>NZ_CP109009.1:2492500-4985000 GCF_036226685.1 Streptomyces sp. NBC_00690
GGGTAACGTCCGGGCAGTCTGCTTCTGCTCACCCCCAGGAGCACCAGCCCGATCTTGGACCGCAGCCGGTGCGCGTTACACAGAGCCGTGGCGCCGGAGCCCGATGAGGAGCAGCAGTTTTGCGCGAGTTCAGCCTTCCGGCCCTGTATGAGGTCCCTTCGGACGGAAACCTGACGGATCTGATCCGCCGCAACGCCGCGCAACACCCCGATGTCGTCGTCATCGGCAGAAAGGTCGCGGGCGGCTGGGCGGACGTGACGGCCACGCAGTTCCTCGCGGAAGTGCGAGCCGCGGCCAAGGGCCTGATCGCCGCCGGTGTGCGCCCCGGGGACCGGGTGGCCCTGATGTCACGCACCCGCTACGAGTGGGTGCAGATGGACTTCGCCATCTGGAGCGCCGGTGCGGTGACCGTGCCGGTGTACGAGACCAGCTCGGCCGAGCAGGTCTCCTGGATCCTCTCCGACTCGGGCGCGGTCGCCGCGATCGTGGAGAGCGAGGCGCACGTCGCCTCCGTGGAGTCCGTACGGGATCGACTGCCGGCCCTGCGCCACCTCTGGCAGATCGACGCCGGTGCAGTGGCGGAGCTGATCGAGTCGGGCGCCGACGTCGAGGACTCACTGGTCGACGAGCGCACCAGGACCGCGAAGGCCGATGACCCGGCGACGATCGTCTACACCTCCGGCACCACCGGACGCCCCAAGGGCTGTGTGCTCACCCACCGCAGCTTCTTCGCTGAGTGCGGCAACGCGGTGGAACGCCTCAAGCCCCTCTTCCGCACGGGCGAGTGCTCGGTCCTGCTCTTCCTGCCCGCCGCACATGTCTTCGGTCGGCTGGTCGAGGTGGCGGCCGTGATGGCCCCGATCAAGCTGGGCTGCGTGTCGGACGTCAAGAACCTCACCGATGAGCTCGCCTCCTTCCAGCCCACGCTGATCCTCGGCGTTCCCCGGGTCTTCGAGAAGGTCTACAACGGGGCGCGTTCGAAGGCGCAGGCCGACGGCAAGGGCAAGATCTTCGACAAGGCCGCACAGACGGCCATCTCGTACAGCCGTGCTCTCGACACCGTTAAGGGCCCTTCGCTGGGGCTGCGGATCAAGCACAAGATCTTCGACCGTCTCGTCTACAGCAAGCTGCGGGCCGTCCTCGGCGGGCGCGGCGAGCACGCGATCTCCGGAGGGGCACCGCTCGGAGAGCGTCTCGGGCACTTCTTCCGCGGCATCGGATTCACGGTCCTGGAGGGCTACGGGCTCACCGAGTCGTGCGCCGCGACCGCCTTCAACCCGTGGGACCGTCAGAAGATCGGCACGGTCGGCCAGCCCCTACCGGGGTCGGTCGTTCGGATCGCCGACGACGGCGAGGTGCTGCTGCACGGCGAGCACCTCTTCCAGGGGTACTGGAACAACGAGGCGGCGACGGCGGAGGCGCTGGCCGACGGCTGGTTCCACACCGGTGACATCGGCGCCCTCGACGAGGACGGCTTCCTCTCCATCACCGGCCGGAAGAAGGAGATCCTGGTCACCGCGGGCGGCAAGAACGTCGCTCCCGCAGTGATCGAGGACCGCATCCGTGCCCATGCGCTGGTCGCGGAGTGCATGGTGGTCGGCGACGGGCGTCCCTTCGTGGGTGCGCTGATCACCCTGGACGAGGAGTTCCTCGGCCGCTGGGCCGCCGAGCACGGCAAGCCGGCCAAGGGGGCGGCCGTACTGCGGGACGACCCCGAAGTGCTGGCCGAGATCCAACGCGCGGTGGACGACGGCAACGCGGCCGTCTCCAAGGCCGAGTCGGTCCGCAAGTTCCGCATCCTGGGGGCCCAGTTCACCGAGGAGGCCGGGCACATCACACCATCGCTCAAGTTGAAGCGCACTGTGGTGGCGAAGGACTTCGCGGACGAGATCGAGGGCATCTACCGCGGCTAGGGCGCAGCGAGAGAGACCGGGCCGGGGCCGGGCCACGCCTGGCGCACCCTCCATGCGCACCCGCCCGGCCTCGTGTCTCAGAGCAGTTCGCGCAACCGCTCGGCCAGCAGGTCCCAGCGCCACTTCTCCTCGACCCAGCGACGACCGCGCTCGCCCATCCGTTGCCGTAGCTCCGGATCCTGCAACAGGGCCGTGATCCGCTCCGCGGCGTCCTGCGGCGAGCCGCCGCGCACCACCCAGCCGGTCTCCCCGTCCAGGACCGCGTCGGGCGCACCCCCCGAGTCGCCCGCCACCACCGGCAGGCCGGTCGCCGACGCCTCCAGATAGACGATGCCCAGCCCTTCGACGTCGAGCCCGCCCCTGCGGGTGCGGCACGGCATGGCAAAGACGTCGCCCGCCCCGTAGTGCGCGGGCAATTCGGACCAGGGCACCGCGCCGGTGAACACCACCGAGGTCGAAACGCCCTCGGTTTCGGCGAGCCGCCGCAGATCGTCCTCGTACGGCCCGCCGCCCACGATGAGCAGCACCGCGTCCGGGACCGCGGTCAGGATCCGGGGCATCGCCCGGATGAGGGTGTCCTGTCCCTTGCGCGGCACGAGTCGGGAGACGCAGACCACCACCGGCCGGTCGGCGAGTCCGAGCCGCTCCCGCACGGCGGCGCCCCCGGAGTCGGGGTGGAAGGTCTTCTCGTCGACCCCCGGCGGCAGTTGCACCATCCGTCGGGCGGCCTCGGGGCTCAGCGCGGCGGCGATGCGGGAGCGGGTGTACTCGCCGAGATAGGTGATCGTGTCCGTGCCGTCCCCGATGCGGCGCAGCAACTGCCGGGCGGCGGGGAGTTGGGCCCAGCCCGCCTCGTGGCCGTGCGAGCTGGCGACCAACCGCCGTGCACCGGCCTTCCGCAGCGCCGGACCCATCAGTCCGAGTGGAGCAGCGGCCCCGAACCAGACGGACTCACAGCCGTGTTCCCGCAGCAGGGAGGCCGCTCGGCGGGTGACGCGGGGGGTGGGCAGCAGCATCGTCGTTCGGTCCCGGACGACGGTGAACGGCTGTTCGGCGTCGAAGGCCGCCGTCGCCGCGGTGCCCTCGTGGCCCCGCTTCCAGGTGGAGGCGTAGACGACGAGTTGCTCGGGGTCCAGCCGCAGCGCCATGTTGTGGAGGAACGCCTGGATGCCACCGGGGCGGGGCGGGAAGTCATTGGTCACGATCAGGGTCTTGTGCATCGTGGCCGACAGTACCGAAATCCGTGCGGCGGGCCGAACGCCCCGCCAGGCGCAGCCGCAGCGGGAGCCGCACCGCCCGGCCGGCCCACCGCGCGTGCACCACCCGTGTGAACCGGGCCCTATCCCCCGAACGCCGGCCCCGTCTGATCGAGCCCACCGGGTTCGTCCGGGCACGATGATCGCTTCACCGTTCCATCGGAAGGCGGGATGAGTCGCATATGAGGGGTGGACGGTCCCCGTCGCTGGTGCCGAGTTCCCTGTGGCTGCTCACCAGGGTCGTGCTGCTGCTCTGGGTCTTCCACGTGGTCCCGTTCCCGGGCCCCGACGTCACCGCCGATGTCTCGGTGATCTATCGGCGCTGGTCCGAGACGCTCCGGAGCGGCTTCTTTCCGTTGGACGACGTGACCTGGCAGTATCCGCCCGCCGCTGCTCTCGCCATCCTCTCCCCCGCGCTCCTGCCGTTCCTCGACTACGCCGCCGGCTTCTTCGTCCTGGTGCTGCTCTGCGACGCGGTGGTGTTCGTCCTGCTGCGGTACGCGGCCGGGCGGCCCGGCAATTGCGCGCGGGGGGCCTGGGTCTGGGTGGTGGGCGTACCGCTGCTGGGACCGACCGCGTATGCGCGCTACGACCTGATGGTGACCGCGGTCGCCGTGGTGGCCCTGTTGGTGGGCGTGCGACGGCCCGGGGCACTGGGTGCCCTGGTGGCGCTGGGAGCTCTGCTGAAGGTGTGGCCGGTACTGCTGCTGGTCGGAGTGGATCGGGGGCGGGCCGCCCTGGTCGCCTGGGGGACGGCCACGGGCACGGCGATCGGCCTGACCCTGGGATTCCTCGTGGCGATGCCGGGGGCACTGGTCTTCCTGGTCTTCCAGCGGGACCGGGGGACCGAGGTGGAGTCGCTGGGCGCGCTGGTCTTCCATGTGGCCCGGCAGTTCGGTTGGGACGGGCGTGTGCTGCTGAACTACGGGTCGATCGAGTTCCTCGGCCCGCACGTGCCACTGGTGTCGTCCCTGGCGCTGGCCCTCGCGCTCGTCGCCCTCGGCTGGCTGGTGTTCTGGCGCTGGCGGGCGCGCGGCTTCGGCCCTGCGACGCTCGGGGACGCGGCGTTCACCGCTGTTCTGCTGTTCACCACGACGAGCCGGGTGATCAGCCCGCAGTACCTGATCTGGTCGGTGGGTCTGGCCGCCGTCTGCCTGGTCCGCCGGGACAGTCGCATGGTGCTGCCCGCCGCCCTGGTACTGCTGGCGACCGCGGTGACGACGTTGGAGTTCCCGATCTACTTCGCCGAGGTGGTCGCCAGCGATCCGCTCGGGGTCGGGCTGCTGCTGGTGCGCAACGGACTGCTGGTGGGGGCCGCGCTGACGGCGGCCGTACGGCTGTGGCGGGGCACGGTGACGGATCCACCACCGGCGAGCGAGGAACCCACGGCCGCACGTGCCCTGCTGACGTCCTGACACGGACGGGAGCGGACGGGAGCGGTCCTGCGGGGCATCAGCCGCCGAGCCGCTCCCGCAGATAGTCGCGCCACTCCTCGGTGAACTCCTTCAGCGTCGTGCCGAACTGTTCGACCACGGCCCGCTCGACCGCGCCCGCCCGGGTCCGGCCCGCGCCCACCGCCCGGTAGAACTCGGTCAGTTTCCGCTCGCCCCAGCGTTCCGCGATCAGTTCACAGGCGAGCCAACCACCCTCGTAGGCGCGGGCTAAACCGTCCGCGTCCGCGCCGAAGGAGAAGTCGCCGTCCAACGGCAGGCCGGCCGGGACCGCGCCACGACGGACCGCGCGCTGGAGTTCGGGTGCGGTCTGGCTCGCGGTACGGCCCGTCCCGCGGTACGCGACCCAGTCGGCGAAGCCCTCCGACAGCCACATCGGGGTGGCCTGCGAGGTGTACGCCCGCGTGGCGACGTGCGCGGTCTCATGGGTCAGTACGGCGTCCTGGCCGAACTCGCTGAGCACGGTGTACGCGGAGGGGTTCACCAGGATCCGGTCCGCGGGCACGGCCCCGGTCCTCCCCGTCTCCCCCGTCGTGACCGCGGCGATGCCCCGGTAGCCGGCCGCGGGTGCTCCCAACAGGGCGCCCATCGCCTCCACCGAAGCCGGGGCCAGGACCACGACCCGTCGCGGCCACGGCGACGGCCAGGCGTCGGACACGGCGGGCACGGCCCGATCCGCCCGGTCGGCGAGCGCTTTGAGCCGCTCGACGCCCTGGTCGACCCCCATCACGAGGCTGCGCTTGCCGTGGACGGCCCGCACCCGACCCTGCTGCCACAACTGCTGGGCGCTGCCCTGAGCGGGTTCATCGGCGGTCACCCACCAGCGTTCGTGCCGCTTGTCGAGCCGTACCTGACGCCGGGAGGTCACCGGTGCGTAGTCGTAGCCGGTGAGACGGTAGCGGAGCTCCACGTCTGCGGTGACCCGCTCCCCTTCGCCGTCCATCTCGACCACTCGGTACGACCAGGAGCGCAGCGGTACGTCCGCGAGATTGCGGAACTGCCGACGCTCCTCGACATACAGCCCGACGACCTCGGGGGCGAGGTGGGAGAGATACGCGTGCTCGTCGTGATCGAGGACGGCCGCGGCCCGGGCGTCGAGCGTGCGTTGGACCTCCCGGCGCACGGTGTCGGAAGCCTCGGGTGTCGCACAACCCAGAAGGGAGGGGGTCAGTACGGCTGCGGCGACGCCGAGCCCCGCTGTCATCCGTATCGCCCGGCGCCGCCCGCGCCCGTCTGCTGCCACCAGCCGATGGTACGGAACACCGGGCCGGGTGGATGCACCACCGGGCCGTCTCACAGGCGTCAGACCCGGGTGACGGCGGAGATCGGCATCATGCGGACCGGGTCGTAGCGGACGGAGGCACCGGGGTAGGGCGCGTGCACGACCTGACCGTTGCCCATGTACATCCCGATGTGGCTGGCATCGTTGCGGTAGGTCACCAGATCTCCCGGGCGTGCTTCCGAGAGCGGCACCTGCCGCCCGGCGTACCGCTGGGCCTGCGAGGTCCGGGGCAGCCCCACGCCCGCCTGTGCGTACGACCACTGGACCAACCCGGAGCAGTCGAATCCGGAAGGCCCGTTGGCACCCCACACATAGGGCCTGCCGACGGCGCTGCGGGCGGCCCGGATCGCGGCGGCGGCCCGGGAGGAGGCGGGTGCGTCACCGGAGACCGCAGGCAGGACGCCACGGCCCGAGCGGGAGGCCCGGTCGAACGCGCCGCGCTCCTCGGACGGCAGGGAGTTGAGCAGTCTCTGCGCCTGGGCGAGCTTGCGTTCCACGGTGCGTTTGTGGCGGGCCACCGCCGCCCGGCTGCGTTCGAGGTCGGAGAGGTCGCGGGCGGCTTCGGTCCGCAACTGGCCGATGCTGCGCTGGGCCCGTTGCAGGTCCTGGAGGGCGGAGTGCTGACGCTCGGTGACCATGTTCAGCATCTCCGCCTGGGCGAGAAAGGTGTCGGGGTCGGACGAGAGCAACAGCGAGAGGGTGGGGTCGACTCCACCGGAGCGGTACTGGGCGCCCGCCAGGGAGCCGAGCGCCTCCCGCAACCGGTTGATGCGCTCCTGACCGCGGGCGACGCCGTCCTGTACCTGCCCCAACTCCTCGCGCAGGTGAGTGGCGCGTTCGGAGGCGCTGTTGAAGCGTTCCGTGGCCTTCTCCGCCTCTTGGAAGAGCCGGTCGACCGCGGCCCTTGCCCGCTCCGGGGAGGTCTGTGGATCGGCGCCGGCGGGGGTGGCCCCGAGTGCCGCGACGGCCGTTGCCGCCGCGGCGGACAGAACGGTGACCCGGGCACTGTGGGTGAGACCGGAGTGGGTGGGTCGTCGATGGGACGCCACGGGCCGCGCTCCCTTCCGCTGCACGAATCCGCCGACCGAATCCGCTGGTTCGAGAACAGCGCTGTCAGGGACGAACCCGGGCGAACGCCGTACGAGGTCTGTTGCGCGGCAGACAGTAGCCCGGCGAACACACAGCGACCAACGACCTCGTGGGGCGCACACGGCGGCGCCCTGCCGGGAGACCACAGGTCACCGGCAGGGCGCGGCGTCAGCAAGGGGAGCGGGAAATCCCCCGATCGGGGGGCTTGGGCGTGGCGGGGCGTCGAAGGCGACGACCCTGCCTCAGACGCGGACCCCGAACTGGAACGGCATGTTGTTGATGGACTCGTAGCGCACCACGGCACCGGTGCGCGGGGAGTGCAGGACCTGGCCGTTGCCGGCGTAGAAGCCGACGTGGTGCAGGTCGCCGTAGAAGAAGACCAGATCGCCCTGGCGCAGGTCGCTCTGGGAGTTGATGCGCTGGCCGATGCCCGCCTGGGCCTGGGAGGTGCGCGGGATGGAGATGCCGGCCTGGGCGAAGGACCAGGAGGTGAAGCCGGAGCAGTCGAAGGAGTTGGGACCGGACGCGCCGTAGACGTACGGCGTGCCGATCTTGCTCTGACCGGCGGCGAACGCGGAGGACGCCCGGCCGGACGCAGGCTTGGCCTCACCGAGGTCGGCGCGCTGGTTGGCCCGGTTGGCGCGGGTCTCCTCGGCCTTGATGGACTGCCGCTCCTGGACGCTCAGGGAGTTCAGCAGCTTCTGCGCTTCGGCGAGCTTGGTCTGCACCTCGCGCTTTTTGGTGCCGAGTTCCTTGCGCGTGTCGGCCAGGTCGGTCAGCTTGCCCTGGGCCTCCTTGCGCTGCTGCGCGAGGGCCCGCTGCTTGTTCTGGATCTCGGCGATGGCCTCTTGCTGCTTGTCGCCGAGGTGGTCGAGCGCGGACGCCTTGTCGAGGAAGGTGTCCGGGTCCGAGGAGAGGAAGAGTTGGAGCGAGGGGTCCATGCCGCCCGAGCGGTACTGGGCGCTGGCGACGGACCCGAGCTTGTCCCGGAGGTCGTTGAGGTCGTCCTGACCCCGGGCGACCTCGTCCTGGAGGGTGTCGACCTGCTTCTGGAGCTTGCCCTGCCGCTCCTTGGCGCCGTTGAACTTCTCGGTGGCCTTCTCGGCCTCTTCGTAGAGCTTGTCGACCTTGGCCTTGACTTCGCTCTTGCTCGGCTTGGGGTCTGCCTGAGCGGTCTGGGACGTCAGAGCGACAGCTGCGGCGGCGGTCGCGGTGAGCACGGTCACACGGGTGCGGCCCGGCTGCTTGGGACGACGGTGGGACGCCACGAAGGCGAGCTCCTTCTGCCTCAGAGCCGCCTACCGGGCCAGTGGGGACGATGCCCCGGCTCCGCACACACAACTCCCCCGGAAATCGGCTGGATGCGCAGATGCGGCGGTTCCTTCGCTGCCATCCCGGATGGATGATCAACCGTGCGAAGGTTCGACGCCTGACCCTAGTGATGTTCTTGTGATCACTTCAAATCCTGTTGCGAAAAATCTTGGCTCATGGGCGTTTTCTTTTCGCCCAATCCACACGCAGTGAGGAGTCTTGACAGATTGTTGACCACCAATGACAGCAATTCGGTCATTCCTCACCTCAGTTGACATTAGACAGGATTGTCATACCGAAGTGATCATTACGCCCCGGCCCTCGGCGGGCGGGAGGGGACACACCCCATCAGACGCGGAAGAGATCAGACGCGGGAGAGCCGCTTCAACAACATCGCGGACGCCACCGGGCGGGCTCCCGACTTGGCCACCCCGTCAGCCACCTCGCGGTCGGTGGAGACCACCACCACCGGTCGCCCGGGCGGCTCGGCACGCACCATCTGGCGGATCAGCTCATCGGCCGTGACGCCCGCCTTGGAGAACAGCACCCGTACCCCCCGCGGGGGCGCCAGCAGCACCGGTGCGGCCAACTCGGCGCCGTCGAAGACACAGGTGATCTCCGCGCCGGACTGCGCGGCGAGCACCGAGAGGCCGCCCAACAGCCGCAGCCGCTGCTTCTCCAGCGGCATGGTCGGGTAGCCGGTCTTGGTGACGTTGTAGCCGTCCACGACCAGATGCGCCTGGGGCAGGGCCAGCAGTTGGTCCAGGAGGGCCGGATCGGACTCCGACAGCGCCCGCGCCGCGATGTCCTTGGGCGACATCCGACCGGGCTCCACCGCATCCACCAGATCCGCGGGATGGACGGACGCCGGTGGCAGTGCCAGCTCCCTGCGCAGCCCCTGGGCCGCCTCCAGGACGGTGTCGAGCAGCAGCCGCAGCCGCATGTCCTCGACCGATCTGCCTTCCCTGGCGGCCCGTCTGGCCGCCTCCACGGCCGCCTCCGCCTCACCGAGCCGCCCCCGCAGCCGTCGGGCCTCGGACTCCGCGGCCGACACCTGGGCCGTCGCGTCCGTACGGACGGTCTCCATCTCGGCGCCGACCTGCCGCAGCGCGGCCTCACCGCGCTTGATGTCGCTCTGGGCGCTGCGCACCTTGCGGCGCAGCGATTCGGCTTCCTTGCGGGCGGCGTCGAGTTCGGTGCGCAGCCGCTCGGTCTCGCTCTTGGTCAGGGCCCGCGCCTCGGTCAACTCCTCGCGCAGCCGCTCAAGCTCCCGCCGTCCCGCCTCGTCGGCCCGTTCGGCGTCGGCGCGCAGGGCCTCCTCGCCCGCCGCGGCGACCAGCTTCACCCAGCCGGCGGGTCGCAGCACATACGCCGCTGCCGCCACGTCCAGCGGGTCAGCGGCAGCGGGCGGCGATCCGGCGGCCAGGGCGCCGCACAGCTCGGGCTGGGCCAGGGTCAACCGCTCGCCGATGCGCTGACGGAAGACGGGGTCGCTCTCCAGGGCAGCCGCCATGGCGTTGCCGGCGAACTTGGCACGCCGAGAGGGGGTGAAGCGGACGTACTGTCTCAATTGGGCGGGGAGCTCACCCACCGTGAGACCACCGAAGGCGTCCGACACCAGGGCCACGACCCGGCGTCGTACGCCTTCCGGCAACGGTCGGTCGAGCGCCTCGGCGGCGCCACCGGCCGCGGAGGCCGGTTCGGCGCCACTATCAGGCTGCTCCACGGTCCGTCACCCCATTATCCTGCTGCGCCTCGCACCGCTCCCTCAGGAGCCGGCGCCCGGCCTGTCCACGAGTTCGATCTCGTCCACGGCGTTGCACCAGCGGCAGCGCACAGACTCGATGGTCTCACTGAGCACCTGGCGTTCCTCGACCGTGGGCTCCCCGGCGAGATCCAGATGGACGTACTCGACGACCTTGGAGGAGCGGGTGACATCGAAGCGGGTGAGGTTGCCGCAGAGCGTGCAGCGCCAGCGGGTACCGGCCGTCGGCAGGGGAACCGTCGTCGTCATCGTGCCGTCCTTGTCTCTCAGACTTCACTGGGCTTCGCTGAGACTGGTGCGGGACTCCATGGTCCCGTCTCGGATTTCCAGGTACGGAAGCGAGGTCCGCGGTGCGCCGTCGAACTGCGGGTGTACTCCCTGTCACTCTATGGCCTCGCGCCTACCCCCGAACACGGCGAGGCACTCTGTACCGTTCACGACCACTACGCCATGATCTGTCCGTGATCGATTGGCGGGGCGTGGCCCTCAGGACGGTCCGGGGCGTGATGACAGGGCCCACGGTGACGCATGGGGTGATCGCCATCTGCTGCGCGGTCTTCCTCATTAGCCCCGTATCCGGGCTCAACGCCTCGTACGGCACGGGGGACGCCTTGCTCGCCGCCCAGGCCGCGTACTTCGAAAGGTGGGGGGTAATCCCCGCCGAACTGATGACGGGCACGTCCGACGCACTGCTGACGCCCTTCACGGCGCTCTTCGTCCACGGCAACTGGCTGCATCTGCTCGGCAACATGCTGTTCCTCCATGTCTTCGGCGCGATGACCGAGGAACGCATGGGGGCGATCTGGTTCGCCGTCTTCTACACGGCCACCGGCTATCTCGCGCTCTGTGCCTACGCCATCACCAATGCGGACTCCGACCAGACCCTCGTCGGGGCCTCCGGAGCGATCTCGGGAGTCCTCGGCGCCTTCCTGTTCCTCTTCCCGAAGGCCCGGGTCACCAGTCTGTTCCCCTTCCTCTTCTTCCTGCCGCTGCGCTTCCCGGCCTGGATCGTCCTGGTCTTCTGGTTCGCCCTGCAGTGGCTGGCCGCCTCCGGGGCTGGGACCGGCGGCCCGGGGGTGGCCTACCTCGCGCACGTCGTCGGCTTCGGCACCGGCTTCTGCTACGCCTGGGTGCGCTATGGGCGCCGGGCTAGAGTGAAGACCCAAACCACGGCCGCCGAGGGAGACAGCCAACCGTGATCACCGCGATCGTGCTCATCAAGACCAGTGTGGACCGCATCCCGGAGATCGCCGAGTCGATCGCCGCCCTGGACAGCGTCAGCGAGGTCTTCTCGGTCACCGGCACCTACGACCTGATCGCCATGGTCCGGGTCGCCCGCCACGACGACCTCGCGGATGTGATCCCGGGCAGCATCAGCAAGATCCAGGGCGTCGAGGCCACCGACACGCACGTGGCGTTCCGCACCTACTCGCAGCACGACCTCGAAGCAGCCTTCGCCATCGGCCTGGACGCCTGAGTCCACGGTCCCGACACTCCCCCGAGCGCCGATTCCCGCCACTCACCACGACGGACGAACCGCACCCGCATGAAGAATTCTTCATCTGCGCCTCATCCGAACGCCACTTGCGGGGCGCCACCATCGACATCATGGTTTTCTCGCATCGCCTGGCGACCCTCGCCGCAGTCGTCGCGATACCCCTCGGTATCGCGGTGACCAGCTACGCCCTCACCGACAACCCCGACGACCGCAAGGCACCACCCAAGGTGGAGCTGGAGAGCGGTTCCCCGTCGGCGCCTCCCTCCACCGCTCCCCCCTCCCCCAGCGACGAGACGGTCTCACCGCCACCGGTCGGCGAGAGCCCCACCGTCGGCCAGAGCCCGTCGGGCGACGACAACCACGACGACGGCAACGAACAGGGCGGGCAGGGCGACGACGGCCCGGGCGGCGACGACTTCGGTGATGACGGCTGATCCCGGACGCCCCTGGGTCTCCGCCCGGCTGCGCATCCTCCTCTGGCTGGTCGTCGTGATGGCGGTCGCCCTGACAGCGGTCGCAGCCGCCACCCGCAGCGTCCTCCTGAGGGACGTGGACCACCGGATCAACAACCTCCTGGCGCAGGAGGCGGAGGAGTTCGCCAACCTCGCGCGCAACGGGGTCGACCCCCGGACCGGCCAGCCGTTCACCGACCCCGACCCGCTCCTGCGGCTGTTCCTGGAGCGCCAGTACGCCGACCCCGACGAGGAACTGCTGGGTCTGGTCGGTCGCTCCGGCCAGGCCCCGGCCCGCAAGATGCAGTTCCGTGAGGGGCGGGTGGACCATCCACTCGCCGAGGACTCCCGCTCCCTGAACACCATCTTTGAATCCGCCAACGCCACCGGCACCCTCCACCGTCGGCAGGGGGAGGTGCGCTGGGCGAAGGTCGAGATCAAAGCGAGCGCCGGCTATCCGCCGGCCGCCTTCGTCGTCGCCTTCCACCCCGAGGGCGAGCAGCAGAAGGCCGGCAACGTCTTCACCATGCTGATCGCCATCTCCGGAGTGGCACTGCTGATGACCACGGGCATCGGCTGGGTGGTCGCCGGCCGGATACTGCGCCCGGTCAGGCTGGTGCGCACGACCGCCGCCCAACTCACCGAACAAGACCTGACCCAGCGCATACCCGTACAGGGTCGGGACGACATAGCGGCGCTCGCCGAGACCTTCAACGCCATGCTGGACCGGTTGGAGCGGGCGTTCGCCGCCCAGCGCGAATTCGTCGACGACGCCGGGCACGAACTGCGCACCCCCATCACGATCGTCCGCGGCCATCTGGAACTCATGGGCGACGACCCGGTCGAACGGGAGGAGACCGTGAGGATCGTGATGGAGGAGTTGGATCGGATGAGCCGGATCGTGGAGGACCTGCTCCTGCTCGCCAAGGCCGAACGACCCGACTTCGTCACCCCGGAACCGGTCCAACTCGCCGAACTGACCGCTGATGTGTTCGTGAAGGCCCGCGCGCTCGGCGACCGCGACTGGAAACTCGCCGGGACCGTCGACGCCGAAGGGTTCCTGGACTCGCAGCGGATCACGCAGGCCATGGTCCAACTCGCCCAGAACGCCGTCCAGCACACCGTCCCGGGCCAGCGTGTCAGCATCGGCTCGCGCGCCCGCACCGACGGGATCGAGCTCTTCGTCGCCGACACCGGCCCGGGGATCCAGCCCCAAGACCATGAAGTGATCTTCGAGCGCTTCCGGCGCGGCACCGCCCGCAGAGGATCGCGCGCCACCGGCGCCGGACTCGGCCTCGCCATCGTGAAGGCCATAGCGGAAGGCCACGGCGGACGGGTCGAACTGCGTACCACCGAAGGCGGTGGGGCGACCTTCGTCCTCGTGCTCCACGAACCGAGAGAAGTGAAGGACTTGAAGGAGGCCGTCCGGTGAACCGCATCCTCATCGTCGAGGACGAGGAGCGCATCGCGTCCTTCGTCGAAAAGGGCCTGCGGGCCAATGGATTCACCACGAGCGCCGTCGGCGACGGAGAAGCCGCCTACGACTACGCGATCACCGGCGGATTCGACCTGGTCATCCTGGATATCGGGCTGCCCGGCAAGGACGGGTTCACCGTACTGCGCCAACTGCGCGAGGCCCGGGTGTCCGTGCCGGTCATCGTGCTCACCGCGAGGGACTCCGTACGGGACACGGTGGCCGGACTCGAAGGCGGCGCGGACGACTGGATGACCAAACCGTTCCGGTTCGAAGAACTCCTGGCCCGGGTCCGACTCCGGCTGCGCACCGCGGCCAGGGCCCCCGAGGTGACGGTACTGCGCAACGGCGAACTCACCCTCGACCTGCGTACCCGCAGGGCGCGTTCGGGTGAGCGGACCGTGGATCTGACAGCCCGTGAGTTCGTGCTGCTGGAACTCTTCCTACGGCACCCCGGACAGGTCCTGTCCCGGGAACAGATCCTGTCCCACGTCTGGGGCTACGACTTCGACCCGGGCTCCAACATCGTGGACGTCTATGTCCGCGCGCTGCGCAAGAAGCTCGGCGCCGACCGGGTGGAGACCGTACGCGGCATGGGATACCGACTGCCGGAGTAGCACGCGCACGGGCACGAACCCATCGGGCACCCCCTGCGGCGGGGTGCCCCTTCCGCGCTGCCGTCGCCCTCTTCCGGGCCGCCACCCACAGCGGTCCCCCTGCGCCCCGGCCCCACCCGAACCATGGCCACCAAGATTCACGTAGTCCCCTCTGGCCTGCGCATTTCTCTGACCCCCGCTCCGTGAAGTTCCTTTCATGAAGGGCTCATGAAGCGCTCACCACGCAGGCGGAGTCTCGATGACGTGACCTTGAACCTGCGCCAAGCGGCAACCCTCTGCGTGGCCCTGAGCATCTGCGCACTGCTCGTCGTGCCCGGCAACTTCCCGGAGTTGAGCGGCGACGCCCGCATCACGCTCGCCGTGTTCGCCCTGGCGACCTGCGCCTGGATCGGCACCCCGATCGACGACACCTATATCGCCCTCGGAGCCGGTCTCGCGCTCACCGCGACCGGCGTGATCTCCAGCGACGCCCTCTTCGGCACCCTGGGCGACGACACGGTCTGGCTGCTGATCTGCGCCTTCGTCCTGGCCGCCGCCGTGGCCAGGACCGGGCTCGCCGGGCGGGCCGCCGCATTCCTCGTCGGAGGGGCCAGCAGCGTACGGCAGTTGGTGCATCTGACGACCGCGGCCCTCGTCGTCACGGCCTTCGCCGTACCGGCCACCTCCGGACGGGCCGCGCTCGCCATGCCCGTCTTCCTCGCGCTCGCCAAGGCGCTCCAGGACCGGAAGCGCCTGGTGGTCATGTTGGCGCTCCTGTTCCCCACGGTCATCCTGCTCTCCGCCGTGGCCACCCTGATCGGCGCGGGCGCCCACCTCATCACCGTGTCCGTGCTGTGGGAGGCCGCAGGGGAACGCATCGGCTTCACCGAATGGCTGCTGCTCGGACTGCCGCTGGCCGTCGTCTCCTCCCATCTGGCAGCCGAAGTGGTCCTGTTCACCACGACCCGACGCGCCGACCGCAAGGGTCCGGTACACATCACCCCCGCCGAGATCCAGGAACACAGCGACCGGCCCGTCACGGGCCCGTGGGAGGCGGCCGAAACGCGCTGCGCCGTCCTGCTGGCCACCGTCGTCGTCCTGTGGTGCAGCGAGCCGCTCCACCGGGTGCCACCCGCCGTCGTCGCCCTGATCGGCGCGATCGTCGCGGCCTCACCGGCCCTGGGCACCGTACGGCTCAAGGACGCCCTGAAGACGGTGCCGTGGGCCCTGCTGCTGTTCATGGCCGCGACCATGGCCATGGGGCTGGCGCTCGCCGACTCCGGGGCCGCGAAGTGGCTGGTGTCCGGGGTACCCCTGGATCTGCCGCCGTGGCTGTTCCTCGCCGTCGTGGTCGCCGTCTCCACCCTCGCGCATCTGGTCCTCCAGTCGCGGTCGGCCCGGTCCTCGGTCCTGGTGCCGCTCGTGGTCGCCGCCGCAGTCGGAGCCGGAGTCAATCCGGTGGCCGCGGCCCTCGCCTCCACCGCCGCGGCCGGCTTCTGCCACACCCTGCCCGCTTCGGCCAAGCCGGTGACCCTCTTCGCCGAGATCCCAGGCGTCCCCACCTACACCCCCCGCGACCTGCTCCGGATGTCCGCCGTGCTGGCACCGATGACCGCGGCCCTCGTACTGCTCTTCGCCGTCGCCGTCTGGCCGCTCCTCGGCGTGCCGGTCCGCTGACGCACCCTCGCCCTCACCCTCAAGGAGTGCCCACCGTGTTGATCCGATTCGCCATCGCCCCGAGCGGCTTCAAGGAATCCCTGTCCGCCCAGTCCGCCGCGCGGGCGATCGCAGCAGGCGTGCGCCGCGTCGTACCCGACGCGGAGATCGATCTGATACCGCTGGTCGACGGGGGCGAGGGCACCGCGGAGGCGTTGGCCTCCTCGTCGGGCGGGCGGCTGGTGCGACTGACCGCCACCGGGCCCACGGGCGATCGGATCGGTACGCACTTCGCCCTGCTCGGAGACGGGGAAGCGACGGCCGTGGTGGAGATGGCGGCCGTCGCAGGTCTCTCCCTGGTGCCGCGGGACCTGCGCGACCCCGGAGCCACCACCACCTACGGCGTCGGAGAGCTGATCCGGGCCGCACTCGACACGGGCGTCCGCCGCATCCTCGTCGGCTGCGGGGACTCCGGCACCTGCGACGGCGGCGCGGGCGCGCTCCAGGCCCTGGGAGCACGGCTGCTCGACGTCGAGGGCCGCGAACTCCCTTTCGGCGGTCGGGAATTGGCTCGACTCGACCGGATCGACACCTCAGCGCTCGATCCGCGACTGGCCGCCACCGAGATCCGAGTCGCCTGCAACCCCTTCAACGTGCTCTGCGGGGAACGCGGAGTCGCCCGGGTCTTCGGTCCGCAGAAGGGCTCCACCCCCGCGCAGGTCGAACAGCTCTCGGCGGGATTGGAGCACTGGGCGACCGTCCTCACCCGTGACTTCCAGGTCCGGGACGACCTCTTCGGCGGACCCGGCACCGGAGCGTCCGGTGGGCTCGGCGCCGGACTCGCCGCCCTCGGGGCCCAACTGCTGCCCCGCTTCGACGTGCTCCTCGACCAACTCGACCTCGACGAGCGACTGGCCAGGGCCGATCTGGTGATCACCGCCGAGGGCGCACTGGACCATCAGACCCCGCGCGGCAAGGTGCCCGCCGAGGTCGCCAGGCGCGCCAAGCGGTACGGTCGTGAAGTGCTCGCGCTCGCCGGCACGATCGGCGAGGGTGCGCACCACGTGCGTTCGGTGGGCGTGGACGCGTACAGCTCCATCCTGCCCGCGCCGGTCAGTCTGACGGAGGCGCTCGGGCGCGGCGGCGAGTTCCTCACCGACGCCACCGAGCGCGCCCTGCGGATGGTACTGATCGGAACCCGCCTGTCAGCGGACGACGATCGTCAGGCGGAGGGGGCCGTGGTCCTGTCGGGGACGCACCGACCGTCCTCGGTCCGGTAGTTCCAGCGGGCGCCGTCACGAACGAGTTCCTTGACGGCACCGACGAAGCGCTCCACGTGCTCGTCAGGGGTGCCGGCGCCGAAGCTGACCCGGATCGCGTTCAGCGAGCCGGGGGTCTCGTCCGGTGCTCCGCACTCACCCGGCTCCTGCGGGGTGCTGCCCAACAGGGTGCGGACCAGCGGATGAGCGCAGAAGAGCCCGTCGCGCACTCCGATGCCGTACTCGGCGGAGAGCGCGGCGGCGAAGTGGGAGCTGTTCCAGCCCCGGACGACGAAGGAGATCACGCCGACCCGCGGAGCCTCGTCCCCGAACAGGGAGAGCACCTTGACCTCGGGCACCTCGGCGAGACCCGCGCGGACCGTGGCGACGAGGCGCTGCTCACGGGCGACCAGCCGGTCGAAGCCCTCTTCGCTCAGGGCCTTGCAGGCGGAGGCGATGGCGTAGACACCGATCACGTTCGGCGAGCCGGCTTCGTGGCGGGCGGGCGTGGTGTGCCATTCGACGTCCACGCCTCCGTCGGAGCGGCGGGCGACCTGACGGGAGGCGCCGCCGCCCGCGAGGTAGGGCTCGGCGTCCTGGAGCCAGTCGGCGCGACCTGCGAGGACGCCCGAACCGAAGGGCGCGTAGAGCTTGTGGCCGGAGAAGGCGACCCAGTCGACGTCCAGTTCGCTCACGGAGACGCGGTGGTGGGGTGCGAGTTGGGCGGCGTCGAGGACGATCCGGGCGCCGTGGGCGTGGGCGGCTGCGGTCAGTTCGCGTACCGGCCAGAGCTCACCGGTCACATTGGACGCTCCGGTGACGCAGACCAGCGCGGGGCCGTACGGATCGCGGTCGGCGAGTGCCCGCTCCAGGGTGGCGACGGCCTCGTCGGGGGTGCGGGGCGCGTTGAGGTAGGTGACCTGGGCGCCCTGCCACGGAAGCAGGGAGGCGTGGTGCTCGGTCTCGAAGACGAAGACCTGGCAGTCGGCGGGCAGGCAGGCGGCGAGGAGGTTGAGCGAGTCCGTGGTGGAGCGGGTGAACACGACCTGGTCGGTGCTGCGGCAGTCGAGGAACTCCGCCACCGTGCGACGGCTGTTCTCGAACAGGTCGGTGGAGAGTTGGGAGAGGTAACCGGCACCGCGGTGGACGCTGCCGTAGTACGGCGCATAGGCGGCGACATCGTCCCAGACGCGCTGGAGGGCGGGTGCGCTGGCGGCGTAGTCAAGCGCGGCGTAGGTGACTTCACCCCCGGTGACGAGGGGGACGGTCACATCACGGCCGAGCACGGGGAGCGGGGCGGCACAGGCGGGATCGGTGTCCGCAGCGGAGGTGGCGGTGGTGTTCGGGCGTGCGGAGGTGCTCGGGCGTACGGACATGGCGGAATCTCCCGGGGTGACAGGCGGCGTGTCTTCATGACCCGTACACGGGCAGGGCAAGAGAGCCTCGCTGTACGGGGATTGCCTCAGAGCACGCGGGATGTCCGCGTGGAGGTGTACTGAAGGAGGGGCGAAGAGCCCTATCGCATTCGCTTGCTCACGAGACTGCTCCCTTGAGGACCAGGACCCCAGGGTTCGCAGGGGTCCGCGCTTGCCACGGGCCTCGCTGCCCACGGCCTGGTCTTCACCCGGGGCACCCCGCCACGGACGGAGGGTTGCCGGACAGCGGGCCGGGGCCGTAATCGCTGTCACTCATGACCTGAGGAGACGGTATGCCAGTGCGTCGCGATACCGCAACCCGTTCCGCATTCCGGACGCACCATGCCGCACCCTGCTGTGCGGGTTGCTCGGGGCGTACGCCGGCGGTCGTGTCGGGGCCACCCCCAGCGACACGACCACCGACGGCGCACGGCTTCAGGCGTTGCTGGCGGCCACCCAGCGCTCCAACGCGGCGAGGGCGGCCCCGGAGTCGATGGCCTCGGCCGCCCGGGCGAGGCCGGCCGTCAACTGCTCGTTGAGCGTGCCGTCCGACGGTGATTGGGCCACCAGCGCCGCCGCCGAGTTCAACAGGACCGCGTCCCGGATCGGACCCTTCTCACCGCCCAGCAACCGGCGCGCCACATCGGCGTTGTACGAGGCGTCCGCACCGCGCAGGGCCTCCACCGGCACCAGGTCGATACCGATGTCCCGCGGGTCGAACCGCTCCTCGCGGACCGTCCCGTCCCGGACCACCCAGACGTGCGAGGTGGCGGTCGTCGTCAGTTCGTCGAGACCGTCGTCGCCCCGGAACACCAGCGCCGAGGAACCGCGCTCCGCGAGCACGCCCGCCATGATCGGGGCCATCCGGGCATCCGCGACCCCCGTCGCCTGGGCCATCACCCGGGCGGGGTTGGTCAACGGCCCCAGGAAGTTGAAGACGGTACGGATGCCGAGTTCCTTGCGGGCCACGCCCACGTGGCGCAGCGCCGGATGGAACTTCACCGCGAAGCAGAACGTGATGCCCGCTTCCTCGGCCACCTCGGCGACCCGCTGCGGGGTCAGCTCCAGGTTCACGCCGAGCTTCTCCAGCACGTCCGAGGCTCCGGAGGCGCTCGAAGCGGCGCGATTACCGTGCTTGACGACCTTCACACCGGCGCCCGCGACCACGATCGCGGACATGGTGGAGATGTTCACCGTCTTGGCGCCGTCGCCCCCGGTGCCGACGATGTCGACGCACGGACCGGGCACTTCGATGAGATGGGCGTGCTCGTACATGGTCCGCACGAGACCGGAGATCTCCTCGACGGTCTCGCCCTTGGCCCGCAGGGCGACCGCGAGGCCGGCGATCTGCACATTGGTGGCCTCGCCGCTGAGGATGCGGTCCATGGCCCAGGCGGTTGCACGGGCACTGAGGTCACGGTTGTCGAGGAGGGCGTTCAGCACGACGGGCCAGGAGAGGTCCGCCACGCTGTCGCCGCCAACCGGGGTCACAACGTTCATGGTCCGCTCCAGGGTCCACAGGCTGAATGGATACGACCCACCCTATCCAGCGCCGGGGACGGCAAAGAGCCCCGTCCAATCATTGGACGGGGCTCCTGCTGTGGCGATCAGCGAGTGCTACGGATGATCAGTGGTGGCCGTGGCCGCTCGTGATCTCCTTGTACTCCTCTGTGGTCGGCTTCGGGATCTGGTTCCCCTCGCCGTAGAAGCCCTTGCTGAGGCTGACCTTGATCCGCTGGGTCGGGCCGACCTTGCGCTCGACACCGTTCTCGTCGACCGTGGGGCCGGCGTCCAGCGGCTGGTACTGCTCGTGCGAGGTGAGCGTGTACAGCTGGCCCTGGCTGAGCGGCTCGTGCACCTCGATGAACTCACCGTGCGGCAGCCGCTTGATGATGCCGGTCTCGCGACCGTGCAGCACCTTGTCGCGGTCGCGACGTTGGAGACCGAGGCAGATGCGCTTCGTGGCGATGAAGGCGAGGACCGGTCCGACGAAGAAGAAGATCCGGACGAACCAGGTGATCGCGTTGATCGACAGGTTGAAGTGCGTGGCCACGATGTCGTTGCCGCCACCGATGAGCATGATGAAGTACGCGGTCAGCCACGCCACACCGAAGCCGGTACGGGTCGGGGTGTTGCGCGGGCGGTCCAGGATGTGGTGCTCGCGCTTGTCGCCGGTGACCCACGACTCGATGAACGGATAGAGCGCGATCGCCCCCAGCACCAGCGGGAAGACCATCAGCGGGACCATCACACCGAGTGCCAGCGTGTGACCCCAGGCGTTGATCTCCCAGCCGGGCATCACTCGGACCAGTCCCTCGGCGAAGCCCATGTACCAGTCCGGTTGGGCTCCGGTGGAGACCTGATCGGTGCGGTACGGGCCGAGTGCCCAGATCGGGTTGAGCGTCGCAATCGCTGAGATGGCCGCGATCACACCGAAGACCAGGAAGAAGAAGCCTCCGGCCTTCGCCATGTAGACGGGCAGCAGCGGCATGCCGACGACGTTCTTCTCGGTCCGGCCGGGGCCCGCGTACTGGGTGTGCTTGTGGTAGACGACCAGGATCAAGTGGCCCACGAGCAGTCCGAGCATGATGCCCGGCAGTAGCAGGATGTGGATCGAGTAGAACCGGGCCACGAAGTCGTGGCCTGGGAACTCCCCGCCGAATAGGAACATCGAGATGTACGTACCGACGACCGGTACGGACAGGATCGCGCCCTGGGTGAAGCGGACACCGGTGCCGGAGAGCAGGTCGTCCGGGAGCGAGTAACCGGTGAAACCGGTGAACATGCCGAGGACGAGCAGCAGGAAGCCGAACAGCCAGTTGATCTCGCGCGGCTTGCGGTACGCGCCCGTGAAGAAGACGCGCATCATGTGGACCATCATCGCGGCGATGAAGATCAGCGCGGCCCAGTGGTGGATCTGCCGGATCAGCAGACCGCCACGGACGTCGAAGCTGATGTCCAGCGTGGAGGCGTACGCCTCCGACATCCGCACGCCCTGCATGGGCACGTAGCTGCCGTGGTAGACCACCTCGTTCATCGACGGGTGGAAGAACAGCGTCAGATACACACCCGTGAGGATGATGATGACGAAGCTGTAGAGGCAGATCTCACCGAGCATGAAGGACCAGTGGTCCGGGAAGATCTTGCGCATGTTGGCCTTGGCCAGGGAGTAGATCCCGAGCCGGCCGTCCGCCCAGTCGGCGACGCGCTCGCCGGCCGGGGCCTTGCGCTGGTTGTCAGCGCCCTTGGACTCTGTCGTAGTGCTCATCCGCGCTCCCAGAAGGAAGGTCCGACCGGCTCCGCGAAGTCGCCGAGTGCTTCGAGATTGCCCTCGGTGTTCACACCGATCCGCAGCTGCGGGAGGGCGTGACCGGCGGGGCCGAAGATGACACGGGCTCCGTCGGAGAGGTCGAAGGTGGACTGGTGGCACGGGCAGAGCACGTGGTGGGTCTGCTGCTCGTAGAGGCTGATCGGGCAGCCGACGTGCGTACAGATCTTCGAGAAGGCGACGATGCCCTCGTGCGACCACTCAAGCTCGCGCTTGTCCTTGATGTCGTCGGGACGGATCCGGACGATCATCAGGGCCGCCTTGGCGATCTCCTTCTGGAATTCGTGGTCGTCCATCTCCAGGCCCTCGGGCATGGCGAAGACCAACGAACCGACAGTGATGTCCTCGGGACGCAGCGGCTCCATCGTGTTCATGTTGATGAGCTGCTTGCCCTTGGCCCAGAGCGTGGTGCGGAGCTTCTTCTCCGGCAGCGGGCCGAGGTCGCGCAGCAGGACCACTCCGGAGAGCGGCACCAGCGCCATCGCACCGAACATCGTGTTGCGGATCAGCTTGCGCCGGCCGAAGCCGGACTCCTCGTTGCCCGCCGCCCAGTCGGCCATGACCTGGGCCTTGACCTCGGGGGACGCCGCGATCGGGTGACGCTCGTCGGCGACTTCCTGATCGGACATCAGGGTGCGGGCCCAGTGGACCGCGCCCGCGCCGATGAAGAAGAGCGCGCCACCGAGCGTGAGGCCGAGCGAGAAGTTCAGCGCGCTCACCCGGCCGAAGGGCCAGATGTAGACGAGCTGGTCCACGGGGAAGATCACGAAGCACGCGATGAAGGCGATGGTCGAGAGCATCGAGAGCGTGAACATCAGAGCCACCGCGCGCTCGGACCGCTTGGCGGCCCTCTCGTCGATGTCCTGTATGCGCGGCTTGTGGGCCGGCAGTCCCGGATCGGCGAACGGATTGTCGTCCGCGCGCTGGGCTACGGCGGTGTTCCCGTGCCCCGCCGCGCCGTGCGCAGCGCCCTGCTCTTGCGGCAGGTTCTCTTCTGGAATGTCTTGGCTACTCATGACTTCTTGGCCTTAGCGGTGTGGGCCGCGACCCAGACGGCAACTGCGATCAACGCACCCAGTCCGAAGACCCAGGCGAACAGGCCCTCACTGACGGGCCCGAGCCCACCCAGCGAGAGACCGCCCGGGCTGGACGACTCGTTGGGGTCGTTCATGGCCTCGACGTAAGCGATGACGTCCTGCTTCTCCTTCTCCGGCATCACCCCGTCGGGGAAGGAAGGCATGTTCTGCGGGCCGGTCTGCATGGCCTCGTAGATGTGCTTGGCGCTCACCCCCTCCAAGGTGGGGGCGTACTTGCCGTCGGTCAGCGCGCCGCCCTTGCCGGTGAAGTTGTGGCACTGGGCGCAGTTGGTGCGGAACAGGTCGCCACCGTTGGCGATGTCAGCGCCCTTGGCGCTGTACTGCTTCTCGGTGGGTGTGATCGGACCGGCACCGAAGGAAGCAACGTACGCGGCCAGCTGGTCGATCTGGGCCTGCGTGTAGATGTTCTTCTTCTTCGGCACCTGTGCGCCGGGCTGCTGGGCCGGCATACGGCCGGTCGCGACCTGGAAGTCGACGGCGGCGGAACCGACACCGACGAGGGTCGGACCGTCAGTGGTGCCCTGACCGCCGGTTCCGTGGCAGCTGGCGCAGCCAACGGTGTAGAGCTTCTTGCCCTCCTCGATGGCGAGGGACTGGGAGGTTTGATCGGCCTGCGCCTTGTCCGCAGGTGCGAACGCGGCGTACAGCCCCCCGGTGGCCGCCAGCGCGAGGAGTAGGACGACGACCGCCGCCAACGGATGGCGTCGTCGTGCGGAGAGCTTTTTCACGGATTACCCCGGTGTCAGGATTTTCTGCGTCGATGCTTCTGGACTGTGTCTGCTTCGGGCTTCTGCGTCCGGCAGTGTCGCCCGCGCCGTTACTTGATCAAGTAGATCGTGGCGAAGAGGCCGATCCAGACGACATCGACGAAGTGCCAGTAGTAGGACACGACGATGGCGGCGGTTGCCTGCTCATGGGTGAATCTCCTGGCCGCATAGGTACGGCCCAGGACCAGCAGGAAGGCGATCAGTCCGCCCGTCACATGCAGTCCGTGGAAGCCGGTGGTCAGGTAGAACACCGAGCCGTACGGGTCCGACGAGAGCGAAAGCCCGTGCTGGACCAGTTCGGTGTATTCGTACACCTGACCGCCGACGAAGATCGCGCCCATGATGAACGTGATCACGAACCAGCTGCGCAGCTTCTTCACGTCTCCGCGCTCGGCGGCGAATACGCCGAGCTGGCAAGTGAGAGAAGAGAGCACCAGGATCGTGGTGTTCGTCGCCGAGAACGGGAAGTTCAGAAGGTCGGCCTTCTCGGACCAGAACTCGGCACCCGTTACCGAGCGCAAGGTGAAGTACATCGCGAAGAGGGCCGCGAAGAACATCAGCTCGGAACTCAACCAGATGATGGTTCCGACGCTGGTGAGGTTCGGCCGATTGACCGACGGGTGCGCGTGCCCGGTTTCTACTGTCGTTGCTGTCGCCACGACCGACATTATGTCGGTCGCTTATCCCGCCCTCACTCCGGGGGGTGCCGTTCGGTGTGTCAGTACCCGCTGTGCTGCCCGAACGGCCGATCACCGCAGTGTCCGAACCGCTGTTTGCGCGGAGTTGGAGCGAGTACGATCCGGCCCATCGGTACCTGATCCAACGAGGGGTTCGGCGACGGCCCCCACAGCCCGATCCAAGCGACGCGGAGGAACGATGCAGCCGACCGCCACCGTGCTGGTCTACAGCGATAACGCCAACACCCGCGAACAGGTGCGGCTGGCCGCAGGGCGCAGGCCCGCGGCCGATGTTCCCCCGGTTGAGTTCATCGAATGCGCAACCCTGCCGGCCGTCCTCAAGCGGCTTGACCAGGGCGGGATCGACGTCTGCGTGCTGGACGGCGAGACCGTGCCGGCGGGCGGCATGGGCGTGTGCCGCCAGATCAAGGACGAGATCTTCGACTGCCCGCCGGTGCTGGTCCTCATCGGCCGCCCGCAGGACGCCTGGCTGGCGACCTGGAGTCGCGCGGAAGCCGCTGTGACGCTGCCTGTGGACCCCGTGGACTTCGCGAGGGCACTGGCCTCACTTCTGCGTGAGAGGCTCGCAGTAGAGGCGTGAGTGGCCTTCTGGGGCCCCTGGTGACCCCGGAAGGCATCGGACCTACCGGGGAGATCGGGCCGGGGCGGGTCGCGAAGGCGACGCGGCCCGCCCATCTGCCCCACCCTCGACCTGGGGCCTGGACCTAGACCTGAGGCCGCAGTCGGGCCGCGTCGACGGGATTGCTGCCGTCCGGGGTCCCTGCCACCAGTGCACTGCCCTGCCGCCAATCGGCCCAGGACAGGTTCCAGTCCCCGAATCCATTGCCGAACGGGTCCATGTCGTCGCCGTAGCTGTTGACGACCTGGACGATGTCGCCCTCGCGGACGGTCTCGTAGAACCAGGCCGCGTTGCCCGTCGACATTCCGGTGCAGCCGTGGCTGACGTTGGCGTACCCGTGCGAGCCGACCGACCACGGCGCGGCGTGCACGTACTCGCCGCTCCACGTGACCCGTGTGGCGTAGTACACGGGCAGGTCGTACCCCTCGTCGCCGTAGATCCCGACGCTCGTGCCCCGCATCCGGACGAAGTACTCCTTGCCGAGCACCACTTTGACGCCGTTGCGGGTGGAGAATCCGGGCTTGCCCGTGGTCACCGGAATGGTGTTGATCACTTCTCCGTTGCGCTTGACCGTCATGTGGTGCGACGAGGCGTCGGTGATGGCCTCGATGCGGTCTCCGATGGAGATCTTCAGGGCCTTGGACGTGCCGCCGTACAGGCTTCTTGCGACCTTCACGCCCTGGAGGTTGCTGGCGGCGGTGACGCTGGTCCCGGCTGGCCAGTAATCCTTGGGCCGAAAGTGGAGCTTTTCGTCGTCGACCCAGTGCCAGGCGCCGTCGACGGCCGGTTTTGAGTCAATCTTGAGCGCCCGTTCGATGACCGCCCGGGCCGCCTTGTCCTTGACCGGAAGGCTCAACTCGGCGGTGATGGGCTGGCCCACGCCGTAGGTGCCCGCCTCGGGTCCGAAGGCGACCGTCAGCTTGCGCTGTGCGGGTGATGTCTCAAAGGAGAGCGTACGACTGCCCGGTGCACCCTCGGAGTCCTCCGTGGCCACGCGGGCGGTGTACTTCACCCCTGCCGACAGCGCCCCCGTGGAGCGCCAGCGGCTGCCGTCGGCGGACAGTTCCCCGGCGAGGTGATGGCCTGAGTCATCGATGACGGTCACGTCCGTGATCCGGCCCTCGTCCCCCTTGACGTCGATCTCCAGGGGCTTGTCGGGATTCGCCTTGCGGCTGTCCGCGGGTGTGTTGAACGTGATCTGCTCGGCCGCGTCGAAGGGCTTTCCGGTGAGCGGGCTCGGGTCAGAGAAGCCACACGCGATCGCGACCGCCCCCAGGGAGACGACCAGGAGGGTGCAGCGGAGGGTCGTGCGGGTGCGGGGCGTCTGGTTCATAAGCACACGCTATGAAGACCCGTCCACCACGGCGCGCCGAACACCTCCAAATGGGCGGGCCCGGCTTCCCCGTTCGAGTGACGGGAAAGCCGGGCCCGGCCGTGATGCGCTGACGCTGTGTTACTGGTTCTGGCTCTCACCGCGGTAGTACTCGAACACCCAGCCGAAGAGGCCGACGAGGATGATCGGGACCGAGAAGTAGAGCAGCCACCAACCGACCGCCACACCGAGGAACGCGAGCGCTCCACCGATGGCCAGCGAGAGCGGCTGCCAGCTGTGCGGGGCGAAGAACCCGACCTCGCCGGACTCATCCGCGATGTCGGCTTCCTTGTCGTCCTGGGCCATGGCGTCCACACGCCGGGCCGTGAACGCCAGGTAGTAGCCGATCATGACGCTCAGACCGAACGCCAGGAAGAGCGCCGTCGTACCGGCAGGCTCCTTCGACCACACGCCGTAGAGGATGGCCACGGCGAGGATGAAGACGCTCAGCCAGAGGAACATCTTTCCCTGGATCTTCACTTGGCGGCCTCCCTTCCATCGGTGATGGCCTGGTCGACTTCACCACGGTTTTCGAGCTGGTCGACCAGCGCGATCTCCGGGTGGTGCAGATCGAAGGCCGGAGATTCGGAGCGGATGCGCGGAAGCGTGAGGAAGTTGTGCCGCGGGGGCGGGCAGGAAGTAGCCCATTCCAGCGAACGTCCGTAGCCCCACGGGTCGTCGACCTCGATCTTCTTGCCGAACTTGGCGGTCTTCCAGACGTTGTAGATGAACGGAAGGACCGACGCGCCGAGCACGAATGAACTGATCGTGGAGATGGTGTTCAGAGCGGTGAAACCGTCGGCGTCGAGATAGTCCGCATAACGCCGCGGCATACCTTCCGTACCCAGCCAGTGCTGCACCAGGAACGTTCCGTGGAAACCGATGAACAGGGTCCAGAAAGTGATCTTTCCAAGCCGCTCGTCGAGCATCTTGCCCGTGAACTTCGGCCACCAGAAGTGGAACCCGGCGAACATCGCGAAGACCACGGTGCCGAAGACGACGTAGTGGAAGTGCGCGACGACGAAGTACGAGTCGGAGACGTGGAAGTCCATCGGGGGCGACGCCAGGATGACACCGGTCAGACCACCGAAGGTGAAGGTGATCAGGAAGCCGATCGTCCAGAGCATCGGTGTCTCGAAGGACAGCGACCCCTTCCACATGGTGCCGATCCAGTTGAAGAACTTCACACCGGTCGGTACCGCGATCAGGAAGGTCATGAAGGAGAAGAACGGTAGGAGCACACCGCCCGTGACATACATGTGGTGCGCCCACACCGTCACCGACAGACCGGCGATGGCGATCGTCGCGGCGACCAGGCCCATGTAACCGAACATCGGCTTCCGACTGAAGACCGGGATGATCTCCGAGACGATGCCGAAGAACGGTAGGGCGATGATGTACACCTCTGGATGGCCGAAGAACCAGAAGAGGTGTTGCCACAGCAACGCTCCGCCGTTGGCCGAGTCGAAGATGTGTGCGCCGAACTTCCGATCCGCCTCCAGCGCGAAGAGCGCGGCGGCGAGGACCGGGAAGGCGAGCAGGACCAGCACACCGGTCAGCAGCACGTTCCAGGTGAAGATCGGCATCCGGAACATGGTCATGCCGGGAGCGCGCATGCAGATGATCGTGGTGAT
Organism: Streptomyces sp. NBC_00690; assembly: GCF_036226685.1. NCBI lineage: Bacteria > Bacillati > Actinomycetota > Actinomycetes > Kitasatosporales > Streptomycetaceae > Streptomyces > Streptomyces sp. NBC_00690. Next base: position 2,520,433 of record NZ_CP109009.1, read on the forward strand.
GAAGTTGACCGAACCGAGGATCGTGCCGAAGCCGGAGAAGGCCAGGCCCATGATCCACATATCGGCGCCCACACCCGGCGAGCGGACCGCGTCCGACAGCGGGGAGTAGGCGAACCAGCCGAAGTCGGCCGCACCCTGGGGGGTGAGGAAGCCGGCCACCGCGATGATGGAGCCGAACAGGTAGAGCCAGTAGGCGAACATGTTCAGCCGCGGGAAGGCCACATCGGGCGCCCCGATCTGAAGCGGCATGATCCAGTTCGCGAATCCGGCGAACAGCGGCGTCGCGAACATCAGCAGCATGATCGTGCCGTGCATCGTGAACGCCTGGTTGAACTGCTCGTTGGACATGATCTGCGTGCCCGGACGGGCCAGCTCGGCGCGCATGAAGAGCGCCATCAGTCCGCCGATGCAGAAGAACACGAACGAGGTGACCAGGTAGAGCGTACCGATGGTCTTGTGGTCGGTGGTCGTCAGCCACTTCACCACGACGTTGCCGGGCTGCTTGCGCCGCACCGGCAGCTCGTTCTCGTACGAGTCATCAGCTGCGGCGGCACCCTGGGATTCGTTGAGGATGCTCACAGTTGCTTCTTCTCCGAGTTCTTGGCCGGGGTCGACTGCTCAATGCCCGACGGGAGGTAACCGGTCTGCCCCTTCTCGGCAAGCTCCTTGAGGTGCTGCTGGTAGCGCTCGGGGGAGACCACCTTGACGTTGAAGAGCATCCGGGAGTGGTCGACACCACAGAGCTCGGCGCACTTGCCCAGGAAGGTGCCCTCACGCGTGGGGGTCACTTCGAAGACGTTGGTGTGTCCCGGGATCACGTCCTGCTTGAAGAGGAAGGGGACAACCCAGAAGGAGTGGATGACATCGCGTGAGGTCAGCACGAAGCGGACCTTTTCTCCCTTGGGGAGCCACAGTGTCGGGCCGGGGTTGCCGGTCTGGGGGTTCCGGGTTCCGGGAATGCCAGCGTCGTACACGCCGCCCGCATTGGCCGGGAACTCATCGCGGTACTTGTCCGGAATCCCCTCCAGGTTCTTTTCGGTCTTAGCGTCGCCCTTGGAGCCGTCCACATCCTCGATGTAGTTGAAGCCCCAGCTCCACTGGTAGCCGACCACGTTGACCGTGTGGGTGGGCTTGTCCGAGAGGGAGAGAAGCTTGGACTCGTCACGTGCGGTGAAGTAGAAGAGCACCGAAACGATGATGAGCGGGACCACCGTGTACAGGGCCTCGATCGGCATGTTGTACCGGGTCTGCGGAGGCACCTCTACCTTGGTGCGCGTGCGCCGGTGGAAGATCACGCTCCACAAGATCAGGCCCCACACCAGCACGCCCGTGACGAGCGCTGCCGCCCACGAGCCCTGCCAGAGGGAGAGAATGATCGGCGCCTCTTCCGTAACCGGAGTAGGCATACCAAGACGGGGGAAATCCTTGTATGTACAACCGGTAGCGGTCGCAAGGATTAGGCCCGCAGTCAGCACCTGCGGCAGCTTCCGCCGCATCGGGCGCCGCGACGAGCGGTCGGAGCCGTTGGGACTCACGTAGCGCCTTCCCGAGAGTCTCGGCCCGCGCTACCGGCTGCGGCCGTCTCGCTGGTCGGTCGCCGGCCCTGACGCGGGCAGGGGTTTGGATGTTTATGCGGACCAAACCCTACTGGACGCTATTTGGGGTCGCGCGGGGAGGGTGCCCAACGCGCCGTCCGACACCCCGAAGGGATGGAATCCCCCTGCATATCGCGCGGTTTTCGACGGGAATCGCTAGGGAATCCAGAGCCGGATTCACATTCGGAGGCCATCACCGGATTCCATCCCGGACGGTCGCAGTCCACATCCCGCCGCGACTACCGAGTCCCCACACCCGGTGGAGATCTGACGCCCCTCCAGACCGCAGAGCCGAACCCGAGGGGGTTAGCGTGGCCGGGTGCCCTACTTCGACGCGGCCTCCTCCGCACCTTTGCACCCCGTGGCCCGACAGGCCCTCCAAGCATCCCTGGACGAGGGCTGGGCGGACCCCGCACGTCTCTACCGCGAAGGCCGCCGGGCGCGTTTGCTGCTCGACGCAGCGCGCGAGGCGGCGGCCGAAGCCATCGGATGCCGACCGGACGAGTTGACCTTCGCTCCCTCGGGGACGCACGCGGTGCACCTCGCGATCGCCGGGGCGACAGCAGGGCGGCGACGGGCCGGAAGCCGAGTGGTCGTCTCCGCGGTCGAGCACTCCTCCGTACTCCACGGCGCTGGTGAAGCTGCGGTCACCGTCCCCGTGGACCGGCACGGCCGGGTGGACGCCGCCGCCTTCGCCGGGGAACTCGCCAAAGGGCCGGGCGGGGGACCTGGCGAAGGCACCGCACTGGCCTGCCTCCAGTCCGCCAACCATGAAGTCGGCACCGAACAGCCGGTGGGCGAAGTCGCCGAAGCGTGCCGTGCGGCGGGCGTACCGCTCCTGGTGGACGCGGCGCAGTCCCTCGGGTGGGGGGCTGTGCCCGACGGGTGGTCGCTGCTCACCGCGAGCGCCCACAAGTGGGGTGGGCCCGCGGGCGTCGGGCTCCTCGCGGTACGCAAGGGGGTCCGGTTCGCTCCCAGAGGCCCGGCGGACGAACGGGAGTCGGGGCGCTCCCCCGGCTTTGAGAACCTGCCCGCGATCGTGGCCGCCGCCGCATCACTGCGCGCCGTCCGGGCCGAGGCCGCGGGAGAAGCGGTGCGCCTGCGGGGTCTGGTGGACCGCATCCGCACCCGGGTGCCCGAGGTGGTGCCCGATGTGGAGGTGGTGGGTGATCCGGTACGCCGACTCCCCCACTTGGTGACGTTCTCCTGTCTGTACGTGGACGGGGAGGCACTGCTCCATGAACTGGACCGTGCGGGATTCTCCGTCTCCTCAGGCTCCTCCTGCACATCGAGCACGCTGACTCCGAGCCATGTGCTGCGGGCCATGGGGGTGCTCAGCGAGGGAAACGTCCGGGTTTCGCTGCCGTCCGGCACCACAGCGTCCGAAGTGGAACGGTTCCTGGACGTTCTGCCGGAAGTCGTGTCGTCCGTACGGGAGCGGCTGGGGGCTCCGGGGGTGGGGGGGACGGTCCGGGGGGTGGGTGGCCAGGAGGTGGGCGCCGTGGGGGTGGGCTCCGAGGGGCCGGGTTCGGAGGGGCCGGGTGCCGAGGGGTCGGACTCCGAGGGGTCGGACTCCGAGGTACTGGTCCTGGACGCCCTGGGCAAGCTCTGTCCGATTCCCGTGATCGAACTGGCGAAGGTGATCGAGGACGTACGCATCGGCGGGGTGGTGCGGGTGCTGTCGGACGACGAGGCCGCCCGCCTGGACATTCCGGCTTGGTGTGCGATGCGGGGGCAGGAGTATTTGGGGGAGGAGGAAGTGGAAGGGGGGGTGGGGTATGGGGTGAGGCGGGTGGTGTGAGCTGCGGGGGTGGCCCGGGGGCTGCGGGTCTTGGCTGTTTCCGGGTGGGGCCCGTGCCTGGGTTTCCGCCCTGGGGGGTGGCGGGGTTCCGTCCTCAAGCGCCGGACGGGCTGGGTTGGCTTGGGCTGCTGGTTTTGACTGCTTCCGGGCGGAGCCCGTTCTGTGAGTTCAGCCCTTGGGGGTGGAGGGTTCCGTCCTCAAGCGCCGGACGGGCTGGGTTGGCTTGGGCTGCTGGTTTTGACTGCTTCCGGGCGGAGCCCGTTCTGTGAGTTCAGCCCTTGGGGGTGGAGGGTTCCGTCCTCAAGCGCCGGACGGGCTGGGTGGGGCGGGTGGAGCTTGTGTTGTGGGCTTGGCCTTGGGGGGCGGGGCTTTAGGGGGTCCGGCTGGGGTTTGGGTGGGGTGCGGGTGGTGGGGGTGCTTTCGGGCGTGACTCCTCAGCGCCGGCGGCCAGCGGCTGGCCCGTTGGTGGCGGCTCTGAAGCCGCCGACGCTTCCGGGGACACCCCCTGCGCGCCCCCAGTGCCGCAACTGGCTCTGCCTGCGCCCAGCCCGTCCATAAGTCGAGCTCAGGACAGGCGCTACCCAACACCGCAAACAGGTCTACCTGGCCCCGGGCCATCCACGGGGTGAGCTCAGGATGCGCGCTACCCAATACCGCAACCAGGTCTTGCTTGCCCCCAGCTCGTCCAAAAGCCAGGAAGTCGGGCTCAGGGCAGGTGCCCAGGGGGCAACCAGTTCTGCTTGCGCCTGGCCCTGGCTCCATCCGTGGGTTCAGCCAGGGTGGGGAGTGTTCCACTGGCCGTGGATCAGGCTTAGGTCGCGGGGCGCGGCCCCAGTGCCGTCGGCTTACCCCTGGGGCGTCCGCAGTTGAGACCCGGGCGGGAGTGTTCGTCGGGCCGGGGGAAAGGCCCCCGGCCCGGGTGGGGTTAGGCCAGGTGAGTCTTGACCTCGGTGCCTGCGTCTTCGCCGTATGCCTTGGTGAAGCGGTCCATGAAGTGCGCCCGGCGCAGGGTGTACTCCTGGGTGCCCAGGGTCTCGATGACCAGCGTCGCCAGCATGCAGCCCACCTGGGCCGCCCGCTCCAGGTCGACGCCCCATGAGAGCCCGGACAGGAACCCGGCGCGGAAGGCGTCCCCGACGCCCGTCGGGTCGACCTTGGCCTCTTCCTGCGGGCAACCCACCTCGATCGGGTCATCGCCGACGCGCTCGATGCGTACTCCGCGAGCCCCGAGGGTGGTGATCCGGTGGCCGACGCGGGAGAGGATCTCGTCGTTGGTCCAGCCCGTCTTGGACTCGATCAGGCCCTTCTCGTACTCGTTGGAGAAGAGATAGGTGGCGCCGTCCAGCAGTATCCGGATCTCGTCCCCGCTCATCCGGGCGATCTGCTGGGAGAAGTCGGCCGCGAAGGGGATGTTCCGCGAACGGCACTCCTCGGTGTGTCGGAGCATTGCCTCCGGGTCGTCCGCGCCAATGAGTGCGAGGTCGAGCCCGCCCACCCGGTCGGCGACCGACTTGAGCTCGATCAGACGGGCCTCGCTCATGGCGCCGGTGTAGAAGGAGCCGATCTGGTTGTGGTCGGCATCGGTGGTGCAGACGAAACGCGCCGTGTGCAGGACCTCGGAGATCCGTACGGAATCGGTGTCCACTCCGTGTCGATCCAGCCAGGCGCGGTACTCGTCGAAGTCCGCCCCGGCCGCTCCGACGAGGATCGGCGCGGTCCCGAGCTGCCCCATACCGAAGCAGATGTTGGCGGCGACACCGCCGCGGCGGACGTTGAGGGTGTCCACAAGGAAGGAGAGAGAAACCGTGTGGAGCTGGTCCGCGACCAGCTGATCGGCGAAACGACCCGGGAAGGTCATGAGGTGGTCAGTGGCGATGGAGCCGGTGACTGCGATTCGCACGGCGAGGCGCTCCTGTGGAGGGGGGGCGTTGACGCTTAACGCTACCCGGTCGAACAGGTCTCCCCGTAAGGCGAGAACTACCCAATAGTAGGTCTTTTTTCCCTCTCTCCAAGGTGCGTACGGTGCTGTTATGACGAACCACGCAGGTGCTGCCGGCCGCGAGACGGAATTCACCCTTGCCCAGTTGCGCGGGGATTGCGCACGGATGGCTCCCCACTGGGTGGTGCCCATGGCGGACGTGCCGGCTCCGGTGTTGCCTTCGAGCATCCATGGCGTCGTGGTGCCCAGCGCCTCGGCACGACTGGTGGAGGCCATGCCCGAGTACGGGCAGTGACCGCGCCCCGGCGAAGGGGAACCGTCCGGCCGTCGGCCCCGTCCCATACACATCCACGCGCCGTGGGTGGGTATGAGGCCAAGGAGCGATGCGGTGAGCAGCAGCACCGAGAACAGCGAACCCCGTGTGCGCCGTAAGCGCGCCCCGCTCGTCGCATCCGCGGTGGCGGTACTGCTCATCGCGGGGGGCGGCGGCACCTATCTGGCGACCGTGGGTTCCAGCGGGGCTTCGGCGGGCTCCGATCGGAGTGCAGCCCCTCCGCCGCAGCTCTCCGCAGATCCGGAACAGGCGCGGGCGCGGGCGGGTATCGCACCCGGTGAGCCGGCCCCTTCCGGCGCCGTCCGCTATCGCGCCCATCGACTTCCAGCAGGACCTGAACGGGCCACCGTGCACCAGTCGGTCGGGACGGTCGACCGGAGCGAGGTGGTTCGGCTCGCGGCGGCGCTCGGGATGTCGGGCACTCCGCGGCTGACCGGTGGCACGTGGTCCGTGGGCCCCGGGGCCGATGGCTCCGGGCCATTGCTGCGGGTCGACCGCAAGGCGCCGGGCACCTGGACCTACGGTGCGTACGGAAGTGCTCCGAGCGGCGACGACTGCGCCCCGGGTGCGACCTGCCAGAAGCCGGACACCGGGACCGAGGCGGGTACGCCGGTGAGCGAGGCTGCGGCGAAGAAGGCAGCCGCACCGCTGCTCAAGGCCCTCCGGCAGGCCGACGCCCGAACGGACGCTCGGCAGGTGCGCGGTGCCGTGCGGGTGGTGAACGCCGATCCGGTGGTCGGCGGGTTGCCCACGTACGGCTGGACGACCGGGGTGGAGATCGGCGCGGACGGTCAGGTCGTCGGTGGTGGCGGGCGGCTGCTGGAGCCGGTGAAGTCCACCGAGCATCCGGTGCTCTCCGCCCAGGAGGCGCTGGACCGACTGAATCAAGGTGCGAACACAGCGGGCACCGCCGACTGCCCCACGCCGTTGCCGGGAGCGGACGCGGCGGTCTCGGACGTCCCCTGTGGTCCGCCCGCGTGTGCCACTCCCGTACCGCTGGAGGGTGCGCAGAAGCCGGCGCAGCCCTGTGGCACGGTGACGCCGGAGCAGCGAACGGTGACGGGCGCGGTGTTCGCGTTGTCCGCCCAGCCGGTGGGGCAGGGCCAGGCACTCGTCCCGTCCTGGGTCTTCCGGGTGGGCGGCGAGGCGGCGGCGGTCGTGCAGCCCGCGGTGGAGCCTGAGTTCTTGCGGGAGAAGGGGGAGACCCGTCCCGCGCAGCCGGTTCAGCCTCCGAAGCCGCCGCAAAAGATCAAGCCGTCCGGACCAGTGGCCGACCCCGCCGTGCCACGGCCCGCTGGGCGCGTCGAGTCGTACGCGGTCGAAGGACTGAAGCTGACGGTGACCTTCTGGGGCGGGGTGTGCTCCGACCACCGGGCGACGGCGGTCGAGAGCGGCGGTGTGGTGAAGGTGCGGATCAACGAGTCCTCACCGGACCCGGACAGGGTGTGCATCGCCCTGGCGAAGCAGTTGAAGGAGACGGTGACGCTGGATCGGCCGCTCGGCGATCGGGCGGTGGTGGACGCCGAGTCCGGCGGGACGGTCGAGCGGGTCGGTTCGTCCGGCTGAGTGATGACTGTCCATGCCAAAGGGCGGCGGCCCGTACGGGCCGCCGCCCTTGGTGCGTGCGGGGGACGACTCAGTTGAAGGAGTCGCCACAGGCGCAGGACCCCGTGGCGTTCGGGTTGTCGATGGTGAAGCCCTGCTTCTCGATGGTGTCCACGAAGTCGATGGAGGCGCCGCCGAGGTAGGGAGCGCTCATCCGGTCAGTGACGACCTTGACTCCGTCGAAGTCCTTGATGACATCGCCGTCGAGCGAACGCTCGTCGAAGAAGAGCTGGTAGCGCAGACCGGAGCAACCGCCGGGCTGGACGGCTACCCGCAGTGCCAGGTCCTCCCGACCTTCCTGGTCCAGCAGGCCCTTGACCTTGGCCGCGGCGGCTTCGGACAGGAGGATGCCGTCGTTCACGGTGGTGGTCTCGTCCGATACGGACATCTGCTTCATCACTCCCGGGATGGGGTCTCCCCACCAGAGGCAGGGGAAGTACGGAGACTGCTTGCAGACGGTTCCAACCGGTGGAGTCCTGGATTCATTCCGGGCCCAGGGCTCTCCTTGGTCTTCTTTCTACTGCCTTCATGCTCGCATACCCGGCCGCGAGGGGGCACCGGCCTACACAGGGGGGTGCGTCACATCGACGCAATGGCCATCGTCAAAGTGACATGAAGCGGTTATCATAGATAACGTCAAATAGACGAAAAGGTCTGTGCAGAGAAAGAAAGGGTGTGTGTCGTGACCACCGCCCCACCCCGTACGGAGTCGCTCGATGTGCAGCCGACGCCGCTCGCCCTTCTGTTGCTCGGCCGTGAGGCCGACCCCAGGAGCGAGCGCGGCGTGGAGTGCCCCGGCGATCTGCCGTCCCCCTCCGACCCGGATCTGGTGGAGCGCGCCCGCGCGGCGAAGGAGAAACTGGGCGAGAAGGTCTTCGTCCTGGGCCACCACTACCAGCGCGACGAGGTCATCCAGTTCGCCGATGTCACGGGTGACTCCTTCAAGTTGGCGCGGGAAGCAGCGGCGCGCCCCGACGCCGAGTACATCGTCTTCTGCGGCGTGCACTTCATGGCAGAGTCCGCGGACATCCTGACCTCGGTCGACCAGAAGGTGGTCCTGCCCGATCTGGCCGCGGGCTGCTCGATGGCCGACATGGCGACGGCCGAACAGGTCGCCGAGTGCTGGGACGTGCTGACCGAAGCCGGCATAGCCGAGCGGGTCGTACCCGTCTCGTACATGAACTCCTCGGCCGACATCAAGGCGTTCACCGGCAAGCACGGTGGCACCATCTGCACCTCGTCCAACGCCAAGCGTGCGCTGGACTGGGCGTTCGAGCAGGGCGAGCAGGTCCTCTTCCTGCCCGACCAGCACCTGGGCCGCAACACCGCCGTACGGGACATGGGCATGTCCCTCGACGACTGCGTCCTCTATAACCCGCACAAGCCCAACGGCGGACTGACCGTCGAGCAGTTGCGCTCGGCGAAGATGATCCTGTGGCGCGGCCACTGCTCGGTGCACGGCCGGTTCTCGCTGGATTCCGTACGGGAGGTCCGGGAGCGGATTCCGGGCGTCAATGTGCTGGTCCACCCCGAGTGCAAGCACGAGGTCGTGTCGGCGGCGGACTACGTCGGTTCGACCGAGTACATCATCAACACGCTCGACGCCGCCCCGGCCGGCTCCAAGTGGGCCATCGGCACCGAACTGAACCTGGTCCGCCGGGTTGCCCAGGCCCACCCGGACAAGGAGATCGCCTTCCTCGATCGAACCGTCTGCTTCTGCTCGACGATGAACCGCATCGACCTGCCCCATCTGGTGTGGACGTTGGAGTCCCTGGCCGAGGGCACCCTCGTCAACCAGATCCAGGTGGACAGCGAGACAGAGAGTTTCGCCAAGCTGGCCCTGGAACGGATGCTGACCCTTCCGTAGCGGGCGGACAAAGCGTGGTGCCCCGGTCGTCGATGACGGCCGGGGCACTGTGTTCTCCCGTTGTTCCCCAGGTGCGAAACGGCCCACCCGGTCCGGGTTCCTCTCGGGACCGCGGACCGGGTGGGCCGTCAGGGGTGCTGGGATCAGACGTTGACCGGGCTCGGCTCCTCGCTCTGCGCGCCCTCGTCCTCGGCCGTTGCCTCGCCGGACTTCTCCGCACGCTTCGCAGCCCGCTTGGCGGCACGGCGCTCCTTGCGGAGCTCGACCATCGCGTACAGCGTCGGTACGAGCAGCAGGGTCAGCAGCGTCGAGGTGAGCAGCCCGCCGATGACCACGATGGCCAGCGGCTTGGCGATGAAGCCGCCCTCGCCCGTGACGCCGAGCGCCATCGGCAGCAGGGCGAAGATCGTCGCCAGTGCGGTCATCAGGATCGGGCGCAGCCGGTGTCGACCGCCCTCGATGACCGCCTCGACCACGCCGAGGCCCTGGGAACGGTACTGATTGATCAGGTCGATCAGCACGATCGCGTTGGTGACCACGATGCCGATCAGCATCAACATACCGATCATCGCCGGCACGCCCATCGGCGTACCGGTGAGGAGCAGCAGTCCGATCGCGCCGGTTGCCGCGAACGGAACGGAGACCAGCAGGATCAGCGGCTGGATCAGCGAACGGAACGCCGCCACCAGGAGCATGAACACGATCGCAATCGCCGCGAGCATCGCCAGGGCCAAGGAGGCGAACGCGTCGTCCTGGTCCTCGGAGACCCCTCCGATGGAGGCGGTGGCGCCCTCCGGCAGATCCAGGGAGTTCAGCTTGGTCTGGAGCTCGGAGCTGACGGCGCCGGTGTTGTCACCGGTCGGCTTGGCCGTGATCGTCGCGGCGCGCGAGCCGTCGATGCGGGTCATGGAGACCGGCCCCGGCACCAGCTTGACATCGGCGATGGTGCCGAGCTTGACCGCGCCCAGTGGCAGGTTCTGGAGTTCGGCGAGGGTCTTCGCGGGCCGGGCGGAGGTGATGACCACGTCCCGCTCGGTGTCGTCGATGATCGCCTTGCCGGACGGGGTGCCGCGCACTGCCTGGGCGACGGCCATTCCGAGGGTGGCGTCGTTGAATCCCGCCTCGGCCGCCTTGGCGTTCGCCTTCACGGAGATCCGCGGGATGGACTGGGCCAGGTCGCTCTGGACGTCGGTGACGTCGTCGAGGCCGGCGATCTCCTTGCGGACGGACTCGGCCGCCGTCTTGAGCGTGTCCGGGTTGGCCGCCTTCACCACGACACTCAGGTCCTGGCTGCCGAAGCCGTCGCCCGCCGCGATGGTCGTGTCGCCGACGCCGTCGAGCTTGGCCAGTTCCGCATCGATGCGGTCCCGGACCTTCTCGTAGTCTCCGGCGTCCTTGAGGGTCATCTGATAGGACGCCTGGTTGGAGCCCGTGCCCCCGCCGAAGGCCGCCATAAATCCGGAAGAACCCACCGTGACCTGGTAGTTCTTCAGTTCGTCAAGACCGGAGAGTACCTGCTCGACCTTCTTGGCGGCAGCGTCGGACGCCTCCAGGCTGGTGCCTGGCGGCAGCTCCTGCTTGATCGACATGACCTCCTGTTCGCCCTGGTCGAAGAAGTTGGTCTTCAGCAGACCGCCCATGCCGAGGGTGGCGAACAGGACGACGACCGCGATGCCGATGCTGGTCAGGCGGCGGCGCGTGGCGAAGCGCAGGACGGGTACGTACATCCGCTGGAGCCGGCTGCGCTCCTCCTTCTCCTCGGCGATCCGACGGGCCTCGTCGGCGCCCAGTCCCCGTACGGCCTTGGGCGCGCGCAGGAACCAGAACGACAGCACCGGTACGACGGTGAGTGACACCAGCAGCGAGGCGAGCAGTGCCGCGGTGACGGTGAGGGAGAACGAGCCGAACAGCTCGCCGACCATGCCGCCGACCAGACCGATCGGCAGGAACACGGCGACGGTCGTCAGCGTGGACGCGGTGACCGCTCCCGCGACCTCCTTGACTGCGTTGACGATCGCGCTCTCGCGCTCCTCGCCGTAGCCGAGGTGACGCTTGATGTTCTCCAGGACCACGATCGAGTCGTCGACGACCCGGCCGATGGCAATGGTGAGCGCGCCCAACGTGAGCATGTTGAGGGAGAGGTCACGGGTCCACAGCACGATCAGCGCGAGGACCACGGACAGCGGGATGGAAACGGCCGTGACCAGGGTGGAGCGCACCGAGGCCAGGAAGACCAGGATCACGATCACCGCGAAGAGCAGTCCCAGTGCTCCTTCGGTGGTGAGTCCGGAAATCGCCTTGGAGACCGCGGGTCCCTGGTCGGAGACCACGGACAGCTCGGCCCCCGAGCCGAGGTCTTTGCGCAGCTCGGGCAGCTTGTCCGTGACCGCTTCGGAGATGGCGACGGCGCTGCCGTCGTTGTCCATGGTGGCGAGGACGGCCAGGCTGGGCTTTCCGTTGGTCCGGGTGAGGGAGACCGCGGTGGCGGGCGTCTGCTGGACGGTGGCGACATCAGCGAGACGCACCGGCTTGCCCTTGGCGGGCGCCGGGGGCGCGATCCGCAGTTCCTGGATCTGCTGGACGCTGGTGAAGCCGCCGCCGACCTGGACCGTGCGGCTCTTGCCGGCCTCGCTGAACGAGCCGGCGGGGACGGTGGCGCCGCCGGCGGTGAGCGCCTCGGCGAGGACGGCCGCATTCAGACCGGCCGCGGCCAGCTTGGCACCGTCGGGCGTGACGGAGATCTGGAGGTCCTGGACGCCGTCGATGGTGACCTGTCCGACGCCCTCGATGTCCTCCAGTGCGGGGACGACCGTGCGCTCCAGTTGGTCGGCGAGCGTCTGCTGGTCCTTGTCCGAGGTGACCGCGAGGACGACGGTCGGGATGTCGTCGGTCGAGCCGGCGATGACCTGGGGATCGACGGTGTCGGGGAGTTGTGCCCTGGCTCGGTTGACCGCCTGCTGCACATCGGCGACGAGTTGCTTGGTGCCGTCCCCGTACTCGAAGCTGGCCATGATCACGGCGTTGCCTTCGCTCGCCGTGGAGGTGATGCCCTTGATGCCGTCGACCATCTCCAGGGAGCTTTCGAGCGGCTCAACGACCTGCTTCTCGACGACGTCCGGGGACGCGCCCTCGTAGGGGGCGAGCACCGACACCATGGGCAGTTCGATGGAGGGCAGCAACTGCTGTTTGAGCTGGGGTATGGCAATCGCGCCGAAGACGATCGCAACGATCGACATCAGCCCGACCAGCGCACGTTGCTTCAGGCTGAACTGAGACAGCCAGGACATGGGGACTCTCTTCTGTGGCTCGCGGCAGGCAAGGAGCGGAGGGTTCGCCGGGGGCGGACGTGCGGACACGGACCGCCAGAACCCCGCTAATACCATCCGTCATCGAATCGGCCCGACTGTCGGCCCCAGGTCCCGTTTCTTTATCTGGGGCATACCGCAGTTGGAGTATGCCGGGGAGCCCGATCACTCCACCCTTGGACGTACCAGTCCGGACTCGTACGCGGTGACCACCAGCTGGGCCCGATCGCGCGCACCGAGCTTGGCCATCGCCCGATTCACATGGGTCTTGACGGTCAGGGGGCTCACCTGGAGGCGTTCGGCGATCTCATCGTTGGTGTACCCCCCGGCCACGAGGACGAGCACCTCGCGCTCCCGGCTGGTGAGCGCGCCCAGCCGCTCGGAGTAGCTCTCGGACTCCTGGGTGTCCATGTCGCCGCCCTGGGCCAGGAACTTGGCGATCAGGCCCTTGGTCGCGACCGGTGAGAGCAGGGCGTCGCCCGCCGCGGCTATCCGGATCGCATTGAGCAACTCATCGGGCTCGGCCCCCTTGCCGAGGAAGCCGGACGCCCCGGCTCGCAGCGACTGGACCACGTACTCGTCCACTTCGAAGGTCGTCAGCATCACCACCCGCACCTCGGCGAGCTCGGGATCCGCGCTGATCATGCGAGTGGCGGCCAGTCCGTCGGTGCCGGGCATCCGGATGTCCATCAGGACGACGTCGGCACGCGTGGAACGGGCGAGAGCGACCGCCTCCGCTCCGTCCGCGGCCTCGCCGACGACCTCCATATCGGGCTCCGAGTCCACCAGCACGCGAAACGCACTGCGCAGGAGCGTCTGGTCATCGGCGAGCAGCACCCTGATCGTCATCTGTTCTCCCCCGTACGAGCCGTGAGGGGCAGTATCGCCTGCACTCGGAAACCGCCTCCGTATCGGGGGCCCGCGCTGAGCCGGCCGCCGAGCGCGGTGACCCGCTCACGCATCCCGAGCAGGCCGTGGCCGCCTCCCCCGGACTCGGAGTCCGAAGGGTCTGCGGCCGGGGGCAGCGGCCCGCCGGGATGGTCCGCGCAACCCGCCGGGCAGAGCTCCGGCGCCTTTCCGTTGTCCAGGACCGTGACCTCCAGGGTGGCGCCGACCCGGATCACGCTGACCTCGGCCGTCGCTTCCCGGCCGGCGTGCTTCTGCACATTGGTCAACGCCTCCTGGATGATCCGATACGCGGCAAGATCAACGGCGGACGGCGGACGCGCACCGTCGTCCGCGCGGGCCACCTCGACCGGCAGACCGGCCTGCCGGAAGGTGGTGACGAGGGCGTCGAGGACGGCGAGGCCGGGTGCCGGCTCGGTGGGGGCTTCGGGGTCGCCCGACTGCCGGAGCAGACCGACCGTGGCGCGGAGTTCATTGAGCGCGGAACGGCTTGCCTCCCGTACGTGCGCGAGTGCCTCCTTCGCCTGGTCGGGGCGTCGGTCCATCACATGGGCTGCCACTCCCGCCTGCACATTGACCAGGGCGATGTGGTGGGCGACCACATCATGGAGGTCACGGGCGATCCGAAGCCGCTCCTCGGCCACCCGACGGCGGGCCTCCTCCTCGCGGGTGCGTTCGGCGCGTTCGGCGCGTTCCCTGATGGCGTCGACGAACGCGCGGCGGCTGCGGACCGCGTCCCCCGCGGCGGCGGCCATGCCGGTCCAGGCGAAGATGCCCAGGTTCTCCTGGGTGTACCAAGGGGTCGAGCCGAAGAACATGGCGGTGCCGGTGAGCACGGTCATCGCGAGGAGCCCGACCCGCCAGGTGGTGGGCCGATCGGTACGGGAGCCGACGGTGTACAGGGCGATCACCGCGCTCATCACCACCGGAGCGGCAGGATCACCGATGATCAACTCGGTGACGGAGAGCAACCCGGTGAAGAGCAGTACGCCCATCGGCCTGCTGCGGCGAAAGACGAGCGCGGCCGAGACCAGGGCGATCAACACCACGCTGCGCAACTCGGGGGTGCGGGCGCCGAACTCGGGCCCGTGCTCGCCGTACGGCTCGGCGAAGGATCCGATCACCATGCAGATCAGCACCGTCACGGCCAGCGACCCGTCGAGCGCCAACGGGTGCTCGCGGAGCCAGCGCTGGGTGCGGGCGAAGCCGGAGGCGAGTGAGGTCACGCCAGGAACGGTACGGCGTGACCCTGCGGGCGGGTAAGGCGCTTCCTCCTGCTCGTCCTGCTCGCCGACCACCATCTCGGGTGTGGCCATGCTCCCCGAACCGTGCGGGAAGGGCTTGGATCTTGCGGGAAGGCAGCAGGGTGGCCTGCGCAGCGGCCGGGAGGGGGTCGGAAGCAGGGCTGCGGTCAGCCCCGGGAGACCGGAAACCGGGCGCTGCTCAGCCAGGAGCCTCGGAACCGGGTGCAGTCAGCCGGAAACCCCGGCAACCGCGTGTGGTCAGCCGGGGAGTCCGGGGAGCAATCCGTCGTCGCCGAGCATCGCCCGCACGTCCTCCAACGTCGCGTCCGCTGCCGGAAGGATCAGCTCTGATGGCTCCAGGGCATCGTCCGGCAGGGGCTCACCGAGGGCGTGCACACGCTCCAGGAGCGCGGCGAGAGTCCGGCGGAAACCGGGACCGTCACCCCGCTCCATCTCGGCGAGCAGCTCGTCGTCGAGCTTGTTCAGTTCGGCGAAGTGGGTGTCAGCCAGCTTCACCTGGCCCTCCCCCATGATCCGTACGATCATGACGAGCCCCTACTGGTCGATGTCACTCGGACAGGTGCTGAGCGGTGCTGGGGTGCCTGACCGGGACCTCTCGGTCCCGCTCGGGTTCTGCCTCGGCTCTGATCAGTTCTTGTTCAGTTCTTGTCAAAGTTGGGCTTGTTGGTGTGCTGGCCGGGAGCGTCCTGCGGGGCCCCCTTGTTCCCTTCGATGGCCTGCTGCGAGGAGCTGCTGCCACCCGCCAGCTCGGCCTTCATCCGCTGGAGCTCCAGCTCTACATCCGTACCACCGGAGATGCGGTCCAGCTCGGCGGCGATGTCGTCCTTCGCCATGCCGGACGGGTCGTCCAGCGCACCGGAAGCGAGCAGCTCGTCGATGGCCCCGGCCCTGGCCTGGAGCTGCGCGGTCTTGTCCTCGGCCCGCTGAATGGCCAGGCCGACATCGCCCATCTCCTCCGAAATACCGGAGAACGCCTCGCCGATCCGCGTCTGCGCCTGAGCGGCGGTGTAGGTCGCCTTGATCGTTTCCTTCTTGGTGCGGAAGGCGTCCACCTTCGCCTGAAGGCGCTGAGCCGCCAGGGTGAGCTTCTCCTCTTCACCCTGGAGGGTCTGGTGCTGCACTTCCAGGTCGCTGATCTGCTGCTGCAATGCGGCCCGGCGGGAGAGCGCCTCACGCGCCAGGTCCTCGCGGCCCAGTGCCAGCGCCTTGCGGCCCTGGTCCTCCAGCTTGGAGGACTGGCCTTGGAGCTGATTCACCTGCAGTTCGAGGCGCTTGCGTGACGTGGCCACATCGGCGACGCCCCGACGCACCTTCTGCAACAGCTCCAGTTGCTTCTGATATGAGTAATCCAGGGTTTCGCGCGGGTCTTCGGCCCGATCCAGGGCCTTATTTGCCTTCGCGCGGAAGATCATCCCCATACGCTTCATGACACCGCTCATGGGCTTCGCGCGCCCCCTTCTGACGGACTCCGGCTCCAGCACTCCAACAGAACCCACAGTACGGGCCCTACATCCATTACCGCACTGTTCGAGCGTGGATGCGCTCATCCCCAAGGACGACTGCGGACAGCTTCCGATCCGGCGCAGGGAGTAGACGACCGTCAGGGAAACCTCAGGAGCCTCAGCGGGAACTCCACGCAATGTGCGTTCTGCCCCTTCTGCCCCCTACAGACGCTTGGTGTTGCCGGATCGTTCCCCTCCGGCGTTGGGTCCATGCCTGCCACCCCGTACCCTTGGGCTTTGTGTTCCGTAGCCGTGCCAAGACAGAGAAGGCCCCCACCGATCAGGTGACGGCGGACCTCTCCAAGCAGACCCGCGATCCCGAGGCCCCCAAGGGCCGCCCCACGCCCAAGCGCAGTGAGGCCCAGAGTCAGCGTCGCCGCGCCTCAAGCGCGCCGGCGGACCGCAAGGAGGGCATGAAGCGTGCGCGTGAGGCACGCCGTTCCGATCTGGCCCGTCAGCGCGAGGCCCTCGCCAGCGGTGACGAGCGGTACCTGCCCGCTCGTGACAAGGGCCCGGTGCGACGGTTCGTCCGCGACTTCGTCGACTCGCGCTTCTGCATCGCCGAATTCTTCCTGCCGATCGCCGTCCTGATCCTCATCATGAGCCTCATCCAGAACCGTCAGATGCAGAACATCGCGCTGCTGGTCTGGTTGGGTGTCATCGTCATGATCGTCGTGGACTCGATCGGGCTCGCCATTCGACTGAAGAAGCAGTTGCGCGAGCGCTACCCGGACGAGCCGAAGCGTGGCGCAGTCGCCTACGGCCTGATGCGTACGCTCCAACTGCGGCGACTTCGCCTGCCGAAGCCGCAGGTCAAGCGCGGAGAGCGACCCTGAGCAGCCAGGCCCTCGAAGGCACGGCGACCGTGCCCGGAGGGCCTGAGGGGCAGATTCAGCCGATCACGCCCGCCCCCGTACTGCGGGGTGGGCTGAAGGAGACCGTCCGCCAGGAGTTGGTGGCCCGCCAACTCGATGAGCAGATGGCCGCCCGCTACCCCGTGGGGCAGCGGCTGCGGATACTCGACGTCGGCATGGGCAGGGGCGTCCAGGCGCTCCGGCTGGCCCGGGCGGGCCACACCATCACCGGACTGGAATCCGACGCCGGCCTCCTGCGGGCCGCACAGGAATCGCTGGCGACCGAACCCGCCGGCATCCGGGAACGCGTCCGGTTCATCGAAGGCGCCTGCCGCGAGACCGGCGTCCACTTCCTGCCCGGCAGCTTCGACGTGGTCCTGTGCCATGGCGTACTGATGTCCGAACAGGAACCGGACGCGATGCTCGCCGGCCTCGCCCGGATGCTGGCTCCCGGCGGACTGCTCTCCCTCCTCGTCCGCAACGGGGACGCGCTCGCCCTCGCCCCCGGACTGAACGGGGACTGGGACGGGACGCTGGCCGCCTTCGACGCGGACATCTGGACCGACCGCGGCGGGATCGTGGAGCGGACCGACCGGCTCCACGCACTGACCGCTGCGCTGGCGGGCATCGCTGCCCCCCTGCACGCCTGGTACGGCGTGCAGGTGTTCACCGACCGGGGAGCGGACACCGAGATCCCCGCGGCCACCGCCCTGGAACGCCTCCTGGCCGCCGAGGACCGCGCAGGCCGCACCGACCCCTATCGCCAGGTCGCGGCACTGCTGCACCTGTGCGGGGTACGGGGCTGACGCCCGCGCCGGAACGGCTAGTACTTCCGGCCAGTCAGGCGCGGGCGGAGATTTCGCGTCATCGTAGGGGTGAGCACCGCTAAATCCACCCCGCGCCCCGCCGGCCCCGGCTCCACCGGAACGAGCGAAAACGCGCCAGCCCGGCTGCCCGCCCGGGAGACCTGGCGGGCGCTCTACGCACACTTCAAGCCACACCGCTGGACCGTGGCGCTCGGTGCGTCCCTCGCCCTCGTCGGTACCGTGGCCGGACTGGGCCAGCCCCTCGCGGCGAAGTCCCTCGTCGATCGACTGGGCAACGACGAGTCGATCACCGGGATACTCCTGCTGCTCACCGGCCTGGTGATCATAGGTACCGCGATCGAAGCGGTCGGGGCGTACATCCTGGAACGCACCGCCGAATCCGTGGTCCTTGCGGCCCGTCGCTCCCTCATCGGACGACTGCTCCGCCTGCGGCTGACGGAGATGGAGCGGACCCAACCCGGCGATCTGATGTCCCGCGTCACCTCGGACACCACCCTCCTCCGCGCGGTGACCACCCAGTCGATCGTCTCCGCCGCAACGGGCGGAATCGCGTTCGTCGCGACCATCGTGCTGATGGCCGTCATGGACCCGGTACTCCTCGGGGTCACGCTCGCGGTGATCGTGCTGATCGGAGGCTGTGTCGCCCTGGTGATGCCGCAGATCGCCCGATCCACCCAGCGGGCACAGGAATCCGTCGCGGAGATCTCGACCGTGCTCGAACGGGCCTTCGGAGCGTTCCGAACGGTCAAGGCGTCCGGCGCGGAAGACCGAGAGACCGCTGTCGTCACCGCAGCCGCGACCGACGCCTGGCGGCATGGTGTGCGCTCCGCGAAATGGCAGTCCGTGGCCTGGTCGTCCGTTGGGCTGGCCGTACAGGTGTCGTTCCTGGCAGTCCTGGGCATCGGCGGCGCACGCGTCGCATCCGGAGCGATCTCCATCTCCACACTCGTCGCCTTCCTCCTCTTCCTCTTCTACCTGATCGACCCGGTGTCACGGATGGTGGAGGCCGCCACCCAGTACCAGCAGGGCTCGGCCGCCATCGCCCGCATCGTGGAAGCCGAACAACTGGCGACGGAGGAACCGGGAGCCCAGGAGTCCGTGCTCCCGCAGCGTGCCGCACCGGTCTCGGTCGCATTCGAAGAGGTCGCCTTCCGCTATCGGGACGACCTCCCACCGGTGCACCACGGGGTCTCCTTCGACATACCGGAAGGCGGGATGACCGCCTTCGTCGGCCCGTCAGGCGCCGGCAAGACGACCGTGTTCGCCCTCATCGAACGGTTCTACGAAGTGGACGACGGACGAGTCCTGGTGGACGGCAAGGACGTACGCGACTGGCCGCTGGCCGAACTCCGGGCAGCCATGGGCTACGTGGAACAGGACGCACCGGTACTCGCGGGCACCCTGCGCGACAACCTCGTCTTCGCCGCCCCCCACGCCACGGACGAAGACATCGCCGAAGTCCTGGTGAAGGCCCGACTGGACACGCTGGTGAGCCGCCTCCCCGAAGGGCTCGACACCCTCGTGGGCCACCGCGGCTCCAAACTCTCCGGCGGCGAACGCCAACGGGTCGCCATCGCCCGCGCCCTGCTGCGCAAGCCGCGACTGCTGCTGATGGACGAGGCGACCTCACAACTGGACGCGGTGAACGAGCTGGCGCTACGGGACGTGGTGGCGGAAGTGGCTCGCGAAGTGACCGTCCTGGTGGTGGCACACCGGCTCTCCACCGTGACGCTGGCCGACCGGATCGTGGTGATGGACGCGGGAAAGGTACGCGCGGTGGGGACGCACGCGGAGCTGGTGGCGGGGGATCCGCTGTATGGGGAACTGGCGGCGACGCAGTTTTTGTCAGGGGGTGAGGGGAACGGGGGGGCCTAGCTTGGTCCGGGTGGGGCTGTGTTTTGGGTTCCGCCTTGGGGGGTGGCGGGGTTCCGTCCTCAAACGCCTGACGGGCTGGGTTGGCTTGGGCTGCGGGTTTTGGCTCTCTCCGGGCGGAGCCCGTTCTGTGAGCTCAGCCCTGGGGGGCGGGGGGTTCCGTCCTCAAGCGCCGGACGGGCTGGGTGGGGCGGGTGGAGCCCTTGCTGTGGGGGCTGGTCTGGGGGGCGGGGCTTTGGGTGGTCCGGCTGGGGGTGGGGTGGGGTGCGGGTGGTGGGGGTGCTTTCGGGCGTGACTCCTCAGCGCCGGCGGCCAGCGGCTGATCCGTCCATGGCGGCTCTGAAGCCGCCGACGCTTCCGGGGACACCCCCTGCGCGCCCCCAGAACATCAACCAGGTCTCCCTGTCCCTAGCTCATCCACAAGTCGAGCTCAGGACGGGTGTTACCCAATACCGCAACCAGGTCTTGCTTGCCCCCAGCTCGTCCAAAAGTCAGGAAGTCGGGCTCAGGGCAGGTGCCCAGTGGTGCAACCAGTTCTGCTTGCGCCTGGCCCTGGCTCCATCCATGAGTGATGCCCCGGGTGGGGAGTGTTCCCCCGGGCCGAAGGCTTAGGTCATGGGGGGAGGTCCCCCGGGCCGCCAATCGGGCTCGGCGCTCAAATGCGGACGGCCGCGAATGGGGCTCGGTGCCTACATGAGGACGGCTGCGAAGGGGGCTTGGTGTCAGGTGGGGGGAGTCCGTCGGGTGGTGGAACAACTCAGATCCTGGAGCGAGCGTCCCTGGCTTCGACTATGAGGTGAGGGAGGGAGTTCCTGTGAGTCACGGCAAGGCGTGTCGACACGCAGGGGTGCCACCTGTTCGGATGCGCACTAGGGGACGAACTAAAGCGACAAAAGGGATACTCCGATCATGGATGCATCCCCTCGCCCCACCTGGAGTATGCGCCGGATGCTGGTCCTCAGCGTTGGGGCCTGTGCAGCCGCGGCCACTTTGATCGCAGGCTGTTCCAGTACGCCCGCAGCTCAGCCTGAGACCTCCACGCGCGCTGCGCCGCCGAAGGCCGCGAACGACCTCCAGTCGGACTACGAGACGGCCATCAAGAACGTATTGCCGTCCGTGGTCCAGATCGAGGCGGGTGAGGCCCTCGGCTCGGGGATCGTCTATGACACCAAGGGCCATGTGATCACCAACGCACACGTCGTGGGCGAGGGAACATCCTTCAAAGTCACCGTCGCCACGGGCGAGGCTCCCCTCAGCGCACGGCTGGTCTCTTCCTACCCTGAACAGGACCTCGCGGTCATCAAGCTGGAGAAGGTCCCGGCCGAGCTGAAACCGGCCAAGTTCGGGGACTCGTCCAGGGTCCAGGTGGGGCAGATCGTGTTGGCGATGGGTTCGCCACTCGGGCTGTCGAGCAGCGTCACCCAAGGCATCATTTCGGCGGTTGGGCGCACGGTCACGGAGAGCGAATCGGGTGGGGGTACGGGCGCCACCATCGGGAACATGCTCCAGACCTCGGCAGCGATCAACCCGGGCAACAGCGGGGGTGCGCTGGTCAATCTGGATAGTGAAGTCATCGGAATCCCGACCCTGGCTGCGAGCGACCCTTCACTCGGTGAGGGAGCGGCACCGGGAATTGGCTTCGCCATCCCGGCCAGCATGGTGAAGACGGTCGCCGACCAGATCATCCAGAGTGGAAGAGTGATCGACTCAGGTCGAGCCGCCCTGGACATCACCGCCCGTACGGTCCTCGACGACAGCTACCAGCCTTCCGGCGCGGCAGTGGTGACGGTCGAAAAGGACGGTGCCGCCGATGAAGCCGGGCTGCGTCCGGGCGACATCATCACCAAGGTCGGTTCCGCACAGATCACGACCATCACCTCTCTCGCCGAGGCATTGGCTTCGGACGAGCCCGGCCAGAAGGTGGTTGTGGGATACCAACGGGGCGGCGACTCCAAAACGGCCGAGGTCACCTTGGGCGAGATCTAAGCCCGCCGACCTCAACCTTCAACCTTCAACCGACTGCCCCCATTTGGGCCCTGAACTTTTCCGATGGCCCAGGGAACCTCCCGCTCGGCCCTGAACCTGTCCGATGTGCAAGAAGACCCCCACTCGTGGCTGAACTCATGGATGGAGCCGGGGCAGGGGGGCAAGCAGCCCTGATGGTGGTGTTGACCACGCGCCCCGAGCTCAACCCGCGGATAGAGCCAGGCGCAAGCAGAACTGGTTGCGCCACTGGGCACCTGCCCTGAGCCCGACTTCCTGACTCTTGGACGAGCTGGGGGCAAGCAAGACCTGGTTGCGGTATTGGGTAGCACCCGTCCTGAGCCCGACTTATGGACGAGCTAGGGGCAGGTATGCCTGGTTGCGGTATTGGGGGCGCGCAGGGGGTGTCCCCGGAAGCGTCGGCGGCTTCAGAGCCGCCACCAACGGGCCAGCCGCTGGCCGCCGGCGCTGAGGAGTCACGCCCGAAAGCACCCCCACCACCCGCACCAACCCCACCCCCAGCCGGACCACCCAAAGCCCCGCCCCCCAGACCAGCCCCCACAACACAAGCTCCACCCGCCCCACCCAGCCCGTCCGGCGCTTGAGGACGGAACCCTCCACCCCCAGGGCTGAGCTCACAGAACGGGCTCCGCCCGGAAACAGTCAAAACCCGCAGCCCCGGATCACCTCAGCCCGTCCGGCGCTTGAGGACGGAACCCCCCGCCACCCAAGGCGGAAACCCAGGCACAGGCCCCACCCGGACCAAGCTAGGCCCCCACCCGGACCAAGCCCCACCCGGGCCCCCGGAGATTCACTCTCCGGGGACCCGTTCGCACAGCCGTCCCCCCGGAAAGCTACTCCGGGGCGTCCAGGCTCATGGGGCCGTAGATCTTGGTCGCGTCTTCCGAGAGGTGAATCTGGTCCGCGCCGCCGTCTCGCAGCTCCTTCCAGTGCTCACCGAGCCAGGATTCCGCGTCCCCCTGCGTCGTGAACTCCTCCGGCTCGACGGCCGGCTGGACCTCCGTTCCGTCGGACTTCTCGAACCGCCACGTCCATGCCATGTACGCCTCCCTGAGTCCCGCAAAGGATCTCTGTCCTGCCCGCAGCGTATCCGGGCGCGCACTGCCTGCGGTGAAGAGGCAGGATCGGGGATGTGGAAGTGACTTTGCTCGGCACCGGATCTCCTGCCGGTCTCCCTCAGCCCGACTGTCCCTGCGCCGCGTGTGCCGCTGCCCGTGGCTCACGCGCCAGGGCAGCCACCGCGCTGCTCATCGACGGGGCGCTACTCCTGGATCTGACGCCCGGAGCCGCCCTGGCCGCAGCGCGGGCAGGGCATTCGCTCGTGGGCGTACGACAGGTGTTGTTGACTCACCCGCACGACGGACCGGCTGTCGAGTTGCCCGCGGGGCTACCGTCGGCGGGGCGGGTTCCCGATGGACGGGTGTTGACGTTGATCAGCGGTCACCGGGTGCGGGCGGTGGCGATGGACCACCCGGGCACGGGCTACGAGGTCTCCTCCCCCGAGGGCGATCGGCTGCTGTACCTGCCTCCGGGTGGCGCTCCGGCCGGTGTCGCGGAGGGGCGGGCGGCCTACGAGATGGTCGTGGCCGATGTCGTGGGGCGTCCGGATGCGATCGCGCGACTGAGGGCCGTCGGGGCGATCGGCGCGACCACGGACGTGATCGCCGTCCACATCGGCCATGAAGTCCCCGGTGGGCCCGAGTTGGACCGCCGGCTCGCCGCCGCGGGTGCGCGGACCGTGCCGGACGGGACGACGCTGGTGGTCGGCGAGTACCACGCCGTCCCTGATGTGCCCCGGCGCACCCTGGTCACCGGTGGGGCGCGTTCGGGCAAGTCCTTGGAGGCCGAACGTCGGCTGGAGACCTTCCCCGGGGTGTTGTACGTGGCCACGGGCGGTACCCGGCAGGGGGACGAGGAGTGGGCGGCCCGGGTGGACCTGCACCGCGACCGTCGGCCGGGGTCCTGGCGTACCGCGGAGACCTGTGATCTCGTCCCGCTGCTCGCAGAGGACGGCCCGCCTCTGTTGATCGACTGCCTTTCGTTGTGGCTCACCGACGCGATGGACCAGGTGGGCGCCTGGGACGACGCGCAGTGGCGGGAGAGCGGTGAGACCGCGCTGCGCAAGAAGGTGACCGAGTTGGTCACGGCGGTGCGGGAGACTCCGCGCACGCTCGTCGCGGTGACGAACGAGGCCGGGTCGGGAGTGGTCCCCGCCACCGCGTCGGGGCGCCGCTTCCGTGATGAGCTCGGTCGGCTGAACGCCGCCTTCGCGGCGGAGTGCGAGCAGGTGTTGCTGGTGGTCGCCGGGCAGCCACTGGTGCTCCGGAGCTGATCGACGGGGTAGGCGGATGGCCGGGGCGGGCGGGTACTGTTCGGCGAATGAGCAGGCTGAATCTCGATGACTTCTCCGATCTGATCGAGCGCCCGGACAGTGGCCTCCGCCAGCGTGCTGAGGAACACCGGGCCCGGCTCGCCGTTCCCCCCGGAGCGCTGGGTCGACTCGACGAGTTGGGCGAGTGGCTTTCGCTCGCTCAGGGCCGGGTACCGGTGAAGCCCATCGGTCAGCCGCGCGTGGTGCTGTTCGCCGGTGACCACGCGGTGGCGGCGCTGGGGGTGTCGGGCCGGGAGGCGGGGTCGGCGCACCGGTTGGTCCGGGCCGTGTTGGAAGGGGCGAGTCCCGTCGCGGTGGTGGCCCGCCAGGCGGATGTTCAGGTGCGCGTCATCGACGCCGGCTTGGACTGCGATCCCGATCTGCTGCCGGACGACGTGGTGCGCCATCGGGTGCGGCGCGGCAGCGGGCGCATCGACATCGAGGACGCGCTGACGGTCGATGAGACGGAGCGTGCGGTACGCCTGGGTATGGCGATCGCCGATGAGGAGGCGGATTCCGGCACTGACCTGGTGGTGCTCGGTGATCTGAGCGTCGGTGGCACCACTGCCGCCTCGACGTTGATCGCGGCGCTGTGCGGTACGGACGCTTCGGTGGTGACGGGTCGTGGTGGCGCGGGCATCGACGATCTGGCATGGATGCGCAAGTGTGCCGCGATCCGGGATTCGTTGCGCCGTGCCCGCCCGGTGCTGGGCGATCAGTTGGAGTTGCTGGCCGCGGTGGGGGGCGCCGAGTTGGCGGCGATGACCGGCTTCCTCCTCCAGAGTGCGACGCGACGGATGCCCGTGATTCTGGACGGAGTGGTTTCGGCCGCTTGTGCGCTGGTGGGGCAGCGGGCTGCGTACCGCGCACCGGACTGGTGGCTGGCCGGCCAGTTGACCGGGGAGCCCGCCCAGGCGAAGGCGTTGGACCGGATGGCGCTCACCCCGTTGCTGGACCATGGCGTAACGGCGGGGGAAGGCACCGGAGCGCTGCTCGCCCTCCCTCTCGTCCGGGCGGCTGCCGCACTGGCTGCCGAGTTGCCTGAGCGTCCCGAGCCCGGTGAGCCGACTGAGGAGCAGGACGAGTCGACGTCCGCGGGGGACGACCGGGACTGAGCCCCGCCCCCGCGGGGAGCGATCGGGACGGTTTCGCTCGTGGCACGCAGTGACGAGCACGGAGGCTGCGGGCGTAGAAGTTTGGGGCATGACGGCCGTGGGGCGCGGACGGGCCGTCAGCGTCCCAGTCGCTCGGGGTCGGGCGTACCGCCGATCAGGTCCTGGAACTTGCGGCGCGGTCCGTCCCAGCGTCGATCGTGTCGATAGGCGCGCAGCCAGGCGCGGGCCCGGGACTTCGGCCTGCGGCGGTAGAAGCGCCGCGCCCAGGGCGAGGTGGGCTTCGCCAGCCGAACCGCGCCGAAGATCGCCACGAAGGGCACCAGGGTGCCCATGAGCGCCAGTTGTGGTTTCCCCTTGAAGAGGGTGACGATCACCAGCAGGAAGTTCAGTACGAGGGTGCTGATCAGGGTGGCGCGGTTCTGTCGTTCGTCCGGGGTGAGGCTGTCCACGCCGAGTGGTGAGAAGCCGCTGAGCACGAGCATGGCGAGTGCGGTGGCCACGATGACGGCTTCGACGCTCTGCCGGCCCTCTTCGGTCCAGTACACGTCGTCCGTGTGGACGATCAGCGCGAACTCGTCCAGGACGAGTCCCGCCCCCACCCCGAAGATCACTGCGCAGACGGCCGCGGTGACGCCGTGCTGTCCGCTGCCCACGGCGCCGAAGCCGCCCACGAGGGTGAGGATGACTCCGGGCACCACATGGTGGATGTGCACCCCTCCCCCCGATGCGATGTTGCGGAAGGGGCCGCGGCCCGCGCGGATCATGCGGGTGATCACACGGGTGATGAGGAAGGTCAGTACGAAGGAGGCGAGGGCGAGGAACATCGGGAGCTTTCCCGGCTCGACGATGTTGGTGGAGAACCAGTGCCCCATAGAAAGTCCTCCCGTTTTGCGCGATATGCGCAATTTACCGTCGCCGGCGGGACAGCGGGCGGGATCATCGAGCGGAGATCTCCTGTGGTGGCGCGGGAATCGGCCGCCGAACAGGTCCGGGCTACCCTTCGGCGGTGAGTGAAGCACCCGTCTCCACGGCTATGACCGGCATACGTTTCGCCTTTGGCACCCTCAGCATCCTGCCCGTGCGCATCACGCGCTGGGACCGTGAGGCCGCGCGGGCCGGGATGGCGTGCGCGCCGCTGGTGGGCGTGGTGGTCGGTCTGGTCGCGGCCGGGGCGGGCGGGTTGTTCATCCTCCTGGGCGCCGGGCCACTGCTGGTGGCGATCGCGACCGCGACGGTGCCCGCCGTCCTCACCCGCGCCCTCCATCTGGACGGACTCGCCGATACGGCCGACGGGCTCGGCAGCGCGCGCCCCGCCGAGGACGCGCTGAGGGTCATGAAGAAGTCGGACATCGGTCCCTTCGGCGTGCTGACGCTGCTGTTCACCCTGCTGGCGCAGGTCGCGGCCCTGTCCGAGTTGTACGCGCAGGGCTGGGGCCATGGAGCGCTCGGCGCGGTCATCTGCCAGGTCGCCGCTCGGCTGGCGCTCACCCTCGCCGCCCGTACGGGAGTGCCGGCCGCCCGTGCCGAGGGCCTGGGCGCACTGGTGGCGGAGGTGCTCTCCGTACGGTCCGCGTTGGCGATCACCGCAGGGGTGACGTTGCTCTGTGCCGCGGCCGGCTGGCTGTTCGGCCCCGGTCCGCTCGGTGCACTGCACATGGCACTGGCCGTCGTGAGCGGACTGCTGGCCGCCCAGTTGCTGCTTCGGCACTGCGTACGACGCTTCGACGGGGTGACCGGGGACGTGTTCGGTGCCGTGGCCGAGACATCCGCGACGATCTGCCTGGTGGCGCTGGCCCTGGGCTGACCCCGGTGGGCCGCCCCCTTGCGAGTGCGTCGGTCGCCCCTTCGGGCGGTGGAGTGTGCGCCCGTGGTGAACGAAGTGCGGCCAGTACCGCGAACCGTGCTGCACAGGACGACGACGGCACCCCCGCGGAGGACGGCACCCCAAGTTCCGCTCCCCTCAAGGGAGTCCGCCCGTCCCCTCGCTCACGCCACACGAGTCTCACCCCGCACTGCTCCCCCGGATGT
This sequence comes from Streptomyces sp. NBC_00690, assembly GCF_036226685.1. NCBI lineage: Bacteria > Bacillati > Actinomycetota > Actinomycetes > Kitasatosporales > Streptomycetaceae > Streptomyces > Streptomyces sp. NBC_00690. Next base: position 2,547,623 of record NZ_CP109009.1, read on the forward strand.
CCTCAACCAGGGCGGACGCCACGGCCGGAGTGAACGGCTGCCGCCGTGAGCGACCCGTATGACCGCGCGTAGGCTCTTGCCGGGCGGGGTGTCGACCTATCCCCCCAACGGCCCCGAAATGGCCCCTCGAACTCAACGGAAGCGAGATTTCACCACCGTGACTGCTCTCACTCTCAGCACTGCCGGTGCCGCGACGCTGCGCGCCGACGCCCTGGTCATCGGGGTCGCAAAGGGCGACAAGGGCCCGGTGGTCGCACCGGGCGCAGAGGCCGTGGACAAGGCGTTCGACGGCAGGCTCGCCGCCGTACTGGAGACCCTCGGAGCCGGTGGCTCCGAGGGCGAGGTGACCAAGCTGGCCGCGCCGGCCGGCATCAAGGCACCGCTGATCATCGCGGTCGGCCTCGGGTCCGTACCGAACGAGGACGAGGCGTACGGGGCCGAGTCCCTGCGCAGGGCCGCCGGCACCGCGGCCCGTACGCTCGCCGGCTCGAAGAAGGCCGCCTTCGCGCTGCCGATCGAGGCGTCGGAGGACGTCGAGGCGATCGCCGAGGGCGCGCTGCTGGGCGCGTACGCCTTCATCGCCTACCAGGGCGGCGAAGGCAACAAGGGCGTGAAGGCTCCGCTCGCCGAGATCGCCCTGCTGGGCGCGAAGCCGCGGGACAAGGCGCACAAGGCTGCGGCCGAGCGTGCGCTCGCCATCACCGAGGAGCTGAACCGGGCCCGGGACCTGGTCAACACCCCGCCCAACGACCTGTACCCCGAGTCCTTCGCCGCCGTGGTCACCGCCGCGGGCAAGGAGCACGGCGTCAAGGTGCAGGTCCTTGACGACAAGGCGCTCCTCAAGGGCGGATACGGCGGCATCCTCGGCGTCGGGCAGGGCTCGCAGAACCCGCCGCGGTTGGTGAAGCTCACCTACACCCACTCCAAGGACGCCAAGACGCTGGCGCTGGTGGGCAAGGGCATCACCTACGACTCGGGCGGCATCTCCCTCAAGCCGGCCGGTCACAACGAGACCATGAAGTGCGACATGGCCGGCGCCGCCGCGGTGTTCGCCGCGGTCATCACCGTCGCGCGGCTGGGCCTACCGGTCAACGTCACCGGCTGGCTCGCCCTGGCGGAGAACATGCCGTCCGGTTCCGCCGTGCGCCCCGGCGATGTGCTGCGGATGTACAGCGGCAAGACGGTCGAGGTGCTCAACACCGACGCCGAGGGCCGGCTGGTGCTGGCGGACGCGCTCTGGAAGGCATCGGAGGAGAAGCCCGACGCAATCGTGGACGTGGCCACGCTGACCGGCGCCATGATGGTCGCGCTCGGCAACCGCACCTTCGGCATCATGGCCAACGACGACGCGTTCCGCACCGCGATCTACGAGACCGCGGAGGAGGCCGGCGAGCAGTCCTGGCCGATGCCGCTCCCGAGCGAACTGCGCAAGGGCATGGACTCCCCGACCGCGGACATCGCGAACATGGGCGAGCGGATGGGCAGCGGCCTGGTGGCTGGTCTGTTCCTCCAGGAGTTCGTGGGCGAGGGCATCACCTGGGCGCACCTGGACATCGCCGGTCCGGCGTTCCACGAGGGAGCCCCGTACGGCTACACCCCCAAGGGCGGCACCGGCTCGTCCGTGCGCACCCTGGTCCGGCTGGCCGAGCGGATCGGCGCGGGCGAACTCGGCTGACGACGCTTCGCAGGGTGGCGGCGAGTGGTTCCGTACGCCGCCACCCCTCGGAGGGTGCGTTCGCTCTCGACGAAATGCCGCTGTGGGCGGAATCGTTTCGGCCTTACCGGGGTTGTTACGCCCCGGTAATGTTTGAGGTGATCGATCAGACGCCAGAAGACACCCGCCCCGCGTCCCGTCTTCCCCCAACAAGTGCGAAGATGGGCTCGGCAGGACAGGGCCCACGACAGGGCCGAAGAAACGGCCGCACACCAGCCGAGAGGCCGGTCGTCCCCGGGAAGGGGACCCCGGCGACCGGCGCACATGCATGGAGGACGTGACGTGGCGAACGACGCCAGCACCGTTTTCGACCTAGTGATCCTCGGCGGCGGTAGCGGCGGTTACGCTGCGGCGCTGCGTGGAGCCCAGCTGGGCCTGGACGTCGCCCTGATCGAGAAGGACAAGCTCGGCGGCACCTGCCTGCACTACGGCTGCATTCCCACCAAGGCTCTGCTGCACGCCGGTGAGATCGCCGACCAGGCCCGTGAATCCGAGCAGTTCGGTGTTCGGGCGACGTTCGAGGGCATCGACGTCGCAGCCGTGCACAAGTACAAGGACGAGGTGATCTCCGGCCTGTACAAGGGACTCCAGGGTCTGATCGCCTCGCGCAAGATCACCACCATCGAGGGTGCGGGCCGGCTGTCGTCGCCCACCTCCGTCGATGTCAACGGCCAGCGCATCCAGGGCCGCCACATCCTGCTCGCGACCGGTTCCGTACCGAAGTCGCTGCCCGGGCTGGAGATCGACGGCAACCGCATCATCTCCTCCGACCACGCGCTGAAGCTGGACCGCGTCCCGCAGTCCGCGATCGTGCTCGGTGGCGGTGTGATCGGCGTGGAGTTCGCCTCCGCGTGGAAGTCCTTCGGCGCCGATGTGACGGTCATCGAGGGCCTCAAGCACCTGGTGCCCGTCGAGGACGAGAACAGCTCCAAGCTTCTTGAGCGCGCCTTCCGCAAGCGCGGCATCAAGTTCAACCTGGGCACCTTCTTCGAGAAGGCCGAGTACACGCAGGACGGCGTCCGGGTGACCCTCGCGGACGGCAAGACCTTCGAGGCCGAGGTGCTGCTGGTGGCCGTCGGTCGCGGTCCGGTCTCCGCGGGTCTCGGCTACGAGGAGCAGGGCGTCGCGATGGACCGCGGCTATGTCCTGGCCGACGAGTACATGCGCACCAACGTGCCCACGATCTCCGCGGTCGGCGACCTGGTCCCGACGCTTCAGCTCGCACACGTCGGCTTCGCCGAGGGCATCCTGGTGGCGGAGCGGCTCGCCGGTCTGAACCCGGTCCCGGTCGACTACGACGGTGTGCCCCGGGTGACGTACTGCCACCCGGAGGTCGCATCCGTCGGTATCACCGAGGCCAAGGCCAAGGAGATCTACGGTGCGGACAAGGTCGTCGCCCTGAAGTACAACCTCGGTGGCAACGGCAAGAGCAAGATCCTCAAGACTCAGGGCGAGATCAAGCTCGTCCAGGTCAAGGACGGCGCCGTGGTCGGTGTCCACATGGTCGGTGACCGGATGGGCGAGCAGATCGGCGAGGCTCAGCTGATCTACAACTGGGAGGCCCTGCCGTCCGAGGTGGCGCAGCTCATCCACGCGCACCCGACCCAGAACGAGGCGCTCGGAGAGGCCCACCTGGCGTTGGCGGGCAAGCCGCTGCACGCGCATGACTGAGCCGTCCCCGCAGCTCGCGCCGCCTGAGTCCCTCGGGACAGACGACCACTTCCGCATTTCCCCTCTGCTCGCGCTTCGCTTGAGCTGGGGAGACCCCACCGTTAGGAGCAACTGAAACCATGTCGGTTTCCGTAACCCTTCCGGCGCTCGGTGAGAGCGTCACCGAGGGCACTGTCACCCGCTGGCTGAAGGCCGAGGGCGAGCGCGTCGAGGCCGACGAGCCGTTGCTTGAGGTGTCGACCGACAAGGTCGACACCGAGATCCCCGCGCCCGCGTCCGGCGTACTCGCCTCCATCAAGGTCGCCGAGGACGAGACCGTCGAGGTCGGCGCCGAGCTGGCCATCATCGACGACGGCAGCGGCGCTCCGGCCGAGGCACCGGCACCGGCCGCCGAGCAGGCGCCCGCCCCGGCTCCTGCTCCCGCGCAGGAAGCTCCGGCTCAGCCCGCAGCCCCGGCGCAGGCAGCGCCCGAACCGGCTCCCGAGCCCGCCCAGCAGGCACCGGCGCCCGCCCCGGCTCCGGCACCCGCGCAGGAGGCTCCGGCCGCACCCGCCGGCGGTGCGAGTGGCACCGACGTGGTGCTGCCCGCGCTCGGTGAGAGCGTCACCGAGGGCACTGTCACCCGCTGGCTGAAGGCCGAGGGCGAGCGCGTCGAGGCCGACGAGCCGCTGCTGGAGGTGTCGACCGACAAGGTCGACACCGAGATCCCCGCGCCCACGGCCGGCGTCCTGCTGGAGATCGTGGTCGGCGAGGACGAGACCGCCGAGGTCGGCGCGAAGCTGGCCGTCATCGGTGCTCCCGGTGCGGCTCCTGCCGCTCCGGCCCAGCCTGCGGCACCGGCTCCCGAGCCCGCCCAGCAGGCACCGGCGCCCGCCCCGGCTCCGGCGCCTGCACCCGCGCCGGCTCAGCCCGCAGCCCCGGCTCCCGCCGCTCAGGCTCCGGCACCCGCGCCCGCTCCTGCGCAGCAAGCTCCGGCTCAGCCCGCGGCTCCGGCTCCAGCACCTGCCCAGCAGGCACCGGCAGCACCCGCACCCGCACCGGTCGCTCCCGTCGGCAGCGATGTGTATGTGACCCCGCTGGTCCGCAAGCTCGCCTCCGAGAACAGCGTGGACCTCTCCGCGGTCAAGGGCTCGGGCGTGGGCGGACGCATCCGCAAGCAGGACGTCATCGCGGCGGCGGAGGCCAGCAAGGCCGCCGCACCGGCACCGGCCGCCGCACCCGCGGCTGCTGCGCCGTCCGCGAAGGCGCCCTCACTTGAGGTGTCCCCGCTGCGCGGCCAGACGGTCAAGATGACCCGGATGCGCAAGCTCATCGGCGACAACATGATGAAGGCGCTGCACACCCAGGCGCAGCTGACCTCGGTCGTCGAGGTCGACATCACCAAGCTGATGCGACTGCGCAACCAGGCCAAGGAGAGCTTCGCGGCTCGCGAGGGCGTCAAGCTCTCCCCGATGCCGTTCTTCGTGAAGGCCGCCGGGCAGGCGCTGAAGGCCCACCCGATCGTCAACGCCCGGATCAACGAGGACGAAGGCACCATCACGTACTTCGACTCGGAGAACATCGGCATCGCCGTGGACTCCGAGAAGGGTCTGATGACGCCGGTCATCAAGGGCGCGGGCGACCTCAACATCGCCGGCATCGCCAAGAAGACCGCCGAGTTGGCCGGTGCCGTCCGGTCCAACAAGATCCGGCCGGACGACCTGGCGGGTGCGACCTTCACCATCAGCAACACCGGTTCGCGCGGTGCGCTCTTCGACACGGTCATCGTGCCGCCGACCCAGGCCGCCATCCTGGGCATCGGTGCCACGGTGAAGCGTCCGGCGGTCATCGAGACGCCGGAAGGCACCGTGATCGGTGTCCGCGACATGACGTATCTCTCGCTCTCGTACGACCACCGTCTCGTGGACGGCGCGGATGCCGCCCGCTACCTGACCTCGGTCAAGGCGATCCTGGAAGCCGGCGAGTTCGAGGTTGAACTGGGCCTTTAAGGCCCGTCGGCAGGTGTCTACCGACAGTGCACTACGGCGCCCCCGTCCGGGGTTCTCCCGGGCGGGGGCGCCGTGCGTCCGCTGTCCCCCGCCGACCGAGGGGCATAATCGGTGAGCTATGCCCATCCCTGAAGGAGCCCCCCATGACCCCGCCCGTCGTCCAGTCGCTGCGGGAGCAGATCCGCGCGCACATCGTGGAGGGGATCGTCAGTGGCCGCTGGAAGCCGGGAGAGCGGATCGTCGAGCGCGGCATCGCCACTGAGCTCCAGGTCTCCCAGACCCCGGTCCGAGAGGCGCTCCGCGAGCTGGAGAGCCTTCGGCTGATCGAATCCGCGCCCAACAAGGGCGTCAGGGTGCGCAATCTGACCGCCGCCGACCTGGAGGAGAGCTATCCCGTACGGGCGGGGCTTGAGCAGATCGCGGCGGAACTCGCAGCCGAGCACCTCGCCCGGGACTGCTCGACGCTCCAGCCCCATGTGACCGCGCTGTACGCCGCCGACCAGGCGGGTGACTCGGCCGGCCAGGTCCGCCATACCGTCGCCTTCCACCGGGAGTTGGTGCGTGCCGCGGACAACGCGGTCCTGCTCCACACCTGGGAGGGGCTCGGCATCGAGGTCTTCACCGCTCTGTCGATCAGATGGCTGGGTACGGTCCAGCAGTCGTACGCGGAGGAGCACGAGGCGCTGGTGGAGGCTTTCCTACGACGTGATCCGGACATCGGTCTCCTGGTGAAGGCGCATGTGCTCGGGTGCGCGCCCCGCGCGTAGTCCTCGATGTCGCGGGCTGTCGGGGTCCGTGACGGCCTGCTGTTTTAGGCCGGCTCAACGTTCCTGTCGCAGGCTGCGGGCATGGTCCGTGTCCCCCGGCAGGCAGGCTGCCTAGCCGGTCTCCCCACCGGTGTCGTTCGGCCACCGGGTCCCGCCCCTTCGCACCGACGGGAGGGGCGCGGCCCCTGGCGGTCGGGGCTGCAGGCCGCCTGCTCCAGGTCGCCGGGGAGGCACGGGCCCGCAGCACACGAGGCGTCGGCGGTGACCGTCCCCGTCTGTTGCACGACCGGCCATCCCCTCTGTCGTCCCGTCCGTCGCACTGCCGGCTGGACCGTCCGTCGCACTACCGGCTGGCCCCTCTGTCGCGCTCTCGGCCATCTCACCCGTCGTCCTGGCGAACGCCCCCCGGTCGACCCGCCCAGCCAGTACGCTCCCACAGAGCACAGCTTCCCCATTGCCCTCTGTTGTCGGGCCAGCAACAAAGCCCTGCTCAGGGCGGGGAAACGCGGCACCGGGTGCCGTTTCACGGGGCACGGAATGCCAATTTCGCCCCTCGGAGTATTTTTATCTCCGAATACTTTGATCGATCATCGATCAGAGGCTTACAGTCACCTTCGGGGTCAGCCCCCACCGCCCTGTCCTGCCAGACGAGGCAGCCCCATCACCCCCTGTTACACCACCTCCCAGTCCGGAAGGCGGCGATCATGACCGACCCCCTAGGCAAGCTTCCGAGCGAGCTCGACCAGCTCCCGGACCGTGACCGTGAGGAGACCGCCGAATGGGCGGCCTCCCTCGACGCCGTTACACAGCATGCCGGCCCGCATCGCGCCGCGTATCTGATGCGCCGCACCCTCCAGCACGCCGAGGCCGCCGGCATCCCGGTACCCCGGTTGCTGGAGACGGACTATGTGAACACCATCCCGACCGCCGCCGAGCCCGCCTTCGACGGCGACGAGGCGTTGGAAGCACGGATCACCGCGTGGAACCGCTGGAACGCGGCTGCGATGGTCACCCGAGGCTCCCGGCTCGGCGTGGGCGGCCACATAGCCACTTTTGCCTCTGCTGCCTGGCTCTACGAGACGGGCTTCAACCACTTCTTCCAGGGCAAGGAGCGGGACGGCAGCGGCGACCAGATCTATGTCCAGGGCCACGCCTCGCCCGGCATCTACGCCCGCGCGTTCCTCGACGGCCGGTTGAGCGAAGCGCACCTGGACAACTTCCGCCAGGAAGCCGGCGGCGAGGGTCTGCCCTCGTACCCCCACCCGCGCCGACTGCCCTGGCTGTGGGAGTTCCCCACCGTTTCCATGGGTCTTGGGCCGCTCTCGGCCATCTATCAGGCGCGTTTCAACCGCTATCTCCACAATCGCAAGATCAAGGACACCTCGGCCTCGCATGTGTGGGCCTTCCTCGGTGACGGCGAGATGGACGAGCCCGAGTCGACCGCGGCCCTCGCGCTCGCGGCCCGGGAGCAGTTGGACAACCTGACGTTCGTCATCAACTGCAACCTCCAGCGCCTCGACGGGCCGGTGCGCGCCAACTTCAAGATCGTGCAGGAGTTGGAGGCCCAGTTCCGCGGCGCGGGCTGGAACGTCGTCAAATCCCTCTGGGGCTCCGCCTGGGACGAGCTGTTCCAGCTCGACACCACGGGCGCCCTGCTGCGCCGACTGCGCGAGGTGCCGGACGCCCAATTCCAGACGTACGCCACGCGGGACGTCACGTACATCCGTGAGCACTTCTTCGGTACCGAGCCCGCCCTGATCGAGCTGGCGCGAGTCATCGGGGACGCCAAGATCGCCGAGTGCTTCTACACCTCCCGCGGCGGCCACGAGGCCCGCAAGGTGTACGCCGCCTACCGGGCCGCGATCTCGCACAAGGGCGCGCCGACCGTGATCCTGGCGCAGACCGTCAAGGGCCACACCCTCGGCAAGGGCTTCGCGTCCAAGAACGCCAACCACCAGATGAAGAAGCTGACGGTGGACGAGTTCATGTGCATGCGGGACCTGCTGGAGCTGCCGATCCCCGACAGCGCCTTCGGTGACGGTCTGGTGCCCTACGGCCACCCCGGCGAGGACTCGCCCGAGGTGCGCTACCTGCATGAGCGCCGTGCGGCGCTCGGCGGGCCCGCGCCGGCGCGACGCGTGCACTCCGTGGCCCTGCCGGCCCCCGAGGAGCGTGCGTTCAAGACCCTGGAGAAGGGCTCCGGCAAGCAGGAGATGGCCACCACCATGGCCTTCGTCCGGCTGGTCAAGGACCTGATGCGGGACAAGGAGACCGGCCGCCGCTGGGTGCCGATCGTGCCCGACGAGGCCCGCACCTTCGGCATGGAGTCGCTGTTCCCTTCGGCGGGCATCTACTCGCCGCTGGGCCAGACGTACGAGCCGGTCGACCGCGACCAGCTGATGTACTACCGGGAGGCCAAGGACGGCCAGATCCTCAACGAGGGGATCACCGAGGCCGGTTCGATGGCCGACTTCATCGCCGCCGCCACGTCGTACGCGACGCACGGCGAGCCGATGATCCCGTTCTACATCTTCTACTCGATGTTCGGCTGGCAGCGCACCGGTGACCAGATGTGGCAGCTCGCCGACCAGCTCGGCAAGGGCTTCATCGTCGGTGCGACCGCGGGCCGCACCACACTGACCGGCGAGGGCCTCCAGCACGCGGACGGCCATTCGCAGCTGATCGCCGCCACCAACCCGGCGTCGCTCAACTACGACCCGGCGTTCGCGTACGAGATCGCGGTGATCGTCAAGGAGGGTCTGCGCCGGATGTACGGGGAGAACCTCCCCGGCGAGGACCCGAACGTCTTCTACTACCTGACCGTCTACAACGAGCCCAAGCCACAGCCCGCCATGCCCGAGGGCGTGGAGGAGGGCATCATCCGCGGGCTCTACCGCTTCAAGGAGGGCGTGGCCGCCTCCGCCGACTCGCCGCGGCTCCAGCTGATGGCCTCGGGAACGGCGATCCACTGGGCCCTGGAGGCTCAGGAACTGCTCGCCGCCGAGTGGGGCGTCACGGCCGACGTCTGGTCGGCGACCTCCTGGGGCGAGCTGCGCCGGGACGCGTTGGAGGCCGATGCGGCCCTCCTCCGCGGGGAGCAGCGCACTCCGTACGTCACCCAGGCGCTCAGCGGAGCACCGGGCCCGGTGCTCGCGGTCAGCGACTGGATGCGCCAGGTGCCGGACCAGATCAGCCAGTGGGTCGAGCAGGACTGGTCCTCGCTGGGCACCGACGGCTTCGGTCTGTCGGACACCCGGCCGGCGGCGCGGCGGCACTTCGGTGTCGACGCCCAGTCGGTCACGGTCGCGGCGCTGGCCCAGCTGGCGCGGCGCGGCGAGATCCCCGCCTCCACCGTCAAGGAGGCGCGCGAGCGCTACGGTCTGTGATCGCACCTCCCGCTGGCCGGGGGCGATGACACGGAGAGTAAGAATTGAGGGGCGTCCCGCAGATATCGGGGGCGCCCCTTGACCTTGACACCGTGTGAACCCGTGGACTGAGGGAGTCATGTTCACCATCGGAGACTTCGCCAGGCACGGCCGGGTATCGGCCCGGATGCTGCGCCACTACGACGCGATCGGGTTGCTGCGCCCGGAGCGCACCGACCCGTTCACGGGCTACCGCCACTACGGGGCGGCCCAGCTCTCCCGGCTCAACCGGATCATCGCCCTCAAGGACCTCGGCTTCACCCTGGACCAGGTGGGGCGCATCCTGGCGGAGAAGGTGAATACGGACGAGTTGCGCGGGATGCTCGTTCTGCGGCGGGCCGAGTTGGAAGCGGCGATGGCCGCGGCTGCGGCCACGCTGGGCCAGGTCGAGGCGAGGCTCCGGACCATCGAGAGCGAGGGGCGCATGCCCACCGACGACGTCATCATCAAGTCACTGCCCGCCGTGCGGGTCGCCGAGCTCACGGCAGTGGCCGAGAGCTATGCGCCCGAGCACATCGGCCCGGTCATCGGCCCCCTCTACCAGGAGTTGTTCCGTCGGGTGGAGCCGTCGGACATCTCTCCCACTGGCCCGGGCATCGCGTACTACGAGGACTCGCCGGAGGGCGACGGCACGATCGTGGTCCACGCCGGGGTGACGGTCGCGGCTGTCGCGGCAGGCCCCCGGCCCGGGTTGGACTTCGCGATCGTGGAGCTGCCGGCGATCGAACGCGCGGCCACCGTCGTGCACCGCGGATCGATGCAGTCGGTGATGCCCACGGCGCAGACGCTGGCCCGCTGGATCGACGCGGGCGGCCATCGCTCAGCCGGCTATGCGCGTGAGGTCAGCCTGGAGTGCCCGCCCGACCCGGACCAGTGGGTCACCGAGCTCCAGGAACCGCTGGCCTAGCCCGCGCTGGCCCGGGCGATGATGGGACCATGCGCGCTGCTCGGCTGATCAAGATGGTGCTGCTCCTTCAGTCCCGACCGTCCATGACGGGCGCCGAACTGGCCCGGGAGCTAGAGGTCTCGGAGCGGACCGTGACCCGGGACGCACTCGCCCTGTCGGAGGCGGGCGTCCCGGTGTACGCGGACCGAGGCCGAACGGGCGGGTACCGGCTGATCGGCGGCTATCGCACCCGATTGACGGGTCTTGGTCGCAGCGAGGCCGAGGCGCTGTTCCTCTCGGGCCTGCCGGGGGCACTGCGCGAGATGGGGTTGGCGGACGCGGCGTCAGCGGCCCGGCTGAAGGTGTCCGCGGCCCTGCTGCCCTCGATCCGTGACGCGTCACGCAGTGCCACGCAGCGCTTCCACCTCGATGCCCCTGGCTGGTACCAGGAACCGAAGACGCCACCGCTGCTCCCGGCGGTCGCCGAGGCGGTGTGGGACGACCGTCGGTTGTCGGTGGTGTACCGCAACCGCAAGGGCGTGGAGGTACAGCGGGAGCTTGAGCCCTATGGCCTCGTCCTCAAAGCGGGGATCTGGTACCTCTGCGCGCGGGTCGAGGGTTCCTACCGGGTGTACCGGATCGACCGCTTCGAGTCCGTCGGAGACATGACGGACAGCGAGATCTTCGTCCGGGACGAGGGGTTCGACCTGCCCGAGTTCTGGACGGAGCGGGCGGCGCAGTTCGCGCGTTCCATCCTGCGTCTGGAGATCGTGGTGCGCCTCACCGAGCAGGGCGCGCATCGACTGCCGTACGTCACGGATCGGGCTGCCGCCCGGGAGGCCCTGGCTGCGGCGGGGCCTGCCGATCCCGATGGTCGGACGACCGTACGGCTGCCCGTGGAGTCCCCCGAGGTGGCGTACGCCCAACTGTTCGCGCTGGGGGCGGAGGTGGAAGTGCTGGAGCCTCTTGAGCTGCGCGAGGCGTTCGCCGCGGCGGCGCGGCGGATGGTCGATCTCTACGGGCGGTCTTGAGGGGTACGGCATCCGGCCGTACCCCCGTGCCATCAGAAGGCGTCGGCTACCGGTAGTCGGCCGTGTCCGGGGAGCCTCCGGCGCGCTCAGCGAGGATGTAGCTCCAGACGTCCGGCCTGCTGCCGTCGGCGTCCGTGAGGTCGTACTCCTTGGCCAGTTGTCCGCTGTCGAGGGACTGTCCGTTCCACCGGGCGCGCTCGGGGTCAGCGGCGAGCGCGGCGACTCCACGGCCCAGATAGAGGGGCGATTCCGAGAGCGACCAGTGCGGCTGGGCCTCGGTGCCCTCGCGCCAGTTCTCCTCGGTGAGGCCGAAGGTGTCGAGCATCTCCTCGGAGCGGATGAACCCCGGGGTGACCGCGACCGCCGTGCCACCGACCGCCTTCAACTCCTCGCCCAGGACGAAGGCCATGCGGATGGGCGTGTTCTTGGCCAGGTCGTAGTAGAAGTTCTCGCGGAAGCCCTCGTTGGTCCGGGCGGTGCCGTCGGTGACCTCGATGACGAGCCCGCCCGGCCTGCGGACCAGCAGGGGCAGTGCCACGCTGCTGGTGATGATGTGACTGCGGACCCCCAGATCGATCATCCGTAGTCCACGGTCGAGGTCGATGTCCCACATCCGGGTGTCGAAGTCGAGCAGCGCGTTGCCGCCCCAGATGTCGTTGACGAGGATGTCGAGCCGGCCCTGCTCGCGTTCGATCCGGGTGACGAGGTCCCTGACCTGTTCCACCTGGAGGTGGTCGGTGGGCACCGCGATTCCCGTGCCGCCCGCGGCGTCCACCAGTTCGGCCGTCTCCTCGATGGTCTCCGTCGGTCGGCCCATCTCGCTGACCCGTTCGCGGGTCGTGCGTCCAGTGACGTAGACGGTCGCGCCCTGCTGTCCGAGTTGCACGGCGATGGCCCGGCCGGCGCCCCGAGTAGCCCCGGCGACCAGAGCGATCCGCCCGGTGAGCGGGGGTGCGTCCGCTGCTGTGTTCTTCGTCGTCATGGGAACGACCGTCGCACGGATACCGGACATCTTCTGTCGGGGATTGCGCTCCCGCGGGGAACGAGGAGTGAATCTCCTTCGAAAGAACCCTTCGAAATCCTCATCACTTCGGTGGCTCGGCGTGCGCCGCCCCCCGCCAACCACGATGCTGGACCCGTGATGGACGAGACGGAGTTCTGGGAGATCGTCGACAGCACCCGCGAGGCCGCCGAAGGCGACCCCGAAGACCATGCCGACCTGCTGGTGGAACGGCTGATGCAGCTCGACCCCGACTCCGTGCTGGACTTCGCCCGCCACTTCGAGGCCCGCTACAACCGGGCGTACACCTGGGAGCTGTGGGGAGCCGCCGCCTTGCTGCTGGGCGGGGCCAGCGACGATGCCTTCGACTACTTCCGCTGCTGGCTGATCGGCCAGGGCAGGGAGGTCTTCGAAGGCGCGGTGCACGAGCCGGACGAGCTGGCCGAACTCCTCGAAGACTTCGACGACGACATCGACGGGGACGGCGAGGAACTGGGGTACGCGGCGGACGAGGCATATGAGCAGCTGACCGGCGTCGTCGCACCGGACCTGGGGATTCCGCCCCAGCCAGCGGAACCGCTGGGGTCGGCGTTCAACCTCGACGACGATGCCGGGCTGGCCCGCCGCTTCCCCCGGTTGTGGGAGCGGTTCGGCACGGACTGAGTCGGCTGGGGCGGGCCGCCCGTGATCAGTACGGCTAGGCGGTGTCCGAACGCAGGGTGCGGCCCATGAACACGTCGTCGACGTACCGGCCGCCGAGGAAGAACTCCTCAGGCAGCACTCCCTCCACCGTGAAGCCCTCGGACTCATAGAGCGCGCGGGCGGGCGTGTTGTGTCCCAGCACCCGCAGCGTGATCCGCACGGCTCCCTGCTCCCTCGCTTGGCGACAAGCCGCCCGCAACAGCGCCCGGGCCACTCCGCGGCCCCGTGCCTTCGGAGAGACGGCGAGCCCCTGTATCTGGCGCACGTGCTGATTGGCGGCGAGAGAGGTCGGCGGCACAAGCCGGAGGTAGCCGATGACCGGACCGCCCGCGCCACCCGCCGACGGCGGCACTCCCATCTCCCCGTCGTGCTCGTCCTTCGGTGTCGCCACCTCTTCCGCGACGAGGTAGTCCTGCGGACGGTGGTTGGAGTCGAAGAAGGAGTCGTACGGAGGCAGGGGCCGCGGGGTCACGGCGTGCAGGGTCGACCAGGTCTCCACGTCGAGAGCGGTGAGGGAGGCGTCATCGGCGAGCAGGGCGGGGCGTATGTGCGACTCGGGCATGACGGCAACTGTGTCATGAAGGGTTCGGAGGGCAGGATGGGCTCATGCGTATCGCGGTCACCGGCTCTTCCGGACTCATCGGCGGCGCCCTGGTGCGCTCACTGCGCGCGGACGGGCACGAGGTGGTGCGTGTGGTGCGCCGCCCCTCCCGGTCCGGGAACGAGGTGGAGTGGCAGCCGAACCGTCAGTACGTCGACGTTGCGGGTCTGGTGGGGTGCGAGGCGGTGGTGAACCTGGCGGGCGCGGGAATCGGCGACCACCGCTGGACCGACGCGTACCGCAAGGAGATCAGGGACAGCCGGGTGCTGGGCACGGCGGCGCTGGCGGAGGCCGTGGCCTCCCTGGACACGCCGCCGCGGGTGCTGCTCAACGGCAGCGCGGTCGGCTACTACGGCGACACCGGCGACCGGGCGGTGGACGAGAACGCTCCGCCGGGCGACGGATTCCTGCCCGAGGTGTGCGTGGAGTGGGAGGAGGCCGCGGCCCCGGCCCAGGAGGCGGGGGTGCGGACCGCGTTCGCCCGCACCGGGCTGGTGGTCGCTCGCGAAGGCGGCGCCTGGGCGCGGATGTTCCCGCTGTTCAAGGCCGGACTCGGTGGCAGGCTGGGCGACGGCCGCCAGTACTGGAGCTTCATCTCCCTGCACGACGAAGTGGCCGCGCTGCGCCACATCCTGGACACGGACGCACTGTCCGGTCCGGTGAACTGCACAGCCCCGGATCCGCTGACCAATCGCGAGATCACCGCGGCCATGGGGCGCGTACTGCACCGACCGACCCTGTTCGCGGTGCCCGCGGTGGCGCTGAAGGTGGTGCTCGGGGACATGGCGGGCGATGTGCTCGGCAGTCAGCGTGCCGTGCCGGCGAAGTTGTTGGACTCGGGGTTCTCCTTCGCGTTCCCGGGGATCGACGCGGCCATCGGGGCAGCGCTGCGCTAGGGCATGCCATCCCGGCGAGTCGTGCCATCGCAGTGTCCGTCGGTCGGCTCGGTGTGTCCCGGCCTCTAGAGACCCTCCCTCGGCTTCTGTCGGGTTCGCCGGCCCTGACCGTGGGGTCCCGGCACGAAGGGCGGGGCGGTCATAAACCCCTCACGGCCCTCCAGTGCATGACCCGGCAGCATGACCAGCGCGATCGTTCCGCCGGAATCGCCGGGACGCAGTTGGACCCGGGTGCCGTGGCGCACGGAGAGCCGGCCCACCACCAGGAGGCCGAGGCGGCGGGAGACCGAGACGTCCACCGTCGGTGGCGAGGCCAGCCGGTCGTTGATCTCGCCGAGGTCCCCGGGCGACAGCCCCACGCCCTTGTCCTGGATCTGGACCAGGAGCCGTCCGTCGGGAAGATCGTGGCCCGTGACCTTGACCCGGTACTGCGGGGAGGAGAACGAGGTGGCGTTCTCCAGTAGTTCACCGAAGAGGTGTACGAGGTCGTTGACGGCCCGGCCCGTGACCTCTGCCACCGGCACCGATTCCAGTTCGATGCGCTCGTACTCCTCGATCGCGGACGCCGCGTCCTTGAGCACATCCACCAGGGGCACCGGCCCGACCATCTCGCGGCCTGCTTCCGCACCTGCGAGGACAAGGAGGTTCTCCCCGTTGCGGCGTATCCGGGTCGCCAGGTGGTCCAACGTGAACAGTGACGACAACTGGTCCGGATCGACTTCCCTCGACTCCAGCGTGGAGATCAGCGAGAGCTGGCGTTTGATCAGCAGCTGATTGCGGCGGGAGAGATTGACGAACAGGTCGTTCATGAGTTCCCGCGCATCGGGTGGATCAGGCTCGCTCACTGCGGGCTCCACCGGGGCCGGCCGCCCTCGCCCCCCGGCTCGACGCTCCTCCTGCGGGCCGCCTCCCGGCTTCGGCCTGGACCGACGCCACCAGCCGCGCGCCGGTCCAGGATCCGAGGAGGTTCGATTCGTCCGTACCGCTTGTACCGCTGTCCAGTGCCGCTCCAACTCCGCCTCCAGTTCCAGTTCGGCCTTCCGTAACGCGAACTCCGTTCGAACCCGCGCGTCTTCGATGAGCTGCTGTGTCTTCAGTGCGTGCGCCAACTCCTCCAGATGGAGCTGGACGAGTGCGCCGAGCCGGTCCCGTTCGGCGGCGGCCTCTTCGAGTTCCTTGTGTACGGCCCCGATCTCGGTGGCCCGGTCGGCGTGCTCCCTCAGTGCCCGCAGGCTTGTCTCGGCCGCGCCCCGCAGCTTCTTCTCGGCCTGGAGCTCGGTGCGCAGTTCCCATACGGTCCGCTCGGCTTCCGTCGCCCTGCCCTCGGCCTCCTTGAGCGCGTCCTGAAGTACGTACACCTGGTGCCGCCGCGGTTCCCGTACCGCGCAGGCCGCGTAGTACTGCTCCCGGACGGAACAGACGACCTCCGGCCGCAGTGCCCGGCCGGTCTTGCTCTCCACCGCCGCGTCCAGGCGGGCCAGGAAGGCGATCTCGGGGAGCCGCTCACCGTTCAGATAGCGGGACAGCGTCGCCGGTGTCACGCCCAGGTGCTGCTCCAGCTCGACCAGCGTCATGTTCAGGATCGTGTAGAACTCGCGCAGTCTGATCGCCCAGGCGGCGATCTCCGGTTTGAGCTCCGGGTCCAGCTTCTTGAGCGGCCGTCCTCGGCGTGCTTCTTGCATCCCCCGCAACAACTCCCCTTCCAGCGCTGCCAGTCGACCAATCTTCCCGGACGACGGGAAGATCTTTTGTTGCTTCTGGCGCAAGATTGACGGCCCCGCGAACGTCGAGGTGCGAGAGGGACAGGACGAAGCACGACGGAAGGGGAAGTGGATCAGGTGGGGATGGTGAAGGCGATCGTCGAACTGATCGCCGCAGTAATCCAGTTCGCGGCGGCAGCTCTAGGAGCGGGGCTGGTGTGGCGGGCGGTGCGCCTTCGGCGGAACGGGGACGCGTCGTCGGACGGCTCCTGAGGCCGGGCGGCGTCGGGCCAGGGCGGTTTGGACTGGCCCCGCGCCGGGCGCGTGCGCCCCCTGCGCTCCGGTGCCCCGCTACACGCGCGCACCAACGGCCGGGGGCCCTGCCTACTCTCGTACTGAACTCGGGTATTCCAGGGGCCTGGCGGGGGCGAGATCCTCCCGTCGGCCGTGCGACCTCGGGGAGGGGCACGTGCTCATCAGCACCGCTCACCACAAGGACCATGCGGACGTCATCGTCGTCGGAGCCGGGGTCGCTGGACTCTCGGCCGCCCACCGGCTGATCAGCGCAGGACTCAGTGTCAGTGTGCTCGAAGCCGCTCCGCGGCCGGGTGGGCGCATGGCCACGGAGGAGGTCGACGGCTTCCGCCTCGACCGGATCGGACAGTTGCTCAGCACCTCGTACCCGGGCCTGTCGGACCAGAACGGCACCACGGACGTCGAGCTGCGGTCCTTCGCTCCCGGTGTGCTGGTCCATGCCGGGGGACGGCTGCACCGCATGGGCGAGACCGTCCGCAGACCAGGTCAACCGGGGAGCGCACGGGGCGCACTGACCGTGGCGAGAGCCCTTGCAAGCGCTCCCAGGCCCTTGGACGAAGCCCGGCTGGCCGCCTGGCTCACCAGACTCGCCGGCACCTCGACCGCGCGGCTCGCGGCCCGGCCTGAGCGGACCGCGCTCGCCTCGTCGTCGAGCCGGGGGCTACCGGCCCGTACCCTCGATGGATTTCTCCGGCCCCTGTTGTCGGCGTTGCTCTGCGATCCGGAGCTGACCACGTCGAGCCGCAGCGCCGATCTGGTGCTGCGGGACTTCGCCCGCGGCCGGCTCGCCGTCCCCGCGGGCGGTGCGGCAACCCTGCCGGAACACCTCGCGGCGACACTGCCCCCCGGCACCCTCCTGACGGGCGTACAGGTCAAGGAGGCATCCATCAACCGGGTCAGCACCGAGGAGTACGGCGAACTCACCTGCCGCGCCCTCGTCGTGGCCACCGGTGCGCAGGAGGCCGCCAGACTGCTGCCGGGGCTGCGGGTGCCCCCGTTCCACCAGGTGACCGTGGTGCACCACACAGCGCCCTCGGCACCACCGACGGGGGCTTCGCTGGTCCTCGACTCGGAACGGATCGGTCCGGTCGCACACACCGCGGTGATGAGCGAGGTCGACCCTTCCCGGGCCCCCGAGGGGCGGGTACTGATCACCTCCACCGTGCTGGGGCCGCCCCCGCCGCAGTTGGAGCAGTCCGTGCGGGGACAGCTGACCCGGCTCTACGGCATCCCCACGGACGACTGGGAGGTGCTCGCCGTGCACCACAGTCCGCAGGCGGTGCCGGCGATGCCCCCACCGCACGACCTCCATCGGCCGGTACGGGTGCTGGCGGGGCTCTACGTCTGCGGCGACCACCGCACCACCAGCACGGTCTGGGGGGCGATGTACTCGGCCCGAAGGGTGACGGACGCGATCCTCCAGGACTTCGCCGTGCGCCGTCCTGGATTGCCGCCGCTGCCCGCCGCCGCCTGAGGGCGAAACCTGCCGGTTCGGTAGTGCCCGCCGTGGCCGTGTGGATCACGGCGGCGACACCGCGGCCTTGTGGATCACGTCCGGTGCCGACGGTCCGCACATCGGACCGTCGGCACCGGACGGTCCGCACCGCGGGTCCCTCACCCGTAGGCGGCGACCCGGTCGCGGTAGTTCCGCACGGCTGCGGCATCCCGGTAGGGCTCCAACCGCCGCTCGAAGTCCCGCACGTACTCCGTGGCCCGCGCGGACCTCATCTCCGACGCCTGCTGGGCCGCCTCCGCGCCCAGCGCACAGGCTTGGTCCAGCTCTCCGAGCCCCAACCTGGCGGAGGCCAGCACCACCCGGCAGAACAGCCTGCTGCGGGCCAGACCGGCCGGACGCAGTTGGAGGGAGCGCTCCGCGTGCTGCACGGCCTGCCGGTACTGCTGGAGGTCGCGGTGGCAGTGTCCGAACTCGTCGGCCAACTGCGCCTCGTCGAAGAACCGCGCCCAGTGCGGCACCTCGTCCCCCGAGCGCGCCGCTTCCAACGCCCTCTCGGCCCGGACGAGCGAGGCGGCACAGGCCCGTCCGTCGCCGAGCACACCGTGACCACGTGCCTCGACGGCGTGCAGGAGTGCCTGGACCGCCGGTGGCGCCGAGTGACCCACCCCCTGTTGGGCGACCCTGGTCAGCTGAACCGCCTCACGGCCATGACCCAGATAGATCGCCTGCCGACTCATGGCGACCAGCACATAGGCGCCGTACGCCCGGTCCCCCGCCGCCTGGGCGAGACGCAGGGCTTGGACGAAGTACCGCTGGGCGAGGCCGTGGGCGGCGATGTCGTACGACGTCCAGCCGGCGAGCCGGGTGAGGTCGGCGACGGCGCCGAAGAGCCTGCGCCCGGTCGCCTCGCCGTAGCTGCCGCGGAGCATCGGCTCGGCCTCGTGCTCCAGATAGCGGACGAGGGCCTGTCTGGCGTGCCCGCCTCCGTAGGCGTGGTCGAGGGTGCGGAACAACTCCCCCACCGAGCGCAGGGCCGCGATGTCGCCGCTGGAGACCCGCTGCCCCGGTCCCCGATCGGTGCGGTCGAAGGCCCGCTGACGGGGCAGGACGCCCGGGCCCGCCTGATGGGGGACCCGTACGCCGATGGGGCCGCTCTCGGAGCGACCGACCCGCTCGTCCGGTCGACCGATGAGCCAATCCCGGCTCGGCACCACGAGCCCGGCGGGGGTGAATGCGATCTTGCGCAGTTCCCCGTGACTGCCCGAGTCCTTGCGCCACAGTCCGCTGACGATGTCGACGGCTTCCTCGGGGGTGGCCGCGAACTCCAGTCCGGCGTAGACGGGGGCACAGGCGTCGAGCCCGAGGTCTTGCGCGGAAAGGCGTCGACCGAGTCGCCGGGTGAAGACTTCGGCGATGAGGGCGGGCGTGGTGCCGCGTGGCTGCTGGCCACGGAGCCAGCGAGTGACGGACGTCTTGTCGTAGCGGAGGTCGAGGCCGTGCTCAAGACCTAACTGATCCACTCGGCGGGCGAGTCCCGCATTGGAGAATCCGGCTTCTGCGATGAGTGCGGCAAGCTGGCGGTTGGGGATGCGCTGCGAGGGTCGTTCCGTCATCAGCTGTGCGGTCTCCTGCCTTCCGGGCCGGTCCAGCCCTCATGGAACGGCGTGAATGTAGCGGCCCTTACCGCGAGTACCGCCGCCTTCGCCCCAAATTCATCCGATCGTGTGAGGATTCAAGGTGACGCTGACGGTCGTACCGCCCCGATAGGGCTCCCAGGGGCCGCCGTACAGTGGCTGGGGCGTAGGGAGTGCAGGTATGCGCCAGATGTGGTTCAAGGGAAAGTCCAAGGGAAAGGCAGTGCCGTGAGTGAGCTGCGGTTCGTCCGGCTGGGCTTTGGCGCCGAGGCGGTGGAGTACCAGGAGGCGTGGCAGAAGCAGCGCGAGGTGCACGCCCAACGCTTCGAGGACGAGATCCCGGACACCTGTCTGCTGCTGGAGCACCCCCCGGTCTACACCGCGGGGCGCCGCACGCTCGACAGCGAGCGCCCCTTGGACGGCACTCCGGTGATCGACGTCGACCGGGGCGGAAAGATCACCTGGCACGGGCCGGGGCAGCTGGTGGGCTACCCCATCATGAAGCTGCCGCGACCGGTGGACGTCGTGGCCCATGTGCGTCGCCTTGAGGACGCGCTGATCCGCGCCTGCGCGGAGTTCGGTGTGCAGACGAGTCGCGTGGAGGGCCGCAGCGGTGTGTGGGTGCTGGGGGATCCCGTCGAGGACCGTCCGGCGATCGGCGGTCTGTCGCTCGACTTCGACCCACGGCTGCACGACGACGAGTTCGACCCGCGCCTGAACGGCCCCGAGTACGCCCCGTCCAACGCGGGCCAGCGTCGTGAGGACCGCAAGCTGGCGGCCATCGGCATCCGCATCGCCAAGGGTGTCTCCATGCACGGCTTCGCCCTCAATGTGAATCCGGACAACACCTGGTTCGACCGGATCGTGCCGTGCGGCATCCGGGACGCGGGCGTGGCTTCGCTCGCGACGGAACTCGGCCGGGACATCTCCGTCGCCGAAGTACTTCCGGTGGTGGAACGGCATCTGAGGGAGGTCCTGGAGACGGCCGAGCCGGCTCCGCGGACGGTCGGGAGTGAAGTCTGAACACCGAGAATCCCAGCGGAAGGGGAATGGACCCTGCTAGCCCCGGGTTGGCTGGAAGTAGGGCCACACAAATGACGGGCGTACCCTGGTGGGCGCCGCAGAATCACATGCCGCGATAGCAGAAAGGGGCGCCGACGTGTCCGCTGTCGCACCCGACGGACGCAAGATGCTGCGCCTGGAGGTCCGGAACAGCCAGACCCCCATCGAGCGCAAGCCCGAGTGGATCAAGACCCGGGCGAAGATGGGTCCCGAGTACACGAAAATGCAGCAGCTCGTCAAAAGCGAGGGCCTGCACACCGTGTGCCAGGAGGCCGGCTGTCCCAATATCTATGAGTGCTGGGAGGACCGCGAGGCGACCTTCCTCATCGGTGGCGACCAGTGCACCCGACGTTGCGACTTCTGCCAGATCGACACGGGCAAGCCGCAGGCGCTCGACCGTGACGAGCCGCGTCGAGTGGGCGAGTCCGTCGTCACGATGGACCTGAACTACGCCACCATCACCGGTGTCGCCCGTGACGACCTGGAGGACGGCGGAGCCTGGCTCTACGCCGAGACCGTGCGCCAGATCCATGCGATGACGGCGGAGCGGGAGAGCGGGCAGACCAAGGTCGAGCTGCTGATCCCCGACTTCAACGCGGTCCCCGAGCAACTGGCGGAGGTCTTCTCCTCTCGCCCCGAGGTGCTCGCCCACAATGTCGAGACCGTGCCGCGGATCTTCAAGCGCATCCGTCCCGGTTTCCGCTACGAGCGCTCGTTGGAGGTCATCACGCGCGCCCGTGAGGCGGGGCTGGTGACCAAGTCCAATCTGATCCTGGGCATGGGCGAGGAGCGGGCAGAGGTCAGCGAGGCACTGCGCCAGCTGCACGCGGCCGGCTGCGAGCTGATAACGATCACGCAGTACCTGCGGCCTTCGGTGCGCCACCACCCGGTGGAGCGCTGGGTGAAGCCGCACGAGTTCGTGGAGCTGAAGGACGAGGCCGATGAGATCGGCTTCTCCGGCGTGATGTCGGGGCCGCTGGTGCGCTCGTCGTACCGGGCGGGCAGGCTCTTCGGCCAGGCCATGGAGCGGCGGAGTCGAGCGGCAGTGTAGGTGGGGGGTCAGTCGAGGAACGAGACTGGCACGCCGCCGCAACAAGGCGAGACAAAGCGCGACCCAACGAACAGCACGGCGGAGTCGAGCGGCAGTGTAGGTGGGGGGCCAGCCAAGGCCCCCAACAACACCGCTGGCACCCCGCCGCAACAAGGCGAGACAGCCCCTGGCTCCTGTGAATTCAGGCACAAGCAGCTACCGGCAAGTACTGCCAGGTCGGCAGCGGCCCACGCGCTCCCCGCAGGTAGGGGCGGTGCGGGGGCCGCTGCCGCGTTTTCCGCGGCTTTAGGGCAGACACGTAGAGGTTTCATCAGTGTTTGACCGGTCGGTCACCCACTGGTAACACCAATCAGTAACCCTGATTCTCCAGCACCACACCCCCCGCACCTTCCTGCCCGTACATCCCGAGGGGACCGCAATCATGCAGGCCGCGCCGGTACGTCCCGTGCACGCAACCACTCTTCCGTCCGTCACCGACGCGCTGCGCACCGTGGAGTCACTGCTCCTGGGGCGCGGGCACCGCACGGCGCGGCGCAATGCCTGGACATCGGTCCTGGAGGACCGCCGTCGGGCCAAGGACCGGGTCGAAACCCAGCATGTGCTGGAGGCCGTGGCTGGTCGCGCTTCCCAAGCCACGTAAACTTCCGGTTATGGCGAGGAAGGCAAAATCCGACAGCACTGACGCTGCTGCGAACCCGGGGCGACTGAAGCAGATCGCTCTGACCTACAAGATGACCAGGAAGGCCGATTCCAAGATCGGTCTCGTCCTCGCGGCTGTGGGAATCGTCACCTTCGGTGTCTTCCTCGCGATCGGATTCTGGCTCGACTACCCGATCTATCTCGGGATCCTCGGTTTCCTGATCGCTTTCATCGCGATGGCGATCGTCTTCGGGCGCCGGGCCGAGCGGGCGGCCTTCGGGCAGATGGAGGGCCAGCCGGGCGCGGCTGCCGCAGTGCTCCAGAACATCGGCCGAGGCTGGACGACCACACCGGCGGTGGCGATGAACCGCAGCCAGGACGTGGTGCACCGGGCGGTCGGCAAGGCGGGCATCGTGCTGGTGGCCGAGGGCAATCCGAACCGGCTGAAGTCCCTGCTGGCGGCCGAGAAGAAGAAGATGGCACGCATCGTGGTGGACGTGCCGGTGCACGACATCCTGGTGGGTACGGACGAGGGCCAGGTGCCCTTGAAAAAGGTCCGTACGACCATGCTGAAGCTGCCCCGCGTACTGACCGGCCCGCAGGTGACGGCGACCAACGACCGACTGCGCGCCATGGGCGACCTCATGAGCAATATGCCGCTGCCGAAGGGTCCGATGCCCAAGGGCATGCGGATGCCGCGCGGCGGCCCGAAGATGCGCTAGGCCACACCACCACACATCACGAAGGGGCGGCCCGGACAGTGAGTCCGAACCGCCCCTTCCGCATGTTCGTCTGCGGATTCGAACTGCCCCGACGTTCGACCAGTTCCGCATGTTGGTCGAGGGCAGACTGCGCGCCATGGGCGCGACCCCATGGGCCATATGCCACTGCCAAAGGGTCCGATGCCCAAGGGCCTACGGGCAGCCCGTGCCCCCGGGACCTCGCGTACAGAAGCGCTCTAGATCCGCACCTGAACGGCACGGGAGAGGCGGTCGTGGAGCCCCCGGCCGTCGCGGTCCCAGATCAGGGCCGGGATCGCCAGGCCGAGCAGCACGCTGCGCAGGAGGACACGGGGGATGCCGAGTCGCCCACCGTGTACGGAGATGACGCGGAGCCCGAAGATTCGCTTGCCGGGAGTGGAGCCGATGGTACCGACGGTGAGCACGCTCAGCAGGAGGAAGATGCCGAGCGCCCAGTTGCCGGCGGCCTGCTGGCTGCCTGCGGCGAAGAAGCCGGAGGCGATGAGCAGGCAGAGCCCCCAGTCGATGAAGAGTGCGCCGAAGCGCCTCCCGAGCGGGGCCATGGAGCCGGGGCCCGACTCCGGCAGGCCGAGCCGCTGACCGCGGTGCCCGAGGTCGGCCCCCATCTGTTCGACGGCCGCGCGGGGCCCGGAGAGCCACGATCCGATTACTTGCCTGTTGTCCACCCGTCCACGGTACTGTGCCGGGCTCTGCGATCTCACGGCTGGTCTCCCCATAGACGGTCGCGGAACATCCCCCAGCGGGAAGGGTGGCTCATGGCGCCGGGCCCGGCGATCCGGTCCGTACGGTCCTGTGGTGCACCACACATCGAGTCGCCGCGCCCCTGGCGCATCGAGCGGACCGGAGCACTCCGACCGCCGTCCGGTTAACTTGTGCGAAACAAACGGGTCACGCTGGAGAAATCCCGTCTACCTATGGTCGGGTCTTGCGTGTGCCACCGCACTGGCCTCACGACCGAGTTGCAACCCCCGCCCTCCCGGGCCGGGAGTAGGAGGAGTTGGATGTTCCAGAACGCCGACGACGCGAAGAAGTACATCGCCGACGAGGACGTCAAGTTCATCGATGTCCGGTTCTGTGACCTGCCAGGAGTGATGCAGCACTTCACGATCCCGGCGGCGGTGTTCGACCCGACCGAGGAACTGGCCTTCGACGGCTCCTCGATCCGCGGCTTCCAGGCGATCCACGAGTCCGACATGGCGCTGCGCGCCGATCTGTCGACTGCGCGGCTGGACCCCTTCCGTCGCGACAAGACGGTCAACATCAACTTCTTTATCCACGACCCGATCACGGGCGAGCAGTACAGCCGTGACCCCCGCAACATCGCCAAGAAGGCGGAGGCGTACCTGGCCTCCACCGGGATCGCGGACACCGCGTACTTCGGCCCCGAGGCCGAGTTCTACGTCTTCGACTCGGTGCGCTTCAACACCTCCGCCAACGAGGGCTTCTACCACATCGACTCCGAGGCCGGCGCCTGGAACACGGGTGCCGTCGAGGACAACCGCGGCTACAAGGTCCGCTACAAGGGCGGCTACTTCCCCGCCCCGCCGGTGGACCACTTCGCCGACCTGCGCGCCGAGATCTCGCTTGAGCTGGACCGCCAGGGCCTTCAGGTCGAGCGTCAGCACCACGAGGTGGGCACGGCCGGTCAGGCCGAGATCAACTACAAGTTCAACACGCTGCTGGCTGCGGCGGACGACCTGATGCTCTTCAAGTACATCGTGAAGAACGTCGCCTGGCGCAACGGCAAGACCGCGACCTTCATGCCGAAGCCGATCTTCGGTGACAACGGCTCGGGCATGCACGTCCACCAGTCGCTCTGGCAGGGCGGCGTCCCGCTGTTCTACGACGAGCAGGGTTACGCGGGCCTGTCGGACACCGCGCGCTACTACATCGGCGGCATCCTCAAGCACGCCCCGTCGCTGCTGGCGTTCACCAACCCCACGGTGAACTCCTACCACCGTCTGGTGCCCGGCTTCGAGGCCCCGGTCAACCTGGTGTACTCGCAGCGCAACCGCTCGGCCGCCATGCGCATCCCGATCACGGGGTCGAACCCGAAGGCCAAGCGCGTCGAGTTCCGCGCCCCGGACCCGTCGTCCAACCCGTACCTGGCGTTCTCGGCGCTGCTGCTCGCCGGCCTCGACGGCGTCAAGAACAAGATCGAGCCCGCGGAGCCGATCGACAAGGACCTCTACGAGCTCGCCCCCGAGGAGCACGCGGGCGTCCCCCAGGTCCCGACGTCGCTGCCGGCCGTCCTTGAGGCGCTGGAGGCGGACAACGAGTACCTCCAGGCCGGCGGTGTGTTCACGTCCGACCTGATCGAGACGTGGATCGACTACAAGCGCACCAACGAGATCGCCCCGATCCAGCTGCGCCCGCACCCGCACGAGTTTGAGCTCTACTTCGACATCTAGGAACGCGCCCTTCGGGGTCGCCCCTCAGGTCGTCTTCTCCTGGGCCGTCGGCTGTGTCCTTCCCTTCGATGGGAGGCACGGTCGACGGCCTTGTGCGTTGCCGGGAGTCCGTGGGCACTTCGGTGTTCTGTAGTGGGCTCCTTCCGCCCGATGACGACGAGGGCGGAAGGAGCCGTCGCTGACGCGCTCCACGAGGGCCGTCAGCGAGTTGTGGGGACGGTGGGAGTGGTTCAGCGGGTTGCCGTCGACCTGCGGTCGAGTGCCGGCAGCAGGCGCACCGCGTTGTCGCGGTTGATGTGGCGACGCTGGCGGGTGGTGAGCGTGGGGTCGTCGTCCAGGGCGGGGAGGGCGACGTCGGTGATGGTCGCGGCCGGGCTGGCGGGCCAGTCGCTGCCGTACAGGAGGCGGCTGGGGTCGGTGACCGTGAGCAGGGTGGCGACCGAGGACGGCCCCAGCGGGGCGGCCGTGTCGTAGTAGAAGCGGTGGAGGTAGTCGCGCACCCGGGACGGGTCGACGGGTGGGGTGAGGAAGCCGGCGAAGGCTTCCGCGCGGGTGGCGATGTAGGGCAGGAAGCCTCCGCCGTGCGGCAAGATGAAGGACAGGTTGGGGAAGCGGTCCAGCGTTCCGTTGAGGATCAGATTGATCGCCGCGCGGGTCGTGTCCAGCGGGAAGTCACAGAGGAAGCTCGGCACGCCGGGGACGGCCGGGCGGGTGGGGTCCGAGCCGGGCAGTTCCAGGGGATGGGTGTTGATCACCGCGGAGCGCTCGTTGAGTTCGGCGAGCAGGGTGGAGTGCGACGGGTCGCCGAGGTAGACGCCGTTGGTGCTCGCCCTGGTCTGGACGCCGATTGCGCCGAGGTCGTCGAGGCCCCGGGTGAAGGAGCGCCGTGAGCTCTCCAGGTCATCGGTGAAGACGGGCGCGAAGAACGCGAAGCGGTCGGGGTAACTGTCCGTCAGTTCCGTGACCGCTTCGAAGGCGATGGTCACGCTCTCCTGCAACTGGGCCGCGCCGGTGAATCTACGGACGGGCATGGCCAGGCTGAGCACACTGGTCGCGATGCCGGCGTCGTCCATCAGGGCGAGCGTGTCGGCCAGGTTCCACCGTGTCCACCAGGGCAATTGGGCAGATTCCACCAGGCCCTTGCCCTCGGCCCAGGCCACCCAACTGGGTGCGGTGTAGTGGTGGTGGACGTCGATGCGCGCGCCGCGGGCGTCACCGGCGGGGCGAGCGTGCGGCACGGGGCTGTCGCTCCCGGCCGAGGCGTGTGCCCTATTGCCGTCGGTGACGGTCGCCACCGCAGCGGCGCCCCCTGCCAGCAGCAGCATGTCGCGGCGGCCGATCCCCCGGTTTGCGTGTGGCATGTGAGTACGCCCCTGGTGCGCTGGTGGATGTGGATACTCACTGTGGGGCGGGGGGCGCCGAGGGTCTGGCCGACACACACACGGCGGGGTTCCGGTCCCCCGGATGCACGATGGCGGGAGATCACCGCGCGATGGTGAACGTTCGTCTGGACCCGGACCTTTCGGGCCGGAGTACCGGGACGGTGCCCGTTCGCCCGATCGGACGCGGCCCCGGAGGTTCATTCTCGAAGGCGCCGATCCCAGCGAGGAGTACGGCGGTCGGGGCCTGGCCTGGACACCGGCGCGCCGGGACCGGCACGGGGCCTGAGCGGTGGGCGGCCGTTGTGGGCGCGGGTGCCTCGGAGTGAATCAGTGCTCTAGCGGGACGCCCTATGGTGTTCCGCATGTCTGCCCCTGAGCTGATTCGCATCGTCTCCCGCTCCTCCCCCATGGCCCTGGCCCAAGTCGCCCGCGTACAGGCGGAGTTGGAGGCGCTGCACCCCGGAATTCGGACCGAGGTCGTACCCGTCACCACCTCGGGTGACCGCTGGATGGGGGATCTCGCCCGGTTGGGCGGCAAGGGCGCGTTCACCAAGGAGGTGGACGCCGCACTGATCGCCGGGGAGGCCGATCTCGCCGTGCACTGTGTGAAGGACGTGCCCGCCGACCGACCGCTCCCGGCCGGGACCACCTTCGCCGCCTTCCTCAGTCGCGACGACATCAGGGATGCACTCGTCCATCCCGGCGGGCTGCGTCTCGACGAGCTCCCTGGAGGTACGCGGATCGGAACCTCGTCGGTGCGGCGGGTTGCGCAACTCGCCGCCTCCCACCCGCAGTTGGAGTGCGTACCGATGCGAGGGAACGCCAACCGTCGGCTGGAGAAGCTCGCCGCCGGGGAGGCTGATGCCCTACTGCTCGCCGTGTCGGGGCTGGAGCGCATCGAGCGTATGGACGTGATCAGCGAGGTGCTGTCCGTGGAGGCCATGTGTCCGCCGATCGGCGCGGGCATCCTGGCCCTACAGTGCAGGGAGGACGACGCCACGACCATTGACGCCGTGAGCGGGCTCGGCGATCCGGCCGCCCATCGCGAGGCCACCGCGGAGCGGATGTTCCTCCATGTGCTCCAAGGGCACTGCAACTCCCCCATCGCCGGCTTCGCACGCTCGGAGCGCAGCGGTGACCTGTCCCTGCGTGCGAAGGTCTTCACCCCTGATGGCAAGCGGGTCTTGAACGCCCATGAGTGGGCCGGCCCACTCGATCCGGCCACACTCGGAACGTCGGTGGCGGTGGCTCTGCTGCGGCAGGGAGCACGGGAGCTGATCGACGAGATCTCCCACTGAATTTCACACTAGTACAATGATAGTTTGCAGCTAGTGCAGAGACCGGCTACCGTCCGGGTATGCCCGCGAAGACACCGTCACCGATCACCCTCACCGGTCGGCACATCCGTCTCGAACCCCTCACCATGGCGCACCTCCCCGACCTCTTCGTCGCGGGTGGCGGCGACGAGGAGATCTGGCGCTGGCAGGGCGGTCCCACGCCCACCCGTCAGGAGGACCTCGGCGTCACGCTGCGCGAAGTGCTCGACGAGGCGGAGCGCGGTGCCACCGTTCCGTTCGCCGTGATCCTCCTGACGACCGGTCGGGCGATCGGCTGGTCCACCTACTTGGACATCGAGGTCGACGATGAACGGCTGGAGATCGGTTGGACCTGGTACGGACGCGAGCACTGGCGCACCGCGGTCAACTCCGAAGCCAAGCTCCTGCTGCTGACGCACGCCTTCGAGGAGCTCGGCATGGGCCGCGTCCAGTTGAAGACCGACCACCGCAACGAGCGCTCCCAGACAGCGATCGCCCGGCTCGGGGCACGGCGTGAAGGGGTGCTTCGTCGCCATCGGCGGCGCCATGACGGTACCTGGCGGGACACGGTGTACTTCTCGCTGCTGGCGGAGGAATGGCCAGCGGCGAAGGAACGGCTGCACACGGCTCTCGCAGCGGTGGCACAGCCATGACCGGACCCGGGAACCTGTCCGTGCAGCGGCTCACGTTCTACCCCGTCAAGGGCTGTGCGGGCACGGACACCGCATCGGCGTCCGTGACGACGATCGGCCTGGCGCACGACCGCACATTCATGGTCGTCGACGCGGCGGACGGCACCTTCAGGAGCCAGCGCACCCTGCCCGCCATGGCTGCGATCCGGCCGACGATCACCGATGACGGCAGCACACTTCGCCTCTCGGCACCGGATGTGGACGAGCTGGTGCTCCAGGTCGCGCCGGAGGGTCGACGCCGAGCGGTGAGCATGTTCGGCCGGCCCATCGGTGAGGGCGTGGACCAGGGGGAAGACGCCGCCGCGTGGTTCTCCAAGGCGTTGGGGGCCGCGTCCCGACTCGTGCGCGTACCGGACGACTTCGACCGGGACGGCTGGGGCGAGACCCCCGGCAAGGTCGGGTTCGCGGACGCCCATGCCGTCCTGGTGGTCTCCCAGGCATCGTTGGACCATCTCAATGCGCTCATCACCGCGCGGGGCGCGGCACCCGTGCCCATGGACCGCTTCCGGCCGAACATCGTCCTCGACGGGTGCAGTGACGCACACGCCGAGGACACGCTGCGCCGCCTCGACATCGGGACCGTGGGACTGGCGTACGCGGTACGGGCGACCCGGTGCGCCGTCCCGATGGTGGACCAGCGCACCGGAGCACGTTCGGGTCCCGAGCCCATCCGCACCCTCGCCACCTATCGGCGGGAACCGCAGTACGACAACAAGGTCAGCTTCGGGATGAAGGCCGCGGTCGTACGGCAGGGTTCACTGTCCGTCGGCGACCTCGTCTCGGCGATCGCCGTTCGCGAAGAGGACGGCTGACGGCTGGCGGCTTGGTCCGGCCTGCCGTCCCTGCTGGTTCAGCAGCGGGGGATCGGTTTGCTGTACGTGGTGTTGCTCGGGTTGGCCACGTAGTAGTCGGACACGTACCGGCCGTTCTCCAGACGGTTCCAGATCTTGGTGGTGCCGACCGTCGACCCGGATCGCTGGCAGTACACCCAGGCCAGCGCGCCGTGCGGAAGGGTCGCCCGGACGGCGTAGGAAGCGCCCGGACCCGTGCGTTCCGAGAGGCCGCCGGCCGCGGTGACCTGGTACGGGTAGAGACAGCGGGGCAGCGGAGCGCTGTAGCCGGTCGCCGAAGGCGTGCTCACGTACCGGTCGCTGACGTAGGAGCCGTCGGCGAGCTTGTTCCACACGGCTGAGCCGCCGACGGACTGTCCCGGTGTCTGGCACAGCACTTTCAGCGCGGCTCCCGGGGCGTGCGAGCGGCTGACCGCGTACGTCGACGAGGGGCCGGTACGGGCGTTCAGGGTGGTGGTGCTGGTGACCTTGTACGGATAGGCGAGGGTTGCCACCGGTGTGTCGAGACGGTTGCTGTCGATCCAGATGGTGGTGCCGCCGTGGGTCTCGTTGTGGCTGCCGCGGAACTGCTTCGCCCGCTGGTGCACGGCCCATCTGGAGTCGGGGATGTTGGTCCATCCCTTGAGCGAGTCGACCTCGTCGTACCGTGCGATCCAGAGCGCGTCGGGACGTGCGTAGGCCGTGGAGGTGTAGACGTCGGAGAGTTGCTTCGCCCCCAGGTTGAGGTTCATATAGACCCCGGACACATAGCCGAGCCGGTGCAACTCCTTGGTCCACGCGGAGACATAGGTGAGCACCGCGGTCCGGCAGGCGGTATCGGTCTGGGAGTAGTGCTCGATGTCGTTGTAGAACGCACTGCCCGGCTGCATGCCGAGGGCCTTCGCCTTGGCGATGGCGTCGGTGGCGGCTGCAATGCCCTGCGATCGGGCGGTGGCGGGGACGAGGCTGATCTTGGCGTCGATCGGCCTGGCCCCGCACGGTGGTTGCAGACCCTTGTAGATCGGCAGCAGACGCCACTTCAGCGCGCCGACGGACGCGACCCACGACGGGGTGAGTTCCGGTTGGGCGCAGGTGCGGTTGACCCCGCCGAAGTACACGCCGACCGCGCGATAGGGCGAGGCGGTCCAGGCGCGCATGGCGGCGAGGGGTGGTGCGGTACAGGTGTCGAAGGCGAGCCCGGCGAAGCGGGTCGAGCCCGCCCCCGCTGCGTAGGCGACCGGTGTGGCCGGTTCGGCGGCGGCGGGCGGCGCGAAGGCCAGGACGGCCGTGGCGCCCAGCGCGCCGGCCGCGGAGAACACCGCGACCGTGTGCGAAGGCTGCCTCCGGGCGCGCCGGATCGGGCGCGAGTCGGCGGACGCCGGCTGGCCGCTCGCCCTGGCGCCCGGGCCGTGGGACGAACGGGCGTGGTCCGGGTGCTGCGTGCTCGGTGCAGCCCGGTGGAGTAGTCGGTGCAGAGCTCTGCGAAGGGTGCGGTGCGGATGCCACATACGAGTCCCCCAAGGTGTGGCGCAAACCGATTGGCATCAGGATGCCCGGTTTTGCGGGTTCTGGACCCTATGCGGAGGGACATTGCGCCGAAGCGCGTACGAGGACGCCCGCCGTCCGGTCGAGAGCGGCGGGCGTCACAGGGCTCAGCGCCCGTAGCGGATCAGCGCACGCACCATGCGGCAGGTGGTGTCCGACGGGGGGTGGATGCCGACCTGGTCTGCCATCGCCCGGATCCTGCGGTTGTCAGCGGTGGCCGGGTGGTAGACGCCGGAGTCGAGCAGGGCTATGGCGAGGCGCATCGCCTTCAACCGGCGGTTGTGCGTCACGTACCAATCGCGCGGCTGCCCGGCTGGCAGCGGCTTCTTCAGGGGGATTTGCTTCGCCGCGGGCTCGGTGCCCGAGTCGGTCTGCGACGGCTTTCTCATCAGCTTGACCACGGTCATCGGCAACCTCCAGACGTGCTGGCGGGACCATCCCGAACTACCTCCATTCTACTGCCGGGCACTGACAATCGTCCCTGCTCAGACGGCATCTGACGGTGATTTGAACGCGCCGTCGAGCGCCGTGGCGAGTGTTCTGCTGGGCGCCCTGTTGGGGCACCCTTTTGGGCACTTGGCCGTACGGCTTCGGCGGGTACGGTGCCTCCCATGGAGATCTGGATCAATCCCGCCTGTTCGAAGTGCCGCAGCGCCCTCGGCCTCCTCGACGAGGAGGGCGCCCAGTACACCGTGCGCCGCTATCTGGAGGACGTACCGAGCGAGGACGAGATCCGCACGGTCCTGGAACGGCTGGGACTCGCCCCCTGGGACATCACCCGCACCCAGGAACCCGAGGCCAAAGCCCTGGAGCTGGCCGGTTGGCCGCGCACGGACGAGTCGCGCGACCGTTGGATCGCGGCGCTCGCCAGCCACCCGCGGCTCATCCAGCGCCCGATCATCACGGCGGACGACGGCACGGCCGTGGTGGCCCGCACCGACGAAGCCGTACGGGACGCCATCGGCCGCGGTTGAGCATCCGCTCAACCCAACTGGGACTCCGCTTCGGCCAGGATCTGCGTCAGACGCATTCCCCAGCGCACATCGCAGTCGTGCGCGTGCCCCGTGCGCGAAGCCTCCAGCAGTCCGTCGATCGCGCTCCCGAAGGAGGCGATCGCATCGGACCACTGCGGCAGCTGTACCCGCCCCTGATCCCCCATAAGTTCGACGCCCACCGCCGCTGCCTTCGGCGGTGCGCTGAGGCCCACCGTGACCGTGCTCGACGCACCTGACGCATGGCGCAGCACCAGATGGACCGTGTCCAGGGGGCCCCGGGCGGCCGTCACATCGGTGACGTCCCCGAGTACCGGTATCAACACGGACAGGACATGCGGCCCGACATCCCAGAGGCCGCCCTTCTCCCGGCGCCAGCGGGACGCGGCATAGCCACCGGCCTCGGCGGGCGCACCGTCCGCGGCGTACAGCGAACCGAGCCACTGGGCCTGGGCGGTGAACCAGCCGCCGACCGCGGCCTGCTGCTCGATCCACGGCCGGGTCTGTGCCGCGAACCGCAGGGTGCAGAAGACCACGGATGCCACTTTGGCGCGCTCGGCCGCTTCGGCGACCGCGCGGGCACCCGCCACCGTCGTCGCGACCGGTTTGTCGAGCAGTAGATGGCAGCCCGCTTCCGCGGCGCGCACCGCCCACGACGCCTGAATGTCCGGTGGCAGGGCGAAGGCGACCGCGTCGCAGTCGGCGAACAACTCCGCGGCTCCAAAATCGCCGCTGAAGGCCCGGGTGCCGTGCGCGGCGGCGAGCTCGGCAGCGGCCTCGGGGCGCCGCGCCCAGACGCCCGCGAACTCGATGCCCCGGTGGGAGGCGAGGGCGGGTGCCTGGGTGCGCTCGGCCCAGGGGCCGGCACCCAGCAGTCCAAAGCGCGGTTTCCGCGCGGGCTCGTGATCAGTCATGGCCTCAGTGTGCCCGCCGGTTCGAATTCCCGTAGAGCCCTGTGGATGAGGTGTTGTAGGTTCAACGAGCCGGCCGCGGGACTCCGGTGTGACTTCCGGGACTTGCCTATGAAGCAGTGATTTCGCTGATCACGCCCTCATTCCCCGGCCGGTTTCCGCTGCTCGGAACTTCGTCCGCATCGAACCTCCCGCCGGGCCGCCGGGCCCGTCCGACCACCGCGGAGACGGCTCGCGCGGATGGGTGTCGCCCGCAGCGGGGCCGGACGCACCGCCACGGGAGCAGGGGAAGACGCATGGCAGGGACCGCGGGGACCGTCGCCGATCTGATCGCCGCCGAGGACGTGCTCCTCTTTGTGAACGCCGCGGTCACCTCCACCGGACAGCGGGAGTTCCACTCCGGGGCGGGTGAACAACGGTTGTCCCTGGCGTTCCTGCACGAGTACGTACGGATCAACTACCGCCCCCTCTACGCGGCGGTGCTGGCCCTCGACATCAACGACCACAACGCGGCGCGCATCGTCGTCGATCTGCTGCGCACCGCGGACGAGGCCACCTCCGCACAGAAGCGGAGCGAGGGGCGTCTGATCGCCGCCCGGTTGGCTGCCCTGCCGCCGCAGCGCGTCTACCGGGTCTTCCGGGCGCTCCGCACCGCCGGGGTCAACAATCGCCGTACCCGGGCGATCCAGCGGGACTGGCTGGCCGCCCGCCCGGATCTGGGCCATGACGCGGTGAAGTACCGCAGCGGACTGAAGACGGTGGCCCGCCACGCCCATCAGCCTCTCGGCAGTGAACTGGGAAACTTCCTGTTCCGCCCCGGCAAGACCGCCCGCTACGCGGATGCGCGCCTCGACGCCTACCGTCGGGCGCGCTACGAGCAGGGGGCGATCTACGAACTGCCGTTCACGGTCGCCGAGGGGTTCGCGGCGAAGCACGGGGTGCCGCGTGCGCTCTTCCTGGAACGGATCGCGCCGCGGATGACCCGGCTGGAGCGGTTGCGCACCCAGCGCTCGACCGGGATGCCCACGGACCTGACCGCGATGCCGCTCACCCGGCTTGCCCTCTTCGTCCTGTCGCTGTCACGGCAGGAGCGCCACGCTCGGCGGACGGAGTTGACGGGCGCCCTTCGGGCTGCGGCGGCCCGGGTCGCCGGACCGCACGCGGGCGGTTGGGGGCGGGTCTCGGCCGTGCTGGACGACAGCTACTCGTCATCGGGGTCGGGGGTGAAGCGGCGTCGACCGCTCGCCGTCGCCCTGGGCGCGCACTTCCTGTTGGAGGCATTGGCCGGTTCCTATCGTGCGCACTGGCTCTCGGGTGGCAGCGATGCACTGTTGGTGCGCCCCTGGGGTCCGAGTCCGCTCGGCACCCGGGTGTTGGACGCCCTGGAGGACTCACCCGATCGCTTGGTGATCGTCTCCGACGGCTGGGACAACGCGCCACCGGGGCTGGCGGGCGAAGTGCTGCGGATCTGGCGCACCCGGCTCGACGGGGAGCGCCGCACCAGCGTCGTCCATCTGAATCCGGTGTACGACGCGGACGCCTTCGATGTGCGCCGGTTGGCGCCGAGTGTGCCGACGGCCGGCGTGCGGGACGCGGAGGACCTCGCGGCGCTGGTGGAGATCGCACAGTTCGCCGAGGGTCGTACGGGTCTGCCGGAACTGCTGGCGTACCTCGACCGCCGAGCGGACGCCTTCTTGACCGGACGGGGAGGGGACGAGCGGTGAACGGACTGGATCTGACCGGGTTGACGGTGATGCCGTCGCAGGTCTGGGGCGGTGTTCGGCTCGTGCCCCTGGTGCGTACGGAGCCGGTGCCCGGGCTGCGGCTGCACCACGAGATCTACGACCGGGCCATCGGCGAGGTGCAGGTGGGTCCGCGGGCCCACTATCTGTCGTACGTCCCGCACGGGTTCATCGCGGACTGGTCGGGAGACGGGGGCCAGCAGGCGGCTTACGGCAGCCGGTTGGCGCCGTCGGCGGACGGCGGGGCGGACTGCGTTCCCGTGCGGATGCACCACCGGCTGGCCAAGCGTCGACGGAGCAAGGGCGTCAGCGAGCAGCGGCTGCGGTTCCTCCCCCTGCACCTGGCGTTGGAGGGGTATCTGGCGCTGCACTTCGGCGGGCCGTCCGTGGTCTGGGACGAGTGGTCCCAGCAGGCGGTACGGCAGGGGCTCTCGCCACGGGCCGAGGCGGCGTACGCGGGTTGGCAGGTGCCGGGGCTCGGACAGGCGCTGCGGATCTTCGAGATCCATCCCGGTCAGTGCGGTGTGCTGGTGTACACGGCGGATTCCCTGGCTGCCGCCTTCGTCGTGCCGCATCCGGACGACTACCGCGCTCTGCACCCCTCGCTGATCGAGGACCTCTACGGCGAGCTGGTGTACCAGTACGCACACTTCTCGGGCGATGTGCCGGACTTCGAGGTGCGGATCGGCGGGGAGCGTCACATCCGGACCCTGGCCGATCTCCGGCTGGCCGCGCGGGGGCAGGAGAGGAATTGGGTACAGGGCCATGACGCGCTGATGTCCGCGCGGCTGCTGGGCCCCTCGTACCGCTTCGATCGGGTGTATCGGATGGATCGCTTCGCCCTGTGGCGGTTCCTGCCGTCCTTCTCGCGGAGCGAGCCCGAGCAGCACATCGGGGAGGCGATCTGCGACCACCGGGGCCGGGTCGCCTATCTGAAGACCTTCCGGCTGTCGGACGCGCAGATCAGACGCGGGCACCTGCTCGACCGGCTGCACGATCACGATTGGCACCTGGACCGGACGGCGGAGGCCATGGGGGTCAGCCGGACGCAGTTGGTGAGGCGTGTCGAGGATGCCGGTTTCGGTTCGCTGCTGAAGCACGGGGCGGAGCGCGCGAGCGCCCGATAGCGGATGGGGGTCAACGCCGGGTTACCTACGTAACACCTCAGGTAACCCGGCGGCCACATACGTAACACGGGGTTCATCTTCGGGCAATGGTCGGGAAATCGCCCTTTGCGAAGCTTCGGGGCATACAGCAGCACCAGCAAAGGACGGGACCCGTGACCTTCAAGGCTGAGTACATCTGGATCGACGGCACCGAGCCCACTGCCAAGCTCCGCTCCAAGACGAGGATCCTGGCCACCGGCGCTGAGCTGCCCCTGTGGGGCTTCGACGGCTCCAGCACCAACCAGGCCGAGGGCAGCTCGTCGGACTGTGTGCTGAAGCCCGTCTACACCTGTCCGGACCCGATCCGCGGCGGAGATGACGTACTGGTGCTGTGCGAGGTGCTGAACACGGATCTGAGCCCGCACCGCTCCAACACTCGGGCGGAGCTGGTGGAGACGGCGGAGCGGTTCGCCGCGCAGGAGCCGATCTTCGGCATCGAGCAGGAGTACACGTTCTTCCAGGGCGACCGTCCGCTCGGCTTCCCCGTCGGCGGCTTCCCCGCCCCGCAGGGCGGCTACTACTGCGGCGTCGGCGTGGACGAGATCCACGGCCGTGACGTGGTCGAAGCCCACCTGGAGAACTGCCTCACCGCGGGCCTCGGCATCTCGGGGATCAACGCCGAGGTGATGCCGGGACAGTGGGAGTTCCAGGTCGGCCCGCTGAACCCGGTCGTCGTCGCGGACCAGCTGTGGATCGCCCGCTGGCTGCTCTACCGCACGGCCGAGGACTTCAACGTCGCGGCGACCCTGGCGCCCAAGCCCGTACGGGGCGATTGGAACGGCGCGGGCGCACACACCAACTTCTCCACCCGGGCGATGCGCGAGGACGGCGGATACCCGGCGATCATCACCGCCTGTGAGTCGCTGGGCGAGGGCTCCAAGCCGCTCGACCACGTCAAGAACTACGGGGCTGGCATCGACGACCGGCTCACCGGTCTGCACGAGACCGCGCCCTGGAACGAGTACAGCTACGGCGTGTCCGACCGGGGTGCGTCCGTCCGCATTCCCTGGCAAGTGGAGAAGGACGGCAAGGGCTACATCGAGGACCGCCGACCGAACGCCAACGTGGACCCGTACCTGGTGACGCGGCTGATGGTGGACACCTGCTGCACCGCACTGGAGAAGGCCGGACAGGTCTGATCCGAAGCGGGCCCGCTAGCCAGCCTTGTCCAGACGGAAGGCGCGCCGATATGCGGCGGGTGTGGTGCGCAGGGCCTCGTGGAAACGCCGGCGCAGATTGACGGCCGAGGAAAGGCCGACCCGGCGAGCGATGCTCTCCACCGGCAGGTCGGTCTCCTCCAGCAGCGCCCGGGTGGCGGCGATTCGCCGGTCCAGCAACCAGCGTCCGGGGCTGATGCCCAACTGTTCGGTGAAGCGCCGGGTCAGTGTGCGGGCGGAGACCTGGGACCTGGCCGCCATCTCGGCAACGCTGACGGGCTGGTCAAGCCGGCCGGCCAACCACTCCAGCAGCGGTGCCAGCGAGTCGGCGACCGGTCCGGATGTGGGCAGTTCGGCGTACTGCAACTGGCAGCCCTCGCGGTGCGGCGGCATCACCATCTGCCGGGCGATGCGCAGCGCGTACGCGGAGCCCTGGTCGGCCCTGACCAGATGGAGGCAGACGTCCACGGCGGCGGCCGATCCGGCGCTGGTGGCGACGTCGCCGTGGTCCACGTACAGCACCGCGGGGTCGACCTGGACCCGATGGAACCGGGCGTCCAACTCCGCGGCCCTGGCCCAGTGGGTCGCGGCCCGCCGACCGTCCAACAGCCCGGCGGCGGCGAGCACGAAGGCGCCCGAGCAGAGGCCGACGATCCGAGCGCCGCGCCGGTGCGCCTGTCGGACCGCCGCGATCACCTCGGGCGGGATCTCGACTCCGGGCGCCTGCTGCCAGCCGGGGATGAGCACGGTGTCCGCCCGTTCCACCGTGTCCAGCCCCTGCGTGACCAGCATGTCGTAGCCGGACTGGGTGCGCAGCAGGCCCGGCTGCTCGGTGCAGACCTCGAACGTGTAGCGGGCGGGTATCGCCGGGCCGTGGTCGGCGAACACCTCAGCCGCACAGGCCAGCAGGAAGGTCGACTGTGGGGGCTGCAACAGGGCCACCACCCGATGGAGCGCCGGGGGCTCCGGCAGTGCACGAAGCGTCATGGCGTGAAAGTACCTCATCATGTCGTTCAGGACACTGGGACCATCGATGGGACCAAACCAGTATCTGAGCTGTGACCACCGCACCGACGCACCCCGAGACCGCTCGAACCGACCCGCTGGCCGATCCGCCGACCGGCCTGGCGTCGGCCCGTCCCCCGTTGTGGGACCGCCGATTCGCCCTCTTCTTCACCGCCCGCACGATCTCGTTGTTCGGCGACGCGATGATGCCGGTGGCCGCCGCACTCGCGGTGGGAGCGCTGTACGGGATCTCCGGCGTCGGCTTCGTCCTCGGCACCTGGACCGGGACGTTCGTCCTCCTGGTGCTGTTCGGCGGGGTGTTCGCCGACCGGTTCGGCGCCCGGCGGATGATGGTCATCGCCGACCTCGTCCGGGTGCTCACCCAAGGGGTGCTGGCAGTCGCGTTCTTCGCCGGTCCGCCGCCGTTCTGGCTGTTGGTGACCATGGCGGCCCTGGCCGGTGCGGGTGTCGCGATGTTCCTGCCGGGGGCGAACGGGATGGTTCCGCTGGTCGCCAGCGAACCGCAGCGGGCCAACGCCACGCTCAAGGTCGCCGACGCGCTCGCCCATCTGCTCGGCCCGGCCTTCGCCGGACTCCTGATCGCGCTGACCAACGCCGGGACCGTGTACGCGATCGACGCCGGCACCTTCGCGCTCAGCGCCCTGTGCCTGGTGCTGATCCGGCTCGCCCCGGCCGGCACGCCCAAGGGCTCCCGCGCCGACACGCTCCAGAACGGCCCGACCGACAGTCCCGCCCACGCCGACACCGCCACCCACGCCCACGCCCGCACCCGCACCGACACCTCTGCCCGCACCGGCCATGCGCTCCGCCGTGATCTGCGCCAGGGCTGGCAGGAGTTCCGCGCACGTACCTGGATGTGGGCGGTGATCCTGATCTGGGTGGGCTACGGCGTGCTGGTCTTCGGCCCGCTGGTACCGCTCAGTTCGGCCCTGGTCGGCACCCGCCTCGGCCCCAACGCCTACGGTCTGGCGATCTCCTTCCTCGGCCTCGGAGCCGTGCTCGGCGGTCTGTTGGCGCTACGGCTGCGCCCGGCCAGGCCACTGGCCGCAGGCACGGCGGCGATGGCCCTGTACACCGTGCTCCCGCTCTGCGTGGCGCTGGGCGCCGACCTTCCCTTGCTCCTGGCGGGCCATGTGCTCGGCGGCGCCACCATGGCGTTCTGGTCGGTGATGTGGGCGACTAGCGTGCAGACCCACACTCCGCCCGCGGTGCTCAACCGGGTCTCCGCGTACGAGTTGGCCGGCTCGGTGTCCGGCATCGCGCTCGGCCAGATGCTGGCAGGCCCGGCCATCGCGCTGGCCTCCCCCGACCGGCTGCTCCTGGTGTCGGCCGGCGCCTGCCTGGTGGGCTGCGTGGCACTGTTCGCGATCCCGGCGATCCGCACGCTGCCCCGCGCCGCTGCCATGGGCAGTGCCGAGCGGGGTGCACCGAACGGTCCGCAGAAAGGCTGAGCGGACCTGCGGAACCGCTCGGCAGAGTGTGCCCAACGCCCGCACGGCGTCCCTAAGCCGTGGCCAGAAGCCCGCTCCGGCCGGGGCCGCGAAGGCACCGATGGTACGGAAATTCCCGTACCACCCCTGCAATCAGGGCCGATTTAATGTGATGAGACTCGCGTCTCGATCCGTGAGAGGGACCCTCGTTCGCATCGTGTTCATCTGATTCAATGAGGGCCATGGCCAGCCTTGAGAACCTCGCGATGGGTCGCAGCGACCTTGAGCCCTTCTGGCCGTCCCGGCAGGATCATGACTTTGACCGGGTGTGTTGCCGCGCGGTGAACGCGCGGGCCCTCTAAAGCCGTTCCCCCGGCCTTCGGCCAGCGCGCATGACGTACGTCCCGTCCCACACGGCTCGACGAATCCTCCGCGCGAAAGAGAGCTGACCTCTCATGGCGAACCCTCGATCCTTCTCCTCCGTACCGGCCGGCTCCGCGACTGCTGCCGCCGCTACCGGTGCACTGAACCCCGCCCGTCATCGACTGCGCGCCGTCGACCGCGATGAGGTGGTACCCGCGGGTGCCATCGGCGGTCTGCGCAATGTGGCGGACTACCTGCCGCCCGGCGCCACCTGGCTGCCGGCACCACAGCACAGCGTGCCCAGCCTGCCCGGCCATCCGCCGATGGTCGGCTATCTCGTCCTCGTCCCGGCTGACCAGCAGGTTCCGCTGCACACAGCGCTGGCGCCGTCATCACCCCCGCCTCCGTATCCGTCGACCGCGAACGAGGCGGCCGTCACCGAGTCGGGCCCGGTACGGATCGACCCGGTGGAGCGGGTCGCCCTGGTCGCCGGGAAGGCACTGGATCTGACATACCTGGAGTTCGAGCTCCTCGCCCATCTGGTGACCTACCCCCATCGGGTCCACACCCGCGATCAGCTGGTGACCACGGTCTGGGGCTACGGACACGTCGGCGACGGGCGGACCGTCGACGTCCATGTCGCCCGGTTGCGGCGCAAGTTGGGCGTGGAGCACCGACGCACCATCAAGACCGTGCGCCGGGTGGGGTACAAGTACGCGCCCTGAGCCGAAGGACCAGGCCCACGGGACGACCAGGGCCGGGACCTTCTGCACATGTCGAAAGCCGATGGGTCGATGTCACGAGAGCTGCTCGTGACATCGACCCATCGGTGTCACCTGGGTCTCATCCTGTGGAGGCGGGGGCGCGGAGCTTCTGTGCCCATCCGACCGCCAGATCCAGCACCAGGAAGGCGACCAGGGTGATCCCCAGCAGGGGGACGAACCATCCGACGAGTGCGGTGACCGCGATCAGCGGCAGCAGGACGACGAGCGGCACCCGGCGCCAGGTGCCGCGCGGGATCGGCCGACCGACGCCGAGCTTGTGGTCCTTGGTGGGGCGGCGCAGCCACCACATCCGGTAGCCCCAGAAGGTGAGCAGGATGACCGCCACCATCAGCAGGGCCAGGGCCAACTGGTTGGCGAGGCCGAGGAAGACGCCCATGTGCGCGTCGATGCCGAAGCGCGTCAGCTGGGCGAGGACCGGATAGTCGGCGAACCGCAGGTCGTCGATGACCTTGCCGTCGGCCGGGTCCACGGCCACGGAGTCCAGGTGGATGGGGAAGGTGGCGTCGGTCTCCCTGATGACGTAGCCGGTGCCCTCACCGGGGAGCACGATCGTCATCTTGCCGTCGATCCCCACGGCTCGTGCCGACTCCAGCGCCTTGTCGATGCCGACGTCCGCCCCGTGGTGTTCACCGCCGTGGCCCGCGCCGTGACCATCATGGTCCCCGCCGCCACCGGCGCCCGGAGTGATCTCCGCGGAGACGGCGGGCGTCGCGCCGCCCAACTGGTCCTGGACCGCGCCGATGTTCTCACCCGCGTACCGGGACCAGGTCAGTCCGGTCGCGGAGAGCATGACCAGGCCGATCGTCGCCCACAGGCCGATGGTTCCGTGCCAGGAGAGCGTCCTGCGACGGCCCTTGGCCCCGCGCTCCGGAACGAGCAGTGCGCGCTTGTTGCGGCGGCGGCGCCCCAACCAGAGCAGGAGCCCACCGAGGGCGACGACCCAGAGCCAACTGGCGGCCAGTTCGCTGTAGTGGCGGCCGAGGTCGCCGAGGTGGAGATCACGGTGGAGCTCGTCGATCCAGGTGCGCACCGGTAGGGCCCCCGAGCTGCCGTAGGAGGCGAGCGATCCGCGCACCTCGGCGGTGTAGGGGTCGACGAACACGGCGAGGGACTTGCCCACCTCGACCTTGGGGGTGCTCATCAGGACCCGGGTGGTGGCTCCGTCCTCGGAGCTGGGCCAGACGGCGGTCACCGTGCCGTCGGGACGTGCCGCCTGGGCCGCCTTGA
Source organism: Streptomyces sp. NBC_00690 (assembly GCF_036226685.1). Classification (NCBI taxonomy): domain Bacteria; kingdom Bacillati; phylum Actinomycetota; class Actinomycetes; order Kitasatosporales; family Streptomycetaceae; genus Streptomyces; species Streptomyces sp. NBC_00690. The sequence continues at coordinate 2,589,897 of NZ_CP109009.1, forward strand.
CCTGGTCGGCGAGCGGCAGGACTCGGTCGCCGACCGGGGCCTCCAGCTCATGGCTGTAGATGATCTTCTCGGCTTCGAAGGAAAGGGCGTACAGCAGTCCGCTAGCGGCGGCTATCAGCAGCAGTGGAGCCACCAGCAGGCCGGCGTAGAAGTGGATGCGCAGAACGAGGGGTCGCAGTGCACTCCAGGTGGAGGAGCTGGCTGCGGTCTCCTGCTCGGTCTCGGTGCTGCCCTGGACAGGGACGTCAATGGCCATGGTCATCCTGGGGAGTTGGTGTGACATGGGGGATCGGCCCCAGGTCAGACGGTTGCTCCAGGGGCCGTGGCGCGAGACGACGACAGGGCGGGCGGGCCACGGCGCACCACGGTGTGGCCGAGGAGGACGGTCGGCCTGCGGATGAGGGGTACCCGCCGCACCGGTGCGGGCCGCGGGCGCTGTGGCAGGGGCACGACGGCGAGCAGCAGCCGCAGCGGGGTGAAGGCGAACGCGGTGGCGGTGCGGGTCAGCCGGAAGAAGGCGGATTCGCCGTGGGCGAGCCACAGTGCGCAGAAGGCGGCTGCGGCCAGGTGTGCGGCGAGCATGGTCGCCGAGGACTGGCCAGGCGATCCGGCCTCGACCGGCACCGCGGTGGCCAGGTGGTCCATCGAGGCCATGTGGTGGCTGGTCGGTGGTGCCGCCCGATGGGTCTGGGCGAGGCTGAAGAACAGGTGCAGCGCGCCTTGCATGGCGAGCAGTCCGAGGCCGATGGAGAGTGCGCCGCGGCGTCGGCCGGCGGCGAGCCAGGCACAGCCGGCGGTCACGGGAACGGCCGGAAGTAGCACCAGGAGCGGTAGGTCATGACCAGATGTGAACGAATGCCCCATCGCAGCCAAGGAGCTGCAGATCGCCGCGAAGAGTGCGGCTCGCAGGGCGCGCAGTGGCGACCGGACATCCGTCATGGTGCGCACATGCTGCCATCCCCCGGGCGGGTGCGGGAGAGGTGGGAGTGATCCGATCTCAGCGAAGAGGCAGGCGGGGGCGGCGGGGGCGCTCTTCTGGCAGCAGAATCCCTGTTCACCGTGGGGACAGAGGTGCACAGTCGACCCATGCGACTTCTGATTTTGGGTGGTACCGAGTTCGCCGGTCGGGCCGTGGTGGATGCGGCGCTGGTACGTGGCTGGGAAGTGACGGTCTTTCACCGGGGCAGGCACGAGGCTCCGCCCGGGGTGACGGAGCTGCTGGGCGACCGGACCGAACCGAACGGCTTGGCCGCCCTCGCCGAAGGCACCTGGGACGCGGTGGTCGACACCTGGTCGGCCGCGCCCACCGTGGTGCGGGACTCGGCCCGGTTGTTGGCCGACCGGGTGGGGCGCTATGTCTATGTGTCGAGTTGTTCGGTGTACGCCTGGCCTCCGGTGGCCGCCCGCGATGAGTCGGCACCGCTGGTGGACGCGACGCCCGATGCGGTGGACGTGCCGTACGAACAGGCCAAGCGCGGCGGGGAGTTGGCCGCGCTGGACGCGTTCGGCGCGGACCGCACGCTACTGGTCCGGCTGGGTCTGCTGTTGGGGCCGCGGGAGAACGTGGGGCGGCTGCCGTGGTGGTTGGAGCGGATCGCCCGAGGAGGTCCGGTCCTTGCGCCCGGTCCACGGGAGACTCCGTTGCAGTTCATCGATGTGCGGGACTTCGCGGAGTGGACCCTGTCGGCGGCAGCGGCGGGTCTGGGCGGTGCGTACAACCTGGTGAGCCCGCCCGCGCATTCGACGATGGAGGAGTTGTTGACGGAGTGCGTCCGGGTCACGGGGTCGACGGCCGAGCTGCGCTGGACGGACCCGGCGCCGATCCTGGCGGCGGGTGTCGCGCCGTGGAGCGGTCTGCCGATCTGGGTGCCGCAGACGGAGGCCGCCGAGCTCCACCGGGCGGTGTACGGGCTGGAGGTGACGAAGGCGTTGGACACCGGTCTGTCCTGCCGGCCGGCCGTGGAGACGGTCGCCGACACCTGGTCGTGGATGCAGTCGATCGGGGGCAGTGCGCCGCTGCGAGAGGACCGTCCGGCAGTGGGGCTCGATCCGTCGGTGGAGGCGCAGCTCCTCGGGGTGTGAGGCGGCCCGGAGTTCCGCGGCTGTCGCCTGGGCTTCGGGCGCGGCCCGCGGCCCCGGCGCACTGAAAGCCTCGGCCCTCCCGCGGACGGGTCGTGGGGTGCGGATGCCGATCGTCGCGCGCTGGACGCCGGCGCCACCGGCCGGATCTTGCACTCCACGGTCGGGCCGGACGACCGCACGAGCCCCTCCCGCCGATGAGTTCCTGCCTCCCGTACGGTCTCGTTCCCATGGGCCGGGACCGCTCCGGCCGTTCGTGCGCTGTGCAAGGAGGAATTCCATGGTGATCGTGTCCGGTTGGCTGCGGGTCGACCCGCTCGTCCGGGACGCCTATGTGACCGGGTGCCGAAAGGTCGTGATCGCGGCCCGAACCGCACCCGGCTGTCAGGAGTTCGTGATCGCGGCCGACCTGTTGGAGGACGATCGGGTCATCGTGTACGAGCGGTGGGCATCCGACGCGGAGCTGGCCGAGTTCCGGGGTTCGGGGCCGGACCCGGACCAGTCCGCGGCGATCTTGGAGGCACAGGTCCAGCAGTACCGGGTGGCCGCGGTCGAATCAGCGTGACGGCTCTCGTCCCGCCGCCATCGGGGCGGGCTCGTCACCGTGCTCCATCCGTGGCAGTCGGCGCAGCATCCTGGGCGTACGCCAGTTGCGCTCGCCCAGCAGGGCCATCACCGACGGCAGCAGCACCATGCGGACCACGGTCGCGTCCAGGAGCACGGCGACGGCCAGCCCGACGCCCATCTGCTTCATGTCCTGCATGGAGAGCGTGCCGAACACCGCGAACACGGCGACCATGATGGCTGCGGCTCCCGTCACCGCGCCCGCGGTACGACGGATGCCTTCGCCGATCGCTGTCTGGGTGTCGGCCCCGCCGTCCCAGGCTTCCCGGATGCGGGAGACCACGAAGACGTGGTAGTCCATCGACAGTCCGAAGAGCACCACCAGGACGAACAGGGGCAGCCAGCTCTGGATCGCGCCCACCGCCTCCGTACCCAGGAGGGCGGCGCCAACGCCGTGTTGGAAGACGGCGACCATCACTCCGTAGGCGGCGGCCACCGACAGCAGATTGAGCACGATCGAGGTCAAGGCGATGACGTAGGAGCGGAAGCAGAACAGCATCAGGAGGAAGGTCACGGCCGTGATGAAGAGGAAGACGGGCACGATGCCGCGCCTGAGCTGCTGGTTGTAGTCGACGGACTCGGCGAGTGAGCCGGTGACGTGGACGTCTGCTCCCGTGCCGTCGAACGCTGCCGGTAGCCGTTGCTCGCGGAGTTCGGTCAGCGCCTGCCGGGAGCGTGCGTCACTACCGTTGCCCGCGAGCGGCACATCGATCTGCGCCACATCGTGCTCGCGGTCCACGGTGACCCGGTCGAAGCCGGCCAGGGCGGCGCGTACCGGTGGGGCGGTGATGTCGTTCGCCCGCACCACCACCCGTGCCGGCTCGGGGCCGCCGGGGAAGGCGTCGGTGATGCGCTGGTAGGCGACGGAGAGCGGTGAGTCGGAGCCGAACTGCTTCTCCATGCCGAGTTGCTCGGTCTTCATCCCGATCGCGGGGGCCGCGAGCGCCAGCAGGGTGAGGACGCCGAGGGCGGCGAAGAGCTTGGGCCGCGCCAGTACGGGCGTGAGGACCGCTCCTGCGAAGGCGCCGCCGCTTCCGTGTGCCCGGGCGCGCCGACGGCCCAGCAGCGGTATCCGGCCGGCGTCGACGCGGTCCCCCAGCCAGGACAGCAGTGCGGGCAGCACGGTGACCGAGCCGAGCATCGCGATGAGGACGACAAGGATGGTGGCGAGTGCGAACCCCTCGAACAGCATCAGACCGGACAGGAACATGCCCGCCATCGCCACCATCACGGTGACCCCGGAGATCAGCACGGCCCGACCGCTGGTGGCGGCGGCGATCCGCAGCGCGGTCTCGGCGTCGCGGCCGGCGGCTCGCTCGTCGCGCTCCCGCCGCAGGTAGAACAGGCAGTAGTCCACACCGACGGCCAGTCCCATCAGGAACATGACCGAGTAAGTCGTCTGGAAGAGGTGCAGTTGGTGGCTGGCCAGGGACAGCAGCCCGAAGGCTGCCAGGCATGCGGTCAGCGCCAGCCCGACGGGGAGCAGCGCGGCGACGACCGCTCCGAATGCGACCAGCAGAATGCCCAGTGCCAGGGGTACGGCGGTGAGTTCAGCCCGTTGGAAGTCGTCGGTGAGCAGATCACCGAGCCGCTTGTCCGCGCTGGCGTCGCCGAACTGGTGCAGTTCGACGTCCCGGTGGCTCTGGTCCACCTCGCGCACGGCGTCGAGCACGGGCTGTACCCGGTCCCCCGCGGTGGTGGGATCGCCTGCCATCTCCAGCCGGATCAGCGCCTCGCGTCCATCATCGGACGCCAACGGCGGCTCCACCTTCCTGACGTCGTCGCTCGCCTTGAGCACGGCCGTGACCTCGGTCGCCGCGGTCCGCCATCCTCCGGCCGTTTCGGCGCTGACCAGGATGAGTTCTCCTGCCGGTCGGTCCAGACCGGCGTCCTCCAGGATCTTCTGGGCTCGCGCCGAGTCCCCGGCTCCCGCTTCCGAGTCCGACATCTCGACGATGCCGGCCGCACCGCCGGCCACGGCGGACAGCACGACGAAGAGCAGCCAGCCGACGATGGCCGCCGTGCGGTGGTGCGCGCTCCACACACCGATGCGAGCCGCGAGATTGCGTCTCATGACGTTCAGTCCCCCCAGGGGTCGGGCCGAGATGGGCACCGGGCCTTGGCGACGGAGCCGATGGGCCCGTGCCGTTCGACGACGACGCTAGAAACCCGCGGCGCTCTCCCCCAGCCGTCGAACCCCCCGTTCGCGGAGCCAAAAGGCGAGGGTGTGGGGTGGTGCCAGCACCACCCCACGGCCGGGGGCAGGGCCCAGTGACCTGATCGGGCCCGCGGGCCAGACTGCTCACCACGGGGACGAGGAGGGGGATCCATGAACGCCACGACGGTGCGTGCGTCGCTGCTCGCCGGTGCCAGGGGACTGGCCCTGACCCTGATGGCACTCATCGGTTCGATCACGCTGTTCGTGCTGACCGTGGTGTCCCTGGCCCTGACCGTGGTGGGGATCGGAGTCCTGACCACCCCCGCGGTGTTGGCGCTGGTAAGGGCCCATGCCAATCAGCGCAGGCGACTGGCGGCCGATTGGAGCGGGGTGCTGATACCGGCCGGGTACCGGCCGCTGCCACGGGATGTGCGGCGGGGTGTGACGGGTCAGGTGGAGCGCTGTGCGCACTTGCTGCGGGACCCGGCGACCTGGCGGGATGTGCAGTGGCTGTTCGTGGACTCCACGGCCGGTGCGACCGTCGCCGTCGTGGCCCCTGGCCTGTTCGCCCACGGTGTCTTCGGGCTGTTGCTGCCCCTGGGCCTGTGGAAGCCGCTGGTGTCGTCGCAGCACACCTTCTGGTACACGTTCGTACCCGTGGGCGGGGCCAGTACGGCGGTGGCCGCGGCGCTGGTGGGTGTCGCGCTGATCGGCATCGGGTTCAGGTACAACTCCCTCCTGGTGCGGACCCACTTCACGATCGCCGGACTGTTGGCGCCGAGCCGGGCCGCTCTGGAACAGCGCATCGGTCGGCTGACCGAGACCCGGCACGACGCACTGGACTCCTCGGCGGCGGAGCTGCGCCGTATCGAACGCGATCTGCACGACGGCGCCCAGGCCCGGCTGGTGGCGGTGGGGATGAACCTGAGCGCGGTGGAGGCGCTGATCGAGCGTGATCCGGCGCAGGCGAAGGAGTTGATCGGCCGGGCCCGGGCGACCTCGGCCGAGGCGCTGGCGGAGCTTCGGGACCTGGTCCGCGGCATCCATCCTCCGGTACTGGCGGAACGGGGCCTCGGGGATGCGGTGAAGGCGCTCGCGCTGCGGCTGCCGCTGCGGACCGAGGTGGACGTGGAACTGACGGGCCGCGCCGACGCACCGGTGGAGTCGGCGGCCTACTTCGCGGTGAGCGAGGCGCTCGCCAATGCGGTGAAGCACTCGGGTGCGGATCGGATCTGGGTGGACATCAGCCATGGGACGGGCGGCCTGCGGATCGCCGTCACCGACAACGGCAGGGGCGGCGCCTCGCCGGCATCCGGGTCGGGGCTGAGCGGACTGGAACGCAGGCTCGGCACCTTCGACGGGGTGCTCGCCGTCTCCTCCCCGGTGGGCGGACCGACGATGGTCACGATGGAGATCCCGTGCGCGTTGTCCTAGCCGAAGACCTCTTCCTGTTGCGCGACGGCCTCGTGCGGCTGTTGGAGGCGTACGGCTTCGACATCGTGGCCGCCGTGGAGAGCGGCCCGGAGCTCACCGAGGCGTTGGCCGAGGGGAAACCCGACATCGCCGTGGTCGACGTACGTCTCCCGCCCTCCCACACGGACGAGGGCCTCCAGTGCGCGCTGGCGGCACGGCGCGCCAGACCGGGTCTGCCGGTGCTCGTCTTGTCCCAGCACGTGGAGCAGTTGTACGCGCGAGAACTCCTCGCGGACGGGGACGGCGGGGTCGGCTACCTCCTCAAGGACCGGGTCTTCGACGCCGACCAGTTCATCGACGCCGTGCGCAGGGTGGCGGCGGGGGGCACGGCCATGGACCCGCAGGTGATCTCCCAACTGCTCACCCGGCGCTCGAACGACCGGCCCCTGGGGGGATTGACCCCGCGCGAGTGGGACGTGATGGAGCTGATGGCACAGGGGCGTTCGAATGCGGCGATCGCCTCCCAGTTGGTCGTCACCGAGCGCGCGGTGGCCAAACACACGTCCAACATCTTCGGAAAGCTCGGGCTCCCGGTGTCCGACGACGACAACCGGCGGGTGCTCGCCGTGCTGGCGTATCTGGACCGGGGCTGAGAGAGCCGGCACGGCTCCGGCACTCGCAAGAGCCGGGGGGCGACCCGGCTCCGACCGTCCGCCTCACACCGGACCACTTTGTTCATTGGTGTCGGTTTTGACGCTGTACCTTCCTCCGAATTCCACTCCGGGGTGAACACCCCCGCGGCCCGGTCCGTATGGAACGGCGCGCTTCTCCCTCTGCCGGGGAACCTGCGAGAACCCTCAAACGACCATCTCCCCGGCGACGAAGCAGAGGAGTTCCCTTGGGACGCAAGACGAGAAAACGCTCGAAGCTGGCGAACCGTGCGATCGTTTCGACGTTGGCGCTGATCCTGGGCGGAGGTGGGCTGGTAGCCGTCAATGTGAACGCCTCCGCGGGTGAAGGCCGCTCCGGCCAGAAGGCGCAGAACCCCTACGCCGGACGGCAGGTGTCGACCATCGACTGCCCCGAGGTCGCGGACGGGCTGCCACGCGAGATGCCGCCTCCGGCACGGGCCGAGGTGGACCGCGAAATGGCGGCGATGGACACCCAGATCGCCGATGCCTACCAGCGGTTCGACGAGCGCAGAGAGCAGGTCCAGAGCGATCCTGCGGTCGCCGATGAGACGATCCTCGACCCGTTGCAGGACGACCGCCGAAAGAGCATCGACCGGATCGTCGCCGCCATCGAACGCAACGGCGCGCAGCCCCGGGGCATGCAGGGCATGGCGGCGTGCACCATGCGTACGGCTGCTGGCGATGACGATGAAGATGACGCCGACGACGATGACGACGACAACGAGGTGAAGGGCAACCGCCCCGGCGGTGGCAACGGGAACGGGAACCGTCCCCCGAACCGCCCCCGTCCACCCGGCAACGGTCAGGGCGGCAGCGGCCAGAGCGGGAACGGCCCGGTGCGCTCCGACTTCGTCGACATCCGTTCCGTACGCCCCAATGTGCAAAGCGCCCAACAGCGCCGGGGCTCCTCCCGGGGCACGTTCTCGTCCAACTGCGGCGTGAACGCGGCCGGCCTGTTCAACTCCGACAATGTGATCGTCGCCCCGGGCGTCTCCAATGGAGCGCACCACATGCACGACTACATCGGGAACCAGGGCAACGACGCCTTCGCGAGCGACGAGGACCTGGCAAGGGCCCGTACGACCTGTAGCAACCGCGGGGACCGGTCCTCCTACTACTGGCCCGTCCTGCGGGTGCAGAACGGTCGGGCCGAGAGCGACGCCAACCAGGACGGTGGCGGCAGGGACAAGAACGTCGGCGAGATCCAGACGCCGACCCAGGTGACCCTGTCCTTCCGCGGCAGCGCGGTCGGCAAGGTCACCGCAATGCCCCGATTCCTGCGCATCATCACCGGCGACGCCAAGGCGTTCGTCAACGGTCCGGGCAATGCCAACGCCTCCTGGAGCTGCACCGGCTTCGAGGACCGCCAGTTGAAGGACAAGTACCCGATCTGCCCGAGCGGCAGCCAAGTGGTGCGGACCTTCAACTTCCAAAGCTGCTGGGACGGCCGGAACACCGACAGTGCGAACCACCGCACCCATGTGGCCTTCGCCGACCGCAACGGCCGCTGTGGTCAGGGCTTCAAGGCGATCCCCCAACTCGTCCAGCGGATCGTCTACAAGGTTCCGCCGGGGCCGGGCTTCGCCGTGGACTCCTTTCCGGAGCAACTGCACAAGCCGGTCACCGACCACGGCGACTTCATCAACGTCTTCGACAGGAAGTTGATGGATCGCATGGTCGGCTGCATCAACCGGGGCGAGAAGTGCCGGTGATCTGAGCAGGCCGGATCGGCCCCTCTTGGCGCGGGGGCCGATCCGGCCATCCGGCATGACCGGACCGTGGTACGCCCGGTCCACGATCCTCACGGCACACCCGGCGCCGCCGTTCGGCGGCGCCCCCCAGTCCTGCGCGGTCAGCTCCCATGGTCCGAATGGTCATCGCTCCCCCCACCACCACTCCCCCCACTTCCTCCTGAGTGGTGGAGCGAACCGCTTTCGACCGTGCCCCCGAGCCGACCGCGCAGCGCCGTAATCACCTTCTCGTCGCCCACGGCGACCCAGCGGCTGCCCACGAGGTAGGTGCCCCCGTAGTCCTTGGCCTCGGTGATCCATTCGTGGAGTCCATGGTCGGTGGCGAAGGTCGTCAGCACATACCTGCCGTCGGACGTGGTGCAGTTCGCCTGTCGCAGTTCCTCCGCGTCCGTCTGGACGTTCGGTGTGCAACTCGCCCGCGCCGCCAGCTGCTCCAGGGTGCCGACGGCCGGCGCGGGAGAGCTCGCGCGCCGTGAGGGCGCACTGTCGCCGTCGCCACGCCGACCGCCGTCACCGCCCGAGGAACACCCTGTGATGAGCGCGAGTGCCACAACTGCCCATGCCGTACGGGCCGTACGCCCGCGCCGGATCTTCGTCCTCGTCCGCATCCGGCCATCGTGCCCCCGCACCGCGCTTCCCCGCGGGCGAACGCCGAGTAACGTGCGCCACGCGCGCACCTACTGTCACTGCGCGATCACGGATACGGGTCAGCCGGAGGAATCCTGATGTCCGAACTGTCGAGACGTACGGTCCTGGGCACCGCGGGAGCCATCGGCGCGGGAGCGGCACTCGCCGGCCCCGCCCCCGGCGCCGCGGCGCTGACCCGGCACCCGGTGCGCCGGGCCCTCTTCAGCACTGCTCCGGCGCTCACCGCGCTACGGCGACTCCTCCCGGACCACGCCGACCAGTTCCGGCTCACGGCGATCGAGGGCGCCGAACGATTCAAGGTCACCGGCACCACCGGTCGGATCGAGGTCTCGGGCACCTCCCCCGCCGTACTGCTCACCGGTGTCCACTGGTACCTCAAGTACGTATGCCGCGCCCAGATCTCCTGGTCGGGCAGCCAGGTCGACCTGCCCGTCGTGCTCCCCGCGCCCCGTAGGGCCTTGGAGCAGCGGGCGACCGTGCCGCACCGCTTCGCCTACAACGACACCCACGACGGCTACACCGCCCCCTACGCCGACTGGGCGCGCTGGGAACGCCTGATCGACGTCCTCGCCCTGCACGGCTGCAACGAAGTCCTGGTCACCCCCGGGCAAGAGGCCGTCTACCACCGACTGCTCAAGGACTTCGGCTACTCGGACACCGAGGCCGACACCTGGCTACCGGCCCCCTCCCACCAGCCGTGGTGGCTGCTCCAGAACATGAGCGAGTACGGCGGCCCGGTGTCCCCCGCGCTGCTGGCGGCCCGCACGGAACTCGGGCGCAAGATCGTCGATCGGCTGCGCCAACTGGGCATGCGGCCGGTGCTGCCCGGATACTTCGGGACCGTCCCCGACGGCTTCGCCGCCCGCAACCCGGGCGCCCGGGTCATCCCGCAGGGCACCTGGAACGGGCTGCCCCGACCCGACTGGCTCGATCCACGGACCACCGTCTTCACGGAGATCGCCGCCGCCTACTACCGCCACCAGACGGAACTGTTCGGCGACATCGACTACTTCAAGATGGACCTGCTGCACGAGGGCGGCACCGCAGGTGACGTACCCGTCGCGGATGCGGCCCGCGCGGTCGAGACCTCCCTGCGCACCGCCCGCCCCGAGGCGACCTGGGTGATCCTCGGCTGGCAGTCCAACCCCCGCCCGGCGCTGCTGGACGCGATCGACACCGATCGGGTGCTGATCGTGGACGGCCTGTCCGACCTGGACACGGTCACGGACCGGGACGCGGAGTGGGGCGGCGCGCCCTACGCCTTCGGCACGATCCCCAACTTCGGTGGCCGGACCACGATCGGAGCGAACACCGACCGCTGGACGGCCAAGTTCACCGCCTGGCGCGACAAACCGGGCAGTGCCCTGGTGGGGACCGCGTACATGCCGGAGGCGGCCGAACGGGACCCGGCCGCCCTGGAACTCTTCAGCGAGCTCGCCTGGCGCACGGAGCCCATCGACCGGGCCGCCTGGTTCGCCGAGTACGCCACCATCCGCTACGGCGGCGACGACCCGGCGGCGAAAGCGGCCTTCGCAGCGCTGGCCACGACCGCGTACCAGCTCACCAGCACCGACGGCCGCCCCTTCGACTCCCACTTCGGCCGCCGGCCCAACCTCACATCGGCCATCGGCACGGCCTTCGACCCGGCCGCCTTCGACCGGGCCCTGGAGCAGCTCCTCAAGGTCCGCCCCGAACTGCGCGACAACGACGCCTACCGCCACGACCTCACCGACGTGGCCCGCCAGGCGCTCGCCAACCGCTCCCGTACGCTCCAACTCCCCCTGCGCGCGGCCTACGCCGACAAGGACGTGGAGACCCTGAAGGCGCTGTCGGCCCTCTGGTTGAAGCTGATGCGGCTCAGCGACACCATGGCCGGCTGCCACCGCTTGTTCCTCCTCGGGCCGTGGTTGGAGGACGCCAAACGGTTCGCGACCAGCCCCGAGGAGGCCGTGGAGCTCGAACGCACCGCCCGTGTCCTCGTCACGACCTGGGGCGACCGGGTGGTGGCCGGCCACTTGAGCAACTACGCCAACCGGGACTGGCACGGACTGCTCGCCGACGTCCACGTACCGCAGTGGGAGGCGTACCTCGCCGAACTCGTCGCCGCGCTGAGCGAGAACCGCGCCCCCAAGGCGATCGACTGGTACGCGGCCGAGGAGGCATGGACCAAGGACCGGCGCACCTATCCGGTCCGCCCGACCGGAGACGCCCACCGCACGGCCCAGCGGGTGCTGGAGACCCTCACCACCGCGCCCTACCAAGGCTTCGCCTCGGTGAGCGTGGACCCGCCCGCGTTCACCCCGGGCAGTTCCGGGACCGTGACGGCCTCCTTCCGCAACCTCAACGGGTTGCGGGCCACCGGAGCCGTCGACTTCGACCTGACCGTCGACGGCGTCACGCCCGAACCGCAGGGCCCCACATCGGTGGCATCGGTGGCGGCGGGCGGCACCGGAACCGTCTCCTGGCGGGTCACCGCACCCACCGAGCCGCTCACCGCGCCCTTGCGTCCACTGCCCTACTCCCTGCGCACCCGGTACGGGCCCCAGGACGAGGACCGGGTGTCGGTGACCCAACAGGGGGCGGTGCACATCGCCGCGCCGCTGGACTCCCCGTGGCGCACGTTCACCAGCAATGCTGCGGTCTTCGGTCAGTTCGAGCAGCGCTTTGCCATCAACGGCGCGGGCCACGACCTGTGGCGGGGTACGGCCCAGTTCGGGACCGCCTACCGGGAGGGCGTACTGCGCCAGGGCACGAGCGTGACGCTTCGGGTGGACTCCCAGGACCGGACGGCCAGTTGGGCGCGCGCCGGCATCATCGTGCGCAATCGGCTGGGCACCCCCGGCGATCCGGGGTTCGCCAATCTGGCGGTGACTCCGGGCCAGGGCGTGGCGCTGTCCTACGACTCCAACGGCGACGGCACGCTCGACACCTACCGGCGGATCACGGGGGTGAAGGCTCCCGTGCTCCTGCGGCTCACGCGCGGGGCGGGGACCTCGCTCACGGGGGCCTGCTCGGTGGACGGAGGCGCCACCTGGCGGACGGTGGCGACGGTCTCGGTGGCGGGCGCGGCATCGAGCCAGGACGTGGGGTTCTTCATGACGGCCATAAACGGAGGCAGCGGCGCACGTGGGACGGTCAACTTCAGCGGCTGGGAGGTCACCGGCGGCTGAAGTACCGCTGCTACCCGATCCACTGCACCGCCTGCTTCCCGCGCTGCTCGTTGCCATGGCACTGGCGGGTCGTCAGCGGCGGCCCCCGTGGTCCGGGGCGGCGACCTCGCGTACGGCGTCGGCGACGGCTGGGGAGTCCTTCCTCAGGATCGTCCCGTGGTTACTGGCGACCTTCGCGCCGATCTGGATGTTCGGGTTGCGGACGACCACCTCATCGAGGCTGGTGCGCAGCTGTTCCTGCTCGTCCCCCTTGCTTCCGAAGGAGACCCCCGAAGCGACCACGTACCGCGTCGGGACGGTGATGGAGTCCAGCACGGGGCCCAGTTCGCCCAGACGGGAGAGCTCGCCCAGTTCGATGTTGCTGTCCGCCATCTGTTCGGCGGTCATCCTCGGGGCCAGGCCGGTCGGGCGCAGCAACGGCAGGAACCAGTTCATGCGCCGGAACAGCTTCCGCACCCGCCGTTCCATGGCCTCGTCCAGCCAGTCCGCGGGGTACGCGCCGTCCACCATGACCGCGCCCAGGGTCCGGTCCGGGTTCCGGCTCGCCCAGTGGGCCGCGACGACTGCTCCGTAGGACCAGCCCACCACCAGCGCCCGGTCCACGCCCCTGGCCGCAAGGACGGCATCGACGTCCCGGACGGCGGCCTCGAAGGAGTAGTCCGCCGAGCGTTTCGACTTCCTGCCGCGCGCCCGCTCGTCATAGGTGATGTGGCGCCACCCCGTCCCCAGGTCGGCTATGACCCGCCGCCAGTGCCACTGGGTGGAGAACTGCCCGTTGAGGTAGACCACCGGGATGCCGGGGCCTCCGGTGTCGGTGACGGCCAGGGCCGTATCGTCGACCGGCACCATGCCGGTCCACGCCGCAGCGTTCGATGAGGTGCTGTCCTTCGTCATGGGTTCCACCTGTTCGCGTGAGTCGGGGGTCGGGTCCTGTCTGGTGCTGCACCTTCGGAGGCTGGTCCTGCGCCTTCAGAGGCTGCGGGCGGTGATGTCGCCGTGGGAGGTGGTGGCGCGGATGTCGAGTCCGGTGGTGCCGTCGTTCTTGAGGGCGTTGCTGATGCGGCCGTAGTCGGTGTTGGCTTCCAGGGCGGCCGAGACGCCGGCGGCGGCGCCGACCGCGATGTCACCGGACTGGGTGCGGAGCACGACCGTGCCACCCACGGCCTCGGTGATGCGGATGTCGCCGCGTGCGGTGCTGATCTCCGCGGAGCCGTTGAGCCGGCCGATCTCGATGTCGCCTTCGATCGCGGCGAGTTGGACGCTCCCAGCCTCGTCGATCTTGATCTTTCGGTACGCACCTTCGAAGTCGACGTCGCCGAGGCGTCCGACGCCACGGAGTTCGGCGCTGGCGGCCCTGGCCTCGATGCGGGATCCGGCGGGCAGTTGAACGGTGACCTCCAGGGACCCGGAGGGGCCGAAGGACCGGGTGCCGGGTGTCGGGGCCGTGATCCGCAGGACCCCGTCGGCATAGGTGACGGTGGTCCGCTCGGCGGCCTTGTTGTCGTGGCTCTTGGCGGGGTCGGCGGGCAGGACCTCGACGGTGGTGTCGGCACGGTCCGCGGCGATGAAGCGGATGCGTCCGGCGGGGATGTTCAGGACCGCGGAGATCGGGGCGGTGGTGTCGAACTTCTGCATTGCGCTCTCCCATGTTCGTTCACGTTTTCCAACAACGGAAACGCTACGTTGCTTTCCAATCCCAAGCAACAGCCTTGTTGCACTGAAGAAGCATCTTTGCAGCTAGAGAGCATGCAACTGTTGCAATGATTTCAGCGATAACGCAACGAGAAGAGGCAACTCATTGCAATGGCGAGAGAGCGAACGCTACAGTGGGCCACCAGTGACCACCGCGCAGGACCATCGAGGAGAACGCGATGCCGGGAGGCAGACTCACCCAGCAGGAACGCCAGCAGATCGCGCTGGGGCTGGCCGACAGCCTCGCCTACGCCGAGATCGCCAGACGTCTGGACCGTCCGACCTCGACGATCACGCGTGAGGTGATGCGCAACGGCGGCCCCACGGCCTACCGCGCCGACCTGGCCCACCGCGCCACGGAACGCCGCGCGCACCGCAGGCCCGCATCCTCCCGGGGATCGGGGGCAGTGGCTCCCCAGTCGTACGGACGCGACCCCGAGGCGGTGGCCGAGTACGAGGAGACGTTCACCACCACCCTCATGGCAACCGGCCTGCCCAAGATGATGGCCCGGGTGCTGACGTGCCTGTACATCAGCGACGCGGGCAGCCTCACCGCATCCGACCTGGTCCAGCGCCTCCAGGTCAGCCCGGCTTCGGTCTCCAAGGCGATCACCTTCCTAGAGGGTCAGAGCCTTGTGCGCCGAGAGCGCGACGAGCGGCGCCGCGACCGGTACGTCGTCGACGACGACCTCTTCTACCAGGCGACGATCGCCAGCGCCCGTTCCAATGACCAACTCGTCCGAGCCGCACGCGAAGGGGTCGCCGTCCTCGGCCCCCACACCCCCGCCGCCAACCGGTTGGAGAACGTCGCGCGCTTCCTGGACTTCATCAGCGAGAGCATCATCCGCGCCGCCGAACAGGGGCGCGAAGTCCTCCACAGCACATCCGGCCCGACCTCAGCCGACACCGGCCGACCAGGTCCGGACCGCTCCCCGTCGAATGCCCCGGGCGGCACCCGATCGTGAATCACCCACCGGGAGCGACCCTGATGGGGCTGTTGGGGTGGGTGATTCGCCAGCCACCCCCCGTGGGTGACCATACGACGATTCGCTCGTTCAGCTGAACGTGCGCTCACAGGACACCATCCCCTCGCCCGGGACCTCCCTCGAACTCGAACACGCCGAGGCCGCCCTCGTCGAGCACTACCCCCGGCTCGTACGCATCGCCTATCTCGTGCTGCCACCCTCGCTCAGCCGCAACCGCCGCGTCCTGACCTCCCACTCCCTCGTGCAGCGCTCGCTACCGCGCGGCCGGGTCGACGAAGGCGGCAGCGGCTACGCGTATCTGCGGGCACGGGTGATCGAGCAGGCGTTGGCAGCCGGGCTGCCGCTCAGTTGGTCCGCCCGCCCCCGTCGCGCCCAGCTCCCACCGCTGCTGCCCCGGATCTGGGGACTGCGGGTGTTCCCCCGCTCGGGCGGCGCCGATGAACTCGCCCTCGACCGACGTCTCGCCCGGCTCTCCGGGCCGGCCCGCGCCGCGTACGTACTACGGCAGTTGGAGGGCCTGGACGAGGACGAGGTGCGGCAGGTGCTGCACACCGCAGGGGCGCAGGACACGGATGCGGCCGTCACTGACGCCGCCGCAACCCACCGGGCCGACCCCCGGGCCGGGGCCCTGTTGTCGTCGACGGAGTTCGACCCCTGCTCGCTCCAGGTCCGGCCGCCCGATCTGATCCGCCGCCGCCAGCACGCCCGGGCCGCCGTGGTGGGCGCCGCCGCGCTCGCGGTGTGCGGTGCGCTCCTCGGGATGCCGGGTGAGGGATGGGGGCAGCGTGGTGCTGCGGCCCCGCCGTACACCCGTAACCCCGCCGCCGAGCGGGCCTTGGACCCCGAGCGGTTGGTACGGGTCTCACCCACGGTGTGGCGGCAGTCGTCCCGACTGGACTTCTCGGTGTGGCCGGCGCGCGGGGAACTGGCCGAGGACCGCTCGCTCCTGGGGCGCGCCCTGAGCGTGTGGGCGCGCCCGGGCCGTTCGGTGCGGGTGTCGGCGACCCCGGCCACGCCCCCCGGGCCGCCGGTGGGCCCCGCCCATCTGCTCTACGCGGGCCTGGTGGACGAGGTCCGGGTGGTGCTGCTGCACGACGGTCTGCGGGTGGTCCGCTATGCCGAGCCGACCGGTTCGACCCGGGGTGCGGCACTGGACTTCGCCAGGACCGATGGGGCGGAGGCCCTGTCGTCGGACGCGCTCGTGGTGGGACGCACGGACGGGAACGTCCGCTACTTGACGGCTCCCTGGGTACAGAAGGTGTCCGTACGGGACCTCCTCGCCCCGGCCGTCGATGCCCGGTTGCTGCCTCGGGATGCGCACGGGGTGACCCGACCGCTGCCGAGCCCGGCGCAGGCCCGCACCTGCCGGACGTGGGAGACGCTGGAGATCGCGGACGGAACGGTGGACCGGTTCCTGACCGATCTGGGCGAGTTGACTCCGGCCCGGCTCACCTTCGGCCCGCCGACGGCCCCGCAGGACGTGCGCCCACGGACATCACTGCCGGTCTGGGCATCGACGGCCTGTCTGCTGCCGGAGGTCCGGGGCCGCGGTGTGCGCACGGTGAACCTCTGGCGCTATGCGCAGCAGCCGTTGCCCCGGTCGGCCGGCACCGCGTCCTGGCTGTGTCTGCGTGCGGAGACCTGGCGCGGTCGGGGCAGTCGGGTGTTGGCCCAGTTCCAGGCGCCCGGGGCGCCGATGGGTGCGGTGGTGGCGCGGTCCGACGACTCCGCGGCCTGTGGGGTACGCGATCCGAAGGCGCTCGCGGGTGTGGTGTGGCGGTCGCCGGCGGGCGATTGGTATGTGCTGGCGGCGGGCAGTGACCGGTTCACCTCGCTCGCGGCGACGGGCGGGGTCACCGCTCGGGCGCGCGGACGGCTCCTGGCGATCCGCGCACGCCAGGGCACACGGGCCGAGTTGACGGGCGTCCTGCTCAACGGCGCCCGGGTGGGCGCCTTGGGCTGATGGGTTCGGAGGGAGCGGCGATCCACCCGTACCCACGGCGTTCCGGAACACTGAATGCCCGGGGGCGGAAGGTGCTTCTAGCACATGCCCGCGTCCCCAACATCGGGCCACCTATAGAACACATGCGCGTATGGCATCGGTAGGGTGTTCGCATGACCACCGGGGTTCGCCGCAGGATGGGTGTCGAGGAGCGCAGACAACAGCTGATCGGCGTTGCGTTGGAGCTGTTCAGTTCGCGCTCACCCGACGAGGTGTCCATCGATGAGATCGCCGCCGCGGCCGGCATCTCCCGACCGTTGGTCTACCACTACTTCCCCGGCAAGCAGAGTCTGTACGAGGCGGCGCTGCGACGCGCGGCCGACGACCTGGCCGGCCGGTTCGTGGAACCGCAGGAAGGCCCCCTCGGCACACGGCTGCTGCGGGTCATGACCCGCTTCTTCGACTTCGTGGACCACCACGGCCCCGGTTTCTCCGCGCTCATGCGCGGCGGCCCGGCCATCGGCTCCACCACAACCAACGCAATGATCGACGAGGTGCGGCAGGCCGCGTACGAACAGATCATGAGCCACCTGGGCATCGAGTCCCCACCGGTTCGACTGACCCTGGTGGTGCGCTCATGGGTGGCGCTCGCCGAATCGACCGCGCTGCTCTGGCTGGACGGGCGGAAGATCCCGCGCGCCGAGTTGGAGCTGCAGTTGGTGCACGACTTCGGCGCCCTGTGCGCAGTGAGCGCGGCGTACGACGACGAGATGGCACGGGTGATCGTCGACATGCTCGCCAAGGAGCCGGGGCAGGGGCCGTTCGCGGATCTGTTGGAGCGCCTGTTGGCGTTCGCCCCCGCGGCAGCCGTCACCGTGGACGTCACCACCAGCCCGGCAAGCGCCGACGTCGCGGACGATACGGTTCCAGCGCCGCGCAACGGCTGACCCTCTCTACCGGCCACCGGCCGGGAGGGAGCAGGCGAGCGGCCTTGGCCTTGAACGCGCCGGATATTGATCCTCGCCGCTAGCGCCCTCGTAAAGGGGTACCCCTTCCCCACCCGGCTTCCCGCCACCCTCAGGCACGGGGTGGACCGGGGTCGGGACCGGCTCACAACCGCACTCGACGGCGCTGAAGGCTCCGTACGCGCGCCCTGCGGAAGACCCCGAAGGCAGCCGATCCTGCCGCATCCGGGAACGCAGGGGCGCGTTGACCCGCCGATGGGGGGAAAGCATCCCCCGTGCGTGTCGGCCACCACGGCAGCTGTGACGCCGTACCCATCCTCACGAGGGAACGTCCATGACCCAGGAACTCGCTCGCACCCGCACGGACCAACCCGTCCCCCGCACCACGAACTGGTGGCGGGACGCCGTCATCTACCAGGTGTACGTGCGCTCCTTCGCCGACGGCGACGGCGACGGCATCGGTGATCTGCCCGGCGCCCGGGCCCGGCTTCCCCACCTCGCCGAGTTGGGCGTCGACGCCGTCTGGCTCACCCCCTTCTACGGCTCGCCCCAGGCGGACGGCGGCTATGACGTGGCCGACTACCGGGTGGTCGACCCGCTCTTCGGCAATCTCGCCGACGCACAGGCCCTGGTGTACGAGGCCCACCGGCTGGGCCTGCGGGTGATCGTGGACATCGTGCCCAACCACACCTCCGACCAGCACGCCTGGTTCCGGGCCGCGCTCGCCGGCGGGGAAGAACGCGCCCGCTACCACTTCCGGCCCGGTCGCGGCGCGGAGGGAGAACTTCCGCCCAATGACTGGGAGTCCGTGTTCGGCGGTCCCGCGTGGACCCGCACGGCCGACGGCGACTGGTACCTCCATCTGTTCGCGGCCGAGCAGCCCGACCTCAACTGGGAGCATCCCGCCGTACACAAGGAGTTCGAATCGATTCTGCGGTTCTGGCTCGACCTCGGGGTCGACGGCTTCCGCATCGATGTCGCCCACGGAATGATCAAGGCCGATGGGATGCCGGACATCGGCCGCCGCGAGCAGGCCAAGATGATCGGCGCCCAGGTGCTGCCGTTCTTCGACCAGGACGGCGTGCACGAGATCCACCGCTCCTGGCGCAGGCTCCTGGACTCCTACGACGGCGAGCGCATCGGCGTCGCTGAGGCATGGGCGCCCTCCGCGGAGCGGCTCGCCCTGTATGTGCGACCCGATGAACTGCACCAGGCGTTCAACTTCCAGTTCCTGACCTGCGCCTGGGACGCGAGCGCCATGCGGCAGGTGATCGACTCTTCCCTGGCAGCGACGACCTCGGTGGGCGCTACCACCACCTGGGTCCTCTCCAACCACGACGTCGTGCGCCACACGACCCGCTACGGGGGCGGGGAACAGGGATTGCGCCGGGCCAGGGCCGCGGCCCTGCTGACCCTGGCACTGCCCGGGTCCGCCTACGTCTACCAGGGCGAAGAACTCGGTCTCCCGGAGGTCGACCTACCGGACTCGGTGCGCCAGGACCCGGCGTTCTTCCGTGGTGACGGGCAAGAAGGGCTACGGGACGGCTGTCGCGTACCCCTGCCGTGGTCGGGTGACTCCGCTCCGTACGGTTTCGGGCGCGGCGGAAGCTGGCTGCCCCAGCCGGACGGCTGGAAGGCGCTCTCGGTGGCGGCGCAGAGCGGCGAACCGGGGTCCACCCTGGAGCTGTATCGCTCGGCCATCACTCTGCGCAAACAGCTGACGGGTCTCGGCGACGGCGAGATGGAGTGGCTGGAGAGCCCGGTGGGGACCTTGGTTTTCCGGCGGTCCGGAGTGGTCTGCACGCTCAACGCTCTCGCGGACGCCGTCGAACTGCCCACGCCGGGGCGCCTCGCGCTCTCTTCGGTGGAACTGACACCCGCGGCGGACGTCGTACGACTGCCGGCGGAGAGTTGCGCATGGTGGACGGTCTGACCGCGGCGAAGCATGCAGCTCCCATCGAACAGCGTCCGCGGTCGAGGGGGCATCGACGCCGCGGCCCGCTCCCCGGAGCGCCGGGTACCGCTTCCCTCCCTAGCCAGAGCTCTCCGAGAATGGCTTGATCCATACGCTCCGCGCGGCCCGGTGGACGGCTGACACCCAGGGGCAGCCAAGGGGCGGATGCCACTGCTGAGGCACCCACCCCTGGTGGCCCGGGAGGGCCACGGCCACGTATCGTGTCTGCGTCCACCCGTCTGAGCTGGCCCTTCGAGGGTGCAAGCACGACGGCTCCCAAAGGTCACTCCGGGTTCGCCCCCGACCTGTGGGGCACGACCGACTCGTCCATAAGGGGGAGCGGGTGCGTCCCATCCAAGACCGAGGGATGATCGATGGGTGGGCGCACATCTGGCAGACTCTCGTCCCATGGGTGAAGCGACCGTGAAGACTCTGGAAGACCAGACGGCCACCCCGTCACCCATGGTGGACGAGGATGCCGAAGCGCCCCCTTCCCGTTTTGCGCGCTTCAAGAACCTGCGTTCTCCACGCCGTCCCCGCATCTGGTTCGAAATCCTGCTGATCGCGGTGAGTTACTGGACGTACTCGCTGATCCGCAATGCGGTCCCGGAGCAGAAGACCCAGGCACTGAAGAACGCCGACTGGATCTGGGACGCCGAGAAGGCGATCGGCCTGGCCTTCGAAGAGTCGGTCAATCACGCCGTGAACTCGGTGACATGGCTGATCGTGGGCATGAACTACTACTACGCCACACTGCACTTCATCGTGACCATCGGTGTACTGGTGTGGCTCTACCGCTGGCATCCGGGCCGCTACGCAGCCGCGCGACTCGTCCTCTTCGCCACGACAGGTGTCGCCCTCGTCGGTTACTACCTGTATCCGCTCGCCCCTCCTCGGTTGATGAACGGCCAGAACTTCATCGATACCGTCCTGGTCCACAAGACCTGGGGATCGATGGCATCGGGCGACTTGAAGAACATGTCGAACCAGTACGCGGCGATGCCGTCGATGCACATCGGCTGGTCCCTGTGGTGCGGCTTGATCATCTTCGCCCTGGCATCGACCCCCTGGGCGAAGATCCTCGGTGCGCTCTACCCGGTGGCAACACTGATCGTGATCGTGGCGACGGCCAACCACTTCTGGTTGGACGCGGTGGGCGGAATAGTCTGCCTGGCCTTCGGCTTCGCCCTCTCCTACGCCTGGTACCGCGCGCTCCCGCACCAGCTCCCGAAGCTCCCGATCAACGACAGGGCCCCCAAGCGCCTGCGCCAGCCGAGGGCCTGGACAAACCAGTAGGTCACCGCGACGGCGCGAGGCTTCAGGGCAGCCCTGGGGCGTATCCGGCTGGTGAGGACACATGGCGGACCCTCGCCTCTCGCGCCTTCCGGTCAAGGATCGAACTTGAACTCGCACCACACGGACTTTCCGACCACGTGGTTCCGGAAGCCCCAGCCATCGGCCAGGTGCTGCACGAGATACAACCCACGCCCTGACATCTGTTCGCAGTCCGGCGCGTCCACGACGGGAGTGCCGTCGCCGCTGTCGCGCACTTCTGCCCGCAGGAGACTTGCGTCCAAGGCAAGCGTGACACCGAACTCCCTGCCTGCGGGAACCCCATGCAGAAGCGCATTGGTGGCCAGTTCGGAAAGGCACAGCTCAACGTCGCTCAGCCTCTCGGTAACACCCCACTCCCCTAGAACATGGACAGCGAAGGCTCTCACTTCACTGACGGACACGGGGGATCGTGGAAATCCTCGCCGCTGCAACAGGGGCACCACAACCGCCTCCTCAACGTTGAACCACCAACACCTCGAAACCGTATTGCTATTCACGAAAAGCAGCAAAGTTTATCCTCTGCGAGATGCAGCCAGCCATGCACATACCGTGGGGGACGGCAGGCTTGTGAGATGGCCATCTGCGCAGGGAGGACACCGTGAGCACAGGCGAGTGGATCAACACCTCGACCCCCTATCTCGCACCGCGGCCGAAGGGACAGGGGGAGGCTTGGGGTGCGGAGACCGCAATGGAGGGGCGCCAGGGCCGCCAGCGAATCCTGTACGCAGGTGAAGCTTCCGCGCCGCGAGACGTGGCCGAACGGCTTGGTCTTCACGAAGGCGACGCGGTCGTCGTCCGCCGCCGTCTCATGCTCCTCGACGGACGACCGTGCGAGCTGACGGACAGCTACTACTCCACCGAGATCGCCCGCAATACGCGGTTGGCGCAGGCGACCAAGATCCCAGGCGGAGCGGTCACCTACCTCGCGGGGCTCGGATATGTGGGCGCACGCGCCCGCGAGGACGTCAGCGCCCGGATGCCCCACGCGCATGAGCGTGAGGCATTGTGTTCAGGAGACGACGAACCGGTCCTTCAAGTGGTGCGGACCACACTGGACCGGGACGACAATCCGATCCAGGTAGACGTCATGATCATGCTAGCCAGCAGCCAGCGGCTGCAGTACGAAATCAGAATCGGATGACAGTGCCCAGCACCGAAGCAGGCTCGCACGACCATCGGTCCCTTCATGAGCGCATCGCCGCGGACCTACGCGACGAAATCATGTCCGGGGAACTGGCTCCGGGAGCCAAGGTGCCGTCCACCGCACAGCTCAAAGCAAGGTTCTCGGCCTCGAATGCCACAGTCCAGAAGGCACTTCAGCTCCTCAAGGATGAGGGGCTCGTCGTCGGTAGGGCGGGCGCAGCCGTCACCGTGCGAGACCACAGACAGCGAACGATACGTCCTGCCTCGTTCATGGCGCCGTCCCCAACAGGGACTCCATACCGCTGGTTGACCGAGAACGCGAAGAACGGCGTCCAGACTCGGAGCACGCTCCTCGATGTGCGGGAGACCGTGCCACCCGTGGAGATCGCAACAGCGCTCGCCCTCTCGGCCGAGGAAGCGGCGCTCATGCGTACCCAGGTGCTGACCATCGATGACGAGCCGGCAGAACTGGTGCACTCCTACTACCCATTGGCCCTCGCCCGTGGAACAGCAATGATGGAGAAGCGCAAGATCCGGGGCGGGACGCCTACCTTGCTGTCAAGCCTCGGCTTCCCTCCCAGACTCAGCACCGATCGCGTCTCAGCGCGGGTTCCCACGCAGGAACAGTCCAGAGTGCTGAAACTGCCGGGCGATCTGCCTGTACTGCGGACCCTTCGCGTCGTCTACACCGACGGCAACCGACCCATCGAAGCCACCGTGATGGTCAAGGCGGGCCACCTCTACGAGGTTCAGTACGAGTTCGCTCCCGAGTAGCCGTCACCCTCTCTGCCCCAACGGACTCGTCACATCCTTCGGGGCCGAGCGGGAAAGTAGGCGGGGGGGGCCGGTATCCGCGTGACGAAGGCCCTTCCGGTCTTCAGGCGCGGTGGACGATGCGGCCCGCCGTGATCGTCAGGGGGATCGGGGCGTCGGCGAGCTCGTCCGGTGTGGACTCGATCGGGTCGAGGCCGAAGGCGGTCAGGTCGGCGCGGTGGCCCACCGCGACGCGACCCGCCACGGTCTCCTCACCGGCGGCGTGGGCCGCGTGCGTGGTCATCCCCTCCAGCGCCATCAGGCCCGTGAGCCCGGCGTCCCGGGAGGCGCCCTTGGGGTGGCGGCCCATGGCCAGGACCTGGCGGGCGTCGAAGTGGGCGATCGGCCAGTCGGAGCCGATGGCCAGGACCGCACCGGCATCACGCAGATCCCGGCAGCGCCAGGCCCGGGACGCACGTTCGCCGCCGAGGCGCTGTGACCACTCGTCGGTGTGGTCGGCGCGGGTGAACGCGGTGTGCGGGGGCTGCATGGAGGCGACCACGCCCAGCCGGGCGAATCGGGGGATCTGGTCGTCCGGGACGGTTTCGATGTGTTCGATGCGGTGGCGCGGGCCTCCGGCGCCCAACGATTCGACGGTGTCGAGCACATGGCGGACGGCGGCGTCACCGATGGCGTGGGTCGCGGTCGGCACCCCCGCCTCGTGCAGCCTTCGCACTGCCGCGCTGTATGCCTTCGGGTCGGGCCAGAAGGCATCCGCACCCTGGCCGTGGCAGTCGGGCTGCTCCAGCCAGGCCGTACCGCCCTCGACCGTGCCGTCCATGAAGAACTTCACCCCGCCGACGCGCCAGTTGCGGCCCCGTTGCCGCTGGAGGGCTATCAGCTCGGCGAGGTCGTCGTCCGATGCGCCGGGCATGCACCAGGGTGCTAGCCGTAGGCGCAACGGGAGGTCCGCCTCCGCTTCGACCGCAGGTAGCAACTCCAGCGCGCCTCCCCCGAGGTCCATCGCATGGGCCGAGGTGAGCCCGGTGGCGGCCATCGCCGACAGGAGGTCGATCAGCTGGGTCCGGCGTTCGGCCTGCGGGGTGCGCGGCAGGACCGGGGCGACGAGGTCCATGGCCGCGTGCTCGATCAGATGGCCGGTGGGGCGTCCTTCGACATCGCAGACCACTTCGGCCCGCTGGTCGAAGGTGCGCGGCCCATCGATCCCGGCGAGTTCGAGGGCGCTTTCGCCCAGGAGCGCCGAGTGGCCGTCGTACAGCCGGATGTAGGCGTGGGCACCGTTCAGTGCGCCTTGGATCAGGGTGTGGTGGAGGGGGCGGCCTTCGAAGGCGTTGTGGTCGAGGCCGTAGCCCAACACCCAGCCGTCGACCCGGGGTGCGCTGCTGAGTGCCGCCAGGAGCCCCGCGAGGTCGCCGACGCCGGAGAGGTCAATGCCCGTCGCCAGTTCCAAGCCCCATACGGGATGGCTGTGGGCGTCGGTCAGTCCGGGGGTGAGGGTGGCGCCGGTGAGGTCGACCGTCTCGGTGCCGGGGCCGTTCCAGTCCCGTACGTCCGCCGTGTCACCGACCGCGGTGATGGTCCCGTCCTTGATCGCCACGGCGGTTGCCCGAGGTCGGGCGGGGTCCAGGGTGTGGATCCGGGCGCCGGTCAGGATGATGTCGGCAGCGGGCACGAGGCACTCCTTCACTGGAGGTCGGTGGACGTCAGACCATAAACCTAAAGCCTTTCGGTTTTGGCAATGTAGCCTCTGCCGTGGGTTCAGGGAAGACACGGGGAGATCGCAGACATGGGACGGCCGCGCACACCTCTGATCGATCGGGAGCGCATCACGACCGCCGCACTGGAGCTCGTCGATGCACAAGGCGAGTTCAGCGTGCCGCAGATCGCCCGGAAACTCGGGGTGCAGACAGGTTCGCTGTACCACCACGTCGAAGGGCGCGACGGCATCATCGAACTGATGCGGGAGCGCGTCGCCGGTGCGATCGACACCTCGGTACTGGAGCACTCGCCCTGGGACAGCGCCCTGGTCGGATGGGCCCGCTCCTACCGGGCCGCCTTCGCCGCCCATCCCCGGGTAATCCCCCTGCTGATGGCGTCCCCGATCCGTGCACCCCGGGTCCTGGAGGGATACGAGCAGGCGGTGCGCGCCCTACTGGACGCCGGATTCGCCCTCCCGTCGGTCCTGACGGTGATCACCGCCGTGGAGAACGTGGTGCTCGGCTCGGCCCTCGACCTGGCAGCGCCCGAGACCATGTGGGAACTGTCGGACGACGACAGCACTCCCACCCTGGCCAGGGCGCTGGCCGCGGTGCCGGCGGGACAGTCCGACGCGGCGTTCGAGATGGGGCTGAACGCCTGCGTGGAGCACTTCCGCCGACTTCTCGACGCCTGAGGGCTGTCCTTAAGTCTGCGAGGTCCGCGAGCCGCGCCGGTCGGTCGGCCCGAGTTCCGCCAACAGCGCGGGCAGAGTGCGATCCAGCTCCCGCCACCAGTACGGCGGGGAGTGGGTGCCGGCGTAGAAGTGGGTGCTGAGCCGCACTCCGGCCGCTGCCAACCGGTCCGCCAGCGTCTTCGACTCAGCTTCCATGATGGCCTCGGTCGGTGAGATCACCTCGGCGGGGAAGGGGTCGTCGGGGTCCTCAAGCCCCGGGATGTGCGGGTCGGGCTGGACGTCGGGCGGGTCCAGCTCTCCCTTCGTCCCGTCGCCGCTGGACAGGTGCACCCGGGTGCCCCGTAGGCGTTCTGCCAGGTAGTAGGGGTCATGGGCGTGCCAGCGGGCGCGCTGGAGGATCGGATCCCCCCACAGGGCGAGCCAGTCGAGTCCGAGGTAGGTCATGCCCGCGCGGACCGCGTGGGGATGCTGCGAGGGATGTACGAAACCACTAAAGCTGGCCACGGCTCGGAACAGCCCCGGTCTGCGTGCGGCATAGGCGACCGCGCCGTAGCCTCCCTGGGACTCGCCAGCCGCGACGCGCTGCTTCCCGGCCCCGTACGAGCGCTCCAACAGGGGCATGACCTCGTCGAGGTGGAAGGTCTCCACGGCCGGTGGACCGCCCTCGCCGTGGTTCCACCAGTCGCTGTAAAAGCCGTACAGCGGCATCGACGGCATCACCACCAGCACATCGCGCAGCTCCGGTCGGTCCTGGACCAGGTACTCCCGGGTCCAGGTCTCGTGATCGCCGTCGCCGCCGCTCAACAGGTAGAGCACCGGCCAGCGGTCCCGGGGGTCGCGCTCGTCCCAGCCGTCGGGGGTCAGCAGCCGCACCTTCCCGGGGGTGTCCAGGGACGGTGTGTCCAGGGTCAGATCGACGATCCGCGGGGCGACGCGACGTTCCTCGACGACCCGTACGCGATCCGGTCCTCGGCTGCCCTGTGCGTCGGCGGAGGGCTGGGGCAGCAGGACGGCGATCAGCAGGGCGAGCACGGACGCGAGGGTGATCCGGGTCAACCGGGTCGGCATGGGGCTCCTCCGGTGGTCAGGACGCGGGCAGATGGTCGGCGAGTCGGTCGATGTCGGGGTGAAGTGCAGCGGGCACCACCGGCACGGCGGAAGTCGCCCCACCACCGTAGGGATCGCGGGCGTCGGACCGAACGACCCGGGGTGGGGCGTGTCGACCGCGTACGGGCGAAGCCGTTCGGGTCGGCCCCACCGGTGGTCACACCATCAACGGCCGGCGCCTCAGGCCCCGTAGAACAGGGTCTCCATCACACCGCGCGCCCGCCGGGTCGTCCTTCGGTAGTCGTCGAGCATGTCGCCGACATGCCCGGGGTCGTAGCCCAAGTAGCGACCGAGTGCCGCCAGTTCACGGCCGTCGGAGGGAAAGGTGTCCCCCGCCCGGCCGCGGACCAACATCACCCCATTGCGTACCCGGGTGGCCAGTACCCATGCCTCATCCAGGGTCTGGGCGTCCTCCGTCCCGATCAGCCCGGCCTGGTGGGCGGCTCGCAGGGCCGGGCGGGTGCGGGTGGTGCGCAGCCCGGGCTCCGTCCAGGCGTGCTGCATCTGGATGAGTTGGACCGTCCACTCCACGTCGCTGAGTCCGCCGCGACCCAACTTGGTGTGGAGGGTGGGGTCCGCGCCGCGCGGCAGCCGCTCGGACTCCATCCGTGCCTTGAGCCGACGGATCTCGCGGACGGCGTCCTCGCCGAGTCCTTCCATGGGGTAGCGCAGCGGGTCGATGAGGTCGATGAACCGGGCTCCGAGGTCGGGATCGCCCGCCATGGGTTCGGCCCGCAGCAGGGCCTGGCTCTCCCACACCAGCGACCAGCGCCTGTAGTACGCCTCGTACGACGCCAGGGTGCGGACCATGGGCCCGCTCTTGCCCTCGGGCCGCAGGTCGGCGTCGATGAGGAGCGGTGGGTCGGCGGTGGGCAGTTGGAGGAGCCTGCGCATCTCGGTGACAACGGTGTTGGCGGCGCGGGCCGCTTCCTGCTCGTCCTCTCCCGGCCGGGGCTCGTGGACGAAGAGCACGTCCGCGTCCGAGCCGTAGGCGAGTTCCCGGCCGCCGAAGCGTCCCACTCCGATCACGGCGAACCGGGTCGGCAGCACATCGCCCCAGTGCGCGCCGACAGCGGCGCGGAGCGCGCCGGCGATGGTGGCTGCGGTGAGATCGGTGAGGGCGAGACCCACCCGGTCGACGAGGGCGCCGGGGTCGGACTCGGCGGGGCTCTCCTCGGTGCCGTACGAGCCGATCAGATCGGCGGCGGCGGTACGGAACAACTCGCGGCGGCGCACCCCGCGGGCCACGGCGACCGCGTCCTCGGCGTTCGCCGCCCGCCCGACGGCCGCCAGGACCTCGGGTTCCAGATGGTCGCGACGGCGCGGGTTGAGGCCGCCCGGGTCACCGAGGATGGCCACCGCCTCCGGGGCGCGCAGCAGCAGGTCGGGGGCGAGTCGCCCGGCGGACAGGACGCGGGCGAGGTTCTCCGCCGCCGCGCCCTCGTCGCGCAGCAGCCGCAGGTACCAGGGTGTCTTGCCGAGGGCGTCGGACACCTTGCGGAAGCCGAGCAGTCCCGCGTCGGGGTCGGCGGAGTCGGCGAACCAGCCGAGCAGCACCGGCAGCAGGGTCCGCTGGATGGCGGCCTTGCGGCTGACTCCGGACGCCAGCGCCTCCAGATGGCGCAGGGCGGAGGACGGGTCGGCGTACCCGAGCGCTTCGAGTCGTTCCCGGGCGGCCTTGGTGCTGAGTCGGGCCTCCACCGGGGAGAGTTGGGCGACGGCGTCGAGCAGGGGTCGGTAGAACAGCTTCTCGTGCAGCCTTCGCACCACCGATGCGTGGCGCCGCCAGGAGCGGTTCAGTTCGGCGATCGGGTCGGTGCGCAGCCCCAGTGAGCGTCCGAGTCGGCGCAGGTCGGCGTCGCCTTCCGGGACCAGATGGGTGCGGCGCAGCCGGTAGAGCTGGATGCGGTGTTCCATGGCGCGCAGGAAGCGGTAAGCGTCGTCGAGTTGGGCGGCGTCCACCCGTCCGACGTAGCCGCCTTCGGCGAGGGCCTCCAGCGCTTCCAGGGTGCTGCCGCTGTGGAGGGTGTGGTCGCCGCGTCCGTGGACGAGTTGGAGCAGTTGGACGGCGAACTCCACGTCCCGCAGTCCGCCGGGGCCGAGTTTGAGTTCGCGTTCCACTTCGGCCGCGGGGATGTTGTCGATGACCCGTCGGCGCATCTTCTGCACGTCGGCGACGAAGTTCTCCCGCTCGGCCGCCTGCCAGACCAGCGGGGAGACGGCGGCGATGTACTCGTCGCCCAGCACCGGGTCGCCGGCGACCGGCCGGGCCTTGAGGAGGGCTTGGAACTCCCAGGTCTTGGCCCAGCGCTGGTAGTAGGCCAGATGGCTGGAGAGGGTGCGCACCAGGGGTCCGTTGCGGCCTTCGGGGCGCAGATTGGCGTCCACCGGCCAGATCGTGCCCTCGACGGTCGTTTCGGAGCAGACGCGCATGAGGTGGGAGGCGAGTCGGGTGGCCGCCTGGACGGCCCGGTTCTCGTCAACGCCGATGGCGGGCTCTCCGACGAAGATGACGTCGACGTCGGAGACGTAGTTGAGTTCATGGCCGCCGCACTTGCCGAGGGCGATCACGGCCAGTCGACAACTCGCTGCGTCCTCGGGGGCCGCGGCCTCGGCGATGGCGAGGGCGGCCCTGAGCGTCGCGGTGGCGAGGTCGGCGAGTTCGGCCGCGGTCTGGGCGACGCCGGTCGTTCCACAGACGTCCCGGGCGGCGATGGACAGCAGACAGCGTCGGTAGCCGATGCGCAGGGAGACGGGGTCGTCGGCGTCGGCGAGGCATCGTTCGAAGTCGGCCACGCCGGGGTGGAGGTCGGTCGACTCGTAGGTGGCGAGGACCCGCCAGTCGCCGGGGTGGCGCACCAGGTGGTCGCCGAGCGCCTCGGACGCGCCCAGGACGCCGAGGAGTCGATCGCGCAGGGGTTTGGCCGTGACGAGGGTGTCGAGGAGCACGCGGGGCTCGTCCGGGTCCTGTGCTTCGACCAGGCGGACGAGGCTGCGCAGCGCGAGGTCGGGATCGGCCGCGGCGCCCAGTGCGTCCAGCAGTACGGAATCGTCCCGTACGGGGGCGAGGACGGGCAGGTCGAGCAGTCTCTCGGCGGCGGCGGGGTCGGTGAAACCGTGCCGCAGCAACCGTGTGAAGGTACTGCTCCTGCGCCCGGGAACCGCCGTCATCCCGTCGCCTCCGTTCCGCGCTCGCCCCGCGCTAGCCCCGTGCCCGGCGCTCGTACCGGGCCGCGATCAAGGTCTGCAAGGGAGACTAGCCGCAGCTTCGCGCGGCGGTCCCCTGTGGTCCGCGCCCGAGCGATGAGTATGGGCCGCGGAGGCAGTCTCCCTTGCACTCGGCTCGGCGACCTCCGACCGCGACGAAACGTTGCACCGCACCCGTACGAGAGGACCACCCCCCATGGTCGACTCCGCATCCCCTCCCCCATTGACCCAGTTGATCACCCGTTTCAGCGAGGACGAGGCCGCGGCCGAGGACTGGTCCGAGGCGGTGGAGTTGTTGACGGCGGCCGAGGTCTTCTGGTTGTCGACGGTCCGTCCCGACGGTCGCCCGCACGTCACTCCGCTGATCGCGGTGTGGCACGAGAACGGGCTCAACTTCTGTACCGGTCAGGACGAGCGCAAGGCGAAGAACATCGCCGAGAACGGGGAAGTGGTGCTCACGACCGGTGTCAACTCGTTGCACGGGGGTTGTGACCTCGTGGTCGAGGGCACGGCGGAGCGGGTGACCGACGATGCCCGGCTGCGTTCGCTGGCGGGCGCGTACACGAGCAAGTACGGCTCGGAGTGGACCTTCGAGGTGCAGGACGGGGTATTCGTAGGGCAGGGTGGCCCGGCCCTGGTGTTCCGGGTGGAGCCGCGCACCGCTTTCGGCTTCACCAAGGGACCGTACGGAATGACGCGCTGGCGGTTCGGTCAGGGCTGAATCGCCCCCGGCGACCGTTCGACCCACCGATACCTACAGGGAGGAAGTCCCGCTCATGGAGTTGACGCTTGAGGTCGTCACCGTCCCGGTGACCGATCTGGACCGCTCGAAGAAGTTCTACGAGGAGGGCTGCGGCTTCCGCCTCGACCTGGATCAAGAGGTCGCGCCGGGCGTGCGCATCGTCCAACTCACGCCGCCTGGCTCGCGCTGTTCGATCGCCCTGATGGGAGGGTTCCCTCTGGCGCCGGGGCAGCGGTCGATGGCGCCGGGCGCGCTCCAGGGGCTCCAATTGTGCGTGACAGACCTCGCGGCGGCCCGGGCGGCGCTGGTGGAGCGCGCGGTGGACATCAGTGAGATCCA
Source organism: Streptomyces sp. NBC_00690 (assembly GCF_036226685.1). Lineage (NCBI taxonomy): Bacteria > Bacillati > Actinomycetota > Actinomycetes > Kitasatosporales > Streptomycetaceae > Streptomyces > Streptomyces sp. NBC_00690. The sequence continues at coordinate 2,621,010 of NZ_CP109009.1, forward strand.
GCACGTGGGTGAGAGCGGCTGGGAGGGGGGTCCGGGCGGAGTGTGGAACTCCTTCGCCTTCTTCCGCGACCCGGACGGCAACGGCTGGGCGATCCAGGAGGCGCCGTCGCCCCTGTCGGACCGCTGAGCCCCGGCCCGGAAGGTCCTCGTCAGCAGCGCCACGCAGTGCGCCCGGTGGCCCTTACGGACCACCGGGCGCACCGGGACTCCCCTCAGCACCCAGCAGTGTGTTGGTGCCGAGCCCCCTGATGGGTCGGCGTCGGGGCGCAGGGGGCGGGGTGACTCCCGTACGTCAGGTCTGCGGGGGCTGTCCCTGCCCCGAGGTGCCACCGGAGCCGTACTGGCCCTTCATCTTGTCCTGGGCGGTGTCCACCTGGCCGGTGTACTTGCCCTGGGTCTTCTCGTCGACCTTGTCACCGGCCCGGTCGACGCCCTTGTCTGCCTGGGACTCGTGGCCCTTGAGCATGTTCTTGAGCTTGTCCATCACGGACATGGGGTCATCCCTTCTGCGCTCGTCCCCCTCTACTCCAGGGTCACCGCACAAGCGGCGCTCCGCATCCCGGCAGCCCTGAGGAGCCCTGAGAGCCCGGAAACGACGGACCACCGATCGGATTCCCGGCGGCCCGTCGTACGGGGGCGACTACTGCGGCGGGCGCCTACAGCACCGGCAGGGGTTCACACGAGCACATCGTCCTCACGACCGGGCCAAGCAAGGGTGATGCCGACCCGCTCGCACAGGGCGACCCATCGAGAGTCCGACGGCTCGCGCTCCACCCACAAGACGGCCCTTACGGAAGCAGCCCTGTCCCTGAGCCTGTCGTGGTAGTCGAGAAGTTGTCCGATCCCCGTGCGTAGTTGACGGGTCTCATTGGCGGGCGTCAGTGACTTCACCTCGCACACCGTCAGATCGGCAGGGGGCAGACGCCATCCGAGATCGAAGTCGGGGTCCGCGACACCTGGCGAGAACACCTCCAGTCCACGCGCGACGGCGGCCTTGGCCAGGTCGTTCTGTAGCTTGCGGTGCGCCTTGAGGTTTCTCCCGACGAGATCCGAGTCCGGGGGGCTGAGCTGGGCAGGGGACGGGGCGACCGACTCGTCCGCCTCGCGGTATCCACAACCGACCGGAACGTCCGCCGGCTGGGTGGAGCGACCGACCGGCGCCAGATGGAACTGGATGACGGGCCTGAGCGGACCGCCGCCCGTCTCCGGCGCTTCACCCCAGGAGTACGGCTGCTCCGGGTCCACCGCGAACTCGCCGACATATCGAATGATGCCGCGTGACCCCTCGAAGAGCCGCAAGGCGAGCCCGAGACTCACATGGTCACGCGTGGACGCATTGCCCAAGGTCTCGAAGGTCTGCGGTCCGATCTGTCCATCGCCCGTGTAGTGGAACGTGCCGTCCTCGGCCCACTTGTCGAAGTAGCCGTGCTGGTGACCCGTCTTGGGGTCGCTGAACAGCAGCACGTTCTTCGACTTGGCGCACTTGCTCATACCGCCCTGGCGGCTACCGCCGTAGCGGTCGTGCAGCTCCTTGCGCTTGATGGTCTGGCCGGGCAGGAGGTGCCAGGCAGACGCGGTGTCCACGATCTGTCCGGCCGTGAATGCCTCCTCGAAGGCGCTCCACTGCTCCTCGGACACCCGGTGCGGATTCGTGGCGAACAAGGTGTTCAGCGGCGACCGCTGCTCGAAGCGCGCGTCCGCCTTGAACCGCTGCCGTGGGATCGCCTGCGTGAGCCATTCATCCATGACCAGCGGCGCGTACCAGCGCGTTCCGGGGTCTTGCTGCCAGTACTCATCCGGGGCACTCGGCTGCTGCGTCGGCACACCAGTGATACGCCCCCGGCCGACAAGCCCTCCACCAGGGCCCGTGACCCACATGACGAACTCGTCGCCGTCGGCCAACTCCTTCAGGTGCCTCCCGACGCTCCAGGACCTGAGGCTGTGCCCATCCTGCCGGTACCTGTCGAGCTCGAACATCTCCTGGTTGCACGCCAGAAGCCACGTCGCCATGCCCACCCCCGTTGGGTCGAGGAGATCAATCCCATGAGGCTACGACAGCACGCTGACAATCCGCGGAGACCGGTTTCGACGTCAGACGGCCCGGGGCGGGCGAGACGACTCAGGGCCAGCGGCTGACGGCCGCTGGCCCTGATGGTCGTTTCGGAGATGACTCGCTCTCACCTGCGCCTACAGCACCGGCATCATCTTCCGCAGCTCGAAGGCCGTGACCTCGGAGCGGTACTCCTCCCACTCCTGCTTCTTGTTGCGCAGGAAGAAGTCGAAGACGTGCTCCCCCAGCGTCTCGGCGACCAGTTCGCTGCGCTCCATCAGGGAGATCGCCTCGCCGAGGTTCTGCGGCAGCGGTTCGATGCCCATCGCCCGTCGTTCGCCGTCCGACAGCGCCCATACGTCGTCGTCCGCGCCGGGCGGCAGTTCATAGCCCTCCTCGATGCCCTTGAGGCCCGCGGCCAGGAGCACCGCATAGGTCAGGTAGGGGTTCGCGCCCGAGTCGATGGAGCGCACCTCGACCCGCGAGGAGCCCGTCTTGCCCGGCTTGTACATCGGGACGCGGATCAGCGCCGAGCGGTTGTTGTGGCCCCAACAGATGTACGAGGGGGCTTCGCCGCCCGCGCCCGCGCTGCGGGCCGAACCGCCCCAGATGCGCTTGTAGGAGTTGACCCACTGGTTGGTGACGGCGGAGATCTCCGCCGCGTGGCGCAGTAGGCCGGCGATGAAGGAGCGGCCCACCTTGGAGAGTTGGTACTCCGCACCGGACTCGTAGAAGGCGTTCCGGTCCCCCTCGAAGAGGGAGAGGTGGGTGTGCATCCCGGAGCCCGGGTACTCGCTGAACGGTTTCGGCATGAAGGTCGCCTGTACGCCCTGTTCCAGCGCGACCTGCTTCATCACCAGCCGGAAGGTCATGACGTTGTCGGCGGTGGAGAGTGCGTCGGCGTACCGCAGGTCGATCTCCTGCTGGCCGGGGGCGCCCTCGTGGTGGCTGAACTCCACCGAGATCCCCATGGACTCCAGCATGGTGATCGCCTGCCGGCGGAAGTCCATGCCGACGTTCTGGGGGGTGTGGTCGAAGTAGCCCGAGTTGTCGGCGGGCACGGGTCGGCTGCCGTCGAGGGGCTTGTCCTTCAACAGGAAGAACTCGATCTCCGGGTGGGTGTAGAAGGTGAAGCCCAGATCGGAGGTCTTGGCGAGCATCCGCTTGAGCACATAGCGGGGGTCGGCGAAGGACGGGGAGCCGTCGGGCATGAGGATGTCGCAGAACATCCGGGCCGTGCCCGGGGCCTCCGCACGCCAGGGCAGGATCTGAAAGGTGCCCGGGTCCGGCTTGGCGATCATGTCGGATTCGTACACGCGGGCGAAGCCCTCGATTGCGGATCCGTCGAAGCCGATGCCTTCGTCGAACGCCTGCTCAAGCTCGGCGGGGGCCACCGCGACCGACTTCAGGAAGCCGAGCACGTCGGTGAACCACAGACGCACGAAGCGGATGTCGCGCTCCTCCAACGTGCGGAGCACGAACTCCTGCTGCTTATCCATTGCCACCCAATCCTTCCACCCACTCATTGCTGGTCGAGCCGTCCGCTCCCGCGAGCATCCCATCCATGGGTTTCCGACACATTGCGCACCAGCGCTGAGCCCCATTGTGGGTCAGGGTGCACCGCCGTACGACCCTGAGGGCGCCCTGGGCGGTTCCCGGGTGGTTCCGGCCACCTGGCGAAAGCTGTTTTGGCCGCCCCGTATGAGGTGCTCGGCGGGCTCGCTCGCTACGATCACGGCCATGGGGGGTTCGCGGCTCGACCTCATCACGCGTAGCACGCGTCCCGCGGCACTGCTGAGTGCCGTGGCGACGCTCCTCGGCGCGCTCGTCATCTGTCTGGGCGCGCTGACCGATCACCACGCTCCCGCGCCGGCCGCGGGCGATGTGCCGCCGGCCTTCTCCTGCCCCTACGACAACGGGGCCTGTGGATTGCTGCCCGAGGTCAGCGCCGCCGTACTGACGTCGCCGCCGCCGGACCACCCCGTCGACGCCGGCGAGCAGGGCGTCCGCCGTGACACAGCGCCCGCAGTCGATCGTTCGACGCGCTCCGGGGCGCTGGCGCGTGCTCCCGATCTGCACGTCCTTCAGGTGCTGCGGACCTAGTGCCTTCCTTTCGGACCGGCCGGGGCAGACAACCCGACCGGGATCCGGAGGTGGGCCGCAACGGGTCCGCTCCCCCACAGCTCCGCACACACCCCCATCGATCACCCAGTGAAGAAGGACGACACACCATGGCTTCCCGTAAGACCAGCGACGACCGCCGCGCCCGAATAGAGGCCATGCGCAAGGCCGACCAGTCCCGCGAGCGTCGCAATCGCATCCTCACCATCAGCCTCAGCGGCATCGTCGTCGCCTCGCTCATCGGCTTCGGCGTCTATGTGCTGGAGAAGGAGAACGACGAGCAGGATCAGAAGGTCGCCCAGGCCAAGGAACCCATCAAGGACGAGAAGACCTGGGACGCCAAGAAGCTCGGCCGCACCCACGTCAAGCAGGCCGTCAAGTACCCCATGACGCCCCCGGTCGGCGGTGACCACCACCAGGCGTGGATGAACTGCAACGGTGACGTCTACAAGGAGTCGATCCCGAACGAGAACGCCGTGCACTCCCTGGAGCACGGCGCCGTGTGGGTGACGTACAACGACAAGGCCGCCAAGGCCGACGTGGCCAAGTTGGAGAAGCGGGTCAAGGGCAACCAGTACACGCTGATGAGCCCGGTCAAGGACCAGGCCGGCCCGATCATGCTGAGTGCCTGGGGCAAGCAGCTCACCGTCGAGAAGGCGTCCGACTCGCGGGTGGAGCAGTTCTTCACCAAGTACGTGCTGGGCGAGCAGACTCCCGAGAAGGGCGCGGCCTGCACGGGCGGCCTGAGGAGCTAGTGAACGGGCGGTGATCGCAATGACACGTACCCATTGGGCCGCCATCGCGGCGGTCGTCCTGGCGCTGTTGTTCGCCGGGGCCGCGACGGTGGCTTCCGCGGGCGACGGCGACGGCTCCCGGACGCCTGCGTCCGACTCCGCGGACGCGGGATTCGCCCGCGATATGTCGCTCCACCACCAGCAGGCGGTGGAGATGTCGTTCATCATCCGCGATCGCACCAAGAACGAGGAGATCCGCCGGCTGGCGTACGACATCGCCAACACCCAGGCCAATCAGCGCGGCATGATGCTGGGCTGGCTGGACCTGTGGGGGCTGCCGGTCACCACGGCGGGCAGCGAGCCGATGGCCTGGATGTCACAGGGCGGCGGCGACCACAGCGGACACTCCGGGCAGCAGTCGGCCGGGGAGGGTTCGTTGATGCCGGGGATGGCGACGAAGGCGCAGCTGGAAAAGCTCGGAACCCTGAGCGGCAAGGCCGCCGAGGTCGAGTTCCTCCAGTTGATGATCGTCCACCACAACGGCGGGGTGGCCATGGCCGAGGGCTGTGTCCGTCTGTGCACGGTGGCGCCCGAGAAGCAATTGGCGCAGGGCATGGTCGACGCCCAGCGCTCCGAGGTGGAACTGATGGTGGATCTGTTGAAGGGGCGGGGCGCTCAGGTGCGTACCTGAGCCGCTTGCTCAACCACGTTCGTCCGCTCCGGAGAACCGCCAGGTGATCCGGGGCGGGCGGACCGCCGCGCACAGGGGCAGCCCCCGGTCGTCCGTCAGAGCGACATCGGTACGCACGGTGCCTCCCGCCGCCGCCTCGGGCGGAAGGTCGGCGAGGAAGAACTTCGCCCGGCGGAACATCGCGAACTCGCCTTCTGGTGGGAGCTCGCCCCAGGTCAGATAGATGAATCGGGATCCGCGAGGGCCCTGGACGTGCGGTCCTTTGAAATCGGTGGTGCCGTCGGCGGCACCGACCGTCTCGACGGGGATGTCGAAGACCGCCTCGGACACGTCCGCCGACACCAGTTGTTCGGGGTTCTTGCCCCGCTGGGTGCCCACATGGACATGGCGGTACTCGCCGCAGCTGCTGCCGGGCAGCTCATGGCCCCTGATCTGCAAGGTCAGCCGCGCCATTCCGATCCCCTTCGTCGGTGTCACCCGCACCATATTCACCCATGTGGCCTACAGCGGTCGCGTACTCCCAATGGCCCCATGACGATGAGTTCGCCCGGACCTTCAGCTGCCCGCGGGGCAGCTGTGACGTACCAGGAGGCGCGAACGTCATGACCACCGCCAAGGACATCATGCACAGCGGGGCACAGTGGATTCCCGCACACGAGACCCTCGACCGAGCCGCGCAGCTGATGCGTGCCCACCATGTGGGGGCGCTGCCGATCGCCGATGCCAATGAGCGGCTCTGCGGCATTCTCACCGACCGTGACATCGTCGTGGGCTGCGTCGCCCTCGGCCACGATCCGGCCAAGGTGACCGCCGGTGAGCTCGCCAAGGGCACGCCGCGCTGGATCGAGGCCGACTCGGGGGTGGAGGACGTCCTCCAGGAGATGGAGGTCCATCAGATCCGTCGACTGCCGGTGATCGAGGGCAAGCGGCTGGTGGGCATGATCAGCGAGGCTGATCTAGCCCAGCACCTCTCGGACGAACAACTCGCCGGGTGGGTGGAGCGGGTCTACGCCAGGGGCTGACCGGCGCCGCCCATGTCGAGCACCGCCCGGGCCACCGCGTCCGGGCGGTCCAGCATCAGCAGATGGCCCGCGGGCCCGATCTCGCGGTAGCGGGCGCCCAGTACGGTGGCGAGCCGCTGTTGCCGAGCCAGTCGGCGCCGTCCGCCCCTCGAAGCCGCGAGAACGGTGACGGGCACCCCGATGGGCAGGGGACGGCGTTCGCGCAGGGCGAGGAGTTCGACGGCAACCGCGCGGTAGTGCGCGTTCTCCAACAACGCTCCCCGCAGGACGCGGGTCGTGGCGTAGCAGCGGCGGACGAGTTCACGGGGGGCCGGGTCGCCGCCCCCGGTACGGGCGAGGCGTACGGCCAGTCGGCGGGCGGTGGGGCCAAGGGCCGCGGGGACACCAACGGCACCGAGGGCGCTGCCCACGCCAAGGGCCGCTGCGCTCCGCAGTGCGGGGGCGGCCGGGGTGCGGACGCCCTCCTCCACGCTGGAGTCGACCAGGACCACGCCTGCGGTCATCGAGGGGTGGAGTCGGGCGAAGGCTTCGACGTGGAACCCGGCGATGGAGTGTCCGACCACGGTCACGCCGGTCCGGGGCTCATGGGCCGGGAGTCCCGTCGGGTCGAGCGCGCGCACGAGAGCCGCGATCCGGTGGGCCTCCCCGGCTAGCGAGGGCGGGACGAGGGCTGGGCCGCTCAGCCCGTGCCCAGGGCGGTCGAAGCGCACGACCGTGCGGTGAGGAGCGAGCAGGGGGACGACGGGGTCCCAGTCGAACCAGGTGAGACCGAGCCCGGCGCTGAGCACACAGAGCGGGCCGGAGCCCTCAACGCGTACGTGGTGGGGTACGCCGGCGATCCGGATCCACATCACGGCACCTCTTCCGCCCGTGGGCGAAGGGCCGCCGTCCGGGGCACTACCGCCGTACGAGAGGTTCCCCACCCAGTACGACCTCCGACGTTCGCACGTCGACGCACTGCTCTCGGCTTCACACGGTCTCACCTACGTCCAGCGGAGTTCGGGCCACGAGTCGATCGAGACGACCTCAGATCGGTGCACCTCGATCGTGGGCCGGACCGTCCACCACCCCTCGCAGGACACGCCGGGGTGCAGTGGGGCAGCCCCCACTCCCCTCTCTGACCTGACGGCCGGGCGAGGCGGTCTAGATCAAGGATCTACTACCGGCCCCTTGATCCCCGCCCAACTCACGAAGCATGACGTGGTACGTGGGGGAATCCGGGAACGGTTGCACACTGCCCACACGCGCATACCCCCACCGCTCGTACAGGCGCCGAACGCCGGGCTTGTGTGGCTCGACCATCAGCGTCACACGTTCCTCAGGACGGCCGGTCAAGAGGTCTTCGTGGATGGCCTGCGCTGTGCCGGTCTTCCTCCAGGGAGTCCGGACCATCAGCTCAAACAGAGCCAACGTCCGCGAACCGGTCTCCGTCGTGTCGAGCCCGGTGGCCGGGTCGGTCAGTCCCACCCACCAGCGGGGGGATTCCGGAAGCGGGGCAGCGTAGGCGTAGCCAATCGCCTGATCGCCGTCGTAGCCGACGACTGCGGTCCACCCGGGTCGGGAAATGTGACCCTGCAATCGCTCCTGGAACCGGTGCAGGGACAGGAAGGGTTCGGCGAGCCTGTCTGCGTATACCTCGGCGTAGGTGTCGACAAGTGTGTCTCGCACGGTGTCGACGTCCTGAAGTCCGAAGCGACGCAACGTCAGGGGAAAGTCAGTCATCAGTTCCTCTTCAGTCCGCGGCGCGAATTTGGTGGAGCCATTCGCGGGTGATTGAGGCGTCGGGTGCGGTGACCCGAAGTTGCTTGGTGAAGCCACCGAGCATGTGAGGAATGCGCCCGCTCTCTGTCGACCACGGCGGCGGAATCACGGTGGCAGCTGTAGCGCACGCCTGCTCGATGTCTCTCTGTCGTAGCTGCGCCTGCGCTGCGTGAACTGTGTAGTAGGCGCGGTTGCGGTGTTGTTCGGGGCGAAGTCCGGCGATGGAACGATGAAAGCGGGCTTCGGCAGCCTCCGGCTCGCCGAGGTGAAGGTGGGCGACTCCGAGCAGGCCGTCCAACTCGCTCCGGGTGTAGAACTCCATTGCGACCGGCCGGTGGGCTGCTAGATCTGCTCGACCGAAGGCAAGTTCCGCGCGGTCCAATGCTCGCCGCGCCCGGGCCGGCTCCTGCTTGGCCAGCGTCACGGCGAGACGCGCGTTGGTAAGGGAGGCGTATAGGGGATCCCTGCGGTGTACGGAGGTCAGAGCTGCGGCCTCGTTGGCCGCAGTGGCTTCGATCCAGTTTCCGCGCTGGATCGCCAGACTGGAAGCAAAGCGCCACACCTGATGCTGGACCAGCCCGTCGCGGGATAGCCCGGCCAGAGTCACAGCCGTCTCCATATGGCGGCCTGCCTGGTCCAACCGTCGTGAGTCGATCGCAGCCCATAAGGCGAGCGCACGGAAGGAAGCCGCCAGGGAGTAGAGCCGGCTGCGGATGCGCGTGGTAGCGCGACCGGTTGTCTGGAGGCTTACGGCGTGGTCGCTCAGGGAGACCGCCCTCCGTTCCAGCTCGGGTCCGCCGCCATTTTGGTCATCGAGTCGCAACAGGTTGCCCAGATCGTCTTGCAAGCGCTGCACATCGCTTGCACCCAGGGTGAAGGGGGCAGCGGAGGTGATTCCGGCAGCGAGTCCGGTACCGGCAGCGATGAACCTGCGGCGTTTCACAGGATCTCCCTCCTCGGACAGTTGCGGGCTGGGAGTCGACGAGGACTTGCCCCTGGGAATGAACCCTAGTTCGAGTGCGGTCAGGCCGGTGATCTGCTGAAGAGCGATTCGGGTGACGGTCTTGGGCCACCGGACCCTTCCGGCACGCCAGTCGCGCACCGTCGACCCATCGACGCCGCCAGGCTTCCCAGTGAGATCTCCGATGGCCCGATTTACCTGTTCTGCAAGCAAGTTGGAGCTGACCCCGTGATCAGTCATCCATGCGACAAGTTTCACATTTTGGGTCGGGAGCACTTGATGAGCGTAGAGGAATCCGGCTGCCAACAGAGGTAAAGCAGGGGTCAAATCGGCCTATCCGCAGGAGAGTTGAATTTCCCGTATCGCCCTCCCCGACGGCTCAGGTCATGCCGTTGAGTAGTCACGCAGACCCGCTCCGCAATCCGTACACCCTCATCACCTCCCCCTCGGGCTGACCTCTCCACTGCCCGTGACACCCGTTTTATCCGCATCTATCTCAGCGGATGGCAGCCGACCGCCTTACACACTTGCGGCGGCTGCTCCCGGACTGAGGAGCCCTCATGGACCCCTTGTCGGATGGCAAGATCACACAGCTAGTAGCCAGTGGCGGTCGTTCCTCTGGTCGCTGGATACTGGCCGCTGGCCCGTCGGAGCCGCAGGCGTCTCGGGAGTGGCAGGAGGTCGGGGCTGCTTGGCTGCGTCCCGGTGAGTTGTTCGGGGCGATCACTGTCCCGGCTGACCTGGTTCATGCCGCCATCGGTCTGGCGGAGCCGACGAAGTGCGCGGACCCGCTCGCCGAACTCCTTGAAGGGGGACCGGTCTTCTTCACTCAGGCCGGCTTCGGCCGGGGGCCGTCGTACACGGCTCTCGTACCGGCAGCCGCTGGAATGCGGTGGGCGATGGTCGGCACGATGGCGCACCCCCACCGGGCTTTACTCCATGTCCCCGCACCTGACGTGCAGGAGCACCGGGACGAAGGCCCGTGGTGGGTGGTCCCTCCCAGCGGTCCCGGTGTGCTCTGCCCGCCCCACAGACTCACCGCCCTGGTCACCGTGGGGCAGAACGTCCTGAGCGGGTCGCACGATGCGGCAGGTCGAAGAGACAACACCACTGCCATCGCGGCCAGTCCCGTCTACACGGAGACTCTGCCGAGGGTTCCTGAGTCGGCGCGGAGCGCCCGTTGCCTCGTGTCCTCGGCGCTCAGCGCATGGGGCTTGGAAAACGTGGCCGACGCGGCGCAGTTGGTGGTGTCGGAGTTAGTCGCGAACGCTTTCGTGCACGCGTCGGGGCCCCGGATTCGGGTGACCGTGACGAGGCAGGACCGGACGTCTGTGCGGGTGGCGGTGGTGGATGAGTCTCAGGCCCTCCCCCGTAGTCGAAGCGTGGGTGACCAGGCTGAATCGGGCCGGGGTCTGGCGCTCGTGGCTGCGCACTGCGGAGGCCAGTGGGGCGTAGAGCTCCTGGACCAGGGTGGTAAGGCCGTCTGGGCCATCGTTGCAGCCGGCGACCACTCCACGCCGCGGTGAGCGGGCTCCCCCAGCGTTCGTCGCGGAACGGTACGGGTTTTGAGGAGTGTTTCCTGTACTGGGCCGAGGTGGCCGCTGACTGTCTCCCCGAGCCTCCCGAGCCCAAGCCCATCTGTCTCGGTGCGTTCGTGACTCCGTATGCAGCGCGAGCGGTGCGGTGGCTGTGTGTGCAGGCGGAGCGCCTCGCCAACGGCCTGGATCCCGATCCCGACGTTCCGTGGTCGGCTGCGCTCTTCTCCGTCGACGCCCGGACAGCGCTCGATCTCGACCTCGGTGACGCGCCGACCCTGCTACGGGCCTGGATCGCGGATGAAGACGCTCGGCGCGAGGTCGTGCAGGACCTCAAGGCCGGTCACGAGTTCTCCTTGGAAGCCGCTGACTGGACAGGTCGATACAAGCTGACGGCCTGGTCGTGGAGGACTTCCGCCCAAGTCGACCTCAGCTCATTCGGTACCCCCTGGCCGCACATCGGAAGCCGTGACAACAGGACCCTCAGCTCACCGCACTGAGTGACCTCCAGGCCCCCACGCCGCCCCGCCCTCTCGACATCTCAGGACATGCCATGAACTCGCCCACCGGGGCCTTCAGCGACGCCCTCTCAGAAGTTGACCTCGCCATGCGCGAGCTGATCGAGGCCCTGAAGGCCCGTGGCCATTGGGCCCTCGTGGACCAGACCGCTTCAGAGGCGGTTACGGTGCATTTCCACTCCCCGATCCGATTCACCCTGGCAGGGGTTCCTGCCTACCCGCTGGACTGCGACGATGACCGCCGTACCTTGCAACAGGCCCTCCACAGGCAGGAGGTCAACGCGCAGATCACCGTCTCCCCCTGGTATGAACGGGGCCCCTTCCTCACCCTGGCCACCCCCGCCGACGCGAAGCGCTTGACCACTCTGATCTGGCAGGAGATGCCGGAGTCCGGCCTCCTCAAGCATCGCCTGGGCGCCGCCCTCCATGCTGCCGGCGTAGAGGTCAGCGACACGTGGATCAACGATCTGGGCGTGGAGATCGGGACGATCAGCGCAAGCGACGCCCTCACCTTGATCACGGTTCTCGGGGGGAAGCATCCGCCCCGAGCCAACCCGGCCAACGGGCGAAACACCGAAGGGATCACGGACCGCCTCCGCGGCCGGCTCCGCCGCCTGGCCCCTCGGATCAAGGTCACCCCGCATCCGGCCTGCACCAGTTGTGTTCAAGACCGACCCCACCAGATCCGTATCGGCACGGCCACGTTGGAGCAGATCAGCGACCTGATCGGCGCCATTGAGGCCGGAACCGAGGCACCAGAGCGCTCCTGCCGGCATCGTCCGGTGCTCCGGGCACGGGGCCGGGCCGGTGATGGTGCCTGATCCTCCGGGGTTGGTCGCCCAGGCACCAGACAACAGGCACCTGGGCCGTCGTCCGGTGCCCCGGCGAGCGGGCCGATGGGTACCAGGGCTGTCGTCGACACATGATCGCCTACCCATGGGTACGCGCTGTTCATATACCCGGTGGGGGTAAGATTCCCTCCATGGAACTGGGGAACGGCCGGCGGACGGGACAGCTGCTGCTGTTGGTCGCGCTGCTGTTCGGCCTCGCCACCATGCACACGGTGGGGCATCCCGCGCCGTCGAGCGCCACGGCCGCCCCCGAGCAGTCCCCGTACCCGACCACCTCGCACCCCACCGCCCGCTACGGCTCCCACGAGGTCGATTCCTCCGAGGACGGTTCCCATCAGGGCGCCGGACGGGGTCCGGTCTCCGGGCCAGGTGCGGCAGTGGCAGGCCCTCTGGTCGAAGGGGCGCTCGACCCGCCCCACCTGCCGTCGACGTCCGTACTGCCGGTGCAGCACGGTGCCAAGGACGCCCACGGCGGCGACCACGGGATGGATCCGTCCACGGTCTGTCTGGCCGTGCTCGCCGCCACCGGCGTCGCACTCGCCGTCACCGGCGACTGGTGGGAGCTGCCTGCGGCCACCCACCCCTCCGTGCGCGGTGTCGGCGTGCGGGCCGTCGACACCCTGCGTCCCGCCCCACCGCCTCCCCGCACCCTCCTGGCCCAACTGTCGGTGCTGCGGACCTAGGCCGAGCCCTCGCCGTCCCCGCGGCGAACGCGCGTCCGTCCACAGCTGCTCCATCGACACACCACCACGAGGTGCACTCAGTCATGCGTTCACACATCACCCGCCGCTCCATGGTCGGAGCCTCCCTGGCCGTCGCCGGGACCGGAGTCCTCGCCGCCTGCTCGACCTCCGGTTCGGGCGGGGGCCACGCCGGGCACGGCGGCGGAGGGAAGGCCAGCGCCCCCGGCAAGACCCCGCAGGGCTTCGTCGCCCCCGACGGCCCCGAGGTCCGGGCCGCCGAAGCCAAACGCGGTACGGGACCCGAGCGAAAGGTGAAGCTCACCGCCGTCGCCACCACCCTCGACCTCGGCGGCGGCCGTACCGTCCGCTCCTGGGCGTACGGCGACGACCTCCCCGGGCGGGAGGTCCGGGTGACCGCAGGGGACACCCTCGCTCTCACCCTCGCCAACCACCTCCCGCAGTCGACCTCGCTGCACTGGCACGGGCTCGCGCTGCGCAACGACATGGACGGGGTCCCCGGGCTGACCCAGCAGCCCGTCAAGCCCGGGGCGACCTTCGACTACCGATTCACGGTCGCGCACCCCGGGACGTACTGGTTCCACCCCCACTCCGGCGTCCAGCAGGACCGCGGACTGTACGCACCGCTGATCGTCGAGGACCCCAAGGAGCCGCTGGCGTACGACAAGGAGTGGGTCATCGTCCTCGACGACTGGGTCGACGGGGTGGACGGCTCGACGCCGGACGCGGTGCTGGCGGAACTGAGCAAGGGCATGGGAGGCGGCGGCCACGAGGGGCACGGGGGCATGGCGCCCATGTCACTCGACACCGAGGAGACGCCCGGCCCGGGGAAGGGGCCGTCCCGGATGATGATGGGTGCGAAGAGCGATCTACTCGGCGGGGACGCCGGGGACGTGGCCTATCCGCACTACCTGATCAACGGGCGCACCCCCGAGGCGCCCACCTCCTTCAGCGCCCGTCCTGGCGACCGCATCCGACTGCGCATCATCAACGCGGGCGGGGACACCGCCTTCCGGGTGGCGCTCGGCGGCCATGAGCTGACCGTGACCCACACCGACGGCTTCCCCGTCCAGCACGCGAAGACCGATGCACTCCTGCTGGGGATGGGCGAGCGCTACGACGTCCTGGTCACCGCGGGCAACGGGGTCTTCCCGCTCACCGCGGTCGCCGAGGGCAAGAAGGCCGCCGCCCTGGCGCTCCTGCGGACCGGGGGCGGTGCGGCGCCGGCCGCTTCGGTCCGGCCGAAGGAGTTGGACGGACGCGTGGTGAGCGCCGATGCCCTGCGCGCGCACGCCTCAGTCGCCCTGCCCGCGCGCAGTCCCGACCGTACGATCAAGATCAAGCTGACGGGCGGCATGGCGAAGTACGACTGGGGCTTCGACGGCCGGAGCTACTCACCCGAGCCCCGCCACGCGGTCCGCTCCGGGGAGCGGGTCCGTCTGGTCTTCACCAACCCCACCGCGATGTGGCATCCGCTGCATCTGCACGGACACACCTTCGCCCTCGCGAACAGGGCGGGCGGCGCCCGCAAGGACACCTCGGTGATCCTGCCGAACGGCAAGCTCACCGTTGACTTCGACGCGGACAACCCGGGGCTGTGGATGATCCACTGCCACAACGTCTACCACGCCGAGGCGGGCATGATGACGGCACTCGGCTACCTGAGGTGACACACCGCTGACGGGTCGTGTCGTCGAGCAGCCGGGCTTCGACGACACGACCAGGGCCGTACCCGGGAGCTACCCCAACGACGTGCGCGCCCCCGCAGCGCACGTGCGTGGGGCGTCCCACACCCTCCGCCCAGGACATCGCGTCAGAAAGACGATTACACTGGGGGGCGTGCCTCAACTACGTCTCGCCCTGAATCAGATCGACTCCACCGTCGGAGACCTCACCGCGAACGCCGAGGCGGTCGTGCGGTGGACCCGGCACTGCGCCGAGCAGGGAGCGCACCTGGTCGCCTTCCCGGAGATGGTGCTGACCGGCTACCCCGTGGAGGACCTGGCTCTGCGGTCGTCCTTCGTGGAGGCGTCCCGGGCCACCGTGCGGGCGCTCGCCGTTCGACTGAAGGACGAGGGCCTCGGAGAGCTTCCGGTCGTGGTCGGCTACCTCGACCGCTCCGAGCGCCCCCAGCCCAAGTACGGCCAGCCGGCCGGAGCCCCGCGCAACGCGGCGGCCGTCCTGCACCGGGGCGAGGTGGTCCTCACCTTCGCCAAGCACCATCTGCCCAACTACGGCGTCTTCGACGAGTTCCGCTACTTCGTGCCCGGGGACACCCTGCCCGTCATCCGGGTGCACGGGGTGGATGTGGCGCTCGCGATCTGTGAGGACCTCTGGCAGGACGGCGGTCGGGTGCCCGCCACCCGGTCGGCGGGCGCCGGGCTGCTGCTCTCCATCAACGCCTCGCCGTACGAGCGGATGAAGGACGACACCCGGCTGGAGTTGGTGCGCAAGCGCGCACAGGAGGCCGGGTGCACCACCGCCTATCTGGCGATGATGGGCGGACAGGACGAGTTGGTCTTCGACGGGGACTCGATCGTGGTCGACGCGTCCGGCGAGGTCATCGCCCGTGCGCCGCAGTTCTCCGAGGGGTGCGTGGTGCTCGATCTTGAGCTGCCAGCCGCCGGGGACGCGCCGTCCGGTGTGGTGGACGACGGGCTGCGGATCGACCATGTGGTGCTCTTTGAGGACCCGCTGCCCGCCTATGAGGCCGAGGTCGCGGGCGGTTACGCGGAGCGTCTCGACGACGACGAGGAGATCTACTCGGCGCTGGTCGTCGGGTTGCGCGCCTACGTGGCCAAGAACGGCTTCTCCTCGGTGCTGATCGGACTCTCCGGCGGTATCGATTCCGCGCTGGTCGCGGCGATCGCCTGTGACGCGCTCGGCGCCCAGCACGTCTACGGCGTGTCCATGCCGTCCAAGTACTCGTCCGAGCACTCCAAGTCGGACGCGGCCGAACTCGCCCGGCGCACCGGCCTGAACTTCCGCACCGTCTCCATCGAGCCCATGTTCGACGCCTACATGAGCGGGCTGGCACTGACCGGGCTGGCAGAGGAGAACCTCCAGTCAAGGCTGCGGGGCACCACACTGATGGCGATCTCCAACCAGGAGGGCCAGATCGTGCTCGCCCCGGGTAACAAGTCCGAACTGGCGGTGGGGTACTCCACCCTGTACGGCGACTCCGTCGGGGCGTACGGCCCGATCAAGGACGTCTACAAGACGACCGTCTTCCGGCTTGCGCGGTGGCGCAACCGCGCTGCTCAAGAACGCGGGCAGACGCCGCCGATCCCCGAGGACTCCATCAGCAAGCCGCCGAGCGCGGAACTGCGACCGGGCCAGGTGGACACCGACTCACTGCCGGACTACGACGTACTGGACCGACTCCTGGAGTTGTACGTGGACCGGGACCAGGGCAAGGACGCGATCGTGGCGGCCGGATTCGACGAGGAGTTGGTGGCGCGGACCCTGCGCATGGTGGATATGGCCGAGTACAAGCGGCGCCAGTACCCGCCGGGCACCAAGATCTCTGCGAAGGGCTTCGGCAAGGACCGTCGACTGCCGATCACCAACCGTTGGCGGGAGTCGACCTCGCACTGAGCCAGAGGTCCCTCGCGCATCACAGAACCACAGCGCCTCACGGCCCGACGCCCTGACCTGCTCACCGCGCCGGGCCGTGAGGCCAGCTCAGAGTTCGACGCGCGCCGCGATGGGCAGATGGTCGCTGTCGGTCCGCGGCAGGGTCCAGGACGACACCGGCTCGACCCCCTTCACCATGATCTGGTCGATGCGCGCCAGCGGGAAGGATGCCGGCCAACTGAAGCCGAACCCATCTCCGGCCGCGCCCTGGGTGGAACGCATCTGCGAGGTCACGGCGTTCAACGCGCGGTCATTCATCGTCCCGTTGAGGTCCCCGAGCAGGACGATCTTCCCGATCCGCTCCTTGGCGATGGCCTCACCGAGCGCATCGGCGCTGTTGTCGCGCTGGTTGGCGGTGAAGCCCGCATGCATCTTGACCCGTACGGATGGCATGTGGGCGACGTAGACCGCGACCTCGCCCTTGGGGGTCTGAACCGTCGAGCGCATGGCGCGGGTCCACCCCACCCGGATCTCCACGGGGGAGTTGTCGACC
This sequence comes from Streptomyces sp. NBC_00690, assembly GCF_036226685.1. Classification (NCBI taxonomy): domain Bacteria; kingdom Bacillati; phylum Actinomycetota; class Actinomycetes; order Kitasatosporales; family Streptomycetaceae; genus Streptomyces; species Streptomyces sp. NBC_00690. The sequence goes on from NZ_CP109009.1 coordinate 2,638,084, forward strand.
AGGGGGTACTTGCTCCAGAGGCCGACCGTGCCCTGCACCACGTGGTACTTGTAGGTCTCCGCGAGTGCCTTGCGATAGGTGGCCACCTGGCCCTGCGGCAACTCCTGGAGGGCGAGCACATCGGCGCCCGATGCGGCGACTTCCTTCGCCGTGCCGCTCGGGTCGGGGTTCTGCGCATTGACGTTGTGGGTGGCGACCATCAGATCGCCGCCCCCGGTCGACTTGTCGGTGAGCAGCCCGCCGAAGAGGTTGAACCAGACAATGGTCGGGAGCAGAAGGACGATCAGTGCGGTGGCCGAGCGGCGCCAGAGCGCGGCCACCAGCAGCAGGGGGATGAAGAGCAGTCCGAGCCAGGGCAGGAACGTCTCATTCAACGAGCCCATGTTCCCGATCCGGTTGGGGACCTGAGCGTGAAAGATCATCAGCAGTGCGATGAACACTGCGGATGCGGCGATGAGCAGGCCGCGCCGCCAGATGTCATGGTCCCCGCGCCAGCCGTCCAGCAGGTGCCGGGCTCGGGATCGGGATCGAGTGAGCCGGTCCCCCGGGTCGCCGCTCCCGGTCTCGGTCTCGTACGCCTGCACCATCAAGCCTGTCCTCACTGCCTTGCCCGCGTCATTCCAGCCTCGACATCGACATTAGGCGATGACGGTACTGGTCTCACCGCCCTGGAGCGGCCGTACTGTCCCGATGACGATGGGGCAGCGACGGTGGTTCCTTGTATTGGGCCTGGTAGGGCGGGTGTGACCGAAGACGCACACGTCAGATGTGCTCCGGCGCGGCGTGTCGCGGCGAGGCGCTCGGGCCCAACTCCCCCGAACTGGCGGTGGCGATCCGGGTCGGTGGTCACCCGAGGGCAGAGGGGCCGTCATGGCGGTCGTGTCGCCGGAGGCGGTGCGAAATTGCGGAACCGGGGAGAGTTCGATGGGTGGGGCGCGCGGTGTGACGGGGCGTCAGGAGGAGGGCCACCGCGGCGGACGGACGCCCGCGAGCACCGCATCGACGATCTGCTCCGCGCTGTCCTTCGCCCAGACGACCTCGGGTCTGAGCACAGTGCGCACGAGGATCGGTCCGACGAACAGATCGCCCAGCAAATCGAAGTCGAGGTCGTCGCGGATCTCGCCGTCGGCGATGCCGCGACGCAGTACCTCGTCCATCTGAAGTCGCCGCGGAAGCACGGAGACCCGGTGGTGCATCTCCCACAGCCGGGGATAGCTCTGCATCTGTGCGAACACGCTGACGAGCAGCGCCGACGACCTCTTGGCGAGGCCGCGCCGGTGGATGTTCTCCATCAGGACGACCAGGTCGTCGCGCAGGGAGGTGCCGGGCAGCGGTGGGTCCTCGGGGTCCAGGGAGCGGACGACGTCGACGAGGAGGGCTTCCTTGCCTTCCCAACGCCGATAGATGGTGGCCTTGCCGACGCCCGCCGTGCGGGCGATGCGCTCGATGGAGAGGTCGGAGAGGGGGATGCCCTCCTCGATCAGCCGCAGGGTGGCCTCGACGATGGCCCGCTCGGCCGCCTCGCTCCGGGGGCGGCCCCGTCGGACGGGTGGGCGGTCGGGGCCCGGGGTGGTGGGGGCGCTCGGGCCGGGCCGGTCGGTGGGGGCGCCGGGGCCGGTCGGCCCGTCGTCCAGGTCAGGACCGGCTCCCCGATCGTCCTCGACGCCTGACGCGGGTGGCGGAGTCCGCGAGCCGGCGCGATATTCCTCGGGCCGCTTCTTCACGGGCACATCCGCTCGCTCTCTGTCGCTCTGTCGGTCTTTCGCGCTGTCGCGCTGTCGCGCTGTCGCGCTGTCGCGCTGTCGCGCTGTCGCTCTGCCACGATCAGCGCCGCCGTCCGGGGCGCTCGGCCCGTCCACTCGCCGATTGTCCCCGATGGGGACGCCCGCGGTGATCAGCGCTCGGCGGAAGGGGCCGCGGGCTGCGATGGGGTGCCCAGCACCTTGCGCTCCTGGTCCGCCGCAGGCGTGCCCTGGGGGTCGGGGATGTGAGGGGCCTGGCCGACCAGCACGGGAGCCGTCTCCTGATCGGTTGAAGACTGCCCGGTCGAGGGCCGTGGACGACCGGGCAGCCAGCGTAGGACGACCACGACCCCGAGCAGGGCGACCGCAGCCGCACAGACCGCGGTGAGGTGCATGGCGTCGATAAAGGCCGCATTGGCCCGGTCGATCAACTGCCCGCCGGCCGGACCCAACTGGTCGGCGACGGCGAGGCTCCCCTCGATCGACTCCCCCGCGGTGTGGCGCACGCCGACCGGGAGGTTCGCCAACTCCCCCTCCATCTCGGCGCGGTAGCGGATGGAGAGCAGGGAGCCGAGCACGGCGACCCCGAGCGCCCCGCCGACCTGGCGGAAGGTGTTGCTGACCGCCGATCCCGAACCCGCCTTCTCCCGGGGCAGGGACTGCATCACGGCGGTGGTGACCGGCACGGTGATGTGCGACATCCCGACGCCCTGGACGAAGAGGGAGACCCCGAAGACCCACATGGGTGTCGACTCGTCGAAGAAGGCGAAGGACCCGAGTCCCACCGCGATCAGGACCAATGCCATCGCGCAGACCGCACGGGCCCCGAAGCGCGCGACGACCAGCCTGGCGCGCGGCGAGAAGAACATCTGGGCGAGCGCGAGCGGCAGGACGAGGAGCCCGCACTCCAGGGCGCTATAGCCACGCACGCTCTGGAGGTAGAAGGCCGAGAGGAAGGTCACTCCCATCATCGCGAAGAAGACGAGGGCGATGGCGACCACGGAAGCGGAGAAGGCGGGCATCCGGAAGTAGTTCATGTCGATCGCCGGATGGGAGCTGCGCTTCTCGTGCCAGACGAAAGCCACCAGCACGGCGATGCCACCGAGCACGGAGAGGAGCACGGTCGGCTCGGTGAAGTCGGCGAGTTCGCCGCCGCGGATGATCCCGTAGACCAGGAGCACCAGACCGACGATGGACAGGAGTACGCCGACGGGGTCGGTGCGCCCGGGCGCGGGGTCCTTGGATTCGGGCACCAGGACCGCCATGGCGATGAAGGCGACGATCACCACGGGCACGTTGACCAAGAAGATGGAGCCCCACCAGAAGTGTTCGAGGAGCACCCCGCCGGTGACGGGCCCGATCGCGATGCCGAGGCCGACGCTGCCCGCCCAGATGCCGATCGCCTTGGGCTGCTCGTCGCGCTCGAAGACGTGCATCAGGACGGCGAGGGTGGCGGGCATGACGAAGGCCGCGCCGAAGCCCATCACGCCCCGGTACGCGATGAGCTCACCGGGCGAGGTGGAGAAGGCGGCGAGTGCCGATCCGACGCCGAAGACCACGATCCCGAAGAGCAGCACCTTCTTGCGGCCGATGCGGTCGCCGAGCAGACCGGCGGTGAAGAGCAGACCGGCGAACAGCAGCGTGTAGGAGTTGATCGCCCACTCCAGCTCACCCTGGGTGGCTCCGATGCCGGTGGGGGCCGGGCTGGCGATGGTCTTGACGGCCACGTTGAGGATCGAGTTGTCGAGGACGACGATGATCAGGCTGAACGTCAGGACGGTGAGGATCGCCCAGCGGCGCCGGTGCACGGCCGCGGGTATCCGCGGCCCGTCGCCCGGCGCCACGGGGGCACCGAGGGGGCCGGACGATGGCTGCGGAGTCGACATGGCGCCACCATAGACTATTTTCGATACGAGACCGTCTCGTATAGCAATTCTTTACTTGCGGCGACGCTCACGAGTGGGCCCCCTTCCCCGCGAGCGACACAAAGTGCCACCATGGGAGGGATCCGGGGACGCCGTCAGGGTGCCTCGAGATGACGTAAGGAGCCGTTAGCCATGACGCTTCAGGCTGCCCACAAGCCCGCCGACAGCAGCAAGACGCTGTACGGCGGCAAGGGCACTCGCCGCATCACGGTCCATGACATCGCCGGCGCCAAGGATCGCGGCGAGAAGTGGCCCATGCTCACCGCCTACGACGCGATGATCGCGTCCGTCTTCGACGAGGCCGGAATCCCGGTCGTGCTCGTCGGCGACTCCATGGGGAACGCCCACCTCGGCTACGAGACCACGGTCCCGGTCACCATGGACGAGATCGCGCTGCTCTCCGCGGCCGTCGTGCGCGGCACCCGGCGGGCCATGGTCGTCGCCGACCTGCCCTTCGGCTCGTACCAGGAGAGCCCGGTCCAGGCCCTGCGCAACGCGACCCGGCTGGTGAAGGAGGCGGGCGTCGGTGCGATCAAGCTGGAGGGCGGAGAGCGCTCACTGGCCCAGACGGAGCAGATCGTGCAGGCGGGCATCCCCGTGATGTCGCACCTCGGTCTGACCCCACAGTCCGTGAACACCATGGGCTACCGCGTACAGGGCCGCGGCGACGAGGCGGCCCACCGTCTGCTGCACGACGCGAAGGCCGCTCAGGAGGCGGGCGCGTTCGCCGTCGTCCTGGAGATGGTGCCTGCGCAACTCGCAGCCGAGGTCACACGCTCGCTCCAGATCCCCACCATCGGCATCGGAGCCGGGCCCGACACCGACGCACAGGTCCTCGTCTGGACCGACATGGCGGGCCTCACCGCCGGCAAGGTGCCCCGTTTCACCAAGCAGTACGCCGATCTGCGCAGCACGCTGGGCGATGCCGCCAAGGCATTCGCTGACGACGTCGTCGGCGGCGCGTTCCCGCAGGAGGAGCACACCTTCCACTGAGCCCGCCCGGCCCACGAGCCATCCCGGTACAGACGACAGCCCGCCGATCATCCCCCGTCGGCGGGCTGTCGGGGTGGTGGACTCCTCCCGGCCCTCCCGGCCCTCCCCGCCCGGCCCAGGCCCGTAGGCATCCGTAGGCGGGCTAGCAGCGATCTGTCGGTGGACTGTCGGTGATCTGTCGGTCGCGCCACCCATCGTGGGTCGCATGACGCACTACGACCGCAGCGACACTTCCCACCGGGGCGAGGGCGCCCACACCGTCGAGGTGAGGGGGCTGGTCAAGCACTACGGCACGACCAAGGCACTCGACGGCGTGGACCTCGACATCCCCGAGGGCACGGTGATGGGCGTACTCGGCCCCAACGGCGCAGGCAAAACCACCCTCGTGCGCTGTCTGTCCACCCTCGTCGTCCCCGACTCCGGCACCGCCAGGGTCGCCGGTTACGACGTGGTGCACCAGCCGCACGAACTGCGGCGCACCATCGGGCTCACCGGCCAGTACGCATCCGTCGACGAGAAGCTCTCCGGGTGGGAGAACCTCCAGATGATCGGGCGGCTGCTCGACCTCTCCCGCAGGGATGCCCGTGCCCGCGCCGACGCCATGCTGGAACGCTTCTCGCTCACGGACGCGGCCAGGAGGCCCGTCATCCAGTACTCGGGCGGAATGCGCCGACGCCTCGACCTCGCCGCCTCGTTGATCGGCCGGCCCGCCGTCCTCTACCTCGACGAACCCACCACGGGGCTGGACCCCAGGACCCGCAACGAGGTCTGGGATGAGGTGGAGGGCATGGCGGACGAGGGTGTCACCGTCCTCCTCACCACGCAGTACATGGAGGAAGCCGAACAGCTCGCCGACGCATTGACCGTCGTCGATCGCGGGCGGGTCATCGCCAACGGCGGTGTGGACGAGTTGAAGGCCAAGGTCGGCGGACGCACCCTGCATATCCGCCCCAGCGAACCCGAGCGGCTGCCCGAGATGGCTCGGGCGCTCACGGAGGCCGGCCTCGACGGAATCGCAGGAGTCAGTGTCGTCCCCGACGCCCAGTTGGTGACGGTTCCGATCCTGAGCGACGCACAACTGACCTCCGTGATCGGCGTCCTGTCGGCCCGGGGCTTCGGCATCGCCCACATCTCCACCGAACTGCCCCGCCTGGACGACGTCTTCCTCTCCCTCACCGGCACCACCCCACCGGCCACCACCCAGCACGACTCGACCCAAGCGACCGACGCAGCCATCCCGGAGTACACCTCATGAACCTCGACACCTCTACCCGGCGCTCCAGCCCCATGCGGCCCATTGCGCCCAGCGCGGACGGTCGGCTTCCGAAGGTGACCGGCAAGACCCGCATCGGACCCCGGGCCCATCTGCGGCACGTCGAAGCGCTGACGCGTCGAAACGTCCTCCAGATCAAGCGGGACCCCCAGTCGATGTTCGACGTCCTGCTGATGCCGATCATCTTCACCCTCCTCTTCGTCTACGTCTTCGGCGGCGCGATCTCCGGGCAGGGCAACCAGGCCGACTACGTCAACTACGTCGTGCCGGGGCTCATGGCGATGATGGGCATGAGCATCGCCATGGCCGTGGGCACCGGCATCAACGACGACGTCAAGAAGGGGGTGATGGACCGGTTCCGGTCGATGCCGATCGCCCCGTCGTCGGTGCTCGTGGCGAAGATCGTCGTCGAGATCGGCCGAATGGTGGTCGCCATGACCATCCTGCTCGCGATGGGCTTCATCCTCGGCCTGGAGGTCCAGACCTCGGTCGTGCACCTGCTCTTCGCCATGGCCCTGTCGATCGTCTTCGGGGCCTCACTGATGTGGATCTTCATCCTGCTGGGTCTCGCTCTGAACACCCCCCAGGCCGTCCAGGGAATGGCCTTCCTGGTGTTGACACCACTCCAGTTCGGTTCGTCCATCTTCGCCAAGCCGTCCACCATGCCCGACTGGCTGAAGACCTTCACCGACTACAACCCGCTCTCCAATCTCGCCGACGCGGCCCGTTTTCTGATCACCGGGGGAGATTGGGCGAACTCCGTCTGGATGACGCTGGGCTGGACGGTGGCGATCACGCTCGTCACCGCTCCCCTGGCCATCACCGCCTTCCGCAAGCGGTCTTGAGCCGGCGCGCCCGGGTGGGATCCCTCGCCAGGACGTCGACGTCCGGGGCCTCCCCCGGGTTCCACCAAAGCGGGGGCGAGGTCACCCGGCCAGGGCTGCGGCTTCCTCCAGGCTGAGTTCGCCGCCCTGGGCGTGGGCCGACTCGTACGCCCCGTCCGCCAGCAACGCCCGGACCTGCCGCTCGGCCGACTCCCGCGCCTCGCGCTCTTGGCGCAGACGGAGATAGCCCGGGGGCAGCCGGGCGTCGGCGGCACCGATGAGCCGGGCCGCATCCGCTGCCCGCTCGGGCCAGCCGCCGACGACCGTTCTGGCGAGCGTCACCAGATGCGCCGGAATGAGCTGCGGCGCGACCAACACGCTCAGCCGGTCAGCCGCCCGCTCCAGGGCGTCCAACGCTCTCGTCCGAGCGGATTCCCACTGTTCGTCCCCGATGTCGAGCCAGGCCAGCATCCCGATCAACATGCCTTCGAAGATCGCCATGGTGTTGCGGCGGAACTGCTCTATCAGCAGGAGGACCTCGGCCCGCGCCTCGTCCCTGCGGCCCGTCAGTCCGAGCCAGATGACCAGGTGGATACGGGCTATGGCGGTCGATTCGTTGATCTCCCCGTCATGGGAGGCCAGCACCTCGCGTGCCAACCGTTCACCGCTCTCGCCCTCGCCGGTCTCGATCAGGATGCCGGCGAGCCTTCCCCTCAGCACCGAGACCTGGATGGTGGCTCCGATCCGTTCGGCATGGGTGATGGCGGCCCGGTAGTCCTCGGTCGCCAGATCGAACTCCCCTTTGCGTTCCCGGGTCTCGCCACGGGCGGACAGCGCCTCCGACGCGCCCCAGTCGTCCCCGAGGCCGATGAAGATCTTCCGTGCCTCCTCGGCGTCGTCGGCGGCGCCGCCCGACCAGTGGGCGCGGTGGGCGAGCAGGGCGGCCCGGGTGTGGAGCGCGCAGGCCAACTCCCATTCGTAGTCCAGTTCGCGGCATGTCTGAACGGTCCGGTCGAGCATGGCCTTGAGCCGCTCCACGTCCTCCGTGAGCAGGATGGCGTAGAACCACAGGGCCCCCGGCACTCGGCACGTCTGCGGCAGCCCGGGGCGGTAGACCCGGGTGATCCCGCGCAATCGCTCCTGGTTCTCCGGGGTGCCCCACTCCTCCACCCCGTGGTCGACGAAGATCAACCGCAGAATGGCCACCCCACGGCGGGCCTCCTGAAGGAGTTCGGGCGGCATCGGCGGGGGCACGTCCGATAGCCGCTCGTAGACCGGCGGCGCGGGAGCGTACGGCGGCCCGAAGGGGTCGGGCCCCAGTTCCGCCGCTAGCGTCGTCCAGTGGCGGGCTTCGGTGCGCAGATCACGGATCTGCCAGTACCAGGAGAGCGAGAGGGCGAGATGGAGGGTCTCCTGCTCGTCCCGGGCCAGCACGGCACGACGCAGTGCGGTGCGGAGGTTCTCGTACTCCCGTTGGAAGGTCTCGATGGCGACGCGCTGCCCGTGGCGGCGCAACAGCGGATCGGTGGTACGGGCCAACTCGCGGTAGTGGACGAGGTGACGGCGCTCGACGGCCGCGCGCTCGGCCGCCTCGTCGAGTCGTTCGGCTGCGTACTCGGCGACCGTCTCCAGGAGTCGGTACCGCATCTCTCCCCCGTCGGCGGGGGCGGCGACCACGAGGGACTTGTCGATGAGCGAGCCCAGTGCGTCGGCGACGGCCACACCTCCCGAGGTTCCGCCGGCCGCGGCGTCGGCAAGGGGGCCGTCTGCGGTGTCGGTTGCGGAGGTGCCATCCGCGCAGACTGCTTCGGCCGCGGTCAGCGAGCAGCCGCCGGCGAAGACGGAGAGGCGTCGCAGCACCGCCCGCTCGGAGTCGTCCAACAGGTCCCATGACCAGTCGACGACGGCACGCAGGGTCTGTTGGCGCGGCAATGCGGTACGGCTGCCGTTGGCCAGCAACGCGAACCGGTCGTCGAGGCGGGCCGCGATCTGCCCCGGGGTCAGCATCCGCAGCCGGGCTGCGGCCAACTCGATGGCGAGCGGCAGACCGTCGAGACGGCGACAGATCTCGGCGCAGGCGTCCGCGTCGTCTTCGATGCGGAATCCCGGGCGGGCCGCTGCCCCCCGTTCGGCGAACAGCCGCAGGGCCGTCGGCTGCGGCAGCGGTTCCACCGGGCGCACCAACTCGCCGGCGACGTTGAGCGGTTCCCGACTGGTGGCGAGGACGGTCAGCCCGGGGCACTCCTCCAGCAGCCGCTGGGCGAGCGTGGCCACGGCATGGACGACGTGCTCGCAGTTGTCGAGGACAAGGAGCATGTGACGGCGGGAGCAGTGCTCCACCAGCCGCAGCAGGGGGTCGTCACCCCTGCGCAACTCCTCGGCCCCGGCCGAGCGCAGCACGGTCTGTCGAGCCCCGAGGGCCGTCAGCACGCTCTCGGGGACATCGTCGGGGTCGTCGACGGGAGCGAGTTCGACGAGCCAGACACCATCCGGTGCCTCGGCGACGACACCTTCGGCGGCCTCCGCCGACAATCGGGTCTTCCCCGCGCCCCCGGGCCCCAACAGGGTGACCAGACGGGCCCTGGTCAGATCGGCCCGGATGGTCTCGATGTCGTGCTCGCGCCCCACGAAGGAGGTGAGCCGGGCCTTCAGGTTCCCCGGGACCCGTCTGCGCGTCCTTCCGGCGATGCCCGGATCGATCGCCGCTGTGGTGTCCTTCGGCACATCCGGTGCCGACGGGTGAGGACCGGCGGCCGGCAGCGCGTCTGGGCGTTCGCCGCGCGAGGTGAGCAACTCCGTGTGGAGCGCGCGCAGTGCCGGACCAGGGTCCGCGCCCAACCGGTCCGCAAGTCGGCGGCGGAACGTCTCGTACTCCGCGAGCGCCTCGGCCGACCGGCCCGTGGCCCGCAGCGCCCGAAGGAACAGCAGGTGGAACGACTCGTCGATGGGGTGTTCCGCGCTCAGTGCGGCCAGTTCTTCCAACGCATCCGCCGCCCGCCCGAGGAGCAGGACCGCAGAGAGCCGCCCGCGTCGGACGTTCAGCAGTCGCGACTCCCACCGGGACGCCTCGGCGGCACGCAGCGGGAGGTCGGCAAGCAGTGCGCCTTGCCAGAGTGCGAGGGCCTCGTCGAACAACTCGATCGCGGTCCCGGGCTCGCCGAGTTCCAGCGTCCGGGCGCCCTCCCCCGCGATCCGTGCGAATCGGTACAAATCGATGTCGTCGGGGTCCGCGCGCAGTCGGTAGCCGCCCTCGGTCGAGACGATCGCGTCCCGCCCCAGCACCCGCCGCAGCCGTCCGATCAGGGCTTGCACCGCGCCCGTCGCATCCACGGGCGGATCGCCGGCCCACACTTCGTCGACGAGCACACCGGTCGGGACCGCACGGCCCGGTCGCAGTGCCAACACGGTCAGCAGGGCACGCAGTCGCGCCCCACCGACGGAAACGGGCGTCCCGTCGTCCCGGAGTGCAGAGGTGTTGCCGATCAGCCGATAGCGCACCCGCCCATTGTCCCCGGTCCGGGTGACCGCCCGCCCACCAGGAACCGACCCGTACTCGTCGGTCGTTCCCCGGTCACGGGTTGTACGGTCTCTCAGCACACGTCAGCGCCACGGCCATCGGAGTCGCCCCATGCCCACTGCCGCCTCACGCCACAGCGACCGGCGCATCAGCCCGGTCTTCCTCGGGATCGTCGCCGTGATGGCGGTGAGCGGCTGGGCGGTGTGGACGGACTACGCGGCGACGGTCGGGCTCGCGGTCTTCCTCTTCGTCACCTCGGCGTGGATCGTCTCGCTCTGTCTGCACGAGTACGCCCATGCGCGCACCGCCCTGCACAGCGGTGACCTCTCGATCGGCGCCAAGGGATATCTCACGCTCAACCCGCTGGCCTACACCCATGCCCTGCTCAGCATCGTCCTTCCGGTGCTCTTCGTGATCATGGGCGGTATCGGTCTGCCCGGTGGCGCGGTCTTCATCGAGCGCGGAAGCATCCGGGGGCGGTGGAAGCACAGCGCGATCTCGGCCGCGGGCCCGCTCACCAATGTGCTGTTCGCCGTCGTGTGCACGGCACCGTTCTGGTTGGACGCGCTGGACGGCGTTCCGATGGTCTTCCGGTACGCGCTGGCGTTCCTGGCACTCCTCCAGGTGACGGCGGCCATCTTGAACTCGCTGCCGGTGCCGGGGCTGGACGGCTATGGGGTGATCGAGCCCTGGCTGTCGTACAAGATCCGCAGGCAGGTGGAGCCGTTCGCACCGTTCGGGCTGCTCGCCGTGTTCGGGCTGCTGTTCATCCCCGAGGTCAACCACTTCTTCTTCGACGGGGTCGACGCGGTGCTGCGCGGGCTGGGCGTGGGTGGGCTGGAGTCCGACTGCGGGCTGGAGTACTACCGCTTCTGGCAGGGGACCAACGAGTTCTGCGAGTCCTTCGTCGACCAGTGACGGCGACGGCCGCTCGGACTGCTGCCCCGGTCGGCGGGAGCCGGTGTGCTTCAGTCGGTGGCCGCGGCCCGGTGTGCGTCGATCCTGGCCTTGCGGAAGTAGTACCAGGCCATGTTCGACGAGAGTCCGGCGAGCAGCACCCAGACGATCCCGATCCACAGGCCCTGGGTGAAGGAGACCACGGCCGCCACCACGGCGAGCGCACAGACAACGAGGGCGAAGAGGGCGAGGCGGGGCATGGGGGGAGGCTCCTGTCGGGGGATTTCGACCGTCCCCCACAGTGTCCCCCATGCCCCGAGGCGGCTCACACGTCGGTGACGCGCAGCCCGGCGTGCGCCTTGTAGCGGCGGTTGGTGGAGATCAGGTTGGCCACCAGGGACTCGACCTGGTGGGCGTTGCGCAGCCGGCCGGCGAAGACTCCACGCATCCCGGGGATGCGGCCGGCCAGGGCCTGGACCAGGTCGGTGTCCGCGCGGGACTCGCCGAGCACCATCACATCGGTGTCGATCTCCTCGATGGAGGCGTCCTGGAGCAGTACGGCGGACAGGTGGTGGAAGGCGGCGGTGACCCGTGAGTCGGGCAGGAGGGCGGCGGCCTGTTCGGCGGCGCTGCCCTCGTCGGGCTTGAGGGCGTAGGCGCCCTTCTTGTCGAAGCCGAGCGGGTTGACGCAGTCGACGACGAGTTTGCCGATGAGTTCATCACGCAGGGATTCCAGGGTCTTGGCGTGTCCGTCCCAGGGCACGGCCACGATCACCACATCGCTGCGCCGGGCACACTCGGCGTTGTCCGCGCCCTCGATGCCCAGACCGAGTTCGACCGCGGCCTTCTGCGCGCGCTCCGCCGCCCGGGAGCCGATGATCACCTTCTGGCCGGTCCTGGCCAACCGGTAGGCGAGGCCGCGGCCCTGGTCGCCGGTTCCGCCGAGCACGCCGACCACCAGGTCGGAGACATCGGGGAGGTCCCAGGGGTCCTTCGCGGCGGGCTTGGCGGCCTGGCCTTCTGCGTTCGCGGGGGTGCTCGCGGAGTTCGTCGAAGTCATGACCCGACCCTACTCGCAAGTATTTCCTCTCGAACGGGTGAACTGGGGGCATCGACCTGACCGCCGTGTCATGTGTCCTTCATGATCTGGGGCCATGGATGCCGTACGTGTCGCCCTGCTGCGTGAAGTCCTCGCGGGTACCAAGTGGCCCGCCGCAACCCGACGTTTCGCCGGCATCCTGCGGACCTCCGTGGTCCCGCGGGGCGGTGGTCTCCTGCTGTTGGGGACCGCCGAGTACGAGCCGTGGCATCTGGCGGCCCATCTGGTGGACGAGGCGGCCTGGTCGGGGTTGCCGGAGCTCACTCCGACGCTCGTCCGCCACCAGGTGCATCCGGACGACCCGGCGCACCTGGCCGTCGGTCTGGGCCGGCTGGAGGCCGCGCGCCGCGGTGAGACGCTGCTGCTGGTCACGCCGGGGCACCCGGCGGCGGATCTGCTGGAGCGGGTGTACGACGCCAGGCGAGCGGGAGCGACGGTGCTCGCCCTGGACGGGGGGAACCCGGAGGTCGAGGGGCTGGCGCACGAGACGCTGACGGTCGAGGGGAACACCAGGTACGTCAACGATGCCGACGCAGACGTAGACGACGTTGACCTGGACACGGTGCAGCACCTGGTGAGCGCAGCCGCGGGCGAGAACAGCGTGCCCGCGGCGCGAGGCAAGCGGCACTTCCGCGATCGGCTCTCCCGGTTGGCGGACCAGTTGACCACTCCGCCGCCCGCCCGCTGGTGAGGCGCCGCCCGTTCCCTGGCTGAGCGGTCAGGCGTCCGGACGGACTCAGCCCCACTGCGGACGGCCGACTGCGGCGAGGCGAACCCGGGCCCGTGATGGACCAGACCGGACCCGTCCCGCCGTCCCCGAACGGACGGCCTTCGTACCGTCGATGACCACATTCGCCCTCGTCAGCGGCCCTTGGCCGCATCCTCTCCGCACCAGCGATGGGAATAGGAGCGAAAAACTCGCTTGCTGACGGTCCTCGACGACATGGACGATGGATCGTTGTGGCTTCCAAGCTTTCGGCGGTAATCCCGGATTTCTCCCCCTGGCACTCGTCCCGCGACTTTCGACTGCTGTGGGTGCAGGGTCTCGTCACCTTCTTCGGCAGCACCATGGCCATGGTGGCACTGCCCCTCCAGATCAAGGAGATGACCGGTTCCCCCCTGGCCGTGGGCGCGATGGGCGCGGTCGAACTCATCCCCTTGATCGTCTTCGGTCTGTACGGCGGGGCGCTCGCCGACTACTTCGACCGACGCACGCTCATCCTCGCCACCGAAGCCGGCCTCGGGGTGTTCGCCTTCGTCCTGCTGGTGAACGCGCTGCTGCCCGAGCCGATGCTGTGGCCGCTGTACGGGGTCGCTGCCGGGGTCTCCGCCCTCGCCGGTCTCCAGCGTCCGGCGCTGGACTCGATGATGGCGCGGATCGTGCCGCACGACCAGCAGACGGCGGCTGCGGTGCTGAACACCCTGCGCTGGCAACTCGGCGGCATCGCGGGCCCCTCGGCGGCGGGCGTGATCGTGGCGTACGCCGGCCCCGCCACGGCCTATGCGGTGACGATCGTCGGCTACGCGGCCTCCGTACTGCTGTGTCTGCGGCTCAGCCCGGCGCCGGCGGCGCACGACGCGGAGAAGCCTTCGCTGCGGAGCATCGCGGAGGGTGCTCGCTATGCGTGGTCGCGGCCGGTGCTGCTGGGGACGTACGCCATCGACCTGGTCGCGATGATCTTTGCGTTTCCGCTCGCGATCTTTCCCTTCCTGGCGGACGATCTCGACGCCGAGTGGTCCTTGGGGCTGATGTACACGGCGCTCGCGGTCGGCTCCGCCCTGCTGAGCGCCACCAGCGGTTGGACCTCACGGGTGCGGCGGCACGGTCTGTTGGTGATCTTCGGCGCCGCGATCTGGGGGCTGGCCATCACGGCGGCCGGCTGGGTGGGCAATGTCTGGCTGGTGCTGCTGTGCCTGGCGGTCGCGGGGGCGGGCGACACGCTGAGCGGCCTGGGCCGTTCGACGATCTGGAACCAGACGATCCCCGAGGAGCTGCGGGGGCGGCTGGCGGGGATAGAAGTGCTGTCGTACAGCGTCGGCCCGCAGTTCGGCCAGGTCCGGGCGGGCGCCATGGCGGGGTGGACGGGCACCCGTTCCGCGTTCTGGGGCGGCGGGCTGATGTGTCTGGCCGGCGTGGGTCTGCTCACCGCGATGCTGCCCCGGCTGGTGCGGTACGACGCTGACACCGACGAGGACGCGCTGCGCCGCCGCGCCCAGCAGGAGGCGACCGCGCAACAGCGGTGAGGGCTCGCCCCCTGCCGGCAGCGCGCGGAGCAGCCGCACCCTCCACGAAGAGTGCGGCCCGCCGCGCCGGCGACCCGGCGAGGTCCCGGGTCCGGCCGGCGCTCCCGGGACCACGGCGGCGCGACGGCTCGGCGCTGGGACCTCAGGATGCCTGTCCGCCCCCGGTGCCCTGGCCGCCGTCATGCCATTTCGGGTCGTTCTCCCATTCGAGGTTGCGCTCCCGTGCGGTCTCCATCGCACGCTCCGCCTCCGCCCGGGTCCCGTACGGACCGAAACGGTTCTTCGCCGGACACTCGGGGCCCTCCTCGACCTTCTTGTGCTCCAGGCAGTAGAACCACTCCCCCGGCTTGCCGACCGTACGCCGCTTGAACAGAGCCATCAGGGGCTCTCCTCTCTCGTGCAATCTCTCGTGCCGCTGCGATGGATTCCCATGCGTGGGCGCCCGTCCCTTGTCGCCATGCTGCCCCACCACCCCTGGTTAGACTCGCTGACATGTCTGGCCAGTCACTGCTCGTACCCGGCGAGCTCTCCCCCATCCGTTCCGTGCCCGCTTCGATCCGCCGTCCCGAGTACGTCGGGAAGGAGGCGCCGACCCCGTACACCGGCCCGGAGGTGCAGGACTCCGAGACGATCGAGCGGATGCGCATCGCCGGTCGCCTCGCGGCGCAGGCGATGGCCGAGGCCGCGACCCACATCGCCCCCGGTGTGACCACCGACGAACTCGACCGGGTCACCCATGAGTTCCTCTGCGACCACGGCGCCTATCCGTCGACCCTCGGCTACCGCGGCTTCCCGAAGTCCCTGTGCACCTCGGTCAACGAGGTCATCTGCCATGGCATCCCCGACTCCACCGTCCTGCGCGACGGAGACATCGTGAACCTCGATGTCACGGCGTTCATCCACGGGGTGCACGGCGACAACAACGCCACCTATCTGTGCGGTGACGTCGACGAGGAATCGCGACTCCTGGTGGAGCGGACCCGCGAATCGCTCAATCGAGCCATCAAGGCGGTCAAGCCGGGGCGTCAGATCAATGTGATCGGCCGGGTGATCGAGTCCTATGCGAAACGATTCGGCTATGGCGTGGTCCGGGACTTCACCGGACACGGGATCAACACCGCGTTCCACTCCGGTCTCATCGTTCCGCACTACGACGCCGCGCACGCCACCACGGTCATCCAGACCGGTATGACCTTCACCATCGAACCCATGCTGACCCTCGGGGACTACGAGCACGACATGTGGGACGACGGCTGGACCGTGGTGACCAAGGACCGCAAGCGCTCGGCCCAGTTCGAACACACCCTCGTCGTCACGGACGGCGGAGCGGAGATCCTCACCCTGCCCTGAACCGGCCCGCTGGTGAACTTTTTGCCGACAGCTCGTCGGGAACCCATTGACTTAGGTAAACCTAAGTAGGATGATCGGTGGCGGTAGCAGCCATGCGCTGGTGCCCTCCGCACTTCTCCGTCACCTGTTCCTGGAGGTCCGCCTTGGACGCCACCGCCACCGGCACTCCCTTCTCCACGCTCATCCGCGTCGCCTCGCACGAGCAGCACACCGAGGCCGAGACCTCCTCCTTCATAAGCGACCTCATGGGTGGTCGACTGGGTGTGGACGCCTACGCGCGGTACACCGAACAGCTGTGGTTCGTGTACCAAGCGCTGGAGGAGGCCGCCGAAGCGTTGCGCAATGACCCGGTGGCGGGGCCCTTCATCCAGCCGGAGCTGTTCCGGACCGTCGAACTGGAGCGCGATCTGGCTCATATGCGGGGTGCTGACTGGCGGGCGGCGGCCTCGCCCCTGCCGGCGACCGCGGCGTATGCCGCCCGGGTCGCCGAGTGCGCGAGGACCTGGCCCGCGGGCTATGTCGCACACCACTACACCCGCTACCTGGGAGACCTCTCCGGCGGTCAGATCATCCGTGACCGCGCGGAGAAGACCTGGGGCTTCGCCCGCAAGGGCGACGGCGTGCGGTTCTACGTCTTCGAGAGCATCTCCAACCCCGCCGCCTTCAAGCGGAGCTACCGCGAGCTGCTCGACGCGGTGAACGCGGACGACCTGGAGAAGCAGCGCATCATCGACGAGTGCAAGCGCGCCTTCGACTTCAACGGCGCGGTCTTCCGCGAGCTGGGCTCGGAGTTCCCGCTCAGCGCCTGACACGAAGACGACGAAGGGGCGGTCGCCGACACTCGGCGACCGCCCCTTCGTCTTCCGTCAGCCCTTCGATCGAGTCATCCGGCCCACCGCTCCTGCCGTCGGCCGTACAGGGCCCGCATTCCGACGGACCACGGCAGCGCGGGTCGTCCCCTGTCAGCGGTTGTCGAGGCTCAGCAGCGCGGCGGCGGCAGCGACAAAGGCCACGGACGCCTCCTTGGCCTCGTGTCGCCGGGCGTCCAACTCGGTGCGGTCGGTGGCCTTGCGCAGCGTGTACGTGGCATCTGCGGCCTGTTGGGCGCGCTCGGCCAACTCGGGGACCAGGACCCGGAGGCGGAGGTGCGGCGCGGTGATTGCCGCCCTTGTGTCGTGCGACCTCGTCTGGGCCTCAAGCTGGTGCTCGGTGTCCGCCTCGGTCAGGGCCAGACGCTCCCGATGGAAGATCGCCGAGCGGTGCGCATCCAGAGCGGCTGCGAAGTCGGTGACGGCGCCGAGTTGGTCCTGGCGGTGATAGTCGGCGCGCTCCTCGGCGCGTGCGATGCGTGCCGAACGGTGCTGGAGGAGTCCGGCGGTCAGGGCGCCGGCCAGGGTACCGAGTACGGCAACGATCGAGGGCCATATGGGCATCGGGTGTTGGGTCCTCTCAGGCAGTCGGATTCGGTGGTGAGGGCGGCGGAGATCGGGGTTCGCGGCCGGCGTCCATGACCGGGGCACTCCGCCCCTCCCCCGGGCGATCCGCTGGCAGCTGGGGGCGGGGCTCCGCAAGCATGATCAGTCGTTCTGCCGACCACTACATGCGACGGCCGCAAGCGGGTACCGGCGCGCGGTGGAACTCGGCGACACGGCTCTCGTCGCTGACGGACCGTTCCCAGCCGTGACGACAACGTTTGCTGGCTTCCGGAAACGGAGCCAGGGTCACTCCCGGGGACTCATCACCTCGGCGCGCAGGGTGTAGGGGACCAGCCGTGGACGCGAGCCGGCGTCCCGCTTGATGGGGGCCATCCGAATGCGCATCGGCGTCGGGGCGGGCTGGGCCAGCACCGAGGCGGGAATGGGCGCGGGCGGAGCGAGGGCTTCCAGGCGCACCCGACCGCCGATCTCGATCTCCCCGTCAGGACCGGGAGCCGTCAGGATCTGTGAGCCCCTGCCCTGAGTGATGTTCAGGGCCCGGCCGAGTTGCTCGGTGAGCAGCAGGGCTGCCGCCCCGGTGGCCTCGTCCTCGGCGATGCCGTCACCGCGGCGGGGAAAGCCCCGGGCTCGAACGCGCCCCGCGGCCTCGTCCTCCCATGCCCAGGCGTAGAGCCATCCCTCGCCCGGCGGCGGAGTGGGGAGTGCGTCCACGTCGTCGGCGCTGGCGTACTGCTCGATGAGGCGCGGCGGTGCCCACTCGGCGCGGGCCGTGATCCAGGTGAACTCGCCGTCGTTGCGCGCCCACACCTCGCCCGCGGGTGCACTGACCGACTCCAGGTCCAACAGCCAGGCGACACCGACCAGGGGGTGTCCTGCGAACGGCAGCCGTGTGCTGGGGGTGTAGATGTCCACGACGCCGCGCTCGGGGTCGTCGACGAAAACCGTCTCGCTGAAGCCGAGTTCGGCGGCGAGCGCCTGACGTGACGTCCGGTCGGGGCAGACGCGGGGGTCACGCACCACTCCGAGGGCGTTTCCGTTCCGACCGTCGGCACCGCAGAAGACATGGAGCACGTCAAGTACATCGTGCACATCGCGTTCGTTCACTCCGGCATTCAAGCACCCGATGCGCCGTCGCATAGGGATACCGCGATTGCAAGGCGACAACGACGCGTATCCGTACCCACAAGGCAGTACGGAGTGGGCGAAAGCCGCTGGGCCAGGAGCCCTCGTTTCGGCGCGGGCCGGATCGTTCACCCCCGGAAACGGCCCGGGCCGCCACCGGCGCGGCGTGCGCGTCGGTGGCGGCCCGGGTTCTCGTCGTGGCGGATCAGACCTGGTTGGCCGACTCACGGCGGCGCACCGCGAAGACCACACCGGCACCGGCCGCAGCGACACCCGCGGCGGCGGCGAGCAGGCCGACCGTCGGAATGTCGGAACCGGTGGAGGCAAGGGCGCCGGTGTCACCGACGGAACCGCCGACCGAACCGCCGCCGACGGAGCCGCCACCGACAGAACCACCGGTGGTGCCGCCGCCCGTGGACGTGCCCGAACCGCCGGTGGAACCACCGGTCGAGCCGCCGTCCGAGGTGCCGCCTGAGCCGTCGGGCAGGTCGGTTCCCTCCGTGAGGGAGACGGCCACGGTCAGCGGGTCGAGCGCTTCACCGGCCTTGTACATGCCTTCGAACGCCTTGGAGCCGTCGGCGGTCAGCGTGGTCGCGGCGCCGGACAGCTTGACGACGTCGTTCTGCGCCTTGAGCCCACCGGAGGGGACCTTGACGGTGGCGAACTTCAGGTCCTTGAGGGTGGTCACCTTGCCGGTCGCGCGGCTCTTGGTGGAGACGTCGGCGATCAGCGTTCCCTGGGTGCCGTTCACCTTGACCTCCAGACCGCTCATGCGGAGGTCGAGGACGTACGTACCGTCGGTGAGGTGGCCGAGGAAGCGCACGCTGCCGCCGAAGGAGGCCGCGAGGGTCTTCTTCTTGGGGTCGAAGGTGCCCTGCGCCTTGGGGAAGCGGTAGATGTCACCGGACTTCTTCGCGCCGGCGGCCAGTTCGACCTTTCCGTGGGCGATCGGGCCCGTGACGTACTCGCGGAAGCGCTCCTTCACGCCCCAGTCGAGGTTTCCGTCGACGATCGCGCCGTTGCCGACGGGAGCCGTGGGGCCGGTGGAGGTCGACGGCTTGCCGCTGGGCTGCGTCGGCTTGGTGGACGTGGACGCCGAGGGCTCGATCACGGGCGGCTTCGACGACGTGGAGGGGGACGGGCTGCTCACGGGCGGCTTCGACGAGTTCGACGGGGAGGGCGATGGGCGAACGCCGCCCTCCGACTTCACCGTGAGGGTGGCGGCGTCGAGCACGTCGCCCTCCTTGTAGCGGAACGCCTTCGCGCCCGCGGCGGTGATCGTCGCCGGTATGTCCTTGAACAGCATCGCGCCGCCCTCGCCCTGGGCGGGGCGGACCTTGGTCATGTCGAGGTTGGCGAGGGCCACGTCATTGTCGAGCGCGCCGTTGAAGGTGATGTCGGCCTGGATCGTGCCGGTCGTGCGGGTGGTGATGACCCGCAGATCCGAGAGCTTGATCGTGAAGTGGGCCGAGTTGAACACGACGCTGCCGTCGAACGTCGTGTTGGTGGCGTGGGTCGTCGTGTCGTAGATGCCCTTGCCGTTGGTGAAGGTGAACGGACCGTTGCCCGCTGCCTGCTTGGCGCCGTCAGCGACGTCGATCTTGCCGCCACCGGCCACATAGGTGCGGAAGGACTCCTTGAAGCCCCAGTCCAGCGTGCCGTCCTTCAGACCGATCGTCGGGGCGCCGGCCGCGGGGGCGGCTTTGGCCGAACCGGACGAGGGCTTGCCGGCCGCCACGGCGGGCAGGGCGAGGGCGGTGGCACCGAGGGCTGCCGCGGTGGCCGCGGCTGCGGCCAGGGCAAGGGGACGGCGAGAGGCTGACATGGTGGGTTACTCCTAGGCTCCGGGGGGATTCCGGGGGGAAATACGAAGAGTCAGTTCAGTTCTGCGTCGTACGACGTCGGCGTACGGCGATCAGGGCGATGGCCACGAGGAGGAGCACTCCGGCTCCCACGGCGACGTACACCCCGGTGGGGGATGATGAATCGGTCGAACTTGCGGCGGGGGCCGCGGCTGCGGACGACGGCTTGGCATCGTCCTTCTGCTCGGTCGGCGTGGGCGTCGGCTCCGCCGCGGTGCCCAGATCGGGCAGGGCGGGCAGTTGCGCCTTCTTGTCCACGGTGACGGCGAGCGAGATCGGGTCCATGTCGGTGCCGGCCTGGTACATGCCACCGAACGCCTTGGCGCCACCGGCGGTGAGGGTGGCGGGGGCCTCCGTGAGCGCGGCGAGACCGCTCTTGGGAGCGAAGTCCTTGGCCGTGAAGGTGATCAGGGGCACGGCTTTCTGCGTCTTGCCCGCACTGACCACATCGGCGATCAGGGTGCCTCGGCCCGACTGCACGGTGGCCTTCACCTGGGTGAGCGTCAGATCGAGGTGTTCACCGGTGAAGCGCACGGCTCCGGCGAAGGTGGCGTTCAGCGTCTGGGCCTTGGCGTCGAAGGTGCCCTTGCCCTGGGGGAAGCGGAAGAGCGCTCCGCCGTCCTGGGCGCCGCCGGACAGGGTCCACTTGCCCTGGGCGATGTCCCCGGTGACGTACTCGCGGAAGGTGCGGCGCACGCCCCAGTCCACCGCGGCGTCCTGGAGGGCGCCGGCCTGCTGGGGCGCCTTGGGCTTCGCGGCGGGCTTGGTGGAGGGCTTCGTCGTCTTCTTGGGCGCGGTCGGTGCGGCGAGGACGTCGACGCTCAGGCTGATCGGGTCCAGCGGGGTGCCCGCCGTGTAGTAGCCGGCGAAGGCGCTGGCTCCCTGCGTGGTCAGCGTGGCGGGGATGTTGTTCAGCCCGATCGGGCTGGAGCCGCCCTTCATGTTGATGCCACCGAGGCTGAGCGAGGCGAACGGGACCTGACTGGCCGAGGTCACCTTGCCGCTGCCCCTGGCCTTGCTGGTCATGTCCGCGTAGAGCGTGCCGCGACCGCCGGAGATCTTGACGGTCGGACGGCTGATCGCCAGGTCCAGTTCATTGCCGCCGGTCGGCTTGCGGTGGCCGGTGAAGTGGACTCCACCGGTGAAGCGCGCCTCGAAGGAGCCGGTCGCGGGGTCGTAGGTCCCCTTGGCGGAGTGGAAGCGGAAGTTGCTGCCGCCCACGGTCGCGGCGCCGGAGGTCAGCCGCCAACTGCCGTTGGCGATGGGTCCGGTGACATAGCTCTGGAAGGAGGACTTGATGCCCCAGTCGAGCCTGCCGCCCTGGACCGTGCGATCCGCCGCATGAGCGGTACCGGCCGGGAGCAGCGCTCCGAGCAAGGCCGCGAGTAGCGCGACGGCGAAGGCGCGCACCGGTCGACACGACGGCATGGAAATACCCCTCCCGAGAAGTTCGAAGCCCACCACGGTCTGGCAGACCGAGGTAAGGCTAACCTAAGCTATGTCCGGCCTGTACCGGTAGCCCCTTGCATTCCGGTTATGGCCCCTCGGTCCGGTTCACCCATGAGCTCCAGACCGGGGGAAGACATCAGAGGGCAACTGCCCTCGCCCTGGATCAGAAGAACGACAGGACGGTGCTCCCGGTGCTCTCACGGGCCAAGTCGCGCTCGGTGCGCTCGACGCACAGATTCCGCCTGATGGGTGCGGCGGTGGCCGCGTTCGCCATTGCGGTCACGGCGACGGGCTGTGGCGGTGATTCCGCTTCGCCTTCCGAAGGGGGGAAGTCGAAGCCATCTGTGGCCCCTGACCGGGTCGAGCCGGTGAACGCCAAGACCAAGCCCGAGTACCCCGTGACGGTCGAGTCCGCGGATGGGAGCAGGGTCACGATCGCCTCGGGTGAGCGCATCGTGCCGCTGACCGGATCGCTGAACGAGATCGTGTTCAGCCTCGGTCTCGGCGAACAGGTGGTCGCCCGCGATGTCACGGCGACCTTCGAGGAGGCCAAGGACCTTCCTGTGGTCACACGCGGCCATGACGTCTCGGCCGAGAGCGTGCTGTCGCTGAGGCCGACGGTCGTGTTGGCCGAAACCGTCTCGGGACCTGCTGAATCCATTCAGCAGATTCGTGACGCCGGTATCCCGCTGGTGGTCGTGAAGACCGCCAAGGAACTCGCCGACGTGGGCACCCGCATCGAGGCCGTCGCGAAGACGCTGGGCGTCCCGGCCGCGGGGACCGAGTTGAAGGAGCGCACCGAGACCCGCTTGGCCACCGTCCAGAAGGACATCCCCCAGCCCGCGGAGGGCAAGAAGCCGCGGGTCGCCTTCCTCTATCTGCGCGGAACGGCCTCGGTCTACCTCCTGGGCGGCAGCGAGTCGGGGGCCGCGTCACTGCTGGAGGCAGCCGGAGCGGTGGACGCGGGGAAGGAGTCGGGCCTGAAGAAGGACTTCACCGCGATCACCAGCGAAGCCCTGGCCAAGGCGGCACCGGACGCAATCCTGGTCATGTCGAAGGGCCTTGACTCCGTGGGCGGTATCGACGGCCTCATCAAGATCCCGGGCGTCGCCCAGACCCCTGCCGGAATGGACCGCAGGGTGGTCTCCATCCCCGACGGCGTACTGCTCAACTACGGCCCCCGGACGGACCAGGTGCTCAAGTCCCTGGTCGACCAGCTCTACGCGAACGGCGCATGACCATGGCAACGGAAACGGAACCGGATTCCCCGGCGGAGAACGGACCCGCCGACCACTCCCGATCGAGCCCGGGGACGGACCAGGCCGAACGGGACTCGCCGTCCGACTCCCCTGACCCGGAACCCGCGACAGCAGCAGCAACCGCCATGAAGTCAGCCTCCCACCGGGAACCGGGCACACCGAAGGTCGATCTCGGCAAGCCAGCCGACGGGACCGCATCCGCCGCACCGCAGGGACCGGCTGCCAAGGGCTCTCGTTCCACCGCGTTCCTGCTCACGACGGGTCTCGTCGGCGCGCTCGTCCTCGTATCTCTCGTCTCCGCCGGCTACGGCGCCTATGACATCCCTCTCAGCGATGTCATCGCATCGGCGCAACACCGCATCGGGCTCGGGGGCGCCCCCCTCGACCGGGTCGGCGAGAGCGTCCTGTGGAACGTACGGCTGCCGCGCGTCGTGCTCGCCCTGCTCGTCGGTGCTTCCCTCGGCTGTGCCGGTGCGCTGATGCAGGGCGTCTTCGGCAACCCGCTCGCCGAACCCGGAGTCATCGGCATCTCCGCAGGTGCCGCGGTCGGAGCCGTCGCCTCCATCGCGCTCGGCCTGAGCTTCTTCGGCAACTGGACCATCACCGCCTGCGCCTTCGTCGCCGGACTCGTGACCGTGCTCCTGGTCTATGTGCTCTC
Source organism: Streptomyces sp. NBC_00690 (assembly GCF_036226685.1). Classification (NCBI taxonomy): domain Bacteria; kingdom Bacillati; phylum Actinomycetota; class Actinomycetes; order Kitasatosporales; family Streptomycetaceae; genus Streptomyces; species Streptomyces sp. NBC_00690. The sequence goes on from NZ_CP109009.1 coordinate 2,661,734, forward strand.
CCGTTCGGGCGGGAAGACCGAGGTCGTCACCCTCATCCTCACCGGAATCGCCGTCAACGCCTTCGCCGGTGCACTCATCGGCCTCTTCATCTTCTTCGCCGACAACGCCCAGATCACCCAGATCACCTTCTGGCAGTTGGGGTCGCTCTCCCAGGCGACCTGGCCCAAGGTGCTCGCCGTACTGCCCTGCGCCCTGCTGGGGTTGTTCATCGCACCGTTCTACGCGCGCAAGCTCGATCTGCTGGCCCTCGGGGAGCGGTCGGCGCGCCATCTGGGCGTCGACGTGGAGCGGTTGCGCATCGCCCTGGTGCTGGCCGTCGCCCTGCTCACGGCATCCGCCGTGGCGGTCGCCGGAATCATCACATTCGTCGGACTCCTCGTTCCCCACCTGCTGCGGATGGTCCACGGCCCAGGGCACCGCTTCCTGATCCCGGGCAGCGCACTGGGCGGTGCGCTGGTACTCGCCGTGGGCGACCTCGCCGCCCGAACGGTTGCCGAGCCGGCCGAACTCCCCCTCGGTGTGCTCACCGCACTCTTCGGCAGCCCGTTCTTCTTCTGGCTGCTGCGCAGGACCCGTCGCAAGCAAGGTGGTTGGGCATGAGGACCATGACGAGTCTCTTCGGCTCCCGGAGTCGGGAGTTGCCCGAGCGCCCCACCCCGGGGAGCGTCCTGGCCCGCGCGGAAGGGGTGCACGTCCGATTGGGCGGGCGCACGGTCCTCGCCGGCATCGATCTATCCGCCCGGGCGGGCGAGGTGCTGGCGCTGGTCGGGCCCAACGGCGCGGGCAAGTCCACGCTGTTCGGTGCGCTCGCCGCCGACATCGCAGCCGACCAGGGCTCGGTCCGGATCGGTGACCGTCCGGCCGGTTCGTGGAGCGCCCCGGAACTGGCCCTGCGACGGTCCGTACTCCCCCAGTCCACGGCCCTCTCCTTCCCCTTCCCGGTCGCGGACGTCGTACGGATGGGACGCGCGCCCTGGGCCGGTACGGCACGGGAGGACGAGGACGACGCCGCCGTCGCCGAGGCGATGGCCGCCACCGAGACCGGCGAGTTCGCCCACCGGCCGTACTCCGCCCTCTCGGGCGGTGAGCGGGCACGGGTCGCGCTGGCCCGGGTGTTGGCCCAGCGCACCGCGCTGCTGCTCCTCGACGAGCCGACGGCCGCACTCGACCTGCGCCACCAGGAGTTGGTGCTCCGCATCTGCCGCAGCCGGGCGGCGGCGGGTGACTCCGTGGTCGTGGTCCTCCACGATCTGGGCCTGGCCGCCGCCTACGCCGACCGGGTCGCCGTGCTGCACGAGGGGCGCATCGCGGCGGAGGGCGCACCGGCGGAGATCTTCCAGGACGAGCTTCTCAGCCGGGTCTACCGCCAGCCCGTCGAAGTGTTCGCGCACCCCCGCTCGGGGGCTCCGGTGGTGCTGCCCCGCCGCTCGGACTGACAGAGGTCCCGGCCCGGACCGCCATCCGAACTCGGGCGCATCCACCGGACCTCCCCGGTGGATGCGCCCCGGGTACGCGGCTGCTGGGAGCCGCTCGTACGCACACCGCCCGGGCGGCGCATCCCCGTACTGCCCGACTGCCCATGGATTCCGCGCCCGTTGCCCACTGCGCACCAGCGATGCAATACGGCCGTTCCGGCGGGGCCGTGCGTAGGAGAACCCCGGTGGGGAACTCGCCGTCTCGTACGACAAGAGGGCGCGGGCAGGCTTTTTCGGCGCCCCCGGCGAGCGGAGGGGGAGAGCGTGTACGGCACCTATCTGATGGGGCTGCAATCGGGGCTGGAGGCCGGTCTGGTCGCCGCCCTGGTCATCGCCTTCGCCTTCCGCAGCGGACGACGCGCCGCGCTGTCGTCCGTGCTGCTCGCCTCCGCTGCGGCGGCACTGTTGATGCTGGGGTTCGGTTCCGTACTCGAATACGGGCCGCGGGAGTTGACGCCTCGCGCCGAGGGGATCTTCGGCGGATTCCTGTCGATCGCGGCGGCCGGGCTCGTCGGTTGGGTGGTGCTGCGGACGCGGCGACCACCTTTCAAGGCGACCGGGACTGCGACTGCTCCTGCGACCGCGACTGCTTCGGGGGTGCAAGGGCTGCGCAGGGGCCATGGCGCGTTGGCGACGACAGCAGCGCTGGCGGTCTCCCATGAGGGCCTGACGGCGGCCCTGTTCCTCTGGTCCTCCGTGCGGGCCGCGTCCGATGGCCACGGCAGCGATGGCCCGCTCACCGTTCTTCTGCTCGGCATCACCACGGCAGTGCTCGTCGTGTGGGCGGTCTGGCGGCTTGCGCTGCGGGTGGACCTGTCCCGCTCGGTGCGCTGGATCGGCGCCGCGCTCCTGGTGCTGGCCGCGGGAATGCTGTCGAAGGGGGTGGGCCACCTCCAGCGTGCCGACTTCTCGGACGGAGTGCCGGCAGCCGCCTTCGACTTCTCCGACGCGATCCCCGCCGAAAGTTGGTACGGGGCCTTGCTGAGGGGAGTGTTGGGCTTCGAGCCGGCCCCCACGGGCTTTCAGATCACGGTGTGGGCGCTCTATCTGGTCCCGGCACTCGCGCTGTTCCTGTCCCCGGTAGGGTTCGGACGGTCAGTGGGGGGCAAGGAGAGTGCAGCCGATGAGAAGGCCGATTCGGGTGGGCGGGCAGCACGGGAGCCGGGCGCAGAGGGCAGTGCGGTTCCATCGAACGGTGGTGGCGGTGACGGCGCTTGCCTTGACGGCGAGCGGGTGCGTGACCGTGCACGGGGAGCGCGAGATCGTGCCGGCCGCAACGGCGGCGGAAGCGGCCGAGGCGCTCAAGGAGTTCACTGACGCCTACAACGCCGCCGACAAGGCGTACGACGCCGCCAAGGCGGCGCAGCACGTCACCGGGGCGCTGGGCGCCATCAACCAGGCGGGCATCAAGTCACGCAGCGTCAACTACCCCGATGGCAATCCCCAGCATGTGCCCCTGGAGTTGACGGACGCCCGGTTCACCATTCCGAAGAAGGCCGGCTGGCCCCGGTTCTTCCTGGCCGATGCGGACTCCAACCGCGACAAGGACAAGGGCCCCGCGGACAACCGTTGGGTGCTGGTCTTCCTCCGCAACGCGCCTCAGGACGTCTGGCAGGCCGCGTACTTGACGATCCTCTCCCCCGATCGCATTCCCGCCCTGAAGATGGACCAGGACGGCTTCGCCGAGGCGATCGCGCCGGACAGTCCCGCTCTGGCGCGCGTACCGCGCGATCTGAGCCAGGAGTACGCCTCGTACACCCAGACCGGCAAGCCCGAGCACTTCGAGGACGGTCCCCACACCTCGCAGTGGCGCACCACTCGGGTGAAGGAGGCCAATCGGCCGGGTCGCGCACGGCAGTACATCGACCAGCCGCTGAACAGCGGTGACTACGGCCCGCTGGGGCTGGCGACCCAGGGCGGCGGGGCGCTGGTCTTCTTCACCGTCCGCAACTTCGAGCGCGAGACCATGGCTCGGGGGGTGCGGATCGAGGTTCATCCGGATGTGAAGGCGCTGCTCAGTGGTGAGGTGAAGACCTCACTGACCAAGGAGCGGATCTCCAGCCAGGCGGCGTGGGTGCCGGCGGCGAGCAGCGGGCTCAACGGGGGGAAGGTCAAGGTCCTGGGACGGCTGACGGGACTGACGTCAGCCAAGGGTTCCTAGGCCGTGTGCTTGGGCCCTCCGGACCAGGCAGGTCATGAGGGCGGTCGGGGCGGTCGGATCACATCAGCGAGACGGGCGGGATCGGCGAGCTTTCGGCAGGTGCCGATTCCGGCCGCGCCGGGGCGGTCGACCCCGGGCGATCGGTGACGTTCTTCCCGGAAGCTGCCGGGGCCGCTTGCCGCGGCACCGGGAGCGTCCAGAGCGTTCGGAAGCGCCGGGATCAACGGCCGAGTGGCCAGGCCGCCTCGTGCTCGATGCCACCGTGATCGCCGATGAACTGGGCACAGGCGTCGGTGAGGCTCTCCAGCAAGGTCAGCGGGTCGGGCAGCGGGTGCTCAGGGCCCCGCACCCAGTACACGTCGTGGTCCCCGGGAAGCCTTGCGGGAGGGACGAGGACATAGCTGCCCCGGCAGTGCCAGCGCAGCCCCGGGTGCTCGTCCATGGTCTCGGGCCGGCAGTCCAGCTCACAGGGCCACCACTCGTCCTCATCCTCGGGCGTGCCGCGGGTCGCGGTGAAGAAGAGTGCCCGCGCCTGCTCGCCCTCCCCACCGGACTCGGCGACCGGACCGACGTCGATGCCCTGCTCCAGCAGTCGCTCCAAGGCGCTGCGGCCGGCTTCGAGGGGAACGTCGAGCACATCGTGGATCATGCCGGTCGCGGTGATGAAGTTGGCCAGGGGCTCGCCATCGGCCCAGCGCTGGATCTGTGCGCGATCGGTGGTCGACTGCGTCTGCCACGCGAAGGAAACGGGGTGGCGCCCGGGTGTGGGACAGCCGATGCGTTCGCAGGAACATCGATAGGAGACGGGATACGCGGCAGGGGCCAGGGGCATTCCCGCATCGGCGACGGCCAGCAGCAGTTCTTCGCGGGCGGAATCGTCGGGTTCGGTGTCCTTGGCACGTCGGCGCATCCACTGGGGCAGCCGGCTCTCCCAGGAGGGCCTGTTCTCCGTGCCGCTGTAACGACCTTTACCGTCGCCCATCTATCCCCTCACACACCTCACGCTCGCCCCACGTGGTCTCTACCATCGTCCCACCATCCTGCTCTGTGGGTGGCCACAGTTCCCAACCGGGGGTCGGCATCCGGACCGTGAGGAGGCCCGGGCGCCGACCCGATCGGCCGGGGGCTGATCTTCAGCCGCGGGGTCTCAGGCCGCTGAGCGCGTACTCCACGATGGAGTCGGCGTACTCGTGGGTCAGCGGGAGGGTGCGCAGCAGCCAGCGGTGGGTGAGGGGTCCGATAAAGAGTTCGACGGCGGTACGGGGGTCGAGTCCGGGCCTCAGGGCGCCTGCGGCCTCGGCCGAACGCAGCCGTTGCACATAGAGGCGGATCGGCGGTTCCAGCAGTTTCTCGACGAACTGGGCGCCGAGAACGGGATCGACGATGCCCTCCGCGGCCAGCGCACGGGTGGGTCCTTCGTAGACCGGGTTGTTCATCTCGTCCACCGTGGCGCGTAGCACGGTTTTGAGGTCGGCTTCGAGATCTCCGGTGTCGGGAAAGTCATAGGACCCGTCGGCCGCCTGGTCCGCGAGATCGAGGAAGGCTTCGAGGAGCACGGCGGCCTTCGACGGCCACCAGCGGTAGATCGTCTGTTTTCCGACCCCGGCGCGGGCCGCGATGCCCTCGATGGTGGTTCGGCCGTATCCGACCTCGGTGACGAGGGCGAGAGCGGCATCGTAGATGGCTCGGCGGGAGCGTTCGCTACGACGGCTGGAATCAGGCGCCTTGGTGTCGGTCATGGCGACCAATCTACAAGAGATAAGCCGAAACGTATCGTCTCGATCGGCTGAATCATCGTACAGCTGATTGTCGAGAACCCGCCGTACCAGGGGCGGGTCACTTTACGGAGGTTTCTCCATCTGCTCAGGTCGGGCGCGCCGTACAAAACGATGAAGCAGTCGACCAGGTCACAGCGCAATGGCCGATTTGGCCTCACCATGGCTCCACACGCAGACCGCGTGTACCCCGTCGTACTCGTATGTGAGGAGCCCTCATTGCGCTCATCGCTTCGTGACGCCTCGCCGCGCCGCTATCTGATGTGCCCACCCACGCACTTCAAGGTGACGTACTCCATCAACCCGTGGATGGACCCGGCGAAGCCCGTCGACCTTCAACTGGCCCTGGCCCAGTGGGAGGACCTGCGCGACCGCTATCGCGCTCTCGGCCACACCGTCGAGCTGCTGGAGCCGCAGCCCGATCTGCCGGACATGGTCTACGCCGCGAACGGCGCGACCGTCATCGACGGCCGGGTGCTCGGCGCCCGGTTCGCCCACCGGGAACGGGAGGGCGAGGCCGTGGCCCATCTCGACTGGTTCAGGTCCGCCGGCTACACCAAGATCCATGAACCGCTGCACATCAACGAGGGGGAGGGAGACTTCGCCGTCACCTCGTCCTATGTGCTGGCGGGTCGAGGCTTCCGATCCAGTCCCCTCTCCCACGACGAGGCACAGGAGTTCTTCGGCCGCCCGGTGATCGGGCTCGATCTGGTCGACCCCCGCTACTACCACCTGGACACGGCCCTGTCCGTACTGGACGAGGCCGCGGACGAGGTCATGTACTACCCCGAAGCCTTCTCACCGGGCAGCCGATCGGTCCTGGCGCGGCTGTTTCCCGATGCCTTGATCGCACAGGAGGAGGACGCGGCGGCGCTGGGGCTCAACGCGGTGAGTGACGGGCGACACGTCCTGCTGCCACAAGCGGCGCTCGGGCTCTTCGCGCCGCTCAGGGACCGGGGCTACGAGCCGATGGGGATGGATCTGGGTGAGCTGCTGAAGGGGGGCGGCAGCGTGAAGTGCTGCACCCAGGAACTGCGTGACTGAGCAGGATCGCGACTGAGCACGGATGGAGGGCCGTCCCGGCTTCCCGGCAGCTGGCCGGGGGCCGGTGCGGTCCACGATCAGGGGCACGGATACGGCCCCGCGCCGATGCGTAGGGCAGGGGCGGGGCTGAAACCAGTGGCCGATGGCTGGCGGCCTTGCGGTGGCGGGGCGCCATGGCGGCCCCGGCCACCGCGCACCCTTCAGGCGTCGGGGGCAGCCGGTGGCCAGGGCTCGCCCCAGGCCGCGTCACGGGCGGCCCGATACAGCGGACCGTGTCGCTTGGCCACGTTCTCCCGCGCCAGACGCCCTTCCTCCTCGCAGAGGTCGAGCATCACCAGTCCCTTGCGGATCTGGGGCTTGCGGACGATACGGGCCTTCGCCGGGAGGGGCGGGAAGCGGGTCGCTGCGACGTAGCTGAACTTCTCGTCCTCGTACGGCAGCGAACCTCCCTTGACCTGGCGGTGCAACGAGGACCGACTGACCCTCGCGGCGAAGTGGCACCAGTCCGAGCCCGGGACGATGGGGCAATCCGCGCTGTGGGGGCAGGGAGCGGCGACCGTCAGCCCCGCCGCCACCAGCTCCTTTCGCGCGCTGATGATGCGGTCGTAGCCGTCGGGGGTGCCGGGCTCGACGATCACCACGGCTTGCGCGGTCCGTGCGGCCTCCGCGACAACGGCCGTGCGATCGGACGCCGTCAGTTCATTGAGCACGTACGACATGGTGACGAGATCGGTGCTCTCCATGGAGATGGCCGCGCTGATGCGCATGCGCTGCCAGTGCGCGTCGTGCAGGGCTGGGACCCCGGACGCCACCGCCAACTCCTTCCCCAGGGCAAGTGCGGGCTCGGCCCAGTCGAGGACGGTGGTGAGGGGCGACTTGTCCTGCCATGCCTCCGCCACCGCCCAACTCGCTGCACCCGTGCCTCCGCCGATGTCGGTGTGGGTCGCCGGCACCCAGTCCGGCGCGGACTCCCGCAGGGCTGCCAGGGCGGAGCGGACGGCCTCGAAGGTGGCGGGCATCCGATAGGCGGCATAGGCGGCGACGTCCGAGCGGTCCCGGAGGATGGGAGCGTCGGTGGGGGTGACACCGCGATAGTTAGCGATCAGCCGCTCGACGGCGCGTGCGGCTTGGCTGGGCGGCAGCCCGTCGAGCAGACCGGCCAAGGCGCCGCGCAGGACTTCCGCGGTGGGGGAGGTGGCATTCACCGGGTGATTCTAGGCGTTTCCCACCGCGCCGCAGGGCCGGCCGGCCGTCCCGCGACCGGGCAGCCGCCCGGCGGGGGTCGGCGATGGGCCACGCTCCCACACGGCTGGGCACAGCACAGCACAGCACAGGGAAGTGATCCGTCGACGGCCGACCGTCGACGCCGAACAGCTGAACAGCCCCGGCAGACACGCAGACACCGCAGACATGACAGACACAGCAGACGCAGCAGACACAGCAGGCCGACCGAATCCACGATCGCCGTGCCCTTCGCTTCCATCCGGGCCCGAACCGAGCGGTACGGAGGGCCTGTTGCTACGCTGACCGCCGTTGACGCACACGGAACGTGAGCACCATCCATGGGCGTGAGCGGCAGCCTGCGGTGCGAGCGGTGTTTCGGCAGGTGAGCAGCGGCCCGCAAAGTGAGCAGTGATCTGGCTCGGTGCACACAACCGCACCGAAATGCCGGAGAGCAGGAGAAGAGCACCGCTCCGGGCCGAGAGCGGTGTCACAGCACCAGCGTCCGAGATCCACTGGCATCACGAGCACGCGAGCAGGACCAGGCAAGGCGAGACCGCCCGCGGATGTGTGCGGTCCCGCCACGGGGTGAGGCGCCGCACGGGACGGGCGCCCTCGGATGTGAGCATCGCGCTCGGGGGATCCATGAGCACACAGGGGCGCAGAAGACGGCGGATCATGCGCATGGCGCTGGCAGCCGGAGCCGGCGGAACGGCACTGCTCCTCGTCCTGACCATGTGCGGCAGCGACACCGACTCCTCGGCTGCCGACGCCCCCTCCCGCCCCACCACCAAGTCCTCCCCCGCACCGGCCGCGCAACTCGCCGTCCCGCCCTCCTACGCCACCGGTCAACGCTGGGAGATCCCGGACGCCTCCCCCGAGCAGGCGCTCGCCCGGGCGAGCGGACTCCTCGCCCATCTGGAACGGCTGCCGAAGGGCAGGTTCCGGATGCGTACGCTCGATGTGTCGACCGGGCAACCCGGCTGGAGCGGCCACCCCTGGCAGCCGCCGACGGCCATCGACTCCTCAGTGTCCGACGCACCCGGTGGGGCTGCGGCGGGGCGCTTCCCCCGGCTGCTCTCCGTCGCCCGTGAGGGACGCGAGTTCTTCGTGGCCTGGTCGTTCGGCAGGACGAGCGGGGACCATCTGACGTCGGACACCTTCGTCGTCCTCGATGTCTACGACGCCCTGAGCGGCGCCCGGCGCCGGGTCGAACTCCCCTGGTCCGGTGCGCCGACCGTATCGGGCAGTGGTCCGGGGATCCTGATCACCGACGGCCGCACCCGCAATGCGGTCGTCGATCCCCTCTCCGGGGAGACGGCCCGGGTCCCCGAGAACGCGCTGGCCCATCCCCGGGGTTGCACCGGCTGTCGTCGGCTCACCGAGGTCCGCGCAGTGACGGACAAGGGGCTCCTGCTCAGCGGCGAAAGCGGCTTCTGGGTCAAGGGCGGCTGGTACAGCAGGAACGTGGCCCCCTCGGGCGCCGACCCCGCATCGGGTACGCCGACCTCCGTGGCGCCCGGCCTCCTCCTCGCCAAGTGGCGGCCGGCGAAGAAGCGGAAGGATGCGCGCACCCATGAGATCTGGGCCGTGCACGACACCGCGACGGGCAAGCCGATCGCGCAGACGCGCTGCCACAAGCCCGCGATCGAGCCCGGCGAGTTTCCGCGCGCCGTGGTGTCGCCGAACGGCGGGTACCTCGTCGCGGGCCATCTCGCCTTCGATCTGGAGCGCCGCAAGGCGCACTGTTTCGAGCAGTCGGACGGCTCACGGCAACTGCTGTTGGCGACCGTCGGCGACACCGGCACGGCCTACGGCGCAACCAGCGCCCGCAGTGTGGCCGATGCGCTGGCGGGCGGTGGCGTACCGGTGCAGTTGGAGGTGCCCCGGCCAGTGCCCCAGCCGCTGGCTCCGCAGGTGCGGATCCCGCAGTTCGAGGTCGCCGGGGTGGGCGTCTTCAGCTGGACGGACTCGAAGGACCGACTGCATCTGTTGGGCCACCCCCGCCGCCTGCCCTGAATCCCGCACCTCGCACCCGCACCAACCGAGGCCAGCCCAGCCGGGTGCACCCGCTCATGATCAGTACATCTAGACCGTGGCGCCCTCGCGCGGACGCCAGGGCCTGCACAGCACCAGGAAGCAGGCCACCGCCGCCAGCGCACAGGCCAACTGCACCACGGCCATCGGTACGGCCGTCGCCTCCCCTGCGATGCCGACCAGGGGTGAGGCGACCGCCCCGATCAGGAAGGAACACGTACCGAGGAGCGCGGAGGCCGAGCCTGCCGCGTGGGGGGTGCGGCTGAGCGCCAAGGCGTTGGTGTTGGGCATCACGAGCCCCATCGCCGCCATCAGGACGAAGAGCCCCGCCGACACCGCGAACAGACCGACCTCGCCGAAGACTCCTGAGGTGAGGAGCAGCAGTGCCACCGCCGCCAGGGTGATCATGGCAAGCCCGGCCCCCAGCGCCTTGTCCAGGCTGACGCGTCCCACCAGCAGTCGGCCGTTGATCTGCCCCAGCACGATCAGACCGATGGAGTTCAGGCCGAACAGCAGGCTGAACGTCTGCGGGGAGGCGCCGTAGATCTCCTGCACCACGAAAGGCGAGGCCGAGATGTAGGCGAAGAGGACGGCGAAGGCGAGTCCGCCCGTGAGCATGTAGCCGGCGAAGACACGGTCGGCGAGGAGTCCGCGCATGGTGCGCAGGGCCTGGCCGACACCGCCGCTGTGCCGTCGCTCGGGCGCGAGGGTCTCCGGCAGCCACTTCAGGACCACCACCGTCAGCAGCACACCGACGCCGGTGAGGACGACGAAGATCCCGCGCCAGTCGGTGAAGCGGAGCACCTGGCTGCCGATCACCGGCGCGATGATCGGTGCCACGCCCGAGACGAGCATCAGGGTGGAGAAGAAACGGGCCATCTCCACTCCGTCGTACAGATCGCGGACCACCGCCCGTGCGATGACGATCCCCGCCGCACCGGCGAGGCCCTGGAGCAACCGGAAGGCGATCAGCAGTTCAGCGGAGGGTGCAAAGGCGCAGATGGCGGTGGCGAGGATGTAGACGAGCATTCCGATGAGCAGCGGGCGGCGGCGCCCCCACTTGTCGCTCATGGGTCCGACGACGAGTTGTCCCAGCGCCATGCCGGCCAGACAGGCGGTCAGGGTGAGCTGCACGGTCGAGGCGGGTGCGGACAGGGAGTCCGTGACGGCGGGGAGCGCCGGGAGGTACATGTCCATGGAGAGGGGCGGCAGCGCGGTGAGGCCGCCGAGGACGAGAGTGACGACGAGTCCTGCGCGCCGTGCCACCGTACGGGGATCGCCGGTCCCCGCACGCTCGACGGGCGCGGGGGCTTCGGTGTCGACGGGTGTGGGCGAGGTCACCGCGGCCATCGCGGCGGTCGCTCCGGTCGCTTCGGTCGCGGCGGTCGTCGTCCGGGGGGCCGACGGCGTTCGCGCGCTGGGTATGTTCCCTTCCGTACCGCCCTGGCCGCTGTCCGGCTTCGGCATCACATCTCCATATCGTTGAATCCTTACCTATGCTCTCAGCTCCGCAGGATTGGTTGGCACCTGTCTGCAAGGGTCGGTGCTTCGCACCCGACTCCTCGGAATGTGTGGACTTCATACGCGTCGCAGCCCGGGAGATCGGGCCTCGCTGATGAAGGAGGCGGCCGTCGTCATCGGTGCGGTCGGGGTGGTGACCGCCGTGACGGTCCGGAAGTCCGCACGCATCCGGTCCTCGTCGAGCGTGACGACCGTGTAGCCACGGTGGCCGTCGTAGTGGCGCAGATGGGGGTTGGCGGTGGTGAGTGCGGTCCAGTTCGGGGGCCGAGCGGTGCCGTTGCCTCCGCTGCTGATGGAGGTGGTGACGATTTCGGTGCCGAGCGTGCGGGAGTCGGGGTCGTCCCAGTCGGCCTTGAGGTCGAAGCCGTACGACACATGGACGTCGCCGCTCAGCACCAGCAGACGGTCGATGCCGGCAGCCTCCGCTCCGGCGAGGACCCGGCTCCGTGAGGCGGGGTAGCCGTCCCAGGCGTCCATGCTCACGGTGTGCGGCGGCACCGGGCTGCGCCATCGTCGGGCGAAGGTGACCTGCTGGGCCAGGACGTGCCAGCGGGCGCGGGAGGTGCGCCAGCCGTCGAGGAGCCAGCGTTCCTGCGCGGCACCGGTGAGGGTGCGCGCGGGGTCCTCGGACTGCGGGCCCGGGGGGTGCCACCCGTCGCCGTACGCCTGCGCCGAGCGGTACTGGCGCGTGTCGAGGACGTCGAACTGCGCGAGCCGCCCGAAGCGCACCCTGCGGTAGAGCCGCATGTCGGGCCCGCGGGGGCGCTGGGGCAGCCGCAGCGGCTGGTGCTCCCAGTAGGCGCGGTAGGCGGACGCCCGGCGCAGGAGGAACTCCTCCGTCGGCTGGGTGTGACCCGGTTGGTCGCCCGCGTAGTTGTTCTCCGTCTCATGGTCGTCCCAGGTGAGGACGAAGGGATGCGCGGCATGGGCCGCCTTGAGGTCCGGATCGCTCTTGTAGAGGCCGTAGCGCAGCCGGTAGTCCTCCAGGGTGAGGGTCTCGCGGTCGAAGTGGGCGGGCAGCGGCCCTCCGGTGAGACGGCGGGCGCCGCCGACGGGGCTCACGGGGTGCTCGTACAGGTAGTCGCCGAGGTGGAAGACGACGGCGAGTTCCTCGTCGGCGAGATGCCGGTACGGGGTGAAGTACCCGTGGTGGTACGCCTGGCAGGAGACGGCCGCGAACCGCAGCGCGGCCACCCGGGACGACGGCGCGGGTGCGGTGCGGGTGCGGCCGGTGGCACTGATCCACCGCCCGGCGCGAAAGCGGTAGTAGTACGTGCGGTCCTCAACGAGCCCGTTCACCTCGCAGTGGACGCTGTGGTGCAGTTCGGGATGGGACACCGCGGTGCCACGGCGGACGATCCGGGTGAAGCGGGGGTCGTGCGCGATCTCCCAGCGCAGCCGTACCCGGCGGAACGGCATTCCGCCGTCGGGTTCGTAGGGGAACGGCGCAAGTCGGGTCCACAGCAGTACGGAGCCCGGCAGCGGCTCCCCGGACGCGATGCCCAGGGTGAAGGGGTCATCGGTGATGCGCCGGGCGTCGAGTTCGGCGGCGTGCGCCGTACCGGGCAGTCCCACGCCGAAGGCGAGTGCCACCGCGGCCGTGGTGTGGTTGAGCAGACGGCGACGGGTCATGTGGCGGGCCGCGCTGCGCAGTTCAGCCGACTGCGCGGTGTGGGACGGACGGGCGGTCATACCGGGCGCGCCGAGGGCTGCCACGGGGCTACGCTGCGCGCCCATGACGGATCAATCGCGGGTCGCAGTGGTGACGGGTGCGGGGTCGGGCATCGGTCGGAGTGTCGCGTTGGCGCTGGCAGGGGCGGGTTGGCGGGTGGCGCTGGCCGGGCGCAGGCCCGGGCCGTTGGCGGAGACGGCGTCGTTGACGAACGGGCAGCTGCGCTGCGTCCCCACTGATGTGACGTCACCCGCCGATGTGACCACGCTTTTCGAGGAGGTCCATCGGCATTGGGGCCGTGTCGACCTGCTGTTCAACAATGCGGGTGTGTTCGGTCCCGGCGGTGGGGTGCGGTTCGAGAACCTCTCGCCCGAGGATTGGCGGGCGGTGGTGGACGTCAATCTGACCGGGGCTTTCCTCTGCGCCCAGGCCGCGTTCCGGTTGATGCGGGACCAGTCCCCGCGCGGGGGACGCATCATCAACAACGGCTCCCTCTCGGCTCAGGTGCCCCGCCCGCACTCGGCCCCGTACACGGCGACGAAGCACGCGATCACCGGGCTGACGAAGTCGATCTCGTTGGACGGTCGGGCGTACGGGATCGCCTGCGGGCAGATCGACATCGGCAATGCCGCGACCGAGATGACCGCTCCGATGGCCCAGGGGGTGGTGCAGGCGAACGGGTCGCGTGCCGCCGAGCCGCTGATGGATGTGGCGGACGTGGCGCGGACGGTGTTGCACATGGCCGAGTTGCCGTTGGAGGCGAATGTGCAGTTCGTGACGGTGATGGCAACGGGGATGCCCTTCATCGGGCGGGGCTGAGGGGCTGTTCCGTCATCCACGGTGGCCCGCCAGGGGCAACGCGACAGTCCTTCGATCGCCTCTGGCAGCGGAGTCGGCCGGGCGTGGTGCACCCACAATCGGCCGCCTGGACGCGTCGTACCGTGTGGAGCTTCGACCGCGGGGCGTCGATCGATGCGGATCCCGCTCCGTCCGATGGGGCCGTGCCCTTGACCGCTTGCGAAGGTCCGCGGCCCGGGGACCTGCCCCGGAGCCGATGACCCGTGTCACTGGCTGCTGCCTGGACCGATGCGGCCGAATCGGGGACGGTGTCCGGCCGGGCGCCTCCGGCTGGTCAACGCCCAGCGCCCGTACCTCGTTCGTCGTGTTCGACCCTTCGCCCGTGCACCGAAAACAACCACAGGAAAAGCACATTGTGGCGAGGCTCGGCCAACGCACCCGGGAACGCTGCCGACAGGGCGTCGGCATGGGACGCTGGTGCCATGGAGCACACCCTGGAGATGACGCTCGATCCGATCTGGGACTCGGTCGACCGGCTGCACACCTGGCTCGATCAGGAGAGCACCCGTCCGGCCGAACAGAAGACACTGACTGGGCTGTTGAAGCTCTCGAAGGAGGTCGGGGTGGTGGCCCGGTCCCTGGCAGGGGCCAGCTGTCCCGCTGAGTGAACGCCGCCGACCGGTCGAAGTAATCAACTGCACAACTGACTGAAAAGGGACAGGTACCCGCCTGCTCTCCCTTCCCCACCGAGCGCCTGGTTAGATCCGGGCATGACGGATTGGTCGCAGCTCAAGGACGCATTCGGTTCCGCAGATGGCGTTCCGGCCCTGCTCGACCGATTTGAGGCTGCCCCGAGTAGCGTTTGGCCGGAACTGATGGATCGTCTCTGTCCACAGTTGGACTCGGCCTTCACTGCGAGCTTCGCGGCGCTACCCCGGCTCGCACGGATCGCAGCCGCCCAGGAGCCCGAGCAGCGCTCCTGGGCCCTGATCGCGGCGGGCGTGATCGTGAGTTGCGCCCGTCGTTCGCCGGACGGCTCCGACATCCGCACGACCCATGCGTCCACCATCGCTGAACTGGCGGGGCTGACCGACGAGTGCCTGGGAGCGGCGCTGGAGCCGCAGACGTACGTGCTGCTGCTCCAGACCGCGCTGGCCTTCGACGGCGTGACCGTGTGGGACGAACTCCTCGACGGCCTCGTGGAGGGCGAGTACGAGGTGAACTGTCCCCACTGCGGGGTGGAAATCTTCCTGACGTTGGGCGATGCCGGCTACTTCTCGTCCACCGAGGAGGGTCCGGATGGCGAGGGACGCCGCCCGCTGCGTCCGAAGGCACCGCAGGATCTGCTGGGGCCGTCCGAGCGGCTGCATCAACGGGCCATGAGCGACGGGCACAAGGAAGTGGCCGAGGGGATCGCCCATCTCTTCGGGGACGCGGAGTGCGGTGACTGCGGAACCGTCTTCCCGGTCGCGGAGCGGGTGGTGGCCCAGTCACCACAGTTCGACCAAGCGAACTGAACGGGCTGAGCAGGAAGCCCCGGGCGAAGAGACGGCGGGACTCACCGCCGAGACACCCGGAACACGGCAGCCCGCTGGAAATGCGAGCCGCCGCTCTCGGACCCCGGAACGCGGAGGAGGCAGGTGCCGCGGATCGCACCTGCCTCCTCCGCGTTCCTTTTCATCCACACGCTTCGCGCGGTGCGGGATCAGCCCAGCGGACTGCCCTCGTGCGGTCGGGACACCGTCGGGGTCTCGGTCTCCAGGGCGGCGAAGTCCTCGCCCTCGGCGCCCATGTGCAACTCGGGCGGCTGCCGGGTGAAGAACCGGGTGGAGATCGCCAGCAGCAAGACGCCGACCGCCATCCACACCAGACCCACCACGAAGGTCTCACCCGTGAGGCTGGTCCACAGCCAGACCGTCGAGGCGAAGCCGAGGCCCGGCAGCAGACCGTTGACCAGGAGCGACCTGGCGCCCATGGTCCGTCCCTTGCCGAACAGATAGTGCTTGATCACGCTCAGGTTGACCATCGAGAAGGCGGCCAGCGCACCGAAGTTGATCATGACGACGGCCTGGTCGAGCGTGAGGACGGTGGAGAGGAGGGCGACCGCCGACACCGCGATCAGGGCACCCACCGGCGTACCGAACTTGGGGTGCAGTCGGCCGAAGAGCGTGCGGGGCAGCAGTCCGTCGCGGCCCATGGAGAAGATGATCCGGGACACGCTCGCCTGCGACACCATGGCCGAACCGATACAGCCGAGCACGTACACCGCCGTGAACGCACCG
Organism: Streptomyces sp. NBC_00690; assembly: GCF_036226685.1. Taxonomy (NCBI): domain Bacteria; kingdom Bacillati; phylum Actinomycetota; class Actinomycetes; order Kitasatosporales; family Streptomycetaceae; genus Streptomyces; species Streptomyces sp. NBC_00690. The sequence continues at coordinate 2,677,721 of NZ_CP109009.1, forward strand.
CTCAGGGCGCTGCCACCGACGGTCTCCATCAACTCCGCACCGGCCGAGTCGGGGTCGGTGAAGTTGTTGTCCGGGCGGACCAGCGAACCGACCCAGGCCACCAGGATGAAGAGACCACCACCGATCGCGGTGGTGAGGATGATGCCGAGCGGAATGGTCTTGCGCGGGTTGTGGGCCTCCTCGGCGAGCGTGGAGACCGCGTCGAACCCCAGGAAGCTCAGCGCCAGGATGGCCGCACCGCCCGCCAGCAGCGTCCACTGACCGGACTCGGGGATGAACGACTGGAAGGCGTCGGAGGCCGAGACCTCGGACTGCACACCGGACAGCGTCACGAAGACCACCAGCAGCACTGCCGTGATCCCCATGATGATCGCGGTGATCTTGCTGATGAACTTCACGCCCAGCACATTGAAGACCAGCACCACCAACAGGACGAGCACGCTCCACACGCCCTGCGGCACCCCGGGGAACTGGGCGTGCAGATAGATGCCGGCGAGGAGGAAGGACACCATCGGCAAGAAGAGGTAGTCCAGCATCAGCGTCCAGCCGGTGAGGAAACCGACATGGCCCCCGAAGACCCGCTGGGAATATTTGTACGCGGAACCGGCGGCCGGAAAGCTTCGCACCATCCGACCGTAACTGTGTGCGGTCAGCAGCATCACGCCCAGTGCCAGAACATAGGCGGCCGGCAGATGCCCCGCGGTTTCGTCATTGACGATTCCGTAGGTCGTGAAGACGGCGACCGGAGACATATAGGTGAGACCGAACAGGACGATCGCGGGCAACCGCAGCACTCTCGTCAGCTGAGGTGCTTTTTCACTGGTGGGACTGGACACCGGCATTTCCTCTCCGCGCCCGTCGGTTCAACGGGGTTCCATCGATTCCCGAAGGGTGGCAAAACCCGGCGGCGACCGACATACGCATCTGTACGTACGGGTGCCCGGGCTCAGCACCACCGGGGTCGGGCGCAGTCCCCGTTCACACGGCCCGATACGTAATCTTACGGAGTTCGCAAAACGGTCCTGATCGTTACCGTGTTCCTCAATCCCGCATTGGAGAGAGGACCCCGTATGTGGCCAGCTGGCTATAGCGCGGCTTTGGCGTTGACCATCGACTTCGACGCCGAAGAATTGTGGCTCGCCGAAGACCCTGCGAACGCCGCCCGCCCCGGAGTGCTTTCTCAGGCGCGCTATGGCGCCGAAGTCGCGGTACCCCAGTTGCTGAACATGCTGACGCGTCTGGATATACCGGCCACGTTCTTCGTCTGCGGCGGTGATGCGGAAAGGCATCCGGCGATCGTGGAATCCGTGGTCGAACAGGGCCATGAAATCGGGCACCATGGATTCACCCACCGCTCTCCGCACCTGATGGCACGGGACCAGGAGGAGGAGGAACTCGCACGCGGGCTGTCCGTACTGCGTTCCTTCCAGGACCGGATCATGGGTTACCGATCCCCTTCGTGGGACATCAGCCCGAACACGTTGGATCTCCTCGTGGCGAACGGGTTCAGCTATTCGTCCAACATGATGGACGCGGTCCTGCCCTACGCCCATCCCCGCCACGACCTGGTGGAGATTCCGGTGCACTGGTCGCTCGACGACGCACCGCACTTCTGGTTCGACGCCTCCAGTTGGGACCGTACGATCCGCTCGTCGCGCGAGGTGGCGGAACTGTGGGGCGAGGAGTCGTCCGCGATCCATGACGCCGGCGGTCTGGTGACCCTCACCGTCCATCCACAGATCATCGGCCGCCCCGGTCGGCTGCGGATGCTGGAGCAGTTCCTGACCTCGGTCCGGGCCGATGAGCGGATCTGGTTCGCCCGCTGCCACGAGGTGGCGAGCGCGGTGCGCGAGTCCACGGCGGCCCGGTCATGAGCAGCTCGCCCGCCCTCCCCGCGGCGGACCGCACTCCCCCGGCCGCCACCCGGCGTACCGCCGTCGTCACCGGAGCCGCACGCGGGATCGGGCGCAGTGTGGCCCAGCGGCTCCTGGATGAGGGCTGGAACGTCCTGATCACCGATGTCGACCCCACGGTCGTGCGGACGGGCCAGGCGCTCGACCCCGGCGGGGAGCGGATCGCGGCCCTGGTGGCCGACGTATCCCGACCGCAGCACGCGGCGCTGATGGCAGAGCGCGCCCTCGCGGCGTTCGGGCGCATCGACGCCCTGGTCGCCAATGCGGCCGTCGGCGGCCCGGAGACCCCGCTCCTCGACACTCCCGATCAGGACATCCAACGCGTACTGGAGATCAACTTCTTCGGGGTGCTGCACTCCGTGCGCGCGGTGTGGCCCGCGCTGGCGCACGACGGGCACACCGGTCGGATCGTCGTCCTCGGGTCGCTCTTCGCCCAGCAGCCCACCCCGGGCGCCGGTGCCTACAGCGCGTCCAAGGCGGCCGTGCAGTCCCTGATGAAGACGCTGTCGGTGGAACTGGCGCCCCACTGCACGGTCAACGCGGTCGCCCCCGGCTATGTGATGACCGAGATGCACCGCGAGGAGTTGCAGTCGCGGGCCCATCGCAGCGGGCGCACCTTCGACGAGGAGCGCGAGCGACTGGTCGCCGAAGTTCCACTGGCCCGGCATGGCATCGGTGCCGATGTGGCCGACGCCGTCCACTATCTGCTGTCGGGCGCGGACTACGTGACCGGTCAGACCCTCAATGTGAACGGAGGAGTGCTCACCTCATGAACCCCACGGACGGTACGCGGACCGGGCGGCGACTGGTGGTCACCGGCTCCCGCTCGGGCATCGGACGGGCCACCGCGACGCTGGCGGCCCGGCACGGCTGGTCGGTGATCGGTCTGGATCTGGCGGTGGACGAGGACGGCGAGCAGTCCGATGACGGCATCACCACCTTCCCGTGCGACATCACCGACGAGTCCTCGGTACGGCAGGCGTTCCAGCGGGTCGATCGCGCCTGGGGCGGCCTCGCACCGACCGCCCTCGTCCACTGCGCGGGGGTGTACCGCTTCAAGGCGGCGATCGAGACGACCGCCGCGGAGTGGGACGCGGTGGTCAACCTCAACGCCCGCGGTTCGCTGCTGGTCGCGGCCCAGGCAGCGGAGCGGATGCTCATCGCCGGCGAGGGCGGCAGCGTGACCCTGTTGTCGAGCATCGCCGCCGTGCGCGGTGACGGCGGCGAGCCGAGCGCCGCCTACAGCGCCAGCAAGGGCGCGGTGATCTCGCTGGCCCGTCAGTTGGCCGTCGAGTGGGGTCCTCAAGGAATCCGCTGCAATGTGGTCGCGCCTGGGGTGATCGACACCCCGATGACCACCGTGTCGCACAGTCCGGAGATCTTCGCCCAGGTGCTGCAACGGATCCCGGCCCGCCGCCTGGGCACGGCCGACGAGGTCGCCCAGGTGTGTCTTTTCCTCGCCTCGGAACAGGCGGGTTACGTCAATGGAACGGTCATCGCCGTGGACGGAGGGCAGAGCGCCTCATGAGTACGACGGAAGAGTTCATCACCCCCCGGGAGCCGCTGGTCGTCCGGGTCGAGGGCACCGCGCACGAGCGCGGGGTGCAGTACGGGAGTGCGGCCAAGGAGCGCGTACTGCTGTCCCTGGAGAACTACGCCCGGGTGTACGCCAAGTTCGCCGACCTCACCTGGGACGAGGCAACGGCACTGGCCCGTACCTTTGTGCCGGCGATCCAGGACTTCGACCCCCGCTACCTCCAGGAGATGGAGGGCATCGCCGAGGGGGCCGGGGTGACCTTCGACGACGTCCTCGCCCTCAATCTGCGTACCGAGATCCTCTTCTCGGGCAAGGCCCGCAAGCTCGCTGCGGCGGCCGTGGTCCCCGGTGAGTGCACCGCGTTCTGCGATCTGCGCGGCCCGGAGCCCATCGTGGGGCAGAACTGGGACTGGATACCCTTCTCGCACCAGACCGTCGTGGTGCTGGAGGCCGTCCCTGAGCGCGGCCCGCGCTGGGTGTCCGTGGTGGAGGCGGGCCTCCTCGCCAAGTTCGGGATGAACGCGGCCGGTGTGACGGTCCTGACCAATGCCCTGGTCTCCTCACTCGATGTGGGCACCCCGGGGATGCCGTACCACCTGCTGTTGCGGGGACTGCTGGAGGCCGAATCCGCCGAGGCGGCCGAGCAGGTGCTGAGGGCCGCGCCCCGGTCCTCGTCGGCGAACTATCTGATCGTCGGTGACGGCACGGCGGTGGATGCCGAGGCCCGGCCGGGCACGGCACGGGACATCAGTTGGCTCCCGGTGCGGCAGGGCGAGTACCTCGTCCACGCCAACCACTTCATCAGCGATGACAGTGCCTTCCCGACGACCGCCACCGACCATGGCCCGCGGGTCATGCCGGACACCCTGTTCCGCAGGGAACGGGCGCAGGCGCTGGCGGAGTTGATGCCACGACCTTCGGTCGCCGGCTGGCACGAGGTGCTCAGCGACCACGAGAACTTCCCCGACGCGCTGTGCTGCCACCCCAATCCGAAGGAACATGAGTTGGAGCAGGGTTCCACCGTCGCCAGTGCGGTGATCGAGCCTGCCAGACAGCTGATGCACCTGGTGCTGGGGCATCCCTGTTCGGTGCCCCGGGTGACGTACGACTACGGACCGTTCTTCGCCGGGAACTGACGTGATCGGAGCTGACGTGATCGAAGGCGCCGCCCACGATGGTGGGCGGCGCCTTCGTGCGTTCCTGGCCGCCCCGCCGATCGATCCGCGGCACGGCTCCCCGGTCGTCAGCCGACGGGGAGGATCTCCTGACCGCGTCCCGATAGCCGATAGGTGAGTGTGGGCTGCGACAGGCTCTGGTCGACCGAGTCGTACGGGTAGCCGGTCACCGACTGGCCCGGGGAGGCGAAGAGATAGGTGCCGTTGACCCCACGGTAGGCCGATTCCCGCAGATAGCGGTCCACCGCTTCCGGACGGAACGATCCCGTCACCGAGAAGGCTGAGTGGAGCATCCGCACCTGGTCATAGGCGGCGCTGGCCTGGCTGCGGCCGGGCGCGGTGCCGAACTCACGCGCGTACGCATCGCTGAAGCGGCGCCCGAGCGGATCATCGGGCCGTCCGGTCACCGTGGACCAGATCACCTCACCGCCCTTGGCGATCCGCTGGGCGAACCCCGGCACCGATGGTGTGTAGATGTGGTACGTCAGCTGGGCCGGGCTATGACGGGTGATGGCGTTCTGGAGCTCGGCCGCGGTCTCCACGTTGAGGTGGGACACCACGACGACATCCGGGCGGTCGCTGAGCGCGCCTTCGATGAGCTCGTCGACGCGGTCCACGGTCAGACCGACCCGCTGGGCCGATGTGACCGTCCACCCCACCTGACGCACCCGGGCTTCGAAGGTGTCGTCGGTGATCGCACAGCCGAACCCGTCGAGTTCCACCACGGCGAGCCGCGGCGGCCCCGTACGCGATGACGGGCCTGATGACAGGCCCGACGCCGGATGCGAGCGCAGGAACGCGAGGAGCGCCGACTGATAGGCGGTCTCCGAAGGGCAGGTCTGGAAGACGTGCCCAAGACGGCGGGGGTCCTCGCGGACGGCCTCCACACTGCGCGTCCAGGTGTTGGTGTGGAGGAAGGTCCGTCCGAAGTCGGCGGCGAAGTCGAAGACGCCCTGGCTGATGGCGCTGGCATAACTGCTGGTGATGGCGTCGACATCGGCTTCGACCAACCGCGCCAGACCCTCGCGTACGGAGTCCTCGTCGAGCGGGTCGATCTGGACGACGACGTGTTCCAGCGCTCGGCCGTACTCACCGCGCAGGGCGTTGATGTCACGGACGGCGAGTTCGGCGCCCTGGGCGGTCTCCCGGCCGTCGGCCGCGAAGGCGCCGCCGACGGCGATGGTGCCGATCCGCACGGTGTCACGGCGGGCGGGCCTGCTCCTGCGCGGCACGGGGGTCGCCACCCCGGTCGCCGTCGCGGAGTGGCGTTCGATGTCGAGGACGCGGATGCCGGAGCGGTGCTCGACCCCGCCGGGGATGGGCAGCCGGATGAGGTCGCGGTCGACGGCGAGCGCGCTGAGTCCGGAACGGGAGTCCTGGCCGAGCTTCTTCAGCAACCGTTCCACCTGAGTGGTGACCGTACGGATGCTGGTGCCGAGGCGGCTGGATATCTCGCGGTTGGACAGGCCGAGCGCCACCAGGGAGATGATGTCGATCTCGCGTGCGGTCAGTCCGGATGGAGGCCCGGTCAGGGGTCGGATGTCCAGCGCGACGACACCTTGGGACGCGGAGCGCAGCTCCAGACGGCACCAGGCCCAGCGGCCTTCGTCGCACCACAGGAACTGGGCCGAGCGCAGTCCCGAATCGTAGAACCCGGTCACCCGGCTGAGCAGTGCGGCGCTGAGCCCGGACGCGGGCGGCTGGGCGCCGGAGGCCGGTCGCTGCGGCTCATCGGTGCCGAATGTCCGGTCCGCTGCCGTGGCATCGAGTGCCGGGGCGACCGTGACGTCCCAGGAGTGCTCGACGCCCGTTTCCGTGCCGAGAGGCTGAAGCGTCCGCAAGGTGACTCCTCCATTCAGCGGGACGGTTCGCACTGACCCCGACGCCGCGACGGAACCCCCTCGTCATGCACGATAAACCCTCCCGACCCATATGCGCCCATACCAGCCATGGCTGGAAGCATTCATTGCCAAGGGCGTAGTCGTGCACGGGGCCAAGGACCCTTCAGTACGGCCCGAAGGTCCCTTCCCGCCGCCCCTGTCGAGTCCTACGCATCCGCTGTTCAGACCGTTCGGGGCCGGTCAGCCGCCCCAAGGGCACACGAGGACGGACGGCGATGACCCGCACACCGAACGTGGCCCGCGGGGCGCATCCTCGTGTGCGGGTTCGAGCCGTCGCCCTACGCCCGCGGCCAGCGCGACACCACGTCGTCCACCAACTCCCGCAGCGGTCCGGCAGCCTGCGCGCCCTCCAGTTCCGCGAGTGCGTCGACGGTCGCGACCAGCAGATCCGGGGTCTGGCGCCGAAGCGCCTCATTGGCCAGCGCCACGCTCCGCACCCTGGCCGATCCGCCGTCCGTCAGCAAGGAGAACCGCACCGGCTGGAGGAGTCCCCGGATCGAGTCCACATAGACGTCCCAGGACTCACGGCTGCGCCCCACCGCGGAGTCCACGAGCATCTCGATGTACTGCGACTTCTGCGCCGGCGTCATCCGCGGGCCGCCGTTCCCCACGACGCCCGGGAGGGCCGAGGACCCGCCAAGAGCATCGGCGACGGGCTCCGGGACCGCGGGGGTGGACAGCGTGGGCAAGGCAGCCGGCGAGACCGGGACGAAGGCCGAGGGCAGGGTGTCTGCGGTGGCGAAGTCCAGAGGTGGGAGGGACACCGAGGCCGCCTTCGTCAAAAGGTCCGTCAGATCCACGATGAACTGGTGGTACTCGCGCGGATCGCCCCGGATCAGATCCACCAGACAGGTGTCCGCATAGGCGCTGCCCAGGAGGTTCGTCCGGTACTGGAGTGCCTTGACCGCGGGGGGCAGCGCTCCGGTGGGTCGGGTCCAGAACAGGGGTACGACGGCGACGGGCTCCTCCCCCGTGGCCAGGGTGGCACGCCGGGCCCGCTCCGTCGCCACGGCCCACTCCCGTCCGCACCAGGTGCTGCCCAGATAGTCGTCGCCGAGCAGCGCGATCACAAAGCGGGTGGTGCGCAGGGCGTCCAGCAGCGGTCGCCGCCAGCCGACGCCGAGCTTCAGCGACTCGGTGTCGAGGAAGCCCGTGTGCGGCAGCGAGCGTCCGCGCTTGATCTGCACCTCGTCCTGCAACCGGGCGTGGAACTGCGCCACCAGCTGGCGGTCCGCCCTGCGTATGGCGTAACTGGTGAAGAAGAACGGTTCGTTCGACATGACCCCTCCCACGGGCGTGTACCGAGCGGCCTCCGTCGTACCGCTCTCGAACTGCTCGGTGATCCCGGGCCGTCGGTGCCGAACTCCGCCCGGTGCACGACGGCCCGTGCGCACCCCCGCGGTGTCGTGGCAGGCCAGAGGCGACCGTGAAGGCAGGACCTAGCACGGGTCCCAGTTTCGCACCGCCGCGTCCACCAGACGCCGTACCGTGTCGATCTCGTCCTCTCCCTCGCCACGCTCCTCCACCGCGTCCGCGATGGCGGCCATCGCATCCGGCCGGGGCCGGCCCAACGCGAAGTTGACGAGGGAGATGATCCGGTCCTTGGCGTTGCTCCCGTCGTTGACGGCGGAGAGGTCGAGCCTCGTGGCCTGGCGGATCGAGTCGACGAACACATCCCAGGAATCACGGCTGCGGCCCACCGGGGACCTGCCCAGCGCCTCGATCAGCGTCCGCTTGTCCTGTGGGTCGAGCCGGCCGGCCCGACGGCCCTGCTGTCCACCGGGCGCCTTTACCCTCGGCGGATCGACGGGGAACTCCGTGCCGCCCAGGGAGGGGGCTGCCATCTCCTGCGCATTCCAGGGCGCGGGGGCCGGCAGGAACCGTGTCCCGAAGGGGTCTTGTGGGCCCTGGTTCCGTGGCAGGCCGTTGCCTCGCTTGTCGGGTCCACCGCGCGGGCGCATGTCGCGCAGTGCGTGCCGCGCCGATTCGAAGCCGGTGTCCCGGGCGATCTCGGCGAGCGTGAGGAGCTGCCCCGGGTGGCCGTCCACGACCTCGGCCAACAGACCGGCCTCACGTGCCGTGAGGTTCTGGGCCTGGTTCAGCAGGAGGCCGGTCGATTCGTGCACGGTCAGCCCGGCGAGCCCCAGTTGGTTGTCGCCCCAGGTCCGACCGGCCGTGCGGGAGGTGATCAGACGGTGCCCGGCGCCCGGTACGAAGTGCTCGTAGATCCGGTCCGGGAACTCGACCTGGTCATAGACGAAAAGCCAGGCGGGATCGCTCCGCCGCCGGGGGCGGAAGTCGTCCGTGATCTCACAGGCCGCGCGCAGTTGGCGGTACTGCTCGCCGATCAGGCGCGCGAGTGCGTCGTCGTCGTGCGCCCCCCGGCAGGAGAACCACCAGGCCACGTCGTACCGCAGGGTGTAGCGCAGGCAGTAGGCGATGGCCATCTGGGTCTTGCCCATGCCCTGATTGGTCACATCCAGGTCGTGCAGCAGGACATGGCCGTGCTTCTCGACCAGGCCGAGGAGTTCGGCGATCTGGGCGTCGCGCCCCACGAAGGGAAGGCCCTGCCCCGGGAGGTTCGATATCGGCGGCGGGCCGGTGGGAGTGCGGGGGCGAGCGCTCTGAGCGGTCACCACAGCTCCCCCTCACGCGGAAGCGGTACGCGGGGGCTCGGATCACGCACTTCCGCCCGCAGCCGTCGCACCTCGTCGTCGGCGGAGCCGTGGAGCCGAAGGACCCGCAGTCCTCGGCGCACCAGGACCGGGCGCGGCTCCTCGTCGATCTGTACGGGGATCAGTCGCTCGCTGTCGCGACCGGTGAACACGTCCTCCCACTCCAGTGGTTCGGTGGCACGCGCCGCGAAGTAGCTGCGGGAGAAGATCACGACCACGCGGTGGGCGGCCGAGCGCGCCCGGGCCACGCTCTCGCCGAGCGACTCGTCCCCGGCCTCCCAGCGCACCTGTCGCACCTCGGCGTGGCCGTCCTCCCCCAGTAAGGAGCTGATCCAGTCCGCCCACGCCTGGTCAGCGCCCACGTAGTTGACGGCGACGGTCAGGGTGGTCGGGAATGCGGACCCCGCGGTCACCGGAGGATCGACGGGGGCCAGTCGGGGCAGGCTGCCGAAGCCGACGTCCTGCGGGGTCGAGCCTGGTTGTGCCGCGTCAGGGGAGCCGACTCGCAGTGTGCGCCGGCGCGGAAGGCTCGGTTCACCGGTCTCGCCGGGCGACGCGGGTCCGAACTCGGGCTGGACATCGGCCAGATCGGTGGTCGTGAAAGGGGGCAGTTCGGTGCGCCGTGCCTCGGTGATCCGCTCGGCCAGCCGTCCGATGAGGTGGAAGTAGCTGTCGTACGACTCGGGCGTGTCCGACTGCATCAGCGCGGCGAGACCCAGCCCGTCGTGCACGGCTTCCTCCGGCGCCGGCACGGACGGGGGTCTCGTGCCTTCCGGCACCGGCTTCCACAGCAGCGTGATCAGACAGCGGCTCATGTCATGGCGGGCGAGCAGTTCGCTGCGGCGGATCCGGGCCTGGAAGACGGCCCATTCGAAGGCGCACGTCGGGCTCGTGAAGAAGTGGGGTGAGTAGAGCGCGATCATCACTCCGACCTCGGCGATTGCCTCGGCCGCCGGGCTGTCCGCGGTCGTCGATCCACCGAGGTCGCCGCTCACCCACCGGCCCTCCTTCACCCGCAGCCGGTACTCAAGGTCGGCGTGAAACCGGGTGATGTCCGGCCAGCCGTCGCCCCTGGTGCAGCTGGTGTAGAAGTAGTTGACGGATCGATCCACGCGCCCCTCGCAGACTGCCGCCGGTCACCGTACGGATGGGCGGGACCACCGCCGGCACCGACATGGTTCCACGCCGGCACCCGGCCGTTTCGACCCATGAGCCCCCGCTACCGAGGATAGGCTCACTTGACCGGGCTGGGTACAGTGGGAAGAGCCTGCCCGGTGCACACAGGGCAGGCGTACGGCACACGTCAGGCGTACAGGCTGGGTATTCGCCGACGGCTCACGATTTCCGGACGATACCAGGACCTGTCGGGTTGGTTCGACGTCCCCGACCGGGACGTACGAGATACGTGAACAGGGGGCTTGGGTGCCATGAACTGCGCGACCGGGAAGAGCGCGCCCATCACCGAGGGGGAGTTACCCGAGTTGGCGGGCCTGGTTCCCGTCGAGCTGTTGGAAGGTCTGCCGCGCTCCGCCGTCGTGGAAGCGCTGCTGCGCAAACACCGCGGTGAGATGGCCGGCGGGACGGCGGGTCCGCGTACTCCGAGGTGGCAAAGTGCCTTGTGACTGTCGGGCCGGGACGCCACCGCCGGATGAGATGGGTCGGGTGCCTTCGGGGGCCGTACGAGCACATCGCGCGGGTTGCGCCCCGGTGCGGGGCGCCACGGCCGGCGCGCAGGGCGGTCGCCAACCCCCGATCGCCTTCACCCAGTTCATCGTGAAGCTGTACAGCCGATGCAACTTCTCCTGTCCAGACTGCTACGTCTACGAACTGCGCGACCAGGGGTGGATCGACCAGCCGTTGGTGATGGCGCCCGCGGTGATGGACCGCACCGCCCGACGGATCGCCGATCATGTGCGCCGACACCGTCCCCCCGAGGTACAGGTCATGCTGCACGGCGGCGAGCCGCTGCTCGCAGGCCCGGAGCGCATCGACCGGCTCGCGGAGGCTCTGCACAGCGCCTGGGAGGGTCTTGACACCAAGCTGGACCTGGCCGTTCAGACCAATGGCGCCCTGATTGACCCCCGGTTCCTCGATGTGTTCGAACGTCGGGGTATCCAGGTGGGGGTCAGCCTGGACGGTACGGCCGAGACCCACGACCGACGGCGGCCCTACCGCTCGGGCAAGGGCACATACACCGATGTGGCGCGGGGGCTCGCGCTGTTGCAGGGCGAGCGTTACCGCAAGCTCTACCGGGGACTGCTGTGCGTGGTGGACCTCGAAGCCGATCCGGTGGCCACCTACGAAGCGCTCCTCGAATTTGACCCGCCCGCGGTGGACCTGCTGCTTCCGCACGCCACGTGGGAGTTTCCCCCGCCCGGCGCAGGTCCCGGCCGTGCCCCGTACGGCACATGGCTTTCAGCCGTTTTCGATCGCTGGTTCGACGCCCCGGTGCGCGAGGTCCCGGTGCGCATCTTCGATGCGCTGGTGGACGCGCAACTCGGCGGGGCGAGTGCGAGCGAGGCTTGGGGGCCGCTGGGTTCCGACTCGGTGGTCGTACAGTCCGACGGAACCATCGAGCAGAACGACATCCTCAGATCGACGTACGACAAGGCCGTCCACACCGGAGGTCATGTCTACACGCATGACTTGGACCAGGTCGCGGGGCATCCGGGATTCGCCGCGGAGCGGGTGGGCATCGATGGACTGTGCGAGCAGTGCAGAGGGTGCCCCGTGGTGCAGGTGTGCGGCGGCGGGCTGCGGGCCCACCGGTACGAGCCGCGGAACGGCTTCGACAATCCGTCCTGCTACTGCGCAGATCTACGCACGTTGATCGACCACGTCGAACAGCGCGTGGCCAAAAGCATTAGGACACTGGCGGATACCTATCGCAACGAGGTCACAGGGCGACCATTTCTTCCTATCATGAGGATGTCTGCCGAGAGAAAATCGCGCCGGTGAGCGAAAAGGTGATGAGCGTACTGATCTAGGGTGGGGGACGGGGGCACATGGGCCCGTACTTTTTCATTAGTCACGCCATAGACGGTGGCGGCAGACAATACGTTGAGCAATTTCTCTGCGATCTCCAAGCGGAGTTGCGCGCCAGATTGGGGCGTGAGGCGCAGTTCGACGGCGAGTTGGCCGACAGGCACCGCCGGACGACGGCTACCGGTGGGGCGACAGGGATTTCCGGGGGTGTAGGGGTTTCCGGGGGTACCGGGGGTGCCGGGATCTTTGGTCAGCCAGGTGCCGGTGTGCCGCCGAGCACACCCGCAATGGCCTGTCGAGCACTGGTCGTGCTGTACACCCAGGAGTACTTCCGCAGCCCCTGCTGCACCTTTGACCTGTCGGTCTTCAGCGAGCGCATGGGATGGCGCAGCCATCGCACGGGCGATACGGCGCTCTCCCCGGTGAACGTGGTGTGGGACACGGCAGGACTGCCCGACCGCTGGGTGGAGGAGACCGGTCGACTGGCCGGGCCCGTAGGGAGCGACTACCCCCGGCGCGGGCTAGGACACCTGGTCGCCGACCCGGCCGCGCGGGGCGGATATCTCCAGGTCGTACGGAATGTCGCCGAGCGTGTCGCGGGCGCCGCCCTGCATCCACCTCCGGTGATGACGGCCCATGACATCAACTACCTCACGCAATTCACCACTCACTCCCGTATGCCGGCCTTCTCCTGGGATAACAACCCCGCTCCCGTCCAGGTACCGTGGCAGTCCGGGAGCATCGCAACGCCGCCCCATTCCGGAGTTCGAGAATCCGGGAGGCACAGTTCCGGAAGTTTCGATTCCGGGCAGCACGCGATTGCTCAGCGCAGGTCCTGGTTCTCTTCCCCGGAAGAGGGTGAACGTCCCATCCTCCGGGGACCGCACAGCTGATGTGAACACGTGGAGCGGCATCGATGAGCAGCGTGGAGCCCTTCGCCAACCGAGCCCCTGAGGGCGACGGCACGGCGACCATCGTCACCTTCTACTCCTACAAGGGCGGGGTCGGCCGCACCATGGCGCTCGCCAACGTCGCCTGGCTCCTCGCGAGCGACGGCAAGCGCGTGCTGGTCATCGACTGGGACCTGGAGTCGCCCGGGTTGCACCGCTTCCTGCGCCCCTTCCTCTCCGATCCCGACCTCGCCCGGCTACACGGCGTCGTAGAGATGGTCCGCGACTATGGATCGGCCGTGGAGCGGTTGGTCGCACAACAGCTCGCGCAACCGGACCACGACGCGCGACTGAATGAACTCCTGGACCTCCACACCGGGGTGGCGGGCTGGGTCGACACCGTCCGCTGGAGCCACTTCCCCGGAGACGGCGGCAGCATCTCCTTCCTTGGCCCCGGGTGTCAGAGCGAGGAGTACAGCAAGAACGTCGCCCTGTTCGACTGGGCCCGGTTCTACGGTCAGCACGCCGGGGCGCAGTTCGTCCACACCTTGCGGGAGCAGCTCCGCAACTCCGGGTACGACTACGTCCTGATCGACAGCCGTACCGGCCATTCGGACAACGCCAGCGTCTGCACCCTGTGGCTGCCCGACGTACTGGTCGGCGGCTTCAACCTGAGCAACCAGTCCATCGAAGGCACGGCCGCCGTCGCCCGACAGGTCCATGAACAGGCCAAGCGCACCGGCCGGGAGATCCGCATCCTGCCGGTCCCGATGCGGATCGAGCGTGTCGACCGCGCCAAGGCGATGGCCCGACGCCGCTACGCGGAGCAGCAGTTCGCCGGCATCGTGGGGCCGTTGGTCGCCGGTGACACCACCGAGTACTGGAGCCAGGTCGAGGTGCGGCACTCGGCCACCTTCGCCTACGAGGAGGTGCTGGTCCCCTTCGTCCTGGAGCCGGGCGAGCACTCCAGCCAGCTCCAGGCGTATCTGCGGATCGCCGAGGAGATCAGCCGCGGCGAGGTCAATGTGATCCGCCCGGTCCCCGAGCGGCTTCGGCGTGAGTACGCGAACCGGTTCGAGGAGATCACCCCGCCCGGGCCGCGGACAGCCCGCATCGTCCACGCACCGCGTGACCGCCAGTGGGCCGACTGGATCCGCACCGAACTGGCCGGCATAGGCATCAGTTGCGAGACCACCGACGGCGACCAGGGACCGCGGGCGCCCTCGGAGCAGGAACCCACGTTCACCATCGTCCTGGTCTCCCCCGCACTGCCGTCGGCACCCGGCTACCAGGAGGTGAGCGATCAGTGCGTGCGCAACTCGGCGCGCCTGGGCGGCGGCCGGACCAGCCCCTGGATGGTCGCGGTCACCATCGAGGAGACCCGGCTCGAAGGTCCCATCGCACGACTCCAGGGGCCTCTGTTGCAGAGCCTCGGGGAGCGCGAGGCCCGCAGCCTGCTCTTCGAGCGCTTCGCACTCGACGGCCAGAAGGAGGAAGCCCGCTCGGCCACCCGGGACCGTACCGAGGGCGGCGCCCGCTTCCCCGGGCAGGCACCCGACATCTGGCAGTCGCCGCCCCGCAACGCCACCTTCCTGGGGCGGGAGGAGTACCTCGACCAACTCCGTGACGCCCTGGTGCCGGGCCGGCCCGTGCTGCCGGTCGCCCTCACCGGACCCCTCGGGGTCGGAAAGAGCCAGATCGCGCTGGAGTTCGTCTACCGCTTCGCGGCCGACTACGACGCCATCTGGTGGATCAACGCCGACACCCCGGCACTCGTCCGCGCCGGGCTCGCCGAGTTGGGAGCCAGGCTCCAGGTCACCACCAGCACCTCGCCGGGCGCGGTCACCGCTGCCCTGCGGGTGCTGCGCGAAGGCACCACGAGCGGCCACCGCAGGCTTCTGCTCGTCCTCGACGACGCTCCGGGCGCCACCGAACTCGAAGGTCTCGTGCCCGGAGGGGGCAGTGCGCACGTCCTGATCACCTCGCAGTCCGACGAGTGGGCCGCGGTCGGCACCCGGATCCCGGTGGCCATGCCGACCCGCGCCGAGGCCCACGCCCAACTCGCCCGCCACTTCCCCGGCCTGACCGCCGAGATGGCCGCCGAGATCCTCGACATCTCGGGCCGACTGCCGCAGTCCGTCGAACTGGCCGCCACCTGGCTGCGCAACACGGGTCTGCCGCTCGCAGAAGCGGTCCACCTCTATCGGTCCCGATCCGCCGACGAACCCGCGCCACCATCCGTCGAGGAATACCCGCAGGCCGCCCGCACCACCTGGGCGATGCAGTTGAACGCCCTCCGTACGGAGAACCCGGCGGCCGAGCGGATCCTGCGGCTGCTGGCGTACCTGTCTCCGCGCGGGGCGTCGATCGAGCTGATGCGATCGGCGGCAGCGCTCGCTTGGCTGGGCCAGCAGGGACAGGCCCTCCTCACCTCGGTGACCTTCGGGACCGCATTTCGCACCCTGTCCGCACGGGCGCTGGCCCGTACCGACCACGCCTCCGAACGGATCGTCGGCGACCCGATGGGGCTGGTGCTGCTGCGCGCCCATCTGTCGCAGGACGAGCGCCCGGAAACCCTTACCGCGGTCCATCGCATCCTCGCCGCCTTCTCCCCGCAGGACGACGAGACCGACGAGGAGCGCTTCGAGCCGGTCCTCGCCGAACTCGACCAGCACGTCGACACCTCGCAGGCGGTCACCAGCGACGACCCCGAGGTACGGCGGTGGCTGGTCAACCAGGTGAGATCGCGCCGGCTGACCGGTCAACTCGGCGCTGCCCTCGACCTCGCCGAGCAGTTGAACGACCGTTGGAGCACCGCCCTGTCGCCCCGGGAGCCCCTGCTGCTGCGGCTCCAGGTCGAATGGGGCAACATCCATCGGGACGCGGGGCGGTTCAAGGAGTCCGAAGAGGTCAACCGCACGGCCCTCGACGCCCTGCGGGCGGCACTCGGCCTCGACCACCCCTTCACGCTGCGCAGCGCGCTGGGGCGGGGCGCAGAACTGCGCGCACTCGGACGGGTCCAGGAGGCGTTCGCGGAGGACCAGTCAACGGCCGAACTCATCAAGGACGTCTTCGGCGACGGCCACCCCTTCACCTTGATGGCGGAAGGGAACCTCGCGCTCTCCCTGGCCATGGTGGGCATGACGGAGGAGGCATTGGACCTCCACCGCGAGACCTCCGAGCGCTGCCGTCGGATGCTGGGCATCAGACACCGTCTGACCTGGGACTCCGCCGCCCACCTCGGCAACAGGTACCGGGAGTCGGGCGACTACGACCGGTCCATGCGCCACCTCCAGTACGCGTACAAGGAGTCCGTCGACACCTTTGGCGAGTCCGACCCCACGACGCTCATCGCCGCCAGGGGCCTCGCGGCGACCCTGAGGCGCCGCGGCGACCGGGACAGCATCAGCGCGGCGCGCAAACTGGATGCGGAGACCGTGGCCGGGCTGCTGATCTACGGGGGTCCCGACCACCATGAATCGGTGGCGGCCCGCCTTGCCCTCGCGGCCGACCTCCGACTCCTCGGCAAGCACGCCGAGGCGGTCGAACTGGCCAGCGGTTGCGTCGACCAGTACGCCACCTGGGAGCCGGGGCGCCCCTTCCTAAGGATCGCCCAGGTCAACCTGGCCCTCTGCCTGCGCTCGGCAGGCAGCGGCACGGACGGCCCGCAGTTGAGCGCCGAGGGCTGGCAGGGGCTGGTCGAATCGCTGGGCGCCGACCATCCGCTCACCCTCATCGCCGCGCTCAACCACGGCAACGCCCTGGTGTTCGCCGGCGAATCCGAGCAGGCATCGGAGCTCGACCGGGACACGTACCACCGACTGCGGGAGCGGATGCGCGCCGAGCATCCCTTCACGGTCTTCGCGGCGACCAATCTTCAGATCGGCGAGGCCCGGTTGCACGGCGGCAGGGGGGCACAAGGGGGAGTGAGGATTGAGCTGGACCTGGACATCCCCTACATCTGAGGAACGGGCCGCGTGCCCGTCCCCGGTGTGCGTCGCCCTGAGGAGGCAACCAGTGGTGGACCAATCGTTGGAGGGAGAGTTCGGTCGCTCCTGGTCGGTAGCGGTGCTCGCCGCCACTCCACAGGTCGGCGCCAGTACGGTCACCATCGCTGCGGGGGCGATGGTGGACGCCGCGGTCGGGCCGGTCGGACAGAACGTGATGTTGATGGACGCCGACCTACGGACCGCCGGGCTGACCCGGCTGCTGCACCAGTGGGGCTCGGCCATGCACTACGGCGGAGGTCTCGCCGGGTTCGCCTTCGACGGTGCGATCCCCCTGGACTTCCGCTCCCTGGAGCCGCGGCTCACCCCGATGCGCTCCCCCGACGGGCGCAAGGGCGAGATGTTGCTGCTCACCCAGGGAACACCCGGTGACCCTCCGCTGGAGGAGCTGACCAATCTGCCCAAGATCATGGGCATGGCGGTCCAACGCCTGGTCGAACTCGCCGGCTGTCTCCTGGTGGACTGCGGCTCCGAGTGGAGCGAGGTCACGGTGGAGATCTGTCGGGCCGTGGAGTTCATAGCGGTGGTCAGCGAACCGGGCGGACTGGCCCGGCCCGAGACCCGACAGCTGGTGGACCGCCTCAAGGAGCACGGGCTGATCCACAACAACCTCCTGCTCGTCGAGAACCAACCGACACCGGGAGGAATATCCGGCGCCCAGGTGGAACCCGGAACCACAAGGAACGGGACCGGCCCGGCATCCACCCATGGCACGACCCACCCGACGCCCGCTGAACACGCCCTGGAACAGGGCCTGTTCGCGTCTCCTCATGAAAGGACCCTCATCCATCTGCCCTACGCTCCAGACACCGTGGCAGCGCTCTACGCCAGCGAACTGCCCGCCCTGGAAACCCCTTTCGGTGCCGACCTGAAACGCCAGATGGAGGCACTCGACCCGGCCCTGTTCTATTCGGGCTTCGACCACACAACCTGAAGGAGGCGTGATGGAGAAAACGGGGGACCATCCCCACACGCTTGTCGAGGCGGCCGACCCGGCGGCCGAGACCGGACCGGTGCCGGTGCCGCACCGGAAGAAGGCCGAACATGTGACGGACGACAGTGCGGCCTTCATCGACCTCTGTGAACAGGCGCTCCATCCCGAGGGCCTGCACCACGTCGCCGAATACCATCGCGGCGTCTTCAACTACTCCGTGGACATCCTCGACCACCCACACCTCGCCCACCTGGCCAACCCGCACGGGCCGTCCGAGGGCGATCGCGCCCTCTACATCCGCGTCGGACGCCAGTTGAACTTCCTGCTCGGCAGGATGGACCGCTCGTTGCGCCCGGTGGAGAGCGGTCGGCTGATCCGCACCGTCCTACGACTGGGTCAGGCCACCCTGTTCCACTACTACGTACGACCGGGGCGCTATCTGACGGGGGTCTCCCTGGGGCGGGAGGCCGCGGAGGCCGGCGATCGGGCGATGACCAGGCTCGCAACGGGCTTCCGCACCGGGCTGCACCAACTGCGCATCGACTACGGCGGCTTCATCGGCGCACCCGAGGCATCACCGTCGTCGGAACGTCCAGCGGCGACGGAGTTCCCCTTCGCCGCCTCCGCGGCCCAGGAGCACCATCGCGAGGTGTTCGGCGACATCGGACCCGACGCCGATCGCATCGGGGCACTCTGCGCCGCCTCGCTCACCTCGAAGAACCTGCACTACGTGGCCTACGTCGACCCCACCTCGGGATTCCTCTCCACGGACCTCCTGTCCGCCGACGGACTGGCCGGATACCACAGCCTGATCAATAGACAGCAGCGCCGCGACCGCTACCACGACATCTCCCGACGACTGCACTTCGTGGTGGCCCGACTGAACCACTCGCTGAAGGCGGTACTGCCCGGGCGTCTGACCCGAACCGTGCTCGACGTGGACGAAGGCGCCCTGTTCTACTGCGCCCTGGGAAACGGGACGTTCCTCCTCGGGGTCACGCTCCACCAGGACCGGGTGGCGCACGCGGACGAGGTGATGACCCGTCTCACGCTGGGGGTTCAACGCATGGTGAACGAATCGGCCGATCGGGACGACTAGCAGACCTTCGATCAGACGGGGGAAGACCACCGGCCAGGGGGAACAGGCCGATGACCGTGTCCACATGCATATGGGGCCACGGATTTCGATGTGCCGGCCGCAGGCCGTACCGGCACCACGAAGGCGCACGCACACACAATCCCCGTGCAGCCATGCCCGGACATCCGGCCGGCCCCCTGTCGAAGGTGCACACGTCGACTCCCCTGCGTGCATACGTACGATCGAGAATCGGCCGACTGCACACCGCAGACCCCAGAAGCACCGGGCGTGAACCCCACTCAGCCGAGGATGGTCCGGGCACGAGTCGGAGCCATCGACACCAGGAGGAACCATGCGCATCGGGGAACTCGCGGAGCGCATCGGAGCCAGCACACGCTCTCTGCGCTACTACGAGGAACAGGGACTCCTCTCCCCCTCCCGCGACAGCAACGGCTACCGGGACTACGACGAAGCCGCTCTGGTAAGGGCGCGCAACATCAAGGAACTGCTCGATGTTGGCCTGACCACGGACGATGTGCTCCGCTATGCCGAGCTGGGCTGTCTGGAGCGCCCGTTGACGACAGCGCCCAGATGTAGGGGCGAACTCAACACGGCGCGCGAGCGCTTGGAGTCACTGGACAGACGGATCTCACGTCTCCAGGAGGTCAGGGACCGGCTCGCCCAGCACAGCGGCGAGTTGGAAGCGTCAATGGCACCGGCCGGAGCCCGATACACCGCGACGTCCCGAACGCGCAGAGACCAAGACGGAGCCTCGGGCTGATCCGATCCGGCGTACCCCCGCTCCGGGAGGAGTTCGGCCGCTTGCCCGCTTGACGTTGACAGTAGTGTCAGGGTCCTACCGTCCAGCCATGACATCTGTTGTGAAGGTCTTCGCTGGTCAGGGTGGTTCCGGATGGCTGTTGTGTCTATTCCTGGCGACGTTCGTGATCGGAACGGATGACTTCGTGATCGCGGGCGTGCTCCCCGAGATCGCATCGGACATGAACGTCAGTGAAGCCGCGGCGGGTCAGTTGGTCACGGTGTTCTCCGTGACCTACGCGATTGCGGCCCCGCCCCTTGCGGTCGCGACCGCCCGCCAGCCCCGCAAGCCCGTCGTCGTCGGCGGACTCGTCCTCTTCGCCCTGGCCAACGTGGCCACCGCCTTCGCTCCCCACTACACCGCGCTGACCGTCATGCGCGTCGTCACGGCACTGATCGCCGCTGCCATCACGCCGGCCGTCTTCGCGCTCGCCGCCCGCGCCTCCGCGCCGGAACGCGTCGGCCGAGCCATGGGCACCGTCGCCGCGGGACTCACCGTCTCCCTCTTCATCGGCGCCCCCGTCGGCACCCTCCTCAGCTCCGCCCACAGCTGGCGCGCCACTTTCCTGGCCGTCGCGCTCGCCACCACCGCCGTCGCCCTCGCCTCCCTGCGTCTTCTCCCGCCCCTGCCCGGCGCCCCGGAGATCGGCGTACGTCGGCAACTACTGGTCCTCGCCCGCCCCGCCGTCCTCCTCTGCGTCGCCGGCACCGTGCTCGGCGCTTCCAGCGGGCTGATGACGTACACGTACGTCGCGCCCCTCACCTACGGACTCACCGGCCACGACGGCGCCATCCTCGCGCTGTTCATCTCCGTCATCGGCGTCTTCGGCGCCCTCGGCACCTATCTGTGCGGACGCCTCACCGACCGCTGGGGTGCCGACCGCACGCTGATCGCCACCTTCATCGGGCTCGTCACGGCGACCGCCACGCTCGCCCTCATTGGGGCACTCACCGACAAGGCGCCGAACTGGCTCATCGTCATCGTGCTGGCCGTCTGGGGCTTCGCGGGATGGGGCTTCAATCCGCCGATGAACGCCCGCGCCCTCGAACTCGCCCGGGACGCCGAAGCCGAGGCCGTCGCCCTCAACACCAGCGGTCTCTACATCGGTATCGCCGTCGCCGGCGCACTGGGCGGTTGGGTTCTCAGCCACCACAACGGCACGGGCATCGCCGTCGCCGCCACCGCGGTCGGCGTCGTCGCCGCCCTGGTCATCCTCACCTCGGTCCACCGCTACCCCACGACCGCACCGGCACGAAGGTGCTCCTCGGGGCCCACGGGCTGACCCCGGACGGAGTACTCGGCAGCCGAGTGGGGGGTGGGGCAGACGAGTCGGGCTGTACGCCGGATTTTGTGCCCCGGGACCTCGCGGTCTTCGGGGCGACGGCCATCCATCTAGGGCCGGTGTTGCCACCGGCCTCGTGCGGTCTACCCGCGGACTCGGGCGGGCAGCCCTCGAACGTCCGCGCAGAGTGGCCTGTTACAGCCTCTCCTCTTGACCTTGCTCCGGGTGGGGTTTACCTAGCTGCCCAGGTCACCCTGGGCACTGGTGGTCTCTTACACCACCGTTTCACCCTTACCGAGGTCCGTACGGATACGGTCCCCGGCGGTTTGTTTTCTGTGGCACTGTCCCGCGGGTCGCCCCGGGTGGCCGTTAGCCACCACCCTGCCGTGTGGAGTCCGGACGTTCCTCGGGAAGAGCCCGAAGGATCTTCACGCGGCCGTCCGCCCGGCTCGTCTGCCGTGCTGGCCATGGTACCCGCCATGGCCGGGCGGTCGGGCACGCGGCAGGGGTGCGGCGCCCGGCCGGGCCCCGGTCAGGCGGGGACGAACAGCGCCTTCGCCGTGCCGGGGGACGCCTGGGTAAGGCGGACCCGCAGCGGTTCGCCGAGGGGGAGTTCGCGGTCGGCCTCGATGCGTCCGACCACGGCCGGGTCCTCCAGGTGGACGGTGCCGACGGTGGGCTCCTTCTCCTTGACGTCGACCACGATCGCGTCGAACTCCTCCCCCACCCGACCGCTGAGCAGAGCGGCCTCGACGAGGTCGACGCACTCGCGTTCCACCGTGTTGGCGCGCCGGGAGCCCTCCGCCATGCGACCCGGTAGGCCCGCCTGCGCCTCCAACACCCATTCCGGAACGCCCTGCCCGGCGCAGGCGGCGATGCAGAGTTCGCCCGTGTACCGGTCCACCAGTCGGCGCAGGGGCGCGGTGCAGTGGGTGTACTCGTGGGCGACCGCCGCATGGATGGCGGGTGAGGGGAGTCGACCGCCGGTGAAGACGGTGTAGCCGGCGCCGCGGAGGAGTGCGGTGCAGTCCTGGAGGAAGGCGGCGTGGCGGGCGTCCCGCGGGTCGAGGGAGCGGATGACGTCCGCGTACGAGACATGGTGGGGCCAGTCGATGTGCAGGGCCGTGGCGGAGCGGCGCAGCCGGGCGACGGCACCGTCGGGGGCGGTCGGGAGGGTGCGCAGGATGCCCGTACCGGATTCGATCATGATGTCGGCGGCGGCCATGCCGGTCAGCAGGGAGATCTGTGCGTTCCAGCCGTCGGCGGGACGCGGCGCGCGGTACTCCAAGGTGTAGTGGCCGTCGTCGCCGATGATCTCCTGTTCGGGGACGTTGAGGGAGATCCCGCCGCGTTCGCGCTCCAGCTCTTCCCGCAGCAGGCCGATGTCCCGGAGCAGGGCGAGCGCCGTGGGTGCGGTGCCTTCGTCGATCTGGCGCTGGGCGGTCGCGTAGTCGATTCGGGTCCGGCTGCGGACCTGTGCCCGGTGCACTTCGGCCTTGCGGGTACGACCTTCGGCGTCGAGGTCGATCCGCCAGAGCAGTGCGGGGGCGGTGTGTCCCGGGAGGAGGCTGGCCGCGGCGTGGGAGAGGGCGGGCGGGTGCAGGGGTACCGAGCCGTCGGGGAAGTAGAGGGTCTGGACCCGGCGCTGGGCTTCGATGTCCAGTTGCCCCCCGGGTGTGATGAAGGCGGCCGTGTCCGCGATGGCGTAGTGGACCCGGTAGCCGTTGCCGTGCCGGGCGAGGTGCATCGCCTGGTCGAGGTCTGCGGAGCCGGGCGGGTCGATGGTGAAGAGGGGAATGTCGGTGGCGTCGTTCTGCGGCAGCCGAGGGGCCGCGGCGGCGGCGTGCGCCTCGGCGAGTACGGCTGGTGGGAAGTCGTCGGGCACCCCGAGTTCCGTTCGCAGTTCACGCAGCGCGACCTGGAGCGGGGCGTTCGGCGGGCCCGTGGTGTGCAGGGGGCGGCGGGGCATGGATCGAGCGTATGGCGGGGCGGGGCGGTCGGCACTCCGGAGGCGGGGGCTTCGGTAGGGGGTGTTCCGCGGCGGGAAGTAGCCCCCGGCGAAGGTGCGTGAGGGGGCGAGGCGTGGCGGACGGGCCCGGCGCGGCGCGTACGCTGGCGCGGGGGTTTTCGCCCTCTTGCTGCCCCCTGTTCGCCATGCGCCGTGAGGAGAACGTTCGTGCTCGTGCTGTTGCCGCCGTCGGAGGGGAAGGCCGCTTCCGGGCGCGGCGCTCCGCTGAAGCCCGAGTCGCTCTCGTTGCCGGGGCTGGCCGATGCGAGGGCCGCGGTCCTGGACGAGTTGGTGGAGTTGTGCGCGTCCGACGAGGTCAAGGCGCAGCAGGTGCTCGGGCTCAGTGAGGGCCTGCGGGGCGAGGTGGCCAAGAACGTGGCGCTGCGGACCGCGGGGACCCGGCCGGCCGGCGATGTCTATACGGGGGTGCTGTACGACGCGCTCGGTCTGGGGTCGTTGGAGCCGGATGCCAGGCGTCGGGCGCGGGCGTCCCTGCTGGTGTTCTCCGGGCTGTGGGGAGCGGTGCGGATCGGCGACCGGATTCCGTCGTACCGCTGCTCGATGGGGGTGAAGCTGCCGGGTCTCGGCTCACTCGCCGCGCACTGGCGCGGGCCGATGGAGTCGGTCATGCCGGAGGCTGCGGGTCGGGGGCTGGTGCTGGATCTGCGCTCGGCGGCCTATGCGGGGGCGTGGAAGCCGAAGGGGGAGCTCGCGGCTCGGACGGCGACGGTGCGGGTGCTCCACTCGCAGATCGTCGACGGGGTGGAGAAGCGTTCGGTGGTGAGCCACTTCAACAAGGCGACGAAGGGGCGGATCGTACGGGACCTGCTGGTGTCCGGGGCTCGCCCGAAGGGGCCCGCGGAGCTGGTGGACGTACTGCGGGAGCTTGGACACACGGTCGAGGCCACGGCTCCCGAAGCAAAGGGACGCCCTTGGGCCCTCGATGTCGTGGTCGCCGAGATCCACTGAACGACTGAGCGACTGAACCACGCGACGCTGTTGCATCATACGCAACGAGCGTTGCGCACAGTGCGGGTGCAGGGCAGGATGAGCGCATGACCTCCGTCCTTGATCTCGCACCCGTCATTCCCGTCGTCGTCATCGAGGACGCCCATGACGCCGTGCCGCTCGCACGCGCCCTCGTCGCCGGCGGACTGCCCGCGATCGAGGTGACGCTACGGACGCCCGCCGCGCTGGACGCCGTCCGGGCGATCGCGGCCGAGGTACCGCAGGCGGTCATCGGTGCCGGCACGGTGATCTCCGCAGAGAACGTGAAGGCCGCGACCGACGCCGGTGCCCGATTCCTGGTCAGCCCCGGTTGGACGGATCGACTGCTGGACGCACTGCGGACCTCCGGTGTGCCATTCCTGCCGGGAGTCTCCACGGTGTCGGAGGTGGTGGCCCTGCTGGAGCAGGGGGTGGACGAGATGAAGTTCTTCCCCGCCGAGGCGGCGGGCGGCACGGCCTACCTCCGGTCCATCGGCGGCCCGCTTCCACAGGCGCGCTTCTGCCCGACCGGCGGGATCTCCCCCGCCAACGCCCCCGCCTATCTGGCGCTCCCCAACGTGGGCTGTGTCGGCGGCACCTGGATGCTGCCGGCGGACGCGCTGGCCGCCAAGGACTGGGCCCGGGTGGAGGAACTGGCCGCCTCGGCCGCCGCGCTGCGGGGCTGAGCCGCCGCCGAGCGCGGACGACCGTACATCACCACGGATCCCGCCCAGCGACGCCCCACCCCGCCCGACCCCCCGAGGTCGGTCCCGGGTGCCGTCGACCGGCTCTGGAAGACTCCCCTCCATGTCGCAAGCCCCTGCTCCGCGCTCCGGATCGAGCGCCGACCATGACCCCGTGGGACGACGCAGCAGCGAGCGGGGGCCGGTGCCTTCCGTCTTCGATGTGACCGTGCCGGGTGGTGTCTCACCCGCCCGTACCCCCTCCCCGTTCGAGGAACGGCCCTGAGCGGGGCCTGGGCGACCACGCTCTCCGTCCTGCTGCTGGTCGCCGTTCTCATCGCCGCCGTCGTCCGCCCCTGGGGTTGGCCCGAAGCCGTCATCGCCGTCCCCGCGGCGGCCCTCGCGATCGGCACCGGCCTCCTCCCCCTGGATCGGGCGTGGCAGGAGGCCGAACAGCTCGGACCCGTGATCGGGTTCCTCGCCGCCGTACTCGTCCTCGCCCAACTCTGCGACGACGAGGGCCTCTTCCGAGCGTGCGGGGCGTGGATGGCACGCGCCGCACGGGGGCAGCCGCGGCGACTGCTCCCCCAAGTCTTCGTGGTCGCATCGGCGATCACCGCAGTGCTCAGTCTGGACGCCACGGTCGTCCTGCTGACCCCGGTCGTCTTCGCCACCGCCGCCCGGCTGGGAGCTCGACCGACCCCGCACGTCTACGCCTGTACCCATCTGGCCAACACGGCGTCCTTGCTGCTGCCCGTCTCCAATCTCACCAATCTCCTCGCGTTCGCCGCGAGCGGATTGAGCTTCACCCGGTTCGCGGCGCTGATGGCGCTGCCCTGGATCGCGGCGATCGCCGTGGAGTACGTGGTGCTCCGCCGCTTCTTCGCCACCGATCTGGACGCGGGGGCGAACCCTCCCGCGGCCGTGGAGGCTCCTCCGGTGCCGGTGTTCGCGCTGGCCACGGTGGTGGGCACGCTGGCGGGTTTCGTCCTCGCATCGGCGGTCGGCATCGATCCGGCGTGGGCGGCCTGCGCGGGGGCCTCGGTGCTCGCCGTACGGGCCCTCGCGAGGCGTCGCACCACGGTCCGGAAGCTGGTCCGCTCGGCGGCCCTGCCCTTTCTCGCCTTCGTCCTGGCCCTGGGCATCGTGGTTCGCGCGGTCGTCGACCATGGGCTGGCCGATGCCCTCGGCCGGTTGATGCCGGACGGCACCGATCTCGCCGCGCTGTTCGCGATCGCCGCCCTCGCGGCCGTTCTCGCCAATGTCATCAACAACCTCCCCGCGGTCCTGGTGCTGCTGCCGCTCGCCGCACCGATCGGCCCGGGCGCCGTGCTCGCGGTGTTGCTGGGCGTGAACATCGGCCCGAACCTCACCTACGCGGGTTCACTCGCCACGCTGTTGTGGCGGCAGATCGTGCGTGACCACGACAGCGAGGTGGACTTGGGTGAGTTCACCCGGTTGGGACTGCTCGCCGTGCCTGCCACGCTGGTCGTCTCGGTGCTGGCACTGTGGGCCTCGCTGGCGGTCATCGGCGTGTGATCCGCACCGCCCGTACAACGGTCTGCTGCGGAGGTGGGTCATGACCGTGGTCGCCTGGATCGTCGAAGGCACCTGGCCGGCATGTGTGGATGCCGTACGTCGGTACGGGGTCGGCGAGTCGGGGATCGTCCTGTTGCACGTCTCGGGGCCCCAGGTGCCGGGGGTGGCCCGGGGTGCGTACGCCGGGCTGCTGGGGCGGGGCCAGCGTGAGGCAGACCCCGGCGAGCGGGTGGTCGAACTGGCGGCGCAGTCGGCCGACCGGCTGCTGACGGCGGCGGCGCAGCGACTCGCTCTCCCTTGCACCCGACTGGAGCGCACCGGCCGGGTGGAGCGGGAGGTGGTGGAGGCAGCCAGCGGAGCCGAACTGCTTGTGCTGGCCCGGGACGGCGACCTCACCCGTCCGGGGCCGCACAGCCTGGGTCCGGCGAGCCGTTTCGTCGTGGACCACGCGCCCTGCCCGGTGCTGTTGGTCTGGCCCGGGCCGGTCACGGCGGGTCCGGGCGGCCCGCAAGCACCCGGCCCGCCACCGCGGCCATGAGCCACCCGTGCAGGTGGAAGGTGTCAGCCGCGGGGAGATATTAGCCGTGCATCAACCGCGCAGGTGAGAGGTGTCGTTCAGCAGCCGTACGGATGCGTTGCCGTCCGCGTAGTGGGCGACGACGGACACCGATGCCGCCGAGAGTTCCATCCGGAACAACGACTCGGGCGGCGCCCCGAGTGCGAGGCGGACCAGGGTCTTGATCGGTGTGACATGGGTGACCAACAGGACCGTACGCCCGGCGTACCGGGACAGCAGCCGGTCGCGGGTGGACACCGTGCGGCGGGAGACCGCGGCAAAGCTCTCACCGCCTCCCGTCGGGGCGGCCTTCGCGGAGGACAGCCAGGCCGTCAGGTCATCCGGGTACCGCTCCTGCACCTCGGCGAAGGTCAGCCCTTCCCAGGCGCCGAAATCCGTCTCCCGCAGCCCATCCTCGATGTGAACGTCGATGTCCAACCGCTCGGCGACCGCTCGGGCCGTCTCCCGGCAGCGCTGGAGCGGGGAGCTGACGATGTCCTGGACGGTGCCCCTGGCCAGCAGCGCCGATGCCACGGCCTGTGCTTGTCGTCGACCCGCTTCGGAGAGGGCCGGGTCGGTGCCGCCGCTGCCCGAGAAGCGCTTCTGGGGCGTCAGCGCGGTCTCGCCGTGCCGCAACAGGACGAAGGTGGTGGGGGCGCCGAGGTCGGCGGAGGCAGCCCAGCCGACGGGTGGCGGCGCCGGCTCGGCGGCCGGTGCGGTCGCTGTGGCCCCAGTGGGCTCTGTGGGCTCTGTGGGCCCGTCGAGCGTGGCGCCGGTGGTCTCGGGTGCGCGCCCCGACAGGGCCGCACGCGCTTTGGCTGCGCCGGCCGCCGCATCACCCACGACCCTGGCCGGTGTGTCGAGTTCGGCCGTGGAACGCGCGGGCTCCCACTGCCGGCCGGCCTTGCCCGCGTCCATCGCCTCGTTGGCCAAACGGTCCGCGTGCTTGTTCTGCGCCCGCGGAATCCACTCGTAGGTGACGGCCGACCGCGGAAAGACGCCGGCCGCCTCGGCGGCCAGCGGCTTCATGTCGGGGTGCTTGATCTTCCAGCGCCCCGACATCTGCTCGACGACCAGTTTGGAGTCCATCCGAACGTGGACGGCGGCATCAGGCGCCAAGGCGTGCGCGGCCCGCAGACCGGCGATCAGACCGCGGTACTCGGCGACGTTGTTCGTCGCCACCCCGATGTACTCGGCCGCCTCGGCCAGCGTCTCGCCGGTGCTCGCATCGATCACCGCTGCACCGTAGCCGGCCGGTCCCGGATTGCCCCGGGAGCCGCCGTCGGCCTCGACGACGAACTTCCGTACGGCGGTCACTACAGCCCCGACTCCTGGGTGCGGATCAGAATCCGACGGCAGTTCTCGCAGCGCAGCACCGAATCGCGGGGTGCGGCGCGCACCTCGTTGACCTCGGTGATGTTCAGCTCCAACTGGCAGCCCTCGCAGCGGCGCTGGAAGAGGCGTGCCGCGCCCACTCCGCCCTGCTGGACCCGGAGCTTCTCGTACAGCTTCAGCAGATCGGCCGGGACGACGGCCGAGATGGTCTCGCGCTCCTTCGTCGCCGCCGCGGCTTCGTCGTCCAACTCCTGTGTGGCGCTGTCCCGGCGGGCGGTGGCGAGGTCGGCCTTGGCCTGCACGGAGGCGACGCGCTCGGTCAGCTCCTTGACCCGCTCCTGCGCCGCCTCACGGCGCTCCATCACATCGAGGACGATGTCCTCCAGGTCGCCCTGGCGCTTGGCGAGGGAGACGATCTCGCGCTGGAGGCTCTCCAGGTCCTTGGGGGAGCTGACCGCGCCGGAGTCCAACCGCTGCTGGTCGCGTACGGCGCGCTGGCGCACCTGGTCCACGTCCTGCTCGGCCTTCGTCTGCTCGCGGGCGGTGTCGCTCTCCTGCGTCTGCGCCGCGACGAGCAGGTCGCGCAGCTGGGTGACGTCCTTGGTGAGCGAGTCGATCTCGGCGTGCTCCGGCAGCGACTGCCGCTTGTGGGCGAGCTGCGACAGTCGTACGTCGAGGGCCTGGACGTCGAGGAGTCGGATCTGGTCGGCGGGCGCGGCGTTCAGTTGGGGGCTCCAGGAGAAGAGAGACGTGAAGAGAGTTGAGAGGTCCAGGGGTCGGTGACCGTGCGCGAGACATGGACCCGAAGGTTCCAACCGTGTCGGTCGGAGATCTCGTCGAGCTGGCTGGCCGCAAGTTCGCACCAGGGCCATTCGGTGGCCCAGTGTGCGGCATCCACCAGGCCCAGCGGGGAGCGCTGGGTGGCTTCGGAGACCGGATGGTGACGCAGATCGGCGGTGAGGAAGGCGTCCACGCCTGCTGACCTCACCATGTCGAAGAGGCTGTCGCCCGAGCCGCCGCTCACGGCGACCGTGTGCACGACGGCGTCCGGGTCACCCGCGAAGCGGATTCCCTGGGCGGTGGCGGGCAGTCGCTCGGCGGCCCTGGCGGCGAACTCCGCCAGGGTCTGGGGGTGGTCCAGCTCACAGATGCGGCCGAGCCCGCGGCGCCCGGAGGCATCGGTGGGATCGGGCACCAGGGGGCGCACGACCCGTAGGTCGAGGGCGCCCGCGAGGGCGTCGGAGACACCGGGGTCCGCGGTGTCGGCATTGGTGTGCGCGACGTGCAGGGCGATGTCGTTCTTGATCAGGCTGTGGATGACACGGCCCTTGAAGTGGTCGGCGGCGACCGTCGTCGTACCGCGCAGATAGAGCGGGTGATGGGTGACGATCAACTGGGCCCCGATGTCGACCGCCTCGTCCGCGATCTCCTGGACCGGGTCGACGGCGAACAGCACCCGCTGCACCTGTGCGCCGGGGTCACCGCAGACGGTGCCGACGGCGTCCCACTGCTCGGCCCGCGCGGGTGGCCACAGGGCGTCGAGGGCGTCGATGACTTCAGAGAGGCGGGGCACGCAGACAGGTTACCCGCGCCGGGTGCGGCCCTGGTTCCTGAGCGCTGGAGAGCGGCGGGAGGACGGCGGGTGCATCGCCCACGGCGGAGGGCTGCGCCCATCGTCGTCCTTCGTCGTCTTCGTCGTCTTCGTCGGCGCCGTCGGGCCCGGGCTGAGGGGAGACCGTCGGACGCTGGCGGGCCAGGACGCATCAGATCGGGTTCGCGTTCGGTTCGGGAACGGACCTTCGGACCGTCGAAAAAGCGCTGGGCCCTCTCCTCGAAGCCCTTCGGACCTGGGGCGAAGCCCCCAGGAGGGCCGTGGACAGCGGGCTGTGGAGAGTGGGCAGCGGCCGGGGCGACATTCGGAGGCATCCAGACGCCGCCCGAGCACAAACGGTTCCGCAGGCATCGGCGATTCGCCTTCCCACCATCCATTTGTGTGAACGAGGAGGACTCGTGAGGTTCGGTTGGGCGTGCGAAATCTAGCTTCGTGACCGGAGGTGACGAACCGATGACAGCCTGTGCCATCGAGTCCGCCGCGCGGGACACGGCGCCGGAAGCAATTCGTACGCGAGCGGCGTCGAGCGCGTTCACGATCACGGCGAACGGCGCCTACGGGGCGCGGCTGGCGGGGGCGGGTGAGGCCCTGTTCCCCGAGCGATGGACGCTCCGGGGGTCCGCGCCGCACGCCGTACCGCTGCCGCTGGCCCAGCCCGAGGAGGCGGGTACCGACCTTCAGCCGCTCGCCGACGGGAGGGTGCTGATCCGGCGACCTGTGGCCGGGCGGCATCTCTTCTCGCTGCTGTATCCCGCGGGTCCGGGAACGGGAGAGCTTCCCATCGGCGGGATCGAGACGCCCGACCTCGTACTGCTTCCGCCCGCGCCCGACGGCCGCAGCGTCTATGCGATCGCCCCCGGGGAACGGGTCTCCGCGATCTGGCTGGTGACGGACGGCGCCTTCGGTCCCGAGCAGTTGGCCGTCGTACCGGGACACTGCTCGGGAGGGGTGTGGCTGGACCGCGAAGGGCGCATGCTGGCCCTCGATCGCCGGTTGGACGGGGGTCCGCGCAAGTCGATCGCCGTGGACCTGCGGCGCCGCGGCGAAGTGATGCCGCTGCTCCAGGTCGCCGACGGCAGCGAGGACCGGTTGCTCCTGGCCGACGCGGACAGCGGACTGCTGCTGATCCGGTCGGACGCGCCGGGACGGGACCGGCTCGGGTGGGGCGTGTGGGGAAGCGGGCTGCCGATCCGATTCCCCAAGTCCCTACAGCCGACGGATCCCGCAGTGACCGTGACCCCCTTCGCCCTCCAGTCGGGGCGGTCGCTGGCGCCGGAGCGTTGCGCGGTGGCGTTGTGCGTCCGGGGCGGCGACGGCAGTGCACACCTCGGGGTCTGGCGGCCCGAGGGGCGCCGACTCCACCAACGGCCAGGGCCTGACGGCTGGCTGACCGGTGCGGGGTGGTGGGACCCGAACGGCGTGCTGGGGCTACCGGTGGTGACCCCGGCGATGCCGTGCGCCATCGCCCGGATCGGCACGGCGAGCGTCTTCACCGACGGCCGGCGCACGATGGTCGAGGCGCTCGACAGCGATCTGCGGAACGCGGACGCCGGAGGGGTCGCGCAAGCCCCGTCCAGCACCGGCCGTGGAGTCCCGGGCGCACCGGACGGCTACCGACCGATCCCGTTGCAGCAGGCACCGCTCGGTGGACGCATCGGTCCTGGTTAGACTTTTCGCCCTCAAAGTCATTCAGCGACTACAACGGGGGGCAGTCCCACATGTCTAAAGCCGGAACCGACACGATCGAGACGCCTGCGCACGAGGCGACGGAGTCTGCGGCCAACGGCGCTGGAAAGCACCGGGGGGTGGCGGCTGCTGCGGAGGACTCCGCAGCAGAACCGCATGGCAAGCACCGCCGCCAGGGGTCATCGGGCGCGGCGACGAGCTGACGAGGAATGAGGGCCCTCGACCAGGGCCCTTCGGCTGGAACCGGTTTCCCCCGCTGCTCCGGCGCGGGGGAACCGGACCCGGTTCTGCGTGGTCTCGGCACTGGGGTCTCGGCGGCGACGTGCGTGTTCGCTGCGTGATGCCGGAGGCGTCCTCCCAGGTCGCGGACGTTTCCGCACCTACGATGACGCCGTGGAAGAGATGCCGCGGGACCATCGCCCCGCCCCCTCGTTGCGCATCCTGCTCGCCGAGGACGACAGCGGGCAGCACGGCGCACTCGCACTGCTCCTCGGGCTGGTGCCGGAGTTCCATGTGATCGCCGAGGTGGGACGCGGTGACGAGGTGGTCCGGACGGCGCTGGAGACCCGGCCCGACATCGCCCTGCTGGAGGTCGAACTCCCCGGGCTGAACGGGCTGGACGCCGCAGCGGCACTGCGGGAAGAGGTACCGGAGTGCCGAGTGGTGATCCTGGCGACCTCATCCCGTCCCGGCCAGTTGCGCCGGGCACTCGACGCCGGGGTGTCGGGCTTCGTGGTGAAGGACGGCCCGGTGGACGACTTGGCACGGACGGTGCGCAGGGTGCTCACCGGCGAGGTGGTCATCGATCCGGCGTTGGCGAAAGGCGAGTTGGACGGGGAGCCGCAACCCTGACCGCCCGTCGCTGCCGACCCCTGCTGGGGTCCCCGCGCACCGCCCGGGAGTATGTGCATGGCCCCCGGCCGGGCACTGCCCGCGCAGGACGTCAGTTGGCGTCCGCGCGGCGCGGCAGCCACAGCGCCATCAGCGCGGCTCCGACGAGCAGCAGTCCGGCGCCCACCCGGAAGGCGAGCGCGTACCCGTCGGTCAGATCGGTCGCAGCCGTACTGTCCCCGGTGCGTGACGCAGCGACCGTCGAGAAGATCGCCAGGCCCAGTGCGCCGCCCATCGTGCGCGAGGTGTTGATCAGCCCGGAGACCAGACCGGCGTCCCCTGGCCCCGCCCCCGCCATCGCCAGCGCGGCGAGCGGGGTGGCCGACAGGCCGATGCCCATCATCATCAGCACACCAGGAATCATGATCGCCATGAAGTAGCCGCCGTCGGCGGTCATCGTCGACTGCCAGCCGAGACCCGTCGCGGCCACCAGGGCACCGATCACGGCGATGTTCGCCGCTCCGGCCCGGTGCATCAGCCGGGGCGCGAGGGTTGAGCCGACCACCACGGCGATCGAGCTGGGAATGAGGGCCAACCCCGCTTTCAGGGGTGAGTAGTCCAGGACGTTCTGGGCGTACATCGTCATAAAGAACCACATGGTGAACGACGCCGAGCCGATGATCATCATCGTGACGTTGGCCGCGGTGACCGCTCGTGACCGGAACACCTTCAACGGCATCAGCGGGACGGCGGTCCTGGCCTCCACCAGTGCGAACACTCCCAACACCACGAGACCGCCCAGCAGGGGCAGCAGCGTCTCGACGGAGATCCAACCGACTTCCTCGGTCTGGACGATCCCGTAGGCGACCGCTGCCAGTCCGGCGGTCACCAGGACCGCGCCGGGCAGATCGAGACGACGGCTCACGCTCTCCCGGCTCTCCGTGAGCCAGAAGACGGCGCCGGCGATGACGAGTGCCCCCACCGGCACATTGATGAGGAGCACCCAGCGCCAGGAGAGCAGATCGGTGAGCGCCCCGCCCACGAACCCACCGGCCGCGCCGCCTGCGGCGCCCACGGCCGACCAGGTGCCGATCGCCCGTGTCCTGGCGGGCCCCGCGGGGACGGCCGAGGTCACGATGGTGAGGGTGGCGGGTGCGAGCACCGCAGCGCCGAGGCCCTGGACGCCGCGGGCGGCGAGCAACTGCCATCCCTCCTGGGCCAGTCCACCGGCAAGGGAGGCGACGGTGAAGAGACCGAGGCCGAAGAGGAAGGTTCGCTTGCGCCCGAAGATGTCGGCGGCCCGACCGCCGATGAGCATGAATCCGGCGAACGCGATGGCGTAGGCGTTGAGCACCCACTGCAGGCCGGCGGTGGAGAGCCCGAGGTCGGCGCGCATGGACGGGAGGGCCACATTGACGACCGAGACGTCGAGGACGACGAGGAACTGCCCGGCGCAGGCGGCGAAGAGGACGAGCAGGGTGCGCGTGGTGCGGGGGGTGGGGGTGGATATGCGGGTCTGCTGGATGTCTGTGGGGGCTGGGGCCATGGATGCCATGGTCCCAGCCGCCGGACGGCCGGCACATCCGGATTTCGGTGGACCCTGGCGGCAGGCGTCAGAGTCGGCCTTGAGCCACGGCGCCTCGTACCGAACGCCCACGGACCACCGCCCGCGAGCCCGTGCAGGTGCCGCCCGCGTGCTCTTCCGGACGGGCGATACGGCAGCATGAGCGCCAGAACACCCGTACGACCAGGAGGATCCTCACCCATGCCCGCCGCCGCACCCGCGCAGGACCCCGCTGCCGCACCCGCGCAGGACATCCTCGCCGCCTTCGTCGGCACCAAGGGGTTCATGCCCGTCTCCGAGGGGCTGGCACTGTACGAGGCCGCGACGGAGGCGGGAGCGCTCGGGCTGCCCCTGTTGGAGGTCGGGACCTACTGCGGGCGCTCGACCATCCTGCTCGCCGCCGCGGCGCGGGCGGCCGGGGTCACGGCCGTCACCGTCGACCACCACCGGGGCAGCGAGGAGCAGCAGCCGGGCTGGGAGTACCACGACCCTTCGGTCGTCGATCCCGAACTGGGCCGGATGGACACCCTGCCGACGTTCCGTCGGGCGTTGCACCTAGCCGGACTGGAGGAGCACGTGGTAGCGGTGGTCGGCCGTTCCCCGCAGGTGGCACGGTTGTGGGGGACCCCGCTCGGGTTGGTCTTCATCGACGGCGGACACACCGACGAGCACGCGGGCGGCGACTACGACGGCTGGGCGCCGCACCTCGCGGACGGCGGGCTGCTGGTGATCCACGATGTCTTCCCCGATCCCGCGGACGGTGGACAGGCGCCGTATCGGGTGTACTGCCGTGCGGTGGCGTCGGGAGGGTTCACCGAGGTCTCGGTGACGGAGTCGCTGCGGGTCCTGCGTCGCACCGGCCCGCTCGGCTGACCTGCCGCAAAACCGCACTTCCCTCCTTCAGGACGCCACGGCACCGGGAGCCCCCGAACCGGCCCGGCCGGCGTCCGACGCGCCCACGACATCCCGTCGAACCGGACGGAACCGTCAAAGAGGCCCTACGATCGCCGACGTGCCGCACGACGAGACCGCAGCAACGCCCATGCCGGCCGCCCCCGGGCGCCGCCGGCCTTCCGGAGTCCTGATCGCCCTCGCCCTCAGCATCGTCGCCCTGCTGGCGGGTTCGCTGACGGGCTGGCTGTTGTCGCGGTCCACGGGCGAACCGTCCGACGCGAAGGGGCCGTCGGCGGGCGTCGCATCCGGGTCCCCGGCACCGTCACCGAGTGGTCGGACGGCCGACGCCGAAGCACCGTCGGCACCGAGCAGCCGCGAGGCGCGCGGCAGCCTCGCCGGCAAGACCGTGGTCATCGACCCGGGGCACAATCCCGGCAACTTCCGGCATCCCGAGGAGATCGGGCGGCTGGTCGACGCGGGAACCCATCGCAAGGAATGCGACACCACCGGCACCTCCACCAACAACGGCTACACGGAGGCCGAGTTCACCCGGGATGTGTCACAACGGCTGCGCAAGCTGTTGGAACGACAGGGCGCCCGCGTCTCCTTCACCCATGACGGCGACCGCCCCTTCGGTCCCTGTGTGGACGAACGGGCCCGCCGCGGCAACGAGGCGAAGGCGGACGCCGTCATCTCGGTCCACGCCGACGGCTCCGGCAGGGGCAATCGCGGCTTCCATATGATCCTGCCCGGTCCGGTCACCACCGGCTCGGCCGACACCACGGGGATCATCGGCCCCTCCCGGGAGCTGGGCGAGCGCATCGCCGACGGCTTCGCCCGTACGACCGGCAGCGCCCGCTCGAACTACGTCGGCAACGGCAGCGGTCTGCACGTCCGTACGGATCTCGGCGGGCTCAATCTGTCCACCGTGCCGAAAGTCTTCATCGAGTGCGGCAACATGCGGGACGCCCAGGACGCAGCCCTGCTGACCAGCCCCCGCTGGCGGCAGTCGGCCGCGCGGGGCATCGCCTCGGGACTCCAGGACTTCTTGGTGAAATGAGCAGCTCAGCCGGGGTGCACTGCGCTCCGGACCGCCGTGGGCACACCGGGTTCGGCGAGTTGTTCGCAGCCACCACAGGGGTGTTCGATCCACTGTTCCATCGCACCGGTCGCGGATTCCGATAGCGTCTCGATCAGGCCGCTGATCAGAGGCGGGTGCCATCACCTGGCAGACGTCCTGATCGGGCAGACGATAGATTCACCCTACGATGGCACGTCACCCCCGAGCCATGTGCTGCACAAACCTCCTCCAGCGGCAGCGATGACCGCCCGTTGAGATGACCGACAGACGACCGACAAAGGACTTCGTTACGTGAACATCCGCTCCCTCACACGAGGCGATGGCGTGGTGATCGGAGCAGCGGTACTGCTGTTCATCGCCTCGTTCCTCAGCACGTTCGACTGCGAGGCCACGTGCGGAGAGATTTCCGCCTGGGACAGCGGGTCCCTGCTCCTCAGCGTCTATCTGGCCGGCATCATCAGTGCGGCGCTGATCGTCCTCTCCCATCTGTTGCCCCGGCCGCCGAAGGTCCTCGGTCTGGAACTCGGCCAGATCGGACTCGTACTGGCCGTCTTCACCGCCTGGTCCGCGCTCGGTGCGATCTTCGACCCGGCCGGTTCCCTGAGCGACGGCGGGATCTCCTTCGACGCGGGCGCGGGCCTGATCATCGGCTTCATCGCCGCACTGGTACTGGCCGCGGGTGCGGTCGGCAACCAGCTGATCGGCGCGCTCAAGGCTCCGCTGATCGGCGCCCCGCGGCCGGCGGCCCCCGCAGCGCCCTACAGCGGTCAGCCGCAGGCCGGTTACGGCTACCCGGGAGCCCAGCAGCAGCCCTACCCCCAGCAGGGTCAGCCGCAGCAGCCCCAGCAGCAGGGCCAGCAGCCCTCATACGGTGGACAGCCGCAGCACGGACCCGCCGCGGCCCAGGGCGGGGGCGACTTCGCTCCGTTCTGGTTCGCGGTGCCGGTGGCCCGTCCGCTGTACGGCGAGGACGGCTCGCCCACCCCGATCGCGGAACTCGCGCCGGGCACCTGGTACCTGGCCGTCGACCAGCGCGGCCAGGGTCTGATCGCCCAGACCCAGGACGGCCGCCGCGGTCTGCTCCAGGACACCACGGGCATCCAGCGCGGCTGAGCCCCGAACACCGATGGCCCTCCGCCCCGCAAGGGGTGGAGGGCCATTGCCGTTCTCCAACCGCTGACATAGCCTGACGCCTCGTCAAAAACCCTTGTGGGTAGCGGAGGTGCCATGCGACTGGGACTCGCTCTCGGCCATTGGGGCCGTGGACCGACCCCCGGCCATCTCGATCTCGCCCGCGAGGCCGAACGCATCGGCTACCACTCGGTGTGGACGGGCGAGACTTGGGGCTCCGACGCATTCACACCACTGGTCTGGATCGCCGCCCACACCTCACGCATCCATCTGGGCACCGCGGTCGCCCAGATGGCGGCCCGCACCCCCGTCGCGACCGCGATGCACGCGCTCACCCTGGACCACCTCTCGGGCGGACGCATGATGCTCGGTCTTGGTCTGTCGCAACCCCCGGTGGTGGAGGGCTGGTACGGACGCCCCTTCCCGGCAAGTCCGCTGGCTGCGGCGAGGGAGTACGTGGAAATCGTCCGCCAGGTGCTGCGACGGGAGGCCCCGGTGGAGCTCGACGGCCGCTACCACCGCCATCCCCACCCCGGCGAGGACGGCACGGTCCGGGCAGAGCCCCTGAAGTCGATCACTCATCCGCTCCGTGCCGACCTTCCGATCCTGCTCGGCGCGGAGGGCCCGAAGAACGTCGCACAGACGACCCGCATCGCGGACGGCTGGCTTCCGCTGTACTGGTCGCCGCTCCGCACCGATGTGCACAAGGAGGCGCTGACCGGCTTAGCCAAGGGTTTCACCGTCGCCCCGATGGCCCGTGCACAGGTCTGCGACGACATCTCGGAAGGGCTCCTCCCGGTCAAGGCGATGCTCGGTTCCTATCTCGGCGGCACCGGTCACACCACCGGTGCCTTCCACGCCGATCTGATGGCGCGCATGGGGTACGAGTCAGAGGCGCGGCACATCCAGGCCCTGTTCGCCCAGGGACGCCGTCGGGAAGCGGTCCTCGCGGTGCCGGACGCCTTCGCGGACGAGATATCGCTCGTCGGGCCGCGGGAACGCATCGCCGAGCGGCTTGAGTTGTGGCGTTCCGGCCCGGTGACGGACCTGCTGCTCACCTCGCCCGACCTCCAGACGCTGCGGGTGATGGCGGAGTTGGTGCTCTGAGCCCCGCAGGAGCCGGCCGGGTGCTCCACACTGCGTCCGATCGAACGAGTACCCCAAGCCGGCGCCGTACGGCACGGACCGCAGGGCAGCCCCGATCCGTGCGGCAGGTCAGCCGCCCCCGAGCTGGGAGAGGTTCGGCACCTTCTCGGTGACCTTCACCCCCGCGTCCTGGCCCGCCTTCTTCACATCGTTGATGACGTCCTGGAAGGCGTTGATGTCGGTGGCGCTCGCATCGCCGTCCCGGATCTTGGTTCCCAGGTTCTTGAGCGAGTCGATGCCGGCAGTCAGGGGGGCGACGGCCTTGGCCAGCAGTTCATCGCCCTTGGCATTGTTCACCGCGGCCTGCAACCGGTTGTATGCGAAGGCTCCTGCCAGCCCGGCCTTCACCAACGTGAAAGTGCGGCCGTCCGCTCCCTTGGCGAACCTTCCGTCGCGGTAGGGCTTGACGATCCACTGGTAGATCGCACCCGCCGCGAGTGAGGCGTTCGCGACGAACTTGGTCTTGGCGTACTTCTGCGCCTGTGTCGAGCTGGTGGAGCTGGGTGATGTCGACGCCGAGGACGAACCGGAGCCGTTGTCGTCACCGCAGGCCACGGCCCCGCCCAGCAGTGCGACGCACAGCACCAGCGCGGCCAGGGCGCGGCGTACCGGATGTCGGAACACGGCAGACCTCCCTGAGGGACTGTTCTGGCAGCGTCACCCGATCGGCCGCATTCCGCCACTCGGGCGAGCCCGTGCGGGTGACCTCCAGGTGCCCGCCCCGGGCGGGCAGGGCATGTACGCAGACAAGAGCAGCGGCCTGGACAGGGGCCTGGGCTGACCCGGCCGGAGACACACGGTCCGGGCAAGGGAGGCCAAGGGGAGGCCAGGGGGGACATGACAAGAAGGCGGGTTTCACAGGCGCACAAGCGGCAACACGAGGGCTATGAGTCCTCGTCATCGCAGTGGAACCCACCAGGCCGCGACGGTCATAGCGATCGTCGCGGATGTCATGGCCCTGATCCTGGGGTTGTGGATCTTGATGTATCTCCTGGACGCCAACCGGGCCAACGACCTGGTCGCGTTCGTCCAGGACACCGCCCGCTGGCTGGCGGGCTGGTCGTACGACCTGTTCACCTTCGACGCCGCTTGGGCGCGCGTGGTCGCCGGGTACGGTCTGGCCGCGGTTGTGTACCTGTTCATCGGGCACGCCGTCGCCGGAAGCCTGCGCCGCCGCTGAGCCGTCCGGTGCCCGCCCGGCCGGGTGGGCACCGGAAGCCAGGCCGTGTCCGACACACCCCCGCCCGGTCTTCGGGCGGACGGGATGTCGGCACCACCTAGCAGCAGTCCGGAGCCAGCCCCCGCGGCAGTCGTTCCCCACCGAAGACCGCGGTGGTCGCCTCATCTCCCCCGAGGGCGGCCACCGCCAACAGCAGTGAGCCGGCCGTCCAGGTGGTCCGTTCCTCGGGCCACATCGCGCGGTTGCCCTCGAAGACGTAACCCGTCCAGTACATCCCGTCGTCCGCCCGCAGGTGCGCTATCGACTGGAGGACGTCCAACGCCCGGTCGGACTCCCCCATCGCCCAGAGCGCCAGGGCCAGTTCACAGCTCTCGCCGCCGGTGACCCACGGATTGGGCAGCACGCACCGCACCCCGAGTCCTGGCACCACGAATTCGTCCCAGCGCTCGGCGATCCGTGCGGTGGCCCGGGCGCCCGTGACCGCGCCGCCCAGGATCGGGTAGTACCAGTCCATGGAGTAGTGGCTCTTGTCGAGGAAGCGCTCGGGGTGGTGGTCTATCGCGTGTTCCAGGGCGCCGGTCGCCAACTCCCAGTCCGGCTGGGGTTCTTCCCGCTCATCGGCGATCGCCAGCGCACAGCGCAGCGCGTGGTGGATCGAGGAACTGCCCGTCAGGAGTGCGTCCGTGACCGGCGCCCCTCCCGCCTCCGGCGCTTCACGCTTCCAGCCGATCTGACCGCCCGGCAACTGGTGCAGCAGCACGAACTCGACCGACGCGTAGACCATCGGCCACATGCGGTCCAAGAAGCCCTCGTCCCCGGTGGCGAGGTAGTGGTGCCAGACGCCGACGGTGGGATAGGCGCAGAAGTTGGTTTCCCGGGACCGGTCGACGGGCTGCTCCGCATCGCCGTCCCGGTAGGCCG
Source organism: Streptomyces sp. NBC_00690 (assembly GCF_036226685.1). Classification (NCBI taxonomy): domain Bacteria; kingdom Bacillati; phylum Actinomycetota; class Actinomycetes; order Kitasatosporales; family Streptomycetaceae; genus Streptomyces; species Streptomyces sp. NBC_00690. The sequence continues at coordinate 2,718,072 of NZ_CP109009.1, forward strand.
CGTACCAGGAGCCGTCCTGGTTCTGGTGCCGCTGGAGCCATCCGTACGCCCGTGCCGCGGCCTCGTGCTCACCGGCCGCGTCCAGCGCCATGGCGGCTTCGGTGTGGTCCCACGGGTCGAGGTGGTGCCCGGGGAACCAGGGGATCGCGCCGTCCTCGCGTTGGATGGCGCGCACGCCCGCAACGGTCGCATCCGCCTGCTCGGCCGTGAGCACCCCGGGCAGGACGAGGTGTTCGGTCCGAGGGGTGGTCATGCCGTGGTCCGGGGCAGTTGGGGCTTGGTCGCGTAGGCCACGAAACTCTTGCCGATCAGTGGGTTGAGCGCCTGCTCGGCCAGCCGGGTCGCCAGCGGTTTCTTCATGATGTCCCACACGAGGAGCTTGTGATACGCCTTCACCGGCAGGACCTGGTCGTTGTCCACGCCGAAGGCGCACTTCAGCCACCAGTAGGGGCTGTGCAGCGCATGGGCGTGATGGGTGCCGTAGGTGACCAACCCGGCTTCCTCGATCCGGGCCAGCAGTTCATCGGCCTTGTAGATGCGGATGTGTCCGCCCTCAACCTCGTGGTAGGCATCGCTGAGGGTCCAGCAGATCTTCTCGGGGCCATAGCGGGGGACGGTGATCGCGATCCGCCCGCCCGGTTTGAGGACGCGGACCATCTCGGCCAGTACGCCCTTGTCGTCGTGGATGTGTTCCATCACTTCGGAGATGATCACGACGTCGAAGGTGGCGTCGGGGAAGGGCAGTTGGAGCGCGTCCCCTTCCATCGCGGTGGCGGTGGCGCCCGCGGGTGCCTCCCCCGCCTCCTTCATCGCGGCGAACCAGGTGGCGACCTCGCGGATCTCCTCGCCGTTGCGGTCGACCGCCACGACCTGTGCGCCCCTGCGGTAGCACTCGAAGGCGTGCCGGCCGGCGCCGCAGCCGAGGTCGAGCACGCGGTCGCCCGCAGCGAGGGGGAACCGGGAGAAGTCGACGGTCAGCACGGAATCCAGCCTTCGCGGTCGAGAGGGGTCAGTGGCGGCAAGGACGGCAGAAACGGCAACGGCAACAACAGTGTCAACGAGACCGGCGACAACGGCTGGGACGGCAGAGGCAACAGGGGTACGGAGCACGGCCGCCGGGATCGGGGCGTCCGGCCGGTGGACGATGTCACCGGATGGTCCTCGCGATCGCCGCCCGGTACAACTCGACCGTGCCCTGGGCCGCTTTCGCCCAGGTAAACCGTTCCAGCACCCGCTGTCGGCCGGCCTCACCGAGTCGGGCCCGCAACGCCTGGTCCGACAGCAGTCGGCAGAGCGCGGCGGAGAGCGCGCCCGCATCGCCCGGGGGGACGGCCAGACAGGTGCGTCCGTCGGGCCCGGCCACCTCGGGGATGGCGCCACCCGTGGTGGCCACCAGCGGTGTCCCGGTGGCCATCGCCTCGGCCGCGGGCAGCGAGAACCCCTCGTACAGCGACGGTACGCAGGCCACTTGCGCACCGCGGACCAGATCGACGAGTTCGGGGTCGGAGATGCCCTTGACGAACTCGACGGCGTCACCGAGTCCGTACCGTTCGATCAGTCGGGCGACCGGCCCGTCCTCGGCACGCTTGCCCACGACCACCAGATGGGCCGCGGGGTGTTCGGTGCGGACCTTGGCCAGGGCCTCCACGAGATGGACGAGGCCCTTCAGGGGTACGTCGGCGCTGGAGGTGGCGACGATCCTCCCGGGCACCTCGGGGACGGTGGGGTCCGGTGCGAAGAGGTCCGTGTCGGCGCCGATATGAACGACCCCGATGCGCTCCTGCGCGACCCCGAGGTGCTCGACGATCTCGTCCCGGGAGGTCCCAGAGACGGTCACCACGGAGGGCAGCCGCCTGGCGACGCGCTTTTGCATCCGGGTGAAGCCGTACCAACGGCGTACGGACGCCCGTCTGCGCCAGTCGGCGGCGGCGTCCAGGTCCAGCCGGCGGTCCACCGTGATCGGATGGTGGACGGTGGTGACCAGTGGCGCACCGAGATCCCTCAACAGCCCGTACCCAAGGGTCTGGTTGTCGTGCACGACATCGAACTGTCCGCGCCGCGCAGCCAGATGGCGGCCCGCGCGCAGGGAGAACGTCAGCGGCTCGGGAAACCCACCGGTCCACATGGTGGCGACTTCGAGCCCGTCGATCCAGTCGCGGTATTCATCGCGGGCGGGCGTGCGGAACGGATCGGGGCTGCGGTACAGATCGAGGCTCGGCAGTTCCGTGAGCACCACTCCGTCGTCGAGGACGGGATAGGGCTGGGCACCGATGACCTCGACGCTGTGCCCGAGGCGGGCCAACTCGCGCGACAGGTGCCGTACGTAGACACCCTGACCGCCGCAGTACGGATTGCCCTTGTAGCTGAGCAGTGCGATGCGCAGCGGTTTGTCACCGGGGCCTGCGGCGGCGGTGCCGGGCGCGGCCGAGCCGGGGTCGGGAACCGTGGGGGCAGCGGGTGGGGCGGCGGCACCGGAGGACGAGGTGGCCGGCAGGGCGGGGCCGGCCGGTTCGGCGGCGAGTTGACCGACGTGCTGGCCGGGCCCGGAATCCGATCCCGCACCCGAGTCCGACCCTGAGTCGGGCCTCCGATGAGGGCCGGCCTCAATGGCCTCAGCGGTCACTCGGGGCCCCCTTCTGGCTGCGTTTCGCGCGAGCGTAACCGCTGGCGCTAATCTAGAACAAGTTTCAGACTTGATCGTCCAAGGATTCGAATCTACCCGCAGGTAGTCCCGCTGTAAGGACCGGATCAGGTGATTCGCGCCACGGCGAAAGCGCTGCCAGGCCGTGCGCCCTGGACGTGCGTCGAACAGGACAAATGGAACGGACACATGACAGTCGCAGCCAAGTCGCCCGGGCCCCCGCCCACCTCCCTGACGCAGCGCCAGGAAGCACGCCGCCGCAGCATTCTGGACGCCAGTACCCAACTCGCCGGCCGGGGCGGATTCGACGCGGTGCAGATGCGGGAGGTCGCCGAGAGGTCCGGCGTCGCCCTCGGAACCCTCTACCGGTACTTCCCGTCCAAGATCCATCTACTGGTCGCGATCATGCAGGACCAGCTCGACCATCTGCACACCACCTTGCGCAAGCGTCCCCCGGCCGGGACCGGCCCGGCCGAGCGGGTCGCGGAGACACTGATGCGCGCCTTCCGTGCACTCCAACGCGAACCGCAGCTCGCGGACGCCATGGTGCGTGCCCTGACCTTCGCCGATCGCAGCGTCAGCGCCGAGGTGGATCGGGTCTCGCAGCAGACCACGGCGATCATCCTGGACGCCATGGCGGTGGCCGAGCCCACCGCCGCCCAACTCTCCGCGGTCCGGGTGGTGGAGCACACCTGGCACGCCGCGCTGATCACCTGGCTCTCCGGGCGGGCGTCCATCGCACAGGTGCGGGCGGACATCGAGACGGTGTGTCAACTCCTCGAACTGGCCGAGTCCGAGCCGGCGACGACGGACGGGGCCACCAAGGCGGGCGGGCGGAACAGGTCGGCCTGAACTGGCGGGTGAATCCCCCGCCGCCGCCGGACCACCGGCCGCACTGCCCGAGGGCGACGATCACCCCTCGGCTACCCACGCAGTCACACTTTGCCTCCCGGGCCTACCTCGCCCCGTCGCCCCCAGACCCGAGCACCCTGCCCCCGTGCCTCTGTGCCCTATGCCGGGGCGGACCTCCAGCCCCCTCGCCTCAGCGCGCGGCCGGCTCATGGCCCCATGGACCGACCCGACCCGACCCCAACCCGACCCCGATCCGGGTTCGCCGGTGCGGGCGGGGCGCATGGGGGCGCCGCTGCCCGTGAAGCCGAGATGGCCGCTCCACCCCCCGGGTCACCGCCGGTACAGTAGGCAGGTCGTCATCACACCCGTACAGGGGGAAGCCGGTGCAAATCCGGCACTGACCCGCAGCCGTGAGCCGCCACACCATCAGCGGTGAGTCGGAATGCTCTGTACGCGGCCGTGACCGGCTTGCGCCACCGGCAACCGCCGGTGACCGGCACCGTCGAGGAATACGGAACCGGAGCCCTGGTGCCTGATCGTGCCCGTGCCCGGCTCCCGCAGGAGAGGCACCGCCCGTCATGACCACCGTCCGCCGTAGCGCCGCAGCGCTCGCCGTCACCGCCGTCATCGGCGCGGCCATCGCCTCCGCCGCCGCTCCGGCCGCCTTCGCGGCGCCCACCCCCACTCCGTCCGCTGCTGCGCTGCCGCCCGGCCTGTACGGCAAGGGCGACCCGGCGTACGACGGCGTCTGGCGCCAGTCGCTCGCCCTGCTCGCCCTGGACACCGAGGACGTCAAGCCCGCCACCGCCGCGGTGGACTGGCTGACCGGCCAGCAGTGCGACAGCGGCGCGTTCCCCTCGTACCGCGCGGACACCAAGGCCGACTGCGGGGCCAAGCTGCCGCTGGACTCCAATGCGACCGCCGCGGCGGTCCAGGCGCTCACCGCGGTCGGCGGCCAGGACAAGACCGTGGAGAAGTCCGTCGACTGGTTGAAGTCGGTGCAGAACACGGACGGCGGCTGGAGCTACAACCCCGGGGGTGCGAGTGACGCCAACTCCACCGCCGTGGTGATCGGTGCACTCGCGGCTGCGGGCGAGAAGCCGGCGGACGTGAAGTCCAAGGGCGGGAAGTCCCCGTACGACGCACTGCTCACCTTCGCCCAGCCGTGCGGCGGAACCAACGGCGGGGCGTTCGTCTACCAGCCTGCGATGCCCGGACTGGTGGGCGACTCGACCGCCGCCGCCGTGATCGGGGCGCACGGCAAGGGCCTCGCAGCCGAGCCCGAGAACGCCAAGAGCACCGATGCGCAGGGCACCGCCTGCAAGCCCGCCACCACCATCGAGGGCGCCGCGCACAACGGCGGCACCTATCTCGCCACCGCACTCGCCAAGACCGGCTACCTCACCACTCCCCCGATGCCCGGCTCCGACGACCCGAAGGAGAAGCCCGACTTCGGCAACACCGCCGACGCCGTGGTCGCCCTCCAGGTCCAGGGCCTCAGCGAACAGGCGAAGAAGTCGCTGGCCTGGTTGGAGGCCGACTCGGCGGGTTGGGCCAAGGAGTCCGGTCCGGCCGCGTATGCACAGTTGATCTTCGCTGCGAACGCCGCGGACACCGATCCCGAAAAGTTCGGCGGCAAGGACCTGGTCGCCGAACTGACCGCGCTCGGCCCCGAGCCCCAGCAGGACGAGAAGGATGAGAAGGACGATTCGGGGATCGCCGTCTGGTGGATCGTCGGCGCGTTCTTCGCCGCCAGTGTGGGTGTGGGCATCCTGTTCAGCGGCCGTCGCAAGAACCAGAGCTGATGCGCGGCCGGGTCCTCGCGCTCGTCCTCGCGCTCGGGGCGGCGCTGACCGTGCTCGGAGCGGGGCCCGCCCAGGCCGCGGGATACCGCTACTGGTCGTTCTGGCTGGGCGATGGCACCACCTGGACGTACGCCACCGAGGGCCCGGCGAGCGCCCGACCTGCGGACGGTTCGGTGACCGGCTACCGGTTCTCGGTGAGCGAGGACAGTTCGGACTCGGCCCGGCCGCGTCGGGAACCCGACTTCGCGGCCATCTGTGCCGCGACACCCGCAAAGCCGGACGCCAAGCGCCTGGCCCTGGTCATCGACCCGGGCACGCTGAAAGACGCCCCGGCCGGGGAACGCCCGCCGCCGCTGCGTACCGCCTGCGCCCAGGTGCCCAAGGCCGCCACGGCCGCCGATGCACTGGCAGCCGTCGCCAAACCGCTGCGCTACAACAGCCAGGCGCTGCTGTGCGCGATCTCGGGCTATCCGCGCGCGGGCTGCGGCGAACAGGTCGCGGGAGACCGACCCACGGCCGCCGCCTCATCCACGGCGGACGGTGGCAGCGACGAAAACACCGACGGCGGCCCCTCCGTGGGGGTTCTCGCAGGTGTGGCGGCGATCCTGGCGCTGGGAGGGGCGGCGCTGTGGCAGTCCCGTCGTCGTAGGCGATGAAGGAAACACCCACGAACCGGCTATCGGCCGACCACACGCCTGCCAACAGGACGCCGGCGAACCGGCCACCGGGGGAAGGTCACACCCGCCCCCACCCACGGCTCGCCACCCGGACCCCCGCCCGGGGCGAACTGCCGACGGAACACTCGACCGCGGACCCGAGCCCCTCCGGACCCGGTGGGCGCGGCCCCTGGTGGACACGGCTGCGGGCACCCGAGGCCGACCGGCGCAACGCACTGCACCCCGGTGCCTGGTGGCTGTGGGCCCTCGGGCTCGCCACCGCCGCGTCCCGCACCACCAATCCCCTGCTCCTCGGGCTGCTGGTGGCCGTCGCCGGCTATGTCGTCGCCGCCCGGCGCACGGACGCCCCCTGGGCCCGCTCCTATGCGGCGTTCGTCAAGCTCGGACTGTTCGTCATCGCCGTGCGCGTCCTGTTCTCGGTCGCCCTCGGCTCTCCCATCCCCGGCTCCCACACCCTGCTCGACCTGCCCGAAGTTCCGCTCCCCGACTGGGCGCAGGGCATCCGCATCGGTGGACGGATCACCGCGGAACAGGTGGTCTTCGCCCTGTACGACGGTGCGAAGCTCGCCACCCTGCTGATCTGCGTCGGTGCGGCCAACGCCCTCGCCAACCCGGCCCGGCTCCTCAAGTCCCTGCCGGGCGCGCTGTACGAGGTCGGTGTCGCCGTCGTCGTCGCCATGACGTTCGCACCCAATCTGGTCACCGACATCGGCCGACTGCGGACCGCCAGACGGCTGCGCGGTCGACGTTCCGGCGGCATCAGGGCCGTCGCCCAGATCGGGCTGCCCGTGCTGGAAGGCGCCCTGGAGCGTTCCATCGCCGTCGCAGCCTCCATGGACGCGCGTGGCTACGGGCGCAGTGCACAGGTGCCGCCCGCGGTGCGACACACCACCACGGCGCTCACCCTCGGCGGTCTGCTGGGGGTGTGCGCCGGCTCCTACGCCCTGCTGGCGGCGGAGGGTGGCTCGTACGCAATACCACTGCTGGGTGCGGGGCTCCTCGCCGCCGTCGCCGGGCTGCGGCTCGGCGGTCGCCGCTCGGTGCGCACCCGCTACCGGCCCGACCGGTTCGGTCCGCGGTCCTGGTGGGTCGCCGCCTCCGGTGCCGCGGTCGCCGTCCTGATGATCTGGGCCGGGTCCCACTCCCCCGACGCCCTGCATCCCTCGGTCGTGCCGCTGGTCGCCCCCGCGCTGCCGTTGTGGCCGGCCCTGTCGATCCTCATCGGGTTGCTGCCCGCGTTCATCGCGCCCGTACCGTCTCTGGCCCCGGCCCCCAAGGAGTCCTGGTGATTCGCTTCGAGCAGGTGTCGGTGACGTACGCCGACGCCGGGGCGCCGACCGTCGCCCATATCGACCTCACCGTCCCCGAGGGTGAGTTGGTGCTGCTCGTCGGCCCGTCGGGCGTGGGCAAGTCGACCCTGCTCGGGACGGTGTGCGGATTGGTGCCGCACTTCACGGGCGGCACCCTGCGCGGTCGGGTGACCGTCGACGGCCGCGACACCCGGACCCACAAGCCGCGGGAACTCGCCGACCTCGTCGGCACCGTGGGCCAGGATCCGCTGGCCCACTTCGTCACCGACACCGTCGAGGACGAACTCGCCTACGGCATGGAGTCCCTCGGCGTCGCACCCTCCGTGATGCGCCGCCGTGTCGAGGAGACCTTGGATCTGCTCGGGCTCGCGGAACTCCGCGACCGTCCCATCGCCACCCTCTCCGGCGGCCAACAGCAGCGCGTCGCCATCGGTTCGGTGCTCACCACCCACCCGAAGGTGCTGGTGCTGGACGAGCCGACCTCGGCGCTGGATCCGGCAGCCGCGGAAGAGGTGCTGGCCGTGCTGCAACGGCTCGTCCATGACCTGGGCACCACGGTACTGATGGCCGAACACCGGCTGGAGCGAGTGGTGCAGTACGCGGACCAGGTGATCCTCCTGCCCGAACCGGGCGCCGCTCCGACCATGGGCGCGCCTGCCGATGTGATGGCCGTTTCCCCGGTGTACCCGCCGGTGGTTGCGCTCGGGCGGCTCGCGCACTGGTCGCCGTTGCCGCTGTCGGTGCGGGACGCACGCCGACGGGCCGCAGCGCTGCGCGAGCAGTTGGCCGAAGAACCCGGCGAGAACCGCGCCGCACCCACGGCCGACCCTGCACCCACCGCCCACCCCGCACCCACCGCGACGGAGGTCGCTCGCATCCGGGGACTCAGCGTGCGACGGGGACGCGCGGAGACACTGCGCGGCATCGACCTGAGCTTCACCCGCGGGGAGACCGTGGCCCTGATGGGCCGCAACGGCGCCGGCAAGTCCACCCTGCTCGGCACGCTCGTGGGCATGGTGGTTCCGGCCTCGGGAAGCGTGGACGTCGGTGGGCTCACCCCGCACCGGGCGGCTCCCGCCGAACTGATCCGTCGCGTCGGCCTCGTCCCACAGGAGCCGCGGGACCTGTTGTACGCGGACACCGTGGCCGCCGAGTGCGCGGCGGCGGACGCCGACGCGGGCGCGGACCCCGGAGCCTGCCGTGCCCTGGTGAGCGAACTCCTGCCGGGCGTGGCCGACGACACCCATCCACGGGACCTCTCGGAGGGGCAGCGGCTGGCACTGGCGCTGGCGATCGTGCTCACGGGCCGGCCGCCCCTGCTGCTGTTGGACGAGCCGACCCGCGGTCTGGACTACGCGGCCAAGGCACGGCTGGCCACGATCTTGAAGTCGCTCGCCGGGGACGGCCATGCCGTGGTGCTGGCGACGCACGATGTGGAGTTGGCCGCGGAACTCGCCGACCGCGTCCTCATCATGGCCGACGGCGAGATCGTCGCGGACGGGCCGACCGCCGAGGTGGTGGTGTCGTCGCCGGCGTTCGCACCGCAGACGGCGAAGGTCCTCGCCCCCCAGCAGTGGCTGACCGTGTCCGAGGTCGAACGGGCACTGGCCCGGCGTTCGAGGGACCACGGGTGAGGGCCGTGGACGCACAGCGGTCCGCGCGGCCCGTACGGCTCGGCCCTCGGTCGATCGCCGCCCTGGTGCTCATCAGCGCCGTGGGAGTGGTGGCCTTCGGCTGGCCGTTGCTCGCCGACGAGCGCTCCGGCCTCCATGACCACGCGGCCGACGCCCCCTGGCTGTTCGCCGCGCTGTTGCCGCTGCTGGTGGCCGTCGTCGTGGCCACGATCGCCGATACGGGAATGGATGCCAAAGCGGTGGCCATGCTCGGGGTGTTGGCAGCGGTGGGGGCGGCCCTGCGTCCCCTGGGCGCGGGCACGGCCGGCCTGGAACCCATGTTCTTCCTGATGGTGCTCAGCGGTCGGGTGCTGGGCCCCGGGTTCGGTTTCGTCCTGGGCGCGGTGACCATGTTCGCGTCCGCACTGCTCACCGGTGGGGTCGGACCCTGGATGCCGTTCCAGATGCTGGCGATGGGCTGGTTCACGATGGGCGTGGGGCTGCTGCCGGGGCCCGACCGCATCCGGGGCCGCGCCGAAGTGCTGATGCTCGGTCTGTACGGGACGGTGGCCGCCTTCGCCTACGGCACGGTCATGAACCTCCAGGGCTGGACGTATCTCCAGGGGGTGTCGTCGAATATCTCGTTCCACCCGGGGGACCCGCTGTCCGAGAACCTGGTGCGGTTCCTGACCTACTGCCTGCTGACGTCGATGGGCTGGGACCTGGGCCGGGCGGTGATCACCCTCGTCCTCACCCTCACCTTGGGGCCGGCGATTCTGAAGGCGCTGCGGCGGGCGACACGACGTGCGGCGTTCGAGGCCCAGGTCACATTTGACGCCCCTCAGGGGAGCGTCGACCGTGAGCCGCCCCACAGGGCTTAGGGCCTCTACGAAAGGGCCTAGGAGATCCCGTGCGGGGCCGGCGTACCGCGGTGACCAGGGCATACGGGAAGAGTGGCGGCGCTTCGCCGGGAGCCGGTTGCGAGGCGGACTAGTACCGGGGCTCGTTGCCACCGCTTCCGCGGGCCGCTAACACTGGTCCGGTCGCTCAGTGCGCTGCCCTCCCGCTCCGGCGGGAGGGCTCGCATCCACCGGCTTCCTCCTCCGTCGTACGGACGGGTCGGGCGCCGGGCGACAGCCCCCGTACCCGACGTTAGGTGCCGTTAGTGACCCGCTCCATCCTCAGCCGCATCGCCGTTCGCCCGAAGACCGCCCTGGTGGGCTCCGCCCTGGCGGTCACGTCCGCCGCGATGGTGATGGGTGTCAACGCTCCCACCGCATCGGCTGCTCCCAGCGCCGCGCCCGCCGCGGCCGAGGTCGCGTCCGCGAAGACGATCGCCAAGAAGATGATCAACGACGAGGCGCAGTTCCAGTGCTTCAGCAAGATCGTTGAGCGGGAGAGCAACTGGGACGCCGACGCGTCCAACCCGTCCAGCGGTGCCTACGGCCTGGTGCAGGCCCTGCCGGGCACCAAGATGGCCACCGCAGGCTCCGACTGGCGCACCAACCCGGCCACTCAGATCGAGTGGGGCCTTGACTACATGAAGGACCGCTACGGCAGCGCCTGCGGCGCCTGGTCCTCCTGGCAGGTCCAGGGCTGGTACTGACCCGGCCTGACCGCTGAGCGCACGTCCTTCCGGGCGTGCGCTCAGTCGTTTCTCCGGGCCCAGAGCGAGACCGGTCACCACCCCTGCGCGAGTCTGCTCGGGCCCGGAACGAAAGCAGGCCCGGAACGAAATCGGGCCCGGAACGAAATCGGGCCCGGCCACGGCTGCGGCCCGTCTCCGGTGGCGGGAAACGGGCCGTCGTCAGATCCTGGCAGGAGCGGCGATCCACCCCGGGGGCCAGGGTCTCCCCTGGCCCCCGGGGCCCCGCCAGGGCCCTGCTACTTCGGAACCGCGGGCTCGGCGCGCACTTCGCCTTCCGGGTCCTCGTGCCCCCCGCCGGCCATGGCCGGCTCCGGTGCCGCACTCGCCCGCCCACGGGCGACGGGAACGGACACCCGCTCGGGTTCCGGTTCGCGCGCACTCGGCAGCACCACCGGTACCCCGGGCAGCAGCTTGCGCCGACCGGAGAGCACATAGGTGAGCGCGAAGCCGATGCCCACCACCACCGCGCCGCCGACCGCATCGAGGATCCAGTGGTTCGCGGTACCGACGATCACGCAGAGCGTGATGAACGGGTGGATCAGTCCGAGCAGCTTCATCCACAGCTTCGGCGCCAACATCACGGCGACCACACCGCACCACAGCGACCAGCCGAAGTGGAGCGACGGCATCGCCGCGTACTGGTTGGTGACCGCGGTCATCGCACCGAACTCGGGCTTGCTCAGGTCCGCCGTCTTGTGGACGGTGTCGATGAAGCCCATGCCCGGCATCAGCCGTGGCGGCGAGAGCGGGTAGAACCAGAAGCCCACGAGCGCGAGCAGGGTCGCGAAGGCGAGCGCGGAACGCGCCCAGCGGTAGTCCCCCGGGCGGCGGATGTAGAGCAGGGCCAGGATGATCAACGGGATGGGGAAGTGGAACGAGGTGTAGTAGAAGTTGAAGAACGCCTCCAGCCACTCCACGTCCACCACGGCGTGGTTGAACCAGTGCTCGATGTCGAAGCCGAGCGCCTGCTCGATGGAGTGGATCTGCCGGCCGTGCTCCCTGGCCGCGTCCACACTGCCGGTGGCCTCCAGCCTGATCCTGGAGTAGATCGAGTACCCGGCCCTGATGACCATCAGTTCCAGCAGCAGATTGGGCCGGGTCACCACACGGCGCCAGAACGGCAGCAGCGGGATGCGGCTCCAGCGCGAGGGCGCCGGGGTGACGTACTCGGTGGGAACGGGACGCCGGAAGTGCGGAGAGGTCCGCGCCAGGAAGGGCACCGCGCAGGCAGCTGCGAGTGCCGCGATCAGTACGGCGTTGTGGCGGATCGGCTCCAGCACCACCATGTTCGGCAGCAGCATCTTGCTGGGCAGGGTGACCGTCAGCACGATCAGTACGGGCCACAGCATCCGGTCGGACGCCCGCTTGCCCACCCGGCCGACGGCCGCGAGCAGCAGCCACACCAACTGGTGCTGCCAGGTGGTGGGCGCCACGGCGATGGCAACGCATCCGACCACCGCCACGGCGAGCAGCAACTGTCCGTCCTGCGCGTACCGGACGGCCCTGCGCAGTCCGAACCACGCCACCGCGGCGGCCAGGACCAGATAGAGCGCTATCTCCAGCGGCCCTTCGAGACCGAAACGCAGCAGTGCGCCGTGCAGTGACTGGTTGGCCAGCCCGTCGGGGTGGCTGCCCAGTCCGGTGCCGGCGACATGGTCGAACCAGTACGTGGTGGAGTCGCTCGGCAGGGCGGCCCAGGCCAGCACGGTGCACACCGCGAAGGTGGCGCCTGAGGTGATCGCCGCGCGTCTGCGCCCGGTGAACCACAACAGCGGCGCGAACAGCAGCACCGTGGGTTGCAGGGCGGCGGCGACTCCGATGAGCAGCCCCGCCGCGCGCTCCTCGCGGACGGCGAGCACGCCCAGCAGCACCAGCAGCACCGGAATGACACTGATCTGCCCGAGGTGGAAGCTGTTGCGCACCGGTAGCGAGATCAGCAGCAGCACGATGGCGAGGGGAGCTGCAAGGAGGCCGCTGCGCCGGGACACCGGAGCGGGCAGCGAGCGTGCCACCAGCAGTCCTATGCCCGCGACCAGCAGTAGGGTGCCCAGGGTCCAGGCGATGCCGAGCGCCTGCTCGGCGGTCCGGGTGAGAGGGTTGAACAGCAGCCCCGCGAACGGGGTGCCGGTGAACCGGTCGTCCGTGTACAGCGAGCCGTCCAGATGGAGCCCGCCGTCCGGACCGACCCAGGTCTCCAGGTCCAGGAACCGCTCACCGGGGGGTTGACGGAGGACCATCGCTGTCTGTCGTATGGCGAGGACGGCGGCCACAAGCCATAGGGCGAGCCTGGCCGCGCCCAATCTTGAGTCCGTCGTTGCACTCCCGCGCACGCTGTGCTCCGCGTTCGCCACGTCGCGCCGCGCCTCCCCTACGTTCCGTTACCATCGTGGTCATCTGGCTCAGAGAGCCTCGCATTACCCGTCCCAAGAGACTGCGGCAACCCCCTCTTTGCCTGACAGTCATCCCGATTTGCTCGGATATCCGTCGGCGGGCGCCAGGTCGGGCGCGAAAGAGGTATGCGGGGGAACATACAAGACGTCGGACGTACGGTTTGCCAGGTCGGCTCTGATACGGGCCTGAAATCCCCGTCTCCGCGAAGGCCCTCCCGCACTCGACCGGCCCATGCCCACGCCGGCCGCCGTCCCTCGCGCACCGGAGGACGCACTCGTACCAAGTCGGGCGCATCCAGATAGTCCGGCAGCGCGATCCGGGGGTGCCGCCTGCTGTGCGGGCCGCGGAGAGTCCCGCAGCCGTCGTCGCGCGCCCATCCGTGGATCACGGGACAACCTTTAGGTTGTTGACCATGACGGAAAAGTTGCCCGAGGGATCACAGCACGCACACGACACCGCCGAGCAGGCCGCCCAAGAGCGGTGGGAGGCGGTGGACCGCTATCTCACCGACCTCCTGGCACCCGATGACGACGCATTGACGACGGCGCTCACGTCGAGCGAGTCGGCGGGGTTGCCGTCGATCGCGGTGGCGGGCAACCAGGGCAAGCTGCTGCATCTGCTGGCCGCCTCGATGGGCGCGCGCACGATCCTGGAAATCGGCACCCTGGGCGGCTACAGCACGATCTGGCTGGCGCGGGCGCTGCCCGACGGGGGTCGGCTGATCTCGCTGGAGTACAGCCCGGAGCACGCCGAGGTGGCGCGGGGGAACCTGGCCCGCGCCGGACTCGACCACATCGCGGAGGTCCGCACGGGTGCGGCGCTGGAGACACTGCCGAAGCTGGCCGCCGAGCCCGGCGCGGGTCCGTTCGACCTGTTCTTCATCGACGCGGACAAGAAGAACAACCCGCACTACGTGGAGTGGGCGCTCAAGCTCTCCCGCCCCGGCAGCCTGATCATCGTCGACAACACCGTGCGGGGCGGGGCCGTGGTGGAACGGGACAGCACCGACCCTTCGGTGGTCGGCACACGGGAGATGTACGCGCTGGTGGCTCGGGAGCCACGACTGGACGCGACGGCGGTGCAGACGGTCGGGGTGAAGGGGTACGACGGGTTCCTGCTGGCGCGGGTCGTCTCCTAGGCCGTGGCGGGGGCCTGCGGACCTTTCGGAGCGCCCGACTGCCACCCCACGAACAGCGGGACCTCGCCGCTGCCGTCCATCACCGCAATGCCGAAGGGACGGTCGAAGGCGATCGTGACGATCTCGCGCGCAGGGCGCGGCGCCGCCGACCGTGCCATGAGTACGGCGGTGACCGCCGCGGCCCGCACCCCGAGTTCGCCGGCCTCGACGATCGACTCCTGCACGACCTGGCTGATCATGAGCGGCTCCGGAGAGAGCGCGGAGAAGTCTGCGGTCGAGGAGGTCGCCTCGCGCACCCCGAGCGCCGCCAGGTCCTTGGTGACGTCGCGGGTGGTGCGCAGGGCGAACCGGGGCAGCGCGAGGAGCAGCTGATCGCCCGCCACCGGGGCGGCCTCGGACTTTGGGGCCCAGGCCGCGGGCAGCACCTCGGCCGCGGACCTGCCTTCGGCGCCCAGGACGAGTCGGATCCGGGCTGGCTCACCGCCGTGTACGGGGGCGCAGGCGAGTTCCACGACGTACGAGCCCTCGACCGTCCATGCTTCTTCGCGCCGCAGCTCCCGATGCATCGTCGGGACGGTGTGGAGTCGTCCGAGCGCATCGCGGAAGGTGCACGGCCGGGTGCGGGCGGCATGGAAGGGCGTCGCCCAGCGCGCTGTGAGAACCAATGCGTTGACCAGGGCGAGAACAGTGGACGGCTCGATGGGGACGGGCAGTCGCTCGATGGCTCCGTCGGTGGCCTCCCGTACCCAGGCGTTGATCCGGGCGGGGTCGAGCGTGGTGGAGAAGCCGATGTCGGGCAGTGCGGCACGGAAGTCCTCGCGGAGCGGCACGGTGCTCCACACCTGGGTGGCCGTGGCCAGCGAGTCGGTCGCGGCCAGCGCGGCGGCGGCATCGGTGACCGCGGCGCCCGCCGGTGCACCGGCGACTTTGAGGAGTTGGGCGAGTTCGTCAGCGGTTCTGCCCCGGGCGCCCGATGCGATGGCCGCGAGGGCCAGCCAGAGCCCCGCGGGCGAGCAGACGAAGTCTCCGTCCCTCCGGGAGTCGAGCTGTTCGAGCCAGCGTTCCGCCAGGTCTCGTATCGCGCCGCCGTGGGTCCGCAGTCCCGTGATTCGTGCCATCGCTTCTTTCCCTGATCTTGCGTGGGTATCCCCGGCTTCAGCCGGGGAGGGAAACGCATCCTAGGACTGCTCTGACCGGCACCTTAGAGCGGACGTTTTTGCTGCTCGATGTACTGACGGATCACCGTGAGTGGTGCGCCGCCGCACGAGCCTGCGAAGTAGGAGCGGGACCAGAAGACGGAGCCCAGCCCGATGCGGTTGATGCGGCCGGTGTACTCGGCCCGCAGGTACCGGGAGCTGACGCCCTTGAGTGAGTTGATCAGCTTGGACAGCGCGATCTTCGGCGGGTAGTGCACGAGCAGGTGTACGTGATCGGTCTCGCCGTTGAACTCGCGCAGCTCGGTCTCGAACTTGTGGCAGACCTCCCGCATGATCTCCTCGCACCGTTTGAGCATCGCGTCATCGAAGATGCCCTTGCGGTACTTCGTGACGAACACCAAGTGAGCGTGCAGGTTGTAGGCGACGTGACGGCCAGTGCGGATATCAGGATTCGGTTCCCAGCGTGGTGACATACACCAAGCGTAGTATGATCACGCGAACCGACTTGGAAGGGGGTGGGCCGGATGATCCGTGCGTACAAGTTCCTCATGCGGCCCACCGTGGGCCAGGCCGCCGCGCTCGGCGAGATGCTGCGTGACCACTGCTCGCTCTACAACGGGGCGTTGCAGGAACGGCGTGACGCCTACCGGCACAGCTCGAAGACGAGCATCAAGTACGGGCAGCAGTCCGCCCAGCTCAAGGACATCCGAGTCTTCGACCCGGAACGCCAGGGGCGTTGGTCGTTCTCCTCGCAGCAGGCCACGCTTCGCCGTCTCGACAAGGCGTTCGCCGCGTTCTTCCGGCGCGTCAAGGCCGGGCAGACGCCCGGCTACCCGCGCTTCCGGGGCGTGGACTGGTTCGACACGGTGGACTTCCCCAAGGACGGCGACGGCTGCCGGTGGGACTCCACCCCGCACGACCTGGTCACCCGTGTCCGCTTCCAGGGCGTCGGCCACGTCAAGGTCAATCAGCATCGCGCCGTGGTCGGCAAGGTCAAGACCGTGTCGGTCAAGCGCGAGGGCCGTAAGTGGTTCGTCGTGCTGACCGCCGAGCAGGCCCAGCCCGAGCCGCTTCCCAAGACCGGGTCCGTGGTCGGCATCGACATGGGCATCGCCTCTTTTCTCACCACGTCCAACGGCGAGCACGTCGCCAACCCGCGTCACGCCCGGAAGGCCACCGCGAAGCTCGAAGCCGCACAGCAGGCTCTCAGCCGGTGTAAGCGCGGGTCGAAGCGCCGCCGCAAGGCTGTCGCCAAGGTCTCCACCCTGCACCGCAAGGTGCGCCGCCAGCGCCTCGACCACGCGCACAAGACCGCGCTCGGCCTGGTCCGCGAGCACGACCTGATAGCGCACGAAGACCTCAAGATCCGCAACATGGTCAAGGCCCCCGCCCCGAAGCCCGACCCCGAGACGCCGGGCGGCTTCCTGCCCAACGGGGCCGCTGCCAAGGCCGGGCTCAACCGTTCGATCTCGGATGCCGGATGGGGGGTGTTTCTGACGATCCTGCACGCCAAGGCTGAAAGCGCCGGACGGGAAGTGATCGCCGTGGACCCCCACAACACCTCCCGGACCTGCCCCGAATGCGGGCACGTCGCAGCGGAGAACCGGCCCACCCAGGAGAAGTTCCACTGCGTCTCGTGCGGCCACAGCGCGCACGCGGACACGGTGGGCGCCCAGAACGTTCTACGGGCCGGGCTGGTCCGTCGCGACGCCAACCCGGCATAGCGAGAAGCCCCCACGTTTACGTGAGGGAGGAGTCACGGGGAGTGATCGTAGAGCGACCGGCACGGGGAGTGTCGGGATCGCTCGGACGGCCCGCCGGCCATGCTCGTGATCAGTACGCCTAGGCGCGGGCGTCGGATGCCGCCTGCTCGTCGAGTCGTCTTCTGGCGTCCGCCCAGTCGATGGGCAGATCCGCCACCGGGGCATCCCAGAAGGTGAACGTCGACGTCCGCATCACCGGCCGGATGGCGCTCATCACGCCGCGGTGTGGTTCGGTCTGCGCGAAGGTGTAAAGCGCATCGCGGTCCTCCCAGGCAGAGAGGGTGCAGAAGACCCGCTGGAACGGGTGGGCGTCCAAGGAGACGCCGAGCGCGCCGGGCGCTTTGCGCACCTGCTGCCAGGCGGCCACGGTCTTCAGGAGGAAGCGCGGCACGTCCTTCAGCGACCGTACTTCGAAGCGCGAGGCCATGACGTAGGCGACGGTGCCGGGTCGGGCCGGATGGGGCTTCACCCAGGGGAGAGCGGGCACGACTTCCTCGCATCCATGGTGGTCGGAGAGTGGCACGATCCACCCTAGGTAGGGCCCCTCCCCTACGCAGGGGAGCGTGGGCCGGATGAGGATCTCCGCACCGAATCGGCGCAGCGCGAGGCGCCGCGGCGGCCGTCAAGGTTCTGTCTGGGTGAAGGGCCGCTGTCACCGGGACGGGGCCACTGTCGCGGCCCGGGCGGAGTACGGCGGGTTCTGCGCCAGGAGGCGTTTCGGCGGCGTTTTGACAGCGTTTTGACGGTGTTTTGACGGCTACGGCACAGGGGCACGATGACCCGCGCCACAGCGCCGAGCGGGCCGTTCTGCTCGCCTTCTCTCCCTCATTCCCGCCGAAGCCCGCGTTCCTGGCGCTGCGACTGCCGGCCCGGCCCCCGCGTCTGCCTGCTGCCGGCCCCACACGCCCCGGCGCCGCGGTTCATCCTGTGCCACTCGACTGGTGGAAGCATCGAACGCAACTTCCCACGTACTGAAGCCCATTGAGCGAGCCAGCTCCGCCCCCCGCCCCCGGGTGCGTCCTACGCTGGACCGACCCGCCGACACGGTCGGCGTTGGCTTGCCGATGGGGGATGGAACATGTTGGCGGAGGCGCTCACGGCTCTCGCCGGTGCCGGAGGGACGGCGCTGGTGGGAGCGATGGCCACCGATGTCTGGAGCGGAGCCCGGGACGGTGTCGTGCAGTTGTTCCGGCGGGACGACCCCGACCGACCGGCGGCGATCGAAACCCAGTTGGACAACGACGCCGACACCGTGGCCGCCTTGGCCGAACAGGGTCGTGCCGATCGGGTGCGCGAGGAGTTGGCCCTGCTGTGGACCCTGCGCCTGACCCGGCTGTTGGAACAGCAGCCAGAGGCCGAAGGCCCGCTGCGAGAACTGGTCAACCGCCTCCGCGACGAGCGTCCGAGCACCAGCACGACCTGGCAGCAGACCAACACCGCCCGGGACGGTTCCACCCAGTTCGCCGTGCAGGGCGGGAACGTCGTCTACCACCAGAGCCCCCGGCCGCCGTCCGCGGACGGCGGCGCGATCCACAGGTGAGCCCGGAACCCCGGCTTCCAGACGCTCTCCACCAGGAAGTCCACGCCGCAGGCGGCTTCGCCTACGGAGCGATCGGCGCCGACATCCATGTCTTCGGCGACGGAATGCCCGTCTATCTGCTCCACATCCATCGACCGCCGAACCCCGCACAGGACTCCGCCTGGCTCCGGGAGCCGCCCAGTCGGATGCTCGGCGCCGATGCCGCGGTCGTCGAGTTCACCGGCCGCCAGGAGGCACTGACCGCACTCGACGACTGGTGCGGCGGACCACCCGGGCTGCGCGTGCGCTGGCTCCATGGCGCGGGCGGTCAGGGCAAGACCCGGCTCGCCCATGAGCTCGCCGGCCTTCGTGGCACCCGGGGTTGGCTGGTGGTCGACGCCGTCCATGCCGCGGACACCGAGCCGCCGGACGCCGGCAGCCAGGACCTCCGTGTCTCCGGCCACCCCGGTGTTGTGCTCCTGGTGGACTACGCGGACCGCTGGCCCCTGGCCCATCTGAACTGGTTGCTGACGAACGCGCTACTGGAGGCGGACGTACCCGTACGGGTGCTGCTGATCGCGCGCTCGGCCGACGCCTGGCCCGCGCTCCGCGCCAAACTGGCCCGACGGGACCGCAACGGTAGGCCGGCAGCCACATCGGACCAACTACTCCGCCCGCTCCGGACCGAAGGCGACGACCGGGCGGCCATGTTCCGAGCGGCCCGCAGCGGCTTCGCCCGGCACTACCCCGCCCTTCCCGACCCGGACGCGATCCCCCCGCCCCTGGGACTCGACCATCCGGACTTCGGGCTGACGCTGAGCGTCCACATGGCGGCACTCGTCGCCGTGGACGCCCGTGCCCACCACCGCAGCACCCCCGACGACCTCATCGGGCTCACCACCTATCTCTTGGACCGGGAACACGAGAACTGGGCCCAGCGCCACGAGAACCGCGCAGCGGAGGAAGGGCACCGCATCTCGACGACCACCATGGCGAGGGCCGTGTTCACCGCCGTACTCACCGGCCCCGTACGCAGGGAACGAGCCGGGAGCCTGCTGCCGGAACTGCTGTTCACCGAGCCCGCCGAAACCGTCCTCGCCGACCATGCCGCCTGCTACCCGCCGTCCGTGCCGGGCGACACCCATGTACTGCACCCGCTGCTCCCCGACCGGCTGGCCGAGGACTTCCTCGCCCTCTCCTTACCCGGCAGCCCCGTCACCGGCCACCCCACCGACCTGTGGACGGTCACGGCCGTGCACACCGTGCTTCGACGTCGGGCAGGGCAGCCACCGCCCTACACACCCCGTGCGCTCTCCTTCCTGACGGCCGCGGCCGAACGCTGGCCGCACATCGGGGACAAGGTGCTGTTCCCCCTGCTGCGCCGCGATCCGGAACTGGCCGTCAGGGCCGGCAGCGCCGTACTGACCTCACTGGCGACCATGGAACGGCTCGATCCGGACGTGGTGCGGTCCATCGGCCTGGAAACCCTGCTGAAGCCGACCGATGACGCCCTCGTCGATGCAACCGCCGACTTCACCGAGCGCGCCGTCGAGCAACTCCTGTCCGAGGCCCCGGACGAAGTGGGGGAAGCGGCCCTGATCGCCGGTCTCAGCTTCAGCCGCGGACGGGCCGGTCGCACCACGGACGCACTGACCGCTGCCGAGGAGGCGGTCACCCGCTTCCGCAAACTGGCGGCGGCCGACCCCTCGTACCGCACCATGCTGGCGGCGGTGCTCCTCCAGAGCGGAGAGCTGCTGGCCCGCGTGCCCCGCCCCGCTGAGGCGATCGCCCGCTGCGAGGACTCCGTACGGCGCTACCGGACGCTCGCCGCCGACGATCCCGCGCTGCTGCCCCAACTGGCCGCGGCCCTCGCCGGGCTCGGCGATGTGCTTCAGCGCGGCGGCCAGTTGGGGCTGGCCCTGGCGGTGACCGAGGAAGCGGAGGGCGTCCATGAGTCTCTGCGCGAAGTCGACCTCCTCGCCTTCGTGAAAGCGGCACCCCAACACGCGGAACTCACCCATCAACGCGCCCTGCTGCTCGCGGAGCACGGCAATCATCAGGAAGCCCTGGCAGCCGCCGAACACACCGTGGGCAATCTGCGGCAACTGGTGCCCTTCGACCCGAAGGCCCGTACGCCCCGACTGGCCACCGCCCTGATCACCCTCGGCGGACGCTTGCGTCAGGTCGGGCGCATCACGGAGGCCGCTGAGGTCATCGAGGAAGCGGTCGGCCTCTACCGGCCCCTGGCTGCCGCCCGCCCGCAGCTGCGGCCCGAACTCGCCACCGCCGTGCACGAACTCGGCTCACTGCTCGCGAAGGCCCGACGCACGGCGGACGCCGAGCCCTTCTTGACGGAGGCCCTGGAACACCACCGAAGACTCGCCGAGTCAGACCCCGCGCAGTGGCTGCCGTACGTGGCCAAGGCCCTCCACGACCTGCGGGCCCTCACCGCACGGGACAAGGTCGCCTGGGGCAGCCGGGGCGAGATCGATCGGCTGGCACGGCAGCTGCGCCGCCGACGCGACCGGTCCGGCCTGTGGGAGCTCGCCCTCGCCGTGCCCGTCAGCGACGCGGCCCGCATCACCCGCCGACTCCCCCGCCGCTGGAGCCCCAAGGACCCGGCGGCGCAACCGCTCGCCACCGCGCTGCGCACCGCCCGGTCCCGCTCACTGGCCGGGGCGGCGCAGTCACTCGGCCAGAGGGCCGTCGTGAGCACCCACGATCCGATCCGCAGCGCCCGACAGCTCTCCTTCGCCCCGACGGGCCCGCTGTTGACCCTGCTCACCGCCCCGGATGCCGGCACCGAACGCCTGCACCTGCTCGACACCAGTACGGGACGGCGCACCCTGCTGTACGAGGGCCCGGCCGGCCACGGCTCGTTCAGCACACTGCCGTCCGGCGAGGTGGTGGCGATTCGCACCCCCTGGTCCGGACGGTCCAGGTCCAGGGCGGTGCAAGCCCCCGGGTACGGCCCATGGGAACTCGTGCAGTACGGGGCCGGCCGCACCGAACGGCTGGGCAGCGGACCGCTCCTGGACGGAGCGCGCGCCGTGGTGATCGACGCCGGCTATGTGATCGGTCTGCGTTCCCGCTCCGGGGCGCTGCTGGGTCATCCCGGCGCGCCCCTGCGCAGGGTCTCCCTGGAGCCGTTCGGGCTGGGCCGCGGCGATGTCGTGGCAGCGGACCCGACCGGGACCCGACTCGCCTTTGCGGACGGCCCGTTGGTGGTGCTCACCGACTCGGCCCTGACCACGGCGCTGGCCCGCGGGACGGCGCCTCCCGACCATGGAAATGTGGAGGAGCTGGTGTTCGTCTCCAGCGATGAACTGGTCTCCGTGGGAGATCGCGGCAGCGTATTCCTGTGGCAGGTGATGGACGGGAGGCTGCTGATGGTCGCCGCGGCGGAGAACGCACCACGACTGCGGCACCTGTTCGCCGTTCCGTCCTGGCGCACGGTCGGGGGTTGGGCACCGCGCGAGCGGCGCGCCCACTGCTACGACACCGCGACCTTGACACCACGGGGCCTACCACGGCCGAGCGACCACCCCCCGCTGGCCGTCGCCGCCTCGTCCGACGGCCGGCGTCTCGCCTACGCCACCGGGGGCGGCCTCCGGCGCAGGAGCAGGGGTGCATCGCTCGCCGTGCACGACCTGCTGCACCCGGCCGCCGTCTGGGAACGGCCGCTGGCCGCGCTCAGCACCGCTGAGCTCGAACCGTCCTGGGGCGCCGTACAGTCGCTGCCGTCCGAGCAGCGCGATCTGCTGCTCCTCACCCGTGCGGCGGTGGAGTACCGAAGCACCCCGCGGACATCGGGATGAGCACAGCGGCGGCGCCCGACCGCGACGATGACGAACCCCTCACCCTCACCCCCGAACTCCTCGGTGGCCATGTGCGGTCGTTGGCAGCCGCCGAGCGGGAACGGGGACCGTACGACCCTGAAGCGCTGCGCCGCAAAGGAGTCCTGGCCGCCCTCGTGCACGCTGCCGGTCTGGCGGGAGAGCCCGACGGGCCGCTGTTGCGCAAGGCCATCGAGCAGTACCGGGAACTCCACTCACGTCGTCGTCTGGTGTTCGGCAGCCATCATGCGGACACCCTGTCCACCTGCCATGACCTCGGCTCGGCGTTGCTGGACGCGAACCGTCCCCACGAGGCACAGCAGACGCTCGCACAGGCGCTGGCCGGGCGGGAGTCCGTCTTGGGCGCCGAAGCCCCGGAGTCCTGTACCACCCGGTTTCGGCTGGCCGAGGCGCTGCTCGCCACCGGTGAGGCGCAGCAGGCCATCGCCCTGCTGAAGCAGACCGTCCGGGTGGACGAGCGCAGTCTGCCGCTGGGGGACGAGGACCGGCGCGCACGGCGGGCCGCTCTGTTCTGGGCTTCGTACCGGGCCGACCTCCACGGGGAGTCGATCGAGTTGGCAGCCGGAATGCTGCGGGAGACCGAGCAGTTGTACGGGCCCGACCATCTGGAGTGGTTCGTCTGGGCGGACAACCTCGCGAACGCCCACCACGAGGCGGGCGACCCGGCCGCGGCGATCCCCTGGTACGAACGGGCGCTGCACGGCCTGTCGGGGATCTTCGGCCCCGAGGACGCGAGAACCCTGCTCCGATGCCGCAATCTGGCGGTCGCGAGGCAGGAGACCGGCGATCTGAGCTCGGCGATCGAGCTGGTCCGCGAGGCACGGCTGAGCTGGCAGCACATGCAGGGACCGCGGGGCGAGGACACGCTCAACACCCGCAGCCACCTCGCGGAACTGCTGTTCAGGGCCGGGCGCCATGAGGAGGCGGCGATCGAACTGTCCGCTCTCGTCGACGATCTCACCGAAGCGGCCGGCTCGAAGCACCCGGCCCTGCCGGAACTGCGCGCCCGGATGCGGGATGCCCGCAGACTCGCGGGCATCGCCCGGACGACGGCAGCCGGTAGTTAGGCCGGAGCACCCTCCTTCCGATGCTTCGGCCCGGAGGCGTCGGGCCGACTCAATCAGCCTTCACCGCGACATCGGCGCTGTCGTACACCTGTCCTGTCACAGCGTCCACGCGCCACAGTTCCGTCGTCTGTGAAGCATCAGGGTCGGGGTCGGGCACGGGCGCGCCGATCGACAGGTTGACCAACCACTCGGGACGCCAGATGCCCTTCCGTTCGACCGCTTTGAGCGTGAACGCATCGCCTCGGAGATCGTCCTCGATGCCTTCTCCGCGGGGGCCGAGCCGGGCGATCATCGCGGCCCGCGCCGCCTTCTCAGCCTGCTCTGCGCTCAGCTTCGCCTTGTCGAGCGTCAATCGCTTGGGACCGAGCGTCACATCCACCTGTGAGACGTGCCCGGTCCTGTCGACCTGCACATCCAGCATCCTCGGCATCAGCACATCGTTGTGGACCCAGCGCCAACTGGTCATCCACCCCAGCTCCGCCTTCCCGCCCACCGGATATGTCTTGTGCTCGACAGCGTCCGCACCCCACGGGTAGCGCTCGCGCATGTACGACTGCGCGATGCCGTATGCCTCCCGTTCATTGGACGGCGCCTTCGCCCCCGGGACGGGGTACCCCATGACGCTGGGACGGTCGCTGTCCTTCAGGAGCACGTTCAGGTGCTTCTTGTCCGGCCAGGACAGAGTGCCGTTGCTGAACGCCTTCGGGTGCCGTTTGTCCCGGCTGAGCAGGACGAAGACGACGTTCCTGCACGGCGCCCCCACACACGGCTGGTCCTGCACCCGGCCCAGCGCATACCGATCACCGAACGCCTCTTCCACCACCTGCTCCACGGCCCGCACTTGCCCGGAGTCCGCAGCCGACAGACCCGTGCCGTCCACGTGCGAGAAGGTCAGCATCGGGCGGGCCACACCGGCCCCCAGCGCCAGCAGCACCGCGGAGGCGATCAGCGACGCCTTCGTACCGGCGCGCCAGTCGAGCGGCGTCCGCCTGGCGATGACGAAGGCGGCGACCGCCAGTCCCACCAGGCCACCCAGGATGTTCATCTGGGCGTCCGAGCTGTCGCACACCCGCCCCAGACCGCTCACCTCGGCCTGGGTGAACTCGATGGCCAGGGGCAGCGCCACAACGCCCACGAGCGCAGGCAACGGTCGGCGCGAGGCCAGCAGGGCGAAGAGCCCGAGCGGGACCGTCATGGCGAGGTTCCACAGCCCCTGCGTCGCTTGGAAGGGCTGGGTGAAGTCATGGTTGATGACGCACTGGCCGCTGGCCCTGCCGCTGCCCATGAAGGTGACACCGAGCACACCGGTGATCGTGGCGACAAGCCCGGCCCACCACCCCGCGTGGGGGTTGCCCAACCGACGGAAGATCCACCATGCGGCACCCCCCAGGAGGAGGGCTATGAGCACGAGGGTGGCTAAGTAGCCGTAGTGGTTCTGGAAGATCGCGGTAAACACGGGTGTGTTCCTTGCCAGGTCAGGGGGCAGAGCGCGGACGGGCCTCGCCCTCGCAGACGGAACCCAACGGTCGACGGTTTCAGCCAGTGTGGATCGGCAACTGTGGAGTGCCCGAGGCCCATGGGCCAGCCGCTTCGGGACGATCGCCCCGTCGTGAGGTGCGCCCTGGACGGCCTGCCCTCACCCTCACGGCGCCTTGACCGAGGCATGTAGCAGACTGCACCCATGTGATCGAAGGCCAGGTGCGGTGCCCGGCCTGTACTTCTTGAGAGGTGTCCTGTGCCCAGCGTCGTAAAGATCAACGTTCTGACCGTCCCCGCCGAGCAGCGTGAGGTGCTGGAGAAGCGGTTCGCGTCCCGGGCCGGTGCCGTGGAGGGCGCCGATGGTTTCGAGTGGTTCGAGTTGCTGCGCCCGGTCGAGGGCACCGATCAGTACCTCGTCTACACCCGCTGGCGCAGTGAGGCGGACTTCGAGGCGTGGATGTCGGGTTCGATGCGCAGTGCACACGGCCAGGGCGGGACGGAGGGCGAGGCGCGCAAGCCGGCCGCCACCGGGTCGACCGTATGGTCCTTCGAGGTCGTCCAGACGGCCGCGCCGCGGTCTTCGGGCGCCGAGAGCTAGCCGCTGCCGAAAGCTCCCGGGCAGCGCGGCCTCATCCGTACGATCCGTACGATCTGCCGCCCGCGCCCGAGGTGAAAATCGCTGGCCAGCGGCCCGGGAGACGAGGTACAGAGGGGCATGACGTCTTGGTCCTTCACCGCCGAAGCTTTTGACTCGCCCGCCGCCAGCAGCCTGCGCCACGACTACTACGCAGAGGTCGCAGGTCGCTACTGGCAGCGGCCGGCGACCCCTGCGGAGATGGCCGAAGGGCTCAGCGGAGACGGTGTCGAACTGCTCGTCCCGCCCACCGGGCAGTTCATGGTGGGACGGTTGGGGCGGGTCGCGGCGGCCTGTGGCGGTGTGCAGATGCTGGATGCCGAGCGGGCCGAGCTCACCCGGGTCTATCTGCGGCCCGCGTACCGCGGCCGGCAGGGTGGGCGGCTGCTGCTGGCGGCGTTGGAGGAGGAGGCCCGCGCGCTCGGTGCGCGGCGCATGGTCCTCAACACCCGGCTCGACCTCGTCGAGGCGCGACGCCTCTACCTCCGACAGAGCTACCGGGAGATACCCGCGTACTGCACCGGCCCCTACATGGACGTCTGGTACGGCAAGGAGCTGTGAGTCGCCCGTGTGGCTCAGGGTGCGCGGTGGTCGCCCCTCGGGCCCGGGCCGTGGGGGCGTTCCCCGTCCGATCCGCAGAGTTCGGCGTTCAACTCCTCGACCAGTTGCACCAGGTCGGTGGGGCGATCGGGCCCCCACCAGTCCCCCAGCAGGTCGGCCAAGGACTCTTCGCGGGCCTTCGCTAGACGTACGGCCGTCTCCAACCCCTTCTCGGTGAGCAGCAGTTGTACGCCTTCCCGATGGGCGAGTTCGCGTTCCTCCAACTGGCGGGAGGCATCGGTGATCACGGTCAGCGGTACGGGGGTGGTGTCGGCGAGTGCGCCCGGTTCGACGGTTCCGTGGCGGCGGATGCGCAGCAGCAGCCAACTGGAGGCGGGCAGCAGGTCATAGCCCGCGCGTTGGGTGATCTTCTCGTACACATGGCGTCTGCCCTCTCGGGAGCCGAGCACGGACAGGGCCCGGGCGACCTCCTCGTGGGACGAGCGCTGTACGGGGTTGGAGGCGAGGGTCTGGCTGGGTTCCGGGGCGGTGACCGAGCCGCGAAGCCGGTCCTCCTTGAGGAACCAGGCGGTGATGAAGGCGACGAGGACGACCGGCACCGCGTAGAGGAAGACGTCGGTGATGGAGGACGCGAAGGCGTGTAGCGCCGATGCGCGCAACCCGGCGGGGAGTTCGGCGATGGTACGGGGGTCGGCGGCCAGGTCACCGGCCCGGGCGCCCGGCGGTACGTCCTGGCCGCGCAGGGCTGCGGTGAGCTTGCGTTCGAGCCTGCTGGTGAAGATCGTGCCGAAGATGGCCACACCGAAGGACGCGCCGATGGAGCGGAAGAAGGTGGCACCGGAGGTGGCAACCCCCAGGTCCTCGTAGGGCACGGAGTTCTGCACCACCAGGACCAGTACCTGCATGACCAGGCCGAGGCCGGTGCCGAAGACGAAGAAGTACGCGCTCATCTCCCAGGTGGAGCTGAACTCGGTGAGCCGGTGCAACAGCAGCAGCCCGATCGCGGTGATGCCGGTGCCGGCGATGGGGAAGACCTTCCAGCGTCCGGTGCGGCTGACGATCTGCCCGGAGGCGGTGGAGGCGATCAGCAGTCCCAGCACCATGGGCAGCATATGGACGCCGGACATGGTGGGGGTGACGCCCTGCACGATCTGGAGGAACGTCGGTAGATAGGTCATCGCGCCGAACATGGCGAAGCCCACCACGAAGCTGATGACCGCGACCAGGCTGAAGGTGCGGATGTGGAACAGCTTCAGCGGGAGCACGGGCTCCACGGCCCTGCGCTCCACCAGGACGAACAGGACGAGGAGCACGGCTCCGAGTACGGCGAGCGAGATGATCTGCGGAGAGCCCCAGCCCCAGGTAGTGCCGCCGAGTGAGGCGACGAGGACCAGACAGGTGGCGACCGAGGCGATGAGGAAGGTGCCCAGGTAGTCGATGGTGTGCCGGGTGGGGCGCGCGGGGATGTGGAGCACGGTGGCGATGACGCAGAGTGCCACCACTCCGATGGGCAGATTGATGTAGAAGACCCAACGCCAGCTGAGGTGCTCGGTGAAGAATCCGCCGAGGAGGGGGCCGAGCACGCTGGTGGTGCCGAAGACCGCACCGAACAGTCCTTGGTACTTGCCGCGTTCGCGGGGCGAGACGATGTCGCCGACGATCGCCATCGAGAGGACTATCAGCCCGCCGCCGCCCAGGCCCTGGAGTGCGCGGAAGCCGATGAGCTGGGCCATGTTCTGGGCCACGCCGCAGAGCGCCGAGCCGATGAGGAAGATGACGATCGCCGACTGGAACAGCTTCTTGCGACCGTACTGGTCGCCCAGCTTGCCCCACAGCGGGGTGGCCGCTGTGGAGGCGAGCATGTAGGCGGTGACCACCCAGGAGAGGTGGTCGAGGCCGCCGAGTTCGCTGACGATCGTGGGCAGGGCGGTGGAGACGATGGTCTGGTCGAGTGCGGCCAGCAGCAGACCGAGCAGGAGCGCGCCGATGGCGACCAGCACCTGCCGGCGGTTCTGGCCTTCACCGGGCGCCGGGCTCGTGGGTGTGGTGCTCACTTCCTGAGCCATGCGTTCTCCTCAGGGTCCGCGTCCTTCCCATCGTGGTGGGTGTGAGCGCATCTGGCCTGCGGGGTTGGGCCGGGGGTGGCGGACGGGAGGGCCGCTTTGTATCATGAGTAAACAAAATCGACTTCGACCACTCCCCCCAGCGGGGACGCCGAGTCGTGCCATCTCACCCATCCCCATCACCGCTACGGAGCACGGAGTACACCGAATGCCGGCACGCACCACCACCCTGACCGCCCGGGCCCTGCTGCTCGACATGGACGGCACCCTCGTGAACTCGGATGCGGTGGTGGAGCGCCACTGGCGGCTGTGGGCGCAGGAGCACGGTCTGGACCCCGAGCAGGCACTGAAGGTCGTCCACGGCCGGCAGGGCTACGCCACCATGGCGGAACTGCTGCCGGACCGCCCGATGGCGGAGAACCACGCCGAGAACGCGGTGATGCTGGAGCGCGAGACCGCCGACATGGACGGGGTCATACCGGTACCGGGGGCCCTGGCGTTCCTCACGGCGATCGCCAGCGCACCGCACGCCCTGGTGACGTCGGCGGACCGGCCACTGGCCGAAGCGAGGATGGCCGCCGCCGGGCTGTCGATGCCGGACGTTCGGGTGACCGCCGAGGACGTGAGCGCCAGCAAGCCCGATCCGGAGGGCTTTGTGAAGGGCGCAGCGGAGTTGGGGTTCAGTGCGGCGGAGTGCGTGGTCTTCGAGGACTCCGAGGCGGGAATCCTCGCCGCTCGGGCGGCGGGCATGCGGGTGGTGGGCGTGGGCGAACGCGCCGAGGCGCTGGGCCCCGACCTCCAGGTCACCGACCTCACTGAGCTTGGGGTGACGGTCCAGGACGGTCTGATCACCATCGTCGACATCCGCGCCACGGGCTGAGCCGAGGCGGCCCCACTCCGGTCCTCGGTCGCACGGGACACACCTGCCCCGGGGCAGGCGGCCGGCCGTGGGGACCGCCGTCGGTCACGCACAGTGCCCCAGGTCCCTAGGGACCTGGGGCACTGTGCGGCTCGATCCCCGGGTCAGCCCCGGTCCTCGGCCATGCTGCTCATGTCCGACTCACATCCGATGTTACGAAGCGTCCTTCACCTTGCCGATGCAGTACGCACCGGGCTTCTGGTTCCAGTCGCGGTCGTAGTGGAAGAACCTGAGCCGCGTGGCCTCCTCAGCTTCGGTCACCGTGTCCGTGATGGTGGGCACCGTCACCTCGGCGGTCTTCTTGCCCGCGGGGATGTCGGCCGCCAGCCACGGATCGTCCGCAACGTTGAACAGTGACCGCTCCGGAGTGGGCAACCGTCCGAACTGCCGGTTGATCCACGCCGGGTCGACGTCGAGCGTGGACAGCGTCGGTCCGCTGGCCACCGGCTGGAAGGAGAACCCGGTCACCACATCGGCGTCGGCGACCTCGGAGAGGGAGACCCGCCACTTCAGCACTCCGCCCTCGGTCACCCGATTCGCGACGGGCGTGACCGTGATCTTGGGCATCGGGTCGTCGTCCAGCACGGTCAGGCCCCCGGAGTAGGAGCCGATGGCGGCTCCCCGCACCGCCTTGGCCGCCACCGTGTGCCACCTGTCGTACCCGTAGCGGGTGTTGCCCTTCACCTTGACCGGGACGTTGATCGAGTTGGTGCCGGCCGTAACCGTGACCGTCCTGGTGGTGAGCTTCTCGGTGAGCAGGTCCCTGATGAACAGTCGGACCTGGCCGCTGCCCTTGCCGGAGACCTTCGCCGGAATCAGATAGGTACGCTCCCCCGAGTTGCCCTCCTTGACCCGCAGTTCACCGAGGTCCACCCGCGGCAGTGCGACGGGCGCCACCGCAGGGGTGCCCGGGCGCCAGCCCCAGGCGTCCACCAGCCAGGCCCGCCCGGAGGTGGATCGCGGAGTGAGCTCCAGGGTCTTCACCTGCTTGAGGTTCAGTCCGGCCTTCACCGCCGCGGTCAGCGGTACGCGGACCTCGCGCCCCCAGTGCGCGAAGGTCCGGTTCGTGCCCGGCAGCCCGTCGACGGTGGCCCGCCCGAGGGTCGCCTTGCGACCCGCGGTGTCGGTCACCGTGATGTCGACCTTGGTGCCGGTGGTGTTGGGCGGCACGATCAGCCGCAGCGCCAGCGACTCGGCACCGGAGACGGAGACCGGCCGCGCGGGAGTCATCCGGACCGGTGAGCCCGCCTTCGTCCACTTCAGGGCGATGGACTGGCGGCCCGGCTCGGGCGAGGCCACGAACCCCACGAAGTGCGGCGAGCCGCCGGGCTCACGGCCACTGAGGCAGGCCGTCTTCACCCGGTGGTCGACCTGGTTGCACAGTCGACCACCGGTGACGGCGACCGATGCGTCCGGCAGGATGACGGGCGCGCGATGGCCGCCGACCGCGTGCGTGAGCACCCGAGCGGGGTCCGCCGAGGGAGCGCGCCGGTTGGAGCCGTCCAGCAGCGGACGGACCCGGTCATCACCCGCGACGAACAGTCGGGCCGCCGCGGCGATGTAGGTGGAGCCCGCGGACTGCTGCTGGGTCGCCGTCAGCCGGTGGGCCGATGTGCCCAGCGCACACACGGCATCCGGCTTCTCGCCGGGCTCCGGAGGGTAGAAGTCGTCGTCGGCAGGCGCCTCGGCCTGTCCCGGCGTCCACTCGGTGTTGAAGTAGTTGTGGTTGGCGCCGATGACGTAGACCGAGCTGTGCAGGGAGGTTCCCCGGCCGGTGCCGCGGGTGCCGTCCGCGTACATCTGGCCCTGGAGGTTGGACACATCGCCGTCACAGCCGGGAAGGATCGTCATGGAGGGCACATCGGGCGCCGGGTTCTGGCCGAAGATCGTGGGACCGATGAGGACCGTGCCCCGGATGCGCCAGCGCACCGGGCCCTGGTATCCGTCCTCCGCGGCCGGTGGCTTGAACCGGCTGTCGAGCGCGGCCCGGTTGACGCCTTCGCCGCCTCGGGAGTGACCGACGAGCAGCACCCGGTTGAGATCGGCGGGCGCAGCGGCCCGTACGGCGGCCGGCGCCTTGGACGGGGCGGTGCCCCACTGGGCCCAGCGGGCGAGGTGCAAGCGCACCAGCGAGGAGCGGGCCTGGGCGCCGGCGTCGTTCGCCATCGCGTCCTGCGCGTTGATGCCGTTGGCGGAGATGGACACCGTGACATAGCCCTGGGAGGCCAGGAGTTTCTGGTCGTGGAGATAGCCGCGATAGCTCGGCACCGCCTTGAAGCCGGTCTCGCACGGCCAGGACATGCTGATCTCGCCCTTGGCGTCGTAGCAGGTGAAGTGGCGGCCGTGGAGGAAGAGGGCGAGCGGCCTGCGACCGGGGGCGTCGGTCGGTGAGACGACCGTGGCGCGCATCTCGATCGGGCTGGCGTAGCCGGGCAGCCGTACCGAGTTGAGGGCGTACTCGCCACTCGTGGTGCGGTACTTGCCGGGGACACCGGGGTCGACCGGGTTCGCCGGGAGGGGCGTGGCCGGCTTCGTCGGAGCGGCGGAGCGGCGGGCGTCGGGGCTCTCGGGCGTTGCGGCGGCGTCGAGGCGCCGGCCGGCGGCGAGGACCTTGAGCTCCTCGGACGCTCCGATCCGGATTCCCTCCAGGTCGAGCGCGAAGCTGCGCTGGTCCTTCGTTGGAACAGGAATGCCGAGGAAGCGGTCCCCGGCGTAGAACTCGATACGGGCGTTCCCCACGGGCACCGGTGCGGACGACGTCCAGACCAATTGCCTCTCGGTGCCCGTGCCGGTTATCCGCCAGCCGTCGGGGAGTTGCCCCGGACTGCCCGGCGGTGCCGGGGATATGAGATCGGTGGGTCGTTGCGGTTGTGTCGTCCCCGGTGCGGCGTGCGCCAGTCCCGGTACCCCCACCGCAAGAGCGATCACCGCAAGTGCGGCCGTCACCCTGCGCGAGACACGGTTCAAGGTGGTCCTCCTCCTCATCGATCGTGCCCGAGCACCCCAGGAACGCCTGAGGTCCTCGTTGTCGGAGGACGGGGAACGCTGGTGGGCGGTTGCCTCGCGCAGCACACTGTGGCTGTACGGAAACCTGCACGTCACAGGCGGATTTCGGCCAGCACACCGGAATTTGATCGTCCGTTGGCGGCTGGATCAAGCGGAGTGGCGGGGGACCGCACGCCGGCTCTGCTGGCGGCAGATTCCCGTTCCCGTCCGAGGTCGGCGGTGTTTGACTGGCGCGATGGAGATCCTCGTATTGGGCGGTACGGCATGGGTGGGGCGGGAGTTGTCCCGGCAGGCGCTTGCGCGCGGACATCGGGTGACGTGCCTCGCCCGCGGTGGAAGCGGCCCCGTCGCCGAGGGCGCCACCCTGATCGGCGCCGATCGGGGTGACCCTTCGGCGTACCACGCCCTGCTGGACCGCACCTGGGACGCGGTCGTGGAGGTGTCGTGGCAGCCCGGGTTCGTCCGCGATGCACTCGCCTTCTTGGCAGACCGGGCACGGCACTGGACGTACGTCTCCTCGATCAGCGCCTATGCGTCGCACGCCGTCCCGGGCGCCGACGAGTCCGCGGCGCTCCTCGCCCCCACCGACCTGAGCTCCGCAGGTCGAGAGGCGTACGGCGAGGCGAAGGTCACCTGTGAGCGGGCCTCGACCGATGCGGTGGGCGATCGGTTGCTCGTGGCGCGCGCCGGACTGATCGGTGGCCCCGGCGATCACAGCGGCCGGTCCGGCTACTGGGCGGCCCGTGCCGCCCGGGATCCGCGCGGGCCGATGCTGGTGCCGCACGCACCCGATCTGCCGACCCAGGTGGTCGATGTACGGGACCTGGTGGCCTGGCTGCTGGATGCCGCGGAGGCGAGGACGACCGGCATCTTCGACGCGGTCGGTCCGGTCCTGCCCTTCGACGAATGGATCGAGTTGTCCCGTGTCGCAGGCGGACATGGCGGCCGGGTGGTCACCGCCGATCCCGCCTGGCTGCTGGCGCAGGGGGTGGCCGAGTACATGGGGCCGCAGTCCTTGCCGTTGTGGCTGGTTAAGCCGGGGTGGGAAGGCTGGTCGGCGCGGAGTGGCGCCGCGGCGGAGCGGGCCGGGTTGCGGCATCGCCCCAGGGCGGAAGTGTTGGCCGACACCTTGCGGTGGGAACGGGAACAGGGCCTGGACAGGGAGCGGCGCGCGGGGCTGAGCGCCGCGCGTGAGCGCGAACTCCTGGACGCGCTCGGGTAGTGCCCAGCACGGGACTGTTGGCACGCGTTTCCTCGCGGTGAGACTGCGGATGCGGCGGGCTGCGCCGCAGTCCACGACAACGAGGGGCCGACTCGTCGACGAGGCCGATCACGGCGTGATGGCTCCTTCTGGTCGGTGTCGAGGCGCACCACGGCCCCGGGGCCACCGAACGCTCGGTGGCCCCGGGGCCGTGGTGGTGGCAAGGGGCGTCACCCCATGAGCGCCTCATAGAGACTGAAACCGGCCAGCGCCAGCATCAGACAGGCCGCGATCTTGGTGATCAACCGCAGCGGTACGTACTTCATCAGGGTCCGCCCGCCCAGGATGCCGATGCCCGCCACCGCCCAGAGCGCCAACACCGCACCCAGGCCCACCGACACGGGGTCGTCGTAGCGGGCGGCCAGGTTGGCCGTCATGATCTGGGTGAGATCGCCGAACTCGGCCACCAGGATCAGCATGAACCCGGCCCCGGACACCTTCCAGAACGACTGGTCGGCGGGGGCCTTGATGTTCTCCTCCTCGTCGTCGTTCTTCTTCAGGAGCAGGATCAGCGCTCCCGCGAGGAACAGGATGCCGACGACGGCCTGCACCAGGCGTTGGGGCAGCAGGGTGAGCACGGAGCCCGCTGCGATGGCCAGTGCCACGTGCACGGCGAAGGCGGCGGCGACACCGACGAAGACATAGGAGGCCCGGTAGCGCGTGCCGAGCATCAGTCCTGCGAGTGCAGTTTTGTCGGGGAGTTCGGCCAGGAAAACAACGCCGAACGTGATCGCCATGATGGTGAAGCTGATCACGGATGGTTCCTCTATCGGTCGGGCTGCCCGCGCCGAGAGACCTATACCGCTCCAGGGGTCGCTTCGGCACGGCAGCGTCGGTAGGACACTGCGGCCGAAGGTCTCGCTGGCGGATACCGGACCGATGGACCGGGAACCGCCTCCGGGCGCCGGCCAGGCCCAGGGCCCGGCAGTATGTCGACGTTCCGGCGAAGAGCTACTCCCCTTCTGCTCTCCCCAGGGTACGTCACGGCCCTCGGTGAGCTCACTCCTGTGCCTCCCGGTGGACCGCTCCCCGGGCGACCAGCTCCAGCACCACCGCCACCGCGACCGACTGCACCGCCATCAGCCCCACCAGGACGAACAGCTGTACGGCACCTGCAAGCAGCGGCGATGCGCCCCCCAGGAGCATTCCCACGAAAGCACCGGGAAGTGTGACGAGCCCCACGGTCCGGGTCTGGTCGAGTCCCGGTAGCAAAGCTTCTGCGGCGGGCGTCCTGGCGATCTCCAGACGGGCGTCCCGGTCCAGCAGCCCCAGCGCCATGCCCGCCTCGACCTCGCCGTGGCGCAGGCCGAGCTCATCCAGGGCCCGTCGCCCCGCCAGCACCGTCGCCGTGAGCGCGCCGCCGATCAGGATGCCCGCGACGGGAATGAGCGCGATGCCCTTCAGTGGTACGAGTCCGGTCAGCAGCAGCGCTCCCACCACGGGGAAGACCCCGGCCGCGATCGGCAGTGCGGCCCACCACCAGGTGGCGTTGGGGGTGATGCGCCGGCCAGCGGTGCGTACGGCGACGGCGTACATCAGCGCGACGAAGGCGAGCAGCAGGGGCAGCGAGCGCACGACCGCGCCGATGACCAGGGAGACGACGGCGAGTTGGGCGGCTGCCCGGACTCCGGCGATGACGATGTCGCGCGAGCGTCCGAGATGGGCGAGTGCGGCAACGGTCGCCGCCACGGCGAGCAGTACGGCCAGAACAGCCCCGAAGGTGACATTGACCGGCAGCAGCACGCGCCAACCCTACGCCGGCTCACCTCTGCTGGCGGTGCATCAACCCTTGATTTGACGTGGGCATGTCGTCAGGCTGAAGTGCGGACGTCCGTCCCCGCACCACCCGGACGCCCCACCCGGCCGCACCCTCCGGTCGAGGCCCCCCATGCTCAAGGGAGTTCGCATGTCCTTCTTCTACGCGCGTCGCTCGCGCCGCCCCTCCCGTGCGGCACTGCTCGGTTCGGCGGGGGCGCTCGCCCTCGCGAGTCTCCTGACGACCGCACCCCCGGCCCAGGCCGCCCCGCCCACGCCGGTGAACGCCACCACCGCCCGCACCTACCTCGGCCAGCTCACCGTGCGCGCCGAAGGCAGCTCCAGCGGTTACAGCCGGGACAGGTTCCCGCACTGGATCACCCAGTCGGGCAGCTGCAACACCCGCGAGGTCGTCCTCAAGCGCGACGGCCGCAACGTGGTGCAGAACGCCAGCTGCGCCGCGGTCAGCGGCACCTGGTACTCGGAGTTCGACGGGGCGACCTGGACGGCGGCCTCCGACGTGGACATCGACCACATCGTGCCGCTCGCCGAGGCATGGCGATCCGGCGCAAGCAGTTGGACCACGGCCCGCCGACAGTCGTTCGCCAATGACCTCACCGGCCCACAGCTGATCGCGGTCACCGACAACGTCAACCAGGCGAAGGGCGACAAGGACCCGGCCGAATGGCTACCGCCGCGCACCGCGTACCGCTGTGTCTATGTGCGGATGTGGGTCCAGGTGAAGCACACGTACGGCATGAGCGTGGACACGGCCGAAAAGAGCGCGCTCCAGTCGGTCCTGGGTGGCTGCTGACCCCGGCAACCACATCAAGACCGTGTGTCACCCGGTGGACACCGGACGCATGCACGGCCGAACCCCTGTCCGTATCCCTCCGTCGTTCCGTACCGTACGGGGCGACGGAGGAGGAGGACAGCCATGGCCGATCCGGCGGGGCTTCGACTGGGACCACTGCTGCGGTACGTCGACTGGGAGACCAAGGACCATGCGACGGTCTGGGTCGAGACCGACCGCGCGTGCACGGTCGAGGTCATCGGCGCGGACGGCTCCCAGGGCTCCGGCCCCACCTTCGCGATCGCCGGCCACCACTACGCGCTGGTGACGGTCCGCGGACTGACGCCCGGCACCAGTACCCCGTACGAAGTCCTGCTGGACGGTGCGCGGGTCTGGCCGCTGACGGACTCGCCCTTCCCCCCGTCGACCATCACCACGCCCCCGGAGTCCTCGACCGGTGTCACCGTCTCGTTCGGGTCCTGCCGCTGGGCCGCGGCGCCCGCGGACGAGCACGACCCCGTAGGCCCGGACGCACTCGACACCCTGGCCGCCCGGATCGCCGCCGACCCGAGCGGACCGCGCCCGGATGTCCTGCTCCTCCTCGGCGATCAGGTGTACGCGGACGAGACGTCCGAGGCGACCCGAGCCTGGCTCGCCGAGCGGCGCGACCTCGACGAGGCTCCCGGCGCCGAGGTCACCGACTATGAGGAGTACACCCGGCTCTACGACGAGTCCTGGCTCGACCCGGAGGTGCGCTGGCTGCTCTCCACCGTCCCCAGCTGCATGATCTTCGACGATCACGACCTGATCGACGACTGGAACACCAGCGCCGCCTGGCTGGCGGAGATGCGCACCCTCCCGTGGTGGCGGGAGCGTGTCGTCAGCGGACTGATGTCGTACTGGGTCTACCAGCACCTCGGCAATCTCCCACCGAAGGAACTGGAGTCGGACGGGCTGTTCGCCGCCGTCACATCGGCGGCCGACGGCACCGCCACGCTGCGCGAGTTCGCGGTACGGGCGGACGACGATCCGCTCTCCACCCGCTGGAGCTACCGCCGCGACTTCGACCGTACGCGGCTGCTCATGGTGGACACCCGGGCGGCTCGGGTCCTCGAAGAACAGCATCGGGCCATGCTCGACCCGGATGAGGCCCGCTGGGTCAGGGACCAGGCGCTGGACGGCCTGCGCGAGGCGGCGGGCGCGACCACGGCCGCGGGGCCACTGGCGACGGAGCCACTGGCGACGGAGGGACCGACGGCGGTGGGGCCGTACGACCACCTCCTCATCGGCACCTCGCTGCCCTGGCTGCTGCCGCCCCTCATCCATGACACGGAGAGCTGGAACGCGGCACTGTGCCGGGGCGAACGCGGAGCCCGTTGGGCACGGTTCGGCGAACGGCTGCGGCGCGGGGCCGACCTGGAGCACTGGGCGGCCTTCCCGCGCTCCTTCGACGAACTGACCGCCCTGGTGGCCGAGGTCGGCACGGGCGACCACGCCCCGGCGACGATCTGCGTGCTCTCCGGGGACGTGCACCACGCATATGTGGCGGAGCCGGACTGGCGCGGTGCGGGAGATCCGGACGCCCGGGTGTACCAACTGACCTGCTCCCCCGTGCACAACTCCATCCCCAGGATGATCCAGCTGGGCTTCCACTTCGGTTGGAGCCGCTTGGGGCGGCGGCTGGGACACGTGCTGGCACGCCACGGGCGGACCGGGAGGCCGCCGGTGCACTGGTCCCGGTCGGGCGGGCCCTGGTTCGGGAATCAGTTGATGACCCTGACGCTGCGCGGACGCTCGGCACGGCTGAGATTGGAACAGGCCCGGACGGGGCAGCCGACCGCACGGGACGCGGACGCCCGCGGTGCCGCTCGTCTACTGACTGTGGATGAAAGGGAGTTGGGCCCGTCGAGCGCTCGGCGTCCACGCGAATGAGAGTTGTATGAGAAACATCCGAAAATCGAATGTTGAACTTGCAAGTACATTTTAGGACTGCCTTACTTGGGTCGATAGGTTCCCGTCCCCCCACACACGGAGTCCCCCCATGACTCAGAACTCATTGAGCACCAAGCTCGATCAGTCCCAGCCGTACGCACTGGGCCTCTTCCGCATCGTCATAGGACTGCTGTTCGCCTGCCACGGCGCCGCCTCCCTCTTCGGCGTACTCGGCGGGGCGCACGGCGGAGGCACCATCGAAGCCGGCACCTGGCCCGGCTGGTACGCGGCGGTGATCCAACTCGTCGGCGGCGGACTGGTGCTCATCGGCGCACTGACCCGCAGCGCCGCTTTCATCTGCTCGGGCTCGATGGCATACGCGTACTTCAAGGTCCACCAGCCCGAGGGCCTGTTCCCGCTGGAGAACGCCGGGGAGGCGTCGGCCTTCTTCTGCTGGGCCTTCCTCCTGCTGGTCTTCACCGGCCCTGGCGCATTCGCCGTGGACCAACTGCTCGGCTCTCGCGGTGAAACACGCGTGACCGCACGGGACCAGGACAGCGAACACCAGCGGAAAGCAGCCACCGCCTAAGGAAGGACCACATACTCGGCCACGACGAGGCCGAGCGGCCAGGGCGGTGCCCCCCACCTGAATCCGCCTTCGCACCATCGATTTCAGCAGCGCCTACGGCCTCTTCAAGTGAGGCTTTAGGCGCTGTTGACATCATGCCCACGGGTCTGAATCCAGACAGAAAGTGATGATCACAACAACGTTGGGCCCCGAGTGATCAAAAGGGGGACTTCCCGCGTACGCTGTACAGCTGTTACTGCCGCGCGCCAACGACCACAGTACGTAGCGGCAGGCTCACTAAACGGGGAATCGGGGAGAGACAAGGTGCTGGAAAGTCTGGGGTTCCTGACCGGCAGCCCTTGGATCTACGCGATCATCGGTTTGTCCGTACTGCTCGATGTGTTCCTCCCGGTGCTCCCGAGCGGAGTACTGGTGATCGCCGCGGCCACCGCAGCCGCCGCGGCCGGTTCCACTACGGCCACCAAGGTCGCCGGAGCGGCCGAAAAGGTGCCGCACGAGGTGCCCTCGCTCCTGATCCTGATCCTCTGCGCAGCCACGGCTTCCGTGGTCGGCGATCTGGTCGCCTACCGGCTCGCGCGCCGCGGCGGTGACCGCTTCGACCGGGCCATCGCCAAGTCACGACGGCTCACCAAGGCGCAGGCCAAACTCGGCACCGCGCTCAACCGCGGTGGCGGCGCACTCGTCGTGATCGCCCGCTTCGCACCCGCAGGACGCTCGCTGGTCTCCCTCGCGGCCGGCACGGCACACCGCAAGGTGAAGGAGTTCCTTCCCTGGTCGGCGCTGGCGGGAGTGGCCTGGGCTGGCTACAGCGTGGGCCTCGGCTACTTCGGCGGCCAGTGGCTGGGCGCCAGTTGGGTCGGCGCGGCGATCTCCGTGCTCGCGTTGTTCGGAGCAGGCGCACTCGCCGCGTTCGTCATGCGGCGTCCGACGCGGCAGCCCGCTCCCGAGACGGTTTAGCCCCTCTGATCTCCAACCCGTCGAGCAGCTTCTGCGTCGCTTCGGCTATCTCGTCGACGGCCCGGTCGAAAACCTCACGGTTGTGCTCGGCCGGCGCCCGGAAACCGGACACCTTGCGGACGTACTGAAGTGCGGCGGCGCGCACATCGTCCTCGGTCGCCTCGTCGGGCAGGACCGGTGGGCGGAGGGTCTTGATACTGCGGCACATGCTTTCAGTCTGCCTCTCTGGGACTCGATGCGTGGGGCAGCACAGGAAAATTCCGTACATATCTACGCTGCCACGGTGTTTCCACTGCATGTCGGTCATAGCCTGCGCGTACGAAGGCGACCGCCTCCTCGGGGGGACAACCGTCGAGGACCGCCACACAGGCGAGCGCCGTCCCGGTCCGCCCCCGACCGCCCTCGCAGGCGACCTCCACCCGCTCATGCGCTGCACGCTCCCACAGCTCGGCGAAGAGCTGTCGGGCCAGCTCACGATCGCGCGGCAGCCGGAAGTCGGGCCACGGCAGCCAGCGGGACTGCCAGGCCACCTCGGGTGGCTGCCGCCCCAGCAGGTACACGGCGAAGTCCGGGGTGTCCCCGTCGGGCAGCGGCCGTCGCAGACCACGCCCGCGGATGGTCCTCCCGGAGGGCAACCGCAGCACACCCGGCGCATCCGGCGCCCAGGGGCCGCTCATCGAAGCCGACCCGGCGCCGCTGGTGACGCGCTCACACATCCGGTGGTCATCGGAGATCCGTCCTCGTTCCACACCGCTCGTCGGCCCGACCGTGGAGCCCGGGCCCGGTCTTCGGCGCACCCGGCCATGCCACAGCGCGCCAGTGAAAACCATACGATCATGAGATCGCGCACGTGGGGCGTTCACCGCCTTGCCGCACTCGGTGCGGTACCCGGCTACTTCTCCCGAGCGGGTGATCCACCGCCCATTGCGGGGACGCCAGCCACACTGATCGCATCGTGATCATCCGGGTCCTCGGGGTCGAACCAGACGGTGACACCATCCCGCACCTGCGGGACGCATGACCGGTCGAACAACTCGTAGCGGGTGACCCTGCGATCCGTACCACCACGGTCCGTGAACACGACGACGAACCGGATCCGCGGCCTGCCCCCCACCTCCGTCCCCGTCTCCGACACCTCGATGACTCGCCCGGTCGTGCACACTCCGCCGGCCATGACCTCGTGGGCACGGGCCTCCCGATGGGACTCACGGGCCGAGGCCGCCACGATGACGAGGATCCGTACGACGACGAACGCGAGCAGCAGCAGGGGTGCCCACCACTGTGCGGTCCATGCCGCCCACTCCCCCGGCCCCCAGGACACACCACGACGGCCCGCGCCATCGACGTCAGTGCCCGGGTCGGGTGCCAGCACCCACAAGGCACCGGCCCCGAGACAGAACCCGGTACCGACACTCGTACCGAAGACGGCCAACGGCACCACCGAGGCTGGCGTCCCACCCCACCCGTGCGCGAGCGCCGACCGCGCCGACCCATGGACCATCGGACCGAGGAACAGGGCGACGAAGGAGGCCCAGAGCAGCCCCGGAGTCCCGTTGGAGGGCTCGGTGTCGGGCGTCAGATAGAGCGAGCCGACTGGGTGGCGCGCAAGGTCGGCGATGGAGAGTCCGCCGAGGAACCAGACCCCGCCGTAGAGCAACAGCACAAGGCCCGTGACGGCCCCCGCCCGAAGGCGACCACGACCGATCACCGCCAACTCCCCTCGCTCCCGTACGACGGCACGATCGACGTGCCCACTCCCCACCCCCGACGGAGAGCGTTCGGCAGGACTCTAGGCAGCCCTGGTCGCCCTGGGAGGCACCCGCACTGCGAGGTGCCCCCTGCCCGACACCAAACGACCGTCCACGGCGGGGAACGCTCCGCCCCACCGCCCCGCATTCACCTGAGAGCATTCACCGGTGAGGCCCACGGGGCTTCAGCATCGCCACCGGCCCCAAGGAGCTCGATATGGCCGACTACCTCGGCGGGGTCGTCATCGCACTCGTCTGCACGGGCATCGGATACCTGCTGACGGACGATCTATGGGCGGCCACGAGCGGCGGTGTCGTCGCCCTCGTCACGGTGGTGGTCCCGCGCTTTATGAAGTCCCGCTGAGGCGCGCCCGGTTCTTCTTCCGGGTGGCAGGCCGGCAGAGAGCCCTCACAGCTCTGCACCTGGCGCAGGGGCACAGTGAACAGGGCGATGCCGAACAGTGCAGCGCCGGAGCCGGACGCGATTTCACGATGACACGGGGTACCACCACAGGGTGGCCAGGACGCCCGTTGCCGCGGACCGCTGCGCCGGGCGGGCACTCTTGGGAAACTCCTCCCGAAGCACCCGGCTGCACAAGCACCCGCCCCGTCTCACCCCGGAGGACCACCGATGACGGCAACGACGAACCGACTCGTCCTGTGCACACTGGCCAGCCTGATCGCCCTCGCCGCCACCACGCTCCTGGTCACCACCCCGATCTGGCTCTGGGTGCTCTGGGCAGCGCTGGCCCTGGTGACGGTGTGGGTTGTCGCCACGGACTCGCGCAGTAACTAAGAGGAGCTAACAGAAAGCTGTGGTGGAAGCCATGTCCTCTTCCCCTGGCGGATCGTTGGGCGGGGTATGGGGAAGGGGAATGGTCCGCCGTGGGTGGTGTCGGACGACCTGTGGATGCGGGTCGAGCCGCTGCTGCCGGTCAGGCAGCGCCGGTCGTGCAACCCGGGGCGGCTGCCGCTTGATGACCGCGGTTGCCTGCAGGGCATCTTGTTCGTGCTGCACACCGGGATCCAGTGGGAGTGGCTGCCGCAGGAGCTCGGGTTCGGCTCCGGAATGACGTGCTGGCGGAGGCTGCGGGACTGGCACGAGGCCGGTGTCTGGGACCGGCTGCACCAGCTGCTTCTCACCGAACTGCATCGCGCGGGGAAGCTGGACTGGTCCCGGGCGGTGATCGACGGCTCGCACCGCCAAGCCCGTCGGGGCGGCCCAAAACCGGGCCGAGCCCGGTCGACCGCGCCCGGCCCGGCTCGAAGCACCACATCATCACCGATGCCGTCGGCACACCGCTTGCCATCACCCTGACCGGCGGAAACCGCCACGACGTCACCCAGCTACTGCCCCTACTCGACGCGATCCCCCGCATCCGCGGGACCACCGGCCGGCCACGCCACCGTCCCCGGCAGCTGTTCGCCGACCGAGGCTACGACTACGACAAGTACCGCCGACTGCTGTGGAAGCGCGGCATCAAACCAGTCATCGCTCGCCGGGGCGTGCCCCACGGCTCCGGCCTAGGCACTGTTCGGTGGGTCGTCGAGCGCACGAACGCTTGGATTCATGGCTTCCGACGGCTACGGATCCGCTGGGACATCCGCGACGACATCCACGAAGCGTTCCTGAAACTCGCCTGCTGCGTGATCACCTACAGACGAGTCCAGGCATTGTGTTAGCTCCTCTAAGGCAGTTCTCCCTCACCCGACCCGTCGGGCGATCCGATCCCGCAACTCCGCGGCCACACCACCCTCATCGGTCCCGGCCTGAGCCAGCAGACCGAGAAGCACGACGACGGCCCGCGCCTCACCGGCGGTGAGCAGCGGCAACGGCTCCCCCGGCTCTTGGACGAGTTCTTCAAGGACTTCGGAAAGATCGGTCATGCCACGGTGAACGCAAGGACCGCGCCGCGGGTCACGCGCCGACGGACAGCAGCTTCAGCGGGCACGTCGGCACCTTGGCACTTTGGCACCTTGGCGCGGATCGTACGTGCCAAGGTGCCGGGTGATGCTTTCCGACGGGTCGTACGGGTCCGAGGAGGCGCTGGTCAGCCGCAGCAGCCCCCGCCGCAGCACCCACCGCCACCGCCGCCGCCCGACTGCGGTGCGGGTGCCGCGGAGGTCCCTCCCACGGCGACGGTCGACAGCAGCTTCACGGTGTCCTCGTGCCCGGCAGGACAACTCGCCGGATCGGAGGACTGGGCCATGGGCCGGTTCACTTCGAAGGTGTCGCCACAACTGCGGCAGCGGAAATCGTAACGAGGCATGTGCTCAGGCTACGCGGTCGGTCCATGGCCCCCTTCGGCCCTCGACCGGGCCAGGGCGTCCGCGGCATCAGGCGTGGTCGCTGCCATGTCCGCGCTGGGTCCGCGCTGCTCGGGATGTCTGGCCCGCCAGTAGGGATTGTCGTGCGGCAGCGTCGAACTAACCCTCCCGTACATGCCGAAGAACATCAGCAGCACACCGACGACAAAACTGAACAGCACGTTCTGGATCTCGAACGCCAGCGGGTTGAAGCTGGTGTCCAACAGCGCCAGATTGATGAAACCGCTCCCGATGAACGCAACGCCGAGCACCATGTTCAGCGTCGAGGCGAAATTGCCGCCGACGACCATGCCGACGAACAGCAGCACTCCGACGCAGATGGACAGCACGCTCAGCGCACCGTTGGTGTTCAACCCGGCGACCGTGTCGCCCTGGGTGTCGAAGAAGCCGATCTTGTCGATCAAGCCCAGAATGCCGAAGACCAGCAACAACAGACCCATCAGCCCGGCGCCCACACGGTAGACGCGGCTCAGCCGGTGATCCACCGGAAGGTGCTCGTCGAACCGGACCCGGCGCGAACGGGAATCCTTGCGATGCAGTACGTGTGCGGCCATGTCCGGCCTCCTTGAGTACGTACCCGTACCACCAAGCATCCGCCAGCGGCCCGCCCCGGACAACTGCGACCCGGCTCAGCCGGTCCCGGAGCCGCGCTCCTCACGGATCTGCTCGACGACCCGAGCCGCGGTACGCCGCACCGCTTCCGTCTCGGTCAGGAAGTGCCAGTAGTCGGGGTGGCGGCCGGAGAGCGAATCGACGGCCCGCTGAAGCCGGGCCACGGCCTCGTCGAGCGGGCGCGCATGACGGACGTCCGGGGTGTTGCGACCGGCCATCGCGAGCCGCTGGGCGTCCCGCACGGCGAAGCGCGTGCGATCGATCTCCTGCTGCGGATCCTCGGCGACCGCATTGAGCCGCTGAAGCCGCTCACCAGCGGCGGAAACCGCCTCGTCAGTGGT
Organism: Streptomyces sp. NBC_00690; assembly: GCF_036226685.1. NCBI lineage: Bacteria > Bacillati > Actinomycetota > Actinomycetes > Kitasatosporales > Streptomycetaceae > Streptomyces > Streptomyces sp. NBC_00690. The sequence goes on from NZ_CP109009.1 coordinate 2,762,488, forward strand.
GTTCAGCAGGGCACGGACGGTACTGAGCAACGCCGTGGCATCCGGCCAGCGCTGCTCGTCCCGGGCCTTCGCGGCCTCGCTGAGCTTCTCCTCGGCCTGGTGGATGTTCCGCGCGGCCTGATCGGGGACGGGCTGGAGGTCCTGCCAGCACTCCGCGGAGAACCGTCGCCGCAACTCGCTCAGGATCGGCTCGACGGACTCGGCCCGCGTGGTCAGGGCCTGGGCCCTCGTCCGCAACGAGACCAGACGCTTGTCGATCTCCGCGGCCCGCTCGGGAAGCCGCTCTGCCTCCGCCCGCACGGACTCGGCGTCACGCAGCACCCGGTCCGCCCGGTGGATGGTCTCCGCGACGCCGTGCTGCCCCGCGCCCTGGTTGAGCTTGGTGAGCTCCGGCGCAAGGCTGGCGAGCCGACCGGCCAGGTCAGGCGCCCGGAACCCCGATTCACGCACCGCATCCAGAGCGTTGCTCGCAGCCAGCAGCGCGGACCTCGCCCGCTCCACGGCCGGAACGAGCCGCGCGAGCTGTGTCTCGGCCTTGTCGAGCAGCGGCCCCAGCCCGGCGGCGAACCGATCCAGCTCGGCCTTGACCCGCACCAGCTCGTCCTTGGCCCGGTTGAGACCACCACGAGCCCTGGAGGCGACGGCGGCCTCCAGATCGTCCCGATCAAGATCATGCGCATCGACGGCGCCGATGTACTGATGGCTCGCCTCGTCGATCCGTCCACCGAGCGCCGTGAACTCCGCGACCGCCCGCTGCGCCGCGGGCGAGTCGTCCACCGCCGTGATCGTCTCGATCGAGATCCGAAGATCGCGTTGTGCCGTGTCCAGGTCGTAGAAGGCGGCTGCCGCGGCGTCCTTCGCCGCCTGCGCCTCGGCCCGCTGGCTCTCGGCGCGCCCACCGAACCAACGACGCTGTCCACCACCGGTGAACGAACCGGGCAACACGGCGACCGCGAGCGGCAGCGGCAACCACACCAACCCGATGAGATCGAGGACACCCCGGACGGCATTCGCACGCGCTCTTCCCTGCGGCTGCGTCTGTGTCGCCGTCACATCCCTCTCCCGTGCTGCGTCGCCGTACCTGGTTCATTGTCCCACCAGGTAATGACGAACACACGGGTCAGATGGTTCGCGAACGCCCCACGACTTCGATCATCCGGCCAGTCGGATCTTGACGGATCCGTTGTCGCTGCGCGCGTTCACCACCCGGGCACTCTCGGCGTCGGTGGGCACGTCCACCCGGGTGGAGCCGTTGTCGGACTTGGCCTCCACGGCGTATGGAGCTCCGGCGCGCTGGAGCCTGATGTCGATGTCCCCGTTGTCGCACACGGTCTCCAGCCACTCCGGTACGGCCCCGGCCTTCAGGGCGATCCTGACGGCGCCGTTGTCCGACTCGGCCTTGATCCGCTTGCCGGAGACACCCTGGGTGGACACCGTGCCGTTGTCGGTCCTGAGCGCTAGATCGCCGGACGAGTCACGCACGGTGATGTCGCCGTTGTCCGACTTGATCTTCAGCGGTGTGGTGAAACCACTAGCGGTGACACCACCGTTGTCGTCCTCGACGGTGACGGCGACCCCCCGCGGAACCTTGATCGTGTGCTGCGCCTGGCAGTCGCTGGCCACAGCATCGCAATCCAGCCGCAGGGTAAGCCGCCCGTCCACCATCTTCCAGGAGGGTTCCGGCCCACTGCCGATGAAGACCCATCCGTCGACCTGCCGGGTGACCTCGACGTCCTTGACATCATCGGAGACGACATTGATGGAGGAGTTGTCACTGTCGATGGTCAACGACTCCCCGTCCAGGGGAAACGACTTGCGCTCTACCGGAGCCGCATCCGCGTCGGCGCTCCCACAGCCGACCAGAGCGAACAACAACCCACCACCTCCGGCGAGCGCCACGAGCCCGCGTCCGATCCGGGACCGCCGACGGGCGGCGATGGTGGTGGTGCGCGTCGGGCGTGCGGCCATGGTGATCGTTCCCCTGCTGCTCTGACTGGTGTGTCGGGCTGTTCGGTCCGGTCCGCCCGATGTCCTCCTACGCTAGGCAGCCCGGAACCCCTCGACGATCCGGCCGCCTACCGTTTCCGAGGTGGGGATAGCCCCCCACCACCACTCCTGCCGACCACCGGTCGAGCCAGTCGCCCCGATGAGCCTCGCTGCCGGCGTTTGCGGGACGGGCCCCTTCGCCATGTACGCTGTTGCCTCATCCACGGGTGCGTAGCTCAGGGGTAGAGCGCTGCTCTTACAAAGCAGATGTCGGCGGTTCGAAACCGTCCGCGCCCACCAGTAGGAACTAGCAGGTGAGAGCCTGTTTACGGCCCTCCGGTCATCGCGACCGGGGGGCCTTTCCTGTGGCCAGATGCCACAGGAAGTCCACATCCCCACGTGACCACGCTCGTTGCCGTGTTCATATGTCTCTGAGCGCGCGGATATTGGGCCAGGAGTCAACACCCCGAAGGCTCCCATTGACCGGCCACAAAGGGAGCGATGAGTTTGACTCGCCCAAAGAGTCTCACCACCGTTATCGCCCCAGCACAGGAGGAACGCGTGGCTCAGCTACTCAGAGTCCAGAACTTCAACGTCTCAAGTGACGGCATCGGTGCCGGTGACGACCAGACCCTTGAGAGGCCGTTCGGTCATGTCGATCCCGGGAGGCTGTTCGCCTGGGCCGGCGCCACGGCGAGCTGGCCCATGCGCACCGACCCCGGGGGGAGCCGGGGCCTGGACGACTACCTCACGCGGGACTACGCGCGCAACATCGGCGCCGAGATCATGGGCCGCAACAAGTTCGGTCCCCAGCGCGGGCCCTGGCAGGACCATGAGTGGCAGGGCTGGTGGGGTGACGAGCCCCCTTTCCGTACCCCGGTGTTCGTCCTGACCCATCACAAGCGTCCATCGTTCACGCTCTCCGACACCACGTTCCACTTCGTCGACGGGGACCCTGCCACGGTTCTCGAACAGGCCCGGGAGGCGGCGCAGGGCAAGGACGTCCGGCTCGGCGGCGGGGCCACCACCATCCGGCAGTTCCTCGACGCGGACCTCGTCGACACTATGCACGTGGCGGTCTCGCCAGTGGAGTTCGGATCCGGAGTACGGCTCTGGGAGTCCCCCGATGAGCTGCTCGACCGGTTCCACCTGGAGGTCGTACCCAGCCCCAGCGGAGTGGCGCACCACTTGTTCTGGCGAAAGTGACCGTTCCTCAGGGCAGCTCCGGGCCGCTGTTCTCGGTGCCCGGAGCCGCCCTGTCCTGTGAGCGTCACCCGACCGTGGATCCGGGCGCCTCCCAGACCCGCGAACAACTGACGGCACTACCCGGGCTCTCGTCCACCTGTGGTGGCCGGGCCAGGCCCTGAAGGTCGGGAAGCTCGCACCGGAAGCCGTCAGAGGGGCCCGGAGCCGTCAGCGGGGTATCTCGGCTCGATGAGGACCCGCAGTGAGGTCCGTTGCGTCTCGTGGTGCCCCGGTCCGCGTCGATCGACCGCGTATCGACCGTAGGGAAGGGTCCGTCCCGCTGCCCTCGCCATGATCCAGAACATCAGCCAGCCATGAGTCCCGCACACTGGGGTAGACGCGCAGCATGGGCCGAGGCCCTCTTCAGACTCCCTTCAGCTGCGGTTTTCTAGCGTGGAGCTCATGGATCACATGATCGTTAGCAGTGCGGCGGGCCTGGAGAGCAGTGCTCCCGGCTGGGTCAACAGCATGATGGAGACCCTCGGTGCGCCGGGGGCGGGCATACTGATCGCCCTGGAGAACCTCTTTCCTCCGCTGCCCAGCGAGGTGATCCTGCCGCTGGCCGGTTTCGCCGCCAGTACGGGACACATGGGGTTGATCGCCGCCCTGTTGTGGACGACCGCCGGATCGGTGGTCGGTGCGCTCGCCCTGTACGGCATCGGAGCGCTGCTCGGTCGGGACCGTACGGTGCGTATCGCGGCGAAACTGCCGCTGCTGAAGGTCTCAGACATCGAGCGCACGGAGGCTTGGTTCGCCCGGCACGGCGCCAAGGCCGTCTTCTTCGGCCGGATGATTCCGGTCTTCCGGTCGTTGATCTCAGTTCCGGCCGGTGTGGAGCGGATGCCGCTCCCGCTCTTCCTGACGCTCACGACTCTCGGCAGCGCGATCTGGAACACGGCGTTCGTCCTGGCGGGGTACGCGCTGGGCGAGAACTGGGAAGAGGTCGCGGGATACGTCTCCACCTACTCCAAGGTGGTGTTGATCGCCGCGGTGGTGGGTGTACTGGCGTTCATCGTGGTGCGGATGATGAAGCCGGGCGCCGGCTCCCGCCGCAAGTAGCGACCTCACCGAGGACCACCCAGCAACGCCCGACGGTTCCCGCGGCGAGCGACCGACGGGGCTCCGATGGAGCCGTCGGTCGCTCGTGCGCTCAGCCTGCCAGGAACCTGCGGATGATCTCCTCGCCCGCCAGTACGCCCGACTCCGCCAACGCCTCCACATGGGGAGCGCTCCAGCCGGAGTCCGCGAGTTCACCGTGGCCGGGCCGCCAGCCGCGGTCCGCCGCGAGCAGCAGATCGGCGTCGAGCAAGGAGTCACCGGCCGCGAGCACCCGCTGCGCCCCGGTGCGCCGGGCCACCTCCCGCACGGCAGCGCTCTTGGTGAGCGGCTGCGGTACGGCGTAGATCTTGCGGCCCTGGAGGGAGACGGCCCAGCCCCGAGGGCCTGCCCAGGCAGCGAGTTCCTTGATCCAGTCGGCGGGGAGCAGTTCGCGTTCGACGACGAGGTACGCGAAGAGGTCCTCGGCGACGCGTTCCTTGCGCAGCCAAGCCGGGTCGGAGGTCGCGATCAGATGGGCGCGCACCTCGGCGAGGGGGATGCACTCATCGGCGAGTCGAGCGGTCACCTGCCGCTGCCAATCGGGGTCGGAGACTCCGTCGACGAGGATGTGGCCGCCGTTGGCGCAGATGGCGTACCGGGGGGTGGGGACGGGGAGCCGGATGCGCGCGTACTGCTCCCGGGTGCGCGTGGTGGCCGGTACGAAGTCGGTCTCGTCGGCCAGTCGCGTCAGCAGTGCGGCTGCCGTCTCGGTGAGGTACGACAGGGGCCCGCCCTGGTAGACCTCGACGCACAGCAGCCGGGGGGCCTCAGCGTCGGGCATGGTGAGGTGGAGGGCTCGGGGCGAGTAGATCAGGGTGCGGTCGAGGTCGCTGGCGACCAGCGGGCGTCCGCTGCCCGACGCGTCGGCCGATGCGCTCGCGGCCATGTTGTCGGGGCCCTTCTCGACGGTGTCGTGGTGCGTTGTCCGGTGTTGGGATGTGCTCACGGGGACGTCACCGCCTTGCCGTCGGCACCGGTCGCGCCGCGCGTGTACTGGGGGTGGATGAGCCCCACACAGCTGTAGGGGAGGTCGTCGACCTCCTCGACGGGTACGCCGCGCTGGTCGGCGAGGAGCCGTATGTGATCGAGGTCGGCGCCGGCACCGGCGCGGGCGAGGATCTTCCAGGGGACGCGCCGCAGCAGCACGCGGGTGGTTTCGCCGACGCCCGGTTTCACCAGGTTCACATCGTGGATGCCGTACTCCTCGCTGATCCGCTCGACGGCCGCCCAGCCCTCCCAGGTGGGCGCACGGTCCATCGCCAGCAACTCCTTCACCTCCCCGTCCACGGGGCCCGTCACCTCGTCGAAGCGGGCGGCGATGGTGTCGAGGAAGTGTTGGGAGAGATCGGCATCGGCCAACTCTCGGTAGAACTTGGCGCCGTGGTAGTCATCGGCGCCGACCAGGTCGGACCGCAGAACCGTACGGGATATGAGTCCGGAGACGGTCGAGTTCAGACAGGCCGACGGGATGAGGAAGTCCTCGCGGGTGCCGTAGGTGCGGACGCAGCCACCGGGGTCGGCGAGCACGGCGATCTCCGGGTTGAAGCCGTCGAAGCGTGCGATCGCGGCGGCCAGTTCGCGGGTGATCGCGCCCTTCCCGGTCCAGCCGTCGACGAACACCACCGAGGCCGGGTCATGGCGGTCGGCGAGCCATCGCAGGGCATTGGCGTCGATGCCGCGCCCACGGACGATGGAGACGGCGTAGTGCGGCAGGTCGATACCATGCCGCCACTGGGCCCAGCGGCGCATCAGCACCCCGACCGGTGTGCCGGCCCGGGCCAGGGAGACCAGTACGGGACGGTCCGTCACGGCGGCCCGCTCGGCGAGCACGGTCTCGGTGACGACCCCGACGGCCTGCGCGATACGGACGGCCGAGGTCTCCAGGGCATTGTGGAAGAGCTGCTGGTAGTCGGCCGATGGCTGGTACTCGACGGGCAGCGACTCGGCGTAGTGAGCACCGCCGTGCTGGATCGCCTCCTCGCGCTCCTCCGTGGGCGCTTCGAGCTGTACGTCGGAGAGGTCCTGGAGCAGCCAGCCGACGTCCTCTGCGGCGTACGAGGAGAAGGCGGGGCCGCGCAGGGGCTCGGCAAGGGCCGAGGTGGAGGGCGTGGGCGCCATGGCTGCCCCTTCGGGTCGGTGGCTGGGGACGACCGCAAGGAACACCCGGGGGGTGTGGGCGGCGAGCCGGTCGAGGAGGCCGCCCGGAGCGTGGAGCTCGGCGGTGTCGGCGGTGGAGTCGACGACGGCGACGACAGCGTCGAACCCGGCACCTGCCACGTTGTAGGCGTAGCGCTCGCCCGGGCCGTCTGCGGGGTCGTCGTGGGCGGGGAAGGCGAGCGTGGTGCGGATGGCGTAGCCCGGATCGTCGACGGCGAGCACCGGTGAGCGGGTGGTGGTGGAGAAACGCACCTCGGCGGTGGTGAGGCGTTCCAGGGCTGTGCCCAGACGCAGGGGTGCGTACATCAGCTCCTCGAAGCCGAGGACGAGGACCCGCCGGGGGGCGTCGGAGGCCGGGGGCTGGGACGTTGCGGGCGGGCCGGTGGGTATGGAGTCCGGTGTCGTGGTCTCCAGACCGAGGGCGGCGGCAATGGTCCCGGCCATCGCGGGCAGGGCCGACTCCAGGCGGGCGCGATGCTCGGGTGTGAAGCCGTGGCGTCCGCCGTCGGGGAGGCCCGGGGGCCAGTCGAGGTCCACTCGGGCGGCGGCTCCGGCGCCCTCGGTCACTGCCTCACGGCCGGTGGGTGCTGCCTCACGGCCGGTGGGTGCTGCCTCACGGCCGGTGGGTGCTGCCTCACGGCCGGTGGGTGCTGCCTCACGGCCGGTGGGTGCTGTGGGTGCTGAGGGTGCTGTGGGTCCGGTGTGTTCGGCGACCAGGGCCTGCCCCTTGGCCAGGACGTCGGCCGGCAGCCCCACCGTGCCCTTCGCCGATGTCACCAGGTCGATCTGGGCATCGAGCTCGGCCGCCAGGGCCGCCAACCGTCCCTGGTCGGCGAGCGAGCGCAGATCCACCAGCGCCACCACCACATAGCGGTCCCTGGGATAGCGCTCGTGGAGTGCGCGGATGGTGTTCAGCACGGTGTTGCCGGTGGAGAACTCGTCGTCCACCAGCACCAGCGGACCCTCGCCCGCGAGCAGCTGCGGGTCCTCGGGGAGCAGGAGGTGCGAGGTGGCGTGGGAGTGGGATTCCTCGAATCCACCCGCCCGTGCCACCCCTTCGACTGGCCGGCGGGTGGAGTGCAGATAGGGGGCGAGGCCCACGCCGTCGGCCACCGAGTGGCCGAGGGCCGTCGCCGTCTCCGCGTAACCGAGGACGACCGCGCGGGACGATTCCTCGTCCCCCAGCAGGGCCCGGACCCGTACCCCGAGGTCGTGTCCCGCCCCGTGGACGACGGCGGGCGACTGGGGCACGTGCTTGCCCAGCACGTTCGACACCAGCAGATGGGCCCGTTTGGGGTTGCGGCGCAGGGCCATCCCCAACAGGGCGGGCAGTTGCGGATCACCTTCGAGCGTCACGCCGAGTCGCTGGGCGACCCATGATCCCGACCACTCCACGTCGACCGTCTCTCTCCCTCTGGTGCTCGCCGTCGTCGCGCTCTGCGCGGTCCGAGCGGCATTCGCAGTGTTTCCGGCCTTCGCTGTCATCCCAGCCTTCGCTGTCGTCGCGATCTGTGCGCACGGTATGGCCCCATGCAGGCTACGGCTACGGCCCCGGCGGACGGGCTGGGGCCAGGCCCCGGGCAGGTCAGGGCAGGTCGGGCAGGGCAGGTCGTCGTGTCGATGGCCCTCAAGCCGAGTGTCCGGCTGTCAGGAGCTCCACGAAACCGATGTCCTCCCTGGCCACACCGAAGACCTCCGCCCGCAGCAGGGTCCGCTCCGCCCACGCCCGGTGGGGTTTCACCTCGTTCATCTTGTTTGTGTACGCGGAACGCAGCACACCGCCGCCCTCCCGATCGGGGCGCAGGATGTCCCGGGCATCGCTGAATTCCTCGTGGCTGACCACGGAGAGCGCGTGCACCGGGACCACGTGCGTGGGGTGGATACAGGTCTTGCCTGTCAGACCATTGGCCCGGTCGAGTTCGATCTCGCGCAGAAGTCCATCGAGATCATGCCGAATAAGAGCGGTACGCAGCTCATCTGCGCGGCCTTCCATAAAGGGGCTGCGCCTGAGTTGCGGTTTGAACATGCGCTCCTGGACCCGGAAGTACTCCCACACCGGACCGGTCACCGTGTATCCCGTACCGTCGGCGCGGCCGAGGACATTCACCACGTCCGCGATGACCGAGGCCACGATCTTGACGTCGTACGCCGTCATATCGGGGCTGCGGCGCAGACCGTAGGCGGAGCAGAAATCGGTGACGCCGAGCCGTAGTGCCAGCACCCGGTCGCGGTATTTGTCGACGGTGCGGGAGATGCCTGCGAGCGTCTCACCCCGGGACTCCAGATGGAGCAGTTCGGGGGATTCCAGGACGGGCATCGCGAAGAGTCGCCGCCCGGTCGCCGCCTCGGCCGCAGCGAGCGCCTCCAGGAAGGGGACGCCCCGCTCCTCGGTGAATTTGGGCAGCACGAATCCCGACAGCAACCCGATGGATTCCCCCAGGCGAGTGGCCAGGTCAGGGATCTGCCGCGGCTCACGCACTCGGATGAAGAGCAGGGGCAGTTCATCACCGCGCGCATGGAGGTCGGCGAAGTGGTGGACGAGATTCTCCTCGGCGTCCGCCACCTCGGAGTCGTCAATGGAATCCTCCAGGCAGAGCACCATGGAGACCACTCCGCGCGCTACCTGCTTGTGGATGTCGTCAGCGAGTTTGGGACGGGTGGCCGGGCTGTAGAGCGTGGCGCCCAAGGCCACCGCGAGCGTACGGGCGGAGGAGTCGGCGGTGAAATCGCACGGCTCCTGGTGGAACAGACGCTCACGCACTGCGAGCGAAAGCTGCCCGAAATGACGCATGAAACTCCCCCGTACTGCTTGGCGGCTCACCTGACTGGTATGGCCGGTAATAGTACGTACGAAAGTGGCTCAAGAGTTCCCCGGGTCCATGAATTCCAGGTATCCCACATGCACCATGCATGTGTCTTTCCGTACCACTCCATCCGACGACACGCCGGGCTACCGCACGAGTCTCCCGCGACGATCGCTCGGAAAGCCCCGTTCAAGTGTCCATCCGGGTGGCGCTCGCCGCGCGCAGCGAGGGCCCCACCGCCCGGAACTGCTACTTCCGCGCGGACGGCCGTGCTCCCGCGTTGTCCGGGCGGCCCCTGAGAAGGCAGGATGACCGACATGACGCACGCGATGCTGAAGGGCTCGAACGTCCCCCTCGATGCGACGGCCGTACGCGCCGTGCTGCGCTGGACACCGGGTGCCGGCGTACCGGATGTGGACGCCTCGGCCCTGTTGCTCGGCCCCGACGCCCGGGTGCGCTCCGACGAGGACTTCGTCTTCTACAACCAGCCGCGCCACCCCTCCGGGCTGGTGCGCAGGCTGCCGAAGAAGCGCGTGGCCGACCATCTCACCGACACCGTGGAGGCCGATCTCTCCGCGCTGGAGCCCTCCGTCGACCAGGTGGTGCTGGCCGCCTCCTCCGATGGCGACACCTTCCAGCACGTGCGTGATCTGCGGATACTGCTGTACGACGCGACTCTCATCGATGCCGAGCCGCTGGCCGTCTTCGATGTGCAACCCGAGACGGGTGCGGAGACCGCCATCATTTGCGGCGAGTTGTACCGCCGCGGTGACGGTTGGAAGTTCCGGGCCGTGGGACAGGGCTATCCGACCGGTCTGGTGGGGCTGGCGACCGATTTCGGCATTTCGGTGGACGACGGCGAAGGCTCCGGGAACGATTCGGCCGACGTCGGGGAGACCTCGGCCATGGCGGGCGCCCCCGCGGTGCCGGCAGCCCGGCCGACCGCGGACCCCGCCCAGGGCTATCCGCAGTCCGGGGCGGCCCGCCCGGGGCAGCAGCAGGGATACGGCTATCCTCAGCCGGCCCTGGTGCCGGACCCGGACTTCCGGCTGCCGCCGATGGGCCCACAGTTCGCTCGTCCTTGAACCTCGGGTCGGCACGGGTGCGGGTCGGTTCAGACCCGCGACTTGTACCCGCGGCCCCACTGGAGGCCCCAGCCGTACAGTCGGTCCAGCTCCGCCTGGAAGCCGTAGACGAACCTCACCTCACGACGTACGACCAGTTCTCCCTTGGTGTTGTCGACGGAGAACACGGCACAGGAACGGGCCTCGGGCGCGCGTTCGTCGAGCTCGATCTCGACCCGGGGGCCACTGCTCGGATAGAGGGTCACCTGGGCGTGCGTACGATCGAAGGCCGGGGTCTGGTCGTAGATGTAGACGAAGAACAGCAGTCGTTTGATCTCGGCGTGATGATCGAGGTTGACGTAGATGGTCTCGCCGGAACCGGAGCCAAACCGGTCGTCGCCGCTGAGTTTGACGTACGGCGCCTCATTGGTGGAACCGAAGAAGTTGCCCAGCGGCTGGACCACTCCCTTGCTGCCGTCGGCCATTTCGTAGAGGCAGCCGAGGTCGAGGTCGACGTTGACCATGCCCTGGGTGTGGGCCTGGACCACCTCGGGCTTGAAGAGCTTGAAGGGGTGGCGCAGCAGACTGTTCTGCTGCCTGCCCTCGATGTCGGACGTCCGCATCCGCCAGGAGAGGTTGACCCGCAGATGGCCGCTGGCCGCTCCCTGTTTGGTGAGCGACACCGAGGGGCGGCGCCGGTTGAGTGAGATGGAGTTCGTCGCGGCATTGCCGGAGTCGAACTGCGTCGACCCGCCCTGCCACAGGTTGTCCCAGAAGGCCATGTCCCGCCCCTAGTCCTTTCGTTGGACCCGCCCGACACATCTCCCCGGCGCCTTGGCCGAGCGCGCCCGGCCCCGCTCCCGCGCACGGTACGGGGCGGCTACGAGGCACGGGCCTCGTAGCCGCCCCGCGAGAAGCGTTCCGCAATTCGCCGACGGTCACACCCCCGATCAGGAGTGTGGCTCGGCCTTTTCGCTCAGGGCTTCCTGAGCGGCGACCTCTCGATTCCGTCGCAGCGACGACACGAAGGACCAGCCGATCAGGGCGACACCGACCAGGCCGGTGATCAGTTCGTGGATCTGGTACTGGATGGTGACCAGCAGGATGATCGCCAGTGCGCCGATCGCGTAGTGGGCGCCGTGCTCCAGGTACACGTACTCGTCGAGCGTTCCCTGGCGCACCAGGTAGACGGTGAGCGATCGGACGTACATGGCACCGATGCCGAGACCGAGGGCCATGAGCACGATGTCATTGGTGATCGCGAACGCGCCGATGACTCCGTCGAAGGAGAACGACGCGTCCAGGACCTCCAGGTACATGAACATGAAGAAGGCGGCCTTGCCACCGACGGCGACGGCGGTGACCTTCTTCCCGCTCTTGCGGGCCTTCTCCTCCTCCTCGTGTTCGCGTTCCTCCTCTTCTTCGAGCTTGTTCTCGAAGAAGCTGGAGAGACCGGCGACGATCAGATAAGTGATCAGACCGGCGACACCGGAGAGGAGAACCGTCTCAGCCTTGTTCGCATGGCCACCGCCGTGCTGATGGGCGTTGACGGCGAACGTCATGGCGCTGACCATCAAAACGATCAGGGCGATGCAGACCGAGAGGGCCTCGACCTTGCCGAGCTTGGCGAGCGGGCGCTCCAGCCAGGCCAGCCACTTGATCTCCCGGTCCTCGAAGATGAAGTTGAGGAAGATCATCAGGAGGAACATGCCACCGAAGGCGGCGATCGACGGGTGGGCGTCGGTCACCAGTTCCTCGTACTTGTCCTTGTCGTTGAGTGCCAGTTCGACCGCCTCGATGGGGCCGAGCTGAGCACTGACAGCGACGATGACGACGGGGAATACCAGCCGCATACCGAATACGGCGATGAGAATGCCGATCGTGAGGAAGATCTTCTGCCAGAAGGCATTCATCTTCTTCAGGATGCCGGCGTTGACGACCGCGTTGTCGAACGATAGCGAGATCTCAAGGATGGACAGGATCGCCACGATCCCGAACGCGGTCCATCCTCCGTAGAGCACCGCTGCGACCAAGCCGAGCGCGGTAACCGCGAACGACCAGCCGAAGGTTTTCAGAACCACTGGCACCCAATCGTTTAGGTGGGGGTACCCCCGGGCCAGGCCCGAGGGAGTAGCGCCCACACACCGAGGACAGTTCTCCGCGCAACGTGCGGAGCTTTACGAAACATTGACCCCGAAGTCTAGAGCGATGCCCCGCAGTCCCGACGCGTACCCCTGGCCGACGGCGCGGAACTTCCACTCCACGCCATACCGGTACAGCTCACCGAAGATCATCGCGGTCTCGGTCGAAGCGTCCTCACTCAGGTCGTAACGCGCCAACTCCTGGCCGTCCGCCTGGTTGACCACGCGGATGAAGGCATTGCTCACTTGGCCGAACGACTGGCCGCGATTGTCCGCATCATGGATGGAGACCGGAAAGACAATCTTGTCGACCGTCTGCGGCACCTTGGTGAGGTCCACGATCAGGGACTCGTCGTCGCCGTCGCCGACGCCCGTGAGGTTGTCACCGGTGTGCTCGACGGAACCCTCGGGACTCTTCAGGTTGTTGTAGAAGACGAAGTAGTCGTCGCCCAGGACGCGACCGTTGCCGCAGAGCAGTGCGCTCGCGTCGAGGTCGAAGTCGGCTCCGGTGGTGGAGCGTGCGTCCCAGCCCAGTCCCACCAGCACATGCGTGAGATTGGGTGCGGCCTTGGAGAGGGAGACGTTGCCTCCCTTGGCGAGCGTGACGCCCATGATGTGATCCTCCCCAGTCGATCGTTGTGGCTGTCCGGCGCCGTTCGCCCCGGAATCCACCCTCGGCGTGCTTGCACGGGCACGCCACCCCGTTCGTACGGCGTCGAGTAACGCCATGGACCCCGCCCCCGTCCGACGTCGGCGCCCCCGCCCGCGCTGCGGTCGCATAGCCGCCCCCACCCCGTTCTCGCGGGGGTGCAGCACCCGCATCGGCATCACGGGTGTACGAGGGGACAGCTGCGCACGCATGCGGAACCGGCGCCGAAGCGGACCGGACCCACTGGCACAGACATGCCCTGATCACACCGCGCCGTGCCCGTGGGAACAGGCACGTCCGGCGCCGCACTGCTCAGTGCGGCGCCGGACGGAATACGAGCTGCTCAGACGTTGACGCCGAAGTCCTGCGCGATGCCGCGCAGACCGGAGGCGTAGCCCTGGCCGATGGCTCGGAACTTCCACTCCGCGCCGTTGCGGTAGAGCTCGCCGAAGACCATCGCGGTCTCGGTCGAGGCGTCCTCGCTCAGGTCGTAGCGAGCCAGTTCATTGTTGTCCGCCTGGTTGACCACGCGGATGAACGCGTTGCGCACCTGTCCGAACGACTGCTGCCGGCTCTCGGCCTCATAGATCGAGACCGGGAAGACGATCTTGTCGACGTCCGCCGGGACCGACGCCAGATGGATCTTGATCTGCTCGTCGTCGCCCTCGCCCTCACCCGTGAGGTTGTCCCCGGTGTGCTCAACGGAGCCGTCGGCGCTCTTGAGGTTGTTGAAGAAGACGAAGTTGCCGTCGCTGGTGACCTTGCCCTCGGCGTTCGTCAGCAGGGCGCTGGCATCCAGGTCGAAGTCCGTGCCGGTGGTGGTACGGATGTCCCAGCCCAGGCCCACCGTAACGGCGGTGAGGCCGGGCGCGGCCTTGGTCAGCGAGACGTTGCCGCCCTTGCTGAGGCTGACTCCCACGAGTCCCTCCATTGGTTTCCAGGGGCAGCGCCCCCGTCGTGCGTTCGTGTCGGATCAACGATCCGATCCTAGTGACCGGTTCCCGCGCAAGACAGGGTTTGACTCGGGAGGTCGCCCGTTGCATCCCGGTTGGATGCTGGTTGGGCGGACCCACCGGGCGGTGGTCGCTGTCCTGAATGCGTCGGCGACACCAGCGCGGCTCTGGAGCGCCACTGGGGCCCGCGGCGGCCGATGGGAAGAGGAGGGCGGGGGCGTCCCAGCCGGGGTCGGGTGCGCACCGCCGCCCGCCCGATCAGTACGGTCACCCCGGCCCCGAACCGCCGCCCGCTCGTGGCGGGGTCCGCACGACGGAGGGCGGTACGGGGCGCTCGGGCGGTCTCAGATGGCCGCGAGGGCCTTGGTGTACTCGTTCAGGTCGCGGGCGTCCGGCAGGGCGTTCACGACGCTCCAGCGGACGACGCCCTCCTTGTCGATGATGAAGGTGCCACGCACGGCGCAGCCCTTCTCCTCGTCGAAGACCCCGTACGCCCTGGACACCTCGCCGTGCGGCCAGAAGTCGGACAGCAGCGGGTACTCCAGTCCCTCCTGCTCGGCGAAGACGCGCAGGGTGTGGATCGAGTCGTTGGAGACGGCCAGCAGCTGGGTGTCGTCGTTGACGAACGCCGGGAGCTCGTCGCGGAGCGCGCACAGCTCGCCCGTGCACACACCGGTGAAGGCGAAGGGGTAGAAGAGGAGCACCACGTTCTTCTCACCGCGGAAGTCGGCGAGCCTCACCGTGCGCCCGTGGTTGTCCTTCAGCTCGAATGCGGGTGCCTCGGTGCCGACGTCAATCGCCATGATGGGTGGTTCCCTTCGCTGAGCCCGTTTGGGTGACGGGTCCACTCTAGGCGCGCACCAAGAACCCCCTAGACACCGGTAGGCCCCCTTTGACCTGGGTCAAAGGGGGCCTACCGGTAGTTGGTGCCGATGCGCTCAGGGTGTGCCCGGTGCCTGGCCCGGGCCTGCTTAGGGGCTCCTCAGCGCTTCGCCTTGGGTGCCACCAGCCGGCTGCCGGACCAGTCCTTGGCCACACTGATGCTCTTGGTCTGCGAGAGACCGGCAGTCTGCGCGGCATCGCTGATGTCGCTGGGCTCCACGTAGCCCTCCCGGCCCGTCTTCGGCGTAAGGAGCCAGATCAGGCCGCCTTCGTCGAGCAGGCTGATGGAGTCCACCAGCGTGTCCGTCAGGTCGCCGTCCTCATCGCGGAACCAGAGGACGACTGCGTCTGCGACGTCGTCGTACTCCTCGTCCACGAGGTCCTGGCCGATCACGGACTCGATGCCTTCACGGAGATCCTGGTCGGCGTCCTCGTCGTAGCCGATCTCCTGGACCACCTGTCCGGGCTCGAACCCCAGCCTTGCTGCTGGGTTGGTCCGCTCCTCCGCGTGGTCCGCGGTCGCGCTCACGGCTTGCCTCCTGATCATGTTCGGTAGATGCTGCGGCCTCGCGCGTACGCGTGGCGTTGGCCGTAGTCCACACGCGCCGGGCGGATCGCGCAAGTACCCGGCCGTTCAGACCGCCGAAACGGTGACGTTTGCGCCCGTCTCGACGCAACTCCACACACGTCCCAACAGAGCCTGTCGGGCACGCGACACTCTTCGGTCGCGTTTGCCACCTTACGTCCCTCTGCTGCCACCCTCGGAACCGAACACCCGAACTGAACGCGATACCGGGATGGGCGTAAGGTTGCGATTTGACCCTACCTAGCCCACCTGGTGAGCAGTACCCGATCAGGGCGGGACGTCGGCGAGATCATGGGTTACCTCTCAGTAGAGATGACGTTTCCCGTCCCGCGGTACACGATGGAGGCGGTGCGGCAGCGCCCCACGATCTCTGCAAACTCTGCCAGAAAACTCGGCTCACCACCCCGAACAGTGAAGGATCAGCGTGGCTTCCGGATCAGATCGCAACCCGATCATCATTGGCGGCCTTCCCAGTCAGGTTCCGGACTTCGATCCCGAAGAGACCCAGGAATGGCTGGACTCACTCGACGCCGCCGTCGACGAGCGAGGCCGGGAACGGGCCCGCTATCTGATGCTCCGCCTCATCGAGCGCGCCCGTGAGAAGCGCGTGGCCGTGCCCGAGATGCGCAGCACGGACTATGTGAACACCATCGCCACCAAGGACGAGCCGTTCTTCCCCGGCAACGAGGAGGTCGAGCGCAAGGTCCTCAACGCGACCCGCTGGAACGCCGCGGTGATGGTCTCCCGCGCCCAGCGTCCCGGGATCGGCGTCGGCGGCCACATCGCCACCTTCGCGTCCTCAGCCTCGCTCTACGACGTTGGCTTCAACCACTTCTTCCGGGGCAAGGACGAGGGCGACGGCGGCGACCAGATCTTCTTCCAGGGCCATGCCTCGCCCGGCATCTACGCCCGCGCCTTCCTGCTCGACCGGCTGAGCGAGACCCAGCTCGACGCCTTCCGCCAGGAGAAGTCGAAGTATCCGAACGGGCTCTCCAGCTACCCGCACCCGCGGCTGATGCCGGGCTTCTGGGAGTTCCCGACGGTCTCGATGGGCCTCGGCCCCCTCGGCGCGATCTACCAGGCCCGGATGAACCGCTATATGCAGGCCCGGGGCGTCGCGGACACCTCGAAGTCGCATGTGTGGGCGTTCCTCGGTGACGGCGAGATGGACGAGCCCGAGTCGCTCGGTCAGCTCTCCATCGCCTCCCGTGAGGGCCTGGACAACCTCACCTTCGTCGTCAACTGCAACCTCCAGCGGCTCGACGGTCCGGTACGCGGCAACGGCAAGATCATCCAGGAGCTGGAGTCGCAGTTCCGCGGCGCCGGCTGGAATGTGATCAAGCTGGTCTGGGACCGCTCCTGGGACCCGCTGCTGGCGCAGGACCGCGACGGCCTGCTGGTGAACAAGCTGAACACCACCCCCGACGGCCAGTTCCAGACGTACGCCACCGAGACCGGTGCGTACATCCGCGAGCACTTCTTCGGTGGGGACCAGCGGCTGCGCGCCATGGTCGAGAACATGTCCGACGAGCAGATCCTGCACCTCGGTCGCGGTGGCCACGACCACCGCAAGGTGTTCGCGGCGTTCGCGGCGGCCAAGGCCCACAAGGGCCAGCCGACCGTGATCCTCGCCCAGACGGTCAAGGGCTGGACCCTCGGCCCGAACTTCGAGGGCCGCAACGCCACCCACCAGATGAAGAAGCTCACGGTCGACGACCTCAAGGGCTTCCGGGACCGGCTGCACATCCCGATCGCGGACTCCCAGCTGGAAGGCGGCCTGCCGCCGTACTACCACCCGGGTCGCGACTCGGAGGAGATCCAGTACATGCACGACCGCCGCAAGGCGCTGGGCGGCTATGTGCCGACCCGCGTCGTGCGGGCGAAGCCCCTGGCGCTGCCCGAGGACAAGACCTACGCGGCCGTGCGCAAGGGCTCGGGGCAGCAGTCGATCGCCACCACCATGGCGTTCGTGCGGCTGCTGAAGGACCTGATGCGGGACAAGGAGATCGGCAAGCGGTTCGTGCTGATCGCGCCCGACGAGTACCGCACCTTCGGGATGGACTCCTTCTTCCCGAGCGCGAAGATCTACAACCCGCTGGGCCAGCAGTACGAGTCCGTGGACCGCGAGCTGCTGCTCGCCTACAAGGAGTCGCCGACCGGCCAGATGCTGCACGACGGCATCTCCGAGGCGGGCTGCACGGCCTCGCTGATCGCCGCCGGTTCCGCGTACGCCACCCACGGCGAGCCGCTGATCCCGGTGTACGTCTTCTACTCGATGTTCGGTTTCCAGCGCACCGGTGACCAGTTCTGGCAGATGGCTGACCAGTTGGCGCGTGGTTTCGTCCTGGGCGCGACCGCGGGCCGCACGACGCTGACCGGCGAGGGCCTTCAGCACGCGGACGGCCATTCGCAGCTGCTGGCTTCGACCAACCCCGGCTGTGTGGCGTACGACCCGGCGTTCGGGTTCGAGATCGCCCACATCGTCAAGGACGGTCTGCGGCGGATGTACGGAGGGACGCCCGAGGAGAACGAGGACGTCTTCTACTACCTGACCGTCTACAACGAGCCGATCCAGCACCCGGCCGAGCCGGAGAACGTGGACGTGGACGGCATCCTCAAGGGCGTCTACCGCTACAAGAGCGCCGAGCAGGGGCAGATCCCGGCACAGATCCTGGCATCCGGTGTGGCCGTGCCGTGGGCCGTCGAGGCCCAGCAGATCCTGGCGACGGACTGGAACGTGCGCGCCGACGTCTGGTCGGCGACGTCCTGGAACGAGCTGCGCCGCGAGGCGGTGTCGGTGGAGGAGTACAACCTGCTGCACCCCGAGGAGGAGCAGCGCGTTCCGTACGTCACGCGCAAATTCTCCGGTGTCGAGGGTCCGTTCGTGGCGGTCTCCGACTGGATGCGCTCGGTACCCGACCAGATCTCCCGCTGGGTGCCCGGTACGTACGCCTCCCTGGGCGCGGACGGCTTCGGCTTCGCGGACACCCGTGGTGCGGCCCGTCGCTACTTCCACATCGACGCGCAGTCGATCGTGCTGGGCGTGCTGACCGAGTTGGCGCGCGAGGGCAAGGTGGATCGCTCGGTGCTGAAGCAGGCCGTGGACCGCTATCAGCTGCTCGACGTGGCGGCGGCCGACCCCGGCCCTGCGGGCGGCGACGCCTGACGCCCCCAGCGGTGTGAACACGAGGGCGGCGGAACCTCCGATGAGGTTCCGCCGCCCTCGTGCCGGTTTACGGGCCCTCCCGGCTGCGCCGGGCCACGGGCCGGTCCGCTAGCTCTCCCAGATCTTGAACGCCCGGACCCGGTAGGGCGACTGGGGCGACCAGGTCCCGGAGCCGGGATAGGTCTCGAACTCGCCCGTCTCCTGGCACTCGGCGGACTGGTAGGTGGTGACGGGCCGCCCGGTGCGGTTGGCGAGCGACTGTGCGGTGGTCCCCGCGCGCAACGGGATGCAGCTCTCGATGTCGGTGCCGGAGAGCTCGTACAGCTGCCGGGCTCCGCCGAAGCCGGACCGCTCCCACAGACAGAGCGCGCCCGTGGGGCACTCCCCCAGTCGCGTCGCGGCCAGCGCCGGCCCCGCCGGGGTGAGGGCCGTGCTCAGGGCGGCCAGGGCGATGAGTGCGGACAGGGCGATGGTGTGTCGTCGCATGACAGTGAACCCCCGTGATCATATGAATCGGTCGACCGCACCCTGACCCACGGCCCGACGACGGCAACAGGGGCACCGAGCGGGATCACCCTGATAGGCGAACAGCCCCACCGGGCTGACCCGGTGGGGCTGTTGGCGGTACGAGGTTGACGCCTCGCGGAGATGGAACGGCTCAGATGTGGGCCGCGCCGGCGCCCGCCTCCGCGTTGGCGCCGCGCTTGGTCAGCAGCGCCACCCCGATGGCCAGAGCCGAGATGCCCGCAGCGACGAGGCAGGCGAGGCCCATGCCGGACACGAACGTGTCATGCGCGACCTCGGTGATCTTGGCGACCAGCTCGGGCGGGGTGCCCTCGCCGACCGGCGCCACACCGACCTCGACGGCCTCGGCGGCCTTGTCCATCTGCTCGGGGGGCAGCAGCGGGAGCTTCGCGGCGACCCAGTTGCCCGCGAGATCGCTGTTGACCTTGGCGGCCATGACCGCGCCCAGCACCGCGGTGCCGAGGCTGCCGCCGATCTGCATGGCTGCCTGCTGGAGACCGCCGGCGACACCGGACAACTCCATCGGGGCGTTGCCCACGATGACCTCGGTCGCACCCACCATGACCGGCGCGAGGCCGAGACCGAGCAGGGCGAACCAGATCGACATCGTCAGGCTGCTGGTGTCGGTCTCCAGGGTGGACATGCCGAACAGGGCGATCGTGGTGAAGAGCATGCCGCCCGCGAGCGGGATCCGCGGTCCGACCTTGGTGATCACCGCGCCGGCCAGCGGGGAGCCGACGATCATCATTCCGGTGAGCGGTAGCAGATGCAGACCGCTGTCGACCGGGCTCATGCCGTGGACGTTCTGAAGGTAGAAGGTGACGAAGAACAGACCGCCCATAAAGCCGATGGCCATGAGCACCATCAGCACCACACCGGCAGACAGCGGCACCGAGCGGAACAGCTTCAGCGGGATCAGCGGCTCGGCGACCTTGTTCTCCCAGAAGGCGAACAGCGCGAAGGCGACGATCGAGGCACCGATGAAGCCCCATGTCTTGCCATCGCCCCAGCCCCACTCGCCGGCCTTGATCAGCGCCCAGACGAGACAGAACATGCCGCCCGACAGCAGCAGGATGCCGGGGACGTCGAAGGACTTGGGGGCGTTCTCCGCTCGGTGATCCTTGAGGATCACCAGACCGAGGATCAGGGCGATGATGCCCACGGGAACGTTGATGAAGAACACGGACTGCCAGCTGACGTGCTCGACCAGCAGACCGCCGACAATCGGTCCGCCCGCGGTGGACGCACCGATGACCATGCCCCAGATGCCGATCGCCATGTTCAGCTTCTCGGCGGGGAAGGTCGCCCGGAGCAGACCGAGCGCGGCGGGCATCAACAGGGCTCCGAAGAGGCCCTGGGCCACTCGGAAGGTCACGATCGAGACGATGCCTTCGGAGAATCCGATGGCCGCAGACGACGCGGCGAAGCCGACGATGCCGATGAGGAAGGTCTGGCGGTGGCCGAAGCGGTCACCCAGCTTGCCCGCGGTGATCAGGGTGACGGCGAGCGCCAGGAAGTAGCCGTGGCTGATCCATTGGACGTCGGCCATCGTGGCCTTGAGGTCGGCGGCTATCGCGGGATTGGCGATGGCTACGATGGTGCCGTCCAGTGCGACCATCATCACGCCGATGGCCACTGCGAAGAGCGTCAGCCAAGGGTGGCCGCGAAGCCCCTTGGCCGGACCCGCCGCTACGTCGCGTGGCCCCAGGGGGTCATCCTGCGGCGTCTTGTCGATGGTGGTCTGACTAGTCATGCGATGAGACTAGTGACAGCCTCTGACAGTTGACAAACGATTTCTTTAGTCGGTGACTGTCATCTGTCTCACAGGTAGGCTGAACCGGTCGATCAGTTCAACGCGCCGGGCACGTGCGGTGAGACGTCCGGTGTGCAAGAGACCATGAATCGAGGGCCAAGTGACGGGCCAGATGGCGGCCGAGCCCATGGCCGAGCCGACCGGGCTGCGTGAGCGAAAGAAGCAGCTCACCCGTGATGCGCTCGTGCGTGCGTCCTTGGAGCTGTTCATCTCCCAGGGGTACGAGCAGACCACCGTCGATGAGATCGCGGACGTGGTCGACGTCTCCCAGCGGACCTTCTTCCGGTACTTCACCAGCAAGGAGGAAGTGGCCTTCGCCCTCCAGGACCTCGTCAGCAACCGCTTCTGCGCACTCCTGAAGGAGCGCCCGGCCCACGAAGTGCCGTTCGAAGCCCTGCGGAACGCGGTCCTCCTGGGCTGGGACCACATCGACGAGGCGCTCGGCCAGGTCGCGCCGGTCGAGATCCACTTCCAGACCTGCCTCATGATCGAGTCGACACCCGCCCTGCTCGCCGCGCATCTGCGCCGCTCCACGGAGATGGAAGAGCAGGTCGCCCGGCTGATCGCGGCGCGCGAAGGGCTCGATGTCGACGCGGACCCCCGACCGCGCACCCTGGTGGCGGCCTTCAGCGCGGTGATGAGGGTGGCCGGACAGCTGTGGAGCCGTGGCGACGACCCCAGCAAGGACGCCCTGCGGGACCTGACCGCCGAATACCTGGTGCAGCTGGGTCCGGCACTGGCCCAGGACTGGCACGGCGGGCACAGCGGGCACGGGAGCCGCGAGACCGCGCTCGACGGTGAATCAGTAGGAGCAGTGAGCAGTGAGCAGTGAGCAGTGAGCAGTGAGCAGTGACTAACGGTCCCGCGGCATCGCGTCCCGGCCAAACGACCCTGCGGTTCTGACGCGCTGCGGCGCCTGACGGCTCGTCAGGGACCGTCATGCGGGCCTGCGCCAACGATCCACTGCCCGTCGAGTCACGGCCTTTCCCCCCTTCACTCCCGATATCCCTCTTGAACACGTGAGTTACCTCACGGTCCCCACGAGGCCCATCACGTCTCTCCTAGGGTGGTGGGCAGTGACTCCTTTCAGCCCTTCTCCCGCCCTGGCCGGTTGGCGCGGTCTCCTTGCGCTCGCGGTCGTGTTCATCATGTTGACCACCACCGGTTGGACCGCCGAACGCCAGCGGAGCGCGCCGCGTGACTTCTTCGAGGCGGAGTCGACGGCATGGCGCAAAGCCAGGGTCGACGGCCGTGCCCTACCCGGCACGGACAGCACGCCCTCGCAGCTGGCCGCCTTCTTCGCCTCGCTCGACCGCGCCCGGAGCGATCGGCTCGCCCAGCGTTTCCCGTTGGTGGTCGGCAATCTCAACGGCGCCCCGGTCGCGCTGCGCTATCAGGCCAATCGCGCGGCCATTGCCCGCTCGCTCGCCGTCGAGACCCAGCGACGCAAGACGGCCCGGCTCACCGCCGAAGGTCGCCACCACAGCATGCGACGCATCCATCGCTTCCAGGCACTGATGCGGCCCGGACGGCAGATCCTGGCCTTCGATCCGGCCGGCTCCGGCAGGGCTGCCGAGGTCTTCGGCAGTCTGGAACGGGCCGACCGGGTCTCGGTGATCGTCCCCGGGGTCGACACCGATCTCCTCACCTTCCAGCGCAGCGCCCGCAAGTACAGCGCCCCCGTGGGCATGGCCCAGTCGCTCTACGCCGCCGAACGCGTTGCCTCGCCCCGTACCCGTACCGCGGTCATCGCCTGGGCCGACTACATCGCTCCCGCTGGGCTCGGGATGGACTCGGCCACCGGGCGGCTCGCGGAGAACGGTGCGGTGCGGCTGACCCGGCTGGTCGACGCGCTGCCCGGCGCATCGGAGATCGCCCTGTTCTGCCACAGCTACGGTTCGGTGGTGTGCGGGCTCGCGGCCAGGGAGCTGTCGCCCCGCGTCACGGACATCGCGGTCGCGGGCAGCCCGGGGATGCGCGCCGGCAATGTGACCGAACTACGCGCCCGTGCCCGGGTGTGGGCGATGCGGGACCGGGATGATTGGATTGAGGACGTGCCCCATCTCCAGGTCGGCGGCCTAGGTCACGGCGCCGATCCCATGGCTCCCGAGTTCGGGGCACGGGTGATGTCGGCGGACGGCGCGATCGGCCACAGCGGCTATTTCGAGCCGGGCACCGAGAGCATCGCCAACTTGGCGGTGATAGGCGTCGGGTCCTACGCCGAGGTGGTCTGCTCACCCGCGGACATCGAGTGCGGCCACGATATTTTCGGTGAAGCAGCGGCCTGACGCGCGTAGAGCTCTGTGTATTGCACATCTGACGAAGGGGCGACGTGGAAGCGCCGGCAGCCTACGATGATGCGTATGGGTGATGTATTGGCTGGAATTCAAGCCACATGGGAGTTTGAGTCCGACTCCGTGCTCATCCGCTATGAACGGGGACACCGAACGCCGAAGCTCTTGCAGGCGCTCCACGAACGCCGCATCCCCCACGAGGCGTTGGCATCGGTGACTCTCTCCCCGGGCAGGCGGGGGACGGTGGTGCTGTACGCGGCGCCCAGACCCGGCGCGGACCCGCTGATGGAAGCCGCGGCCGGACAGCTCAAGGAAGCGTGCGACCCCTATCGACTGGTGCTACCGGCCGATGGCAAGGACATGGCCGAGTTCCATGCCGGGGAACTGAGAGCGGCGCTGGCCGTGGACGCGGACCGACCCACCGAGCGGTACACCGTTGCCGCCCCCGACGCACCGCTGGCGTTCAAGGCGTCCGACGGAAGGGCCTCCTTCGACGGCCGGCACGTCGGCTTCCGCTGGTCCCGCACAGGGGCCTCCTCAGCGAAGTGGAAGGCGGGCGACCAGAGCTTCTCGGTGAGCGAGCTCAGCGGGGTGGAGTGGCGCACGCCCGAAGCCGCCGAAGGATATCTGCGGTTGCTGCGCCGGTCGGACGTCCTCCTCGGCGAGGAGAGCACGCCCCCCGCGCGGGTGGACCAGGATCCCGCAGCGGTCGTGTTCGGCGTCCGCAGCGGACCGGTGCACGAGTCGCTGCCCTTCGCGGCTGCGGTGTTGGAATCGGTCCAGAAGTCCGGCGCTGCGCCCGCTCTGGCCCTGCACACCGCCCGGCGCGACCCGGCGGACATCGCCGAGCGGATCAGACACCTCGGCGAACTGCATCAGGCGGGCCTGGTGACCGACGACGAGTTCAGTTCCAAGAAGGCGCAGCTGCTGGCGGAGCTCTGACCTTCGGCGGCCTTCGAACGGGTGTCATACCCAGGTATGACACCCGTTTCGGCTCCTGGGTATGACGCTTCGCCGAACCGGTCTGCCTACTCTGACCAGGCCATGTCTGATACTCCTCCGCCCCACCCCCCCGACCTGCGCAGGCGTGCGCTCCACACCGCCCGCCGCGGCTGGGGCTTCCTCACGGCCGACCTCCGGGCGCCGTCCGCCTCGACGGCCCCCCTGCTCGGCACGGCCCGCAGACAGTGGCTGCGGGCGCTGCCGTACGTCGTCGCCTTCGCCGGAGTCGCCGCGCTGCTGCCGGTCACCATCAACGTGCTGACCAACGGGTACGGCCTCAACGGCGCCCTCGCGGGTGCGCTGGCCACCGCCCAGACCGCACCGCTGCTGCTCGCCGTGACCCGCCCGCTGAAGGCGTGGTGGATCATTTACACCGCCGATGTGCTGGGTGCGGTGGCCCTGATGGGCGCGGACCGCACCGAGGGGCTGGCCTGGCCCTGGACGCCCATGGTCGTGGTCGGCTATCTGCTGCTGATGGCCTTCGTGGGCCTACGGGAGCCGCGCCGCACGCTGGCGGCGGTCTGGCTGGCCACCGGTGTCGCGGGGCTCGTCTTCGAACTGATCTCCCAGACGCTGAGCGACGGCGTCCATGTACTGCTGTTCGTGCTGACAGGGGTGGTCCTGGTGGTCACGGGCGCGCTGCGCGAACGCGGCGACGCACAGCGCAGATTGGTGGCCCAGGAGACCATCAGCGAGGCCGAGCGCGCCCGGCGCACCCTGTTGGAGGAACGCACCCGGATCGCCCGTGAACTCCACGATGTGGTCGCCCACCACATGTCGGTGATCACCGTCCAGGCGGATTCGGCCCCGTACCGGATCGAAGGTCTGCCACCCGCCGCGCAGGAGGAGTTCGCGGCGATCGCGGCCGGCGCCCGGGAGTCGCTCAATGAGATGCGCCGACTGTTGACCGTGTTGCGCAGCGAGGGCACCGAGGGCGAACTGGCACCGCAACCGGGTCTGTCCCGCGTACAGCAGTTGGTGGAGGCGGCGGTGCGGGCCGGGGTGCCGGCTGAGTTGACCATGAGCCCACCGGCGGGGGCGGTGCCGCAGTCGGTCGATCTGTCGGCGTACCGGATCGTCCAGGAGGCGCTGTCGAACGTGGTGCGGCACGCGCCGGGAGCGTCGACGCGGGTGTCCATCACCTCGGACGGCGCGCAGTTGATGGTCCTGGTGGTCAATGGCCCGGCCGAGGAGCGCGCCGCCCCCCTGGAGTCCCATCCCGGCACCGGTCACGGCCTGGTCGGAATGCGTGAGCGCGTACGGTTGACCGGCGGAAGGCTGGACACCGGACCGCTGCCCGACGGCGGTTTCACGGTGGCCGCCCAACTGCCCCTGACCCCGCCAGCCGGCCCGAAGGATCCTTCGTGACCATTCGTGTGATCATCGTCGACGACCAGGCCATGGTGCGCGCCGGTTTCGCCGCGCTCCTGTCGGCGCAGTCGGACATCGACGTGGTGGGCGAGGCCGCGGACGGCAGGGCGGGGGTGGAGGTGTCCCGCAGCACCCATCCGAACGTGGTGCTGATGGACGTCAGGATGCCGGAGATGGACGGCCTGGCCGCCGCCCGCGCGATCCTGTCCCCGCCGCCGGGGGTGATCCATGTGCCGAAGGTGTTGATGCTAACGACCTTCGACGTGGACGACTACGTGTACGAGGCGCTGCGCGCCGGTGCCTCGGGCTTCCTGTTGAAGGACGCACCGCCCGCCGATCTGATCGCCGCGGTACGGATCGTGGCGGCAGGGGAGGCCCTGCTGGCGCCTTCGGTGACCCGCCGGCTCATCGCGGACTTCGCCACCCAGCGTCCGGCACCGCGCAAGGACCCGTCGCTGAGGCTCAAGGGCCTGACGCCACGGGAGACGGAGGTGCTGGAGCTGATCGCCCGGGGCCTGTCGAACCGGGAGATCGCCGAGCAGTTGGTGCTGGCCGAGCAGACGGTGAAGACCCACATCGGGCGGGTGCTGGCCAAACTCGCCCTGCGGGACCGCGCACAGGCCGTGATCTTCGCGTACGAGTCGGGGTTGGTGCGGCCGGGGTCGTCGTAGCGGTCACCGGGCCCACTCCGCAGACCCATTCGGGCGCGTGGGATGCGGGCGCGGCTCAAACTGTCCGCGAGGGGCGCGGCTCAAGCCGTCCGCGAGGGGCGCCGCAGACGTCGATCCGGACACGGGACAACAGCTCGCCGGTACACCTCGCAAAACCCGCCGGCGCGTCCGCTTCACCGGCCGAACGGGCACGGGGCACACGGGTCCACGGACACACACGGAGCACACGGACCACGGGTACGACCACGGTCCGATCCGGAAGTACGGCCCGTGCTCCGACGACGCGGTGCCGGAAGCCGGGCCAATGTTCCCCCATGACCATCACAGCTGCGACGGCCCCTGTGTCGAGCCCTGTTCTGCCGGGACGCTGGGTGGGCGGTGCCTCCCTGGTGATCGGCCCCCTGCTCCTGCTCGCCGGAGTGCTGCTCCGCCTGCGCTTCGACTTCTTCTTCCCCTCGCAACTGAATGCCTACGAGGGCCATCCGGATCTCATGTCGACCTCGTACGGTCTGGTGGCGGTCGGGTGGGTGTTGCTCTGGCCGGGAGTCGTGCTCCTCGCCGCCAGGATCGGTGGGCGGTTTCGCGAGTTGGCCGTGTGGGGCGGTGCACTCACGGTCCTCGGCCTGTTCGCCCGGGCGTTTCACGCCGGCGTGGATCATCTGGGCTTCCAGTTGGTCACCGTGCAGGGGGCGATATCGGCGACGCAGACGGTGAGCGAGACGTACGGCGCGTTTCATGTGTTCAGCGCGCTGAACGCCGCCGTCATGGGGGGCTGGGTTCTGCTGGCCGTCGGCGCGTACCGCTCGGGGGTGTTCGGCCCGTTGCGTACGGCGGCGTTGGCCTTGGGGTCGGTCATGCCGCTGGGGGTGTTGAAGGGAACCACTGCATGGTCGGTCGTCGCCGCCGTCGGACTGTGTGTCGCACTCGTCCCGCTCGGGGTGGCCGCGTTGCGCTCGGGGCCTGTGCCCCGAGCGGCCACGATCGCCGGAAGGCTGCTGCTGGTGGGGGCCGTGGGCGTCGCGATGTTCCTCTTCGGGCGGGCCGGATGAACGACCGTCGCTATCGTCGTGCGATGCACACGGCCCGGTGGCGCCCGCGGACGGGCACACATCTCTTGGCCCTCGACGCCTGTACGGCGGCGGTCCTGACGGCCGTCTATGTGGTCCTGGCGGGCCAGGACGCCTCCGACGGTCTGCCCCGCTTCTGCGGCCCGTGGTGGCTGGGTTGGCTGGTGGCGGTCGGGGTGGGAGGGCCGCTGGCCGTTCGCCGCCTATGGCCCCTGCCCGTCCTGGCCGTGGTCGTCGGGGCCACGACGGCGGCAACACTCCTGGACATCACACGCGATCCCTATCTGGCCACTGCGCTGGCCGCCTGCGCGGTGGCGTCCGTCGAGCCGGTACGACGGGCCTCGGCAGGGTTGGTCGGTGCCCTGGTGGTTTCGGCAGCCGCGGTCGTCATCGGCGAGGCGGTCATCACACCGGCCGGTCCGTGGTCGGAGGCGATCGGAACCGCCGCGTTCGTCTGGCTCGTCGTCGGGGCCGCCTGGGCGGCGGGCCGTGTCGCGCGGGCCCGGGGAGCCCGGGCGGTCCAAAGGGATCGGCGTCTGCTGGAGGATGCCCTGGCCGAGGAGCGTCTGCGCATCGCCAGAGAACTGCACGACATCGTGTCGCACAGCCTCAGCGTGATCGTCGTGAAGGCAGCAGTCGCCAATCATGTGGCCGAGGAGCGCCCCCAGGAGACGCGGGATGCCGTCCGGGCGATCGAGCGGACCGGCCGGGAGGCACTGACCGAGATGCGTCGGGCCCTGGGCGTGCTGCGCAGCGGATCCGCAGCGCACCACCGGCGAGAGCCCGGCCCTGCGCAGACCGATCCCCCTCCGGGACTGGCCGACCTGCCCGACCTCGTCCACCGTGCCGAACAGGCCGGAGTCCGTATCGAACTGCGCACCCCACCGACCGCCGACCTCGACCAGGGGACGGAACTGACCGTCTACCGGATCGTCCAGGAGGCACTGACCAACGTGGTCAGGCACGCTGGCGCCGGAACGCACTGCCAGGTGACGATCGCGGTCGACGCACGGGGAGAAGTGACGATCGAAGTGGTGGACGACGGAGCCGGGAACACCACCTCCTCCGGGAGCGCGGAACTCCAGGGCGGTCATGGGCTCTTGGGAATGCGGGAACGCGTTACGGTGCACGGGGGGACGTTGACGATCGGGCCACGACCCGACGGCGGGTTCGCCCTGCTGGCCCGACTCCCGCCCGAACCTCCGCACAGCACGGCTGGAAGCCGATACGAGAGGTCGAGGTGACCGAACCGATCCGGGTCCTCATAGCCGATGACCAGGCTCTCCTGCGAGGCAGCTTCCGAGTGCTCGTCGACACCGCCCCGGGGCTGACCGCCGTGGGAGAGGCGGCCGATGGTGCCGAAGCCGTCGACGGCGCCCGAAGGCTCCGCCCGGACGTGGTGCTGATGGACATCAGGATGCCCGGGACGGACGGGATCGAGGCGACGCGGAGCATCGCCGGATCTCCCGAGACCGCCGGTACGCGCGTCCTCATCCTCACGACCTTCGACCTCGACGAGTACGTGTACGGCGCACTGCGGGCCGGGGCTGCCGGGTTCCTCCTCAAGGACACCCCTCCCGAGGTCCTGTTGACGGGCATCCACACGGTCGCTGCCGGAGAGTCCCTGCTCGCGCCCTCGGTGACACGGCGGCTCATCGCCGAGTTCGCCCGGCTCCCTCGGGCGCACCATGCGCCGGGCCCCGTACTGGAGGCCCTCACCGCACGGGAGCGCGAGGTCCTGGTGCTCGTGGCGCGGGGACTGTCCAACACCGACATCTGCGAGTACCTCCACCTCAGCGGCGGCACGGTCAAGACCCACATGGGTCGGCTGCTGAGCAAGCTGGGCGCTCGGGACCGTGCGCAGTTGGTCATCAGCGCATACGAGTCGGGGCTCGTCCATGCCGCTCGTCCATCGGTGCCGAACCCCGGCCATCGTTGATCAGGGGCTCCCGTCGGCACCGCGCGCTTTAACCGCCGATGAGTGCACGCCCCCTACACCCCCTACCCCAGTAGCATCCCCGGCTTGGCTCCCCGGGGTGACGATCCCCGACCCGTCGCCTTCCTACCTTCCTCCCGTCACACCCAACGGGAGAAGGAGGGGACGGGCCGATGCGCCGCTACAAGAGGACCCTGCTGGCCGTCGCGCTCGCGACCAGCGTCATCACCGGGACGGCCGGATGGGCGTCGGGAAGTGCGCAGCGCGCGGTCACCGGGCCGCCGCCCGGCACCGACGCCTGGGTCGAAGACCGCTCCATCGGACGGGCGTTGCCGCACCCGGCGACCGCATCGGCGCGGCAGGTGGCCGGCTTCTTCCGTACGTTGAGCCCTCCGCAGCAGGGGGAGCTCGTGCGACGGCATCCGCTCGTCGTGGGGAACCTGGACGGCGTACCCGTCGCGCTGCGCTACCGGGCGAACTCACTGGCGGTGCGCGGCACCTCCTTCGAGCGGCTGGCTGCTCCCGGGCGGCAGATCCTGGCCTTCGATCCCCGGGGGCGGGGGCAGGTCGCCGAGGTGTACGGGGACCTGGAGCGGGCCCGTACCGTGTCCGTGGTCGTGCCCGGGGCGGACATCGACGCCGGGACCTTCGATCGGACCGGCGACCCCTACGGCACTCCGACGGGCATGGCCAAGTCGTTGCGCACCGCGGCGGGGAACGGGACCGCCGTCATCGCCTGGGCGGGGTACACGACACCCGTCGGTGTCGGTCCCGACGCCGCCACGGGGAAGCTCGCCGAAGCAGGGGCCGTGCGGCTGACCCGCTTCGGGCAGGGACTCAAGGCGCTGGCGCTACCGGCTCCTGTGCTGTTCTGCCACAGCTACGGCTCGGTCGTCTGTGGACTCGGCGCCCGGGACGAGGGCCTGAACGCCTCCGGCATCGTCGTCTTCGGCTCCCCCGGTGTGCGCGCCGACTCGGCACGGGAGTTGAAGACCCCGGTGTGGGCGGCCAAGAGCGCCGACGACTGGATCTCCAAGGTGCCCCCTGTGCACTTCCTGGGGCTCGGCCACGGAAACGACCCCACCGACCCGGACTTCGGCGCCCGTCCCGTACCGGCCCGCCAGGCCCACGGGCACAGCGGCTACTTCGTCCCCGGCACCGACTCGCTCCACGCGTTCGCCGCCATCGCCAGGACGGGAGGCACACGATGACGTTCGCCGCGACGGTCGCGAAGATCGAAGCCCGCACCCCCGCACACCGCGACCGCGCCGTCGACGGGCTGCGGGCGCTCGCCCTGCTGGCCGTCCCCCTCGGCCACTGGCTCCTGGGCGGTCTCGCTCTCGGCGACGACGGCGCACTCCGCAACGCCAGTCCGCTCGCCTCCTTCGGCGTCTTCGCACCGATCAGTTGGGTGCTCCAGATGCTGGGAATCTTCTTCCTGGTCGGTGGCTACGCCTCCGTGCTGTCCTTCCGTCGGCACACCGGGACCACCGGTCAGTGGCTGCGCCAGCGCACGGCCCGCCTCGGTCGGCCCGTGCTCGGTGTCACGGCGGTGTGGGCCGTGCTGCTCCCGGTGTTGTACGCGGTCGGGGTGCCCCTCACCACCCTGCGCACCGGCTCCACCCTGGTCGTCCAACCCCTGTGGTTCGTCGGCGTGTATCTGGTGATCACCGCGCTGACGCCCTACTGCATCCGGGCCGCCCGCAGACTCGGCGCCTGGGCCGCTGCCCCGCTGCTGCTGAGCGTGACCGTCGTGGACCTGCTGCGGTACGGACCGTACGCGGATGCCGTGCCCTCCTGGCTGAGCATGCTCAACATCCTGCCCGGCTGGCTGTTCGCCTATCAGCTCGGAGTGAGCTGGGGCGAGGGCCGCATCACCCGGCGGCACGCCCGTGGGCTGCTCATCGGCGGCGCCGCACTGTTCGCCCTGCTGCTCGCCGTCTTCCACTACCCGGCGTCGATGGTCGGTGTTCCGGGCGAGGCCCGCACCAACTCCCACCCGCCGTCGCTGCTGGTCCTGGCACTGGCCATGGTCCAGAGCGGCGCCGCGATCCTGTTGCGGGGACGACTGGCGAAGTTGCTGGCGCGGCCCGCGCTCTGGGCCCCCGTCGTGGTCATCAACCTGTCCGCGATGACGATCCTGTGCTGGCACCAGACGGCGATGCTGGCGGCGGCCGTGCCCGTGTCGTTCGCGGGGGCGGTGCCCGGGCTGACCACAGCCCCGGACACCCTCGGCTGGGTGCTGGCCCGGATCGCCTTCCTCCCACTGTTCGCCGGGCTGCTCATACTGATCGGACGGTACGCACGGGGCTTTGAATCGCCGTGGCGGACGGGAAGCGCATCGGCGGGGGTCCGTCGGGCGGCGGCGGGCGTGCTCGCCGCCGGATTCGCCGTCTTCGCGCTGGGGCTCGCCTGAGAGTTGTTACGGAAGGGTGGGCAGTGCCGTCAGGACCGTTCCCGTGCCACCGCGGTCCACGTCATATCCGGGTAGCGGTCCCCGGCGACCTGGCCCGCGATCGGCTCCAACTGCGCCAATTCCGCTTCGGTGAGCGTCAGCCGGGTCGCTGCCGTGTTCTCGCGCACGCGACCGGGGCTGCGGGTGCCCGGGATCGGCACCACCGACAGTCCGTGGACCGTGGCGCGCTGCTGGACCCAGGCCAGGGCGATCTGCGCGGGTGTCGCCCCGTGTGCAGCGGCGATCTTCCGCACGGGCTCCAGCAGCAAGGCGTTGAGTCGCGCGTTGTCACCGGTGAACCGCGGCTGGTGGGAACGGTAGTCGCCGGCCGCCAGGTCCCGGGCCGCGTCCGTGAAGGACCCGGTCAAGAAGCCGCGGCCCAACGGTGAGTACGGGACGAAGGCGATGCCCAACTCGACCGCCGCGGGCACGGCGCTGTGCTCCACATCGCGGCTGAACAGGGACCACTCGGACTGGAGCGCGGTGATCGGGTGCACCGCGTGTGCCTCGCGCAGTTCGGCGCCGGTGACCTCGCTCAGACCGAGGTGTCGAACCTTGCCCGCGGTGACCAGTTCGCCCATGGCGCCCACCGACTCGGCCAGCGGAACCGCCGGATCGCGGCGGTGCATGTAGTAGAGGTCGATCACGTCGACGCCGAGCCGCGACAGGCTGGCGTCGATGGACTGCCGGACGTACGCGGGGTCGTTGCGCACACCGCGGTCCTCCGGATTGTCGGTGCGGACGATCGCGAACTTGCTGGCGATCGTGATCCGGTCGCGGTTCGCCCGGAAGAAGGGCGCGAGGAACCGTTCGTTGGCACCGCGGCCGTAGGCGTCGGCGGTGTCGAAGAGGGTGACGCCCTCGTCGAGGGCGGCGTCCAGGGTCTCGCGGGCGACGGACTCGTCGGTGGTCCCGTAGAACTCGCTGATGCCCATGCAGCCCAGGCCCTGCACACCGACCGAAGGCCCGTGGGTGCCGAGTCGGGTCGATGCGATCCTGCTGGTGTCCATCAGATTCAATCCGTTTCGGTTTCAGTGGAAGCGATCAAGCGATCAAGCGAAAGGTCGATCGGAGTCGGCCGAAGGTCGGTCGAAGGGGCGGTAAACAGGCCGGTGAAATGGGACGGTGGAACGGGGCGTTCGACCGTCAGGTCTCGAAGGTGGACGGGACACGACCGGGCCGCCCCCAGTGGTCAGTCGGCCGCCTGCTGGCGGTCCGCGTAGAACTCGATCTTGTAGTCCAGCACCGCGAGGGTGCCCTGGAGCTCCGCGATCCGGGTGAGGACATCACGGCGGGTGCGCGCCAGCAGTTCACGGCGCTCTGCCAAAGTTGAGTCCCCCACCCGGGTCAGTTCGGCGTAGCGGACCATGTCGGCGACCGACATTCCGGTCAGCCGCAACTTTCCGACCAGGGACAACCACTCCAGATCGCGGTTCCTGAACCGGCGCTGCCCGGTGTGCGAGCGATCCACGTGGGGCATCAGCCCGATCCGCTCGTACCAGCGCAGGGTGTGTGCGCTCAGTCCGGTGAAGTCCGCGACCTCGCTGATCGTGTAGAGGTCCCGGCCGTCGGGGCGGGGAAGCGCTTCGGCGGGGGCAAAGCACATGCGCTCCCTGGTGGTGCTGCTCTCGGTCAGCGTCATGTCCTCCACGCTAGGACCTTGGAGTGCACTCCAAGCAAGCGGAATCCGGTGGAGTTCGCTCTGCGGACCGTTCTAGGTTCATGGCCATGAGTCGCATTCGCCGTGCCACACCCGCCGACGCCGAGGAACTCATCCGACTGCGCAAAGTCATGCTCGACTCCTACGGCAGTCCTGACCCCGATGGGAGATGGATACCGGTCGCGATCACCGATCTGCGCAGCCGGCTCGCGCCCGTGGACGCTGACCTGGCCGCGTTCGTCGCGGAGCGTGCGGAGAGCGGCGCACTGGCCGCCTGTGCGGTGGGCTCCGTGGAGCGCCGGCTCGGTAGTCCGGGCAACCCCGGAGGTAGGAACGGTCATCTCTTCAGCGTCGCCACCGACCCCGACATGCGCCGTCGGGGACTGTCCCGCGGCTGTGTGGAAGCCCTGCTGGACTGGTTCCGGGAGCGGGGCCTGACCCGGGTCGAGCTTCGGGCGTCGCCGGAGGCCGAACCGCTCTATGCCTCCCTCGGGTTCGTCCGGACCCCCGATCCGGCCATGAGACTGACCCTTTAGGCTCGTGGTCATGCAGAGCCTGGCAATGATCGACGACTGGCCCGTTCCGACCGCGGCGGCGGCCGTCGTACGCGCGGACGGCACCGTGACCGGTGCGCACGGTCCGGTCGACCGACGCTTCCCGCTCGCCTCCGTCACCAAGCCGCTCGCCGCGTACGCGGTCCTCGTGGCCGTCGAGGAGGGTGCGCTCGAACTGGACGAGCCGGCCGGACCCGAGGGGTCCACGGTGCGCCATCTCCTCGCCCACACCTCGGGGCTGGCGTTCGACGAGCACAAGGTCAGCGCCGAGCCGGGGACGCGTCGGATCTACTCCAACGCCGGTTTCGAGGTGCTGGCCGACCACGTGGCCAAGGCCACCGACATCCCCTTCGCCGAGTATCTGCACCAGGCCGTCCTGGAGCCGCTGGGCATGACGGGGACCTCGCTGGAGGGTTCCGCGGCAAAGGACGCCGTCTCCACGGTGAACGACCTGGTCCGCTTCGCGGCCGAGGTGCAGTCGCCACGGCTCCTAGACGCGCGTACGGTCCTGGCGGCGATGACGGTCGTGCACCCCGGGCTCGACGGACTGCTGCCCGGGTACGGCCGGCAGCGGCCGAACGACTGGGGTCTCGGCTTCGAGATCAAGGACGGCAAGTCGCCGCACTGGACCGGCGCCTCCTCCTCGCCCCACACCTTCGGGCACTTCGGCCAGTCGGGGACGTTCCTGTGGATCGACCCCGAGGTGGGGGCGGCCTGTGTGGCCCTGACCGACCGGGCCTTCGGGGCGTGGGCGGTGGAGGCATGGCCACCGTTCACGGACGCCGTGCTCGCCGAGCTGCGTTCGGCTGCCGGCTGAGCCCCCACCGAGCGGCTCAGCCGGTGAACTCCCAGATCAGCACCTCGGTCGGTCCGGCGGTCGGGATCAGCTCCAGCCCTCGGCCGTCCGTGATCCGCGCCGCGTCCCCCGGTCCCAGGTCGTCTTCGCCCAGCCGGAGTTCACCGCGGACGACATGGACGTGGACCGCCGCCGCCGTGGGAAGCGCGGTCCGCTCCCCCACCGCCGGGCGGCGGATGTGGAGCAGCGCACCCGATGCGGGAAGTTCATAGGGCTCGGCGTCCCCGATCGCGCGCACCACCTCGTACGAGGGCTCACCCCCGTGGGAGCGCGGCGCCAGCCACATCTGGACGAACACCAGGGGCGTGTCGCCGTCGTTGCGCTCCTCGTGCCGGACCCCGCTCGCCGCACTCAGCCGCTGGACGTCCCCGGGCCGTACGACGGTGGTGTGGCCCGCCGAGTCGCGGTGGGTCAACTCGCCCTCCACGACCCAGGTGACGATCTCGGTATGGCTGTGGGGGTGTTCGTCGAAGCCGGCCCCCGGCTCCAGACGCTCCTCGTTGCAGGCGATGAGCTCACCGAAGCGAAGATTGTCCGGGTCGTAGTGGGAACCGAACGAGAAGGCGTGGCGGGTGGTGATGCCCCGTGCGGGCTCGCCACCGCTGTAGCGCTCATCCGAACGCCGTACATCGATCACGGGCCCACCGTAGCCTCCGCCATGGGCCCGGCCGTGTCCCGTTCACCGTCCACGAACCCCGGCACTTAGCTACGGCGTCCCGATAAGGCACTCTTGTCCCCGTGCCCGAACCTGCATCGAACGCCGCCCACCCGCATTCCGCGACCCTGCGCCGCCTGGAGCAGTCATCCGGCCGGCTCGCCGCGAACGCCATCGCACGCATGGACGAGTCGCTGCCCTGGTACCGGGCGATGCCACCGGAGAACCGCTCATGGATCGGCCTGGTCGCCCAGGCCGGCATCGCGGCGTTCACCGAGTGGTTCCGGCGCCCCGACACGCCCCAGGCCATTTCGACCGATGTCTTCGGCACCGCCCCGCGCGAGCTGACCAGGGCGATCACCCTGCGTCAGACCGTGGAGATGGTGCGTACGACGATCGAGGTGATGGAGTCGGCGATCGAAGAGGTCGCCGCACCGGGTGACGAGTCGGTGCTCCGGGAAGCCCTCCTCGTGTACGCACGTGAGATCGCCTTCGCAACCGCACAGGTGTACGCGCAGGCCGCCGAGGCCCGTGGCGCCTGGGACGCCCGACTGGAGTCCCTGGTGGTGAACGCCGTCCTGTCGGGAGAGGCCGACGAGGGCGCGGTGTCCCGGGCCGCCGCGCTGGGATGGAACTCGCCCGAGCACGTCTCGGTCATCCTTGGCACCGCTCCGGACGGGGACAGCGAACTGACCGTCGAGGCCATTCGGCGCGCCGCCCGGCACGCCAAGCTCCAGGTGCTGACCGGAGTGCTCGGGGACCGTCTCGTGGTGATCGCGGGCGGTAGCGACAATCCGATCCAGGTCGCCAAAGCGCTGATCGGCCCCTATGCCGCAGGACCGGTGGTCGCGGGGCCCGTGGTGCCCGACCTGCTGGCGGCCACGAAGTCGGCCCAGGCGGCAGCGGCCGGGCTCAAGGCGTGTTTGGCCTGGCAGGACGCTCCGCGGCCGGTTCTGGCCGACGACCTCCTGCCGGAACGCGCCATTGCGTCCGATCCCGCCGCGCGTGAGCAGTTGGTGGAGGAGATCTACAGACCACTGGAAGAGGCCGGTTCCGCGCTGCTGGAAACGCTCAGTGTCTATCTCGAACAGGCGAGCAGCCTGGAGGGCGCGGCACGAATGCTGTTCGTTCACCCCAACACCGTGCGCTACCGGCTCCGACGTGTGACTGATGTCACCGGCTGGTCACCCTCCGATGTTCGCTCCGCGTTCACTCTGCGAATCGCTCTCATCCTCGGACGCTTGGCTGACGCTGATCCACAGTCCTAGACTTTTGTCAGACACCAACAATTCCCCTGACGGTTCTTCGTCCCTGTCCCCACGGGCGTCCAGGGGCGTACACAAGAGAGAGTGTGAGAGTGCTCGTACTCGTCGCTCCCGGCCAAGGCGCTCAGTCGCCCGGTTTCCTGACCCCATGGCTCGACCTCCCTGGGCTCTCCAGCCGTGTCGGGGAATGGTCGGAGGCCATCGAACTGGATCTCGTCCACTACGGCACCAAGGCCGACGCGGACGAGATCCGGGACACCGCCGTGGCCCAGCCCCTGCTGGTCGCCGCGGGACTGCTGTCCGCTGCCGCGCTGGGCACGGACGCCAAGCCTGACGCCGTCGCGGGCCACAGCGTCGGCGAGATCACCGCCTCCGTGTACGCACGGGTCATCGACGAGCTCGACGCGCTGCGCTTCGTCCGGGCGCGCGGCCGGGCGATGGCCGAGGCCGCCGCGGTGACCGAGACCGGGATGGCCGCCCTGCTCGGCGGCGAACCGGAGCAGGTCGTGGCCCATCTCGAAGGGCTCGGGCTGACGGCGGCCAATGTGAACGGCGCCGGCCAGATCGTCGCCGCGGGTACCACGGAGCAGCTGACCGCTCTGGCCGAGAACAAGCCGGAGAACGTCCGGCGGGTCGTCGCGCTGAAGGTCGCCGGAGCCTTCCACACCGAGCACATGGCCCCCGCGGTCGTGGCCCTTGAGGACGCGGCCAGGAAGCTGACCGTGGGCGATCCCGCCCTGCCCTATGTCTCCAACAAGGACGGCGCGCTCGTCGCCACGGGGAACGAGGTCATCGCCCGACTGGTCGGGCAGGTGGCCAACCCGGTGCGCTGGGACCGGTGCATGGAGACCTTCAAGGCCCTGGGTGTGACCGCGATCGTGGAGGTCTCCCCCGGGGGCACCCTGACCGGTATCGCCAAGCGGGCCCTGCCGGGCGTGGCCACCCTCGCCCTGAAGACCCCGGACGACCTCGACGCGGCTCGGGCGCTGTTCGCCGAGCACGCGGGGACCGACGCCGCCGCCGACCGTTCGGGCGCCTGACCGCGCCCTGCCGAGTCTGACAAGGAGAGCCGTAGAGATGGCGAAGATCAAGC
Source organism: Streptomyces sp. NBC_00690 (assembly GCF_036226685.1). Classification (NCBI taxonomy): domain Bacteria; kingdom Bacillati; phylum Actinomycetota; class Actinomycetes; order Kitasatosporales; family Streptomycetaceae; genus Streptomyces; species Streptomyces sp. NBC_00690. Next base: position 2,800,436 of record NZ_CP109009.1, read on the forward strand.
CCAGCAAGGGCTCCCCGTACGCGCGGATCATGGGCGTCGGCGGCTACCGGCCCACCCGGGTGGTGCCCAACGAGGTCATCCTGGAGACGATCGACTCGTCCGACGAGTGGATCCGCTCCCGCTCCGGCATCGCCACGCGTCACTGGGCCTCTCCGGAAGAGACCGTGACGGCGATGTCCGTGGAGGCGGCGGGGAAGGCCATCGCCGATGCGGGGCTCACTCCCAAGGACATCGACGGCGTGGTCGTGGCGACCGTTTCGCACTTCAAGCAGACCCCTGCGGTCGCCACCGAGATCGCGGACAAGCTGGGCACGGGCAAGCCGGCCGCGTTCGACATCTCGGCCGGATGCGCCGGCTTCGGCTACGGCCTCACGCTCGCCAAGGGCATGGTGACCGACGGCTCGGCCAGCCATGTCCTGGTCATCGGCGTGGAGCGGCTGAGCGACCTCACCGATCTGGAGGACCGCGCGACGGCCTTCCTCTTCGGTGACGGCGCCGGCGCGGTGATCGTGGGGCCCGCGAAGGAACCCATGATCGGTCCGACCGTCTGGGGCTCCGAGGGCGACAAGTCCGGCACCATCACCCAGACCGTGCCGTGGACCGACTACCGCGACGGCACGGTGGAGCGCTTCCCCGCGATCATGCAGGAGGGCCAGGCGGTCTTCCGCTGGGCCGTGTTCGAGATGGCGAAGGTCGCCCAGCAGGCGCTGGACGCGGCCGGAATCAGCGCGAGCGACCTGGACGTCTTCATTCCGCACCAGGCCAACATGCGGATCATCGACTCGATGGTGAAGACCTTGAAACTGCCGGATCACGTCACGGTCGCCCGTGACGTGGAGACCACCGGCAACACCTCGGCCGCCTCGATCCCGCTCGCGATGGAGCGGCTCTTGGCGACCGGGCAGGCCAAGAGCGGCGACACAGCTCTCGTCATCGGCTTCGGGGCGGGTCTCGTCTACGCAGCCACGGTCGTTACCCTCCCCTAGGCAACCGGACCATCCGGACGCCACACCGCTAGATATAGAAACCGAAGGAGCGCCACATGGCCGCCACGCAGGAAGAGATCGTTTCCGGTCTCGCGGAGATCGTCAACGAGATCGCCGGCATCCCGGTCGAGGACGTCCAGCTGGACAAGTCCTTCACCGACGACCTGGATGTCGACTCGCTGTCCATGGTCGAGGTCGTCGTCGCCGCCGAAGAGCGCTTCGACGTCAAGATCCCGGACGACGACGTCAAGAACCTGAAGACCGTCGGTGACGCCGCGGACTACATCGCGAAGCACCAGGTCGCCAAGTAACCGGTTCGGCCCCGGGCTCGGGCCATCGGTCCTGAGCCCCAAGGCGCGCTTGTCGCCACCTGATGGTGGCGTCGCATCACATTCAGCACCCCTTACACGTGGAGAATGAATTCCGATGAACTCGACCAATCGCACCGTGGTCGTCACCGGTATCGGCGCAACCACACCGTTGGGTGGCGACAGCGCATCGACCTGGGAGGGTCTGCTCGCCGGCCGCTCCGGAGCGAAGCTCCTCGACGACGAGCGTTTTGCCGAACTCCCGGTCAAGATCGCCGCGCTTGCGGCGGTCGACCCGCTGGACGTACTGCCGCGTCCGCTGGCCCGCAAGCTGGACCGCTCGGCGCAGTTCGCGCTGATCGCGGCCCGGGAGGCATGGGCTGACGCCGGCTTCACCGCACCGGCCGGCGAGGACGAGCAGGTCGAGCCGACCCGGCTCGGTGCCGTGGTCGCGTCGGGCATCGGCGGTGTGACGACGCTGCTGGACCAGTACGACGTGCTCAAGGAGAAGGGCCCGCGACGGGTCTCCCCGCACACCGTGCCCATGCTCATGCCGAACGGTCCGTCGGCCAATGTCGGCCTGGAGGTGAACGCCCAGGCGGGCGTGCACTCCCTGGTCTCCGCGTGCGCCTCCGGCGCGGAGGCGATCGGCTACGCCTTTGAGATGATCCGCAACGGCCGGGCCGATGTGGTCATCACGGGCGGTACCGAGGCGGCGATCCACCCCCTTCCGGTGGCCGCGTTCGCCAACATGATGGCGATGTCCAAGAACAACGAGGAGCCGGAGAAGGCTTCCCGCCCGTACGACAAGGGCCGCGACGGCTTCGTGCTGGGCGAGGGCGCCGGTGTGATCGTGCTGGAGTCCGCCGAGCACGCCGCCAGGCGCGGGGCCCGCGTCTACTGCGAGGTGCTGGGGCAGGGTCTGTCCGCGGACAGCCACCACATCGCCCAGCCCGAGCCGGAGGGTCGCGGCATCGCGGCGGCCATGCGCAATCTGCTGGAGTCCTCCGACCTCAAGCCGGAGGAGATCGTCCACCTGAACGCCCACGCCACCTCGACGCCGTTGGGTGACGTGGCGGAGGTCAAGGCCCTGCGCCTGGTCCTCGGTGACGACCTCGACCACGTGGCCGTCTCGGCGACGAAGTCGATGACCGGTCACCTCCTGGGCGGTGCGGGCGGTATCGAGACGGTGGCGACAGTGCTGGCGCTGTACCACCGGATCGCCCCGCCCACGATCAACGTGGACGAGTTGGACGAGCAGGTCGAGGCCGACATCGTGCGCGGCGAGCCGCGTGCGCTGCCGGAGGGCACCATCGCCGCCATCAACAACTCGTTCGGCTTCGGCGGCCACAACGTGGTGCTGGCGTTCCGGACGGTCTGACCGCACCCATATCGCCCTTCTGCCGGGCCGCGTGGCCCGCGGCCCCGGCAGGCTGGTCTTCTCGGCTTCGGCCCCGTACTCCCGGCCCGTACTCCCGTCCATCGGGGGTGCGGGCCTTGTGCGTGGGCCGTGTGCACGGACCGGGGCCACCCGACGTTCAAACACATCGACGCCATTGGGCCACTCGGGCGATGTGGGGGCGCACGCCGGGCCGGACCGCGCCGGCGCACCGAAACGCAGTCGGGTGGCGACCGGCTCGCACCGGGACCGCATCGATGGCATCGATGGCATCGACTGAGCGCCGCGCTCCAACGCCCCCGACCCCGGCGACCTCGACCCCGACGACCCCGACCGCTCAGGCATAAGGGCGGGTCAGCCGTGGGACGGCGGTTGCTCGTTCACGAAGGCGCGCGTGGGCTCACGGTTGGCGTCCAACCGGGAGGCACACCGGGGCGCACACTCTTGGCGAGGTGGCGCAGAGGGGCTCAGACGACCTGGTGGAGCCAGCGGACCGGCGCGCCCTCACCGGCGTAGCGGAAGGGCTCCAACTCGTCGTCCCACGGCTTGCCGAGCAGCTTCTCGATCTCCGCTGCAAGGTCGGTCTCGCCCTGTGACGAGCGGACCATGGCAGCTCGCAGCCGGTCCTCCGGAATGAGGATGTCGCCGTGCATTCCCGTCACCGCATGGAAGATTCCCAGGTCAGGGGTGGCGCTATAGCGCTCGCCCTCGGCCGTGGCGCAGGGTTCCGACGTCACCTCGAAACGCAGCAGGTGCCAGCCCCGCAGGGCCGATGCGAGCTTGGACGCCGTCCCCACCTCACCCTTCCAGGAGAACTCGGCTCTCCAGGTACCCGGCGAAGCCGGCTGACGGATCCAGTCAAGCTGAACCCTCAGACCGAGCACGCCAGCCACCGCCCATTCGACGTGCGGGCAGAGCGCGCGTGGTGCGGAGTGGACATACAAAACGCCGCGTGTCGTCACCGGGACCTCCAGTGTGGGACGAGGATCGCCTTCCCAACGGCCTCAGTAAACAGCATCACGAGTGAATCTCCGCAAAAGGGACAGTATGTGACGTGACGCAATTTACCGGAACCGCCGGAGCCGATGGGCACGATGCCTCTGGATCGACGGGGAAAAGCTACCGTGCGCAGGTGACTGCGAGGTGCCGTAATCTCGCTCCAAGGACCGTACGCACCAAGCTTTCACTCGGCAGGACCTCGGGGGCAGCCAGTCGATACGGAGGGGAACGGGATGCGCGGACAGCGCACACCGCAGAACACCATGCAGCCACCACGGAAACGACCGATCCATCAGTCACGAGGCATCCGGACGACCGCGGCCCTGACCACAGCCGCGCTCCTCACAGCGGGTGCGCTCACCGGATGTGACTCCCCGTCGGATACGCAGACCAAGGGCGCCCCCGCCAAGAAACGCATCATCGCCACTCCTGTCTGGGATCGCAGCCCCGACTCCATCGCCGCCGTGGGTGACTCCATCACCCGCGCCTTCGACGCGTGCGTCGTGCTCTCCGACTGCCCCGAAGCGTCCTGGGCAACCGGCACGGACGAGAAGGTGCGCAGCCTGGCCACCCGGCTGATCGGTGAACCCGCGACCGTCGCCCAGCGGGCGTGGAACTACGCCCGAACGGGCGCCGAGGCGGCGGACCTCCCGGCCCAGATGACCAAGGCTGCCGCACAGAAGCCGGAACTGGTGACGGTGATGGTGGGTGCGAACGACGCGTGCGCCGATTCGGTGACGCTGATGACCCCGGTGGAGGACTTCCGGGCGTCCTTCAGCGAGGCGTTGCGGGAGTTGCGGCGCACCGCGCCCAAGGCGCACGTCTACGTCTCCAGCGTCCCGGACCTCAAGCGGCTCTGGTCCACCGGCAAGGAGAACGCGTTGGGCCGGCAGATCTGGAAGCTGGGCATCTGCGCCACCATGCTCGGCGATGCGGAGGACGTGAGCGCCAAGGCACACCAGCGCCGGGCGTTGGTGCAGGAGCGGGTCGTCGCGTACAACGCGGTGCTGAAGGACGTCTGCGGAAAGGACCTGCGCTGTCGGTACGACGGCGGGGCGGTGTTCGAGTACCGCTTCGACGGCGACCTGTTGAGCCGGTGGGACTGGTTCCATCCGAGCAAGGTCGGGCAGAGCCGGCTGGCGGAGATCGCCTACCGGAACGTCACGGCGGCCGAGCCGCCTGTCTAGTCAGCCGCGTTGCCTGCGGCACGATCCACAGCCGCACACGGCCTGCACGGGGGTGTCGGCCGGTGCCCCCGGAGTGATCCCGTACCCGAGTGTGCGGCAATCCCAGCACGCTGGGATTGCCGCACCGCTCCCCCTCGACGGGCAGGCGCGGGACGTGGCCCGTGTTCTCACTGAGGCTGGCGGGATTTCTCCCCATGCGGACCGTCCACGCCCCTGTTGGCCGAAATGATCTCTCTAGCCATGGCCGCGAGCCCAAGGTGATACTTCCGCCACCCCCCAACGGAAGGATTACCCGTGTCCCCGATACGCGCCCGCGCGACGGTGGTCGGCACCGCTCTGGCCGCCGCGCTCACCCTCTCCGTACCGCTGCCCGCCACGGCTTCGCCCGCCCCTGCCCCCACGGCGGGCGCCACCGTCGAGGAAGCGCGGCTCGCCCATGCGGTGCCGCAGGAGATCCTGCGGCGCAGTGGGTTCGACGGCGAGGCGACCGATCTCGGCAAGGCGCTCGATCGTGCTCGGAGCTTTGGGCAGGCGCGGAAGGCGGTGCAGGAGCACGGCTCCGACCTCTGGGAGCGGGCGGTCTACCGGGCACAGGGCAAGGGTCCCGCGGTGGGCGATCTCAGCAGGGACGACGATCGGCCGTTGTACTGGGCGCGCCTGTCGCTGACGCTGGAGCTGCGCCAGTGGCAGCCCTCCTTCCGGCTGACGGACAGCCAGCGCGCCCGGCTCCTGGACCGGCTGGAGCGTTCGTCGCGGGGTCAGGACTCGATCGACCTGCCGTCGGGCAAGCGGATCAAGCGCGTGGTGATGACCGGCTTCGACCCCTTCACGCTCGATCGCGACATCCGAATCAGCAACCCCTCGGGGGCGAGCGCACTGGCCCTGGACGGAACGCTGATCCAGACGGCGGCCGGCCCGGCCCGGATCGAGACGGCGATCTTCCCGGTGCGCTGGCAGGACTTCGCTGACGGCTCGGTGGAGCGCACGCTCCGCGCGCAGTTGCCGAAGGCGGACCTCTTCACGACGGTGAGCCAGGGGCGGGTGGGCCGGTTCGACATCGAGCGGACCAACGGCGCCTGGCGGGGCGGTTTCCCGGACAACCTCAATGTCTCGCGGACCGAGACGGTGCCCGTGGCCGACCCGTCGTCGCAACCGCAGTGGACTTCGACGACCCTGCCCCACGCCCGGATCGTGGCGAGCCCCACCGGCCGCTTCCCGGTGTACGACAACCGGGCGGTGACGGAGATTCCCGCCGGCTCCACCACGGCGGTCGTCGCACCGAACGGCCCCACGCCCGGTTCCACGGCCCGGGCCGGCGGTGGCGGTGACTACCTGTCCAATGAGATCGCCTACCGGGCGACCCTGCTGCGCGACCGGCTGGGGCTGACGAACGCGGGAGGTCATGTGCACACCCCGGTCCTCCAGTTCGGCCCGGGCAACAGCGCCGAGGTCACGGACCCGGTCTTCGTGCAGAACCGGTTGGACATCATCGCCCAGGTGCGGGCGATCATCCAGGTCGCGGCCCAGCCGTAGGCCGGGGACCGGTTGACCGCAGCGGGGCGGTGCCGGCGCTCGCGCCGAAGGTGGCGCCGGCCCGCTGCGTTGGGGCCTCGCGGCGAGGGGCAGCGGCGCCCGCACCGCTAAGGGAAGCGATGATGACCTCATGAAATTGGCATCGGCGCAGTTCACCCCCGTACCCGGTGATGTTGCGGGCAATCTGGAGACCATCCGTGGGCTGATCGTCCAGGCGGCCGGGGAGGGCGCCCGGCTCGTCGTCCTGCCCGAACTGGCGGTGACGGGATATGCGCTGGAGCTGATCGCCCGGGATCCCGGCAGTTGGCTTACCGAGGACGATCCACGGCTGGAGGCGATCCGGGAGGCGTGCCGGGCGACGTCGACCGCCGTGGTGGTGAACGCCGTGGTCCGTACGGCCGGTGAGCTGCCGGGCATCACCTCGCTGGTGATCGGGCCGGACGGCGCCCTGCTGGCCCGCTACGACAAGCGTCATCTCCACGGCGAGGAACATGAACTGTTCGCACCGGGCGTTGCGGACGGGCGGTTCACCCTCGATGGGGTCCGCTTCGCGATGGCGGTCTGCTACGACAACCGGTTCCCGGAGATCGCGGAGCGGGCCGGGGCGGACGGCTGTCGGGTGTACGTGGCGAGTTCGGTGCTGGAGGAGGGCAACGACTCATTCGAGACCGTCTATCCGGTGCGCGCCCGCACGAACGGGCTGTTCGTGGTGCTCGCCAACCAGACGGGACCGAGCGACATCGGTGACTGCCCGGGACTCAGCTCCATCTGGGGGCCGGACGGCACCCTGCTGGCGACGGCGGGGCGGTCCGTGCGGTCCCTGGCGATCGCCGAAGCGGCCGTCGAAGGGGCCACCAGCGGCTAGCCGCCCCTGGGGAAGGGCTCAGAACACCCTTCCCCACCCGGTCCTCGCAGCGGCTTGTAGAGCACGGTGTACGAGGGCCCGGAGGTCGAGCGGACGCGGCGGGCCTTCGCTCCGCACATGCGTTCCGGTCGCTGTCCTGGCTCAGCGTCCGATGTGACGGGACATCCAGTACGGGGACGTTCAGTACGTCATATCGGACCCATGGCCGGGAGGCTGCGGCCAGGTGCCGGCGAGGCTGTCCGGTGCTCCATCAGTGGACTCGCCCACACCATCCACGCCGCCCACACCATCCTCGGCGCCCTCCAGTCTGCGTACCATCAGCGTCGCTCCGGCGACCGCTCCGGGCATCAGGAAGACGGCCACGAAGGGCACGATGAACGCCAGCGCCAGAGGGAGGCCGAACCCGATGGTCATCATCCGGTGGCCGCGCAGCAGTTGGAGGCGTTCCTTGAGCTCGACGCCCCTGCGCTGGAGCGCGACCGCCGTGAGCTCCTCGGCGAGGAAGTAGCCCGTCACACAGAAACCGATGACGGGGACGACGGTCTGTCCGACGACCGGGATGAAGCCCAGGGCGAAGAGGATCACGCCGTAGCAGGCGACCCGCGCCAGGATCCGCAGCGAGTCACGGGCGGAGATCCACAGTTCGCGCCAGAGCGGCAGACCGGACTCCGGCACCTCGCCACCCTCGGTCCGGTCGACCTCTTCGGAGAGCGATTCGTAGAACGGCTGACCGACCAGCAGGGTGACCGCGGTGAAGGTGATCACCGACAGGAAGAGCCCGAGGACGAAAAGAAGTCCGGTCAGGAATCCACGGAACAGCCCCTGCCAGGGTGACGTCCAGTCATCGGCGAAAGGGGTCGCCCAGCCGACCAGGTCATCGGCTCCGTAGGCGAGCCCGATGAGGGCGCCCACGTACAGCAGAAACGTCAACAAGCCTGGCAGCAGACCGAGTCCGAACCAGCGGCCGTGGGTACCGACCCACCGCTGGCCCTTCATCAAGTAGCTGAAACCCACCCCGAAATCGCGCATGGGTGCACCCTATCCGGGCTGCTCATACGGCCGGTCCGAGGAGACCCCGCGTACTGAGATACCAGAACAAAGTGGATTACAAGTCTTGATTGTTGCGGCCTACAACCGATAGACCGACGCCTAACGATCGATGTGACACGTGTCGCGCCGATCGACCCTCTACCCCGGAGGCATCCACGCATGGGCATTTCCAGACCCGTCCTGGTCGCCACGGCAGCGCTGGCCACTGCAGTCCTGCTCGCGCCCGTTTCCGCCACCGCCGCTCCCACGGCACCGAAGCCGTCTGACGACCGACATCCGCTTCGGGACCGCGGAGGAAGCGATTCCACGCTCTCCCCGCTCGCGACGTTCGGCAAGTCCCGGGTTTCCCCGGAGGCGCTGGGGCAAAAGCACCCCTCGTTCCACAAGGAAAACGCCTATCCCCGACGCACCGCCCTGAAGGCACCGGCCACCAACCCGGCGGACAAGTCCATCAAGCTCGGGTTGATCCCCTACCACTCGATCGCGCCGAAGCTGAACGACCTGCAAAGGCTCAGCAACCGGATCAGCGTGGAGTTGGCGGGCAAGTCGGCCGCCGGTCACGACCTGTACCTCGTGACGGTCACCGAGCCGGAGAGCTCCCGCGAGGTCCGTGACCAGGAGCGGATGCGCGAGCAGATAGAGAACTCCCCGGCGTCCGCGGCCCGGGACCGGAAGATCAAGTCCTCGTACAAGACCCCGATCTTCATCAACAACAACATCCACGGCAACGAGTGGGAGGGCACGGACGCGGCCCTCAAGCTGATCGAGGAACTCGCCAAGGCCAAGGACTCCAAGACGGCCGGCCTGCTGGCGAAGAACCGCATCTACCTCAATGTGACCGCCAACCCCGACGGTCGCATAGCGGGCACGCGCCCCAACTCCAACGGCTTCGACCTCAACCGTGACTTCATCACGGCGTCCCAGCCCGAGACGCGCGCCATCCGGCAGATCGCGATCGACAAGCAGCCCGCGGTCATGCTCGACCTGCACGGCTACGTCAACGGCACGCTGATCGAGCCGACGACCCCGCCGCACGGTGAGAACTACGAGTACGACCTGTTCCTGAAGAACTCCTACGCCAACGCCCTCGGCATGGAGAAGGCCGTCAACGGCCTCGGGTACACCGCGGAGAAGGACGGCGTGCTGCCCGCCGAGATCCCGTTCCGGGACCAGGCGGAGGGCTGGGACGACTGGCCTCCCATCTTCACCCCGCAGTACATGCCGTTCCAGGGCGCGGTCGCCTCGCACACCATCGAGTTCCCGATGCGGGTCAACAACGCCTCGTACGAGTCGCTGCCGGTGGAGGAGTTGCGTCGGCGCTCCGCCATCAACACCGACATCGCCGGTGCCGTGATGCGGTCGACCCTGGACTACACCCAGGCCAACCGCTCCTCGGTGATCGCCGACCAGATCGAGACCTTCCGACGCGGCGCGGCCGGTGAGGCACAGCGTCCGATCTCCTCGGAGACCGTGCCGGGCGTGCCCGGGATCGGTCCGGAGGACGTCTACACGACCACCTTCCCGCGGGCGTACGTCATTCCGACCGGGCGGGACCAGCGCAGCTCAGTGGCCGCGGGCCGTCTGGTGGACCATCTGATCGCCAACGACATCCGGGTCGAGCGGGCGTTGCTGCCGTTCAAGCTGGCGGGCAAGGTGCACCCGGCGGGTTCGTACGTCGTGGACATGCGTCAGCCCAAGCGTGGCATCGCCAATGTGATCCTCGCCGAGGGCCGCGACATCAGCCCCGATGTGTCGGCGATGTACGACATCTCGGGCTGGAGCCTCGGACTGCTGTGGGGCGCGACCGTCCACAAGGCCACGAGCGGTGACCTCCGGGTGATCAGCCGTTCCGTGAACTCGGCGGGTCCGACCGGCTACGTCGCCCCGTTCGGCGACCTGAAGCTGCGTCTGGACGACCCGAAGGAGCTGGCCGCGGTCAACGCGCTGCTGGCCCAGGGCGTCTCGGTCCGGCGTACGGCCGACGGTGCGGCGATCGTGCCGGCGTCGGCGCGCAAGGCCGCCTACACCCAGGCATCGCGTCTCGGAGTGTCCTTCAATGCGACGTGGGACCGTGGGGTCGCGCCGCTGAAGCGGACCAAGGTGGCCGCTTCGGTGACCGCGGGCGAACTGTTCGCCCTGCGGGAGATGGGCTTCGACGTGGTCCCGGTCTCGACGGCGATCCTCAACGCCGGCTACGACTGGAAGGGCACGGACGCGCTGATCGTCTCGACCGGTCTGAGCTTTGCGACCCTGAACCCCGCCGCGCGTGAGGCGTTCGCGGCAAGCGGTGTCTCGGTCGTGGGCCGGGGTGCCGGCGGTGCGAACTTCAACGCGGGCGCCGGGCTGATCCCGGTGACCGCGGTGGCGGGCAACGGCGACGCCAACGGCGTGGTGAAGGTGTCCAACGCGGGCGGCGCGATCACCGGTGGCGCTCCGGAGCACACCTTCGTCTACTCGCCGCTGTGGTTCACCGGCCTCGGCTCGGGCGTCCGGGCCGACCAGACGTACGGCACGGGCAACCCGCTGGTGTCGGGCCACTGGCGGACCACCAGCAGCGGCACGGGCGGACCGACCGACGCGGCGGGCAAGGCGTCGATCGTCAGCGGTACCTCGGCGGCTGGTGCGCCGGTGGTGCTGTTCGGTACGGAGCCGATGTTCCGCGACCACCCCAAGGGTGTGTTCGCACAGGTCGGACGGGCGCTGCTGACCCGCTGACCCAGTGCGTGAGGGCCGCACCCCCGATGTTCGGGGGTGCGGCCTTCGGCATGTGGTCGTGCTGCGGGGCTTCGAGGCCCCGCAGCTGTGGGACTTGAGGCCGCCGCGGGTTGGGTCCGGCCGTTGGTCGATTGCGCCCGCGCGGGTCAGTGGTCGAGCGCGACGACCATCTTGCCGGTGTTGTCGCCGCGCAGGAGTCCGATGAAGGCGTCGAAGCCGTTCTCGATCCCGTCGACGACGGTCTCGCGGTACTTCAGCTCCCCGGACGCCAGCCATCCGGCCACATCCTGGACGAACTGCGGCTGAAGGTCGACGTGGTCCCACACCAACATGCCTTCGAGGCGCAGCCGCTTGCCGATGATCAGCGGGAGGTTGCGCGGCGCGGGCGACGGCTCGGTGCTGTTGTAGAGGGAGATCATTCCGCAGATAGCGGCGCGCCCGTGGAGGTTGAACGAGGAGATGGCCGCTTCGAGGTGGTCGCCGCCCACATTGTCGAAGTAGACGTCGATGCCGTCGGGGGCGGCCTTCGCGAGCTGTTCGGCGACCGGCCCGTCCTTGTAGTTGAAGGCCGCGTCGAAGCCGTACTCCTCGGTGAGCAGCCGGACCTTCTCGGCGGAGCCGGCCGAGCCGATCACCCGGGACGCACCCTTGATACGGGCCAGTTGGCCGACCTGGCTGCCGACCGCGCCGGCCGCACCGGAGACGAAGACCGTGTCGCCCTCGACGAAGGAGGCGACCTTGAACAGGCCGGCGTAGGCGGTCAGGCCGGTCATGCCGAGGACGCCGAGGTAGGCGGAGAGCGGGGCGAGGTCGGCGCTGACCTTGGTGGCCTGGGCGGCGGGCACCTCGGCGTATTCACGCCAGCCGAGGCCGTGCAGGACGTGGTCGCCGACCGCGAACCCTTCCGCGGCGGAGGCGATGACCTCACCGACCGCGCCGCCCTCCATGGGCCGGTCCAGCTCGAAGGGCGGCACATAGGACTTCACGTCGTTCATCCGGCCGCGCATGTAGGGGTCGACGCTGAAGTAGCGATTGCGCACGAGGACACGTCCTTCGCCCGGTGCGGATACGGCCACCTCGCGCAGGGCGACGTCATCGGTCGTCGGCCAGCCGTGGGGGCGGGCGACGAGGTGCCATTCACGACTGGTCGTGGGAAGTGCGGACATGCTGGGGAGCCTCCGGGTTTTGGTTCAGCACATGGAATACTTGTCGACCTGAATATTTCACCATGACAAACATCTGGGTACGGTGTCCACCATGGCCTCACCGCGCAGTGACCCCTTGACCCGCGAAGTCGTCGACCTGATCGGCGCCGTCGTGGCCCGCTACCACGCGGAGTACGAACAGGCTGCGGCCGAACAGGCCCTCACCGCGGCCCAGGCCAAGGTGCTGGGACTACTCACGGCCGAAGCGCTGCCCATGCGCCGGATAGCGGAGAAGCTCACCTGCGAGCCGTCGAACGTGACCGGGATCGTGGACCGGCTGGAGGCCCGCGGCCTCGTCGAGCGGCGGGCTGATCCGCAGGACCGCAGGGTCAAGCTGGCCGCGCCCACCGAGGAGGGCGCCAGCACGGCGGGGCGGCTCCGGGATTCGCTGGAGTTCGCCCGCGAGCCCCTGGCGCAGCTGTCGCCCGAAGAGCGTCGGGTGCTGCGGGATCTCCTCAAGCGCATGCTGGGCGACGGGCCGGGCTGACCAGGCTAGGACGAGGACCAGAGCACTGGGGCAGGCGTACAAGCGCTGAGGGCCGGCTTACCCGCTTGGCAAGGTGGGGTGCACGACATGAGGTGCAGCGAGGTCTACCGATGTTCGACTTGGAACCCCCTCCGCACCGCACTGTCGATCACGATCGACTCATCCATCAGACCGGCACATTCGTCCCTTCGGCCCGGAGCCGAGACACGACCTGGCCGAAGCATCGTTCCACCCTGGGGCCGTCGGCCCGCAGGGTCTGGGTCAGGGGGCCGAACTGAACGATGAAGGTCCAGCCAGGCGTAGACCGCTCCCCATCGGCCTTGAGGAAAACACTGGCGCCCTGGTCCACGAGCCAGTCCAACACGAGGATGCCGATTCCATCGCCACCGGCATCCCCCGCCCAGTCCGGCAGCCGCACGTCCATGGGCTGGCCGGCATTGCGCAGTGTGGTCCATGCACGGCGCACACACTCCCCCACTGATGCTCCCTCGGTCACGACGCCGCCCTGCCCCAAAACGCGAAACGTCCAACGCAGCGGGTCTGTGTCTCCTGCCGCCCCACCGTTGGCAGAAACGGTGGCAACCAGTCCCAGCTCAGCAAGCCTCTGCATGAAGATCAGGACTTCATCTTCACCGAAAGGTGCATCGGCTTCGTCCTCTTGCCTACGGTGGCTGGTGGTACTCACAGGCCCACGGCATCCCTTCGCGGTCTCAGACTTCGCCCGTGCGAGCGTTGAACAGCTTCATCTGGTGTCTGCGGACAACACATCGACGAGGCCGGGCGGCGCCCTTGGGCGTTCAGTGTGGATCACCGAGCCGCCAGGTGTACTGGGCGAAGTCGATCGCCTTGAAGCGATGTTGCCCCGTGCACCCGCCTGGAGCGTCACTGTGGCGCTGCGGCGGTGAGCTGCCTCGCGCGCTGCTCGTCCAGCGTCGGGTAGTCGGTGTAGCCCTGTGCGCCGTGTGTGTAGAGGTGCTCCATGTCAATCGGTGTGGCGAGCGGGTCGTTCGCGGCGATGCGCGCGGGCAGGTCGGGGTGAGTGAGGAACGCGCGTCCGTAGGAGATGAGGTCCGCGTGGCCTTGCGTGAGCGCCTGTTCTCCCTGGTGTTGGGTGGTGGGCGCGTGGTTCTCGCCGACGTTGGCGATGAGTGTGCCGTTCCAGCGCGGTCTCAGATCTGCCAGGGCCGGGTAGTCGTCGTTGTCGGTGAGGTGGAGGTAGGCCAGGCCGAGCGGGGCCAGCGCGTTGAGCAGCGAGCGGTACACGGGGGCTGGTGCGTGCTCGGACATGCCGAACTGGGGGTTGCCGGGTGAGAGGCGGAGCCCGAGCCGGTGCGCTCCGATGGCCTCGGCGACTGCGGTGACCAGTTCGACGGCGAACCGGGTCTTGTCGCGCCCATAGCCGTCGGTGCGGAGGTTGGTGTTGTCGGCGAGGAACTGGTGGGTCAGGTAGCTGTTGGCGCCGTGGATCTCCACACCGTCGAAGCCTGCCCGCAGGGCGTTTCGCGCGGCGGTCGCGTGATCGTTGATTGCGGTACGGATATCGGCCGCCGTCATCTCACGTGGTACTGGCGCCTCGGCCTTGCCGTCCTTGACGTGCACAGGGCCGGGGACCGGAACAGCGGACGGCCCTGCCGGGATGTCGCCGAGCAGCCGTGAGCGGGGGTGCCCCTGGCGTCCGCCGTGCATGAGCTGAGCGAAGATCCGCCCGCCGCGTGCGTGCACCGCCTCGGTCACCGCGCGCCAGCCGGCGATGTTGGCCTCGGTCTCAAGCCCCGGGAGGCGCCAGCCGCTCTGTCCCCTGCGGTGCGGCCAGATGCCCTCGGTGATGAGAAGCCCGGCCTCCGCACGCTGCGCGTAGTAGTCCGCGACGACGGGGAGCGGTGTTCCATCCTCGTGTGCGCGGAACCGGGTCATGGGGGCCATGACGAGACGGTTGGGGAGGATGAGGCTGCCGGAGGTGTAGGGGACGAGGAGGGGAGAAGGGGCTGTGTTTGTCATGCGGGAACCGTAGGATCTGACGTCGGTGTCAGGTTCAACCTTTGGGCTCAGTGAGGGGCTGGAAACCCATGAAGATCGGCGAGCTATCCCAGCGTACGGGCGTGAGCGTGCGCTCCCTCCGTTACTACGAGGAGAAGGGCATCCTTGCCTCCGAGCGCACGAGCGGAGGGCACCGGGACTACCAGGAGGCAGCCGTCGACCGTGTGATCCTCATCCAGCAGTTGCTGGCCGCTGGGCTGAGCGGCGACAAGATTGCGAGCCTCCTTCCCTGCATGCGCGACCACGATGGGGGCCCGGCGGAGACGGCAACTCCCTGGCTGGTCGACCAGTTGGAGGCAGAGCGCAGCCGGATCGACCGCTCGATCGAGGACCTGCGTTACACGCGCGAAGTCCTGGACGAGGTCATCGCGACGGCGGCGGGCTGACCAGAGTCGAACCATTGAGCTCACATCGAGGTGGAGGCCGCAGTGGAGTGCCCCGACATGTCGCACGGTGCCCGGCTGGCCGCCCATGGCGCCGTCTCCGCGGCCCTGGCCCGGCACGGTGATCGTGCCCTCCTCGAACTCGTCGACTCGGCCGCGCCGATCGGATCCGGCATCGGCGGGAAGTCGGCCCTGCTGGAGATCGCCGGAACTCCGGTCTTCGTGAAGCGCGTACCCCTCACCGATCTGGAGATGCGGCCCGAACACGTCCGGTCCACGGCGAACCTGTTCGAGCTGCCGGACTTCTGCCACTACGGCGTCGGCGCCATCGGCGGGCCGGGCTTCGGGGCCTGGAGGGAACTCGCCGTGCACACCATGACGACGGACTGGGTGCTCGCGGCGGAGCACGAGGGCTTCCCGCTGATGTACCACTGGCGGGTGCTGCCGGACTCGACGCCCCTGCCGGAAGAGCTGGCCGACGTCGACCGGGCCGTTGCCTACTGGGGCGGTGAGCCGCAGGTGCGCAGCCGGATCGAGGCCCTCCAGCAGTCATCGGCGAGCGTCGCACTGTTCCTGGAGTACCTTCCGCAGAATCTGCATCAGTGGCTGAGCACGCAGATCGCAGCGGGAGACCGGGCCGCCGACCGGGCCTGCGCCATGGTGGAGCGGGAGCTGACGGCCGGCGCCTCGTTCATGAACGGCCGCGGTCTCCAGCACTTCGACGCGCACTTCGAGAACATCCTCACCGACGGTCGCCGGCTGTACTTCGCGGACTACGGCCTCGCCATCTCCTCGCGCTTCGCACTGTCGCAGGACGAGGTCGACTTCTTCGACCGACATCAGACGTACGACCGCTGCTACATCGCCACACATCTGGTGAACTGGCTGGTCACCGCGTTGTACGGATATCA
This sequence comes from Streptomyces sp. NBC_00690, assembly GCF_036226685.1. Taxonomy (NCBI): domain Bacteria; kingdom Bacillati; phylum Actinomycetota; class Actinomycetes; order Kitasatosporales; family Streptomycetaceae; genus Streptomyces; species Streptomyces sp. NBC_00690. The sequence continues at coordinate 2,816,501 of NZ_CP109009.1, forward strand.
GATCGAGGACCGGGACGGCCGCGGCGCGCTGGTGCGCGCCTATGCGGAGGGCAAGCGTCCCACCGGGATTCCCGAGGAGGCCGCAGCGATCATCGCCCGGCACGCGCCGGTCGCCGCCGTGATGTCGGACTTCAACCGCGAGTTCCGGCGCCGGAGCAGACGGACTCCGTACCCGCTGGAGGAGATCCATCGGCTCGGCGGGACATACGGTCCGTCCGATCGCTGACGGCCGCCCGGGGAGGGAGGTGCGCCGCGTCCGACTCCAGCCGGCGACGCGGGCACATCGAGCCCGAGCGGCGGCACGCCTAGACGCACCACCACAGGAACTGCTCGCAGTCGTCGGACGGCGAGGGCGAAGGTGTCGGCAGCGATGAAAGGCGTGGTTGCGGCGGCTTCGCGGTCCGGCCGGGAGCGCTGGGGGTGGGGCTGGTGGGTCGGTTCGGGGGCCGCGACGAGGGGGCAGTGGTGGCAGTCGGCGAGGGCGCCCGGGTGCGGTCGGCACGGGAATCCGCTGCGGGCTTGCGCGGGCGTTCGGTCGGGCGGGCGCTGGTGGTCGGTCGACCGGTCGCCTCATCTGAATCGCCTGAATTGCCTGAATCACCGGGATCGGCTGGAGGTTCGACGGTGGCGGTCGACTCGGGCACCGGTTCCGGCTCCGGCGATGTCGCCTCCTTGACCGAGGTGGCGGCCCCTGCCCCTTCGTCGTTCTGGGTGAGCTCGACCAGACCCCAGGCGCCCGCAGTGAGTGCGAGGCAGACACCGCCGATCAGCACCTTGCGTCCACGGCCTTTGCGGGCTCGCCGGGAACGTGCCCCTGGTCGGACGGAGGGTCGCGGGCCGGGGCGGGAGTGCGATCTCCTGGAAACCACGTCGATCGGCTCGATCGCATCGGCACTCCGGCCCACCGCGTCCTCGCCGCGGCCCGGCCCCGGGGCTGCCGAGGCGGGCCGGATCAGTTCGTACGCCGGCGTTCCACAGCCCGCACAGGCGAGGGCTCCGTTCAGATGCCGTTGGCAGGGGTGGCAGTAGTCCATGGGCCCCGAAGGCTATGAGGCGGGAAGGCGCGGAAGTGACGGATGGTGTGAGGATGCGGTGAGGACTCTTCGCCCATGCGTACGAATGGGCCATGGGGGCGCCGCAAGCCGACCGGGCATGAGCATCGCCGCCGTCACCATCCCCGGCACCCACCGGCACCGGCAGGATGGTGCCCATGACGGCCACAGCGCCCTTCGGGCCCCTCGACTTCCAACTGGTCCTCCTGCGCCGGATGGCCGACTTCCACCCGGAGCTGGTGGAGGAGGCCCGGCGCGGGCTCGGCGTGTCCACGGCGGCCATGCGCGAGGCGAACCGGCGCTGGCAGGCGATGGTGCGTTCACCGAAGGGCCGGGGCACGCTCAACCGCTACCGCTCGGTCCTCGGCGAACCCGAATCGCGCCAGGGACGACGCATCGGCGATCTGGAGTGCGAGGCGCTGCTGTGGCCGGTCCCGCTCTGGCCCGACCTCCGGTTCGAGGTGATGGCGGCGGCGCGCGGCGGCTCGGTGTGGAACGAATGGCTGGTGCGCGCGCCGGGTGCGGCGGGTCCCGATCTCCACACCGCCACAGATCTACGGCCCTGGTCGTGCACGGTGGACGAGGCCGCACGTGCCTTCGCCCCCGCCTCCCCGCTGCCGGGCTCGGCGCCGACCCGCTGGGGACTCTCCCTGACCCTCCCGGGCGGGGAGATCCGTACCGCTGAGTTCTGCTGGGGGCTGTTCCAGCGGCTGGTGTAGCGCCGGGCACAGCTGCGCCGTGGCCCGGTGGACGCCCGCGCCCTCGTACGACCCCTGCACTGTGGCGACCGGGGCTCCCGTACCCCCGAGCGGCCCACCCAGCGCGCGCCCGGACCCCGGCCGCCGGACGATGCCCTCAGGTACCGCACTCGGGAGGAATCGCCGTGACCGTCAGTCTTGAGCAGTTGCGCCGCTGCCATGTCGCCGTCGACCTGGGTGCCGCGCGGACCAGGGTCTTCGTCAAAGGTGCCGGGCTCGTCGTGGACGAACCGAGCGTCGCCGCCGTGAACACCCGCACCGGTGCGCTGATCGCGGTCGGGGCACTGGCCGAGCAGATGACGGGCCGCACCCCGGACTACATCAGGGTCGCCCGTCCCGTCTCCGGCGGCACGGTCGTCGACATCGACATGGCCCAGCGGATGATCCGGCATCTGCTGGGGGAGAAGTTGCGCCGCCAACTGCGCCGCAAGCCGAGACTGCGGGCGGCGGCCTGCACCCCGCATCTGAGTGATCCCCTCGCCCAGCGCGCGGCCGTGGAGACGCTCGTGGGCCTCGGAGCCCGGCGCGTCGAACTCGTCGACACCCTCATCGCGGCGGCGGTCGGCTGTGGGCTGCCCGTGGAGCAGCCGACCGCGACCATGATCATGGTGTGTGGTGCGGCGACCACGCAGATCGCGGTGCTCTCGCTCGGTTCGATCGTCACCGCAGAGCGGGTGCCGGTCGGTGGCAACGCCATCGACCACGCGGTCATCCAGCACCTGCGCACCCAGCACGAGCTAATGCTGCCCAGCCAGTCCGTGCGCCCTCTCCAGATCGCGCTGCACGGCAACGGTCTGACCTCCAAGGGCCCTGAGTCCACCGAGATCCACGGTCGGGACGTGGCCACCGGGCTGGCCCGCTCGGTGCAGGTGAACACCGCCGCCGTGCGCAACGCCATCCACACCCCCCTCACCTCCGTGCTCGACGGCATCGGGAAGGTGCTGCGGGACTGCCCGCCCGACCTGGTCGCCGACCTCGCGGACCGGGGGATCATGATGGTCGGGGGCAGTGCACTACTGCCGGGTTTCGACCAGATGCTCCGCGATGCGACCGGTATGCCGGTACAGATTGCGGAACGTCCGGACATCTGCGCGATCCTGGGTCTGGGCGCCATGCTGGAGGGCAAGATCCGGCCGCTGGTGCTCAACCCACTGGCAGAGGTCGAGTGACAGCGGAGGCACATCCGGCGTGAACGGTCCGAAGGGTGACGAGCGGGCCCGGCCGCCCGCCGGTGCACGGCAGGACACGGCGACGGAAGCCGGGCTCGCCCTGTTCCTGGAGGCGGTCCTGAGCGTCGGGGTCGATCTCGATCTGCCCACGACACTGCAACACCTGGTGGACACGGCCACCCAACTAGCAGGGGCCAGGTTCGGGGCGCTCGGGGTGGTGGACCCGGAGTGCAAGCAGATCACCGAGTTGTTCACCTCGGGCATCAGTGCGGCCGAGCGGGAGGCGATCGGCCCGATGCCGACCGGGGACGCGGGGCTGGTGGGAGTCCTCATCCGGGACCCTCAGCCCCTGTTGATCAACGATGTGGAGGCCGATCCCCGGGCGGCCGGGGTGCCCGAGGGCCATCCCGCGATGCGTTCCTTCCTCGGTGTGCCCATCCGGGTCCACACCGAGGTCTTCGGCAACCTCTACCTCTCCGAGAAGATCGGCGGTCCCTTCACCGAGGACGATCTTTCGGTGCTCCAGGTCCTCGCCTCCCAGGCGGGCATCGCCATCGGCAACGCCCGGCTCTATGCGAGCGCGCGGCAGCGCGCCCGCTGGATCGAGGGCGCGGCGGCGGTCACCACCGCGCTGTTGACCGGCGAAAGCGCCGACGACGCGCTGATGACGGTGGCCGAGCAGGCCCGCATCCTCGCCGACGCGTCGGCCGGGGTGGTGCTCCAGCCGACCGACGACGGCGGGATGGAGATCGTCGCCGCCGCCACCACGGATGGTTCCGGCGATGCCGACGACATCGTGGGGGCGGCCATCGCGCCCGGTTCGCCGGTGTTGGTGCAGTTGTTGGGCGGGGAGCCCGTGTTCATAGAGGACTCGGCCACCGATCCGCGGATGACCACCCATGTGCGTTCCAGGTTCGGCCCTTCGATGATGCTTCCGCTCCAGAGCGGCGGACGGTTGATCGGCACGCTCGCCCTGCCCCGGGAGCGGGGCGGGCGCCCGTACACAGCCGGCGATCGACTGCTCGCCGCCCAGTTCGCCTCGCAGGCCGCGCTGGCACTCGTCCTCGCGGACGCCCAGCACAACCGGGAGCAGTTGGCGGTGTACGAGGATCGCGACCGGATCGCCCGTGATCTGCACGATCTGGTGGTGCAACGGCTGTTCGCCACGGAGATGATGTTGGAGTCGACCCGGCGCAGGGCCGCCGCCGACGACGCGGACGAACTGCTGTCGCGTGCGGTGGACGAGTTGGACTCGACCATCCAGGAGGTGCGGACGGCGATCTTCGCACTCCAGCAACCGCCCAGCGAGACACCGGCGAGTCTGCGCAGCCGGGTGCTGAGGGAGACGGCCGCGGTCTCCTCGGCGTTGGGGTTCCGGCCGTCCGTGCGCTTTCGGGGCGCCGTTGACACCCTCGTACGGGAACCCGACGACCGGCAGTTGCTGGCCGCGTTGCGCGGGGCGCTGGCTGCGGCCCGTCGACGGCCGGGCATCACGGCGGTGGAGGTGGACGTGGATGCGACGGCCCGGCTGCCGGACGGCCGGACGGGGGTGCGGTTGGTGGTCCGGGACGACGGCGAGCGCGAGGACGACGCTTCGGGTACGACGGTGAGTTGGCAGGCGCCCGGCTAGACGGTCAGGGGCACGTCACCGGTGCGTCTGTGGCATCGGTGTCAACGTGGGCGACTGTCGGACGCTGACGCCGCCCGCAGGGCGATGCGGGTCTGGGACTGGGCGACGCCCGCCTCCCGCTTGAGGGTGCGCAACAGGGCGTCGAGTGCGGCGGGGTCGGCTGCCCGGGCGCGTACGAGGTAGTCGTGGGCGCCGGTCACATGGACGACCTCGGTGATGCCGGGAAGTCGCAGGGCGACCCGCTCGAACTCCTCGTTGGAGGTGTCGAGCCGCAGGGTGATGTCGATGAAGACCATCAGACCCGCCCGATGGTCCGCGGTGGGGTCGACCAGGGTGGTGAAGCCCTGGATCACTCCGCTGCGGACCATCCTGCGGACCCGGTCCGCCGCCGCGTTGGCGCTCAGTCCCACCCGCACTCCCAGGTCGCGGTAGGAGATCCGCGCATCCCCCTGCAAGACGCCGAGGATTTCTCCGTCGATTCGGTCCATTGTGCGATTGTCGCAGTTCTGACCGTAATGCAGCCGCGTGAGCGTCGGTCCGGGTCCCAGAGTGCCGTGCCATGAGCGATGTCATGACAGCAGCGGTGGCGGGTGCGGTGGCGGGCTTCGGGGTGGCGCTGCCGATGGGCGCGGTGGGCGTCCTGCTGGTGCAGGAGGGGCTGCGCGACCGCCGGGGGGCGATGGCCGCCGCGGCGGCGGTGGCGTCGGTGGATCTGCTGTACGCGGGGGTGGCGACCGCGGTGGGTCCCTGGGTCGCGACCGCGCTTGCCGGGGTCGAAGCATGGGTGCGACTGATGTCGGCGGTGGTGTTGGGGGTGATCGCGTGCTGGGGTCTGCGCGCCTCGCAGCGGCCGAGGGCCATGGGCACATCACCGGGTGATGGCCCGGCCGAACCGGGCGCCACGAAGTACACGGACCCGACGCCAGGGGGCGTCCCGGTGCAGGACGACCGTGGTGCCCACGGCCGGATCTTCCTCCGGTTCGCCGCCCTGACCTTGATCAATCCGACCACCGCCCTCTACTTCGTGGCCCTCACCACGGCTCAGGGCGCCGAGCTGAGCGGCGGCACGGCCGGTCTGGTGTTCGTGGGTACGGTCTTCCTCGCATCACTGCTGTGGCAGCAGACCTTGGTACTGGTCAGTGCGGCGCTCGGCAGCCGACTGCCGGACTCGGCCCGAATATGGACGTTTCGGATCGGCTTCGCCTTGGTGGCGGCGTACGCGGTGAAGGTGGCGCTCCCACTGCCGACGCTTTAAGCGGTCACCGCGGTGCGGAACCGAGGGATGCCCACACGGACACAGGGGGGTGAACCGCACGGAGAGGTCGAGACGCACGAAGAGGTGCGAACCGTACGGAGGAGTGCGAACACGCCGCTCCTCGCCCGCGCCGATGCCCGACGGGACAATGAGGTCGCTGTGCGATCCATCCGCCCATCTTGGAGGAACGACGAGTGAGTGACCTCTTCCCCGCGCTGACTGTCGCATCGGACCGGCCCGCACTGCGCTTCGGCGAGCGCAGACTGACGTACGGAGAACTGGCGGGCGCGGCGGGCTCGCTGGCCGTACGGATCGGTGGGGCCGCACGGCTCGCCCTGTGGGCCACCCCCACCCTGGAGACGGCGGTCGGCACCGTGGCGGCGCTGCTCGCGGGCGTACCGGTGGTGCCGTTGAATCCCAAGACAGGCGAGCGGGAGTTGGCGCACATCGTCGCCGACAGTGCGCCCGCCGCCGTACTGGCCGGGCCCGAGGCCGTGCTGCCGGGCGCGTTGGAGCGGTTGCAGCGCATCGACGTACCCGTGACCGGAACCGTGGGGCCGCTCCCGGACGATCCCGATCCGCTCACGCCCGCGCTGATCGTCTACACCTCGGGCACCACGGGACCGCCGAAGGGTGCGGTACTGCCGCGACGGGCGATCGCCGCCAATCTGGACGCCCTCGCGGACGCCTGGGACTGGAGCGCAGACGACGTGCTGGTGCACGGACTGCCCCTGTTCCATGTGCACGGGCTGATCCTGGGAATCCTCGGGCCGCTGCGCCGCGGGGGCGAGGTGCGGCACCTGGGACGGTTCACCGTGGACGGTGTCGCCCGCGAACTGGGCGACGGCGGAACCATGCTCTTCGGAGTGCCCACGATGTACCACCGGTTGGCCGAGGCACTGAGCGGGGTCGCCACCTCCCCGGCCGGTACGGGCGCCGAATCGCCGGCCGCGGTGGCGAAGGCGCTGACGGGTGCCCGGCTGCTGGTGTCGGGCTCGGCGGCGTTGCCCCTGCACGACCATGAGCGCATCGAGGCGGCGACCGGGCGCAGGGTGGTCGAGCGCTACGGCATGACCGAGACACTGATCAACACGAGCGTCCGGGCGGACGGCGAGCCCGGCCCCGGCTCGGTGGGCGTGCCCCTGCGGGGGGTTGAACTGCGGCTGGTCGACGACGAGGGCGCGGGCGTCGAGGAGCAGGACGGGGAGACCATCGGGGAGATCCAGGTGCGCGGCGAGAACCTGTTCACGGAGTACCTCAACCGCCCGGACGCGACGGCGGATGCGTTCGACGGAACGTGGTTCCGCACCGGAGACATGGCGGTGCGCGACCCGGACGGCTCCGTGCGGATCGTGGGACGTCGGGCCACGGACCTGATCAAGAGCGGCGGATACAAGATCGGCGCCGGCGAGGTCGAGAACGCGCTGCTCGACCATCCCGGGGTCCGGGAGGTGGCGGTGACCGGGGAGTCGGACGCCGACCTCGGTGAGCGGGTGGTGGCGTGGATCGTCCCGACGGAGCCGCACTCCCCACCGGACCAGGAGGAGTTGATGACCCATGTCGCCGTGCAGTTGGCGCCGCACAAGCGTCCTCGTACGGTGCGGTTCCTGGCGGCGCTGCCGCGCAACGACATGGGGAAGATCCTCAAGCGCGCTCTGGTGACCGGGCCGACCGACTGAGTAACGGCGTTGACCGGGGTGTGGGGTGCGGCCGGCTCGCGGACCGACGCGGGCCGGCCGCACCCCCGTGTCCGGGCCTCTGTTCACGCCCGGGGGCATCCGAGAGGCTTCAGGGGCGGTAGACGTGGAGGTACTCCACCTCGAAGGACATCTCCGAGGTGTCGGGGGTGGGTGCCGGGTGGTAACGCCCGGCGCAGACCGAGAGGTTGACGATCAGATAGGCGCGCCAGCGTCTGCCCACTCCGCGGTGATCCGCGAAGACCCGTTCGCCGTTGACCCACCAGACCACCGAGCGGGTGCCGAACTCCACGCGCAGGTCGACCCAACCCCCGGGGCCGATCGAGGGGTCTCGGTAGTAGCGGTGGCTGCCCCTGACCCGGTTGGACAGTTCCAGCAGATCAGGGTTGTCGGGGTGGTACTCGAAGATGTCGATCTCCTGGTCGCCGTCGAGCCAGGTCCAGATCGCAGGCCATGCCCCGAGCACGTCGGGCAGTCGGACCCGGGCCTCCAGCGCATCACCGGCTCGGACCATGAACCCCTCGTTGCTGCCCTCGGTGGTCAGCAGTCCCGCGTCCCACAGGCCGTCGGGGCGACGGGTGGCCCGAAAGGTGCCGGCGCGGCTGTAGGCCGGGTCGGGCACCAGGTAGTCGAGTTTGTTGTCCCCGGGATTGGTGGGGCCGCCCCGGGGATAGGCCCAGGAACGGCCGGCGACCCATTGGGCGGTGGAGGTGAAGTCCGCGGTGAAGACCGGGGGCTCTGAATCCGGTACGCGCCCGGCTTTCGGTGGGCCGGCCGTGTCGGCGCCGCCCACGGGGGTGTCGGCAGTGGTGTCCGCACCGCCGACTCGTCTCCCTATCCGTGTGAGCCAGCTGAGAAGGTCAGTGAGCACGGCACTCCTCCCGTTGCGGGGAACCTCTGGAGCGGTTCTGCCCCTCGGGGGGCCGCATATGCCGCCACACTCACTGAAAGTGATTCACACGTTACAGATAGCAACGTACAAAGTTTCGAGGGCGTCCCTCGTCAGGGAATCGCGATCGCCACGAAAGGCCAACCTCCGAGACCTTCAAGATCATATTTGTACGAATCTTGTTCGAATCCTCGATTCGGCGCGCATCTCCGCACCGCGGGCCCTAGCGTGAAGAGAAGGACCGCGACACCCGAGCGATCCGCGACAGCCGAGACACCCGAGCAATCTGTGACAGCCGAGACACCCGAGGCATCAGACACGAGAGGCGGCATCCCCATGTCCGTACGACCGGACGGCACTCCCTGTTGGGTCGACGCGATGTTCCCCGACATCGAGGCCGCCAAGAACTTCTACGGTCAACTGCTGGGCTGGACCTTCAATGACCCGGTCGAGGAGTTCGGCGGCTACGCGACGGCGTTCTCGAACGGGAAATCCGTGAGCGGCCTCATGCCCGCCATGCCGGGAGTGGACGCTCCCCCGGCGTGGAACCTCTACTTCGCCACGGCCGACGCTGACGCCACCGCCGCGAAGATCCAGGCGAACGGGGGCACGCTCGTCGTGGAGCCCATGTCCGTCGGGAACCTCGGCACCATGGTCGTCGCGACGGACCCCACCGGCATCGCCTTCGGCGCCTGGCAACCGGGCGAACATCAGGGCTTCGAGACCAAGAACGGGGAACACGGGGCGTACGCGTGGTCCGACGTGTGCTCCCGGGACGTGGCCAGGACCGACGACTTCTTCCCCGCCGTCTTCCCCTTCACCGTGCAGCGCATGGACGAAGAGGGCGTGGACTTCCGCCTCTGGAGCGTCGGCGCCGATCCGGCGCTCGGGCGGATGAAGGTCGAGGACGAGTTCCCCTCGGACCTCCCGCCGTTCATCAACGTCTACTTCTCCGTGCCCGAGGCCGACACCGCCGTCGCCAAGGTGATCGAGTTGGGCGGAAAGGTCATCTGGGGGCCGATGGACAGTCCCTTCGGACGGTTCGCGACGGTCGCGGATCCGCAGGGTGCGGTGTTCTCCGTCTTCGACCTGGACAAGCAGACGGGCGAGGTGCCCACGTTCAGTTGACCGCCTGTCCCCCCAGGCCGTGTGACAGGCCCGGTGACGGCGGGGCGGGGGTGTCTGGGGCAACGCCCAGAGGTCGGTAGACCGCCCGGGCGAGGGCCAACGAGCGGCCCTGGGCGCGTCGTACGGACACGCCGAGCGGCGCGGTGGGTCCCGCGGATCCCATCGCGCCGCTCCCTGCGTCCTCCGCGCCCTCCACTCCAAGGGCCGAAGGCGTTCAGGACACCGTGTGCGTCCCTTCCGAGGACGGCGGCAGCCGGGCCGGATGCCGTGCGCCGACGACCCCGACCTCAGCCGGGGCGCCCGCCCCGGGCCCGAGGTGCGTCAACGACGGCCCCGTCGACGGCTGTGTCTGGGGCCGACGGGCCGTGCTGCGCTCCCCCACCGGTCCCACCCCACCCATCACCGCGATCGGATGCTCCTCGGCCACGGGTGGCGCCTGCGCGCTCAGTTGGCGCGATGCGCCCCGCTGCGCCCGGGTGGCGTCCGGCCCGCCCTGAGGAGGAAGCAGGGAGGCTCCCCCTTCGAACGAGTCGGCCGACCGGGTCGGCCGGGGAGGGTCGTTGACCTCTCGGGTGGACCCGACGTTGGCGTTGCCGGGCTTGATCCTCGGAGTGATCGCATTGTTGCGGTCGGTCGTCCACTGCTGGTCGTTCGAACCGTCACGGACCTTGACCACGACGGTGGCACCGGCGCTCGGAGCGGCGGGGGCGACGGCGAGCCCCTCGTTCCAGCGCGGGACCAACTGGCCGAGGACAGTCAGGTCGTACCGGATGTGGGAGGCGTCATTGGCCGTGGTGGCCGGACAGTTCCCGAGGACCGTGACCCCGTCCAGAGCCCGTGAGTTGAGGCAGAGTTCGGGTGCCGCGGCGCTGCGCAACCGCCCGTCCTGCTCATAGACCCACTTCTGGGTCACGGAGGACGCACAGGCGGCGAGGACCGCATCTGCCCCGGTTGACGCGCGTTGACCTCGAACGTCAAGGCAGAATCCGGATGCGGTGCTGCGCAGTCTGGTGGTGAGCGGACCCACCGGATGGCCCGCCGCGGAGGTCGCCGACGGGTCGGGACCGGCCGGTGGGGCGGCGCCGGGTACCGGATCGGCGGAGATCGTGCCTTCCGGGATCGCATAGCCCGCCATCCCACCGCCCGCCCACGGTTCGGTGGCGACGGCCGCCACCACCGCGATACCGGTGGCGATCCCCAGACCGGCGACCGCTGCGGTGCGGCCTCGCGGGGAGAGTCCACGTCGGCGGGCGGTGGGCGGGGTGCTCCCACTGTCGCGGGAGCGCCGTCGGGCGTGGCTGGTCGGCCCGCGCCACTCGACGTCCCTGCTCTGGTGGCCCGCCTCGCCCCGACCCGGACGGGAGTCCAGATAGGGCTGGGCGGCCCAACCGAGCATCCCCTCGGCGATCAGCAGGGCCAGCCGGCCGTCCCCGTGGTCCAGTTGTTCCGCCGCGGACCGACAGTGCTGACAGCGCTCCAGATGCCGACGGAGGTCCGACAGTACGGCGCCTCCCCGGCGCATGGACACGTCGATGAGGCGGTTGTAGTGCCGGCAATCGGTCTCGGGCGCAAGTTCGAGATGGAAGCGCAGGATGCCTGCTCGAAACATTTTTCGTGCCTGTTCGAGCTGAGCCGGCGCGCCGCGTACATCCATGGCAAGTAAACCGGCCGGTAGCGATATCTCTTCTGCTTCCACCTCCACATGCCAGAGCAGGCATTGCGCGGGCCCGGGCAATGCCTGGAATGCCCGAGCGGTCAGTGTGCGGTTCTCCGCGACCGTAAACATATCGACGGGGACCGTATGTCCGGTCTGCGGATTCTGAAGTTCGGGGAGCGTTGCTATGCGTTCATCGGTCGCCCATCCCTCGGCGATACGACGGGCATGCATCAAGAGCATCGGACGGATTGCGGCACTTGATCGGACCTGCCGCAAGTTTTCCAGCGCTTTGCTGAATGCGGCGGTAGCGAGCATGGCCGCCGCTTTCTGCGAAGGTGTCCCGATCGAGGCGTAGTCGAAGACCGGTTCCCAGTGTCGTGCGATCAGTACCGCCACGGAACGGGCCTCGTCCCTACCGTCGTTGGCCCTGAGCGCCGCTGCCAGCCCTTCGTCGGACGCGGCCGAGTCAAGGCCGGTGCGACCGGGTGGGGCGGTGGTATGAGTTCGCGGATTCTGCATAAGAGGTCATTCCATCCTTGGCATTGCAGTGGGGGGTTGGGCAGTGCCGTCCGGACCTGGCCTACGGAACCGTGCTTTCGGTTATTGAGTTCGTTGTGGTCATTGAGTTCACGGCATGCAAGAAAGGGGGTTCGAGCATGTGGTCTATACCGCCAACCAATCAAACGGTTGCGCATTAGCGGCCGTGTTCGGACGTGGGGAAGCTCACCTTCGCACAACCATGTGTTGGGAACAAGAGTCACCAACTTGCCTGGAATCACTGGGCTGCTGAGGGGAATTTCGGGCGCGTCAGGCTTGCTCAGAGTTGACCGATTTACTCACGGTCACAGCAGGTAAGGCACGACTATTCGAACATAATTTTTCGAACAGGAGGGGGTGTTCGACGGCCTTCCCGACGCCCCTGGGAACCACAGCCATTCGCGGTACACGGACTCGGTCCGAACGGCCCCACAGGACTGCCGGACACCGTCCATAGCTCTGTGCTACCGATGATTTCCCGTCACAGAGCGACCAACTCTGCCTCGGTCGCCTTGACACTCGCCCAGACGATCGCACCCTCCGCCAGGCCCAGATCGGCCGCCGCTGCCGGAGTGATCTCAGCGACCAGGTCGGGTGCCTCGGCGGAGCCGATCAGCACCCGCAGTCGACTGCCTGACGCGGTGATCTCCCGGACCGTGCCGGGCCAGACGTTCCGGGGACTGCCCCCAGGCCGCTCCCGGTGCACGGAGACGGCTTCGGGGCCGATGATCGCCAGCGCCTCACGCCCCGCTGGCAGCGGCTCGGCGACGATCAGCCGACCACCACCGGACAGATCGAGCCCCTGTTCGGTCGTCGTGCCCGACCAGGCATTGCGGCCCAGCATCCGGGCGACCCAAGGGGATCGGGGATGACGGGTGACCTCCGAGGGAGGCGCGTACTGGACGGCCCGGCCCTCATCCAGCACCAGTACGCGGTCGGCGAGCGACACGGCCTCCACCGGGTCATGGGTGACGATCAAACACACCCCGCCGAAGCCGGCGAGATGGCCGCGCAACGTGTGCCGGACCCGGGCCCGGGTCGTCTGGTCCAATGCGGCCAAGGGCTCGTCGAGCAACAGCAGTCGGGGGCGGACCGCCAAGGCCCGGGCGAGGGCGACCCGCTGCGCCTGCCCCCCGGAAAGTTGGGCAGGCCGACGCTGAGCGAGGGGTCCCACACCGAGTCGATCCAGCCACATCTGTGCGGAAGTTCGCGCCGCTGTCCGGGAGACGCCGTGGGCGCGCAACCCGTACGCCGTGTTCCCCAGCGCGCTGAGATGGGGGAAGAGCGCACCGCTCTGCGGAACCCAGGCGACACCGCGGCGATGGGGCGGTAGAGCGCTGACATCGGTGTCGCCGAGGTGGAGGACGGCATGGGCACGGTCGGTCAGCCCCAACAGGGCCCGGAGCAAAGTGGTCTTGCCGGCGCCGTTCGGGCCGACGACGGCGATGGTCGTCCCGGGCGGAGCCTCCAGGACGAATCGGGTGAACCCGGTGAGATCCGCGTGGAGCGAGTACGGTTCGGACGACTCGGCACCGGGCTCCACGGGCCGGGACACCGCTGGCGTTCGGGCCGGATCGTTGCGCTCGTCGGCCGATTTCGGCCCCACAGCCCACGGCGGGAACTCGGGGGCCACAGTGCCATCGGAGCCCTGGGCAGCCGCGGTGTCCTGGGAACCCTCGGAACTGTGGTCGTCCTGTGGGACCTTCTGGTCCTTGTTGCCCTTGCTGTCCCCGCTGCCCTTGCGCGCCTCGCCGACCTCACGGTCCGCTGTCGCTCCCCCCGTCCAACGGCCCCGTAGCGCGATCAGTACGACCATGGCGATGGCCAGGAGCAGGAGGGAGACCGAGGTGGCGGCGGCTGGTTCATCCTGGAGGAGGAGGTAGACCTGGAGCGGCAGGGTCTGGGTCGCGCCCGGCAGATTCCCGGCGAAGGTGATAGTCGCGCCGAACTCACCCAGCGCACGAGCCCAGGTGAGGGCGGCCCCCGCGACCAGTCCGGGTGCGGCCATCGGCAGGGTGACGGTGAAGAAGACCCGCACCGGGGACGCCCCCAGCGAGGCCGCGGTCTCCTCGTAGCTGGGCCGCAGCCCCCGCAGCGCCCCTTCGAGGCTGATCACCAGGAAGGGCATGGCGACGAAGGTGGCGGCGACGACGGCCCCCGAGGTGTGGAAGGGGAGGACGATCCCGAAGGTGTCCTCCAGCCAGGGCCCGAGCAGCCCCCGGCGCCCGAAGCCCAGCAGCAGGGCGACGCCACCGACGGTGGGCGGCAGCACCATCGGCAGCATCACCAGGGAACGGACCAGTACCTTGCCCGGAAAACTGACCCGCGCCAGCAGCCACGCCAGCGGCACGCCGAGGAGCAGCGACAGACCGAGGGCCCAGAAGGAGACGAACAGCGAGAGCCGCAGCGCCTCGGTGACGGCCGGGCTGGTCAGATGCGTCCCCAACTGGGCCCATTCGGTGCGGGCGAGGATGCCGACCAGAGGGAGCAGCAGGAAGGCGACGGCGAGGAGCGCGGGGAGCGCGAGCGCGAGGGGTGCACGGGCGCGGGGGCGGCGGTTCATCCGGATTCTCGGGTCCCTGGGGCGATGGTGCGGAGGGCGGCTGGTGTACGAGGTGTACCCGGTGCGCACCCGTCCGTCCGACTCCACGCGCCGAACGGCCGCGGCTGCGCGGGGGACCTACGGCTGTTGGAATCCGGCCTCCTTGAGGATCTTCTGGGCGGCGGGGGTGCTCAGCCAGGCGACGAACGCGGCGGCGGCCTCGGGGTGCTCGGACGTCTTCAGGGTCGCGGCCGGGTATTCGGCGATGGCGTTCTGGGCGTCCGGGATGGTGATGGCGTCCACCTTGTCCGGGGCGGAGGCGGCATCGGTCTGGTAGACGAGCCCCGCATCGGCCTCGCCGAGTTCGACCTTGCTGAGGACCGCGCGGACGTTGGGCTCCTGCGAGACGGCCTTGACCTTGATCTGCTGGGCGTCGAGGACCTTCTTGCTGTAGCGGCCCACCGGGACCTCGGGCGCCGCGAGGACCACCTTGAGCTTGGTGTCGGCGAGGTCCTTGAGGTCGTCGATCTTGTACGGATTGCCCTCGGTGGTGGCGATGACGAGTCGGTTCTTCGCGATGACGGTGGGAGTGCCGGTGTCCGAGCCGAGGCCGTCCATCGTCTTGGTGTCGGCGGTGACGAGGGCGTCGGCGGGGGCTCCCTGACGGACCTGTGCGGCCAGTTCCTGGGAGCCGGCGAAGGAGAAGGTCACCTTGGTGCCGGGATGGTCCTTCTCATAGGCGGCGCCTGCCGTCTTGAAGACATCAGTGAGGGAGGCGGCGGCGAGCACGGTGAGCTGGGCTGCGGGAGGGGTGCTCGCGGCGCCGGTCTTGCGGGGCTCGACGTCCTCCCCGTCGCCGTCACTGCCGCAGGCCGTGAGCGGTACGAGGAGGGCAGCGGCCAGCGTCAGGCAGACGGTGGTGCGTCGTGCGGTGGGGAAGGCAGGCATCGGGGTGACTCCTGATGATGAATGGCGGATCGACCGGTATGCACCGGGCGGTCCGCGTCGCGATGGGTCTGCGTCGATCGGCCGGTACCAGCCGTTCTGTGCCGGTCTGTGCTGGTCTGTGCCGGCCGTTCTGCGCTGATCGGTCTGAGCTGATCGGTCCGCGTCGATCGGTCCGCGTCGATCGGTCCGCGTCGATCGGTCCGCGTCGATGGGCCGGAAGGTGCGTTCAGACCAGGTCGATGTGGACGTTGGTCGACTTCACCCGGGCGGTGGCCTGCATCCCCACTTCGAGCCCCAACTCCTCCACGGCTTCCCTGGTCAGCAAGGAGACCAGCCGGTGCGGTCCGGCCTGGATCTCGACCTGGGCCGCGACATCGCCGAGCTTGACCGCGGTGACGATGCCCGGGAAGGCGTTGCGGGCGGAGGTGTAGGGCTCCTCTTCATCGCCACCGCTCTGGGCGATCTCGATGGAGAAGGCCGCAAGGTCCCGACCGTCGATCACCCGTCGACCGTTCTCATCACGGTGGGTGGCCACTTTGCCGGCGTCGGCCCAGCGGCGAGCGGTGTCAGGGCTGACGCCAAGCAGACGCGCCGCCTGACCAATGGTGTAGGACTGCATATGCGACACCGTAGGCCGATTCAACACGCATTTACAAGATTGGATGACTTCTAGGTTGGCAGATGCGGTTTCCAGATGTCTCGTGAAACCTCACTGGTCCACCCCGACCACCGGTGTGGCACACACGGAGAGGGCCTCCGGGTACGCCTGGGTCTTCTCATGCTCGGTCAGCGCCCGGTAGATGACTGCCTGCCCGTGCAGGGCGTGCCAGAACTCGTTAGGTGCGGCAGCAGCGTCGTGCCAGAATCCGGCGCATGCCTGTTCGATATCCATCCCCACTGCGTCCCGGTGACCGCGTCGGCATCACTTCTCCTTCGAGCGGAGTCCCGAAAGAGCTGCGTGCGCGCCTCGACGTGGCCATCGGCGAGGTGGAGGCCCGGGGATACGAGGTAGTTGTCGGCCGCTGCATGGATGGTGCCGGCCATGTCAGTGCCCCTGCGGCCGACCGCGCCAGCGAATTGATGTCGATGCTGACGGATCCCGACATCAGAGCGGTGGTGCCGCCGTGGGGTGGGGAGACGGCGATCGACCTGCTGCCGCTGCTCGACTGGGACCGACTGCGTGACGCCGAGCCAACTTGGCTTGTCGGGTTCTCCGACATGTCGACCATCATCACGCCGCTCACCCTCCTCACCGGAACGGCGACCGTGCACGGCAACAACCTCATGGACACGCCCTACCGGGCTCCCGAGGGACTCCTGTCATGGCTCGACATTGCCGCTGCTCCGCAGGGACACCGATTTACCCAAACCCCGCCGAACCGCTATCGAGCCACGGGCTGGGACGACTACCGTGCCCACCCGGAGGTACGCGAATACACGCTCGACACGCCCGGCAGGTGGACCAGGCTGGACGCCGACGGAGACGTGGAGGTCGAAGGACGCTTGATCGGGGGCTGTATCGAGATGCTGTGCAACCTCACGGGAACGACCTACCTCGATGTCTCAGCCTTCGCACGCGCCGAGTCTCCGGAAGGTCTCCTCGTCTATGTCGAAGCAGGAGGCGACGACGCCTTCGCCATCTGCCGGAACTTGCACGGGATGAGGCTGGCCGGCCTCTTCGACACGGCGAACGCGATCCTCGTCGCCCGGACAGCGGCACCCGACACCGACTCGCTCACTCAGCACCAAGCCGTTCTCGACGCCCTTGGCTCCTTGAACGTCCCGATCATCGCCGATGTCGAGTGCGGGCACGTACCGCCGTACCTGCCCATCGTCAACGGAGCACACGGCCGGGTGGTGCACACCTCAACGCACAGCGAACTGATCCAGACGCTGGACTAGGGGCACTTCCGTCGAGCGGGCCGACAGAAGTGCCGGCCGGATGGTGTCGGCGTCGGACAGGGGCCTCAACGCCTCGCGTGGCGGATCCTCAACCGTCCGAACCCCATGGACCCGGAGATCCGGATCTGTGGTGCGCCGGGGCGGGAGCTCTGCCGGGCTTTGTAGCGCACGTCCTTCCACCCGGTGTGCAGTCCCTCGACATCGACGATCGCGTCGCGGGGCACCGTGATCCTGGCCCTGCCGGTGCCGAGCTGCAACTCGATGTCGATCACCGGATGCTCGATGACCGCCCGGGACAGGTCCAAGTGCACTTTTCCGAACGCGGACTCGACCTTGAGATTCCGCGGAACCCGCCACACACCGCGCCGCTTGATCCGTCCGTTGGCGACGGCGATGGTGGATGCGGTGGCCGCCTTCTGTGCGGGGAGCGAGGCCAGTGCCGGCGCCAACTCGCCACGCGTCCTGGCGGTGAGGGCGTGCTGAAGGCGTTCGTCCAACTCCTCGTGCGAGATGTGCCCTTCGGCGTACGCCTCCTGGAGGCGCTCCACGGCCGTGTCTCGGTCGTCGTCTCCGAGCATGCGCGTCGGGTCTTCCGGCGGGGAGGTCACCTTGTCACTCTAGTGCGGTGCCGGCAGCGCGAAGGGTGCCAAGTCCCACAACGTCCGACGGGCCGCGATTGCTTCAGCTGGGATAGAGCGGAGCGGAACCGTTTCCTCTGCGACTGGTCTTGTCCTCACCCAGCACCGAGAGCAGTTCCCTCGCGGTCAGGGCCGCCTGGAGGCGCAGCGTCACCTCGGGGTCGAGCGGATTCGCGTCGAGGAGTTCCCGGATCTGTCCCACCCGATAGCCGACCGAGTTGCGGTGGAGGTGGAGGAGTTCCGCGACGGCCGCCCGACTGCCCTTGGTCGCAAGCCAGGCGCTCAGGGTGTTCACCCACTCCTCGCGCTCCAGGATCGGGCCGAGATGCTGCTCGACGAATGCCTGTAGCCGCTCCGGCGAGACACCGAAGAGTAGTTGGGCCAGGCCGAGCGAGGAGAACTTCAACTCCACCTCCCCGGGGCGTCGCCGCAGGAGTCCGAGGACGGTTTCGGCGTCCCGGAAGGAGCGGGAGGTCTCCCGTACATCCGAGACGACCGGACCTGCGGCGGCAAGGACCATCTCCTCGCCGACCATGCCTTGGAGGCGGACCCTGATCCGGGAGATCTCCCGGTCGATGTCGCCCTCCAACACGGCGAGCCCGAACTGACCGTCCTGCCGTACGGGCATCTCCAACCAGGACAGGGCCGTCGACCAGGTGCGCTGATTGGGCCCCCCGTAGGCGAAGACCACCGCGGCATGGGGGCGGTCGAGACGCAGGCCGAACCGGGCGGCGGTCCGCAGGACCTCCGCGTGGTTGCGCAGCGCGCCGAAGCGCAGTTCGTCGATGAGCCGGCCGGCGGTCTCCGTGGAGGCCGCGGCCACCGCGTCCCGTCGGATCGCCTCGATGGCTATGGCGGTGGAGGCGGCCCGCAGGATCAGATCGTCGTCCTGGTTGGCCTGGCCCTCCGCACCGCCGAGGAGCAGCAGGCCGACCCGGCGTTCACCGGCGCGGACCGCCCGCGCGGTGCCGTGCCACCCCGGCTCACAGGTGATCGTGACGCACCCGTCCTGTGCGAAGACCTGGGCCACGCTCACAGGCGTCATCGCCGTCGTGCCGTCGTCGGTCGCGGCCAGCACCCCGCCGTGGACGCCCACCAGCCGGGCCGGGCGACCGGTCTGCTGGGCGATCGCACGCAGTACCACCAGCCAGCCGTCGCCGGACAGGGCGAGGTTGTTGAGCTTGCGCTCGAACGCCTCCGCAGCCGCAGGCGTCAGGCGGGGGCGAGCGGTTCTGACAAGGGATTGGCTCATGGTGCTCCGCATTGCTCGGTAAACGGTGCTTCCGGCTGGCCGCGGTGGTGGCCACGACCGCTGGTGATGTCCGTCATCGCCGGAATCCCCGTATCTGAGTTATCGGTGTTGGTACCCATACCGATACCGGTATCCGGAACGTATCCCCTCGCGTTCGTCTGCGCTACGCCCTTTACCTCCTGAATTACGCGAAGGGTGGCTGTTGCAGCGTCCTGGGTGGACAGCTCCCCTATCGCAAACTTCTCAAAGTATGATGAGTAGGGGTATCGCGGACTCTGCCTGCTTCGTGGCACGATGCCGAAATGTGCGCCGATAACGCAATATCCAATGATCGAAGTGTGCGAGGCATCCCGCCTCTCACCACCCAGAAGGTGCCGGCGCAGGGCGCCACGACCGCCGCGGTGAAGCTGGCCGCGCGGGTGGTGGTGGATCAGGCCGCACCGGAACTGGTGGCGCTCAGCCATCGGCTGCACGCCCATCCCGAACTCGGCTTCGAGGAGGAGCGCGCGTGCGGCTGGCTGGGCGAGGTGCTCGAAGCCCACGGCTTCACCGTGCGCACGGGCGTCTGCGAACTGCCCACCGCCCTCGTCGCCGAGCGCGGCAGCGGGCCCCTGGTGATCGGGATCTGCGCCGAGTACGACGCACTCCCCGGCATCGGCCATGCCTGTGGACACAACGTCATCGCCTCCGCGGCGGTCACCGCCGCCCTGGCTCTCGGCGCGGTCGCCGATGACCTGGGCATCACCGTACGGCTTCTGGGCACACCCGCCGAGGAGAACGGCGGCGGCAAGGTGCTGATGCTGGAGCGCGGCGCTTTCACCGGCGTCCATGCGGCGATGATGGTGCATCCCGCGCCGCGCGAGCGCCTCGATCCGCTCTGTCTGGCCCGGGCGCAGCTCAGCATCCGCTATGACGGACGGGCCGCCCATGCATCGGCCTGCCCGGAGGACGGGCTCAACGCGGCCGACGCGCTGACCGTCGCACAGGTCGCGCTCGGATTGCTGAGGCAGCACATGACCCCTGACCAGCGGGTCCACGGCATCACCACCACCGGGGGCCAGGTGCCCAATGTGATCCCCGAGCTCACCGAGGCGGCGTACTACGTACGGGCCGCGAGCCTGCCCGCGTTGACCGATCTGGAGGCACGGGTCCGCGAGTGCTTCGAAGCAGGGGCGGTGGCGACCCGGACCAAACTGACGATCGGTTCCACCTCGCCCGCCTACTCCCACTTCCAGCACGATCCACATCTGTTGGCCGCCTACGAGCGCAACGCCCTGGCACTCGGCCGCACCTTTCCTCCGGTGGGCCCGGCCGATGACCGCCAGGCAGGTTCGACCGATATGGCGAACGTGTCGCTGGCCATTCCGTCCATCCAGCCGCTGGTGTCCATCGGATCGGGCACGGCAGGGCTCCACCAGGCCGAGTTCGCGCAGTACGCGGCCCGACCGGAGGCCGATCGCGCACTGCTGGAGGGCGGTTTGGCCATGGCGTGGACGGCGATCGACATGGCGTCGGACAGCCGGGCGCGGGAGCGGCTGCTGTCCGGCTGAGGGCGTGCAGGGTGCGCACGGGCGGGGCCCCGTGCGCACCGACGGGACCCCACCCCCGAGCGGACATTCGCCGGGGCGCGGTCGACCCGTCCCCGGGCAGGACCGCGGGAACACCCCGGGTGACGCACACGCCGCAGGGGCGACGCGCGGTTCGCGCATCGCCTTCGCCGACGTCGTCCTGTCCGCCACGACGATCAGGAGCTCCGCCCCGGCCCGTCCGCGCCTTCGGCGTCAGCCTCCGCGCCCGTCGGTGCGACCGGGTCCGCCGACCCCGTAGAGCCGGTCGAGCCGGTCGGCTTTTTCGCCACCGACGGATCCGGGACGATCACCCGGGCCGCCGCGAGGTACGCCTCGACATTGCGGCGTGTCTCCCCCACGCTGTCGCCGCCGAACTTCTCCAGTACGGCATCGGCCACCACCAGGGCGACCATGGCCTCCGCGACCACGCCGGTCGCCGGGACCGCACAGACATCGCTGCGCTGGGCGATCGCCTTCGCCGGGTCTCCGGTGCGCACGTCCACGGTCGACAGTGCGCGCGAGAGAGTGGAGATCGGCTTCATCGCCGCCCGTACGCGCAGCACTTCACCGGTGGTCATCCCGCCTTCGATGCCACCGGTCCGCTCGGTGATCCGGCGCACTTCGAGCCGTCCCGGTGTGCCGCCGACGCCCTCGATCTCGTCGTGCGCGACCGAGCCGCGGCGCGCGGCGGTGGTGAATCCGTCGCCGACCTCCACGCCCTTGATCGCCTGAATGCCCATCAGGGAGGCCGCGAGCCGTGAGTCGAGGCGGCGGTCCCAGTGGACATGGCTGCCCAGGCCCGGCGGGAGTCCGTAGACGACGACCTCCACCACACCGCCGAGGGTGTCGGCGTCGGCGTGGGCCTCGTCTATCTCCGCGTCCATGGCGGCCGAGGTCGCCGGGTCCAGGCAGCGCACGGGATCGGCATCCACCGCGTCCCGCGAACCGCGCACCGGGACCAGCCCGTCGGGCAGGGCCACGGCCCCGATCCGCACCACATGGCTGATCACTTCGGCGTCGAGCACCTGCCTCAGGAACGCCTGGGCCACCTCGCCGAGCGCCACCCTCGCCGCGGTCTCCCGGGCACTGGCCCGCTCCAACACCGGGCGGATGTCATCGAAGGCGTACTTCTGCATCCCCGCGAGGTCGGCGTGACCGGGGCGGGGGCGGGTCAGTGAGGCGGCCCGGCCTCGGTCAGGGAAGCGCCCGGGCTCGTCGTAGGGGCGCCCGTCCTCGTCCGCCGGTTCCGGGGACATCACCTCGCACCACTTGGACCACTCGGTGTTGGCGATCCGGACCGCGACGGGACCGCCCATGGTCCGGCCGTGGCGCACGCCTCCGTTGATCTCCACTTGGTCGCGCTCCAGCAGCATCCGCGCCCCGCGGCCCTTGCCGAGCCGGCGTCTGGCCAGCGCGTCGGCCAGGTCCTTGGTCGAGATCTCCACCCCGGCGGGCATGCCTTCCAACACCGCGGTCAGTGCGGGTCCATGGGACTCGCCCGCTGTCAGCCAACGCAGCATGTTCCTTGCCTTTCGTCGTCGTACATCCGCACGTACCTCCTCCTGTCGCCGGCGTCTGCGTCCGGTGAGCCGTTGCGATCGCCCCGGTCGACAGTCCAGGGGCGTCGGTGGCTCAGGTCAGCAGCAGCGCCACCCCCGCCACCGTGCCCACCGTGACTACCACGGCGCGCAGTACGGACGCGGGCACCCGGCGCCCGAGCGCGGCACCGAGCAGACCGCCCGGTATCGAGCCCAGGGCCACCAGCAGCACCGGCAACCAGGCCACGTCCGCGGTGAGTGTGAACAGCACCGCGGCGACCAGGTTGACCAGTGCTTGGAGAAGGTTCTTGAGGCCGTTGAGGAGGCGGAGGTCGTCATCGAGGACGATGGCGAGCTGGGCCAGCAGCAACACGCCTTGGGCGGCGCCGAAGTAGCCCCCGTACACGCTGACGGCGAAGACCGAGAGCGGCAGCAGTCTGCCGACCGTGCGCGGGGCGGCGACCGCCGTGGCTCCGGTGGTGGCTGCCAGTTGCCCGGCCGCTCGGCTTCGGCGTTCGGCGACCAGTCGGGTCAGCCAGGGCTGGAGTGCCATCAGCAGCGCGGCGAGCAGCACCAGGAGCGGGACGACCGCGCGGAAGGAGTCGGCGGGCAGGCTGAGCAGCAGCAGTCCGCCTGCCAGTCCGCCGAGTACGGCGGCGATGGATAGCGGGAGCAATCGGTCCTTTTGGGCCAGGAGTTCGCGACGGCAGCCGAGGGCACCGCTGATCGACCCCGGAGTCAGCCCGATCGTGTTGGACACGTTGGCGACGACCGGTGGGTAGCCGAGGGCGACGAGCACGGGGAAGGTCAGCAGCGAGCCCGAGCCGACGACGGTGTTGAGCGTGCCGGCGGCGAGGCCGGCAGCCAACACGAGGGCGATCTCCAGGGTGGTCACGAGTGCGTCGGAACCTTCGGCGTTGCGGCCGATTCGGGCTGCGGCGGGGCGGTCGGGGGCCGCTCGTCGATGGCTCCTGCGATGCGCCGTCCGACCGAAGCAGCCGAAGCAGCCGAAGAGGCAGACGAGGCAGACGAGGACACAGCGGGCCCTGTAGGGGCGCTCTTGGGCACCCGTGCGACGGGGTTGGTGCGCTGCCCGGATGCCCGGAGGGCGGCGTTCCCCGGTAGGAGCACGATCTTGCCCTTGGTCTCTCCGCTCTCCAACCGGTGGTGGGCGACGGCGGCTTCCGCGAGGGGCAGCAGGGTGTCCACGACCGGTTCGAGTTCGCCTTCGATGCCGCCGCCGTCACCGAAGCAGAAGTCGATCATCGCGCCGAAGTCGGCGTACCCGCAGGAGCCCGCTCCCAGCAGGGTGATGCCGCAGTGGAAGGCGTGCGGCAGATGGAAGGCGGCGGTGGCTCCGGTGGTGTCCCCGCAGAAGACGAGCCGGCCGCGCAGGCGCAGCGAGTGCAGCGAGGCTTGGAACAGCGCGGGGCCGACATGGTCGAGTACAAGATCGACCCCGACCCCGTCGGTGAGTTCACGGGCGCGGGCCGCGACGTCCTCGGTGCGGTTGTTGATGGTGGCGTGCGCACCGACCTGCGCCATGTGGGCGAGCTTTTCGTCGGAGCCCGAGGTGACGATGACCCGGGCGCCGATGCGACGGGCGATGTGGACGGCAGCCATGCTCACTCCGCTGCCGCCGCCGTGGACCAGTACGGTCTCGTCGGCGCACAGTTCACCGCGGACGACGAGGGCCTGCCAGGCCATGCCGTACGCGGTCGGCAGTGCGGCGGCGGCGACATGGCTGGTGCCGGGTGGCAGGACATGGGTGTGTGTGGCGGGTACGACGACGAGTTCGGCGTATCCGCCCGGTCGGTTCCCGCCGATGATCTGGACGTTCGAGCAGTAGGCGTCCTGCCCGATGGTGCATTCGGCACAGGTGCCGCAGGCAACACCGGGGTTGACGACGACCCGGTCGCCGATGTGCCGGCCATTGATGCCCGGGCCGAGGCCGATGATGTCCCCGGAGATATCCATGCCCGGGATGTGCGGGAGGCTGAAGCCCGGCAGCACACCCGGCCCCTGCCGCTGGAGCAGATCGAGCCGATTGACCCCGGCCGCCCGTACGGCGATCAGGACCTCGCCGGGACCGGGCTCGGGATCGGGCAGTTCGCGGAGCTCAAGGGTGCTGGGCCCGCCGTGGCGGGTGTGCATGACGGCTTTCACGCGGTCCCCCGGACGAATGGAATGCCGAGGGCGCCGGGCGCCCGATGGCTCTTGGCAAGGAACATCATCGCGAGCAGTGCCAGGAGATAGGGCGCGGCGATGAGGAGTTGGGCGTTGAGCTGGAGGCCGAGCGCGGGCAGTGCGAGCCGCATGGCGTCGGCGGCGCCGAAGACCAGACAGCCGGTGATGGTGCCGCGCAGGGTCCAGCCGCCGAAGATGACGGCCGCGATGACGACGAAGCCACGGCCCGCGGTCATGTTCTGGTTGAACATGCCCACTTCGCCGACGGCGAGGTAGGCGCCGCCGAGTCCGGAGAGCACACCGCAGATCAGCAGTGCCTGGCGGCGGCGCTTGCGGACGTCGATTCCGGTGACGTCGGCGGACTGCGGGTTCTCGCCGGCTGCGCGCAGCTCCAGTCCGAAGCGGCTGCGTTGGACGAGCCACCAGACGAAGGGGATGAGCACGATCAGTAGATAGACGGGCCAGCGGTGGGAGAAGAGGACGGGCCCGAGGAGTGGTATGTCGGAGATATAGGGGATGTTGACGGCGTTGACCTGGTTGTTGGCGTCCAGCTTGACCGAGTCGAGGAGGAAGCTGGTGAGTCCGAGGACCAGGGCGCTTAGGACCAGGCCGACGACATAGGTGTTGACGCCCAGCCGATGGCTGAACTGGGCGTGGACGAAGCCGATGATCAGGCCCGCCACCATGCCGAAGATCAGGCCGGTGGACGCCGAGTCGGTGATGGTGGCGCCGAGTACGGCGCTGAAGGCACCGCCGAGCATCATGGCCTCGACGGAGATGTTGATGGTGCCGGCCCGCTCGGCAATGTACTCGCCGCAGGCCGCGAAGGCCAGTGGCACGGTGAGCCGTACGGCGCTGGCGAGGATCACGGATGCCTCGTCGATCATGATGCCTCCTCAGGCGTCCGTGGTACGGGCGACTCGGCGCCGCTGGATCTCGGCGAAGGCCGTGGGGAAGACGACGGCGAGGACGAGTAGGGCCGTGACCACGGCGACGATGTAGCGGGGGATGCCGGTGGAGGCGAGGAATCCGCCACCGGCGCGCAGTGCGCCGAAGAACAGTGCGACGGGAATGGCGCGGAGCGGGTTGTCCTTCGCGACGAGGGCGACGAGGAGTCCGTCGAAGCCCACGTTGTCGGCGAAGCCGTCCTGGATGCGGTAGCCGCTGCCGGTGAGCATGGCGCCGCCCGCGAGTCCCGCGAACGCACCGGATGCGAGGAGCGCGCCACCGCCGACGACCACTGCGCCGACGCCGGCCCGGTGGGCGGTCTTGGCGTTGAGGCCCAGCAGTCGGATGCGGAAGCCCCAGCGGCTGCGGGTCAGGGCGAGGTAGACGCCGACGGCCAGCAGGGCGGCGATGAAGATGCCGGCGCCGATGTTGAAGCCGGGGTACTCGCCGAAGCGGGGCAGCCAGACCGACTCGCGGAGCATGTCGGACTGGGAGGCGGTGGTCTGGCCGGGGACGGCCTGCTCGCGCAGGAGGTAGGGCCGGTTGACGGCGAAGGAGACGACCTGGTTGGCGACGAAGATCAACAACAGGGTGGCGATGACGACGTCGACGCCGCGCCAGTAGTAGAGGACTGCGGCGATGGAGGCCCACAGCGCGCCGCCGATCGCGGCGCAGAGCAGGATCATCGTCAGGACGAACCAGCCGGGGCCGGGCATGAACAGTCCCACCGAGGCGCCGACGGCGGCCCCGATGACCAACTGTCCTTCCTGGCCGATGTTGAAGATGCCGGCCCGGGCGGCGATCACCGATCCGATGGCGACCATCAGCAGGGGCGCGGCCTGGTCGATGCTCTGGCCGACCGAGGAGCCGCTGCCGAGGCTGCCCTCGTACATGGCGACGGCCGCGTCCACCGGGGACTTGCCGACGACGGCGACGAGGAGTCCGGCGATGCCGAAGGCCAGGGAGAGGGAGAGTGCGTAGAGGGCCGGGGTCCGCAGTCGCTGGGTGATCGGCGGCCGGGTCCGGGGTGCCGCGGGGCCCGGGGGCCCCGCGGTGCGGGCGGCATGCGGGGCCTCAAGGAGCTTGGTCATGCGTGCTGGCCTCCCATCATCATGCCGAGGCGCTCGACGTCGACGTCCGAGCGGTTCATCTCGCCGACGATCGTTCCGCGGTGGATGACCGCTATCCGGTGGGAAAGGGTGAGGATCTCGCTGAGTTCGGTGGAGAGCAGCAGTACGGCGATGCCGCTCTTGGCTGCTTCGTGGAGGCGCTCGGTCATGTACTCGATGGCACCGATGTCGAGGCCGCGCGTCGGCTGGGCCGCGACCAGCACCCGGGGTCGGGCGGAGAGTTCGCGGGCGAGGACGACCTTCTGTTGGTTGCCGCCCGACAGGAGCCGCATGGGCGTGTCGGGCGAGGGGGTGGCGATCTCGAACTCCTCGATGAGGGCGCGGGCCCGCTCGTTGAGTCGACCGCGGCTGAGGAAGCCGCGTTTGCTGATGCCCTGGAGGTCGGCGAGGACGAGGTTCTCGGCGACGCTCATGTCGAGGACGCAACCGGAGGCGTGACGGTCCTCGGGAATGACTCCGACACCGGCGGCGTGCATGGCTCCGGCTCGGCCGGCGGCCACGGCGGCGCCGTTGACCTCGACGGTGCCGGAGGTGAGCGGGAGCAGGCTGGAGAAGAGGTCGCCCACAGCGGCCTGTCCATTGCCCTCGACGCCGGCAATGCCCAGGATCTCCCCGGCGCGCAGTTCCAGGCTCAGTCCGCGCAGCAGCGGGATCTTCTCGGGGCTGACGGCGTGGGCGTCCTTGATGCGCAGGAGTACGCCGGTGGGTTGTGGGTCCAGTGTGGTCGCGGCAGGGGTGCCCCCGGAGGGGTCCGCCGCCACGGACCCCTCCGGTACTGAATCCGGTGTTGCCGGTGGCTCGGAGGCCGACGGCTCATCGGCAGTCGTCGGCTCCTGGGCCACTTCGAGTTGCGGACCGCTCACCGGCTCGGTCTGGCCCGGCTCGATCAGTGCGTCCATCACACCGACCGCGGTGGCCGCCGTCCACTTGGACAGTTCTCGGCCCACCATTTCGCGGGCCAGGGCCCGTTCGTCGGTCTCGGCCGTGACCCTGCGGCCCACCACCCGGCCCTGCCGCATGATGGTGACCTTGTCGGTGGCGTGGATGATCTCGTCGAGCTTGTGGCTGATGAGAATCACCGCCTTGCCCTCGTCGGCGACCACCCGGCGCAGCACGGTGAACAGGTCCCGTGACTCCTCCAGGGTGAGCACGGAGGTCGGCTCGTCGAGGACGAGGACGTCCGGGTTCCGGCGCAGGCACTTGACGATCTCCACGCGCTGTCGTTCGCCGGTGGACAGGTCCTCCACCCTGGCGTCCGGGTCGACGGCGAGGCCGTAGCGTTCGCCGACTTCCCTGACGACGGTGCGGATCTGGTCCCGGTCGACGCCGCCTCGGTCACCGAGGGCGATGTTCTCCCAGACGGTGAGCCTGCCCACCAGGCTGAAGTGCTGGTGGACCATGGCGATCCCGCGGGCCGCTGCGGTGAGCGGGTCGGAGATCACCTCGGGCTTGCCGCGCAGGACGATCTGCCCGGCGTCGGGGGTGACCAGTCCGAGGAGGACCTTCATCAGGGTGCTCTTGCCCGCGCCGTTCTCACCGAGCAGACCGTGGATCTCTCCGGCCGCCACGTTGAGGTCGACGTCACCGCAGGCACAGACGGGCCCGAAGCTCTTGCTGATGCCGACCATCTGGAGGACGGGGGTGTCCGTCTCCGCCGTGCCCTCCGTGGTGAGGGCCGGTGCGATGGGGCTACTGCTTGCCGGCGACGGCGTCATCGACGTTCAGCCTTCCGCTGCCGATGTCCTCCGTGAGCTTCTTGAGCTGCGCCTCCTGATCGCCCTTCGGCTCGCAGAGCTTGACGTAGGGCACGGGGTCCTTGCCCAGGTGCCATTCACGGGCGACGCCCATGCGCAGGGTGCCCGCCTTGAAGTCCTTGAGCGCTCCGGCGAAGTAGGCGCCGGGGCTGAAGACGACGGAGATCGCGTACTTCACTCCGCTGGCGTCGCCGCAGCGGTCGGTGCCGGGGGTCAGGGCGGGGACGCCCTTCTTGTTCGCGATCCGGGTCACCGAGTCGGTGGCGCCGCCGAGATACGGGTAGATCACCTTGACGCCCTGGGAGAGCTGGGCGTTGGCGGCTTCGTTGGCCTTGCCGGAGTCGTTGAAGTCACCGGTGTAGTTCTCGATGAGTTCGGCGTCCGGGACGACGGCCTTGATGCCGGCCCTGAACGCCTTGGCGACGGCGCGGGCGAAGTCCAGGTCGGGGCCGGTGATGTAGCCGGCCTTCTTACCGCCGTTGTCCTTGAGGACGAGTCCGGCCGCGTATCCGGCCGCGTAGAGGCTCTCGTTGATGAAGTCGAGCGACTGGGTGAACTCCGGGGTCTGCTTCACGCCCATGCCACCGCTGATGTACCAGGTGACGCCCTTGCACTGGGGTTCGGTGGAGGCGGAGAGCGCGTCCTTGAGTTCGCTGGCACCGATCGCGACCATGTCGACGCGCTGCCGACAGAGGTTGCGTGCCTGCTGCACCGCGGCGGCCGGGTTGATCTTGTCGACGATGGTGAGCTTCCAGCCGTTCTCGTCGGCGAACTTCTGTGATTCGTCGACGAAGCTCTGGTAGTAGCCCTTGTCCTTGGTGTCGCCGGGGCTCATCACACCGATGACGACCTTGCCGTCACCGTTCACATCGGGCTCGCCCTTGGGCAGGGTGCCGGCCTGGGTGCCGGTGACGGCCTTGGTGCCCTTCTCGGCAGCCTTGGTCGCTTCCTTCTTGGGACCGTCGGTCTGGGGGTCTCCACAGGCGGTCAGCATCAGTCCTGGTACGACGACCAGTCCTGCGACGGCTCTCAGCATTCTCTTCATGGCAGTGTCTCCAGACGACTCGGCGCGGATCAGGCATCTCGTACGGCGGCCTGTGAACCGGTCGCTCCGCCGTCGGCGACGGAGCGGATGAGGGTGTGGACGGTGCCGGCACCGCGCCGGTGGTCGTCCATCGGTCCTGTGGTCGTACGTGTGTGCTGCGGGAGTTGCAGGAGTGGGGGGAGCCACTGGTTCCGTCGGATTCATCGGATCGACGGGGCCGCGGCCCGAAATCAGGGGTGTCGCTGTGTTGCTGATGTGCGGTGGTGCCGTGGTGGTGCCTCCTGGCCGGGGAGCACCCGATGCGGAGTGTGCGGGGTGTACCTCAGTCCTTGTGGGACTCGGGGTTGGCGCCCCACTGGATGATCTGGACGTAGTTGCCGTCCGGGTCGGCGAGGGTGCCGATCAGTCCGAAGGGCATCTGCTCCACCTTGCGGACCCAGGTGACGTCCAGGGGCAGCAGGTGCGCCTCCAGGACGCGGCAGTCCTCCACGTCGAGGTTGATGATGATCCGGGCGGCGTCCTTGTTGGGGCCCGCGACCTCGCTGTGCTCTTCGATGAAGAGCTGCACTGCGCCGAAGGGGAAGGCGCCGCCGTCGTTCTCGGTGACGGAGAAGGCCGAGCGGTACCAGGACTTCATCGTCTCGACGTTGTCCGAACCGATCAGCAGGCTGCCGATGTTCACGGGATTCCTCCGGCGTGTAAAGGGGTTCGTCGCCCCTGGGTGGAAGTGCTGGTGAAAGCGGGAAGGGGTGGTGCGGCCGACGGGTCGCGGGACTCGCGCGTGGCGTCGTCGGCGGACCGCCGCGCCGGCGTCCGGTGAACGGACCGGCCGGGCGGAACGGTTGTGGTGGTGACCTGGGTGGCGAAGTAGAGCGGACTGACGGGCGGTCAGCCGTTGCGGTACTCCTCCCGCGGCGGGGTGAAGATGTCGAGAATCCAGGTCTCGCCATGCTCGGGGTCGCCGATGAACAGGCTGTCGCCGTGGTCATGGCCCTTGGGCGCCCAGTAGACGTCGCCGGGGCCCAGCACCTTGCGCTCGTCCGAGCCGATCCGAAAGTCGAGCTTCCCCTTGAGGACGATGCCCCACTGCTCGTTGTCGGGGTGGTTGTCGTACGGGGTGGGGCCGCGGCCCTCTTCGATGCGCCAGAAGGTCAGCATCATGTCGTCCCCGGTGTAGACGCGTCGACGGAAGCCGGGCTTGATCTCGGTGAACTCGGACTCGTCGAACGGCCAGACGTGCTCTGCGTCGCTCACGGTTGAACGTCCTCTCTGTTGGGCCGGTCGTCCGGCCCTCGCGGCCCGCCGTGGTGCCGGTCCCCCGCCCCTCGCGGCGGGGGCGCCGGTCAGAACATGCGGGCGATCATGTGCTTCTCGACCTCACCCAGGTGCTCGGCTGCGGCCAGGGCGGCGGCCTTGGGATCACCGCTGGTCACCGCGTCGGCGATGCGGACATGGGCGATCGACGACTCCGCGATCACCTCGCGGACCGCCGCCGCGTTGTTCTCGGCGTCCAGCAGCGAGGAGAAGTCCTCGGATGCGAACACCGCGTCCAACGCCTTGCGGTACAGCTCGTGCAGGGTGGGGTTGCCACAGGCGCGGGCGAGCGCCAGGTGAAACCTCCGGTCGAGGTCCCGGAACTCCTCCAGTTGCAGCCCGGGGCCGAACTCCGCCGCGAGCGCGGCGATCTGGGCGCGTTCCGCATCGCTCGCGCGCAGGGCCGCAAGTCGCGCGATGGCGACCTCGGTGACCTGCCGCACCTCGAACAGTTCCGAGATGTTGCGCTTACGCCGGTCATCCCCTCCCAACGGGACATCGGGCAGGTTCTCGGCGACGAAGAAGCGGTTGCCGCGCTTGATGACACAGCCCAGGAAGACCAGTCCCTGGACCGCCTCCCGTACCGAGGTCCGCGCGACACCGAACTGTTCGCACAGCGTCCGCTCCGCGGGGAACCGGGCGCCCGGCGCGAGCGCACCGTCCCGAATGCTCTCCAGCAGCGAGTCACGGACCTTCTCGGAGACCGTGGTGCGGGAGACGGGAGCGAACTGGATGGGGTCCATGGTCGTCAGGAGCCGCTCGCGACGGCGAAGCGCCGCATCTCGGCTTCGATGTCCAACGGCCGGACGATGGCCTGGTGGGCCTCATCGCCCCAGTGCTCGGCCGGGACCAGCCACATGACCTCGAACTCCAGCCCGTCGGGGTCGAGGGCGTAGAGGCTCTTGTTGGCGCCGTGGTCGCTGGCGCCCTTGAGGGCATTGGCCTTGAGCAGCCGCTCCCGCACCTCGGCGAGCGCCTCCAGCGAGGGCACCTCCCAGGCGATGTGGTACATCCCCACGGTCTTGGCGCCCGCCTCGGACGCCGTCGCCTTGTCGCCGATGGTGAAGAAGGCGATGTCGTGGTGGTTGTCGGATGCAGGTGCGCGCATGAAGACGAAGCTGCCCGGAGGGCCTTCGATGATGGTCTCGAAGCCGAGGACCTCGTGGTAGAAAGCGGCGGTCCTGCGAGCGTCTCGCACGTAGAGGACCGCGTGGTTCATGCCGGTGATCGCCATCGCCAACAACTCCTTCCGGACTTTCGGACTGATGGTCTGACGTTCAGAAGGTAGGGACGCCAGACCATGCGGGTCTTTGTTTCAGGAGCACAAAGCGAGGATTCACCCGCTGTGCACCTGTACGTTCACGGCCTTGATCCGGGTGTATGCGTCGACCCCGGTACGGGAGAATCCGCTCGACTTGCGGGGCTCGCCACGGCCGCCGTTCATATCTGGCGCAAAGTGGCAGTTGACATTGACCTCGCCACAGTCCAAGGAGTCGGCGAAGCGGAAGGCACGCTCCAGGTCGCGGGTGAAGACGGTGCCGTTCAGGCCGTAGCTGGTGCCGTTGGCGAGCTCGATCGCCTCGGCCTCGGAGCTGAACGACATCGCCGCAAGCACCGGCCCGAAGACCTCCTCCTGCTCCAGCTCACAGCCCCTGCGC
The DNA here is from genome assembly GCF_036226685.1 of Streptomyces sp. NBC_00690. Taxonomy (NCBI): domain Bacteria; kingdom Bacillati; phylum Actinomycetota; class Actinomycetes; order Kitasatosporales; family Streptomycetaceae; genus Streptomyces; species Streptomyces sp. NBC_00690. Next base: position 2,848,697 of record NZ_CP109009.1, read on the forward strand.
ACACCTCCGAGGACGGTGGGCGCCACAAAGGTGGAACCGAGGCCGTCCGGTACCGACGGGGAGCCGATCAGCTTGGCGTCGCCGGACCCTACGGCCCGCTCCACATAGCCGCGCACCCGCTCGGCGTGCCGTGCGTTGATCAGCGGCCCGATGAAGGTCGAGGGGTCGAGCGCATCCCCGATCGGGAGATGGGCCGCCGCCTCGGCGACCCCATGGATCACCTCGTCGTAGACGGACTCCTCGATCAGCAGCCGGCTGCCCGCGACACAGACCTCGCCCATGTTCACGAAGGCGGCCATCATCGCCCAACCCACGGCCTGCTCCAGATCGGAGTCGGCGAAGACCACGACCGGTGACTTGCCACCGAGCTCCAGATGGACCGGGGTCAGATTGCGGGCGGCTGCGGCCATCACATGACGGCCCGTGTCGGTGCCGCCCGTCAGGCTGATCAGATCGATCCTCGGGTCGGTGATCAGCTTCTCGCCGACCCTGCTGCCTGCGCCCAGCACCACATTGAGGACACCTGCGGGCAGTCCGGCCGCGGTGAGGATGCGCCCGAGCTCCACCAGGGTGATCACGGCGTCCACGGGGGGCTTCGCCACGATGGAACAGCCCGCGGCCAGGGCGGATGCGATCCGCTGGCTGCCCGTCATCAACGGACCGTTCCACGGCAGCAACTCGGCCACCACTCCCGCCGCCTCAGGCTGGCGCACGGTCAGGATCTGCGGACCGCCGCCCGGCAGCAGCTCAGGCGGGAAGGTGGCACGGCGGGCGTCACCGTGTGCGGTACGGGCCACGGCCGCGGCGTACGAGAAGGCGTTGGCGGCCTCGTACACATCGTTGACGAGCGCACCTGAGACCCCCTTGCCGGTGTCGAGCGCCTCCAGCGCGGCCAGCTTGGGCGCGTCGGCACGGATCGCCGCCGCTGCCGCCTCCAGCACCTCGGCCTTGCGCGGACCGGGCATCCGCCGCCAGACGCCGCTGTCGAAGCTGGCGCGGGCCGCGGCGATGGCCGCTTCCACCTCCTGCTCGGTGGCGGCGAGGAAGTGGGCCGGCTGCTCGCCGGTGGACGGGTCGGTGATCGGCTGCGGCGTGCCGTCAGTGGCCTCCTTGCCGCCGATCAGCTGTGGATAGGGCTCGGTGCTGAGCCAGCCGGGCTGCAACCTGGGCTCGGCGCCGGAGCTGTCGTCGGGGCCCTGTTCGGACGTCGCGGCACGCATCGCGGCTACTCCCTCTCACTACCTGGACACTTTGGACGAATGCGTGCCAGGTTGTCGGCCGGGGGAGGCGCCCGCATCGTGTTCCCGGCATGGACCAAGCGCGGTTGATTGTGCTCCCGGCCACGATGTTCAGCGGGCGTCGGCGACCTAATCTCCCTGGTCATGGTGATAGACGCCGACTCAAGCGACCGAGGTGTCCGCAGTGTGCCGGGCAGCGTCGGTGCTGCCGTGCGGCCCACTGCCGTGCCGGCAGGGGGTCCGTACGCGACGACCACCGCAGTGCACACGACGGCGCGCACCGAGCAGGGCACCGCATCACGCGCCGAGCCGGGCGACGGCCACAGTGGCCGCACACCACGCCCGGACCTGCTGGTCACCGGGGGCGATGTGGTGACCATGAACGCCCGCCGTGAGGTCCTCGCAGGCGGAACCGTCGCCATCGCAGGGGACCGCGTCCTCGCCGTCGGCGCCACCTCCGCACTGCGGCAGCGCTGGCCGGGCACCCCCGAACTGGACGCCCGCGGCTGTGTCGTGACCCCCGGCATGATCAACGCCCATCAGCACCAGACCGGTGATCCGCTGGCCCGCGCCTGGATACCCGACGACCTGGCGCCCGGCGCCTCCATCGACGCCTGGGCCGTACCCCTGCATGCCGCTCACACGGCCGCGGACGACACCCTCTCCGCCCTGCTGACCTGTGTGGAGAACCTCCGCAACGGGGTGACCACACTGGTGGAGGCCGGTACCGTCGCCCATCCCCACCCCGTCGCCCACGCCATGCACACGGCCGGCATCCGCGGCACCATCGGCACCTGGGGCTGGGATGTGCCCGGAGCGCCCTTCGCCGCCTCCGCACCCGAAGTCCTCGACCGCCTCCGCGAGATCGTCGAGACCTATCCGGCCGGCGGGCAGATCGAGGGCTGGGTGACCCTCGTCGGCCATGGTCTGGCATCCGACGCACTGCTCACCGGGGCCGCGGAGTTGGCCCGGTCCACCGGTGCCCCGATGACCATGCACCTCTCCCCCTCCCAGTCCGACCCCGAGCACTATCTGAAGACCACCGGCCGCCGCCCGGTCGACCATCTGGCACATCTGGGGGTGCTGGGGCCACACCTGCTGCTCGCGCATGCGGTCTGGCTGGCCGACAGCGAGGTCGAAGCCCTGCTCGGCAGCGGTACCGCCGTCGCCTACTGCCCCTGGGCGTATCTCCGCCTCGGCCAAGGGGTGACCCGAGCGGGCCGCCACAGCGAACTCTTCGAACGCGGCGGACGGCTCGCCCTCGGCACCGACTCGGGCAACGCCGGGGACAGTTCCGACATCCTGCGCACCGCGGCGCTCGCCGCGGGCCTCGCCAAGGACATGCGTGTCGATCCGACCGTCGCCCTCGGAGCCGCGGCGGCCCTGGAGTTGGCGACGATCCGCGGCGCCGAGGCCATCGGCATGGCCGACCGGATCGGCTCCCTGGAGCCGGGCAAGTACGCCGACCTGGTGGTCCATGCGACCAGCGGGCCCCAGTGGGCGCCGCGCGGTGACATCGCCCACCAGTTGGTGTGGTCGTCCGACGGCCGCTCGGTGCGCGATGTCCTGGTCGGCGGCCGGGCCGTCGTCCGCGACCACCACTGCACCACCGTCGACGAAACCGCCCTGCACACGGAAGCCGCCGGGGCCTCCGCGGACCTCCTGACCCGGTCCGGAGTGCCGGCCCGCCCCAGTTGGCCGATCGTCCCCGCGCACTGAGTACGCCCGAAGATCCACCGTCCTCCATCCCCCTAGCCTCTGGGAGTGTCCGTATGAAGATCGCCGTCATCACCGCGGCCGAGCAGGTCGAACTGCGCGACGAGCCCGATCCGGTACCGGGTCCGCAGGACGTGCTCGTCAAGATCGGCGCCTGTGGTCTGTGCACCATGGAACGCCGGCTCTACCTGGGCACCAAGCCCATCTACCCGGTCGCCGCCGGCCATGAGGTCGCGGGCGAGGTCGTGGCCGTCGGTTCCCAGGTCGCGGTGCTGCCGGGCGTCCCCCAGGTCGGCGACACCGTCACCCTGGACCTGCTGACCCGCTGCGGCACCTGCACCTCGTGCCGTCGGGGCCGCTCCGCGCTGTGCAAGCAGCCGCAGGGCGGTGCACTCACCGATGGAACGATCTCGATGGGCGCCGGACTGGCCCAGTTGGTGAAGGTGCCCGCGGCGCAGGCGTTCGGCACCGGCTCAGCGCCGCTGCGGCACGCGGCCATGGGCGAGCCGCTGGCCTGCGTCACCCACTCGGCACGGCTCGGCGGACTGCGCGCCGGTGACCGGGTGGCCGTCGTGGGCGCCGGGTACATGGGCCGACTGCACCTGGCCCTGGCCAAGCTCCGCGGAGCCGCTTCGGTCGGGCTCATCGACATCAGCGACGCCCGGCTGTCCGAGGCCCGTGAAGCCGGCGCCGACTGGACCAGCACCCCCGAAGAAGCGGTGGCGACCGGCGGCAAGCAGGACCTGGTGTTCGTCACCGCGGGTGCGCCCGGCGCCCTGGAGACGGCGGTGTCGATGTGCGACGACGGCGGTACGGTCGTTCTGTTCGGCGCATTCCCCAAGGAGCTGTCCGAGGGACTGAGCCCGGATCTGATCCACCACCACGAGTTGACCGTCCTCGGTGTCTTCAGCCATGAGCCGCAGGACTGGACCGAGGCTGCGGCACTGATCGCCTCCGGTCGGCTCGGCGCCGACCTCGACGCACTGGTGACGGCGGAGTTCCCGCTCACCGAGGTGGACGAGGCGCTGCGACTGGCCGCGAAGTCGCCGGTCTACCGAGTCCTCGTGGGCGGCTGACCGTGTCGCCCGCGTCCGCTCCGGTCGTCATCGGGGTCGACCTGGGAAGCAACTCCGCCCGTGCGCTGGCCCTTGACCCCGAAGGCCGCACCCTCGGCAGCGCCACGTCCGGCTACTCGGGCGCCGCGTCCTGGCAGCCCGGCCATGCCGACCCCCGGGGTTGGCTGGCCGGTGCCGTCGAATCGGTGCGCCGACTGGCGGCCCAACTGCCGTCCGCGGCGCACCCGGTAGCGCTCTGTTTCGGCGGCCAGAGCCCCACCACGATCGCGACCGGCACCGGTGGGCCGACGGCGCTGACCTGCCGCCATCCGGCCGGTGCCACGGGCTCCCCGGTGGAGCAGCACCACGCCCAGAGCGCGCTGTTGGGCGAGGAGTACGGCTCCGGTGCCGTGGTCTGGCAGCTGTATGACTGGGTGATGGCCGAACTCGGCGCGAACCGGCACCAGTCCCGCTGGCCCGGGGACCCGCTGCTGAACGGCTACGGCCCCCCTGCCGCGACCGGTTCGGTGGTCGGAACAGTCAGTGGGGACAGTGGTCTCGTCGCCGGTACGCCCCTGGTGGCCGGGGCGCAGGACGCGTACCTGGCGTTCTGGGCGGGCGGGCTCGACGAGCCGGGCCGCGCTATGGACCCGGGCGGGCGCACCGGAGGGCTGGCCGTCGCGGTCGCCGCGGGTTCCCCGGCCGCAGATCACTACGCACTGCCCAGCGCCGTACCGGGACTCGACATCGTCGGCGGACCGGTCGCGGCCCACGGTCTGATGCTGGAGTGGCTCAGCAGTCTCACCGGACGTGAGGTCCCCGATCTGCTGGCGCTGGCGGCCGATGTGCCCCCCGGGGCTCGGGGCGTGACCGTCATCCCCTATCTGGAGGGCGAGCGGGCGCCCCGCTGGAACCGGGCGCTCCGCAGTGAGATCCACGGTCTGTCCGCATCGGCAGGCCCGGGTGACATCGCTCGGGCGGCGCTGGAGGGCGCCGCGTACGGACTGGCGCACATCGCCTTGGAGTTGGCCGCCAAACAGGCCCCGATCCGCACCCTGGTCTGCGCGGGTTCGCCGGCCCGCAGCCGACTGTGGTGCTCGGTGAAGGCATCGGTCCTGGGAGTGCCGGTCGAGGTGCCCGATCCGGTGGACGTCGCCGCCTACGGCGCGGCGCTCGCCGCGGGCGCCGGTGCCGGCTGGTGGCCGGCACCGGGGAAGGGACGGGGCGGCGACTGGCCCCGACCGCGGATGACGCTGATCGAACCGGAGCCCGATCCGGTGTACGAGGAGGGGCTGCGGCAGTTCCTCGCCCTCGGGGACGCGGGCGTGGCACGGGTCGCCGAACGAGAAGCCCGAACGGCCGCCCCGGCAGCGGTCTGAGCCAACGCGCGGCCCACGGTCGCACAGCAGGGAACGGTCCGCGCGAGTGCCGCGCGGTGACCGAACGAGCATCGAGCATGGAGTCGAAATGCCCAACCCCGTGATCTTCATGGATCTGCCGACCCCCGATGTGGAGGCCACCTCGGTCTTCTACGCGGACCTGTTCGGCTGGACCTTCAACCGGCGCCCGGCCGGCAAGTTCTCCGAGGTGCTGCCCGGTGTGAAGCCCAACCTCGGCATCCACCTGGACGAACGCCCCTCCACGGGCGGTCCGGTGCCGCGGATCTACGTCATGGTCGACGAGCCGCCCGCCTATCTGGAGAAGGCCGTGGCAGGCGGCGCCTCGGTGCTCTGGGAAGAGAAGCCGTGGGAGGAGTTCGAGGCCCGGTACGCGGCGTTCCGTGACCCCTGGGGCAATGAAGTCGTGCTCTGGCGCGACAAGGGCACCTACTTCAAGAGCGGCCACGCCCCCGAGGCGAAGGCGTAGATCCGTAGGCCGCCGACACCGTCCCGGCTCCGGCGGCCCATCGCGTACTCCACGAACCACCAGGCACGACCGAGAAAGCCCGAGGAACCGCCATGACCAACACCCTGATCTTCGTCGATCTCCCCACCCCCGACGTCGAGGCGTCGACGGAGTTCTACCGCGAGCTGTTCGGTTGGACGATCAACCCCCGTCCGCAGGGCGTCTTCCACCAGGTGGTGCCTGGTGAGGGCCTGCACCTGGGCATCTTCAGCGAGACCGAGCAGTACCCGGACCCGGCCCCGCTGCCGACGCAGCCGCGTTCGGGCCTGCACACCCGCGTCTACATCCTGGTCGACGCCCCTCCCGGTGACTACCTCAACAAGGCGGTGCTGCTGGGCGCGACCGCGCTGTGGGAGCAGAGCTTCTGGAAGGAGTTCAACGGGCACCACGCCTCGTTCCTGGACCCGTGGGGGAACCAGATCGTGATGTGGCGCGCACCGGACGCGGACGAGAAGGATGCCGCGGGCGAGGCCGCCGCGGCGGAGTCCGACAGCTGACGGAACAAGGCGTCACGGCGAAGTACCGTGTCCGCCCGGCACACCGCACTCGGCTGGAATCTCCCCGGCCGAGTGCGTGCCTTTCCGCGGCGCAACCAAGCACACCGCCGACCGCCACCACCTGCCGTCCCCGAACGCCGTCCGACAGGACTGACCGTCCCCGAACGCCGCACCCGGGACTGTGGTTCCCGCCTCCGACGCCTCTCGCTCGTCCGGCAGCTCCCGGATCACCAGGTGCCGAAGCCGATCAGCAAGCATCCGTTCATCCGGCCCTGGCGTCATCCGGGCGCCCGAGCGCGGCAGTTTCGGTATCGGCTCCCGGCTCAACGGTCCGTACGACCAGGACATATCGCCCCGACCAGTCCGACGCGGTGAGCGTGAAGGGGTCGCCGTCCCGCAACCGTCGATAGGCGGCCACTCGCCCCTCCTCATCCGCCACCCAGTTGCGCAACTGCGTGGGCGCGTCCCCGAGGTCGAGCCAATCGTCGGGGTCCATGCAGGTCAGGGTGCTGGACCAGGGCACATCGGGATCGGGGTCCAGTCCGTTGGCGATGCGGGACGCCTGGACACAGGTCCACCGCAACGCACGTCCTGCATAAGGGGTGGTGAACCTCCCGAGCACCAGCCGAGCCGCCCCTGTCCCTCCGTCGCCGTCCTGTTCGGCCTCGGCAACGATCTCGGCAATGACCTCCGCCCGATATACAGGGCCCTCGGGGTCAGTCATCGTCGACGGGCTGATGGCACACCGTGGCCTGGGTCGTCATCCGCGCACCACCTCCAGGTCGGCCCAGACCCGCTTGCCCCACCGCAGCGGATCAACGCCCCACCGGCCGCAGGACAGGGCAGCCACCATCGCCAGCCCCCGCCCGGACTCGTCGTCGACGTCGGCCGTCTTCGACCGCGGCACCTGCCTGGATCGATCCACCACGGCCACCCGCACCACACACTCGTCCAGCCGTGTCACGGTCACGCGGACCGTTCTTAGCCGGGCGTGCACCACGGCGTTCGACATCAGTTCGCTGACGACGACCCATGCCGCGTCCTCCAGTTCCTCCAGCCCCCAGGCCCGAAGCGCTGAGGAGACCAGACGCCGTGCCGCTCGGACGGACTCCGGCGCCCGGCGCAGGGACTGCGAGTAGGCGGGCCGCCCGACTGCTGCGGACTCGATCACGGGCGGATCGGTCGTCGCCCCCCTGCCGCTCGGGTTCTGCTGACCAGTCACGCCCCGGGCTCCCCTCAGTGGCTTGCTCACATACGAGCCAACTCCCCTGGAGCGCGGGCCGTCGGAAGCCTGGACAGACCTTGCCTCCGGACTTTTCACCGCAATCGGACTTCCCGATCCGCCCAGACCCGCTACCTTCTGTGGTCGACCGAACCACGGAAGGTGATGAGGTGTCTGATCTGACGTCCTTCGAACACGCCTGTCTGCTGCAAGGGTGGGCGAAGCCGGCGGACTTCCTACGGGCGTTCCAGGCCACCGCGGACGTCCTGCATGAGTCACCCGCACTGACCGACCGCCAATTACGCCGGTGGCGCCAGCCCGCGCCTCCGGCGCCAAGGCGGCGCGCCTGGCGGATTCTGCATGCGATGTTCGGCATCTGTCCGACCGAACTCGGGTTCCCTGGACCACCGCCAGGTGTCACCTTGGGGGGTGAACCTCTTCACACACAGAGAGGCACTTCCGTGGACCGTCGCGCATTCCTCACCGACTCCCTCGGTGCGGCAGCCTCCGTGAGTCTCCCCGCCCATCTGCGGCCACTCACCCCTCCGGGAAAGTCCGGCTCGGTCGGTACCGCCCATCTCCTCGAACTCCGCGAGGGTCTGCACTCCCTCTTCCAACTCGACGATGCCTACGGCGGCGCCGCCGTCCGCTCACTGGCCCTCCGGCACCTGCGCCGAGTCAGCCGGGTCATCGACACCAGCACCTATCCCGACACGATCGGTCGCCAACTCAAGCTCCTCGCCGGGGAGATCACCGGATGGTGCGGCTGGCTGCACTACGACGCCAACAACCAGGACACCGCCCGCCGATACTGGGGCGAGGCCCTGACCACGGCTGCCACCCTTGGGGACGCCAACCTGGAGATCCTGGTCTTCTCCCAGATGAGCTTGCAGGCATCCTGCGAAGGCCGGCCACAGGACGGCCTCGATTTAGCCCGCGCCGGCCAAGAACGCGCCACCCGTCTGGGCTCGCCGGTGCTCCAGTCCATCATGGCCTGCCGGGAGACTCGCGCTCTGTCCGGGATGGCCGACGGTAAGACGGCAGGCCGCCGCCTCAGCGATGCCATGCGCTTCCTCGACTACAAGGGACGCGGGCGCCCCTCCTCTGAATGGGCCGCCTTCCACGGGCCGACGGAAGTGGAGTACTGCCAAGGTCTCCTCTACAACGAACTAGGCAACCACCGGGCCGCCGTCCCCTTCTTCCGCGCCTCCCTGGCCCATCAGAGGAGCAGCTACGGGCGCAATCGGGCGTTGTACCGGCTGATGCTCGCCAACACCCTGGTCAAGGCCGACGAGGTCGAGGAGGGCGCCGCCTACGCGGTGGAAACCCTGGGGCACCTGGACGAGGTCGAGTCCGGCCGTGTCATGCGTCGCCTCGCTGAGGTGGCCGATGCACTCCGCCCGGTCGATACCGCCTCCGCCAAGAACGCCGTCGAGCAACTGGACGACTACGCCCGCTTGAAGAGTGCGGCTTGATGCCGAGCCGTTGAGGGCTGGCGACAGAAAAGACCCTTATGTCCTATCGGTTGCCACGGTGCACATGGAGAATGCGCTGCCCTGGCAAGCCAGGCTTCGAGGAGAAGAATGAACCGATACACCGAAGTGCCGTGGGGCCTGACGCGGATGGAGCCCTACCCGACGCTGAGCCGTCAGACCGCAACGCTCGTGGGATTGGACCCGGACACCCAGACCGCGATCTACCAGGACGCCGACGGCCGCCGACTGGAGATGGGCAAGCACTCGACGCATCGGGGCGTGGAGACCGGGACTAGGACCAATCCCGGAGACGGTGCCAGCCCAGGTTCATTCGATGAGGATCACGATCAGAAGACCGAGCAAGATGAGGCCGAGGACGGCTTCTGAGCATGAGCACCCGCCGTCCAGTGGTGGTGCTCACGGAGTTGGCCGACCCCACAGCCGACTGGGTCATCACCGAGCTGAACGAGCGGCGGGTTCCCGTCATCCGCATCGATCCGGGAGCGGACGCGGTGACGTTGTCCGCGCTCGCCCTACCCGGGCGCTCGTGGACGGGACCCCTGACGGCTGATGGCCGCACCTTCGACCTCGGCGATGTGCGTTCGGTCTACCACCGAAGGCCGTCCCCGTTCGTTGCACCGGATCACCTGGACTCCCAGCAGCGGGCTTTCATCACCGCCCATGCGCGTCACGGCCTGGGCGGTGTGTTGGGGGCACTCGACTGCCTGTACGTAAACCACCCGCACCGCAATCTGGCCGCTGGGTACAAGCCGCGCCAGACCACCGAGGCCGCGCGGGCAGGTCTGACCGTCCCTCCGACGCTCATCACGAACGATCCCGCCGAGGCTCGCGCCTTCGCCGAGGAGTACGGGCCGATCGTCTACAAGCCGCTGCGGTCCACCGCGTACATCGAGGACGGTGAGCACCGGACGATTTGGGTGCGGCAGGTCGATCCAGGCGAGATAGGGGACGGAGTGTCGGCCTGCCCTCACCTCTTCCAGAAGGCCGTGAGCAAGGTGGCGGACGTCCGGGTCGCGGTCGTCGGCGACAGGCTGTTCGCCAGCCGGATCACCGTGGACGGCGACCATCTGGACTGGCGGTGGGACTACGACCGGATCGTCTTCGATCCCATCGAGGTACCCGTCGAGGTGCAACTCGGGATTCACCGGTTCATGCACCGGCTGGGCCTCGTCTTCGGAGCATTCGACTTCGGCCTCGACCAGGATGGCCGCTGGTGGATGTTCGAGTGCAATCCGAACGGGCAGTGGGCGTTCGTAGACATCCCGACCCGTATCGCCATCGCCGCCGCACTCGCCGACGTACTGGAGAAAGGACTCCTCGCATGACAGACGCCGCCCCCGACGGGCTCGCGGCCCGGCTTCGCGCACAACTGGCCGACCGACTGGCGGAGACCGGGCTGCTCCGCTCCGGTGTCTGGCGGGCGGCTGTCATGGCCGTGCCCCGGGAGGTCTTCGTCCCCGCGTTCTTCCGCCGGAGTGACGGGCCCCAGGGGACCGTGTGGACTCCGGCGACGCCAGCCACCGAGACCTCCGGCGCCTGGCTGGAGGAGGTGTACGCGGACGAGACCCTGGTCACCCAGCTCGATGGCGGCGTGCACCCCGGCGATGTGGATGGCCCGGTCAGCGGGGACCCCACGTCCTCCTCCACTCTCCCGGGCCTCGTCGTACGGATGCTGGAGGACCTGGACCCAAAGGACGGCGCCCGCGTCCTGGAGATCGGCACGGGCACCGGCTACTCCACCGCGCTGATGTGCCACCGTCTCGGCAGCGACCATGTCACCTCGATCGAGTATGACCCCGCCACCGCCGCCAGCGCCCGCACTGCGATCGCCACGGCCGGGTACAGCCCCCGGCTCATCCAGAGCGACGGCCTCCAAGGTGACGACGACGGCGCGCCGTACGACCACTTGATCGCCACCTGCTCCGTGCGCACGATCCCGCCCGCCTGGCTCCACCAGGTCAAACCCGGTGGCACGATCCTCACCACGGTGTCGGGCTGGCTCCACGGCTCCGGCCTCGCCCGTCTCAGCGTCGGCGAGGACGGTACCGCCTTCGGCACGTTCCTGCCCGGCACCGTCTCCTTCATGATTGCTCGTCCCCATGCCGCCCCCGACCTGGGCGATTTCTCCAGCCTGCTGCGGCAACCGGCCGAGGAACGCCCTGCCCACCACGGCCCGGAGGTCTTCCGGGACTGGGTCCCGCTGTTCCTCACCCAGCTCGCCGCTCCCAAAGCCCAGGGCATCTCCACCAGACTGGACGGGGGCCCGTGGCTGGCGCACACCATCGACGTTGGCAGCGGCTCCTTCGCCACCCTGGTCCCCGGCGAGGACAGCGGCAGCGGATTCCGTGTACGCCAGGGCGGGCCCCACCGGCTCTGGGACGATGTCGAAGCCGCCGTCGACGCTTGGAAGGCCGCAGGCTCACCTCCCCAGACCGCCTTCACTCTCACCATCACCCCCACCGAACAGCGGGTACGTCTCAACACCCCCGAAGGGCCGAGTTGGACCCTCCCAACCTGACCTCTCAAGGCGTACCCAATCGATCAACCCACCGATTCCGGTGCCTCGGAACCAGCCGAAGGCATTCCGAAGCCGCGCCAGTCCGCACCACCGCCCTTCTCCACCCACCGCCCCCGCCACCCACACGCCGCGCCAACCCACCGCCGCACCAACCACCGTGGAACAAGCAACTATCACCGGCTCCCAGGCGGTCCCGTGGAACCATTCCACGCCTGCATCGGGTTCCTCATATGACAGGGGACCGGCGGATCAATCGGGGGTACGGGGACGATGAAACCGGGATTACGGATGTCGGTTGCTGCCACCGGACTGGCGCTACTACTCGTTGCCGGGTGCAGCGGAGGCAACGGGGGCGACAAGGACGGCGATGAGGTGCGGCTCCGGGTCGACAAGACGGCCGCCTTGGCCGATGAGCCGGTACGGATCAAGGTCACGGGTCTGGAGGCAGGCCAGGAAGTGACGATCACCTCGAAGGCAATGGACAGGGACATGTCGTGGACCGGGCGGGCAACGTTCGCTGCGGACAAGGCGGGGACCGTGGATTTGGCGCGCGCCCAACCGCGTTCGGGTACCTACCAGAAGGCAGACGGCATGGGCTTGTTCTGGTCGATGAAGCCGGATGCGGGCGCAGCTGACGAGTCGTGGTTCTCCCCGCCGTGGCCGGAGGCGCAACCCGACTACGAGGTGCGCCTGGCGGTCAACGTCGGCGGCAAGCAGATCGCGAATCAGACGTTGACCCGCACCTGGATGCGGGAGGGCGTCACCCACCGGTCGCTGACCACGGCGAAGGACAAAGTCGACGGCTCGCTGTATCTGCCGCCCGCTGGGTCCGCACGCCGTGCGCCGGTGCTCAGTTTCGGCGGCTCGGAAGGCGGCCCCGGCGACAAGTCCACACCCGCGTTGCTGGCCTCCAGAGGACACCCCGTGCTCGCCCTGTGCTACTTCGGCTGCGGTGTTCGTCCGACCACCCTGGAGCGGATCGAGCTGGAGTACTTCGTCACCGCCGCCCGGCTACTGAAGCGTGAGGGCGGCGCCGGATCGCAGCGTCTGGCCGTCATCGGCACCTCACGCGGCAGCGAGGCCGCACAACTCCTCGCCCACTACTACCCGGACCTGTTCCAGGACGTCGTCGCCTACGCCCCGAGCCACAAGACCAACCCCGGCTTCCCCAAGAACGTGCCGGCCTGGACGAAGGACGGCAAGCCGGTCAACCACGCGCCCATTCCCCTCCAGCGGGTGCGCGGCACGGTGCTCGCCATCGCGGGTGGGGCGGACGGGCTGTGGCGATCGGCACCTTCGGCTGACGAGATCGTCAAACAGAAGGGGGCCTCGGGCAGCCGTCACCAAGCGTTGATCTACCCCCAGGCCGGTCACGGCGTCAGCGCACCCCCGTACACCGCGCTCGGCAGGAAGTTCAGACACCCGCTGACGGGTGACACCTACGACATGGGTGGCACACCGGCCGCGGACGCCCACGCCCGCTCCGACAGTTGGCCGAAGGTGCTGTCGCTGCTCCAGGGCTAGAAGACGGCCGATACCGCGCACCCCGGGCCCATCGACGTACTTAAGGATCGCAGCGGAGGCGAGACGTACTGCCGCCCACCGAGGAACGGAGCCCAACACGGCGTGATGACACTCAATGTCCCACCGGGGTCAGCTTGGTCTGACAAGAAGTAGGCGGCCCGCGCATCGGGACCGATGCGAGTCTGAATCTCCCTCAGGGCGGGCCCTAGAGGGGGTTGCTGCCGTCCCTGTTGAGCGGGTCCCCGGGGCGGAAGAACCGCTTGGCGACGAAGTGGCCGTGCTCGGCCGCCATACGGAACCAGGGCTCCGACTCCTCAAGTCCATCGCGATGCTCGACGAGCCTGCCCATCTCCCACATCGACTCGACATCGCCGTTGTCGACGGCCATGCGCAGCAGACGTTCCGCCTCGTCGAAGTCGCCCTGGATCTTGGACATCATCGCCAGCGCGCGCAGTGCCCCTGGGTCGCCTGCCGCTGCGCCGACTCGCAGCTCATCGACCGACACCCGCCGTCTGCGCCGCAGGGCCCCGCTGACCAGGAGCAGGATGCCAAGGACCCAGAGGATCCAGCTCACTTCGGTGAACGTGCCCCGGTCCGTCGTCACACCGATGATGCTCAGAACCGCGGCGACGAACAGTAAAAAGCCGGCCACACTGATCCCCCTACTCTGTGCCGCCCCCCACCTGCCAGGGGGCAGGATAGACGCCGCCGATCCCCCTTGCCGAGGGAGCGAACCAGCCAGCGGCGTGGGCCCACTACCGGCCCCGTGGCTGCGGACGGCGCCATCAGGCGGCCCGGCGCCACCGGCACCCAACGCACCTTCCGCCGAGGGCCGGGCCTGCTCGGTAGGTGCGGGCCCGGACTGACCAGCCAGGTGGGCTATGCCTCAGTACTCTCCCCCACCACCCACCCCAGATACTCCCGGGAGCCACCCTCCACCGGTAGCACGATCCACTCCGGTACGTCATAGCTGTGGGTGGTCGCGACCCACTCGGCCAGTTCGGGCAGCCGGTCGCGGGTCGTCTTGTACGAGATCCGCCACTCCCGTTCCTGCTGCACCGCACCCTGCCAGCGGTAGACCGCGGTGAAGGCGGGGTCGATGTGCGCGCACGCCGCGAGTCGGCGATCCACCGCGCCGTGCGCCAACTCCGCCGCTTTCGTCTCGTCGTCGATGGTGGTCTGTGCGATCACGATGTTCGTCGACACGGCGGCTGCTCCTTCGTAGGGGGATTCGACCCTATCCAGGGGCGCGCCATGGTGCGGCCAGCACAAAGAGGGCGCGGTACCGGACCGGCTGACGCGGGCCCGGCGAACCCTGGCCCGCGTCAGCCGTGAATGATCTTGACGGCGGTGACCACCAGAGAAGGCGGCCCCCCGATGTAGTACCGGACGATCGCACCCGCGACGGTCGCATGACGCCGGGCCGGCTCCTGCCCCGGTACCGCTGGTCTTGAGCCGTGCCCATAGGGATCGTTGCCCAGGGTGGACGCCATCGCGGCATCGAATCTGGCCCGAAAGGTCGCAGGCATCTGATTGCGGACCTTCTCCCCCTCGCCCGCGTACTGAATGCGGTAGCGAGTCAGGCGCCCTCAGCCCCTCGGCTACCCGCAGTGGAATCCTCGGCGGCCTTCAGCTCGGCGATCAGAGCGTCTTCCTCCGCAAGATCCCCCGGCGGATACCCCCAGCGCAGGGCCGTGTAGGTCAATTCGTGCCCCGGGGTGCCGATGATCTCGGCCTCGAACTCCGCAGTCTTCTCGTCGTCCAGGACAGCACGGATGCCCTCGATCGTCGCCGGGAACGTCTTCGATCCGACGGGGAAGCCCGTTGACCACACCAGGGGCGCGACTTCACCCGCTGCCTCGTCCAGCGGTGGATGTGTCGGGGTGACCGGCTCTCCATCTCCGTCCAGAACACCGGTGAAGTCGCCGTTCCTGAGCCGGCCGACGACCTCCGGGTCCGTATCCTCTGCGCCCGCCGGCAGGGACCAGCCGAGGATCACGTACACGAGGTGCTTGGCCGGGGTCCGGGCGATCTCGGCGTCGAACTCCGCCAGCCGCCCCGGCTCCACAACGGCACGGACCCCCTCGATACTCGAAGGGACCTCCACCCGTCCCCCGGCCAGCGGAATGCTCCAGACCGGTCCCGTACACACCGTCATGCCTCGACCCCTCCGCATAGCCACTCGGAGTGCACGAGCGTAGAACCGGTCCGGACGGCGCGGCACGACACCGAGCCGACGCAACACGATCGAGCGACATCACCGGGGTGGCCGTCACGGACGTGTTGCCCCGGCCTCCCGTCGCAGCCGGCTGACCATCACGGACACGCCCCAGACACCCCAGCTCACCCCTGTCCCAGCGCCCTCGCGTGGTCGCGCCTGCGCAGTGACGGGTCGGTGAGCGCGGGCGGGGCGTACGGTGCGTCGGCCGGGTTCACATCGGTGCCCGGGGCGACCAGGGCGTCCAGCCGGTCCATCACATCCGGGCCGAGGCGTACCCCGGCCGCTCCCAGCTGGCCCGTCAGCTGCTCCATGGTCCGCGGGCCGATGATCGCGGAGCTGACCGCCGGGTGCGCGAGCACAAAGCCGATCGCCAGCTCGATCATGGTGTGACCGGCCTCGTCCGCGAGGGCCGCGATCTCCTCGACCAGGGCGTACTTCCGATCCCGTACCGCTTCCTGGGCGTGATCGAAGTGCTCGGCGTTGCGTACGGCACGGGAGTCGGCGGGAGCCTTGGTGCCCGCGCGGTACTTGCCGGTGAGCCAGCCGCCATTGAGGGGGCTGTAGACCATGACGCCCAGGTCGTAGCGCTGGCAGACGGGCAGCGTGCCCGCCTCGGCGTGCCGGGCCAGCGCCGAGTACGCCAGTTGCTCGACGGTGAAGCGCTCCCGGCCACGGCGCTCTGCCCTCCATTGGCCTGCGGTGATCTGTTCCGCAGTGAAGGCGGAGGAGCCGATCGCCCGGACCTTGCCGGCCCGGATCAGATCGGTCAGGGCGCCGAGGGTCTCGTCGAGGTCGGTGCCGGGGTCCGGTCGGTGCAGCTGGTAGAGGTCGATGTGGTCGGTGCCCAGCCGGCGCAGGCTGTCCTCCACGGCCCGGACGATCCAGCGCCGGGACGCACCACGGGTGAGGGGGTCGTCATGGTTCATGTGCTCGCCGAACTTGGTGGCCAGCACCACGGAGTCCCGCCGGCCCTTGAGGGCACGGCCGAGGATCTCCTCCGTCTCTCCGAAGGCGTACACGTCCGCGGTGTCGATGAAGTTGACTCCCGCGTCGAGGGCTGCGTGGATCATGTCCACGCACGCGTCGTGATCCTGATTGCCCCACGCCCCGAACATCATCGTGCCGAGGGCGAGGCGACTGACGCGCAGGCCCGTTCCGCCGAGGTTCACATAGTCCATCGCCCGAGAGTTGCACGCCCGCCGTGGTGCACCGATGTGGCCGGGGGGCAGCGCGGGGGGCCGATGTTCGTGCCTCAAGCACATATCGTCCCCGTACGGCACCGACCTACCTTCGAGCACATCGCAAAGCAACGAAGGTGTTGGGGAGGAAGCCGTGCTGGACCGGATGAACGCTTCGGAACTCGCCCTGCACGAGGGGGTGGTCGCCGAGGCCCGCGCCGCCAAGGGTCGCGAGAGCGACGGACTCGTCGAGTCGCCGCTTCCCAGCGACATGCTCCAGCCCTGGGAAGTGTGGAGCCAGGAACTCTTCGATCTGGAGATGATCCGGGTCTTCGGCCGCTCCTGGGTCTGGCTCGGGGACACCGAGGACCTCGTCAAGCCCGGCGACTTCATCACGGGCAAGATCGGTGTGCAGTCGGTGCTGATCGTCAAGCAGCGCGACGGCTCGGTCAAGGGATTCCTGAACAACTGCCGGCATCGTGCGTCGGGCGTGGCCTTCGACCCGGCCGGCAACTGCGGCAAGGCGTTCGCCTGCCCGTACCACGCGTGGACGTACGGCCTGGACGGCAAGCTGCTGTCCATCCCGGACAAGGAGCGGATGTACGGCGCCGACTTCCCGATGCAGAGCTACGGGCTGGTGCCGATCCGGGTGCACATCGCGTTCGACAAGTTGGTCTTCGCCTGTCTGTCGCACAAGGCGCCCTCCTTCGACGAGTGGATCGCGCCGCTCCTGCCCCGGTACGAGGCGTACAAGATCGGGAACTACCACCGCTACCACCGTGAGCTCGACGAGACGTTCGACATGAACTGGAAGGTCTTCGTCGAGAACTCCAACGACGACTACCACGTCCGCTTCGTGCACCGTCGGCTCAACAAGGTGCGCAAGCAGATGGACACCATCGTGCGCTTCGAGGGGCGCACCACCAGCGGCTATAAGCCGCACAGCGAGAACTTCGACCTCTCGCTGGGCCGGACCGACCTGGACGAGGACGATCTGCGCGGCAGTTACGCGGAGTTCATCTATCCGAACCTCACCCCGCTGCCCTACGCGTCCCAGCTGATCATGGTGCGGGCCGATCCGATCGCCCCGGACAAGACGCGCCTGGTCTCCCGGATCTACGGGCTGACCGAGGACGTCGAACTCCAGGAGCGCGAGTTGGTCAATCTGGAGCTGACCAACAAGGAGGACACCGACATGGTGACCGTCCTGATGGAGAACCTCCGATCGCCCTTCTACCGCGTCGGCCCCTCCAGCACCTGGGAGGGTCGGGCCCGGCACATGATGAGGCAGATCCGTGAAGACGTGGCCACGCCGCTCGCGCCCGATGAGTTCGACGGCCCGATCGACTGAACAACGCCACGCAGCCAGGACGCCACGACGGCACGACCGATCGCCGGATCGGCTGAACGCCGACGATTCGTAGGAGAGGAGAGCATCCGTGCTCGACAAGAAGCTCACTGAGGCCCGTTGGACCCATATCGCGCTGCCGACCAGCGACCTGGAAGCGGCGGTGGAGTTCTACACCTCCTTCACCCCGCTGGTCGTCGTCGCACGGCACAGCGACAAGGACGGCGCCAACGCCTGGCTGTCCAACGCGGGACAGGTGGAGACCCCGTTCGTCCTGGTCCTGGTCGGGTTCAACAAGGACAAGGGCAAGAAGCAGCCGCAGCTTTCCCCCTTCGCCCACCTCGGCATGGAGGTGCCGAACCGGGAGGACGTCGACAACACGGCGGCACGGGCCCGCGAGGCGGGTTGTCTCCACTGGGAGCCGATGGAGCTGCCCCCGCCGGTCGGCTACATCTGCGCCCTGACCGACCCCGACGGCAATGTTGTCGAGATCTCCCACAACCAGCAGGTCTTCGAGGAGGTCCGCACCCTGTGGGGTGCTGACGCGGAGCAGTGAGCGCCGCCGCGGACCTGGAGTCCGTAACGAGGACGGCGGTGGCGAGGTTCGTGGCAGCGCTCAACAGCGGGGACCCCGACCGGATCGCCGACCTGGTGACCGAGGACTTCCACAACGAGCACACCTCGTCGCTCGGGAAGAGCCTGCACGGCAGGGCGGCCTACCGACAGCGGCTGGCCGGCTTCCTCGAAGAGTTCCAAGACCTGCGGTACGAGACCGAAGACCTCCTCGTCGACGGGGACAGGGCGGCGCTCGCCTATCGGATGACGTTCGTCTGGACCGGCGCCAGTCACCGTCCTGAGATCAACGTCCGGGGCATGTTCCGGTTCCGGGTCGAGGACGGCAAGATCGCGCACCGCATCGACTACTGGGACAGCGGCACCTTCCACCAGCAGACCACCGCGCAGCGACGGTGGCCCCGATGACCACCGCACCTGCGGCACGGCAGCTGGACCGGCCTTCGGTGCCGGTCCTCGAACCGCAGAGCAGTCAGCGATGAAAGGAAGCACTGTGCAGACGTTCTCGGCCCTCGGAGGGGGCAAGCTCCGGCGGATGCGCCGGATGTTCGCGGCGGACGGGCGGGCGGTCTTCGTCGCCATCGACCACGCCGCGTACATGGGTGAGGGCCCGCCGCTGGGCGAGCCGATGAACCAGATCGCGGCCGGCAGGCCGGACGCAGTGCTCGCCACCTGGCACCTGGCCCGCGCCTACGCGGACACTTTCGCCTCGGCCGGCCTGGTGCTGCGCGTCGACGGTGGCTCGTCCGAACTCGGCGACATGCCGCAGAGCGATGTCAACGACATCATGCACCTGCCCGAGCAGGCGCTGCGGATCGGCGCGGACTGCCTGGTGGTGCTCGCGTTCCCCGGCGCCCCCGACGAGGACCTGTCGCTGAAGCGACTGGCACGGCTCACCTCGGAGTGCGAGCAGCTCGGTCTGCCCGTGATGGCCGAGATGATCCCCGGCGGCTGGGGCCGTGCGGTGCCGTGGACCACGCAGAACGTGGCCAGGGCAGCCCGCATCGGCGCCGAACTGGGCGCGGACATCATCAAGACCGTGTGCCCCGGTCCGCCCGAGGAGTTCGCCGAGGTCGTCGCGGCGTGCCCGGTGCCGGTGGTGGCACTTGGCGGGCCGAAGGCCGAGAGCGAGGACGAGGTGGTGGCGCTGGCCAAGGGCGTGGTGGAGGCGGGCGGCGCGGGTGTCGCCTTCGGCCGCAACGTCTGGGGCTCGGCGCAGCCGGAGAAGCTGGTGACGCGACTGCGCGACGCGGTCCACGGCAGCTGAGACCGGCCCATACAGGCCGGGTGTTCCCGGCCCTTGAACCGGCCGTCCCCCGGGGCTCCGCACACCGCACGTGCGACCCGGGGGTCGGCCTCCAACTCCCCATTTTGAATAACGGTGTTGCGGATGGCCCGTCCTGAGCCGCAGCCTCGGCCCCACCAGGGTCGCCCGGTGCCGTTCCGGCTTCTGCGCCCGGCCCACACGGCGTGCGACCCCGGCGACCACGCTCCGGGGTGAGTCCTCCCCCGGCATCCGCCCGGCCCGTGCTCCGTATCCGTATCCGCAATCGATTCGGGCCCGCCAGGCCACCGGGGCCGTGCCCCCGCGGGGCCATCCCGTGCACCGGCCGCGCACAGGGCGCGTTCGCCGCCCGCAACGACCCGTTCCAGCAGCACGACCCGCGAGTCGCCCCCTGACCCGCCCGGGGAGCCGGCGTCTTCCCCGACCGTCTTCCCGAGCCCGTCCCTGCGATCAGGAGTCGCGATCATGTCCAAGCAGGTCCTTGCCGTCCCCTCAGTGGTGATCCGGTTCGCCGGAGACTCCGGCGACGGTATCCAGCTCGCCGGCGACCGGTTCACCGCGCAGACCGCGTCCTTCGGCAACGACCTGGCGACCCTTCCCGACTTCCCCGCCGAGATCCGCGCCCCTCAGGGCACCCTGCCCGGTGTCTCGGCGTTCCAGCTCCACTTCGCCGACCACGGGGTCGCCACCCCGGGGGACAGCGCCGATGTGCTGATCGCCATGAACCCGGCAGCGCTCAAGGCCAATGTCGGCCATCTGCGGCCGGCGGCGCAGATCATCGCGGACTCCGACCAGTTCACCGGGCGCAATCTGACGAAGGCCGGGTACGCGGCGAACCCGCTGGAGGACGGCTCGCTGGAGGGCTTCACCGTCCAGCCGGTGCCACTGACCACGCTGACCGTCGGGGCGCTCAAGGACTCGGGGCTGAGCCGCAAGGACGCCGAGCGGGCGAAGAACATGTTCGCGCTCGGGCTGCTCTCCTGGATGTACCAGCGCCCCACCGAGGGCACGATCGCCCATCTGACGTCGAAGTTCGCGAAGAAGCCCGCCATCATGCGGGCCAATATCGCGGCCTTCCACGCCGGTTGGAACTTCGGTGAGACGACCGAGGCGTTCGCCGTCTCCTACGAGATCGCCCCAGCGCCCTCGCCCTCCGGTGTGTACCGCAACATCACCGGCAATCTGGCCCTGTCCTACGGGCTGGTCGCCGGAGCCCGACAGGCCGGGCTGCCCCTGTTCCTCGGCTCGTACCCGATCACTCCGGCGTCCGACATCCTCCATGAGCTCAGTCGGCACAAGAACTTCGGAGTGACCACCTTCCAGGCGGAGGACGAGATCGCCGCGGTCAGTGCCGCGCTCGGTGCCTCCTTCGGCGGGTCGATCGGGGTGACGACGACCTCCGGGCCCGGTATCGCGCTCAAGGCCGAGGCCATCGGGTTGGCCGTCACCCTGGAACTGCCGCTGATCGTGGTGGACATCCAGCGCGGCGGCCCCTCCACCGGACTGCCCACCAAGACCGAACAGGCCGATCTGCTCCAGGTCCTGCACGGCCGCAACGGCGAGTCGCCCCTGCCGGTGGTCTCGGCGAGTTCGCCGGCCGACTGCTTCGACGCCTGCATCGAGGCCGTGCGGATCGCCCTGAAGTACCGCACACCGGTCGTGCTGCTCTCCGACGGCTATCTCGCCAACGGCTCCGAACCCTGGCGGATACCCCACTCGTCGACGCTGCCCGACCTCCGGGTGGAGTTCGCGACCGGCCCCAACGGAACGGCCGCCGACGGCAGCCCGCGCTTCCTGCCCTACCTCCGCGACCCCGAGACCCTCGCCCGCCCCTGGGCCGTGCCCGGCACGCCCGGGCTCGAACACCGCATCGGCGGACTGGAGAAGGCGGACGGCACCGGGGACATCTCGTACGACGCCGATAACCACGAGTTCATGGTCCGCACCCGGCAGGCCAAGATCGACGGCATCGCCCGCGAGCTTCCGCCGACCGTCGTGGACGATCCCGAAGGCGACGCCCGGGTACTGGTGCTCGGCTGGGGCTCGACGGCCGGCCCGATCAGCGCCGCCTGTGCGGAGGTGCGGGCCGCGGGCGGTTCGGTCGCCCGCGCCCATCTGCGGCACCTCAACCCCTTCCCGGCCGATCTCGGTGAGGTCCTCGCGGCCTACGACCGCGTACTCATCCCCGAGATGAACCTGGGCCAACTCGCGCTCCTGATCCGCGGTCGCTACCTCGTCGACGCCGTCTCGCACACCCAGGTGCGCGGCACCCCGTTCAAGGCCGGCGATCTGCGGACCGCCATCGAGAAGGTGATCTCCGATGTCTGAAAGCCTGCTCTCCGCTCCGGTGGCGAACCCCGCGCGGGTGCCCCTGCCCCTGATCGCCACCTCGGATGGGATCGCGACCAAGCAGACCGCGAAGGACTTCCGCTCAGGCGAGGAGGTGCGCTGGTGCCCGGGCTGCGGTGACTACGCCATCCTCGCCGCCGTACAGGGCTTCCTCCCCGAACTCGGGCTGCGCCGCGAGAACATCGTCTTCGTCTCCGGGATCGGCTGCTCGTCCCGCTTCCCGTACTACATGAACACCTACGGGATGCACTCCATCCACGGGCGGGCGCCGGCGATCGCCACCGGGCTCTCGGTCTCCCGGCCCGATCTGTCGGTGTGGGTCGTCACCGGTGATGGCGACGCCCTCTCCATCGGCGGCAACCACCTCATCCATGCGCTGCGCCGCAACGTCAACCTCAAGATCCTGCTGTTCAACAACCGGATCTACGGGCTCACCAAGGGCCAGTACAGCCCCACCAGCGAACCGGGGAAGATCACCAAGTCCACACCGATGGGCTCGCTGGACACCCCGTTCAACCCGGTGAGCCTGGCGGTGGGGGCCGGCGCGGGCTTCGTCGCCCGTACCGTCGACTCCGACCGCAAACACCTCACATCGGTCCTGCGCGCAGCCGCCGAGTACGAGGGCACGGCCCTGGTCGAGATCTACCAGAACTGCAACATCTTCAATGACGGCGCGTTCGAGGTGCTCAAGAACCCGGCCACCCGCGACGACCACCTCCTGCGCCTGGAACAGGGGCAGCCGCTGCGGTACGGGGCCGAGGGCGAGCGCACCATCGTGCGTGACGCGGCGGGATCGCTGCGCCCGATCGACCCGGCCGCCTCGCCCGGCGCCCCGGCCGACGAGGTCGTTCACGACGCCCACGCCGACGACCCGGCCATCGCCTTCTCCCTCTCCCGACTGCCGGAGAACGGCGGGCCCACCCCGATCGGCGTCTTCCGCTCGGTGTCCCGGCCCTCGTACGACCGGCAGGTCGCCGAGCAGTTGCGGCAGGCGGCCGATGCGTCGGGCCCCGGCGATCTGGACACGCTGCTGGCCGGACGCGACCACTGGACCGTCGCATGACCGCCCGCCCCCGGACGACTGCCTGCCCCCGGACGACCGCCCGACTCACCCCTCATCGCAACAGGCCCGGGAGGT
Source organism: Streptomyces sp. NBC_00690 (assembly GCF_036226685.1). NCBI lineage: Bacteria > Bacillati > Actinomycetota > Actinomycetes > Kitasatosporales > Streptomycetaceae > Streptomyces > Streptomyces sp. NBC_00690. The sequence continues at coordinate 2,871,960 of NZ_CP109009.1, forward strand.
GCCCATGACCTATGTGATCGGTACGAACTGTGTCGACGTCAAAGACCGCACCTGTATCGCCGAATGCCCCGTGGACTGCATCTACGAGGGCGAGCGGATGCTCTACATCCACCCGGACGAGTGCGTCGACTGCGGAGCCTGCGAGCCGGTGTGCCCGGTGGAGGCCATCTACCCCGCCGACAGCCTGCCCACCGAATGGCTCTGGCACCTGGATGCGGCGACCGCGGTGACCGCGGGCCGCGAGGACGAACCCGAGGCCGGGCCGGTGGACGACCACCCGGACGTGACGGCGCTCCCGGCGCGCACCGAAGCGGCCTGAGCCATGGCCGCCCACCCGAGCCCTCGTCCCCCTGACCGCACCGCCCCACAGCCCAGCCCCGCACATCAGAGCGTGCACCGCGCAATCGGCGCCCGTACACCCGTCATCACCCCAACCAGAGAAGAGGCCAGACGTGACTGATTGGCGCCTTGCCGTGGACATCGGCGGCACCTTCACCGATGTCGTCCTGCTGGATGCAGACACCGGCCGTGTCGTTGTCGAGAAGACGCTCACCACCCCGTCCGCGCCCCTCGGTGGCGTACGCACCGGTGTGCTCTCCGCGCTGGACAAGGCCGGGATCTCTCCCGGTGACATCATCCGCCCCATCGTCCATGCCACCACTCTCATCACCAACGCCCTGATCGAGGGCAAGACCGGGCGCGCGGCGCTGGTCACCACCGACGGCTTCGGTGACACGCTGGAGATCCGCAGCGAGCACCGCTACGACATGTACGACCTCCAGATCGAGTTTCCGGCCCCGCCGATCCCCCGCGACCTGGTCTTCGAGATCAACGAGCGGACCACGGCGGACGGTTCGGTCCGCACCCGCCCCACCGAGGCCGGTCTGGACGCGCTCGCCGAGGAACTGCGTCAGCACGACGTGGAAGCGGTCGCGGTCTGTCTCCTCAACTCGTACGCCAACGCGGAGAACGAGCGGCTCGTCACCGAGGGCCTCGCCAAGCGGCTCGGCGTCCCGGTGTGCGCCTCGCACGAGGTGACCCCGCAGATCCGTGAGTACCCGCGGATGATCACCACGGTCTGCAACGCGGCCACCATGCCCGTCATCGGCCCCTACCTCCAGGAACTCCAGGAGTGGCTGACCGCGACCGGCTTCGGCGCCTCGGTGCTGATGATGCTGTCCAACGGCGGTGTGGTCTCTGCCGACGAGGCCCGCAAGGTGCCGATCCGGCTCGTCGAGTCCGGTCCGGCGGCAGGTGCGCTGGCCGGTGTCTGGTACGCACAGCGGCTCGGTGAGGAGCGGCTGTTCTGCTTCGACATGGGCGGCACGACCGCGAAGTCCTGTCTGATCGAGAACTACCAGCCCGAGTTGACCAACGAGTTCGAGGTCGCCCGCGTCTACCGGTTCAAGAAGGGCTCCGGCTACCCCTGCTCGATCCCGTCGGTGGACCTGGTCGAGATCGGTGCGGGCGGCGGCAGCCTCGCCCGGGTCGACGACCTCGGTCTGCTCAAGGCAGGCCCGGACTCCGCGGGCGCCGACCCCGGCCCGGTCAGCTACGCCCGCGGCGGCACCATCCCGGCGACCACCGACGCGGACCTGGTGATGGGTCTGCTGGACCCGGCGTACTTCCTCGGCGGTGAGATGCCGCTCGACCTGGAGCGGGCGCGCGGCGCATTCGCCCCGCTCGGCGAGAAGCTGGGCGCCAGCAGCGATGACACCGCGGTCGGCGTCTACGAGGTGATCAACCAGAACATGGCCGCGTCCGCCCGGATGCACGCCGTGGAGCGCGGGATCGACCTGCGCGGAGTGGCGCTGATCGCGTTCGGCGGCGCGGGCCCCGTGCACGCCTGTGGTGTGGCGACGCTCCTGGAGGCGCCCCGGGTGATCTTCCCGGTGAACGCGAGCGTGCTCTCCGCGTTCGGCACCCTGGTCAGCCCGGTCCGCATCGACCTGGCCCGGAGCATGGTGCGTTCCCTGGACGGTCAGGTCGCGGCCGATCGTGATCTGCTGCTGGAGGACATGCGCCAGGAAGGGCGTCGCATCCTGGCGGCGGCCGGCGCCGCGGCGGAAGACGTCAAGTACCGCTACGGCCTGGACGCACGGTACGAGGGCCAGGGCAATGAGATCACCCTGTGGGTCGGCGAGGGCTCGTCCTGGCCCGCGACCCTGGACGAGACGCTGGAGCTGTTCCACAGCGAGTACGAGAAGATCTACGGCCTGCGGATTCCCGATGTCGGGGTCGAGGTCGTGACCTGGCGGGTCGCCGCCTGGTCCGACGCACCCGGCTTCGAGGTGCCGGCGGTCGCCGCCGGCAGCGGGAACCCGGTGCCGAACCGTCACCGCGACGCCCGTTTCCGCCGCGGTGAGGATGCCGTGTCCGTGCCCGTCTACCGCCGTGCCGAACTCGGCGCCGGTGACCGCTTCGACGGTCCCGCCCTGGTCGAGGAGCGGGAGACCACCTCGGTCATCCCCGGCGGCTGGAGCTGCGAGGTCGCACCCGACGGTTCGATCGTCGCCACGGCAGTCACCGCCACCGCCACCGCCAAGGAGGACTCCAAGTGACCCGTACCTTCGATGCGATCGAGCTGGAAGTCCTGTGGGGCTCGCTCATCGCCACCGTCAACGAGCAGGCCAAGGCGCTCCAACGGTCCGCCTTCAGCCCCATCGTGCGCGAGGCGGGCGACCTCGCGAACGCGCTGTTCGACCGGCGCGGTCGCATGGTCGCCCAGGCCGTCACCGGTACGCCGGGACACATCAACTCGCTCGCCATCGCCTGCAAGAACATCCTCGACCGGCACCCGGTGGACTCGCTGGAGCCCGGTGACGTACTGATCACCAACGACCCGTACCAGACGGCCGGGCAGCTGCTCGACGTCACGGTGCTGGTGCCGGTGTGGCGCGGCGGCCGGGTGATCGCGTTCTTCGGCTCGACGATCCACCACACCGACGTCGGCGGTTACGGCATCGGTGCGGGTGCCCGCGATGTGTTCGAAGAGGGCCTGTGGATTCCGATCAGCAAGCTGACGACGGCCAACGGGCGCAACGAGCCGGTGTGGGACTTCATCCTCGCCAATGTCCGCCAGCCCACCCACATGGCCGGTGACCTGCACGCCCAGATGGCATCGGGCGAGGTCGGCGCGGGACGGTTGCAGTCCCTGCTCGACTCCTACGACCTCGACGACATCGAGGAGCTCGCCGACGAGGTGATCCGCCGCTCGGAGGACGCCACTCGCCGTGCGATCCGCGAGCTGCCCGGTGGCACCTACCGCGCATCGTCGATCCTGGACCTGGCGGACGGCTCGGAGATCACCATCAATGTGGCGGTGACCATCGACTCCGTGAAGGGCGAGATCCTCGTCGACTACGCCGGCTCGTCGGGCCCGAGCCCGTTCGGCATCAACGTGGTGAAGAACTACACCCACGCGTACACGACGTTCACCCTGCGCAGCCTCCTCAACCCGGAGGTCCCCAACAACGCCGGCTCGCTGGGGCCGATCCTGGTGGAGGCGCCGGAGGGCAGCATCGTCAACGCGGTGGCACCGTCACCGTGCACCGCACGGCACGTGGTGGGCATGTTCCTGCCGATGCCACTGCTCCAGGCGATGTCGCAGGCGCTGCCGGATGCCGTGATGGCAGAGGGTTCGGCGGCCGTGTGGACGATGCAGGTCAGCGGGCACGACGCGGAGGGCAAGCCGTTCATCACGGCCATGTTCACCTACGCGGGCGGAGTCGGCGCCCGGGCGACCAAGCCCGGTCTGTCCACCACCTCGTACCCCACGGGTGTGTCGGCCGTACCGCTGGAGGTCGTGGAGGCGTCCGCGCCCATCCGCTTCCTGCGCAAGGAGTTGCGCCGGGGCTCCGGTGGCAAGGGTGCACAGGTGGGCGGGATGGGCCAGACCATCGAGTTCACGGTCGACTCCCCGTCGCCGTGGGTGCTGAACGCGGTGACCAGCCGACTCGCCCGCGGTCCGCTGGGCGTCTTCGGCGGTGGCGCGGGCGCGACCGGCCGCTTCCTGGTGAACGGCGAGCCGGTCCGCACCCAGGCCCGCATCACGCTCCAGCCGGGCGACATCGTACGGCTGGAACTGCCGGGCGGCGGTGGCTACGGCGAGCCGGTCGCAGCGGAGGCCGAGTCGGTCCCGGTCTGATCGGCCACGGCAGGTCGTCCCCGACCGAGCCGAACCCGTCCGGGTGGGAGGACCGCTGCTCGACGGTCCTCCCACCCGGACCCCCAAGTCTCCTTCCGGTACCTCGTTCCCGTCCGCCGAAGGCCCCGGGGCTGCTCGAACAGCCCCTCCGTACAGCCGTACCGCATCTCGCCACCCCACCACCTCATCACCGGAGGCAGGACATGGTGAATTCCCCGCCCACCTTCGCGGCCCGGTGGGCCGACACCGTCGCCGCCGTGCCCGAGCGGCCGTTCCTCATCTGGGAGGCACCGGACGGCGAGGTGACCACCTGGACCTACCGCGCCTTCGACGCACTGGTCGGCCGGGTCGCGGGCGGTCTGCGCGAACGCGGGGTGACTCGCGGCACGCGGGTGGGGATCGCCCTGCCCAACTGCCCCGCGTACGTCGCCCTCTGGTTGGCACTCGCACGACTGGGCGCGGCGATGGTCTGCTCGGATCCCTCCGCCCGCGCCCAGGAGTTCGCCGCCCAGCTGCGCCGCACCCATGCCGTCCTCGGCTTCCACGGTCCCGGCCAAGCGGTCGAGTACCACGCCGCAGCCGCGCAGACCGGCACCGAAGCGGTGGAGGTGGAACTCACCGCCAGCGCACTGACGAGCCTGTGCGGCGCTACCTCGGTGACCACCGTGGACGCTGAACCCGCGGACCTCGCCGGATTGATGTTCACCTCCGGCACCACCGCCGAGCCCAAGTGCGTGATGATCACCCAGGCCAACTACGCCTTCGCGGGCGATGTGATGGCGGCAGCCGCAGCCCTGCGGTCCACGGACCGACAGTTCGTGGTCCTCCCCCTCTTCCACGCCAACGCCCAGTACTACTCCTTCGCCCCCGCCATCAGCGCGGGCGCGAGCGTCGTCCTGATGCCCGCCTTCTCCGCGAGCCGACTCCTCAACCAGGCCGCCCGCCACCGGGTGACCCATCTGAGCCTGTTCGCCGCCCCGATCCGCATGGTGCTGGCCCGCGGCGCAACCCCGGTCCCAGGGCTGCGAATCGTCCACTGCTGGTACGCCCAGAACATCACCGACGAGCAGTACGAGCGCTTCGCCGAGCTGATCGGCTGCCGCCCCCGGCAGCTCTACGGCATGACGGAGACCGTGCCCGCGGTGCTCACCAACCGGGCCGTCGCACCGGAACCCGCATCGATGGGACTGGTGACGCTCGGCTGCCGCGTACAGGTCCGCGACCCGAAGACGGGGGCCGCGCTCGCACCGGGCGAGGAGGGTGAAGTCTTCGTCGGCGGCCGGCCGGGCAGCAGCCTCTTCGCCGGCTACCTCGACGCGCCCCACGCAACCGCGGCCTCCTACCCCTTCGCCGACGGCTGGTTCGCCACCGGGGACCGGGCCACCGTCGACGAACAGGGCAGGTTCTTCTTCGCCGGCCGACGCGGCGACGTCCTCAAGGTCGCCGGCGAGAACGTCTCGCTCGTCGAGATCGAATCGGTGATCGCGGAGCACCCGGCGGTGCTGGAGGCGGCCGTGGTCGGCGAGGCCGATCCGGTACGCGACGAGGTGCCCGTCGCCTATGTCGTCCGCGCGCCAGGAAGTGCACCCGAGGCCCTGGACGACCTCCCGGCGTGGTGCACGGCCCGGCTGGCGAAGTCCAAACGGCCCGTCCGCTTCGAGCAGGTCGCCGAACTGCCGCGCACATCGGTCGGAAAGATCCGCAAGTTCAAACTCTCCGAGCGGAGTGCGACATGACCACCTCACCCACCCAGCTCTTCTCCTTCCCCGTACCGGAACGGCTGCCGGCCACAGCGGCCCTCGCCGACGTACTGCAACTCCACGGCCGAGAAGGCTGGTTGACGCCCGCGCTGCGCCCCTTTCAACGGGGTCCGGGCACGGCGGTGCTGGGAGCCGCGCGCACGGTCCGAATGGCGCCCGGCCCGGGCAGCCACGGGCTCGGCCCGCTCCGGGCGGTGCTCGGCGAGAATCTGGCGGGGCGGGTACTGGTGATCGCGGGCGCCGACTGTGCGCCAGGGGCGGTGTGGGGCGAGATCCTGACGACGGCAGCCCTCGCCCGGGGCGCGGTCGGCGCACTCGTGGAAGGAAACGTGCGGGACGTATCGGCGCTGGAACGGCTGGCCCTGCGCATCTGGGCAACGGCCGAGGCGACGGCCGGCCCCGGCAGCGGGGTCCATGTGGCCGAGGTCGGCGGCGCAGTGGAGATCGGCGGGGTGACGGTGTCGGACGGAGACCCGGTCCTCCTGGACGACGGCGGGGTCATCGCCTTGCCCACGACCTCCGCATCAAGCCTCCTCGCGGACGCGGCCGACTACCACCAGGCAGAAGAACGCGTATTGGAGGCCCTGGCCTCCGGCCTCATCCTCCCGCGGGCCTACGCCCCGAAGGCCCAGGTGGTGACGCGCCTGCGCGGCCGGGGGGTGTGAGGTTCGCACCGGGGGGTGGCGGTACGAGAATCCCGCATCCCCAGAACCGTCCGGCCACTGCGGGCCCCACCGAGCCCTCCGACCGGACCACCCATGAGCGGCGCACCACTCGTCGCACCGACGAAGACCACAGCGCGGGCCATGGCGCAACGAGTGGCACACCTCTCGAATCAACCGTCCCAGGTCAGCTGTTCGGAACCTTGAGCAGGTCCCAGGTGGTCTTGCCGGGCGGCCACTTGGCCGCGTCCCCGGTATAGCCGCACTTGCGCTGCCATGCCTCGTACGACGCCTTGTCGCCCGAGCCGAGCACATCGGGGTTGGTCGATGACTGGTAGCGGTTGCAGCCGACCGCGATCAGCCGTCTGCGCATGGCGGCGACGATCGGGGACTTACGGCCCATGACGAACCAGGCGGAGCCGGGGAACGGCTCGTAGACGGGCTTGACCGGGGGCTTCTTCACCGGTGGCTTGGTGACGGGCGGCTTCTTGGGCGGCACGGACGGCTTGCCCACCTTGAGCCGCGCTTCGACGCGCTGGCGCATCGAGGCCATGGTGAAGCCACGGGGGTCGATCTTCCCCGGCTGCCACTCCAGATGCCCGATCACCGATCGCGCCGACCAGCCGTGCACCCGACAGATCGCGGCGGACGCCTGCTCTATCGCTTCCAATTGCGCTGCGGTCCAGGGGTCTTTGCCATCGCCGAGGTTGATGCACTCGAAGCCGTAGAAATGTCGATTGCCGTCCGTGGTCGCCTCGTTGTCGGCGGGCAACGGCTTCTCCGCGATGACCGCGCGCAGTACCTCGTCATCCCCGAGACCGGCGTGGTTGGTGCGGCCGTAGCCGACCAGGTGCACCACACCCTCCTTGTCGATGACCCCGTGACACAGCGGGCCGGGCAGGGTGCTGTGCCCATCCCGGCACAGGGCAACGGAGTTGGCGGTGCCCTTGGTGACGGTGTGATGAATCATCACCCCATGCACCGGACCCCACGGCCCCTTCGCGTTCCGGTTGTGGGTTCGCCAGTCGCCCACCTGAACGACCTTCAGCCCTTCATCGCGCAGCGCTTGCAAGAACGCAGCGGCGGACATGGGTTGGGCCATCAGCGGCCTCCTTTGTGCAGACGGATCATGAAGCCGGCTTCGGGGATCCTTCCACCGAATTGATCCCGCCAATACTGGGAGACCCCAACTGGTTCGTCACAGCATCACAAGCTCCTCAACTGGCACTTATCAGCGACTCTTTATGTGATAAGCACTCTTTAAGCCAATCTATCTGCGGTGCTCAACCCTGCTCCAGGCATCAGGGCAGGACTGGCCGTGATCGAGGCGTACGGCTCCGTGCCGCAACACTGCCCGCCTGGTCACCCGCCCGCGGTCGCGCCCATTCCGCCTGCGCACCGGCCCCGACCGCAACCCCAGCCCAGTCCCAGCACCCAGTCCCAGCACCCAGCACCCAGCACCCAGCACCCACGGTCCTCACCGGGCCGACACACCACCGAGGACTCACCGTGTCGCACCACTACCCACCGCGATCCCCACAGCAGGTCCCCTCGTACGGGCCGTCGGCCCCCAAGAGAGGGGTGTCATCGGTGGCGGTGGTCGTACTGGCACTGGCAGCCGCCGGCGCCATCGTCTTCCTCGCGGGGGCATCGGATCGGGCGGAGGAGCGGGAGACGAAGGTGACCGAGGAGGTCGCGCTCCTCATCGATTGCACCCGGGACGAAGCCACAGGCCGCCCGGTGGCCGAGGTCGAAGTGAGAAACCCGACAGACCTGGTGAGGAGGTTCAGCGTGGGCGTCGACTTCCTCGACGGGTCAGGGGAGCGCCAAACCGTCTCCCTGGCCCAGTCCGAACCCATCTCGCCCGGTCTGAAGGTCTCCCTGGCCATGTACGGATTCGGCGAAGTGCCCGCGGATTCGGTGCTGGAGTGTCGGATATCCGGTGCGTCACCGATGAGAGGAAGTGGCGAATCCACCGAGCCGACACCCCTGGGCATCGCGCGCCCCCACCCGCCCACGCATGCGGGGTAACTCCATTCGATACGAATGGAGGACCATGCCTTGTCCCCAGCACCGAAATACGGACGCCCGCCTCCCGCCCCGGCCGAAGAATCCCGCTAGCTCAAAAAGAGACCGCTCCTGGGCGGCGGATCAGAGATCCATCTCATGTGTGCACTCCAGCTACATCGTTCCAATGCACCCGAAAGGAATTCCGTCCACGGCGGCCGGCACCACGACACCGTCAGAACCGCCCGACGGCGCTCCTACCAGCGGGACGAGTGGACTGATGAGCGCGGAAGGAGGGCCCCGCAATCCGCCACGACGGACCGCACGGCCGTGACATAGGCCCAGAACGAGTCCGTGCGGCGGCCGGAGTCCCTCATCCGCTGCGACAGATCACCGCGGGGGAAGAAACCGGCGCGCAGCGCCCGGGACATCTCCAACTGCACCCCGGCCGAACGGGAGTTCCGATTGCAGACATTGGCCGGGTGACCGCCCGCGATCCTGCCGAGTGCGTCGACCACATGGAACCCGGCCCGCCGCAGGGCTGTCGCCACCTGCTCGACCGTGGCACGGTCGAGGCCGCCGATCGCGGTCTCCGCCACACCAGCAGTACCGGTGTACCCATGGAAGGACAGCGTTCCCGTGGCCCCGCCCACGACGTCGAGGGCCATGGGCTCGTCGAACCGGGAGCTGGTGAGGTGCAGTTCGCGATTGCCCGAGTCCAGGAGCCCCGCGAACTCGTAGAAGCGCAGTCCGGCGCCCGCAACGTCCCGCGCCACCTCGCCGGAGCCCGCTTCGATACTGCCGCCGTGGATCGCAATGCTCGCCCAGGTGGCACCGAGCGGGAAAACGGCCGTCCGGGAGTAGTCGACGCCCTCGACCCGCGCCGCGGCCAGCGCGGCGTACGAGGAGTACCGATCGGGCATCCGTCCGCCCCTCCCCTCCTGCTGGCTGTGTCTGGCCTGTCTGGTCCATCTGTTCTGTCTGATTCGGGGGACTGACCCTGATCCACCGGAACCCTGACAGCGACCGAACCGGCACCAACGCGCGCCCTCGGCACCTGAAGTAGGCCGCTCCTGCCCGGGTACGCGAACGTCCCACCGCGCCCGGAGCACCACACCACGGAGAAGTCGGGGCCGGCCCCATTCATGATCGTCTACCAGTCTCGCCGGCAGTGTCCAGCGACACGGCTGGATCGGGCGAGCACCCGGCCAAACACCAAAGCCGCAGGCGAGAACGATTCTCCACCTACGGCTTACGGTGGGGCGGGTGGGACTCGAACCCACGGCCGACGGATTATGAGTCCGCTGCTCTAACCGGCTGAGCTACCGCCCCTAACGGCGCGTCGCGCACAAATGTGCGCGCCGTCTGCCGCAGCATAGCCGCTCATACGATCTCCTGCCTCGGATGGTCGGCATCGCTCGACCATGGAGACACCGCTGCCCTCCGCGCGGTTCCACTTGCCGCCCAGAACGTAAAAAAGACGCAGGAAACGCACACGAAAAAGGACCCCTCAGGGCCCCGATTCGCTCTCTTGCTCCCCCGGCTGGACTCGAACCAGCAACCCTCCGGTTAACAGCCGAATGCTCTGCCAATTGAGCTACAGGGGATCGCGCTCCCCCGACTGGACTCGAACCAGTAACCTGCCGGTTAACAGCCGGCTGCTCTGCCAATTGAGCTACAGGGGATTGCTGCATCTGCACCGAACGTACCTGGCCGGGGCGTCCCGGAGGGCGTGTGCTCGCTGCGACACATACATTAGCGCAAGCAGGGGGGTGCTCCGCCAATCGGTATGGCCCAGGGTGATCACGGGCCGGACCGGGTAGACGGGCAAGCACCCAACGTAAGCAGAGGAAAGGGTGGCAGCCCATGCGGTACAAGCTCACGTTCGTCGTCGGGCTCGCCGTCGGCTATGTGATCGGCACGCGGGCCGGCCGCGAGCGCTACGAGCAGTTGCGCAAGAGCGTGCGGGAGTTCTCACAGAACCCTGCCGTTCGAAACGCCGCCGAGTCAGCCGCGCAAAACGGGCGTCAGGCAGCGGGCAAGGCGTTCCACGCCGTCAGCGAGAAGGTCGGAGACCGGCTGCCCGAGTCGGTCGCCGAGCGGGTCCGGTCCCTGCGGGAACGCGGCGGGAGCGGTGAGGACGACTGGGGAACCAGCAACACCTGACCACGCCGGCCGGCCGGTGGGGCAGAATCTCCCCCATGGGGATAGTCGCCGGCTTGGACAGTTCGTCTGCGCTCACACAGATCGTCGTCTGTGACACGGATACGGGTGCCGTGTTGCGGCAGGGCTATGCCCCGCATCCGGTCGATCCGAAGGCCACGGAGATAGATCCGCAGTCCTGGCTGCTCTCGCTCGGCGAGGCGGCGGGCGGCGGGTTGCTCGAAGGGGTGCAGGCCATCGGGGTCTCCGCCCAGCAGCACGGCCTCGTACCGCTTGATCATCAGGGCAACCTCGTACGTCCTGCCCTGCTGGGCAACGACAAGCGGGCGCAGGTCTCCGCGGCCGATCTCATCGACGCGCTGGGCGGACGACAGGCATGGGCCGAGGCCGTCGGTTCCGTACCGCAGGCGAGCCATCCCGTGGCGAAGCTGCGCTGGCTCGCCCGTGCGGAGCCCGAGGCCGCGCGGCGGGTGGCGAGCGTGCTCCAGCCGCATGACTGGCTGGTGTGGCAGCTGTTGGGCCGCCCCGCACGGCGGACCACCGACCGGGGCAGCGCCTCGGGCACCGGGTACTGGTCCGCGGGCTCCGGCGCCTACCGCCCGGACCTGGTGGAACTGGCGCTCGGACACCACTGTGCGCTGCCCGAGGTGCTCGGTCCCGCCGACTCCGCCGGTACCACCCCCGAGGGTCTGTTGATCTCCGCGGGAACCGGCGAGACCATGGCCGCCGCCTTCGGCCTCGGCGTCGCCGTGGGGGACGTGGTGGTCTCGCTGGGGGCCTCCGGTTCGGTGATGGCCGTCCACCACGAGGCGCTCGCCGACCCCACCGGAATGATCACCTCCTACGCGGACGCCACTGGAATGCATCTGCCGGTGGTGCACACCAACAATGCCGTGCGGGCGCTGCGGGGCACCGCCGAGATGCTGGGTCTCGATGATCTCGACGCCCTGTCCGACCTGGCGATGAAGTCCACCCCCGGCTCCTGCGGTCTCGTCCTGCTCCCGTACCTGGAGGGCGAGAGGACACCTCGGCTGCCGCACACCGCGGGCACGCTCAGTGGTCTGCGCCGCGAATCCATGAAGCCCGAGCATCTGGCCCGGGCGGCCTTCGAGGGCATGCTCTGTTCACTGGCCGACGCGCTCGACGTGCTGCGCGGGCGTGGTGTGGAGGTGCGCCGGGTGTTCCTGCTGGGCGCGAGCGCCGGGCTGGCCGCCGTACAGTCGGCGGCTCCCGCGATCTTCGGGGCGCAGGTGGTCGTTCCCCAGCCCGCGGACTACGCGGCGCTCGGCGCGGCCCGCCAGGCGGCATGGGCCCTCGGGGTGTCGCAGGGCACGCTGTCACCGGCGGCGCCGCCGGTGTGGCAGGACGCGGTGGTGCAGTTGCTCGATCCCGGCGATGAGCTCGCCGTCGGACAGGCGGTGCGCCAGCAGTACGGCGCCACGCGGGACCAATTGCATCCGGGCGCGTTCTCCGCTCCCACCGGCTGAGCGGATTGCTCCCCGGTTCAGCAAGCTGATGCCGGGAGGGCGGTCCCCTTGCTGAGGTCGGTGAGGTCGCTGTGCCGCACCGCCCATCGGCTGGTGCACCCATCCCCGATGGGCGGATGCACGAGGGCCGGATGGTGGATCGGCCGTTCACTCCGCGGCATGAATGCAGGGGCACAGCCTGAGGCAACGGCGGCCTTGAGCGTTCGCGCTCTTGGCCCGTCGGGGGTCGTGGACGGTTGCGTACTCGTACCGTTGAAGTCTGGATGGTCACGGTCCGGGCTGTCAGGGGCGCGACGGGCTGATCGACTTCGTGGCCCTTCGATGTGCTGTGCATGGCCGGCAACCCACCCCTCCTACGCGCCCCCTGCGCCCGTGCCGACCGAGCGCCGTACCCACCGAATCCGACCGGGCGCCGGTTGGTCCCGTCCCGCTGTGACCGCCCACGTGGGTATCTCTTGACCCGGGCTTGAAGAAATCACCCCGGGTTCGACAGCCGTGTGACGGAAGATGGAATTCACCACCCCCCGAAAAGACGTCGCACCCCTGTGCCGACGCTGCCGAGCCCGAGAGACCGCGCGTGCTGATACGACTGCTACGGAAGCACTTGCGTCCGTACAAAAAACCGATCGCCCTGCTGGTGCTGCTCCAACTGCTCCAGACCAGTGCCACCCTCTATCTGCCCACCCTGAACGCCGCCATCATCGACAACGGCGTGGTCAAGGGGGACACCGGCTACATCCTCCGGCTCGGCGTGCTGATGCTCGCGATCAGCGTGATCCAGGTCCTGTGCAACATGGGCGCCGTCTACTTCAGTGCGCGAACGTCCGCCGCGCTGGGTCGCGATGTCCGCGCCGCCGTCTTCGACCGGGTGCAGAGCTTCTCCGCCCGTGAGGTCGGCCACTTCGGCGCCCCGTCGCTGATCACGCGCACCACGAACGACGTCCAGCAGGTGCAGATGCTGGTGCTGATGGCGTTCACGATGATGGTGACCGCTCCGATCATGTGCATCGGCGGCATCATCATGGCGCTGGGCCAGGACGTGACGCTTTCGGCGGTGCTCCTGGCCGTCGTACCGGTCCTCGGCATCTCGGTGACCGTGCTCATCGTGCGGATGCGCCCGCTGTTTCGGACCATGCAGGATCGGCTGGACACGGTGAACCGGGTCCTGCGGGAGCAGATCACCGGCAACCGGGTCATCCGTGCCTTCGTGCGCGATGCCTACGAGCGGGAACGGTTCCGCGAGGCCAACGCCGAGCTGACCGGGGTTTCCCTGTCGACCGGGCGGCTGATGGCGCTGATGTTCCCGATCGTGCTCACGGTCGTCAATGTGTCCTCGGTCGCCGTCGTCTGGTTCGGCGCGCACCGGGTGGACAGCGGGGCCATACAGATCGGTGCGCTGACCGCGTTCCTCGCCTATCTGATGCAGATCGTGATCGCCGTCATGATGGCCACCTTCATGTTCATGATGGTGCCGCGGGCCGAGGTGTGCGCCGAGCGGATCGAGGAACTGTTGGGCACTGACTCCAGTGTGGTGCCACCGGTGAATCCCGTGATGGAACTGCCTCGGCACGGGCATCTGGAGATCCGGGACGTGGAGTTCCGCTACCCAGGTGCGGAGGAGCCGGTGCTCCGCGAGGTGGTGCTGGTGGCCAATCCGGGCGAGACGACCGCGATCATCGGTTCGACCGGCAGCGGAAAGTCGACCCTCCTGGGGCTGGTGCCCCGGCTGTTCGACGCCACGGGCGGTGAAGTGCTGGTCAACGGCGTCAATGTGCGTGAGATCGATCCGACGCTGATGGCACAGACCGTGGGTCTCGTCCCGCAGAAGCCGTACCTCTTCTCCGGAACGATCGCCAGCAATCTGCGCTACGGCCGCCCCGATGCCCTCGACGAAGAGTTGTGGCGGGCCCTGGAGGTGGCGCAGGCAGCCGACTTCGTACGGGAACTGGAAGACGGGCTCGACGCGCCGATCGCGCAGGGCGGCACGAATGTCTCCGGTGGTCAGCGGCAACGGCTCGCCATCGCGAGGACCGTGGTTCAGCAACCGGAGATCTATCTCTTCGACGACTCCTTCTCCGCACTCGACTACGCCACGGACGCCGCACTGCGGGCCGCACTGACGAACGAGACGGCGGGGGCGACCGTGGTGATCGTCGCCCAGCGCGTGTCCACCATCCGCGACGCGGACCGGATCGTCGTCCTCGACGAGGGTCGGGTCGTGGGTACCGGCACCCATCGGGAGCTGATGGCGGGCAACGAGACCTACCGGGAGATCGTCCTCTCGCAGCTGACGGAGGCTGAGGCCGCATGAGCGGGGAAAGCGGACGAGGCGAGCGGCTGCGTCCCGGTGGGGCGCCGATGGGCGGTCCGGCCGGGCGGATGATGGCCGGCGGGGAACGCTCGATGGACTTCAAGGGATCGAGCAAACGGCTGCTGAAGCAGTTGGCGCCGGACCGAGCGCTGCTGTGGGCGATGCTGACGGCGGGCGTGCTGAGCGTGGCGTTCTCCGTGGTGGGACCGCTGGTGCTGGGGCGGGCGACCGACCTGGTCTTCGCCGGTGTCGTGGGCCGGGACATGGAGGGGGGCGGCACCAAGGAACAGGCCATCGCGGCACTGCGGGCCAAGGGTGAGCACGGGCTCGCGGACATGCTCTCCACGGTGGGGTTCACTCCCGGGCAGGGCATCGACTTCACCGCGGTCGGCCAGGTGCTCCTGGTGGCGTTGGGGCTCTTCCTGATCTCGGGGCTGCTCGCCCTGGTCTCCTCCCGGCTGTCGATCCGGGTGATCAACCGGACCGTGTACCGGATGCGTGCGGACGTCCAGGCCAAGCTGGAGCGGCTGCCACTGTCCTACTTCGACCGTGCCAAGCGCGGCGAGGTCCTCAGCCGGGTCACGAACGACATCGACAACATCTCGCAGACCCTCCAGCAGACGATGGGGCAGCTGATCAACTCGCTGCTGTCGATCGTGGGCGTCCTGGCGATGATGTTGTGGGTCTCGCCCCTGCTGGCGCTGGTGGCGCTGGTGACGGTGCCGCTGTCGATCTTCGTGGCGACCAAGGTGGGCAAACGCTCCCAGCCGCACTTCGTCGAGCAGTGGAAGTCGACCGGGCAGCTCAACGCCCATGTCGAGGAGATGTACACCGGTCATGCGCTGGTGAAGGTCTTCGGACGGCAGGACGAGTCGGCCAAGGACTTCGCCGAACAGAACGAGGCACTGTACGAAGCCGGCTTCAAGGCGCAGTTCAACAGCGGCATCATGCAGCCGCTGATGTTCTTCATCTCCAACCTCAACTATGTGCTGGTGGCCGTGGTCGGCGGGCTGCGGGTGGCCTCCGGGGCGCTGTCGATCGGCGATGTTCAGGCGTTCATCCAGTACTCGCGGCAGTTCTCGATGCCGCTGACCCAGGTCGCGTCGATGGCGAACCTGGTGCAGTCCGGAGTCGCCTCGGCCGAGCGGGTGTTCGAGCTGCTCGACGCCCAGGAACAGGAGCCGGACGGCCCGTCGGTGGAGCAGTTGACCCGTCCGGCGGGACAGGTCTCATTGGAGAACGTCTCCTTCCGGTACGAGCCGCAGAAGCCGCTGATCGAGGACCTCTCACTGAGCGTCGAGCCGGGACAGACCGTCGCGATCGTCGGTCCGACCGGTGCCGGCAAGACCACGCTGGTCAATCTGCTGATGCGGTTCTACGAGGTCACCGGCGGCCGGATCAGTCTGGACGGGATCGACGTGGCAAAGATTTCCCGCCAGGACCTGCGGTCGGTGATCGGCATGGTCCTCCAGGACACCTGGCTGTTCGGCGGCACGATCGCGGACAACATCGCCTACGGGTCCTCCCGCGATGTGACGCGCGAGGAGATCGAAGCCGCGGCCCGCGCCGCGCACGCCGACCGTTTCATCCGTACGTTGCCGGACGGCTACGACACGGTCCTCTCGGACGACGGAGCCGACGGGGCGGGGGTCAGCGCGGGCGAGAAGCAGTTGATCACCATCGCCCGGGCCTTCCTCTCCGATCCGGTCATCCTGGTGTTGGACGAGGCGACGAGTTCGGTGGACACCCGGACCGAGGTTCTGATCCAGAAGGCGATGGCCCGACTGGCGCACGGTCGCACCAGCTTCGTCATCGCGCACCGGCTCTCCACCATCCGGGACGCCGATGTGATCCTGGTGATGGAGAACGGCGCGATCGTCGAGCAGGGCACCCACGACGAACTCCTCGCGGCGGGTGGTGCGTACGCACGGTTGTACTCGGCGCAGTTCGCGGAGGCGGTCGCGGAGGTGGACTGAGCGTCCTGGTACCGAGGTTCGCGCGCCAGACTGGGCGGGTGTGGCGGACTGGGCGGGTGTGGCGGATCAGTCCAGATAGCCGCGGAGTTGGTCGGCGAAGGCGTGGTCGCGGAGCTTGTTGAGGGTCTTGGATTCGATCTGACGGATGCGCTCGCGCGTCACCCCGAAGATGCGGCCGATCTCTTCGAGCGTCCGCGGCCGGCCGTCCATCAGGCCGTACCGCAACTGGACCACCTTGCGCTCCCGCTCCCCGAGGGTGGAGAGGACCGCTTCCAGGTGTTCGCGCAGCAGGAGGAAGGCGGCGGACTCGACGGGGGAGGCTGCGTCTCCGTCCTCGATGAGGTCGCCGAGCGCCACATCGTCCTCCTCGCCGACGGGCGCATGGAGGGAGACCGGCTCCTGCGCCAGCCGCAGGACTTCGCTGACCCGCTCCGGCGCGAGGTCCAGTTGACCCGCCACCTCGACCGGGGTGGGTTCATAGCCGCGCTCCTGGAGCATCCTGCGCTGCACACGGACGACGCGGTTGATCAGTTCGACGACATGGACGGGGACGCGGATGGTGCGCGCCTGGTCGGCGAGTGCGCGGGACATGGCCTGGCGGATCCACCAGGTGGCATAGGTGGAGAACTTGTAGCCACGGGCGTAGTCGAACTTCTCGACGGCCCGGATCAGACCGAGGTTTCCCTCCTGGACGAGGTCCAGCATGGTCAGTCCACGGCCGACGTAGCGTTTGGCGACGGAGACCACGAGCCTGAGGTTCGCCTCGATCAGCCGGCGTTTGGCCATGCGGCCCATCACCACGAGTCGATCGAGGTCGACGGCGAGTTGGGAGTTGTTGATGTCCGGGGTGCTGCCGAGCTTCTCTTCCGCGAAGAGGCCAGCCTCGACCCGGCGTGCCAACTCCACTTCTTCAGCCGCGCTGAGCAGGGGGATCCTGCCGATCTCCCGCAGGTACTGACGGAAGAGGTCGGAGGAGGGGCCGCTCTTGTCGGCGCGGGGGGTGGGGGTGCGCTCGGATCGCTCATCGGCCTGTTCATCGATCGGGTCGAAGTCGACTGCCGATCGTGTGCTCGCGGCGTTGGAGGCCGTTGGTGCAGCGGCGTCGGTGGACGGCGCGTCGACATCGGCGAGGGCTGCTCCGGCGATGGCTGCGATGGCCGCGCGGTCGGATGGTGCGTCCGGAGCCGCGTCCCGGTGCGCTTCGGGCACCGTCTCGGGATGGTGTGCGGCCGGGCCCTGAGGGGGGACCTCGGGGAGGGGCTCCGCCTCCGGCAGGAGTTCGGCCGTCGGAGGTGGAGAGGAACCGGTCAGTGGTTCGGGCAGGCTCTCGGAGAGGGTCTGGGTCTGCACGGGGGCGACCTCCAGGGTGATCGCTGCCGGGTCAAGGGCGTGCGGCAGGGGGACGGAAGCAGCCGGGCCACTATCCGTCCCGTACACGATGAGCGGATTCGCGGTGTTTCGTGACCCACGATCGATGGGTCGGCCGCGCTCCGAAGACTCAGGCACCGCCCCCAGTGTGGCGTACGACACACAGTCACCACGAGGGGCGTGCGTCGACTTTCTGGGTCCCGTGCGTCACCGTCCGGTTACCGAAACGGCATCACGGCAGGTGGGAGGTGCCCCAAGTGAACGGTGTTGCGACAAGGGAGCCGGGAGGATCATGGGGATGCCCAGGGCGGGACACCGACGGAACGCCGGAGCCTTCGCCGGGGGCCTTCTTCTGGTTCCTGCTCGGTCCGACGCGCCCGGAAGCCTCGGACACGACTAGAGGGCAGCGGCCCCGTGGTTGCGCAGGGACTGCCCGTACTGCTGGAGCACCCACAGTTCATTCTGTACGGCGGTGAGGTGCTCGGGGTCCGCATGGCTGCCGAGGCGGGTCAGGGTGCCCTGCACCTCGGCGATGCGCCGATCGACCGCTCGAAGCCGGACCTGCACCAACTGCATGCCGGCATACGTCTCGTCCACGGTTCTGGCGTGGATGGCTTCGACCGCCAACTCGGTCACCAGCGCACGAACCGTGTCGTCCGCCGCGGTCTCCCGGACCCGGGCGAGATAGCCCGATGCGTCCATCAGGCCCTGCTCGGCACCACCGGCTTCGGCGATGGTCTGGCGCACCGCCGCATAGGGCGGAGCGGTGAACTCGTCCACTCCGTAGGCGTCGAAGGCCGGTGACACCAGATCGGGGTTCTGGAGTGCGAGTTTCAGCAGCTCGCGCTCGGTGCGGTGGGCGGGGCTGCGCAGGTTGAGGGCGGGCCCGGAAGCCACGGCGGGGGCCTGGATCTGCTCGCGCCGTCCGCCGGTGCGCGAGGGTGCAGGTCCCTTTCCGCCGCGATCACGCGCCCAGCGGGCGAGCTGGCCGACCCGCTTCACCACGAACTGGGTGTCGAGGATGCCGACGATGCCGGCCAGTTGCACGGCGGACTCGTGCTGGATCGCACCGTTCTTGATGCCGGCGACGATGGGGGCGGCCTCGTCCAGCGCGGCGGCCCGGCCGGCGGGTGTCTCCAGGTTGTGGCGCAGCACGATCTGCCGGATCGCGAACTCGAAGAGGGGGGTGCGGGTCTCGACCAGCTTCTGGACCGCGTGGTCTCCCTCGGCGAGTCTCAGCTCACAGGGGTCCATGCCGCCCGGGGTGATCGCGATGGACGTCTCGGCGGCGAACTTCTGGTCGTCTTCGAAGGCGCGCAGCGCGGCCTTCTGACCCGCGGCGTCCCCGTCGAAGGTGAAGATCACCTCGGCGGTGGCGTTGTCCATCAACAACCGGCGGAGGATCTTGATGTGGTCGCCGCCGAAGGCCGTGCCACAGGTGGCGATGGCGGTGGTGATGCCGGCGAGGTGGCAGGCCATGACGTCCGTGTACCCCTCGACGACCACGGCCGTCCGGGACTTGGCGATCTCCTTCTTGGCCAGGTCGATGCCGTACAGCACCTGCGACTTCTTGTAGATGCCCGTCTCGGGGGTGTTGAGGTACTTGGGGCCGTTGTCGCTCTCGTACAGCTTGCGGGCTCCGAATCCGACGACATCGCCGGAGATATCGCGAATCGGCCACATCAACCGGCCCCGGAAGCGGTCGATCGGGCCCCGTCGACCCTCCTGGGTGAGCCCGGACAGGAGCAGTTCCTTGTCGCTGAAGCCCTTGCCCCGCAGGAAGCGGGTGAGGTGGTCCCAACCCTGGGGGCTGTATCCGACGCTGAAGTGCTGGGCTGCGCCCTGGTCGAAGCCACGGTCGGCGAGGAAGGCACGGCCGGTCTCAGCCTCCGGGCTGGTCTCCAACTGGTCGATGTAGAACTGGGCGGCGACCTTGTGCGCCTCGACCAGACGGATCCGCTCGCCCCGCTGATGGCTGGGGTTGTACCCGCCCTCCTCGTAGCGAAGGGTGATTCCGGCGGTGGCGGCCAACCGCTCGACGGTCTCGGAGAAGGTGAGGTGATCGATCTTCATCACGAAGGCGATCGTGTCCCCGCCTTCCTGGCAGCCGAAGCAGTGGAAGAGGCCCTTGCTGGGGCTGACCTGGAAGGATGGCGTCGATTCATCGTGGAAGGGGCAGAGGCCCTTGAGGTTTCCGCCGCCCGCGCCGCGCAGCTGGAGGTAGTCGGAAACGACGGCGTCGATCGGGACCGCGTCCCGAACCGCCTTGACGTCGTCATCGTTGATCCTGCCTGCCACGCGTGAATTCTACGGCCGCGCGCCGACACCTAACGCTGGCTGTGGACAACTGCCGGCGCGGCAGGCCCCCCCTCGGGGGTCCGGAGTCCCGTCGAGGGGGCGGCCCCGCCGCGCACGGCGGCGGCGCCCGGTCGGTCCCGATCCCGTCGAATGCTCGGCACGGCGGTCAGGAGCCACCGGGATCAGCGGTCACGGAACGAGGGACGCCAGCGGTACGGAGGGGTCGCCCAAGGCGTCGGAGCCGACCCGCGCGCCCGATCGGATCAGGTCCTGGATCGGGGCAGTGACATCCCACACATTGACGTTCATCCCCGCGAGGACCCGTCCGTCCTTGAGCCAGAAGGCGATGAACTCGCGCTTGCCGACGTCACCCCGCAGGACGACCTGGTCGTAGGAGCCGGCCGGCGCCCACCCCGAGTACTCCAACCCCAGGTCGTACTGGTCGGAGAAGAAGTAGGGGACGCGGTCGTAGCTGACGTCCAGGCCGAGCATGGAGCGCGCCGCGGCCGGGCCGCCGTTGAGGGCGTTCGCCCAGTGCTCCACGCGCAGCCGGGTGCCGAGGAGGGGGTGGAGGGAGGAGGCGACATCACCGGCTGCGTAGACATCGGGGTCGGACGTGCGCAGGGCCGCGTCGACGGCGATCCCGCCACCGTGCGCCCGGTCGGCGAGGTCGAGGCCGGCCGCTTCGGCGAGCGCGGTCCGGGGAGCGGCGCCGATGGCCGCGAGTACGTCGTGGGCCGGGTGCTCCTCGCCGTCGTCGGTGCGGACCGCGAGGACTGCACCGTCCTGGCCGGTGATCTCGGTGACCTTGGCCCCGAAGTGGAAACGGACGCCGTGGTCGCGATGCAGTTCGGCGAAGACCTGGCCGAGTTCGGGGCCGATGACCTGGTGGAGCGGGGTGGCTTCCGGTTCGATGATGGTGACCTCGGCACCGTATCCGCGGGCGGCTGCCGCGACCTCAAGGCCGATCCAACCGGCGCCGGCGATCACCAGGGTGCCGTTGTCCCGGCCGAGGGAGCCGAGGACCCGGCTGAGCCGGTCGGCGTGGGCGAGCCGGCGCAGATGGTGCACACCGGCGAGCTCGGTGCCCGGAACGTCGAGGCGGCGCGGTTCGGCACCGGTGGCGAGCAGCAGTTTGTCGTAGTGGAGGACCGTGCCTTCCCCGAGGTGGACCGCCTTGTCGGTGCGGTCGATGGAGACGACGGTCTGGCCGAGGTGCAGTTCGACGTCCGCCGCGGCGTACCAGGCCGGTTCGTGGACGAAGACGCTGTCGCGCTTCTCCTTCCCGGTGAGGTAGCCCTTGGAGAGTGGTGGGCGCTCATAGGGATGGTCGTTCTCGTCGCCGATGAGGATCACTCGTCCGGTGAACCCCTCGGCACGGAGCGTCTCAGCGGCCTTGGCCCCGGCGAGCCCGCCGCCGATGATGACGAATGTGCGATGTCCGTCGACCACTTGATGCCTCCTGTGTGCGCCTGTGCTGCTTCGGTGCTGCGTCTGGTGCAGGACGATTCGACGGGTCGACGCAGTGCTCTTGTGCTGCGCAGCCCTAGGGAGCGTCCCGCACGGACCGGTTTGGCGGAAGAGGGAGTGGTCCTGGCGTGTCCTGCGCGGTCGTCTTCGGACCGGCCTTCGTCGGGCTCAGCGCCGGGCCGTGAGCTGGGCGTGCAGGGTGCGGGCTGAGGCGTCCGTGAGCGATGCCAGCTGATCCACAATCACCCGACCGCGCGCCCGGTCGTCCTTCGCCGCGTGGAAGAGCGCGCGGAACTGGGGGTCGAGGGTGTCGGGCGCCCGGGCGGTGAGAGCCTCCGCGAGCTCGGCGAGCACGATGCGCTGGTCCGCTCGGAGTGCCTCCTGTTCGGCGCGCTGCATCACATAGCAGTCGGCCACGGCCTTCAGTACCGCGCACTCCATCCGCGCCTCTCGCGGAACAACGAGTTCCGCCGCATATCGGGTGAGTCTGCCCGTGCCGTACGCCTGCCGGGTGGCGCCCTCGGCCGCGAGGCAGAACCGGCCGATGAGCTGGCTGGTGGCGTCCTTGAGACGGGCCTGCGCGACGGCCGAGCCATCGTAGTGGTGCGGCCACCACTCCTGGCCGATCAGCCGGTCCAGGGCGTCGGACAGCTCCTGGGGCTCAGTGTCGGCGGGGACGTAGCGGCCGATCGCGATTCGCCACAGCTCGGCGCGCTCGGGCTCGGCGAGCAGCAGATTGGGGTCGATGTGACCGGCGTGCAGTCCGTCCTCGATGTCGTGGACGGAGTAGGCGACGTCGTCGGACCAGTCCATGACCTGGGCCTCGAAGCAGATGCGGTGCTCGGGTGCGCCCTCGCGGATCCAGGCGAAGACGGGCACGTCGTCCTCGTACACGCCGAACTTCACCGAGTCCGGGTTGGTGGGGTGGCCACCGCGGGGCCACGGGTACTTGGTGGCGGCGTCGAGCGTGGCCCGGGTGAGGTTGAGGCCCACGCTGACCAGGTCGCCATCGTCGTCGTGCACGAACCTCTTGGGTTCGATGCGGGTGAGGAGGCGCAGGGACTGGGCATTGCCCTCGAAGCCGCCGTACTCCTTGGCGAAGTCGTTGAGTGCGGCCTCTCCGTTGTGTCCGAAGGGCGGGTGGCCCATGTCGTGCGCGAGACAGGCGGCCTCCACCAGGTCGGGGTCGCAGCCGAGGGCGGCACCGAGCTCGCGGCCGACCTGTGCGCACTCCAGTGAGTGGGTGAGCCGGGTGCGCGGGCTGGCGTCCCAGGCTTGGTTGCGGGTGCCCGGAGTGACGACCTGGGTCTTTCCGGCCAGCCGGCGCAGTGCGGAGGAGTGCAGTACGCGCGCCCGGTCCCGTTGGAACGCCGTGCGGCCCGGGCGTTTGTCCGGCTCCGGGGCCCAGCGTGCGGTGGCGGCTTCGTTGTAGTCGGGGGAGCCGGGGAAGCTGGCGGTGTTGTCGGTGTTCCCGGGGTTCCCAGTGTTCTCGGTATTCCCGGTGTTGCCGGTGTTGCCCGTGTTGCCGGGGCTTGCAGCGCTATTGGGGTTGCTGTGCCGACCGCTGCCGGTGTCCCTCGGTGTGGCGTCGCTGGAGGGGCCCGGAGTGCCGGGCCCGGATGGGGTGGTGCTGGTGGTGCCTGCCATGCACCGAAGGTAACCGGAGTCGAGGGCAGGTGGGGACGGCGGAGGTGCGGAGAAATGGCCCGCACGGTCGGACGTGCCCGGCAAAGGGGCTGGAGAGCAGCGAGGAACAGCGTTCGCACGGAGTTATCCACAGGCCCGCCCGCTGGGAAGCGCGGTGTCAGACCCCTCACCTAGTGTCAGCGACATCGAAACCGGTACGTCGGGGAGGCGGTCTTGCCATGGGCTGGATCGAGACAGCGAGCGGCGGCTATGCCGTGACGCTTGACGGTAGTGAAGTGCGTTGTCGCAATGCGGCGGGCCGCGAGTTGAAACAGGTTCCGTCCAAGCTGCGCGACGACGCCGAGGTGGTGCGGCTTCGGCAGTTGGCCGAGTGGTTGGAGCGCCATGAGCGCGAGTGCGTCGAGCAGGTGGACACCTGGCTGGTGCGTTCGCTGCCGATACCGGTGGCGGTGCTCGCCCAGGTGTGGCCGGACCCCGCCTGGCAGTCGGCGCTGCGGGACCTGGTGGTCGCACCGGTCGGCGCGGACGGCGGCGCCGACATGGAGCGCGCCGGTCTGTTGCGGGGCGCCGACCCCGAGCGGGGCATCGGCATGGTCGACCTGGACGGCGATTCGGTGTGGCTGGCCTGCGAAAGCGTGCTGATTCCCCATCCGGTGCTGCTGGACGACCTCGACGACCTCAGGGAGTTCGCGGTCGAACTGGGGGTGGAGCAGAAGGTCCAGCAATTGTTCCGCGAGGTGTGGCGACGCCCCGAGGAGGCGAGCGGCCACTCTTGGCCGAAGTACGCCGACGCCAAGTTCAAACAGCTGCGCCATGCGATCTCGCGCGCACTGTCGTTGGGGTACCGCGTTCGGGGCGGTCAGGCGCTGTGTCCGCTGGTGGAAGGCGGCCGGGTGCTGGAGGCGCGGTACTGGTTGGGGGCCGACTATCCGGACGCCGAGGCGGTCACCGGGGCCCTGGAGTGGCGGGACAAGGACGGCCGCAGGCTCGGGCTCTGCGAGGTGGGGCCGGTGGCCTGGTCCGAGGGCGAGCGGATGGCTGCCCTGGTGTACGCGGGCAAGGTCGTGGCCGATGAGAACGCGGCGGACGCACTGCGATGAACAAGGTGGGGGAGCAAGTGAGCGAAGGGCATGGTGGGGGTTCGGTGAGCGGGCACGAGGCACAGGGCGCAGAAGGCTTCGGCGCTGGGGAGGCGCTGTTGGAGGCGGGGGCGGTGCTCCCCCTCGATGCAGCAGTGGGGGGCGGAACGCCTGGAGCGGGCGCCGAGGGTGGCGTGACACTGACCGCCCGGGCGTACGAGCACCCGACGCTCGACGGTCGCACGGTGGTGCGTCTGGTCCCGGAGGCCCTCGGCTCCGCCGAGGACCTGGCGCTGGAGTATCTGGGGTTCGCCGGTGCCAACTCGGCTCCGGTGGGTCGGGTGAAGCCGCAGTCGCTGGGCTTCCCCGCCTGGGCCCTGGTGAACGACCCGGCCAACGGGCACCACGCCCTGGCAGTGGTGCAGGAGATGGAGCGGCTGACTCGACTGGTGGGCACCAAGCCCGGCCTGGCCAAAGAGGGTTTCGATGAGATCGGGGAGCGGCTGGACCGCTCGGTTCCGCAGTTCCTGCCCACCTTCTACGAGCAGGTGGGCAGGTTGTTCCTGGCCGCGGAGGCCGAGCAGCAGGCGTCCGTCTTCTTCGGCAAGGCCCGGGCCGCCGAACAACGTCATGCACTGCCCATCGACGAAGATCGACTGCGGGAGGTGTTCCTTGAGTTCGCCGGGGCGGGAGCACTCAGCGGCAAGGCCCTTCGGGAGTACGTCAGGGGGCTGAGCGAGCGGCTGCCGCACCCGCAGGCGTACGCGGAGTTCCGGCTGATCTCCTCCCAGCGGTGCTCGTCCGGACTCGCCCCCTACGCGGGCATGTTGGAGGACCTGCGGCGGCTCGCGAAGAGCGCCGGCCTGGACGTGGGCGAGGAAGAGCGCTCGCTCCTGCGCGAGATCCTCCACATGGGGGCGATGGACCGCGCCGCGGAGAGTTTCTGGAAGTCCGCCCTGCCTGCGCTCGCCGTCATCGCCGAGCAGGACGCGGTGACACGGGAGAGGCTGCTGACGATCTTCCCGAAGACCGGCGGCGACCAGCCCACGGAGTTCGACGGTGCCTGGCTTTCGCTGCTGGACCGGTGCGGGGCGTTCGATCTGCTCCTGACCGGCGCCGTGCCCGTTGCACCATGGTTGTCCAAGTGGCTGCGGCACCGGGATCGCGGCTGGCGGAACGCGCAGCGGCTGCCCGCCGAACTGGCGCTGGTGGAGCGCCTGGCGGATCAGCTGATCGCCGATGACACCCCGGTGCAGGTGCTGCGCGACGGATGGCGGACATCGGCCGATCTGGATGTGCTCGATCTCTGTCTCGCGCGGGGCATCCCGGTCACCCCGCCGGACGAGGACATGGGCGGCCTTGAGCTGGAGGGTTGGCTCACCGACTCGGCGGAAGGCCGCCGCGATCTGATGGCGCTCGTCGCCGACGCCCGGTTCGCGGGGATACTGCGCACCGGGTTGGAGCGGCTCATCGGCACCGGTGACTCGACGGCGCGCTTGCAACTCGTCACCGAACACGAGGCGTTGCGGTCGATCATCGCGGATTGGCTCACCGAGCGGGCCGACGACCTGTCCCAGCCCCTGGGTCTGCCGGGGCTGGACCAGTTGGTGAAGCGGCTTTCGGGGTTCTCGTCCTGGTCCGCCCTGTCCGCGGCGCCGGACGCGGTCAGCCGGATCACGGCCTTCTCCCCCGCCGCGGCGCTGGCCCACACCCTGCGCTCGGGCATCGTTGACGAGTTGGGATGGCCCGCCCTCGACGAGGCCCTGACGGCGCTGGGTCCAGTGGAAACGCCGAGTGCACGGCAGCGGGACGCGGAGCGGTTCCAGCTGGCGGACGCCTGGCCGACGCTGGTGGTCCGGCGCGGCGTACAGGCCGCGGCGGTGGGGCCGGAGAAGGTGCTGGACCTCCACACCCTCTCCCTGTCCACTCGTCGGAACGGCCAGCCGCTTGGCCCGCCGCTCGTCCGCTACGTGGGAGGCCAGTGGCTCACCGTCACCGGGCACCATGCCGAGCGCAGGGCCCGCTGGTCCGGGGGCGGTCCGGAGACCTTCGAACCGGACGGAATGCTGCCGGAGAGCCATCCCTCCCACCAGCACCCGTCGCTTGAGCTCGCGGACGGAAGCCGAACCTTCGGCGCCCGTCCAGTGCACGCCGGCGACACCTCGTTCGCGGACATGTGGCGCCCGGTCGCATCGGACGGCACCTCGCTGTGGGTGCTGCACGAGGGGCAGTGGTGGGACTACGACCCGGCGTCGGCCCGTCGGGGCCGGATCACCGTGCCCGCCTTCTTCGACTCGGCTCTGAGCGACGGCAGCGGTTGCGTGCTGGTGGAGCGCTCCTGCCGGCTGCTGCCGGTGCGGCCGGGGCTGGAGTCGTCGCCCTTCGGCAGCGCCGGGGGCGTGGTCGGCTGGTGGGTGCGGTTCGATCCCGCGGCTCGTACGCTCACCGCCTGCTCGGTGGACGGCACCCGCAGCAAGCCCGTTCCGGTGCGCCCGTCGGCCGACGTCGAGCGTCTGAGCAACGACATACCAATGCCGCCGCTACGACTGCCCGGAGGCGCCGCGCTGTATCCGCGCGAATCCCGCGGCTACCACACCAAGATCGAATTCTTTGACGCCGACGGGTTGTGCCTCGCCTTCGTGATCGAGGGTGCCAACGAGCAGGAGTACGCGGGCGGTACGAAGCTCATCGCCCCCGTCGGCTACTGGCACGCGCTGCGCCCCCGTGACAAGCGCGGATCGCTCGCGCTGCGCACCCTCACCGAGAAGCGTGCGGGGGAACTGCTCGCGGCGATGGCCACCGGCCACAAGGCGGAAGAGGCCGTCGCCAAGCTGCTGCCGGAGATCACCCATCCGGGGCTGCGGGCCGGTGTGGCGAGCCTGTTGGGCGTGGCAGCACGCCAGGCCGCGCAGATCACCGCTCTCGCGGAGCGCGTCGCCCAGGGCGAGCCGCTCACCCGTCCTACGGCGAGGCACGCCCAGGACGGCCCGCTCCAGGAGGCGCTCGGCGGGCTGCTGAGCACCCGTCGCTACTACGGCAGGTGGCGTTCCTGGGGGGAGCACGAGAGCACCGCGTTGGGGCAGGTGGTGGCCGTCGGGCAACTGCTCGCACCGGAAGCCGACGACGCCCGGATACCGGTCGAGGAGACCGAGGTGGGCTGGCTCGATCTGCCCGGTCAGGGGCTGGGAGCAATGGCCGTGCGGGCGGCTTCGCCCGCGACGCCGCCGGCGCACCGGGAGGCGCTCCTGGAGTTCCTCGAAGCCGCCCTGGCGGTTCGGGCGGACGGGGACGCGGTCCTGATCGACCCGAAGGGGCGGATACGGGTCGCCAAGCTCCGCTCCTGGTGGAACGGAACGGCCCAGCAGGACACCGACGACTTCATCGGGACGGTGCTCCGCTCGGGTGCGCGCCGTCTGCTGGTGCTCTCCAACACGGCGACCAACGATCAGTACGCGGAGTGGATCTGCGTGGAGTACGACCCCGCCGGGGCGTTCGGCGCGTGGGACGGCTACACCGAGCTCGAATCGGACGTACTGGGCTCGCCCGGCGATCCGGCCCGGGCCGACGTGGTGCGGCAGCTGATCGACACCGTGCGGGAGCGCGGCCCCCTGCCCTACCACCCGGACCAGGCAACGGACTTCGCCGAACAGGTCGGGGTGAATCCCGTCACCGGCGCCCTACTCCAGTTGGGGCTCCCGGGTCTGGGCAACCACGGTCGTGAGGGACTCCTGCCCACGGAGTATCTGGCACCGCTGGGGCTCAAGAGCGCGGACGCCAAGGTGGGTCGCGCGGTGCTGGAGCACCTCTCGCCGAGGGACCGGACCCGGTTCACCGCCTTGCAGTTGCCGGTCGACCCTCTGCGCGTGGCCGCGCTGTGGACGGATGGCTTCGAGACGGGTCCGCTCGTCGATGCTTGGCTGGCCGCCTGGGGCAAGCGACGGGTGGCACCCTCCTGGCTGGTCGCCCGCGCCGTCAAGGAGATCGGACCGGGCCGCGCGCTCGATTGCGCGCTCAACCCGGAGGCGCAGCCCGAGCTGACCGGCAGCACCGAACAGCAGTGGAAGGAGGGCTCGCTGACGCCACTCGCCCCCGAGAAGCTGCTCACCGGCCAGACACTGCTGTCGTACGTGCGAACGCTGCGCTGGCTCGCCTACCGGCTCCCCTTCGGTGATCCACTGCGGGAGGTCCTGCCGACCACGCTGCGCCTGTTGCGAACGCGGCTGGCGGATCCGGGGCTCCTGCTCGACCTGGGAGTCAACTGGGACGCCAAGGGCAACGCGACCTCGATGCAGTTGCGCGAGGCGTACAACCACCCTCCGCGCAGCCGGACCGGCAGTGAGCGCCTGTTCGAGGTGTCGGAGGCCCTGGTGCTCGCACCGTTGCACTACTACCCCGACTGGGACGGGGTGTGGGTGAGGTCGGCCCCGCTGGTGACCGGCGAGGCCGCCGGCCCCGACCATCCCGACCTCCAACTCCTGACGGCCGCGGCCGGCGAGAAGAGCACGCTGCAGGCCCTGCGGACACTGCTCAGCGCCGACTTCATGGCACTGCTGAGCGACGACGGGCCGACGGGCCCGGCGCAGGATCCACTGCGCAGCGCACCGGAGTTGGTGCCGGCGGTCGCCGAGCGGTTCTCGCTCAGCGAGGACGGGTCCGTGCTGTATCTGATGCTGCTGGCGCTCCCCGATCCGACGGACAGGAGCCAGGCGGAGTGGACGGGGTGGAAGCCGGCCCGTCTGAAGAAGGCGCGGGAGGAACTGGCCGCGACCGACCTGGTCGTGGACGGCAAGCGGGCGAGGGCCGGACGATCGCTCTTCCTCCCCGGTGCCTGGCTGGAGGAGAAGGCGCCGAGGCTCCCCGTGGAGGGCTGGAAGGAGGCGCTGCTCTCCCGGGCGACGAGCGGCTTCCTCGCCCCGGACCACACGGTGGGAGAGCTGTTCCGGGCGGCGTGGCGACGGGTCCTGGACGGCGATGTGCCAGGTTTCGAGGAGTTCACGGGGCGCAAGGCCAAGAGGGGTGGACGATGAGTGCGATCGAACGCGACACGACAGATGGAGCGGGGACGGCAGGCGCTCCACGGCAGGTGGAGCTGCCGGAGGACCGCTACCGACAGGAACTGAATTTCCTCGCCGGATACGACCAGGGGGCCAGACCTCCCGGCTGGCGGATGACCCCCCGGTCGGTGGTGCTGTTCATCTGCGGCTCGGGCGACGAGCCACTGCGGGCCGCGGACGGTTCACAGTTGGTCGTCTCACGGAAGTTCGTGGGTGACCGCGCTCTGGTCGAGCGGTGCGTGGTGACCCTCGCGGGAGAGCGGGGCCTCCTGCTCGTCGGCGAGCCGGGCACCGCGAAGTCGATGCTGTCCGAGTTGCTCGCCGCTGCGGTGTGCGGTGCCAGCACCCTGACCGTTCAGGGCACCGCGGGCACCACCGAGGACCAGCTGCGATACGGGTGGAACTACGCCCTGTTGTTGGCGAAGGGACCCAGCAGGGAAGCGCTGGTCCCCTCCCCCGTGCTGACGGCCATGACCACCGGGGCGGTCGCCCGCATCGAGGAGGTCACGCGCTGTCTGCCCGAAGTGCAGGACGCCCTGGTCTCGCTGCTCTCCGAGCGGCGCATGTCCGTGCCCGAGCTGGCGGGGGAAGGCGGCGAGGGGACCGTGCACGCGGTGCCCGGATTCACCCTGATCGCCACCGCCAACCTCCGTGACCGCGGCGTCTCGGAGATGTCGGCGGCGTTGAAGCGCCGCTTCAACTTCGAGGAAGTCGGCCCGATCGCCGATCTCGACGCGGAGACGGCTCTTGTCCGCAGCCAGGCGACCGCGGCCCTGGCCCGCTCCGGGGCGGCCTTCGGCGTCGACGACACGGTGTTGGAGGCGCTGGTGACCGCCTTCAGGGACCTGCGCTCCGGGCGGAGCGCCGAGGGGTGGGAGGTGGAGCGCCCGTCGACGGTGATGTCCACGGCGGAAGCGGTGCACGTGGCGGCCTCCATGGGGCTGGGTGCCGCCTATCTGAGCAATGGCCGCGATGTGGTGCGCACCCTCCCGGGGCATCTGCTGGGGACCGTACGCAAGGACGATCCCGCCGACCACGCCCGGCTGCTGGGCTACTGGGACGGTCCGGTGCGCCGACGGGCCGAGGCAGGCTCACCGCTGTGGCGGACGCTGTGGGAGCTCCGCGATGACCTGGGGTGACCTCTGTATGCCCGCCTCGCCCAGGGCGGACGGCGAGGCGGTCGGGAAGGAGGGGCGGATCGCCGCGCCCGAGGGGGCGTTGGCGGCGCTCGCCGGGTGTCGCGACCCCTACCTCATCGGTGTGCGACACCACTCCCCCGCACTGGCAGCGGCCGTGCCGGCGTTGCTGGACGCGGCTGATCCGGAGGTGTTGTTGATCGAGTTGCCGGTGGAGTTCGCGCCCTGGATCGATCATCTCGCCGACCCCGCCACCGTGCCCCCGGTCGCGCTTGCCGGCAGTGGCGAGGGGCTGGTCTTCCTGCCGTTCGCCGAGTTCTCGCCCGAGTTGGCGGCCATCCGCTGGGCGCGGCAGGCCGACGTACCGGTGATCCCGTTCGACCTGCCGCTCGGGGCTCGCGAAGACCGGGACCGCAGCGGACGAGAGCTGCCCGGGGTGAACGGGCGAAGCACGCCGGAGGGCTCTTCGGCGGGTGCACTCAGCGCCGCCCTGCACGCCCGGGCCTCCGGCCGCCCCGGCGACGACCTGTGGGACCGGCTGGTGGAGTCGGCCGCTCCCGGCAGCACCCCGGAGGCACTGCGGCGGGCCGCCCTGCTCGTGGGCTGGGCCCTGCGCTCGGACGCGGGTCCGGTCGACCGGCACGATCTGCGGCGCGAGGCCCATATGCGAAGCCGACTGGCCGAGTTCCGGGGCCGTAGGACGGCGGCGGTGGTGGGGTCCTTCCACTCACCCGCACTGGTGGGCTGGGAGTCGTCTCCGCCGTCGACCGATGCCGGGCCCGCGAAGGCCATGGAGGTGAGCACCTCGCTGGTGCCCTACTCCTATCCGCTGCTCGACGAGCGATCCGGCTACCCGGCCGGAATCCGCGACCCCGAGTGGCAGCACGGCGTCTTCGCCGCGGCAGGAGATCCACGGCTTCTCGATGATCTCCTCACCGCCATGGCGGTGCGGATCTGTGTGGAGATCAGGGGCGCCGGGCACCCGAGCGGACCTGCCGATGCCCGGGAGGTCGTGCGGGTGGCCCGGGACCTGGCAGCGCTGCGGGGGCTGCCGGCCGCCGGGCGCGGCGAGTTGGCGGAGGCGGCGCAGACCGTGCTCACCCAGGGAAGGTTGTTGGGGCGCGGTCGCGTGGTGGCCGCCGCCATGGAGAAGGTGCTCGTCGGAAAGCGTCGGGGGCGGTTGGCTCCGGGCACCCCGCGCTCGGGTCTGGGACCCGCGGTGGAACGCCTGCTGGGCGAGTTGAAACTGCCCCGCCCCGAGGAACCGGATCGTCGGGAGTTGCGCCTTGACGTCCTCCGTGGGGAGTTGGACCGTCGGCGGGAGGTCGCCCTGCGTCGGCTCGCGGTCTGTCGCGTCCCCTACGGCGAGGAGTCCGCGGTCGCCGGAGTCGGCGATGCCGCAGCGCTGACCAGCCGCTGGGTGGTGGACTGGTCGCCTGCGACGGCCGCCATGCTCGATGTGGCAGGAATGCACGGGGTGACCCTGGAACAAGCTGCGGCGGGGGTATTGCGGCAGCGGCGGGCTGAGGAGCGGCGACAGGGCGGCCCCTCGGCAGCTGAGGCACTGGACGGTTTGGCGGAGGCCACGCGCTGTGTGCTGCCCGCCCTGGCCGTGGAACGGTTGGCGGAGGCGGCCGAGCAGCTCCCGGCGACCGGCACCCTGCCCGAACTGTTGGCCGGAATGACCCTGCTGGACCGCATCCGCTCGGGCCATGTGCCGGGGCTGGACATCGGTTGGGAGCAGCAGGCCGTGACCGCCGCCCATGAGGAGCTGGCGGCGGCCGGGGTCCGGGCGTTGGACGGGCTCGCGGGCTCGACGGATCCCGACGATGCACGGGCTTTGGTCGCCCTGGCCGGACAGGCGTCCGCCGTGGGGGGCGGGCTGCGGCTGGCGGACGCCCTCGTCCGGCTGGAGGCCGGGGGCACGCCGTTGATGCGCGGCGCCGCGGGTGCGGCCCGGGTACTGCTGGGGCAGTGGGATCCGCACGCGTTCGGGACGGGTCTCGCCTCCCGTGCGGACGGCGCGAGCACCCCGGAACTCCGCGGACAGTTGGCCGAGTGCCTGCGCGGGGCCCTTCTTGCCGCCGGTCCTCTGTTGGAGACCGGTAGAGCGCTGGATCCACTGCTGGAACGGGTGGAGCAGTTTGCCGACCGGGCCTTCCTGGACCGTTTGCCGGCACTCAGAGCCGGATTCGACGTCCTTTCCCCCGCAGCCCGTTCCCGGCTGCTCTCGGTCGTCGAGGACCGTACGGGCGCGCAGGTCGGCACCCTGCGGGGGGTGGATCCCGCGATGTCCGCTCGACTCGCACTCGCCGACCTGGCCGGCAGGGAGGCCCTGACGGCCTCGGGCCTGCTGGTCGCGGGTGTGCCGCCGAAGCGGCATACCGCACCCGGCACGGGGAGTGCGCCGGGCGAGGTTCCGGAGGTTCCGCCTGCGCACAGCGGTGCATCAGGCGCGCCGAAGGGCTTCCGCGCGCCAGCCGGAGCCCCGGTGGCCATCCTCGGTGCCGGCGATGACGGTCACCGGGACAAGGGCCGTGGCATCGGTGCGACAGCGGACGGGAGGGAGGCACGGCAGCCCGCCCCACCCGTGGAGGGAGGAGCCCTCGGCGCGAGCGAGCGATGGCGCCTGCTGTTGGGCCGTGGCACGGAGTTGACCGGCCAGGCCCAGCGGTATGCGACCGCGCTCGACGAGTTGTACGGACGCGGACGCGGCGAGGGGTCCCGCAGCGGGGACGGCAGCGGCGGTGGTGGTACGGATGCCTCGTACCCGAATGTGCGCACGTGGTCGGACGAGTTGGCCGTCCTGTTCGGACCGGGGGTGCGTGAGGAAGTGCTCGCCGCGGCAGCGGATGCGGGCCGTCTCGATGCAGCGCTCGCCATGGACCCGGCAGCGGCACGGCCGTCGGTCGAGTTGCTGCGTACGGTGCTGTCCTACGCGGGCGGGCTTCCCGAGCAGCAGTTGGCCCGGCTGCGTCCGCTGGTGGCCCGTTTGGTGGCCGAGTTGACGGCGGCGCTCGCCAACCGGCTGCGTCCCGCGCTCACCGGGCTAACCCACCCTCGCCCCACCAGCCGACCGGGCGGCCCGTTGGATCTGCCCCGTACCCTGCGGGCGAATCTCACCACGGCCCGGCGGGACGCGGACACCGGTGTGGTGACGGTCGTTCCCGAGCGCCCCGTCTTCCGTACGCGCGCCCGTCGCTCCACCGACTGGCGTCTGGTGCTGGTGGTGGACGTGTCAGGGTCGATGGAGGCATCCACGATCTGGTCGGCGCTGACCGCCTCGGTGCTGGCCGGCGTCCCGGCCCTCAGTACGCACTTCGTCGCCTTCTCCACCGAAGTGCTGGACCTGACCGACCACGTGGACGATCCGCTGAGCCTGTTGTTGGAGGTCAGCGTCGGCGGGGGCACCAACATCGCCCGCGGACTTCGTCACGCACGTGAGTTGGTGACCGTGCCGTCCCGGACGCTGGTCGTTCTGGTCAGTGACTTCGAAGAGGGCGGCCCGATCGGTCCGCTGCTCTCCGAGGTTCGGTCGCTGGTCGACGCGGGTTGCCACGTCCTCGGCTGTGCCTCGCTCGACGACGAGGGCAGACCTAGGTACTCGACCGGCACCGCGGGCCGATTGGTGGCGGCAGGAATGCCCGTCGCCGCCCTGAGCCCTCTGGAGCTGGCCCGCTGGGTCGGCGAACGTGTGGGAGGTACACACCGATGACGACCGCATCCCCACCCTTGCCCCCCGTCTCTGCGGCGGTGGCCGCACAGGCGCTGGACCTGCTGCCCCCTCGGTTGCGGGGACGCGTGGACCGGGCCATGGGAAAGGTGGCCGGCTGGCCGGTGGAGACGACGTCCGACGGGGTCCGCGTCATCGTGGACGAGGACACCTCGGTGACGTTGCGGACCACGGGTGGAGTCGTGGCGCACGCGGACGACGCCGTGTGCACCTGTCTGCTGGCCCCGGCCTGTCTCCATCGCGCCACGCTCCTCTCCAGCGCCCCGCTGGCCCTGGAGCCGATGCCGGAAGCCGATGGGGACGGACCGGCCGGTGAACGGGCCGACAGCACGACGGGGACCGGGCCGGACGCGGGGCCGACAGCCATTGCCACAGCTCATGGGGTGCATTCACCGGGGCGTCGTACCGCCGTCGCGGAGGGGGCGCCGCGGCCCGAGGCGCCCGAGGAACCAGAGGAGCTCGACAAGACGGACGGTTCCTCGCTCGACGGAGCAGCGCACGACACGGTCCCGTGCGAGTTGACCCCTGCGCAGACGCGGGCCATGGCCGCGTTGCGGAACGCGGCAACCGCCTTTCTCGTCAGCGGGGTCAGTGGCGCCGGCGCGGTCCAGCGTGCCGGTTTGCTGCACGCGGCGCACTCGGGACGCCTGGCCGGGCTGCATCTGCCGGCCGCCGCTGCGGTGCGGATCGCACGGCGGCTCGACGAGGCCCGCTCGGAGGACCCGTCGTTCCGACTGCCGGAGCTGTCCGCCGAGTTGGCCGGGCTCCTCGGTCTACTGCGTCGCCCCGCCGAGGCGATCACCCCGGCCCGGCGCTCCTACCAGCCGTCCGGTCCGCTCAGACTCTACGGGCTGTTCACCGAACCGATCGTCACGGCATCCGGGTACGCCGGGGCGGTCACCTACGGGCTGGCACCGGACGGCACCCTGCTGACCGTCTCCGATGTGGCGCCGGGAGATCCCCAGCGTGCAGCGCAGGCAGCTCAGACCCCGGTGCCCGGGGGGTGTGCGCTCCCGTTGCGGGAGTGGGGCGACGGCGGCTCGGTGATCCTCACCGGGCCCACCGTCTCAGCGGACGGGAGGGTCGGTGGCGGGTCCCGCGTCCGATCGGTGCGGGCTTCGGGCGCCCGCTGGCATCAGCAGCCGTTGGACGCGCTCTGGCAGCGTCCTCCTGCTGAGCAGTTGGCCGCCGCGCTCGACTGGCTGGAGCAACCAGCTGACGTCCGCCCGGCAGGTGGCGATCTG
Source organism: Streptomyces sp. NBC_00690 (assembly GCF_036226685.1). Taxonomy (NCBI): domain Bacteria; kingdom Bacillati; phylum Actinomycetota; class Actinomycetes; order Kitasatosporales; family Streptomycetaceae; genus Streptomyces; species Streptomyces sp. NBC_00690. The sequence goes on from NZ_CP109009.1 coordinate 2,907,502, forward strand.
CTCTTCGTGTCCGGCACCATCGAGGGCCGGGGCCTGCGGATCACCGACGGCCCCCAGGTGGGTCTGCTGGCCCCCGACGAGCGGTCCGCACTGGCCTACGCCGATAACCTCCGGCTGCTGAGGTCCCGGCCGGGGCTGGACCTGCGGATGATCGTGCGCGTGGTGCCCGATCGACCGGGGGCCGTACAAGCTCTGGCCGCGGCTTGGACAGGTCACGACGGTGAGCAGTTCCGCGCCGATCTGGGGCTGCGTCGGCTCAATCGCTCGCACATCCCGGCCGGGTCACCACCTGCTGTGCCCGCAGGTGCGGGCACCACCGACACTGGCGCCGCATCCGTGCCATCGATCGACGTCACCGGTGTGCCGGCCGACCACGTGGACGGGGAAGGGGTCATCGCAGCGTCTCCCGCGCCGACTCCGGACTCCGTTACTCCCGAGCGGTTTGGCGTGGGCGCCGGCAAGGTGCAGCCTTCTCCTCCCGCGGGCTCGCCCGAGTTGCCGATCGAGTTGGACCTGTTGCGTCGTACGGTGGATCGTGCTGTCGCGGGCGGTCGGTCCATCACCGCGGCCAGCGCGGATGGTGAGCTCCCGCGTCGGCTGGAATCGGTGGGACTCGCCACGGGTGCGGAGTGCGTGCGGGCGCTGCTGGACACGGCGGCGGATCGACAACACGATGCACTCGGGCGGCTGCTGCCCGCCGATCCTGATGGGTTCGCCGCGGCTTGGCTCGCCACGGCGGTCTATGCGTCGGCGGCCGTACGGTCGCTGCTACCCGCGGCCTGGTCGCCCAGCAGTGACACGATGGCACCCCCTCCTTCCCCGGTGGGACGGTGAACCATTGACCGTCAGGAGTCGTCTGACCAGGTATGAAGCAACGACGACTCCGGTGGAACCCGTCCGGCCTCCGCGATTGGGCCAAGCCGTCAGCCCTGCGGGGGCTGTCACGGCCGGGGCTCTTGAGGTCTCGTCGGGCACAACGTCGGTTGGTGCAGGCGGCCATGATCGCGTCCGTCATCGGGCTTGCCCCCGCCACCTGGATGCATCTGGTCGCCGACAGCCGGGTCACCACCGTCGCCGAAGTACCCCGACAGGATGTGGCGGTGGTGTTCGGGGCAGGGCTGTGGAAGGGCAAACCGACGAAGTATCTGGCGCACCGGCTGGATACGGCGGCGGAGCTCTATCGCGGGGGCAAGGTCAGGGTGGTGCTGGTGACAGGGGACAACGGCCGGGTCGAGTACGACGAGCCCGACGCCATGCGGACCTACCTGACCGAGCGCGGAGTGCCCGATGCCCGCATAGTCAGCGACTACGCGGGCTTCGACACCTGGGACTCCTGCGTCAGGGCGAAGAAGATCTTCGGTGTCGATCGAGCCGTACTGGTGACACAGGACTTCCACATCCATCGGGCGGTGACGCTCTGCCGATCGGCGGGGGTCGAGTCGTACGGCATCGGTGTGACCGAACCGCAGGACTCCACCTGGTACTACGGCGGGGTGCGGGAGGTGCTCGCAGCCGGCAAGGCGGCGCTGGACGCGGCGTTCGAGCCGGACCCCCGCTATCTGGGTGCCAAGGAGAAGGGCATCCAGGAAGCGCTGGTCGCAAGCGGCGAATGACCCCGGTCACCGTCGTTCGGCCCCGACCTCCGGTGACCATCCGCCGCGCACCCCCGGCCCTGCGCTCGCCGCCGTCCCACACCTCCAGCACCCATCGGGGCCTTCTGCTGGAGGTGGTCGCCCGGCTCTGTTGCCCACGGTTGACCGAGCTGCTCGGCAGCCGTGTCACAGCTGTCGGGACACGCGCCGGCACGCTCGCATCACTCTTCGTGGACCGCAACAGTGAGCGCATGGACATCGATGTGACAACGCTCCTCACGCGCCACTCCGAGGCCCTCGCGCTCTTCTCCGAACGGGTGCACGCGGTGAAGGCCGACCAATGGGGCGAGCCGACGCCCTGCTCCGAGTGGTCAGTCCGTGATCTCGTCAACCATCTGACCGCGGAACAGCTCTGGGTGCCCGAACTGGTGACTGAGGGAGCCACCATCGCGGAGGTGGGCGATGTGTACGACGGCGATGTGCTCGGCACCCGTCCGCGCGCCGTCTGGGACGCCGCAGCCCGCGCCTCGCGGAAGGCGTTCTCCGAGCCGGGTGCGCTGGAACGCACGGTCGGTCTGTCCTACGGGGAGACCCCTGCCGTCGCCTACTGCGCGCAGATGATCACCGACGCGGTGGTGCACAGTTGGGATCTGTCCCGGGCGATCGGCGCACCGGAGCGGCTGCCCGCAGCGCTGGTGCACTTCGCACTGGACGAGGTCATGCCGTATGCGTCGGCGCTCTCCCAGACGGGGCTGTTCGCCCCGCCCATCGAGCCGCCGCCGGGCGACAGCGCCCAGACCCGGTTGCTCGCGCTCCTCGGCCGTCGCGCCTGAGGGACCGACAGGCCATGGCCATGCCCGCGGCATCCGCCGCGCGTCGCAGCTTCCGACCGCCCCCGTCCTGTCGGATCGAGTCGGATCGGGTCAGATCGGGTCAGATCGCAGGCGGACCTCCGTAGCCCTCCTGCCGGGAAGCCAGGAAGGGCACGCAGGTCAGACCGTACGGAGCCTCGTCTGGTACGGCAGTCAGGGGGCGCCCCGGAGCGGCCTTTGCAGCCACTTCCTAGGGCGCCCCACCGCCCCACCGACTCACCGACTCACCGACCGTCCGATGCCTCGACCCACCGACACCCCGGGCGATTCCGGCGATCGACTCAACTCGGGCACGAGTGCAGGTACGGGCACAGGCGCAGGTACGGGTGCAGGCACAGGCCCAGGTACGGCCCTATCCCTGCGCGCTACTGACGGTGTGACTACCCGGCGTACGGGCGCTCTGCCTTGGCCTCCCGCAAGGTCTCGGCCCACCAGGCCAGTTGATCGAGCAAGGCTTTCGCAGCGGCCTCGCACTCCGACGGGTTCTTGTGCCGTCCGTCGTCGGTGAAGTGGGCGCTCGCCTGATGGAAGGAGACGGTGTTGCGCATCGTGACGGCGTGCATCTCGGCGAAGACCAGCCGCAGTTGTTCCACCGCGCGCAGCCCGCCGGACATACCTCCGTAGGAGACGAACCCCACGGGCTTGGCCCGCCATTCGCTGTAGTGCCAGTCGATGAGGCTCTTCACGGAGGCGGGGAAGGAGTGGTTGTACTCGGGAGTGATGACGATGAAGGAGTCGGCCTCGGCGAGTCTCGGTGTGATCGCCGCGAGTGCCTCGCCCACCTGTGGGGCGGGATTGGCGCCGAGGTACGTGCCGATGTCGGTCGCGCCCAGATCGACCAGTTCGACGGAGAAGTCCCCACGTCCTGACGTCTGTTCCAGGAACCAGTCGGAGATGACCGGGCCGAACCGTCCCTCCCGATTGCTGGCGAGGATGACGACGAGTTTGAGGGGCGTCTTGACCGCGGTGGACGTCCGGGAGGCTTCACGGGTGATGAGATCCATGACTGAGAGGGTGGTACCTCAAGCTCGGTTGAGGTCAAGCTCCCACTCCCTCGAACATGGCGATGACGACCGCTCACCCCATCACCCGAACCGACGTACCCCGAGAGGGTCAGATCAAAGGCCCTGATCAGAGCCGCCACCTCAGGGTCTGCACGGCGGGGTAGAAGGCAGGGACGGCCATCGACTTCACACTGCGATAGTGCGCACCCCGAGCACTTCCGAGCGTCACCCAGCCCCCCGAGCGCCTCGGCATCCGAGCCCCCACCCAGCCCGAAGCCCCAAACGCCCCCGGCCCCCAGCAAGCACCCGCCCCACCCGGAGACCTCGCCCCATCCGGAGACCGAGCCGGCGCCCCACTCCGCCGCCGGATCTCTACGCAGCCCCTGACCGTCCCGTATCACCCATTCAGCGCGACCCTCGGCAACGACCACGATGATGGCTTTGACCTGCACTTTTCTCTCGCCAAGGGGGAACACGCCCGCCCGGTGCAGCCAATCTGATGGGCCATCAGCAGGCGTGGGGCGCCGGGGGCGACTTTCCTCGAAGGAGACGACCCCACCCATGCGTTTTCTCGGAGGAACACCATGCGCACGACCGCCCGTCTGCTGACCAGTGCCTCACTGGCAGCCGCCGTCATATGCGTCGGTGGCCCCGTCGCGTACGCCGGGGACCACGAGTCCCTGGAGGTCTTCCCGGCCACCGCCGAACCGGGCGCCACCGTCACCGTGAACACCACCGCCTGCGGTCGCAACGGCCATGGGGTGGGCGATGCCCGTTCGCTCGGCGCGGGTGAGTTCCATCTTTCGCCCGGAACGCACAAGGACACCGTGGAGGGCCAGTTCCGCATCCCGGAGCGGACCGAGGCCGGCACGTATGGCATCAGCGTGCGCTGCAAGAACGGCAAGCGGGCCAGCGGAGATGTCACCGTGCAGCACCGCAGGGACGAACAGTCCAGCGGGCAGCACCAGGAGCAGCCGACCGGCCATGTCAGGACCGGTGTGGGAGGCAGCGTGGGCCCCGACACCGTACAGATCGCGGCGGGAGCGGCCGTACTCACCGCTGCCGCCGTCAGCGGGGCACTGTTCCTGCGACGCCGGGCGAGCGGCGTCCAGGGCGGTTGACGGCTGCGGCCCCGGCCGCTGCCGCACCCCGCTTCCCGTTCCCGGCAGGCCCTGAGCCTGCCGGGAACGGGGCGTACCCACGACCGGGCTCCACGGGAGGATCGATGAGTACCAAGGCGAAGGGCTGGGTGCTGGCCGCCGCCGTCTGCACCGGTGTCTATCTGGTGCAGAACGGCTCCCGGGATCTGACGCCGCCGGTGCCTTCCGCGGCTCAGGCGTTCGCCGCCGGTCCCCGGGCGCACACCGACGCAGCCGCCGACCCCTTGCCGCCGTCACCGCCGCTGCGCCTGCGCATCCCCGACATCGACGTCGACACCCCCCTGATGCGGCTGGGCCTCGACCGCGGGGGCGGTCTTGAGGTGCCGCCGGAGGCGGACCGCAACCTCGCCGGCTGGTACGGCGGGGGCACGACGCCAGGCGCGAAGGGCGCCGCGGTCGTCGCCGGCCATGTGGACAATGCACGGGGACCGGCCGTCTTCTACGCTCTCGGCGCCCTCAAGAAGGGCCACCGCATCGAGGTCTCGCGCCGGGACGGCCGCACCGCCGTGTTCACCATCGATGCGATCGAGGTCTACGAGGCCGATGCCTTCCCCGACCGAAAGGTGTACGGATCCACGAAGCGCGCCGAACTCAGGGTGATCACCTGTGGCGGCGGTTTCAGCGAGAAGACCGGCTACCGGGGCAACGTGGTCGCCTTCGCCCATCTCATCGGTGTCCGTCCGGCCTGAGCACGGGCCTCAGGCGGACCACTGGTCGAAGGCGAGCTTCGCGACCAGTGTCAGGACGACCGCGAGGAGCACCCCGCGCACGAACTCGCTGCCCTTGCGCAGCGCCATCCGTGCCCCGAACATCCCGCCCACCAGGTTGAAGACCGCGAGCAGTGCCGCCAACTGCCACAGCACCGTGCCCTGGTAGGCGAACATGGCCAGCGCCCCGCCGTTGGTGCACACATTGACGATCTTGGCGGTGGCCGATGCCGTCAGCAGGTCGAGATGGAGCACGGCCGTCAGCGCCAGTACCAGGAAGGTGCCCGTACCGGGCCCGAAGAGTCCGTCGTAGAAGCCGATGCCACCGCCGACGAGGACGATCGCGGTAATGGTGCGCGCCCTGGTCACGGACCGCCCCACCCCGTCCGCCGCCGTCCCGAAGGAGGGTCGAAGCAGGACGAACGCGGCGACGGCCAGCAGCACCACCATGATCACGGGCCGCAGCACATCGCTGCTGATGCCTGCGGCGAAGAACGCGCCGCCCATCGATCCCGCGAGCGCGGCCAAACCGATCCGTACCGCCGTCCGCACCGGCACCCGCGCCTTGCGCGCATAGGTGATCGCGGCACCGGTCGTGCCCACGATCGCCACGGCCTTGTTGGTGCCGAGCACATGGGCGGCCGAGGTCTGCGGCAGGCCGAGCAGAAGGGCGGGCAGCAGCAACAACCCGCCACCGCCCACCACCGCATCGATCCATCCGGCCGCCGCGGCGGCAAGGCAGAGCAGTACGAGCGTGGTCAGCGATATGTCGGGCACGGTCGCGACCCTACGGAGCGGGCCGCTGCATCGTCCATCCATCTCGCCATCCGGCCCTCCTGCCGCGGCGATCACCCCTGTCGCGTACCGATGACGACCGTCGCCCAACGGTCGTCATCCACGGCCACCCGGGGCTCAAGGCCGCCTCGGGCCACGATCTCCAGAGCCGTCGGCAGCTGTTCCTCGCTGGTCTCGAAGAGCATGGAGCCGCCGGGTGCGAGCCAGCTCGCCGCCTCGGTCGTGACCCGACGCAGTACGTCGAGCCCGTCCGTACCCCCGTCGAGGGCGATGCGTGCCTCGTGCACCCGGGCTTCGGCGGGGAGCAGTTCGATCTCACCGGTCGGCACATAGGGCACATTGGCCAGGAGGACCCCGACCCGCCCGCCGAGCCGCGCGGGCAGGGGCGCGTACAGGTCCCCTTCGTACACTCGCCCGCCGGCCGACCGGACATTGCCCCGAGCGCAGTGCACGGCCCGCGGGTCGATGTCGCAGGCATGGAGTTCGATCGGCCGTACGGAGTGGGCGAGCGCGGCGCCCAGGGCCCCGGAACCGCAGCACAGGTCGACGACGACGGAGTGCGGCCGGGTGAGCGAAACGGCCTGCTCAACGAGGAATTCGGTACGGCGTCGGGGGACGAAAACCCCGGGGTCCACCCGTATCCGCAGGCCGGCGAAGGCCGCCCAGCCGACGATGTGCTCCAGGGGGTGGCCCAAGGCGCGGCGGTCCACCATCGTGGCGAGGGCTTCGGGCCCGGAGGCCGCGGCGAGGAGGAGGTCCGCCTCGTCCTCGGCGAAGACGCAGCCGGCAGTCCGCAGCGTGCGGACTATGTCGTCGAGGGGCGGGAACGACGGAAGGGACATGAAAGCCTTTCGGGAAACCGAAGGGCGCTCCGTCCGTCAGCGCATTCCACGTCGAGGGACGAGGAGGCAGGGACACGGGGAGGAGAGCACCCGACTGGCGACAGCGGTAATGCGTCTCACCTCCTCAGTCCGTTCATGGCACGGGAGGGTCACACTACCCGAACGTCCGTCGTACGGCAGGCTGGTCGGCGGGCCGGCCACACGCTGGTCGTCGGGGTTCGTCCCGGTGTTCGCCAGTGGTTGAGGATCTTGGGAAGCGAGGGGCGCGATGGCCGGTTGGAGCACTGCCGACATTCCGGATCAGCAGGGGCGCACGGCAGTGGTCACGGGTGCCAACAGCGGCATCGGGCTCTGCACCGCCGAAGCGCTGGCCGGTGGGGGCGCGGCGGTGGTTCTCGCCTGCCGGAGCGAGGAGCGGGGTGCCCGGGCGGCGACCTGGGTGCGTGAGCGGGTGCCCGGGGCAGATGTCCGGGTGCGCCGACTGGACCTGGCGGACTTGGCGTCCGTGAGGGAGTTCGCGGCCTGGTACCCGTACGACCGTCTCGATCTGCTGATCAACAACGCGGGGGTGATGGCGCTTCCGTTCGGGCGGACCGTCGACGGGTTCGAGCGGCAGTTCGGGGTGAACCACCTGGGCCATTTCGCCCTGACCGGACTTCTCCTGCCCAGGCTGCTGACGACATCGGGCGCGCGGGTGGTGAGCGTGTCGAGCTTCATGCACCGGTTGGCCGGGCTGGACCTGGACGACCTCCAGAGCGAGCACCCGTACCGCAGGTGGATCGCGTACGCGCGGTCCAAGACGGCGAATCTGCTCTTCGTGCACGCGTTGGCGCGACGGCTGGCGGCGGTGGGTTCCGACGTGGTCGCAGCGGCGGCGCACCCCGGATACTCCGACACCAATCTGCAAGGCGCGGGTCCACGGATGGCGGGGGCCAGGGTGACGGAAGGCGTGATGTCCCTGGGCAACCGCTTGTTCGCCCAACCGGCCGCGGCGGGAGCGCTGCCCACCCTGTACGCAGCCACCGCACCCGGCGTGCGACCCGACTCCTTCACCGGCCCGCGCATCGCCGGCTGGCGAGGTGCCCCGGCATCGGCGGGGCGCGCGGCCTGGGCCAGGGACGATGAAACGGCCGAGCGGTTGTGGACGGCGTCCGCCACGCTGACGGGGGTGGTGTACGAGGGGCTCCCCTCGCCCTGATCTCCGGTCTGCGCGTTCTCTGCGCGTTCCCTGCGTGGCCTGTGTTGCCTGCCCTATCTGTGTGGCCTGCCAACTCTGTGGTCACCGCATTCTGTGCGCTCCCTGCGTTCGCTGCGTGTCTGCGCCCCGTGCCACGAGAGGCGTGCGCCGCGTCAAGGTCGTGTGAAGTCGCGGGCCCTGAGCGCCAAGACCGCGACAAAGAGGCGCGGCTGCTGCCGAACACGCCACCACGCTGGGGCTGCCCTCCCCATCTCAGGGCACCACCCCAGGAGGTACGCAGCCCATGACCGCCCTGTCCATGCCGGCCGACTCAGCAGACACGGCAGGGCCGCCCGAACCGCCACGGCCCGTCCCCGGCGAACGGCACCGGCTCACCGCCGTGCAGGGTCTCGCCGCGCTGTCCCTCGATGCGATGGCATCGGTCGCCTACGGTCCCGAGGCCATCGTCCTGGTCCTGGCCACGGCGGGCGGCGTGGGGCTCGGCTACACCCTGCCCGTCACCCTGGCCATCGCCGCACTGCTCGCCGTACTGGTGGCCTCCTACCGTCAGGTCATCGCCGCGTTCCCCGACGGTGGCGGCGCCTACGCGGTCGCGCGAGCCCATCTGGGCCGCCGCACCTCACTGGTCGCCGCCGCCTCGCTGGTGCTGGACTACGTGCTCAACGTCGCCGTCTCGGTCACCGCCGGCGTGGCGGCCCTGACGTCGGCCTTCCCCGCGCTCTACGACGACCGGCTCCTGCTCTGTCTGGCCGTGCTCCTGCTGGTCACCGGAGTGAACCTGCGGGGGATCGTCGACTCGGCCCGGGTGTTCATCGTGCCCACGGCCGTCTTCGTCGGCTCGATCCTCACCTTGATCGTGGTGGGCCTGTTCCGCAGTGCACCTGCGTCCACCGAGGCTGCGGCCGGCCATGCGTCCATCGTCGGTGACAGTGCGACCACCGTGGGAGCGCTTCTGCTGGTGAAGGCGTTCGCCTCCGGCTGTTCGGCACTCACCGGGGTGGAAGCGGTCGCCAACGCCGTACCGTCCTTCCGCACCCCGGCCGCCCGCCGCGCCCAGCGGACCGAAGTGGCCCTCGGTGCGCTGCTGGGCGTGATGCTGATCGGGCTCTCAGTGCTGATCGGCCGCTTCCACCTCCAGCCGGTCGAGGGGGTGACCGTCCTCGCCCAACTCGCGGACGCTTCACTCGGCCACGGCTGGGGCTTCTACCTGGTGCAGTTCGCCACGGTGGTGCTGCTCGCACTGGCCGCGAACACCTCCTTCGGTGGGCTACCGGTGCTGATGTCGCTGCTGGCGCGGGACAACTACCTGCCGCACCTGTTCCAGTTGAAGGCGGACCGCGAGGTGCACCGCCACGGCGTGGTGGCGCTCGCCGCCGTGGCGGGGGTGCTGTTGTTCTTCTCCGGCGGGGACACCAACACCTTGGTGCCGCTCTTCGCGATCGGTGTCTTCGTGGGCTTCACCATCTGTCAGACGGGCATGGTCATCCACTGGCGCATCGACCGCTCGGCGGGCTGGCGGCTCAAAGTGCTGCTGAACGGTCTGGGCGCCGTGCTCACCGGCGTCAGCGCCGTGGTGGTGAGCGCCACGAAGTTCACCGAGGGTGCATGGTCGGTCCTGATCGCCCTGCCCATGCTGGTGGTGCTCTTCGAATGCGTCCACGGGGCGTACGGGAACCTCGACGAGCGGATGGAGTTCGGGCGGGTGCCGGCGGCACCGCACCGCTCCCGCTCGCTGGTGATCGTTCCCGTATCGCATCTGTCGCGGCTGACGCGGGAGGCGGTGAACGCGGCGGTGTCACTGGGGGACGAGGTACGCGCGGTCACGGTGGTCCACCAGGACGAGGACGACCGGGCCGCGGCACGGACCTTGCGGCGCGACTGGGAGCGGTGGAACCCGGGTGTGGAACTGGTGGAGTTGACCACCCGGCGCCGCACGATCGGACGGCCGGTGTCAGAGTATGTGCGCAAGATCTACCGCTACCACCCGGGCACCCGGGTGACGGTGTTGATCGCAGAGGTGGAGCCGGACCGGCTGTGGCAGCGGCTGCTCCAGAACCAACGGGGTGCGGTGCTGGCCCGTGCGGTGCGCCGGGACACGGCCGCCGTCATCTGTCGGCTGCGCTTTCGGCTGGCTGCACCGGGGCGGGCGGCGAAGGCACCCTGACACGGCAGCGCGCCCCGTGTCGATCTCCGTGTGAGGGCACGGAGTGACCGAACGGGGGGCCTTCAGCCCGCCACCTCCGCCGGCGCCCCTCCCCTCAGCAGGGCGGCGCCCAGGGGGGTGAGCGTGTGCAGCACGGCATTGCCGTGGCGCAGGGTCAGGACCAAGCCCGCCTCGCGCAGTACGGCGGCGTGCTGGCTGGCGGAGGCGAGCGATACACCTGCCCTTCGGGCGAGTTCACTGGTCGTACATCCATAGCGGATCGCCTGGAGAACGGCCGAGCGCGTGTGTCCGACGAGCTTGCCGAGCGACGGGGTGAGCGTGGAGCCGCTCGTCTCCCCGAACGCGGGATCGGGGGTGTGGGCGACCGGATAGACCAGCACCGGGGGGAGCTTCGGATCGCGGTAGACCACCGGGGTGCCACGGCAGAAGAAGGACGGCTGGAGCAGCAACCCCCGACCGTTCAGATGGACTTCGCGGTCGACGGGGTAGTCGGACTCCAGCACGGGGGCGCGCCAGCGGAGCACGGGGGGCAGCGAGCCGAGCAGTTCGGCCGCGCCGCCGTCGAGCAGCGCCCGCCCCCGTACGGCCCGGTCCGCCTCGACGCGGGCCTGGATCTGTGACCAGTACGGCACGATGGCGGCGCTGTGGTAGCTGCGGAGCACGGAGATGAGCTTGGCGAGCTGCTCCGGAGCGCCCTGGGCGAGGGCGGCGAGCCGACCGGAACGCTCAGCAGGTCGCTCCGCCGCGCGCTCGGCCGTCCGATCGCTGTCGGCGGCCCGCGCTGCTGACACCCGGTTCAGTTCGCATTGGAGTCTGTCGGGCGCGGTCGCGCGTATCGCTTCAAGTCCCGGCTCCAGGCCGCCCCTGCCTTCCGGAGGAGTCAGAAAGTCGGGGAAATAGCCGCGCGTCGGCACCAGCGCGGCCAGCAGACTCGTTTCACCATTCAACCGCGACCGTGTTTCCGACCGCCATTCTCCGAACACCTGAGCACGACGCCGCTCTCTCAATCGATGAAAGCTCAGAATCGTTTCCCACAACGCATCCGGTCTGACGGCCATTCGCACTCTGGCGAGGTCGTCCCCAGTGAAATGGATACGTAGCACTGAACCCCCACTGTTGCACCCGCAATCGCCCCGATCACTGAGTATGCACGCCATCACAACCGGTTACCACGGAGTTTCAGCCAGAGTTGAAATGTCTCGCCGGGGTTGGGTGCGAAACGAAAGGCTGTACGGCGTCGGGCAGGTTCCTTCTGTCTCCGATGGACGTGACGAGGACCGTGGGGGGCTTCGCACATCCGGCGGCGGGTGACAGAGGGTGCGGCTCCCTGTCCGGCTTGGGTAATGGGGCGCGGTACGTGGATGGGGATCCGCGTGCCGCGCCCCTCCTGTTCTTTGCTGAACGAACGACAGAAATAAGGTTCCGTCAAGATCAGCCAAAATCTTCATATTCACGCGAGCAACTGGCCTTGGCGAATGTGTCGAAAGAAACACCAGGGGTGGACACGCACTACGGCGTGTCCACCCTCTCTGTGTGTTAAAGAAGCGCGCACAGAAGTGAAGTTGAGCGGTGCGGCGGCCCCATGGGGCACCACCCCCGGGCGGCGTGAGTCAACTTTATCCAACGGCACTCAACGCATCTCAACGTCCCAGCGCGCGGGCTGCCCGCGGCCGGGGGTCCGTGGCCACTGCACGGGGGCGGGCGGACCACAGTCGTTCGTGCCGCGCAACGCGCCTTTACGGATTCACGGACTCGTTGAGTCGGGCGCGCCCGCTGACAGTGTCACCGCGCCGGCCCGCTGACGGGCCGGCGCGGCCGGATGATCAGCGGGAGTCGCTGCCCTTCGACTGGGCAGCCGCTCGGCCCGCCTCCAGCCGTGCCACCGGGATGCGGAACGGCGAGCAGGAGACGTAGTCGAGTCCGACCTCGTGGAAGAAGTGCACCGACTCCGGGTCTCCGCCGTGCTCACCGCAGACACCGAGCTTGAGATCGGGGCGGGTCGCACGGCCGGCCTCCACCGCGCTGCGCACCAGGGCCCCCACCCCGTCCCTGTCGATCGTCTCGAAGGGCGACACCCCGAAGATGCCCTTCTCCAAGTAGGCGGTGAAGAACGACGCCTCCACATCGTCGCGGGAGAAGCCCCAGACGGTCTGTGTGAGGTCGTTGGTGCCGAAGCTGAAGAACTCTGCGGCCTCGGCGATCTGTCCGGCGGTCAGCGCGGCCCGCGGCAGCTCGATCATCGTGCCCAGCGCCAACTTCAGCTCGACGCCCCGGGCGGCCCGTACCTCGGCGATGACCTTCTCGGCCTCGTCCCGGACGATCTCCAGCTCCTGCACGGTCCCGACCAGCGGAATCATGATCTCGGCGCGCGGGTCGCCCTTGGCGTTCAGACGGTCGGCGACGGCCTCGGCGATGGCCCGCACCTGCATGGCGAACAGCCCCGGGATGACCAGCCCGAGCCGCACCCCTCGCAGTCCGAGCATCGGGTTCTGCTCGTGCAGCCGGTGGACGGCCTGGAGGAGCCGCAGATCGTTCTCGTTGTGGTCCTTGCGCGACTCTGCGAGTGCCACGCGCACGGACAGTTCGGTGATGTCCGGCAGGAATTCGTGCAGCGGCGGGTCGAGCAGCCGTACCGTCACCGGCAGACCGTCCATCGCCTCGAACAGCTCGATGAAGTCGGCCTTCTGGAGCGGCAGCAGCTGTTCCAGGGCGGTGGAGCGCTCCTCGTCGGTGTCCGCGAGGATCAAGCGCTCGACCATCCCGCGGCGTTCGCCGAGGAACATGTGCTCGGTGCGGCACAGGCCGATGCCCTGAGCTCCGAACCGCCGTGCCCGCAGGGCGTCCTCGGCGTTGTCGGCGTTGGCGCGCACGCGCAGCCTGCGCACCCGGTCCGCGTACGCCATGATCCGGTGCACGGCGGCGACCAGTTCGTTGGCGTCGTCCGCACCCGCGTGCATCCGGCCCTCGAAGTACTCGACGACCGGGGACGGGACGACCGGCACCTCGCCCAGGTACACCTTGCCGGTGGAACCGTCGATGGAGACGACGTCGCCCTCTTCGATGACCGTGCCGTTCACGGTCATCCGGCGCCGCTTGGTGTCGACCTCCAGGTCCTCAGCGCCGCACACACAGGTCTTGCCCATGCCGCGGGCGACGACGGCGGCGTGGGAGGTCTTGCCGCCCCGGGAGGTGAGGATGCCCTGGGCCGCGATCATCCCGTCCAGGTCGTCGGGGTTGGTCTCCCGGCGGATGAGGATGACCTGCTCACCCGAGCGGGACCACTTGACCGCGGTGTACGAGTCGAAGACCGCCTTGCCGACGGCCGCACCGGGCGAGGCCGCGATGCCCCGGCCGAGCAGTTCGACCTTGGCGTCCTCGTCGAAGCGCGGGAACATCAACTGGGCGAGTTGGGCGCCGTTGACGCGCTGGAGCGCCTCAGCCTCGTCGATCAGCCCCTGGTCGACGAGTTGGGTGGCGATCCGGAAAGCGGCGCCCGCGGTGCGCTTGCCGACACGGGTCTGGAGCATCCACAGCTGACCGCGCTCCACCGTGAACTCGATGTCGCACAGATCGAGGTAGTGGTTCTCCAGCGTCTCCATGATCTGCATCAACCGGTCGTACGACGCCTTGTCGATCGACTCCAACTCGGCGAGCGGAACGGTGTTGCGGATGCCCGCGACAACGTCCTCACCCTGGGCGTTTTGGAGGTAGTCGCCGTAGACGCCCTGCTGGCCGGAGGCGGGGTCGCGGGTGAAGGCGACGCCGGTGCCCGAGTCGGGGCCCAGGTTGCCGAACACCATCGAGCAGATGTTGACGGCCGTGCCGAGGTTGTTGGGGATGCGTTCCTGACGGCGGTAGAGCCGTGCGCGGTCGCCGTTCCAGGACTCGAAGACCGCCTTGATGGCGAGGTCCATCTGTTCCCGCGGGTCCTGCGGGAAGTCCCGGCCCGCCTCGGACTTCACGATCTTCTTGTACTGCTTGACGAGCTTCTTGAGGTCGGCCGCGTCGAGATCGGTGTCGACGGTGACGTTCTTCGCCGACTTGGCGTCCTCCAGCGCCTCTTCGAAGAGGTCGCCGTCGACGTCGAGGACGGTCTTGCCGAACATCTGGATCAGTCGGCGGTAGGAGTCCCAGGCGAAGCGCTCGTCACCGGCCTGCTGGGCGAGTCCGACCACGGACTCGTCGGACAGACCGATGTTCAGGACGGTGTCCATCATGCCGGGCATGGAGAACTTCGCACCGGAGCGTACGGATACCAGGAGCGGGTCGTTCGCCTGCCCCAGCTTCTTGCCCATGCGCTGTTCGAGTGCGTCGAGGTGTGCGCTCACCTCGTCCCGCAGCGCCGCGGGCTCCGTTCCGCTGTCGAGGTAGACCTTGCACGCCTCGGTGGTGATGGTGAAGCCCGGAGGGACCGGCAACCCGAGGTTGGTCATCTCGGCGAGGTTGGCACCCTTGCCCCCGAGGAGGTCTTTCAGATCCCTGTTGCCTTCGGTGAAGTCGTAAACGAACTTCTGCCCGCGAAGGTCCTGACGATCCTGGTTTTCCGGCACGGCTCTCGACTCTCCCCGAAGCTCGGTGGCTGCCCTGACGGCGAGGAACATACCCATATCAAAGGCTTTTGGGCACGCCCACTTGGCCGTCATACGGCTGTAACCACTCGTCCGCCACCAGATCGAAAGTGACCGCCAAGTGAAGGGCACACAGCAGCCCGCTCGGCATGTGTTCACAACTTGAACGCACGGGCACACGGCGCGAGCAGTTCACCCCGTTCGGCGACGCTGGGTGGTATTCGACTTCAGCGAATGAAGCCAGAGAGGGTGGCACTGAGTGCCGCCCTTATGAGAGGTGAGGGAATCATATGTGCGCTCAATTGAGCGCAACCCTTATCAAGGGTGGTGTTAATCACGCCTTATCGGAGGAGGTCGGTCCACCATCCGGACCAGGAGCCACCACCCCCGCGCCATCGAAACCGTCCGCTCCCCGGCCCGATCCCTCGGCGCTCAGGAGCACGCTCCTGCTCCGCGGCAGTAGCAGCGGAGTGGCCAGGAGGAGGACTCCCGCGGCGGCGATCGCGGCGCGCGGGCCGGTGAAGGCGGCAAGAAGCCCCCATCCGGCGGTCAGGGCCGCGATCGAGAGGCTGGTGCTGACCGACCAGGCGGCCAACGTGCGGGCGACCCGGTCCGGGTCTGCGTGGTGGAGCCGATAGGTGGCCAGCACCGGATTGAACAGACCGCAGCAGGTCACCAGGCCGAACTGGACGACGATCACCAGGACGATTCCGAAGACGCCGGGCTGGACGAACGCCAGACCCAGCGGCCACCACGCACGCAGTGTTCCGGCGGCAAGCAGCACCTCGTACTGTCCGAACCGCTTCACGAGCAGGTGGGCGAGGCGCGAGGCGACCAGACCGCCGATGCACGGGGCTGCGAACACGAGACCGTACTGCCAGGGGGCGTATCCGAGGCCGCGCAGCAGAAGGAGGGCGAGCAGCGGTTCGGAGGCCATGATCAGGCCGTTGACCGCGATCGCATTGAGGAACAGCGGGCGCAGCACCGGGTGCGTGAGGATGTGGCGCCATCCTTCGAACAGTTCGCGCGGGTGCAATCGCTGGGCACCGGCCCGTTCGGGGCTCGGTTCCGTCCCGCCGATGCTGCGGATGCCCAGCGCCGAGAGCAGATAGCTGGCCGCGTCGGCGGCCACGGTCGTCACCGGGCCGAACATCCCGACCGCCACCCCTCCGAGCGGTGGTCCGAGCATGGTCGCGCTCCAGGTCGTGGACTCGAACCGGCCGTGCGCGACGAGGAGGTCCCCCGGGGGCAGCAGCGCCCGCAGATAGGCGCCGCTGGCCGCCCTGAAGGCGATGTCGGCCGCGGCGACGACGACGGAGACGATGAGGAGTTGGGCGAAGCCGAGCCATCCGAGCGCGAACGCGACGGGGATGCTCATGAGCGCCGCGAACCGGGTCAGGTCCATCGCCACCATGACGGGCCGTTTGCGGCGGAACTCGACCCACGGGCCGAGCGGTAACGCGACCAGCGCCCCAACAGCCCGCCCCGCCGCGGCCAGTGCCGCCACCTGGGCCGGCCCCGCGTCCAGCACGACGATCGCCAGCAGCGGGAACGCGCCGAACCCGAGCGAGGTGCCGTACGCGCTGATGGCGTACGCGCCCCACAGCCGTCGAAATCGGCGCCCCAGCCCCCGCTTCACCGCCATGCCTCGCTCGACCCCCGCCCGGGACACACACCCACACGCTCACCTGACCGCAGGCATCAAACCCCACAGCGGCAGCCGGAGGGGCTCGGTCCGGACAACCGACACGGAAGGGGCGAGCCGCTAACCGGTGGTCGTGTGCGTCTGGGGGTCGACCAGCGGTCCGTTAGCCGAGTGTGGCCCGGAGTGCCACGACGCCGGGGAACCGGGGCCGGGGCAGGCGGCAGGGCGGCGGGAGGCTCAGCCGCCCGAGGTGTCCAACTCGGCGTCCGCGCCGAGTGCCGCACAGTCGTAGGGGTCCTTCAGCCAGCCGTCCGGCAGCACCACCCGGTTGTTGCCGGAGGTGCGCCCCCGCGGTCCGTCCGCCCCCAACGGCCAGGGCTGGTCCAGCTCCAACAGCCCCAACTGGTCGTCGAGTTCGGCCAGCGACGAGGTGATCGCGAGTCGCTTGCGCATCTCGGAGCCGACCGCGAACCCCTTGAGGTACCAGGCCACGTGCTTGCGGAAGTCGATCACGCCACGGGATTCATCGCCGATCCACTCCCCCAGCAGTTCGGCGTGGCGGCGCATCACGGCTGCGACCTCGCGGAGCGTGGGTGTCGCGGCGGGACCCCCGCCGCCCTCGAAAGCGGCGACCAGATCGGCGAAGAGCCAGGGGCGCCCCAGACAGCCGCGCCCCACGACCACACCGTCGCAGCCGGTCTCGCGCACCATCCGCAGGGCGTCGTCCGCCGACCAGATGTCCCCGTTGCCGAGCACCGGAATCTCCGGGACGTGCTCCTTGAGTCGCGCGATGGCGTCCCAGTCGGCAGTGCCGCCGTAGTGCTGGGCGGCGGTGCGACCGTGCAGGGCGATGGCCGTGACCCCCTCGTCCACCGCGATCCGTCCGGCGTCCAGATAGGTGATGTGGTCGTCGTCGATGCCCTTGCGCATCTTCATCGTGACCGGAAGGGCGCCTGCGTTCCCCACGGCCTCGTGCAGGATCGCGCGCAGCAGCGGCCTCTTGTACGGGAGGGCCGATCCGCCGCCCTTGCGGGTCACCTTGGGGACGGGGCAGCCGAAGTTGAGGTCGATGTGATCGGCGAGGTCCTCGTCCACGATCATGCGGACGGCCTTGCCGACGGTCACCGGGTCCACTCCGTACAGCTGGATGGAACGCGGGGTTTCGTTCTCATCGAAGTGGATCAGATGCATGGTCTTCTCGTTGCGCTCGACCAGCGCCCGAGTGGTGATCATCTCGCTGACGAAGAGCCCCTTGCTGCCCGGTTCCGCCGGCGTTGCCGTCCGACCGCCGAAGGTGCGGACGCCTTCGGCGAACTCCCGGCACAGTGTCCGAAAGGGGGCATTGGTGATCCCGGCCATCGGCGCGAGCACCACCGGGGGCGTCACCGCGTGCGGACCGATGGCGAGCTTCGGGTAGGAGGGGGCAGACGTGGTCATCCGTCCATTGTCGCGTACGGCATTGCGTGCGAGTGCATTCGTTAGTTAGACGTACTATCGGCGCATGTCCGAGCTCACTCCTCGGCGACGGCTGCTCGTCCTGGGCATCTGTTGCATGAGCCTGCTGATCGTCAGCCTCGACAACACCATCCTGAATGTCGCCCTACCTTCCATGGGCGAGGAGTTGGGCGCCTCCGTCTCCGGCCTGCAGTGGACGATCGACGCCTACACCCTCGTCCTCGCCTCGCTGCTGATGCTGGCGGGCTCCACCGGGGACAGGATCGGCCGCCGCAAGGTGTTCATGGCCGGTCTGGTGCTCTTCACGCTCGGCTCGCTGCTCTGTTCGCTGGCCCCCACGCTCGAATCGCTGGTCGCCTTCCGGATGGTGCAGGCCGTGGGCGGTTCCATGCTCAATCCGGTCGCCATGTCGATCATCACCAACACCTTCACCGACCCCGCCGAGCGGGCCCGGGCGATCGGTGTGTGGGGCGGGGTCGTGGGGATCTCCATGGCCGCCGGCCCACTGATCGGCGGGCTGCTCGTGGACACCGTGGGCTGGCGGTCGATCTTCTGGGTGAACCTGCCCGTCGGCGTGCTCGCCCTCTTTCTGACCTGGCGCTACGTCCCCGAGTCCCGGGCGCCCAAGCCACGGCGGGTGGACCCCGTGGGCCAACTGCTGATCATGGTTCTCCTCGGCTCGCTGACGTACGCGATCATCGAGAAGAGCCTGGTCTTCGGGCTGATCGCGGCCGTCGCCCTGCTCGGAGTGCTCATCTACGAACCGCGGCGCACCGAGCCGCTGATCGATCTGCGGTTCTTCCGCAGCGCACCCTTCACCGGGGCCACGGTCATCGCCGTGTCCGCCTTCGCCGCACTGGGCGGCTTCCTCTTCCTCAACACGCTCTACCTCCAGGACGTCCGCGGCTACTCGGCCCTGCACGCGGGGCTGTACATGCTCCCGATGGCCGGGCTGACCCTGGTCTGCGCACCCCTGTCGGGACGCCTGGTGGGCAGTCGGGGACCGCGCCTACCGCTGCTGGTCGCGGGGACGACGATGGCGGCAAGCGGTGTGCTGTTCGCCGTGTTCGAGGCCGAGACCTCGACGGCGCTGCTGTTCACCGGATACGTACTGTTCGGGGTGGGTTTCGGCATGGTGAACGCGCCCATCACCAATACGGCGGTCTCCGGCATGCCCCGCGCCCAGGCCGGTGTCGCCTCCGCGGTCGCCTCCACCAGCCGGCAGATCGGGCAGACGCTGGGCGTCGCGGTGATCGGAACCGTACTGGCCTCGGGGGTCGCGGTGGGAACGAGTTCCCCCACCTATGCGCAGGACTTCGTCGATACCGCCAGGGTCGCCTGGTGGATCATCGCCGGCTGCGGTCTGTGCGTCCTGGTGGTGGGCGCCGTGACGAGCGGCCCTTGGGCGCGGAGCACGGCCGGTCGCTGTGCGGAGGTGCTGGAGGGACGGGAGCCCGTCACGAGGGCCGCGGACGCGGCGCCGGGCGCCCGCGGCTGAACCGCCGACCGCGTGCCGTCCCCCGGACGCCGCCACAGGGACACGGACGCGCGAGGGCCCCGCACCCGTACATGCCGTACGTGGTGCGGGGCCGTCGATCGTCGCTGGGTGTCAGGACTCGTTCGCCGAGGACTCCTGGACCTGCTCGGGCTCATCGGACGCGTCGCGCTGCTCGCCGTCGGTGTCCTGGGCCCGCTCGCGCATCTTGCGCAGCAACTCCGCCTTATGGTCTGCGGCGACCTGGCGATCGGCGTTGCGCGCCGGGCCGTTGCCCTGCTGGTCGGCACGGGACAGCTTCTTGCGCTGTCCCCCCACACCGAGAAGGTTGTTGCGGCTCTTGGCCATGGTGCTCTCCCATTGGGTGGTGAGAAGTGACTTGGGGGGTCGTCAGATGAGGGCGGGTGACCGCCGCTCTCTCACTCGTAGATCTGGAAGAACGAAGACATGAGGCTGACGGTACCTGTCCTGGAGAAGGGGCGGCATCCGATTTTCCGTCGGATGCTGCGGTGGACGTGCAGGTGCACTCGCTACCGATGGCGGGAGGCCGCGCGGCCTGCCAACTGCCCGCCATCGGCTCCGTACCGTGCGAAGGGGCCGCCGGACAGTAGCGCCCGGACGGCCCCCGCAGAGCTCGGGTGTCAGCAGCCGAGGAGACGGCTGCCGAGGTAGGACTGGATCTGGTCCAGGGAGACGCGCTCCTGCGTCATGGTGTCGCGCTCACGCACGGTCACCGCGTTGTCGTCGAGAGTGTCGAAGTCGACGGTGACGCAGAACGGAGTACCGATCTCGTCCTGACGACGGTAGCGGCGGCCGATCGCGCCCGCGTCATCGAACTCGATGTTCCAGTTCTGCCGCAGGTCGGCCGCCAGGCCCTTGGCCTTTGGGGAGAGCTGCGGGTTGCGCGAGAGCGGCAGCACCGCGACCTTCACCGGGGCCAGGCGCGGGTCGAGACGCATCACGGCGCGCTTCTCCAGGACGCCCTTGGCGTTGGGCGCCTCGTCCTCGTTGTACGCGTCGAGGAGGAAGGCCAGCATCGCGCGGCCGACACCGGCGGCGGGCTCGATGACGTACGGGGTCCAGCGCTCGCCGGCTTCCTGGTCGAAGTACGAGAGGTCGTGACCGGACGCCTTGGAGTGGGCGGTGAGGTCGAAGTCGGTGCGGTTGGCGACACCCTCCAGCTCGCCCCACTCGTTGCCGCCGAACTGGAAGCGGTACTCGATGTCGGCGGTGCGCTTCGAGTAGTGGGAGAGCTTGTCCTTGGGGTGGTCGTACCAGCGCATGTTCTCTTCGCGCATGCCGAGGCCCGTGTACCAGTTCCAGCGCTGGTCCATCCAGTACTGCTGCCAGTGCTCGTCCTCGCCGGGCTTGACGAAGAACTCCATCTCCATCTGCTCGAACTCACGGGTGCGGAAGATGAAGTTGCCGGGCGTGATCTCGTTCCGGAACGACTTGCCCATCTGGGCGATGCCGAACGGCGGCTTCTTGCGCGAGGTCTGCTGCACCTGGGCAAAGTTGGTGAAGATGCCCTGGGCCGTCTCGGGACGCAGATAGGCGACGGAGCCGGAGTCCTGGGTGGGGCCGAGGTGGGTGGCGAGCAGACCCGAGAACTGCTTGGGGTCGGTGAAGGCGCCCTTGGTGCCGCAGTGCGGGCAGTTGATGTCCGCCAGGCCGTTCTCGGGGGTCCTGCCGTGCTTGGCCTCGTACGCCTCGATCAGGTGGTCGGCACGGTAGCGCTTGTGGCAGGAGGTGCACTCGGTGAGCGGGTCGCTGAAGGTTGCGACATGGCCGGAAGCCTCCCAGACCTCACTGGCCAAGATCACCGACGAGTCGATGCCGACGACGTCCTCACGCGAGGTGACCATGTAGCGCCACCACTGACGCTTGAGGTTCTCCTTCAGTTCCACGCCCAGCGGCCCGTAGTCCCAGGCGGCCTTCTGACCGCCGTAGATCTCGCTGCAGGGGTAGACGAAGCCACGGCGCTTGCTCAGGTTGACGATCGTATCGATCTTGTCGGCGGCCACGGTGCTCTCTTCATAGGACGACGGCTAACGGCGAATGGTTCAGATTACCGGCGGGCGCACCCCTGGGATCAAATCGGTTGCGGCCCCCGCCTCGGACCGGGCTTTGTTGACAATCGTTTCCATTTTTGTTGAAAATGAGTGTCATGAACATAGGACGCCTTATACGCACAACAGCCGCCACCGGTGCAGTGGCGCTCGGCCTGGTCGCCGTGTCCGCCTGCGCCTCCTCCGATGCCGCCGACGGCAAGGAGAACGGCAAGCTGAAGGTCGTGGCGTCCTTCTACCCCATGGAGTACCTGGCCGAGCGCATAGGAGGCGACCATGTCTCCGTCTCCACCCTGACCAAGCCGGGTGTCGAGCCGCACGACCTGGAGCTCAAGCCGCGCCAGACCGCCGAACTGGGCGAGGCAGGTCTGATCCTCTACCTCAAGGGCATCCAGCCCGCCGTGGACAAGGCCATCGGCCAGTCCGAGGCCAAGCACAAGATCGACGCCGCCACCCTCACCAAGTTGGAGACCCACCAGGGCACCGACCACGGCCATGACCATGGCACGGAGGAGCACGGCACGGAAGGCCACTCCGAGGAAGATCACGACCACGCGAGCGAGGCCGGCGGCGATCCACACATCTGGCTCGACCCGGTGAAGTACGCCGAGGTCGCCAAGGGCGTGAACAGCGCCCTCGCCAAGGCGGACCCGGACAACTCCGCGGCCTACCAGAAGAACACCGACGCCCTGGTGGGCGAGCTGAACACGCTGGACGCCGCCTACCGCCAGGGCCTCAAGAGCACCACCACCAAGACCTTCATCACCACCCACACCTCCTTCGGCTACCTCGCCGAGCGGTACGGGCTGGACCAGGAGGGCATCTCCGGCGTCAACCCGGAATCCGAGCCCAGCCCGGCCAGGATCAAGGAGCTCCAGGCCCTGGCGGCCAAGGAGAAGGTGACCACGGTCTTCTTCGAGACGCTCGCCAGCGACCGCACGGCCAAGACACTGGCCGACGACACCGGGCTGAAGACGGACGTCCTCGACCCGCTCGAAGGCATCACCGACAAGTCCAAGGGCGACGACTACGTCGCCGTGATGGAGTCGAACCTCACCGCCCTCAAGAAGGCCCTGGGCGCGAAATGAAACCACCGTGGGAGGCAGCTGTGCCATCGGGGAGCGAACCCGTCATATCCCTCTGCGGAGCCCGGGCCACGCTCGGCTCCCGGCCCGTGCTGCGCGGCGTCGATCTGACCGTCACGCGCGGCGAGGTGGTCGCCCTGCTCGGCGCCAACGGCTCCGGCAAGTCCACCGCCGTACGCTCGCTCATCGGGCAGGTGCCCCTCACCGAGGGTGAGATCGCGCTCTTCGGCACCGAGCTGCGGCACTTTCGCCAGTGGTCGCGCATCGGCTACGTGCCGCAGCGCACCACCGCCGCCAGCGGAGTGCCCGCGACGATTCGCGAGGTCGTCTCCTCCGGCCGGCTCTCCCGGGCCCGGCTGGGCCGGCTCTCCCGGGCCGACCGGGCGGCCGTGGACCGCGCCATCGAACTCGTGGGGCTGAGCGACAGGGCCGAGGACTCGGTGAGCGCACTCTCCGGCGGCCAGCACCAGCGTGTGCTGATCGCCCGCGCTCTCGCCTCTGAACCCGAACTGCTGATCATGGACGAGCCCATGGCAGGCGTCGACCTCGCCAGCCAGGAGATCCTCGCCGACACCCTGCGCGACCAGGTCGCGGCCGGTACGACCGTCCTCCTCGTCCTGCACGAGCTGGGCGCCATCGAGCCCCTGATCGACCGGGCCGTGGTGCTGCGCGACGGCTGTGTGGTCCACGACGGACCGCCCCCCAAGGCCACCGGTCAGCACGCCCTGCCCGGCCACGACCACGTACATCCGCACGCGGCCCACGAGCCGCTCCGCACGGGACTGCTGAGCTGATCATGGAAATCCTGGAAACGGCCTTCATGCAGCGGGCGCTCCTCGCGGCGCTCCTCGTCGGAATCACCGCGCCGGCCGTCGGCATCTATCTGGTGCAGCGACGGCAGGCACTGATGGGCGACGGCATCGGCCATGTCGCCATGACCGGTGTCGGCCTCGGCTTCCTGCTCTCCACCAACCCCATCTGGATGGCCACCGTCGTCTCGGTGATCGGTGCCGTCGCGATGGAGCTGATCAGGGCCTACGGCAAGACGCGCGGGGACATCGCACTGGCGATGCTGTTCTACGGCGGCATGGCGGGCGGTGTCCTGCTGATCAATCTGTCGGACACCGGGTCCACGGCGAACCTCGGTTCGTTCCTGTTCGGCTCGCTCTCCACGGTCTCCGACGCCGACCTCACCGCGATCGCCGTACTGGCCGCCTTCGTGATGCTGGTGTCGGTGGGACTGCGGCGGCAACTATTCGCGGTCAGCCAGGACGAGGAGTTCGCGCGGGTCACCGGACTGCCGGTGCGCGCCCTGAACCTGCTGATCGCCGTGACGGCCGCCGTCACCGTCTCGGTCGCCATGCGCGTGGTGGGACTCCTGCTGGTGAGCGCGCTGATGGTGGTTCCCGTGGCGGCGGCGCAGCAGATCTCCCGCTCGTTCAAGGCGACGTTCGCGCTGGCCGTGGCGATCGGCGTGATCGTGTCCCTGGCAGGCACCACCACCTCGTACTACCAGGACGTACCGCCCGGGGCGACGATCGTGCTGCTCGCGATCGCCGTGTTCATCCTGTTGACCGCCGTCGCCGCTCCGCTGGCGAAGCGACGGGCCCGACACCACGTCCCACCAGCGGCGCCGGGCCGCGCCGAGTGCGATTCGGAGCTGCCGGGTATGCGTCAGCCGGGTGACGGCGTCAGGGCCTGATCCCGACCTGGCAGAATTGGCCCCCATTAGCATGGTGGTCGAAGCAAGGAGGCACCTGTGGCGACTGCGCCCAGCGGCGGTAACACCGCCTCAGTGCGAGGGCGGTCCACACGACAGCGTGCCGCCGTCGCGGCGGCGCTCGACGAGGTGGATGAGTTCCGCAGCGCACAGGAACTCCACGACATGCTCAGACATCGCGGCGACTCCGTGGGTCTGACGACGGTCTACCGCACCCTGCAATCCCTGGCCGACGCCGGCGAGGTCGATGTCCTGCGCACCAGCGACGGCGAGTCCGTCTACCGACGCTGCTCGACCGACGACCACCACCACCATCTGGTGTGCCGCGGCTGCGGCAAGGCGGTGGAGGTCGAAGGTCCGGCGGTGGAGCAGTGGGCGGAGACGGTGGCCGCCCAGCACGGCTTCGTGAACGTGGCGCACACCGTGGAGATCTTCGGCACCTGCGCCGACTGCGCGAACGCCTGAGGCAGCCGGTCGAACTCCCGAATGGGGTCAGACCCGCCGTAGCCGCCCGTCGAGCAGCGCCCGCAGACCGTCTATGCCTGCGGGTGCTGCGGGCTGCTGCACGCCCCGCTTGGGGAGCACGACCAGACCGACCGCGCCCTTGTCCGCACTGAGCAGGACGAAGTGCTCCGCCGTCTCCACGTACCGGTTGAGGAGCGTCCAGTCGGAGGAGTGCGAGAACCGTTCGGCGGTGAAGTGCACCCCCTGCTCGTCGAGCACGGCCCGGTACTCACCGTGCTCCTTGGTCAGCCGGTGGTACTGCCGTGCCATGAGCCGGGGCAGGAACAGCGTCAGTACCACCAGGAAGATCCCCGCGGTCACCAGCATCGCCGCAGCGGGGTCGGTCACCCGACCAGTGGCGTCGAAACGGATCCAGGCCGCCGCGAAGGCGGCGAGCGCCCCGATGGGCCATCCCACCAGTTGGGCACGGCCCGACCGGGTCTTCCTCCGCTGGACGAGCACCCCGATGAGGATGTCCGCGTAAACGGGCCAATAGGCCAGCTCCACGGACTCCGGTACGGCCCCGGCGGCGTGATCGGTGTGATCGGTCTGGTGAGCGTGGTGGGCGTTCTCAGCCACGTGCCTGCCCCGGGACCTCGTTGGGGATCGCACCGCCGAAACGACGGTCGCGCTGGGCGTACTCCAGACAGGCCCGCCACAGGTCGCGACGGTCGAAGTCCGGCCACAGCACGTCCTGGAAGACGAACTCCGCGTACGCGCTCTGCCAGATCAGATAGTTGGAGCTGCGCTGCTCGCCGCTGGGGCGCAGGAAGAGATCGACGTCCGGCATA
The DNA here is from genome assembly GCF_036226685.1 of Streptomyces sp. NBC_00690. NCBI lineage: Bacteria > Bacillati > Actinomycetota > Actinomycetes > Kitasatosporales > Streptomycetaceae > Streptomyces > Streptomyces sp. NBC_00690. Next base: position 2,933,168 of record NZ_CP109009.1, read on the forward strand.
TCCGGGTAGTACAGGTACTTCTGCACCGTCTTCTCACTGACCTTGGACGGGTCCAACTTGCCCGCGGCCACATCGAGGGCGATGCGCTGTGCGGCGTCGGCGACCTCCGCCCGGCCGCCGTAGTTGACGCAAAAGTACAAGGTCATGGCGTCGTTGTCCTTGGTCTGCTCCTGGGCGACCTGGAGTTCCTGGACGACCGACTTCCACATCTTGGGCATCCGGCCGACCCAGCGGATGCGGATGCCCAGCTCGTTCATCTCATCGCGGCGGCGACGGATGACATCACGGTTGAAGTTCATCAGGAAGCGGACCTCGTCGGGCGAACGCTTCCAGTTCTCGGTGGAGAAGGCGTACAGGGAGAGGTTCTTGACGCCCATCTCCAGACAGCCCTTCAGCACGTCGAGGACGACGCCCTCGCCCACCTTGTGGCCCTCCGTGCGCGGCAGTCCCCGTTCCTTGGCCCAACGGCCGTTGCCGTCCATGACACAGGCCACATGGTTGGGCACCAGCTCACCGGGGATCTTCGGCGGCCGGGCGCCGGAAGGGTGCGGCTCGGGAACCTTGTAGTCGCGGCGGGCCCTGCCCAGGATTCCGCGTCGTGCCATGCGATTCACATCTCCTGTCGCTCTGCTGGTGCTTCTTGGACATCCCGGTGGACCACGCCGGTCACCGGGGCTGTTTCTCGCCGTACTCGACATAGCGGAGCGAGCGCAGGCCGCGCTCCAGGTGCCAGTGCAGATAGGCGGACACCAGCCCGGTGCCCTCCCGGACGTGGCGCGCCTCACAGGCATCGGCCGTGGGCCAGTCACCGGTCAGCAGTGCGCTGAGCAGGCCGAGGGCCTGCGCCGAGGGTACGACGCAGCCGGGCACCCGGCAGTCGCCGCACACGACCCCGCCGGCGGCGACGGAGAAGAAGCGATTGGGACCGTGGAGGCCGCACTTCGCACAGTCGTCGAAGCTGGGGGCGTAACCGTTCACGGCGAGGGAGCGCAACAGGAAGGCGTCGAGGATCAGGTGGGGTGCGTGCTCGCCGCGGGCGAGGGAGCGCAGCGCCCCGACGAGGAGGAGGTACTGCTGGACCGCGGGTTCGCCCTCGTGGTCGGTGAACCGCTCGGCGGTCTCCAGCATGGCGGTGCCCGCCGTGTAGCGGGCGTAGTCCGTGACGATCCCGCCGCCGTAGGGGGCGATCGTCTCGCTCTGGGTGCACAGGGGGAGGCCGCGGCCGATCAGTTCGCTGCCACGGGCGAAGAACTGCACGTCGACGTGGGAGAAGGGCTCCAGCCGGGCACCGAACTTCGACTTGGTGCGGCGCACGCCCCGGGCGACCGCCCGCACACGGCCGTGGCCGCGGGTGAGCAGGGTGATGATGCGGTCGGCCTCGCCGAGCTTCTGGGTGCGCAGGACGATCCCATCGTCACGGAACAGGCTCATGCGGCCATTGTCCCGTACCGTCGGCCGCCCACGGTCCTGTACGTCGGGATGCACCCCGGGCGTGCGCTCCGGTGGTGCGGGAGGTCAGCGATGGGGCTGCGGGGGCACTCGGGGCGGTCGGGGTACGCCCGCGGCCTGGTCGGCGTGGACGCGCGGCGCCGCCCTGGTCGAAGCGGGCGGGGTCGAAGCGGGCGGGGCCGGCCGGCTCATCCCTGGAGCCGCTCGTACAGATGGACCGTGACCGGGTCCCCGGCCTCCTTGCCGATCGCCCTGCGGATCTCGGCCTTGACCGGCAGTTTGTGGGTGCCGTCGCCCAGGGCCATGAAGGAACTGCGGAAGGGGTGTCCGTCAATGGTGCCGCGGACCTTGACCAATCCCCGCGTACCGAAGAACTCCACCGATCCGGGCCATACGACATAGGTCCACCCGCCGGCCTCGGGGCTCTTGCGCAAAGTGGCGGTGAACTGTTCGTCCACGGCTGCTGCCCTCCTGATCGCTGGTCGATACGCGCTGGAGCGCGCGCTCTCATCAGGGTGGACCGTCATCGGGAGGGAAACTCATCGCCGCGCCCGCACGGCCGTCCACTGCCGGGATCACCGTGCTCCACGGCCCGCATCGGACGCCGTCACGGCCGGGCTTGGGCGGTCCCCGGCACCACCAGCCCCGACTCATAAGCGATGATCACCAACTGGGCCCGGTCCCGAGCGCCCAACTTGCCCATGATCCGGCTCACATGGGTCTTGGTGGTGAGCGGGGAAAGCCCCAGCGCCGCCGCCGCGTCGGTGTTGTTCAGACCGCGTGCCACCAGGGCCAGCACCTGCCGCTCGCGTTCGGTGAGCTTCTCCGTGCCCTTCGTCGGTATCCGGGCGGTCGGAGCGAGCGAAGGGCCGCTCAGCACCCGTGCGATCAAACGGGCCGTGGGCCCCGGGGACAGCAGCGCGTCCCCGGCCGCCACGGTACGTATCGCCGACAGCAGATCGGCCGGGCGGGTGTCCTTGACCAGGAAGCCCGAGGCACCGGCCCGCAGCGCGTCCACGACGTAATCGTCGGTGTCGTATGTGGTCAGGACCAGCACCTTCACGGAGTGGAGGCTTTCGTCCGCCGCGATCAGCCGGGTCGCCTCGATGCCGTCCAGCCCGGGCATCCGGACGTCCATGACGACCACGTCCGGCAGGCTGGAGCGGGCCATCTCCACCGCCTGCGCGCCCCCGGTGGCCTGACCGACGACCGCCATGTCGGCCGCGGACTCCACGAGCATCGCGAAGGACGCCAACACCAGCAGTTGATCGTCGACGAGTAGCACCCTGATCGGTCGTTTCGTACCGCTCATGCGATGGCCTCCGATTGCTGGATGGGGAGCAGCGCGGTCACCTGGAACCCGTGGGGGACGCGTGCCCCGGTGGTGAGGGTCCCGCCGACGCTCCGGGCGCGCTCCCGCATGCCGATGATGCCGTAGCCGTTGCCCTGTTGGACCGGCCCCAGGCCGTCGTCGGAGACCGTGACCATGAGCGCGGGCCCCTCCCGCACCACCGCGACCTCGATGTGGGCGGCCGGCCCTGCGTGGCGCACCGCGTTGGTCAGCGACTCCTGGACGATGCGGTAGGCGGCGGCGCCCACCGCGGGTGGCACGGGTGCGGCTTTGAGGTCCAGGGTCAACTCGGCCGCCGCGGGCCGCACCAGATCGGGCAGCGCGGCGAGATCGGGCAGCGGACCGTCACGGTCGGGGGCGTCGGTGCGCAGGACGGCCAGGGTGGTGCGCAACTCCCCGCGTGCGGTGCGGCAGGTCTCGGCGATGTCGTCGAGGGCCTGGGCTATCGCGGCCCGGTCGAGACGTTCGGGGTCGGTGAGCATCACATGGGAGGCGACCGAGGTGCGGACGCCGATGAGGGTGATGGAGTGGGCGATGAGGTCGTGCAGGTCACGGGCTATGCGCAGCCGCTCCTCGGCGACGCGACGAGCCGCCTCCTCCTCGCGCGTCCGCTCCGCGTGCTCCGCGCGGCCCACGACGGAGGCGATGTAGCGGCGGTAGATGCGCACGTCCGTGCCGAAGACGAGGACGGTCAGCAGCCAACCGGAACTGCGGAGCGCGTCCAGCCCCTCGGAGGTGCCCACGACGAACATCACCGCGACCGACACGGTGATGGCCCCGGCCCCGATGAGGGAGGTGTACAGGAGCCGGGCGGTGGCGGCCACCGTGTACTGGGCGATGACCAGCGCGGGTATGGCGGCGGCGTGCGGATTGTCGAAGGCGTGGTACGGCACCGAGCACACCAGCACGGCCAGCAGTACCAGGCCGGGACATGACCTGCGCCAGACCAGCGCGGCCACGGAGCCGGCCAACAGGAGCCAGCCGACCGGGTCCGGGACGTTCCCGTCCTCGGCGCAGAGGGCGATGGCGGTGGAGAGCAGCCCCGTTCCCACCGCGATGAGCGCGTCGTTACGCGTGCGGTTGGGGACGGTGAGGGGATCGCCGCTCACGGCGGTCAGGACGCGCTCGCCGAGACGCGGGGCGGGTTCGGGCATGGGGTCATCCTCAGGGGCGGGCCGTCGGCGGGAGCGAATTCTGCACCACGAATGGGTCACACACGTGGGTCACACTGATCGTTGGCCCGGGTTCCGATGTCCCTCCGATGAACACCGCAGCGGAGCAGCAGCGAACAGGGCACGGCGTGCCTTCGAGCGCTCGGCCTCGGGACTTTCGGTTCAGATCCCATGGCCGTCTCGCGGTGTAGCGGGGGTCGCGGGGTCGCACACCAGGCTTTCGACACCGGCGCAGGAGTGCGTCGGACGTGGGAGCGAGATGGGTCCTACTGCCGGAGGTGGCCACCGGGGGCGCACTACTCCCCGGGGAGTAATCCACCGTTCCGCCAGTGCAGTTCCCGTGCGGCGTACGGCACTTCGGCACGGGCGGGGCGGGGGCCCGGCACGGGGTCGCCCTCAGCCGGGCGCACGCCGGCACCCATCGCCGGTCGGCAGCCAACGAGCGCGAAGTGAAGCCGCGGCCCGACCGGGCCTGCCGCCCGCGCGAGGGTCGAACGGCTGTGCAACCGAAAAACCCGAGTACCCCTCAACGGCCACGCCTCGCGGCCCCAGCGGCCTTCTACGGGCCTACGGCGGGCGGAAGCGCCCCCGGGGTGCCAGGCAAGGTTCGGGGGCGCGTGTGCACCCCTGGAAGCCCCTGACGACAGCGGTACGCCCCCGGCCACGCCTGCTCTCTGCTCAGGAGCCCACAGTCCCCCCGCCGGACCGTGAGCCCCGGGCACAACCGACAGACGGGCTACGGGGAGAGCGTGCGGGCCATCGACAACAGTCGGGTGGTGTCCGTCGGCGGCAGTTGGAGCGCCGTGCCCACGGTGGTCAGCACTTCTCGTTCGGCCGGTGTGTAGGGCCCGTCCGCGAGCGCGATCCGGGCTCCTTGGAGCAGGATCGACTCCCTGCCCGCCGGCGCGAGGTGCGGCGACAGCGGCTCCAGCGCTTCGTGCAATTCGATCGCGAGGGCAGCGCCGTACGGTCCGGTGTCGGTGACGAAGCGACCGGTGTCCGCGGCGAGCGCCTCGATCAGCCCGGTGAGTTGGTCCTCCGTGCAGTCGTGCAGACCCGCCGCACGGACCGTGGTGACCGCGGTCTCGCGCACGGAACTGGACGAGGTGCCACCGGAGGCGAGAACGGCCAGGGCCACCGTGTGGACTGCGTCCCGGAGCATCGCGGAGAAGCGTGCGGTCGTCGGATGGTCGAGGGTGTCCATGCCGAAGTGCCCGTGACAGGCGGCGCATTCGACGACGGGACCCGCCGACCCTCGCGGCAGGAGGGGAATTCCGAGCAGGGTGAAACGACGGCGGCCGGTGCGGCGGCGATAGTTCCTGTCGCCTCCGCAGGCAGGACAGAAGAACTCCCCGTCCCCTACGGTGTTCCACGAAGTGTGAATGCCGCAGACCAACAACTTTCGGCCAAATACTCCCCGGCCTGCGCGCACTGCGCACCTCCGTAACGCTCCGGCAACATTCCCGCGTTGACGTGATGTTAGCCACAGCAGGGTTGCTACGTCAGCACTCCAGCGGCTGTACGCCAGCACATGGCCGATTCCTCGCCCCCGGATTCGCAGCCGTAAACAGGGCACGCCCCCCGGAATCTCCCGTTCAGGCGGGGTCCAGGGGGCGTGATCGGTCAATTTGCAGAATCAGCGCGTGGCGCGATTGACCGCCGAGACAACAGCCTTCAGCGAGGCCCTCGTGGTGTTGGCATCGATGCCGATGCCCCACATCACCTTGCCGTCGATGGCGCACTCGATGTACGACGCGGCCTGCGCGGATGCACCCTCGCTGAGGGTGTGCTCGGTGTAGTCCAGCAGTCGTACATCCACCCCGACGGCGTTCAGAGCGGCGAAGAACGCAGAGATCGGACCGTTGCCAGATCCAGCCAACACCGTCTCGGTGCCGTCCACAACGGCCTCGACGGTCAGGGTGTCAGTGCCGTCGGTGTCCGTGGTGGACTGCCCGGAGCGCAGTTGGATGCGGCCCCACGAGTTCTCCGGATTGGGCAGGTACTCGTCCTGGAAGGTGGCCCAGATGGCGGCCGGGGTGATCTCTCCACCCTCGCTGTCGGTCTTCGCCTGGATGATCCGGGAGAACTCGATCTGCATCCGCCGCGGCAGATCCAGCTTGTGGTCGTTCTTCAGGACGTAGGCGATGCCGCCTTTGCCCGACTGCGAGTTGACGCGGATGACCGCCTCGTACGAACGGCCCACGTCCTTGGGGTCGATCGGCAGGTACGGCACGTTCCACTCGATGTCGTCGACGGACTTGCCGACCGCGGCGGCATCCGCCTCCAGCGCGTCGAAGCCCTTCTTGATGGCGTCCTGGTGGGAGCCGGAGAAGGACGTGTAGACCAGGTCACCCGCATACGGATGGCGCGGGTGGATCTCCATCTGGTTGCAGTACTCGCTGGTCCGACGGATCTCATCGATCTGCGAGAAGTCGATCTGCGGGTCGATGCCCTGCGAGAACAGATTCATCCCCAGGGTCACCAGGTCGACATTGCCGGTGCGCTCGCCCTGACCGAACAGACAGCCCTCGATCCGGTCGGCGCCCGCCATGATCGCCAACTCGGCCGCGGCGACGGCGGTGCCCCGGTCGTTGTGCGGGTGCACGGACAGACAGACGTACTCGCGGCGGGACAGGTTCCGGCTCATCCACTCGAAACGGTCCGCGTGCGTGGAGGGCGTCGAGCGCTCCACGGTCGCCGGCAGATTCAGGATGATCTCGCGACCGGCCTCCGGCTGCCAGACGTCCATCACGGCCTCACAGACCTCCAGGGCGAAGTCCAGCTCCGTATCGGTGAAGATCTCCGGGCTGTACTGGTAGCCGAAGATCGTCTCCGGGCCCAGGACCTTCTCCGCGTACTCCATCACCAGCCGGGTGCCGTCGACGGCGATCTGCTTGACCTGGTCCTTCGAACCGCGGAAGACAACCCGGCGGAAAGTCGGCGCGGTGGCGTTGTACAGATGGACCGTGGCCCGGTGCGCGCCCTTCAGGGACTCCACCGTGCGCTCGATCAGCTCCTCGCGCGCCTGGGTCAGTACGGAGATCGTCACGTCCTCGGGGATCGCCCCCTCCTCGATGATCGACCGGACGAAGGCGAAGTCGGTCTCACCGGAGGACGGGAAGCCGACCTCGATCTCCTTGTAGCCCATCCGCACCAGCAGATCGAACATCTCACGCTTGCGAGCGGGAGACATGGGGTCGATCAGGGCCTGGTTGCCGTCCCGCAGATCGGTGGACAGCCACCGGGGGGCCTTGGTGATCCGCTGGTTCGGCCAGGTGCGGTCGGAGATGTCCACGGCCTCGTAGGGGCCGTACTTGTGGATCGGCATTCCGGACGGCTTCTGCGTGTGGGTCGCATTGGTGATGGGCGTGGGGCGGCCAACAGAAGTCTCAGACATTGCGCGGGGCTCCTCGGGGGTCCGGCTTGGTTACCTCCCATGCCCTCAGGGGCTATGGGGGAGGCCGACGAAACGCTGCAGCACCAGATCCCGCGGGGAGGGGGTCGGCCTACGACTACAGGCCCTCACCGCGGCAGCTAAGAAGAAGCAGCCCGAAACGCATGATGCGGGCGAGCATAGCCGAGCCGCGCTGGAACGGCGGTCCTGTATCAGTATGCGGGATATCCGTCAGCCATACGGTATTCGTCACTCCATCTCGTCAATCCCGGTGGCAACTAGTGACAGTGGGATGACCCAGTGCCACATTGCCGGTCATGACAGATTCCCATCCCACGTTCTGCACCATCGTGCCGCCGCATGTGCTCGACAAGATCGCCCGCGGTGAGGACAGCGCACTCGCCGAGGCCGCCCAGCGAACCCTGGAAGTGGACGCCGCCCAGCGGACCCGGCGTCGTGTGACCACCATCCGCGGACTGGCGGCGGCCGTCCCCTCGACGCAGGGCGCCACGACGGACAAGCCCCGGCGCACGATCTACGACTGCGAGAACACCCTGCGGCTGCCTGGCAAGAAGGTCCGTGGAGAGGGCGACGAACCAGGGCAGGACGCCACCGTCAACCGGGTCTACGCGGGCCTCGGTGCCACCTTCGAGCTCCTGCTGAACTCGTACGGCCGCAACTCTCTCGACGATGCGGGACTACCGCTCAACGCGAGCGTCCACTACGACGAGAAGTATGGGAACGCCTTCTGGGACGGCCAGCAGATGGTGTTCGGCGACGGGGACGGGGAGATCTTCCTCGACTTCTCCGTCTCCGTCGACATCATCGCGCACGAACTGGCGCACGGACTCACCCAGCACACGGCCAACCTGGAGTACTTCAGCCAGTCCGGCGCCCTCAACGAGTCGTTCTCGGACGTGATCGGCTCGCTGGTGAAGCAGTACACGCTCGACCAGACCGCCGACCAGGCCGACTGGCTGATCGGCGAGGGCCTGCTCGCCCCCCGGGTGAGCGGGGTCGCCCTGCGCAGCCTGAAGGCCCCGGGCACGGCGTACGACGACGACGTCCTCGGCAAGGACCCGCAGCCCGCGACGATGGAGGACTACGTCCGCACCGGCCGGGACAACGGCGGCGTGCACATCAACTCCGGGATTCCCAATCACGCCTTCTACCTGCTGGCGACCCAGCTCGGCGGCAAGGCGTGGGAGCGGGCCGGGCAGATCTGGTTCGACACCCTCACCGGGGGCGAGCTGTCGTCCGAGGCGCAGTTCTCCGAGTTCGCCCGGCTGACGGTGGATTCGGCGCGGGCTCGCTACGGCGACGGCGCGGAGCTGGAGGCCGTGATCAAGGCATGGTCGCAGGTGGGCGTCCCCACCACACAGGCCAAGCTGTGAGTCGGCTCGACCCCGCCGGATGAACCGGCCGGGGCACGTCGGGTCCGGGGTGGGTCTCCGTCCCGGACCTCGTGGCGCAACGGGCCGATCCGTAATAGAACGGGAACCATGCGTATCCAGGTAAGGCGTACGGGCGGGTTCGCGGGGATCGAGCGGTTCGCCGAGATCGACGTCTCGGGGCGGGCGGACGCGGACGGCTGGCGAGAGCTGGCGGTGCACGCGCTCACGAACGGCCGGAGCGAACCGTCCAGAGGGGTGCCGGACGGCTTCAGCTACGAGATCTCCGTCGACGGGACGACCGTCCACGCCAGTGAACCCCGGCTGACCGACGCCCAGCGCGAGCTGGTCTCCCGGGTGCTGAGGGAAGGCGCCTGACCAGGCTTCGTCGACGCCTCACCATCGCGTTCGGCACGGCGGAGTGCACCCGCAGCCCATACAGACCGGGCCAGCGGGCCCGGGCTCCGATGGGCCACGGCCCCTGCCCGGCCCAGAAGTGGCCCGTAGGCCGCTCAGAAACCGAGCTTGCGCAGCTGCTTCGGGTCGCGCTGCCAGTCCTTCGCCACCTTGACGTGGAGATCGAGGAAGACCGGAGTGCCGAGCAGGGCCTCGATCTGCTGGCGGGACTTGGTCCCCACGTCCTTGAGCCGCTTGCCCTTGGGGCCGATGATGATCCCCTTCTGGCTGGGACGCTCGATGTAGAGATTGGCGTGGATGTCCAGCAGCGGCCGGTCCGCCGGGCGGTCCTCGCGCGGCAGCATCTCCTCGACGACGACCGCGATCGAGTGCGGCAACTCGTCGCGCACGCCCTCAAGCGCCGCCTCGCGGATCAGCTCGGCGACCATGACCTGCTCCGGCTCGTCCGTGAGGTCACCCTCCGGGTAGAGCGCCGGCCCCTCAGGCATCAGCGGGACCAGCAGGTCGGCCACCAGCTGGACCTGCTGGTCAGCGACGACGGACACGGGGACGATCTCCGCCCACTCGAAGCCCAGCTCTTCGGCGAGCAGATGCACCGCGAGCAATTGCTCCGCCAGGGTCTTGGAGTCGACCAGGTCGGTCTTGGTGACGATGGCGACCTTGGGGGTCTTCTTGATCCCCGCCAGTTCCTTGGCGATGAACCGGTCCCCGGGGCCGAGCTTCTGGTCTGCGGGCAGACAGAAGCCGATGACGTCGACCTCCGCCCAGGTGGTCCGGACGACATCGTTGAGCCGTTCCCCGAGCAGGGTCCGCGGCTTGTGCAGTCCGGGGGTGTCCACCAGGATCAACTGGGCCTCGGGACGGTGGACGATGCCGCGCACGGTGTGCCGGGTCGTCTGCGGCCGGCTGGAGGTGATCGCCACCTTCTGACCGACAAGAGCGTTCGTGAGGGTGGACTTGCCCGCATTGGGACGGCCGACGAAACAGGCGAAGCCCGCCCGGTGCGGGGCGGGCTCGGAGGACTGGCTACGAACACTCATGCCGCCCATTGTCGCTGATGCCGGCGGTCCTCCGTGCCTCCGGTGTCCGGCGCGGCCACGGTCCGCCGTGGCAGGGCCGGTGACGACCCCGCTCCCGGGCCCGATGGCCCGGACCTCGTTGCTCCCGCGCGGGAGCGATCGACGACCCCGCACGACTGCCGGTCGAACGTGGTCCGTGCTCCCCGATCCCAGGCACTCACTCCGAAATCGCTCACCTGGAGGATGCGCCCCTATCCCGCGGTAATGGTGGCCTTCAGGGTCCCGTCGGGCGCCGCCAGCAGTACGGGGGTCTGCGCTCCGCCCAGATCCCTGACGGCCGCCAGGTCCGCTTCCGACGCGGTGTCCGCATCCGACACCACCGCCGCCGCCTCCAAGGACTTGGCACCGCTGGCCACGGCCATCGCCACCGCGGTCTGGAGCGCACTGAGGTTGAGCGAGGCGAGCGCCACGGTCCCGGCGACGTACGTACGACCCGTCTCATCGCGGACGGCGGCGCCCTCGGGCACTCCGTTCCGGGCCCGGGCGCTGCGAGCCAGCGTAATGATCTTGCGGTCCTCCGGACCTGGGGCGGTGCTCTGCGTCATGGGTCGAGCATAGATCGGGAAGGGGGAACGGCCGTGGGGCCCGACCAACTCGGAGCCCCCACTTCTTGGACAGTGCGGCGTCTGTCGCCGGCTCAGTCCTGGGCGGCGCGGGCGAACTTGTTGGCCGCGCGACCGGCCAGCTCGTCGAAATCCTTGTGCCCGGTGGCGTTGTTCGGGACATGGGCGATGCGGGTCACGCCGGTGCCCTGCCTGGCCACCAACAGATTGGTCTCCATCTCGACGGAGAGGGTCTCCAGCTTCAACTTCAGCCGGAAGGCGTGGGATTCCTCGCCAGCCTTCGGCCCGGAGATCTTCTCCACCTTCACGTCGACGTGCTCGCCGTCCTGCTTCACCGAGAACGCCTTGCATTCCTTGAGTGCCGTGGCGGCCTCCTTGAGGAATTCCTGCGCACCGTTCCCCGGGAAGGTGATGACCTGCTGGCTGATCATGGCGTCATTGCTCTGGAGGTCGATGTCCCCGCCGACGGTGGCATCGGAGACCTTCTGGTTCATGAACGCGGCGATCGGCTGACATTCCTTCTTGTCGGCCTTGTGTTTGCCTGCCGCTTCGCCTTCTTCCATGGCCTTGAAACCGGCGGGCAGATCGACCGGGGCAACAAGACCCGCCTTCATCTGAGTCAGGGTCAACGGCTTGGCGTCCGACTTCGGCGCCTTCTCCGACTTCTGTTCATCGGAACCGCCGCAGGCGGCTGCGGTGAGACACAGCGCAGAGACGGCAGCGAGCAAGGCAGCGCCACGGCGCATACGAATGGACTTCACGGAGTTACTCCCCTGGATCAACGAGAGACAATGGGGAGCCCCCCTCCCCGCTGCGCCTCAGAATACCCATGCACAGCAGACCAATCCCCATCACGCAGGACGGATCAGGGACGATCAAGGCGCAGTCGAACTGCTTTGGGGAGTCGTGCGACCACCAAATCGTAGGAATCCTCGATGAGTTCCCGCACCATCTCGGTGGGAAGTTCCTCGACCGTGACGGTGTTCCAATGGCGTTTGTTCATGTGCCAGCCGGGAGCGATCGCGGAGTGGTCGGTGCGAAGCTGTACGGCCAGGTCCGGATCACATTTGAGGTTGGCCTTGAGTGGCTTTGCGTCCAGCGAGCTCAGGGCGAACATCTTCCCCGCCACCTTGAAGACCGACACATCCTCACCGAACGGGAATTCCTCGGTAGCGTCATTGAACTCCAGACAGAATGCCTTGAGTTCATCTGCGTCCATGCGACAGCCCTCCAGCGTTTTGGGGTCGGGGCCCGGCGCCACGAGAGCGGCGAGCCCCGTACGGTCCCGGCTGAGCCCTATGCTCCGTGCCCGTTCTCCGCACGCCCTGGAACCGGCTCCACCAGAACGGTGACGATCTTGTTCCGACGCCCTGCGGGGGACTCGGCCGTCAGCCGAAGCGCCCGTCCGTCCGGCAGGTCGACCACGGCGCCCGCACCCGCGATCGGTACCCGTCCCAGGGCCTTCGCCAGCAGTCCGCCGACGGTTTCCACATCCTCGTCGTCCAACTCGTCCAGACCATAGAGCTCGCCCATGTCACCGATGTCCAAGCGCGCGGTGACCCTGAAGCTTCCCTCGCCCAGATCCTCGATCGGCGGAAGTTCACGGTCGTACTCATCCGTGATCTCGCCGACGATCTCCTCCAGGATGTCTTCGATCGTGACGATCCCGGCCGTACCGCCGTACTCGTCGATGACGACGGCGACGTGGTTGCGCTTCTGCTGCATCTCGCGCAGCAGGTCCCCGGCATTCTTGGTGTCGGGAACGAAGACCGCCGCTCGCATGGCAGTGGAAACCAGATCGGCCTCGGACTCCCGATTGATGTGCGTCTTTCGCGCAAGGTCCTTGAGATAGACGATGCCGACGACATCGTCCTCATTCTCACCGCTGACAGGAATGCGGGAGAAGCCGGAACGCAGGGCCAGGGTCATGGCCTGCCGAACGGTCTTGTACCGCTCGATGGAAATCAAGTCCGTGCGCGGAACCATGACTTCGCGGACCAATGTGTCACCGAGTTCGAAGACGGAGTGCACCATACGGCGCTCGTCGTCCTCGATCAGTGATTCCTGCTCGGCCAGATCGACCATCGCGCGCAGTTCCGCCTCACTGGCGAAGGGGCCCTTGCGGAAACCCTTCCCGGGAGTGAGCGCATTGCCGAGCAGGATCAGCAGTTGTGGAATCGGACCCATGATCCGCGCGAGCGGCAGCAGGACGTACGCGGCGGCGGTTGCCGTGTTCAGCGGGTGCTGACGGCCGATCGTCCGCGGGGAAACACCCACCGCCACATAGGAGACCAGGACCATCACGCCGATCGCGACGGCGAGCGCCTCCCAGGTCTCGGGGAACTCCTGGAGGCAGGCGTAGGTGACCAGGACGCCCGCGGCCATCTCACAGGCGACGCGCACCAGGAGGGCCACATTGAGATAGCGGGTGGGGTCGCCGGCGACCTGTGCCAGCTTGGCAGCGCCCCGTCGCCCCGAGCGAGTGGCTTCCGCGGCACGGAAGCTGGAGACGCGTGCGATGCCGGCCTCGGCGCACGCCGCAAGCCAGGCGACGACGACCAGCAGAACCGCCCCGAAGACCAGTGGCCCGCTCATGAGACGGTCGGCGCGGGGGACGGTCCGGTCAGGCCCTTCTCCGCCCGCCAGCCGTCGACGATCGCCGCCTGGAGACCGAACATCTCGGCCTTCTCGTCCGGCTCCTCGTGGTCATAGCCGAGGAGGTGGAGGACGCCGTGGACGGTGAGCAGTTGCAACTCCTCGTCCATGGAGTGCTGGGTCGGGGACTGCTCACCCTGCGTCTTGGCAACTTCAGGACAGAGCACGATGTCACCGAGGAGCCCCTGGGGAGGCTCCTCGGCGTCCTTCACCGGTGGGCGCAGTTCGTCCATCGGGAAGGACATGACATCGGTGGGGCCCGGCAGATCCATCCATTGGATGTGGAGCTGTTCCATCGCCGCCTCGTCCACGACGATCACCGAGAGTTCGGAGAGCGGGTGGATCCTCATTCTCGCGAGCGCGTAGCGGGCGACGTCGAGGATCGCGTGCTCGTCGACCTCGGTTCCGGACTCGTTGTTGACGTCGATCGACATGGTGTGGTTCGAGCTACTTCCCGTTCGCGCCGCGGCCGTCGTTGAGGCCGTCGTACTTCTCGTACGCATCGACGATACGGCCGACGAGCTTGTGCCGAACGACATCGTTGGACGTGAGGCGGGAGAAATGGACGTCCTCGACGCCGTCCAGGATGTCCTGGACCTGTCGGAGACCGCTCTTGGTGCCGCTCGGAAGGTCGACCTGGGTGACGTCTCCGGTGATGACGATCTTCGAGTCGAACCCGAGCCTGGTGAGGAACATCTTCATCTGTTCGGCGCTGGTGTTCTGCGCCTCGTCGAGGATGATGAACGCATCGTTGAGTGTCCGTCCGCGCATATAGGCCAGCGGCGCGACCTCGATCGTGCCCGCGGCCATCAGCCGGGGGATGGAATCGGGGTCGAGCATGTCGTGCAGCGCGTCGTAGAGCGGACGCAGATAGGGATCGATCTTCTCGTACAGCGTGCCGGGCAGGAAGCCGAGCCGCTCACCCGCTTCGACCGCGGGCCTGGTCAGGATGATCCGGGTGACCTGCTTGGACTGGAGGGCCTGGACCGCCTTGGCCATGGCGAGATAGGTCTTGCCGGTGCCCGCGGGGCCGATGCCGAAGACGATCGTGTGCTTGTCGATCGCGTCGACGTACCGCTTCTGGTTGAGCGTCTTGGGGCGGATGGTCCGACCACGGCTGGAGAGGATGTTCTGAGTGAGCACTTCGGCGGGGGTTTCGGAGGAATCGCCCCCGGTGCCGTTCCCACTCGCCCTGAGCATGGCGATCGAGCGTTCCACTGCGTCCTCCGTCATCGGCTGTCCGGTGCGGAGCACCAGCATCATCTCGTCGAACAGGCGCTGGATGAGCGCGACGTCCACCGGGTCGCCCACGGCGCTGACCTGATTGCCCCGGACATGGATGTCGGCTGCCGGGAACGCCTTCTCGATCACGCGCAGCAGCGCGTCGCCGGAGCCGAGGAGGGTCACCATCGGGTGTTTGGCGGGAACGGTGAACGCGGCTCGTGCCTGTCCCGGCTCTGGTGTGTTCCGCGCGCCTTCGGGGCTGGCCGGGTGGCGGGAACTGGTCTGGGCTGTGGGTGTGTGAGTCATGGGCCGGCTCTGTGGCCTGCACATACCTCCCGTCGCAGGGTTGTCGCTGCTCGACAACCTCTGGAACTCCAGCGTACGACGCCGTGCTGACAAGGACCGAGGGCTTTTTCACCCTGAGCTCCGACAGGCCCATGAGAACCACGAGACCAACGAGATCCGACGAGATCCGAGGAGACCGACAGGCTCCGACGGGGTGGCACTGTCCGGCACGGGGCACCGGGAACCCGACCGGGCCGGAAGGCGCGGTCGGGTGCGACGAACCGTCTCGGCCCGGCGAGCGGCGGAAGTCAGGCTGAGTTGCGGAAGCCGATCGTGGGGACGGCCCTGGGCAGGGGCCACGGCCTGGCCGGGGCCGGCAGGAGCCCATCGAGGAACGTGTACCTGCGCAGGGCCGCCGGGTCCTGGTCGGCCATCCCTTGGACCTGCTGCCACCAGGTCGCGATCTCCAGCCACCCGGGCGCCGAGAGCGATCCTCCGAACTCCTGCACCGACAGCGCCGCGGTCAACCCCGCGAAAGCGAGCCGGTCGGCCAGCGGCCACTGCGCGAGGGTGCCGGTGACGAAACCGGCGACGAACACATCGCCTGCGCCCGTCGGGTCGAGGGCCTCCACCACGATGGCGGGGACCTCGGCGCACTCACCGGTGCGACCGTCCACCGCGTACGCGCCCTCCGCGCCGAGCGTGACCACGGCCACCGGCACCCGCTCGGTGAGGGCGTGCGCCGCAGCCCGTGGGCAGTCGGTGCGGGTGTAGCGCATGGCCTCCTCGGCATTGGGGAGGAATGCTTCGCAGTGCTCCAGATCGGCTAGGTCGTCCGGGTCCCAGCGGCCCGTCTCGTCCCAGCCGACGTCGGCGAAGACCCGGGTGCCCTGCCGGGCCGCCTGTGCGATCCACTCGTCCCGGCGGCCGGGTGTGAGCGAGGCGATGGCGGCTCTCGCGGGCGGCGGGCACTCAGGGGCGGACTCGGGCGGTGGTGCCTCATGGCCGTGGGAGACCATCGTCCGCTCGCCCTCGTACGCCATCGAGACGGTGACCGGGGAGTGCCAGCCGGGAACCGTGCGCGACAGGGCGAGATCGATTCCCTCGCCCTGCTCCAGGGCGTCCCAGCAGTAATCGCCGTAGTGATCGTCACCGAAGGCGGCAGCGAGGGAGGTCCGCAGGCCCAGCCGGGCCAGGGCGGTGGCCATGTTGGCGACGCCACCGGGGCTGGAGCCCATGCCGTGCGCCCAGGACTCGGTGCCGCGCACGGGTGCGGAGCCGAGCCCGGTGAAGATGATGTCGAGGAAGACGGTCCCGGTGAGGTAGACATCGCAGGCGGGATCGGCGGGGGTGCGCAGGGCGGAGAGGGGATCGAGGCAGGGGGGTTTGGGGACCGGGGCCTGCTGGGCCTCCCGGGGTCCGTGCTGTTGCCCGTGTTTTCCGTGTCGCGTGCTCACCGTGCCGCCGCTCCTGTGCGTGGTGCAGATGAGGGCAAGTGTGCCTGATGGAGCCTGCTGGGGCGGGGCCTGTTGTGAGAGGAAGGAAGAAGTTTCTTCGGTCGGGACTGCTCTTTCCGTGCAAGTCACAGCGAGCACGACAATCGACCCATTTCGCCCAGCGTGCGGCCCCAACGAGCAGCAGAGGCCCCCACCGAAGGGGAGTACGGGCCCACCCGACTGTTGTGGACGATTCCGGTTGGTTCGGCCGATTCGACCGGTTCAGCTCTAGTGCGGCTGGTCCGGCTGGCCCGCTGGCCCACGGGGCTGGCTGGTGCGATCCGGTCGACGAGGATCGACCCGAACCCGGAAGGTCAGCAGACCGCCGGGCCCGGGCGATCCAGCGAGCCGCGCTAGAAACCCGACTCGCCGGCGAAGTCGTATGCGTCCACCTCGGCGAGCAAACGGGTGCGCCGCTCCTCGTCGTCCTGGAGGAAGGCCGCGACGAACGAGTTGCGAGCGAGCTCACGCAGCCGCTCATGATCCAGGTCCAGCGCCTCCCGGACGGCGTGGAAGGTGTCCCCCACGTATCCGCCGAAGTACGCCGGGTCGTCCGAGTTCACCGTGCAGAGCAGCCCGGCATCCATCAGCTGCCGCAGCGGATGGTCTTCCAGTACGTCGATGACCTTGAGCCGGACGTTCGACAGGGGGCACAAGGTCAGCGGCACCCTTTCGCGGGCGAGCCGGGCCACCAACTCGCTGTCCTCGATGCAGCGCAGGCCATGGTCGATGCGCTCGACTCCGAGGACGTCCAGTGCCTCGCGGATGTACTCCGGCGGGCCCTCCTCCCCCGCATGGGCCACCTTGCGCAGCCCCAGGGCTCCGGCCGCCTCGTACACCTCACGGAACTTCGACGGCGGATGCCCCGCCTCAGCGGAGTCGAGGCCGACGGCCGTGATCCGATGGAGGTGGGGCCTCGCCGCATCGAGGGTTTCCAGCGCGGATGCGGCGGACAGGTCCCGCAGGAAGCACATGATCAGACGGGTGGAGATGCCGTGGCGGTCCTCGCTCCGGTCGAGCGCCCGGGCGATGCCGTCGATGACGGTGCCGATCGGCACACCCCGGGCGGTGTGGGCTTGGGGGTCGAAGAAGATCTCGGCGTGCCGCACCCCCTGCGCGGCGGCCCGGGTCAGATAGGCGTCCGTCAGATCGGTGAAGTCGTCCTCGGTCCGCAACACCGCCATCAGGGCGTAGTAGAGGTCGAGGAAGGACTGGAGGTCGTCGAAGAGATAGGCGCTGCGCAGCGCCTCGGTGTCCGGGTAGGGCAGCTGGACGCCGTTGCGCGCGGCGAGGGCGAAGGCGAGTTCCGGTTCCAGGGTGCCTTCGATGTGGAGGTGGAGTTCGGCTTTGGGGAGGGGCACGGGTCCAGCTTCGTTCATGGTCGTCGGGTGGGGAGGGGGACGCGCAGGAGGTCGGCCGCGATGGTCAACTCGCCGTCGAATCCGGCGGCCCGCGCCTGTCGCTCGAAGGCGTCCGGGTCCGCGTAGCGCTGGGAGAAGTGGGTGAGGACGAGATGCCGCACACCCGCCTCACGGGCGACCCGGGCAGCCTGGCCGGCCGTGAGATGGCCGTGGTCCTTGGCGAGCTGTTCGTCCTCGTCCAGGAAGGTGGATTCGATGACGAGCAGATCGCAATCCTCGGCGAGGGCGTACACGCCGTCACAGAGTCGGGTGTCCATGACGAACGCGAATCGCTGGCCACGGCGTTCCTCACTGACCTGGTCCAGGGTGACTTCGCGCAGTGCGCCCTCGCGCTGGATGCGGCCCACGTCGGGGCCGCGGATGCCGTGGGCGGCCAGCTTCTCGGGGAGCATCCGTCGGCCGTCCGGCTCGACGAGTCGATAGCCGAATGACTCGACCGGGTGGGAGAGCCGGTGGGCGAGGAGTTGGTACGCCCCGGTGGTGGCGAGCGGCCCGTCGGCGGCGACGGGGGCCTCGGTCAGCTGCACCGTCTCCCGGTAGGCCGTCGCATAGCGCAGGCGGTCGAAGTAGCGCTGACCGCTGGCGGGGTAGTGGGCGACGACCTCGTGCGGAACGCGATCGAGGTTGATGCGCTGGATGACCCCGGCCAGCCCCAGCGAGTGGTCGCCGTGGAAGTGGGTGATGCAGATGCGGTTGATGTCGTGGGCGGCGACCCCGGCCCGCAGCATCTGGCGCTGGGTGCCTTCGCCGGGGTCGAAGAGAATGCCTTCGGCACCCCAGCGCAGGAGGTAGCCGTTGTGGTTGCGGTGGCGGGTGGGGACCTGGCTGGCGGTGCCCAGCACCACCAATTCTCGTACGGACAAGATCGGTCGCCGCTATCCAGGGGGCCAGGCGAGCCCGCGTCCGCCGAGGACGTGCGCATGGGCGTGGAAGACGGTCTGGCCCGCACCCGAACCGGTGTTGAAGACGATGCGGTATCCGGAGTCGATCGTCTTCTCCTGCTCGGCGACCTCACCGGCCAGACGCAGCACGTCCGCCGCGAGGACGGGCTCGGCCACGGCGAGGGAGGCCGCGTCGGGGTAGTGGGCCCGCGGGATCACCAACACATGGGTGGGCGCCTGGGGGTTGATGTCGCGGAAGGCGACCGCGGTCTCGGTCTCCCGGACCAAGGTGGCGGGCACATCACCCGCGACGATCTTGCAGAACAGGCAGTCAGCCTGCGGTTCTCCCGCCATGCCGGGTCCTCCTCGCGTTTCGTCCAGTACCCGTGCATCGTATCGAGCCCGGGTGTCCGGCCCGTCCGCCCTGTGGACAACGCGGCGTGCGATCCGGCTCCCGTGCTCGCGCCAGGACCGCAGCGGGGGCGGCCGGGCCGGCCGTCGACGGCCGGCTTCCGCCCGGCTCCCACCGGGGAAGCCGGGCGGGTACATCACTCGACTGTGGGCGGCGACTTAGCCGGGTTCTCCACCAGCGCCGCCAGCGCCATCCGCGCGGCCTCGTCCAACTGCGGGTCCCGGCCGGCCACGTGGTCCTGCGGAGTCATGACGACCTCCACATCGGGATCCACTCCATGGTTCTCCACTCCCCAGCCGTAACCCTCCAGCCAGAAGGCGTACTTGGGCTGGGTCACCGCAGTGCCGTCGACCAGCGTGTATCTGCTGTCGATGCCCACCACACCGCCCCAGGTCCGCGTCCCCACCACCGGACCGATCCCCAGGGCCTTGATCGCCGCGTTGACGATGTCCCCGTCGGATCCGGAGAACTCGTTGGCCACCACGACCACGGGCCCCCTCGGGGCGTCCTGCGGATAGCTGAAGGGCCGCATGTCGCGCGGCAGGTCCCAGCCCACGATCCGTCGGGCCAGCTTCTCGACCACCAGTTGGGAGGTGTGGCCCCCGCGGTTCTCCCGGACGTCGACGACAAGCCCTTCCCGCGCCACCTCGATCCGTAGATCACGGTGGATCTGGGCCCAGCCGGGAGCCTGCATGTCCGGTACGTGGAGATAGCCGAGCCGGCCCTGCGACTGCTCATGGACGTAGGCGCGCCGATCGGCGACCCAGGCGTGGTAGCGCAGCGGCTCCTCGTCCGCGATCGGCACCACCACCGCGTACCGGGGGTCGCCACCGCCTGCCGGAGCGATCGTCAACTCCACCGGCTTACCCGCCGAACCGACCAGCAGCGGCCCGGGGCCGGCGACCGGGTCGACCGGCCGGCCGTCGACGGCGGTGATCGCATCGCCCGCGCGGACCGCGACGCCGGGCGCGGCCAGCGGGGAGTGCGCCTGCGGGTCGGACGTCTCGGACGGAAGCACCCGGTCCACCCGCCAGATGCCGTCCTCGGCCCGCGAGAGGTCGGCGCCCAGGAGGCCCTGGCGCTCGGACCGACCGCCGAACCAGCCACGGGGGGTGACATAGGCGTGTGAGGTGCCCAGTTCCCCCTGTACCTCCCACAGAAGGTCCACCAGGTCGTCATGGGTGGCGATCCGGTCGAGCACGGGCCGGTAGCGGTCCAGTACGTCGTCCCAGTCGACGCCGCCGAGATCGGCACGCCAGAAGTTCTGGCGCATCAACCGGCCCGCCTCCTCGTACATCTGCCGCCATTCGGCAGCCGGGTCGAGCGGCTGACGAACCCGCGAGAGGTCGACGGTGATGTTGGTGTCACTGTCCTCGTCATGGGAGGCGCGTTGGTCGCTCGGGACCACCTTCACGCTGCCGCCCGTGAACAGGAGCACCCGCTTCCCGTCACCGCTGACCGAGTAGCTCGCCACGTCCGAGGCGAGTTCCTCCATGCCGGGCTGGACCAGGTCGTACCGCTCCAGCGAGGTGGTGGGCCCCGGGTCGCCCGGTTTGGCCCGGGCGGTGCCGAGCACGCCGCTCAGCGGGTGGCGCAACCAGAGCACTCCGTCCTTGGCGGCCCGCAGGGTCGAGTACCGGGCCGCCTCCACGGGGAACGGCACGATCCGATCGGCGATCCCCTCCAGATCGATCCTGGTGATGGCACCGCTCTGTCGACCGTCCCCTTCATCGCCCTTGTCCGGCCTATCGGGCTTGTCCGCTTCAAAGGGGCGGCCGTGGCGCTGCGGCCCGAAGGGCGAGGGGGTCGTGGCCGCCAGGGTGATCAGGTGCGGACGACAGCCGCCGACGAACGCGAGGTCGAAGACGTGCGAGTCGTAGACGGGGTCGAAGGCGCGCTCGGAGAGGAACACCAGGTGTTTGCCGTCGAGCGTGAACGCCGGCTGGAAGTCCCTGAAGCGCAACGGGGTGGCCTCGGCGACGGTGAGTTCGGCGGTGCCGGCCAGCTTGAGTTGGCGTAGGGGCGCAGGTCCGGCATGGGACCAGGCGAGCCAACCGGAGTCGGGCGAGAAGGTGAGACCGGTGGCCTCGCCGTCGGCGCTGCGGTCGACCTCGCGCACCTCCCCCGACTCCCGCTCGACCAGCAGGACCCGGCCGTCGTGGGTGGCGACCGCGGCTCGGCTGCCGTCGGGGGCCATGGCCAGGCCCAGCACCCTGCCGAGTTGCCCCGCCGCGAGCCTGCGCGGTGCGACCCCCGGTTGGGCACCGGTCGCCGGCGCGAACTCCAGGGCGTCCTCTCCCTCGGCATCCGTGACCCAGACGACGTGCTCGACGCCGTCGACCCGGAAGTTGCGGGGCAGTCTGGCGCGCACCCCCGGGGTGACGGACAGGGCCCTCGCCGGCCCTTCCCGATGCGTCACCCAGTGGATGCCGCCCCGTACCTCCACGGCGCTCCCGCGGCCGGTGTGGTCGGGCCGTGCGGAGCCCACGTGGTGTTCGGCGTCGATGAGCCGGGGGCGCAGATCGGTGCGTTGACCGCCGAGCTTGATGGTCAGCCGACGGGGTTGCGAGCTCTCGGCGAACACATCGTCGATGAGCCAGAGTTCGCCTGCGGAGCTGTAGACGATACGGGTCCCGTCGGTGGCGGCGTGCCGGGCGTAGAAGCCGCCGAGTGGTGTGTGCCGTCGCAGGTCCGCACCGTCCGGCTGGGCGGAGTAGACGGCTCCGGTGCCTTCGTGGTCGGAGAGGAAGGCGACTCTGCCCTCGGTGTCCCGGGAACCGTCCCCCTTGATCCACAGCGGGTACTCGATGTTGCCGGCCAACTCTTCGAGCAGCCGGACGAACGTTCCGTCTCCGGCCCGGTCGATCCACAACTTCCCTGCCGTGCCGCCCCGGTAGCGCTTCCAGGCGGCGGCCTCTCGCCCCATGGTGGCGGAGAGCAGCAGCACTCCGGGCTCGCCGTGGGCAGCATCGCCCACCAGGCCGTACGGCAGCACGGTCGCCGGTCCGCCGTCCAGCGGAAGGGCTCTGGCCCAGGTGCGACGGGAGGACGCCTGTCCACGCGCGCTGATGGCAAGGACCTCGCCGTCGGGGGTCCAGCCGCGGACGGACGTCTTGTGGTCCCCCCAGTACGTCAACCGGGTCGTCGATCCGCCGTCGACCGGGGCCACGTGGACTTCGGGGGCGCCGTCGCGTCGGGAGGTCCAGGCGATGTGCGCGCCGTCGGGTGAGAAGCGCGGGTGGTCGACCGGTATGTCGTCGGCGCTGACGCGCCAGGCTCGACCGCCGTCGAGCGGGGCGACCCAGACGTCGTCCTCGGCGGTGAAGGCGATCAACTCGCCGTGAATGTGCGGATACCGGAGGTAGGCAGGCTGCGTCACAGGATCACCCTAGGCAGGTGGGGACGTCGAGGTCACGGCTTTGCGGCCAACATCGGCACATGGGTCGGCACCGCCTTCACGCTCACGCAGCGGGAAGCGGTGCAACCCGGTGGCGGACGGCATCCTTCAGCCGGCCGACAGCAGTGTGCGAGCGGGTGGCGCCGGTGGTTCGCACTCGGCCGGGCGGCGCGAGCACGGCGGGCGCGGGTGCGGGTGCATGGGTGCGTACGGGCGCTGGTCTGCGTACGGGCGCGTACGCGTACGCGGGGAGCATCCTCACCCATACGCACGGGCCCGGTCACTCACGGGTCGGTTCGGCGGTGACGGTGACCGTCTCCGTGACCGTGACGGTCGCCCGGGGTCCCCCGTTTGAACGGTCCGGCGGCTCGACGGGACGGGTCGTCCGCGTGGGCTGGGACTCGCAGTCCCCGAGGAACGTCGCCGTGAAGACGACCTTCCCGCTGATCCGCGTCGTGAGATCGCCCCGGATACAGGTGCCCGAACGCTCCTCCGTCACCCGCCCCTTGAGGGTGATCCGCTGGTCGGAGTCGGTTTCCCCCTCGCAGTCGACGGAGGCGAACCCCGACCCCGTCGGTGCGGCAGACCGGCCCTTCTCGCCCAGTTCCGCCGTACAACTGAACCACCCGACCTGGAAGCCGAGTCGTTCCAGGGCGTTCGTGGCCGTACGGTCCGTGGTGATCGCGACGGCGGAGGAGTTGAGCCCGTTGGACACGGGCTCGCACCCGGTCAAAGCGGTCGTGGCGGCGACGACCGCTCCCGTGAGGGCGCACGACACCAGAACGCGCCGGCTCCGCCTATGCGGTGAGACTTCCATGGAGGGCAGGGTGACACCGGGGAGCGGGTGGGAAAAGACTGGTTGCGGCCACAACCCCCCGGATGGACGCCAAGATGACCGATCGTCGGCCTTTTCGCCTCCCACAACTGGCGTAGGCGAACTGCGCCATCGAACCGACCGCGAGCGTCAGGACCAACGCCCCGTGCGGCCCAGGAGCAGCGCCGCCGCCGCCGTACCCGCCGTCGAGGTCCGCAGCACACTGCGTCCCAATCGATAGGGGGACGCACCGGCATCGGCGAAGGCGGCCAACTCCTGCGGGGCGACTCCGCCTTCGGGGCCGACGACCAGCACGATCGACCCTTCGGCCGGCAACGCGACCGTGGCGAGCGGCTGTGCGCCCTCCTCGTGCAGCACCGCGGCGAAGTCGGCATCAGCGAGGAGAGAGGCGACCTGTTTGGTGGTGGCGGCTTCCGCCACCTCCGGGAACCGCAGCCGACGCGACTGCTTCCCGGCTTCCCTGGCCGTCGCCCGCCATTTGGCGAGGGACTTGGCGCCGCGCTCGCCCTTCCATTGGGTGATGCAACGCGCCGCGGCCCACGGAACGATGGCGTCCACACCGGTCTCGGTCATCGTCTCCACGGCCAACTCGCCACGGTCCCCCTTGGGCAGCGCCTGCACCACGGTGATGCGCGTCCGCGGTTCGGGTTCCTCGGGCAGACTCAGCACCTCCACGGTCAGCCGGTCCTTGCCCTCAGTCCCGACGACGAGCCCGGCGGCGCCCCGGCCCAGACCGTCGGTGAGCACGATGTCCTCCCCCGGCTGCAACCGTCGCACGGACACCGCGTGACGGCCCTCCGGACCGTCGAGGACGAGCCGGGCACCGGGCACGAGATCCGCCAGGGAGTCCGTCAGGAACACGGGCGCGGTCAACGGGACTCCTCGGGGTCATGGGCGATGTGGGCCGATTCCAGTTCGGCGGCGAGGACTTCGACGAGTTGCCCGGCGGGCATCTCGCGCGCCAGCCGATGTCCCTGACCGGCCCAGAGCGCCATGCCCTGGGCGTCCCCCGCCTTGGCAGCCGCCTTGCGCAGGTCCCTCGTCAGATAGTGCACCTGTGGATAGGCGGCGGGGGCGTACGGTCCGTGCTCACGCATGAAGCGGTTGACGAGACCGCGTGCGACCCGCCCGGTGAAGGCCCGGGTCAGGTCCGTGCGGGCGAAGAGGGGATTGGTCATCGCCTGCTTGTGCAGGGGGTGCGCACCGGATTCGGGGCAGACGAGGAACGCCGTCCCCAACTGGGCGGCGTTCGCCCCGGCGGCGATCGCCGCGCCGATCTGGCTGCCCCGCATCAATCCGCCGGTGGCGATCACCGGGAGGTCGACGCACTCACGGATCAGGGCGATGAGCGTGAGCAGCCCGATGCCCCCGTGCGAGGCGGCGGGATCGTCGCGGTAGGTGCCCTGGTGGCCACCCGCCTCGATTCCCTGGACGCAGAGCAGATCGGCACCGGCGCGCTCGGCGATACGCGCCTCCTCCGGTGTGGTGACGGTGACGACGGTGACCGTTCCGGCCTTGGCGAACGACTCCAGGACCTCGGCGCTCGGACAGCCGAAGGTGAAGGACACCACCGGTACGGGGTCGTCACGGAGAATGGCGAGTTTGGCCTCGTAGCCGTCGTCACGACTCGAATCGGGGTCACCGAGCGGAGTCTCGTACCAACTCACCTCACCGGCGAGTTGCTGCCGGTAGACCTCGATGGCCGCCGAGTCCACCGTCTTGGGCTGCGGCATGAAGAGATTGACGCCGAAGGGCCGCGAGGTGAGCCCGCGGATCTGTTTGACCTCTTGGTACATGCCGTCCGCGGTCTTGTACCCGGCAGCCAGGAACCCGAGGCCGCCGGCCTCGGACACAGCAGCGGCCAACTGCGGGCAGGATGCACCGCCCGCCATCGGTGCCTGCACGATCGGATACCGGCAGAGATCGGTCAGTACGGAGGACATGTGTGCATCGTGTCATGCCGCTGACGGCCGGCCGAATCGAGCCCGACAGCTCCCCGGAAGGCCCCTTGACGTGCTACGCACCCTCCCTGACCAGATGGTCGGGCAGCTGCGACGAGGGTCGGATCACCTGGTCGGGAAGGTGCCGCGAAAGGGGTCGGGGAGGTGCTCGCAGGGAGGTCGGCGGGTGCTCGCAGGGGCCCGTGGAAGAGGGGCTCTGGATCGCGCCGGAAGGCCGACCCTGCTCTGGTCCGGGACCAATGCGCACACCCCGCGGCGCCGGCCGAAGCTCGGCACCGCGGGGGCATCGCCTAACGCCCGTTGAACGCGTCCTTCAGTCGGGAGAAGAGTCCTTGTTGTCCCGGTTGAAACTGACCGAGCGGGCGCTCCTCACCTCTAAGTTTCGCCAACTCCCGAAGGAGCCTCTCCTGTTCCGCGTCCAACTTGCTCGGCGTCATCACCTCGACGTGCACGATCAGATCGCCCCGACCGCCACCCCTCAAGTGGGTGACGCCCCGGCCGTGCAGCGGGATGGACTGCCCCGACTGGGTCCCCGGCCGGATGTCGATCTCTTCCATCCCGTCGAGCGTCTCCAACGGCACCTTCGTACCGAGCGAGCCCGCCGTCATGGGAATCGTCACCGTGCAGTGCAGATCGTCGCCCCGTCGCTGGAACACCGCATGGGGCACTTCATGGATCTCGACATACAGATCGCCGGCGGGGCCACCGCCCGGGCCTACCTCGCCCTCCCCGGCCAACTGGATGCGGGTGCCGTTGTCGACGCCGGCCGGGATCTTCACGGTCAGCGTGCGACGGGAACGGACCCGACCGTCGCCCGCACACTCCGGGCACGGGGTGGGGACGACCGTGCCGAAGCCCTGGCACTGCGGGCAGGGGCGCGAGGTCATGACCTGGCCCAGGAAGGAGCGGGTGACCTGGGAGACCTCACCGCGCCCACGACACATGTCACAGGTCTGGGCCGAGGTCCCGGGGGCCGCACCCTCGCCCGAACACGTCGTACAGACGACGGCCGTGTCGACCTGGATGTCCTTGGTCGTACCGAAGGCGGCCTCGTTGAGGTCGATCTCCAGCCGGATCATCGCGTCCTGGCCGCGCCGGGTGCGCGAGCGGGGGCCGCGTTGGGACGCCGTACCGAAGAAGGCGTCCATGATGTCCGAGAAGTTTCCGAAGCCGCCGGCACCGAAGCCGGCCGCACCCGCGGCGCCCGCCTGGGACAGGGGGTCACCGCCGAGGTCGTAGACCTGCTTCTTCTGCGGGTCCGACAACACCTCGTAGGCGGCGTTGATCTCCTTGAACCGCTCCTGGGTCTTGGGGTCGGGGTTCACGTCCGGATGGAGCTCACGCGCCAGCCGGCGGAACGCCTTCTTGATCTCGTCCTGCGATGCGTCGCGGCGCACGCCGAGTACGGCGTAGTAGTCCGTGGCCACCTACGACTCCGCCAGGATCTGTCCGACGTAACGTGCCACTGCGCGTACCGCTCCCATCGTTCCGGGGTAGTCCATGCGGGTCGGTCCGACCACGCCGAGTTTGGCGACTGCCTCGTCGCCCGAACCGTAGCCGACGGCGACCACGGAGGTTGAGTTGAGTCCTTCATGGGCGTTCTCATGGCCGATGCGCACCGTCATGCCCATGCCGCCGGACTCCTTGGCCTCACCGAGGAGTTTGAGGAGCACCACATGCTCCTCAAGGGCCTCCAGGACGGGCCTGATCGTCAGCGGGAAGTCATGGCCGAAGCGCGTGAGGTTCGCGGTGCCGCCGATGACCAACCGCTCCTCGGTCTCCTCGACCAGTGTCTCCAACAGGGTCGAGAGCACGGTGGAGACCGCACCCCGGTCCTCCGGGTCGAAGGAGTCGGGGAGGTCCTGGACCAACTGCGGCACATCCGCGAAGCGACGGCCGACGACCCTGCTGTTGAGCCGGGCCCGCAGATCGGCGAGCGGGGTGTCACCGAAGGGAGCCGGACAGTCGACCATGCGCTGCTCGACCCTGCCCGTGTCCGTGATCAACACGAGCATGACCCGTGCGGGTGCGAGCGCCAGCAGCTCCACGTGGCGCACCGTGGAGCGGGTGAGCGAGGGGTACTGCACGACCGCGACCTGACGGGTCAGCTGCGCCAGCAGCCTCACCGTACGGCCGACGACGTCGTCGAGGTCCACAGCGCCGTCCAGGAAGCTCTGGATGGCACGGCGCTCGGCTGACGACAGCGGTTTCACCCCGGCGAGCTTGTCGACGAAGAGGCGGTACCCCTTGTCGGTGGGGATGCGCCCGGCACTGGTGTGCGGCTGGGCGATGTATCCCTCGTCTTCCAGGACCGCCATGTCATTGCGGACGGTGGCCGGTGAAACACCGAGCCTGTGGCGCTCGGTGAGCGCCTTGGAGCCGACGGGCTCCTCGGTACCGACATAGTCCTGGACGATGGCGCGCAGCACTTCGAGTCTGCGTTCACTGAGCATCGCGCACACCTCCAGCTGTGGTCCCACGGTGGTTCTTCGGTCACTGTCTGGCACTCACCAGGTCCGAGTGCCAAGAATCCCCCGTGCCAGTGTACGGCCGTGGGGTACGCCCGTAGCAAGGGCGACCGACCACGCTACCGCGCGCCTTCGCTGGTCGCTGCCAGTAGCGTCCCGGTATGAACGTCTGTTGGGAAGACTTCGGCTGGGAGCGGTTGGCCGACGGGGTGGGGCGACGACGGTTGCCGGGTTGGGACGCGACCTGCGGGCTGGTCGTCGGGAACGAAGGTGTGCTGCTGTACGACAGCGGTTCGACCCTGCGGGAGGGTGCCGAGCTGAGGGCCCAGGCACAGGCGCTGCTGAGCGGTCGCGAGGTGACGCACATCGCACTGAGCCACCCGCACTTCGACCATGTACTGGGGGCCGCCGCCTTTCCCGGGGCCGAGGTGTACGGCACGCGGGGCCTCGATGCCCTCCTGCGCCGGGAGGCGGACGCGCTGCGGGCAGATGCCGTACGGCACGGCGTGGAGCCGCTGGAGGCGGCTGAGGCGGTCGAGGCGCTGGTGAGCCCGGGGCATGCGGTCACCGGACGGCAGACGCTCGATCTGGGCGGAGGGCGCCGGGTGGTGCTCGTCGACGCGGGCCCCGGGCACACCGGTCACGATCTGGCGGTACTGGTGCCGGGGAGCCCCGCCGTGGTGTTCTGCGGCGATCTGGTGGAGGAGTCCGGGGAGCCGCAGGCGGGGCCGGACGCCGTCGGAGCCCCGTGGCCGGCCGCCCTGGACCGGCTGCTGGCGCTCGGCGGCGAGGACGCACGGTACGTGCCGGGGCACGGCGCGGTCGTGGACGCCGCGTTCGTACGTGCCCAGCGCGATGCGCTGGCGGAGCGGTTCGGGGTGTCGTAGCGTCGGCCGAATGCGCAGCTACAGCCCTGATCTGACGCCCCCTTGGAAGAAGTCGGCTCCCGCCAGGGAGGTCGCGGCCGATCCGTCGGACCCCGATCTGGTGGTGGAGGAGGCCGGCACCGGCTTCTGCGGTGCGGTGGTGGGCTGTGAGGCCGGCACGGTGACGCTGGAGGACCGCTTCGGCAAGCGCCGGGTCTTTCCGCTGGCGCCACGGGGGTTTCTGCTGGACGGCGAGGTCGTGACCCTAGTCCGCCCCGGCCCCGGAAGGTCGTCCAAGCCGGTGGTGACCGCTTCCGGTTCCCTGGCGGTTCCCGGAGCGCGGGCGCGGGTGGCCCGGGCCGGCCGGATCTATGTGGAGGGCCGCCACGACGCCGAGCTCGTCGAACGCGTGTGGGGCGACGATCTGCGGATCGAGGGCGTGGTGGTGGAGTACCTGGAGGGCATCGACGACCTTCCGGCGGTGGTCGCCGAGTTCGCTCCGGGACCGGACGCACGGCTCGGGGTGCTGGTGGACCATCTGGTGCCGGGGTCCAAGGAGTCCAGGATCGCCGCTTCGGTGACGGATGCGCACGTACTGGTCGCCGGCCATCCCTACATCGACGTGTGGGAGGCGGTGAAGCCGTCGGTCCTCGGACTGGCGGCGTGGCCGGTGATCCCACGGGGGCAGGACTGGAAGACGGGCGTGTGCAGGGCCCTGGGCTGGCCGGAGAACACGGGCGCCGCGTGGCAGCACATCCTGTCGAAGGTGCACTCGTACCGGGACCTGCAACCGGAGTTGCTGGGGAGGGTCGAGGAGTTGATCGACTTCGTGACCGCACCCGCGGGGGACGGGTGACGCCCGCACGTCCCCATTGACCTGACGGCCGGTGGGCTGGTGGAGCGAGCAGTGGGCCCGGTGGACGCCGGTCGCGGCCGGTTGGTCGGTTGGTCGGTTTCAGCCGGTCAACTTCGGTCCCGGGCGGTGGCTCCTGGTCGCTCCCCCGCCGCGGCTCTGGGCGCGCGGGCTCCGGATCGGGTTGTCAGTCGACCAGATCCCGTACGACACCGTCCGCGAGCAGACGCCCCCGCAGCGTCAGAACCGCGCGCCCCTCACCGTACGGAGCTTCGTCCAGCAGTCCCTGCGCAAGGGCTCCCCGAGCGGCCTCCAGCCCCGCCTCACGCAGCAGTGACAGGGGCACCCCCTCCCGGAGCCTCAGCTCCAGCAGGATCCTCTCCACTCGCCGGTCCTCGGCCGACAGCAGCTCACGGCCGGCTCCCGGTGAGCGGCCCTGGGCGAGTGCCGCCGCATAGGCGCCGGGATGCTTCACGTTCCACCAGCGGACCCCGCCGACATGGCTGTGCGCCCCGGGACCGGCCCCCCACCAGTCGGCGCCCCGCCAGTAGAGCTCGTTGTGAACGCATCGGCCCGCTTCGGTCGTAGCCCAGTTGGACACCTCGTACCACGAGTAGCCCGCCTCCGAGAGGACCGAGTCCGCGATCAGATAGCGGTCGGCGTGGACGTCGTCGTCGGTCATGGGCACCTCGCCGCGGCGAATGCGCCGGGCCAGTTGGGTCCCTTCCTCGACGATGAGCGCGTACGCGGAGATGTGGTCGGGCCCGGCTCCGACCGCAGCGGCGAGCGAGGCGCGCCAGTCGTCGTCGCTCTCCCCCGGAGTGCCGTAGATCAGATCGAGGTTCACATGCTCGAACCCCGCCGCCCGAGCCTCGGCGACGCACGCTTCGGGCCGCCCGGGGGTGTGGGTGCGGTCCAGGACCTTCAGGACGTGCTGGCGGGCGCTCTGCATGCCGAAGGAGATGCGGTTGAAGCCTCCTGCCCGTAGCTCCGCGAGGTACTCGGGCCCCACGGACTCCGGATTCGCCTCCGTGGTGATCTCCGCGCCCTCCGCGAAGCCGAACTCCTCCCGTACGGCGCTCAACATGGCCACCAGGTCGGACGCGGCCAGCAGGGTCGGCGTACCGCCTCCCACGAACAGGGTGCGCACGGGGCGGGGGTCGTCTCCGAGGACCTTGCGGGCGAGGCGAACCTCGTCCGTGAGGGTGGCCGCGTAGTTGTCACGGGAGGCCAGCACGCCGCCCGAGCCGCGCAGCTCGGTCGCCGTGTAGGTGTTGAAGTCGCAGTAGCCGCAGCGTGTGGCGCAGTACGGCACGTGCAGGTAGAAGGCGAGCGGCCGGTCGGCTGCCCCTTCAAGGGCGGACGCCGGAAGCGCCCCGTCCTCGGGCATGGGTTCGCCGTCAGGCAGTACGGAAGGCATACGCCCCATTGTCCGTCACCGACGGGAGTGGAATCCGTCGGCGGTGAGCAGCCAGGGCATCGGGACGCCGGGGTACGGGCCGCTCCCCCGGCGGACGGGCTGGTGCGGGACGGGGTGCACCCGGCCCGCACCGGTGATGTCCTGCTCCTATGCCTCGCGGGTTCCGGAGTACATCTCTTCGATCAAGTGCTGGAACTCACGCTCGACGGCCGGTCGCTTCAGTTTCAGGCTGGGAGTGAGATCGCCGTGCTCGACGTCGAGGTCCCGGGGCAGCAGGCGGAACTTCTTCACCATCTGCCACCGCTGAAGGCCCTCGTTCAGCCGGTTCACATACCCCTGGATCAACTCGACGGTCGCCGGCGCGAC
Source organism: Streptomyces sp. NBC_00690 (assembly GCF_036226685.1). Classification (NCBI taxonomy): domain Bacteria; kingdom Bacillati; phylum Actinomycetota; class Actinomycetes; order Kitasatosporales; family Streptomycetaceae; genus Streptomyces; species Streptomyces sp. NBC_00690. Next base: position 2,964,524 of record NZ_CP109009.1, read on the forward strand.
GAGAACGTCTCCGTAGGGCTTCCCCGCCAGGTCATGGCCCTCGGCCCAGCTGAGGAGCGTCGGCTCGTCGAGGGCGATCAGCGCCGTGCAGAAGTTGCGGTCGGCGCCGATGACGACGATGTTCGAGACGAACGGGCAGATGGCCTTGAACTGGATCTCCACCTCGGTCGGCGCGATGTACTTGCCGTTCGACGTCTTGATCAGGTCCTTCTTGCGGTCCGTGATCCGCAGATAACCGTCGGCCGAGAGCTCGCCGATGTCCCCAGTGTGGAGCCAGCCATCGGGCTCCAGCACCTCTTCGGTCTTCTCCGGGAGCCCGTGGTAGCCCTCCATGATCCCGGGGCCGCGCAGCAGGATCTCGCCATCGTCGGCGATGCGGACCTCGGTGCCCGGCAGCGGTTTGCCCACGGTCCCGGTGCGATATGCCTCACCGGGGTTGACCAGGGAAGCCGCACTGGACTCGGTGAGTCCGTACCCCTCCAGGATGTGGATGCCGGCGCCGGCGAAGAAGAAGCCGATCTCGGGTGAGAGGGCGGCGGACCCGGAGATCGCGGCCCGCAGCCTGCCGCCGAACGCCTCGCGGAGCTTGGCATAGACCAGGGCGTCGGCCACCTTGTGCTTGGCACGGAGGGCGAGCGGCGCTGATGCCGTGCCCGTACGCCGGAAGTTGTCCTGGGACGCCTTGGCGTAGTCGCGCGCCACCGCAGCGGCCCACTGGAAGATCTTGTACTTCGCCGCACCGCCCGCCCGGGCCTTGGTGGCGACTCCGTTGTAGACCTTCTCGAAGATGCGCGGAACGGCGGCCATGTAGGTCGGCTGCACCACGGACAGATTCTCAATGATCTTGTCGATCCGGCCGTCGACGGCCGTGACATGACCGACTTCGATCTGGCCCGACGTCAGCACCTTGCCGAAGACGTGGGCCAGCGGCAGCCAGAGATACTGCACGTCGTCCTGGGTCACCAGGCCGGTCGCGGCGATCGCCTTCGCCATGTACGACCAGTTGTCGTGCGGCAGCCGAACACCCTTGGGGCGGCCGGTGGTGCCGGAGGTATAGATGAGGGTCGCCAGTTGATCGGCTTCGATCGCGCCGATTCGCTCCTTGACCGCTTCGGGGTGCTCCTGGAGGTGGCGGGCTCCGCGCTCCTCCAGATCGGCGAGTGAGAGGACCCAGCCCTCGGGGTCCGACTCGTCCGCCTCCACACCGGTGGGATCGATCACGACCACATGGCTGAGTTCAGACAGTTCGCCCCGCCGCTCACGCACCTTGGCCAACTGCGTCGCGTCCTCGGCGACCAGCACCCTGCTCCCGGAATCGGCGAGGATGTACGCCGATTCCTCGGCATTGGTGGAGGGGTAGACCGTCGTGGTCGCACCGCCGGTGCACATGACACCAAGGTCGGCGAGGATCCATTCGATACGGGTGGCGGACAACAGGGCCACCCGGTCCTCGGCGCGTACTCCGATGGCGATCAGACCGGCCGCGATGCAATAGACACGCTCGGCGGTCTCGCCCCAACTGAGCGACTTCCATTCCTCGGGCCCCTGACCGGAGGCGGGGGGCACCGGATACCGGAACGCCTCGGCGTCCGGCGTGGCCAGCACCCGCTCGGCGAAGAGGTTCGCCACCGAGGGCGGTCGGTTCTCGATCAGGGTCTGTGTGTCGCTCACGACATCCTCCGGGCCTGCGGCAGCACTGCACGACTGGCTGGTGTTTAACTGGCGAGTAACCATCGAGCCGTGATCAGAGTAGAACGCGCTGTGCCGAGGCGTAAGTCTCTGTGGGCTGCCGCTTCATAACGAACCCGGCGCGAATGCGGGGTCCCTCGACCAACGGGCCGCGCCCGTCACACCTGCCCCGGGTCACCCCGGACCGTACTCGGCACGTACTCGGCACGAGAAGCGTCCCGATCGTCGCCCACCGACGGACCGAAGATGTGCTTCAGCAGGACGGATATGCACTTCAGCCCGGGTCGACCTGGTCGACCCGGGCTGAAGTGACAACGCTCTCGGGGGCTGATCGGCGTGGGGCCTCCACCGCTGCGCTCTCGCCGCCATGAGCAGGGCGAGAGCCACGAATGGCTACTTCTTGTTCTTGCCCCCGCTGTCATCGCTGGAGAGGACGGCGATGAAGGCTTCCTGCGGAACCTCCACACTGCCGACCATCTTCATGCGCTTCTTGCCTTCCTTCTGCTTCTCCAGCAGCTTCCGCTTCCGGGAGATGTCACCGCCGTAGCACTTGGCGAGAACATCCTTGCGGATCGCGCGGATCGTCTCGCGGGCGATCACCCGGGAACCGATCGCGGCCTGGATCGGCACCTCGAACGCCTGCCGCGGGATCAACTCGCGCAGCTTCGCCACGAGCCGCACACCGTATGCGTACGCCGCGTCCTTGTGCGTGACGGCCGAGAAGGCGTCGACCTTGTCGCCGTGCAGCAGGATGTCCACCTTGACCAGGCTGGATGCCTGCTCGCCCGTGGGCTCGTAGTCCAGCGAGGCGTATCCGCGGGTCTTCGACTTCAGCTGGTCGAAGAAGTCGAAGACGATCTCCGCGAGGGGCAGGGTGTAGCGGATCTCGACCCGGTCCTCGGAGAGGTAGTCCATGCCGAGCAGGGTGCCGCGACGGGTCTGACAGAGCTCCATGATCGCGCCGATGAACTCGGTGGGCGCCAGAATCGTGGCCCGCACCACGGGTTCGTAGACGTCGTCGATCTTGCCCTCGGGGAACTCACTCGGGTTGGTGACCGTGTGCTCGGTGCCGTCCTCCATCAGGACGCGGTAGACCACGTTGGGCGCGGTGGCGATCAGGTCGAGACCGAATTCGCGCTCCAGGCGCTCCCGGATCACGTCCAGGTGGAGCAGGCCCAGGAAACCGACGCGGAAGCCGAAGCCGAGCGCCGCCGAGGTCTCCGGCTCGTACACCAGCGCGGCATCGTTGAGCTGGAGCTTGTCGAGGGCTTCCCGGAGCTCGGGGTAGTCCGATCCGTCGAGCGGATACAGACCGGAGAAGACCATCGGCTTCGGGTCCTTGTACCCCCCGAGCGCCTCGGTGGCTCCCTTGTGCTGCTGGGTGATGGTGTCGCCGACCTTCGACTGGCGAACGTCCTTCACCCCGGTGATGAGGTACCCCACCTCGCCGACGCCCAGACCGTCGGCCGCGAGCATCTCGGGCGAGTTGGTGCCGATCTCCAACAGCTCGTGGGTGGCCCCGGTCGACATCATCCGGATCCGCTCGCGCTTGCCCAGCTTGCCGTCGATGACTCGCACATAGGTGACGACACCACGGTACGAGTCGTACACGGAGTCGAAGATCATGGCGCGGGCGGGCGCGTCGGCCACGCCGACCGGGGGCGGAACCTCGCGGACGACCCGGTCGAGCAGCGCCTCCACGCCGATGCCGGTCTTCGCGGAGACCCTGAGCACATCCTCCGGGTCACAACCGACGAGGTTCGCCAATTCCTCGGAGAACTTCTCGGGCTGGGCGGCCGGAAGGTCGATCTTGTTGAGGACCGGAACGATCGTGAGCTCGTTCTCCATCGCCAGATAGAGGTTGGCGAGCGTCTGGGCCTCGATGCCCTGGGCCGCGTCCACCAGGAGGACGGTGCCCTCGCAGGCCGCGAGGGACCGGGAGACCTCGTAGGTGAAGTCCACGTGCCCCGGAGTGTCGATCATGTTCAGGATGTGAGTCCTGCTCTGATCGGGTCCCTCGGTGGGTGCCCAGGGCAGTCGGACCGCCTGGGACTTGATCGTGATGCCGCGTTCCCGCTCGATGTCCATGCGGTCGAGGTACTGGGCACGCATCTGCCGCTGATCGACCACACCGGTCAGCTGGAGCATCCGGTCGGCGAGCGTGGACTTGCCGTGGTCGATGTGGGCGATGATGCAGAAGTTGCGGATCAGCGCCGGGTCGGTACGGCTCGGCGCGGGCACGTTGGGAGGAGTCGCGGGCACGCAAGGTCCTGATTCTTGAGACGCGGGGCGTCTCGTCTCGGGCGATGGCGGATCGATACGTAGCCTCCATGGTCCCACGCGCAGCGGGCTGCGCCCGGTTTGGGCCGCCCGGAGAGCGACTGGTAATGTGGACAGCTGTGTCTCGTGCCCGCCTCGGGCTGCTCGCACAGGGCTTTCGATTCGGAACTCCGCGCGGGACCTCATCAAAGATCAATCGAACCTGAGAAGGCTCTTTCGTGGCGAACATCAAGTCCCAGATCAAGCGGAACAAGACGAACGAGAAGGCGCGCCTGCGCAACAAGGCCGTCAAGTCGTCGCTCAAGACCGCGGTCCGCAAGGCCCGTGAGGCTGCTGTCGCAGGCGACGTCGAGAAGGCCACCGTGGCCGCTCGCGAGGCCGCCCGCAAGCTCGACAAGGCAGTCTCGAAGGGCGTCATCCACAAGAACGCCGCCGCCAACAAGAAGTCGGCGCTGGCCACCAAGGTTGCCGCTCTTCAGGGCTGAGTGCTCTTGATCCAACCGTCGGAAGGGTGAGCGGGCCCTCTCATCCGCCCCTGACCGACACTTCAGGGCTTGCACTTGGACCTGCGTTCGCCACGCGGGTGCGAGCCCGACCGCAGGACCTTTCGAAGGCCCCGGTGCTTCTTCGTCCTTCCCCAGGACACAGAGCCCGGGGCTTTCGCCTGCCCTTCCTCTCCTGTGTCTCCGACCTCGCGGGTCCCGGCTTGTGTCTCCGACCTACGCCGGTCGTGACTCCCCGGGGCGTAGCAACGGCGTCACGGATGTACCCATCGGGCAGTGGGTGGATCCTGCCCACCACAAGCGCCGCAGAGCGCAACCGCCGAGAAGCGCTAGCGGTGGGAGCGCGCGACCCTGGCGATGGTCACGACCGCCTTCTCCAACGCGTACTCCGGATCGTCCCCACCACCCTTCACGCCCGCATCCGCCTCGGCCACCGCGCGCAGGGCAACCGCCACCGCATCAGGTGTCCAGCCCCGCATCTGCTGCCTGACCCGATCGACCTTCCACGGCGGCATGCCCAGCTCACGCGCGAGATCCGCCGGCCGACCACCACGTGCGGAAAGCACCTTGCCGATGCCCCGCACCCCCTGCGCCAGTGCGCTGGTGATCAGCACGGGGGCAACGCCCGTCGACAGTGACCAGCGCAGTGCCTCCAGTGCCTCTGCGGCTCGGCCTTCCACCGCCCGGTCGGCGACATTGAAACTCGATGCCTCGGCCCGACCGGTGTAGTAGCGACCGACGATCTCCTCGTCGATGGTTCCCTCGACATCGGCAGCGAGTTGGGAAACGGCGCTGGCCAACTCCCGTAGATCGCTGCCGATCGAATCGACGAGCGCCTGACACGCCTCCTGTGTGGCCGATCTCCCGATGGCCCGGAACTCCGCCCTCACGAAGGTGAGCCGCTCGGCGGGCTTCGTCGTCTTGGGGCAGGCCACTTCCCGCGCCCCCGCCTTGCGGGCCGCATCGAGCAGCCCCTTGCCCTTGGCTCCACCGGGGTGGAGCAGGACCAGGGTGATTTCCTCGGCAGGAGCGGTGAGGTACGTCTTGACGTCCTTGACGGTGTCGGCAGCGAGATCCTGCGCATTGCGCACGATGACGACTTTGCGCTCGGCGAAGAGTGACGGGCTGGTCAACTCCGCGAGAGTGCCCGGTTGCAGTTGATCAGCGGTGAGATCGCGGACGTCCGTATCGGCATCGGCGGCCCGTGCAGCCGCGACCACCTGCTGTACCGCGCGGTCGAGGAGCAGATCCTCCTGCCCCACCGCGAGGGTGACGGGTGCGAGCGGATCGTCGTTGGAGTTCTTCCTGGTGGCCATCGCGTCCAGCATCCCATGCGCCACCGACACTCCTTCGCGTACCGGACAATGGCCAGGTGAGCGAGGAACGACATGTACTGGTGCTCCCCGACCGCGACACGGCCGAGGACGTGGCGCGGGAGTTGACAGAGCGCTTCAGCGTGCACGAGGAACCACAGCTGATACGCGACGCCCTCGCAGGTGAGGACGACGCCGAAGACGCCCAGTGGCTGGTCGTGGTGGAGGATCCGACGAGCCGTCTCGACCCACAGGCCCTCGACGACTTTGCAGCAGAGTACGAAGGCTGGTTGGAATCTCCTTGAGCTCTGGCTAGGCCGGCGGACGCCGCTCCGGGCGAGCACGGGCCGGTCGGTCGTCGGTGCGCCCCACATCATCGCGGGGGTCGGCCGGCACCCGGTCGAGACGCACACCGAAGTTCTCCTGGTAGGCGGCCAGGATCTCCCCATCGTCGACCAGCAGCTCTTCGTGCCGCTCACCGTGTTCGGTCGTGACCAACGTCCGACCACTGAGCGTGATCCGACCGTCGGCCGTGAGCCGGGTGCAGACGGGGGACCGAGTGAAGTTCGAGACCGGTGAGGTGCTGTGCCACCAGGCGCCGCTGCGGAAGTCCGCCAGTTCCCTGGGCCTGGTCTCCAGGCGGTACTGGGGCTCACCGTCCCGGAGTACGTCGAGGTCTCCGTGTCCCGACGCCCCTCCCCCCGACGCTTCCACGATCCTGAACGAACCTGCGGGATCCGACTGTTCTGCTCGATCGTCGAAGGCCAAGGGGTGGTGCGCGTGCTCACCGAATCCCACATCGGCCACCCACCGCCCACTCCCATCCGCCGGCTCCACCAGAAGCGCCATGTGGTCGTACGGGATCCCCCATCGCCCGTCCGCGGTGTGCACCCGTCCGGCGAGCAGGCGGACGGTGTACCCGAGGTCGCGGAGAAGTGCGGCGAACGTTGCATTGACCTCGTAGCAGATCCCACCCCGGCGGTCTTGGACGATCTTGGCGAGCAGGGGCCCTTCCTCCAACACGATCTCCTCGCCGAGATGCACCGACAGGTTCTCGAAGGGCACCGTGCGCAGATGCCGCAACTGAAGCTCGCGTAGGGCTTCGATGTCGACCCGGGCGGGTCGATCAGCACCGATTCTGCGGAGGTAGTCGTCCATGGCACCCATGGTGCCCCAGATGATCTCCACTTCCATGAGTCGCTGGTCCTAGGCCCGTTGGCCGAGGCGCAAGGGCAAGGGCGCGGGCTAGCGTGCCGAACATGGCGACAGAGATCCGCGGCTACGATCCGGCCCGCTCGGTGGAGCAGCGCAAACACGACGTCCTCGCCCGACTGACTCGGGACCACGATGTCTGGGTGGCGACCGCATCCGCCGACGGCGGGCCTTGTCTGGTGCCGCTGTCCTTCGTGTGGGACCAGGACACCCTGTTGATGTGTACCCGGCGAACCAACCCGACCGCGATCAATCTGACCCCTCGGGGTCCGGTCGTCCTCACCTTGGGAACGACCCGGGACGTCGTGCTGATCAGAGGAGACGCCGAGGTGGTGGAGGGCGCAGCCCTGGCGACCCGGTCGGCGGATGCCTTTGCCGACAAGTTGGAGGGTTGGGACCCGCGCGACCAACCGCATTGGATCTACCTTCGGGTCACCCCGACGACCGTACAGGCGTGGAGGGAGGTCAATGAGCTCGCCGATCGCGATCTGATGCGCGATGGTGCATGGCTGGTCTGATGTCCGGCGGAACCGAATCCGTCGGGAGCACTGCTGCGGCTCGGCCTGCCAGAAGTACGAAGCCTGCGTCCTGCGTCGCCGAAGGAAACCCCGAGCCATGGAATGCCCGGCTCCTACGGCGCCGAAGACACAGCCGAGGAGTCGCTCGTCCACACGAGGAGGCGACGGCCGCGGCACGGGTTCTGGAGATGACCGCTCCGAGCAGTCGGCGCACACGCAGCGGTACTCGGTCCTGGCTGACGCGGATGACAGCACCGGCGATCGAGCCCCCATCGGCCCGCCCGCGATGACAGCGCGATGGGCATCGAGGTCGGGCGCGACGGCTGGCATCCCCCGGGAGTCGGTGCTGTCCCCCCTGGGCCGCGCCGCCCTGTCGGGCGGTGGACGAACCGTCCGCACCATGGAGGTGTCGGAATGAGGCGAGGGTTCCTTCGGAACCTGCGCTCCCACCGATGTGGGCCCTCAGACTCTGCCCGTCTCCGGTGACCGCGATGGGACCGTCCCTGTCCGTACGCAGAACGCGTGCGCCCACGTCCCGCAGTGCATTCACCGTACGAGGCGAAGGGTGGCCATAGGTGTTTCCCCGGCCCACGGAGATCAAGGCGAGTCGGGGACGCGCTGCGGTGAACAGTTCCGGATGTTGATGGGCCGAACCGTGGTGGGCGACCTTCAGGACATCCACCCGCGCGAGCCTGGGGTGCTCGATCAACAGACCGCGTTGGGCGGGCGGTTCAAGGTCTCCGAGCATCAGCAGGGTAGGCCCCTCTGCGATCTCGACCCATAGGGTGACGCTGGCGTCGTTGGGCCCTTCCGGCAGGCCGAATCCGCTGGCCATCTCAAGCCCCCCGTGCCTTCCGGGTGCCTCGACGTGCGGCAGTTCTCCCCTGTGTGCGTGAGGCCGTGGCCAGAGCACCTGCCAGGACAGTCTTCCGTCCTTCCTCCACTCACCCATACGAACGTGGGTCAAGGGCACTTGGGCTCTGGCGGAGACCCTCTGGACAAATGCGCTCTGCTCCGGGGGCTCCTGAAGGGTGGTGGTCTGTACCGCGCCCACGCTGCGTCCTTTCAGAACCCCGGGCAGCCCTCGAACGTGGTCCGCATGGAAGTGGGTCAGCAGAACGAGGGAGATCCGCTCGACGCTCAGCGTCCTGAGGCACGCGTCGACCGCTACGGGATCCGGCCCCGCGTCCACGACCACGGCCCTGCCGTCACCGGCGGAGAGCACCATGGCATCTCCCTGACCCACATCGCACATGGCGAACGTCCAACCAGGCGGTGGCCATCCCGTGAGCACCCGGGTGAGCGGTGCGGGACGCACCACGGCACACAGGAGTACCAGTGCGCAGACGAGTGCCACCCATGGATGACGCGGCAGTCTGCGGAGAGCGAGAACGACCAGCACGGTGATCGCGGCCAGTGAGAGCCCTCCCCTCCAACCGTCCTGCCAGTCCAGCTGGGCTCCCGGCAGCGAGGCTCCCGCCCGGGCCACGGAGGCGATCCAGCCCGTCGGCCAGCCCGCGATCTGAGCCAAGGATTCCGCCAGGGGCATGAACACCGGGGCAGTGGCGAGCGCAAGGAAGCCGAGCACGGTCGCCGGAGCAATCGCAAGCTCCGCGAAGAGATTGCACGGCACCGCAACCAGGCTGACCCGGGCCGCGAAGATCGCGACCACAGGGGCACAGACGGCCTGTGCCGCGGCTGCCGCGGCCAGCGCCTCAGCCGGCCTCGGTGGTACGCCCCGACGCTGGAGCGAGGCGCTCCAGCGCGGCGCGATGGTCAGGAGGGACCCCGTGGCCAGGACCGACAGCAGAAAGCCGTAGCTCCGGGACAGGCCCGGGTCGTAGAGGACGAGCACCACGACGGCGGCGGCAAGGGCTGGAATCAGTGATCGTCGACGCCCGGTCGCGATCGCGAGCAGGACGATCGCTCCGCAGGCGGCGGCCCTCAAAACGCTTGGTTCCGGTCTGCACACGATGACGAAAGCAAGCGTCAGGGTGCCTCCGAGGAGAGCCGTCCCCCTCAGGGTGATGCCGAGGCGGGGTGCGAGTCCACCCCTCTCGGCGAGTAGGGCGCGGCCGGGTGGTCCGATCAGCAGAATGAGCACGATGCTGAGGTTGCTTCCTGACACTGCCAGGAGGTGCGTCAGATCGGTTGCTTCGAATGCCCTTTGCAGATCGGGGGTGACCCTCGTGGTGTCACCGACGACGAACCCCGGCAACAGCGCGCGAGCATCTGGGCTCAGATCCTTCGATGCCTCGCGCAGCCCGGCCCTAAGGTCGCCAGCCCTCCTCTGCAGGGAGGAGGGGCCCTGGATGATCTCAGGCCGGCCCCCCGGCACCTTCAGTACGGCGGCAAAGCGGTGATCATCGGCAAGCGGTGGTGCGAGCTGACCGTGGAGGCGCAGTCGGGTCGACGGGAGAAGTCGTTGCCAGCGTGCGAGGGCTGCTTGCGGTAGGCCCGGCCGCACGATCACCAGCACGGGGTTCCTCGTCGCTGTCACCTCTCCCCCAGGTGCTGTGACGCGGGTGACCTCGGCGTCAAAGAGCAGAGCTCGTGCCATCCAGGATTCACTCGGTGCTCGGGGCCGGGCGAACCGGGGGTCGGTGGAGATCGTCAGTTCGACGGTGGCGCGGGAGTGCGCTGCTGCCATGTCCGGCAGCGGACCACGCCGCTGATCAGCGCTGTGGAGCCCTCCTGCCACGGCACCCGCCGCCGCTGCCAGCAACACTGCCGCGAGCGCGGTGGCGTTCAGCCGCAGGCGACTGTCCCGGCGGGCAGCACCGTCGCCGGAGGCGGGAGTAGTCGTACGGGCCGGCGATGAAGATCCACCGCGCTGGAGCACGGTCCAAGCCAGTAGGAGGATCGCCAGACAGACACAGAGCACGACCCCGAGGGCTGTTGTCCGCCCCGGCAGGGCGACGGCCAGGGCAGCCGCACCCCAGAGCGCGAGGGCAGGGCACACCAATCGCAGGTCGGCAGGACCCTCTTGGCGTGGGTGGGAGTTCCCCAAGGAATGGGCGGACCCGCGGTGGGCTTCCCCGCGCGTCACGGCCGCACCCTTGGTTTCAGCTCGGCGAACCGTCGGTCCCCGATGCCGTCGACGTCACGCAGTTGATCGACGGAGCGGAATCCGCCGTGCTGGGTGCGGTAGTCGATGATGTGCTGGACCAGCACCGGTCCGACACCAGGAAGGGTGTCCAACTCCTCCGCTGTGGCCGTGCTCAGACTCAGCGTCCCTGCGGTTCGGGCAGTGCCCGCCCCGTGCCCGCCCTGACCGCCGGCGCGAGGATCCCCGGGAACGCCCGAACCCGCCACGGCTGCGCCACCGTCCACTCCCGGGACCGGAACAGGGGCTGCCGGCACACCCACTGCCACCTGCTCACCGTCCACGAGCACCCGAGCGCGGTTGAGGCCGAATGTGTCCACCCCCGCCCTCACCCCACCAGCAGCCGCCAGGGCATCGGCGACGCGGGAGCCCACCGGCAGCTTCAGCACACCAGGACGCCGTACCTTGCCGGCGACATCGACGACGATGCGTCCAACTGTCGACGGCGTCGATCGAGGAATCGCCGCAGGCCCGGGCGGGGGTGTCCGCGCCTGCGCCACCGGCTCCGACAGCACCTCCGGAGCCCGCACGGTCTCCGGTCGTCCGGTCCAGAAGTGCTGGGCCGCGAGGACCGCCGCCACCAGGAAGACGACTGCCAACGCCACCAGCGTCTTCGGTTCGAGCCCGCATCGCAGCTGCACCCAGAGGGGCAGCCGCTCCCGGGTGGCGAGAGCAAGCCTGCGCCAAGCCCCGTGACCGCTCCCCTCACCCGCTGCGACCTCTCCGGGTGGGCGGGATGGTGACACGGAGGCCAACTGTGCTGATTCTGCGGACCCTTGGGATTCATCCGCTCGAACGTGCGATGGGAACGCCGCGGCAAGGGGCACGGGGCCGTCAGCTGCCCCTGTGGCGCCAGCACCGCTACCCGAAGGTGGGTCGAACAAGGCGACCGCTCTCCGCCTGGCCACCTCATGGGAGGAAACCTGCACCCCCGGGTGAGAAGGGCGGGATGCGCGGTGCAGCCGCCTTCGGCCGACGCCCGATCGGGAGCCACGGCCACCCGATGCTGGTCCTCGGCCGTGGCCACCCGGTCGGGTGCCGAAGCCGACGGCGGGGCGCACACGAGAGGCCCGGGCGGTCGGACCCGCGCCACGCCCAGTACGGGCACGACCGTCCGAAGCCGGGGCGCGGCCCGGCCCGCTGGTTGCAGAACGTGATCGAAGATCCATGCACAGGACGCTAAACAGCCCCTGCTGATCTCGCTGAGCGGCCTCAATTACGGTGGATAACTCACGTGTTGTGGATAACCCAGCCACTCACATGAACCCTGTTGAGCCCACCACCGCGCCAACTGTCCCAGACGTCTCCCCGACCACATGGCCGCATCGCGTACGCCGCCTGCCACCGTTCCTTGCCGTGGCGCCCCTCGCCAAGACCGGCCATCCCACACCAAGGCAAGCCATCCCCTCACAGGGACAGAACCGTGCCCAGGCGGCCAAGCCACCGCATCAGGCCCTGGCCCACGAAGGCCACCAGCCCCTTCCACAGAAGCCGAGGCCGGGCGCAGAAATCCAGCGCGGGCACCGTTCACGTACGGAGACGGGGAGACGGAGGAACCCGCCGGAGCGCGGGGCGCCGCATCGACCGACCCGTAGACGTCAGCGCGGTGAAATCACGGCCCCCAGCAGGCCCGGACCCGTATGAGCCCCGATCACCGCGCCCACCTCGCTGACATGGAGGTCGACCAGCCCCGGTACCCGCTCACGCAGCCGATCCGCCAAGGCCGCGGCACGTTCGGGAGCCGCCAGATGATGGACTGCGACATCCACGGTGGCGCTGCCCGCCTCGGCCACGGCGATCTCCTCCAGCCGGGCGATCGCCTTCGATGCCGTCCGCACCTTCTCCAGCATCTCGATGCGTCCGTTGACCAGTTGGAGCAACGGCTTCACCGCGAGTGCCGAGCCGAACAGGGCCTGCGCCGCTCCGATACGGCCACCGCGCCGCAAATAGTCCAAGGTATCGACGTAGAAGAAGGCGGACGTGTTCGCGGCCCGCTTTTCTGCCGCGGCCACCACTTCGTCGAGGCTGCCACCGGCTTCAGCCGCTTCGGCGGCAGCCAACGCACAGAATCCCAGCGCCATCGCGACCATGCCGGTGTCCACCACGTGCACCGGTACCGGTGCGTCCTTCGCGGCCAGCACCGCGGCGTCGTAAGTGCCCGAGAACTCAGCGGACAGATGGAGCGAGACGATGCCGGTCGCCCCCGCCTCGGCGCGTGCGCGATAGGTCTCGGCGAAGACTTGGGGGCTGGGGCGCGAGGTGGTGACCGAGCGCCTCTTCTGCAGGGCCAGAGCGAGCGAGCGGGCCGAGATCTCGGTGCCCTCTTCCAACGCCTCATCGCCGAGAACAACGGTCAGGGGCACCGCCACCATGCCGTGGCGCGCCATCGCCGGCTGCGGCAGGTAGGCCGTTGAATCGGTGACGATAGCGACATGGCGGGACATGAGCGGGAGGTTACCGGTCAGCGCTCGCAAACGGGAGCCCGGCCCCTCGGTACCTCACTCGGTCCCATCCGCCCCGCCCGTTCCACTCCGGTGCGGTGGTGACTGCTGCGGTGGCTCTCCCCGTCACATCGGCTCATGGCCCCTCGGATGCCCAGAACCATGCGGAGCACTCGGCGGGAGTCGGCCCGGCGGACAGCGGACATGCCACAGGGCGGCTCGGGGACTCCCCCGGCCGCGGACAGCGGACATGCCACAGGGCGGCTCGGGGACTCCCCCGGCCCCGACTCGTACCGCCTCAGTTGGTGGTCTCGGGGCGCGCGGACTTCTCCCACGGGTAGCTCGTCAGCCGGGGATCACGCGCCGTAATGGCCTGCGGCTGCTGGTCGGCTGGGCCGGTGCCGGACTTGCTGGCGCCCTCCCCGGTCGCGGACTCCTCGTCCGACCAGGACTGATGGGCCACCGTGCGATCGTCCGCCGCGGGCCAGTCGGAGGCCGATCCCGTGGTGGATCCCGTGGTGGATCCCGCATCCGCCGGGGACTCGGTGTCCGCCCAGTGCCGCAGGGCTCCGGCCTCCATGTCGATCTGGCCCGCCAAGGTGTCCAGATCGTCTTCGGCGAAGCGACTCGCCCGATCCCGGGCCGCCCAGCGGAGCGACTCGGCCGAGCGTGTGATCCGCTCCATGCGCTCGCGCAGCTCGGGCAGTTTGCTGGAGATCGTCACCCGGTCAGGCTCGCGCTCAAGGCGCTTCAGCTCGTCGTCCAACTCGCGCCCGTGAACACTGAGGCGCTCGAACAGGCTGATGGATTCGGAGAGCGAGGCGTCCTCGGCCACGCCGGCGTTCAGAGCGTCCTGCGTCGCCCGCATGGAGGTCCGCAGCTTCAACCGCAGTTGTGCCAGCTCGCCCGCGACGCCGATCTGACCGTAGCTCTTGGCCCGCAGGGTGGTGTCCTCGACCGTACGGCGCGCCTGGTTGACCGTACGCTCCACGCCCTTCTTGGCAATGCGCACCGCCTTCACCGTCGCATAGACCCCGAGCGCCACAAAAGCGACAAAGAGCAGCGCCAGTATCAGAATCGCGCTTTCCATGGGCGCCCCTTCGGCTTCGGTTGTCCTACATCCACCGTAGTCGTGCTCCTCCCACCGTAAACGCCGCAGGCAGGCCAAGGGTTCCTTGGAACCCTCAACCTGCCCTGAGTGGAGACCCTGAGGAGCCCCTGATCGCCCCCTGAGCCACCCGCAGTCGGCGCGTCGCCGCACATCAGGCCGCGAATCGGTCTCAGGGCGTCCGGGAAGGCTCCGAGACGGCCGACGCGGCGCAGCACGCCGTCCGGGGAAGGCCCACCGCTGACCGGCCGTCTCGGGGAAGAGGACTACTCGGGGACGATGTTGACGAGCTTCGGGGCACGCACGATGACCTTGCGGATGCCGCCGCCTCCCAGGGCGTCGACGACAGCGGCATCGCCCAGAGCCAACGCCTCCAACTCCGTGTCGGAGATCGTCGGCGAGACCTCCAGGCGTGCCTTGACCTTGCCCTTGATCTGAACCACGCAGGTCACGGCCTCGTCCACCACATAGACGGGGTCGGCGACCGGGAAGTCCTGGTGCACGACGGATTCGCGGTGGCCCAGCTTCCGCCACAGCTCCTCGGCGATGTGCGGGGCGAGCGGGGCGATCAGCAGGACCAGTCGCTCCGCCACGCTCCTGGACAGCGGCCCGCCGGACTTGGTCAGGTAGTTGTTCAGTTCCGTGATCTTGGCGATGGCCGTGTTGAACCGCAGCGCCGCCAGATCGGCTCCCGCGCCGTCGATCGCCTTGTGCAGGGCACGCAGCGTGGCCTCGTCCGGCTCACGGTCCTCGACGGTGACCTCGCCGGTGGATTCGTCCACCACATTGCGCCACAGCCGCTGCAGCAGTCGGTACTGGCCGACCACGGCGCGGGTGTCCCAAGGGCGGGACACATCCAGTGGCCCCATCGCCATCTCGTACAGCCGCAGCGTGTCAGCACCGTACTCCGCAGCGATCTCATCGGGAGTGACCGCGTTCTTCAGGGACTTGCCCATCTTGCCCAGCTCGCGCTTGACGGGCTCGCCCGCGTGGAAGAACTTGCCGTCCCGCTCCTCGATCTCGACGGCGGGCACCGGGAAACCACGGCTGTCACGGTAGACGTACGCCTGGATCATGCCCTGGTTGAACAGCTTGTGGAACGGCTCGGGCGAGGAGATGTGCCCCAGGTCGAACAGGACCTTGGACCAGAACCGTGCGTACAGCAGGTGCAACACGGCGTGTTCGGCGCCGCCCACGTAGAGGTCGACACCGCCGTGCGGCATCCCGTCGCGCGGCCCCATCCAGTAGCGCTCGATGTCGGGAGCGACCAACTGCTCGCTGTTGTGGGGGTCCAGGTAGCGCAGCTCATACCAGCAGGAACCGGCCCAGTTGGGCATGGTGTTGGTTTCTCGGCGGTACCTGCGGGGACCGTCGCCGAGGTCCAGGGTGACGTTGACCCATTCCTCGTTCCGGGACAGCGGGGTCTCCGGCTTGGTGTCCGCGTCATCGGGGTCGAACGTACGCGGTGAGTAGTCGTCGACCTCCGGCAGCTCCAGCGGCAGCATGGAGTCCGGCAGCGAGTGGGCCACACCGTCCTCGTCGTAGACGATGGGGAACGGCTCGCCCCAGTAGCGCTGCCGGCTGAACAGCCAGTCGCGCAGCCGGAAGTTGACGGTTCCCTCGCCGATCCCGCGTTCGGTCAGCCAGGTGGTGATCCGCGCCTTGGCCTCGACGACTTCCAGGCCGTCCAACGAGATCTCCTCGTTCGACGAATTGATCGCGGGGCCCTGACCGGTGAACGCCTCGCCCTCCCATCCTGCGGGCGGCTGGACGGTGCGGATGATCGGCAGGCCGAAAGCCTCGGCGAACTCCCAGTCCCGCTCGTCCTGCCCGGGCACGGCCATGATCGCGCCGGTGCCGTAGCCCATCAGCACGTAGTCGGCGACGAAGACCGGAATTCGGGTGCCCGTGACCGGATTGACGGCGTACGCACCGGTGAAGACGCCGGTCTTGTCCTTGTGCTCGGTCTGACGCTCGACGTCACTCTTCGTCTGGGCCTGCTTGCGGTACGCGGACACGGCATCGGCCGGTGTGGCCGCGTCGCCCGTCCACTCGGCCTTCACGCCCTGCGGCCATTCGGCCGGCAGGATCGAGTCGATCAGCGCGTGCTCGGGAGCCAGCACCATGTAGGTGGCCCCGAACAGGGTGTCGGGACGGGTGGTGAAGACCGTGATCCGGGCGTCGTCACGTCCCTCGATCGAGAAGTCGACACGAGCGCCCTCGGACCGACCGATCCAGTTGCGCTGCTGCAACTTGATGGCCTCGGGCCAGTCCAGTGCGTCGAGGTCGTTCAGCAGACGGTCGGCGTAGGCGGTGATGCGCATGTTCCACTGGCGCAGCTTGGCCTTGAAGACGGGGAAGTTCCCGCGCTCGGACCGACCGTCGCCGGTGACCTCTTCGTTCGCCAGTACGGTGCCCAGGCCGGGGCACCAGTTCACCGGTGCGTCCGAGGCGTACGCCAGGCGGTACCCGCCCAGGACCTCGGAACGCTCGACCGCGCTCAACTCGCCCCAGGTGCGCGAGGAGTCGGGGACCTGTCGCTCACCGGACTCGAACTGCGCCACCAGTTCCGCGATCGGACGGGCCTGCTGAGCCTCCTGGTCGTACCAGGAGTTGAAGATCTGCAGGAAGATCCACTGGGTCCACCTGTAGTACTCCGGATCGATCGTCGCGATCGACCTGCGCTGGTCGTGACCGAGCCCCAGCCTGCGCAGTTGGCGCTTCATGTTGTCCATGGCGGCTTCGGTCGACACCCGCGGGTGGGTTCCGGTGGCGACCGCGTGCTGCTCGGCCGGCAGTCCGAAGGCGTCGAAGCCCAGGGTGTGCAGCACGTTGTGTCCGGTCATCCGCTGATGACGGGCGAAGACGTCGGTGGCGATGTACCCCAGCGGATGCCCGACGTGCAGTCCGGCACCGGACGGATAGGGGAACATGTCCATGATGAACTTCTTGGGTCGAGCGACCAGTGCCGGGTCCCCCGCCAGGTCGCCGCTCGGGTTGGGTGCCTCGTACGTGCCCTCTGCGTCCCAGAAGTCCTGCCAGCGTGCCTCGATATCGGCGGCCATCGCTGCCGTATAGCGGTGCGGCGCAGCCACCTCGGCGGCAGAAGCAGCAGAATTCGTCTCGCTCATGATCCTTAAAGCTCCATCGATCGTCTCTGCCCAGCGGTCGGAATGGGCATAGCCCGTAAACAAAAGGACCCCTCGCACAGGAGGGGAAGCCGCGCCGATTCCGACCGGACCTTTTCATCCGTCGGGACTGATCAGCGCGGCTCGCTAAGCAGAAGGCGTACGGCACGCATAGCGTCAGAGTACCGCAGCAGCAGATCCGGACGCGCGCTGGTATGCCCCGGGCACGGGGAGTGAGCAGCGAGAGGGCGCCGGGGGAGCGGGGGCCGAGGGGCGGTCAGCACCGGGAATGTCGGCTCCCGGACGGCCGGTAAAGCGGATGGTGTCGTGGCTGACGGTAAAACCGATGCGGTCGAGAGGCGAAGACCCCCACGGGAATGGTGGGCGGCGAAGAAGCGGCAGTGACCGGAAATTTCAACCGACCGCTCTCGACATCGAGACGATCCGGGACGAACCCCGTATCGAAACGCGTGGACATCGCCGACAGCCCCGGGAGCCGAATGCCGTCCGTCCCGCGCAGGTCACCGGGCACCTACCCCGATCAGAGCCCCGGAGCACCAACTCCCCCTGCTGGACGCGCATATCAACCTTATCCGGGGCAACCTCAGCATCCGGCGGAAGCGGGTCTCCCCCGTAAACGCCAAAACGTCGTTCCGCCCACCAAGGGTCGACTTAGCATTCCTCAACGGGACCGCATTTCCCGCACCCTCGGAGTTGCCCCATGAAGCCTCATCGCAAGAGCCGTTCATCGCCCGCCCCGAGTTCCGGACTCGGTCGCCCCGTGCAAGGCGGCCTGACCGTAGCGGGATTGGTGCTCATTCCTCTTCTCGCCATCGGCGGGAGCGAGAGTTTTCGCGCAGCGCTCGACTTCACCACCGGGGTCCTTGCCCTGGTGGCCCTGACGGCCTCGATCGCCTGGGGGCTGATCGCCACCGATCGACTACTGCTCTCTCCCCGCCATCGACTGCTAGCTCAGGCCGTCCACCGTGCCACGGCGGCAGGGGCCCTGGGATTCCTCCTGCTGCACGCCACCGTGAAGGTGGCGCTCGGCCATGTGAGCCTCGTCGGAGCGTTGATTCCGTTCGGGCTGGGCGTCACCGGTACGTCGGGGCTCATCGGCCTCGGCTCGCTGGCCGGGCTGCTCATGGTGATCACCGCGGCGACCGGCGTCCTGCGCAGCGCTCTTGCGGGCAGCAGCAAGGCCGCGGGCGGCTGGCGAACGCTGCATATGTTGGCCTATCCCGCCTGGTGCTTCGCACTGCTCCACGGTCTCTTCTCGGGCCGTCCCGCGGCACCCTGGGTGGTGCTGATGTACAGCCTGGCGCTGGTCAGCGTGGCCGGAGCCTTGTCGATACGACTGCTGCCACGCCCGGTCCTGCGTCAGATCTCCGACAAGATCCTCACCGTGACCAGTCGTGGCAGCGACGAACCGCCCCCGCAGGAAGCGGCAGTACCGAGCCGCCCGACCACAGCGCCCTTCTCCAGCGGTGACGACCTGGCGACAGAGATCGGGCTGGAGCGGATGAACGGCATCCCCACACAGCGGCCCTACGGGGGGATTCCCGCAGATCGAACCGCCGTCGGACGCCGTCGCCGACAGGCGGGGATAGCCCCGCCCTCCCCCCAGCTGTACGAGGTGCCGCCACGGCCGGAAGCCGAGCCGACCGGCGCGGGGCTCACAACGGGAAGCGGGCCGGTGGGCGCGGGAACGGGCATCGCAGCTGCCTACCACGCCGTCTCCCGTGCCGGTGAGCCGTCCGTTCCGCTCGCAGAGCGGGTACCGATGACGGAGGAACTCCCCGTCATGACGGAGAGCGGCCCGGCAGCCGGTGGCTGGCCAACGCCCTCACCGCCGCCCCCCTCCCCAGCCTTCCCACCCACCCCGTTCGCGCCTCCCCAGCCCAGCACACCCCCACCGCCGTACGCCCCCACCACCGGATACGCGTCGAATTACGCATCGAACGGATATGGAGCGACGACGTACGGGTCCAACGGATACGGCGTGACGGGGTACGGGTCGCCCGGCTTGGGAGATGGGTTTCGGCCACCCCACGCCGACAGCCCCTTCGATGCCTTCTCCCGACGTCCCGCATCCTCGGGTCCGACGCCGCCCCAGGGCCCTCCGCCCCCCTACGAGGCACCCGTCATCGGCACCTATGAAACCTTCCGTCCCGGTTCCGGTGGCTGGGACGTGCACGGCTCCCACCCAGGCCACCTCGGCACCGAGCACCCGGATCCGTACGGCACTGCGGAAGCCATGCCGGGACCCTTCTTTCCGCCCCCGGCCGGAGAGCCCTGGAACGCGCCCGCAGGAGAACGACCTTGAACACCCCTCTCCCCGACGTCCCCGAAGTTCGCGTGGTCGGGCTGCCCCAGCTGACCCAGGGCTTCGATCTGGTCGAGCGACTCGACCTGCAGATGCACCTCAAGGTCCACGGGCCCCTGGAGCCGATGACCGGTGAACGGCTGGCGCAACTCACCGAGGAGATCTCCCTGCGCGGGCGCGGCGGCGCCGGATTTCCCTTTGGACAGAAGCTGCGCGCCGTGGCCAAGTCGGCCATCAGCCGCGGTGTGCGGCCCGTGATCGTCGTCAACGGCAGCGAGGGCGAACCGGCTTGCCGCAAGGACACCGTCCTGCTCAACCGGGCGCCGCACCTCATCCTCGACGGTGCGCTCCTGGCGGCTGAGGCGGTCGGCGCACGCACCCTGGTGGTTGCGGTGACCCGCAACTCCACTGAGATCTCCATGCGCGCGGCGCTGGCGGAGCGGGGTCTGTCCGACCGGCGCGGCCAGCGGATGCGGGCACGCGTCGTGCGCACCCCGGAGCGCATGGTCTCGGGCGAGGCGTCTTCGGTCATCCGTGCGATCAACGGGGGTCCCGCGCTGCCACCCGGCCGCCGGGTGCGCGCTTCCGACAGCGGTGTCGGGGGTGCGCCCACCCTGTTGTCCAATGCCGAAACCTTTGCCCAGGTCGCCGTCGCGGCCCGGATCGGCGCCCGCCGCTACAGCAACACGGGAACGGGCCAGGAGCCTGGCACGGTGATGCTGACGATCTCGGGGGCGGTGCTGCGTCCCATGGTGGTCGAGGTGCCCACCGGGGTTCCGCTGCGCTACGTCCTCCAGATGGCCGGGGCTCCCCCCGTGCCACAGGGGGTGCTGACCGGCGGCTACCACGGGAACTGGATCGATTCGGCCGCTGTGCAGGACGCCGTCGTCTCCCGAGAGTCCCTGTCGGCCGTCGGTGGTTCATTGGGCGCCGGCGCCATTTTGCCGATCGGCCCGGAGACCTGCCCGCTGGGAGAGGCACTGCGGGTGGCGAACTGGCTCGCCGCCGAGACCGCAGGGCAGTGCGGACCCTGCAAGTTGGGCCTCCCCGCAGCAGCAGGAGGGCTCGCGGATGTGATGAACGGCGGCGGTCCGGCGGCACTTGAGGCCCTGCGGGAGGTCACCCAGGCGGTGAAGGGACGAGGGGCCTGCAAGCATCCTGACGGTTCGGCCCGGTTCTTCGCCTCGACGCTGTCCGCGTTCACCGATGACCTGGCCGCCCATGTGTTCTACGGAGGCTGCGGCCGGGAGACCACGGGCGTACTGCCGCTGCCGCTGCCCGGCTACCAGGAATCGGAAGAGTCCATCCCGAGCGGCGAGAAGGTGCTGATCGACTGGACCCTCTGCCAAGGGCACGGGCTCTGCGCCGACATCATCCCGGAGTTGATACGGATCAATCCCGACGGCTACCCGTCCGTGGCCGACGCGGTCGTGCCGGTGCATCTACAGGGGCGGGCCCAGCGGGCTGTGCGCCGATGTCCCGCCCTGGCGATGCGGATCGAACAGACCGCGGTTCCGACCTCGCTGGCCCGTCCCGGACTGCCCGTGTCCCGACGCAGGGAGTTGGGCAGCGGACGCGGTTGATCGACACCCACTTCACGGGAGTGGTCGGACGAACTCGCACACACGGGGAACACGAGCAGGCGCGGTGACTCACCGAGGAACCGGTGAGTCACCGCGCCTCCGTGTCGAGCGGGGAACCCATCCTCGCCACCATGCGAAAGATCCCGCCCGGTCATCAGACCTGACGGGATCTTTGGAGAGTGATTGTGTGGAGCTAAGGAGAATTGAACTCCTGACCTCCTGCATGCCATGCAGGCGCTCTACCAACTGAGCTATAGCCCCTTGCGAGATGCCGCCCGGTTGAAGGTTTCCCCTGGCGACGTCGACAACATTAACGCTCTCCGGGGTGCTTCACCAAATCCATTCCTCAGCGCCCGAGGGAGGCCACCGACAGGGCTTCGGACGGCTCGGAGGGAGGCAGTCCGCTGGCTCTGACGACGGGGCCAGCGGGTGAGGCGGGGCGGCCGGGCAGGGTCAGGCGGTGGCGAACGAGTAGAAGCGCTTCAGCGTGCAGTGTTCCTCGAGCAGACGACCGTAGATCGGTTCGCCCTCAAGTTCTCGATAGGTCTCGATGGGGTCGCCCTTTATGATCAGCGCCCGTGCGCACTCCTCGCACCAGTACTGGAACTCCGGGTTGAGCGGGTCCATGTCCCGAACGATGGGCGTACCGCTGCCACACCAGTCGCACTTACGCCTATGGGCTCCCATTACTCAGCTCCAGCGGTGACGACAGGACATCCGCCCGGCCGAAAACCGTCCGAACGAGACTGCGCCACGGCGGCCGTGACCCCGGGCGATGCACACCGATCCATGGGCTGAAAGTCCGAGAAGGGCGGCTGTGTCCGCTGTTGCAAGCAGATCATCGGTCTCCTCGCTCCCACTGGCGGACGTCATGCTCAACCTCCCCATACCGACCGGTGCCCACTCCGGCCGTCCGATTCTGCCATGACCGCGGGAGAGGGGCGGTGACGTTGGCGGGAAGGTGACGGGAAACGCCAGATCCCGCCCCCCAGAAGGGGCGGGATCCGAATTGTGGAGCTAAGGAGAATTGAACTCCTGACCTCCTGCATGCCATGCAGGCGCTCTACCAACTGAGCTATAGCCCCGCGTGTTCTTCGCGCTCAGCGCTGCGAACAAGTAGAACTTTAGCCTGCGACCCACCGGAAAGTGAAATCCGGGGGTGCGGGCCGGGTGCCTCGTCATGGACCTGCCCCGAGGCTGGTCACCCGCGGCCGATCAGGGGTCCATCAGTGGCATGAACTCCTGGTCAGCGGACCCGACAGCTTCATGAATCGGCACGGCGCCTCGCCACCTCCCCCGAACTGCTCCTCCTCGGCGAACCAACGCATCCACCGCCCCGCCGAACGAACACGGCGGCCGGCCGGGGACCCCTGCCGGGATCCGCGACCGACCCGCCCGGCGCCTCCCTGGCCCACCAGCCCGGACGCCAGTGGGGGCAGCCCGCCGAGCCGGCACGGTCATCGGTGACCACGAGAGTCGGGACGTTGGATCAGTCGTCGTCGCCGAGGACCGGCTCAGGAAGGGTCCCCGCGTTGTGCTCAAGCAACCGCCAGCCGCGCGCACCCTCGCCGAGGACCGACCAGCAACAGTTCGAGAGCCCGCCCAGGCTCTCCCAGTGTCGGGACTCAAGGCCGAGCAGCCGTCCGATGGTGGTGCGGATCGTGCCGCCGTGGCTGACCACCACGAGCGTGCCGTCCTCCGGAAGCTTCTCGGCGTGTCGGAGCACCACCGGAGCCGCCCGGTCAGCGACCTCCGTCTCCAGCTCTCCACCACCCCGGCGCACGGGCTCACCACGCTTCCAGGCCGCGTACTGGTCGCCGAACTCGGCGATGATGTCCTGGTGGGTCATGCCCTGCCACACACCGGCGTACGTCTCGCGCAGCTGCGGGTCGAAGGTGACGGTGTGACCGGTCAACCCGGACAGTTCACCGGCCGTGGTGGAGGCACGCTTAAGGTCCGAGGAGATGATCGCGTCGGGCTTGAGAGACGCCAGCAGCCTGGCGGCCCTACGGGCCTGGGCGATACCCACCTCGGTGAGCTCAATGTCCGTGGTGCCCTGGAAACGGCGCTCCACGTTCCATGCGGTCTGGCCGTGCCGCCACAGGACGACACGGCGCCCCGTGCGTTTGTAGGCGTCCTCGTTCAGCTCAACTCACCGTCCGGGGTGTCGGCGACTCGAGCTGGCTCCGCAGATTCCCCCTGCTGACGCTCGGCGGACTTGCCGCGGGTCTTCAGGGCGTCCTCGGGCAGGGGCAGCTCGGGGCAGTCCTTCCACAGTCGCTCCAGGGCGTAGAAAACCCGCTCCTCGGAGTGCTGGACGTGGACCACGATGTCGACGTAGTCGAGGAGGATCCAGCGGGCGTCCCGGTCGCCCTCACGTCGTACGGGCTTGGCGTCCAGCTCCTTGTTCAGCCGCTCCTCGATCTCGTCGACGATCGACTTGACCTGGCGGTCGTTGGGAGCGGAGGCGAGCAGGAAGGCGTCGGTGATCGACAGCACATCACTGACGTCGTACGCGATGATGTCGTGCGCGAGCCGGTCAGCAGCTGCCTGGGCGGCGGCGTTGACGAGCTCGATGGAGCGGTCCGTAGCGGTCACTAGCTGGCTTTCGTCGGCGGTCGGGTGTCAACCCAAGGATCTCATGTACCACCGACAGCACTCGCGGGGAATGCGCCGGCGCTGAGATCCCGGGCATCCTGGCTGGTCAGCCGGGTGGGCGCGCTGATGTCACCCACCCGGTGAACGCCCATGAGCCGGCGGCGCGCACCTGTCACCCCGTGCTCTCCTCCACAGCTGTCCTTCGCGCCGCGGAAGAGAGCAGGAGCATTGGTCACTCCGTCTTGAAGTCCTGTCCGAGGACAACGCTGATGTCGGCGTTGGGCGGAGCCGCACCCTTGGCGACGGCGCTCACGGGCAACCCCAGCGTCTTGGCGACCTCGACGGCTTCCGCCTTCTGAGCATCGTCACCGTAAGTGATCCGGGAGGTGCCGGTCGTTGCGGCCTTTCCGCCGTCGACGACGGCGTAGCCACCGTTGACCAGCAGGATCCGCGCGGATTCGGAGACGGGTGCCTTGCCCGTTCCATTACGGATGCCGATCCGGACGGCGGCGTTCTTGTCCGGCGCGGTGATGGAACCGCCCAGAACGTCCTTGACACTCGAACTTGCCTGCTGGGTCAGCGTGCCGTCCGCCTGGACCGGCAGCAGAGCCGTCTGGTAGTCGCCGCCCTTGGCATGATCGGCGAGCTTCGCCAGCGAGGCCCCGAGGTCACTCTCCGTCAGCGAGGGGTCGAGGATCTGGGCCAGTGTTTCGACGGTCACGGTGGCGGACTTCTGCTCGCTCGGGAACTTCCGCAGCACGGCGTGCATGACCTGTCCGAAACGCTGGAGTTGCTTGGCCTCCACCTCGCCGGGTGCCAGATAGGTGGCGTAGGCAGCCGCCGACCGACCGTTCAAGGTCTGGTTCTCACCGCGTGCCACCACGGGTGGCTCGCCCTTCTTCGCACCGGGGACCACCACGTCTGTGGTCACATCGACGGTGCCCACCAGGTCGACCAGATTCTCCAGGAACGGGGTATCGAGCCGCCAGGTGCCGGTGATCTTCGCGCCGAGAAGGCTTCCGATCGCCTCCCGGGTGCCCTGGGAACCGTCGTCCTCGACGGACTTGCCCAGGGTGGTGCCCGTACCGTCGTCGCCGGCGACCGAGAGGGAGTTGGGCAGGAGGACGGTGGTGCCCGTCTTGGTGGTGACGTTGTCGACCAGCAGGGCGGTGGAAGTGCCCTTCTTCTTGGTGTTGTGCAGATGGAGAACGATCACGTCCCGCTTCTGCGGGCCGGTGGTCTGACCCGCGACCTGCTTCGGGTCATCGCCTGAGAAGACCAGATAGACGATGCCTGTCACCAGGACCAGCCCCAGGACGACCCCAAGGGCGATGACACGGTTGCGTCCGCGCCTCTTGGCCTCTTCGCGCCTCTCCGAGCGGCTTTCCGTGAACTTCAACCAGTCGATGACGTCTTCCGAGTCGTCCTCGGGGTCCTGGACGAAGGCGAACTGCTCGGTGCGGTAGTCCCGTTCGTCGTCGGAACGACGCGGCCCGGGCACCAGCCCAAGACTGTGGTCGTCGTTCGCGGGTGCCAGATCGGAGAAATCGGACATGGGCGATGCGGGTGCTTCGATGGGCGCTGACTGCTGGGGGATGTTCCACTGGGCCGTCTCAACCCCTGCGGTCTGCTGGGCAGCGTGCTGGCCGCCCTGATCGACCTCATACGGCTCGTACGCATAGGTGTAGCCCTGGTCCCCGTCGGCCGCACCGCCCCCGGGCCCTTGCTCAGTCAGCTGGCCGTAGGCGTCGTACGACGCGGAGTGGTCCGGTTGCTCGTACCCCTGGGGGAGGGATTCCTCCGTCTGGGGGAGCTGGTTGTAGGCGCCGTAGTCGTTGTACTCGTACGTCTGCTCGACGGGCTGTTGGTCGGGGTAGTCGTACTGCACCCCTTGCTGCGCGTCGTACTGCTGTTGCTCCTGGGGCTGCTGATACACCGGCTGCCCGTACTCGTCGTAGCCGATGATCTGCGGCTGCTGGTAGTACGGGTCGAACGGGCTGTGCTGGTCGTTCACCGGGGCCCCTCTCCGTGGCTCACTCGCCGCGGTACAACTGGCGCTTGTCGATGTAGCGCACCACACCGTCGGGCACGAGGTACCAAACCGGATCGCCCTTGGCGACCCTCGCCCGGCAGTCGGTGGAGGAGATGGCGAGCGCCGGAACCTCCACCAGGGAGACCTTGCCTTCGGGCAGGCCGTCGTCCGTCAGATCATGCCCCGGTCGGGTCACCCCGATGAAGTGGCTGAGCGAGAACAGCTCCGAAGCGTCCCGCCAACCGATGATCTGGGAGAGGGCGTCGGCACCGGTGATGAAGAACAGGTCCGCATCCTCGTTCTGGGCGTGCAGATCCCTCAGGGTGTCGATCGTGTACGTCGGCCCGGGTCGGTCGATGTCGATGCGACTGACCGAGAACTGCGGGTTGGACGCCGTGGCGATGACCGTCATCAGATAGCGGTCCTCGGCAGGAGACACGGCCTTGTGGCTCTTCTGCCACGGCTCCCCCGTCGGTACGAACACCACCTCGTCGAGGTGGAACAGGGCGGCCACCTCACTGGCGGCAACGAGGTGTCCATGGTGGATCGGGTCGAACGTCCCGCCCATCACACCGAGCCGCCGCCGGCCGGAACCCGGGCCCGTAGGCACTTCCTGCTCTCCCATGCGTGCAGAGCCTACTGGCCCGCGAACCTGACTCGCTCCGCCTGGCTCAGCGGTCGCGGTTGAAGCTCATGGTGATCCACAGCAGCAGGAGCAGGGCGAGGAGCGCACCGCCGCCGGTGAGGATCGGCTGAAGGCTCGGGTGGTTCAGAGCGCCCTCGCCTCCCTCGGCGAGAGTGACCAGGTTGGGGGCGTTGCTGGGGAGGCTCATCTTCGGCGGGCCCTTATCGATCGGAAACGGAGCGGAGGGACTTCGCCCATATCGTATGCGGGCCGCCCGGGCACGCTCACGCCGACTCAGTCGTTGTCGTTGTCACGGCCCCGCTGACAGGGTGCCGTATGACGGAAAACAGGCGTACCGGGCCTGTGTTCCAGAGTTATCCACAGCCTCGGGCGCACTGTGCCCCCAGCACCTACGCTGGGGATCGCCAGGGGGACGAATCAATCACTCGTACGACGGATCACCGGTTCGACCAGGGGGTTTGAATGACCGACAGCAGTCACGGGAATGTGCCGAGCAGGCAGCGCAAGCGTTTCCCCGGCATCTCGTCACGGGCGTATGAACATCCGGCTGATCGCTCCGCGCTGGTCGCCCTGCGCAAGCTCAGCGGATTCGACACGGTCTTCAAGGCGCTGAGCGGGCTCCTGCCCGAGCGGAGTCTGCGGCTGCTCTTCCTCTCCGACTCGGTGCGGGTGAGCGATGCCCAGTTCACCCATCTGAACACCATGCTGCGGGACGCCTGCTATGTCCTGGACCTGGAGAAGGTCCCCGCCATGTACGTGGCACAGGACCCTCGCCCCAACGCCATGTGCATCGGGCTCGACGAGCCGATCATCGTCGTGACGACGGGGCTCGTGGAGTTGCTGGACGAGGAGGAGATGCGGGCGGTCGTGGGCCACGAGGTGGGCCACGCCCTGTCGGGGCACTCGGTCTACCGCACGATCCTGCTGTTCCTCACCAATTTGGCGCTCAAGATCGCATGGATCCCGCTGGGCAATATTGCGATCATGGCGATCGTCACCGCCCTGCGGGAGTGGTTCCGCAAGTCGGAGCTGTCCGCGGACCGCGCCGGGCTCCTGGTGGGTCAGGATCTACAGGCATCGATGCGCGGGCTGATGAAGATAGCCGGCGGCAATCACCTTCACGAGATGAACGTCGACGCGTTCTTGAAGCAGGCGGAGGAGTACGAGGCGGGCGGGGACCTGCGCGACTCGGTACTGAAGATCCTCAATGTGCTGCCGCGTTCGCATCCCTTCACCACAGTGCGTGCAGCGGAGCTCAAGAAGTGGGCGGAGAGCCGCGACTACCAGCGGATCATCGACGGCCACTACCCGCGGCGCACCGAGGACAACGACACCTCCGTCACGGACTCCATACGTGAGTCCGCCTCGCACTATGCGGACACCGTGCGGACCAGCAAGGACCCGTTGATGAAGTTGGTCGGTGACATCGCCGGGGGCGCGGGCGACCTCGGGGGCAAGCTGCGAGACCGGTTCACCGGCGGGAACGGCAATGGCTCGGCCTCAGGGGGGACCAAGGCAGAGAGCTAGGAAGCGTCCTAGCGATGTCGCCCCCTGCCGACGGTTGAATGGGTTCGATCGGATGATCGGGCAATCGAAGGGAGGGGGCCTCAGCCGGGCTTCGGGCTTCGGGCTTCGGGCTTCGGGCTTCGGGCTTCGGGCTTCGGGCTTCGGGCTTCGGGCTGGAGCCTTGCATCCGCGGGGCGGACGGTTCTCGTTCTGGGGAGTTCGATGAGGAGCGCGTATGTCCTAGGGGTTCGGGCTCGGTTGTGCTGACGACGCCAGGGAGCCGCACAGCGCGGCGGTGGCCTCTCCCTCCGCGTAGGGATCGGTGCCCGCTGGAGCGCCCGAGGTTGCCCGCTCCCCAGCGAGGAGCGGGTGCAAGGTGCCAGAAGAGTCGTCGGAGCACGCCTGCGGACCGGCTTGTACGTAGCTCGCCAACAGTTCCGCGCGGTGGAGCTGGAGATCATCCCGGTCGAACCGGAAGTGCAGTACGCGCCGGACGGTGAACAACGAGGCACCGGCCGTCCGGTCGGTCCGGCTGATGGCTTGATGGGGACGGCTGGCCCTGGGGAAGGCTGCGGCCCCAGGGTGCGGTGAGGTTTCGTCGACCGTCCGACGGAAGGCGCCCATCGTCGAGGCCCTCGATTCGTCCCTCGGGCCTTCGCCGAGTTGAGGTGTCGCCCCCGTGCCCGTCGGTGGGCCATGCGTAGGAGCCGGGCGAAGGGCGTACGCGAAGGTGTGGTCCGACGTCACCTCCAGGGCGTCGGCTCCGGCCTCCGTCACCGCCAGAGTGCCCCGGACCCGGACTTCCGGATCGGCAAGGACCACCTTCGCCGGGTCGTAGCGGATCAACCATCCGGTTGCCGCGTGGTGCCCGTCCGCCACGGGAGTGGACATGCTCCGGTCGAACTGCGCCAGCTGGCCCGGATCGATCAGCACCCGCACGGGTCGTACCGCACCGCCCGTGAGGACGTCGGGGTCGAGGGAGGACTCCACCAGGTAGTCCTTCGCGATCGTCAGGGCCGTCACGACCTGGCTCTGGGAGAAGCTCTTGGTCCGCACGGCACTGGGGAAGGTGATGCCCGAGGCCCCGATGCGGAACTGGGCGGCCGAGCTGTTCGCGTAGAGGTCGCTGGGCGTCCCACCGGGGACGGCGCCCTGAGGAGCGAGGGGGATCAGTGTGGTGCGCAGTGGGGCTGCTCGTTTCCCGCCGGGCACTTGGCTAGAAGGGCGCATCCCGAAGTACGTCGCGGTACCGAAGGCGACGGCCACGAGCAGGATGAGGATCAGTAGTTGCCTCGGGCCGGTTCTCCGGGTGTTGGAGGGGAGACTGCGCACGGCGCGCGCATGCTCGCCCATCCGTTCGTGCGCGGAGAACTCCTGAAGTCGCGCAGCTCGTATGAACGATTCGTCGAAGACGACGGATCGGTACTCGTCCTCTCCACCGCCGGGGAGTCCTTCGGGTGTCCCCTCAGGTGTCCCCTCAGGCGGGTCTCCACGGCCAGCCATACCTTCAGGGTGGGTCTGGCGGGGCCTCGGTAAACGCGGTGGCGTGCGACAAAGTCTGATGACTTACCACTCAACCGTTCGAGGACTCACGGAAAAGTGGTCGATCGGGGGCAGGGAGCGATCAGTTCGACAGAACTTGAGTGGCCGAATATGACCGTTGCGTCATGGGTGTGGAAAGGGAGCGTGGCGCCCGATGAAGGGGAGTCCGTACGTCAGGGAGTGCCCGGATCGACGGGGACGGGAGGAATGGAGACATCCGCCGAACCAGCCGGGCCATGGGCACGGTCCGGGGAGGCTGAGGGGCTGCTGTCGACGCCCGTCGATGCGGGCGCGGGCACCTGGTCCTCGCTGTTTCCCGCGGATCCCCGGTACACGGCCGTGAACGCGAGGGCAACCATGCCGATGCCCATCAGCAGGGCGAGGATCCATGCGACGGGACGGTGCCAGCGGGCGCTGCCCCGGTAGGGGCGCAGGGCACCGCCGTGCCTGCCATAGGGGCCCGATTCATCGTCGGGGTGGTATCCGTCGCCGAAGCCCTCACGGCCGTAGGAGCCGTACTCGTCCTCGTAAGGATCGTCTTCGTGGGGGCCGCGGCCGGGGCCCGCTCGGGCTGCCTCCGCTTCGGCTCGTGCCTGGGCAGCGGCGAGGAGTCTCTCGACGGCGCTCGGCTCGTGGACTTCCGCTGCTCTGACGAAGTCCTCGTCGAACACCACGGAGGCGAAGTTCTCGTCCGCGCCACCGCGGTCGTCGTCGGGCTCCCCGTCGTCCGGGAACGGCCTGCCCCCCACGTCGTCCGGCACGCATTCAGAGTAGACCTGGCCGCCCCTTTTGGGCAGGCGGAAGGGCGAACTCTCCGATCCGAGGTGGTGGGGTTTCCATCACGTCGGATCGGAGGGCGCTGGTCAAAGGGCGAGGCCCGCTACTGGCCCGTCCGGTCCTATCGGACGTGGCCGTCGCCGGTGACGATGTACTTGGTGGACGTCAGCTCGGGCAACCCCATGGGGCCTCGGGCGTGGAGCTTCTGGGTGGAGATCCCGATCTCTGCCCCGAAGCCGAACTGGCCACCGTCGGTGAAGCGGGTGGAGGCGTTCACGGCCACGGTGGTGGAATCCACCAACTGGGTGAACAGACGGGCAGCAGCCTGGGACGTGGTCACGATCGCCTCGGTGTGGCCGGACGACCAGCGGCGAATGTGGGCGACGGCAGCGTCCAGGGAGTCCACGACGGCCGCAGCGATGTCGTACGAGAGGTATTCGGTCTCCCAGTCCTCCGCGGTCGCCGGGACCACCGTGGCCTTGCTGGCGGAGGCGTACTCAGTCACCTGCTCATCCGCGTGGACGGTCACTCCCGCCTCAGCGAGCGCGTCGAGGGCGCGTGGCAGGAACGCAGCAGCGATGTCGCGGTGCACCAGGAGCGTCTCCGCCGCATTGCACACGCTGGGCCGCTGGGCCTTGGAGTTGATGAGGATGTCCACGGCCATGTCGAGGTCGGCCTGGGCATCGACGTACACATGGCAGTTGCCGGTGCCGGTCTCGATGACGGGAACGATGGACTCCTCGACGACGGTCCGGATGAGACCGGCGCCGCCGCGGGGGATCAGTACGTCCACGAGCCCCCGTGCCCGCATCAGCTCGCGTACCGAGTCGCGGGACTCTCCCGGTACCAGTTGTACGGAGTCGGCTGGGAGACCCGCGGACTTGACCGCGTCGCGCAGGACGTCGACCAGCGCGACGTTCGACGAGTAGGCGGAGGAGGAGCCCCGCAGCAACACGGCGTTGCCCGACTTGAGGCAGAGGGCCGCGGCGTCCACGGTCACATTGGGCCTGGCCTCGTAGATGATGCCGACGACTCCGAGCGGGACCCGCACCTGGCGGAGGTCGATGCCGTTGGGCAGGGTCGAACCACGGACGACCTCACCCACCGGGTCCGGCAGGGCCGCGACGTCGCGGACGTCGGCGGCGATGGCCCGCACCCGCTCCGGAGTGAGGGTGAGCCTGTCGATGATCGACTCGCTGGTGCCGGCCTCGCGGGCCCGGAGGATGTCCTCGGCATTGGCGGCGACGATGACGTCGGTACGGGCTTCCAGGGCGTCTGCGATCGCCAGCAGGGCTTCGTCCTTGACCGCACGCGGCAGTGGCGCGATGTCGGCGGCAGCGGTCCGAGCCCGCTGAGCGGCCTGGACTACCGGCGAAGGAGTGTCGTTCTGCGCAAGCGGCGAGGGCGTCGTCATACTCGCAGGGTAATGCGCGTATGGAGTGGCCCGGCCGGTATCCCGTAGAGCGAGACGGGCACCCGCGGTCGGTGGTCGGTCCAGCACGGCCGGGGCGTGGGGTGGCACGAGCACCGGGCCTGACGGGTGGGTGTCGCGGGTGGCCGCCGGCACCGCTGGCCGGATCTGCCGCCAGCCCCCGCGAACCCTCACCGATGCGGATCGGCGCCATCCGGTGCTCAGCGGGCTTTCGCGTCCCATGGCTTCGAAGCCCAACCCTATGCCCGAAATGTCCCCCGGGTGCCGCGGGCACCCACGGCCCGCCACCGCCACGCGTCATCCCGGCCGCCCTGCTGCGCCGGCACGCCGGCACCCACCGGACGTCCAGGCCGAACGAAGGCCGTGACGTACGGCGGAAACCGGATGAAAACGGGATGCGGACACCTAGGAGCCGGACACCCACAGACCAGCGCCATCCAGGAGCGGGAACCCGCAGGCCCGAAGCCAGCCCGCAAACCGAAACGGGCCACGGACCGCCTAGAAGGGATGGACTCCCATGGAGGAGGCGGGCGGCGGCCCGTACCCCTCGGCGACCCGCTGGTGATACGTCTGCCGGTCGATCACTTCAAGACCCACGATCGTCCACGGAGGCAGTCGGGCGGTGGAACGGTGCTCGCCCCACAGGCGCAGCGCCACCGCAGCCGCATCATGAAGATCGCGTGCCTCCTCCCAATAGCGGATCTCCGCATGGTCGTTGGCGTAGCGGCTGGTCAGGAAGAAGGGGTGGTCGTGGGCCAACTGCTCCAGGCCGCGCCGGACCTCCTTGAGGGGCGCCTCGGCACCCGAGACGCTCAGAGTGATGTGCCAGAGCTTCGACTGTCCGTCGCCGTGGGCGTCGTTCGTCTCGTCCGGCTGCGCTGCCGCTCCGGCCCCGATGCTCCGCCCGGTCCGCTCCGACGAGCCACCGTCGTCGAAGTCGGCACCGGCTTCGACGCTCGTGAGGGCTCGCTCCTCACCCGCCGCCCCACGGTGGTGATCGCCCGCAGTTCTGCGGGTGTTCGGGACGCCCCCGTTCCCACGGGGTGCATCCCCTGGGCGCGCTCGTCTCACCGGCGGCCTCCTGTTTACCTGTGTCGTCTTGCCGTCCCCCGCCATGTGCCCCGCAACAAAGTTGACCAGTCCTGGACCGAACATGGGGCGTTTTTCATGAAGGTGTCTGTCGGATGACGGGACTTTCAGCCGTTTCAGGGGTGCATGACGACCAGATCGTCCCTGTGTACGACTTCTCGCTCATATTCGGGTCCGAGCTCCTGTGCGAGGTCTTTGGTGGAACGTCCGAGAAGTTGGGGAATCTCCTTGGCGTCGAAGTTGACCAATCCTCGGGCAATTGCCTGACCATGGGTGTTCCGCAACTCCACCGGGTCGCCCGCGCTGAACTCCCCTTCGACCGCCGCAATTCCTGCCGGGAGCAGCGACTTCCTGCCGCGTACGACAGCGTCGACTGCGCCGTCGTCGAGGATGAGTGCACCGCGTGGGGTGGAGGCGTGGGCGAGCCAGAGCAAGCGGTCCGCGGATCTGCGGCCCGTCTGGTGGAAGTAGGTGCCGGTGACCCGGCCGGCCAGTGCGTCAGCCGCGCGCACCGCCGAGGTGAGGACGACGGGCACCCCCGCGGCGGCGGCGATCCGGGCTGCTTCGACCTTGGTGACCATCCCGCCCGTGCCGAGGCCCGCCTTGCCTGCGCTGCCGATCTCCACCTGCTCGATGTCGGCCGGCCCGTGGACCTCGTCGATGCGTGCGCTGCCGGCCTTCGCCGGATCGCCGTCGTACAGACCGTCGACGTCGGAGAGCAGGATCAGCAGGTCCGCGCGGACAAGGTGGGCGACGAGAGCGGCGAGGCGATCGTTGTCACCGAAACGGATCTCGTCGGTGGCGACGGTGTCGTTCTCGTTGACGACGGGGACCGCACCCATCGTGAGGAGCTGGTCCAGGGTGCGGTAGGCGTTGCGGTAGTGGGCCCGACGGCTAGTGTCGTCGCCGGTGAGGAGTACCTGGCCCACGCGTACGCCGTAGCGGGCGAAGGAGGCCGTGTAGCGGGCCACGAGAAGCCCCTGACCGACGCTGGCGGCGGCCTGCTGGCGGGCCAGGTCCCGAGGCCGTCGAGCGAGCCCGAGCGGAGCGAGACCGGCGGCGATCGCACCGGACGACACGAGCACGATCTCCTTCTCGCCGCCGCTGCGCGCTTTGGCGAGTACGTCGACGAGGGCGTCGACCCGGTCGGCGTCGAGTCCGCCCGACGCGGTGGTCAGGGAGGACGAACCGATCTTGACGACGATTCTGCGGGCCTGCGTTACCTGCTGTCTTGCCTCTGTCACGGGCTGAATCTATGCCAGGGTGCCGCCCGGGTGCCTCGGCATTTCATCCGCTGGACGTGACGCTGGACACCCCATGGGCCTCCGGTGTCGTCCGAACGACACCGGAGCGGCCGGACGCGGCACATGAGATTGCTCTCCGCGCCCCTGACGCACGGCCGTCGACCCCGGGCACCCCTGGGTCGTGGTGCGCTGCTCCCCCGGCGAACACCGGGCGTCCGGCCCCGCCCCACCACCCGCTTTCGGCGCGTGGCTGTCGTCCCCGAGGCGCACGACACAGGGCTCGTACGGCAACGTGCACCGTACGAGCCCTGTCCCTGTGACGGTCTTTCGTGTGACGGTCTTTCGGGTGGCTGCCGCGTCAGCGGGCCAGCGGAGCCTCCTGCTCCGTGGCGGCGGCAGGAGCGACCGGGCCGGCGTCCGGCTGCCGGTTGAGCTCCCTCTGCGCCTGCTCGGTCAGCCTCTGCTGTACGCCCGCGTTGCGTGCCTCGGCGCCGGCCCGCAGGGTGCTTACGGCCGTGTTGAAGCGCTCCATGGAGGTCGGGTGGTCGGGGCCGAGGAGGTACTCCTTGAGTTCCCTGCGCGAGTCGGCGAGCCGATCGAGCGCCGGGGACTCCACCGCGGCCAGCAGCTGTGCCAGTTCGACCGCGGTGTTGGACAGGACGACCGCGGCGCGTGCCGCCGTGTTCTGCCGCTGGAACTCCTCCGCGCCGAGGGCCGCCGAGTCGGTGACCGCATACGGCTTTCCGCTCGCCATGAAGTCCGAGACCACGCTGGAGATGTCGGAGACCATGGCGTCCGCCTCGTTGAAGCAGTCGTACAGCTTCGGCTCGGTGCCGGTGACGATGAGGTGCTCCCACCAGCCGGTGGAGCGCCAGTAGGCGTCGTTCCACTCGGCGCGCAGCCGCTTGATGCGCTCCAGTCGGACGGGATCGGCCAGGGCGACGCGCGACTCCTCGGCCTCGTCGCCACCGGAGCGTCCGGGTGCGGCGAGTGCCGCCAGCTCCGTTTCGATGCGGGTACAGGCGAGACGTGCTTCCGCCTGTCCGGGCTTCGCCGCCGCGGCGTCGGAGGCCCACCGGGGGTCGACGGCGCGTTCGGCGGCTGCCGCGCGCACCATGCGCATGATCCGCTCGTGGACGACCTTGGCCTTCTTGTTGCGGATGCCGGTGAACGGGTGCGGCTTGTAGATCAGCCGTACGGGCTTCTCTGCGCCGAGGAGCCCGCGCACGATGTTCTCGCCCGCCAGCAGCAGCGAGGTGTTGCCGGGGTTGTCGTCCCAGCCCTCCCACGTGGGTGCGTACAGGATCGTGGGGATGGGGTTCTTCGGGGTGCCCGTCCAGGTCTGGATGGGGGCGAGTTGAGGCCGCCCCACCTCGACGACGTCCTCGTCGCGCACTCCCACGTCGGCCAGCGCGTAGCGGTCACGACCGGCGCGGCCCGCGGTCCAGACCTCGTCGTAGACCTTGCTGAAGGGGTTGACGCTGGCCAGCTTGTCGCTGTCGCCGTGGCCGATGAAGACGTGCTGCATGGTCGGCACGCGCAGCAGGTGGATGTTCTTGCCGACATTGGCCGGGTAGAGGGCGACCCGGACGGTGGACAGGTCAAGGTTCATCAGATGGGTCGCGGCCGGTACGCAGATGATCGGTACCGCGGTGGCGTTGACCTTCGTCACCAGTTCGCGTTCACGCATGATGATCAACGGTCGGCCGTTGACCTGCTCCATCGTCTCCAGCCACATATTGATCTGGTACGCGGATTCACCGGAGCCGGAGAAATAGAGCACGGTCGTGGGGCGGTACTCAAGCAGCCAGGTGCTGATGTTCTTCAGCACAGCGCCCGCTCCGGGGACGCGCCCAGTGCGCAGATAGGGCACCAGGGCGACGGTGTAGAGCGTGCCGAGGGTGAGAGTGACGGCAATGCCGGTGTAGCCGATGACGTCCCGGTCGACGAGGACGGCGGCGAGGACACCGGTCATGGCGGGAAGGTCCAGGTGGAGCATCTTCTCCGCGGAGCGGTGCATCAGCGCCTTCGGCGGGGCATCCGGGATGCGCAGCCCGGCGAGGTCCACGTTGCGGGTGACGATCGGCAGCGTGCGACGCAGCCGGATCAGCGTGGTGAGGGCGCCGTGCGGAGCCTGGAGGGCGTAGAAGACCAGGAGTCCGGCGACGGCCATGTAGAAGAGCGGGCTTTCGGCCAGCCCTTCCCGGGCCAGGAGCAGCACCAGGAGCAACTGGCGCAGCAAGAACCGGATCGGTAGCCCTATGCGGACCTTGTTGAGTCGGTTGATCAGGTAGCTGCCCTTTTGGTGCAGATACCAGTCAGCCAGATAGGTGGCGGCACCCGCGGCGGCGAAGAGCCAGATACTCGGGAGCAGCGCGGCGAGCATGACGCATGGGTAGCCGAGTCCGATCAGAGCCGCTGCGGCCAACTCTGATCGGCTGCCGACACGTGCCAGACGAATGGCGGTCGAAATCACGAGGAACCTGCTCCAAAGGGTGCCGGTTAGTCCTTATTCATATTGCTTCATGAATGGTGAAGTCGAAATTCCCAGAAGTGGTACTCAGGACTTCACTAAGGCGGACCTCCCCATCCCCCACATCCCCGGCAAATCATGTCGAGGTGTTTACGGAGGCCCGCAGCACGCTGATTTTGCGGTGACTGTCGCGATCACGGAGAAGAACGTGATCGCGACCACTGCATTAACAGCGAATTATTACACGTCTCCCTCGCGGTCGAGGACCGCGGCGAGGGCCTGCTCGAAGTCGGACGACTCACTCGCACTGCGAGTGGGGTCCTGCTGGCGTACGTCGATGACATGGCCGGTGAGCTCAGACAGCAGCACGTCGAGCGAGGTGCGGGCGACGGCCTCGGAGGACAGGAGCGAGCCCTCGGGTTCGACGCCGAACGCCTTGGTACGCATGGGGGTCGCGGTGCGCTCGGGGTTGACGCAGTTCACTCGGATGCCGTCGTTCGCCCACTCGTCCGAGAGGGCCTGGGTGAGATTCACCATGGCCGCCTTGGTGGAGGAGTAGAGGCTGTACTCCGCACGCCCCCGTGTATAGCTGGAGGAGGTGTAGAGCAGGAGCTGTCCCTTGGTCTCCGCCAGGTATTTGTAGGAGGCACGCGCGATCTGGACAGGAGCCAGATAGTTGACGTTCAGCGCTTCCAGGATGGTGGTGTTGTCCGTCTCGGCGAGTTTCCCGATGCGCAGGACGCCCGCGGTGTTGATGACGTAGTCGATGCGTCCGGTCTCCGAGTACGCCTTGGAGAGCGCGTCGTCGACGTGCTCCGGGTTCTCCACATGGGTGCCGGTGGTGGAGCGGCCGAGCGCGTAGACGTGGGCGCCGTACTTCTCCGCGAGGGTGGCGATGTCGGCGCCGATACCGTAGGAGCCGCCGAAGACGACGAGGGTGCGACCGGCGAGCAGTTCGCGGTAGGCGGCCTCGTCGGCCTGGCGGGGGGCCGCGGTGGAGGCGAGTTGGAACAGCTTGTCGGCGAGGAAGACGTCGACGGGCTGGGTGACCTTCATGTTGTACTCGTCGCCCGCGACGACGTGGATCGGTACGTCCGGCAGGTACTTCAGCACCACCGAACAGTCGTCGGTCGCCTGGAAGTTGGGGTCGCCGGCGGCAACCTCGTACGCCTTGCGGATCGTGGAGAGCTTGAACGCCTGGGGCGTCTGGCCACGCCGCAGACGGGATCGGTCGGGCACGTCGGTGATGAACTCGCCGTCGTCCCCGTGGGTGCGGGTCACGATGATGGTGTCCGCGGAGGGGATCGCCACGTCGACGGCGGCGTGACGCTCCAGCGCGTCGACACAGTCCTGGATCACTCGCTGTGACAGGAGTGGTCTGACGGCATCGTGGAAGAGGACGTTGCGGTCCTCGCCGTCCACCAGGCCCTCACTGAGCGCTGCGATGGCGCGCTCGGTCGTCTGGTTGCGGGTGCTGCCGCCTTCGATGATCCGGGTGACCTTGGTCAGTCCCGCCTTGGCGACGATCCGCTCGATCTCGGGCACGAAGCCGGGGGCCATCAGCACGATCACATCGTCGATGGACTCGGCCTGCTCAAAGATGGTCAGTGTGTGCTCGATGACAGCCTTGCCGGCGATCTTCAGCAGTTGCTTGGGGATGGCAAGTCCCACCCGCTGACCGGTGCCTCCGGCTAGGACAACCGCTGTGGTGCGGGGCTTGGCTTCGTGCGGCACAGACACAGAACGACCTACCTTGAGACGAATGGGGGACGCTGCGATGGTCGCACTCTGCGTGACCGTCGTGCAAGGTGGGCGTCCACCGCCTCACCCCCCAGGGACACCGGGGGTTCACCATCGTCATCAGTCGTTCACAGGTCCGACCGGAGCGCCGCCCGTCCGAGGAAGTGACGGATGCCGTGCCGTCTGCGGGTCTGCGCAGGTGGGGCGGCATCCCTCACTCCTCTCAGCGGTGATCAGCGGTCACTGACGTGGAGTACGAGCGCATTGTCGCGGTCGTACGCGAGCTTCACCTTGACGAGCCGCTGCTGTTGGTGCCGGAGCCTTCGCAGCACACGGCGGGCCAGCAGGAGCGGTCGCTGCTTGTGGAACAGGGCCTCGGGGTAGACGAACACGTCACCCTTCTGGACCACGTCGTCAAGGACGCGGCCCACCCGCACCGGCTCCTCGCCCGGGGCGTAGCGCAGCCACACTTCCCAGGCTTCCCTCGGGTGGTGCTGGTGGGCCACGGCCACCTCGCACCCGATGGTCACTTCGAAGCCTCGGGTGCCCTCTCGTGTGCCGGGGAAACTCAACTCCTCCGGTGAATCGCCTCCTCGGCGCAGCAGCAGTGACGGTTCACCCGATGGTTCGGCCTCGCCGAACAGGCGTCCGGTCAGGGTGAGCCTGCGGTCGGAGAGGAGGAAGTCCGCCGCCTCCGCGTGGACCGGGCGTACCCAGGAGCGCAGCACCAGATGCTGCTCCGGTGCCCGCCGGTAGGGAACGTGGTGGTGGACGGGAGCACCGGTGGTGAGCCGGTCGGCGACCTTCAGCGACCCCCGCTGGTCGACGGTGCGGGCGAAGATCTCGGCGCGTAGCCCGGTTGCGGGTTGGTCGGCGTGGCACGTCCAGTGGCCGTCGGCGAAGTCGTCGGCGGCGGGAATGGTGACGCTGCCGTCGAGATCGAACGGATAGGCCCGCGACGGCGCCCCGTCTCCGACCTTGGTGCAGAGCAGTTGCAGTCCGGGGTGCTTCAGCACCGCGGCCTCCGGGGTGATCAGCCGTACGGTGACCGAGCCGTCGGGTTTCGCAACGGCGTCCGCGACCGGTGCGAAGACCGCGCTCCGGGCACTCTCCGCGACGGGTGCGCCGCGATTGTGCTGTGTGGCCCCGGCGCCGAGTTCGGCGAAGAGGTCGGTGTACTGCTTGGCGATGGCGGCCGGGTCGTAGCGGCGGGAGTTCTCGCGGGCCTCGGCGCCCATCCGGCGGCGCAGTTGCTGGTCGTCGATGAGCCGTAGCAGCGCGGCGGACACGGCCCCCACGTCGCCGACGGGGACGAGCAGCCCGTCCACACCGTCCTTGATGATCTCCCGCGGTCCGTAGTCGCAGTCCGTGCTGACGACCGGCAGGCCGCAGCGCATGGCCTCGACGAGCGTCATGCCGAACGACTCGTGCCGAGAGGTGGAGACGGCTATGGCCCCCTTGACCCACTCGGGCTCGATCGGGGAACGCGGGCCCATCAGTTGAACGCTGTTGTAGAGGCGCAACTTCTGGACACGGCGGCGCAGCCTCTCCCGCTCCGGGCCCCAACCGTAGATGCGCAAGGTCCAGTCCGGGCGCAGCGCGACCACGTCGGCGAACGCCTTGAGGAGGACGTCGTACTGCTTCTCGCGGGAGAGGCGACCGGCGGCGACGATGATGTTGCCGGTCGTGTCCGACGGGGAGACGTCCGGGTCGGGAACGCTATTGGGAATCGAGAGGATCCGGGTGTCCGGGAGCGGCATCTGCTCCCGCCAGACGGCCGCGTCCCCTTCCGAGACTGTGACGAAGGCGTCGGTCTCGGCGAGGAGCGGACGCATCTCCTCGCGCAGGGCCTCCTTGTGGTGGTGGTAGGTCATGTGCTCCTGACCGATGACCACGGTGCTGACGGGGGCGAACTGGGCCGCGTAGGCGACGAGTCCGGGCCGGGTGCCGATGACGACGTCCGCGTCGGAGCCGGCGTAGTGGTCGCGGACCCGCTCGTCGGTCAGCTCGCTGTACTCCTTGTACCGCGCCTCGTGGGGCGGGAAGAGCTTCGCCGGCTTCAACTGGTCGGGGTGCTTCTTCTCATTGCCAGGAGACGAGGGACGGGTGTCCACGAGCGGCACGACCGTGATGCGGGGGTCGATATCGAAGAGGGGAATGTCCCGGTGGCGGAAGACCGAGACGATCTCCACCTCATGGCGGCTGGCCAGTTCCTCCGCCAGATTCAGCGTGGTGCGAATGGTGCCACCAATGCCGTAAATGGTGTGAATAAGTAAGGAAATCTTCACCAGCGCTCCGCTTCTCTGCCGGGGCCACTCGTCTTTGCCCCCGCGTAGTAGACCGGGGGAAGGGGGGAGAGGTTGTGCCTCGCCGTGCACCAATACGGCATCGGACCGGCCTGGCGAGGCGGTCACCATGGGACACGCGGAAAAGGGTACGCGGCGTTCCCGGAAAGGGTGAGTTGCCCTGCGCTCCCGGAGTTTCCCGGATGGGACGGACACCGGGAGCAGCAGGCACAGGGGAACGGGCACAGGGGACGGGCGGGCACCGGATCGAAGGAACCGGCCGGCTCTCACGGGGCACACAGGGTCCCGGGCATGTGCGAAGGCCCGCCCGGGAGCGGTGTGCTCCCGAACGGGCCTTGCTGCGACGCCTCGGTGAAGCGGGCCGCTAGTTGAAGGGGTCGAACTCGTCGTAGGCCCGCTGTACGTCGTCCTTCTCCGCCTCACGGTCACGGCGGCGCTGCGCTGCGGGGCGCGGCGCTTCGAGACGGTGGTCCTCGCCGCGGCGGCCGAGCATCTCGGCTCCGGCCATCACCGTCGGCTCCCAGTCGAACACCACGGCGTTCTCCTCGGGTCCGATGGCCACGCCGTCGCCCGAACGGGCACCCGCCTTCATCAGGGACTCTTCGACTCCGAGGCGGCTCAGCCGGTCGGCGAGATAGCCGACGGCCTCGTCGTTGCTGAAGTCGGTCTGACGCACCCAGCGCTCCGGCTTCTCGCCGCGCACCCGGTACAGTCCGTCGTCCTCGCGCACGACCGAGAACCCGGTGTCGTCGACGGCCTTGGGTCGGATGACGATCCGGGTCGCCTCCTCCACCGGCTTGGCGGCACGGGCCTCGGCGATGATCCCCGCGAGGGCAAAGGACAGTTCCTTGAGCCCGGTCCGGGCCACCGCGGAGACCTCGTACACCCGGTAGCCACGGGCTTCGAGATCGGGGCGGATCATCTCGGCGAGGTCCTTGCCGTCCGGGATGTCGACCTTGTTGAGGACGACGACCCGCGGCCGGTCGTCAAGACCGCCGTACTGCGTCAACTCGGCCTCGATGACGTCGAGGTCGGACAGCGGGTCACGGTCGGACTCCAGCGTCGCCGTGTCGAGCACGTGCACCAGCACCGAGCAGCGCTCGACGTGGCGCAGGAACTCCAGGCCCAGGCCCTTGCCCTGGCTCGCGCCGGGGATGAGACCGGGGACGTCGGCCATCGTGTAGACGGTCGAGCCGGCGGTGATGACGCCCAGGTTCGGTACGAGCGTGGTGAACGGATAGTCCGCGATCTTGGGCTTGGCGGCGCTGAGCACCGAGATCAGCGACGACTTGCCGGCGCTCGGATAGCCGACCAGCGCCACATCGGCGACGGTCTTGAGCTCCATCGTCACATCGCGGGCCTCACCGGGCTCGCCCAGCAGGGCAAAGCCGGGGGCCTTGCGACGGGCCGAGGCCAGAGCCGCGTTGCCGAGGCCGCCCCGGCCGCCCTGCCCAGCCACGAAGGTGGTGCCCTGGCCGACGAGGTCGGCGAGCACATTGCCCTGTGCGTCGAGCACGACGGTGCCGTCGGGCACCGGCAGGATCAGGTCCTTGCCGTCCTTGCCCGAGCGGTTGTCACCCGCCCCCGGCTGACCGTTGGTGGCCTTGCGGTGCGGACTGTGGTGGTAGTCGAGGAGCGTGGTGACCGACTGGTCGACGACCAGGATCACATCACCGCCCCGGCCACCGTTGCCGCCATCGGGTCCGCCGAGCGGCTTGAACTTCTCCCGGTGAACGGAGGCGCAGCCGTGGCCTCCGCTACCCGCGGCGACGTGCAGCTCGACGCGGTCCACGAAGGTGGTCATGGGTGTCCTCCAGATACGTACGGGATTGTCTTTAGCTCTAACACAACGGAGGCGGACCCGCTTCCCGTGCGGGAAGTGAGGTCCGCCTCCGCGGAAAACGCTCTGAGGCTGCCTTCGATCAGGCGACCGGAACGATGTTCACGACCTTGCGGCCACGGTGACGGCCGAACTCGACCGCGCCGGGCAGCAGGGCGAACAGGGTGTCGTCGCCACCGCGACCGACGCCCGTGCCGGGGTGGAAGTGGGTGCCGCGCTGGCGGACCAGGATCTCACCGGCGTTCACGACCTGACCGCCGAAGCGCTTCACGCCGAGCCGCTGAGCATTGGAGTCGCGACCGTTCCGGGTGGACGATGCGCCCTTCTTGTGTGCCATCTCTCCTCAGTCCCTTACTTCGCGGCCGTCGGGATGCCGATGACCTTGATCGCCGTGTACTGCTGACGGTGACCCTGGCGACGGCGGTAGCCGGTCTTGTTCTTGTAGCGCAGGATGTCGATCTTCGCGCCCTTGTGGTGGTCCACGACCTCGGCCGTGACCTTGATACCGGCGAGCACCCACGGGTCGCTGGTCACAGCTTCGCCGTCGACAACGAGCAGGGTAGAGAGCTCTACCGTGTCGCCAACCTTGGCAGTGGAAATCTTGTCAACCTCAACGATGTCGCCGACAGCAACCTTGTGCTGGCGACCACCGCTGCGCACGATGGCGTACACGCGGATCTCTCTTTCGCTCGGAACGGACCCCTGACGCCAGCCGTCGCACAGGCCGAAGCCTGTGTTGATCCGGAAGGACGAGCGGCCTCTCCCAACGGCTCGAAGCCGGTCGGGAGGGAGATGCTCAGGGGCGGGCGCGTATGGAAACACACCGATGGACCAGGTTACGGGGACGGGTCCGGGTGGTCAAACCAGCTCCTGGCCCCCGCCGCCCGGCCCGTACGCGGTCGCACACACACGCGATACCTGGTGAACGGCCGCCGCTGCCTGTTCAATGGGCAGCTGTGTCGCTGCGCTCCCTGATGTCCATGCCCAGGATGCTGCGCCATGGCTCCGCCGTGGGCGCGGATCTGCCACCCGACGAGGTCGTCACGGTCGATGCCGTGACCGACCCCGCGCTGTGCGATGCGCTGAGCGCCGCCGCACTCGGCGACGCGGCGCCCGCGCGGGAGCTGCTGGCCGAGACCCGGCTCGGCGCACAGTGGGAACGGCGCAGCAACTGTGTGTCCGCCCTCGCCACGAGTGCGCTGCGGCATCCCGGCTGGCTGGAGAACTGGCTGGACACCAGCCCCGACGACCCCGACGCCACCCTGCTCACCGCCGGTCTGCGGGTCCAGCGCGCCTGGCAGGTGCGCACCGGTGAGGACGCCGGCGAGATCTCGGACGAGCAGTTCCGGGTCTTCTTCTCCCTGCTGGAGGAGGCCGTGCCGATGCTGTCCGCCGCGACCGAACTCAATCCGACCGATCCGGTGCCGTGGGAGATCGCCCTCACCCATGCCCGGGGCATCCAGTCCCCGCGCGACGTCTTCGACTCCTACTGGTCGGAAGCCGTCGCCCGGGCCCCCCACCACTTCGGCTGCCACGCCTCCGCGCTCCAGTACCTGTGCGAGAAGTGGTACGGCTCGCACACGGAGATGTTCGACTTCGCCGAGCGGGCCGCCGACCGCGCACTGCCCGGTTCACTGCTGAACGCCCTGCCCCTGCTGGCGGCGATCGAGTACGAGGTCGTGTCGCCGGATCCGCCGGAGACCGGGCCGATCACCCGGGGCCGGTTGGCTTCGGCGGTGGCGCGCGCCCTGGAGCTCTCGTCCTGGTACGAGCCCGGTGACCCGGAGGCCGCGGAGTTCCGCAACCATCTGGCCCTGATGCTGATCTTCGAGCAGCGCTGGCAGGACGCACTGGAGATGTTCCGGGCGATAGGCGTGCACGCCCGGGAGTT
The DNA here is from genome assembly GCF_036226685.1 of Streptomyces sp. NBC_00690. Classification (NCBI taxonomy): domain Bacteria; kingdom Bacillati; phylum Actinomycetota; class Actinomycetes; order Kitasatosporales; family Streptomycetaceae; genus Streptomyces; species Streptomyces sp. NBC_00690. The sequence goes on from NZ_CP109009.1 coordinate 3,008,847, forward strand.
CCCCTGGGCGTACTTGGGCGAGAGCCGCAAGGAGTTCCTGGAGTTCCGGTTGGGCGTACGGATGCAGGTGGCGTCGAGCACTCCCTTCTTCGGCAAGCCTCCCCAGCCCGCTCCCCCACCGGAGCCGGAGCAGATCGCCGCCGAGTCCGACGGCGTGCACCGCTCGCTGGCGATCGTCTCGGCGGCACCAGACCGGGTCGCCGAGGCGGCCCTGATGTGCGGCGTCTCGCTGCGGATCGCACCCGCCCCCTGGGGTGCGGGGCAGGGCGCGTCCGGCGAGGGCCGGGCGGAGCCGGCGACGGGCGGGACGGAGGGGGGCACCGATACGGTCGGGCGTCGGTACCCGGTCGACGGCGAGCACCGGAGCGAGGGGCCCGCCGCCTTCTGGTCCGACTCCGAACCGCCCGGGCCGGGATCGCTCCTATGGGGAGCAGGACCCGGCATCCCCGGCGCCGGGCCGGCTGCCTGGCGGGCGGGTGGTCCGTCGCTGCCCGCTGCCCCGTCCCCTTCCTCCGGGGCATGTCTGAGCTATGTGGAGGTCGCCCCCGATCTCTTCCCCAACCGACGCACGGGTGCGGCGACCGGCGAGGAGTTGCTGACGACGGCCGTGGCCGGCTTCACCACCGGCGAGCCCTGGCCCGCCCTGGTGCTGCACCACACCGCGGGCCGTCATGGGTTCGCGCTCTTCGGGCAGGGCACTGTCCTCGCCTCCCACCAGTGGGACCCCGCCGCGCCGGTCCTGGACCACCCCCAGGCCGCGGCGGTCGCCCGGGCGCTCGCATCGGCCTTCCCTCCGGCCGGCCCCCGTCCGCTGATCACCTTGCTGCGCGGCGGGGACGACCCGGCCCGCCGGCAGCGCCAGCTCCTGGCCGCACTCGGGCTGCCCCCGCTCCCGAACGGATTCGGCGAGCGGGACGACATCCTCAAGGACGCTCCGGGTGCCCAGCTCGTGCTGCGCCGTGGGGTGCTCAAGGGCATCCGGGACAGCATGCGACGACGGCGTCCCTGACGGCCCCGGTACCGCTGCGAGCGCGCGCGAACGGCACGGTAGGAGAGAACCAAAGGTCCGTTCCGGGCACCCGCTGCCCGTCGTCGATCGAGACGTATGCTCGGCGGGCCAGAACGCCACCGGAAAGGCAGCAGAGTGAACTACAGGGTCCAGCCCACCGCACAGGTCGACGAGACGGCGGAGATCGGCGCCGGAAGCAGCGTCTGGGAACTCGCCCAGATCCGCGAGAAGGCCCGGCTGGGCGAGGGCTGCGTGGTGGGCCGCGGCGCCTACGTCGGCACCGGTGTGCAGATGGGCGACAACTGCAAGCTCCAGAACTACGCACTGGTCTACGAGCCCGCGGAGTTGGGGAACGGGGTCTTCATCGGGCCCGCGGTGGTGCTCACCAACGACCACAACCCGCGTTCGGTGGACCCGGACGGCAAGCAGAAGCGCGGCGGCGACTGGGAGGCCGTCGGCGTGAAGATCGCCGACGGTGCGTCCATCGGTGCTCGTTCGGTGTGTGTGGCCCCGCTCCAGATCGGTCGTTGGGCGATGGTGGCGGCCGGTGCCGTCGTCACCAAAGACGTACCGGACTTCGGGCTTGTCGTCGGGGTCCCCGCGCGACGGATCGGCTGGGTCGGACGATCCGGGGTGCGTCTCGTGGAGAGCGGCGAGCCGGGTGTCTGGGAGTGCCCGAAGACCGGCGAACTGTACGAGGAGAAGGCGGGAGTCCTCTCAGAGCGCGCGCTCTGAGAAGCGGTCGTGCCCCGCGCCCGCTTCACCCCACCTGGGTCCACGCCTCCAGTGCCAGTCCGGGCTCGTCCTTCTGCCGGCTGACCCGCAGCGACCCGTCGACGCCGAAAGCCGCCATCACCACGCGCCCCCTGCCGTCGACCGCGAGCGCGGGCGCTCCGACGCAAGGGTCGCCCGTCAGGCTCCAACTGGCGCCGCGGGACTCGTCCTCGGTCGGATAGGCGGCGAGCGCGGGGCGCCCGGTCGCCGTGTCCCGGTGGGCGAGGATGGTGCAGTCGTGACCGTCGACACGGGTGCGCAGCAGTGCCACGGGACCCGTGCCCGTACCGCTCCCGAGCGTGATCGGCGAACTCATGGAAGGCCGCCAGCCGTCGACAGTGCCGTCGACCGCCGAGTGCCAGAACCAGCTGAGCCGCCCCTCACCGGTGCGCACCGCGGCCGGGGAGTCGGCCTGGGCCTTGGCGGGGACGTCGTCGGCCCGGACGAACTTCACGCCCACGGTCTCCTGCTCCCAGCGCATGACGCGGTCGGCCGTCGGGAGGACGAACTCCACGAGCCCGCTGTCCGTGAGGGCACTGTGGACCGCGCCGATCCCTCCGCTGCCCTTGTGGTCGGCCCACTTGTTCCACTTGCCGTTGGGCGTCTGCGCCCTACCGCAGACGCCTCCGCCCACGTTCCGGACGAAGACGTGCAGCGAGCCCTCGCCGTCGACCACCGCGCCGGGCGGACCGATCTGCGCGGAGAGCGCCGGGTCATTCGGGTAGGGCGAGCCGACCGCGTACCAGTCACGCAGGCCGAGGCCCGACTGGTACTGGAGCGCGTACACCACCTCGGTGTTCATACGGCCGTCCGGCAGCGGCTTGCGGCGGAGGCCCACGAGGTGGACATAACCGTCGTCGCCCTGCGCTATCGACAGATAGGGGAGCAGGCCAGGAGCCTCAAGGACATCGGGGCCCGTCCACTCGGGCCCGCCGGGACGGGTCTCGGTCCAGCGGAGCACGGCGTCCTCGCTGGGCGCGTACGCCGTGAGCCTGCCGTCCTTGCCCCGGACCAGCCACCCCGTGGTTGGGGCCAGGGAGGTTTCCACCGCAGGCGTGGGCGTCGCATCCGCCCCACCGCGCGCCGACGAATCGGGTCGGCGCGCTGCCTTCTTCCGTGCGGACCAGACTGTCATGGCTCACCGCCGACTCTCTTGCTGACTGCCCCCGAAACGTGCGCGCCGATAATACGACAGCGCCTGCCGACCGGACCGGTCCGTCCATTGCCTACCATGGGCGGTACACCCGCCAGTGACCGGACCCAGAAGAAGAGTGTTCAGTGAAAGTCATCAGCATCGTCGGTGCACGTCCCCAATTGGTGAAGCTCGCTCCCATCGCGGCCGCGTTCGCAGGCACGGAGCACGAGCACGTCATTGTGCACACCGGACAGCACTACGACGCAGACCTCTCCGATGTCTTCTTCGACGGCCTCGGCATCCCCGACCCGGATGTCCACCTCGGAGTAGGTTCCGGCAGCCACGGCGTCCAGACGGGCGCCGTCCTCACCGCGCTCGACCCGGTCCTGGAGCGCGAGCAGCCGGACTGGGTCCTGGTCTACGGGGACACCAACTCCACCGTCGCCGGTGCGCTGTCCGCGGTCAAGATGCATCTGCCGGTCGCACACCTGGAAGCGGGGCTGCGCTCCTTCAACCGGCGGATGCCGGAGGAGCACAACCGCGTCCTGACGGACCACTGCGCCGATGTGCTCCTCGCGCCGACCGAGGAGGCCATGCGCCATCTCGCCGACGAGGGACTGAAGGACCGCGCGGTCCTGGCCGGCGATGTGATGGTCGACATCTGCCTGCGCATCCGGGACTCCGTGCTCGCCGGCGAGCACGGCGCGCCCACCCTCCCCGAGGGCATCGATCCCTCTCAGCCCTTCCTGCTCGCGACGCTCCACCGGCCGGACAACACCGACGACCCGGCGCGCCTGGCCGCGATCGTCGACGCTCTCGCCGGTCTGCCCCTGCCGGTGGCGCTGCTCGCCCACCCGCGCCTGGTGGCACGCGCCGCGGAGCACGGCATCAAGCTGGACCAGGGCTCCGTGCACGTGGGCCGTCCCCTGCCCTACGCGGGGCTGATCGCCGCCGTCCTGGCCTCCTCCGGTGTGGTCACCGACTCCGGAGGGCTCCAGAAGGAGGCGTTCCTCCTGAAGCGGATCACCACCACCATCCGCCCGGAGACGGAGTGGGTGGAGACCGTCGACTCCGGTTGGAACATCCTGGTCCCCGACCCCCACGAGATGGCGGCCGACGCCTGGGCGGCGACCGTCACCCGCACGGTCCCCACGGCCGATCCCGGCACGCCGTACGGCGACGGACAGGCCGCGCGGAACGTCGTGAGGATCTTGGAAGAGCGGAAAGGAGGCAGCCGGCGCGCGTGATGGACAGGAGCCCCGCAATGGGCAGAAGTCCGTATACGTCACCGTGCTAGCGTCACCGACTATGTCAGCGTCTCCCAGGCCCGGGCCTTCATCCGAAGGCCCGCGGCCTCATGTCATCTATCTCGCCATCGGCTTCCCGCCGGCTGCGAAGAGCAGCGCCTACCGAATGCGCGAGACGGCGAACCAATTCTGCAACGCGGGCTGGGACGTCACCGTCGTCACCATCGCCCAGGAGTCCTGGGAGCGGGACTCGGGCGTAGACCTCACCCTGCTCGACCAGGTGGACCCCCGGGTGAGGATCGTCGAACTGCCGCTGTCCCGTGAGGACCTGGAGACGGACATCCGCCTCTACGACGAGGAGCGCGCCCTCCACCCCAACCGGTGGGTGACCCGGCTGCGCGCCCGGCAGCAGAAGACCTTCCCCGAGCCGAACTTCGGCGACTGGCGTGCGGCGCTGGAGCAGGCCGTGGTCGACATCCACACCGAGCGTCCGGCCGATCTGCTCGTCGCCAGTTGTGTGCCCTACGTCAACCTCGCCGCCGCATGGCGGCTGTGGGAGGACGCCCAGGTGCCGTACGCGGTGGACTTCCGTGACGGCTGGTCCATCGATGTGATCACCGGCCTGGAAGCCTTCATCAAGGACTCCGAGATGGGCCGCTGGGAGCAGAAGGTCCTCGACAAGGCGGTCTCCCTGTGGGTCGTGAACGACCCGATCGCCGATCACTACCGGGCCAGATACCCCGAGTTCGCCTCCCGGGTGGAGGTCGTTCGCAACGGCTACGACGCGGACAGTTCGCCCGGCCGTGCCCATAACGCGGATCCCGCGGCCGGTCTCGTCTTCGGCTACCTGGGCACGGTGAACTTCACCCCCGCCCATCTGGAGACCGTCCTCAACGCCTGGCGCGCGGCGCGCGAGCGCGAGCCGCTGCTCGCCAACGCACGCTTCGAGGTCCGCGGCCACATCGGCAACGGAGCGGGCCGTGAGGCCAACAAGCACTCCGAGATGCTGAAGCAGGCCGAGGCCGACGGCGTCCACTTCGGCGGGCCCGCAGCCAAGGCCGAGGTCTCCTCCATCTACGCCCGCTGGGACGCGATGGTGCTCATCCTCATCGGCGGTCGCTATGTGACCTCCGGCAAGGTGTACGAGTACATGGCCACCGGGTTGCCCATCGTCTCGGCCCACGTCGTCGAACACGACGCGTCGAACGTCCTCGACGGACACCCGTTGTGGACCGGCGCGGTCGGCATCGACGAGGAAAAACTCGCGGAGTCCTTCGTGAAGGCCGCGCACATGGCGGTCGGCACGAGCGAGGAAGCCCACAACGAGGCCATGGCGCACGCCGGCCGCTTCACCCGCGAGAAGCTGATGTCGGTGGCCGTCGACGACCTCGTCGGCAGGCTCGCCGAGCATCGGAACGGCCGTCCGGTGGCCGTCACTGTCACCAGGCCCACGGCGACGGGTCCCGAGGACAATCTCTCATCGAAGTCGATCGTCGCCGGAGGACCCAGCTCGTGACCGATGTGCTTTTCATCGCCACTGCCCAGCCACAGCTCGGCGTGCTGGCGGGCGCGGTGCAGAAGTTCCGTGCACTCGGGGCAAGCGTCCGGATGGCCTGCCACTTCGACACCAGGAACTGCCTGGAGGAGCTGGACCGGCTGGAGCTGGACGACTACCAGCAACTGCCCTACGGCATCGGGAACCTGGGGCCCTTGGCCAAGCGCAGGATGAAGAAGGTCCCGCACGGGCGCCGTCTGTGGCTCCAGAGCCGCCGCAATCCGTGGATGCGTCAGCAGGGCCTGGGCGCCCAGCACCTCGTAGCGCTCGACGCCAACGCGGTCTACGTCGTGTGGCGGTTGGCCCAGTACAACACCACCGCCAGCGCCTCCTTCGGCATCGCACCCGCTCTGCGGTCCATCGAGGGCCGGACCGACGCGTCGGCCCCGACCAAGCGCAGGGCCCTGCCACCGCCGGCACTGCTCGCGAGCGATGTGCGCCGCCAGGCCAAGGCCCTACCGCACAACATCCTGCGGACGGCCACCGCGCGTCCGGTGATGCGCAGCGCCGTCGGCGCACGGCTGTGGCGTACCGCCCTGAACGCGCCGGGTGTTCCGCCCACGATGCGAGCCGCGCTGTCGCGTCAGGTCGCCGAGGGCATGCGCTGGGCGGGACGGCCGGGCGGTGCCACGCTGGCGCTGACGACCGCCGCGGGCCGGATCGACGACCGGAAGATCCGTACGGGTCTGCTGGACGAAGCCGTGTGGGCCGAGCTGAAGAAGGGCATCGCACCTCGCACGCTGGACAGAACCGTCCGGGAGTTGCTGGCGCAGGCCGACGAGCAGTACCAGGCCGGTGACCCGGCCGCCGCCGCGAGCACGATGGACCGGGCGCTTGTGCTCGGGTTCCACCGGGTCGTCCACATCGACCAGCTCAGTTCACAACTGGCCACCGAGCCCGAGACCTACGCCGCGCCGGTGTACGCGTCCACGGCCATGCAGAAGATCATCGAGCCGCGCGGCCGGAAGGTCCCCGCGGCCCAGGCTCCCCTCGACCGGCCGCTTCGGCTGCTCATCACCACCAGCGCCAACGACAACTTCCTCAAGCTGATCCTGAAGCGCTACGAGAACCACCCGGACGTGGAGCTGCGCTACCTCGATCTGGCCGCCTCGCCGGCCATGAAGCGGATCTCCTGGGCCGGGCGCAGGATGCTGGAGAACCGCCTCGGCGGCGACGCGTTCTACGCGGAGCAGGTCGAGCAGATCATGCGTCCCCACCTCGACTGGGCCGACACCGTCTTCCTCGACTGGTGTGTGGCACCGGCCGTGATGCTCACGACGATCGATCCGGGCGACACACGGATCGTCGTACGGCTGCACAGCTACGAGGCGTTCACCCGCTGGCCGCACATGGTCGACTTCTCACGCATCGACGACCTGGTCTATGTCGCCGACCATGTGCAGGACCTGACGAAGTCGCTCGTCCCGCAGCTGCGGGGGGAGCACGCGCCGCGCATGCACATGCTCCACAACGCCATGGACCTCAGCGGTTTTGACCTCCCCAAGCCCGCCGAGGCCCGCTTCAACATCGGACTGATCGGTATCTCGCAGGTCGCGAAGGACCCGCTGTGGGCGGTCGAGGTCCTCGAACGTCTGCGTGAGCACGACGAGCGCTACCGACTGCTGATGGTCGGCGGCGATATGGACCCCAAGACCAGCCGAGCCACCAAGGACTACCTGCGGAGCTTCCAGGCGCGGATCGAGCCCCTGGAGGAGTCCGGTGCCGTGCTGCGGCTCGGTCCGACGGACGATGTGCCCGGCAAGCTGGTCGAGATCGGCACCATCCTGAGTTCGTCGGTGCGGGAGGGCTGCCATGTCGGTCTGATGGAGGGTGCCGCAAGTTCCGCGGTGCCGGTCGTACGCGACTGGCCGTTCTTCGCCGGACGTCCGCACGGGGCGCGGACGCTGTACCCCGAGGGCTGGGTCGTCGACTCGCCCGAGCAGGCAGCGCAGCGGATCCTTGAGGTGACGGCGACCGAAGAGAGTTGGCGCACCGCGGGCAAGCTGGCCTCCGAGCACGCACTGGCCGTGTGGGACTGGCCCAGGGTGAGCCGCGACTTCGATGAGTTGCTGCTCGACTCGGACTGATCGCCGTACCGTACAGAACAGACGGAAAGGGGGGATTCCCGAACTTCTCGGGAATCCCCCCTTTCCGTCTGTCTGCCGCCGTCACCCCCGCGGGGAAGACGACCTGACTGCGTGGAAGCGCCGTCAGACCCGCGCCTCCGGGTGCCGCAGCAACCATCCCGCCCACGCCGAGGTGACCATCGCCCGAACGTCGTGACGGGCGGCCCAGCCCAGTTCCGTACGGATGCGGTCCGCCGAGGCCACCACCCTGGCGGGGTCTCCGGGACGCCGGGCGACGACGACCGGCGCCGGGTCGCGGCGGTCGGTGACCTCCTGGATAAGGGCGGCCATCTCTGCGACCGACACACCCTCCCCCCGGCCGATGTTGAGGGTCAGGGACGCCGAAGGGTCCGCGGTCAGCCGGCGCGCCGCCGCGACGTGGGCCGAGGCGATGTCCTCGACATGGATGTAGTCGCGGACGCAACTCCCGTCGGCCGTCGGATAGTCGGAGCCGAAGATGCGGGGAGCCTCACCGGCGGTCAGCCGCTCAAAGACCATGGGCACCAGGTTGAAGACTCCGTCGTCCCCCAACTCGGGCGAGGCGGCCCCCGCCACGTTGAAGTAGCGCAGGGAGGCCGTGGCCATGCCGTGCGCGGTACCGGTGGACGACACCAGCCATTCACCGGCCAGTTTCGTCTCCCCGTAGGGGCTCATGGGATTGCACGGGGTCTCCTCGGTGACGAGGTCGACGTCCGGCATCCCGTAGACGGATGCGGAGGACGAGAACAAGAACCGGCCGACCTCGGCGTCCACCGCAGCCGCCAGCAGGACCCGAAGGCCCTCCACGTTCTCCCGGTAGTAGTGGAGCGGCTTCGCCACGGACTCGGCGACCTGCTTCTTGCCCGCGAGATGGACGATCCCGGTGACGGAGTACTCGCGCAGCACGCGGTCGAGCAGGGCTCGGTCGAGCACCGTGCCGATCTCCAGCGAGACGGAATCGGGCAGCCGCTCCTTGCGGCCCGTGCTGAGGTCGTCGAGGACGACAACGCCCTCACCACCCTCGACCATCGCCTTCACCACGTGTGAGCCGATGTAGCCGGCGCCGCCGGTGATCAACCACGTCATGCTCAAAGCCTCTCATCGCGCCGGGCCCCGCCATACGCCGAAGCGCAGGGCAGGGCCCGTTTTCTGTGGAACACCTACGAGCGGCGGTTCAGCCGCCGATGACGACCCTGCGGACGCCTTCCCAGCGGGCCGGGTCGGTGGTGCGCCGGCCGTCGACCAGGACGCGTACGTCCGGGAGGTCGGTTGCCGCGAGCTCGCGGTACTCGGCGTGGTCGGCCTGGAGGATCGCGGCGGTCACCGTCTGGCCCTCGTGCGGGGTCAGGCCGTGCGCGGTCAGTTCCTCGGCCGTGTACATCGGGTCCGACACGAATGCGACGGCACCGCGGGCCTTGAGTGCCTCGACGACGCCGAAGACACCGGAGAAGGCGGTTTCCTTGACGCCTCCGCGGTAGGCCGCGCCGAGCACCAGCACGCCGGTGTCGCTGAGGTCTCCGTAGGCGGCGGCCAGCAGGTCGACGGCGTACTCCGGCATGGCTGCGTTGGCCTCGCGCGCCGAGCGCACGACGGTCGCCTCCGGGTCATTCCACAGGTACATCCGCGGATAGATCGGGATGCAGTGCCCGCCGACCGCGATACCGGGCTGGTGGATGTGGCTGTAGGGCTGCGAGTTGCAGGCTTCGATGACCTTCTTGATGTCGATGTCGTTCTTGTCGGCGAACCTGGCGAACTGGTTCGCCAGACCGATGTTGACATCGCGATAGGTCGTCTCCGCGAGCTTGGCCAACTCCGATGCCTCGGCGGTGCCCAGGTCCCACACGCCGTTGGGGCGGGACAGGTCGCCGCGCTCGTCGAAGTCGAGCACCTGCTCGTAGAAGTCGACACCGTGGCGCGCGGAGACCTCGTCGATGCCGCCGACGAGCTTCGGGTAGCGGCGCAGATCGGCGAAGACCCGGCCGGTGAGCACCCGCTCCGGCGAGAAGACCAGGTGGAAGTCCTTGCCCGCGGTGAGCCCGGAGCCCTCCTCCAGCATCGGAGCCCAACGGTTACGGGTGGTGCCCACCGGAAGCGTCGTCTCGTACGAAACGAGGGTGCCGGGCTTCAGGCCGCGGGCGATGTCCCGGGTGGCGGAGTCCATCCAGCCGAAGTCCGGGGTGCCCTCCGCGTCCACGAACAGGGGCACGACGACGACGACGGCTTCGGATGCCGCCACGGCCGCTGCCGTGTCGGTGGTGGCGCTCAGCAGGCCGGCACCCACCGTCTCCTTGAGGAGGCGGTCCAGGTCGTGCTCGCCGGGGAACGGCTCGGTGCCGGCGTTGACCAGCTCTACGACCTTCTCGTTCACATCGGCGCCGACCACCTTGTGGCCCTTCGCCGCGAACTGCACGGCGAGCGGAAGCCCGATCTTGCCGAGCGCTACTACACAGATGTTCATCGGAGTGTCTTCCTCTTCAGGCGGCCCAGACGGGACCGTACTCGCGGCCACAGTTTGCTGGGGGGCGGGAACAGCGGGCCGGTCACGACGACCATGCGCCCTTGGCCGTTCACCCGCGCGGCGACACGATAGGGGACGGTGCTGCGCCAACGCCGGGCCAACGGCATCGGCGCGTCGCGGGCCGGCACCGGAATCTCGTACACCGATCCGGCGACTTCCGCGTGGACACGCACGGCGAGGGATGCGGTACGGGCCTCGATGGGGATGAGCGCCCGGACGACCGTCCCGTTCGTGTTCTCCGTCCGGGTGAACTCGCCCACGACGGGCGGCAGTTCCCCGCCCGCGGGCAACCGTCGGCCGCCCACCTTGTTGGCACCCTTGGGGAAATTGCCCGGCAGCAGCCGGACGACGACCGACGAAGTGACTCCCGTGAACGCGGTCCGAACCGCGACGTCCAATGCGAGGTCGTCGCCGTTCTGCACCCAGTCGGCGTCGACGAGTTCGGTACCGGCCGCGAGTTGCGCGGCCACCGACTCGTCCAGCACCTCGAACACCCTGTCGGGGATGTTGAGCAGAGGCTCACGGAAGCCGGGGTAGCGGGCGAAGGCCCGTCCTCCGTCCGCCTGGTCGCCCTCCAGGAGGAACGGCAGCGTTCCTCCCGGCTCCTCCGTCCCGATGGCACGGACCAGTTCGTCCACCGCGCCCTTCTGGGCCAGCGCGAGCCGTACCCGGCGCTGCACGGGGAGGGAGTCGCGCAGGGGCTCGGTGAGGTACTTGTCGGCCAACTCGGCTATGCCCGAGCACACCCGGTGCTGAGTGTGCCGGTCCAGTGCGAGGAAGTCCCCCTGGACGAGCTTGGCGAGCTCCCAGGTGAAGTGACGCTCGAACAGCGTGTCCCGACGCGGCCCCGCCTCGATCAGCTCGGCGGCGTGGTGCATGATCCGCGCCGTGCAGCGCAGCCGCGCCAGATGGTCCGCGCGATAGGTGATGTTGCTCGAATCACCGCGCTTGACCGCGTAGTAGTAGGTGTAGTCCGCGAGCACGGAGATCTTCCTCGCCCGGACACACGCCTCGATGGTGAAGGGCTGGTCGCTGCCGACCGGCATGTCCTCGGGGAACCGCAGCTTGTGCCGCTCCACCAGGTCACGCCGGAAGAGCTTGGTGTTGGCCAGGGTGAACGGCAGCGCCGACGCGAAGAGGTCCACGTCCGGAACGCTCTCCTTGTAGAGCGCCTGGTGGACGTAGCGGCCGTTGGTGCCGACCATCTTGCCGACGACGACATCGGACTCGTGCTTGTCAGCGCAGGCGACGAGCCGCTCCAACGCCTCTTCGCCGAGGTAGTCGTCGGAGCCGATGAAGTAGACGTACCGTCCGGTGGCCGCCTCCAGGGCCCTGTTGCTGGGCGCCGCGGGACCACCGGAGTTGGTCTGGTGGAACACCTTGACGGTGTCCGGGTACCGCTCCGCGAAGCGGTCGAGTTCCGTTCCGCTGTCGTCCGTGGAGCCGTCGTCGACGGCCACGATCTCCAGCCGGTCCGTACCGATGGACTGTCCGACGAGAGAGTTCAGACACTCCGTCAGATACGGCATCGTGTTGTACACCGCGACGATGACGGTGACATCAGGTCTGGTCACAGGAGAGGACAAAGGGTCCCTCGCCCTACTGGGCCGCTGCGCGGGCGGAGAGGTCGACCGTGGTGCCGTCCTTCGCCGAAGCGAGGACCGCGGCGGCGACCTCGACGGTACGCAGACCCTGACGCAGCGTGCAGATGTCGTGTGCCTTGCCGAGCACCGCGTCACGGAACAGCTCGTGCTCGACCAGGAGCGGCTCACGCTTCGGAATGGCGTAACGGATCATGTCGCCCTCAGCGACACCGCGGAACGCCTGGAGGGCCTCCCACTCGGTGGCCTGGGCCGCATTGGAGTAGAAGGTGAGGTCGGCGGTGAGGGTGTCGGCGATGAAGCAGCCCTTCTCCCCCGTGACCGAGGTGAAGCGCTCCTTGAGCGGGCTCAGCCAGTTCACCAGGTGGTTGACCATGGTGCCGTCGGAGAGCTGACCGACCGCGGAGACCATGTCCTCGTGCTTGCGGCCCGACTTCGACACTGTGCGCGCGGAGATCGAGGTGTAGGTCTGGCCGGTCACCCAGCCCGTGAGGTCGATATCGTGCGTCGCGAGGTCCTTGACCACACCGACATCGGCGATGCGGTGCGGGAAGGGGCCCTGGCGGCGGGTGACGACCTGGTAGACGTCCCCCAGCTCACCGGCCTCAAGCCGCTGGCGCAGCGAGAGCAGCGCCGGGTTGCAGCGCTCGATGTGACCGACGCCGGCCACCAGACCGCGGGACTCGAACGCGTCGACCAGCCGGCGCGCGCCCTCCACGGTGTCCGCCACCGGCTTCTCGATCAGGGCGCTTATGCCGGCCTCGGCCAGCGCGAGGCCGACTTCCTCGTGCAGGGCGGTAGGACAGGCCACCACCGCGTAGTCGATGCCGAGGGTGATGAGCTCCTCGACCGTGGGGAGCACGGGGACGCCCTGCGCCCAGCCGTTCTTGTCCCCCATCGGGTCCACGACACCGACGAACTGGACTCCGTCGAGTCCGGCGAGTACCCGGGCGTGGTGACGGCCCATCGAGCCCAGGCCGATCAGTCCGGCGCGCAGCCCCTGTGCTCCCGCGGTGGTCACAGCTTCTCTCCAAGGTCATTCACGGCGACGACGATGCGGTCAAGGTCTTCCGCTGACAGCGACGGGTGCACCGGCAGGGAGATGACCTCGGCGGCGGCTCGCTCGGTCTCGGGAAGGTCCCAGTTGCGGCCGGCCTTCTGGTCCGGCTCCCAGAACGGGCGCAGGCGGTGGACCGGGGTCGGGTAGTAGACCGCGTTGCCGACACCGGCTTCGGTGAGCTTCGCCATCGCGGCGTCGCGGTCACCGCTGAAGCGGATCGTGTACTGGTGGTAGATGTGACGCGCGCCCGGTGCGACGACCGGAGTGGTCACATTGGGCGCGGTGATGTGCTCGGTGAGGTACGCGGCGTTGGCGATGCGCTGCTCGGTCCAGCCGCCCAGCTTGGTCAGCTGTACCCGGCCCACCGCTGCGGCCACATCGGTCAGGCGCATGTTCACACCGATGATCTCGTTGGCGTACCGCTGCTCCATGCCCTGGTTGCGCAGGAGGCGCAGGGTACGGGCGATCTCCGCGTCGCCGGTGGAGACCATGCCGCCCTCAAGGGAGTGCATGTTCTTCGTCGGGTAGAAGCTGAAGGTGCCACCGGCGCCGAAGGCGCCGACCGGAGTGCCGTTCAGCGCTGCGGCGTGTGCCTGACAGGCATCCTCGACGACGGCCAGCTTGTGCTTTGCGGCGATCGCCATGAGCTCGACCATCGCGGCGGGATGGCCGTAGAGGTGCACCGGCATGATCGCGGCGGTACGCGGTGTGATGGCGGCCTCGACCGCGGCCGGGGAGAGACCGTAGTCATCGGCGTTGATGTCGGCGAAGACGGGGTCGGCGCCGACGAGGCGGACCACGTTCGCGGTGGCGGCGAAGGTGAACGAGGGAACGATCACCTCGTCACCGGGGCCGATGCCGAGTGCCAGCAAAAGCAGGTGGAGCGCAGATGTGCCCGAGTTCACGGCGACGCAGTGTCGACCGTCCACCAACTCGGAGAATCCTTCTTCGAAAGCCGCCACTTCGGGGCCTTGTACGACGCGCCCTGTGCGCAGAACCCTTACCGCCGCCTCGATCTCTTCTTCACCGATGATCGGGCGGGCAGCGGGAATGGGCTGCTGATTGCTGCTCGTCATGGACGTCCTCCTTGAACACCGCAAGAGCTCTCTGTGGCAGGAGGTCGAGGTGGTGCGGGCGTCTCGTAAGGCCGTACACACCCCTTTGGCGTAAAGCCAACGCCCTACCGAGGATCTGGGACCGGTCGTGTCCCGAGCCGGGCCGGTCACCCGCCGGAGTGTCCGGAACGGGTTCCACAAACCCGGCAGCGACTGCCGTCACATTATCAGGGATTTCCCAGGTGGCTCTGGGAGCCCTTGACCGGGGACTGCATCAATTCGGAGACAAAAGCGTGTCCCATCCCACGGTTCGTGGGATGGGACACGCTTTGTTCACTGAGGGCCTATCAATTGTTCAGCTCTCGGTGGCCGCCGTCACTGACGGGGGCGTCTGCTGCTCGGCCGCGGAAGTCTTCTTCGCACTGGCCTTCTTGGCGGTCGTCTTCTTCGCCGCGGTCTTCTTGGCGGTCGTCTTCTTGACGGCAGCCTTCTTCGCGGTTGCCTTCTTCGCCGTCTTGCGCGCCGCCGTCTTCTTGGCGGGAGCCGCTTCGGCGCCTTCGGCCGCAGCGGCATCGGGCGTGTCGGCGGCCGGTGACGGCGCGTCGGCGCTCTCGGTCGGCTGCGCCGTGACCACCAGGACCGCGGCCTCATCGGCGCCCGAGGGGGAACCGGCCGGAGCGGTGACCTTGCGGGTCACCCGGCGACGGGCCCTCGGCGGTGCGGCCTCGGCGGCCGGCGCCTCGGCGGGATCCGGTGCGGTCACCGCGACCTGCACGGCCGGCTCCACGACGGTGGCCGGCTCCGGCTCGGTCACCGCGGGGGCGCCAGCAGGAGCGGTCGCCTTGCGGGTGGCCCGACGACGGGTGCGACCGACGGGGGCGGCCTCGACGGCCTCGGGCTCGGAGACCGGGGTCTCCTCGGCCGCAGGCTGCGGTTCGGGCTGGGGCTCAGGCTCGGCCGCGGGCTTCGCCCCGGCAGTCGCCCTCGCCTCGCCGGACCGCGGCGCCCCACCGGGAGCCGATGCCCGACGCGTGGCCCGACGACGGCCACGACCGCGCTGGGCCGCTGCCTCCGCCTCGGCGGCGCTGCTGTAGAGGTCCTCGTCCGGTACGAACTCGGGCTCGGCGAGCGGGGTGGGCTCGGCCACCTCCGCGGCGACCTCCGCCTCGGTCTCGACCTGCTCGTCGACAGCGGTCGTGTCGTGCTCGTGGGTGTGCTCGGAGCCGCCACGGCCACGCTTCTTCGAACGCTTGCCGCCACCGCCGCCACCGATGGACGACGGCTGCTCCATGTGCACGATCACACCGCGGCCGTTGCAGTGGACGCAGGTCTCCGAGAAGGACTCCAGCAGACCCTGACCCACGCGCTTACGGGTCATCTGAACCAGGCCCAGCGAGGTGACTTCGGCGACCTGGTGCTTGGTCCGGTCCCGGCCCAAGCACTCCAGGAGTCGACGCATCACCAGGTCACGGTTGGATTCGAGCACCATGTCGATGAAGTCGACGACGACGATGCCACCGAGGTCGCGCAGCCGCAGCTGACGCACGATCTCCTCGGCCGCCTCCAGGTTGTTCCTGGTGACGGTCTCCTCCAGATTGCCGCCCTGGCCGGTGAACTTGCCGGTGTTGACGTCGACCACGATCATGGCCTCGGTCTTGTCGATGACGAGCGAACCGCCGGACGGCAGCCAGACCTTGCGGTCCAGCGCCTTCATCAACTGCTCGTCGATCCGGTAGGTCGCGAAGACGTCGACCTCGCTGGTCCAGCGCTGGAGCCTGTCGACCAGGTCGGGAGCGACGTGCGACACATAGCCGTGGATGGTCTCCCACGCCTCGGCGCCACTGACGATGACCTTCGAGAAGTCCTCGTTGAAGATGTCGCGTACGACGCGGACGGTCATGTCCGGCTCGCCGTACAGCAGTGCGGGGGCGTTGGAGCCGCCACCGCCCTTCGCCTTCTTCTGGATGTCCTCCCACTGCGACTGGAGCCGCTCGACATCACGGCGCAACTCGTCCTCGCTGGCGCCCTCGGCCGCGGTGCGCACGATGACACCGGCGTCCTCAGGGACGATCTTCTTGAGGATGGTCTTCAGCCGGGCGCGCTCGGTGTCGGGCAGCTTGCGGCTGATGCCGGTCATCGACCCCTCGGGGACGTACACCAGATAGCGGCCGGGCAGGGAGACCTGGCTGGTCAACCGGGCGCCCTTGTGACCGATCGGATCCTTCGTCACCTGGACGAGCACGGACTGGCCCGACTTGAGTGCGGCTTCGATGCGGCGCGGGCCGTTGGCCATGCCCAGCGACTCGAAGTTGACCTCGCCGGCGTACAGGACCGCGTTGCGGCCCTTGCCGATGTCGACGAACGCGGCCTCCATGGAGGGCAGCACGTTCTGCACCTTGCCCAGGTAGACGTTGCCGACGTACGACGTGGCCTGTTCCTTGTTGACGTAGTGCTCGACCAGCACGTTGTCCTCAAGGACGCCGATCTGGGTGCGCTCACCGCTCTGGCGGACGACCATGACCCGCTCCACGGCCTCGCGGCGGGCCAGGAACTCGGCCTCGGTGATGATCGGAACACGGCGGCGGCCCTGCTCGCGGCCTTCACGGCGGCGCTGCTTCTTCGCCTCCAGGCGGGTGGAGCCCTTGATGGACTGCACCGCGTCCTGGAAGTCGGACGCGTCATCGCTCTTGGCGCGGGCGGCCCTCGGCTCGCGGACCTTGACGACGGTGCGCTCCGGGTCGCTGGCCCCCGACTCCTCGTCGCTCATGGACTCACCGCTGCGGCGCCGGCGACGACGCCGACGACGGCTGCTGGAGGTGGTGGCGGAGGCACCGGAGTCTTCGTCCGCGTCGTGGCTCTCGTCGCCTTCGTCGCCCTCGTCCGAGGACTCGTTCTCCTCCTGGGCGGGCTCGTCGAACTGCTGCTCGTCCACCTCGCCGTCGGCGTTCTCGCCCCGGCGGCGGCGACGGCCACCACGGCGGCGGCGGCGCGAGGGGCGGTCGCCGGAGTCGTCGTGCTCGTCGTGGTCATCGGCGTCCGAGGCGTCCACCGCTTCGGGCTCGTCCACGCTCTGGGGAACCTCGGCGACCGCGGGGCGCTCCTCGCGCTCGTCCTGCTCGGCGGGCGCGGGCTCTCCCCGGCGCCGACGCCGGCGACGACCGGTGGGTTCGGCGGGGGCGGGGGCGGGGGCAGCCGCAGGGGCGGGAGCGGGAGTGGAAGCGGGAGCCGGGGCGGAAGCCTCCGCCTCGGGGGCCTCCGTCAGCTCCTCTTCCTCGTCCTCGACGTCCAGAGCGGCTGCTGCTGCGGCGGCGGCGGATTCCGGGGTCTGGAACATGGGCTCGGTGAACACGGGCGCCTGGAAGACGGCGACCGCGGGACGGGCTGCACGGCGGGCGCGTCCGCTCTCGTCCGCGCTCTTCGCCGGCTGGGCGGTGAACTCGGGCGAGACGACACCACGGCGGGACCGGCCGCGGGGTGCGCTCTGCTCGGCGGCGGGCGCGGGCTCCTGCGCGGCCTGGGCCGCTGCGGGCTGGGAGGCACCGGTGGTACCGCTCTCGTCCCCGGATGCGGCAGGCGCCTCGGCGGGGGTGGCGCTCTGTCGTGTGGCCCGACGGCGGGTGCGGGGCGCGGGTGCATCCTCAACAGACCCAGCAGCCTCAGCGGGCTGGGCAGCCTCCACCGGGGCAGCGGCCTCCGCCGGGGCGGAGTCAGCCTCAGCGGCTACCGGCGCACCGGCAGGGGCAGAAGCACGACGACGCCGACGCGGCGCAGCAGCCTCCTCCACCTGCTCAACGGGCTCCGCAGCCACGGGTACGGGCTGCTCTTCCACCACGGCCTCGGCCACCACGGGCTCAGGGGTCGAGACCTGGCGGGTGGCACGGCGACGCTTGCGCGGCGCAGCAGCCTCCTCCACCTGCTCGACGGGCTCCGCAGCCACGGGTACGGGCTGCTCTTCGACCACGGCCTCGGCCACGACGGGCTCAGGCGCAGAAACCTTCCGCGTAGCCCGACGCCGAGCACGAGGCGCAGGAGCATCCTCAACAGACCCAGCGGGCTCGGCAGCGGCCTCCACCGAGGCAGCAGCCTCAGCGGCTACCGGCGCACCGGCAGGGGCAGAAGCACGGCGACGCTTGCGCGGCGCAGCAGCCTCCTCCACCTGCTCGACAGGCTCCTCAGCCACGGGTACGGGCTGCTCTTCGACCACGGCCTCGGCCACCACGGGCTCAGGCGCGGAAACCTTCCGCGTAGCCCGACGCCGAGCACGAGGCGCAGGAGCATCCTCAACAGACCCAGCGGGCTCGGCAGCGGCCTCCACCGGGGCGGAATCAGCCTCTGGCGCAGCGGCCACGGCCTCAGCGGCTCCCGGCGGTCCCGCAGGTCGGGACGCAGCGCGGCGCCGACGGCGCGGCGGCAGGGTGTCGCTCGGCGAGTTACGGTCTTCGGTGTTCCCGGCGGTGCCGGGTTCATTGGACTGGTGCATTGCGGGCGGTTCTCCCGTCACGCTCCCGGGCGCCGCGCCTCTTTCCGGTCCGGTCACGGTCCGCACCATGCGCGGTACCGCCGTCCGGGGCGCGTGCGCCGCACGGGAGCTGATGTCTGGCTCGCCGGTTCCGTACGCGATGTACGTACGGCCTGGCGAAAGTCTTCTGGGCTTCGCGCGGCCCGACCCAGGTGGCTCCCGAGTGCCAGGGCTGCGCTACGACGACTGCCTGGATGCGCGGCGGGACCGATGTGGCACGCACGCCGTCGCGGGCCCCCTAGCTGAGCTGGGGGGAGGCTGTCCCGACGACCGTGGGTGGAGCGGCCGGAACTGCCTCGCGGTCGAGCGCGAGCGGGTCGGTCACCGTGCCGGACTCCTCGTCGAAGAGCCCCTGCGCCAGCCTGGTCACCGCTGCGGGGACCGGCGGCGCCAGGTCGGCCACAGCGCGGAGACCGGACAGGACGTCGTCGGGTCGCACGGCAGGCGTTACGTGCCGAACAACCAGGCGCAGTATCGCACAGGGCCCGACCGCCGTCCTATCAGGCTGTGGATGAGCCGTGAGCTGGGCCACTGCGACCCGGGCGTCGAACGTCCGCATCCCGTTCTTCGTTCTGCGCTGGACCTCCACGGTCTGCGCAGCGAGGAAGGCGGCCACGGCCCGCTCCGCATCGGCGACCTCGACCCCTTCGAGCCTCAGTTCCCACACCGAGGCGGTGAGGCGATCGGCGAGGCCCGAGGTGCGTGCTTCCACGGCGTCGGTGATGTCCAGGCCGGGTGGCAGGGACTCATTAAGCAACTCACGCAGGGTGATCGGATCACGGTGCTGGGTGAGGGCGATCTCCAGGTACTCGGCCTCGCTGCCCGTGCCGGTGGGTGCGGCATTGGCGTACGAGACCTTGGGGTGCGGGGTGAAACCAGCCGAGTACGCCATGGGGACCTCGGCACGCCGAAGGGCCCGCTCGAAGGCGCGCTGGAAGTCGCGGTGACTGGTGAACCGGAGGCGGCCACGCTTGGTGTAGCGCAGTCTGATGCGCTGCACCGCAGGTGCGGGCGGCGGGCCTTCGGGCTGTCGCTTGCCCAGGGGTTCTTCTCCTCGCTGCGGGGCGGGCGCGGGTGGCGCGCCAACCCTCGGAATTCGGCTTCCCGTGGGGGCCTGCCCGGCTCACCCCTCCTCGTGGAGGGAGATCTCGGGGCCGGCCGCCGCGCCGGGGACAGTCGTCGTACTACCCAGAGTACGCTTCGCCGGCCCCACCGGTTCCCCACGTTCCGCTACCTGGGACTTCGCCGCGGGCTCTCACCGGCTGTTCCGCCCCCGCGGACGGACGGCTCCACGGACCGACCGCAGGGCCGATCGGGCCGATTGCCACGCCTCCGCGGCGGCGGTGCGAGCCGGGCGCCAGAAGTAGTCGCGCACCAACCGCCCGACCGGGGTGCAGATCGCGCGGTAGAACCAGCCGACGGGCGGCGCGAGAAGGGTGACGTAGATCCAGCGCAGCGCGGCGCCCAGGGCACGGGAGATCCGCCCGGCGATCTTCCAGGCGAAGCCGAGTGCCGAGCCCAGGAGCACGAGGGCCGGGCGCAGGACATACCGCCAGAGCAGGGCGAGCGGTGGGACGATCACATGCTGGACCAGCCAGACGCACGGACGTCCGACCAGATGGACGAGGCACCAGAGCAATCCCGCCCAACAGGTGCGCAGCAGCCAGCTGCTGCCTCGGCCGATCGGTGTGAGCACCCAGGTGTAGATCCACTGGAGCGGGATGATCAGCGCGTACCGCAGGAGGGGCACGGAGAGGCGGCCGAGCCGGGTGAGGACCTCGCGGTAGAGCCAAATGAGGGGTGCCGCGATGCCGTAGGTGGCCAGGGGAACCAGCAGATAGCGCCAGAGGCCGACCCAGGGCCAGACGAAGACCAGTTTGGTCAGGACCACGAGCACCCATATGAGTGCGCGGCCCAACGGTGCCAGTACGTGCTCGCCGAGCCAGCGCAGCGCGGGCCGCAGGGGCTCCAGCAGATGTCGACGCACTCCCCTGCCGAGCGCCGCCATCAGGTCCACCAACAGCCGGATCGGAACGACGACGACCAGCACCACGATCCGCACGGGCAGGCGCACTGCGGCGCTGAGACAGCCGTCGTTACGCGGACCTTCGGCGGGTCTCCCCGACGTATCGGATATGCCACTCATGAGGACTGATGCATCTGTGTGCTCCTGGGACCGGGGTGGGCGGGGATCTCGGGCGGTGCGCCTCGGCTCAAGGCGGCCGAAGGCCCGGTCACGGAGGTGATCTCCATGACCGGGCCTCGGACGGACGCTCTTGAAGACGAGGTGTTCGCACCACTCGGTTCCGATCGCCGATCTTCCGCCCAGGAGCGGGAAGCGACGCGCCTGCTCTCAGTTTTGCGTGCCGAGTGCCCCATGGACCTCGGCGCGCTCCGTGCCTGTTGTGCCGGCGAGCGTCGCAGCCGTCCTGCGGATCGGATCGCCGCTGGTCAGGGCTATTTCTTGACCGTCAGCGGAAGCAGCTTCTTGCCCGTCGGTCCGATCTGGATGTCCAGGTCGAGCTGCGGGCAGACCCCGCAGTCGAAACACGGTGTCCAGCGGCAGTCCTCGACCTCGGTCTCGTCCAGGGCGTCCTGCCAGTCCTCCCAGAGCCAGTCCTTGTCCAGCCCGGAGTCCAGGTGGTCCCAGGGCAGGACCTCCTCGTAGGTGCGCTCCCTCGTGGTGTACCAGTCGACGTCCACCCCGAACTCGGGCAGCGCCTTGTCCGCGCAGGCCATCCAGCGGTCGTACGAGAAGTGCTCGCGCCAGCCGTCGAACCGTCCGCCGTCCTCGTAGACGGCGCGGATGACGGATCCGATCCTGCGGTCGCCGCGGGAGAGCAGGCCCTCCACGATGCCGGGCTTGCCGTCGTGGTAGCGGAAGCCGATGGAGCGGCCGTACTTCTTGTCGCCGCGGATCTTGTCGCGCAGCTTCTCCAGCCGGGCGTCGGTCTCCTCGGCGCTGAGCTGTGGAGCCCACTGGAAGGGGGTGTGCGGCTTGGGGACGAAGCCGCCGATGGAGACCGTGCAGCGAATGTCGTGGGAGCCGGAGACCTCCCGGCCCTTGGCGATGACGTTGACCGCCATATCGCCGATCTGGAGGACGTCCTCGTCGGTCTCGGTGGGCAGGCCGCACATGAAGTACAGCTTCACCTGCCGCCAGCCGTTGCCGTAGGCGGTGGAGACGGTGCGGATGAGGTCCTCTTCCGAGACCATCTTGTTGATGACCTTACGCAGCCGCTCGGAGCCGCCTTCGGGGGCGAAGGTGAGTCCGGAGCGCCGCCCGTTGCGGGTCAGTTCGTTGGCGAGGTCGACGTTGAAGGCGTCGACGCGGGTCGAGGGGAGGGACAGACCGATCTTGTCCTCCTCGTACCGGTCGGCGAGGCCCTTGGCGATATCGCCGATCTCGGAGTGGTCGGCGCTGGAGAGCGAGAGCAGACCCACCTCTTCGAACCCGGTCGCCTTGAGACCCTTCTCCACCATCTCGCCGATGCCGGTGATGCTTCGCTCCCGCACGGGACGCGTGATCATGCCGGCCTGGCAGAAGCGGCAGCCGCGGGTGCAGCCGCGGAAGATCTCGACGGACATCCGCTCGTGGACGGTCTCCGCGAGGGGCACCAACGGCTGCTTGGGGTAGGGCCATTCGTCGAGGTCCATGACGGTGTGCTTGGACACGCGCCAGGGCACGCCCGACTTGTTGGGGACCACACGACCGATACGGCCGTCGGGCAGGTACTCCACGTCGTAGAAGGCGGGCACATAGACACCGCCGGTCCTGGCGAGCCGGAACAGGACCTCCTCGCGACCGCCGGGGCGACCCTCCGCCTTCCAGGCGCGGATGATCGCGGTCATGTCGAGGACCGCCTGCTCGCCGTCCCCGATGACGGCGCAGTCGATGAACTCCGCGATCGGCTCGGGGTTGAAGGCGGCGTGGCCACCGGCGAGGACGATCGGGTCGTCCAGTCCGCGGTCCTTCGCCTCCAGCGGGATCCCGGCGAGGTCGAGGGCGGTGAGCATGTTGGTGTAGCCGAGTTCGGTGGAGAAGCTGAGCCCGAAGACGTCGAACGCCTTGACCGGGCGGTGGCTGTCCACGGTGAACTGCGGTACGCCGTGCTCCCGCATCAGCGCTTCCAGGTCGGGCCAGACGCTGTAGGTGCGCTCGGCCAGTACGCCCTCGCGCTCGTTCAGCACCTCATAGAGGATCATGACGCCCTGGTTGGGCAGTCCGACCTCGTAGGCGTCGGGGTACATCAGAGCCCATGTGACGTCACAGCTCTCCCACTCCTTGACGGTCGAGTTGAGCTCACCGCCGACGTACTGGATGGGCTTCTGCACATGCGGGAGTAGAGCTTCGAGCTGGGGAAACACCGACGCAGCAGACTCAGCAGCAGACATCTCTGGACTTTCGTGGGCTGGCAGGGGGCGACTCTCTAGCGTAACGGCTTGGCGAGGGGCGCCCGCACGGCTCGATCAGGGCGCAGACCGGGCCCCACCGGTGTTCTGGCGCCCGGATCGGGGATGGTGCGGCGATCGAAGGACGGCTCTGCTGCTCACCCGTCCAGAACCCCGCCCAACTGTTCGGGCGCCGCCTTCGCCCACACCTCGGGCAGTTTCCGCTCCAATTCGGCCGCGGCCCACTCCTCACGCCCGTACAGCAGCCCCCAGGCGAAGGCGGACTCACCCGCCGCATGGGCCTGGATCGCCAGGTTCCGCAGGGCCTCACGGGCCACCACGCTGTCCTGGTGGTCCCCGAGAACGGTCTGGACGGCCTTCATCCTCTTGGCGAAGCGCTTGGCCGGCTTGCCCAGCGCCGACTTCGCCGCCTCTCCCGCATAGCGGGCACGCTTGGCCGCCTTGCGGGCCTCGTGGAGGGCGAGGTCGCGTTCGTCCCCCGCGGGCAGCTCAAGGGCGTGGGTGATCCGGTCCGCCAACCGCCCGTAGTCCTTCGCCATGGCCTTAGGCAGCGCCTCCTCGGGGGGCTTTGCGGCAGCCCCCAGCAGGGGAGGTTCGGCCAACAGCGCTTCCAGCGTCGCCAGCAGCGCGAGGTAGCGCTTGTTGTCGAGGGCCGTGAGCGCCTTGCGGCGCGAGCCCGCACCGTGCGCCGCGGTGTAGATGCGCAACCGCCCCCGGACCGGCCCCAGCAGCAGGGTGCGGGGAATCTCGGCAATCCCCGCCCGCAGCCGCTCGGTGAGTACCTCCTGGTCACGGGCGACGCCCAGTTCGCCGGCCAACCACTTCAGCTCTTCGCCGATGGGGTCGGTGACGGTCCGGTCCAACACCTTGCGGAAGGAGCGGAAGGCGCTGCGCAGCCTGCGGGTCGCGACCCGCATCTGATGGACCGCATCGGGCAGGTCACGCCGTACACCGGGGTCGTACGCCAACAGGGCCACGACCTGTTCCCGCAGGTAGACGAGGATGTGATCACCCGCGGTCTGCGGCTCGGCCGATCGCTCGGCACCCGTGTCGAGTGCGGCACGAGGGGCGGCAAGACCGGTTTCATCGAGTGCGCGGGCGAGTTTGGAGGGCGAGTCGGCCGCTCGGATGCCCGCCTTGGTCAGCTTCTGTTCGACCGCGTCCAGGATCGCCGGGTCGGCGTCGTCGGCAAGCTCCACCTCGATCTCGTCCCAGGCGGCGGTTCGGCCCTCGCCGTCGTCGAGGCGTTCCGCACGGACCGCGTCCCGACTCAGTTCGGCCAGCGGATTCCCGTCCGCGTCGGTCAGCACCTGGATCCGTCGTGTGGATCGCAGCCGCACGACGGGGACGAGGTCGGCGCCGCGCACACGGGCCCGTACCAGGGCGGCGAGGCTCCGTGGCAGCTCGTCGGACAGGGGTGCGCCGATCTCGTCGCGGACACCGGGGGCGACGGGGAGTTTGAGGTGCCAGCCGGCGTCGCTGCCACCTGTTCTGCGCCGCAGGGTGATGGAAGCCGCGGCGAGCCGTAGCTCGGCCGTGTCGTAGTAGACCGCGTCGAGCTCCGCGGTGCCGTGGTCGACGACGGCCGAGACTCCGACCACTTTGCTGAGTTTCGGGAGCTTGGTCTCGGGAGTGGCTTCGTACTTCCGCTCGATCTCGCGCTTGGTGTCCGCCATGAAAAGAATCTAGTTCGCCCGGGCCCGGTGCGGCAGCCCACACCGGGCACTATTTGCTCGGACGGTCGACCCGGCGGTGTTCGCTCAGGCCGTTATCGGTCGCTGGACCCGGATGGATTGCAGCAGTCCGATCGCGACCCAGACGGCGAACATCGACGAGCCTCCGTAGGAGACGAAGGGCAGTGGCAGTCCGGCCACCGGCATGATGCCGAGGGTCATGCCGATGTTCTCGAAGGACTGGAAGGCAAACCAGGCGATGATGCCGGCAGCGACGACCGTCCCGTAGAGCTCCGTGGTTTCCCGGGCGATGCGGCAGGCCCGCCACAGGACCACCCCGAGCAGGACCAGGATCAGTCCGGCACCGAGGAAGCCCAACTCCTCCCCTGCGACGGTGAAGACGAAGTCGGTCTGCTGCTCCGGCACGAACTGGCCCGTGGTCTGCGAACCCTTGAAGAGTCCGGTGCCCACCAAGCCGCCGGAGCCGATGGCGATCCGCGCCTGATTGGTGTTGTAGCCGACGCCGGCGGGGTCGAGTTCCGGGTTGGCGAAAGCGGCGAAGCGGTTGATCTGGTACTCGTCCAGCAGACCCAGCGCTGCAACCAGGAACGCGCCCGCCGCCGCGCTGCCGATCAGCCCCAGGATCCACCGGTTGGAGGCACCGGACGCCATCAGCACGCCCAGCACGATCACGGCCATCACCATGACGGACCCGAGGTCCGGCATCAGCATGATGATCGCCATCGGCAGGGCGGCGAGGCCCAGCGACTTGGCGACCGTGCGGTGGTCGGGGTGGAGTTGGTCGCCCGCATCCACCCGGGCGGCGAGCAGCATCGCCATCCCGATGATGATGGTGATCTTGGTGAATTCGGAGGGCTGGATGGAGAACCCGCCGCCGATGACGATCCAGGCGTGTGCGCCGTTGATGGTCGCGCCCAGGGGCGTCAGGACCAGCAGGATCAGCAGCACTGAGAGCCCGTACAGCACCGGGACCGCACCGCGCAGGGTGCGGTGTCCGAGCCAGATGGTGGCGATCATCAGCGCAAAGCCGATGCCGGTGTTCAGCAGATGGCGGAAGAGGAAGTAGTAGGGATCGCCCTGGTTGAGTTCGGTACGGCCGCGAGTGGCCGACCAGACCAGCAGCGCCCCGATGCCGGAGAGTGCGAGCGCGGAGAGCAGCAGCGGCCAGTCGAGACGGCGCACCACGGAGTCGCGGGCGGACATCTGGGACCAGAGTCCGTCGCGCTGCGGTCCGTATCCGGAGACGGAGAAGCCATGGGAGCCGGCCATGTCTCAGTCCCTCCGCGCGGGTGAACCCGCGAGCAGTTGACCGTCCCGGCGGCTGTCGCCGGACGGCGGCGCGCCGGCGACGATCTGCTGGTTCGGGTCGATCGGCTTGCGCGGCTTGTACGGCTTGATCGACGGGGCGTCGATGGTGCCGTCGGCCTGGATCTTGGGCAGGGACGCGAGCGGCTTGGGCATCAGGGCGCGCTTGAGGTCCTGGGTGCCCTTCTCGTCGAGTCCGTACATCGCCTCGTATATCTTCCGCACGGCCGGCCCGGAGGCGCCGGATCCCGTACCACCCTGGGAGATCGTCATCACGATCGTGTAGTCGTCGGTGTAGGAGGCGAACCAGGAGGTCGTCTGCTTGCCGTAGACCTCCGCGGTGCCGGTCTTGGCGTGCATCGGGATCTTGTCCTGGGGCCAACCGCCGAATCGCCAGGCGGCGGAACCGGAGGTGACGACTCCCGCGAGGGCATCGTTTATCTGCCGGTTCGTCTTCTTGTTCATCGGGAGCTTGCCGTGCGTCTGCGGCTTGATCTCCTGGATGGACTTGCCGTCGGCACTCACGATGGCCTTGCCGACGGTGGGGTTGTAGAGCTTGCCGCCGTTGGAGATCGCGGCGTAGATCGTGGCCATCTGGATGGGGGTGACGAGGATGTCGCCCTGCCCGATGGAGTAGTTGACGGAGTCACCCGCACGCATCCGGTTGCCTTCGAGGCAGTTCTCGTACGCGATGCGCTCCAACTCGCTGCCGTCCCGCTTGCCGCTCTTGCACCAGCCGGACTTGTTGACCTCCCAGAAGTCCTGCTTCCACTGGCGGTCGGGGATCCGGCCCTGGACCTCGTTGGGCAGGTCGACACCGGTCTCCTTGCCGAGGCCGAACTGGTGGGCCGTCTTGTAGAACCAGTCCTTCGGCTTCTTCTTCGGCGTGATGCCGCCGTCCTTGAGCCATTCGCGATGCGCAAGGCCGTAGTAGACGGTGTCGCAGGAGACTTCGAGGGCCCGCCCCAGGTTGATGGAGCCGTACCCCTTGGACTCGAAGTTCTTGAACTCCCGGCCGCCGAAGGACAGGGACGAGGGGCAGGGGTAGTTGCCGGTGAAGGAGTAGCCGGCGTTGACCGCCGCGGTCGAGGAAATGACCTTGAAGATGGAGCCGGGGGCCGCCTGCCCCTGGATCGCCCGGTTCAGCAGCGGGTAGTTGGAATCCTTGCTGGTGAGCTTGTTGTAATCCTTGGCGGAGATGCCGCCCACCCAGGCATTGGGGTCGTAGGTGGGCTGGGAGGCCATGGAGATGATGCGGCCCGTCTTGTTCTCCATCACCACGACCGCACCGGCGTCGGCCTTGTAGTTCTTGCCGGTGTTGTTCTTGTCGATCTCCTTGCGGGCGGCCTTCATGGCCCCGTTCAGTTCGTACTCCGCGACGGCCTGCACACGGGCGTCGATGGAGGTGACGAGGTTGGCGCCGGGCTGGGCCTCGTCGCGGTCGGCCTCGCCGATGACCCGGCCGAGGTTGTCGACCTCGTAGCGGGTGACTCCGGCCTTGCCGCGCAGCGCCTTGTCGTAGGTGCGCTCCAGGCCGGAGCGTCCTACCTGGTCCGAGCGGAGGAACGGGGAGTCGGTGTCCTTGGCCTTTTGGATCTCGTCGTCGGTGACCGGCGAGAGGTAGCCCAGTACCTGGGCGGTGTTGGACTTGCCCGGCGCGGTGTAGCGGCGCACGGCGGTCGGCTCGGCGGTGATGCCGGGGAAGTCCTCGGCGCGCTCGCGGATCTGAAGGGCCTGCTGGGTCGTCGCCTCGTCGGTGACGGGGATGGGCTGGTACGGCGAGCCGTTCCAACAGGGTTGGGGGGTCTTGGCGTCACAGAGCCGGACCTTGTCCTGGACTTCCTTGGGCTGCATGCCGAGGACGCCCGCGAGCCGGGCGAGGACGGCCTGGCCGTCATCCTTTATCTTCATCAGCTCGGTGCGGGAGGCGGAGACGACCAGACGGGTTTCATTGTCGGCGAGCGGGACCCCGCGGGCGTCGAGGATGGCACCGCGGACGGCGGGTTGGACGACCCGCTGCACGCCGTTGTTCTTCGCCTCGTCCGTGTACTCCTGGCCATTGCGGATCTGGAGGTACCAGAGCCGCCCGCCGAGGGTGAACAGCAGCGAGAAGACCAGTACCTGGATGACGACGAGTCGGATCTGGACCCTGGGGGTCCGCCCGGTCTCCGGGATGTTGCTCATGATGCGAGTGCCCCCTTCTGGATCACAGTCGCTTGACGCCCTTGATGCGGCCCGCTCGGGCGGCTCTGGTGCGCGCGGTCTTCATCCGCAGGCCGCCGCGCTGGCTGCCGATGCGCAGTCCGGTGCCGGAGGAGAGCCAGCCGGAAGCGACGTCGCCGCCGCTCTGGCTCTCGGCGAGCGGATCGTTCTCGGTGCGCCGGGCCAGGGCCATGATGAGCGGCACGGTGAACGGCGCGAGGAGTAGGTCGTAGACGGCCGCGGTGAACAGCAGGCTGACCAGGCCCACATGGCGGGCCGCGGTGTCCCCGACGAGGGCTCCGACCCCTGCGTACAGCAGGGTGGAGCCGATGGCTGCGCCCACCACGACCAGCATGGGTACGGTCGCGGACTTCAACTTGCCGTTCTCGGGACGAGCGAGCCCCGCGAGATAGCCGATCACACACAGGACCAGGGCGTATCGCCCGGCCGCGTGGTCGGCAGGCGGGGCGAGGTCGGCGAGGAGGCCGGCGCCGAAGCCGATGAAGGCGCCCGCGGTGTGCCCGTAGACCAGGGCCAGCCCGAGGACGACGAGCAGCAGCAGATCGGGAACCGCTCCCGGCAGTTGCAGCCGGGCGAGGACGGAGACCTGGATGACGAGCGCGACCACGACGAGGGTCGTCGAAAGAAGCATCCGGTTGAGACGCATGACGGATCAGCTCCTACTGCTGGTCGTTCTGGCCGTCGCCCTGGGCTTGGCCGTCAGTACGGCCGGTGCCCTGCGTCTGCCCGTTGTTCACGCCGTTCTGGTCGTTCTGAACGCTGTTCTGGTCGTTCTGAGGGGTGTTCTGGTCGTCCTGGATGCTGTCGGTCCGGTCAGTCTGGGGCTCCGTCTGATCGTCGCCCTGTGCGTTGTTCTGGGCGTCGCCCTGTGCGTCGTTCTGCCCGGGATTGACCGTGACGGTGACGGTGGGCGTGGGCTTGGGCGCGGCGGGCTTCGGCGGCAGGACGGTGTCGCGCGGGTCCGTGCGCGGCGCCTGCACCACCACACCCACGATGTCGAGCTTGCTGAAACCGACGTACGGATTCACATAGATGGTCCGGGTGAGGTCGCCGCCCGACGGGTCGACCCGTACGACCTCACCGATGGGCACACCGGGCACGAACGGCTTGGACGCCTGGGAGCCGAAGGTGACCAGGCGGTCGCCCTTCTTCACCTTCGCCTTGCCGTTCAGGAGCTGGACGGCGAGCGGGCGGTCGCCCTGTCCGGTGGCGAAACCGAGTTCGTCCGTCTTCTCCATGCGGGTGCCGACGGTGAAGTCGGGGTCGTTGGCCAGCAGTACGGTCGCCGTGTGCGGGCCGACCGTGGTGACGCGGCCGACGAGACCGTCGCCATTGAGCACGGTCATGTCGCGCTGGATGCCCTCACGCGAACCGATGTCGATGGTGACGGTCCAGGAGAAGCCCTGGGCCGCTCCTATGGCGATGACCTCAGCGCCCTTGATCCCGTACTGGCCGGCACCGGCCTTCTTCAGCATCTTGTCCAGCTCGCGGGCCCGGCTGCGGTTGCGGTCGTCGCTGCCGAGGCGCGCCTTCAGTTCTGCGTTCTCACGCTCCAGGGCGCTGATGCGGTCGTGCCGCCGCCCCGAGTCGCGTACGGCCCCGATGGCGTTGCCGACCGGGTCGACGGCTGCCGCGACCCCGTTCTCCACCGGTCCGAAGACGCCGGCGGCGGCCTGCCGGGCGCCGTCGACGGGTGAGTCCTCGCCCCCGCGGATGTCCACCGTGATCAAAGCGAACGCGATGGCGATCAGCAGCACCAGGAGCAGCCGGCTCTCTCGTGTGTCCCTCACGTGCGGCGGCCGTGCCTTCCTCGTAGGAATGTGAGTGTCTGTATATCAACGATCAGCTGCACGGGACGGCAGGCACCCATACAGGCGGTCCCCCGGGGTCCTTCCGGACCCCAGGGGAAGATCGTGCCCCCCACGTAGACGAGCTATCGGCGCGGCTGCGCGTCCAGCACCTGCTGGAGCGCCTCGAACTCCTCCACGCACTTGCCGGAGCCGAGCGCCACCGAGTCCAGCGGGTTTTCCGCGATGTGGATGGGCATGCCGGTCTCGCGGCGCAGACGCTCGTCGAGACCGCGCAACAGCGCACCGCCGCCCGTGAGGACGATGCCCCGGTCCATCACATCACCCGACAACTCGGGCGGGCACTTGTCGAGCGTCGTCTTGACCGCGTCGACGATCGCATTGACGGGTTCTTCGATCGCCTTGCGCACTTCGGTCGCCGAGATGACCACGGTCTTCGGCAACCCGGAAACGAGATCGCGACCGCGAATCTCGGTGTGCTCGTCCTGGTCGAGGTCATAGGCCGAACCAATAGTGATCTTGATGTTCTCGGCGGTCCGCTCACCGAGCAGAAGTGAATACTCCTTCTTGATGTGCTGGATGATCGCATTGTCCAGTTCATCGCCCGCCACGCGGATGGACTGCGCGGTGACGATGCCGCCGAGCGAGATCACCGCCACTTCGGTGGTGCCGCCGCCGATGTCGACGACCATGTTGCCGGTGGCTTCATGGACGGGGAGTCCGGAACCGATGGCCGCGGCCATGGGCTCCTCGATGATGTGCACCTGACGGGCACCCGCCTGCGTCGACGCCTCGATGACCGCACGGCGCTCGACACCCGTGATGCCGGACGGCACACAGACGACGACACGCGGGCGAGCGAGGTACCGACGCTTGTGGATCTTCAGGATGAAGTAGCGGAGCATCCGCTCGGTGATCTCGAAGTCGGCGATGACGCCGTCCTTCAGCGGTCGGACGGCAACGATGTTGCCCGGTGTCCGACCGATCATCTTCTTCGCCTCAGCGCCGACCGCGAGGATGCCGCCCGTGTTGGTGTTGATGGCGACGACGGACGGCTCGTTGAGGACGATCCCCTTGCCCCTGACGTACACCAGCGTGTTGGCGGTCCCGAGGTCGACAGCCATATCACGGCCGATGAACGACATGTTGTTCCCCATGAGGATGCGTCTGGCCTTCCCAAATCGAAGCGTTGACTGCTTTTCAGGATGGCGAGGTGGGTGCTGTGGCGTGAGGCTCCATCGTAATGCCGCCTCCACGGACACGGCGCGGTGGTCCACCTCTATATAGGTGACGAGGTGTCGCAGCGATCCGTTCCCGCATTGCGTTCGCATATACCGAAGGGCGACCGAATTCCTTCGGTCGCCCCAGGTCATGAGCGCTGTTTGGCTGACGACAAGTCAGGAAAGCCCCGGAAAGAAAATCTTCAGTTCCCGAATGGCGGACTCCTCGGAGTCCGATGCGTGGATCAGGTTCTCACGGACGATAGTGCCAAAGTCACCACGGATGGAACCGGGCGGCGCCGCAATCGGGTCCGTCGGGCCCGCGAGTTGCCGTACGCCCTCGATAACCCGCTCGCCCTCGACCACCAGCGCGACCACCGGGCCGGACGCCATGAATTCGACCAGAGGCTCATAGAACGGACGTCCCACGTGCTCGGCGTAGTGCTGCTCCAGGATCTCCCGGTCCAGCGTCCGCAACTCCAACGCGGCGATCGTCCAGCCGGCCTTGGCCTCGATGCGGCCGATGATCTCGCCGACCAGTTTCCGCCTGACCGCATCCGGCTTGAGCAGGACGAGAGTGCGCTGGGTCATGGTGTGAGGCTCCTTGCAGGCATACATGTGCGGTGGTGTGAGGTTACAGGGGGCCACCGGAGTGATGTCACCGGGACCTGATTACCGATCAGGCAGTGCAGCGACGAACGAAACCCGCGGACCGTGACCGCGGCGCAGTCGGGGCGCTACGAAGCCTCCGGCTGCCCCTGCTGCGCTGCCCAGCGCGCCTTCACCTCGTCGATCTTCCGCCCGTAGTGGACCGACGCCCACCACAGACCCCCGAAGCACGCGCCCAGGAAGAACATCAACGGAACGACGAAGCCGCTGAGGACCAGACCCACCTGGAGCGCCCAGCCCAACTGCACCCCGAGCGGGCGACCGAGCATCCCGCACAGCAACAAGGACAGGGCCATGGCCACACCACAGACCGTCCACACCGTGGCCATGGACAGATCCGGATCCTTCATCGCCACCAGACCCGCGAACCCGAGAAGAAAGAATTCACCGATCAGAGTGGACGCGCAGAGCATACGCATCAGATGTCTAGCCCTTCCCGAACAGCAGCCGGGCCTCGCCGACCGTGATCACCGAACCGGTCACCAGAATCCCGGCTCCGGCGTACTCGGCCTCTTCCTCCGCCAGGGTGACGGCGGCCTCCAGTGCCTCGTCGAGCCGCGGCTCGACCACGACCCGCTCGTCCCCGAACACCTCCACAGCCACCGCTGCCAAAGCGTCCGCGTCCATCGCACGGTGGCTGGAGTTCTGGGTGACGACGACCTCTGCGAACACCGGCTCGAACGCCTCCAGGAAGCCCCGTACGTCCTTGTCAGCGCTCGCGCCCACCACACCGATCAACCGTGAGAAGCCGAATGCCTCCGTGATCGCCTCTGCGGTCGCACGGGCACCGGCCGGGTTATGCGCCGCGTCGAGCACCACCGTGGGGCTACGCCGGACGATCTCCAGCCGACCGGGTGACGACACAGCCGCGAACGCCTTGCGGACCGCATCCACGTCCAGCGTCCGGGCATGCTGCGAACCGATGCCGAAGAACGCCTCCACCGCGGCGAGCGCCACCGCCGCGTTGTGCGCCTGGTGCGCCCCGTGCAGCGGGAGGAACACATCCGAATAGTCCCCGCCGAGGCCGCGCAGGGTCAGCAACTGACCGCCGACCGCGACCTCCCGGGCCGAAACACCGAACTCCATGCCCTCCCGGGCGACCGTGGCATCGACCTCCACGGCCTTCTTCAGCATCACCTGGGCCGCATCGACCGGCTGCTGCGCCAGGATCACCGTGGCGCCCTGCTTGATGACCCCGGACTTCTCCACGGCGATCTCGGCGTGCGTACCGCCCAATCGGTCCGTGTGGTCCAGGTCGATGGGGGTGATCACGGCCACGGAGGCGTCGATCACATTGGTCGCGTCCCACTCGCCGCCCATGCCGACCTCGACGACCGCCACGTCCACGGGCGCATCGGCGAAGGCGGCGTACGCCATCCCCGTCA
Source organism: Streptomyces sp. NBC_00690 (assembly GCF_036226685.1). Classification (NCBI taxonomy): domain Bacteria; kingdom Bacillati; phylum Actinomycetota; class Actinomycetes; order Kitasatosporales; family Streptomycetaceae; genus Streptomyces; species Streptomyces sp. NBC_00690. The sequence goes on from NZ_CP109009.1 coordinate 3,042,142, forward strand.
GCACCTCGAAGAAGGAGAGGCGAAACTCCTGGGAGGCGTCGACCATCTCCACATAGGGCTTGATGTCCTCGTACGTGGAGATGAAGCGCTCCGCGTCGATGGGCGCGCCGTCCAGGCTGATCCGCTCGGTGATCGACTGCACATGGGGCGAGGTGTAGCGGCCCGTACGCAGCTCGAACTCACAGAACAGGGCCTCGATCATCCGGGCCGTCGACGTCTTGCCGTTGGTGCCCGTGATGTGGACGGACGGGTACGCCCGCTGGGGCTCACCAAGCAGGTCCATCAGCGCAGCGATCCGGGCAACGGACGGCTCCAGCTTGGTCTCACCCCAACGGGTGGCCAGATCCGCCTCCACCGCGCGAAGCGCCTTGTCCACCTCCGGGTCAGCGGGCCGCGATGGCACCGCATCGGCCTGCGGGAAATCGGCACGGGTGCGCAGCGTGCGGCTCCCGGCCTCGATCACCGCCAAGTCAGGGTCGCGGTCGGTCTCCGCCTCGACGATCTCGTCGAACGGGTCGGGCTCGCCTGCGTCGGCGTCATGCGGGTGCTCGCTCACGGGTCCAGTCTAAAGTCCAGGGGTGCCCCGGCATCCCCGGGTCGCACCAGAAGCACCCCCTCGGCGCTAAGAACCCGGGCGCCCCACCGGGAGCAGGGCCACCACCTCGTACGCACCGCCCTGGGGTTCCGCGCTCAACGTCCCGCCCATGCTGCGGACCCGCTCGCGCATGGAGAAGGTCCCGGTGCCGCTGGACACGGGCGCCCGCAGCGGGGCCGACTGCGGCAGCGCATTGCGGGCCGTGACGCGGAGCCTGCCGCCCTCCAGGGCTATGGTCACCGTCACCCGTTCGCCGGGGGCGTGCTTCGCGGCGTTCGTCAGACACTCCTGGACCACGCGGTACGCAGCGGTGAGATGCGGCGTGCCGGTTCACCGATGTGCAGGGACACCGGGCTCCCCATCCGCTCGCTCTCCCGGGCGAGCTCCGGGAGCCCATCCAGACCCGGGGTGGCCGTCCGCTCGTCCGCACGGTGCACGATCGTGTCGTTGAGCATCAGATGCGCGCGGCGCGCGGTGTCCGCCAGTTCCTCGAAGTCCTTCTGCCAGTCGGTACCGCGGGACCGGGCCGAGAGCACCTCCGCCCGCACGGCCAGCACGGTCAGCTCCCGCCCCACCAGATCGTGTACGTCCCGGGCCACCGAGGTCCGCTCTGCCTGCACGGCCTGCAGCGCGACCGTCTCGGCCCGCTGGGCTTCCAGCGCCCGCACCAGGTCCGCCCGGTACGCCGCTATGCCGACACCGCAGGCCAGCACCCCGATCGGAACCACCAACCCGAGGAACCCGGACAGGCTCGCGGGGTGCTCGGGCCAGCCGGGCAAGGTGAAGAGGGCGTACGCGAAGACGACGTAGCCGAAGGTGGCGAGAGCCCCCGTCCATCTGCCGCGGAAACGTCCCAGCGAGTACAGGGCGAACTGGATGAGGGTGAGCTCGTGCAGCCAGCCGAGCAACAGCAGGGCCACGAGATACGGCACCCAGGGCCACCGCCGCCGCACCACCAGGGTCGCGGCACCCACCGCAAGGACCAGGGTGGCCGTCAGCCCGGTGAGGGCGTTGTCGGCGTGGGCGAGCCCGGGGACGTCCAGCACCATCAGCGAGAACGCGCTGAGCGCGGTGATGCAATCCAGAGCACGAGGAGAGGTCGCCCACCGACGGGCACACCCACGCCAGACGGCGAGAACGCGCCGCAGAACGTAGGAGACGGGTGCAAAGGGCATGGGGGCATCATGCCGCGCGAGGGGGTTGGCTTGGTACGGGTCCTAGCTTGGTCCGGGTGGGGCTGTGCCTGGGTTTCCGCCTTAAGTGGCGGAGGGTTCCGTCCTCAAACGCCGGACGGGCTGAGGTTGGCCTGGGCTGCGGGTTTTGACTGTTTCCGGGCGGAGCCCGTTCTGTGAGCTCAGCCCTGGACGGTGCGGGGTTCCGTCCTCAAACGCCGGACGGGCTGAGGTTGGCCAGAGCTGCGGGTCTTGAGCTGTTTCCGGGCGGAGCCCGTTCTGTGAGCTCAGCCCTGGACGGTGCGGGGTTCCGTCCTCAAGCGCCGGACGGGCTGGGTGGGGCGGGTGGAGCCCTTGCTGTGGGTTGGCTTTGGGGGGTGCGGGTCTTGGGTGGTCCGGCTGGGGTTTGGGTGGGGTGCGGGTGGTGGGGGTGCTTTCGGGCGTGACTCCTCAGCGCCGGCGGCCAGCGGCTGATCCGTTGGTGGCGGCTCTGAAGCCGCCGACGCTTCCGGGGACACCCCCTGCGCGCCCCCAATACCGCAACCAGGCATACCTGCCCCGGCCCATCCACAAGTCGAGCTCAGGGTGCGCGCTACCCAACACCGCAAACAGGTCTGCTTGCCCCTGGCCCTGTCCATGGGGTGAGCTCAGGGTGCGTGCTACCCAATACCGCAAGCAGGTCTAGCTTGCCCCTAACTCGTCCATAGGTCGGGCAAGTCGGGCTCAGGACGGGTGCCCAGTGGCGGGGCGGGCTCTGCTTGACCCTGGCCCTGTCTATGAGGTGAGCCTCGGTGGGGAGTGGTTCCCCCGGGTCGTGGATCAAGCGCCAGCCCCGGGTAAGGAGAGTTTGCGCACAGATGAGCCCCGTATGGGTGGTGTTCGTCGGTCCGTGGGGCAGTGTCTGCGGACCGCAGACCAGGTCCCGGCGGGGGGGGGAACGGCCAGGCCATAGAACAGACTCGACAGCGGGAGAGGGCGGCCGTGCCCAAGGACATCGGCCGGGGCCTGCTGCGCCCGGTGCCCGCCTGCAAGCTGGGCCCGGAGGGCAGAGTCTGGCGACTGCGTGAGGTCCGGCCGATGCTCTACGGACGCGCCCGTCACTCGCAAAAACTCGTCACCGGGGGCTCGGCCCCAATGGCGAGCCAAGCCCCCCTCTGAGGCGCAACCTATGGACGAGCCAGGGGCAAGCAGATCCCGCCGCGCCACTGAGTGCGCCCCCCTGAGCTCAACCCGTGGATAGAGCCAGGGCAAGCAGACCTGTTTGCGGTGTTGGGTAGCGCGCACCCTGAGCTCGACTTGTGGATGGGCCGGGGGCAGGTATGCCTGGTTGCGGTATTGGGGGCGCGCAGGGGGTGTCCCCGGAAGCGTCGGCGGCTTCAGAGCCGCCACCAACGGATCAGCCGCTGGCCGCCGGCGCTGAGGAGTCACGCCCGAAAGCACCCCCACAAGCCGAACTAACCCCACCCCCAGCCGGACCACCTAAAGCCCCGCCCCCAGACCAGCCCCCAACACACAAGCTCCGCCCGCCCCACCCAGCCCGTCCGGCGCTTGAGGACGGAACCCCCTGCCCCCCAGGGCTGAGCTCACAGAACGGGCTCCGCCCGGAGAGAGCCAAGACCCGCAGCCCAGGCCAACCCCAGCCCGTCCGGCGCTTGAGGACGGAAACCTCCGCCACTCAAGGCGGAAACCCAGCACGAGCCCCACCCGGACCAAGCCAAGACCCGTACCAAGCCCCCCACCTCTTAGTGCGACGCCTCCGGCAGGCTCCCCAGTTGGGAAGTGATCCGAGTGATCTCCTCTTCGGCCTTGGCCAGGCGCACCCGGATCTTCTCCACGACGTTGTCGGGGGCCTTCGCGAGGAACGCCTCGTTCCCCAGCTTCCCCTCCGCCTGCTGCTTCTCCTTCTGCGCTGCCGCCAGGTCCTTCGTCAGCCGCTTGCGCTCCGCAACCACGTCGATCGTCCCCGACAGGTCGAGGGACACGGTCGCCCCCGCCACCGGCAGGGTCGCGGTGGCGTTGAAGTCGTCCCCCTCCGGCTGGAGCCTGAGCAACTGGCGGATGGCGGCCTCGTGCGGTGCCAGTGCCGTGGCGCCGAGGTCCAGGCGGGCCGGGACCCGCTGGCCCGGCTGGAGGCCCTGGTCGTTGCGGAAGCGGCGGACTTCGGTGACGACCCGCTGGACCAGTTCGATCTCCTGCTCGGCCGCTGCGTCCCGGAACCCGCTGTCGCTGGGCCAGTCGGCGATGACCAGTGATTCCTTGCCGGTCAGCGTGGTCCACAGGGTCTCGGTGACGAAGGGGACGATCGGGTGGAGCAGCCGCAGCGTCACGTCCAGGACCTCACCGAGGACCCGGGCGGAGACCTTGGCCTGCTCACCGCCGGCGAAGTACGTCGTCTTCGAGAGCTCGACGTACCAGTCGAACACCTCGTCCCACGCGAAGTGGTAGAGCGCATCGGAGAGCTTGGCGAACTGGTAGTCGCCGTAGAGGGCGTCCACCTCGGCCACGGTGGTGTTCAGACGGGACAGGATCCAGCGGTCGGCCGCCGAGAGCTGCTCGACCGGGGGCAGTTCGCCTTCGACCGTGGCGCCGTTCATCAAGGCGAAACGGGTGGCGTTCCAGATCTTGTTGGCGAAGTTGCGGGATGCCTGGACCCAGTCTTCGCCGATCGGCACGTCCGCACCGGGGTTGGCGCCGCGTGCGAGCGTGAAGCGGACCGCGTCGGAGCCGTAGGTGTCCATCCAGTCGAGCGGGTCCACCGCGTTCCCGAACGACTTGGACATCTTCTTGCCGTTCTCGTCGCGGACGAGACCGGTCAGGGCGACGGTCTTAAAGGGTGCTTCGCCGTCCATGGCGTAGAGACCGAACATCATCATCCGGGCAACCCAGAAGAAGATGATGTCGTGTCCGGTGACCAGGACGTCGGTGGAGTAGAACTTCTTCAGGTCCTGGGTCTGCTCGGGCCAGCCGAGTGTGGAGAACGGCCACAGACCGGAGGAGAACCAGGTGTCGAGGACGTCCTCGTCCTGGGTCCATCCCTCACCGCTCGGCGGCTGCTCGTCGGGGCCGACGCAGACGGTTTCGCCGTTCGGCCCGTACCAGACGGGGATGCGGTGGCCCCACCACAGCTGCCGGGAGATGCACCAGTCGTGCATGTTGTCGACCCAGTCGAAGTAGCGCTTCGACAGGTCGGCCGGGTGGATGGCCACGCGGCCGTCCCGGACCGCGTCGCCCGCGGACTGCGCAAGGGGCCCGACCTTGACCCACCACTGGAGGGAGAGTCGGGGCTCGATGGTGGTCTTGCAACGGGAGCAGTGCCCCACGGAGTGGACGTAGGGGCGCTTCTCGGCGACGATCCGCCCCTGCTGGCGCAGTGCCGCAACGATCGCCGAACGCGCTTCGAAGCGATCGAGGCCCTCGAAGGGACCGGGCACGGTGATCACGGCCCGCTCGTTCATGATCGTGAGGGATTCCAGGCCGTGGCGCTGGCCGATGGCGAAGTCGTTGGGGTCGTGCGCCGGGGTCACCTTGACCGCGCCCGTGCCGAACTCCGGGTCCACATGGGTGTCCGCGACGACGGGGATCGTCCGGTCGGTCAGCGGCAGTTTGATCCGCTTGCCGATGAGGTGGGCGTACCGGGGGTCGTCGGGGTGGACCGCGACGGCGGTGTCACCGAGCATCGTCTCGACCCGCGTGGTCGCGACGACGAGGGTGTCGTCACCTTCTCCGTACTTCAGGGAGACCAGTTCGCCGTTGTCGTCCTGGTAGTCGACCTCGATGTCGGAGATCGCGGTGAGACATCGGGGGCACCAGTTGATGATGCGCTCGGCGCGGTAGATCAACTCGTCGTCGTAGAGGTTCTTGAAGATGGTCTGGACGGCCCGTGAGAGGCCCTCGTCCATGGTGAAGCGTTCACGGCTCCAGTCGAGACCGGCGCCGAGTCGACGGAGCTGGCCGAGGATGCGGCCTCCGTACTCTTCCTTCCACTGCCAGACCCGGTCGGTGAACTCCGCACGGCCGAGGTCCTGCCGGGACTTGCCCTCTTCGGCGAGTTGCTGTTCGACCTTGTTCTGGGTGGCGATACCGGCGTGGTCCATGCCGGGGAGCCACAGCGCCTCGTATCCCTGCATCCGCTTGCGGCGGGTGAGGGCATCCATGAGCGTGACCTGGAAGGCGTGTCCCAGGTGGAGCGCTCCGGTGACGTTGGGCGGTGGAATGACGATGGTGTACGGGGGCTTCTCGCTCTTGGCGTCCGCCGTGAAGTAACCGCGCTCTACCCAGCGCTCGTACAGCTTCCCCTCTACCTGGGCCGGCGCGTACTGGGTCGGCAGTTCGGGGGTGCTGGCTGGCTGCTGCTGAGTGTTCTCGGTCACGAGCCCAGTTTAGGGGTGTCACAGCGTCGTACTGAAACGGGAAAGTTCGGTAACGGTGTGACCCCCGTCGCCCCACTCGAACAGGGCTTAGGTGAGGATGTTCGGGCCACATAAATATCTGGAGGGGAACCCAGAATGAGTGAGAACCAGCCGGGCCCGTACGGGGGACAGCCGCAGCAGCCCGGGCCGTACGGCCAGCCGGGCCCCTACGGCCAGCAGCCGCAGGCCCCGCAGCCCGGCTATGGATATCCGCAGCAGGGCCAGCCCGGCCCGTACGGGTATCCCCAACAGGCTCCCCAGGGTGCACCCCAACAGCCGAATCCCTACAGCCAGCCCCAGCAGCCCGGCCAGTGGAGCGCACCGCAGCAGCCCGGCGCGTACGGTCAGCAGCCGCAGTATCCGGGGCAGGTCCCGCCTCCGCCGCCGGCCCCGAAGAAGAAGACCGGGTTGATCATCGGCATCGGGGTGGTGGCCCTCGCGGTGGTCGCCGGCGGTGCGTTCTTCCTGCTGCGTGACAGCGGCACCAGCAACAGCACGGTGTCCGCCAGCACCAAGGGGCACAAGCTCACCCCCGCCGCGTCAGTCGGCGAGTACAAGAAGGGTGACCAGGAGAGGTCAGGTCCCCTTCCCTCGAAGGACAAGAAGGAAGCCGAGTCCTACGGCATCAAGAACGCCACCCAGGTGACCGTCACCTACAGGTCGGGCTCGGCGGCCAATCCTTTGAAGGGACGTGTGGCAACTTTCAGCGGGCTGTGGGGTGAGGTCACCGACCCCGGCAAGGCGATCGACGGCTACTTCGCAGGCATCGGCAAGAACGATGACCAGAAGAACGCGGACGTCGGGGTCGAGTTGATCGGCAGCCCGACCGACGTCACGCCCGAAGGCTTCGAAGGCGCGCTGATGAAGTGCCAGGACGTGAAGCTGACGCCGAAGAACGACGCCGCGGGCACGGGGCCCAAGCAGTTGGAGATCCCCATGTGTGTCTGGGCCGACTACAGCACCATCGCCGCCATCAATTCGATCGACATCGCCGAGGCAGCGGGTCAGGGCGGTAGCGGCGAGAAGATGACTCAAGAGAAGCTCGCGGAACTGACCGCCAAGTTCTACGAGACCTCGCGGACGAAGGTCTGACGGACGCGGTGTCCACTCGGACATAAAGAAGGGGCGCCCTCTGGGAGGGCGCCCCTTTCTCGTGCTTCTGGGTCGTCAGGCCGACTTCTCGTGCCGTCCGTCGTTCTTCACGATCCTCGGCACCAGCGTCGGGTTGACGTTGTTGCGCACCACGTCGGCCGTGATGACCACGCGGGCGACGTCCTTGCGCGACGGCACCTCGTACATCACCGACTGGAGGACCTCCTCCATGATGGCGCGCAGTCCACGGGCGCCGGTGCCGCGCAAGATGGCCTGGTCGGCGATGGCTTCCAGGGCCGGGCGGTCGAAGTCCAGCTCGACACCGTCGAGTTCGAAGAGGCGCTGGTACTGCTTGACGAGGGCGTTGCGCGGCTCGACCAGGATCTGAAGCAGCGCCTCGCGGTCCAGGTTGTGAACCGAGGTCAGCACGGGCAGACGGCCGATGAACTCGGGGATCATCCCGAACTTCACCAGGTCTTCCGGCATGACCTCCTGGAACTGGTTGCTCGCCTCGATCTCGCGCTTGGAACGGATCGTGGCCCCGAATCCGATGCCCTTGGCGCCCGCGCGGGACTCGATGATCTTCTCCAGGCCGGCGAACGCGCCGCCCACGATGAACAGGACGTTCGTCGTGTCGATCTGGATGAACTCCTGGTGGGGGTGCTTGCGTCCGCCCTGGGGCGGTACGGAGGCGGTGGTGCCCTCCAGGATCTTCAGCAGTGCCTGCTGGACGCCTTCGCCCGAGACGTCGCGGGTGATCGAGGGGTTCTCGCTCTTGCGGGCGACCTTGTCGATCTCATCGATGTAGATGATCCCGGTCTCGGCCTTCTTGACGTCGTAGTCCGCCGCCTGGATCAGCTTGAGCAGGATGTTCTCGACGTCCTCGCCGACGTAACCCGCTTCCGTCAGCGCGGTCGCGTCCGCGATGGCGAAGGGCACGTTGAGCATGCGGGCCAGGGTCTGGGCGAGCAGGGTCTTGCCGGAGCCGGTGGGGCCGAGGAGGAGGATGTTCGACTTGGCGAGCTCGATGGCGTCCTCGCGGCCCTGGGCGCCGCCGTTCTCGCCTGCCTGGACCCGCTTGTAGTGGTTGTAGACCGCTACGGAGAGGGCCTTCTTCGCGGGCTCCTGGCCGACGACGTAGCTTTCGAGGAACTCATAGATCTCGCGCGGTTTGGGCAGTTCCTCCCACCGCACTTCGGAGGTCTCTGCGAGCTCCTCCTCGATGATCTCATTACAGAGGTCGATGCACTCGTCGCAGATGTACACACCCGGGCCTGCGATGAGCTTCTTCACCTGCTTCTGGCTCTTTCCGCAGAACGAGCACTTGAGCAGGTCGCCGCCATCACCGATGCGTGCCACGAGGTGCTTCCCCTTCGCCTGGGAGCGGCTTGGTTCAGCCTGCTCCTGGTGCCTCATATCCGACGGTACCTTGCCGGGGCCCTCGTTCGGGCCCCCCTTGGCGCGGTTCACATTGTCGTGCACCGCACCAAGGGTGACTCACCGGTCAGGCCGCAGTGGCGGCCGTGCTCTTGCGAGTGGAGACGATCTGGTCGATCAGACCGTACGCGAGTGCATCCTCGGCGGTCAGGATCTTGTCGCGCTCGATGTCGTCGCGAACCTTCTCGATCGGCGTGGTCGAGTGCTTGGCGAGCATCTCTTCCAACTGCTCGCGCATCCGCAGGATCTCCTTGGCCGCGATCTCCAGGTCGGAGAGCTGCTCCCGGCCGGTCTGGGAGGACGGCTGGTGGATGAGGACGCGGGTGTGGGGCAGGGCCATCCGCTTGCCGGGGGTACCGGCGGCGAGCAGCACGGCCGCGGCGGAGGCCGCCTGGCCCATGCAGACCGTCTGGATGTCCGGCTTCACGAACTGCATCGTGTCGTAGATGGCGGTCAGCGCGGTGAAGGAGCCACCGGGGCTGTTGATGTAGATGGAGATGTCCCGGTCGGGGTCCATCGACTCCAGGCACAGCAGCTGTGCCATGACGTCGTTGGCTGAGGCGTCGTCGATCTGCACGCCGAGGAAGATGATGCGCTCCTCGAACAGCTTCGCGTACGGGTCGTACTCGCGCACGCCCTGGGAGGTGCGCTCGACGAAGCGCGGGACGACATAGCGGTTGTCCAGCTGCGTGCCGGTGTAGAGACCGCTCGCGGAGAAGTTGGTCATGTGGGTGTTCACCATCCTGGTGGCGTTCTGCGGGGCGTTTCGCGGGCTGGGGTGGCGGAACGGGGCCTGGATCGGGTCCGGTGCGCCTAGGGGCCGTACCGGGCGATCAGGCGCCGGTGCCGCCGCCGCCCGGGACACCCGACGCGGCGGAGATGATCTCGTCGATGAGGCCGTAGTCCTTGGCCTCCTGCGAGGTGAACCAGCGGTCGCGGTCGCCGTCGCGGATGATCGCCTCGACGGTCTGGCCGGAGTGGCGGGCCGTGATCTCCGCCATGCGCTGCTTCGTGCGCAGCAGGTACTCCGCCTGGATCTTGATGTCGGAGGCGGTGCCACCGAGTCCGGCGGAGCCCTGGTGCATGAGGATGTCGGTGTTCGGCAGCGCGAAGCGCTTGCCGACCGCGCCACCGGTCAGCAGGAACTGGCCCATGGAGGCCGCCATGCCCATACCGATGGTGACCACGTCGTTCGGGATGTACTGCATGGTGTCGTAGACCGCCATGCCGGCCGTCACCGAGCCGCCGGGGCTGTTGATGTAGAGGTAGATGTCCTTGTCGGGGTCGGCGGCAAGGAGCAGCAGCTGTGCGGTGATCTTGTTGGCGATGTCGTCGTCGACCTGCTGGCCGAGGAAGATAATGCGCTCGCCGAGCAGCCGGCTGTAGACCTGGTCGCCGAGGCCACCACCGAGGGACGGCTCACCGGCGGCGAAAGGCATCAGATTCGTCACGTATCCACCTGCTCGTCTCTGACGGCTGCCTGCCGTCTCAGCGTCTTCGTAGCCGGGGGCGGGTACTCCCCTGCCCTCGTACTCATGGACCCTAACGCGCAGGTCGGACAACGCCATCCCGGTTCCCGAACTGTTCGCTCGGAGCGCAAGGTGGTTAAGGAAACCAGAGCGCGCAGGGCCCGGACACAACGGTGTCCGGGCCCTGCGCTGGGACTGCTGGAAAAGGCTCAGGCGTCCTTGGTCGGCGTGGTCTCCGTGGCGTCGGTGGCCTCGGCGGACTCCTCCGCGACCTCGGTGGCCTCGGTGGTGGCCTCGACCGTCTCGGCGGCCTCGTCCTCGTCCACGTCCAGGTCAACGGGCTCGCCGTTGGTGTCGACGACCTTCACGGCCTCGACGACCAGGGCCAGCGCCTTGCCGCGGGCGACCTCGCCGACGAGCATCGGAACCTGGTTGCCCTCGACGACCGCCTGCGCGAACTGGTCGGGGCTCATGCCGGAGGAGGCCGCGCGCCGCATGAGGTGCTCGGTGAGCTCCTCCTGGTTGACGTTCAGCTTCTCCTTGTTGACCAGCGCGTCGAGCAGGAACTGGGTCTTGATGCCCTTGACCGCCTGCTCCTTGGTCTCGGTCTCGAACTCCTCGACCGTCTTGCCCTGGATCTCCAGGTACTTCGTGAGGTCGAGACCCATCTGCCCGAGCTGGTGGTGCTCAAGGTTGTGCTTGCGGGTGTTGACCTCGTCCTCAAGGAGCTTCTCGGGGATCGGGATCTCGGCCAGCTTCAGCAGCTCTTCGAGCACGCGCTCCTGGGCCTGGGTGGCCTGGTCGTACTGCTTGGTGTTCTCCAGGCGCTTGCGGCTGTCGGCCTTCAGCTCGTCGAGCGTGTCGAACTCGCTGGCCAGCTGTGCGAAGTCATCGTCCAGCGCAGGCAGCTCACGGGCGGCGACCTGGGTGATCTTGACGGTGACCTCGGCCTCCTTGCCCGCTGCGGAGCCGCCCTTGAGCTCGGAGGTGAAGGTGGCCTCGCCACCGACCTCCAGGCCCTTCACGGCCTCGTCGATGCCGTCGAGGAGCTCACCGGAGCCGATGGTGTAGGGAATGGCGTTGGCGACGCCGTCCTCCAGCACCTCTCCGTCGACCTTGGCCTCCAGGTCGATCGTGACGACGTCGCCGTCTTCGGCGGCGCGCTCGACCGGCGAGGTGGAGGCGAACCGCTCGCGCAGCTGCTCCACGGCCTCGTCGATGTCCTCTTCGGTGACCTCGACGGAGTCCACGGTGACCTCGATGCCGGAGTAGTCCGGAATCTCGATCTCGGGACGGATGTCGACCTCAGCGGTGAAGTTCAGCGTGTCGCCGTCCTTCAGCTCGGTGATGTCGACCTCGGGCTGGCCGAGGGGATTGATCTCCGCCTCGTTGACCGCTTCGGTGTAGAACTTCGGAAGGGCGTCGTTGACGGCCTCCTCCAGCACAGCACCACGGCCGAACCGCTGGTCGATCACTCGGGCCGGGACCTTGCCCTTACGGAAGCCCTTGACCGTGACCTGCTGGTTGATCTTCTTGTACGCCGCGTCGAGGCTGTCCTTGAGCTCCTCGAAGGGCACCTCGACAGTGAGCCGAACCCGGGTCGGGTTCAGGGTCTCCACGGCGCTCTTCACGGTTCGGTCTCCTTGGTGGCTGAAATACTGGGGTTCTACCGCGTCCACCGCACACTGTGGGGACTCAGCTGATCGGCCCGGATCACGTCTCAGTCGTCGGACACACGGGCACGCAGCTTGCATAGTAGCCGCACGCAGGATGAGCCCCACAATGCGATCTTGTGAGGGCTCGGATGATGTTGGTCGGGGTGGCCGGATTCGAACCGACGACCTTCCGCTCCCAAAGCGGACGCGCTACCAAGCTGCGCCACACCCCGTTGGTGCGAGACGTAGGGTACAGGGTCTTCGGGGGCCGCTGCTGCCGGTTATCGCGGGGGTGGAGGCGTACGCGGGGGCTCGCGCGGAAGCGGTGTGCGTCCTCGCCCTGCGACCCGCTACGATGCTTCTCGTACCGACGGCCGCCCCCACGGGGGTGACCTGCGGTGCGAGCTTTGCGGGCGTAGCTCAATGGTAGAGCCCTAGTCTTCCAAACTAGCTACGCGGGTTCGATTCCCGTCGCCCGCTCCAAATGACTCAGGGCCAGGTAAGAGGACTATTCCTCCACCTGGCCCTGAGCGTTTTGGGGACCTTCGTTCAGTCCCGCGTGTCCCCCACATGCCCCTTGGACTTTCGATCTACCTTCCGGGGTTTCCGGACGTCCGTCCGGCCCGTCTTGACGAGACCGCTCACAGCGTCGGCAATAAGCCGATCCCGGTCCGCACTCGCGTGCTGGTAAATCAAGGCCGCACGGGCCGTACTGTGGCCCATTCGAGACATAAGTTCCCGCGTGCTTGCCCCCGTAGAAGCGGCCAAGGTATTGCCCGTATGCCGCAGGTCGTGGAAGTGCAGGCCCTTGATCCCAGCCTCCTCACACGCCTTGCGCCACAGCCGGTTGAAGTGGTTCCGGCGCGGGGTTGCTCCCTTGGCACCGATGAACACCCGACCGTCTGCACCCGACTCGGCGAAGCCGTGCAGGTGATCGAGGATCTCCCCGAGAATCACGGCAGGGATCGCAACGGTGCGCTTACCCGCCGCGCTCTTGGGAGCCTTGATCTCCTGCTTCCCGTTGAAGAGTTCGGCCACAGCCCGCCGAACACGCACGGTCCCCCGCTCTAGATCGATATCACGGCGATGCAGGCCGACGAGTTCGCCCCAGCGCAGGCCCAGGAATCCGGCCATGAGCACCAGAACCCGGTAGCGCGGCTGGATCGTTGAGGCGAGGTCGTACACCTCTTGGACCGTGGCAGTGGGGCGCTCCGGAGTGTGAACGATGCTGGCGCCCTTGATCACACACGGGTTGCGCCTGATCATCTGATCAGACACAGCCGTCGCCATAATGGCCCGCAGGAGGGCGTACGCTTTCGCGACCGTGGTCGGCCCCGTGCCGGAGACGAGCTTGTCAGCCCTCCAACGGCGCACGACAGGCGGTGAAATGTCCGCAACAGCCACAGTGCCGAAGCACGGCTCCAGGTGATTCCTCAGCAGTGAACCGTAGAGCTGGCGGGTGGTCACGGTGAGTTCCCGCTCTGCGATCCACGCGACGGCATACGGGCCAAACGGAACCTTCCCAGCGTCGGGATCATGCCAATCACCACGGCGCATCTCAGTCTGTTTGTCGGCAAGCCAATCGTCAGCGTCCTTCTTTGTGCGGAAGGTCTCCGGAGCCGGCCGAAGCAAGCCGTCAGGACCGACGTAGCGAGCCTGGTAGCGACCGGAAGGAAGCTTGCGAACACGGCCGAACTGTCGACGCTTCCCAGCCATCAGGCAGCCACCCCCCGCGGGTTGCCGAGCCGACGCGGTTGCACCGTGTTCGCTGCCACGAAAGCCTCTACCGCCCGCTCAGGGATGCGGACGTGTCGCCCGACCTTGACGAAGGTGATGCGACGTTCTTCGATGAGCCGCCGCGGGAAGCGAACCGTGGTACCCAACAGCACGGCGACTTCCTGCACCTTCAGTAGGCGTTCCATGGTCACCACTCCCCCTCGGTGTCGTGCAGTTCGTTGCGTGCTTCGCGGGCTAGTTCTCGGTTGGCTTGGAGGTCGTTGTGGATGGTGGCTGCGAGCCAGGTTTCGCCGGGTGTGTGGCCGTGTCCGGCGTAGGTCCAGTGGGCGATGACGAGGGTTGTTGCTTCGGGGTGTTCGTCGAGGTCGGGGAGGCCAAGACGCCGGCGTTCTTGTGATGCGCGGTAGTCGGCCCGGATTTGGCGGAGTGTGCCGAGGGTGGTGGAGTAGCTGCGGGATTTGGTGGAGAAGTGGCCGCGGAAGCCGAGCATGTGGGCCCAGTCGCGTAACCGGCGTTCGGGGTAGGCGGGGTGGAGGTCGAGGCAGGCCGCCATCAACCTGCGTGTGTGGTGGGGCAGATCGAGCAGGGTCAAGGCTTCGTGGTTGCCGACAGGTCGATCAGGTCCGCCCGTGATCTCAGCCGCTTTGGTCGCGTATTTGGCGACGTAGGAGGCCACCGCCGCTTCCGTGATCTCGGTGTCGTCGCCGAAGGCCAGGATGGGGCGTACGTCGAGCTGTGTGCCCCAGGTGAGAGTGCGGGCGGGTTGGTCACCGGCTGGAGGCACATCCACCTCAACGCGGGCAGCGGCGGCCCGGATCGCATCGTCGAGGAGGTCGAGGGTTGCCCAGGAGGGTGGGGGTGTGTCGGGTCCGTCTGGCCCGTCGAAGCGGATGACGGCATGGAAGTGCACAGCCCCGCGCTTTTGGTACTCAGCAACCTTCCCGAAGGAGATGCGCGACTGGTCGCGTGCAGCCTGTTGGGTGAGTCCTGCCCGCTTGGCGATCTCCCGGCGGAGGTAGATGGTGAAGTACCGCCACAGGTCGGAGGCGTGGTTGTTCCACAGCACCGCCCCCGCGTAGTCGTAGGTGAGGGGGTCGAGTGCCGTGCCCAGGACGGGATCATTCTCGGGGTGGTGGGTGCCGCAGCGGCAGGGACGATGACCGCCCGCGGGACGGTTGTGGACGGGGCCGAAGCTGGGTGCGGTGAGGGTGGCGAACACCCGGGGGTGATCCCTCACCGTCTCTGGGGTGCCCTTGGCCACGTCGCCGGTGAGTCCGGCCCGGATCAGGTGGTAGGTGTCTCCCGCGTAGGTCCAGGCGCAGGCGGGGCAGCGCGAGGCACGACGGTTTCCGCACGCCACTCGCAGACTTCCGCCCGGCTCGCCCTCGGTCGAGTAGGAGTGGAGGACCTGCCCGCTCGCACGATCCCGGGTGACTGTCGTGCCCTGGAGGTGGATGGGGTCGGAGCAGCCGCCCGTACGGCGGATCTGGTCTTGCCAGCGGTCGAAGCCGGGGGACCCGGCCACCCTCAGCGCGTCGGCGAGGGTGGTCGGGTCCAGGCCCGCCATGGTGGCGGTGTCGGTCACTTGCCGTTCTCCTTGGGTGGGTGGGCAGTGAGCCAGGCTTCGGCGCAGACCTTGTGCACCGGCTTGCCCCGGTCGGAGCGAAGCGGAGTGGGTTTGCCGCAGCAGACACAGGGCTGGTCGCCGGAGTGGTCGAAGTGCTTCTTGTCGCTCCAGTCGAGGCAGGTCACCAGCGCCGCCCCTTCTTGTGCGTGCTGGCGGACGGTGAGGAAGGGCCGGAGGTCTGTCCAGAAGGCTGGGAGTCGTCGCCGCAGCCGATAGCGGTGTGTGCTTGGTCGATGCGTCGCAGCATCGCGCCGTCCAGCTTCATGCGGTCGATAGCGTCCTGAAGCTCGTACGGGTCTTCGTTGTCGTTGCCCTTGCGGCTGAAGATCCCCATCAGGCCACCTCGGAGTACTGCGTGGTGCGGGAGGCGACTGTGGGGCGGGTGCCGGTGCCGCGGCAGGCCGGGCAGGAGACACAGGTGGTCGATCGGCTGCCGTTGCGGCGAGATGCCGCGGTCGTGACGACCACGAGCGGGAAGCCGTCACAGTCAGCACAGACACGTACGCGGACAGGGCTGGAGTGGGCCATGATGGGAGTGCCTTTCGGGTCCGTTGGATCTGGGAGGGATGGGCCCCGGGGCGGCGGATACTTGGCGGTTGAGGCCGCCCCGGGGGCTGGTCAGTGGTGAGGCTGCGCGGTGTGCGCGGCAGCGTTGGTGGAGGCGTCGCGGTAGGCGTCCTTGTAGAAGGTCAGGCTGTCCGCCGACGGATGGTCACGGGTCGAGGTGATCTCCCCGATGCGGTGCGCAAGACCGTCCGCACGGTGCTGTTCGTCAGCGGCGAACGCCTCAGATGGCTGGTTGTTCGAGTTCTTGAACAGGCCCATCAGGGCTCCTTTTCGGGTCCGTTGGATCTGGGAGGGATGGGCCCCGGGGCGGCGGATACTTGGCGGTTGAGGCCGCCCCGGGGGCTGGTTAGCGACGCCGGTTGCGACGCGTCTTGGGGATGGGCGGGATGTCGTCGTACTCGCTCTGGCCCGCCTTGAAGGAGTCCCAGTCGGCGGAGGCGAGCCCGTCGTTCTCCATCTGGCGCACGATCTTGTTCATGGCGCGGCGGTCGCCGTGTCGCTTGGCAATCGCGTAGTCCCGTCCGCGTTCGGCGATCTCACGGTTGGGCTGTGAGGGTTCTTCTTTCTTGCGGTTGAACAGGCCCATGGCGGTGGTTCCTTTCAGTGGTTGTTGGGTCGGGTGAGTCGGATAGCGATGCCGAGACCGATCGGGCCGAGTGCTCCGCCGACGAGTGCGGCAGCGTGAACGGCGAACTCCAGCAGGGCGAGGAAGGCGGCGATCACGCCCCCGATGCCGATCGCGGTAGCGAGCCCGATACTGACCGGGACAAGGAACCTCGCGTGCGGTGTGGGCTCCGGGGTGGCCATGGCAGGTGTCCTCTCAAGTCAGGGAGTGCAGTGGTGAGTACGGGCGGCGAGCTCAGCGGCAGCGCGTGAGTCGTAATCGGCCGAGAAGCCACAACGCGGGGCCGTGCACGCGGCGGTGTGCTTCTCCCGGCCCCGAGCGTCGTTGTGGGTACCGATCTGCACCGGGCCAGAGCGGGTCAAGTTCCGGAAGCGCTTCGGGCGCGGCATGTCGTCCCCTTTCAGGTGAGTTGGACAGCGATGGCGTGGGCCATGGCCGGGGGTACTCCGAGCCGGGCTCGTAGGGCGTCGGCATCCATCCGGGCACCGGTACGGGCCTGGTGCTCCGCCGCGATCTTTCGGGCGTGGTCCACCAGCGCGGCCGGCACCACCGGAGTCGCCGGAACAGCTACGGGGGCCGGAGCAGGGTCGAGAGCCGGGGCAGGGTCGGGCTTGGGGATCGGGTCGGGAGCAGGTTCGGCAACCGGTCCCGGATCAGGGACGGTTGGAGTCGGTTCGGTGGGTGTCTCAGCGGTTGGTGTGTGGGCGAGGAGGCTTCCGCCGAGGAAGGCCAGGGCGGGCCAGCCCGCTACCAGGACACGGAGCCATGCCGGGGGCGAGTCGAGGTCGAGCAAGCCAGCGGTGGCGACGTTCGCGCCGAGTGAGGCGAACAGGGCGATCAGGAACCAGGACCAGGCCATGACCGGTGTCGACCCGGAGCGCAGTCGACGCCACGCCGCGACCATGAGCAGATCCACGCTGATCGGGTAGGCCCAGGCTTTCCACCCGGATTGGCCGGCAGCGGCGGCGAGGTCGTGCAGGTGGGCGAAGGACAGGGCGGCAGCGATCACCGCCTGAACGAGGACCGCATCAACCTTGATGGTGCGCATGTCTTCACCTCCTTCAGGGGGTGTGGCCCGAGACGGGCGGCCATCTGGTGACCGCCCGGACGGGTACGGAGGGTTAGGTGGCGAGGCCGGTACCCAGGCAGGACAGGCACAGGACCGTTTGGCGGTGATCCGTCTCACGGCCCTTACGGGCGCCGATGCGCACGGTCTCGGCGGTCTCGCCAGCGCCCTTGCAGTCCGGGCAGGGAGCCGGAGCGACAGGCTTGATTCGTCGGGTGGTGGTCCTCTTCGCGGCCATGACAGATGTCCTTCCGGTTTCGGGCATGGGCGGGGTAGGGACATGGCGCGAGGCAGTCACGCCAACCGTGTGAAGAGGAGCGCTACTCGGTCGCTGCGCGCGGAGTGGCGAGCGTGGTGGTGAAGTCGAAGGCCGGGAAGTCGCCCACCCGAATCGACGGGTTCGGCCGGTAGGGTGCCAGGGCCGCAATGTTGGGCGTCAGGTGCGCGAACTTCCGGCAGGCAGCGGCAGTGTCATCCGCTGTGATCTCGGGAGTGCGGATACGCGACCAGCCCCCCGAGGTATCCCCCGCGACCGCGATACCAGGCCGGTCAGGCGGGATGGAGCAGGCCGCCATCATCGCCTCAGACGAGATATCACCGAGGCCCATTTCAGCGGTCTGCCGGTCATTGACCCGATGCACGACACGGCCAGTCAACTGGGCACGCAGCATGGTCGCCCCACGGCCGAGTTCCGAGCCGAAACGCTGCCCGCAGACCTCCAAATAGATCCCGACCGCGCGAGCCATCTGAGCGAGCCGGACCATCTGCATGACCATGCGGTCCCGGCGTTCCTCATCCTTCTTGGCCGAGGTCAGGAACAGTTCGGCGACCTCATCGACCAGGACCACCAGGGGCACCGGACGGAGTGACGCAGGCAGGTCCCACAGGTCCGAGACCTGATGCAGGCTCAGCAGATCAAAGCGGGATTCCATCTCACCCACCAGCGCGTCCAGCAGCCCGGAAGCCTCATCCGGTGTGGTCGCGAAGCCGGAGAACCGAGAGGTGAACCGGCCCTGTTCCACACCGCGCTTGCAGTCGATCCCCACCAAGGCCACGTCCAAGGAAGCGAGCCCCTTGATCAGGTTGCGCTGATACATCGACTTGCCCGACTGATTCGCCCCCAGGGTCAGAGCGTGCGGCACCGCCCGATAGTCCCGGACGAAGGCCGAACCGTCCTCCCGCAGTGCGACCGGCACCACCAACGGCCCGGCAAGCTTCCGTACACGAGGCATCCGCACACGCCGCAGCACGTCATAGCCGGTCATCCGCAGTTCCACGAAGCCCGGCTTCGACTCCACCACCGCGACCGAGTACACGCCCCACGCATGACGCAACCGCGCAGAAGCAGCCGAGACATCCGCAGGCTCCAGACCAGCCGGAAGACGCAGAGTCACCCGCAACCCCGTAGACGAGTACCGAACCCGCCGCACCTGGGGAGGAACCGGCAGCACATCCGACCGACGAGCCACCGTCCGCACCATGAACGCCCGCACACGAGACGGCTGCACGGTGAGCCCACACACATCCATCGTCGCCCGATACGTCACCGCGAACCGCACCCGCACCACCGGCAGACCCACCAGCGACCACCACACACGCGGAGCCCGCACCTTCGCATACCCGAGACCACCAGCAGCCGCTAACGCCCCCGACACCTCCACCGCAGTGATCAAATCCGACATGGTCAGCCCTGCCCATTCGCAGCGGCCGGCATGAGCGACGTAACAGCCACCGCACGGAAGCTGATCCCGTGACGACCGTCGATGTCCCAGTCACGAGCCTTCAGACCCGTCACCGCAACCGGCATACCCGGCGACAACGAGGCATCCACCCCCGTCTTCGGCACAGCCACCTGGTACAGGTTCCCCTCACCCTCATCCGAGATCAGCAGACCCACCACGAACAGATCCGCACCGGTCTCCCGGTCCACCGCGATCTCACCCGTGGCCTTGTTCTTCAGCTTCGGAACCGGAGCCGTCGCCACGAACACGACAGCAGACGAAAGATCAATCTTGAACGAAGGCATGAAGGCACTCCCTTGACTCAGGCCCGACGACTTCACGTCGAGTCGCAGCTTCACTACGAAAGTACTCACAGAAAAACTGCGAGTCAAGAGAACCTGCGAGTAGCAGTGCTACTCAATCTCTGCGAGTCTGGGACTGACATCAAGGAGGACCACATGACCAGCGGTTTTGGCCTCATCGTCCGATTCACCCTGCATGGCGAAGAGGCGGCAGAAGCCTTTGACGCTCTGGTGGAGAGGACGTTGACCGGCATCCAGACGCAGGAACCAGGCACACTCGCCTACGTCGTGCACACGGTCGAGGACGATCCCAACGCACGGATCTTTTACGAGCTATACGAAGACCGAGCCGCGTTCGACCGTCACGAGCGCATGGATCACACGCGCCACTTCCTCAGCGAACGGGAGCAGCACATCCAGTCGCTGGAGGTCACGTTCATGCAGCCCATGAGCAGTGCAGGGACGGTTTTGGGATGACCCCGGAGGAAAGCCGAGCGTTCGGCGCCCGGGTCGCGGGCCTGAGAGAGGACCGTGGGCTGACGCAGAAGCAGCTAGCAGCCGAAATCGGACGCACCGCGAGTTGGCTGTCACAGGTCGAACGCGGCATTCAACCGGTCAATCGCATGGACGTCCTTCGCCTACTTGCCGATGGACTAGGTGTCTCACAGCAGGAACTACGCCCCGACGCGCCGGCAGAAGTGGACTCGTCAGGGTCTGAAGCGCATCTACCCAACGATCTCGATCACGCCAGGCTTCTCATCTCAGGACACCCAGTTCCCGAAGTCGTGCTCAGCGGCACCCAGGCATCGGGACCAACCAATGTGGAGGAGATCCAAGCATCCGTTGATTACGTCTGGGAACTCACACACGCCAATCGGTTCACCGAGTTGAGTTCAACGCTTGGCCCACTAGTACCCAGGATCGAGCGGGCAGCCCGGACAGGACCGTTGGCAGACCGACCGCGGCTTTGGGCCCTACTCAGCCGCACCTACCAGGCTCTCGCGTCCGCTTTTGTCCGCCAGAACGAAGCAGATGCGGCATGGGTCGCCGCAGATCGTGCGATTCGTGCGGCTGAGGAGTCTGGAAGCACCCTGGATGTGTTCGCGAGCATCTTTCGCCTGGCACATGCGTTCGTGCGACTCAAGCACCTAGACCAGGCCGAGCACGCCGCCACCACTGCCTTGAACGCCTTGAAGCGGCACTATGACGAAAGACCTGCGGAGCCCGAAGCCATGTCAGTCATGGGGGCTCTGCACATGGTGCTGGCTCTGATTCACGCCCGTGCGGGAGACCGAAGACGAGCGAAGGAGGAAATGGAGAACGCCCGTCGAGTCGCTACAAGAATGGGTGGTGATCGCAATGATTTCAATCTGGAGTTCGGTCCCACCAACGTAGAGATTCAGGCAGTCTCGATCTCTGTGGAGTTGAGCGATGCTGGCGAAGCCATCGAGGTAGGCACCCGATTGGACACGACCAGCCTCTCTCTTGAGCGTCGCGCCCGACTCCACATGGATCTTGGAAGGGCCTACGCACAGCGACGGCAAGTGGGCGAAGCCCTTAGTTCACTGCTGGAAGCGGAATCACTCTCCCCTGACCTGATCCACAATCACATCCAGGCACGGGACACCATCAGGGATCTCCTACTCGTCAGCGGGCGAGCCGCACCACCGGAGCTGAAGAAACTTGCGGATCGAGCAGACGCCCGCCCTTGAGCTGTTACAAGTTTCTCTACCTCATCAAGGACCCGTCGTCGCTCCGCTCCGCCAGGCCCGCTCCCGGCTTCCGGCTGACGCGCCGCTCCTGCCTTCGGCCCGCTCCGCGCCGCCTCAGCCGCCGCGGACCGGCAGCTAGCGACACGGTCCACACGGTCAGAACCCAAACAGGCCCGGACGGGGGTCGGTCGGCCCCGCGATTTTAGGCAGCCACCATGGGGCGAGCCTCGAAGATCGGGGCCCACATCGGACTATTGCGGGCAGGTCCACAGACTGCCCGACTCGCCGGAAGCTTACGGGCCCCGATCTCTCGCCCCATGGCAGCTCCCGCCCAAAATCGCGGAACCGACCTCAACTGATCGCAGCCGTAAGGGAGGTTGACAGGCCCCTGCTACCATGACGCCACACGCACATGACGAATAGCCGTACGACGTGCTGCCTCATGCCAGAGACACGTCTTACGGCTTTCGCATACACAGTGCACGGTCAATCGTGAGGAGCGGACTAGCTGACCCGATCCAAGGATCAAGAGCAAAGTCACCCAACACAACCAACCTCGACACCCAGAATAGTACAGCAACGTAAATGAGCGATCCAGCAAGCGGGAGTCGGCTACCAGAACTGATCGTGGCTCTGGCCCAACTCACAACCGCACTCACAGGCTTGGCGGCTCTCCTACTCTCGATCCGCTGAGCTAGACCATCGTGCCCCTCACGTGCCCGACGGAGGGGCATCAGACGGGAACTGGCGGGGAGTCACAGCGCTTCCCGCCGGTTTCACCTGTTCAACAGAACAGCAGATCAACCGCCATACGCATACGCGATCTTCCAAACTAGCTACGCGGGTTCGATTCCCGTCGCCCGCTCCAAATGACTTCGGGCCCGGTGAGACACGATCGTGTCTCACCGGGCCCGAAGCCATTTTGCATGGTCGGGCACTGGCTGGTCTGGCGATGTTCGCAGCCAGTGTTCGCAGTGCCTGCCGGGCGGCCCGTGGGCCGCTGGCACGTCGTGCGGCGCCCAGGGGCGCCGAGTCGCGATCAGGTCGAGCGGTCGTCCGTCAAAAACTGATGTCGTTGATCGTGTTCGCTATCGACGTCAGGAATCTGTCGATCGAAGGGGCCATGCCCGACGACGCCAGGAAGAAGCCGAAAAGGATCGCAACGATGCTGGGCCCGCCTTTGAGCGAGCCCGAGCGGATCATGACGACCATGATGATGCCCAAGAGCAGCACCACAGACAGTGAAATGGCCACAACAGATCACACCCTAGGTCGGTCCGCTCGCCGGCCAGGGTCGTGCGACTCTGCACATCCCCCGCCTCATGAACATCGTGCCACCAACTGGGCCTTCTATGCCGCCATCTGACACATCGACGACAACGGAATCTCGCCATCCGAGCCATCCGGGTGGCGCGGACCACAGTCAGGAGGGGGAACGGGGGAGGAATTCAGCCCGATCGTTTCCCGGTGGGCACCGGTCGGTCACGGTGCGCTCACAACTGGGGCGTGGGGCGCCTCACAGCCTCCAGGACCATGGGAGATATGACCCATTTAAGGTGTATTAAATAGTCGATAGCGGACGAATATTTATGGTTTGAGATTCCCTGACAGGGCAGCCGAAGAGTGTTTTACGTCCTCCCACACGGCTAGTTAGGGTGCCTCGAATGTTCCACGCTCCCCTTGGATCGCGCAGAACCCCGGGCCCCCAAGCCCGGGAGCCGAGCTCCGTGTCCGCGGCGACTGTGACCGATACGACGTCCCCCGAGAGGGTCTCAACGTCGCCCGCCGCGACGACACATGACCCCGCCGCCCCGCCCCGGGAGGCTTCGACCGCCCCCCGGCGGGACGCCTTCTTCGACAACGCCAAGTACCTGGCGATCGTCTTGGTGGCCATCGCCCACGCCTGGGAACCGGTCATGGAGGGCAGCCGCGCCTCGCGGGCGCTGTACATGCTCGTCTACACCTTCCACATGCCGGCGTTCATCATCGTCTCGGGCTACTTCTCGCGGAGCTACAGCGGCCGTCCCCACCAAGTCAGACGGCTGCTGACCGGAATCGCCCTCCCCTATGTGGTCTTCGAGTTGCTGTACTCGCTGTTCAGGCGCTGGGCCGGTGATGAGCCGGGGCAGCCCATCAGCCTCCTCGACCCCTTCTATCTGACCTGGTTCCTGGCGGCCCTCTTCATCTGGCGGTTGACGACCCCGCTGTGGCGTCAGATCCGCCGGCCGCTGCCCGTCGCCCTGGTCGTCGCCTCGCTCGCGGCCCTCACCCCCGGCATCGGCGACGACCTCAACCTCCAACGCGTGCTCCAGTTCCTACCGTTCTTCGTCCTCGGGCTGGTCCTGCGCCCCGAGCACTTCCAACTGGTGCGCCGTCCCGAGATCCGCGTGTTGTCGCTACCGCTCCTCGCCGGCGCCTTCGCCCTCGCCTACTGGCTCGCGCCGTCGATGGACCTCGGCTGGTTCTACCGCTCCTCCAGCGCACAGGAATTGGGCGCCTCGTGGTGGACGGGCATCGTGATGACGCTGCTGCTCTTCTGTCTCGGAGCCGTCCTGACCGTGGCGTTCCTCTCCTGGGTGCCGCGTCGGCGGACCTGGTTCACCGTGCTGGGCGTGGGAACCATCTGCGGCTATCTGCTGCACGGCTTTCCCCTGAAGGCCGCTGAGTACGCGGGGGTGTTCGACACCTACGACTGGCTCAGCGATCCCGCCGGCGAGGTGCTGCTGACCGTGGTCACGGCGGCCCTGGTGACCCTGATGTGCACTCCCCCGGTCCGTAGGGCCCTGCGCTGGGCGACCGAGCCGGAGATGCGCTGGGCGTTTCGCCGGGACGCGACCGACCTGGGACCGGGGCGCTGAGTGCGGCGCAAGGCCACGACTCAGACGAGCCCCAGGAGCTCCCGGGTCTTCGCGTACTTTGCGATCAGCCGGGTCCGGGTGGCCTCGTCCAGTGCGGCCAGCCGCTGCGGGTCGGTGTTGTGCGCCAGGTCGGCCTCCTTGACCAGCAGGGCGCCCGGAGTGGCCAGGATGCGCCGGGTGTAGCTCTCCATGTCCTCGCCCTCGCCTTTGGTGAGGGCGAGGACGATGTCCTTGACGGACTGCGGAAGCTCGGCGGTCTGGAGCCACTCCAGGGACAGGACGTGGTCCTCCACGGCGTCGTGGAGCCATCCGGCGGCGATCTGCTCGTCGCTGCCGCCGCGGGCGCGCACGCCGTTGGCGACCGCGGCGATGTGCTGGGCGTAGGGCTGACCGGTCTTGTCGGTCTGGCCTTCGTGAGCGGCTCGGGCGATGGCCTCGATCTCCGCGAGCGTCAGGGACTGCGACATGGGGCGACTGTACGGCGCCGGGGTTCCGCGCGCCCCTCGTGCGATACCGACCGCCGTCCGAGGGGGCAACGGAACGAACAAGGGGACGAATCCGCGCCGTCTGCATCCAGCGAGCCCCCTCGACCGGAATTCACCGTGGCGGGGTGTTCGTTTCACTCCGCCACGCGGGCCCCCGCCGGTTGGCGGGGTTGACGTCGTCGGGGCGGGCAGACTCGCTGCCGTCGGACCGTACCGCCCGCCCGGTGCCCCCGGGCGGCCGTGGCATTCGGGCGCATCACGACAGAGCCGGGGAGGAACCGAAGTGAGCCAGGAGCTGATCGCGGCCGATGTGGTCATCGTCGGTGCGGGAGCCGCCGGGCTCACTCTCGCCCATGCGCTCACGGCCCCCGGCGGCAGACGTCTGTCGATCGTCCTGGTCGAGGCCCCCGAAGGTCCGCTACGGCCACCCGATCGCACCTGGTGCTTCTGGGAGAAGCCCGAGGGGGAGTACGAGGACGCCGTGGTGGCGTCCTGGCGGCGGTTGCGGGTCCACGGCCCCGACGGCGAGCGGATCGAACGCGAGCTGGATGCCCTGCGCTACAAGATGGTCCCCTCCACCCGGTTCGAAGAGGTCGTCTCGGAGCGGCTCGGAAGCACATCAGGCGTACGCCGGGTGACGGCGACGGCCCATGAGGTCCGCCAGGTGTCCGAGGGGGCCGAGGTCCGGTGCACCACGGTGGACGGGGACGAACTGACCGTACGCGGAAAGTCCCTGTACGACTCGCGCCCACCGAGAGTGCGCCCGCCGTCCCGCACCACCCTGCTCCAGCACTTCCGCGGCTGGTTCGTCCACACCGACGGACCCGTCTTCGATCCGGACGTGGTCGAGCTGATGGACTTCCGCGTGCCCCAGCCCCGGCACGGGCTCGCCTTCGGCTATGTCCTTCCGCTCGGGCCGCGCGACGCCCTGGTGGAGTACACCGAGTTCTCCCGCGCGCCCCTGTCCCGGCAGGCGTACGAGTCCGCGCTTGAGCTGTACACGCGGGAGGTGCTGAAACTCGGCCCGCTCCTGGTGCGCGGCGCCGAGGAGGGAGTGATCGCGATGACCGACGCACGTTTCCCGCGCCGGGCGGGATCGGCCGCCTTCCGCATCGGCGCGGCGGGCGGTGCGACCCGACCCGCCACGGGGTACACCTTCGCGGCCGTGCAGCGGCAGACCCGCGAGATCGCCGACGGGCTGCGCATCGAGGGACGGGCCACCGCCCCGGCACCCCATCCGCGCAGGGCGCTCGCCATGGACGCCGTGCTGCTGCGGGCGCTGGACACCGGTCGGATCGACGGACCCGACTTCTTCACCTCGCTCTTTCGCCACACGCCACCGGATCGACTGCTGCGCTTCCTCGACGGCCGCACCCGGCTGTGGGAGGACATCCGGATCGGCTTCACCACTCCCGTACGCCCCATGCTCCGTACCGCGCTGGAACTGCCGCTGCTGCGGCGCACCGCCCAGCGTGGCCCGGGAGCACACGGGGGCGGGCGGACTCCCCCACTCGCTGAGGAAGGCACTGATGACACTCCTGCGGGACCAGGACCTCGCCCACGCCTTTGACCGCGCCGCCGGCACGTATGACCGGCTGGTGGCGATGAACCCGGGCTACCACGCCGATCTGAGGCGTTCGGCCCGACGGCTTCGGCTGCCCGACGGCGGCGCGGGGTTGCGGCTGTTGGACCTCGGCTGCGGTACGGGCGCCTCCACGGCGGCCCTGCTGCGGGCCGCGCCGCACGCCGAGATCACCGCCGTCGACGCCTCCGCGGGCATGCTGGAGCGAGCGGCGGCGAAGCGCTGGCCGCAGCACGTGAGTTTTGTGCACGCCTCGGCGGAGGAGTTGGCACAGCGGGCCGGTGGGGAGGGGACGTACGACGCCGTCTTCGCCGCCTACCTCCTGCGCAATGTGACGGACCCGGACGGCGTACTCGCCTCGGTCCACTCCCTGCTGCGGACCGGTGGACGGCTGGCCGTCCATGAGTACAGCCTGAGCGGGCTCGCGCCGCACCGGGCGGTGTGGACGGCCCTGTGCCGGGGAGTGATCATCCCGGCCGGCACCCTGACCGGCGACCGGGACCTCTACCACCATCTGTGGCGCAGCGTGCTGGCCTTCGACACCGCGCCGCAGTTGGCCACCCGGCTCGTGCGCGCCGGGTGGGGCGGGGTGCGGATCGTACCGATGCCCGGTTGGAGCACCGGCGTCGTGCACACGTTCCTGGCGCGGCGCAGCGCGGCCCGAGCGGATGGGGTCGTGGCATGAGCGGGGGTGGCAGCGGCGCCCCGAGGCGGGGCAGGGACC
The DNA here is from genome assembly GCF_036226685.1 of Streptomyces sp. NBC_00690. Taxonomy (NCBI): domain Bacteria; kingdom Bacillati; phylum Actinomycetota; class Actinomycetes; order Kitasatosporales; family Streptomycetaceae; genus Streptomyces; species Streptomyces sp. NBC_00690. The sequence goes on from NZ_CP109009.1 coordinate 3,068,977, forward strand.
GCAGGGCCCGGGTGCTGATGCCGGCACCCGGTCACGACAGATGTACGGGGCAGGGACCGCACACGGCCGTCGTCGGAGGCGGCATCGCGGGTCTGGCGGCGGCGGTCGCACTGGCCGAACGCGGGGTGCGGGTGACGCTCCTGGAGAGCGAACCCTTCCTCGGCGGACGGCTGGCGGGGTGGCAGGACCAGTTGGCCGACGGCTCCACGGTGACGATGAGTCGAGGGTTCCACGCCTTCTTCCGCCAGTACTACAACCTGCGGGGGCTACTGCGCCGGGCCGACCCCTCCTTGGCGGTGCTCTCCGGGCTGCCGGACTATCCGCTTCGCCACCGCGACGGGATGACGGACAGCTTCGCCCGGGTGCCGCGCACACCGCCGTGGAGCGCGCTGGGGTTCGTGGCGCTCAGCCCCACGTTCGGATGGCGGGATCTGGCCCGGATGGACCCACGGGCCGCGCTGCCGCTGCTCGATGTCCGGGTGCCGCAGGTGTACGAGCGGTTCGACGGGGTCAGTGCCTGGGACTTCCTGCACTCGATCCGCTTTCCCGAGGCTGCGCACCACTTGGCGTTCGAGGTGTTCTCGCGGAGCTTCTTCGCCGATCCGAGGGAACTGTCCGCCGCGGAACTGCTGGTGATGTTCCACATCTACTTCCTCGGCTCGTCCGAGGGGCTGTTGTTCGATGTGCCCCGCGAGCCGTACCCGCAGGCGCTGTGGGACCCGTTGGAGGACTATCTGCTGCGGCTCGGTGGGCGGGTGCGCAAGGGTTCCCCGGTCGAGGAGGTGCGTCCCGAGGCCGACGGCGGCGTCCTGGTGACGGCGGACGGGCGGCCCGAGCGGTACGACGCGGTGGTGCTGGCCCTCGATGTGGGCGGGCTGCGCCGGCTGGTCGCCGCATCGCCGCGGCTGGGCGACCCAGGTTGGCGGCAGAACGTCGAGGCGCTCCGCACGGCGCCGCCGTTCGTGGTGTCCCGGCTTTGGCTGGACCGGCCGGTGCGTGCCGATCGGGCGGGCTTCCTCGGGACCAGCGGCTATGACGGACTCGACAATGTGAGCGTCCTCGACCGCTGGGAGGGTCAGGCGGCCCGTTGGGCGGCGCGGACCGGTGGATCGGTGGTGGAGCTGCATGGATACGCGGTCGACGAGGGCGCGGATCGGGCGCTCGTGGAGAAGCGGCTCTCGGCTCAGCTCCACGAGGTGTATCCGGAGACCAGGGAGGCCCGGGTCGTCGATGCCCGCCATGAATGGCGGGCGGACTGTCCGCTGTTCCCGGTCGGCGGGTTCCGTACCCGGCCGACCGTCCGCACCTCGCACCCCGGGGTGATGGTGGCGGGTGACGTGGTGCGGACGGAGTTGCCGGTGGCGCTGATGGAGCGGGCGGCGACGACCGGTTTCCTGGCGGCGAACGCCCTGTTGGAGCGGTGGGGCGTGCGTGGGCATCCGCTGTGGACGGTGCCGCACGGCGGGCGGTCGGGGGTGTTGCGGGCGCTGGCCGCCCTGGGGTGAGGCGGCTCGGGTGGAGCGGGCACGGGCCGCGCCTTCGGGCTCAGCCGGGGAAGCGGCCCGTGCTCCGCAGTTGCCAGCGCCGTTCGGCGTAGGCGAGGTCGTCCCGCCACAGTCGGCCCGCTGCCCAGCGCATCAGTGGGCGCAGCGCGGGTGCGGCGGCCCGGGCGACGGCGAAGCCGGGCCGCTCGGACGTGGCCAGCACCGCTTCCACGACCGCGGTGCGCGGATGGCCGTGGGCATCGGGCGCCAGGGGGGTGGCATGGGTCTCGACGACCGAGGTGGCGCCCTCGCCCTCCGTGATGTGCATGACGACCGTGCGGGGTTCGGGTGCGGTGAAGACGGCGCGTACGGGGACCACGAGCCGGCCGGCGACCTTGAAGGAGACGTCCACGGCGAATGCGTCGGGATCTTCGCCGCTTTCGGGTCCTAGGGGTCCTTGGGAACTTTGGGGGCCTTCGGCCGCCGCGTCTTCGGGTGCCCGGACGACGGTCAGGTCCACGAAGGAGTACGGGTGGAACCAGGCGCCGTGCCAGGGGTCGAGCCGGTTCGCCACGATGTCCTCGGGCTCACACCGTCCCACTGCCGTGAACACGGCGTCGACCGTGGCGGTGGACGGTCGTGGCGGGACCACGGGTTCGGGCAGCGGTTCCTCGCCGCCGAGGGCGTCGAGCCTGACCCAGGCCAGCACCCCGTCGTCGTGGGCCGGGTAGGGCTCCCAGCCGGCGAAGGGGGAGCCGTCGAGTGCGAGGCCGTGCCAATGGCAGACGAGGGTGCCGCAGGACACCCGACTGTCCTTGAGCGGGGCTCCGAGGTGGGGGCAGGCTCCGGGGCCGGCGGTGAGTGCACCGGAGCGGGCGCGCCAGACGACGACCTCGACCCCGCCGATGGTCCGGCCGAAGGGGCGGTCCGCGGTGATGTCCCGGGAGGCGCCGATGACGTACCAGTTACCGCTGGGGCGGGTGGTGGCGCGTTTCAGCGCGGCGTCGATCAGTGCGGGTTTCGCCTGCCGCCAGGTGGGTTCCTGCTGTTCCCAGGGGGTGCGTGCGCCGGTGCGCAGCGGAAAGGAGCGACCGGTGCGCGGCGGGAAGCCTCGGCGCGGTGTCATCGGCTCCCCCTCACTCCCGCGGCAGCCGGTACGTCATCGGCGCCTCCGGGTCGGGTGGGGCGGGTGCGCAGTCGGGCGCCGACGATCGCGGCGAGGCCGCCGAGTGCCACGGCCGCGCGGCGTCTGCGGGGAACCACGGCCCTGCGGTGCAGTACGCGGTGGTCGTCGTCGGCGATCGCGTCGAGGATGCCTCCGTACAGGGTGAAGGCGGTACGGATGCAGGGGCGGGCGCGCGGGTCGAGCAGGTCGATTCCCGGTTCGGCTTCCCGGTAGACCTCGCGGTTGAGTGCACAGGCTGCGATGAGGGCCTCCCGGATGCGGGGGTCGGTGCGGCCGGTGCGACGGCTCCACAGGAGGAGGTCGCGGTCGACGTCATGGGCTGCCAGGAGGTCTTCGGGGAGATAGACCCGGCCCCGGTCGAGGTCTTCGCCGACGTCCCGGATGAAGTTGGAGAGTTGGAAGGCCACTCCGAGGGCCGCGGCGTGGGGTGCGGCCTCCTCGCGGGCGGCGACCGTGCCCAGTACGGGGAGCATCTGGAGTCCGATGACGGCGGCGGAGCCGTGCATATAGCCGCGCAGGTCGTCATAGGTGGCATAGCGGGTGATGTGGAGGTCGCTGTGCATGGCGTGCATGAAGTCGGTGAAGAGGCCGGCGTCGATGTCGTGGGTGCGGGCGGTGTGGGCCAGCGCCCGGACGACGGGCTCGGTGCTGCGGCCGTCGTGCAGGGCGGTGACGAGTTGTCGTTGCAGCCCGGTGAGTGCGCGGTCGCGTTCCTCGGGGGGCGCCGGTGAGTGGAGGTCGTCGACGATGTCGTCGGCCCAGCGGGCGAAGCCGTAGAGGGCGTGGACGGCGGACCGGCGTTCGATGGGGAGCAGCCGGGTGGCCAGGAAGTAGGTCTTTCCGTGGCGGGCGTTCAGCTGTCGGCAGTGGGCGTAGTCGGTGCGCAGCTCCGGGTCGGTGATCCCTGCCGCGTCGAGTTCTCGTCGGGTCATCGGGCCTGCCTCTCCGGTTGAGGGGTGGTGGGCGTCGGGCGGGATGCTCGGGTGCGGGGGACGCGGGGCAGGCCGGTGATCCGGGCGGCTGCGAGCTTTCCGGAGATGAGCACGGTGGGTACGCCCACGCCGGGGGTGGTGCCGCAGCCGGCGAGCACGGCGTTGTCGATGCCGCGGACCAGATTTCGCGGCCGGAACGGGCCGGTCTGGGCGAAGGTGTGCGCGGCGGAGAAGGGGGTGCCTGCGGCGTGCCCCTGGGCGGCCCAGTCCGCGGGGGTGATCAGGCGTTCCGCTTCGATGGAGTCGCCGAAGCCGGTGAGTCCGCGGCGTTCCAACTCGGCGATGAGCTGGTCCCGGTAGCGCGGGCTGAGGCCCTGCCAGTCGGCGGCCGAGGGGCCGATGTCGGTGTTGGGGCAGGGGGCGAGGACGTAGTGCAGATGCCGTCCTTCGGGGGCCAGGGACGGATCGTGGGTGGTGGGCCGGGTGATCAGCAGGGAAGGGTCGCTCATCAGCTGTCCGGTGCGGGTGAGTTCGTCGAAGGTGCGCTCCCAGGCATGACCGAAGGAGAGGGTGTGGTGGGCCAGTTCCGGCCAGGTGCGGTCGGTTCCGGCATGGATGACCACCGCCGACGGGGAGTGGCGCAGCCGCAGCGGGCGGCGCGGGGTCCGGCCGAGCAGCCCGTAGACGATGGGCAGGTCGGGGGTGAGGACCACGGCGTCACAGGGCAGTTCTGCTCCGGTGGCCAATGCGACGGCGGTGATCCGGCCGCCTGAGCGGCGCAGCCCGGTCACTTCGGTGTCGTAGTGGAAGACGGCTCCGGCGTCCGTGGCGGATTCGGCCATCGCCCGTGGCAGGGCGTGCATGCCGCCGCGCGGGAAGTGGACGCCGGCGATGGTGTCCATGTAGGCGATCACGGCGTACGCGGCGAGGGCGCGGGCGGGTGGGACTCCGGCGTACAGGGCTTGGAAGGAGAAGACGCGGCGCAGCCGGGGGTCGTTGAGGAAGCGGCCGATCTGGCTGTCGAGGGTGCCGAAGGCGCGCAGCGCCGCGAGTCGGGCGAGGTCGGGGTGGAGGAGTTGGAGTGGTGAGTCGAAGTTGGTGTCGATGAATCGATTCATCTGGGCCCGGTAGAGGGCGTGAAGCCAGTGCCTGAGTCGCCGGTATCCGGCGGCTTCCGCGGGTCCGGCGAAGCGGCGGATCTCCTCTTCCATGGCGTCCGCACCGGTGTGGACGTCCAGTTGGGAGCCGTCGGCGAAGCGGGCCCGGTAGGCGGGGTGGAGTTCGGTGAGCTGGAGGCGGTCGGCGAGGGAGTCGCCCACGGCGGCGAACGCGTCGTCGGCGAGTTCGGGCATGGTGAGCACGGTCGGGCCGGTGTCGAGGTGGTAGCCGCCGAGGAGTTCATGGCCGGCCCGGCCGCCGGGCTCCGCGGCGCGTTCGACGACGGTCACCCGTCGGCCGGCGCCCAGGAGGTGGAGCGCCGCGGAGAGCCCGGACAGGCCGGCTCCGACGACCACGACATGGTCGGTTGCCCCGCTGATGGTCCTCATGGCCGGCCTCCGGTGGTGGGCGCCGGTGGGACGGCGCTGGTACGCCCCCTGCCGATCCCCTCCGCGGCGGCGGGGTCGTTCGGGTGGGTGTCGGCCGTCGGCCGTGGGGGCTTCGTACGTCGGTCGGGTGCACGGGGTGGGTCGGTGGGGCTGGCTGCGGCACGTTCGATCAGCCGGGTGAGGGCGTCGATGACATGGGCGGTCTGCGGGGTGGGGGGTGCGGGGGCGGTGTGGGGTGCGCGACGAACGGTGTGCAGATGGCGCACGCTCAGCTCCACCAGTCGTTCGATCTGCTTCTCGACGACGGTGCGGGCGCCGGTCCGCTCGATGACCTCGCGCAGTGCGTCCAACTCCTGCTCGTCCAACTCCTGCTCGCCGAAGGGCGCCGAGTCGCGGGAGGCCGAGTCGCGGGAGGCCGAGTCGCGGGGGGCCGAAGTGGTCGCGCGGGTGAGGGCCCGTACGGCGTGGTGGTCGCCGGCGGCCCGGGCCCGTTGCACGGCGACGGCCCGTAGATATGTGGGCTTGGCGTCACGGAGGTCTTCGCCGGAGGGCTTGCCGGTGACCGCGGGCTCGCCGTAGACGCCGAGGAGGTCATCGCGCAGTTGGAAGGCGATGCCGGCGCAGCGGCCGGCGGAGCGCAACGCGGCGGTGGTGGCTTCGTCGGCGCCGGCGAGGGCCGCGCCCAACGCCAGGGGTCGTTCGACCGTGTAGAGGGCGCTCTTGAGCCCGGCGATACGGACGGCCTGGGCGAGGCCCGTCGAGCGGTCGGCCTGACCATGGATGTCGAGGTACTGGCCGGCGATCAGTTCGGTGCGCAGCGCGCGCCACTCCTGGTGCAGCCTTCTGCCGTGGGTGCAGGAGAGGGCGGTAACGCTCACCAGGTCATCGGCCCAGGACAGGGCGAGGTCTCCGCAGAGGACGGCGGCGGCGGTGCCGTACGCGGTGCTCGATCCGTGCATCAGGGCGCGGGCGTGGGCGGCGGCGAAGTCGGCGTGGACTGCGGGGGCACCACGGCGTACGGGGGATGCGTCCATGACGTCGTCGTGGATCAGGGCACAGCCTTGGAGGAGTTCCAGGGCGGCCCCGAGGTGGAGAGCTGCGTCGGCCTGCTCCAGGTCGCCGCCCGCTGCCTGCCAACCCCACCAGAGGAATCCGGCGCGCAGCCGCTTGCCGCCGCGCAGGACGAACTCGGCGAGCCGTGCGGCCATCTGGTCGGCGAAGACGGGGTCGATGCGGGCGGCTTCGCTCACGCGCTCGTGCAGATGGCGTTCCAGGACCCGTTCGACGGCGGTGACGAGTTCTTGGTGGGTGGACGGGGCCGCGGTCGGCTGCTGGCGTGGGCGGCCGTCCGTGCCGTGGTGGGCGGCCGGTGCCGTGGGCTGCGGCTGTGCCGGCTTCGGCTGTGGTGTCCGCATGGGCTCTGTCGTCCGCGTATCGATCATGCATACCCCCTTCGTTCGGTGCGGCGAGTGCACAGGACACTGACTCTTCGGCCGAAACTGCCCGTCTGGATGCGGTGATGCCTGCCTGGATGCGGTGATGCCTGCCCGTTCGGCGGGGATCCTGGCGGTGCTTCGCCCCGATGGGCGCGTGGGAGTGCCGGATGGGCCGTGTGGCGGGGAGGGAAGAGGCCGCGGCAGGAGCCCGTGTCCGGGCGTGGGCGCGTGTTCAGCGGAACAGGCCGGGGGGTGAGCCAGCGGGGCCGCGGGCCGGCTGTGTCCGGCTCAAGAGCGGACGGCGTGCCCACCGGATGGCGGTGTCGCTCCCGTACGGGCGGGTCCTTCGGCCGTCGGACGGACGGTCGCACTACGCGGGCAACGGCATCCGGTCTCGGTGGGGATCCGGGCGACGACAGCGGACGGTCGCACTGCGCGGGCGTCGAAACGGCATCCGTCGAAGCGACCGCGGGCGGGGCCCGCAGGGCGGTGAAATCCGGGTGGAGGTCAGTCCTCGGAGCAGGAGAAGTGGTCGGGCGAGGTGTTGATCCTGGTCAGGAGGGCACGCAGGGTGGTTCGTTCCTGATCCGAGAGATCGGTGAACAACTCTCCCTCGACCTCCGCGAGGACCTCGTCGGACCTGCGCAGGGCGGCAACTCCGGAGGGTGTGATCTCCACGATGTGCCGACGACGGTCCGCCGGGTCACGACGGCGCAGGGCCAGTTCCTCGCGCTCCAGGTCGTTCAGGACGGCCACCAGCACGCTGGGGTCGACCTCCAGCATGTCGATCAATGCCTGCTGGCTCACCGGGCCGGAGTCGAGATGCTTCAGCGTCATCATGTGCCGCGGGGTGAGCCCGCTGGAGCTGAGCGCGGTCCGCAGCAGAACCTGGGCGATCGCACCATGCCTGGCCAGCAGAAACGCCAGTCCTTCAGCCATCTCTTCCGCACTGCGCGCCACCATGTGAATACCTTAACAGGCTCCCATTACCGAACTCCGTCAATCGTTGTTATGGTTCAACGATATCTCTGGTTCAACCATAGGGGCCATCCATGTTTATTGCCTACGTCGTCGTCGCCGTCCTGTTCGCCCTGATGCTCGTCGGTTCCGGGCGGGGCAAGCTGGTCCGGGAGAAGCGCGTCACCGAGACCATCACCGGACTCGGGGTGCCCCTGAGCTGGTTCCTTCCCCTCGCGCTGCTGGAGATCGCCGCGGCGGTCGGTCTGCTCATCGGAATCGCCTACCGTCCGCTGGGCATCGCAGCGGGCATCGGCGCCTTCCTCTACTTCGTGGGCGCGGTCATCACCCACCTCCGGGCCAAGGACACCAAGGGCAGTGTGGCCCCCGGTGTACTGGTGCTCGTCTCCGTCGCTCCGATCGTCCTGGGCTTCCTGTCCCTGTGACCGGGTTGCCGCGGGGGACCGCTCCCTGAGGCGGGCACCGGTCCGCCAAACCCACACCGGACACGGGCACGGACAGATCCACGCACTCCACGAGCACCGACACGAGCACGGGCACGGGCACGGGCGCACCACCGCACAACCGAGCAGGTCGGCGGCCATGGGCGCCCGGCACCCACACCGGGGAACTGCCCCCTGTGGGCCGTGGTGCCGGGAAGGTCAATGTCCGTGAGCTCTCGTCATATCTTGTGCAGGCTCTCCCCCTTCTGGCTGAATGTGCTGGGACGTCAACGCCTCAGGGGGACGGGCAGTGAGCGTTGGAGAGATACCCACCCGCCGACGGACAGCGCACCCGGCTCAGGGCTTGGACTGGGCGGTGGGAAGCCTGCTGCACGAGCTCGCCCGAAGCGGGCCGGGCGGTGCGGAAGCCCGCCTCGCTCTGGAGCGCTGCGGCACCGCCAGGGTCTACGCCCGCGGCGAGACGATGCTCTTCGCGCACGCCCGCGACACCTTCGTCCTGCTGATGCTCGACGGCTTCGCCAAAGTGACCCTCACCGATGCCTCCGGCGTCCCCGTCCTCATCGATGTGCGCGCCGCGGGTGATGTCGTCGGCGAAACCGCGGCGTTCGACGGCGGGCCCCGCTCTGCGACCGTCACCGCCGCCCAGTCGCTGCACGCCCGTCGGATCTCACAGGAGGAGTGGCTCCAGTGGGCCACCGGGAACCCGGCCGCCGCACGGGCCGTCATGCGCAACCAGACCCATCGCGGACGCACCGCATCCCGCCGCCGCCAGGACTTCGTCAGCGGCCCCGTCATCGCCCGGATGGCGCGGGCAGCCCTTGATCTGGCCGAGCAGTACGGGACGCGCGAGAGGGACGGATTACGCGTCAGGCCCGGGCTCACCCAGGCGGAGTGGGGTGGCTTCATCGGGGCCAAGGAGCGGCGCGTCCACCATGCTCTGCACGAACTCGCCGACGCCGGTGTGATCACCTTCGGGCGGTGCAGACTCGTCATTCGTTCCGTGCCCCGACTTCGGGAGTACGCCGCCATCGGCGGCGAGGAGTGATGAACCGCACCGTCGCCGTGGGCAGTTGGGGAGTCGTCGAGGGCAGTGCCAGCGTCGAGCCCTGGGGGTTACGACTGCCCGAAACCGCGACGGTGGACATCATCAGCGGGCCGCACGAGAGCGGCCACGGAGTGCGCCATCGGATTCGGTCCCTGCGGCTGGAGTTGACGGACAACGGTGACCTCTTACTCCACTGCGGTCGGGGGCAGGCCCGCAGCCGCTGGTCGGGGTCGTGGTCCCACGGTTCGGATGGACCAGTCATGCTCACCGCCGTCGATGGCGCCGACGGATCGTTCGACGGCTGGTTGACCCTTGCCGGCACCGCGACTGCTCGACTGGACGCGCTCAGCGTGGGCTGCGGTGGCACCTGGCCGTACGCCGTACGCGTCCGGGCCTTGCTGCGACCCGCCGCCGACTGCCAGGAACCGCCCACAGCGGAGGGCCGGGGGCCGTGGGGCCGTACCTTCACCGGCAGGCTCGTCCCGCTGCCTCCCGAAGGTCCACAAGCTCCACCAGGTCAGGCAGTTGCCGCAGGGCCCGGTGAACCATCTTCAGGCCACCCCGTCGAAGTCGTCTTCGGCCCTCCCCCGCGCATCTGTCGGGCGGCGAGCGCACCGGCCATGTCCCTCCACAGCAGTGAACCGGGCCTGCCGTGGTCGGTGTTCTGGATCGCCCACTGCACGGACGGCGCCGCCTTCACCATCGAAACCACCGGCATGACCGCTACCACAGCCACCACCGGAACGAACGACTCCCAGCTGACCGTGCGGTACGGCCCCGAGCACCTCAGCACGTACGCCCCCGTCTGGAACATCCCCCAGCACTCCCCCGTTCCTGCCCGACTTCACCCTCCCCATCAGCGCCGAAACCGGCCTCGCGCGGCTCGCCCTCACAGCCGGACACCTCACGGGAACCATCGAGTTGACCGCACTGGACCCCTTCACCGGTGGACACCACCGGCTGCGGGCACACCTCGATGCGACGGTCGCCGAGGGCGGCGCCATGAAGGACGCCGACCAAGTGCAGCAGCCCCTGGCCGTGGAGCCGACCGGCCCACGCTCCACTGAGAAGCCCAGCCGTGGGGAGCCCAGCGGTGAGCACTCCGATCCGCTGCCCGCACCCCGCGGTCTGCGCGGCGGGTGGAGAGGTCGGTACGGTCCGCTCCCCCGGCTCGACCTGGACCCAAGCCCGCCCCGGACGGGAACGGAAACCGACACCCACGGCTGGCGGTTGACCGCAGATCACCGGGCGGTACGCGACGACGGCCGAGCGGTGCTACGACTGTTCCGCCCACTCGATCTCGCCGTCGGATTGGTCGCTCCCCGGGCCGATCCCGCGGGGGAGCCTGAGTTCGCCGTCCTGACCCGCACCGCAGTGCACCCCATCGCTCCTGAGGCGCAGGCCGTCTGGCACGACCGCATCGGACTGCGCCACCTAGGCCAGCGGTTGACCCTGGAGCGCCGCTATGCGGAGGCCCGCCCCCTGCTGCGGCGCGCGCTCGTCCTCTATCGACGGGCCTTGGCCGCTGCCGCCCTTCCCACCCGACAGGACCAGGAACGGATCAGCGCCCTCCAGATCCTGGAGCACCAATGCGCCTGTGATGCGGCCACCCGGGACGAGGAGGCGCTGATCGACCGGCTCATCGAGGCCGCTCGGCTGCGGACCGCGCTCATCGCCCCCGACCCGCACCAGCCCGGGGCCGGCCGCTTCGGCAGGCAGTTGGTGACCGGAACCCTGCACACCCTCCTCGCCCAGAGCCACCGCATCGAGCGGAGTCGGACCCTGCTCGACACCGATGAGGAACGCATCGCGCAAGGAGAGAGCGCGGCTCCCTATCACGAGCAGTTGGTGACCGCCCTTCTCGACCTCGGCGAGCCCGGGACCGCGCTGCTGGCCGCCGAGGCGGGCCGGGCCCGCGCGTTGGCCGACCTCGTGGGCCGCTCGGAAACAGCCCAGGCCCGGGCAGCCGATACCTCGGCCCGGGCAGCCCATGCCCCCGCCTCGACCATCGATCCTCCTGCCCCGACGACCGACGCCCCGGCCAACCCCGGATGGGTCTTCGGCGCCCCGCCCCCGCTGAACGAGGAACGTCTACGGCGGCTCCTGGCCCGCCATGGCACCCCGGTCGTCGTCTACCACCTCCACGGCGACCGACTGGCGAGTTGGATCGTGGGAGCCGACGGCACCCTGAGCCCCGATGTGCGGCAGGTGCCCGCCCAGCGGCTCGCAGCCGCCGCCCGTACCGTCCGTCTCGCGGGCCTGCCCGGCCAGCGGTCTTCGGCCCGACAGGTCCAAGAAGCGCTTCGATGGCTCGGGGACCTTCTCTGGCCGACCGCACGGGACCAGCGCCTCCCGCTCGACCCCGAGCAGCCGGTGGCGATCGTTCCGCACGGCGTCCTGTACGAGGTTCCCTTCGCCGCGCTGCCCGACCGGGAGGGGCGTCCGCTCGTACAGCGCCATGCACTGACCCTGTTGCCCGCGCTCTCCCTCCTCGAAGGGCTGTTGGACCGCAGGGAAGCCCACCGCTCGCTCCCGGCCCGTACACCACGGCTGTTGGCGTTCGTCGACCCCGAGCCCATGCCGGATGGCTTGGCTCCGCTGCCCTGGACCCGGGAGTCGTTCGCCTTGGTGGCGCAGTTATACGAGGAGGGCGCTAGCACCGTCCACAGCGGCACCGCCGCGACCGCGTTCCGGCTCCGGGAAGCCGCCCACGACGCCTCGGTCCTCTGTCTGGCCACCCACACCCAGGTGTACGGCAGCGGCCCGGGCAGTCCGCTGGACTCCTTTGTGGCGCTCGCCCGGACAGCGGACCACGACGGCCGGTTGCGCGCCCGTGACCTCGCCGAACTGCCCCTCGGCGCGGACCTGGTCATCCTCACCACCTGCGAGAGCGGGTTCGGACGCATCACGGCCGACGGGGTCATCGGCCTCGGCAGGTCCCTGCTGGTGCGCGGCCCGACCGGGGTCCTGCTCTCGCTCGCACCCATCCGCGAGGAGGACAGCCTCGATCTGGTGCACCGATTCCACCAGCACTGGTTGCACGAAGGCGCCGGCCGCGCAGCCGCGCTGCGCCGCGCCCAACTGGCCTGGGCCGAGATGTATCCCGATGCGCCCGCCCGCTGGGCGTCAGCCGTCCTCCTCGGCCTGGGCAGCTGATCGAACACCCCATCGGCGCCACAAACACGGCACGCACAAGCAACACCGAACCACGGGATCACGAGCCCGCGCGGCTACGAGAGAGGCATCGAAACACATGGACGACGAACTGCGGCCGGAGGACTTCGACGACGTGCTCGCGACGGTCGGGCTGTACACGGACTCCGTGCTGTTGGGCGACGACCGCACGCAGGACCGCGAAGCCTCGGTGACCTTCATACGTCCCCTCGTCTATCGGCTCACCGGCCCCACCGCCCCCGGTGCGCCGGTGGACCTGCTGCTCTGCTTCCCGTTCGACCTCGCCCCCCTCGCCGGTGGTCGGACGTACACCACCGTGCAACTGGGCCTGGAGTTGGATGACATGACGGCACGGGCCCTGGAGCCGGCACCGGCGTCCGGCACGGTGCTCCACGACGGCACCCAGGCGTCCGTGTTCGGGCGTGGCAGCCACCGGTTGCGTTGGGTCTTCGAACGGCCGCACGGCGGGCTGCGCCCTGACGGGCACTGGGCCCAGGTGCTGGTGCGACTGGACCCTGCCAGGACCGCGGCCGGGGTCTCGGGGCTGCTGACGGCCGAGGTCGTGATCCGCCGTACGCTTCTCGGCCGTCCGGTCGGGGCATCCGCACGGACCCAGGAGAGCGTCCGGTTCCAGGTGGGTGTCGCGGACGCCTGGCCCCTCGCCGCACCCGGTCCGAGCCTTCCCTTCCCGCTGACCACGGCACCTCACGACGTACCGGAGACGACGGCAGGCCCGGAGGACGACGACACCTCGGAGGCCGGCAGACTGGCGGGTCTGCCATGGCTGCGCCGACTGATGTTCGCGGTTGACGTGGAGCGCTACAGCCGCCGCCACGACACCCAAATGCCCCGCATCCAACGCGATCTGTGGCGTGCCGTGCGCGGAGCCTGCACGGCCTCAGGGATCGACTGGCACACCTGTGGCCGGCAGGCGTCCGGCGACGGGTATCTGCTGGTGCTGCCGGTCGGCGTGGACGAACCGAGGACCGTCGACCGGCTGCTGCGCGGATTGACGTTCGCCCTCCACGCCGCCAACAGCGACCCGAACCGACCCGACGACCTGCTGCCCACCCGTATGCGCGCCAGCCTCCACCAGGGCCTCACCCGCGAGGGCCACAGCGGCTTCCTCGGCACGGCCGTCGTGGAGCTCTTCCGGGTGCTGGATTCGCCGCCGCTGCGGACCGCGCTGCGCGAGAGCGACCGTGCGGACCTGGCCGTCGCCTGGTCGGACCCGCTGTACCGGGACCTGGTCCCGCACGCCTACCTCGGACTGGACGAGCGCTCCTTCGAATGCGTCCGAGTCGAGCTCCCGGAGAAGGAGTTCACCTCCCGGGCCTGGATACGGCTCCATCCGCGCCCCGGTCCGGCGATCTGACGGACCGAACCACCCCGGTCCGAAAACTGACTGAACCGCCCCGGTCCGGAAATCGACTGAACCACCCCGGTCCGAAATCTGATGGCGTGAACCCGCACTGAGACCGGTTTCGCGATGCCTCAAACGGCTCTACTGGGCGTCGGGGGGGCTCCGGGGGAAGGCCACTGGCCTTCCCCCGGCCGCACCTCCCCGACGTCACCGGCACATTCCTGTGAGGCAGCACATGCCAGCCATTCCGGTCACCGTTCTCGGACCGCACCAGTCAGGCAAGACCGTCTACCTCGCCAGCCTCTTCCACCGGCTGGCCCTCCAACGCAGCGACACCGGATTCTTCATCCGACTCCCCCAGGACCAGAGCAAGAAGCTCAACGAGGTCTACGGCGAGATCATCAGCCCGGATCGCTGGCCCGACCCGACCCTGTTGAACGAGGTGTCGGAGTGGAACTTCACCTGCGCGATCCGCACCGCGGCCGACGAGGTGTTCACCCCGTTCACGATCAACTACATGGACTTCGCCGGTGAGCACCTCACCCATGCGGCGCGCACCAGCGAGCAGGAGAGGAACGTCTGGAAGCGCATCGACGAGTCCGAGTTCCTGCTGATCCTGCTGGACGGGGCGAAGGTCAAGCGCTGCTTCGAAGGCGACTACGGGCTGATCCAGGAGCTACTGCCCGTCTTCAACCGGCTGGAGCACAGCCGTGCCGTCATGCACTTCGTGATCACCAAGTGGGACCTGGTGGAGGCCGCCGGGTACTCGGTCAGCCAGGTGTTGGAGCAGTTGTTGCGGCACCCGCACTTCCAGACGATCTACGAGAACCGGTTGGCGGCCAACGACACCAGGGGAGCCCTGCGGATCATCCCCGTCAGCGCGTTGGGGGCCGGGTTCGCCCTGCCCGACGGGGACGACATGGTGAAGCAGGGGGGCTTTCCCCGTCCCACCCATGTCGAAGTACCGCTGATGGCGGTGTTGATAGACCTGTTCGAGCAGAACGTACGACGGCTCGCCGCCGAGGACCGCGCCGGACGCAAGGCCGCCGAGGTGGAGCAGCAGAACCGCAAGCTGTCGTGGGTACGTGCCCTCCAGGGCGGACTGCCCCGGGTGAAGGTCATGTTGGGCGCCGCCTCCGTGAACCAGCCCGCGATGCGCCTGCTCCAGCAGGAGTTCCTCGGTCCGTTCATGGACTTCGTGTCGCGCAAGGTCGACGACTATGGCCAGCAGGTCGAGCGCGATGTCTTCGCCCTGCGGGACCAGTTGCTCCAGGCCAAGTCCGAACAGGGCGCGCTCAGCGGGCTCGTTGCGCTGTTCGAGGCGAGGCTCGCACAGTTCGAGGCGTCCCATCCCGGTTCGCACCTCGGTTCGGGGGGCGTGTGATGGAGCAGGGATTGCCGGGCGAGCCCGGGGTGGCCTGGCCGTTCGCCATCACCCGCTCGGTACGGACGGGGTTTCGGATCGTCGTCGCTCCCGACTTCCTCGTCGAGGCCGAGCAGCACGATCTGCTGTCGGACGCGGCGGGCGGGACCGTGTCGGAGGACGTGGTCTACCGACGCGAGTTCCGCGATCGGGGTTCGGTGCGGCTGTGGCTGTTGTACCGCGTCGTCTATCTGCGGGGCAGCGAGGTCGACCGGGACGACGACTTCGACCGCCACACCCGACGCACTCCCCTGATCGAGGGGGTGGTGTACCGGTCCGGCCCGGGCCCGGATGCCACGGACGCGTTCTTCGCGCTGCTGCACGAACTGTGCCTGCCGACGGTACGGGCCTTCTACCTGGCGGATTCGGCTGCGTTTCCGCTGCACCGGTCACTGCCGATCGCCGCTGCGGGTACGGGACGCACCCTGAGGGTCGAGGCACAGACCCCCTATCTGTCGGAGAGGAACGTGCAGGCGGCCCTTCAGGGCCGCCACCCACGATCGGACGGCCCGTTCCTCCCCACCCAGGAGGAGGCATGCGTCGGATCGGGCACCGCTGAGGGAGTGGGTGGTGGTGCTCGCCCGGTTGGCGATCTCGCTGACCCGGTACGCGGGACGTCGAGCGGTCAGGCTGTGGTGGGCGACGCCCAGGGGGACGAGCCCGACCGGGCAGTTGGAGAGCAACAGACGGGGGCCGAACAGCAGGCAGCAGTCGTACGGCCGGACGGGGTCGAGCAGCAGGGGCAATCCGACTCGGGAGAGGGGCCGGAGCGATGGAGACGCGAGCGGCGCCGGCTGATCGTCGCCCTGGTCGCCGTGACGACGGCACTGGTGATCGTGCTGATCCTCGCCGGCTCCCGCTGGTGATTCCGTGGAGGACCGATCTTTCTGAGGTGGACCTCATTGCGGAGGTGCCGGTGACCGGCCTTACCCTGCGTCCGTGACGTCCTACTTCCAGCGCTACGCGAGCGGGCAACACGACTCGGTGTGGCGCGAGTTGCGTGCCCTCGGTCCGGTCCCTCCGGCTCTCCATGATGATGTGGCCGCCGTCTGCGCGGTCACCATGGAGCGGGTGGCCGGGCAGGTGACCCGGCTGGCGGCAATGCTGCCGGAGCTCGGCTTCGTCGGGGTGGACGTGCCGTTGCACCGGCCGCCGACGGACGCCGATCGCCGCACGGTGGCCGAGCTTGACGAGGAGATCGGCGGACTGCCCGCCGCGCTGACGGCGTGCCTCCAGGTGGTGGGCGGGGTGTCCTTCCTCGGCGACTGGGAGGCGATCAACCTCCACTACCAGCACGGCCCCGGGCACAGCACGATGCCGCCCGGCCCCGAGTACCCGGATCCGTTGTGGCTGTGCGACGCGGCACTGTTGCGGTGCGAGTGGGAGGAGTTCCAGGAGGAGCCGGACGAGGACGGCTTTCTGTTCGTCGTGGCGCCGGACGAACTCCACAAGGCCAACGTCAGCGGCGGTTCGCACGATGTGGCGCTGCCGGACCGGTGCGCGGACCCGGTCCTGCTCGGTGTGGCCGGACGCCCGGGCATCACCCTGGTCGAGTACCTCCGAGAGTCGATCGCCTGGGGCGGATTCCCCGGCTGGTCGTTCCATGGAGGAGCGGCGCCCGACGCCCTGGCTCCCCTGCGAACGCAACCGGACTTTTGACCGGACCTTTCGACGAGTCCGGGCTTCCCATGAGTCGGGATCTTCCGCACATCCGGACTTTCCGCGGATTCGGACCCGGCCGGGACCCATCGGCCGGACGGAACCCAACTGGTACCCGCCGCACAGGTTAAAGATCAAGCTAGCGCGAACGCATCGACTCCAGGGCGTCGATGGCCTCCTCCAGCGCCAGCGGGCGTACCGTGCCCGGCACCGGTGACCCCGCCCAACCGGGGCCGGCGACCAGCACCAACGGTTGTCGACGGGCGCCGCGCACACCCCAACTGATGCCGGCGACGTGCTGGGCGAGCGGCCGACTCGCCGTCGTCCGCGACTGAGCCCACAGCACCACGGCCGCCGGGCCCATCCGGCGTACCGCTCCGTCCAGCGCCTCCACGGGGAGCGCGGCACCGAACATCCGGACCGGGAAGCCCCGTTCCACCAGGGCAGCGGCCAGCGCCTCCAAGGGAAGGGTGTGCCCCTCACCGGGGACGCAGGCCAGCAGGACAGGCGGCCCCGGCAACTGTCCGGAAGGTGCGGTGTGGGTGCGCCGCAGCGCACTGGAAACGTGCCAGGAAAGCAGGTGCTCGACTTCGACGTACCGCTCGCCCGAGCTCTCCCACTTGCGTCCCACGGCCAGCAGTGTGGGCACGACGACCTCGTTCCAGGCGGTGACCAGTCCATGGTCGGCGATGGCCGCGTCGAGGAGTGCGTCCACGGCGTCCGCGTCGAGCCTCAGTGCGGCACGCGCCAGCCCCCGGCATTCCTGGCGCACATCGCCGAGTTGCAGTCCCGTGCGCGCCGCGCGCCGCGGGCCCCGCCGCTGGGTGGGCAGCCCGGCCGGCATCGTCGGGGGCCTGTCACCGCTGGTGGCGGGTGCGGTCCTGGCCAGGCGCGCGGCCTCGGCCGGGGGAAGTCCCGTACTGGTCAGATCGCACATCCGGGCCAGTACGGCGATGTCGCCCGCCGTCCAGCGCCGGTGTTTGCCGCCCACGTGCGCGGCCGGCCCGATCCCGTACCGGCGGTCCCACGAGCGCAGGGTGGTGGGGGCGACTCCGAAGCGCCGTGCCACCGCGCCGGTGGTGAGGCCGCCGCTCTGCTCGACGGGCTCCGCGTACGTTCCCATCGATGGATCATACGACGCACAAACGATGCATGTTGAAGGCGTCGTTTACCGGACCCAACACTGGGACACCCGCCCCGGGACGCCCCCCGCCGTCCCGGGTCGGACCGCAGTGAACGGAGCCGGGCGACTGCGTCGGTTGCAGACACACCGGATTCGACCGGCAGAGGGAGCGACGGCATGAGCACCACATCACTGGCCGGATCGACCGGCCGGACCGCGAAGATCGGACCGCTGCGCCCACCCGCCGAGGAGAGCCGCGAGTACGAACGCCTCACCAACGGCCTCCTGGCGGGCGACGAGCGGTGCTTCGCCACGATCTACCGCCGTTGGGGACCGTTGGTGCACGCCCTCGCTGCCCGTACGCTCGGGGATGCTCGCGAGGCGGAGGACGTGACCCAGCAGGTGTTCCTCGCCGCGTGGCGCGGTCGCAGCGGCTTTCGACCCGAGCGCGGCCCGCTGGGCGCCTGGTTGGTGGGTATCGCCCGCCGCAAGACGGTGGACGCGCTGGCCGCCCGCAGTCGCCGTGGTGAACTCGCCACCGCCGCCGCCTACTCCCCCGCACGTCGCACGCTCCACGACGGTGGCGCCTCCCCGGAAGGCGCGCTGGACCGGGTGCTGATCGTCGATGAGTTGAGCAGGCTCCCCGGACCACAGCGGGAGGTCCTGTGCCTCGCCTTCTACGAGGACCTCACCCAGGCCCAGATCGCCGAGCGGACCGGCATCCCGTTGGGCACGGTCAAGAGCCATGCCCGCCGGGGCCTGCACCGGCTGCGCCGACGCATCGGCGATCCCGGGCCCTGACCGGACCGGACCGGGGAAGATTGTGCGGGTAGCAGGCGTATCGGGCCCGTGCGGGGGAAGCGTCCGCCCAGGGCGGCCTGACCTTCGACGGCGGCCCGCGATGAACGGAAGGCGGTCGGTGCCGTGGCCGATGAGGCTCAGCTGTTTCTCCTACCCGAGCGCCGGGCCCGGCTCGGTGCCGCGCTCGGGGCCGTGGGCGCATTGGAGTGCCTGGACGCCCCGGCCGTACGGGCCTGGTTGGACGCGCACGGGATGCCCCCGTCGTCGGAGCGGGTGCGGATCGTCCCGGCCGGTTCCGAGGTGTTGATCCCCGATGACGCCGACCGGCTCCCCGTGCCGTTGAGCGACGAGGAGGTCGAGCGGGTGCAACGGGAGTGCGCACCGCAGTCGATCACCGAGGTGGAGGATGAGTTGTTGGCGTTCCGGGACACCGCGCAGGACTGGGAGGCCCTGGTCCTCAGGGCGCTGACGGCCGGTGTCCCCGCGGCCCGGATCGTCGAGTTGACGGGTCTGGCGCCGGACGACGTCACCCGGCTGGCGGCTGCCTGATCGAGTCTGCCCGTGGCCGGTTCAGCGGTAGCGCGGCAGCTTGACGACGGTGACGAAGAAGTCGTCGATCTGGCGGATCGCCTGCATGAACTGGTCGAGGTCGACCGGCTTGGTGACATAGGCGTTGGCGTGCAGTCGGTAGCTGCGGAGGATGTCCTCCTCGGCTGCCGACGTGGTGAGCACCACCACGGGGATGTGGCTGAGGTCCGGGTCCGACTTGATCTTCTCCAGCACCTGCCGGCCGTCGTACTTCGGCAGGTTGAGGTCGAGCAGGATCAGATCGGGCCGCGGGGCGTCGGTGTACGCGTTGCGACGGTAGAGGAAGTCCAGGGCTTCCAGCCCGTCGCGCACCACGTGCAGCGTGTTGCCGATCTTGTTGTCCTCGAACGCCTCGCGCGTCATCAACTCATCACCGGCGTCGTCCTCGACCAGGAGGACCTCTACGGGCTGTGAGTGGGTTGCGGTGCTCATGGGGCGCTTCCTTCAGGGGCAGGCTCGGTGACGGGGGACGGCAGCGCTGTTGCGTCCGCCGCTGGCTCCTCGGACGGTGCGTCCACGGGGAGCGTGAAGACGATGCGGGTGCCCTCGGTGTGGTCGGTGTCGACCCAGATCCGGCCGCCGCTGTGCTCGATGATCTTCTTGCACAGGGAGAGTCCGATCCCGGTGCCGCTGTAGCTGTCACGGCTGTGGAGCCGCTGGAAGATGACGAACACCTTGTCGGCGAACTCGGCCGGGATGCCGATGCCGTTGTCGGTGACCGCGAACCGCCAGAAGCCTTCCTGCTCGTCGGGGGCCGCGGTGACCTCGATGTGCGGGACGCGGTCGGGGCTGCGGAACTTGACCGCGTTGCCGATCAGGTTCTGCCACAACATCGTGAACAGCGTCGGATCGCCCTGTACGGAGGGCAGTTCGGCCTTCTTGTCGATGCTCGCGCCGGAGTCCGCGATGGCGACGGACAGATCGCGCACGGCCCGGTCGAAGGAGTCGTCGAGCGGAACGGTCTCGTTGCTGTCGTGCAGCCGTCCCACCCGGGAGAAGGTCAGCAGGTCGTTGATGAGGATCTGCATCCGCTTGGCACCGTCGACGGCGAAGCCGATGTACTGCTTCCCGCGGTCGTCCAGTTCCTCGCCGTACCGCTTCTCCAGCAGTTGGCAGAAGGACGCGACCTTGCGCAGCGGCTCCTGGAGGTCGTGGGAGGCGACGTACGCGAACTGCTCCAGCTCCGCGTTGGAGCGTTCCAGCTCGACCCGCTGCTCCTCCAGGTCGGCGGCCTGCTGGTGGAGGGCGGCTTCGTTGCGCTGGGAGGCGTCGAGGTCGGCGACGACACGGACGCGCATCGCCTCCACGGACTCGGCCAGCGCCTGGAGGTCGGCGGGCCCGTGGAGCGGGATGTGGTGCTGGAACTCACCGTCGGCGACCCGCTGGGAGGCACGGCGTACGGCGGTCAGGGGACGCCCGACGGCGAAGTGGATCAGTACGGCGAGACCCACGGCGGCGGCCAGGAAGGTGGCGAGGATGAGGGCCAGTGAGAAGTCCTGGTGCTTGCGGGCCTCGGTGAGCTCGTCACGCCATTTCGCGCGCTCGTCGATCAGCCGGGTGTGCTGGACGTCGAGGCTGCTGCGCACTCGGTCGAAGGCCGTCTTGCCGGCGGCGGGCGCATCGACCGGGCCCTCCTTGCGGGCGGCGATGGCGGGCTCGGCGAACTCGGAGCGCCATCCCTCGGCGGCTTCCTCGACCGCCGCCAGATCGGCAGCCGGCCCCTTCTCCTCGCCCATCAGCTCATCCAGCCGGTCCCGGCTGCGCTCTTCGGTGGCCACACCCCGGTAGTAGGGCTCCAGCAGTTCGGTGTCCCCGGTGAGGAGATAGCCCCGTACACCGGTCTCCTGGTCGAGGAGCGCGGCCTTGAGCTGGAACGCCTCGGCGCGAGCGGGCGCGATGTCGTCGACGAGATGGATGTTGGCCCGCTCGGTCCGGTCGAGGGCGTTGGTGCCCACGGATGCGGCGATCGCCGCCACCACGCCCATGAGGATCAGGGCGAGCAGGAACCACGCCTGGACGGTCAGCCCTCGAAACCCCCTGCGGGCCTTGCGGGGAGTGCCGGGGGCTATCGGACGGGTGGTGCCGGGGGTCACGAGTGGCCGTTCCATTCGAGGTTGAGGAGCGCGATGTCGTCGGACGGGCCGCCCGCTTCGGCGGCCAGCGACTGCGCGGTGTTGAGGAGGATGTCCACGAACTCATCGGCGGGCAAATCCGGGTGGTGCCGGGCGATGGCGAGGAGTCCTTCCTCGCCGAGCCGCTCGGGGCCGGAGCCCGTCTTGCCTTCGATGAGCCCGTCGGTGAAGACGACGACGGCCCCGCCGTCCGGAACCGTGAGCCTGGTGGTGGGCCACTCCGCGGCCTTGGGCAGCAGCCCGAGGACGGGCCCCGGCTGCACTTCCTCCAGTCGTACGTCGTCGGGGGTGCGGACGAGGAAGCCCGGGTGCCCCGCGCGCATCACGTCCACGGTCCGCTCGTGCGTACGGAAAGTGAGGCTGGTGAGGGAGGCGAAGATCTCCGGTCCGGAGCGCTCGGCGACGAGGACCTGTTCCAGCAGTTCGAGCAGGTGCTGACCACGGCTGCCCGCGAGGACGAAGGAGCGCCAGGCCACCCGGAGGCAGACCCCGAGGGCCGCCTCGTACGGGCCGTGTCCTGACACATCGCCGACGACCGCGTGGGTGATGCCGTCGTCGGTCTGGACGACGTCGTAGAAGTCGCCGCCGAGCAGGGCCTGTGCACGGCCCGGCTGGTAGCGGGAGCAGATCCGGACGGTGTCGTCGAGGAGCAGCGGGGTGGGCAGCAGTCCGCGTTCGAGCCGGTTGTTCTCCTCGGCCCGCAGGCGCTCGGCCTGGAGGGCGGCGGCCGACTGCTCGGTGTGCTTGCGCTGGATGGCATAGCGGATGGCGCGGGCGAAGAGGTCCGGTTCGAGGCGACCTTTGACCAGGTAGTCCTGGGCTCCGGCGGCGACGGCGGCGAAGCCGGCTTCTTCCTCGGCGAGTCCGGTGAGCACGACGACCGCGGAGTTGTCGGCGATCGCGATGACCTTCTCCAGCGCTTCGAGCCCCTGGGCGTCGGGGAGGTGGAGGTCGAGCAGCACGCACTGGGGGCGCTCGCGCCGCAGCAGGGGCAGTGCGTCGGAGAGCGAGCGGGCCCACTGGAGGTGGAGCGGGACTCCGCTGTCGGCCACGAGTTCTTCGACCAGCAGGGCATCGCCCGCGTCGTCCTCGATCAGCAGGACCGTGGGGCGGCCTTCGTTCCACAGCACCCGCGAGGGGTCCTTGGCCGCCTGGGGCTCCGAGAGCCGCGTCTGACCGCTTCGGGACTGCTGAGGGGGTACGGCAATGGTGTGTCTGCTCTCGCTCGACACAGAGGTGTCACGGTGGCCAGTCCCCATGACAGACAGTCTCCTCTCGCAGCGGGCACTCCAGCTCACGGGGTCGCGGGGGTGCGTCCACACTGAGGCCATCAAACCATTGACCTGAAACAATATTTCACGCCTGAATCCTGTATCGGAACCCTGTCCACCATCCGGTGCCCTAAAGAGTTACGGGCCGAACGCCTTGGGGGAGGGCCAGGCCGTACCGGTCGGTAGAACCGAGTTCGTGAGCCCCAACATACGGGGTGCCCGAAGGGGGGCACAGCGGGCGTGACCTCTCCGCAACCCGGGTGATCGATCACACTCGGGGCCTTCCGCCAGACGTTCCCGGCGTCCGGACCAACCGCTCCCCACTCCGTCGCACCGCCGTCACCTCGGCCTTCTCTCCGATCCCCGGGATGGGTCGCCCTCGCCGCGATCGGACCGACCCAGCCCCCTGGCCGGCGGCGAGACGGGACGGACCAACGCGGAATTTATCGACCTACGACGCTGTACACCAGGGACCTCGGACCCGTCTGCGCCCGGACGGAGGACTTGTGCCGGTCCGGTCCGAGGACTCATGCCGTACACGACGAAGTGCCCCGGAAGCCTCAACGGCTTCCGGGGCACGCGCACGATCGCTTCCGAGGCACCTACGGGAGCATGTCCGGACCGTGCGCCGGAGCTGTCTGCGCCGGCTCAGCCGGCGCTCAGCCGGTGCGATCGCGAAGGGCCGCCCGGGCGGGCAGCGCCGTCGCGGTGAGCCCCAACAGCGCGATCGCCGCCACGAACGACCCGTACACCAGCGGTGGCACATAAGGGGCCTGACCGGTGAGCCCCTTCATCATCGGCACCAGCGTGGCCAGCGCGATCGCCGAACCCAGGACCACTCCGGCACCGGTGACCAGGAGCGCTTCCCAACGGATCATGCCCAGCACCTGGCGGCGGGTGGAGCCGATCAGTCGGAGCATCCCCAACTCGCGGCGGCGGTCCAGCACCGTCATCACCAAGGTGTTCGCCGCCGCGACGGCCGCGAAGCCGCCGAGGATGGCCGCCATGACGCGATTGCCCCAGGCATTCAGCTCCCGGTCGAGGCTCGCGGCGGTCGCATAGCCGGCGCGATCGCGGACGGTCCCGAGTTCGGCCAGTGCGTCGGCCGCCTCCGGGGTGCCGCGCACCAGGAGGTCCTGTGCATAGGGAGAGGTGACCCGGCCCCTGAGGTCGGCGGCCGGCAGCGTGATCTCGGCGAAGCCGAGGCCCCTGCCGTAGAGGGCCACGATCTCGGGCTCGGCGGGGGTCCCATCGGGCAGGCGGATCTGCATCCGGTCGCCGACCTTCGCGCCGGTACGGTCGGCCACGACCTGATCAAGGGCGATCTTCCCCGGGGCGAGCGCTCCCATCGAGCCCTTCCGCACATCGAGGTCCTGCACCTTCGCCAGCGCTGCCGGGTCGCCCTGGATGCCCTGGACGGAAGCGGACAGCCAGGAGGTGTCGCCCGCTGTATCGGAAGGCACCAGGACCGAGGTGCGCACCAGGCCGACGGCCGCCGTGACACCGGGGACGCTTTCGGCCCGATCGACGGCGTCCAGCGGCAGTCCACCGGGCGCGCTCACCAGATGGTCGGCCTTGATTCCGGCGCGCTGCTGCTCCTCGGTCGCCCGGTCCGTACTGGTCTGGAGGAAGATCAGTACGGAGGAGAAGGCCATCGCCAGCACGATCGGGGTCATCGCGGACGCCAGTCGTCGGGCGTTGGCACGGGAGTTGGCGGCGGCCAGGGACGCCGAGGCGCCGGCCGCGCGCAGCGGCAGCCCGAAGAGTCCCGCGCAGACCCGGGCGATCAGCGGACCGAGCAGGGCGACGGCGAGCATGAAGCACATGACCACGCCGAGGGCGGTGTTGGCCGCGTCCTCCCCCGAGGTGCTGGCCGCCACCCCGGTGAGCGCCACTCCACCGGCCAGGGCGGCGATTCCCAGCGGGGTGCGGATCTTGCCGAGGCCGACCCGTTCGACGGCGGCGTCGGCCAGTGCCTCACCGGGCTTGATCTTCGCGGGTCGACGGGCAGCGGCCCAGCCCGCGATCAGTGCGGTGACCAGACAGGCGGCGACCGCGATCGACAGGGGAAGAGGGGAGACGGCCAGTTCCACGGCTTCGGGAACGGCGCCCTTCTCCTTCAACTGTCCGAACCACCAGTTCGCCAGCGCCACCCCCGGCACACAGCCCAGCGCTCCCGCCAGTGGGGCGACCAGGAGTGCTTCGGTGGCGATGGTGCGGCGGATCTGGCGCGGAGTGGCGCCGATCGCCCGCAGCAGGGCGAACTCCCGGCGGCGCAGCCCAACGGAGAGGGCGACCGTACCGGCCGCGGTGAACACGGCGACCATGGTGGCGATGCCGCCGAAGGAGGCGCCCAGCGCGATCAGTGTTTCCTTCGCCGTGGCGAGGAGGGGGTCCTCCAAGGTGCCGCGGGTGTCGGCGGTGCGGATCTTCGCCTTGCCGTCGACTGCCTGGCGGACCTGCCCGGACAACTCCCCCGCGGAGACCCCGGGCTCGGGGAGTACGGCGATGGCGTCCAGCTTGCCGGGGTGTCCGGACAGCCGTACGGCCTCGGAGGTGTTGAACCACACTCCCTGGTCCCGGGTGAGCCCGGAGACCCGGAACTCCTGTGCGCCCGCGGGGGTTTCCAGTCGGACCCGGTCGCCGATCTTCGCAGCTGACCCGCCGAGGACGACATCGCCGGTGCGCGGCGCGGCTCCTTCGGTCAGTTCGGTCCCGGTGAAGGCGGTCGATCCCCAGCCCTGGGCGTTCAGCGATGCCCCGCCCTTCTGCACGGGCGGTACGGACGGCACGGGCTGTACGGGGAACACCACATCGGGGACGGCCGCCGCCACACCGGGGGCTGCCGCCACTGTCCGTACGAGGGATGCGTCCACCCGGGCCCGGTCGGGAACCTGTACGTACTCGGCCGACCTGTCCTCGCCCGAACCGACGGTGTACCGGATCTGCTGGTCCGCGGCGACCACCACGGGCGCGGCTTCGTAGCGGCTGGGCGGCACGCTGGCGCGTACCCCGGTCTCCAGCATGATCCCGCAGGCGGAGACGATCATGGCGGTCATCATCAGGGCGACGAGGGTCCCGATGAACGCCGACGGTTTGAAGCGGATCGCGGCCCGGGCCAGGCCGTTGGGGCCGGACATCAGGCCACCATCCCGGCGTAGGTGTGGGCCGGGGCCGGGGCGGTCAGGGAGCGCATCCGGTCGGCGATCGTGCCCGGGTCGGCACGGTCCAGGCTGTCGACGATCGAGCCGTCGGCGAGGAACAGCACCCGGTCCGCGTACGCCGCGGCGATCGGGTCGTGGGTGACCATGACGACGGTGGCGCCGAGGCCGTCCACGGCGGAGCGCAACAGTTGGAGCACTTCGGATGCGGTGGTGGTGTCGAGCGCGCCGGTGGGTTCGTCAGCGAAGATCACATCGGGCTGGGTGACGAGCGCCCGGGCGAGGGCGACCCGCTGTTGCTGGCCTCCGGAGAGTTCGGACGGCCTGCGGGCGCTCTTGTCGCCGAGGCCGACTTGCGTCAGCACCTCGGCGGCACGGCGGCGGTCGGGCCGTTCGCCGGCGAGACGCATGGGCAGCAGGACGTTCTGTTCCACGGTGAGCGACGGCAGCAGATTGAACGCCTGGAAGACGAAGCCGAGCCGGGTGCGCCGCAGCAGGGTGAGCTTGTTCTCGCTCATGCCGGTGATCTCGGTACCGCCGAGGCGTACGGATCCTTCGGTGGGCCGGTCGAGTCCGGCCGCGCACTGGAGGAAGGTCGACTTGCCCGAGCCTGAGGGGCCCATGACGGCGGTGAAGGAGCCGTGCGCAAGGACGAGGTCGATGCCGCGGAGTGCGTGGACGGCACCGCGTCGGGTGCCGTACTGACGCCGTACGCCACGGAGTTCGACCGCCGCGGCGCCGCCCTGACCGTGGCCCTGGCCGTGGTCGTAGGCCGCTCCCGCTGCCGCCGACTCGTTCCGCCGCTTGCTGCGCCGCAGCCCCATGATCGTCTCCGTCTTCACTATCCGTGCAGGTCAACGGGGTAGACGCTACGGATCAACGGGCCCCTACAACCATGGCGTTGACCGGCCGATCGAGGGTGGGGATTGCCCCACCACCCTGGGGCGGCAGGCACCCGAGTGCACTCCGCAATAGTTGCAAGGTCAATCATTTGGTAAACTAATTACTGACGGTTTCTTGACGCCCTCTTGATGCTCTTGTTTACACAGTGAGGATGAGCCCATCGGACACGCAGACACCCTCATAGCCATGGGCGGCGCCTTCCTCGCAGCCGCCTTCCTCGCCCGCCTCGGTGGCCGCATCGGCCTGCCCACGATCCCCCTCTTCATCCTGGCCGGCATTCTGCTCGGCCCCCATACGCCCGGCATCGTGCTGCTCTCCGATCCGCACGACCTGGAGATGCTCTCGGCCCTCGGCCTGGTCCTCCTCCTCTTCTACCTGGGCCTTGAATTCCATCTCGACGACCTCAAAGCCGGCGGCCGGAAGATGGCCATCGCCGGTGGCGTCTATCTGCTGCTGAACGTGGGAGCGGGCCTCGGCTTCGGCTTCGCGCTCGGCTGGGGCACGGGCGAAGCCCTGGTGCTCGCCGGCGTCCTCGGCATCTCCTCGTCCGCGATCGTGACGAAGGTCCTCGTGGACCTGGGCCGCATCGGCAACCCCGAGACCAAACCCATCCTCGGGATCATCGTGGTCGAGGACATCTTCCTCGCCCTCTACCTCGCCGCCCTCCAACCCATCCTGTCGGGGGCGAACAGCCTCTCGGCCGCCGTGATGGACGGTGGGAAGGCGTTCGGCTTCCTGCTGCTGCTCGCCCTGGCCGCACGGTTCGGCACCAAGGTCATCGGCCGGTTGATGAACACCCCGGACGATGAACTCCTGGTCATCTCCTTCCTGGGCGCTGCCGTCTTCATGGCCGGTGTCTCGGAGTGGTTCGGGGTCGCGGACGCGATCGGCGCCTTCATGGTCGGTCTGATGCTGGGCAGCACCACGTCCGGGGAGCGCATCCTCAAACTGGTGCACCCGCTGCGGGACGCCTTCGGCGCCATCTTCTTCTTCGGGTTCGGTCTCTCGATCGACCCGGGCGATCTGCCGACCGTGCTGTGGCCGGTCCTCGCGGCCGTCGCCGTGACGCTCGCCATGAACGTCCTCGCAGGGCTCGCCGCCGCCCGGATCTACGACTTCGGCCCCGGCCCGGCCGCCAACATCTCCACCACCCTGCTGGCCCGTGGTGAGTTCGCGCTGATCCTGGCGACGATGGCGGCAGCCGCCGGACTGGACGACCGTCTCTCGCCGTTCATCGCGGGATACGTCCTGGTCCTGGCCGTGCTGGCACCCATGATCGCCGGACGGTCACACCTGCTCGCCCGCTTCCTGCCGAAACAGCGGAAACCCGAGCCCATCGCTTCCCACGTCGGCTGAGACCGACAGCGGCTGCGGCGCCTCGCACTCGAACCACACGGTCTTGCCCGTCGGCGTGAGCGGTACGACGCCCCAGCGATCGGCCAGCGCCGCGATCAGCAGCAATCCGCGCCCGCCCTCATCGAGTCCTTCGGGATCGACGGGGGCGGGCGTCTTCGGCATTCCGGGCCCCTCGTCGCCGACCTCGACCCGCACCCCCCACGGCAGCCGCAGCAACGCGAGCGCACAGTGCCGCCCAGGCACATGGCGTACGACGTTGGCCAGCAGCTCGGTCAGCCCGAGCGCGACCGTGTCCGCCAACGCATCGAGCTCCCAATCGTGGAGGTACGAGCGCGCGATCCGGCGAACGTGACGCGCTGCGTGGTCACCGACAGTGAAGCTCATCCGATAGCTCAGGGATGGCTCGGGGTCGATCAACTGCACGATAACTCCCGATGGTGCACGATTAGTTGGCTCTTTTCCCCTCCTAGGTTGCCGCCAACTGCTTAGGCTTGACTACCAAAAGTGAGCAACCTTGCCAATCGTTGGGGGACGGCGTGACTGCTGTTCGAAACCTGGACCCGAGCGCATCACCGCTCGACTACTACGGCTCGGAACTGCGACGACTGCGTGAAGCCGCAGGGCTGAGCCAGGCTCAGCTCGGATCGATTGTCTTCTGCACCGGCTCGCTCGTGGGCCAGATCGAAACGACGAAGAAGGTGCCCACCCGCGACTTCTCGGAGCGCGTGGATGCCGGCCTGGGCACGGACGGGATGTTCTCCCGGCTGGTGGGGCTGGTGCTCCGCAGCCAACTTCCCTCCTGGTTCCAGCCATACGCAGAAATGGAGGCACGGGCAACCTTCATCTCCACGTTCCAGCCACAGTTGGTGTACGGACTGATCCAGACCGAGGGATACGCCCGGGCGATCCTCGGCGCGCGGACCGACGAGGACCTCGATGGCCGTGTCGCGGCCAGGATGGAACGCCAGCGCGTCCTGGAGCGGTCCCGTCCGCCCGCGACCTGGGTGGTCCTCGGCGAGGCGGCCCTTCACCAGGAGATCGGGGGGAAGCGGGTGATGCGACGGCAGTTGCAGCATCTGCTCGCCCTGCACCAACGAAAGTGGCTCGACATTCAGGTGCTCCCCTTCGAAGTCGGTGAACACGAGGGCCTGACAGGCTCGTTCAACATCCTCCGCTTCGGGGACGATCCGGACATCGTCTACACCGAGGACTTCATCCAGGGCCATATGACGGCCAACCCCGAGAGTATTCAAGAGGGTTCGCTCCGTTACGATCGCCTCCAGGCCGCTGCCCTCTCCGTGAGGGATTCAGCGGCGCTGATCGCCCGCGTAATGGAGGAGCGTTATGGGGAGCAACCCGAGTCCGACGAGCGCTCTATGGCGTAAGTCGTCGTACAGCGGAGACACTGGTGGAAACTGCGTCGAGTGCGCGACGCTGGGCAGCGTGGCCTGGCGGAAGTCGACTTACAGCGGTGACACCGGTGGAGATTGCATAGAGTGCGCGCCCCTCGGTTCGGCCAGCTGGCAGAAGTCCTCGCACAGCGGGGCCTCCCAGAGCCAGTGCGTCGAGGTCGCCGCACAGCCCTGCCGTATCGCCGTCCGTGATTCCAAGGACCCGGGCCGTGGGTCCTTCAGCGTCGCGCCCGCCGCGTTCGCGCTCTTCACCGAGGCCGCATCGCGCGGAGCACTCAACCCCGCGTAGGACTCAGGCGTCCCGGCACAGCAGCAACAGCGCCCGGTCGTCGTTGACGTCCTTCGCGACCGTCTCGATGAGATGCCAGGCCGCCCCTTCGAAACCGGAGGAGACATAGCGGTCGGCCTCACCGGTCAGACGGTCCATGCCTTCGCTGAGGTCCTGGCCGGAAGCCTCCACCAGGCCGTCCGTGAAGAGCATCAGCACATCGCCGGGGCGCAGGGAACCCTTCACCGGGTCGAACTGCGCCCCGTCGTACACCCCCAGCAGCGGGCCATCGCCGGACTTCTCCTCCCACTGGCCATTGCCCGCGCTGAGCTGGAGCGCCGGGAGGTGGCCTGCCGAGAACAGCTCGTAGTCCCCGGACTCCAGGTCCAGGACGAGATGGATCGAGGTGGCGAAGCCCTCGTCCCAGTTCTGTCTGAGCAGATAGCCGTTGGCTGCATGGAGAAAGCGGTGCGGGGGCAGCGAGCCGAGCAGACCGCCGAAGGCGCCGGAGAGCAGCAGGGCGCGCGAAGCCGCGTCCATCCCCTTGCCGGACACATCGGTGAGGACGACTTCGAGCGTACGGCCGCCGTTGGTGCGGGCCGCGACCACGAAGTCACCGGAGAACGACTGACCGCCCGCGGGGCGCAGGGCCATCTCGTGGTGCCAGCCCTTGCGCAGCCGCGGTAGGGCGCTCTGGACGGCGATGCGTTCACGCAGGTCGAAGAGCATGGTTCCGCCGCGTCTCCAGGGGACGCCGACCCGGGCCCGGAACTGGGCGATCAGCAGTCCGAAGAATCCGCAGGCCGCCACGACGAGGACCGTGCCGGGGGTGACCCGGTCGGGGCCGTCGTCATAGGGGCCGAGGTTGAAGGTCTCCACGATCAGGCCCGCAGCGCAGGCCGCGTACAGACCGAGCAGGCTCGCTGGACGCAGGATCAACGCGCCCGCGACGATCGGCAGCACCAGTGCGGACGGAGAGATCCACTCGGACTTGGTGATCGTGCCCCAGGTGATGGCCGGGACGGTCAGCAGCAGCCCGGTGAGGGCCACCGTGTCCGAGCCATCGCCACGGAAGTAGTCGACCGCGGATTTGCGCAGCGCGATTCTGGCCCGGTGGGTCGCCTTGCGCCACCGAGCCCCCAGTGAGTCTGCTGCTCTGCCACGGGCCATTGTCGTGTGACCTTATCGACCCATAGCCCGTTCGTGCAGGGGGACCCCTATGACAATGCGTTCGAAATCGGGTCGCTCTGTCGACGTATCGGTAGATAGTCACGGCATATGACAAGTGCTGTATGGCTCTTACACCCTGACGGGCCGTGAGTGATCCGCACGCCCTCTGAGCTGGCGTTCTGTCGGCAGCGGGGCTGGCCCACCGGACGGCTGCGAGCTCTATCACAGGAGAGGACTGGTGTCCGATCGAGGCCCGGAAGGGGTGAAATTGCGCCGGAACGACCGCCTCGTACAGTTGGCGGCTGTCGGCGCCACCTAGATGTAATGGTCCAGACCAGACATCGGGCCAGAAGGGCACATGGTAGTTCCGGCCATCGACCGTGCGCTGAAGTGAGGCCGCCGGGCGCGGGCCCGCTGTGATTGATACCACGCCGGCACCGCTCGACGGGCCCGAAGCCGGCCCCCGGCCCGCCCGCACCTGGCCGGGGACCACCGACACACCGAATATTCGTTCGCCGATCATGGTCGCTCTTTGTTAGGCATGACGGATGAGCGTTGAGCTGCGAGTCCTGGAAGCGTCCGAGTGGGACCAGTGGTATGAGGGGTTGGAGCAGGCTTTCGGTGGCGTGCGACAGGCCCAGGAGAAGCGGGACCTCATCAAGGAACTGACCGATCCGGCTCGGGCGATCGGAGCGTGGGACGGCTCGGTGTCCGTGGGCACCGCGGGCTCCTTCGGGTTCGACGTCACGGTGCCCGGTGGGTCGGCGGTCCGGATGGCCGGGGTGACCGAGGTGAGCGTCGCCTCCACCCATCGCCGACGCGGAATCCTGACCTCCATGATGCGCCGTCAGCTCGATGACCTACGGGAGTGGGGCGAGCCGCTCGCCATCCTCACCGCGTCCGAACCCGCGATCTACGGCCGCTTCGGCTACGGGACGGCGAGTTGGCAGCTGGTGGCGGAGATCGACACCTCCCGGGTGCGGTTCCCCGAGCCGGAGCGCCCGGACGGCATCACCCTGCGCAAGGTGAAACCCATGGACGCCCTCGACATCTGCGAGGCGATCTATGCGCGCAAGGTGCCCGAGCGCCCCGGCATGATCGCCCGGCTGCCCGGTTGGGAGCCCCTCCAGATCATGGACGCATCCGAGGACAAGGCGGGCGCGTCGGACCTCCAGTGCGTCCTCGCCGAGCGCGATGGCGAGACCGTCGGCTACACCCTCTTCCGCAACCGTCCGGCCTGGGACAACGCCGGGCCGAAGGGCTCCCTGCAACTGACCGATCTGTACGCGTTGGACCCCGTGGCGTACGCGGCGCTGTGGCGGTTCCTCGCCGGAATCGATCTGACGTCGTCGATCCGGATGGAGAACCGGCCGGTCGACGACCCCTGGCAGCACCTCGTCTCCGACATCAGGCGCTGCGACGCACGGATCTGGGACGGTCTGTACGTACGGCTCGTCGATGTCGGCACCGCGCTGGCGGCCCGCCCGTACCGCACGGCCCTGGATCTCGTGATCGAGGTGGAAGACGCCTTCTGTCCCTGGAACGAAGGGCGTTGGCGGCTGTCCGGCGACACCAAGGGCGCGGTCTGCGAGCGGACGGCGGACGCGGCGGACCTGGTCTTGTCCGTACGGGAGTTGGGCGCGGCCTACATGGGCGGCATCTCGCTCGCGGCGCTCGCCGGTGCCGGGCGGGTGCGCGAGGTCCGCGAAGGGGCGCTGACCGAGGCTTCGATCGCGTTCGGCAGCGATGTGGCGCCCTGGGTGCCGCACAACATCTAGGAAGCGTCCAGCGGCGCAAACCTCTGTGTCCTCGGCCCGGGAACGGGCCGGGGACACCCGACTGTCCCGGGCCGGCTGTCCGGACCGGGAACACCGGTTGTCCCGGGTCGGCTAGCCGACCGTGGTCACCTGGCAGCGCGGGCACCAGAAGAGATTGCGCGCCGCGAGATCGGCGGTGCGGATCTCGGTCGAGCAGATGTGACAGGGCAGTTGGGCCCGGCGATAGACGTACACCTCGCCGCCGTGGTCATCCACGCGCGGCGGGCGTTCCATGGCCTCGGGGGTGTGCTCCGGCCGGACGGTGTCGATGCGGTTGTTCCGTACTCCCTCGTGCATCAACTCCACCAGATCGGCCCAGATCAGATCCCATTCGGCGCGCTCGATGTCCTTGCCCGCGCGGTACGGATCGATGTTGTGCCGGAACAGCACCTCGGCGCGGTAGACATTGCCCACCCCCGAGATGATCTTCTGGTCCAGCAGCAGTGCGGCGATGGTGGTGCGCGAGCGGGAGATCCGGGCGAAGGCGCGGCCCGGGTCGTCGTCGGCCCGCAGCGGGTCAGGGCCGAGGCGGTCGTGTATCGCGGCCTTCTCGCCGTCGGTGATCAGCGCACAGGTGGTCGGGCCGCGCAGATCCATATAGCCGTCGGGGGTAGCGAGGCGCAGCCGGACGGTGTCGGTGGGCGGCGGTGCGGGGGCGTTCCCGAGGTCGACCTTGCCGAAGAGACCGAGATGGATGTGGACCCAGCCGAGCGGGCCGAAGCCGAGGAACAGGTGCTTGCCGTGGGCCTCGGCCGCATCCAGCACCTGGCCGTCGATCAAGGCGGCCGAGTCGGAGAACTTGCCCTGGGGGCTGGTGATGCGCAGGGGCTGATCGAGGAAGCGCTCGCGATGGTCCTGCGCGAGACGGTGGATGGTGTGGCCTTCGGGCACGGGAGTCGATCCTTGGTGCTGGTCCGCTGCGGAGACTCCCATTGTGCCCCGGACACGGCCCGCTTCCGTGCGCCCAGCCCTGCGGGGCGGCATGAACAAGCGCCCCGCAGGTGGAACCTGGGGGCGCCGGGGCTGATGGGGTTACGGCTGAGGGTGGTGGGCCGGGATCGGGGGGAGTTCGCCCGTGTTCTCGTACGCCGTCAGCATCTCGATCCGGCGCGTGTGGCGCTCCTCGTTCGAGTACGGCGTGCTGAGGAAGATCTCAACGAACTTCGTCGACTCCTCCAGCGTATGCATTCGGCCACCGACGGCGACCACGTTGGCGTTGTTGTGCTCGCGACCGAGGGCGGCGGTCTGCTCGCTCCAGGCGAGTGCGGCCCGCACGCCCTTCACCTTGTTCGCGGCGATCTGCTCGCCATTGCCCGACCCGCCGATCACGACGCCGAGGCTGTCCGGGTCGGCCGCCGTACGCTCCGCGGCACGGAGGCAGAACGGCGGGTAGTCGTCCTGGGCGTCATAGATGTGGGGTCCGCAGTCGACCGGGTCATGGCCGTGGGCCTTGAGCCACTCGACGAGGTGGTTCTTGAGTTCGTAGCCAGCATGGTCGGAACCGATGTACACGCGCATGAGGGGAGTGTGGCACGCGAATGAGCGGGTAGCCGTCAGCGGGGTCAGCACCTGAATGCACCGCACACGATTCTCGAACCAAAGGAATCAACCATGACCTCGCAGCAAACCCTTCCAAAAGAAGGTGAGCAGCCGGAAGAGCCTTCACAGTCACAGTCGTCGGATGAGTTGAAGGCCGGACTGAAGAACCGACATCTTTCCATGATCGCCATCGGTGGGGTGATCGGCGCCGGACTGTTCGTGGGTTCGGGCGCGGGCATCGCAGCCGCCGGGCCCGCCATCCTCCTCTCGTACGCGCTCGTCGGTCTGATGGTCGTCCTCGTGATGCGGATGCTCGGCGAAATGGCCGCCGCGAACCCCGCGTCCGGGTCGTTCTCGGAGTACGCCGACAGGGCGATCGGGCGCTGGGCCGGGTTCTCGATCGGATGGCTCTACTGGTTCTTCTGGGTCGTCGTACTGGCGGTCGAGGCGACCGCCGGAGCGGTGATTCTGGAGGGATGGATTCCAGCCGTTCCCCAGTGGGCCTGGGCGCTGCTCGTGATGGTCGTGCTGACGGCGACCAATCTGGCGTCGGTGGGGTCGTACGGAGAATTCGAGTTCTGGTTCGCCGGCATCAAAGTGGTGGCCATCGGGGCATTCGTCGTGATCGGGTTGCTCGCCGTCTTCGGACTGCTGCCCGGCTCGGACAATCCGGGCAAGGGCTTCGCCCATCTCACCGACTCCGGAGGCTTCTTCCCCGAGGGGTACGGGGCGATCCTCACCGGTGTGCTGATGGTCGTCTTCTCCTTCATGGGCAGCGAGATCGTGACCCTGGCGGCCGGAGAGTCGGCCGACCCCCAGCGCGCGGTGCGCAAGGCGACCAACAGCGTGATCTGGCGGATCGCCGTGTTCTACCTCGGTTCGATCTTCGTGGTGCTCACCCTGCTCCCCTGGAACAGCAAGGCCATCACCGAGGACGGCTCGTACATCGCCGCACTGAACTCCATCGGCATCCCCCATGCCGGGCAGATCATGAACTTCATCGTCCTGACGGCCGTCCTGTCCTGTCTGAACTCCGGGCTGTACACGGCCTCGCGGATGGCGTTCTCCCTGGGCAAGCGCGGTGACGCCCCTGGGGCCTTCGCCCGGACGGACAGCCGCGGAGTGCCCCGGGCCGCGATCCTGTCGTCCGTGCTGTTCGGCTTCGTCGCGGTGTTCTTCAACTACCGCTGGCCCGACACGGTCTTCGCGTTCCTGCTGAACTCGTCGGGCGCGGTCGCGCTGTTCGTCTGGCTGGTGATCTGCTGCACGCAGTTGCGGATGCGCCGGATCATCGAGCGGGAGGCCCCGGAGAAGCTGGTCGTCCGCATGTGGCTGTTCCCCTGGCTGACCCGGGTGACGATCGGAATGATCCTCTTCGTGATCGTCTACATGCTCTTCGACGACACCGGACGGGAGCAGATGCTGCTGTCACTGCTGGTCGCGGCGGTGGTGGTGGCCATCGCCGTCTGGCGGGACCGCACCGGGCGCGGTCAGGGAAACCCGCGCGGGAAGCCACAGCAGAAGCCGGCACCCGCGGCCGGTGATCCGACCCGTACCTGACGCGGCGCTTGCCTCGGGGTGGTCGACCGACTCGCCCCAACGACTGCCCGAGGACTGCCGAGGACTGCCGAATCGACGCCGGCCGGGTGGAAAACGTGTTGCCCGGGCGGTGTCGGCACGGCGAGGCTTCGCCGTATGAGTTCTCAACCATCCGCCACGGCCCACGATGTCACCGCCCTGTTCTCGCAGGGTCGACTCACCGCCATCCCCCGCAAGACGGCCCGCCGCGAACAGGTCCTGACGCACCTCGCCGAGACGCTGTTCACGCCCGAGCGGGAGTACACCGAGCGCGAGGTGAACGAGGCCCTGCTTACCGTGCACGACGACTTCCCCGCGCTGCGCCGCTATCTGGTGACCTCCGGACTGCTGGTGCGCCCGAGGGACGGCAGCAGCTATCGGCGGGCCGCCTGAGCACTCGGGCACGGGTGCGGGGCTCCTGTCCCGGTTCGACCGTCAGGTACGGCACCGGACCATATGAACGAGCGAGGCGCGCCGGGCATATCGCCCGGCGCGCCTCGCTCGTTGTCCGCAGCGGCCCGAGGGCCGCGTGCCCCTGCTCAGCCGCGGCGGCCGAGCAGCTTCCAGGCGGTGGGGAGCGCGCCCATCGCCAGGGCAGCCTTGAGGGCGTCGCCGATCAGGAACGGGGTCAGACCGGCCGCGATCGCCTGGGAGAGCGTCATCCCGGTGGAGAGCGCCAGATAGGGCACACCGACCGCGTAGATGATCACCGAGCCGACGGCCATGGTGCCGGCCATCCGCAGGACGGAACGGTCGGCCCCGCGACGGGCGAGGGCACCGACGACGGTGGCGGCGAGCAGCATGCCGAGGATGTAGCCGAAGGACGGCATCGACCAGCCCGACGCGCCTTCCGCGAACCACGGCACGCCCGCCATGCCGGCCAACGCGTAGAGCAGGAGCGAGAGCAGGCCCCGCTGGGCGCCGAGTGCGGTGCCGACCAGGAGGGCGGCGAACGTCTGGCCGGAGACCGGGACCGGGGAGCCGGGGATCGGCAGCGCTATCTGGGCGGCGATGCCCGTGAGCGCGGCACCCCCGAGCACGAGGGCGATGTCCCTGGTGCGGGAGGCGGGCAGCAGGTCCGCGAGGACCGCGCCCGGACGTGAGGTGGCTGTGGCAGTGCTCATCGGGACTCCGCGGGGCGAGGGAAGGTGTAGGGAGAAGCAAGGAATCGGTGAAGCACAGTGACCGTAGCCCAGAGGCGAACGATCGTTCACCGTCATCCACCGACAAGGGCGATGGGACTGCTTCATTGGAAGTGAACAAACTCGCCGGTACACGCACCCGGAGGCGTGACCCTCGTCACTGAGGTGGGGCCGCCTTCGTTCGACGGCACTCAACCATGGCGTCTGTAGGTTTTCACTAAAGCGCTCCTACGTTCGTCCCCGCCTTGGCCGGGTAGACGGGTGGACACCTTGTGTAAAGTTCGTGCCCGTATAGCGGACATACGTTCCCTGTTACCGGGCACCATGCTCAAACTTGCTCATCACCTGCCGCACCATCGCTGCCAAGGAAACAGGGCTCTTCCATGTCTCGGACCTCCGCGCCTCCGCCCGTCGATCGCCGCCCGGACGACGTGACGCTCTCGCACGGACTCAAGCAGCGCCATCTGTCGATGATCGCTCTCGGCGGGGTGATCGGCGCCGGACTGTTCGTGGGATCGGGCGCCGGCATCGCCAAGGCAGGACCGTCCATCGTCATCGCGTACGCCCTGTCCGGGCTGCTCGTGATGCTGGTCATGCGGATGCTGGGCGAGATGTCCGCGGCCAACCCCGCCTCCGGATCGTTCTCGGTCCACGCCGAGCGGGCGATCGGGCCCTGGGCGGGGTTCACCGCGGGATGGGCGTTCTGGTTCCTGCTCTGCGTGGCCGTGGGACTGGAGGCGATCGGCGCCGCCAAGATCATGACGGGCTGGATGCCGGGCACACCCGAGTGGGCCTGGGTGGCGCTGTTCATGCTGGTCTTCTGCCTCACGAACCTCGCGGCCGTCAAGAATTTTGGTGAATTCGAGTTCTGGTTCGCCGCCTTGAAGGTGCTGGCAATCGTTCTCTTCCTGGTGATCGGCGGCCTCGCGATCACCGGACTGCTGCCGGGCTCGGACGCTCCGGGCACGGCGAACCTCTCCGGCGACGGCGGCTTCATGCCGATGGGCGTCGACGGTCTGGTGGTCGGTCTGCTCGCGTCCCTCTTCGCGTACGGCGGTCTGGAGACGGTCACCATCGCGGCGGCCGAGTCCAAGGACCCGGTGCGCGGGGTCGCCAAGGCCGTGCGGACGGCGATGTGGCGGATCGCCATCTTCTACATCGGCTCCATGGCAGTGATCGTCACGCTGGTGCCGTGGAACGACCCGAAGGTCGTGGAGAAGGGGCCCTATGTGGCGACCCTCGACCACCTCGGGATTCCCGGCGCCGGTCAGATCATGAACGTGGTCGTGTTGATCGCCCTGCTCTCCGCGATGAACGCCAACATCTACGGCGCCTCCCGGATGGCATGCTCCCTCGTCGCCCGCGGGCAGGGCCCGAAGGCGCTCGGCCGGGCATCCGGTGGAGTGCCCCGGGCCGCCGTGCTGTTCTCGTCGGTCGTCGGCTTCGGATGCGTGCTGCTCAGCTACTGGCGGCCGGACGACATCTTCATGTGGCTCCTCAACATGGTCGGCGCGATCATCCTCATCGTCTGGATCTTCATCGCGATCTCCCAACTGATCCTGCGCCGCAGGACCGAGCGCGAGGACCCGTCGCGACTCGTGGTCCGGATGTGGTGGTTCCCGGTCCTGACCTGGGTGGCGCTGGCCGGGATGGCGGCAGTCTTCGTCCTGATGGCCAGGGAGTCGGACACCCGGACCCAGTTGCTGTCGTCGGGCGGGTTGACGCTCGCGCTCGCGGCGATCGGATATGCACGGCAGACGGCCGGGGCACGCAGGGCCGCCGCGGCCGAAGCCACTACCGACTGAGCACGGCGCGCACGGCATCTCCCCCGGCACCGATCGCGCGGCACCGATCACGCGGCGAAAGGCAGCGCCTCGCGACGGAACACCGACCGAGGGGCACTTACCTTCACCGCGGTCAGAAATCAGCGGTTTTCCAGTGGGCCCGCCTCATCGCCGGTTATACGACAACACGCCTTTACCCTCATGAAAACGCATGAGGCGGTGTGCACCCGAGTACCACCGGAAATAGGCGAAATATTCTAGCCGCACGGCACATTGAGCGATAGCAGTGCGCACTCGTCATGTCCCAGATCATGCCCCAGACGGATTTCGCTCACCGCGGTATTGCGCAACGCCGGAAAGGTCCGCCGATAGTTGCGCAGGGGAAGGGACAACAGCTCGCAGAGCACCAGCCGCAGCAGCGTGTTGTGCGCCACCACGAGCACCCGGGCGCCGTCGTGCTCCCGGGCGATCCGGCGCAGCGCCGCAGCGCCCCGAAGCGCCGCCACCCTGGGGTCCTCCGCAGCAGGAAACGGATGCGCCACCGGGTCCGCGGTGAACGCCGCCGCGGCCTCGGGCTGCTCGGACGCGAACTCGGCGAGCGTGCGCCCCTCCATCACCCCGAAATCACACTCCCGGAGGTCGTATTCACGTTGCGGAACGAGATTGAGCGCCATGGCAGCCGGTTCGGCGGTCACGATCGCCCGGGAGACCGTCGACGTCCAGATCGCGTCGATCGGGGTACGGGCGGCCCAGCGGCCGAGCCGACGGGCCTGGTCCCGCCCCTCGTCTGTGAGGGGCACCTCGCTGACGCCCGCATAGCGGTTCTCCGCGTGCCACACGGTCTGGCCGTGTCGGGCCAGCAACAGCGTCGCGCTCATGGGGACTCCCTCATCCGTCGATCACATTCCCCCCAACGAACTGCTGTACCGGTACGGTTCATCGCAAACCGCCCGGCGCTGGGCCGTCGAAGGGCACCGGGCGCTCAGGACGTGCCGTGTCGTGCCGTGCATTAGGTGTGGGCCTTCTCCGTACGTGCCCGGGCGTGCGCCGCCACCGGCCCCGGGAGCCAGCCGCGCCGCTCCAACTCCGCCACCAGCGTCAGATAGGGCTCGGTGAACCGGCCGCCCCCGCGCGGTGCGAACTCCTCCCCCGGCCGGACCATGCGCCGTGCCACCGCCGCCAGCGAAGCCGTTCCCTCGACGCCGTACGCGGCCAGGACCGCCATGCCGAGAGCCGGTTCGGCACAGACGGGCACGCGCATGGTCCGGCCCGACACCTCCGCGCGAAGGCGAGTCCAGTACGCGCTGCGTACCGCGCCTCCCGTACACGTCAGCGCCGCGTCCACCGGCGCTCCCAACAGATCCAGATAGTCCAGACACAGCCGCTCCACCAGCGCGACGCCCTGGAGCAGCGCCGCCCACAACTCCCCGTCCGACCTCGGGGCACCCAGGACGAACGGCTTAGCGTCGGGTGCCAGGAAGGGAAAGCGTTCGCCCTGCCCGACCAGCGGGTACGCCACCACTCCCGCCGGCTCATACGCCTCCGCAAGGGTGTCGAAGGCCGCGGGATCGGCCTCCGGGAACGCGGACCGCAGTGCTCCGCCGCCGACGCTCGACGCACCGCCGGGGAGCCAGACGCCGTCCGGTGAACGATGGCTGTAGACCACGCCCGACGGGTCGCGCAGGGGCGTGGCGGTGACCCCCTTGAGGACGAGGGTGGTGCCCAGGACGGCGTTCCAGGAGCCCACGCTCAGCGCGCCGGAGGCGATCTGCGCGGCGCAGCCGTCGGTCATCCCGGCGACGATCGCGGTCCCGGCCGCGATGCCCGTCGCGGCGGCTGCGGCCCGGTCCACCTCGCCGAGGACGGTGCCGGGCCGCACCACGTCGGGCAGGTCAGCCGTCGGCAGGCCCGGGGTGTCGAAGACCTCCCGCTCGGGGTCGTACCCCGTCTTCAGGGCGTGGCTGGAGTCCGTGGGCAGCGGGCGGCCGGCGAGCCGGGAGGCGATCAGGTCCGCCTGGTGGGTGACCCGACCTGGCCCGTACGCCGACTGGAGCCACAGGGCCCGGCCGGGGCCGCGGCCCGGTGCGCGGCCGTCGTCGTACATCACGGCAGGGGTGGTGGCCCGGCCGTGGCGGTCGGTGAGCA
The DNA here is from genome assembly GCF_036226685.1 of Streptomyces sp. NBC_00690. NCBI lineage: Bacteria > Bacillati > Actinomycetota > Actinomycetes > Kitasatosporales > Streptomycetaceae > Streptomyces > Streptomyces sp. NBC_00690. Next base: position 3,109,837 of record NZ_CP109009.1, read on the forward strand.
GGACCGTGCCCGAGGTGGAGCAGATCGCGAGCGCCCGGGGGCGGTGCCCGTCGCGGAGCGCGGCCCGGGAGGCACCGACGACGGCGGTCCACCAGTCGTCAGACGACTGCTCATGGCGGTCGCCGGCGCGGTGGGAGGCCAGGGGTGCCGAACCGCTGCCGTGGACGGTGCCCTCGTCGTCCACGACCACCGCACGGACACTCTGCGTGCCGAGGTCGATGCCCATCCACATAACTTCCCCTTAAGCCCTAACCCTTTTCACGTCGCTTTATGAGAAGTTCTCATGTTGCGCCGCGAAAAACCGCTGCGCGAAGGATTGACGCCCCCCTTTGGCTGACTCAAGCTCTGAGGCGATTCAGGCCATCGGGCGTGGGAGGTCGGATGGGACGGCAACGCCCCGCGTTACGCAGGGAGGCGATAGCCGACCATGTGTTGGCGCGGGGCGAGGCCGCCGCTGCGGAACTCGCCGAGCGGTTCGGGGTCAGCCTCATGACCGTGCACCGCGATTTGGACGAACTGGAGCGGCAGGGGGTCGTCCGCAAGTTCCACGGAGGCGTCACCGCGCAGCCGTCCGGGGTCTTCGAATCGAATGTGGCGTACCGGATGAAATCGATGCGCCGGGAGAAGGCGGCCGTCGCGGCACGGGCACTGGATCTCATCGAACCGGGCATGGCGGTGATGCTCGACGACTCATCGACGGTATTGGAACTGGCCCGACGGCTGGGCGGGGTGGCCCCGCTGACGGTGGTGACCAATTTCCTGGAGGCACTCACCCTGCTCTCCACCGAGCGCGGCATCCGTCTGATTGCGCTCGGGGGCGACTACGATCCGCTGCACTCCTCCTTCCTCGGGGTCTCGTGCATGGAGGCCGTGCAGTCGCTGCGGGCCGATATCTCCTTCACCTCGACGTCGGCGGCGTCCGCAGGGTTCGCGTACCACCAGGAGCAGCACATCGTGTCCGTGAAGCGCGCCATGCTCGATTCGGCGGCCAGGAACATCCTCCTGCTCGACCACAGCAAGCTCGGCCGGACCGCGCTGCACCGGCTCGCCCCACTCTCCCGCTTCGACCTGGTGCTCATCGACGGCGGCGCACCGGCCGACGCACTGCGCGAACTCGACGAGCACCAGATCCCCTATGAGGTCTGCGCGCTGGGCGAGGTCTAGTCCACCCCGAGCACAGGCCATGAACGATCTCGCGAACGATCACGCGGAGGAACTGCATGAAAGTCCTGGCTGCCGGCGACCACTTCGTCCGCAACTCCCTGATCGCCGAGGCCCTGCGCCACGACCTCGCCGACTCCTCGCTGGAGCTCACCGAACTCACCCTGCCCTGGCCGATCGAGCCGTTCGGGCAGGTCGGCGAAGTCGAAGAGGCCAGCGATGTGGAGGACGCGCTGATCCGAGCGTTGGACGGGGTGGAGGTGTGCATCACCCAGATGGCCCCCTTCACCGAACGGGTCCTCAAAGCGGCCCCGGACCTCAAACTCATCGCGGTCTGCCGCGGTGGACCGGTGAACGTCAACGCGGACGCGGCCAGGGAGCGCGGGGTGAGGGTCTGTTACGCACCGGGCCGCAATGCGGCGGCGACGGCCGAGTTCACGATCGGGCTGATGCTCTCGGCGCTGCGCCGCATCCCGGAGGCGCACGGCTCACTGACCGGGACCGGCGGCTGGGACGGTTCGTACTACACGTACGAGCGCAGCGGACTGGAGTTGGAGGACACCCCCGTGGGGCTGATCGGCTACGGGGCGGTGGGCAGCCGGGTGGCACGGGTGCTGGGCGCGTTCGGTGCCGAGGTGGAGGTCTACGACCCGTATGTGCGCGGCGATGTGCGCGGCATCCGCACGCCGTCCTTGGAGGCGCTGCTGTCGCGGTCCCAGGTGCTGACCCTGCACGCCAGGCTCACCCCCCAGACCCGGGGACTGATCGGAGCCCGTGAGCTGTCGATGCTGCCCCGGGGCGCCGTGCTGGTGAATGCGGCCCGCGGGGGTCTCGTGGACACCGAGGCCCTGTGCGACGCGCTGGACAGCGGGCAGTTGGGGGCCGCCGCCCTCGACACCTACGAGGAGGAGCCCCTGCGGCCGGGCGCTCGACTGCTGTCGACGCCGAACGTGGTGCTGACCCCGCACGTGGCCGGCGCGAGCCAGTCGGTGGCGCGGAAGGCGGCCAGGATCGCGGCGGCCGAGGTGGTGCGGTACGCCAGGGGTGAGGCGCCCGCGAACGCCCTGGCGTAGGGCTGCACGAACTGCTGAGAAGAAGGGTCAGGGAGACGTTCTGAGAGGGGCGTTCCTGCGCTGTACCTGCCTCCGTCCGGCGATGTGCGGACCGGTGGAGGCCACTGCGGGGCCGGAGCCGAGGGTCTGTTGGGGGGCCTTCGGCCTCGGCCCCGCGCCCTTCCCGCCCGGGATCGACGCCGGGCCCCTTTTCTGCCCGGAACCATTGCCGCGCCCCCCTTTCTGTCCGGGATCGATCCGCGCCGCGCTCCGATGCAGGGCCGGCCAGGGGACAGTTCGGGCGCGGGTCCGTGCCGGGGCCGGGCCGCCGGGGAAGACTCACGCGCGGAACCCATGAACCGGGAGGGGCGCGATGACGGCTTTCATCGGGATCGACGCGGGCACGTCCATGGTCAAGGCCGTCGCCTTCGACGAGCGCGGACAACCCCTGCACACCGAGTCGCGCCCGCTGCGCCTCGACATCCAGGACGGGCGCGTCGAGCAGGACATGGACGAGGTGTACGGCGCGGTCCAGGAGGTGACGGGTGCACTGACCACCCGCATCGGGCAACCCGCGCTCGTCGGGCTCACCGGACAGGGCGACGGGGTCTGGCTGGTCGACGAGTCGGGGCGGGGAGTGCGGCCCGCGATCTCCTGGATGGACGGCCGGGCCAGAGACCTGGTGGAGGAGTGGCAGGCGGCGGGGATCGTGGACACCGTGTACCGGCGCACGGGCAGCGCCGTGTTCCCCGGCTGTCCCGGCCCGGTGCTCGCCTGGCTGGACCGCTACGAGCCGGCCGCACTGGATGCCGCAGCCGCCGCCGTCTCCTGCAAGGACATGGTCTTCCAACGGCTGACGGGGGTAAGGGCGACCGATGTCTCCGATGCGTCGATGCCCTTCCTCGACCCACGGACGCGCAACTACAGCGACGAGGTAGTGGCCGCGCTCGGGCTCACCCACCGGCGCCGACTGCTGCCCGTGATCAGCGATCCGATCGCGGTGGCGGAACTGCCCTCCGGAGCGCCCGTCACCAGCGGCCCCTACGATCTGGCGGCCTGCGCCGAGGGCGCGGGGGTCACCTCGCCCGGCGACGGACTGCTGATCGTGGGCACCTGCTTGGCCGCGCTCGTCGTCACCCGCGAACTGGACCTGGCCGGCGAGCCCGCCGGGCTGCACATCTCCATCGACCGGCGGGAGCAGTGGCTACGGGCGATGCCGGCGATGGTGGGGACGGCGGCGCTCGACTGGGTGCTCGGCATCACGGGCGTGTCGCACTCGGAGGTCAACGCCGTACTGGACTCGACGACCCCGGGCGCCCGCGGGGTACGGGCCCTGCCCTACTTCGCCCCGTCCGGCGAGCGGGCACCCTTCGTGGAGCCGAGGTTGCGGGCGCAGTTCACCGGGGTGTCCCTGGAGACGACCCGCGAGGACCTGGTGCGGGCGGTCTGTGAGGGCATCGGCTTCGCGGCCCGGCACTGCCTGGAGGCGGCCGGGCTGACCGGTTCGCCGACGCTGTGCGGGGGCGGGACCCGTTCCTCGGCGTGGACCCGACTGTTCGCCGATGTACTGGGCCGGCCGCTGCGCATCGCCGAGGGCGAGGTGGGAGCCCGCGGCGCGGTCCTCTCCGCCGCGCGGCGCTGCGGCACCGAGTTGGACACCGCGCGTTGGACCGCCCCGGTCGAGGTCGTGGAGCCGGACCCGGCACGGGCGGTGTTCTATGCGAAGGCGTACGAGGACCATCTGGAGCAACTGACCGCGGCCCGCGCCCTGGCCCGAGCGTCCTAGGCGCGCCGGTGGCGATCGTCCCGGGGCGGCGTTCGGTGCTCCTGGCCGCGGGGGCGGCGGCAGCCACCCGAACGGACCCGGCTCGGGCGCACGGCGGTGAACGGCGGCCCGTGGTCATCGGACACCGTGGGGCGCCCGGCTGGCGGCCCGAGCACACCGCAGAGTCCTACGCCCTGGCCGCGGCCGTCGGGGCGGACTGGCTCGAACCGGACCTGGTGGCGACCGCGGACGGGGTCCTGGTCGTGCGGCACGAGAACGAGATCTCGCAGACCACGGACGTACGGGAACACCGGGAGTTCCGCTCCCGGGAAACGAGCAAGGTCATCGACGGCCGACGGGCGCACGGCTGGTTCACCGAGGACTTCACCCTCGCCGAACTCACCACCCTGCGCACCGTCGAACGGCTGCCTCTGCTGCGCAACCGGAACACGGTCTTCGACGGGCGGTCGCCGATCCTGACCTTCCAGGACGTCATCGACCTCACCCGGCGCCTCGCCCGCCGCCACCGACGCCCGATCGGCCTCTTCCCCGAGCTCAAGCACCCCGGCTACTTCCGCTCCATCGGACTGCCGCTGGAGCCCGCGGTGGTGCACGCCGTTCGGCGCAACCGCCTCGGCCACGCCGAGTGCACCGTCCAGTCCTTCGAGCCGTCGAGCCTGCGACGGCTCGCCGCGGCCGGGCTCGGACTGCCGCTGTGGCAGGCGCTGGGCACCACGGGCGGGCCGTTCGGCCACGACACCACGTACGCCCGGATGAGAACGCCGGACGGGTTGCGGGAGATCGCCCGCTACGCGCGGTGGATCGGACCTGACAAGGCGTCGGTCCTCCCCCCGTCCCCCTTGCTGGCCGATGCGCATGCGGCGGGCCTGAAGGTCGGCGCGTACACGTTCCGCGCGGAAAACGCCTATCTGAGCGGCGACTTCCGTCGGCATGGCGCGGCCTGGGAATTCGGCGACGCCTTCGGTGAGTACGCCCTCCACTACGGGCTCGGGGTGGACGCGGTGGTGACGGATTTCCCGGATCTGGCGGTGCTCGCGAGGACCGGTACGGCACCAATGACCTAGGACCAATGCCTGATCTGCGAGGGTCCCATGCTGCTGCTAACGTGCACTTGCATAAGATGCGCAATAAGCAGTCGGAGGGACCGGAGCAATGGCCATCTACACACTTCCTGATCTGCCGTACGACTACACCGAGCTCGAACCGGTGATCAATCCGCAGATCGTCGAGCTGCACCACGACAAGCACCACGCCGCATACGTCAAGGGCGCCAACGACACCCTTGAGCAGCTCGCGGAGGCCCGTGACAAAGAGTCCTGGGGGGCCATCAACGGCCTGGAGAAGAGCCTTGCTTTCCATCTCTCCGGACACATCCTCCACAGCATCTACTGGCACAACATGACCGGAGACGGCGGCGGCGAGCCGCTGGAGAAAGACGGCGTCGGCGAACTCGCGGACGCCATCGCCGAGTCCTTCGGCTCCTTCGAGAAGTTCAAGGCCCAGCTGACGAAGGCGTCCGCGACGACGCAGGGCTCGGGCTGGGGCGTCCTCGCCTACGAGCCGGTCAGCCGTCGACTGATCGTCGAACAGATCTACGACCACCAGGGCAACGTCGGCCAGGGCTCGGTGCCGATCCTGGTCTTCGACGCCTGGGAGCACGCCTTCTACCTCCAGTACAAGAACCAGAAGGTGGACTTCATCGACGCCATGTGGGAGGTCGTCAACTGGCAGGACGTGGCCAAGCGCTACGCCGAGGCCAAGGAGCGCACCCCGCTCATCGCCCCCTGACCGCAGCACCCAGCCGGGCCCGTCGCGGGGCCGGCCGCGCGTCCTGCCCGTGATCGTCTTCTCACCCTTCACGCGCAGGCGGAAAAGAGGAAGTGCCCCACGAGGACGTGACTCGTGGGGCACTTCCGTTCCTTGCGGACCGTCCGCGGGCCCCTGCCTTACGGGCCGTGTGCCCTGCCTCACGTACGGGGTCAGCGCCGGGCGAGCGACAGGGCGGGCAGCGGTCCTGATCCATACTCCTGGGCCGTGCCTAGGTCGCGCCCGTCAGACACGACCTAGTCGAACGACGGGTCCGCCGTACGGGTCCGCTTGATCTCGTAGAAACCGGGGATCGACGCCACCAGCAGCGTGCCGTCCCACAGCTTCGCCGCCTCCTCCCCCTTGGGCGCGGGAGTGACGACCGGACCGAAGAAGGCGATCTGCTCGCCGTCCGCGCCGGGCACCGCGATCACGGGGGTGCCGACGTCCTGGCCCACCTTGTCGATGCCCTCTTTGTGGGAGGCCCTCAGCTCGGTGTCATAGGTGTCCCGGTCGGCGTAGTCGGCCAACTCCACCGGCAGTCCCACCTCCTCCAGGGCGCTGACGATCGCCTCCCTGCTCGGCCCCTCCCCACGGTTGTGGAAACGGGTGCCGAGCGCGGTGTAGAGGTCCCCGACCACCTCGGGGCCGTGCAGCTCCCGGGCGGCGATGACCACCCGCACCGGGCCCCAGGCGTTCTTCAGCAGCTCGCGGTATCCCTCGGGCAGCTCGTCGAGACGATCCTCGTTCAGCACGGCGAGGCTCATCACATGCCAGCTGACCTGGACGTCGCGGACCTTCTCCACCTCCAACATCCACCGGGAGGTCATCCAGGCCCAGGGGCACAGCGGATCGAACCAGAAGTCCACCGGGGTCTTGCCGTTCTCGGACATGCATCTCCTCATCGGGCACCACGGAACAAACACAGAACAACTCAGCCAAAACCAGATAGCAGCGCGCCGGGCGCGTGAACGCGACAACGCGCCCGGCCACCGACCGATTCCCGGGATACCGGCTGCCAGGTGCACATGGCAGGATCGGTCCTGTTCGAACGAGCCACGAAGGAGTGCCCGTGCCCGGTGAGAATCTGTCCCGCGACGAAGCCCGTCAGCGGGCGGAGCTGCTGTCCGTCGACGGATACGAGGTGAGCCTCGACCTGCGTTCCGCCGTCGATGGACAGTCGGGAGGCACGGCGGACCCGCACACCTTCCGATCGGTCACGACGATCCGTTTCCGCAGTACGCAGGCGGGCGCCTCGACGTTCGTCGACCTGATCGCCCCGTCCGTCACCTCGGTCACGCTGAACGGCAGCGCCCTGGACCCGTCCGCCGTCTTCGACGGTTCCCGGATCGCGCTGGAGTCACTGGCCCGGGAGAACGTCCTGGTGGTGGACGCCCAGTGCGCCTACAGCCGTACGGGTGAGGGGCTGCACCGGTTCGTCGACCCGGAGGACGGCGAGGTCTACCTGTACACGCAGTACGAGCCGGCCGACGCCCGACGCGTCTTCGCCAACTTCGAGCAGCCCGATCTCAAGGCCCCCTACCAGCTGGAGGTCACCGCCCCCGAGAGCTGGACGGTCTGGAGCAACAGCGCCGCCGAGGACCCGTCGACCAGTGCGAAGGACGGCGTGTGGCGGTTCGCCGCGACCAAGCCGATCTCCACGTACATCACCGCCGTCGTCGCCGGCCCGTACCACTACGAAACCGATCTCTACACCCGTGCGCTCCCCGACGGGACCGTGCTGGAGATCCCGCTGGGCGCAATGTGCCGCAAGGGGCTCGCCCGCCACTTCGACGCGGACGACATCTTCCTCATCACCAAGCAGGGCCTGGACTTCTTCCACGACCGGTTCGACTATCCGTACCCGTTCGGCAAGTACGACCAGGCGTTCGTGCCCGAGTACAACATCGGCGCCATGGAGAACCCGGGGTGTGTGACCTTCCGGGAGGAGTACATCTTCCGGGGCCAGGTAACCCGCTCGTCCTACGAGCGCCGCGCCAACACCATCCTCCACGAGATGGCGCACATGTGGTTCGGCGACCTGGTCACCATGGTCTGGTGGGACGACCTGTGGCTGAAGGAGTCGTTCGCCGACTTCATGGGCTCGTACGCGATCGTCGGCGCCACCCGCTTCACCGACGGCTGGATCACCTTCGCCAACAACCGCAAGGCATGGGCCTACCGCGCCGACCAGTTGCCCTCCACCCACCCGGTCACGGCCGACATCCGCGACCTGGAGGACGCGAAGCTGAACTTCGACGGCATCACCTACGCCAAGGGTGCTTCCGTGCTGAAGCAGTTGGTGGCCTACGCCGGAGAAGAAGCGTTCCTGGAAGGCGCGCGCCGCTACTTCAAACGGCACGCCTACGGCAACACCCGGCTGGCCGACCTGCTGTCCGTCCTGGAGGAGACCTCCGGGCGGGACATGGCGGCCTGGTCGCGCTCCTGGTTGGAGACCTCCGGCGTCAACGCGCTGACCCCGGTGGCGACCTACGACGCGGCCGACAGGATCACCGAACTCGCGATCCTCCAGGACGGCGACGTACTGCGCCCCCACCGGGTGGCCGTCGGCCTCTACCGCTACGAGGGCGCGGAAACGGGCCTGGTCCGCTATGCCCGGGCCGAGGTGGACGTGACGGGCGCCCGGACCGTCGTCACGGAGCTCGCCGGCACCGATCGCCCCGATCTGGTCCTCGTCAACGACGACGACCTCACCTACTGCAAGATCCGCTTCGACGAGGGCTCGTTGGAGACCCTGCGGGCCCACCTCGGCGACATCGCCGACCCGATGGCGCGCGCCCTGTGCTGGTCGGCGCTGTGGAGCCTGACCCGGGACGCCCTGGTCCCCACGCGTGACTTCGTCGATCTGGTGCTGCGCTTCGCGGGGCGCGAGAGCGACATCGGCGTACTCCAGATGCTCCACACCTGGACCCACACCGCCTTGGTGCACTACGCGGCCCCCGAATGGCGCGAGGAGGGCGGCCGACTGCTCGCCGAGGGCGCCCTGCGGGAGCTGCGGCTCGCGGAGCCGGGCAGTCAGCACCAGCTCACCTGGGCACGGTTCTTCGCCGCGACCGCACGCTCGGCGGCCGATCTCCAACTACTCGAAGGGCTCCTCGCGGGGACGGCGAGGATCGACGGGCTGGACGTGGACCAGGAGATGCGCTGGGCGTTCCTGGAGCCGCTGGTCGCCGAGGGAGTCGCCGACGAATCCGGCATCGCCGCGGAGCTGGCCCGGGACGACACCGCGTCCGGCAAGCGCCACGAGGTCCGCTGTCTGACCGCCCGCCCATCGGCCGAGGCGAAGGCCACGGCATGGGAGCAGATGGTGGAATCGGACACGCTCTCCAATGCGCTGGTCATCGCGACGATCTCCGGTTTCGCCCAGGCGGGGCAGCGGGAGTTGCTGGCGCCCTACACCACGAAGTACTTCGAGGTGATCGAGCGGGTGTGGCAGGAGCGGTCCATCCAGATCGGCATGGACGTGGTGCGCGGGCTGTTCCCCTCCCTCCAGGACGCCGAAGGCACGCTGGCGGCGACCGACGCATGGGTCGCCGCCCATGAGGACGCACCGGCCGCACTGCGCCGACTCGTGCTCGAAGCCCGGGACGACCTGGCCCGCGCCGCCCGCGCGCAGGCCCGGGACGCCACGGTCTGACTCAGGACGCCGATACCAGGGGCGCGCCACCGCAGCAGGTGGCGCGCCTTTGGTGCGTTGCGGTGAGTTGAGGATGGCCGGAACCTCAAATACCGGGCGGCCAGGGCCTCACGCCCATCCCCGTCATGGCAAACGCCCCTAGCGCCGCGCTCAATCTGCGCACTCGCGCATCCGTCCGAGGACCGAGCGCAGAACCGAGCGCACGCCGAAACAAGAGCCTGCCCGAGCCCTTGGCGAGGGGCCTCTACCTCGGCAGTCGAACATCCGTACTTTAGGGCCACCTTGTCCAGAAATGTCGACGAATTGGTAACGGCGTGTTAGCTCACCCACTCCGGATGGGCATTCCCGCAGCATGAACGTCTTCCCCCTGCCCCAGCTGGCCGGCATCAAGCCGCGCCTCCTGTCCACGCCTCAACTCAGGGACCACGGCGTCTCCCCCGCGCAGGCCGCCGCGCGCTGCCGCCCCGGCGGACCGTGGCAGGCGCTGCTGCCCGGGGTGTATCTGCTCCACTCAGGCACGCCGACCAGCGAGGAACGGCTGCACGGAGCCCTGCTGTACGCCGGGCGACCGGTGATCCCCGCCCAGGCCGAACACGACACGGCTCCCCCGTACACCAATGCCCTGATCACCGGGATGGCGGCGCTCGCGCTCTACCAGTTCACCAGCGCACCCCCCTTGACCAGTGTCGAGCACATCGACGTGCTCGTGCCGCGCACCCGTCGACTGCGCTCCACGGGGTGCGCCCGCATCGTGCGCACGCACTCGCTGCCCCCGGCCGAAGAGGTCACCGGGCTGCCGATCGCCCCGGTGGCACGCGCCCTGACAGACGCGGTCCGGGGCCTCACCGACCCCATTGCCGTAAGCCTGCTGCTGACCGAGGCCGTACAGGACGGGCACTGCGACCCGGCCTCGCTGGTGGCGGAGTTGAGCCGGGGACGGCTGCTGGCGCTGCCGCACGTGGCGGACGCGGTCGACTCCCTGCTCGCCGAGGGGCGCTCGATCGCCGAGGAGCGGCTGTACGACCTGGTGCGCGACTACCAGTTGCCCGATCCGCTGTGGAATGTGGACCTGCGACTGCCGGGCGGGCCTCAGTTGGGTGGCGTGGACGTCTTCTGGCCCGACCAGGCCGTCGCCGTGGAGCTCAACACCCGTGCCCCGCGCGAGGACGAGGACGCGACCTGGTCGGAGCACGCCCGCAAGCGGGAGCACCTGGAGCGGCTCGGGATCACCGTGGTTCATCTGACGCCCCGGAAGCTGCGGGACTTCCCGGAGCAGCAGGCGATGGTCGTGCAGACGGCCCTGACGGCGGCGGGAGACCGGCCCCCCGCCGCCTATGTGGTGGTCCTGCCCCGGTGAGCCCTCCTCGATCAGCGGCAGAACTCGGCTTCCAGTACGGAGTCCCGGTCGCCCAACCAGTCGCTGTTGAAGTTCATCGCCAGCGAATGGGTGCCGTCCTCGGTCACGGCGGCCCGGCTGTCGGAGCCGTGGATGCCTCCGCCGTGCCCCCAGACCTCCTTGCCGCAGCTGAGCTTCTGGCTCATCAGGCCGAGCCCGTAGCCGTATCCCGGCAGATCGGGAGAGAGCGGGACCGTCTCGGTCAGGGCCTTCTGCTGCTCGGGCGGCAGCAGGGAGCCCTTCAGCAGCGCCCGGTAGAAGCGCTGGAGGTCCGCCGAGTTCGAGATCATCTCGCCCGCGGCATGGGCGACCGATGGGTTGAGTTCGGTGACGTCGTGGATCTTGGTGGCGGCCGGGTCCTCGGAGAGCTTGGAGTACGCGCGGCCCGCGGGGCGCGGCATCGCGGTGTCGGTTCCCGGCACGGAGGTGGCGTGCAGTCCCAGCGGGCGCAGGATGCGGCGTTCCACTTCCTTGGCGTAGGGCCGGCCGGTCACCTTCTCGATCACGAGCCCGGCGAGGACGTAGTTCGTGTTGGAGTAGTGCCAGTCGGCGCCGGGGGCGAAGTAGGGCGCGTGCCGCAGAGCGAGGTCGATGAGTTGGCGCGGCTGCCAGGTGTCGTACCGGTGTTGGAGGAAGTCGATGCCGAAGACCTTCTGCTGGAACTCCGGGTCATCGGTGTAGCTGTAGATGCCGCTGGTGTGGTTGAGCAACTGCCGCAGGGTGATGCGACGGCCGTCGTGCCCCTGGCCGCGGACGACCCCCGGGAGCCAGCGCTCCACCGAGTCGTCGAGGTCGAGTCGGCCCTGTGCCTCCAACTGGAGCAGGACGGTGGCGACGAAGGTCTTGGTGATGGAGCCGACCCGGTAGCGGTCGCCTCCCTGGCGCTCCCGGCCGGTGCGCAGGTCCGCGACGCCCGCGGTGCCGCTCCAGGCGCCCTTGCGGTCGCGCGCCTGGGCCACGATCCCCGGCACCCCTTCGCGGACCATGGCATCGATGGCCCGCTGGGTGGCGTCGTGATCACCCCGAGGGGCGCCGGCCGTGGACGAGCTGAAGGCGTGGGTCGATGCGGTCGGGAGGGTGGGCGACGCGGCGGCCGGTGCCACCAGGGCCCCGGTGGCGGCGAGCGCCACCAAGGCGACCAAGGCGTGTCGGACCGTCTGTGTGTGCATGGCAGCTCCTGTAGTCGACTGCGATCAGCCACAAGGACTCGGGCGGGTGTCCCGGGAGTTGCTCCAACCTGGAGAGTTGAGCCGCTTTCAGCCATTCCATACGCACACGACCCTACCGGCCGGTAACACCCTGTTTGTTCCCGGTGGCGCATCCTCCCCCGTGGCGGGTTGGCGCCATCGTCCCATTCAGGGGGCAGTTAACCCTCCCCAAACCACCATGGCGTACGAAAGGCTGAGCGGTCATCCGGCACCGAAATCCGGACTGACTAACCGTCAAGCTGTTTGCAACAGGGAAAACGTCTCTTTTACCAACAGGGATGCTGATGACCCCCGAATCCCAGAGCCCCATATCCGGGAGCTCCGTGCCTGGGCACAGACGCGCGGCCCGCGTCGCCGCTGCCGCCTCACTGGTGGCAGCGCTGGTAGCGGCAGGCACCGCACCGGTGTTCGCCACGACCACCCCCGCAACCGACCCGGGCAACACCTCCGGCGTCCAGGCCAAGGCGTCCGACAAGCTCGGCGCCGCCGATGCCGAACTGCTCGCCGAAGCCGAAGCCAAGGGCGACAAGACCGTCACCGTCATGGTCGCCACCACCCCGGGCGCCACCGAGCAGGTCAGCGGCCAGCTCGACGCGGTCCCGGGCGCCACGGTCGGCAAGACCTACGACAAGCTCGGCTATGTGCGCGCCACGCTCCCCACCGGCAAGGCGGAGGACGCGCTCGCCTCGGCGGCGAAGCTCTCCAGCGTGGTCGGCATCGACCTCAAGCAAGAGATCAAGCTGGACGATCCCACCCCGGGTGCCGATCGGGTCAAGGCCGCGGGCAAGGCTGCCAAGCAGACCGCCGCCCAGCCCGCCCCGGACAAGAACACCCCGGCGAAGAACCCGTACAACCCGTCCTTCGAGACGGGCGCGGTCGACTTCGTCAAGGAGAACCGGAAGTTCGACGGTCGCGGTGTGACCATCGGCATCATGGACTCCGGCATCGACGTGAGCCACCCGGCGCTCCAGAAGACCACCACCGGCGAGCGCAAGATCGTCGACTGGGTCACGGCGACCGACCCGGTGCTGGACCGCGACAACACCTGGCGCCAGATGCAGCTCGGCGTCAAGGGCCCCACCTTCGCGGTCAACAGCCGTACGTACGCGGCCCCCACGGGCGACTACAAGTTCAGCATCTTCTCCGAGAGCGCCACCATCGGTGGCGACATGAACGGTGACCTGAACCGCGACGGCGACACCACCGACCAGTGGGCGCTGCTGTACGACCCGACCACCAGGACCGTCCGCGTCGACCTCAACAACGACGCCGACTTCACCAACGACACCGAGATGAAGCCGTACCGCAACGGCTTCCAGGTCGGGTACTTCGGCAAGGACGACCCCGCGACCCCGGTCGCCGAGCGGATTCCGTTCGTCATCGAGGTCCGCGAGGACGTCGTCCACCCGACGACCGGCGCCGTCGCCGACTACGTCAACTTCGGCATCATCGAGGGCTCGCACGGCACCCACGTGGCCGGCATCACCGCCGCCAACGGCCTCTTCGGGGGCAAGATGAGCGGCGCGGCGCCCGGCGCCAAGCTGGTCTCCTCTCGCGCCTGCACCTGGACCGGCGGCTGCACCAACATCGCGCTGACCGAGGGCCTGGCCGATCTGGTCATCGAGCGCGGCGTGGACATCGTCAACATCTCGATCGGCGGACTGCCCGCGCTGAACGACGGCGCCAACGCCCGCGCCGAGATGTACAACCGTCTGATCGACCTCTACGGCGTCCAGCTGGTCATCTCGGCCGGCAACGACGGTCCCGGCGTCAACACCGTCGGCGACCCGGGCGTCGCCCACAAGGCGATCTCCGTCGCGGCCTCCATCACCAAGGAGACCTGGGCTTCCAACTACGGCTCGGTCGTCACCAAGAAGAGCGCGCTGATCCCGTTCTCCTCGCGCGGCCCGCGTGAGGACGGCGGCTTCACCCCGACCATCACCGCCCCCGGCGCGGCCATCAACACCACGCAGACGTGGACGGCCGGCGGCCCGGTCGCCGAGGCCGGCTACGCACTGCCGCCCGGCTACTCGATGATGCAGGGCACCTCGATGTCCTCGCCGCAGGCCGCGGGCGCCGCCTCGCTGCTGCTGTCGGCTGCCAAGCAGCGCGGCGTCGAGCTGACCCCGGCGAAGCTGCGCACCGCGCTCACCAGTACCGCGAAGAAGATCTCCGGTGTGAAGGCGCACGAGCAGGGCGCCGGCATGGTCAACGTCGTGGGCGCCTGGGAGTCGATCCAGAACGGAGCCACGGCGCACGAGTACGGCGTCAAGGCCTCGGTCGACACCTCGATCGACTTTGCGCTGAAGACGCCCGGCTTCGGCACCGGCCTCTACGACCGCGAGGGCGGTCTGAAGGTCGGCCAGTCGAAGACGTACGACATCACCGTCACCCGGACCACCGGTCCTGCGGGCGCGCTCTGGCACAACCTGGAGTGGAAGTACAACGACGGCAAGGTCTTCCGCCTGCTCGGCGGCGACCGGGTCCGGCTGCCGCTGAACCAGCCGGTCACCGTCACCGTCCAGGCCCGCCCCAAGGCCGGCGGCGTCCACAGCGCCATCCTGGAGCTGGACGACCCGCGCACCGAGGGCGTGGACAAGCAGATCCTGTCCACCGTGGTGGTCTCCACCCCGGTCACTGGCCCCTCGCACAAGCTGTCGTACACCGACGAGGTGCAGCGCAACAGTCACAAGTCGTACTTCGTGACCGTGCCGCAGGGCGCCAAGTCGCTTGAGGTCGCCCTCGGCGGTCTGGCGACCGGCAGCCAAACCCGGTTCATCTCGATCCACCCGTACGGCGTGCAGATGGAGGACAGCTCCACGATCTTCTGCTACCCGAACTACAACAACCCGGCGAACACCTGCCGGCCCGACGTCCGCTCGTACGCGAACCCGCAGCCGGGCGTCTGGGAGATCGAGGTCGAGTCGCGGCGGACCTCGCCGCTGCTGGACAACCCGTACAAGCTGGACGTGGCCCTGCTGGGCGCCACGTTCGACCCGGCCGTCAAGACGCTTCCCGAGGCGAAGGTCGGCACCCCGACCCCCGTCGAGTGGAAGGTCAACAACGACCTCGCCGCCCTCACGGGCAAGCTGGTCGGCGGTCCACTCGGCACCGAGGTCACCGCCCGGCCGACGATCCTCCACGGTGAGCAGAAGACGACCCGCGTGACCATCGGCGAGGGCGTCGAGCGCTTCGAGGTGGCCATCGGCAAGGTCTCCAACACCGCAGCGGACCTCGACCTGGTCGTCCGCCGCGGCACCGCGGTCGTCGCCCAGTCCGCGGACGGCGACTCCGAGGAAGCGGTCACGCTGCTCAAGCCCGCCCCCGGCGTGTACGACATCGTGGTCGACGGCTACTCCGTTCCCGGCACCGCGGGTGTCGAGTACGACTACCGGGACGCCTACTACGCCCCCTCGCTGGGCGACCTGAAGGTCGACGGCGGCCAGCAGGTCACGCTGGCGACCGGCGGCAGCGCACAGGTCTCGGCCGAGGTCGTGGTCGCCGGTGCGGCGCCCGAGGGACGCAAGTTCTTCGGGCAGGTCCGACTGGTGAACACCAACGGCGCGGCAGCAGGAGCGGGGAACGTGGTGATCGAGAAGGTCACTCCGTAACCGAGTTCCCTGAGGTGATGGGAGGGGCGGGCGTCCGGGAGACCGGGGCCCGCCCCTTCGCCGTGGCCCACCGCTTCGCCGTGCCTCACGCCTCGCCGCTGCGCCGTTGCCCGCCCAGGGGCCCGGGCGGCATGGCCTACATCACACATCCCAGCCATTGGACAATGGACTGGACAACCGGGCCGTGGACATACGCATCATGGACTTGGTCCCCGTGGCCACAGACACCTTGAACAGGCAAGCAGGCAAGAAGGAGACGTCCGTGAGGGTCGGTATCGTCGGAGCCACCGGTCAGGTCGGCACAGTCATGCGCAGGATCCTCGCCGAGCGGAAGTTCCCCGTCGACGAGCTGCGGCTGTTCGCCTCCGCCAGGTCGGCCGGCTCCACCATCGCGTGGGAGGGCCGGGAGATCACCGTCGAGGACGCCTCCACCGCCGACTACTCCGGGCTGGACATCGCCCTGTTCTCCGCGGGCGGCGCCACCTCCCGTGCACTGGCCGAGAAGGTCGCGGGCCAGGGCGTGGTCGTGATCGACAACTCGTCCGCCTGGCGGCTGGACCCCGAGGTGCCGCTGGTCGTCTCCGAGGTGAACCCGCACGCGATCAAGGACCGCCCCAAGGGCATCATCGCCAACCCGAACTGCACCACCATGGCCGCCATGCCGGTGCTGAAGCCGCTGGCCGCCGAAGCCGGGCTGAGCGCGCTGATCGCCACCACCTACCAGGCCGTGTCCGGCTCCGGCCTCGCCGGGGTGGCCGAGCTCGACGGCCAGGTGAAGCAGACCATCGACAAGGCGGCCGAGCTCACCCACGACGGCGAGGCCGTGGACTTCCCCGAGCCCACCGTCTACCAGCGCCCCATCGCCTTCAACGTCGTCCCGCTCGCGGGCAACCTCGTCGACGACGGCTCCTTCGAGACCGACGAAGAGCAGAAGCTGCGCAACGAGTCCCGCAAGATCCTGGAACTGCCGGAGCTCAAGGTGTCCGGCACCTGTGTGCGCGTCCCCGTGTTCTCGGGCCACTCGCTCCAGATCAACGCCCGTTTCGAGCGCCCGCTGAGCGTCGAGCGCGCCCGGGAGCTGCTCAAGGACGCACCCGGTGTCGAGCTCTCCGAGATCCCCACGCCCCTCCAGGCCGCCGGCAAGGACGCCTCGTACGTGGGCCGCATCCGGGTCGACGAGACGGTGGAGCACGGAATCTCCCTGTTCCTGTCGAACGACAACCTCCGCAAGGGCGCCGCGCTGAACGCGGTGCAGATCGCCGAACTGGTCGCCGAGGAACTTCGCGGCTAGTCGGTTCGTCCTCCTGTGCAAGGCCCCGTCCGGAGCCCGGGCGGGGCCTTGTGCATGCCGCCCGACGCCCTGGGGGTCGCGCGTTCGGACGGTCGTGTGCCGGCTGCGGGGATTGGCGTCGCGCGGTCTGGGTAGCCACTGGCCGGCACGGATACCGACCGCCCGTGGAGATCGTTCGCCCAGGCCAGGCACTCCTCGGCCAGTGGCGGGAAACTCCGGCTTCCAGAGCGCCGCCGCATGGAAGGATGACGGCAAACGTCACGAAAAACTTCAGAAATGCAAGGAGACACCAGCGTGCCTGGCACGAATCTGACCCGCGAAGAGGCGCAGCAGCGGGCGCGCCTGCTCACCACCCATGCGTACGAGATCGATCTCGATCTGAGCGGGGCGCAGGAGGGTGGCACCTATCGGTCAGTGACCACCGTGCGCTTTGACTCCGCCGAGGCGAATGCGGAGAGCTTCATCGACCTGGTGGCCCCCGCCGTGCACGAGGTGGTGTTGAACGGCAGGTCGCTCGATGTGGCGTCCGTCTTCCGTGACTCGCGGATCGAGCTGAAGCACCTCCACGAGGGGCCGAACGAGTTGCGCGTGGTGGCGGACTGCTCGTACACGAACACGGGCGAGGGTCTGCACCGCTTCGTCGACCCGGTCGACCAGCAGGCGTACCTGTACACGCAGTTCGAGGTGCCGGATGCCCGTCGGGTGTTCGCGAACTTCGAGCAGCCCGACCTGAAGGCGACCTTCCAGTTCACCGTGAAGGCCCCTGAGGGATGGACGGTGATCTCCAATTCGCCGACCCCCGAGCCGACGGGCCCCGAGGGCGACGTCTGGGCCTTCGAGCCGACGCCGCGGATCTCCACCTACATCACCGCGCTGATCGTCGGCCCGTACCACTCGGTGCACAGCTCGTACGACAGCGACGGACAGTCGGTCCCTCTCGGCATCTACTGCCGCCCCTCGCTCGCCGAGTACCTGGACGCGGACGCGATCTTCGAGGTCACCCGGCAGGGCTTCGCCTGGTTCCAGGAGAAGTTCGACTACGCCTACCCCTTCGCCAAGTACGACCAGCTCTTCGTGCCGGAGTTCAACGCGGGCGCCATGGAGAACGCGGGTGCGGTGACCATTCGCGACCAGTACGTCTTCCGTTCCAAGGTGACGGACGCGGCGTACGAGGTGCGGGCGGAGACCATCCTGCACGAGCTGGCGCACATGTGGTTCGGCGATCTGGTCACCATGGAGTGGTGGAACGACCTCTGGCTCAACGAGTCGTTCGCCACCTACACCTCCATCGCCTGCCAGGCCGCGGCGCCCGGCTCGCGCTGGCCGCACTCGTGGACCACCTTTGCCAATTCCATGAAGACCTGGGCGTACCGGCAGGACCAGTTGCCGTCCACGCACCCGATCATGGCGGAGATCCGCGACCTCGACGATGTCCTGGTCAACTTCGACGGCATCACCTACGCCAAGGGCGCTTCCGTACTGAAGCAATTGGTGGCGTACGTCGGCGAGGACGAGTTCTTCCGCGGGGTGCAGGCGTACTTCAAGGCGCACGCCTTCGGCAACACCCGGCTGAGCGATCTGCTCGGTGCGCTGGAGAAGACCTCGGGTCGCGATTTGACCACCTGGTCGCAGAAGTGGCTCCAGACGGCGGGCATCAACATCCTGCGGCCGGAGATCGAGGTGGACGGCGCGGGGCACGTGACGTCCTTCGCGGTGCGCCAGGAGGCCCCGGCGCTGCCTGCGGGCGCCAAGGGGGAGCCGACGCTGCGCCCGCACCGGATCGCCATCGGCTGCTATGACCTGGACGCGGCCGGCAAGCTGGTGCGGACCGAACGCATCGAGCTGGACGTCGACGGTGAGCTGACACCGGTTCCGTTCCCCGAGAACACCCCGCGGCCCGCCGTGGTGCTGCTCAACGACGACGACCTGTCGTATGCGAAGGTCCGGCTCGACGAGCAGTCCCTCAAGGTGGTCACCGAGCACCTGGGCGACTTCACCGCCTCGCTGCCGCGTGCCCTGTGCTGGGCATCGGCGTGGGACATGACCCGTGACGGCGAACTGGCGACCCGGGACTACCTCTCCCTGGTCCTGTCGGGCATCGGCAAGGAGTCGGACATCGGTGTGGTGCAGTCGCTGCACCGGCAGACGAAGCTGGCGATCGACCTCTACGCGGCTCCCGAGTGGCGCGAGACGGGGCTGACGCAGTGGACGGACGCCACCGTGGCGCACCTGCGTTCCGCCGCTGCCGGCAGTGACCACCAGTTGGCGTGGGCGCGGGCCTTCGCGGCGACCGCCCGGACCCCGCAGCAGCTGGATCTGTTGCGGGCCCTGCTGGACGGCACCGAGACCATCGAGGGCCTGGCGATCGACACCGAGCTCCGGTGGACCCTGGTCGAGCGGCTGGCCGCCACCGGCGTGCTCGACGAGGACGACATCGCCGCCGAGTACGAGCGGGACAAGACGGCGGCGGGCGAGCGTCATGCGGCCACCGCTCGGGCGGCGCGGCCGACCGAGGCGGCCAAGGCGGAGGCTTGGGCCTCTGTGGTCGAGGGCGACAGCCTGCCCAACTCGATGCAGGAGTCCGTGATCCACGGCTTCGTGCAGACCGATCAGCGTGAGCTGCTCGCCCCCTACACCGAGAAGTTCTTCGCGGCGGTCAAGGGGGTCTGGGAGTCGCGCAGCCATGAGATGGCCCAGCAGATCGCGGTGGGGCTCTATCCCTCGCTCCAGGTCTCCCCGGCCACGCTGGACGTCACCGACGCCTGGCTGGAGTCGGCGCAGCCGAACGCGGCACTGCGACGGTTGATCTCCGAGTCACGAGCCGGTGTGGAGCGGGCGTTGAAGGCACAGTCGGCGGACGGCACAGCGGCTTCCTGACGCTTCACCCTCTGTTGAAGGGCCGTGGCCCGAGGATCTTCCTCGGGCCACGGCCCTTCGGTGTGTCCGAGGGCGTCTCAGTTGGCCCGACGCCGACCGATTTCGCTCGCCGGGGTTTCCATCGCACGCTCATCCGGTAGCTGTCCGTGCAGGTGGCGAGCCATGGGAGCGGTTTCTTCTGCCGTCGGGGGGTGGCTTTCCCCCCGACTCTGCCCATAAGTTGGCCTAAAATCGCCCATCCAAGGCTTGGAGCCCACGACACGGGCGTCTTCGCCAAATTCGAGCGCATACATCCCGCCAAATTCGCTGACCCGCCGTCACCACCCGTAACCGCACGGGGATATGCTCCCCGACTGATGTCATTTTGATCATTTCCGTTCCGATGGTTTGAGGGTGCTGATGGTTCGACAGGAAACGTCGACCGGAAATCCGCGGCCCGCAGCTTCCCTTGTGTGGCTCGTGCCCGTCGTCATCACCGCCGCCGCGGCGGCAACCGCAGCAGCTCTGGTCTCGTCCTCGGCTCGCACCGCTGTGATCTGGGTCGATGTGATCGCCGTGTTCGCCATCGCCGTCTCCTGCGCGGAAACCGTGCGCCGCGGCCGACGGGTAACCCTGCTGAGCGTGCGACTGTCCCAGCGCGAGGCGGCGCTGGCCCGGGAGCAGGCCGAAACCACGCGTCTGGTGGTCGAACTGCTGCCCCTGGTCGTGCAACGGCTGCGCAAGGGCGAGTTCCCCGAGGACATCCTCGATTCCCTCCACACCTCGGCCGAGCACCAGGCCGTGCTGGGTTCGGTCCTCGATGCCGTTGTCAAGGAGGAGGACCTCCGCGAGTCGGCCCAACGCGCCTTCGTAAACATCGCCCGTCGAGTCCAAGCCATCGTCCACCAGCAGGCCCAGCAGCTGCGGGAGATGGAGGACCGGCACGGCAAGAACCCCGAGGTCTTCGGCGATCTGTTGCAGATCGACCACGGCACCGCCCTGATCGGTCGGCTCGCCGACTCCATCGCGGTGCTCGGCGGTGCGCGCCCCGGTCGCCAGTGGAGCAGGGCCGTCCCCCTCTACAGCGTGATGCGTGGCGCGATGTCCCGGATCACCGACTACCAGCGGGTCGAACTGCACTCGGTCGCCGAGGTCGCCGTCGTCGGAACCGCAGTCGAGCCGCTGATCCACGCACTCGCCGAGCTGCTCGACAACGCCACTCGCTACTCACCGCCCCAGACCAAGGTCCACCTCACCGCCCTCGATGTGAACTCCGGCATCGCCGTGGAGATCGAGGACGGCGGAGTCAGCATGAGCGAGGAGGCCCGTCAGCGGGCCGAACGGATGCTGCGCCAGGCGCAGGAGGGCATCGATGTCAACGACCTCGGAGAGACGCCCCGCCTGGGGCTCGCCGTGGTCGGCCGACTCTCCCAGGCGTACGGCTTCCAGGTCTCACTGCGCTCCTCCGCGTACGGCGGGGTGCGCGCGGTGCTGGTCGTGCCCAAGGACCTGATCACCACCATCTCCTCGGCCACCGGACTGGCGCACGGCATCGGAGCCACCTCGGGGCCTCGCCCCGCCAGCGCGCCCCTTCCCGCGGAACGGCCCGTACGCGTCATCCGGCAGGCCACCGGGCCCATGATGGCGGACTTCACCACGACCGAGGAAGAACTCCCGGTCATCACCGAACGGACAGCAACCGGGCTGCCCCAGCGGAGGCGCAAGAGCCCGACAAGCTCAGCGCCGGCCGCCTCGGCGCAGGAGTCGGAGTCCATACCCGCGGTACAGCCCGGCATGTGGCTCGCGGCGTTCCAGAACGGCCTGGCCGGTGAGGCCAATCAGACGAACAAGGGGAGTACGCAGCCATGATTCAGCAGCAGTCCAACCAGACCAACATGGACTGGATGCTCAAGGACTTGGCGGAAGGCGTACCGCAGACCCGGCATGTGGTCGTGCTGTCCGCGGACGGTCTCCGGATGGCCCAGTACGGCGCCGACAACGACACCGCCGATCGACTGGCCGCCGCCTGTGCGGGACTCCAGAGCCTGGCGGGTGCGGTCGCCTCCGAACTCCCCGGCAGCGACGGCCGGATGCACCTGGTCGTCATCGAGATGACCGGAGGCTTCTTCTATCTCATGGCAGCGGGTGCGGGAGCGTTCCTCGCCGTCCTCGCCGATGAGGGCGTCGACGCCGGACTGATGGGCCAGCAGATGCGCGACCTCGTACTGCGCATCGGGGAGCACCTGAGCACACCGCCGCGTCAGGACAGGCAGTCCGCGTGAGCAAAGCGGGGGACTGGGAAGACAGCAGTCCCGAGCGGCTGTATGTCATCACCGGCGGGCGCAGTGGTGCATCCGTGCCGGCAAGACTCGACCTGGTCACGCTGATCGTGGCCAAGTCGGGCCCCCGGCACGGAATGCAGCCGGAGCAGGCCGCCATCATCCGACTGTGCCAAGCACCCCTCTCGGTCGCCGAGATCTCCGCCTATCTGGGTCTCCCGGTGAGCGTGGTCACCGTCCTGCTCAGCGATCTCCTGATCGACAAAAGGGTGATGGCACGCGCGCCGGTCCAACCGGCCCTACTTCCCGACCGCGCTTTGATTGAGGCAGTGATCGATGGACTTCAGAAGCTCTGAGCAGACCCTGGGGCCGCGCAGCGAGGACGTGCTGCCCGAAACGGCGACCGCAGCGGTCAAAGTGGTCATCGTGGGCGGATTCGGAGTGGGCAAGACCACTCTGGTCGGCTCGGTGTCCGAGATCAGACCGCTGACCACGGAAGAGACCATGACCCAGGCGGGGGTCGGCGTCGACGACACCCAGGGCGTGGAACGCAAGACGTCGACGACGGTCGCCATGGACTTCGGCCGGATCAGCATCAACGAGGAGTTGGTGCTGTACCTGTTCGGCACGCCCGGGCAGCAGCGGTTCTGGTTCCTGTGGCGAGGTCTGTTCGAAGGGGCGTTGGGCGCGGTCGTCCTGGTCGACACCCGTCGACTAGAGGTCAGCTTCGATGTCATCGGACGGTTGGAGGAGCGCCGGGTGCCGTTCGTCGTGGCCGTCAATTCCTTCCCGGACGCGCCGCACTACCCGCTCGACGAGATCCGTGGCGCGTTGGACCTGCCCGACTCGGTGCCGCTCGTTGAGTGCGACGCCCGGTTGCGGGGGTCCAGCCGGGATGTGCTGATGACGTTGATGCGGTATTTGCAGACCCTGGCGGTGTCATCGGCGGCCATCGAGGCGTCCTGACCCAGTGGGACCGGGGGCTGCTCAGGGCGGGGTGAGCGGCTCAAGGAGTCGATCACGGGGGCCGCGCCCAGGTCGTGTCCGACGACCAGTACCCGATCGGCACCGTTACCCCAAGGGGGGCGGGACGTCGTAGCCGGGAGGGCCGGTTCCGCCACAGCACTGTGGTGAAACCGGCCCTCGGCCGTGGATCGATGTCGTATGGACGGGAGTCTCCCCCGCATGGAGAACGCCGCTGGCTACGGGGTACCTGGCTCGGGCGAGGTTTTCGCCGCGGTCACTGCGGGCGCTGCCGTCACTGCGGGCGCTGTTTGCTTGGTCAACGTCGCCGTGGACGCTGTGGACGCCGTGGACGCCGTGGGCGCGTACGCGGGCTCGGGCTCGGGCTCGGGCTCGGGTTCCTCGGCGGGGGAACGGTCCCCGGCGAGTGCGGGACGAGCCGGAGCGGGCGCACCGGCTGTCGTCGAACCGGCTGTCGTCGAACCGGCCGGGTCGAGCGTGGGCACCTCGGCCCTGGTGCGGCGCGGGCCCAGTTGCCCCACCAGCGTGGCACCGAACGCCACGGTCATCCCCATGAGTTGGACGGCGGTGAGCGCCTGCCCCAGCGCCGCCCACCCGATGACGGTTGCGGTGAGGGGCGACAGCGGGCCGAGCAGGATCGCCGACGTCGCCGACAGTCGCTCGATGCCCCGGAACCAGAGCCAGTAGGCCAAGGCGGTGTTGATCAGTGCCAGATAGAGGTAGCCGGCCAAGGCGCGTGCGTCGAATGCCGGGGGTGCGCCCTCGACCAGTAGGGCGAGCGGTGCGATCAACACCCCGCCGGCGGTGAGTTGCCATCCGGTCATGGCCAGCGGGCCGACGCCCTCGGGGCGTCCCCAACGCTTGGTGAGGACCACCCCGGCGGACATCGACGCAGCGCCGGCCAGCCCCGCGATCACCCCCACGAGGTCGAAGGCAGCACCCGCCTGGAGCACCACGAGGCTCACCCCGAGGGTCGCGGCGATCGCGGTGGCGAGGGTGCGAACGGTGGGCCGCTCGCTGAGCAGCAGGGCCGCCAGTCCCACCGCGAACAGGGGCCCCACCGATGCGACCACGGCGGCGACCCCGCCCGGAAGCCGATAGGCGGCGAGGAAGAGCAGGGGGAAGAAGGCTCCGATGTTGAGCGCGCCCAGCACCGCCGCCTTCCACCACCAGGCGCCCCGCGGGAGTGCCCGGGTGACGGCGAGCAGCAGCAGACCGGCCGGCAGGGCCCGTAGGAGTGCGGTGAACAGCGGCCGGTCCGGGGGGAGGAACTCGGTCGTGACCACATAGGTGGAACCCCAGGAGACCGGGGCGAGCGCAGTGAGCGCGACGGCGGCAGCGCGGTTCATGGGTCCCTCTCCACAAGACTGTCCAGAAGACTGCAAATAGCTTACTCGCAAGTTACTTAGTCGCGAGTCACTTAATTGCAGTCAACCCAAGCCGGACGGATACTGTTCCCATGGATTCGTCGCCCACGTCACACACCGCCTCCGAGAGCACTTCCACCACGGAGGACGCTGCCCCGGGCAGGTCCAAGACCCCTGCCGGCCGTGCGGTGTCCCCGCCCAGGGCGAAGCCGGGCGGCCCTCTCGCCAAGAGCACGAAGGACGTGAACGACGTGAAGGACGCGACGAGAACAGCCGACACGTCGAACGCAGTGAATGCAGCGGACGCTGTGGACGCGATCACCGAGCAGTGGGCAGCAGTGCGTCCTGATCTCGACACCGCACCCATGGCCGTCTACGGGCGGATCTATCGGATCGCGCGGGCGATGGGCGATCTGATCGAGAAGGAGTACGCGCGCTTCGGGGTGTCCCGGGGAGAGTTCGACGTGCTCGCGACCCTGCGTCGCGCGGGAGAGCCCTACACACTTTCCCCCCGCGACCTGTCGGCCACCCTGATGTTGACCACCGGAGGGATGACAGGGCGACTCGACCGACTGGAGAGGGCCGGGCTGCTCACCCGCAACCCGTGCCCGGACGATCGACGTGCGCTGCGGGTGACGCTCACCGACCGTGGACTTGAACTGGCCGACAAGGCCGTCACGGCAGGGCTTGCCCGGCAGCACGAGATGAGTGGAGCGGCCCTGGATCCCGCGGAGGCCGACCAGTTGGCAGCGCTGTTGCGCAAGCTGCTCTCGGTGCACGAGTAACGAGCCGAAGGCGCCCCCGGGTGTGCGCGGTCAGCGGCACACCCCGGAGCGCCCGAGGAAGGAGTCAGTGGCGCAGCGGCCGGTCAGACCTGGGGCTTGCGCGACTTGTCGAGCACCATGACCAGACCGGCGATCACCAGGAAGATCGCCAGCGGGGCGGCGACGAAGAGGCCGAGGGTCTCGACCACGCTCAGCCGCGGGGCCGGGTCATCGCCGTCGTCGGGCGTCAGGGCGAGCGCGGGCGACGACAGGAGCAGCATCATCAGCGTCGTACCGGCCATGACGGTTCCGGCGCGCATAGCGTTCTTCTTGTCCACGGAGCCAACGTAGCGAATGGCTGATCCGACCGCGCGCCCGGGGTGCCGTACGGGGCATCGCGGCCGATCAGCTCACCCTGTTCGACGGTTGGTGAAGACCTCCATCAGGGCATGCATCCGCGGTGAGGTCGCCAACGCCTCCAGGGTGATGGGGCGGCCCTCGGCATCGGCCACGGGGAGCCGCCAGTTCGGATACTCCTCGCAGGTGCCGGGCAGATTCTGCGGGCGACGGTCCCCCACCGTGTCGGGCAGCCAGATCCCGACGAGCCGGGCTGGGGTCCGCAGCAGGAAGCGGTGGACCGCCCGGATCTGCCCCTCCTCGTCCCGTGCGCCCTCGGGGAGCAGCCCCAGCCCCTGGAACAGGCGCAGCCACCCATGGACATCGGCCTGCTCACGCGAGCGTTCCCGCTCCACGGGCTCGGTGAGCAGCCCGAGTCGATCCCGCAGATCCACTTGGCTTCCGGTGAGGCGGGCCGCGGTGGACGGCAGGTCGTGTGTCGTGGCGGTGGCCAGACACCCTTCGCGCCACTCCTGGGGTGGCAGTGGATGCCCACCGGCCTCCCAGTCACGCTCGAACCAGAGCACAGAGGTGCCCAACACCCCTCGGCGCTCCAGTGCCTCCCTTACGCCCTGTCCGACCGTACCGAGGTCCTCGCCCAGGACCACCGCTCCCGCCCGGTCCGCCTCCAGGACGAGGACGGCGAGCATCGCCTCGGCGTCGTACCGCACATAGGTGCCGTCCGTGGGTGGGCTGCCTTCGGGGATCCACCAGAGCCGAAAGAGCCCCATCACATGGTCGATCCGCACTCCTCCCGCGTACCGGAGCAGCCCGCGCAGCAGTTCGCGGAAGGGTGCGTAACCGGATGCGGCCAGCGCGTCCGGTCGCCAGGGCGGCAGCCCCCAGCCCTGGCCCCGCGCGTTGAAGGCGTCGGGCGGCGCACCGACCGACATGCCCGCGGCGAAGACCTCGCCCTGTGCCCAGGCATCGGCACCGCACGGATGCACACCGACCGCGAGGTCATGGATCACCCCGACGGCCATGTCCGCCTCGCGGGCCGCCCGGGCGGTGGCGATCAACTGTCGGTCGGTGACCCAGGCCGCCCGGGAGTGGAACTCGACCCGGTCCCTCAACTCGTGCCGCGCGCTGCGGGTGGCGGGTGAGCGCGGGTCGCGCAGCCCCTCGGGCCAGGAGCGCCAGTCGGGGCCGTGCACCTCGGCGAGGGCGCACCAAGTGGCGTGGTCGTCCAGCGCCTGGCCGCGCTCGGCGAGGAAGGCGCAGTAGTCAGCGTGACGCCCGGGGCCCAGCGGAACCCGGAACACCGACTCCAGTGCGGACCGCTTGAGCGCCCACACGGCGTCGCGATCGATCAGGGCGCCCTTGTCCAGGACCGCTTCCCTCAGTCGGGCGGCCTTCTCGCCCAGCAGATCGAGCCGGGCCCGGTCGGCGCCGACGACGTACGCGTACTCGGGGATGTTCTCGATCCGCAGATGGACGGGGTCGGGGAAGAGCCGCGAGGACGGGCGGTACGGAGAGGGGTCGGCCGAGGCCCCGGGCTCGGCGGGGACGCCCGAGTGGAGGGGGTTGACCTGGAGGAAGTCCGCGCCCAGTGAATGGGCCGACCAACTCGCCAGTTCGGCCAGGTCACCGAGGTCGCCCATGCCCCAGGAACGCTCGGAGAGCAGGGAGTACTGCTGGACGAGGAAGCCGTGGGAACGCCGCGGGACGGCGGGAGCTCGGGAGGGAGCAACGATCAGCCAGGCGTGCGCGCTGCGCCCGTCGGGGGTGCTGGCGCCGAGGCGGTGGACACCGCAGGGCAGGGCGCCCCACTCAGGGGCCGGGCCTCGGAACGTGGGGCTCGATTCGCCCTCCGGGGTGACCCAGAGGGAGGTGCCTTCCGGCAGCTGGGCCAGGGCGGGTGGCGGTTCGACGGCGAGGGGGGCCGTCTCACCAGCGGCGGCGGCTGCCCGCCAGAGGACCACGGTGGGGGGCAGGAATCGATCGGCCGCGGCGGACTCGGCGCGATCCAGTGCGCGATGGATCGCGGCGCGATCCGATGCATCGACGCCCAGGGCGGCCAGTACCGCGACGATCGTGCTCTCGGGAACGGGCACCGGCACGCCCGAACTCGGCGAATGGGCGGTCGCGACGCCGTGCAGCGCCGCGAGCCTGGCTAGGCCCATGGGGACTCCTTCAGACTCCTGGGGACTGGGCTCCTCCCGTGATCGCCGCGGCGGTCGGCTCGCTGGTGAGCGGAGTCAGGGAGGCGAGGGGCGGTTCGCTGGTGAGCGGCGCCGCGTCGGGCAGCGGAGGTTCGCTGGTCAGCGGGCCCGGACCGGGCAGCTCACTGAGATACGGGCCGGGGGCGGGGCCGGAGGATATGCCGAGGAGGGGGCGCAGCCCCGAGGGTTTGCCGTCCTGGCCATCGGGCGCCGAGGGTTTCCCGGGGTGACCGAGCGCGGTGCGGGGCGGGCTCGATCGGGGTCCTTCCGAGGCGCGCTCCGCGGCCTGGAGCTGCTCGGGCAGGGTGGGCACGGGGGCGAGCGCGGAGAGCAGAAGGTGGGCGGATGCAGCCATGACGAACACTCCCATCAGTCGATAACTGGCGGTAACGAGTCCTTGGGGCCCCTACCCCGCGAAGGTCGCTTGAGACGCTTACGATCGATCAACGTGTCCTTCGTCACACATGGTTCCCGATCTCGCCGCACTTCTCGGGGTCGGCTCTCCGTACCTTCACCCGGGGCGGTGGCAGCGTTCAGCGGTGGTACTGGCAGCCGTGGGGCCGGGAGGGGGCGGCCGGGAAGTCATCGCGACGGGCGAGGCTGCTCGGCTCGTGCACGACCGTCCCGTTCCCTCTCCGCGCCGGCCATGGGCGCACCCTGCCGATACCCCTACCGCCCGCCCCTCTCGGCGCCCCTCCCGACGCCCTTCGTCCGAGGCGCTCACAGCCTCACCTCCACCCCGGAAGGCCCTGCTTCGGGCCCCAGAACCACCCACCTCGGCAGGCAAAAGGCACACAACGACCACACGCATTGACACCCTCCCCGCACGGGTGGTGGGCTTCGAGACCAAACGGTGACATCGGGGGATCGATGGCGCCTCAGAACGAGGGGGGACCAGCGTTGCGACTCACGCGCAGCAGGCGTACGGCCACCGCCGTCGCGGTCGCGGTGATCGGCGGCCTCCTCGGTGGTGCGCAGGGGGCTGTCGCCGCCCCCACCGACCCCGGCGCCCCCGCTCGCAACACCGAGGAACCGCAGGGCGATGCGAACCTGCCCTCCGTCTGGCCGCGCCCCCAGTCGATCCGGGCGGCGAGTCCACCCGTCGCGCTGGGCGTCGAGGCCACGGTCATAGCCGCCCTGGGCACCGACCCGTACGCCGTCGCCTCGGTGCACACCCTGCTGCGCGAATCAGGCGTCCAGACGCTCTACACCGCCCTGCCGGGCCGTGGGCCCGTCATCCACATCGGCGGTCCCGGTGCCCAGGACGCGTTGGGTGCCCTGCGCGCTCCGCAGCGGGCGGATCTGCCCTCCGGCGGCTATCGGATCGGCGTCGGACAGGTCCAGGGCCGGGGAACGATCGCGATCGACGGCGTCGGTCAGAGCGGTCTCTTCCATGGTGTGCAGACGCTGCGTCAACTCAGGGCGAAAACCCCCGGGGGCGGGACGACCATCGCCGGGGCGTTCGTGCGGGACTGGCCGGGCACGGCCGTGCGCGGTATGACGGAGGGGTTCTACGGTCAGCCCTGGAGCCATCAGGAACGTCTGGCCCAGATCGACTTCATGGGTCGCACCAAGCAGAACCGGTACCTCTACGCCCCCGGCGACGATCCCTTCCGGCAGGCCCGCTGGCGCGACCCCTACCCCGCCGCCCAGCGTGTGGAGTTCCGGCAACTGGCCGAGAGCGCTCGACGCAACCATGTGACGCTGGCCTGGGCGGTCGCCCCCGCCCAGGCGATGTGCCTGGCCGACGACCGTGATGTGAAGGCCCTGATCCGCAAGGTCGACGCCATGTGGGCGCTCGGCGTGCGCGCCTTCCAACTCCAGTTCCAGGACGTCAGCTACAGCGAGTGGCACTGCGACAAGGACGTCGAGGTGTTCGGCTCCGGGCCGAAGGCGGCGGCGACAGCACACGCCCGGGTGGCCGACGCCGTCGCCCGGCACCTCTCCGAGCGCTATCCGGAGGCCGAGCCGCTGTCTCTGATGCCGACCGAGTTCTACCAGGACGGTGTCACCAGCTACCGGAGCACGCTCGCCGACCAGTTGGACGGCCGGGTGCAGGTCGCCTGGACGGGTGTGGGCGTGGTGCCGCGGACGATCACCGGGCGGGAGTTGGCGGGAGCGCGCGAGGCGTTTCAGCACCCCCTGGTGACGATGGACAACTATCCGGTCAACGACTACGCGCAGGACCGCATCTTCCTCGGCCCCTACACCGGTCGCGAACCCGCAGTCGCCACCGGCTCCAGCGCACTGCTCGCCAATGCGATGGAGCAGGCCGCGGCCTCACGCATCCCGCTGTTCACTGCGGCGGACTTCGCCTGGAATCCCCGTGGATACCGTCCCGACGAGTCCTGGCAGGCCGCGATATCGGATCTGGCCGGCGGCGATCCACGGACCAGAGAAGCCCTCGCCGCCCTGGCGGGCAACCACGCCTCGTCGATTTTGAACCCATCCGAATCGGGCTATCTCGAACCCCTCTTCGATGCCTTCTGGCGCGCTCGGACGGGGACGGACGCGGCAGCTCGCAACCGGGCCGCGACCGATCTGCGGGCCAAGTTCACCGTGATGCGCCAGGTTCAGGAATCCCTCAAGGGCCCTGCCGACGGACGCCTCGACGACGAGGTGCGGCCCTGGTTGGAGCAGCTCGCTCGGTACGGCAGGGCGGGTGAGCTCTCCGTGGACATGTTGCAGGCGCAGCAGCTCGGCGACGGGCCGCGCGCCTGGCGGGCCTCGCTCGCCCTGGAGTCCCTCCGCAAGGAACTGGCGTCGAGCAAGGCCACGGTGGGCAAGGGCGTGCTGAACCCCTTCTTGGACCGGGCCGCTAAGGAGGGGGCTGCCTGGACCGGTACCAACCGTTTCAAGCAGGCCACCGGGCAGGACGGGGTGCAGTTCGGGCGGGCCCGCCCGCTCACCGCCGTCGTGGCCATGGCCGACCTCGATACGGGCCCCGGTTGGCTTGAGGCCCATGTGCCCGGTTCGGGATGGCAGCCCATCGGTGCCCTCTCATCCGACGGCTGGACCCAGGTGGACACACGCGGGATGGTGGCCGACGCGGTACGGGTCATTCCGCAGGGCAGTGCCCCGGTGGCCGTGCGCGGGCTGGTGCCCTGGTTCTCCGATGAGGCAGCCGCCGGGCTCGAACTCGTACAGGACCGGTTGGACGTGGAGATCGGGGGCGCGCCCCAGCAGTCCCTCGTGCAGCTGACCCCGCACCGCCCCGGTGAGGTGCGGGGTGCGCTGACCGCCCGGGCGCCCGAGGGAATCAAGGTGACGGTCCCCCGGCAGACATCCGTGCCCCGGGGAGTGCGTACCCAGGTGGCCGTGACCGTCTCGGTGCCCAAGGACACTCCGGCCGGCGAGTACCGGGTGCCGCTCTCCTTCGCGGGCCAGGTGCAGATGCTGACCGTACGGGCGTTCCCCGCGACCGGCGGGCCGGATCTCGCGCGGACGCCGGGGGCAGCGGCGCTCTCGTCGGCGGACGAGACTGCGGACTTCCCCGCGCCGGCCGCGATCGACGGTGATCCGAAGACGCGCTGGTCGTCCCCGGCCGAGGACGGCGCCTGGTGGCAGGTCCAGCTGGCAGCGCCCACCCGGGTGGGCCAGGTGGTGCTCCACTGGCAGGACGCCTTCGCCGCCAAGTACCGCATCCAGGTCTCAACGGACGGCCGCACCTGGCGTACGGCCGCGACGGTCGCCGATGGACGGGGTGGCCGGGAGGCGGTACGGATGGACAGCCGGGAAGAGGTGCGTTTCATCCGGGTCCAGGGTGATCAGCGGGGCACGCGGTTCGGATACTCGCTGTGGTCGGTGGAGGCGTACGCCATCGCCCAGCCGTGAGGCCGTCAGCCGTGAGGCCGTGCACACAGCCTCGCGGGCTCACCGTGGCTCATGGGGTCGGCGGTGGCCGTGAGGGTCAGCCCTGAGCACTGCTGGACGGTCTGGGAACCGCCGCTCGGGCGCAACACAGCGGGTCGAGCGGGGGCGCGGCAGGCCGGGCTTCGGCACGGCGGTCGGGGTCAGTCGGGAGCAGCGCGGGTCCAGCAGGGCAGCGGGGCTCGACCACCACAAGGACCCGGTCGGCGAAGAACGACCGACCGGGCGGGGCGCCGATCTCCCGAAGGAACCGGACCATGAAAAATGGCTCCGATGTCAGGCAGAAATGCCGTCTATCCGAGCCATCGCATCCTCGGCGCCATACGGTTGCAGATAGGGCAGCCAGCGCGGGTCCCGATGGCCCGTGCCGATGATTCGCCAGGCGAGGCCGCTCGGCGGCTCGGGCTGGTGGCGCAGCCGCCACCCCAGCTCGCGCAGATGCCGATCGGCCTTGACGTGATTGCAGCGGCGGCAGGCCGCCACCACGTTGTCCCAGACGTGTAGTCCACCGCGGCTGCGCGGAATGACGTGGTCGACGCTGGTTGCGACGCCACCGCAGTACATGCAGCGCCCGCCGTCACGGGCGAAGAGCGCTTTACGGGTGAGGGGAACGGGCCCCCGGTAGGGCACTCGGACGAACCGCTTCAGCCGAACGACGCTGGGTGCGGCGATGACACGGGTCGCGCTGTGCATAAAGGCGCCGGACTCCTCTAGGCAGAGGGCCTTGTTCTCCAGGACGAGGACGAGCGCGCGGCGGAGCGGTACGACGCCGAGCGGCTCGTACGACGCATTGAGGACCAGGACATGCGGCACTGTGGCTGCCTCCTTGTACGCCGGCGGCGCGTGGCTCGCGCCGGGACGATCTGCTCTCAGTCTCTCCTCAGGCCAGGTCCGAGCGCCACCACGTAGCCGTAACGGGCTCGGAGTGTTTTGAACCACACCCGAAGAGGACTACCTGCGCAACGACTGGCCTTCACGATTCATCCCCAGGTGAGTCCGGTCTCTCCCTCGAACATCACAGCGGGACGTGCGGGATGCCCCGTTAGGGTGGTTGGGCCCCACTCCCTGCCTTGGAGGTCCCCCCACGTGACCCCGCTCACGCTGTCCGCCCTGTTGGCCTCCGACCCCTCGGCTCCGCCGTCGGCACCGGTTTCCTTCGATGAGGCGGCCAAGCAGGCGGAGGACGCCGCGGGCTGGGTGGAGCAGAACTGGTCCACCTGGCTGAACACCAGCCTCCGTATCGTCCTGATCATCGTCGTCGCCCTGGTGCTGCGGATGTTCGTGCGGCGTGCACTGACCCGCTTGATAGCGCGGATGAACCGTTCCGCCGATGCCGTCGAGGGCACCACGATCGGCGGGCTGCTGGTCAATGCCGAACGGCGGCGGCAGCGCTCGGAGGCCATCGGTTCGGTCCTGAGGTCCGTGGCGTCCTTCCTGATCCTCGGCACCGCGGGTCTGATGATCCTCGGCGCCTTCAAGATCGACCTCGCCCCCTTGCTGGCGTCGGCCGGTGTGGCGGGCGTGGCGATCGGATTCGGTGCGCGCAACCTGGTGACGGACTTCCTCTCCGGAGTCTTCATGATCATGGAGGACCAGTACGGAGTGGGTGACTCCGTGGATGCCGGGGTGGCGTCCGGCGAGGTGATCGAGGTGGGACTGCGGGTCACCAAGCTGCGCGGCGACGACGGCGAGATCTGGTACGTGCGCAATGGGGAGATCAAGCGGATCGGCAACCTCAGCCAGGGTTGGGCGACCTCGACGGTCGATGTCACGGTCCGCCCATCGGAGGATCTGGAACGGGTCCGCTCGGTCATCGGCGAGGTGGCCGACGGGCTCGCGAAGGCGGAGCCCTGGAACGAGCAGCTGTGGGGGCCGGTCGAGACCCTGGGGCTGACCGAAGTGCTACTGGACTCCATGACGGTCCGTGTGGCCGCCAAGACCATGCCGGGCAAGGCCCTCGGGGTGGAGCGGGAACTGCGCTGGCGGATCAAGCAGGCGTTCGATGCTGCGGGCATCCGGATCGTCGGCGGGCTGCCCCTGGCCGTGGAGGAAGGCGCCGGGTCCGATCCGGCGGCCTCGATGGCTGCGCCCTCCGCCTTGGCGAACCCCCTGTCACCGCAGTCCATGGCCGCGGCGCCGATCCAGCCGCCGACCAATCTGACGAAGTAGGCCCCGCACACCGACAGCCGCCCGTCATTGAGGACGACGTACCGACCGCACTCAAGACGGTGACGGTCCGGGGACAGTTCTCGGCCGACTTCGGCCGTTCTTCGGGCGGGCTGGCCGGGAACGTATGGACCGGTGCCGGGTCGAGTTCCGGTCGAACTGACGCGGGAGGCGACGACCACCGCGTGATGGGCCGCCATCCGATCCGGCATCTCCTGATCAAGAAGCCGGGCTGCTCACAACGGTGAAACGGCTTCCGTGGCCTGGGCGCACGCCCCTGGGCATCGGCCGATCGGATCCGGTCAAGGCGCCTCGCCCGAGCGCCACGCCCCCGCGTTCCGAGGCCCAGCCGCCCCAATCGGTCAGGTACCTGTCAGAATTGCAGACCCCCGAGCATGCGAGATAACGGATTGGTTGCCCCACGTGCGGGGCATTGACGCGCCCCCGGCGAGCACCTAGTTTCCTCACCGGATAGGAAACTTTACTAACAATCCCTGGGCACATCGCCAGTCGAAGGGAAAGGTGCATCCGCCGTGGCCGGTCCTCCTGGAACCATCCCCGGAACCCCGCGGGTACTCCGCGCCATGAACGACCGCACCGCGCTCGACCTCCTGCTCGAACACGGACCCCTGTCCCGCGCCAAGATCGGCAAGCTGACGGGGCTCTCCAAACCCACCGCGTCCCAACTGCTGGCCCGACTGGAGGCCGCCGGCCTCGTCATCACGACCGGCACCACCGTCGGCAACCCCGGCCCGAGCGCACAGCTGTACGCGATCAACGGAAGGGCCGCGTACGCCGCAGCCCTCGATGTCACCCCGTTGCGCATCCGGGCGGCCGTCGCCGACCTCACCGGCACCGTGGTGAGCGAGTACGAACTGCCCACCCCGGGCCGCCGCACCGTGAGCGTCGTGCGCCAGGTCGCCGAGGCGCTCGACGGAGCGGTGAAGGACGCGGGATTGACCCGCAGCGACATCTATCGGGCCGTCATCGGCACCCCGGGTGCCTTCGACCCGTCCACCGGTCGACTGCGGTACGCCTCCCACCTCCCCGGTTGGCACTCCCCCGCGCTCCTGGACGAGTTGGCCGCCGAACTCCCGATGCCCGTCGAGTACGAGAACGACGTCAACCTCGTCGCCGTGGCCGAACAGCGGCTCGGAGCCGGCCGGGGCCATGGGGACTTCCTGCTCCTGTGGAACGAGGAGGGGTTGGGGGGAGCTGTCGTCATCAACGGGCGACTCCACCGCGGCTTCACCGGCGGGGCGGGCGAAGTGGGCTTCCTCCCGGTGCCCGGGACGCCGTTGATGCGTCGGGTCGCCAAGACCAACGGCGGCGGCTTCCAAGAGCTCGCCGGAGCCCAGGCGTTGCCCAAACTGGCCCGGGAGGCCGGCGTCAAGCGCATCGGGCAGGGCCGCTACACGGAGGTCGCCAGTGCCCTGGTGGCGCGGGCCGCCGAGGCCCGCTCGGGCCCCTACCGGAGCTTTCTCGACGCCTACGCCACGGCGCTCGCCACCGGACTCGCCTCCATGGTCGCCCTCTTCGACCCCGAACTCATCGTGCTCTCCGGCGAGGCCATCGCCGCCGGTGGAGAACC
Organism: Streptomyces sp. NBC_00690; assembly: GCF_036226685.1. Lineage (NCBI taxonomy): Bacteria > Bacillati > Actinomycetota > Actinomycetes > Kitasatosporales > Streptomycetaceae > Streptomyces > Streptomyces sp. NBC_00690. The sequence goes on from NZ_CP109009.1 coordinate 3,145,241, forward strand.
ACTGCGCGCCCGGGTGCACGCGGAACTGACCGAACTCGCCGCATCCAGGCCCCGGCTGGTACTGGGAGCGGTCAGGGAACGCCCGGTGTTGCGAGGGGCGTTGGAAAGCGCCCTCGCCACCACTCGGGACGAGGTCTTCGACACCTCCCGCTGAGGACCGCACGGCACCACTCGAAACTCCCCCCACACACCGACGCAGCACCACACCGATGGGCTCCCGCCCATCGAGTGCGCCGTCAACACAGCCACACCAGCACCAAGAGCCCCACAGGTAAGACCGTTAGCACCGACAGGCACCACTCGTCCCTCACCCCACACAGGGAGACAACGCCATGTCCATACGCACGCGCAAAGCAGCAACGGCACTCGCCGCCACCGCGGCGATCGCCCTCATGGCCTCGGCCTGCACCGGATCATCCGAGAACGAGGCCCAGGACGACCCCAAGGCCAAGACCACGCTCACCTTCTGGCACGGCTGGTCGGCCGCCAGCGAAGTCAAGGCGGTCCAGGAGAACGTCAAGCGCTTCGAAGCGACCCACAAGAACATCAAGGTGAAGATCGTCGGCAATATGACCGACGACAAGATCAACCAAGCGCTGCGCGCGGGCGGCTCCAGCGCCCCGGACGTCGTCTCCTCCTTCTCCACCACCACGGTCGGACAATTCTGCTCGTCAGGTGCGTTCGTCGATCTCAACGAATACCTCAAGAAGTCGAACATCGACCCGGCGAAGGTGTTCTACAAGCCGCTTCTCGACTACACGCAGTTCGAGGGCAATCAGTGCTCGCTCCCCCTCCTGAGCGACGCCTACGGGCTCTACTACAACAAGGACGCCTTCAAGGCGGCCGGCATCACCGCGCCCCCCAAGACCTGGAGCGAGTTCGAGAAGGTCGCACAGAAGCTGACCAAGCCCAAGGGCGCCGGCTATCAGCAACTCGGCTTCATGCCGAACTACCACGGCTACGAGACAACCAACTCGCACTACCTCTCGCAGTGGTCACCGACCTACTTCGACGCGAACGGCAAGTCGAACGTCGCCAAGGATCCCGCATTCGCTCGGATGATGACCTATCAGAAGGGTCTCGTCGACAAGCTGGGCGGCTACGCGAAGCTGGAGAAGTACCGCAATACCTTCGGCGACGAATGGGGCGCCAAGCACCCGTTCCACACCGGTCAGGTCGCCATGCAACTCGACGGCGAATGGCGTTTGGGCATGGCCAAGGACGCCGGGGTGAAGTTCGACATCGGCACCGCCCCGCTCCCCGTGGCCGATGACCAGGTGGCCGACTACGGCAAGGGCTATCTGGCAGGCACGATCATCGGCATCGCGTCCACGAGCAAGAAGAAGAACGCCGCGTGGGAACTGGTGAAGTACATGACCACGGACACCGCCGCCGTGGTGGCCTTCTCCAACGGAATCCGCAATGTGCCGTCGACCATCGATGCGCTGAAGTCCCCCGATCTGAAGTTCGACCCCGCGTTCAAGACGTTCATCGACATCGCCCAGCACCCCAAGTCCAACACGAGTCCGGCCAACATTGACGGCGGCGCCTACCACACGACGCTCCAGGACCTGGCCTACCAGTACGAGGCGGGCAAGGTGAAGGACCTCCAGGCCGGTCTGGAAAAGGCGGCCCGGCAGATCGACACCGACATCGCGAAGCTGAAGTGAGCGGGACGACACCGCGATGACCACGTACACCCTGCGTTCGAAGCGCCGCAGAGCGGCGCTTCGGACCGCGGCCTTCCTCTCGCCCTGGTTGATCGGCTTCAGCGTCTTCTTCGCCTATCCGCTGATCTCGACCGTGTACTTCTCGTTCATGAGGTACGACGGCATCCGTCCACCCGTCTTTGACGGCCTGGACAACTGGACCTATGTCTTCAACGACTATCCGTTGTTCTGGCCGGCCGTACAGAACACGCTCTGGCTCGTCCTGGTGGCAGTCACCTGTCGCGTCGCCTTCGGGCTCGGCATCGGACTGCTGATCACCAAGATAAAGACGGGCGCCGGAGTCTTCCGCACCCTCTTCTACCTGCCCTATCTCGCTCCGCCTGTCGCGGCCACACTGGCGTTCGTGTTCCTGCTCAACCCCGGTACCGGACCGGTGAACTCCATCCTGGAGTCCTTCGGGATTTCGGCCCCAGGCTGGTTCACCGACCCCACCTGGTCGAAGCCCGCCCTCACCATCCTCGCCGTCTGGGGAATCGGCGATCTCATGGTGATCTTCATGGCATCGCTGCTCGACGTGCCCAAGGAGCAGTACGAAGCGTCGAAATTGGACGGAGCCTCGCCCTGGCAGCAGTTCCGGTTCATCACCCTGCCGAACATCTCCCCCATCATTCTGTTCGCAGTCGTCACCGGTGTGATCCAGGCAATGCAGTACTACACCCAACCGCTCGTGGCCGGAAAGGTGGCTTCCGGCGTGATCGGGGGCAGTGGACAGCAATTCGAACCCGGCTATCCGGACAAGTCCACGCTGACCCTGCCGCAGATCATCTACAACGCCGGATTCCAGCGCTTCGACTACGGAGCGGCTGCCGTGATCGCACTCGTACTGTTTGGACTGTCGATGCTCTTCACCGCGTTCTTGATGCGCAGTCGAGGCGGACTGATTCGGGTGGGTGACTGACCATGGCCGTCCCGCTCAAGGAACGCTCCCCCGCACCTCCGAAGGCACCGCCGACACCAGCGCACCGCACGGCCCGCCGCAAAGCGCTCCTGCACTGGATCGCGGTGCATTCGCTGGGGGTGGCCGCCGCCCTGTTCTTCGTACTCCCCTTCGTCTTCGTCGTCCTCACCTCGCTGATGGGCAGTCAACAGACGCTGACCCGCGATCTCATCCCTACGACCTGGGAATGGGGGAACTACACCAAGGTGCTGGATACACCGGGCTTCTTGACCTGGTGGCGGAACACCCTGGTCTACGCGGGGCTGGGCACCGTCTTGACGGTCGTCTCGTCCCTCCCGGTGGCGTATGCACTCGCCAAGTTCCGATTCCGTGGACAGCGGCTCGCCATGATGCTCGTCATCTCGATGATGATGCTGCCGCCCCAGGTGATCATCGTCCCGATGTACCTGTTCTGGGCGAAGGAATTGGACCTGGCGGGAAGTCTGTGGCCACTGATCATCCCCATGGCCTTCGGGGATGCGTTCGCCATCTTCCTGCTACGCCAGTTCCTGCTGACCATTCCCAACGAGTATCTGGATGCGGCGCGCGTGGACGGCTGCGGTGAACTGCGCATCCTGCTCAAGGTGATCCTGCCGATGGCCAAACCCGGAATCGCCGCAGTGGCCCTGTTCCAGTTCTTCTTCGCCTGGAACGACTACTTCGGCCCCCAGATCTACGCGTCCGAGAACCCGGCCGCCTGGACTCTCAGTTACGGTCTGGAATCGTTCAAGGGAGCGCACCACACCGACTGGAATCTCACGATGGCCGCGACCGTCTTGGTCATGGCCCCCGTGATCCTCGTGTTCTTCTTCGCCCAGAAAGCGTTCGTCGAGGGTGTCACATTGACCGGAGTGAAAGGCTAGGAATTTGATGAAGCTCGCAGTCGTTGGTGGCGGGTCCACCTATACCCCCGAGTTGATTGACGGCTTCGCCAGGCTGAGGGACACCCTGCCCGTCAGCGAGCTCGTACTGATCGACCCCGATGCCGAGCGGCTCGAACTCGTCGGCGGTCTCGCCCGGCGCATCTTCGCGCGTCAGGGCCATGACGGCAGGATCGTCACGACCACCGACACGGACGCGGGCGTCGCCGACGCCGATGCGGTGCTGCTCCAGCTCCGGGTCGGCGGACAGGCCGCCCGCCAACAGGACGAGACCTGGCCGCTGGAATGCGGGTGCATCGGCCAGGAGACCACCGGGGCCGGCGGTCTGGCCAAGGCCCTGCGAACCGTTCCCGTGGTCCTGGACATCGCCGAGCGCGTGCGGCGCACCAACCCCAACGCATGGATCATCGACTTCACCAATCCGGTCGGCATCGTCACCCGCGCGCTCCTCCAAGCCGGTCACAAGGCGGTGGGGCTGTGCAACGTCGCGATCGGCTTCCAGCGCAAGTTCGCGGCGATGTTGGACACCACCCCGTCCAACGTCCATCTGGACCACGTCGGCCTCAACCATCTGACCTGGGAGACCGGGGTGCGCATCGGCGGCCCCGGGGGCGAGGACGTCCTGCCCAAACTGCTGGCCGAGCACGGCGAGGCCATCGCGGGGAACATCCAGTTGCCGCGGCCCCTGCTCGACCGCCTCGGTGTCGTGCCGTCGTACTACCTGCGCTACTTCTACGCCCATGACGAGGTCGTCAGGGAACTCGCGACCAAGCCCTCCAGGGCCGCGGAAGTCGCCGCCATGGAGAGCGAGCTCCTCCGGATGTACGCGGACCCGGCACTGGACACCAAGCCGGAACTGCTCGCCAAGCGCGGCGGGGCCTTCTACTCGGAGGCCGCCGTCGATCTCGCCGCGGCCCTCCTCGGCGGCGGGGGCAGCCCGCACCAGGTGGTGAACACCCTCAACAACGGCACCCTGCCCTTCCTGCCCGACGACGCGGTGATCGAGGTACAGGCTGCCGTCGACTCCCAGGGCGCCACCCCGCTGCCCGTACCACCGCTCGACCCCCTGTACTCGGGACTGATCGCGCAGGTCACGGCCTATGAACAACTGGCTCTGGACGCCGCGCTGCACGGCGGGCGCGACCGCGTGTTCCGGACTCTGTTGTCGCACCCCCTGATCGGGCAGTACGAGTACGCCGAAGCACTCACCGACAAGCTCATCGCGCACAACCGTGAGCACCTGACGTGGGCGTGATCACTGCGCAGTCGACGAGCGCGGCCGGGCCGGTCCTCGCGATCGACGCGGGCAACAGCAAGACGGACGTCGCCCTGGTCGCGGCGGACGGTTCCGTCCTCGCGACCGCGCGGGGGGGCGGGTTCCAGCCGCCCGTGGTGGGTGTCGAAGCGGCGCTCGACGTGCTGGGCTCCGCGGTCGACGAAGCCTTGGCCACCGCCCGCGCACAGGGGGCGGGCCTCGGCCCCATCGAGCACGTCTCCGCGTGTCTGGCCAACGCCGATCTGCCGGTGGAGGAGGAGGAGTTGGCCGCGGCGATCCTCCTGCGCGGCTGGGCCCCCACTGCCGAGGTGCGCAACGACACCTTCGCGGTACTGCGGGCGGGGGTGGACGAGCCGCGCGGTGTGGCCGTCGTGTGCGGCGCGGGCATCAACTGCGCTGGCATGTTGCCCGACGGCCGGACCGTCCGCTTCCCCGCGATCGGGAAGATCTCCGGTGACTGGGGCGGCGGTGGGGGACTGTCGGACGAGGCGATGTGGCACGCGGCCCGGGCCGAGGACGGACGCGGTGAGCCGACCGCCCTGGCCCGGACCCTTCCGGCGCACTTCGGGCTGGACTCCATGTACGCACTGATCGAGGCGCTGCACCGGAAGAACATCCCCAAGGCACGCCGGCACGAGGTCGTACCCGTGCTCTTCGCGACCAGCGCTGACGGCGATCCCGTGGCGCGCTCGCTGGTGCGCAGACAGGCGGAGGAGATCGTCGTCATGTCGACAGTGGCCCTGGCCAAGTTGGGGCTGTTGGAGGAGGAGGTGCCGGTGCTGCTGGGTGGATCCGTGGTCGCGGCCCGCCATCCGGAGTTGGACGGTCAGATCGCCGCTCTGATGGCGGAGAAGGCGCCGAAGGCAGTGATCCGCGTGGTGACCGCACCCCCGGTACTGGGAGCGGCTCTCTTCGGTCTGGACCGGCTGGGCGCACCAGCGGCTGCACGGACGAAACTGCGTGCCTACTACGTGTAGGTACACAGCCATCCACTTGGCGTTGGCGTCGAGTCAGGTCGGGTTCCCGGTCCGATGGTGGACGGGGAACCCGACCGACTTCATGTCGACGCCCACAGGCATGCAGGGCAACGAGTCGGCAGGGCTTCCCTTTCGCGGCTGGGAGCCGATCCGACGGCGGCGGTAGTCCGTATCGCGGTAGGCCAGTGAGCCAGGTGTACCGCCAGCGACTCCCTAACCGCTGGGGTTGTTGAGGCAGTCGGGGCGAAGCTCGCACGGGAGTGGGAACGGGCGACGACGTGCGGGCCGTCGCTCAGTGGGGTGACCGAGCGGCATGTGTCCCCGATGCAGGCGGCGGACAGGGAACCGATCACTGCCCAGGAGCGTATTCAGGGTGAGGCCCCCAGCCGGTACGGCACGATCCATTGCCACATACACAAGATCCAGTCAATCTAGCTGTGATTGTCCGTCATCGCGGCCATACTGCTGGCCGGGGGCACTCTCCGACCCGCTGGGGAGCGGGCCGATGTCAGCGACCGAGGGGGAGGTCAGGTGACACAGCCGAAGACCGGGCAGCGCATGCCCGTCCAGCCGGCTCCGGCGTCGACGCCCGCGCAGCCGCCCGGAAGCACCGCGGGGCAGGTTCCGACCGGTGGTGCACCGGCGTCCCGTGGCTCCGTGGCCATCGCGGCGGATCGGCTGCGTTCGGCGGCGACCACCGAACCGGGACGACTGAGGATCATGGGTGCCGTCCTGGCGGCGCTGGTGGTCGTCTTCGGCACCGTCACGGCCTTCGAGATCACGGACCGCGCCGAGGCTGCTGATGATGTCGTCAGCCGTAGCCAACCGTTGAGCGCGGACGCCGCATCCGTCTACCGCTCCCTGGCCGATGCGGACACGGCCGCGTCGAGCGGCTTCCTCGCCGGCTCGGGCGCCGAGCCGGCCGGAGTCCGCGAGCGGTACGAGAAGGACATCGCGGTCGCCTCCCGACTCCTCATCAAGGCCGCCACCCACACGGACGGCACCAGTGAGTCTGGCCGACAGATAGCCACGCTCAACGAACAGCTTCCGCTCTACACCGGCCGGGTGGAGACGGCACGCGCCTACAACCGGCAGGGGCTGCCCCTCGGCGGTGCGTATCTGCGCTTCGCGAACGAGCAGATGAGCAAGGTCCTGCTGCCCGCCGCGCAGAAGTTGTACGACGCCGAGAGCGCCCGCCTCGACAGGGACGACGAGGACGCCCGGTTCTGGCCGGTGCTGTCCGTCTCCCTAGGGCTGTTGGCCCTCGGTGCACTCGCCTGGACCCAACACCGTCTCTACCGCCGGACCAATCGCGTCTTCAACCAGGGACTGTTGGCGGCGACCGCCGCCGCCACCGTGGTCCTGCTGTGGCTCGCGGTGGGGCACTCGGTGGCCCGCGCCCAGTTGACCGAGGCGCGCGAGCACGGCCAGCGCTCCCTGAAGGTCCTCAACGACGCACGGATCAGCTCGCTGAAAGCCCGGGCGAACGAGAACCTCACCTTGGTCGCCCGGGGTGCGGTCCTCACCGACGACGGCAAGCGCGACAAGTACGAGTCCGAGTACGGCGCGGGAATGGTCAAACTCAACGACGGCCTGAGCCGGGCGAAGTCCCTCGCCGATGACAGTGAGGGGCGCGATCCGGTCGAGGCCGCGACGACGAGCGTCGCCCAATGGCAGGACCGGCACCGGGCGGCGAGCACCACCGACAAGTCGGGGGACTACGACGGCGCACTGGCCAAGGTCATCGGCGCGAAGGACTCCACCGGGGAGTCGTTCGACCGGGTGGACGCGGCCCTCGCGAAGGCGCTGGCGCACGAGCAGGACGAGTTCACCAGCGCCGCACGCAATGGGCGGGACGCCCTGAGCGGGCTGCCCCTCGGCGCCGCCGCACTCGGAGCACTGGGCGCTGCCGGCGCCGTCATCGGCATCAACCGCAGGCTTTCGGAGTACCGGTGAGAGGGGGCGGGATGCCGGACGACGAGACCGCGTCCAAGAGCAGATCCCGAGCCGCGGCGGAAGCCAGCGCGCAGGAGCAAGGCAGCGGCTCGGCAATGCACCTCCCGGACCCGGGGGCAGGCGTCGCCAGGCCAGGCAACGGGGCGGGCGCGCGGGGCAAGTTCAGCCTGCGCGGGTGGGGCGGTGTCGCGGCCATGGCCACCGCCTGTGTACTGACGGCCGTCGGGACACTGCTGCCGCTCTCCCAGGGCGCCGGCTCCGCCCTTCCGGTCGTGGGGCACAACATCTCCATGGCGGAGCGCGCCAAGGCAGACACCTGCACCGATCCGGAGGCATCGCTGACCCCGTCGGCCGCGGACGGGCCGAACATTCTCGCGATCAAGAAGCGCGGCAAGTTGATCGTCGGCGTCGACCAGAACAGCTACCGCTGGGGCTACCGCGACCCGGCGACGGGCGGGCTGAAAGGCTTCGACATCGATCTGGCACGGGCCATCGCCGTGGACATCCTCGGCAAGCCGGATGCCGTCATCTTCCGTGCCATACCGACCAACCAGCGCATCCCCGCCCTGAACAACGGGACGGTGGACATCGTCGTGCGAACGATGACGATCAACTGTTCCCGGATCAAGCAGGTTGCCTTCTCCACCGCCTACTTCCAGGCGGGCCAGCAGGTCCTGGCGCCCAAGTCCTCGCCCATCACCGGGTACGACGAATCGTTGAAGGGCAAGAAGGTCTGCTCCGCCGAGGGCTCGACCGCCTTCGAAGCACTGGAGAAGAACTCCTTCGGAGCGGTCTACAAGGACAAGAACGAGGGCAAGCCCACCGACGAGGACTTCCTGACGGTCTCCAACCAGTTGGACTGTCTGGTGCGCCTGCAAGAGGGGCTGGTCGACGCGATCGTCACGGACAACGCACTCGCCGCCGGCCAGGCCGCGCAGGACCCCACGGTGGAGCTGAAGGGGAAGAAGCCCTTCACCACCGAGTTCTACGGAGTGGCGACGAAGCTCGGCAAGGACGACGTGGTCCGCCGGGTGAACCAGGTCCTGGAGAACTACCGGCAGAGCGCCTGGATGAGCTCGTACCAGGAGTGGCTGGCGGATGACCTGCCCGGAATATCCGGGCCGCCCGCGCCCAAGTACCGGGGCGGCTGACGCGGCGCAGGGCCCCGGGTTCCGGGGTGCCCGCGCGGCACGATCCGCGTTGCTCGGCATCCGATGCGGACGCCGAGCAACGCGCGACCACGCCACGGAATCGACGGCGGTGGAGCACAGAAGGACGAAGGGCCCGCCCGCAGCCGCACGCCCCCTGGGGGACGCGAGGGCGGGGCGGCAGGGCTGGAACCGTGCGCACACGCACGGACGACCGACGAGAGAGGTGATCGATGGGCGCCGCGGGACCGTTCGCCGGCTCCGGGAATGCTTCCGGGCCGCCGATGGACCGGGACGAGGTGGACCGTGCACTGGCACGCCTCGGATCCGAGCACGAGGCCATCGAGACCTCGCTGCTCGCCCTCCAGGACCACGCGGGGCGCCGACTCCTCGAAGGCGCCGAGCTGACCGGGGTCACCAAGGACCGTTGGGCTGGCACCGAGCAGTCCATCGCCCTGCTGTGGAACTACTTCGACGCGTACAGCTCCGCCCTGACCGAAGCCCGGGAGCTACGGGCCCGGCGTCGCTGGTCGAGCCGTGAGGACCTGGTCGAGCTCACCGACCGGTTGCGGGGCGCCAGTGTCACCGTCGCGAATGCGACCCCGCAGCTCTCCTCGTCGATCACCGGCCCCGCCAAGCTCTCGGAGCGCTTCAGCCTCGAAGAACTCGTGGCCCGGATGAACGACCTCTACGCCCGCTCCCTGGACATGGTGGTCACTGCGGACGCGGTCTGGTCGGCGCTCCCCGCCCGGATCGACCTGCTCTCGGCGGAGCTCCAGCGCACCCGTTCGCTCGCCCATTCCGTCGGCGTACGACCGGGTGAGCACCCGTCGGGGGATGAACTGGAGTCCATCACCCATGAGCTGACCGCACTGCGCGCCCAGGTCATCTCCGACCCGCTGGCGTTCTGGCGGTCCGCCCCCGGATCGTCGGCGCCGGGCGGCGGACGACCCGACACCCAGCGCTACGACCGTGCGGCGCGGGCGTTGGAGGACATCCGGCGGGAGATCGAAGCGGTGCTGCGGGTCCGCCAGGACTCCGAGGAGCGGCTGATCCGACTGCGGGACCTGCTCTCCCGGGCCGACCGCACCCTGACCGAGGCCCGTTCGGCGCGCGGTGAGGTGCTCGCGAAGATAGCCGCGTCCGAGGTGCCCGCGGTGAGCGGACCGCCCTTCACCCTTCAGGAGCGGCTCGCCACGGCCGCCGAGTACCGACGGCACTCGCAGTGGCATCGGCTCTCCCCTCTGTTGGAGTCCCTGGAGCGGGAGGCGGAGGACGAATTGCTGCGGGCACGAGAGTCATTGACCGCCGTGACCGCACCGCTCGCCGTCCGCGCGGAACTGCGCGGCCGGCTGGACGCCTACAAGGCGAAGGTCGCCCGCACCGGCTTCGCCGAGGACCCGCTGCTCATCGAGCGGTACGACGCGGCGCGCAGGATGCTCTGGAGCGCGCCGTGCGATCTTCGGGTGGCCGAGCACGCGGTCCTGCGCTACCAGCAGGCCGCGGCGGAGGCACTCACCCACCGGGAGTCCGATCCAGCGGGCCCCGCTGACCGCGGAGGCATGAGATGAGCGTGCGCAGGGGGGAGTCATGAACGAGGCGACGAGTTGCCAGCGGACCGACTGCGAGGGCAACTACGAGGACATGGGCGGCGGCGAGCTGTACTGCGACACCTGCGGCCTCGCGCCGGTGGCCGCATCGACCGGCTCCGCCACCAGGCGCCGAGCCGGCAGCGGTACGGAGGGCGGCGGGCGCGACAGTGCGTCCGTCCGAAGCAGTTCCCGCTCGTCCCGGGCCTCTTCCCGTTCGTCGACCTCGCGCCGCTCGGTCTCGGGACGGCTGTCTCGGTCGTTGACCGGGGCCAATGCATCCTCAGGGTCGGTCTCGGTGCGCAGTTCGGGCACCTCAAGCGGCTCCTCTGCCCGCAATCGACTGGGCGCCGGCCTGGTGGTCGTACCGGAAGTGCCGCGACCGGATCCCCGTGCGGCCGTGATGAGCGATCCCGAGGTGCCCGAACGCAAGCGGTTCTGCTCGCGCTCCGAGTGCGGTGCTCCCGTGGGGCGTTCGCGCGGCGACCGGCCGGGGCGTACGGAAGGCTTCTGCACCGCCTGTGGGCATCTGTACTCCTTCGTACCCAAACTGGCGCCCGGTGACATCGTGCGCGGGCAGTACGAGGTGGTCGGTTGTCTGGCCCACGGGGGTCTGGGCTGGGTCTATCTGGCGGTGGACCGCGCCGTCTCCGACCGCTGGGTGGTTCTGAAGGGCCTTCTCGACACCGGTGACCAGGACGCGATGGCGGCGGCGATCTCAGAACGGCGGTTCCTCGCCGAGATCGAGCACTCCAACATCGTCCGTATCTACAACTTCGTCGAGCACCTGGACCAGCGCAACGGCTCGCTCGACGGCTACATCGTCATGGAGTACGTGGGCGGGAAGTCGCTCAAGGAGTTGGCGAACGACCGTCGGGACGCCGAAGGCAAGCGGGACCCGCTGCCCGTGGAGCAGGCGTGCGCCTATGGGATCGAGGCGCTGGAGGCGCTCGGCCATCTGCACAGCAGGAACCTGCTGTACTGCGACTTCAAGGTCGACAATGCGATCCAGCAGCAGGACCAGCTCAAACTGATCGACATGGGTGCGGTCCGACGGATGGACGACGAGGAATCGGCGATCTACGGCACCGTCGGCTACCAGGCCCCCGAGGTCGCCGACGTCGGGCCTTCCGTGGCCTCCGACCTCTACACCGTCGCCCGGACGCTGGCCGTGTTGACCTTCGACTTCCAGGGCTACACGAATGTCTTCGTTGACTCCCTGCCCGACCCGGAGCACATCCAGGTCTTCCGTACCTACGAGTCGTTCTACCGGCTCCTCGTGCGGGCGACCGATCCCGACCCGGCCCGACGGTTCTCCTCCGCACAGGAGATGGCCGAACAGCTGACGGGGGTGCTGCGCGAGGTCGTCTCGATCCAGACGGGCCGCGCCCGCCCCTCGATGTCCACCCTCTTCGGTCCGGAACTGCGGGTCACGGACTCGGAGCTGTTCGCGGAGCTGACCGAGGACGTGTCACAGCTCGGCGCCCGCAACGCGCGCCGAGGAGGAAAGCCCGCCGCACCGGCATCGATCCCGCGCCAGCCGGGTCCCGGGACCGGTGGAACGACGGCTTCGACTTCCCTCGGGAAGAGCGCCGTCGGTACCGCGGCCGTCGGGCCCCCGCAGTCAGCCCCTGGTGCATCGAACGGCGCCCTGACCCTCGCCGGTGTAGGCACCGCCCTCGCCGTCGCCACGGGAGCGGCAGGGGCCCGGCTGACACCGCATCTCATCTCCCTGGACACCCGGGCCTTCTCGCTCGCCCTCCCCGTCCCCCGGGTGGACCCGAGCGACCCCCACGCGGGCTTCCTGGCCGGACTGATGACCTCGGCACCCGCCGAGTTGATCGCAGCCCTGCGCAGCACCCCGACCGCCTCCCCGGAAACCCGTCTGCGCGAGCTGCGCGCCCAGTTGGAGACGGGCGACGTCGACTCTGCCGTGACCGCCCTGCGCACCCTGGAGACCGAGCACACCGACGACTGGAGGGTGGTCTGGTACCGCGGTCTGACCTCCTTGGTGACCGGGGACCACGCAGCGGCTGCGCTCTCCTTCGACGCCGTGTACGACGCGTTCCCGGGTGAACCGGCGCCCAAGCTCGCTCTGGGCGTCTGCGCCGAGGTGCTCGGCCAGTTGGACAACGCCGCGGAGTACTACCGTCTGGTGTGGACGACCGACCCCAGCTATGTGAGCGCCGCCTTCGGTCTGGCACGCGTACAACTCGCCTCCGGCGACCGGGCCGGGGCGGTCCGTACGCTGGAATCGGTGCCGGAAGCGTCCATCCACTACACGGCGGCCAGGGTCGCGGCGGTCAGGGCTCGGTTGCGGCGGCGGGGCGCGCACGACCCCCTGATGGATGATCTGGCCGCGGCGGCGGCGCAGGTGGAAGCCTTGAAAACATTCGGTCTCGACGCCGTTCGCCGTGAACAGTTGTCCACAGAGGTACTCGGCACGGCGCTGGACTGGGTACTCTCCGGTAGTCCCGGAGCATCGCAGCCCGTACCGGACCCGTCGAGCACGTCACAGCCCGGCAGCGCGACCGCCGCGCGGCAGGCACCGACCCAACTGCTCGGCAGTGAACTGGACGAACGCGGACTGCGCTTCGGGCTGGAACGCTCGTTCCGGGTGCTCGCCCGGCTCGCCCAGCGGGGTGAGGAGCGGATGGACCTGGTGGAGCGTGCCAACCGCTTCCGCCCCCGGACGTGGGTGTGATCGATGTCGTCTCAGATGCATCAGTCGGCCGCGGGGCCGTCGTGCCCCGGCTGCTCCGAACCGCTGGAGGAGGGTGACCGCTACTGCGGGGCGTGTGGCTTCGACCTCTCCGCCTTCCCGGCACAGGTGGGACGGGATCGTCCGACGCTCGTCCTGGGCGTGCCGGACGGCCGAGCCGCCTGGCCGCGTGCCACCGGCGTCGACAGCGCGGGGACTCCCGCCCGGGTGCAGCATCCCGGAGAGCTGCCCGGCCTGGACTCCCGCGGGGTGCAACTGCCCACCTTCGCCCCGGGGCACGCTGGTGCGGACGGCCACGGCGGTGCCGGCGTCGGGCCGTCGTACGGCAGCGCGGCCAGCGAGTACGGCACCGGGGGTGCCCCGCACACCGCCGCCGGCACACCCGCGTACGGCTCGCCGGCCGGGTCCTTCCCCGCAGGTGGTGCCGCGCCATTCGGCTACGCGGCCGACGGGTCCACCGGGGAGCCCCGCGCCACCGGGAGTGGGCTCTCTCCCCATCCCGTGCGCAACGACGACCCCCGGTCGTCGTCCGGCGCGGTCCCAGACACTGACGGGGACTTCACCCTTCCCGCACCCGTGGAGGGCGCCGGCGACCCGATGGCGACACCGCACATCGCCAAGGTGTGCGTGGCCTGTCGGGCGGGCCGGGTGGACACCGACGGGTACTGCGAGAACTGCGGTCATGCGCAGCCCCGAGAACGCGACCACATGGAGCTCGAACTGGTCGGAATCGCCGCGGTCAGCGACCGCGGGCTGCGCCACCACCGCAACGAGGACGCGTTCGCCATCGCCACGACCGCGCTCCCCGACGGCTCCCCCGCCATCACGGCGATCGTCTGCGACGGTGTCTCGTCCGCGGTCCGTCCGGACGAGGCGTCGCTGGCGGCGGCCTCGGCGGCCAATGCGTTCCTGGCGGGCTGCTTGCCCCGCGGGACGCATCCCCAGCAGGCCATGCGGGACGCCATCGTCGCCGCCGCCGACGCGGTCAACGCCCTGGCCGATGGGAACCCACCGATCGACCCTCTGGAGCCGCCGCCCGCGAACCAGTTGAACGCACCCGCGTGCACGATCGTCGGGGCGATCTGTGCGGCGGGCCTCCTGGTCGTCGGCTGGGTCGGTGACAGCCGGGTGTACTGGGTGCCCGACGACCGCAGCACTCCCGCCGCCCGGCTGACGGAGGACGACTCCTGGGCGGCCCAGATGGTCGCCGCCGGATTGATGAGCGAGGAAGAGGCGTACGCAGACCGGCGTGCCCACGCCATCACCGGGTGGTTGGGTGCCGACGCCTATGAACTGGACCCGCACACGGCGGCCTTCAAGCCGGACCGCCCGGGGGTGGTGGTGGTGTGCACCGACGGTCTGTGGAACTACGCGGAGGCCGCCGAGGACATGGCCAGGGTCATTCCGCCCGATGCCTCCGCCCGTCCTCTTCACAGCGCCCAAGTGCTCGTGGGCCACGCCCTGGACGGCGGGGGTCATGACAACGTGACCGTGGCGGTGGTGCCGTTCACGGTCGAACCGCACGGCTCCGAATCCGTCTGGCCCCCGTCCGGACCGGCATGAGCGGGGCCCGAGTCCATCCGGTGACGGCGCTCTGCGACGTCCGGCGCTCCCGCCCGTCCGTCCGGGCGAGCGGCAGCGCACCCCGAGGAGCCGTTGGTAAGCGCCGCCCGGACCGATCCGAGCCGGCCGACCCGCACCACCGAGCCCGTCTTCGGTCCCCGCAGCCCACGGGGCCCTCCCGCTGACCGATCCTCCCGAGTGGAGTGTTCAAGGAGCCCATCAGATGGCCGTTTTCTCCAAGTCCCAGGTGCCGCAGTTCTCCGTCGACGTGTATCAGAACGAGTTCCTGCCCGAAGGCGGACAGGAGGTGAACGCGATCGTGACGGTCACCTCGACCGGTGGGGGCACCACCCGGGGAGTACAGTTCACGGGCGCTTCGACGACGCCCGATGCGATACCGGTGCCACCTTCGGGCGCGGCCGTCGTCATCATGGTCGACTGCTCGGGTTCGATGGACTATCCGCCGACCAAGATGCGCAATGCTCGCGATGCCACCGCCGCCGCGATCGACACCCTGCGCGACGGTGTGGAGTTCGCCGTGGTCGCGGGTACGCACCGGGCCACGGAGGTCTATCCGGGCGATGGACGACTGGCGGTCGCCGACGCCGGCAGCCGGGCGGCGGCCAAGGACTCGCTCCGCAGGCTCTCGGCGAGCGGGGGTACGGCCATCGGCACCTGGCTGCGACTGACGGCCGCTCTGCTCGCCACGGCCAACAGCGCCATCCGGCACGGAATCCTGCTGACCGACGGACGCAACGAGCACGAGACTCCGGAGGAGTTGCAGAAGGCACTGCGGGCCGCCACCGGACACTTCACCTGTGACGCGCGGGGCGTGGGGACCGACTGGGAGGTCAAGGAGGTCACCGGAATCGCGTCCGCGCTGCTGGGCACGGCTGACATCGTCGCCGACCCGACCCATCTCGCCGAAGACTTCACCGGGATGATGGAGAAGGCGATGGGCAAGGGGATCGCCGATGTTGCCCTGCGCCTGTGGACACCCGTCGGGGTGGAGATCAAGTACGTCAAGCAGGTCGCTCCCTCGGTCGAGGACCTGACCCCGCGGCGCACCCAGGCCGGCCCGCGCGCCGGCGACTACCCGACCGGCTCGTGGGGCGACGAGTCCCGCGATTATCACGTGTGCGTGGAAGTGCCCCAGGCCAGCATCGGACAGGAAATGCTGGCGGCCCGCGCTTCCTTGATCATCCCGTCCGTGGACGGGAGCGCGCCCCAGGTGCTCTCCCAGGGGCTGATACGAGCGGTCTGGACGGATGACATGGCGGCATCGACGTCCATCAACCCGCAGGTGGCGCACTACACAGGCCAGGCTGAACTAGCACAAGTCATCCAACAAGGGCTCGATGCTCGCAAGTCCGGTCATATCGATGATGCGACGGCCAAGCTGGGACGCGCGGTGCAGCTCGCCGCCGCCTCGGGGAACGAAGACACTGCGAAACTCCTTTCGAAGGTGGTGGACGTGGTCGACGTCGCGACAGGTACTGTGCGACTGAAGGCCAAGGTCGCGGACGCCGACGAGATGACTCTCGAAACACGCTCCACAAAGACGGTGCGCGTGAAGAAGTGATCGGCGCGCTCCGCGTCCACGGCACACACGATCAGCTCATGAAGTGGGACGGCCCTCGGGCCGGACAAGGAGAGGGGGAAGCGCCGACATGCCGACCTGCCCGAACGGACACCAGTCGGGTTCCGATGACTGGTGCGAGGTCTGCGGCCACCGCATGGCCCCCGGCGCTCCTCCAGGAGCCGCACCACCGCCGTCGTACGGCTACCCCGGTCAGGGCGACCCGAACGCCACCGCCGTGGCCGAGTTGTGTCCGCAGTGCCGCACCCCGCGCGAGGCGATGGCCCCGTACTGCGAGGAGTGCCGGTACAACTTCCTGACGCACACGGCGACCTCCTACACCCCCCTCGCGCCGCCGCCACAGCAGCAGCAGTCGGGGTTGAATCTGCCCTCGGGGTTCACCAGCCAGCCGCCCCCGCCCCAGCAGGGCCACGGTCAGCAGCACGACGCCTTCGACTACCAGGGTTCGCGACCGTCACAGCTCAACCGGCCGGCCGAGCCGCTGAACGACCCGTCCGGCCGGCAGCACTCCGGCTATGCGCAGCCCCCCGGTTTCCCGCAGGGACCCGGGCACCAGGCGCCGCCCTCGTACCAGCAGCAGTCCGCTCCCCCGATACCCCAGCAGCCGCACCAGACCGGCAGCGACGACTGGATGATCCCTCCGCCCTCCCAGGGCCAGGGTTCCCCCGGGCCGCAGAGCCAGGGCATGCAGGCGGGGATGTCGCTCTTCCAGCAGCAGTCCGGCCCATCCAGCCACGGCAGCGCCCCGTCGCAGTACGGCGAGCAGGGTCGGCAGATGCAGTCCGGTGGCCATGAGCAGGGCGACCCCGGTCGGCACCAGTCCGCTCCGTCCTACCAGTCTCAGGGAGCGTGGAGCGCCGTCATAGCGCCGGACCGCGAATACTTCCTGGCGATGATGCAGCGCAGCGGGCCGGACGCGACGGGGCTCACCGTCCCCGCGTACTCGCCGGAGCAGCACCTACCGCTCTCGGGCAGCCAGATCACCATCGGCCGGCGCCGCCAGTCGACCGGGGAAGCCCCGGACATCGACCTGTCGGTGCCGCCGGAGGACCCGGGCGTCTCGCACAAGCACGCGGTACTGGTGCAGCAGCAGGACGGCTCGTGGGCCGTGGTCGACCAGAACTCCACCAACGGCACCACGATCAACGGCGGTGAAGAGCCGATCCAGCCGTACGTGCCGGTGCCTTTGAACGACGGCGACCGCGTGCACGTCGGCGCCTGGACGACGATCACCGTTCGCCGGGGCTAGATCCACAGGCGCGGCTGCTACGGCCGCGCCGATCGGCGTCACCCCCGTACCCATGGCCCCTCGGTCGTCGGTATGGGGGTGCCGCCGATTCTGTTCGTTCCTCGGCGGACCGGTTCACGGCTGAGCGCCGGAAAGCCCCCGCCCCATGGCATCGGGCGAGCTGGCGCTACTCCGTGGCCGTACGCCCGAGCGGCCAGGCGTAGGGACCGTCCGGGTCGTCGAGCCAGGCCCACTGGTGATCGGCCGTGACCGTCACTCCGAACCGATCGCGCAGCGGATGCCCCTCGCGCTCCCACAGTGAGAGCGCCTCCCGTGGATCGAGGCTGCCGGCGGTCAGGGTCAGCAAGAAGCGGAAGAGATCATTCTCCAGCAGCCGACGGGGAAGTCCGCCGATGCGTCGCTCCGGCACCGCGTCTGATCCGCGCAGTGCGACGAAGTACGCGGACGTCCGCAGGAAGTGCCCCTCCGCGCTGCGCCCGTCGACGTCGTCGCGCACCCTGAGGGAGATCAGCCCGGTGGACAGTGGCGCAAGGATGAGGGCGTCCGGGTTGCACTGGGCCAACCAGCCGGGGGGAACGGACGGCAAGGTGCAGGTCGCGATGATCCGGTCGAAGGGGGCCCGGTCGGGGCAGCCCCGCGCTCCGTCACCGGTGACCACGGCTGGACGGTAGCCCGCCGCTGCGAGATGCACCCGGGCGGACTCGGTGATCTCCGCGTCCATGTCGATGCTGGTGACCTTGGAATCCCCGAGCCGATGGCAGAGCAGGGCGGCGTTGTAGCCGGTGCCCGCCCCGATCTCCAGCACCGAGTGGCCGGGCCGCACCTGAAGGGCTTCGAGCATCCCGGCCATGAGCGACGGCTGACTGCTGGACGAGATCAGTTCGCCGTCCCGCACCCGGGTGGCCAGCGGACCGTCGTAGTACGCCCCGCGCAACCAGCGCTCCCTTCGCACCGGGTCGGGATCTTCGCCCCAGAGCCGCTCGTATCTGCCCGTGCGGTTCACGAAGTAGTAGGGCACGAAGAGGTGCCGAGGCACCTCTTCAAAGGCGAGACGCCAAGCGGGGTCGGTCAGTCCGCCCCCGTCCGTGATCAGCCGCACGAGAGCCGCCCGCGCCTCGTCGGCGGGCTCGCCATACGGTTCCAGTCCCATCCCCATGCCTCCACTGTCCACCGCGGAGGGCGACTGTGCGAGCACCCGCGCCCGCGTACCCACCAGTAGCGTCGGGGGCCTTCCGGAGCAAGGGGAGAAGGTCCTAGGGCCCGGGTCCTCGGCCGGTCCGTCTGAGACGATGGACGTGTGCGGCTTTGTCCGGGGAACCCGCCCCGGGCCCCCGGACAGTTACCCCCCGGGGCCGGTCAGATACACATTGCGAGGCTCATCCACGTGAACGACATCCCGCGCGGCACGCTTCAGGAGCAGACCTTCTATGAGCAGGTCGGCGGCGAAGAGACGTTCCGTCGTCTGGTGCACCGCTTCTACCAGGGCGTCGCCGGGGACCCCGAGTTGCGGGCGATGTACCCGGAGGAGGACCTCGGCCCCGCGGAGGAGCGCTTCAGGCTCTTCCTGATCCAGTACTGGGGCGGCCCGCGCACCTACAGCGAGAACCGCGGTCATCCCCGACTGCGGATGCGGCACGCGCCATTCAAGGTGGACCAGGCAGCACACGACGCCTGGCTCAGGCATATGCGGGACGCCGTCGACGAATTGGACCTTGCGCCCGAGCACGAAGAAACGCTGTGGAGCTACTTGACCTACGCGGCGGCTTCCATGCTGAACACCCCCGGCTAAGGGCTGTCCACAGCGGGGTGGGGCACTGGACCGGGAGGGACCCTGCCTCCGTAAGACGCATGTCCCGGTGTCCTCTCGAACGTCACCCTCTGGTGGGGGTGACGTTCAGCCCTCCCAGGCCGGCCGTCCGAACGGCGACGGTACCGAAGGGCGTACCCAGTCTGAGCCAGGACCCCGCCGACAGAAGTGCCACCGCAACTCCCGGCCGTAGGAAGCCCAAGGACTGGGCGGCATGGACGGCCCGCAGCGGGAGCGGGGTGGCACCGACCGTACGGGACCAGATCTCACGGCCGATCTGATCACGCTCCAACCGGCTGCGGCGCTCGGCGGGCAACTCCTCGTCGCGGCGGCGGAACTCGGCGACGGCGGCAGCCACCGCCTCCCTCATCGCCTCCACCGGAGGAAGACCCGCGAGCCTGCGCCAGCCCCCGCGCGGCGGCAGCACTCCCGCCCACGGCGGGCCGGTGACCGCTTCGGGCACGATGAAACCGGCGTTCGAGATGCCTTCCAGCAGTTCACCCGCGGAGACGGTGACGTCCAACTGGGCGGGAGCGCTGAGCCGCGAGGTGCGTATCGCCAGCACCTCGAAGGAGGGCGGGCGGCCGAACACCGCGAGATGAGGTTGGGGACCGTCGGAACCACCGGCTTGGAGCCGAACGGCCGCAGCCCGGTCGTAGTGGATCAGGCGGGCGAGGAAGGCGGTGAGGTCCTCCGCCTCCCTCGCGTCGACGAAGTACAGACCACGCGCGGGGACACTCATCCGACGAGGGCGTCCTCGTCTGCCGCGGCGGACGTCGCGGGACCCGTCCCGGCTTCCGTCTCCGGAAGGTACTTCTGGAGGAACGACTTCTCCTCCGCGCTGATTCGGCGCGGTCGGCCCGCCGCCAGGTCGTATGGCACGACGACGGTCGAGGCCCGCACATAGACCTGCGGAGCGTCCCCGGCGCCGCCGTGGACCTGCGCGTCCGAAACGTCGTCCTTGATCTCGTACGTGATGGTGAGGGAAGCCGCGCCGATGCGCGTCACCCATGACTCGACGATCACCGGTTCATGTCGATGGACGAGCGGCCGTATGTAGTCGATCTCGTGCCGCGCGACCACAGACCCCCCGGAGAACGAGGGGGATCCGTCACCCGGCGCCAGTCGGAACATGAAGTCAATGCGCGCCTCTTCCAGATACCGCAGGAAGACGACGTTGTTGACGTGCCCGAAGGCGTCCATGTCCGACCAGCGGAGGGGACAGCGGTAGATGTGCCGAGCCATGGGTTCTCGCCTCAGCCTCGGGTGAGCTTCTTGTACGTGGCGCGGTGCGGACGGGCCGCGTCCGCACCGAGTCGCTCAATCTTGTTCTTCTCGTACGAATCGAAGTTGCCCTCGAACCAGAACCACTTCGACTCACCCTCGTACGCGAGGATGTGCGTCGCCACTCGGTCCAAGAACCAACGGTCGTGGGAGACGACCACGGCCGCACCGGGGAACTCCAGCAGGGCGTTCTCCAAGGACGACAGGGTCTCGACGTCGAGGTCGTTGGTGGGCTCGTCGAGGAGCAGCAGATTGCCGCCCTGCTTCAGGGTGAGCGCGAGGTTCAGCCGGTTGCGCTCACCGCCCGAGAGGATGCCCGCGGGCTTCTGCTGGTCCGGGCCCTTGAATCCGAAGGCGGAGACATAGGCGCGGGACGGCATCTCGACCTGGCCGACGTTGATGTAGTCGAGTTCGTCGGAGACCACGGCCCACAGCGACTTCTTGGGGTCGATGTTGGCGCGGCTCTGGTCGACGTAGGAGATCTTGACCGTCTCGCCGACCTTGATGACACCGGAGTCGGGCTCTTCGAGGCCCTGGATCATCTTGAACAGGGTGGTCTTGCCGGCGCCGTTCGGGCCGATGACACCGACGATGCCGTTACGGGGCAGCGTGAAGCTGAGGTCGTCGATGAGGAGTTTGTCGCCGAAGCCCTTCGAGAGGTTCTCGACCTCCACGACGACACTGCCGAGCCGGGGGCCCGGCGGGATCTGGATCTCCTCGAAGTCCAGCTTCCGCATCTTGTCGGCCTCGGCCGCCATCTCCTCGTAGCGAGCGAGACGGGCCTTGGACTTGGCCTGGCGCCCCTTGGCGTTGGAGCGGACCCACTCCAACTCCTCCTTGAGGCGCTTGGCGCGCTTGGCGTCCTTCTGCCCCTCGACCTTGAGCCGGGACTGCTTGGACTCCAGGTAAGTGGAGTAGTTGCCCTCGTAGCCGATGGCGCGACCGCGGTCAAGTTCGAGGATCCAGCCGGCGACGTTGTCGAGGAAGTACCGGTCGTGGGTGATGGCGACGACGGTGCCCGCGTACTTGGCGAGGTGGGCCTCAAGCCACTGCACGGACTCGGCGTCGAGGTGGTTGGTGGGCTCGTCGAGGAGCAGCAGGTCGGGGGCTTCCAGCAGCAGCTTGCACAGGGCGACGCGGCGCTTCTCACCACCGGAGAGATTGGTGACTGCCCAGTCCCCGGGCGGGCAGCCGAGGGCGTCCATCGCCTGCTCCAGCTGGGCGTCGAGGTCCCAGGCGTTGGCGTGGTCCAACTCCTCCTGGAGCTTGCCCATCTCGTCGAGCAGGGCGTCCGAGTAGTCGGTCGCCATCTGCTCGGCGATCGCGTTGAACCGGTCGAGCTTGCCCTTGATCTCGGCGACACCGCCCTGGACGTTCTCCAGGACCGTCTTGGACTCGTCCAACGGCGGTTCCTGGAGCAGGATGCCGACCGTGTAGCCGGGCGACAGGAACGCATCGCCGTTGGAGGGGTGCTCCAGACCAGCCATGATCTTCAAGACGGTGGACTTACCGGCGCCGTTTGGGCCGACCACACCGATCTTCGCGCCGGGCAGGAAGCTCAGCGTCACGTCATCGAGGATGACCTTGTCGCCGTGCGCCTTGCGCGTCTTGCGCATCGTGTAGATGTACTCAGCCAAGAGAAACCGTCCGGCAAGAAGTGGATGGGCAGATACACCCCATCTTGCCGTACGTCCACCTGAGGATGAAAACGAGTAGTCGGCGGGACATGGGCGCTCGGGGTGCGGATCATCCGGGAGCCCGCTCCTTCCCGACCGGTCCGGGCTGCTGTGGACGGACGGGGCCGCCGTCGATCCACGCGACTTCCGGTGACGGGGTGGGATGAATGCGGCTTATGGACGGGCGAAAGGGCCCGATCGGCCACGGTGCCCATGGGTCGACGGTTCATCCAGCTAGGCGGGCCCCGGGCTGGGGAGACGATCCCGGAGGCGCTGCAATCGGTTCGTGCGGCCCGGCAGGGGAACATACGCCCGGTCGGACGCTCACCGCGCGGGTGGCCCCTGGAACCCAATAGATCGCCAGCCCCGCACGCATCGGGGACCCGCTGTGTCCCTCTGCATGCGGAGCTGTGACCGTGTCGGGCTCCGGTGGAGCTATGCGTCCGTCCCTGGCCGGGCGGCCTGGTCATTGCGACCGCCACCGGGCTCGGGCGTCTTCTTCTTGCGCAGGAAGAAGACGGCGCCGCCGCCGATCACCACGAGGATGACCGCGGTGCCTGCGATCACCGGGGTGTAGTCGGAACCGCCCGTCGCGGCGAGGTCGCCTTCCAGGGCAGTCGACAACCCTCCCGTCGCAGGCCCAGTGGTCACGGACCCGACGGCGGTGGGCGGGCCGGTCTGCGTGCCCGGGGCCTGTGCCGCCGTCTCGATGTCCGGCGCACCGGTGACCTTGCAGTCCAGGAGCCCTGCGAAGGTCTTCGAGAAGCCTCCGGGGCCCGTGACGGCGAACTGATAGGGCTGGTCTTCGGCCACGGGGACGGTGACGGTCTTCGACGCCCCGACGGGGACCGTGTGGGCGGTGCCCGCCACATCCACGGTGAGCGGTGCGTCCCCACGGTTGCTCACGGTGACGTCGATGCCCCCCTCGGCGCAGTTCTTCCGCGCGGAGACGGCAGGGATCGCACCGGTCTGCGCCCAGGTCGCCACGGCCGTGGCAGAGACCGTGGACTCGCTGGAACCGGCGAGGATCTGTGTCTGGCTCTTGCTCGACGCCGCGAACGCCCGGCCGACGGGTATGGAGGTGGCCGCCTGCGCGGACAGCTCGGCCGTTCCATCGGGGGTCCCGGCCGGGACGTCGAAGTAGACCTTGCTGCCGTTGACCGCGGAGGCGATGGGCTGGCCGGCCAGATCCGTTATCTGCACACCGCTGACGGCCGTGTCCGCAGGTGGTGCGATCGCCACCCGGTCCGCGTCGGTCCGGACCGTGACCGGACCGATGCGACTCCCGCTCTTGCCGGACACCGCGCTCGGTTCGAGGGTGAGGGACGCCTGTGGCTCGCTGAGCTTCTTGGCCTTCTTGTGCAGCCAGTCCGCCAGCTTTTCGGCCGCGGGATCGACCGCCGTGACATCGGCGTTGTCCGAGTAGCGCCAGATCGCGACCTGGGTGCCCGCCGCAGCCGCCTTCTGAGTGAGCGGACCGGTCTTGGCCGCCTTCGCCAACTCGGCCAGATCGTCGACCTGGGGGTAGGAGTGCTGGAGTATCCAACGGATCTTGCCGGCGTTCTTGTTTCCGCCCAGCGAGGTTTCGCTCCAGGAGGTCTCCAGGTACTTCGCCTGGTCCTGGGTCGGGTTGTGGATGTCGATGCAGTACGTCTTCAGCCGACCACCACCATCGACGGTGAGCTCGAAGACACCTGCGGGGATGGAGTGCCCCTTACCGTTGACGCGCAGTACGGCACGGTCGAAGGTCGTCAGACCGTTGAGCGTGGCCACGGCTCCGCCTTGATGCTGAGTGCTGTCGTCGGCGACCGCAACACCCGCACCGACGATGGCCCCCGTCGCGATGAATCCCGACACCAGAGCCGCCGTTGCCAGACGACGTACGGCCCCCCTGCCGACAGCGGACACGGCGAACTTCGCAAACACAGCATTCCCCTTCGAGCGAGGCGCCGGTCGCGTGTGGAACATGGCCCCGTGGTGACGCGTGGGCAAGTGCCTCGCCAGCAACTCAAGTGCCCCGTGAGTACTGGGGAATCCTAGAGAGGCACCGACGCCCAGTCCCCCGCCAAAGGGGCAGATAAGCATTCCGAATCGGAATCGTTATCGCGCTCCGTGTGGCGGGCAAGGCTTCGGGCAGAGGCTTCCATTCCACGTCAGCGGATATTTACAACTCGCTTACAAAGCATGGTCAGCAGTCTCATCGGGGCAGCGGGAGAACCCTGATTGGGCGGTCCGTATGAGCTTCGGAGACGAAGGTGAACCAGGTGGCCGAGGGCATGACGGCCAGATGCGACGGACGGGGATCCGGGCAGAACGAGCACCCCCGCAGCACGCTCTGACCACGCCCGCACCCCTGACCGCCCCCCTCACCACCCCAGCGCATCCCAGGCCCACGCCACTTGGCGAATCGAATCCGCAATCCGGCGTTCGGCGTTCGGCGTTCGGCGTTCGGCGTTCGGCGTTCGGCGTTCGGCGTTCGGCGTTCGGCGTTCGGCGTTCGGCGTTCGGCGTCGGGTAAGGATGGGACTACATTCCGTGCTTGTCGCGGGAACAGCCTTCATCAGAACGGCCCCTCCCTTCTGTCGTTCCTCCCACATATCTTGTTGCGCGCCGTCTCCTTCCTTCTCCACCCGCCTTCCTCACTTACGTCCTCATCGATAACCCGGTCACGCAAGGCCCGTGATTCCGGGGGCCTTCCGCCCTCGGGGGCAACGACCGCTCGGGATGGGGGCTTCCCAGGGAGTGCCCAGGGCCGGGTGCGAGCCCCGCGCCCCAGGCCCCGGAACACCAGTGGGCACAAGAGCAAGAGCTACAGCGTCAGAAGCCCAGCCGGCCAGATGTTCAAAGCGGCAGAGGCTCAGAAGGGGGGTTCCGATGTGGACTCCGCCGAGGGGACACCGGCGCCCTGCGCGGCAATGGAGAGAGCGAGTTGCGCTTCGGGCACACCCGTCTCCTGTGATGCGCTTTCAGAGCGGTCGTCGACTGGACGGCGATCCCAACCGCTGAGAACGGTCTCGCCCACCGCCCCTCCCTGTTCAGGTGCCCTCGTCGCCCATACACCTGCCGTCTGTGGCGCGCGAGCCCCCGGACCAGCTGCGCCAGGACCACCGAACTCGCCCCGACCCCCGTCGGCCACAGCCGGGCTTCTCGTCAGCACCCCGCCCGCCGCCCCGGCCGCCGTGCGTGCCTCCGTCCTGCCACCACGGCGGAAGGCCGCCGTACCGCGCGTCAGATCGTGTCCCACCGCCAGGGCTTCGATGTCGACCGACGTCCTGCGCTGCCCGTCGCGTTCCTCCTCGCGCACCCGCAATCGGCCATGGACCACCAGCGGTTCGCCGACGGACACCGATCCGGCGAGGTTGATGGCGAGGGACCGCCAGGCGAAGACGGTGTAGAACCCGGTGCGTCCGTCGATCCAGGCAGCGCTCTGTTTGTCCCAGCGCCTGGGGGTGACAGCGATGCGGAAGCGCGCCATGCCCCCACCCGCCGCCGTCTCCCGGTACTCCACCTGTGTGGCGGCATTGCCCACCACGGTCACCAGGGTGTCATTCATGGTCCCCGCCTCCCTCTGCGGCTGATCCGGCACCCGGGCGGGGAGAGAAGCACGCTGGAAGTCGAGCACGAGGGGCCGACGGTCCCTCGATCTGCCCGATCCGGCTCACCCCGCGAGTACCGGTGTTCTTCGTGACCCTCGGTCCGGGGTCACGAAGAACATCCTGAGCTCACAGAACAGAAGCCGCTCGGGCCTGTGGACTACCGCCCGGTTGTGGAAAACCCGGTCACTCCCAACTGGGTGCCGCCGCCCGTACGGACTTCATGGCCGTCGATATCCGCGGTCGGACCACCGCCGGCACGCTTGGTCGCGCCACCGGAGCCTCCCCTAGGGCCCCCGTGGAGGGAGCGCGGAGCCCGACCCCGGGTTCCGGTCACCGCGCCGGTCTTACCCGCCACCGTCGCGTACTGTTCGCGGACCTCGCGGTATCGCATGAGCTCCCCCGCCACCGGGTCGAGCACCCGCGCCCGGCCGCAGCCGGCCGCCGCTTCCCTCAGCCGCCGCTCGGCGTCCTGTCCGTAGCGTCTGGCCGGCCCTCGTACGGCAGCCGTGCAGGCCAACTCCACCAGCGGGCCGCCCACGATCCCGGCTGCCATCAGCAGGGCGGGAACGATCAGGCCGGGCGACATGAATCCAATGATCTGGCCCACCAGCCACAGCCCGCCGTAGATCTGAAGCAGCGTCATCCCTGCCTGGGCCATCACCGCCGCCGGCCACCACGCGGGGCGCAACGGTCGTTTGCCGGTGGTCGTCGCCTCGCGCACGGCCAGTTCGTCCAGCGCCTCGGGCAGCCCTTCGGCGCCGCGGACCGCGGCCTCGCGCACGGCCTGCGCCCAAGGGGTGGGCAAGCCGGCCGCCGCCTCGTCGGCGACCGTACGGACCGCCTGTTCGACCCGCTGCCGGGCCGTCAGCTCCTCCTCCACCGGTGGTGCGACCGGGGTGAGGGCGGCCCCGGGCGTGCGCGTCCGCTCGTACCAGCGCCACAGCCGCAGCCACGGCGTACCGCAGGCGCGCCCCGCGTGCCGCCGCCATTCCCGTTCGGCCGCCTCGCCGGCCGCCTTGGCTCCGACCGCCTCGGCGAGGCGGTCCGCGAAGTCCTCGCGCGTCCGCTCGTCGAGTCCGGTCCTGCCGTCGGCCACATAGGACGTACGCAGTTTGGCTGCGGCCACGTCGACGTCGGCGGCCAGCCGGTGGGCGGCTGCGGACCGCTCCTGGACGAAGGTGCCGATCACCTCGCGCAGTTCGTCGACGCCTTCGCCGGTGAGCGCGGAGAGGGAGAGGACGGTGGCGCCGGGTTCACCGTGTTCGCCCACCGCCATGCCGTCGTCGTCAAGGAGTCTGCGCAGGTCATCAAGGATCTGGTCAGCCGCGTCACCGGGTAGCCGGTCGATCTGGTTGAGCACGACGAACGTGACTTCGGCGTGGCCGGCCAGCGGACGCAGATACCTTTCGTGCAGCGCTGCGTCCGCGTACTTCTCGGGGTCGACGACCCAGATCACGGCATCGACGAGGGCCAGGACCCGATCGACCTGGTCGCGATGTCTGACCAGGGCCGAGTCATGGTCGGGGAGGTCGATGAGCACCAGGCCGGACAGTTCGTCGGCGCCTCCGGCCAGCGGGCGGCGGCGCAGCCGGGAGGGGATGGCCAGGCGGTCGAGGAGGCCGGCGGCACCTTCTGACCAGCTACAGGCGATGGGGGCTGCCGTGGTCGGTCTGCGGAGTCCGGTCTCGGAGAGCGGCACCTGGGCGAGCGTGTTGAAGAGGGTGGACTTTCCGCTGCCCGTCGCGCCGGCGATGGCGACGACGGTGTGGCGCGAGGAGAGCCGTTGGCGGGCGGATGCTTCGTCGAGGACCCGCCCGGCCTCGGTGAGCGCGCCCTGGTCGAGCCTCGTGCGGGAGAGGCCGATGAGTTCGCGCAGCGCATCCAGTCGGGCGCGCAGGGGGCCGTCGTAGCTGCCGCCGATCGGTAGCTCCTCCTCGGCGGCGGCTGCGCCCTGGCCGACGGCCGTACGCTCCCGAGGGTCTTCGCTGCGGTCGGCGGCACGTCTGGCGATGAGCCCGTCGTCCCAGCGGGCGCCCTCGGCGGGCGGCGGCGCGGGTACGGGCTCTTGGGCGGTCGGGTTCTCGTCGCCCGTGATGGCGGTCACCGCCGTCACCTCACCTTCTGGAGTACGGACAGGGCGGCGATCAGCTCGGCCTGCGGTTCGGGGGAGACATCGAGGGCGTCGAGGGGGGCGAGGCGTCGGTCGCGCTCGCTGTTGAGCACCTCGTCGATGGAGGTCGCCAGCAGCTCGCCGCCCTTGTCGCGCAGGCGCAGTGCGCCTTGGGCCCCGATCCGTTCGGCAAGCTGCTCGCCCGCGGCCTTGGCGCGTCGGCCGCCCAGGAGGGCGGTGGCGACGAGTGCGGCAACGGTTTCGGCGTCGGGCGCGGACGGGAGGTCGAGTCCGCGTACCTCTTCGTCGGCGTGTTCTTCGAGTTCCCGGCGCCAGCGGCGTACGGCAATGCCGATGCGCTCGGCGGCCTCCAGGTCCAGTCGGCCTTCGAGCACGACGTTCTGTGCACCAGGTTCGGTGCGCCAGGCCTCCTGTACGTGCTCGTCCGCGGCGGCCACCGCGCACTGGACCAGGGCGCAGAGGCTGCCGACGAGGGCGTCGAGCAGTTCGGCGGCTGAGCTGTCGCGGGGGAATCCGCGCCAGCGGGTGCGTGCGTCTCCCGCGAGTACGGAGCCGGCCTTGAGCTCTCGGTTGAGCCGCTCGCGTTCCCTTCCGTACGCCTCCTCGACGACGCCCATGAGGCGTACGGCTGCGGCGTACTGCCCGGCGACGGCCGCGGCCAGTTCCGGCATGCGGGCCTTGAGCGAGTTGATCACGCCGGTCGCGGTCCGTCCGATGGCCTGCTGCCGGGCGGCGGGGTCATGCACCCGATGGGCGAGCCAGGCGAACAGGGGGGCGACGGCCGTGGTCGGGAGCAGTCCGCTGCCGCCGCCGGCGGATTCGGGGAGTTCGGGGATGGTGAATCGGGGGACGTCGCCGAGTCCTGCCTTGGTGAGCAGCGCTGCGTACTGTCGTGAGACGTCACCGATGACCTGGTGGGGCACTCGATCGAGCACGGTGACGAGGGTCGCGTCGTACTCCTTTGCGGTACGCAGGAGGTGCCAGGGGACGGCGTCGGCGTACCGGGAGGCGGTGGTCACCATGATCCAGACGTCGGCGGCGCAGATGAGTTCGCCGGCGAGGAGCCGGTTTTCGACGACGAGGGAGTCGATGTCGGGCGCGTCGAGGAGCGCGAGTCCACGTGGCAGGGAGGGCGCCTTCTCGATGCGCAGGGCGCCGCCGTCGGGCACCGCATCGGATGCGCTCTCGTGGTCGGGTTCTTCGGTGTCTTCCTGTTGGGGGAGCCACACACGGGTGAGCTGTGGGAATACCCGCAGGTCAGCGAACCAGTGGTGGTCGTCGGGGTGGCAGACGAGAACGGGGGTGCGGGTGGTGGGCCGCAGCACGCCGGCTGCGCTGACGCGTCGTCCGACGAGCGAGTTGACCAGTGTTGACTTTCCGGCTCCGGTGGATCCGCCGACGACGGCGAGCAGTGGGGCGCCCGGGGTCTTGAGGCGGGGGACGAGGTAGTCGTCGAGCTGTGCGAGGAGTTCGGTACGTGCCTGACGTGCGCGGGGTGTGCCGGGAAGGGTCAGAGGGAGACGCACGGCGGCGACACGGTCGCGCAGGGCGGTTAGTGCGTCGATCAGCTGGGGCCGTGCATCCAAGGTCACCACATGGGAAGAATGCCTAATTTTGGCAGCTTTTTGAAGCGTATGGGAATGTCTGCGCGCCGGTCGGACACTTGGGACACTTGGGATGAGTGGGGCGCAGGCATAACGAGTGCACAACACCCAGGACGCGAGGCGTGAAAAGCGATGCAGGAATCGCACCTGCCTGCGATTATCGGTTCGCTTCACCGAACCTACACAACGTGCCACGCAGGTGAAGCAACCGGGTCAAGGCGACAGGAGCCCTATCCTTGTGCCCGGCAAGGTCACGGACCCCAGGGCTCCGGTAGCCGCGGCCACCAACCGGCCCCCGTAGCTCAGTGGATAGAGCAGGCGCCTTCTAAGCGCTTGGCCGCAGGTTCGAGTCCTGCCGGGGGCACTCACCCAGCCTCGCCAGCGCAGTCGCCGGTGAGGCTTCTTCGTACCCATGAGCACATCGCTCATAGGCCAAGCGCCTTGGCTGCCCACGATCGTGGGCACGGGTTCGCGGGCACGGATTCGCGGGCGCCGCAGGGCCGCCTTGGACGTCATGGTCGCCGCCCCCGCCGCACTTGTCCCGGGCGTCTCCTGCCGGCTTCGACGCCGTGGAGTCGTGGAAACGGCTCGAAGCCACTCACCACGCCTCGACACAGCACAGCACAGCACGACTCGGTTTCGGACGGCGACACCTGCGCGGCGCTAGATCGCGTAGTGCCAGAGCGTGACCATGTGGGCGCCGTACCAGCAGCCGAAGAGGGTGGCCACGGTCAGGGTGATCACCAGGGTGCGGGGACGCACGGTGGACAGGGCCTTGGCCAGTGGCAGGAGGAAGAGGACCGCAGGGATCAGCAGGCGGAGCTTGGAGTGGTAGTAGTTGCTCTGCCCCAAGGTCAGCACGAGGACCGTGGTGCCGTAGACGAGCAGCGGGGGCCAGGCGTCGCGGCGCCAGGCGACGGCGGTGGTGCAGACGGCGGCGATGAGCAGGACGGCGGTGCTCACGGACACCCAGCCGTCACCGCGTTGGAACGTTTCCCCCAGGAATCTGAAGAAGGACGACCCGTTGTCCCAGCGGGTCCCCCAGCCCGCTTCCTGGATGACGAACCAGGCGTTGAGTTGGCCGGCCCGATTGCCCACCCAGAGCAGATAGAGAGGGGTTCCGGCGCAGGCCAGTGCGACCGCGGCGAGCGTGCGCCAGGTGGGGCGGCCGACGCGGCGGATCTCCAGGACCACCGCAAGCACCACGGCGAGGGTCAGGGCTGCGGCGGCCGGGCGGGTCAGGCCCGTCAGCAGGGCCAGGGTGCCCGCGGTGAGCCAGGCGCGGCGATGGGTGGCGAGGAGGGTGGTTGCTGCCAGCGCGAGGAATAGCGACTCGCTGTACCCCATGAAGAAGGCCAGGGCCATGGGTTGGGCGCCGGCCACCAAGACGATGGCGATCGTCGCGGTCCGCGGGCCGTGGAGCCGGGTGATCAGAGCGTGCAGGGCCAGGAGTGCGGCAATGAGGGCGAGGTGGGCCACGGCGATGGCGGCCGTACCCGCTTCGATGCCCGTCAGTTGGTGGAGGCCACGGACCAGGAGGGGGTAGAGCGGGAAGAAGGCCAGGTTGTTGCCAGCCGGTTCACGGTTCTCGTCGTAGCTGAAGCCATCGGGGTATCCGTCGGCGGCTATCGAGGTGTAGAGCTGACCGTCCCAGGAGAGCAGACGGTCACGGATGCCGGGCCCACCCGAGCTGATCATCGCGGAGAGGATCAGTAGGTGTGCGGCAACGCTCGTGGCGTAGACCGCGAGGACCGTGCCCACGGTCGATCCCCACCCTGCGGCCGACGGCAACGCCAGGCGGCGGGTCGCCCCCAGACGGGAGCGGAACCGGGGCGGGGGGACGGCGACGGTCGTGGGGCGAGCATCGCTCTGCGTCTGATGGGCCATCGACTCCTCGCAAGGTCGGTTCTGCTGGCCTTACATCCAGGAGCCGGACAAAAAGAATGAGCATGACGAACGGGGTGAAACAGACTCCACCCTGTCGGTTTTCATACATTCACACTACGACAGGCATCCGCCCCGCAACACCACCGCGTCACCGCCACCCGACACCCCGCGCCGAGCACACACTCACCCCCTGAACCACGGGACGAACACCGCCGGGAGCGGGCGCGAGGAGCTGACGCCCACCCGCCAGGCACCCCGGCACGGCAGCGACCGCGAGGCCCCGGATCGATATCCGCCGCCCGCACCGCGCCATCCGCACGGAGCTCCCCGCAGCGAGAATCGCCTGATGCATCCAGCGCCTGAATGACCAGCACCGGGCGTTTCCGGAAACCTCTGCACCTCCGCAGGAATTACCGCAACCGGAACACCGATCTCGAAAGGCCAGATCGACCGCCCTTACACCTATACATAAACATGGTTGATCCAGCAAACTTCATCGTGCGAGCGCTCCGGAGGATTTAAATGAGCGCCGCCTCACACGCGAACCCCTACAGCTGTTGACATGGGACGACATCGGAATCCTTTTCATCGTTCAAGCGACCGAACAGGATTCAACGAATCGTCTCCATAAGCCAACCAGAGTACCCCTCGGGCTAGATCAGAGATTTCAGACTATGAGCCGTCATAAACTCCCACACACAGGGGAGTATGTGGCCGAAAATCTCCTAGCAACCCTTTTTACATAAACGGATATACCCTTTCCCGTTTCTTTGCAATGCATTCGCCTAGGATTCGCGGCAATCCCAAATCTTCACTCATTCCCCTTAGGAGGTGTGCAACCTTGGAGTCCCTGAGGCAACTCGCCACGCACCTTGTCCTCGATCTCGTCACCGTGTCCCTGTTGGCGTTCGCCGTGTCCTACCCGAGGCACCGCCGCCGTGATCTGCTGCCGGCCTACCTCGCGCTGAACGTGGCCCTCTTCACGGTCGTCGCCGCACTCGCGCAGGTCGGCGGCAGTGGTGGCGCAGCGCTGGGGTTCGGCCTCTTCGGCGTGCTCTCGATCATCAGGCTCCGCTCCGACTCCATCCAGCACGAGGAGGTCGCCTACTACTTCACCACCCTGGTGCTGGGCCTCCTGTGCGGTCTGCCGCAACTGGACATCCGACAGGCGGGCGCGCTCTCCGCGCTGCTGCTGACCGTCGTGTACGCGGCCGACCACCCACGGCTGTTCGCCCGAGCTCGCCGTACGGTCGTCACCCTGGACGCGGTCTACGGCAACACCGCTGAACTCCGCGCCGATCTCCACCGTCGTCTTGGAGAGCCCCTCAACTGGACCGTCATGGAGGTCGACTACGTACGCGATCTGACCGTGGTGGACGTCCGGTACCGCGTACCGCAGGAGGTCAAGAAGACAACCGCCGACAAGCAGCAGCCCGAACCGGAACCCACCGCACTGCATCCCCGCACCCCGGAGCCGTCGTTGGAGGCGGTGTGACCACCGTCGCGACCCCTCGCCCCCATCACGACGGCACACCGGCGGCCCTGGACTCCGCCGATGAGCCGACGACCGCGCTCCACGACGGCGCACCCGAGCAGAAGGGGCCCGATCCCACCCCGCACCCCGCAGCGCAGGACGAGCGGGAACCATTTCTGCCGGGCATGGACGACATCGCCTGGCCGATCATGAACGCCCGTTCCATCTCCCTGGCGGAAGTGAAGGAGCGGGCCGAACTGCTGGCCCGCTTCGACCAGGCGTACCTGGTCCCCACTCCGATCTTCGCCGCGCTGACCGCGCATCTGACCGACCCCCGTCGACCACAGGGACCGTTCCGGGCGCTCACCATCGACGGGCGCCGCTGGTTCCGCTATCACTCCGTCTACTACGACACTCCGGACATGCGGTGCTTCCACGAACACCGACAGGGCCGCCGACTGCGGTTCAAGATCCGCGAACGGATCTACCAGGATTCCGGAGAGCGCCAGTTCGAAATCAAACTCAAGGGAGGGCGCGGCGAGACCGTCAAGCACCGCCGTCCCCTCACCGGGCACGACACCCCGCTCGACCCGTCGGCGCGGAGCTTCCTCGCCGATGCCCTGCTCACCGCGTACGGCATCGAGGCGCCCACCGCGCTCTCCCCCTCGGTCACGACCGACTACCAGAGGGCCACTTTGGTCTCCGACGGAGAACGCATCACCTGCGACGCACGGCTGCGCTGCGACGACATCCGGGAGGGCGGTGCCGTGCGCTGCGATCCCGGACTGGTACTGGTCGAAACCAAGACGACGGGTCATCTCACCGAGGCCGATCTCTTCCTGCACGCGCACGGAGTGCGGCCGGCGGTTTTTACGAAGTACTGCGGTTCGCTCGTCGCGCTCCGACCGGGGCTGGCCGGGGGCCGTTGGCGACGGGCCGCCCGGCGCGCCTTCTCCGGCGTCGCCTCGTAAGCCGGCCGGTGGGCCTGGAGTAGGGGGCGCGTTCACCGCACCGCCCCACTCGCCCCACCGGTCCTCGAACCGTACGGCGGCGTGAATGTCGGTCACGACCCCCAGCCGATGTTCCCGCCGACGTACGAGGTGAAGCCGACCGGCCCCGGTCCCGTGTCCGGGTCGGTCGGCTTCACCGCCCGTCACAGCCCTCCGTACTCCCCCGGTCCACCGCACCCCGCGCACACCGCGATCGCGGCCCTGGTTCGCGGTATGAAAGTGAACTCCGGGGCTGCCAGGACTTGTCGAACGCCGATGACGACGGCCGATGTCGTGAGGTGCGGTCCATGTCGTGAGGTGCGGCCGGTGTCGTGAGGTGCAGTTGATATCGGCGCCCGCGGAGATCTGACGGTGGAAGTCCCTGAGACCGACCCGCATCTGACCGATCGGGGCACTCCCGGTCGGCGTTCGGCAACTCCGGTGAGAACCTCGCCCCTTGGTCCTTCCGCGCATCGGTGACTTCTCCCGATCGCGCCGACCGGGGGCCCTTTCACGTCCGAGAACTTGGCCCATCGGCCACAGGAGAGCCGTGCACAAGTCCGGTGTCCCCGCCGCTGTGAGCGGAGCACGAGGGTCGGCCGCACCGACACACGGCGCGGCCAACGAGGGGCGCGGCCGAGGCACTGCCTCAACCGGGGCTCCGTCATGGGCGGGCGGGATGGCGGGGGCCTGACATATGAAAGGGCCGGGCGGCCCGGCCGCATTTCCGGGTCGCCCGACCTGATCACCTCACCCGGGGCGGGTCGGGGCGCCCGGGTGCGGGTCTTCGGGGACGGTCCGCGTGACGTGCGCGCCGGACCGTCGGTGGGGCAGAAGTAGGGGGGAGCCCCCTCCCTGCGGGAGGCAGTAGAGGGGGCTCACCAGGGCCCAGTGGGGGAAGCGCTTGTCGCTCAAGGCCCTGGGGCCGCCCACGACACCCTGCGGGATGTCGGTGCCGTGGGCGACGTCTCTATGCCCTGTCAGCTCGCCGCGGTCGGCGGGAGGTCGCGCTTGTCCGCGGTGCTGACCGGACGCTCCGCAAGACCGGCGGTGGCCGCGTCCTGGGGTGCGAGGAGGTACTTGTGCAGGGAGCGGAGGAACTCGAACAACTTGTCCTCCTCCTTGGGCCTGGCCTGCTGCCGCCGGTCGTAGACCGAGCGGTCGTACGCGGCACGGTCATGGCTCACACGGTCGTACACCGCATGGTCGCTGCCGTTCCGCTCGGTGCTGTGCCGCTCGGTGACCTCGCGTTCCGTCACCGGGCGTTCGGTCCAGGAGCGGTCGCTCCAATCCCGTCCGCTCCACGGCCGCTCGGCCCTCGGGCGGTCCGCCCCGTGCCGGTCGGTCAGGGGGCAATCGGTCCTGGCGCAGTCGGCCCGATCGGCGCGAGGCCGGTCGATCCGCCGTGGCCGCCCCGGCTGATGCCGGTGGTGACGCAGGTCCTTGAGATCCCGTAGGTGGAGCGCGTCGGCCAGCGCCGATTTCAAGGGTTTCCTCATCGTCGAGTCCCTTCGCCGTGCTGCTGCTGAACGGCCCAGTCGTCATTGGGTCCCCAGTAGCCACCCTGCGGCGGCTGCTGGTACCCCTGCGGTCCGTATCCCTGAACCATCGGAGTGCCCTGATAGGGGGTTTCTTGGGGGCCGTATCCCGGAGGTGGCGCGTATCCCTGTGGCGGCATCTGCTGCTGGCCGTCGTGCGGAGCGGGCGGTTGGCCGTTGGGCACACCGTTGTGCTGCGGGCCATGCGCCTGGTTCGGGATGTGCGCCTGGGAGTGCTGGCTGTACTGGGGCTGCTGGTGCAGCGGTCGTACCGGCCCCTGTCCACCCATGCCGTACTGGTGGTTGGGGTGCTGAGGTGCGTGCGGGTAGTTCTGCTCTGGGTGCGGGTACTGCGGGTACTGGTACTGCGTGTGCTGCGGGTGCGCGTGCTGGTTGTTCTGAGCATGTTGCACGTGCTGGTTGTTCTGCGCGTGTTGCACGTGCTGGGGGTGCTGTGGTGCATGGGGGTGCTGGTTGTTGTGCTGGTGCTGCTGCGCGTGCTGGTGCTGTCGCGCGTAGGGGCTGCCGTGAGCCACGTGTGCGTGACCGTAGTTCGGAGCCGCCGTGTGCTGGAAGGCGGGGGCGGGTTCCGGTGCGTACGGCCCGGGCTGTGCGGGCTGTGCGGGCTGCTGCTGGGTGTCCTTGACCGGAGTGTCGAACTCCTCCGTGACGGGCTCGTCGGGGACGACGACCTCGTCCACCTTCTGGACCGTCGGATCGCCCGGCAGGATGCACTCGACGTGCTCGGCGCCGGCCTTGCGGCGCTGCTCCGCGAACTCCTCGATCTGGGCACGGCAGGCCATGTCCAGGTGCGAGATGCCGCTGCCGTCGATGTAGACGCGCTCCTTGTCCTGGATGGTCTCCAGGGCGTCGATCAGCTTGGGAAGGCGCAGGAAGGTGACGTTGCCCTTCAGCTCCAGCCGTCCCATGTCGCCGTCGGTGGTGGTGCGGATGGTCATGTGGCTCATGCGGATCGCCGTGAGGATGATGGCGACCGCGAGGCCGGCGACCACACCATCGAGCAGGTTCGTGACCACGATGGCGAGGGTGGTGATGAACATGATCGCGCCCTCGGCACGGTCCTTCTTCCACATGGCCAGGAAGGCCGGCGGGTTGAAGAGCTTCCAACCAGCCTGGAGAAGGACACCGGCGAGCACGGTGATCGGGATCAGTCCGAGCAGCCCCGGGAGGAGCAGACCGAAACCAAGGAGCCAGGCTCCGTGCAGGATGCGGGAGAGCTTGGTCTTCGCACCTGCTTGGACGTTGGCGGCACTGCGCACGATGACGGCGGTCATGGGCAGCGCACCGAGGAGTCCACAGATCGTATTGCCGACTCCCTGGGAGAAGAGTTCGGCGTTGTACTTCGTTGGAGCTCCGGTGTGCATCCGGTCGACCGCCGCGGCGCTGAAGAGGCTCTCAGCGGACGCGATGACCGTGAAGGTGACGATCATCATCAAGATCGCCGGGTCGAAGATGTGGCTCAGCTCGGACGGCCCGGTGAAGTTGACCGCGTCGATCATGCTTCCGAAGGACACCTTGTTCACACCGCTGAAGCCGGGGAAGGCGGCGATGACGGCACCCAGGATCACCGCGACCAAGGGCGCGGGGACCTTGTTGATCGGGGCGGGGACCTTCTTCCACATGAAGCAGATGACCAGCGCCATGACGCCCAAGATGAGGGCGGCGCCCTTGTCCCGGTCCCCGAGCACATCGGAGACCAGGTTGGGCAGGCCGGCCATGTTCTTCAGGGCCGTACCGAGCTGCTTGGAGTCCACCAGGGCGTATATCTGGCTCAGGATCAGCGGCACGCCGATACCTGCCAGCATGCCCTGCACCACGGAGAGCGAGATGGACTGGAACATCCGGCCCAACTTGAGCATTCCCAGGATCATCTGCAGGATTCCGCTGATCAACACGACCGGGCCGAGCATCCCGGGGCCGTGTTCGGTCACGAACTCCAGTACCAGCACCGCCAGGCCGGCAGCGGGGCCGCTGACCTGGAGGTTACTGCCGGGCAGAAATCCCACAATCAAGCCTCCGACAATGCCGGAGATGATGCCTAGGGCGACGTTGACGCCGGATGCGGAAGCGACACCGATGCACAGGGGAAGAGCAACAAGGAAGACGACGATCGACGCACTGAAGTCAGTACTGAGAGCGCTGGTCAGCGACGGGGAGGCGGTGCCCTTCGCCGGGGCGGCGGCGGCACCCTTCTTCGCATGCCTTCCAGCGTTAGGAGGAGTCGTATCAGTCGACACAGTGTTCCTTTCGCCGCAGCCGGATGCCGATGAGCTGGGGGAGCTCTAGCGCGGCAGGCCGCTGCGTGTGGGGGGTAAGAGGGCCGGACGGGCCCGGGGTTCAGTTCCGGTTGAACACTCCGTTGAGCTCGTCGAGCTCCAGCACCTCGGCCGTGTCGACGCGGTAGTACCAGCCGTGCAGTTGCAGCCGCCCCGCTTCGATCGCCTCGCGCACCTTGGGGTACGTACGCAGGTTCTCCAGCTGGGCGACGACGTGCCGCTGAACGAACTTGGCAAGGGTCAGGTCCTCCACCGGCGACCCGAGCATCGGGGCGAGCGCGGGGCGGCAGCCGGAGACCCACTGGGCGACGCTGGGAAGCGAGCTGAGGTCCGCGTCATTGGCAACCGCGCCGACCGCTCCACAGTGGGAGTGGCCGCAGACCACGATGTCCCGGACCTTGAGGACCTCCACCGCGTACTCGATGGTGGCGGACTCGGCGCAGGAGTGGTCCGCGTCGTAGGGCGTGATGATGTTGCCGGCGTTGCGCAGTTCGAAGACCTCACCGGGAACCGCTCCGGTGATGAGCGCGGGGATCACGCGTGAATCGGAACAGCTCACGAACAGCGTTCCGGGCGTCTGGCCCGCCGCGAATCGCCGGAAGGTCTCGCTCTCAGGGGCCACGCGGTGGCGGAAGTTACGCGCGTTGTCGAGCAGTCGCTTCATGGTCACGCTCCTAGCAGTTCCGGCTATGGGGAGCCGGTGGGGGGAGAGACATCCGACGTGAATGTCTTGGCCCGGAATACTGCGCTGAAGTCATGAGTCATCCGTGAGATCACCGTGAGAGAGTTCTCATGGCGCTGACAACGATGTCATTCAAGCGAAGAAAAAATCATTCAGGGGTTTTGCCCCTTCCAGTGGCATATTCCTAAGACCCCATTCACTGTGTGTGAAAGGTCCCTTCGCCACCGTAATTAAGGACTCGCTGTTCGTTCGATAACTCCGATAACACGGACAACTCAGTTCCCCGCTCCCGTAACCGACTTCGGGTACCGAAGGGCCACTGGGCGGCGCGTGGCGGCCGTGGGCCCGCGGGGAGTCATCGGCGGCCGGCAGCCGGACCCCAGGACCCCCAGCAGGCCGTCCCGGGCCCCGCCACCAGCCGTCACGGCCCGGCTCACCGCCTGCTCAGGCACGCAGTCGGTAGCCGACACCCCGGATCGTCTCCACCCGATCCGGACCCAACTTCCTGCGGAGATAGCGCACATACACATCGACGATGTTCGATCCCGGGTCGTAGTCGAAGCCCCAGACCCTGCTCAGCAGCTGCTCACGGGTGAGCACCTGATCCGGGTTACGTAAAAAGACCTCGGCGAGGGCAAATTCCCTCGCCGACAGTTCAGCGACCCGCCCGTCCACATGGACGCGACGGGTTCGCAGGTCAAGCACCATGTCGCCGACACGCAGGACCGAAGCCTCCGGGCCGGCCTCACCTCTCAATCGCAAGCGGACCCGTGCGAGCAGCTCCTCGAAGGCAAAGGGTTTGGAGATGTAGTCGTCCGCTCCCGTCTCCAGCCCGGCTACAACATCGGAAACGCTGTCCCGGGCCGTGAGGATGACCACGGGAAGGGTCACCCGTAGTTCCCGGAGTTTGCGGAGGACGGTTAGCCCGTCCACTGCGGGCAGTCCTAGATCGAGAATCATAAGATCGCAGTCACCGGCCCGCGCATGTTCATAAGCGGAAAGGCCGTCACCGACGACCGCGGTGACGAACCCATTGCTTCGCAGGCCCTTTTCGACGAAGGAGGCGATTCCGGCTTCGTCCTCCGCTATCAGAATCCGGTGCATGGTGTCCTCTCTGCCAGGGGAAATACGCCGGCAAATCCAGTACGAATCGGGCGCCTCCGGTCTCTGCGTCTTCCACCCACGCGGTACCTCCGTGCGCCTCGGCGATCTCCCGCACGATGGCGAGCCCGAGGCCGATACCCGTACCCGCCTGTGCGGGTGAGGCGACCCTCCCTGCTTGGACGAATCTGCCGAAGATCCGGTCCCGGTCCACCGGTCCCACCCCGGGGCCGGTGTCCCGTACCCAGAGCAGGACCCGGCCCTCGCGCACGGCCGAGCCCATCTCGATGAGATCTCCGTCGAGGGTGTGCCGCACCGCGTTGGCCGCGAGTTGGATCAACCCCTGGGTGAGCCGCTGACCGTCGACCAGGACGGTCGCCTCGGAGACCGCGGCCACCCGCCAGTGCCGGTGTCCCAACGCCCTGGCCTTGGCGACCACGTCCACGATGAGGTCCGTCAGATTGGTCTCGCCGACCGTGAGGAAGTCCGGCCGTTCCGCCTTCGCCAGCAGGAGCAGATCGTCCACGATGCGGCTCATCCGGTCGAGTTCGTCGACCAGGAGGGCCCGGGTCATATGGGTCTCGTCCGGCCCGTCCTCCATTAGTTCCAGATGGCCGCGCACGACGGTGATGGGCGTGCGCAACTCGTGCCCCACCTCGTCGAGGAACCGCCGCTGCGTGGTGAAGGCGCGCTCCAACCGGTCCAGCATGTGGTTGAAGGTGTGGGCGAGGGCGGCCACATCGTCGTCGCCCCGGACGTCGAGCCGCTGGGTGAGGTCCGATTCACCGATCCGCGCCGCCGTCTGTCGCACGAGTCTGATCGGCGCCAGGATGCGTCCCGCGACCAGCCAACTGGCCAGTCCGGCGCAGACCAACGCACCGAAGGCGGTGAGCATCAGCATCTTGGCGACGCGTCGCTCCTCCTGGAGTTGGCGGTCGCGGAACTCCAGCACGACGAGTCGTACGTCCCTGGGGTCGCCGGCGACCTCCACTTTGACGACCCCGTAGCGGACTTTCCCCGCCTTGGAATCCAGCCAGCCGGACTTGGGGGTGGCGACCGTGCCCAGCATTCTGACGACGGACGCGTCCCGGTCGAGGCGCACCTGACCCGGGGTGTCCGCCGGGCTGCGGCGATCGGCAACGCCGTCAACAACACTGAAGAACGTCTCGTCCCGGCCCGGCGGGGTGACCTTCAAGAACTCGGTCACCAACTCGGCGCTGTTGTTGTACGACCTGGTGGTCGCGTGTTGACGCAGGTCGTCGACCCGTCGTTGCAGCCGCGCATCGACCTGGTTGTCCAGCTGTGCCTGCCAGACGACCGTGATGCCAACGGTGGGCGCGGCCATGGCCACGCCCACCAGAAGGAGCATCCAACCGACGATGCGCGATCGCGCGCTGGCTGTACGACGTCTCACTTAGTCGTCTCCTTCAGCGCCGCGGTCTTCGGAGAAGCCGCTCCCGCCTCCGCCCCCGTCCTCATCGTCCTCCTCCTCGTCGTCGTCGCCCTCCTCCTCCTGGCCTCCGGGCCGGGGGGTGCCGCTCTCAGAGCTGCGGGGCGGATCGAGGATCTCCACCGGGCGCCCTCCCGACTGCTGGGGCGAAGGCGGGGTGAACTGGGGCTGCGGTGTGGACGTCTGAGGCAGAGGTGCCGACTTCGTCGGCGGTGGGGGCTTCTTCTCAGGTAAGGAAGGAGTCATCGGTGACGGTGGTTGGCTCCGCGCAGTCGCCTCGGGCATGGGGAGCCCACTGGGCTGTACGACGATGGCGGGTCCGAGATCCAACGGTTCGGGTCCTTGTGCCCAGACCTTGCCGGCGAGCATCCCGGCACCGGCCAGTGCGCAGACCGCCGTTATCACGATGTTGGCTCTCCTGAGTGTCATGCGGAGAGTCTGCTTCCTAGATCGAACAGATGAATGAAAGAGGAGAGGATTCTCATGTCTCGGCCGGTCAGGGCGTGCAGCTGCACGTGCAGACCAGAAAGCCATCCTTTGTCTCCCTCTTGCGCTCTCCGGTCGACGAGGGTGTGACGACCGATCGACGACAGATACGCGCGGCACGCGGTCAAAGACTCAACAGTTCTTGGGAAAGATCAATAACAGAGGCGTCGAATCCCTTCAACGGGCGCCCCCAAGCGGTGTCAGTACGGT
This sequence comes from Streptomyces sp. NBC_00690, assembly GCF_036226685.1. Lineage (NCBI taxonomy): Bacteria > Bacillati > Actinomycetota > Actinomycetes > Kitasatosporales > Streptomycetaceae > Streptomyces > Streptomyces sp. NBC_00690. Next base: position 3,187,081 of record NZ_CP109009.1, read on the forward strand.
CGGATACGGTCCGATCCATGTCTCTGAAATCACTGCGTGGTGGTTCCGACGAGGTGCGGCGCATGGTGGCCCTCACCGATCTCCCCTGGGAGCGGGCGGCCTTGGAGGACGCGTTCGTCGCCCACCACTGGGCGGTCGTCGAACCCGGCGCAGCGGGGCCTGCCGTCGAGTGGGGCAGCGGCGGAGCGGCTCCACACTTCTTTGGCGAGGATTCGTCTGACGACGGCTGCGGACGCCGACTCGAACTGGGTGGGGCGCCCGACGGGCCTGCTAGCGGCGCGGGATTCGTCCAGCTGCCCTGCGCGCTGTTCTGGCCTGCGTTCGGGGAAGAGCCGGAGGACGCAGAACCAGATGAGAGCGATGACCTCGATGCGGACTACAGTCCGGACTGGGAGCGCTTCCCGGAGGCGACCCGAGCGGACTTCCATCGGGAGTATGACCGGATCGGGGCGTTGCTGAGAGCCGAGTTGGGTGAGCCCGACGAGTCGTTCGGCGGTGAGATGGACGAACACCGCGAGGTCTGGTACTGCACGGGGGTTCAGTTGGAGCTGCACCGCACCGACGACCTCAACAGCTACTCCCACTACGACGTGATCCTGGTGCGCGTCACTCCCCTGCACTCCGGCATCGGCGCTGACGAATCCCCCACGGACCGCGGGGCATAAGGATGCCGCAACGGCACGGAGTCGGCGCCTGCGGGCCGGCGGGAGTGGCGATGCCAGCCGCCGGCGGAAGGGGGCGGTCGGGCGCGACTCCCCCGCCCTGAGCCCAACCCATGATGTCGACATGGACACGACACTAGACGATCTACGGCCGCTGAGGGACCACGCCTACCCGCCCGCACCTGAGATTGCCTGGCCCAGCGGGGGCGGCGACCTCACGCGAGAATGACCGCCGCACCACCGCTCCGGTCTGCGCTCCCCGTACTCAGGGGCACCCAGACCGGAGCCGAGTAGCCGAACGGATGTCCGGAGAATGCCCCCAACAGCAGGCTGGGGCCATGAACAAGCGACTGGGAAACGTGCGTTGGGCCGCCATGCGACTGCTGATGAACACCGTGGGACGGCTCAGTGAAGGCATCAGGATCGGCTACCGCCACGGCTTCGACAGCGGCTCGATGCTCGACTACGTCTATGTCAACAAGGCATCGGGTTCATGGGGAGTCGGCCGTCTCATCGACCGCAACTACCTCAACGCGATCGGCTGGCGGGCCATCCGCGCCCGTCGCGAGTTGCTGAAGGACGTGCTGCGCAAGGAGATCGCCGAACGCGGCGACGGGGTGTTCGTGCTGGACGTGGCATCCGGGCCCGGCCGATACCTCCAGGACCTCGTCGAGGAGTACGCGCCCGGATACCTACGGGTGGAGTGCCGCGACCTGGATCAAGCGGGGCTCACCCAGGGCAAAGAGCGGGCGCGATCACACGGTTTGCAGAACATCTCGTACGTCCACGGTGACGCGCTGGACCCTCGACCCGCGGACCGTGCGCCGGAGGTGATCGTGGTGTCCGGGCTGTACGAACTACTGCTGGACGACGAGGCCATCGCCGCTTCGATCGCGCGGCTCCGCTCCCTGCTCGCCCCGGGCGGGGTGCTGGTGTTCACCACCCAGACCCACCATCCGCAACTGGAGTTCATCGCCCGGGTACTGCCCAACCGCGATGGAGTCCTGTGGGAGATGAAGTGCAGGCCGGTGGAGAAGGCAGAGCAGTGGGCCCGGGAGGCAGGATTCGACGCGGTCGCCAGCAGGCGCGAGCAGGTAGGACTGTTCACGGTCACCACCGCAGGCTCGGCGAGCGCCGCGGACCGGTCGTCACAGGGCTGAGCTGACCATCAGGACGAAGGCCCCGATCGCCAACATCGTGCGCAACAGGTGGTACTGGTTCCAACGAGGTTCGAACGCCAGCCGGAGCTCGCCGTCGGAAGGGCTGTGGGTGACCTTCGCCGCCGCTTCGAGCGCATTGTTCAGCGGAACGTTCCCGAGGATGGTCACCACATGGTTCAGCACCGCGCACACCAGACCGGATATCAGGAGATTCCGCTGATAGTCGGTACGTCCGTCGACGGGGAAGAACACGGACAGCGTCGGGAAGAGGACGATCGAAACGAAGGTCACCAGGAAGAGAGGACGCGGCACGACCTCGTTGATCCGGCGCATGGCCGTCAGGAACTGCTCGTCGGTGAGTTGGGCGAACGCCGGCATGATCCCGGTCTGGAAGGTCAGCATGAAGCCTGCGTACAGACCCGTGGAGATGATCGCGAAAGCGAGGAGAACGGCAGCCATGGCGCACATCATGACCTGACACGGGCCGGCGCGCAGCCCCTACGCGGTGGGCGGACACCTCAGTCGATGCGGTGGGTGTTCTCCGCCGGCGGTCAGGTGATCACGCGATCACGTTGGGGTACGGCGGCGGCCGTTGGGTACAGCCGGAGAGGAACGGTCCCCGGACCCTGCGATCCAACGGGTCGCGAGGGGGCCGTCACGGAGGTTGCCCCATGGGACGGGTCTGGCTGTATCTGTTACTCGCACTCGCGATCGCGCTGACGGCATTGACCTTGCTGGCGGTCCACCAGGTGGCGCGGCCCCCCTTCGCCGTACGGTTGTACGCAGACGTCGCGGTGGTGGCCTGTTGGTTGAGCATCGCCGCGTACGGGGTGACGCGGCGGTTGGCCGGCCGGGAGACGCGATCGCCCGTCGACAGCCGGGATCAGGAGTCGGACGGCCGGGAGCCCGCGGTCCGATGTACGGCAGACACCCACCGGCAGGCGAAGCCGCGCTGGAGCACCAGGGACCACCTCTAGGTCGTGTGGTCAAGGTCGTGCCGCCGACCCGAGGAGCGCGGCGGCGAAGGTTCGGTGCATGCCGTCGCGGAGTGTCGGCGGCTGCCGACGACGCAGCGACAGCGCGTGCCAGGGCATGGCAGACAGTCGGGACCATGTGGACATGACCTAGGCGTTTCCGCTGGTCACGATCGCACAAGATCAGGCCATTGTTGCTCTGGGGCCCCGCCGATCGTCGGACGGTCTGCGACTCTGGCACGGCCATGATGTCCAGGATGCCTAGGAGCGCTGTGGTGAGCGTGGTACCCATCAGCTCGGCCGTCATGACCCATCCCGTACGGGAGGAACAGGCCCGGGAGTTGGCCGGACTCCTGGGGTTGGGGGGACTCGCCCTGGACCCCGCACCGCACGATCCGCCGTCCGCACTGCGTACGGCGCTGGTGGCCTGGTCGGCCGTGGTACCGGGAGCGGGGCACCATCTCGTGGTGCAGGACGATGTGTCGGCGCCGCAGAATCTGTTGGCACTGGTGGGACGAGCGGTGGAGCGCTTCCCCAACGAGCCACTCGTCTTCTACACCAACTGGCATGCCCGCAATGGCTCTGCGTCCCGACTGGCCGCATTGGCGGGGGCTTCCTGGGTGCGGGCCGTCCCGGAGGAGTTCACCCCCTCCCTTGCGGTCTGTCTGCCGGTCAGCACTGTCGCTGAGTTCACCGAGTTCGCCCGGGACAGCGCCGAGCGCCACGACGACGAAGTGTTGTCCGGCTTCTTCCGCACCAAGGGGCGGATGGCGCTGCTCGCCGTACCCAATGTGGTGGAGCACATCGGCACCAGCAGCATCAACGGCCATGCGGCGCAGGGCATCCGACTGGCGGTCTGTCCCCTCGGGGCCGATGACGCCGACGGACTCTTGCAGCAGGGGTGGGTGCTGGAGGAGCTCGATTGGCTCCCCTATATGCGCTACGGCGAGGGCTACCTCCGGCTGCCCGGCCAGGAGACCGCGGCGGACGGCGGGCGGGGGCACATCCGCTGGCGCGACGCCCTGCCCGCGATAGGAGCTTCGTCCCGGCTCACCGAGGAACGCATCCGGGATCTGGTGACCGAACAGATGCCCCTGGGGCTGGCGACGGAGGTCGCCCGCTCGTTTGGCCCCGACTTCGCCGAGGAGTTGTGGATCCACTGTCTGATGTTGGGCCGGCAGGCGGCCGGGGCCGCCCATCGGCAGGCCCTGCGGCAGGGGGCCGAACCGATGGGGGCGCCGGACGAGGAGGCGATCCGGCGGCTGAAGGAGGCCGCGGTCTCGACGGTGGGGCCTGCTGGTCTGTCACCGGAGCGCCGTCCCGAGGCGGGTCCGGAGCAGACCCGGCTGATGACCGAGTTCGCCTGGACCGCTATCCGTGCCGGGGAGCGTCTGTGGGAGTCGTGACCCGGTGGGTGATCCACACCGCCGGCTCCCAGTAGGCGCCCAGGTCGCTGCTGTGGTCGACGTACAAGGTGGTCAGCCCGCCGGGGAAGACGTAGTCGCCGTCCTCGGGGAAGGCCATCCCCGTCCAGCTCTCCCATTCGGCGACGGTGCCGGTGATCCTGGACGAGCGGGCCGATGCGGCGGTCACGGCACCTCCCGCCTTGACCTGGGTACGTATCCAGGGGTCGAACGGGGAGCCGTCGTCGCGGGTCCAGGAGGCGTACCGCTCGATGGGCACCAGCGGGTAGCGGTCCTTCCAGGTGGGTCGGATGGGCACGAGGACGGTGTCGACCCCGGCGATCCGGGCCGTGGCGCTCATGGTGTCGAGCAGCACCTTCGACAGTCCCTTGCCCTGGTGCCGCTGTGCGACCTCGATGCCGAGTGCGCAGAGGCCCCCGGGGGCACGGCCGGCGTCGTGGTCGGCGAAGGCCCGTCCGATCGAGTCGTCGAGCCCGGGGCCGAGGTCCTCGGGGGTGCCGTCCCAGCTGCGGGGAAGGGAGCGCCCGGCACCCAGGACCTCGTCCTGCTCCTCGTCGTACAGCAGGAACTGATAGTCCGGGAAGTCCTCGAACAGGCGATTCCAGTAGTCGCCGTTGATGTCTCCGTGCAGGTTGTACTCGGGCACCACTCCGGCGAACTGCGCTGGGATGCGGTCCCACAGGGCGGGGCGTTCCGAGTAGCGCACCACGGCCATGGCCATTTTGATCTGCTCTCTTCTCTCCGGCGGTCGTGCGGGCGGTCGTCTGCGGGCCTGTTGCGGCTCTCTCGTGGAACTCGGCACCCCAGGGCGTGTGACGGGTGGCCGGGGCATCGGGTCAGGCGGGTACGGACAGCTCCCAGGCGATGATCAGCGGGATGCCCTCCCAGGCGGCGCGGGCGGCGTCCGCGATGTACTCCTCGTATCCGCCGGGTGCCAGGCGGCCGTTGAAGAGGGGTTCGTGACAGGCGCGCACGGTCAGTCCGGCCCGGGCGAAGGCGTTCAGATAGTCGCTCGCGAAGTGGACGTGATTGCGGACGAACGCGAGTTGCTCGGATCCATGGACGAAGAGGCACTGGCCCTGGAGGGAGATCACGAAGGGGTGCATATCGGTGATGACGATGCGTCCGCCCGGTTTGACCACGCGGGCCAACTCCGCGACGCTTGCGTCCAGTTCCGGTAGGTGGGTCATCGCCAGGGAGCAGACGGCGACGTCGACGGACTGGTCGTCCAGCGGCAGGCTCTCCAGCCGTCCCACCCGGTACTGGGCCTCCGGGGCGTTCTCGCGGGCCTTGTCCAGCATCTGCGGTGACTGGTCGACGCCGGTGGTGCGAAACCCGCGCGAGGTCAGGGCGAGGGTCTGACGGCCAGTGCCGCACGCGGCGTCGAGCGCGGCGCCGGCGGGGAGCCGGTCGAGGATCTCATGGACGATGGGCTCCTCCACCTCGATGTAGGAGCTGGGCAGGGTGTCGTAGATGGCGGACCACGAGGCGTAGCCGTCGGCGGCGTCGAGTTCGTCGACGTCCGCGCCCCTGCCGGGCAGTTGTTCGTCGCTGAGGACGAAGCGTCGTATGTCGTCCACGCGCTGCTTGAGGAACGCCTCGTCACCGTCGATGGCGCGCCGTAGCAGCGCCATGCCCTGGATTCCCAGCACCAGTTCGCGGACACGGAATTCACTGCTCATTCGATTCCCCTCGCCGCCCATGGGATGGGCTGTCGATGTGTTGTGCACCGGGTGATGGAACCCGGATTTCCTTCGCGTGTTGTCCGCGTGCTGTTCGCGTGTCGCCTGGGTGTTGTTCAGGTGGTGTCGGCGTCTGTGTCGAGTGCCAGGACTACCCCGGTTCAAGGGAAAAGAGTCGATGAGCGGCCCTTGTGTCCAAAACGCGGCCACGAGTGGCCGGTTCAGGACGGGCCATTGTCGCGACCGGGTGCACCTATCTAGCATGTCCGACCGGCGGTGTGGACTTCTCGCCGTCTTTCTGCGATCAATCCTGGGAGCGGTGTGATAGAGGGCTATGTGGGCCGGGAAAGCGTGACGGCAGGCGATTTCCTTGCACTCCACGTCTCCACCGACGCACCCATCTACCGGGTGCGTTTCTATCGACTCGGCGAAGAGTTGGAGATGGTACGAGAATCGGTGTGGCAACCAGGATCGCTGCATTCCGCTCCACCGCATCCCCAAGGTCCGCCGGCCGGTGCATCTCCTGCGGCGGACTGGGACTGGCCCGCCATGGAATTCTCCATTCCGCCCGACTGGCGGACCGGGATCTATCTGGTGCAATTTATCGAGGGCGGCCCCGGTTCCGAGGACTCCGCACCGCTGCTGGACGGTTCGACCATCGAGGGCTTCGAGCGGGAGTTCTTCATCGTCCGACCGCGACGGCCCGGCGAACACTCCCGCATCCTCTACAAGAAGTCGACGTTCACCCGGCATGCGTACAACAAGTCGGACCGCAGGGATCTGGAGCGGACCGCCAGTCTCTACGAGAACCCGGTCTACCTGGACGGCAGTGACGGCGGTCCCCGCGGGCACAAGATCAGTCTGCATCGGCCGGGCGGTGTGATCGACCTGGCCTACTGGGACGCCCCCTTCATCGCCTGGCTCGAACGCAGCGGCTATCCGGTGGAGTACTGCACCGACCTCGATCTGCACGAGAACCCAGAGCTGCTGTCCGCATACGACCTCCTGCTCAGCGTCGGCCATGACGAGTACTGGAGCCAGGCAATGCGGTCCCAGGTCGAGGAGTTCATCAGCGCCCGTGGGAACGTCGCCTTCTTCAGTGCGAACACCTGCTGGTGGCGCATTCACCCCGTCGACCAGAACAGCGCATTCATTTCTGACACGGATCACCAAGTGGGGGAGGACTATCCACATCTCCCGGCCACCGACCAATGGTGGCCTCCGATGCCCGACGGGGTCGGAGTACCGGAGAATTCCCTGACCGGTGTGAGCTTTCGCAACGGCGGCATGTGGGCGACATCGGACGGCACCTGGCCGGGCGATCGGCCGCGCGCCGGATATTCCGTACAGCACGCGGACCACTGGGTCTACGAGGGCACCGGACTACGCGATGGATCCGCGGATGGAGTTCAAGACCATCTGGGCGCCGGAACACCGCTCATCGGCTATGAATGCGATGGCACCGCATTCACCTACGATGCCGAAGGAATCGCCTGGGCCGATGGCTCGGACGGCACTCCGGATTCATTCCTCATTCTGGGGATCCATCTCCTGAATCCGACGCATGACGATTTCCATCACTTCAAGCTCGGCCATTGGAACTGTGTCGCACGCGAGCCCGCAGTCACCAGTCCGCGCGCCGCCACGATGGGCGTGTACACGGCAGGCGGAACGGTGTTCACGGCCGGCACCACCGACTGGCCGGTGGTGTGCGGACGGGAGACGGACGCGGCGGTGGTGCGCGTCACCCGAAACGTGCTGGATCGGTTGCGGACGCGGACCACAGCAGATCGCTGAGCTCCGCGAGTCCGGAGATCCGGGCGGCGCCCGGCACGAGCGGTGGCGCTTGTCCGTCGACGGCCCGATCGGCACGCCATAGGTGGACCGCACGCATCCCCGCTGTCAGCGGCCCCTCCACATCCGGGCGCCAGACATCGCCGACGAACACGGTCTCCTCGGGCGTCAGTCCCAGCCGGTCCAACACCGCGCGATAGATGAGGGGATGGGGCTTGCGGGCGCCGACCCGTGCGGAACTGACCGACACGTCGATCAAATCCGTCAGGCCGACGTCCGCAAGGGACCGGTCCAGATGCCAGTACCAGTTGGAGCAGACCGCCACCCGCACTCCCCTGCTGCGCAGTTCGGCGAGTGCTCCCGGCACATCGTCAAACAGGGCGAGATGAAGGTCCTTCATCGCCCGGTCGACCTCGGCGACCAGTTCCTCCAACTGATCGCCCGGCACCCCGCAGGCCCGGGCCCGGCTTCTGAGCCGGTCTCGCTCCCAGGCGGTGTACGCCCGTTCGCTACCGGAGTGGGCTCGGTGTTCCTCACCCTCCCCCGGCCCCACGGACCATTGGTCCCCCCAGCGGCGACCCGCTTCCACCAGCCCATGACGGGCGAAGATCGAGCGGTGGTCGGGCGGCAGCGGCGGGACCATCCGCACCAGGGTTCCGTAGAAGTCGAAGACGACTCCCCTGATCGCTGTCATCTCTCTCCACGCTCCCGATGTGGTGTCCTCCGCTGCTGCGGCTGGGTCGCTCCTGGCCCGGATGCGGCCGTAGGGGGCAGGGCGGGGAAGGATCCCTACGGCCGCATCCATCACGGCGGCCTGTTCCCGATCGGATGTGACTCCGTTCGGGTCGATGGCCCCGGCGCCCGGGGAGGGGCGTCACCCGTGTCATCGCCGCGCCGAACTCCGCGCGGAGGAACGGCGCGAGCCTGTCGCAACCGACAGCTCAGAGCCGTCCGTATCGTCAGTCCCGGCAGATCAGAACCGTCCGTACCGGCGGGGGAAGTAGTCCTCCAACACGCCGTCGCGCTCGATGTCCACCGTGGAGCAGTGCAGCCCACCGCCGAAGGGACCGACCGCGCGGAACGGGACCGGCACGATCTCGAACCCGTAGGAGGACAGCTGCTCGGAGAGGCGCTCCTCCTTCTCCTCGACGCAGAGCGTGTTCTGGTCCAGGTTGAGCATGTTCGCTGCGAGCCAGGGGCTACAGAACGACAGTTTGGGAGGGTGGTCCCAACTCGCCGGCTGGACCGCCTCGATGACCTCCCAGTCGTTGAGCTTGTAGAACTCCATCAGCTCCGCGTCGGCGAGTCGCTCCCCGCAGTGCAGGACCAGGCCAGGCCGCAGGGGGACCCACGTGGAGTCGATGTGCAGCGGATGGGTGTTGGTGGAGGTCACGGCATGGACCCGGTGGTCGGGGAAGTGGCGCTTGAGCCACTCATAGCCGCTGCGGTTGGTGACGAAGGAGAGTTGGACGAAGAGGTCCTTGCCGAAGCGGGCGACATCGGCCGCATCGAAGAGGGGTTCCGCCTCGGTGAGCACCAGGTCGTAGTCGCGGACCCGGGCCAACTGCTCCTCGGTGCTCTGCCCGTTGAACTCGTCCCAGAATCCGGGCTTGAAGGAGTCGTCGGTGAGTCGCGGTTTGGGCGCCGCCTCCCACCGCATGTTGCTGTCGCCTTCGAACAGGTTCTGGAGCACCGGCCGGTAGCAGAGGTACTCGAACCAGCGGCTGCGGTACGACATGGTCGCTTCGAGGACCTCGTTGCCCACGGTCAGCAGGAGGTCCCTCGGCGGCATGCAGCCGAACATCGAGTCATGGCTCCACTCCGGGGTGGAGACCTGCTGGGTGAAGTCGATGGGGGTGGGGCGGTCCACCCGGATGCCACGGTCCGACAGGAGCTTGGCGAAGTTGTCGAGCTGTTCGTCCGCCTCTGCAACCATTTCGGCCGGCATGGGGCCGTAGGTGCCCAGGGGGAATCCATCGTCGGGGTAGTCCCGACGCACCGCGTGTTCGGGTGCCTGGACCACGGTGCCTTCGGCCCGTCCGACGATGACGTGCCGCAGCGGGTCCCAGCCGTTCCAGGCGTTGACCCGTAAGGGTCTGGAGTCGGCGGTGCTGGTCAAACCGGTGTTGAGATCCGTAGCGGAGTCGCTCTGCTCGGTCACGTACTCACCCTTCGATAGGGGTCGCGGGAGACGCAGAGGCAAACCTGAGGCACGAATGGATCACCGTCAAGAAGCACTTGATTGCGCAGCGCAGTCTTTAAGCCAAAGGTATAGGCCACCGGAAGCGAAAGTTCCGGCCATTGCCCGAGATCAGCGACGGACCATGACGTTTGCGCACGTCGGAGGACCAGACCGATAACCGATCTCTTCGAGCCGAAAGACACGTGCAAGAGGAGAAGCCTGTTTCTCCCGGGTAGTTAGTGACGGTCGCAAGCCACCCCCCACGGAGGACAACCATGACACCGAGAAGGCTTCGCTGGTCCGCTTACCTGGGAACTCTCCTGTTACTCGGGACTGCGGCCTGCGGTTCGTCCGACGACTCGAACGGCTCGTCGGGCGGGGACAAGCTCACGGTCTGGCTCGCCGTCGACGCCCGGGAGAGTTGGCCCGGCATGGTGAAGTCGGCCAATGAGCGCTTCAACAAGAAGCACCCCGGTGTCGACGTCGAGATCCAGTACCAGCAGTGGCCCAGCAAGAACCAGAAGCTCGACGCCGTACTCGCGGGACGTGACACCCCCGACGTCGTCGAGATGGGCAACAGCGAAACAGCCAACTACATCCTCAATGGCGCCTTCATCCCCCTTGACGCCAAGAAGTTCGACCAGTCCGACACCTGGCTCGAAGCGCTGTCGGAGGCGTGTCAGTCCGAAGGCAAGACCTACTGCGTGCCGTACTACGCGGGCGCCAGGATCGGCGTCTACCGCACCGACTACTTCAGCCAGGCGGGAGTCACCGCCCCACCGGAGACATTCCCCGAACTCATCTCGGCCCTCGACAAGTTGAAGCAGAAGTACGGCAGCAAGGACCCCAACTTCTCCGCCCTCTATCTGCCCGGCCGCTACTGGTCGGCGGCGATGGCCTTCCTCAAGGACGCCGGCGGCGAGATGGCCGTGAAGACCGACGGCACCTGGAAGGGTGCGCTGTCCTCGCCCAAGTCGATCCAGGGCCTCACCCAGTGGAAGAAGCTCATCGACTCCTACTACGTGGGAGACCGGTCCAAGGACAACGGCGACCAGCCCGCCGTCATCGGACAGGGCAAGGTCGGCGTCTTCTACGGCAACACCTGGGAGGCCCAAGCCTCAGCCGACAGCCGCTCCGGTGGCAACCCGGCGCTGAAGGGCAAGCTCGCCACCTTCACCTTCCCCGGCCCCTCGGGAGAAGTGCTGCCTCCGTTCCTCGGCGGCTCCACCCTTGCCATCCCCGCCAAGTCCCGCAACCAGGAGCTGGCAGCGGAGTGGATACGGATCTTCACCGACCGAGAGTCCCAGCGTCAGCTGATCGCCGCCAACACCCTGCCCAACAACACGGTCCAGCTGAAGGACGTGCCCGCTGACGGCATCAACGGCCCGGCAGCCAAGGCGGCCGAGCGCGGTTGGATCACCCCGCAGGCACCCGGTTGGACCTCGGTCGAGAAGTCCAACATCCTTCCCGAGACGCTGGAGCGGATCGCCACCGGAAAGGACTCGGTGGAGAAGGCCACCAAGGAGGCGGACCGCAGGATCAACGCGGTGATCAATGAGCGCTGATGCAACTCCGTCCGCCGCGCCCCCTCCGACCGGGGACGGTGCGCGGCAGCACGGCGAGAGGCACACCCCGAGCTCCACGGTCGATCGGCCGGACCTACCCGGCCAGCAGCGAAGACCCGAAGAACACACACGAACCAAAAACGGCCGCGCCGGCCAGCAAGGGGACGGAGGTCGGACGCGCGCCCCCCGCAGACGTCCACAACTGCTGCCCTATCTGCTGATCGCGCCGGCGCTGCTGTCCTTGGTGGTCGTCCTCGGCTACCCGCTGGCGGACATGCTCCTGCTCTCGTTCCAGGACATGACCCGCAAGGAACTGTTCAGCGGAGAGTCGCCGCCCTGGGTCGGACTTGAGCAGTTCCGCAACATCCTCAGCGACGACTTCTTCTGGGTGGTCGTCGCCAGGACCACCGCCTTCACGGTCGTGTGCACCACGCTCACCATGGCGATCTCACTCGCCATAGCCCTGCTGATGCGACGGGTGTCCACCTGGGTCCGGCTGATCATCGCCTCGGTGCTGATCGCGGTCTGGGCCATGCCCGTGATGGTGGCCGCCTCCATCTTCCGCTGGCTGTTCGACGCGGACTACGGGGTCGCCAACTGGCTGCTGAGCCAACTGCCGATGATGGACTTCAGCAAGCACAACTGGTTCACCGACCCCTGGCAGGGCTTCGCCGTCATCGCGGGCGTGGTGATCTGGGGAGCCGTGCCCTTCGCCACCATCACCCTCCACGCGGCGCTCATGCAGATCCCGCAGGAGTTGGAGGAGGCGGCGGTCATCGACGGGGTGCAGGGCTCGCAGATGCTGCGGCACATCACCTTCCCCGTCATCAAGCCCTCCTTCGTCATGGTCACGACCCTGATGTCCATCTGGAACTTCGGGGTCTTCAACCAGATCTGGCTGATGCGCGGCGGCCAACCGGAGCGGGAGTACTACCTGCTGGGCATCTACTCCTTCATCGAGTCGTTCGCGATCAACCGCTACAGCGCGGGTGCGGCGATCGCCGTGGTGACCGTACTGCTGCTCCTCGCCGGATCCGTCGTCTACCTACGTCAGATGCTTCGCATGGGAGAGGTCGAGTGAGCCGCGCACGGAGCAGATCCGGGATACGCCGCACCAGGCGCCGGGACAACGTCCTGGGGTTGCTGGTGGCCGCGGTGATGGGCTTCCCCGTCTACTGGATGGTCCTGACCGCGTTCCGGCCCGCGACCGATGTGCTCAGCAACCCACCGGTGTTCTGGCCCAACGGCTTCACCCTGGACAACTTCTCGCGGGCGATGGGGACGGAGACGTTCTGGGCCAACGTCCGCTCCAGCGTGCTCATCGGGCTGGGCACGGTCCTGGTGTCACTGGTGATCGGCACCCTTGCCGCCTTCGCCCTGGCGAGGTTCCGGTTCGCCGGGCGCAAGGCGTTCGTCGTGGTGATCCTGGGCGTCCAGATGATTCCGCTGACGGCGCTGGTCATTCCCGTCTACCTCCTGGTCAACGATGCCGGGATGACCGACACCCTGATCGGTGTGATACTCACGTACCTCGTCTTCATGCTGCCGTTCACCGTCTGGCTGCTGCACGGCTTCATCGCGGGCATCCCGGTGGAGTTGGAGGAGGCGGCGATGGTCGACGGGTGTACGCGGCTCGGTGCGTTTCGGCGGGTGATCCTTCCGCTGCTCGCGCCGGGCCTCGTGGCCACCTCGATCTTCGCCATGATCCAGGCGTGGAACGAGTACGTCCTGGTGTACGTGCTGCTGTCGAGCCCGGAGAAGCAGACGCTCAGCATCTGGCTCGTGTCCTTCCAGACCGGATTCGGCACCGACTACGGCGGGCTGATGGCCGGGGCGACGCTCACCGCGCTGCCCGTGGTGGTCTTCTTCCTGTTCGTACAGCGCAAGATCGCCGCCGGGTTGACCGTCGGCGCCATCAAGGGGTGATCGGGCACGCTGCGGTGGTGGAGTGGGCCGGGGCGTCGAGCCACCGGTGACCACTGTTGTGGAGCACGGTGCCGTCCACCGTGACGGGCGTGTCCCGCGCCGTCTCCCCGGGTGCGATCGACCGGGGCGGACCTTCCCACGAGGGTGCCGTCCCGGTTCGAGCCCGCTCTTGAATAGGCGCAGATGGGCGCGGAGGGGCGCCGGACGACGTCATGCGGGGCCGGGCCGAGGTGGGTGAGGTCGGCGAAAGGCCGCCGAGCCGGGCTGCGATCACCCGGTCGATGGCCGCCGAGCCGTGCCCCGGACGACGCCGTCCGGACCGACTCCCCTGATACGGCTGCCCCGCGTCTCCGATCCCATGCGCGCCCCATATCCATGGGCACGGACACGTGGGCGATCGCCCCGCGCCGCCCGCTGCCCTTCGACTCCCCGCCTCGCCGGGACCACCGGCAGGGCACCCACCGTCGAACCACGTTCAACCGTTCCACGACCACGAGGAGATTCATCGTGACGTCAGACCGCCTGGACCTGGTGTCCAAGCTGTACCAACCCTCGGGGTGGCCGAGGGTTGTGGAAGCAGCCGCCGGAGGCTCCTCCAGTGCCCCTCTTGTGGTTGACCTCGATCCGACCACCTTCTGCGATCTGGCCTGCCCCGAGTGCATCAGCGGAAAGTTACTGAACCAGGGCCGCTTCACCCCGGAGCGGCTGGCGGCCCTCGCGCAGGAGTTGGTCGACCTCTCGGTGCGTGCCGTGGTCCTCATCGGCGGCGGTGAACCGCTCGCCCACCGCGGCACCCGCAATGTGCTGAAGGTCCTCGGTGAAGCGGGGTTGGCCATCGGGGTGGTCACCAACGGCACCATGATCGCGCAGAACCTCGATGAACTCGCCGAGTACGCCAGTTGGGTACGGGTGTCCATGGACGCCGGCACTCCGGAGACGTACGGGATCTTCCGCCCGGACCGCAAGGGGCGCAGCGTCTTCGACAAGGTGGTCGGGAACATGCGGCTGCTCGCCGAGGCCAAACAGGGGGCTCTCGGGTACTCGTTCCTGGTGATGTCCCGACGGCTGTCGGACGGCACCACGGTCAGCAACCACGGCGAGGTGCTCCAGGCCGCGGAACTCGCCCACGACATCGGTTGCGACTACTTCGAGACCAAGGCCATGTTCGACGACGACCACCACATCATCCAGGTGCCGGAGGACATCCTTGACTCCGTCGACCGCCAGTTGGAGAAGGCCGCCCGGCTGGAGAGCGACACCTTCCAACTGATCAACTCCTCGACCCTGACGGCCCTGCGCACTCATGTGGGGCCGGTGCAGCCGAAGGAGTACCACCGCTGCCAGGTGGCCGAGTTGCGGACGCTCATCACACCGTCGGGCGTCTACGTGTGCTCGTACCACCGGGGCAACCCGCTGGCCAGGATCGGTGACGCGGTCACCGAGGACCTCGCCGACATCTGGAAGAAGTCCGACCGCGGCATGATCGACCCGGAACGCGACTGCCGCTTCCACTGCGCACGGCACCTCTCCAACCTGGAGATGGAGCGCATAGCGCGCGGTGAAGGGCGGGAGTTGGGGACGGACTACGACCCCTTCATCTGAGTCGGCCTCGAACGGACGGGGCGAGGCGGCGGTGCATTCATCCGGCTGAGCGAAGACAGTCGGACGTTGCAGGCGGTCTCGCCCCGGGTCCCCGGGGTCCCACGAGGGGCACGGGTCCGGCAGTCCATGAAGTACGAAGGAGCAGGGGGCCGGGGAAGGTAGGGGCGATCCACCTGTGTGCGGGCCCGCACACACCGAAGGGCCGGTCGACCGTATCCACCCGGTCGACCGGCCCCTTCCTCCTGCGTCAGGCGGTGTTGACCACCTGCAAGGGCGCGGTGCTCCGACCTGGTGCCGCCCCGGTCACCACCACCCGGGCCCCGGGATGGTCGTCACGCAGCGCCGCCCGTAGCGCCCGCGCCGTCTCCGGCGCATCGACCAGCGGACAGACGCCGACGAGCGACCCGCCTCCCCCGGCCCCGCTCACCTTCAACGGCAGCCCGACGGAACGCGCCGCCTTGGTGCGCAACTCCTCCAGCAGCGGGGTGGACATCCGCTGGTGATCACGCATCGCCTCGTGGGCCCTGCTCATCGCCGCCCCGACCGCCTGGTGGTCATGGGCCCGCAGCGCCTCCCACACCGCTCCCGAAGCCTCGTCCGCGATGCGCATATAGGCGGCGAGATCGGGGTCTCCCGAGGCGAGTTGGGCCCGTACGGTTCGGATGTGACCACCCGTGTTCTTCCGGGTTCCGGAGTCCACGACGATCACGGACCAGTCGGCGGGGAACTCCATCCGTTCCTTGACCTCGGGCAGACCGACCTCCCTGCCCTCCAGCAACAGGGCGCCCCCCTCCACCACGGCGAGATGGTCCATGCCGCCGCCGTTGAAGACGGCGAACTCGAACTCGTACGCCCACTGGGCCAGCACCCGGTCCGAGAGGCGCCCGGAGGGTCCGCTGGCGTCGGTAAACGCCCGGAACAGGCCCACGATCAGCGCCGTCGAGGAGGACAGCCCGCTGGCGGAGGGCGCGGCACTGCTGGTGGTCACCGGCGGTGGTTCGGCCGGGAGTTCGGGCAGCCGCTGGCGAAGGAAGCCCCACACCTCGGCGGGCCACCCCTCGGCCGGAGCCTCGTTGACCGCCGTCGGTGCGGAGGTCTCGACCCGGGTCGGCAGGTCCAACGCCACGCTGACCGAGCGCCCGCCCAACCAGTCGAGGTCCTCGCCGGACAGACAGGCCCGACAGGGCACGTCAACACATACAGAACCAGCCGACCCAGCCGACCCGGCAGATCCGACCGGTCCGGCTGACCTGGCTGATTGGCTCGGTCTGAGCGTTTCCGTCGGCCTGACTGGTCCGGTCCTGCGCTCACCGCTCACCGCGCCTGGAACCTTCCCGTGCGCCGGAACGCGTCGTACATGTCAAGGACGACGGCCGTCGGCGGGTGCAGCGGGGCGGGTGCGTCGTCGAGTTCACGGAACTCCGCACGGCGCACCTCATCGGGGCCCGGAACCAGCCGCCCCGACCACGCTCGGGCGACGAAGCAGAGGGCGAAGCAGTGGGTGACGTCACCGTTGGGATAGGTGAGCGTGTGGACCCCGGGGTCCGAGAGCGAACCGAAGGCGATCAGATCCGCCCGGGCCACCGTGAGCCCGGTCTCCTCGGCCACTTCGCGCACCGCGGCGTCGAGAAAGTCGCCGCCCTCCTCGCAGGCGCCGGCGGGCAGTTCCCACACTCCCGTGTCGGCGCGCTGTTGGAACAGGGCACGCCCCTGTGCGTCCAGGAGCAGTACCTGTGCCCCTGGTACGAGGAGGGTCCGTGCGCCGACCTGTTGGCGCAGCGACCAGATGTAGGACCCGACGTAACTCATCGCTGCGTCACTCTCCGGACCGCGAACGGGTCCGGCGACCGCGACCGTCACACCGGGCCGGGGCGTCCCGGATCGCCCGTCACAGCGGGCGGTCGCGCTGGCGATGGGCCCGCTGTCGATCCCGCTCAGGGGGCTGGTCGAAGGGGTGCGCCGGTGGGTCGCCCCACTCCCGCCGGTCACCGTGCAGCAGGCTGTCATGCGGCGGACTCGGAGAGCCAGCGCGGCACGGCGTACGGCGTGGCGGTCAGCCATTTCACATAGCGCTCGACGCCTTCGCTGACGGGTATGCGGGCCTGCCAGCGCAGGAGTTCACGGGCACGCTCGGTGGAGGCGTATCCGCCCAGCGGGTCGCCGTCGGGGCGGGGGGTGGTGATGCACTGCGAGCCCGGGAAGTGGGGGGCGATCAACTCGGCGACCGCGCGCACCGACGTGGGCGTCCCGGTGCCGATGTTCACCGTCGCGCCGGACATCCGTTCCTCGATCAGCGCGAGTGCGGTCGCTTCGGCGATGTCCTCGACATGAACCAGGTCACGGACCTGCACGCCACCGCCGTTGAGCCGCATGGGCAGCCCGAGGCGGGCGTGCATGGCGAGCCAGGCCACCATCCAAGAGTGACTGCCGGGCTTGGGGACCTGGGGGTCGCCGTAGACCGAGAAGTAGCGCACGATCGCGTACTCGGTCGAACTCTGTCCGCCGAGGAGCAGTCGGGTCTGGTGCTCGGCCCAGAGTTTGGAGTTGGCGTAGACGGAGAGCGGGAAGGGCGTCTGGTCCTCGCTGAACATCTGCGGGCCCTCGACACCCGGTGCGCCGTCTCCGTAGACGGAGGCCGACGAAACCAGGACCAGGCGGCGCACACGGGATGCGGCAGCCTCTTCGAGGACGACCTCGGAGCCCTGGACATTGGCCTGGAAGGCGATGTCGGGCCGTCGGGTGCATGCGGCGACATCGGCGTAGGCGGCGGCGTGCACCACGAAGTCCGCACCCCGGAAGAGTCTTCGCACGGCCTGGCGGTCCGTAATGTCGCCGATGATCAACTCGGCGCCGGTACCGGCGGTCCCGAACAGTTCATGTGCGGAGTCGGGGTAGGCGTCCATACGGTCCAGTACGGTGACGTGCGCACCCGCCCGGTGTAAAAGGGCCGTGAGACGACTGCCGACGAGGCCACCGCCACCGGTCACGACCACCCGCGCCTCGCGCAGCTTCTCCAGTCGGGACAGGACGGGCTCAACAGTCGCCGTAGCCTGGCCGGCTCCGGCTCCATTCACTCCTGCGGTCATGTATTCGCCTCCGGGGGTCGACTCTCGGACTCGGTACGTGTGATCAGCATCTGTCCCCCCTGCACGGCGTGCCAGAGTGCCTTTTCGGCACTCTTGCGGCCCGGAAACCCCCGCCGTACTGTCCGGATTCGGCGGCCACGGGTCGCCTTGAACGACAACTGGACCTATGGAGGGCTTGTGACGTCACCCCGGTTGAGCGGTGTGGTGATGACCCACCCGAAACGCCGTGAAGCCGCAGAGAAACTGGCCTTGACAGCGCCTCCGGGGGCGTTACGGGTGGTGATGGACCCGGACCCGACCGGTACGCCTTCCGTCCTGCGCACGGCACTGGCCGCCTGGTCCTCGATCGAGGAAGGCGCCACACATCAGTTGGTGATCCAAGACGACATGATGTTGTCCGAAAACTTCTTCGAGAGGGTGCGTCTGGCGATCAAGGCGATGCCCGATGCGGCGCTCGCGCTGTTCGCGCTCTGGGACTCGCGCAATGGAGCCGCAGTCCGCTGGGGTGCGATGACGGGCGCCCGCTGGGTCGGCGCGGTCAATGAATACTTCCCCTGCGTGGCCATCGTCCTGCCGCGTCCGATCGCCGAAGGGTTCGTCACCTACGGCCGTGCACGACTGGGTGCGTGGCCCGATGACATCCTGATGTACCGCTACTTACGGGAGCACGATGTGCCCCGGTACGTCTCCGTGCCCAACCTCGCAGAGCACGAGGACCGCGGCAGCATCTCGGGGAACGCCTTCCGGGGGCCGCGCAGATCGGTCTGCTTCCTCCCTTCGGACCCGGTGGGCGACGAGGGTTCCCGATTGACCGGGTTGGACATGGTCCCCTTCTTCAAGAACGGTGTCGCACAATGCGCGGTGCGCATCGTCGGACCCGGTCCACGGCGCTGGCTGCACCTGGAGTGCGAGACCTATCTGGAGGGGCGCGGAGTGCCGTCCGCGCTGTTGCAGCAGGCGGGCGGCTACGGTTCGGACCCCGACAGCCGTGGGACCTGGCTGACCGCCTTCGCCATGGGACTCCATGGTTCGGCCCGGCTGGCCGATCTGACCGGGGCGTCCGGCTACGAGCCCGACCCGATCGTCCTCGCGGAGTCCCTCGCCACCATCGGTCCGGGCGGGATCAGCCACACCTCGTCCGAAGACCGGATCGCCGAACGCCGGGACGCGCTCGCCGAGGCGGCGACCCAAGGGCTCGCGGCAGGCCGGGAGAAGGCAGAGGAGATCGCCCGTCGCCGCACCCGTGGCCGCCCGGCGCCAACCGGTGCGCCGAAAAAGGGACTCGGCCCGAAATCCGTTGATGCCCCAGGGATACGGACCTCCCCCCAACCGATGGAAACACGCTCCCGACCGGAGGCCACGCCGAGGGTGAAGGCACTGGGTGTCGTCGGCTCGGCGACACCGGTCGGCGAACACATCCTCAGAGGGCTCGCGGATCGCGGCCACCCCGTGGTGGCGGTGGAGCCCGCGGAGGACCACTCGCCCTTCGACGCCGTCATCGATCTGCGGGGTCTGCGCGACACCGAAGCGACGGCGACGATCCGCATCGGCGCCGCGCCCGACGGCACCGCACCCCCGATCAGCTACACCCTGCGCGCCGGCGACCTCTACGGCCCGGGCTGCTCCCGGCACACCCTCATCGGCCAACTGGTGTGGGACGCCCTGCGCAGCCAGAGCCTGCTCGTCGAAGGGCCCGCCGATCCACTGCACCCGCTGTACGTGAGCGATCTCGCCGATGCGCTCTCCCATGCGCTGCGTACACCACCGGCCCAGAACGTGGTCACCCTTGCGGGCCCAGCGGTCACCGTGGCCGAGCTCGCCCGAACGGTGCACCGCGCGGTGCGCCCGATGCCCATCGAAGAGGCGCCGCGATCGGCGACCCACACGGTGGACAGGAACCGCGCACTGCTGACGGACGGTGCCCCGCTCCCCGGTTGGGTGCCCCGCACCGAACTCGCCCGCGGGCTGCACGGCTTCGCCCAGTGGTTGGCGTACGAGGGTGTCGCCCTGATGCCTGACTGAAGAGCCGGTCGCCTTGACGGACTCGATGAACTAGATCGAATTAGATGATCGGAGGTCGGCCGAGCGTCGTCATCCGCCACACCGTGCGCCAGCGCATCGGCCTGCGCCGGCCGCACGGTGTCCGCACGCCTTCGGCGAATCCCGCGAACCAGGGCCGCAGTCCCGACAACGAGCGGCTCCGCAGGAGCGTCAGGGCCGTCCAGACCGCGAGGTAGGTGGGCACCAGCGGGGCCGGCAGATGGCGCTTGGCCAGCCAGACCCGGTTCCTCGCGATCATCCGGTGGTAGACGGCGTGCCGGGTGGGCGCGGTCCAGGGGTGCTGGAGCACGAGTTGCGGTTCGTAGAGCACCTTCCAGTCCGCGTCCAGGGCCCGCCAGGCCAGATCGGTTTCTTCGTGGGCGTAGAAGAACTCGTCCGGCCAGCCGCCGATCTCGTCGAGCATCGGCATCGACAGTCCATGGCCGCCGCCGAGGAAGGTGGTGACATAGCCGCCGCGCATCGGGTCGGACGCGCGCAGCCGGGGCACGTGACGACGCTGGGTGCGATTGCGTTCATCGGCGATGCGGAAGCTGACGACACCCAATCGGGGGTCGTCAGCGAAGGCCGCCACCAGCCGGCTGAAGACGTCCGTGCTGATCAACAGCCCGTCGTCGTCGAGGTCGACGACGATGTCCACGTCGCCGAACTCCTTGAGTCGCGCCAGGGCGGCATTGCGCCCTCCGGTGACTCCGGCGTTCTCGGGCAATGCGACGGCGGTGACCGACTCGGGCAGCGGTGGTGGTGCAACGCCGTTGGCGACCACGACGACCCTGGTGGCCGGTAGGTCCTGGGAGGCCACGGAGTCGAGGAGAGCGGCAAGTTCCGCCGGCCTGTTGCCCATGGTCAAAATGGCGACGCCCACGCGCAGCTGACGCACAGTCGTACTCTCCGATCCTGGTGGCTGCACCGATGCTAACCGCTCGCGCCACCCGTACGATCCAGCCCCTCCCCGCACACCGGGGAGGGGCGGATGCGTCGCCCGGGCCCGGCTCAGTCGGCGAGGCGCTGGGCCCGGCGGATCGCCTCGGCCAACTCCGTCACGGCAGGGTCCTCGGTAATGTCGGCGAGCGTGGTCGCCCGCTTCCGCAACTCGTTCCAGCCGGGAGCACCCGGCAGGGAGCCTCCGCGGAGGGACTCGGCGAAGTAGGCGGCGACCGCGGTGATCTGGAACCGGTTCGACGCGCCCTGCCAGAGCGAGCCGTCCACGCCGCCGACCTCGATCGAACCCGACTTCTCGTACGGGGCACGGGTCTTGGGGTCGAGCCAGCGGACGGTTGCCGTGGCCACATGGCCGCGGGCACCCTCTTTGAGCCTGACGGCGTACAGCGCGGTCACCGTGTGACCGGGTCCCACTTCGCCGCCGTCCACCCCGTCGTCGCGGAAGTCCTCATCGGCGACGGCCCGGTTCTCGTAGCCGATCAACCGGAACTGCTGCACGTTCTGCTGGTCGAAGACCACCTGGGCCTTGGCGTCCCTGGCGCGCAGTTCCACATGGGAGGGCAGTTGGTCACGGAAGACCGTCCGGGCCTCCTTGTTGCTGGACACATAGGTGGTGTGGCCGTCGCCCTTGTTCGTGAGCCGCTCCATCAGGGCGTCCCCGTACTCACTGCCGACTCCCACTCCGAAAAGGGTGATGCCGTGGTCGCGCCGGGCGTCGGCGATCCGGTCGAGGATGCGGTCCGCGTCGGTCTCCCCGGTGTTGGCGAGGGCGTCCGAGAGGAGGACGACCCGGTTGGTGGCGCCGTTGCGCTTGCCCTCGACGGCCTCCGCATAGCCGGTGCGCACGCCTGCGGAGAGGTTGGTGGAGTCGGTCGGGCGCAGCTCGTCGATGACGTCGTGGATGCGTTCCCGGTTGCCGTCGAGCCGGGTCATGCGCAGCCGGGTCTCGGCCTTGGCGCTGAAGGTCACCACGGCGATGGAGTCGTCGTCGCGCAGTTCGTCCGTGAGCGTCCGCAGCGACTCCCGGACCAGGTCGAGCCGGCCCTCTCCGGCCATCGAACCGGAGATGTCGATGACGAAGGTGAGGGCGGCGGGCGGACGTTTGCCCGCGCGGTCGGTCGCACGGGTGGCGAGTCCGACCCGCACCAGGGACCAGTCCCCTTCGCCGGCTTCCTGCCCGCCGATCTCGCCCCGGATCTCGCCCTCGCCCGCGGTGGGGCGGGCGCCGTCGAGGGTCACGGAGAAGCCGTTGCCCCCGGGCTGCGGATAGTCCTGCCGAAAGCTGTTGATGAACTCCTCGGGCCGGACGTCCCCCGGGGTGGGGCGCTCTCCGTTCTCCAGGGTGCGGCGGGCGTATCCGTACGAGGCGGTGTCCACATCGAGGGCGAACGTGGAGAGGTAGTCGGCCGGGGGCGCGGGCTTCTCGACCATGTCGTCCGCGCGCAAGCCGTCCTGGCCGTCCTTGCGACCTGCGGCGGGCGGATTGGCGGCCGGTGGGGCGACCGTGGGGTTCCGCTGGGCTGCGCTCCCGCCCTCGCGTCGCTCCCGTTCGTCGGACGCGTCATAGGTGGAGTTGCGTTGGTCGTCGCCGCCGTCGCTGCACGCGGCGGTCAGCAGCACCCCACCGGCGAGGACGACAGCGACCGCCCCCCGGTAGGTCCTGGTGCGTATGCCCGCCCTCCTGCTGCTGGTGGGCTGGGCTGTGCCGAGCTTCATCCGGATCTCCCCCGTGTGGTTGGCGCTTGGGGATGTGACGTCCGGTGCGGCGGTTCGGACTCGCCAGGGGTGTTGCGGAACCGTCTCGATGCGGCAACGGGCAGGAATCCCGGGGCCTGCGGCTTCGGCCCGCTACAAGATGCGGGGGTGCCCTGTGGGCGACGGCGTTGCGGAATCGATTCGACCACGGAACCGTACGGGTCCGGACCCACGCGCAGCCCGTACGCGACGAGCCGCCTCCGGGTGCACCGAAGGCGGCTCGTCATGGCAGGCGGCAGCAGCCGGCCGCGGTTCTACGACACGATGTCCTTCCGGGAGAAGTTGCGGAAGGCCAGCGCGAAGAGCACCAGGGCGTAACTCACCGAGACAGCAGCGCCCTTGACCATGCCGCTCCACTCCAACTGGGGTTGCAGCGCGTCTATCCACGCGAACTGCCAGTGCGCTGGCAGTACGTCGCGCCAGGAGCCGAGGGCGGTGACCGCGTCCAGCACATTGCCGACGATGGTGAGGCCCACCGCTCCGCCGACCGCGCCCAGCGGGGCATCGGTCTTGGTGGACAGCCAGAACGCGAGCCCCGCCGTGACCAGTTGGGAGACGAAGATGAACGCCACGACCAGCGCCAGCCTGGGCAGCGTCTCCGCCGCGTCGAGGGAGCCCCCGGTGGGCAGCTTGAGCGGCCCCCAACCGTAGGCGAGAGTGCCCGTGGCCAAGGCGATCACCGGGAGCATGACCATCGCCGCCGCACTGAAGCCAAGCGCGACCGCCAGCTTGGACCACAGCAGACGGGTGCGGGGCACGGGTGCGGCCAGCAGATAGCGCAGGGAGGACCAGTTGGCCTCCGAGGCCACCGTGTCGCCGTGGAACAGCGCCACCGGTACGACCAGCAGGAAGCCCGCCGAGGCGAACAGGCAGGTGGCCGCGAAGTTGGCGCCCGATGCGGTGGCGGTGTCCATGAGGGTGATGCGGTCGTTCTCGCCGCCGTCCGGCGAGCCTCCGATCGCGAAGGCGGCGATCAGGACCAGCGGCAACGCGGCCAGGATCCCCGCCATGACCATGGTCCGTCGCCGCTTCAACTGGCGCACCGCCTCCACCCGAAGCGGCAGGGTGCGCCGGGCGCGGTAGCCGGGGGCCGAATCGATCAGCGTACTCATGCGGGACCTCCGATCAGGGTGAGGAAGGCGTCCTCCAGGCGGCGGTGCGGACCGACACCGGTCAGCGGCACGTCCAGACGTACCAGTTCGCCGATCATGTCGGTTGGCGTGGCGCCGTCGAGCCTGATCAGGAGTCCATCGTCGGTGCGGGTGGCGGAGGCGATCCCGCCGAGCGCGCCGATCTTCTCGACCACGGGGTCCGAGATCTGGACGGCGGTCGTGACGAGCAGGGTGTCGCTCTCCCCCGTGATCTCCGCGACCGGTCCGGCCTGCACCAGTCGGCCGCGGTCCATCACGACCAGATGGGTGCAGGACTGCTCGACCTCGGACAGGAGATGGCTGGACACGATCACGGTTCGGCCGCCGGCCGCGTACCGGATCATCACGTCCCTCATCTCACGGATCTGTGGTGGGTCGAGTCCGTTCGTCGGCTCGTCAAGGATGAGGAGGTCCGGCATGCCGAGCATGGCCTGGGCGATCGCGAGCCGCTGCCGCATGCCCTGCGAGTAGGTACGAACCGCTCGGGCGAGTGCGTCACCGAGCCCGGCGATCTCCAGGGCCTCCTCGATGTGGGCGTCCTCAGCGGGCCGGCCGGTGGCCCGCCAGTAGAGCTCAAGGTTGTCGCGTCCCGACAGGTGAGGCAGGAATCCGGCGCCTTCGACGAACGCACCGACCCGGGAGAGCACCGGCGCGCCCGGGCGAATGGCGTGCCCGAAGACGCGGATCTCGCCGGAGTCGGGCCGGATGAGGCCCATCAACATCCGCAGGGTCGTGGTCTTGCCCGCACCGTTCGGCCCGAGCAGGCCCAGTACCTGGCCCTTCTCCACCCGGAACGAGAGGTCCCGGACGGCATAGCGGTCGGCCGACTTGGCGTACCGCTTGGACAGGTCGGTGATCTCCAAGGGGACATCGGCGCGCGCCGGGTCCGGTGCCGGGGCGATGGCCCTGCGCCGCGCGGTGAACAGCAGACCGGCCGCGATCACGACCGCCGCGAGCGGAAGGCCCCAGGTCCACCAGGGCAACCCGGCGGCCTCGGTCTTGACGTCCGCCGCCGTGGGCACGGCGAGGGCGCTGGTGCCGCCGCCGGCGAGGCCGACCGTGTAGGAGGCGGGTGCGGTCGGCGATGCATAGCCGAGGTCGGTCGCGCTCAGGACCAGGCGCAGCCGGTGTCCGGCATCGACCTGATGGTCCACGGCGGGCAGGGTCAACTCGACCTCTTTGCCCGCGCGGGCGCCGTCGATGCGGATCGGGGCGACGAGTTGGGAGGGCAGCACCTGCTGGCGGCCGTCCGGCCCGACGTCGTACACCTTTCCGAAGAGGACGGCCGTACCGGTGGAGGAGGCCACCTTGACGCGGACCGTGGGCGAGCCGGTGATCCGTACCCCCTGCTGGAGGGGTCGGGATTCGAAGCGCGCGTTCTGACCGGGGAAGTCCAGGGAGAGACCGACGCCGAAGGAGGAGAACTGACCGAGCCCACCGCTGAGCCCGGGGACGGCGGAGATGGCGGGTGGTGACGCGCCCGCCGGATTGGAGAAGGTCTGCTCACGGCCGTTCAGGGCGATGGCCCTGGTGCCGTTTTCCAGCCCCGGGTAGCGGTCGCCGCTCGCCCCGCGAAGCAGTGCCTGCCCATCGGTGGAGTCGACGCCTCCGGTGCGGCTGACCCGGAAGGCCGGGCCCGTGTCGGCGCTCTCGTCCTCCTTGAGGTAGCGGTCGAACCATGCGTTGACCCGCCCTTGGAGACGCGCGGACTCGCCGTCGCCGCCGTCGTGGCCGCCGGAGATCCAGTCCACGGAGACCGGTGCCCCGTTGGCGCTGATCGTGCGGGCCATGGCGTCGGCGTGGGAGAGGGGGAACAGCGAGTCGGCCTGCCCCTGCATGATCAGAGTGGGGACCTTGATGCGGTCGCCCACCGCGGAGGGGCTACGGCTCTCCAGCAGATCACGGGCGGCGGCGTCGGGCACTCCGGCCGTGGCGACCCGTTCGTACATGGCGCACAGTTCGGGCTGGAACCGGCCGCAGCCGGCGGGGTTCACCGGGGTCGGGCCCGCGGCGGCACCGGCGTTCGGCTGGGCGGGCGCGCTCGGCTGCTCCGCCCTCGGCGCGATGCCGGGGGCACTCGCCGAACCGGTGGAGAAGAAGATGCCGGCCCAGAGCTTCTTGAAGACCCCGTTCGGGAAGAGGGCGTCGGCGAGGTTCCAGTAGGTGATGGAGGGGGCGATGGCGTCTACCCGGGGGTCGTGCCCCGCGGCCAGCAGGGAGATCGCCCCGCCGTACGAGGCTCCCGCCGCGCCAACCCGGGGGTCGCCATCGGCGTCGAGCCGCACTTCGGGGCGCTCCGCCAACCAGTCGATCAGCCGGGAGACGTCCTTGACCTCGAAGGCGGGATCGTTGAGACCGATCCGCCCGGCCGAGTCGCCGAAGCCGCGGGCCGACCAGGTCAGTACGGCGTAACCGTCGCGGGCCAGCCCTTCGGCCTGGGCACGCACATCGTCCTTGCTGCCGCCGAAGCCGTGCCCGAGGAGCACGGCCGGGCGTCGGTCCTTGGTGTTGCCCGCGGTGAAGTACGAGGTGTCGATCTTCGCCCCGGGCATGGAGTGCACGCGGTCCTCACGGCGTACGGTCGGGGCGCCGTCATCGGCGACCGCGGTCCAGGTGCCCGCTCCTGCGAGTACGGCGATGGCTGCGGCGCCCGCGAGCCATCGGCCGGGCGGGCGGAGCCGGAGAAGTCGGGTCTGCATGGTTGAAACCCTAAGCGGAACAGCTGTGGGCTCTCGGCTGCCGCCAGACGGAGGTGCCCGGTCTCCTCGGGGAGTAGGCGTCGACCAGGCCGTACACCAGGTGCGGTACGCGTCCCTGACAGGGACGGGAGGGGGGCGTTCCTCCTGGCGGGGGTTGACCACCGGGCGACCAGCGCCCGAGCCTTGGACCCGCTCGTCCGGATCTCCTTCGACCGACTCCGCAGATCGCGCTGAGTAATCTCGCGCCGGGCGGCCACGGCTGGGCGCCGGCACGATGTGCTGCCGAGTGCTACGCGGTGGCCCGCGTCTCTGCCTCACCGACGCGCTGAACAGCATTCGCCTGGCCGGGGGCCTCATCGGTCGGGTACGGGCGCTCGTCCGGCAGGAGAGCGGCTGCGGCGGCCAGGTCGTCGTTCTTCACCCGTGCATGGATCTCGTGCGCCAGGTCGGTCACATCGCGGATGGACACCGTCCATTCGTCCGCGTACCGGCGGGACGCCTCCCCCGCGAGCCCCAGTTGCAGCGAGCGGTACGACAGCGGCTGGATGCGCAGATCCCGCTCGGGGTCCCACTGCACCCGCGCCGGTGAGCGCTTCAACTCCCGCCGCCACTGGTTCCGGTCCGGGTGGAGCCCCCGGTCGTAGTGGGACAGACAGGAGTTCCGCAGCGCCCAGTCGAAGCCCTCGCGGGTGATCTCCACGGCGAGTACGGTCTCCTGGCCCTCCTTCAGACCCCAGCCGCAGCGGTACATCATCCAGAGGAACGACGGCTTGATCCATGTCAAGTCGTGTTCATAGTCCTTTTACAGGCGTGCTCCCTGACTCACCCCAGATAGGGGCGGTCCCGGTGCTCAAGGAAGTGCTGGATACGGAGCCGCTGGGTGTGGTGCATGGAAAGCTCGCTGAGGTCATCCGGGTGAATGAACCGCAGCTCGGTGGACTCCTCGGAGATCTTCAGCTCACCGCCGGTGACCCGGGCGGTGAAGCAGACATTGAACTGCCGGCGCACCTCACCGTCCGAGTAGGCGATCACATGGCGAGGGTCGGTGTACGTACCGACCAGCCCGGTGATCTCGACCTGAAGCCCGGTCTCCTCCTGGACCTCGCGCACCGCCGCACCGGGCAGCGAGTCCGACATCTCCATGCCACCTCCTGGCAGCGCCCAGAGATCGTTGTCACGTCGGCGCTGAAGCAGGATGCGCCCTTGCTCATCGGTGACGACGGCCGAAGCTGCGACAACGAGGTTGTTCGGCTCGGGGGCGGCGGGATCGTCGTAGTACTCGGTGCGGGGCAAGGGTCACTCCTCCTGGATCGGGGACGCTGTCGCCCATACCGCGTCGAAGCTCTGGGCGTAGGTGTCGAAGACTCCCCCGGCACCGTTGCGCCGAAGATGCCAGACCGGCGCACCGTAGGCGTTCACTCCCCAGACATGGGCGTTGACCAACAGTTGATCATCAGCTCGGTAGAGGGAGTTGTAGAGCGTCGTCTCATGGGTCCGGACCTCGATGCCGGGTACCCCGATCAGCGGCCGATAGTGCATCAGGGCCAGTCGGCACCGGGACTCGATGCCGTGCCCGAACTGCTCTTCCTCGCCACGCTGCCGGACGTTCTGGCTCTCGGCGTCGCCCAGAGCGATCCGTATGGTGCAGCCGTCAGCAGCGCGCTCCCGTAGCACTTCGTTGAGCCGCGGGTAAGCCTCATGCAGGAAGATCGCGGCGTATACCAGGATGTCGATCCGCTCGCGGGACTGCGCCAGCATGTCGGTGATCACCGACACGGGGACATCCGCTCGCTTGTCGTACAACGCGACCAGTTCCGGACTGACGGCGCGGGCGGCGCGGACCTGCCGCAGTGCGGGCCAAAGAGCGTGCACGTCTTCTCCTAACGTCTCTGCCGCCAGCAAGGCAGTGGCTCGACGTGGTGTGCGGCCCAGATTGACCCATCGCTCAACGGACTTGGGGTCCACCTCTGCCTTCGTCGCGAGGGCGGCATAGGTCCACCCACCGGCTGCCATGGCGGCTCGAAGTCTTTCGTTCGGCATCGCAGTCTCTCCCTGGAGTTGGGGACGTTGCTAGGGACGTTCTACCGCGCTTGGGACGTCCCTAAGTGGGTTTTGGGGGAGGTATCCCCGTCCTGGTGACTGGGCCGATCCTCCCAACATGAGCGACAAGACAGCCCCGGAAGTGGGCACGCTGGCGCTGGATTCGAAGACGAACCGGGTCGGCAGAGTGATGGGCCATGTCGGTACTCATGTCCAACTGCGCCGTCCAGAGGGCGGAATCGAGTGGGACGCTCGCCCCGAGGATGTCCGTACCGTCGAAGCCTCCGAATACCTCCGGTTGCGAGTGGCCGAACGCAACGCCACCAGTGGGGGTGTGTTGTGACGCGTTCCGTCCTGCGGTACGTCCAGTGGACGATGAGCCCCGATCCCGCCGAGGACTCACCGGAGATGATTCACGAACTCGGGTGCGGGACGTGCAGGGCCACGTCCGGCGCGGGTGGCGACTTCGAAGCGGTACGCGATTGGGCCTTCGCACACACCGGCGCGAACCCCTCGCATCGGCGCTACCACGAACTGATCTGGCGTGTCTGGCGCATGGCTCCCGCCGGCGGGGAGGGGCCGTGAGACAGCGCTTGTTCTGCGTCCTGATGGCGATCTTCTGGACCGCCGTGGTCGTACCCGTCGCCGTGATCAGCGATCCGGGCGCCTACTAATCCACCACACATGAGACCGGACCACCCCTCGCCTGGACAGCTACCGGGGTGGTCCGGCCCGGAGCCCTCGCGGACCCCAGTGCCGATGGTACTGGGGCCGCAGCCATGCCGCCGATCTGGCGGGCCTTCGACCCTGGTGCTGAACTGCTGCTTCTTGAGGGGGAGTTCTGTGCAGCACGAGCCGATAGACCCGGGCTTCGACGGCAATGGGGGTCTGGACCCGGACGGCTGGGTGTGGGTGCGAGGAGTCGACTACCTGGCGGGCTGGCGGAGTGCGAACGATGCGGCATCGGAGCTGACCGCCGCGATGACCGGGGCCGGGATCGACACATCGGAGATGACGGCGACGGCGGACACGGCTCCGGACGGGTCGGGGGTGCTGCGGTTATCACTTTCGGCAGGGACGGCCTTCGAGCTGGCGCAGGTGGTTCGGGATGGGGTGGCGGGGTTGGGGAAGACGGGGTGAGTGACGGATCGGAGGTCTGCCGTGACCCCTTCGTCCCGAACTATGGGCGGGGTGATCGCTGAGGTCTGCTGGGCTGGCCACGAGGGTCAAGGAGGGCGTAGGCGGTCGATGCCGATCGACGTGGTTGCTGTACTTCGCTGCTGTACCTCATGAGGCCCCGTCAGCGAAAATTCCAGCGCAGCGTGCGGTCGCTGGTGCAGTCTGGCCCGTATGACCGCCACAGACGTGCCGACATACGGGCACGAAGAGCTTTACCCAGCCCTAGGAATGCTTGTCGTAGCGAGCGCCGACATGGAGTCCCGTTTGCGCTACGTGGTGTCAGAGCTGGCTAGTGCTGATCCTGGATGGATCATCTTCGAGGGACAGTCCGTCGAGTGGCTTGTGCAGAACGGCATAGCAGTCCTGCGAGAGTTGGAGGCTGCGAGACGGTGGCCCCAGGAGAATTCGGACCGCATCCGTGACGTGCTTCGAAGCGCTCTGGAAGCGAACCGTCTGCGCAATGTGATGGTTCATGGGGAATGGCGAACTGATTGCCTAGATTGGGAAAAGTGTACGGTTCGCCCCTCTAGCGGTCCTGTCGACCACCGCATCTTCCACGTATGCCGTAGTCGCTACCGGAAGGGCTTCGAAGAGCGCCAGATCGCCGTTAGTGATGTTGAAGCGTTGGCGGACCAGATGTGGGCACTGGAACGTGAACTTAAGCAGTCGCTGAAAGTAGCCGTTGACACTTGGCTCGGACGAGAGCCGGAGGTTGTCGCTGAGGTGGCGTCAGACTAAGCGTTTTCGATCAACACGCCGTGGGCATCCGGTGCGTGGGCCTGGCTTCCATGCCCACCACTCACCCCGGCTCCCATCCCGTCCGCCTTCGACCCACACACCGTGGAGCGGTCGTGGTTCAGGGCGTCAAGGTGGAGCGCGCCACTGTACGAACGACCTTGACGCCCTGGGCCGCGACTGCTCGGCTCTGCCTGGGTCGAAGGTGGTCGGGATGGGAGCCCCACGACGCTCACCACGCTCCGGCCGGCACTCGCGAACGGCGCCCCCTCCATCCCGGAGTCTGAGCGCCCCCGCCGGAGGCATCCTCTTGAAGCCGCGGGCTTGGTTCTCGTCTCATGCCCCTCGGGCCTATCCACTGCGGGCGCGCGTCGGCGGCGGCAGCGCCGAGCGGGCCGAAGGCAGGAGCGCGGGCGCAGCCAGAGCCGGGAAGCGCGCCCGGCGGAGCGGAGCGCAGCCGGGTGCCTTGAGTAAGTGAAGATACTTTCGACCGATGCGGCTCTGTCAGCTCCGGGCGGGGTGGAGTGCGCGGGCCGTATCAGCGGTGACGCCATAGGTGAGTTGGGCTTGGCTGCCGCTTGCGCGGAGTTCTTCGAGGATCAGCGGCAGGCCCTTGGTGCCGTAGGTGACGCGCAGGGTGTGGATGACCGGCGTGGCATCGGGGAGCTCCAGGGCGGTGCGCTCGTCGGCCTGGGGCATGCGGGCTCGTACGGTCTCCGACCAACTCAGCTTGTGTCCGGCTTCGGTGAGAGCCGTGTAGATCTCCTCGACCGGTGCGCCTGGGTTCTCCGCGAGGGACGGCACCTTGTCTGCGGTGGCGAACGGGATCAGCGTGCGGTGCAGGGCCCTGGTTCGAGTGCTCGGATCGACAAGTACCCGGTCCACACCGAAGAGGGCTTCTCCCTCGCCCAGTCCGAGTAGAGGGCCAGTCGAGCCGGTGACCTGGGTGCGGTAGACGGTGGGCTCGTGAGCCTGGTCCCATTCGGCTTGCCCTGATGTGTAGACGGTGCCGGCGCGGGCGACGGTCCGTTCGATCGTCAGTGGCGGGATGGGGGTGCCCTTCACAAAGCTGCCCTTGCCGTGCCTGACCTCGATGAGCCCCTCGGATCGCAGAGCTGAGATCGCGTTGCGCACGGTCGGACGGCTGACCTCGTAACGCTGGATCAGCTGGGCCTCGGAGGGAAGCGGGCCACCCGGCGGGAACTCCCCATCCGCGATGCCCTGCCTGATGGCGGCGGCCACCTGCTGGTACAGCGGACCGGGGCGCTCGATGCCTGCCATAGCGATGGGCCTTCCCCTTGTTGGTACGGGCTCCGGTGAGCACTACAGCCCGCTACATACGTCACTCGTCAGGATAAGTGCTTGCCTCTTCGAGTCAAGACATGCATAGTCATAACTCGTAAGGACGAGTGACGTCAGCCTCTCTGGCGTCCGAGAATCAAGGAGAGCAACCACTCATGCAGTCCATACCTGTGGACACGGCGCGGCTCGGCGTACTGCGCTGCGCCATTGCGCCCGAAGTGAAGTACAGCAACGCAGAGACCAAGGAGGTCAAGAAGGACCGGGACGGCAACCCGGTGTACACCGTGGCGGTGACTGTGCGGCAGGACGGTCGGCGGATCTCCGTGGTGGAGATCGCGGTCACCGGTGAACCAAAGGGAGTCACCGAGGGGTCGGAGGTTCGGGTCACCGGCCTCACGGCGTTCGCCTGGTCGATGGGTGATCGGCACGGAATCAGCTTCCGCGCGGACGCGATCACTCCCACTCCCGGAGCCACCGGCAAGGGGGGCGGAGCGGGATGAACCTGCTTCTCTTGGCCCTCGCGGTCGTCACCCTGGCGTGGGTCCTGGGTGCCGGTGAGCTGCTGCGCCGTCATCGTCCGGTCTGGCACTGGTGTGTGTCCGGGTACCCGGTGACCACCCTGCGGGTGCTCACCACCTGGCGCAGGCTCACCGTGCTCACCGGTCTCGCGGTCTCGAAGCATCCGCCTCGCGGACTCCTCACCGACCTGTTGATCAAGAGCGAGTCACTGCGTCCGATTCCGCCTCGTATCTCATTCCCCCGGGCCACCCGGCTGGGCCTGGCGGTGACGGTCCACCTTCGCCCCGGGCAGACCCCGACGGTCTATATGGCGGCGTCTGATGCCCTGGCACATGCGTGGAAGGTTCACGCGGTGCGGGTCACCTCGCCGAAACGGGGCTTGGTGGTGCTAACCGCTCTCGGCTCCGATCCGCTGGCTCGACCGGCGCTGGCGACGGCTCCTGACACCCTGCTGTCGGCTGTCGTCGGTATCAGGGAATCCGGCCTGGCCTGGGTGATGGATCTCCTCGAAGTGCCCCACTGGCTCATCACCGGGGCCACCCGGTCCGGCAAGTCCACGCTGCTGGCGCGGTTGATCATCCAACTCGCCCCGCAACGCGTGGCGCTCGTGGGAATCGACTGCAAAGGCGGCATGGAGTTGGGCCCGTTCGCGCCTCGGTTAAGCACGCTCGCCACATCCAGGCGGGAGGCAATCGACGTACTCAGCGCACTCCTGGTAGAGCTGCAACAGCGAATGCGGCTGTGCCGTTCGCACGACGTCCGCTCGGTCTGGGAACTGCACCCAAAGCTCAGGCCAATCCCCGTAGTCGTCATCGTCGATGAACTCGCGGAGCTGTATCTCTCGGACGGCACCCGAGAAAACAGGACTGAGGCGGAACGGTGCTCCGTTTCCCTGCTGCGGCTCGCTCAACTCGGCGCGGCACTTGGTATCCACCTCGTGGTGGCTGGGCAGCGGGTGGGCTCCGATCTCGGCCCTGGTGTGACCGCGCTGCGGGCCCAGCTCGGCGGGCGCGTATGCCATCGGGTCAACGATCCCGGGACAGCGGAAATGACCCTGGGCGACCTCAACAAGGATGCCGTGGTCGTAGCGCAGTCAATCGGCCCGGACGAAGCCGGCGTCACCGTCATCGCCGACTCCGGTGGGGTCTGGGAGCGGGCCCGTTCTCATCGCTGTACCCCCAAGACAGCAGCGGCCATGGCTGGCAAGTACGCGGCTCTCACCCCTCGACTCCGCACCCTGCAAGGGCTGCCAGAGAGCGGGACCGCATGAGTGAGCAAGCAGCCATCCCGTTCGCGCTGGTCTTCGGCATCGTCACCGTCCTGCTGGTCCGGTCCCGCGATGTGAAGACGTGGGAAGCGATCGCCATCGGCCTGTTCGGGCTCTACCTCGGACAAACACCGGTGATCTTCACCGTGGACAGCGTTGTGACCTGGTTCTTCTCCGGCTTCACCCAGACCTGACAGGGAGCGTCATGACCATGCGCCCAGTGCGCTGCCCGATCTGCAAGGGCGAGCGTCACCGCAGAAGCAGGACCGGTCGTCTGCGGCGCTGCCGCTGCTGTCGGGGCACCGGCACCATCCGCTGAACCGCACTGAGATCAGCCACCCGCGCAAAGGAGCGACCCATGAACGATTCCGCCCCATCAACCATCAACTTCGCCGTTTCGGCGGCGCATCCAGGAAGGCCCCCACCATCCCACCCGAGACAGTCTCGGCTGACAGGCGCGCTGCCCTCGACAGTGCGGCGCGCCTGCGTCAGCTCACAGAAGCCGACCGCGACGCGATCCGCATCGCCCAAGAGCCGCAGTTCACACGCTGGGTCGATCAGGTCATCGCCACCGGCGGCTGTACGCACCCGGTGCACCTCTCCGGCTCGACCGTCGTACGCGACAGCCTGACCGGTGACGTCCTGCACCACTACACCACCCGGGACGAACCCGGTGAACGTCTCCTCGTCCGCTGCCGCAACCGCCGATCGTCCGTCTGTGCCCCATGCTCCCGGCTGCACTCGGGCGACACTTTCCACCTCGTGCGTGCCGGGCTCCTCGGAGGCAAGGAGGTTCCCGCCTCCGTACGCGACCGGCCCCGGCTCTTCATCACCCTGACCGCGCCGTCCTTCGGCTCCGTGCACAGAGCAGGCGACCGCTGTCGGCCACGCGGAAGTGCAGCCACATGTGAGCACGGTCGATACCTCGGCTGCGGCGGCTCTCACGACGCAGATGAGCGCATCGTCGGGCAACCCCTGTGCACCGACTGCTACGACCACACCGGGCATGTCCTCTGGCACGCGTGCGCGGGCAAGCTCTGGGACCGCTTCACCATCGCCATGCGACGCTTCCTCGCCTCGTCCGCGGGTCTGGCACAGTCGGCATTCGCCGATCATGCGCGCTTGTCCTTCGCCCGCGTCGCCGAGTACCAGCGTCGTGGCGCGGTCCACATCCACGCGGTCGTACGCCTTGACGGAGTCACCGGCCCGGTCGATGACCCTCCGGTCTGGGGAACCGCTGATGTGCTGGCTTCGGCGGTACGAACAGCGGCGCGGCACATCGTCGTGCGCACCCCCTACAGCGCTGGTGTCGGAGAACTGTCACTGCGCTGGGGCTCACAACTCGACGTCCGCACCATCGATGTCCGCGAGGGCGGGCCCGGCGACGAAGCAGTTGCCGCGTACATCGCCAAGTACGTGACCAAGGGCGCGAGCGAGACGGGGGCGGGCGCCGATCATCCGTTCACGAGCCGCGACGACATCAACGCCGTACCGGCGACCCCGCATGTCCGCACTCTCATGCACACCTGCTGGCTCCTCGGCGGGCTTCCCGAGTTCCAGACCCTTCGCCTGCGGGCTTGGGCTCACACCCTCGGGTACCGCGGTCACATTCTGACCAAGTCCCGTGCCTACTCGACCACGTACGCCGCTCTCCGGGCCGAACGCGCAGCACACCAGGGGCTGAGCGAACCCCCTCCCGGCTCGGCCGCTGACGCCCGCTGGCGGTACATCGGCTCAGGCCACTCCCCCGGTGCGGCCCTCATCGCGGCAGGCATCGCCCATGACCTGGAGCTCAATCGTGAGATCGCCCGGCAGGAACACACCCGGGCGGGGGCCTGCCCTTGACGAAGAGCAGCCGTGAGACGGACATGGCCCGACACCTGCAACGCGTCTGCGGAAGGTTCTCGACCAGGATCGGCCCCGAGTCGGCACGGCGTCTGGCCCGGCTCCTGGAGCGTCAGCCCGGCGGGAAGGTCGATTGAGATGATCGCGGAGGGACCTCCACAAGGCCCCTTCGCGACCCTCGTTCTCAGATCCAGATGGGGTTCTGCTCGATGTCGATCCTGCCGTAGTCGAACTGACGGCCTCTCTTCACCGCGGCCTTGATCTTCACCGCGGCGAACAGGAATCGCATGACCGCGTTCAAGCGCTGGCGATCGCCTGACTTCTCCAGAGCTTCCCAGCTCTGACGGGCGTGTGGACCGACGAGACCGTCGAGCACCTCGGTCACCGGGCGAACGATCATCTTGCGTTCAACCTCGGCAATGCGCGCTTCCACCGTCTTGCGCATGTCGCGGTACTCCCGCGTCCTCAGTTCCTGGCTCTCCCACATGTCCTTGAGATCATCGAGCTCTTGGCGATCCGCCTCGATGGCCGCTTGGTCCTCCTCGGAGAGAACGGACGGCATGGGCGCCTCGGTGAGGTCCAGCCGCTCCAGAAGATTGATCGCGGCCTCGGTGACGAACTGCTCCAGGATGGGTGCGGAGACCGCCCGACTACAGCGCGGGACGTCCAGCCGATGAGTGTGATTGCAGATGTACTTGGCGCCACTCGCCCCCGAGCCCCCCATGAGCTTGCCGCAATTTGTGCAGGTGACCAGACCGCGGAGCAGGTAGAACCTGGCCGGCCACTCGACCTTCCTGGCCGCTGCGGCTCGATAGGTACGGCGCTCCCGAACTTCGCGCCACATCCCCTTGTCGATGATCGCCGGCCACTCACCGTCTCCGATCTCCTCACCTCGGAAGACACGGATGCCTGCGACATGCCGGTTGTCGAGTAGTTCTCTGATCCGATTCGCGTTCCAGTCGCGCCCCTCTGCGGTCTTCACCTCACGCTCGTACAGTTCCTTGGCCAGTTGGACGGGACTCGCTCCGTCGAGATAGCGCGTGAACACCTCGCGCACGATCTCGGCTTCCTCAGGAATGATCACCGTGCCCGTCTTGTCGTACCCGTAGCGGCGCCTACCGGTGTGGGGGCGTCCGTCCTGGGCGCGCTCGACCAGCGCGTCGATCAGCCGACGTGACGTGTCGTCGCTGGACCGACAGGCGTGAGCCACCTCGATGCGAAGGAAGAACCGGTCGTCAGGGTCCGCGAGGTCACGCCTGTTCGCCTGCCCGTGGAGTGTGATGTCGTGGTCGTCGGCGATCTGCAACAGCTCTTCGAGATCGCGTGGCTGACGCATCAACCGGTCCGGGTGGTAGGTCAACACATGACGTATGCGTCCTCGCCCGGCCTCGGCCAGCAGGGCGTCCCACCCTGGGCGCTTGCGCTTGCGCTGCCACGCGGAGCGGTTGTTGTCCACGAAGACCTGGTCCTCGACAACGGCGAGCCCGAGCCGTTCGGCCACCTCGCGGCAGATGCGCTCCTGGCGCTCGACGCCCGTCTGATCGTCGTCGTTGGCATGGGAGATCCGGCAGTAGATGGCCGCGGTCTCTCCCGTCCAGTCGGATGGGCGTTGCTTGGTCCGCTGGGTTCCCGCCGCCTGCGTGGCCCGGAGCGCTCGCCGTAAGCGGGCTTCTGACTGCTGGTCCTTCTCGTCCTCGGTCACAAGTAAGAGACTACGAACGCGGCTTGATCCAAGTCATCCTGGTCCGCTTCCAGGCTGCCGGAAATCGGCCGTCGCGCGCCGCTGGCAGGCCGAGTTCCGGGGCGTACGCCTGGTACACGGTGATGGTGGTGTCGGTGTGCAGCGCGCGGATCGCGCGCTGCGGGGGGTTCGTCTCCTGCATGGGGACCAGAATGCGGTCGGGCGCGTGGCCGACGCGAGCGGATTAACGCTGCGGCCACGCGCCCGGCGCGGATGTGTCAGTGGTTGCGCGGGAAACCGAGGTCCACGCCCGAGGGGGCGTCGGCCGGGTCGGGCCAGCGGGTGGTGACGACCTTGCCGCGGGTGTAGAAGTGCACGCCGTCGTTGCCGTAGATGTGGTGGTCCCCGAAGAGGGAGTCCTTCCAGCCACCGAAGGAGTGGTAGCCGACGGGAACCGGAATCGGAACGTTCACGCCGACCATGCCGGCCTGGACCTCCATCTGGAAGCGGCGGGCCGCACCGCCGTCGCGGGTGAAGATCGCGGTGCCGTTGCCGTACTGCGAGGCGTTGATGAGGGCCAGGCCCTCTTCGTAGGTCTCCGCGCGCAGGACGCACAGCACCGGGCCGAAGATCTCGTCGCGGTAGGCGTCGGAGTCGGTGGAGACCTTGTCGAGGAGGGAGATGCCGATCCAGTGACCGTCCTCGAAGCCCTCGACCGTGTAACCGGTGCCGTCGAGGACGACCTCGGCTCCCTGGGCGGCGGCACCGGTGACGTAGGAGGCGACCTTGTCACGGTGCACCTTGGTGATCAGCGGACCCATCTCGGACGTGGGGTCGTTGCCCGGGCCGATCTTGATCTTCTCGGCGCGCTCGCGGATCTTCTCCACCAGTTCATCGGCGATGGAGTCGAGGGCGACGACCGCGGAGATGGCCATGCAGCGCTCGCCCGCCGAACCGTAGGCGGCCGAGACCGCGGCGTCGGCCGCAGCGTCCAGGTCGGCGTCCGGGAGGACCAGCATGTGGTTCTTCGCACCGCCGAGCGCCTGCACCCGCTTGCCGTTGGCGGAGGCGGTGGTGTGGATGTAGCGGGCGATCGGAGTGGAGCCGACGAAGGAGACCGCCGATACGTCCGGGTGGTGCAGGAGTGCGTCGACGGCCACCTTGTCGCCGTGGACCACATTGAGGACACCGTCGGGCAGCCCCGCTTCGGTGGCCAGTTCGGCGAGGAAGTTGGCCGCGGAGGGGTCCTTCTCGCTGGGCTTCAGGATGAAGGTGTTTCCGCAGGCGACCGCCAGCGGGAACATCCACATGGGGACCATCGCGGGGAAGTTGAACGGGGTGATGCCCGCGACGACACCGACGGCCTGGCGGATGGAGGACACGTCGACCCGGTTCGACACCTGGGTGGACAGCTCGCCCTTCAGCTGGGTGGTGATGCCACAGGCCAGCTCGACGACCTCCAAGCCACGGGCGACCTCGCCCAGCGCATCGGAGTGGACCTTGCCGTGCTCGGCGGTGATCAAGGCCGCGATGTCGTCACGGCGCGCGTCCAGCAGCGCCCGGTAGCGGAAGAGGATCGCCGTGCGCTGGGACAGGGACGACGTGCCCCAGGTGGCGAACGCTTCCTTGGCCGCGGCGACGGCGGCACCGACCTCGTCGGTCGAAGCCAGCGCGACCTGGGCGGCCACGGCGCCGGTCGCCGGGTCGGTGACCGGACCCCAGTTGCCCGACGTTCCCTCGACGGTCTTTCCACCGATCCAGTGGTGGATGTTCTTCGTCATGAGAAAGGCTCCTTCACAAGTGCCGGCACGTCTGCGGATGTCTCACAGCTGGCGGCGTCGCTCGGCGGTGCGCCGCTCGTACTCCTCCCGGGCGTCGACCGCCGACTGCCGGGTCGCGATCTCTGCCACGGGAACATCCCACCACGCCTGTGCCGGGGGCGGGCTCGACACAGTGTCTGCGGTTTCGGTCTCGACATAGACACCTGTGGGAACGTCCGCCGCCCGGGCCTCGACGAGCGCGCGCCGCAGTTCATCCACGGTTGTGGCCCGGATCACGCGCAGTCCGAGCGAGGCTGCGTTGGCGGCCAGATCGACGGGGAGCGGCGCTCCGGAGTACGTGCCGTCGGGGCCGCGGTGACGGTAGGCCGTGGCGAACCGTTCGGCGCCCACGGCTGCTGAGAGTCCACCGATCGATGCGTATCCGTGGTTCTGAACGATGACCACCTTGATGGGGATGTTCTCCTGGACCGCGGTGACGATCTCCGTGGGGTTCATCAGATAGGTGCCGTCGCCGACGAGGGCCCAGACGGGCCGCCCGGGTGCGGCCAGCCGGACACCGATGGCCGCGGGGATCTCGTAGCCCATGCAGGAGTACCCGTACTCGACGTGGTACTGGTCGGCGGACCGGGCGCGCCACAGTTTGTGGAGGTCCCCGGGGAGCGAACCGGCGGCGTTGATGACGATGTCGTCCTGGTCGACGAGGGCGTCGAGCAGGCCGAGCAGCTGGGTCTGGGTGGGGCGGGCGTTGGGGTCGTCCGCGCGATAGGCGAGGTCCACCCGCTGCTCCCAGCGCTCCTTGCCCGCGCGGTACTCCTCCTCGTACGCCGGCGAGACCCGCTTCGGTGCTGCTTCGGCGGGACCTGCGAGATCGGTGAGATCGGTGAGATCGGTCAGGGCCTCGCGGGCGTCCGCGACGAGGGAGAGGCCGGCCATCTTGTGGGCGTCGAAGGACGTGACGTTGATGTTGACGAATCGAACGGACGGGTTCTGGAACAGAGTGGAGGACGCGGTGGTGAAGTCGGACCACCGAGTGCCGACCCCGATCACGACATCCGCGGTACGGGCCGCCTCCGCAGCGACCGCGGTACCGGTGTGGCCGATGCCGCCGATGTCGCAGGGGTGGTCGTAAGGGAGGGACCCCTTTCCGGCCTGGGTGGAGGCAACGGGAATGCCGGTGGCATCGGCGAACGCCCTCAGCGCTGCCTCGGCCTCGCTGTGGTGAACTCCGCCGCCGGCGACGAGGAGGGGGCGGCGGGCCGCGGACAGGAGCCGGCGGGCCTCGTCGAGCGCATCACGATCGGGGCGGGGCCGGTCCACCCGCCAGATCCGCTGGGTGAAGAACTCCTCCGGCCAGTCGTACGCCTCGGTCTGCACATCCTGAGGAAGGGCGAGGGTGACCGCACCGGTCTCCGCCGGGTCGGCGAGGGTGCGCATGGCCTGGAGCGCGGCCGGGATCAGGGCCTCGGGGCGGGTGATGCGGTCGAAGTAGCGCGAGACGGGTCGTAGGGCGTCGTTGACGGACAGATCTCCCGCATGGGGGGTTTCGAGCTGTTGCAGAACGGGGTCGGCCGGACGGGTGGCGAAGACGTCGCCGGGGAGCAGGAGTACGGGGAGGCGGTTGATGGTGGCGAGTGCCGCACCGGTGACCAGATTGGTGGCGCCGGGGCCGATGGACGTGGTGACCGCGTGGGCGGAGAGCCGACGGGACTGTCGCGCGTAGCCGACGGCGGCATGGACCATCGCCTGCTCATTGCGGCCTTGGAAGAACGGCATGGCAGGACGGCCGCCGCCGGTGCCTCCGCCGTGGCCGTGCGTTTCACCGGCCGCGCCGTGCGTTTCACCGGCCGCGCGGTGCGGGTGCGGTTCGGTGCTGGAATCGGGCGCTGTCGGGTAGGGGCCGGTGCCGGATTCCAGCAGGGCTTGACCGATCCCTGCCACGTTCCCATGACCGAAGATGCCCCAGGTGGCGCTGATGAGCCGCTGTCGGCGTCCGTCCCGCTCGGTGTACTGGCGGCTGAGGAAGGTGATCAGGGCCTGGGCGACGGTGAGGCGACGGCAGGTCATCCCTGCTCCTCGGCCGGTCGTGGGTGCCTCGGTGCGTCGGAGCGCGAGCCGGGTCGGAGCGGGAGTCGGGGATCCATCGGCTGGTCCGGCCAGGTGTCCCGGATCCAGCCGTGGTCGGGGTGGTCGCGGATGAGCCACTCCCGTGGGCCGGGCCCCGCCATCAC
Source organism: Streptomyces sp. NBC_00690 (assembly GCF_036226685.1). Lineage (NCBI taxonomy): Bacteria > Bacillati > Actinomycetota > Actinomycetes > Kitasatosporales > Streptomycetaceae > Streptomyces > Streptomyces sp. NBC_00690. The sequence goes on from NZ_CP109009.1 coordinate 3,228,320, forward strand.
ATTGAGGTAGTACATGTCCCGCCCGGGAGCGGCGATGGACGGACCATGCCATCCGTCGGGCACGAGGACGGCATCACCGCCGCCGACTTCGACGAGCAACTCCGTACCCCCGGGGCGGGACGGCGAGACCTGGTGGAAGCCCGTACCACCCCGGTCGATCTCGAAGTAGTAGATCTCCTCCAACTCGGACTCCACCCCGGGCACGTGCTCGTCGTGCTTGTGCGGCGGATAGGACGACCAGTTGCCACCGGGGGTGATCACCTCCACAGCGATGAGGCGATCGCAGTCGAAGACACCCGCGGCGGCGAAGTTGTTGACCTGGCGGGAGCAGCCACCTGAACCGCGGAGTTCGACCGGTACCTCCGGCGCGGGGCCGTAGCGAGCGGGGAGTCGTCGCTCGCACTTCGCTCCTGCCAGGGCGAAGCGGCCTCCCGCACCGGAGGCGATCTGTGCGTGGGAATCACGCGGCAGATAGGCGAAGTCCGTCGCTCCGCCAAATACACCTTCCCTTCCGCGCAGTTCGAAGAACTCTCCTTCTGCATGTACGGTGCAGCCGCCGCTCAGGGGCAGGACGATCCACTCGCAATCGCCCGTGTCCAGGGAGTGGGTGCCACCGGGGGGCAGTTCCAGAACCCTCAGGGCGGCATGGGCCCATCCCGCGCGGGCGGGATCGATGCGCAGGGCATAGGGCCCGCTGCGCGCGCTGCCCGCCGGGAGGTGAGACCTCGACTCGGGCGGCACGGTGTGCGTGTGATCGGCGCTCATGTTCTCTCCGTACCCCCTACAACAGTCCTACGGCGGTATCGACGGCAGCGGCCACGTCTCCGTCCGCCGGGTAGAGCAGTGAACGTCCCACGACGAGGCCCTGGACGGTGGGCAGTCGCAGGGCCCTGTGCCACTTCGCGTAGACGCCGTCCTGGTCGGTGCCGATGTCACCGCCGAGGATGACCGCGGGCAGGGTGGAGGTCTCCATGACGCTCGCCATCGCCTCGGGGTCGTCCGGCACCGGAACCTTGAGCCAGGTGTACGCGGAGGTCCCGGCGAGACCGGAGGCGATGGCGATGGACCGGGTGATCGCTCCGGCGCTGAGGTCGGTGTGGAGACGTCCGTCGGTCCGGTGGCAGATGAAGGGCTCGACGAAGACGGGCAGTCGGTGTGCCGCCATCTCGTCGACGACGCGGGCGGCCGAGTGGAGGGTGTCGAGGGACGCCGGGTCCTGGTAGTCGATGCGCAGCAGCAGTTTGCCCGCGTCGAAGCCGAGGCGGGCAAGGTCCTGTGGGCGATGTCCGGTGAAGCGGTCGTCCAGTTCGAAAACGGCGCCGGCGAGTCCGCCGCGGTTCATGGACCCCATGACGACCTTGTCGTGCAGCGCCCCGAGCAGAAGCAGGTCGTCAAGGATGTCCGCGGTGGCGAGGACGCCGTCCACACCGGGGCGTGAGAGGGCGAGACAGAGCCGTTCCAGCAGGTCGAAGCGGTTGGCCATGGCCAGCGGGCTGGCTCCGACGGCGAGCGCTCCACGGGCCGGATGATCGGCCGCGATGATCATCAGCCGTCCGCTCGGACCGATGAGACGGGTCCGTCTGCGTCGGCTCGCGGCAGCCTCGGCCACGGCCTCGGGGTGCCTGGTCCGGATTCCGGTCAGTTCGTTTATGGCGACACGGCTCATGGGTGCCCTCCGGGGCCATCGGCTCGGCGCGGCTCGACCGGGGGTGCCTCGGAGGATCGCAGCTCCGGGGCGGGCGGGACTCGGGATGCCGGGGGTGGGGCCGTCGGCCCTTCGGGGGACGGTCGCGGGGAGGGCTGCGGGGGCGACGGCTGTTCGGATGGGCGCAGGGGAACGGGTGGGAGCAGGGGGACGGCCGGGGGCGGGGTAGGCGAAGGCGGGACGGGCCCACCGGACATCACCTGGTCTACTTCCGTCGCGAACGGCATGGCGGTGGAGCAGGCGAGCCTCGCGGCGACGATGGCGCCGGCGGCGTTGCCATAGCGCATCACGCGCTCCAGGTCCCAGCCGGCGAGCAACCCATGACAGAGGGCCCCACCGAACGCGTCTCCCGCACCCAGCCCGTTGACCACGTCCACGGGCACGGGAGGGACCTCGACGCGAGTGCCGTCCTGGTGCAGTGCGAGGACTCCCGCGGGGCCCTGTTTGACGACGGCGAGGTCCGCTCCCGCGGCGAGCAGCGCCCGGGCGGCTGCCTCCGGTTCGCGCTCGCCGGTGGCGATCTCGCACTCGTCGAGATTGCCGACGGCAACGGTGGCCCAGGCGAGTGCTCGGCGGTAGTGGGCGCGGGCCGCCGTGGGGTCTGCCCAGAACATGGGCCGCCAGTCGAGGTCGAACACGGTGATCCCGGCACGGTCGCGATGGGCGAGCGCCGCGAGCGTGGTGGCCCTGCTGGGCTCCTCGCAGAGTCCCGTACCGGTCGTCCAGAAGACCCGCGCCGCTCGGATCGCCTCAAGGTCGAGGTCCTGGAGTGCGATTTCCAGGTCGGGTGCCTTGGGCTGTCGGTAGAACCAGAGGGGGAAGTCGTCCGGGGGGAAGATCTCGCAGAAGGTGACGGGGGTGGGGAGTCCCGGTACGGGGGTCACCCATCGGTCGTCGACCCCGAAATCGGCGAGTGCCTCGTGGAGGTACTCACCGAAGGCATCGGCGCCGGTACGGGTGATCACCGCGGTGTGCCGCCCGAGCCGTGCGGCAGCGACGGCGACGTTCGTCGCCGAGCCACCGAGGAACTTGCCGAACACATCGACCCGCGCCAGCGGCACACCGGTGCGCAGGGGATAGAGATCCACCCCGATGCGTCCCATGGTGATGACGTCGAAGGACTCCGGTTGGTGCGGCTGCGACATGCGGGTCCCTTCGCCTCGCTGCCCGGGTCTCCCCAGGTCTAGTGCCGTCCATCGAATACTGTCAACATTTTGTCCGGACATTCGGACGTTGACTTGACACTCTTTCGGGGCGGCCGTAAGGCTCGGCCGTATGAGCTCCCCCGTCCCCGCACTGAACCGCATCCGGGTCGGCTCGGCCCCCGACTCCTGGGGGGTGTGGTTCCCCGACGACCCCCTCCAGGTGCCGTGGCAACGATTCCTCGACGAGGTCGCCCAGGCCGGCTACGAGTGGATCGAACTCGGCCCGTACGGCTATCTCCCCACTGATCCCGGCCTCTTGCAGGAAGAAACCGTGCGGCGGGGGCTCAAGGTGTCGGCGGGGACGGTCTTCACCGCCCTCCACCGTGGCACCGCCGTCTGGGACGCGACCTGGGCGCACGTCTCCGACATCGCCGCCCTCACCCAGGCCATGGGGGCCGAGCATCTGGTGGTCATCCCCGCGTTCTGGAGGGACGACAAGACCGGGCGGGTCGTGGAGGACAGCACTCTGACCTCCCGTCAATGGCGTGATCTGACCGTCCAGACCGAACGTCTCGGCCGTGAGGTGCGCGAGCGCTACGGGCTGGAGATCGTGGTGCATCCCCATGCGGACACTCATATCGACGGTGAGGAGAACGTCAGCCGCTTCCTCGACGCCACCGATCCGGATCTGGTCTCGCTCTGCCTGGACACGGGCCACTACGCCTACTGCGGCGGGGACAGCGTCGCCCTGATCGAGACGTACGGCGAACGGCTCGGCTATCTCCACCTCAAGCAGGTGGACCCTCGGATCCTCGCGGAGGTGAACGCCGATCAGTTGCCCTTCGGCCCGGCCGTCGCACGGGGAGTGATGTGCGAGCCACCGGCAGGCATCCCTGCCCTGGAACCCGTACTGGCCGCAGCCGACGCGCTGGGCGTGGAACTCTTCGCGATCGTCGAGCAGGACATGTACCCCTGCCCTCCTGACAAACCATTTCCCATTGCCCAACGAACCCGTCGCTTCCTGCGCACTTGCGGCGCCTGAGGCCCACTCATCACATCTGTCACCGTTGTCGCCCTCTGATCACACATATCTCCATTACGCGGGTTTTCCGTCACGGGGGGTCGACAGACCCGTCTTCCCTGTTCCGGGGGCGGTCGAGCAGGCGCACTCTCATGATCGCCAGCATCCGCACGACGGCTCCCCCGACGGCCCCCAGGTCGCCGCTGTCGTGCACGCGGGGAGGTGCCACATGACGGACAAGAGTCTCTGGTCCTATAAGGAGATCGCTGCTCACATCCGGGTACAGCCCGACACGGTCCGCTCCTACCGCAAGCACGGACAACTCCCGCCACCCGATCTGGTCCAGGCCGGTAAGCCCTACTGGTACGCCGAGACCATTCGCGTATGGGTCGCCAACCGCCCAGGAAACAGAGGTCGCGCCAACTGACTCCTGCCGGGCAGTCCCGCACACCGGGTGGTGTGCGGGACTGCCCCCTTTTCCCCCTCCTCGCACCGTGCTTGCTCTCTCCCGCGCCTGGCACCCGCCGCACCTGTCGTCTTGGGTATGGCCTGCTCCCCCGTACCCACCGTCTTCGGTACGACTTGCCCCCGCGCCTACCGTCCCCGCACCGGCTGTGGCGCCTTCTGCCGTGCCTGCTCCCCTCGCCGTCAGACCTTGGCCGGGCTCACGGTCAGATCCCGGCCCGACTCGCCATCAGAATCCGAACCGCTGCACCATCAGACCTTGGCCCGATCGGGCGGGGCGGAGCCGGCCCCCTGGTCTGCGTCGGTGTTCTGGATCGCTCCTCGCCCAGCGGCGCCCGCACCAGCCGCGTGTTCATCTTCGAGAGCGACCGAGGCCGCCGTGTCGCCTTCGCTGAGACCGAACCGCTGGTGGAACCGTCGCAGTGGCGCGGGCGCCCACCAACTCCACGCGCCCATCAGCTTCATCACCGACGGCACCAGCAGACTGCGCACCACCATGGCGTCCATCAGCACCGCAAGGGCGATACCGAGACCGAGCATCTTCGTGTTGGTGACCCGCGAGGTGCCAATGGCGAGCATCACCACCGCGAGGATCACGGCCGCTGCGGTGATCAGTCCACCCGTGCGTTGCAGTCCGAAGCGCACCGCGTGTTCATGGTTGCCCGAGTGGTCGTACTCCTCCTTGATGCGGGAGAGCAGAAAGACGCCGTAGTCCATCGAGAGACCGAAGGCGATGCAGAACATCAGCACCGGCAGATTGGTTTCGATGTCTCCGGTCGGAGTGAAGCCCAGCAGCCCGGAGAGATTCCCGTCCTGGAAGATCCAGACGACCGCACCGAACATGGCGGTGAGACTCAGCGCATTGAGCACGACCGCCTGAAGGGGAATCAGCACACTGCCGGTCAGAAGGAAGACCAGAACCAAGGTGGCCACGGCAATGATCCCCAGCGCCCACAGCAACCTGTCCGCGATCGCCGCCTTGGAGTCCTCCAGAACAGCGGCCCTGCCCGTCACCGAGGTCTCGAACGGCGCGGGCACCTCCCGCAGGTCATGGACCAACTGCTGAGCGCTTTCGCCCACCGCCTCGCCCTTGGGCTGAATGGTGAAGTAGGCCGCACTACCGGACACGGCCGGCCCGTCCACCCGCAGCACTCCCGGGAGGGCGGCTATTCGGTCGCGGTACTCCGCGTAGGTGGCGGATGTGACACCCGCGCTCGCCTCCTCGTCACCGTCTCCCCCATCGGTGAGCGGCCCCGCGAAGATCTCGATGGCCCCGTCGGGACTACCGGTGAATCGCTCGCGGATCTCCTCCTGCACCACACGGGACTCAGCACTCACGGGGAGTTGCCGATCATCCGGCGTACCGAACTTCACATCAAGGAAGGGGAGCCCCAGAAGGAGCAGTGCCGCAATGGTCGTGAAGGCGAACAGCGGTGCCCTTCGCATCACCAGATCCGCAAGTCGGGTCCACCCTCCCCGCTCTCCGGGCTGCTCCGCGCTGCGTGGCCCGACAGACCCCGAGGGCTGCTCCCCCTGATGCTCGACGCGCTCGACGCCGCCGAGGTCTCGGCAGGCTGGGCGGACTCGGCGGCGACGGAAGGCCGCTCGCAGGTCCAGGGCGTTGATCCGATGCCCCAGGAGCATCAGCGCAGCGGGCAGCAGGACCAGAGCCGCACCGGCAGCCAGGAGGACCACCGCCACTCCCGCATAGGCGAACGAGCGGAGGAAGTACTGCGGAAACACCAGCATGGCCGCCAGGGACACCGCCACCGTCAGTGCCGAGAAGAGAACGGTTCTCCCGGCCGTGCGCAGGGTCGCCCCCACGGCATCACGGACCTCAAGGCCACCGGCCAGTTCCTCCCGGAACCGACGCACGATGAACAACGCGTAGTCAATGGCCAGCCCCAACCCCAAGGCGGTGGTGAGGTTCATGGCGAAGACCGAGACGTCCGTGAACTCCGTGAGCCCCCTCAGCAGCGCATTGGTGCCCAGGATCGCGACGATCCCGACCAGCAGGGGCAGCGCTGCCGCGACCGCGCTTCCGAAGACCATGACCAGAAGGATCAGGGTCACCGGTAGGGCGATGGCCTCGGCCAGCAGCAGATCTTCCTGGATGATCGTGGTCATCTCATGCTCCACGGCAACAGGCCCTCCGAGGGAGACCTCCACTGGGCCGTGCGCTCCGCGATACTCCGGAGCTATCCGCTGGAGCACCTCGGCCTTGGTCTTCTCATCGCCCAGTACCCGAGCCGCGACGAGGGCTTGCCGTCCGTCCTCTGAGCGCAGAGCCGGCGAAGGGCTCTGCCAGTAGGACCCGACGCCCGTGATCCCCTTCTCCGCCGCCAGGCGCTCGGTCAACCGCCGCCCTTCGGCGGCGACCGCCGGGCTGTCCACCCCCGCCCGCCCGCTGTCGACCAGCAGCAGCAGATTGGGCTGGGACGCCGGAAACTCGCGCTCCAGCGCCTTGGTCGCGTACGACGACTCGGCAGCCGGATCGGTCCACCCGCCGCTTCCCATCCGGTCCGCCACTCCACTGCCCGCGAAGACGGCGAGCACGGTGAGGACCAGGGCCGCGAACAGGGCGAGTCGTGGTCGCGCGGTGACGAATCGGGTCCACCCACCGACCGGCCGCCGTGCCCGGGGCGGGGCCGGGGGCGGGCTGTTGACTTCGGACATGGTGCGGTGTCCCCTTCACCGGGGCCCATGTGCAGGCATGCGAGCAGGCAGCATGAGGCGACCATTGCCATAGACTTGGCAAACACGAGCAATCGCTCGCATTGACAAAGAATGCGAGCGACCACTCGCGTTTGTCAACCGCGCCAGGAAGCTGGGGATATCAGTGCCGGACACGACAAAGCCGGAGGCAGTAACTCCAGAAATCGCGCCCGCCCAGGAGTCCGCGTCCACGACCGCCAAGCCGCGCCGACGCCAGGCGCGCGGGGAGCGGCGGATCGCCCAACTCCTCGATGCCGCGGCGACCGTCTTCACGACGTCCGGATACACCGCAGCCACGACCAACGCCATCGCGCGTGAGGCTGGCGTCTCCCCCGGCACGCTCTACCAGTTCTTCCCCAACAAGGAAGCGATCGCCATCGAACTGGGCGGTCGCCTCCTGGAGCGCTGGCGCGAGTCGCACGGCACGGCACTCGTCGCAGCGGGCCAGCCACTCCCCCTCGACACACTCCTGGACGAAGTCCTCGATCCGCTCTTCGCCTTCAACTACGACAATCCGGCTTTCGCGGTCCTGATCCACGGCCATGACGCGCCCGGCCAGATTGCCCAGGAGTTCAACGCCATCCATCTGAGCCTGCTGGCCCGGATCGAAGAGGTGTTCGCCGTCTATCTGCCCGACCTCTCGCCGGCAGAGCTGTCCCGCATCGCCAACACCGCGCTCACCATCTTCAAGGCGGGCCTCGATCTCGTCCTCACCCATGAGGGCGACGAGCGACAGGCGTACACCCTGGAGATCAAGACGGTCCTGTACCGCTATCTGGACCCACTGTTCCCCGAGGGCGAGGACTGCGCACTGACCCGCGGCGCCACCGAGGGGACGTCCTGACGAACGGCCGCGCGCCACGGAGTCCCACAAGCGGGAGTTTCCTACCCGCGTTTCATACCCCCTAGGGGTATAGTATATTGAGCATCACGGGGTCCCTGCCGTCTCGGGAGCCCCTGATACGCCTCTGGTGCGCCGCGACAGGCGCATCCCCACTGCCCGCGAGGAGAACGACATGACCGCGAAGACCGAGATCGAGATCATCGAGAACGCCCCCGCCTCCAGCTGCTGCGGTGGCAGTGCTTGCGGCACCGACTCGGCCGACACCACAACGGAGGGCGCCGTGACCACGGTCTACCAGGTCGCCGGAATGACCTGCGGCCACTGCGAAGGCGCGATCTCCACGGAGATCTCCGCCATCGCCGGCGTCACCTCCGTCCAGGCCGTCGCCGCGACCGGTCTGGTGACCGTCGTCTCCGAGGCCGCCCTCGACGAGTCGGCCGTCCGCGATGCCGTGGACGAGGCGGGGTACGAACTGGTTGGCAGGGCCTGAGCCAGGAGCGCGGGCCCGGTCCGACCCGCGGCTATGCCACGGGCGACCCCCAAGCCCGGACCGCGATGGGCGGCGTGAGGAATCCACCCCTGCCGCAAACCGTCCCGAGGCCCGGCCGGACGCCATCCCGTCCAAGCGCCACGCGGACGAGGACAGCCCAGGCGTCGAGCCGTATCCGATCAGTTCGCACTGGTTGGGTACGGCTCGACGGTCACCACCGTCCCGGGCTCATTTCCGCGCTGACCCGATGACGTATCCAGCGCGGACGGCCTGTCTCCCGCACAGGGCTCGCGGTCTTCCGACGGTCACTCTGGGCAGTGCTCCTGGGCCCCGTCGCCATGGCGGAAATGCGTCGCGACCACCCCCTCAGACCTCGCGGATGATCTTCGCCGGCGTTCCCATGAAGAGACCGACAGCAGGGTGGCATTCGTCCCTATCGGACGCATACCGAAGACCCGCCCCACGGACGACTTCAGCCAGGCACGCAGTGCCGCACTTGCCATTCGCCCATCGAGGAGCCTGCCGTACGACGGAATCCGCGTTTCGGGCGATCCGACCGCACATCGGCAGCACTCGTCGCACCGGCCGCCAAAGGGCCGTCCCGGGCCGGCGAGCGCCGCGAAAGGCACCCACCGAAGCGTCCCGCTCCGCAGAGCCAGCCGGTGGCTGCCGACCGCGTGGGCACCACTGCCCACAGACGCCGGCATACGGCTGCCTGAGAGACCCCTGACGCCTGCGGCCACCCCGAACGGGACGGGGGATGATTCTTCCCCCCTCAAGGGCCGTACGGCCGTCTAGGCGAGCTGTGATGACAACTCGCCGGGTGCCCTGAGTCGCCGCCCGGCGAAGCCAGAGCCCGTGACACGACCGCGGTGGGGTCGCGCAGGGGAACCGTCCCGTTCCGACCGACCCACCCCCGACCAGTGCCGACCAGTACCGCCCAGTACCGACCGGCCACTGCCCTCGCCACGACCGAGCGCCGAGGCGGCCGAGCCCGACATCGACGAGGCGCGTGCTCCGGTGCCGCCGAGGACAAGAGCGGAGGTCGCAGGACGACTCCGGGCGAGGATGTGGCGGGGCGATAGTCGAGGGCAACACCCGCGAGACGAGTGCGCTCGCCACCGCAGATCCGCGTCCGAGGCCGAAAACGGGCGCCGGTGCCGCAGCCGGGGCGAGTGATCTCACTCTCATCCGGGGAGATCTACGGGTGGCCGCGGACGCGATCCGTCTCGCGCATCGGACACTCAGGACCACCAAAGGGAATCTTTTTCGGGCCTTTGGCGATAACGTAGCCGCACTACCTCTTGCGGCATCCGGCCAGTTCACACCCATGATCGTTGGGTTTGCCATGGCCGCTTCATCCGTTTTTGTGGTCACGAACAGCCTGCGTCTACGGTCGTTCAACTGAGCTCATGTGAGGCACAAGACCTTCACAAAGAGACCTAGATCACAGATATTGAGGGGTAACCATTGAGGCTCCGCATGAGTCTAAATGGGCGATGCCAGGAACGTCTTGGGGGACGTTCGTGGGATGTCTTGGGGGACATTCCAGGCAAGCGTTGGCCGGGGCACGTGCCCGGGGAGCTTTGAGCGGCCCTCCCGTGCGTACGTACCCCGGCAGACCGCGTGTGGAGCTTCTGCTGCGGCAGGGACACCCGATCGGATCCCGTGGGGGGAATCCGTCTCGGAGGTCCCCCAAGCAGCAGAGACACCCGGCCGGATCCCGTGGGGGGAATCCGCTCCGGGGATATGGGAAGCGCCCCGCTCGTCGACCCGTGGGGGGATCGGCAGCGGGGCGCTTTCGTCTTCTACGGGGTCGCCCGGGCATGGAACGCCCAGGAGCCCAACTGGGGGCCACAAGAGCCCCACAGGGCCGCTCAGGGCCTGGAAGGGCCCATCCGGGCTCAGTCTTGCGGTCGCAAGCGCGTCGAGCACGGCCTGATGCCCCTTGGTGGCCGGCCCGTCGCAGCGCCAGCGCCACCCACCACTTGCGGCACGTCGGCGCGCCTCCACTCGATCGACCGAGCTGCCGGGCAGGCCCACCCACACACTCCGGCACGCGCCGCGACCCACCGACACACGCCGACACCTTCGGTACGCACGGGCTGAATCCAGCACTTCGACACCGGTGCCCCAAGGCTCCCGAGCCTGGCCATCGCGGTCCGTACGAAGGGGGTTGGACGTTCGCCGGAGCAGGGCGCACGGGCTGCCGGACCAGCCAGAATCAGCCGCCGGGACATCGTGATGCGACAACACACAGTGATCGTTACCGGGTCCCAACTCGCAAGGCCCTCCGGGACGGCCGAGGCGGCACAGCCCTCGTTCCCGGCGCGCCACCACCCCCCGGGTGGTGGACATGGCCCCAGCGGGCGGGTGCAACGGCCCTTACGGGTGTTCCCGGCGCCGTCCGCCGTCCCGGACAAACAAGGCCGTCCGCCGTCCCGGACAAACAAAAGCGTGGCACCGCCCTGGGGAATGCGTCGGGAAGCGTCTGCCTGCCCGACCAATCAGGCGCAGTCCGTGCGGTCCACACGAGGTGCTCGCCCAAGGGCGGTAACACCGCCGCCAGAAGCCACCGAGGGGGCCCATCGAGGAGGCAAGGGGCACGAGGGCGTCAAGGGCTGCGAGGGGGCACAGGAGGCGTCCGCACGAGGAAGACAGTGCGGGCCAGGGGCCGGTTCGACCTCGGCTCACCAGACGGCCGGCCGCAGCACACGGTGGCACGCAGTGCCTAACGCCCACTTCGCCTCGCCTGCGCGGGGGAACGTGCTGTGCACAATCCGCCGAGCCCGCCGAACAGATCGCTCTACCCGCGGTAGCTGCCCCAGATGTCGAAGTACGCCGAAAACACCGCTGCCGGAGTGCCCGTGGGGCACTCCGGCAGCGGGATGCTGGACCGTACGGCTGCCGGGACGCCCGTCCACAGGGCAGCCGTACGGAACTGGGGACCGCAGAGCCTCAGCCGGCGGCGACCCCGGTGGTCGAGCCCCGAAGGACTCGGGTGAGCTCGACGCCAATCCAGGGCGTCGGCGGCCCTAGGTCGGATCGGGCTCAGCGGGCCTCGACGGGCACGAAGTCGCGCTCGACGACACCCGTGTAGATCTGCCGCGGACGGCCGATCCTCGAACCCGGCTCCTTGATCATCTCGTGCCACTGCGCGATCCATCCGGGCAGCCGCCCGATCGCGAACAGCACGGTGAACATCTCGGTTGGGAAGCCCATGGCCCGGTAGATCAGACCGGTGTAGAAGTCGACGTTCGGGTAGAGCTTGCGCTCCACGAAGTAGCTGTCGGAGAGCGCGTGCTCTTCGAGCTTGAGCGCGATGTCGAGCAGCTCGTCGGACTTGCCGAGCGCGGAGAGGACATCGTGGGCGGCTGCCTTGATGATCTGGGCACGCGGGTCGAAGTTCTTGTAGACCCGGTGGCCGAAGCCCATCAGACGGACGCCGTCCTCCTTGTTCTTCACCTTGTTGATGAAGGAGTCGACGTTGCCGCCGGACGTCTTGATGCCCTCCAACATCTCTAGCACTGACTGGTTGGCGCCGCCGTGCAGCGGGCCCCAGAGCGCCGAGATGCCGGCGGAGATCGAGGCGAACATGTTCGCCTGGGAGGAGCCGACCAGGCGGACCGTGGACGTCGAACAGTTCTGCTCGTGGTCCGCGTGCAGGATCAGCAGCTTGTCGAGGGCCGCGACCACGACGGGGTCGAGGTCGTACTCCTGCGCGGGGACCGAGAAGGTCATCCGCAGGAAGTTCTCGACGTACCCGAGGTCGTTGCGCGGGTAGACGAAGGGGTGGCCGATCGACTTCTTGTACGCGTACGCCGCGATCGTGGGCAGCTTGGCGAGCAGCCGGATCGTGGAGAGGTGGCGCTGCTTCTCGTCGAACGGATTGTGGCTGTCCTGGTAGAACGTCGACAGCGCGCTGACCACCGAGGAGAGCATGGCCATGGGGTGGGCGTCACGCGGGAAGCCGTCGAAGAACCGCTTGACGTCTTCGTGCAGCAGAGTGTGCTGGGTGATCTCGCCACGGAACTCGGCCAGCTCGTCGACGGTGGGAAGCTCACCGTTGATCAGCAGGTACGCCACTTCGAGGAAGCTGGAGCGCTCCGCCAGCTGCTCGATGGGGTATCCGCGATAGCGGAGGATTCCCTCTTCGCCGTCGAGGTAGGTGATCGAGGATTTATAGGCGGCCGTGTTGCCATAGCCGCTGTCCAGGGTCACCAGACCGGTTTGGGCTCGGAGCTTCCCGATGTCGAAGCCCTTGTCACCGACGGTGCTCTCAGCCACCGGGTAGGTGTACTCGCCGTCGCCGTACCGCAGTACTACAGAGTTGTCGCTCACGTCATCCCTCACCGACGTAGTGCCTCTTCTTCGAGGTGCCCTGACTGTCTCTACCATCCCCCACTTGGCTCAGCAGAGTGCACTCGGGGTCGACCGATTGACCCTTTGACGGCACTGAGTGCCGCCAAGCCTGCCCATCCTGCCCCGTCAGACCGGAAACCGGAAGTCGAGGTGGCATTTCCCACCCCGGTACCAAAGCGCTTCCCCCGAGCGGGCGAGTGTGCCCGGCTCAACCACGGCTCAACCACGACCCAGCCGGTGGTCCAGCGCCGTGAACCGTCTGCCTGCGGAAACTGTCCGCACCGCCTGTCCGAGCGCTTTGCGGGAGCCGACGAGGACAACGAGCTTCTTGGCCCGGGTGACAGCCGTGTAGAGGAGGTTGCGCTGGAGCATCATCCACGCCCCGGTGGTGACCGGGATCACCACGGCCGGATATTCGCTGCCCTGCGAACGATGAATGGTGACCGCATACGCATGAGCCAGCTCATCGAGCTCGTCGAACTCATACGGAACCTCCTCGTCCTCATCTGTCAGGACCGTGAGTCGCTGATCGTCCAGGTGAAGGGAGGTGACGACGCCCACCGTTCCATTAAAGACGCCGTTCTTTCCCTTCTCATAATTGTTGCGAATCTGCGTGACCTTGTCGCCGACCCGAAAAATTCTCCCGCCGAAGCGCTTCTCGGCCACATCAGGGCGGGCGGGCGTAATCGCCTGCTGTAGAAGGCCGTTGAGCGTGCCGGCACCCGCAGGACCGCGGTGCATAGGGGCAAGAACCTGAACATCTCGCCGAGGATCCAGACCGAATTTGGCTGGAATTCTTCGCGCGGCAACATCGACAGTGAGCCTTCCGGCGTCCTCGGTCTCCTCCTCGACGAAAAGAAAGAAGTCCGTCAAGCCGGAAGTGAGGGGCGGCAGACCCGAATTGATGCGATGGGCATTGGTGACCACACCCGACTGCTGGGCCTGCCGGAAGATCCGAGTGAGGCGCACACTGGGAATAGGCCCGCCGTCGGCGAGGAGATCGCGCAGGACCTCTCCCGCACCCACGCTCGGCAACTGGTCCACATCCCCCACCAGCAGCAGATGCGCACCGGGAGCGACCGCTTTGACCAGCTTGTTGGCCAGGAGCAGATCGAGCATCGAAGCCTCGTCCACCACCACCAGATCCGCATCCAGGGGGCGGTCCCGGTCATACGCGGCATCGCCGCCCGGCTTCAACTCCAGCAGTCGATGCACGGTGGACGCCTCGGCACCGGTGAGCTCGGAGAGCCGCTTGGCCGCCCGGCCCGTGGGCGCGGCCAGCACCACCTTCGCCTTCTTGGCACGGGCGAGCTCCACCACCGACCGTACGGTGAACGACTTACCGCAGCCGGGACCACCGGTGAGAACCGCAACCCTGCTGGTGAGCGCGAGCTGAACGGCGGCCTGCTGCTCGGGGGCAAGCTCCACACCGGTGCGCTCCGCCAGCCAGCCGAGCGCCTTCTCCCAATCGACGTCCTGGAAGGCGGGCAGTCTGTCGTCCGCCGCGCCCAGCAGCCGTTGGAGTTGGGCCGAGAGCGAGATCTCCGCCCGGTGGAACGGCACCAGAAAGACCGCAGTCAGCGGGTCTCCTCCATCCGGCGCGGGCACCTGTTCCCTGACCACTCCCTCCTCATCGGCCGCCAACTCCGCGAGGCATTCGATCACCAGCCCGATGTCCACCTGGAGCAGTTTGACCGCGTCGGAGATCAGTCGGTCCTCGGGCAGGAAGCAGTGCCCCTGGTCGGTGGATTGGGACAGGGCGTACTGAAGGCCGGCCTTGACCCGCTCCGGGCTGTCGTGGGGTATGCCCACCGCCTGTGCGATCTTGTCGGCGGTGAGGAAGCCGATGCCCCACACATCGGCCGCCAGCCGGTAGGGCTGGTTCTTCACCACGGAGATGGAGGCGTCCTCGTACTTCTTGTAGATGCGGACGGCGATGGAGGTGGAGACGCCGACTCCCTGGAGGAAGACCATCACCTCCTTGATCGCCTTCTGCTCCTCCCAGGCCACACCGATCAACTTGGTCCGCTTGGGGCCCAGTCCCGGAACCTCGATGAGTCGCTTCGGCTCCTGCTCGATGACATCAAGGGTGTCGACTCCGAAGTGATCCACGATCCGCTCGGCGATCTTGGGGCCGATGCCCTTGATCAGCCCGGAGCCGAGATAGCGGCGGATGCCCTGGATGGTGGCAGGCAGGATCGTCGTGTAGTTCTCGACGGTGAATTGCTTGCCGTACTGCGGATGCGAGCCCCAGCGGCCCTCCATGCGCAGTGATTCACCGGGTTGGGCGCCGAGCAGCGAGCCGACGACGGTAAGGAGGTCACTCGCGCCGCGACCGGTGTCGACGCGCGCCACGGTGTAGCCGTTCTCCTCATTGGCGTAGGTGACGCGCTCCAGGACACCTTCGACGACCGCCAGCTGAGGCACTGTCGTTTGGGACATGGCTCGACGCTACCGTCTCGGTCCGACAAGCCGCCCCGCCTGTGGATAACCCCGAACATTCCGACCCTGCCGTACGGGACCGCTCGGTCGAGCAGGCAGTCCGATACGGAGGTGAGCTGCGGTGTCCGGCGCGGAAGCCCGAACCAACGGAGGAACGACCTGGCGAGAGAGCAGACCCGAGAAGAAAGGCCAGAAGGAAGGCCAGAAGGGAGGAGGAGAGGGACGGAAATCGAGGAGGACCCGACCATGGGCCGGGCCCCTCCCTTTCCCCTCCGTCAAGACTTCCAGAATCCCCCCAGATTCCCCCCCGGAAGCCCTGACACCACGTACGACACTCATCGGCGCCGAAGGGTTGCACGGTCGGAGAACATTTTTCCCGGCCGTCGGGTAAACCGCCTCCTGGGCGGACGCATCACCACACGTACTCCTGGAAGCGGTGGAGCGTCTCGGCGACCACTTCGGCACCGTCCCGCGCCCAGAGCGCCTCGTTGAACAGCTCCACCTCCACCGGCCCGCGGTACCCGGCCTCCTCGACCCGCTCCCGCCAGCGCCGCAGCTCGATGGAGCCTTCGCCGAGTTGGCCGCGCCCCGTGAGGACGCCTGCGGGGAGGGGTGTGATCCAGTCGGCCAGTTGGAAGGAGTGGATGCGCCCCTGCTCCCCGGCGTCGGCGACCGCCCGTGGTGCCGACTCGTCCCACCACACGTGGTACGTGTCCACCACCACTCCCACCCAGGACGGTGGGAAACGGCCGGCGAGGTCCAGCGCCTGGTGCAGGGTGGAGATGACGCAGCGGTCCGCCGCGTACATCGGGTGCAAGGGTTCGATGGCCAGCCTCACGCCCCGTTCCGCCGCGTAGGGGGCGAGCACACCCAGCGCATCGGCGACCTGTTCGCGGGCTCCGGCGAGGTCGCGGCTGCCCTCCGGTAGTCCGCCGCTGACCAGCACCAGGGTCTCCGTACCGAGGGCCGCCGCCTCGTCGACCGCGGCCCTGTTGTCGTCGAGGGCCCGGTCGCGCCCCCGACGGTCGGACGCGGTGAAGAAGCCTCCCCGGCAGAGGCTGGTGACGGTCAGTCCGGCGGACTTCATCAACTCGGCCGCGGCCCGGACCCCGTACGAGCGGACCGGCTCCCGCCAGAGGCCGACACCCCGTACTCCCAACTCTCCGCATACGGCGGCCAACTCGGGCAGGGAGAGCTGTCTCACGGTCATCTGGTTGATGCTGAACCGGTCGAGCCCCCGCTCGCTCCGGGCGCTCACCCTTTGACCCCGTACACATCGAGAAGTGCGCGCATCCGGGCCTCGGCGGACTGCGGGTCGGGGAAGAGACCGAGTGCGTCGGCGAGTTCATACGTCCTGGCCAGATGGGGCAGCGAGCGGGCGGACTGCATGCCTCCGACCATGGTGAAGTGGCTCTGGTGACCGGCGAGCCAGGCCAGCAGCACCACACCCGTCTTGTAGTGGTGGGTCGGCGGTTCGAAAAGGTGCCGGGAGAGCGGCAGCGCGGGTTCGAGGGCCGTGCGGAATCCGGCCGGATCGCCCGCGTCCAGCCGTCGTAGGGCATCGGCGGCCAGCGGCGCCAAGGGGTCGAGTACGCCGAGCAGGGCATCGCTGAAGCCCTTTTCGTCCCCCGCAATCAGTTCCGGATAGTGGAAGTCGTCCCCGGTGTAGCACCGTACGCCGGTCGGTAGTCGACGGCGGAGAGCGACCTCCAGGGCAGGATCGAGCAGCGAGACCTTGACCCCGTCGACCGCGGTGGGCCGTGCGGCGACGATCTCCACCAGGGCTGCGGCGGCTGCCTCGGGGTCATCGCTCCCCCAGTAGCCGCGCAGCGCCGGGTCGAACATCGGACCGAGCCAGTGCAGGACCACCGGCTCACGGGCCTGGCGCAGCAGTTCGCCGTAGAGGGCGGCGTAGTCCTCAGGGCCACGGGCCGCCGCCGCGAGCGCCCGGGACGCCAGGAGAACGGCGCGGGCCCCGCACTCCTCGACGGTGGCGAGTTGTTCGACGTAGGCGGCGTACACGGCGTCCAGGGTCGCCGGCCCCGGAGGGAGTTGGTCGGTTCCGACCCCGCAGACGATCTGTCCGCCGACCGCTGCGGCCTCGGCCGCGGAGCGTCTGATCAGCTCCGCAGCCGTCGGCCAATCGAGGCCCGCCCCGCGCTGTGCCGTGTCCATGGCCTCCGCCACACCCAGTCCGTACGACCACAGATGGCGGCGGAAGGCGAGCGTCGCGTCCCAGTCGACGACGGCGGGCGAGCCGGGGCCGTTGGCCGCACGGGGATCGGCGACGGTGTGGGCAGCGGCGAAGACCGTACGGGAGCGGGGCCCGGGCCGGTCGGGGAACGGGAACTCGATGGGGTGGAGGCGGGGGCGGTAGGTGCGCAGCCCGCCGTCGGCGTCGGGCAGGAGCAGGCTCACAGCGTCACCTCCGGAACGTTCAACCGGCGCCCTTCGGCGGCCGACCTGCCGGCCAGTTCCGCGAGTTGTACGCCTCGGGCGCCGGCCAGCAGGTCCCAGTGGTAGGGCTCGCCGAGCGCCACATGGCGGAGGAACAGCTCCCACTGGGTTTTGAACCCGTTGTCGTACTCCTCGTTGTCGGGGATCTCCTGCCACTGGTCGCGGAAGGACTCGGTGGCGGGCAGATCGGGGTTCCAGACAGGTCTGGGGGTGGCCGAGCGGTGCTGGGCCCGCCAGCGGCGCAGCCCCGCGACGGCCGAGCCGTGGACTCCGTCCACCTGGAACTCCACTAGTTCGTCCCGCATCACCCGTACCGCCCAGGAGGAGTTGATCTGGGCGACCGCGCCCCCTTCGAGTTGGAAGATGCCGTACGCCGCGTCGTCGGCGCTCGCCCGGTAGGGCTCGCCGCGCTCGTCCCAGCGTTGTGGGACATGGGTGGCCGTGTGGGCGAAGACGCTGGTCACCCGGCCGAAGAGTTCGTGCAGCAGGTAGTCCCAGTGGGGGAACATGTCGAGGGTGATCCCGCCGCCGTCTTCGGCGCGGTAGTTCCAGGACGGCCGTTGGGCCTGCTGCCAGTCGCCTTCGAAGACCCAGTAGCCGAATTCGCCGCGGATGGACAGGATCTCGCCGAAGAATCCGCCGTCGACGAGCCGTTTGAGCTTGCGCAGCCCCGGGAGGAAGAGTTTGTCCTGGACGACGCCGTGCCGTACGCCCGCGGTGTCCGCGAGCCGGGCGAGTTCGATGGCTCCGGCGAGGTCCCCGGCGGTCGGCTTCTCCACGTAGAGGTGCTTGCCGGTGGCGATGGCCCGCTTGAGCGCCGCGGGGCGGGCGGAGGTCACCTGGGCGTCGAAGTAGACGTCCACGCGTCGCTCTCCGGTGGCATCGAGCACGGCGTCGAGGTCGGTGCTCCATTCGGTGAGGCCGTGGCGCTGGGCGATGGCACGGAGTGCGTCCTCGCGGCGCCCCACCAGGACCGGTTCGGGCCAGAGGGTCTCACCGCCGCCGATGTCGAGTCCGCCCTGTTCGCGGATGGCGAGGAGGGAGCGCACCAGGTGCTGGCGGTATCCCATCCGGCCGGTGACGCCGTTCATGGCGATCCGTACGGTCCTGCGTGTCACGTGCCAGCCTCCGGCGGCTAGTCGGTGCCGCCCATGGCCGGGTGCCGTGGCGGGCGGCGGTGCGCTCGTTCGACTTCTCCCCTATATCCCTGCGCTGCGCCTGACGGAACCGCCTGACGGATCGCCGGTGTGTCTGCGGGTCCGGGGCGACGGCGAGGTGGCGCTGAAACCCTTCTGGAGCGTGTTCACCGCAACCTGTCATAGCAAGCGCTTTCTATCGGATATGACGCTAGCCTGCCGACAGCGGCCCGGACAAGCGCCCGGGGCGGATCTCCCGCGGAGGAAAGCGATGACAGTCACCCTGGCGGATGTCGCGGCGCGGGCCCGGGTCTCCCCGGCCACCGTCTCCCGCGTCCTCAACGGCAACTACCCGGTCGCGGCCTCGACCCGGGAGCGAGTGCTGCGCGCGGTGGACGATCTGGACTACGTGCTCAACGGCCCGGCCAGTTCCCTGGCCGCAGCCTCGTCCGATCTTGTGGGCATCCTGGTGAACGACATCGCCGACCCCTTCTTCGGGATCATGGCCGGGGCCGTGCAGAGCGAGATCGGCGGGTTGGGGAGCGTCGGGCGCGGGGGCGGCGAGAAGCTGGCCGTCGTGTGCAACACGGGTGGCGCCGCCGAGCGGGAGCTCACCTATCTCACCCTGTTGCAGCGGCAGCGCGCCGCGGCGGTGGTGCTGACCGGTGGCGCGCTGGAGGATCCCCAGCACACGGCTGCGATGGCGGCCAAGCTGGGCAAGCTCAGTCGGGCGGGGACGCGGGTGGTGCTCTGCGGCCGTCCCCCGATCAGTGGCGACCCGGGGGCGGGGGACCATCCCGACCCAGCCGTACTCGCCTTCGACAACCGGGGCGGAGCCCGCCGACTGACCGACCACCTCCTGGCGCTCGGGCACCGCAGGATCGGCTATGTGGCCGGACCGCCGGGCCGTACGACCACCAGGGACCGGCTGGAGGGACACCGGGAGGCGATGGCGGCTGCGGGTGTGGCGGGCGATCAGCAACGACTCACCGTGCACAGCACCTACGGCCGCAGCTCGGGCTTCGACGCGGCCCGTGAGCTCCTGCGGAGGGACCCGGAGTTGACGGCCGTCGTGGCCGCCAACGACACCGTGGCGCTCGGGGTCTGCGCGGCCCTGCGCGATCAGGGGCTCCGTATCCCCGAGGACGTCTCCGTGGCGGGCTTCGACGACCTGCCCTTCGCGGTGGACGCCGTGCCGGCACTCACGACCGTACGACTTCCGTTGTTCGAGGCGGGCGCGCGGGCGGGGCGGCTGGCGATGGGGAAAGAAGCTCCTCCCCCGGGCGGGATAGCGACGGTCGAAGCGGAACTGATGGTGCGCGGATCCACGGCACGGCCGCGGGAGTGAACGTCCGGCCGCCGGGCATCCGCCGTCCCCGGACTCATCCGGGGGACCCTCGCAGGTCGCGGCGGATGTCGGGCGGGATGCGGGGTACCCGCACTACGGGACGTCGCACACCACCGGGCCGTCCACGCTGAAGGGTCCCGGCCGCCGTCCCACCGGATCGGCGGGGCGTTCCGTCGGCCCGGCAGGCAGTCCACAGGGCAGGTTCGGGCCCCGACGAAAGGAACAGTCCGTGAAGTTCGCGTTCTCCACGCTCGGTGTGCCGGGCATGCCCACGGCAGACGTGGCGGTCCTCGCCGCCGACACCGGCTATCAGGGCGTGGAGCTGAGGGTGGCTCCCGACGAGCCGGTGCACCCGGGGATCGAGATGCCCGAGCGGGCTGCCGTGGTGAAGGAGTTCGAGCGGGCCGGAGTGCAGATCCTCGCAGTCTGCGGCTACACCAATCTGGCAGCCGAAGCCGATGAAGCGGTGGCACTGCGGGAGATCGGCGAGCTGTTGTGGCTGGCCCGGGACCTCGGAGCTCCCTACGCCCGGGTCTTCCCCGGTGGCGGCGACCAGGACTCCTCCATTGCGGATGCAACGGCAGCCAGGCTGCTCGGTGCTGCTGCGGAGACCGCGGCAGGCGCCGGGGTGAAGCTGCTCCTGGAAACCCATGACTCGCATCCCACGGGAGAGGACCTGTCCCGGGTCCTCGGGCCCGTCGGGCATCTGCACGCGGGCGCCCTCTGGGATGTGCTGCACCCGTGGCTGGCCGGCGAGGACCCGATCACCACCCATGGCGCGCTCGCCCCGTTCCTTGGATACGTACAGGTCAAGGATGTCGCCTCGCGTGAAGACCTCACCCCGATCGCCCTGGGTGAGGGTGTGGTCCCGCTCGCCGAGTGCCTGGCGACGCTCACCCCCCGGACGTGGTTGAGCTGGGAGTACGAGAAGCGCTGGAACCCTCAGGCAGCGGACCTTCCGGGGCTGCTCGTCGCGGGACGGGAGCATCTGGAGGGCCTGTTGTCCTCCCTGCCCGTCCAACCGACCTTCCCGACAGCGAAGTGAGCGCCACTCCGGTCACCAGGAGTACGGCGGCGCACCAGCCCAACGGGCTGATGGACTCATCGAGCAACAGCGCCGCGGACGACATGCCGAAGACGGGAACCAGCAGGGAGAACGGGGCCACCGCCGAGGCGGGGTGATGGCGGAGCAGCCAGTTCCAGGCTCCGAATCCGAGCACCGTCGACACCCAGGCGATGAATAGCACCGCTCCCGCGCCGGTCCAGTCCAGAGAGCGCAGGGCCTCCGTCTGCGCCTGTGGCCCCTCGAAGAGGAGCGAGAGGGCGAACAGGGGCAGTACGGGGACAACGCTGACCCAGACCATGAAGTTGAGGGCATGCGGTGGGGACGCCTTACGGGTGAGCACATTGGACACGCCCCAGCACGCAGCGGCGGCAATGACCAGCGCGAAGGCCGCGACAGATCCCGAGGCTCCCTCATCGACGGCGGCGACGGCGATCCCGCCGAACGCTATGGCCATGCCGATGATCCGCCCCCGCCCGAGGTGCTCCGCCAAGAGGGTGGCGGCGAAGACCGCGGTGAAGACCGCTTGGGCCTGGAGCACCAGCGAGGACAGACCCGCGGGCATCCCCTGGTCCATGCCGAGGAACAGCAGACCGAACTTCCCCACGCCCAGCGCGAGGCCCACGCCGATGATCCACCGCCAGGCGACGGTGGGGCGGCCGACGAGGAAGACGGCGGGCACGGCGGCGACCGCGAACCGCAGGGCGGAGAAGAGCAGGGGCGGAAAGCGGTCGAGGCCGATGTCGATGACGACGAAGTTGACTCCCCAGGTCGCGGTGATCGCGACGGCCAGGCAGATGTGTGCTGGGCGCATGAAGCGAGCATCAGGGACTCGAACCATGTAGCACCAGCACGCATTTCTTCATGGTGAAATTGAGCATTGCTTACGAATGAAGTGTTGCCGGGCAGTCCGGCAGTCGACAGGGGGGCGCCGTGCTCGATCTGGGGCGGTTGCGGGCGCTGCACGCCATCGCGGTGCACGGTTCGGTCGCGGCTGCCGCGACCGCACTCGGGTACACGCCTTCGGCGGTGTCGCAGCAGATCACCAAGTTGGAGCGGGAGACGCGCACGATCCTGCTGGAGCGCCGGGGGCGTGGCGTCGTCCTCACGGACGAGGCACGCCACCTCGCCGGCGCTGCGCAGGAACTGCTGGCGATCGTGGAACGCGCCGAGACCACCTTGGAGGAACGGCGTGGCACTCCGACCGGTCGGTTGACGATCGCCGCCTTCGCATCGGCGGCCCGGGGACTCCTGCCGGAAGTCCTCGCCGAACTGACACACCGCCATTCCGCCCTGGACGTGCGGTTGACCGAGGTGGATCCGCATCTGTCGATCGATCTGGTCGCCAAGGGCATGACGGATCTTGCGGTGGCCCACGACTGGGACATCGCACCCCGGCCCGCGCCCGACGGAGTGGAGCAGGTCTACCTCGGGGAGGACCTGTGCGATCTGCTGGTGCCCGAGGGCCATCCACTGGCCACGAAGGGAAAGGCGGGGCAGGCGGACCTGGTGGGCGAGCGCTGGATCTGCCAGCCGCCGGGGACGGTCTGCCACGACTGGCTGATCCGTACGCTGCGCGCCTCGGGCCATGAACCCGATCTGGTGCACCAGGCGGAGGAGAACCACACCCAACTGGCCCTGGTCGCAGCGGGGTTGGGCGTGGCCGTGATTCCACGGCTGGGGCGGGGGGCCCTGCCGCCCGGCGTGGTGGCGGTGCGACTCGACCCACTGCCCAGACGCCGGCTGTACGCGCTGTGGCGGACGGGTGCAGCTCGACGACCGGCGATCACCACGACGGTGGAAATGCTGCGGGACCACTGCGCCCGACTGGCGTAACACCGCTTGGATGCGTGAGGGGATCCGCTCGGGCGGCCTGGTGCGCGATCCCGTGTTGCCCAGGCGGCCCGGTGCGCGATCCCGGCGCGTCCCGGGCGGATGGGCGGCGTGCGATCCGGTCTCGTAGCCCCGACGGCGGGGCGCGCGAATCTGGCGCTCGGGACAAGTGCCCTCCCCGAGGCAACCCCCACGCGGACTTTGCCGTCTATCCAGCCAGCCCTGCCGGGTGGGTTCGCAGTTCGGTGCCGGTCCGCTTTCGTTTTGGTACGAGCGCATCACCGGCTTACCCCTCTCCCGCCGCACTGCGACCGGTCGGGCTCGCCGCCACCGGTGCGTCCCCTCCCGACGGCACCGGTGGCGGACCTCCTCCGTACCGCCGTGCACGGCTACGAGAGGCCCCGACCGAAGGCCCCGACCTCGGGCATCACTCTGATCGATCGGCCCGGCGCGCGCCTCAGTTCCGCCTCGATTCCGCTGCGGCGCTCGGGCTCCTGTGAGGGCACATGGGTGTCGGGCCCGGGTGCAAACCGCCCTGATCCCCCAAGACGAATCCACGCAACAGGGACCTCCGACACCCCTCGGGCCCATTCCCTTGCCGAACGCTCGTCCTGACAGTTATCTTCCGCCTGACCGTTTCCCCCTGGAAGTTTCCTTCAACTCCCTTGTAAGCAAGGCCGGAAGGAGCACCTATGCAGGACCGAAGCCTCTCCAGACGCACGCTCATCGCGTCGGCCGCCGTCGGTGCGGCGACCGTCGCAGCAGTGACGGGCACGACCGTGCCGGCGGCAGCCGCCGAAGCAGCCCGTCACTCCCAGACCAAACGCCTCAAGCAGCTCATCGCCGGGATGAGCCTGGAGCAGAAGGTCGGCCAGCTGTTCGTCCCGTACTTCTACGGGACGTCCGCCACTGCCCCGTCCCAACGCGACATCGACCAGAACCTCCGGGAGATCGGCGTCAGCAATGTCGCCGAGATGATCCAGAGGTACCACCTCGGCGGAGTCATCTACTTCGGCTGGGCGCGGAACATCACCGATCCGCACCAGCTCGTCGACCTCTCCAACGCGATCCAGAAGGTCGCCAAGGACAACGGCACGCTGCCGGTCGTCATCTCGATCGACCAGGAGCACGGGCCGAACACTCGGGTCGGCCCGCCGGCCACCCAGCTCCCCGGTCCCATGGCACTCGGCGCCAACGGTTCGGTCTCTGATGCCCGCACAGCAGCTGAGATCGCCGGTGTCGAGCTGGCCGCCATGGGAATCCACCAGAACTTCGCCCCGGTCGCCGACGTCAACGTCAACCCGGCGAACCCGATCATCAACATCCGGTCCTTCGGCTCCGACGCCCGTCATGTGAGCCGGCTGACCGCCGCTCAGGTGCGCGGCTACGAGCGCAAGGGCATCGCCACGTCCGCGAAGCACTTCCCGGGCCACGGCGACACGGGGATGGACAGCCACACCTCGCTGCCGATCATCACCCACACCCGGGAGGAATGGGAGCGCATTGACGCCCCGCCGTTCCGGGCGGCCATCGACGCCGGCGTGTCATCGATCATGACCGCGCACCTCCAGGTCCCCGCGCTCGACCCGAGCAACGACCCGGCGACGCTCTCCCACCCCATCATCACCGGTGTGCTCCGTGGAGAACTCGGCTACGACGGGGTCATCGTCACCGACGCCCTCAACATGACGGGCGTACGGACCAAGTACGGCGACGACCGCGTCCCCGTTCTCGCCCTCAAGGCGGGTGTGGACCAGCTCCTCTTCGTCCCCAACCTGGACCTGGCGTGGAACGCCGTCCTCAACGCGGTGCGCGGTGGCGAGCTGACCGAAGCACGGCTGGATGAATCGATCCTGCGCATTCTCCGCATGAAGGACAAGGTGGGGCTGCTCGACGGCAACCCCTACGTCACCCACCGCGGGGTGGACCGCACGGTCGGCATCCCCAAGCACCTCGCGACCGCCGACCGGATCGCCGAGCGCACGGTGACCCTGTTGGTGAACCAGCGCGACTTCCTGCCGCTGTCCCGGCGCAAGCAGCGCAAGGTGCTGGTCACCGGCCAGAGCCCGGCGTTCCCCTACAACGCGGATCGGCGCAGTGTGCCGGTGCTGGCCGAGCAGTTGACGGGACAGGGCTTCGCCCCGACCACCGTCACCATCGACCACGCGGCCCGTGAGACGTGGGACGACGCCAACATCGCCCGGGCGGTCGCCGGGGCGCAGGGTCAGGACGTCGTCGTGGTGCTCACCCAGAACGTGGGGGCCACCAACCGGCAGAAGGTCCTGGTCGAGCGGCTCGTCGCCACCGGCGTCCCCGTGGTCACGGTGGCCGTCGGCAACCCGTACGACATCGCCCACTTCAGCGGGGTGAAAGCGTCGCTCGCCACGTACGGCAGCGCGGACGCGGAGCTGCCCACGCTCGCCCGCGTGCTCGCCGGTCGTGGCGAGCCCGGTGGACGACTGCCCGCGGCGATCCCGCGTGCGGACAACCCGGCGCAGGCGCTCTACCCCGTCGGTTATGGACTGTCTTACGACGACTGACGTAGACGGATGGGGCCCGCACTCTAGACGCACAACCCCCAGCGGGCCCCATGGCGATCGGTGCGGCTGGCATCGAAAGCCCGGACGGGCCACCCTTGATCCGACGACCGTACGGTCGAGGGTTCGGGGGTCCGAATGGCACAGCGGCTGCGGTCGAGCCGACGCAGGTCCACGATGAGCGCCCTGGTACTCCTACCGGTGGCGCTCATCGTCGGTTGCCAGCAACCCGCCGAGGGCACCAGCCGGGCCAAGGAGCAGTCGGAGAACATCACCACCGCACCCAACTACGGCACGGTCTTCCTGGGCCCCGGCGACTGCGGCTCGCGCGACAAACACTTCCTTGAGGTCCCCTGCACCAGCGAGAAGGCCGCCGCACGGGTGATCGCCCGGCACGGCGGACGACAGTCGACCGGCCCGGCCTGCCCGCTGGTCACCGACTACGTCCTCCACATCTCACACGGCTACTCCCCCGTCGACGAGGACGGCGACGGAGACGTGGGCCAGGGCTACGCCTGCATGCGCAACCTGGAACCGCCGCACCCGGGCGACCCGGGCGGCGGAGGCGGTCCACACACCGTCGTCGGCGACTGCGTCTACCGGGCGGGCGGCGGCCAGGTGAAGGAGACCGCCTGCAACGGCGCGGGGCGGCACCCACCGGGGTACCGGATCGAGTCGGCCGTACTGCACCGGTCACAGTGCCCGGACACGACGGACCTCTATGTTCAGTTGCGCGTCGGCAAACCGGTGGGCTGCGCCCACCACATCTGACCCGACCGTGCCGGGCCGTCCTGTGCACGGCGGGGACAAGACGGGCCGCGCCCGCCGCACATGACGGCGACGGACACGGCCCGAGGACGTACTCAACCGGGACGTACTCAACCTCACGGGCGCAAGGTGGGCTCCCGCTCGATGTCCACCTTGTCGAGCTTGGCGTCGAACCGCGCCAGCGGCTTCGCCTGTGACTCGTCACGCTGGACGGCAGCCGGTGCGACGCCCGCCCACTTCAGGATGGACGCGGTGGCCGCGGCCTTGTCCTCGGGGGCGAGTCGGGCCACGTTGGCACCGTGGTTACCACCGGGAGCGACGTACACATAGCTGTCGCTGCTGCCCCGGCCGAGGCGGAACGGCTCCGCGCTCCACGGGTCGTTCTGACCGTTGACGAACATCATCTGGTCGGCGTTGTTGCGCACCCACCGGTCGACGTCCTTCATCGCGTGCGGCTTGAACCGCATCGGGATGTCCTTCGGCACGAAGTTGCGCGGCGGCTGGTAGCCGTAGCGGCTCAGCCCCTTGAGGTGGGGCTGCTGGATGTCCGGCGAGCCCAGTTCCGTACCCGCCTGGTAGTAGTACGGCGTGTACGGGGCGAGGCCCTGGTCCGTGTAGAAGGAGAACCCGGAGATCGAGTCGACGGTGTTCCACAACTCGTCGTCGGTCGCCGTCTTCGCGACCGGGATCGAGCCGCAGTCGGCGACCAGGCTGTACTGCCAGAACGCCCAGGTGTAGTCGAGGACGACGGCCTCGAAGGCACGGTCGAGGGAGCCGATCGTGTTGAAGGTGTAGCCGTTGTCCTTCGCGTACTGCGCGTACTTCGCGGCGAGCGGTGCACGGCGGACGAGGGCTTCGCGCTGGACCGCGTTCAGCTTGTCGCGGCACTCCTTGGTGCCGACGTTCGCGAGGAAGCGGTCGTACGCCTTGTCCTCGTTGTTCACCACGTCGTTCGGCGCCACGTAGGCGACGACGCCGTCCATGTCGCGCGGGTAGAAGCGCTCGAAGTAGGTGGCGGTCATACCGCCCTTCGAGCCGCCCGTGGAGAGCCACTTCTTGTCGTAGATCTTCTTCAGCGCGGAGAAGATCCGGTGCTGGTCGCTGGCGGCCTGCCAGATGTCCAGCTTCGACCAGTCGGCCGGGTTGGGGCGGGACGGCGTGAAGTACCTGTACTCCAGGGAGACCTGGTTGCCGTCGATGATCGCGGTGGGCTCACTGCGGCGCGGAGCCGTATTCAGCCCGTAGCCGGAGGTGAAGAACACCGTGGGTCGGGTGGTGTCCTTGTGCAGCAGCGTGAGCCGCTGCTGGAAGGTGCCCTTGCGCGGATTGCGGTGGTCCACGGGCTGGGTGTAGTTCAGAACGAAGAACCGGTAGCCCGGGTAGGGCTTCTCCTCGATCAGACTCATGCCGGGTATGGCAAGAATCCGATCCTTGATGTCGGTGCTCACAGTCCTGGTGGACGAAGACTCCGCGGCTTTCGCCGCCCCTGAAGTCGCCTCCGCCGCGCCCACGGTGCCCACGAGCACCCCGAGCGACACCAGACCTGTCAGCGCCTTGCGCGCCTTGCGCATTAACCCTCCCCTGATTGTTCTGTGGGTCGCCGCGAAACCTAGCGCTGGTCACACCCAACCCGCCAGACCCAATTTCCGACGGCAGGGGCCCTGAACAGGAGAATCAACCGTTATGCGCGCCGGTGGCAGGGAAGTTACCGGCAAAGGTGAGGGAACGTCATCAGTGCTATCAGAGTGTGGCAACGGGCACCGAACGGTGGGCGGTCCATGCGGCGGCAGACCCTCGAAGGGGCGCTGCGCGAACCCATGTGCATCGGCCGCGGCTCCACAGGGCTTACGGGGTAAGCGAGTTGAACGGCCCCGAAACCCTGAGGCCCGAGACCGCCGGTCGACGCCACAACGGGTCTGCGCGTCAGCAGGTCAGGAGGTCAGGAGGTCAGGAGGTCAGCAGAGGATCCACCCGGTGGAACGTTCGACCCCGGCGATCGTGCCGGTGGCCCGAACACAGCGGTTCAGCGCATGGACGGTCACCGGGCCCGCCTTGCGGGTGTAGCGACCCTCGTCCACCACCGCCCGCCCGCCCCTCGGCTGGAGTGACACGGACATGGCCCGCCGAACCCCCGGGCGCTTGGCGATCGTGATGGCACAGGCGTAGCGGTGGCTCCGGTAGACGCGCAGTTCTCCGGTGGAGAAGCGCACCGTCCTCGCGGGACGCCCTGAGCACCCGGAAGCCCGCGCCACCACCTCGCCCGTCGGCGCGAGGGCAGGGGAACTCATCGGGGCGGCCTGGGCCCGCTGCCCGCCGACGCTGAAGGCGCTGAACGCGAGCAGAACCATGACCAGGGCAAGGAGCTGCGCCAACAACCTCCGCACGGCCCTGAACCCCGTGGAGGTCCTGCGTATTCGAGCGGATCGCCCCGTGTCCGTCTCCCTGTCGCCGAGCGCCATGACTCCCCCTAGCTATGGATGCCGTACTTCCGTATGACGCGTTGGCGATGCCGAATGGTTGTCGGCGCCACAGCAGCTTCACACCCGTCGTTTCCTGGGGAGAATTCGGCTCCGTCCGAGGAGGAGACGCGCCTCGACGGCGTTGTTGTGCTTCGGCCACATCGGACTCGGGGGGCGAATCCAAGGGGGGACCGTCGGCATCGGCGACAGGAAACCGCGAGGGGCGGACGGATCTCCCTGCCTCCGGCCGGAGCCTGCCGGTGCGCCCCTGGCGGGTCTCAGTTCACCGCGGCTTCGACACCCGCCAGATCGTCGGGGTCGTCCGCGCCGATGAAGGTCCGCCACAAGGTCGCGTACCGCCCGTCGCGGGCCAGGAGTTCTTCGTGGGTGCCGTCCTCGGCCACCCTGCCGTCGGCCATCACCACTACGCGGTCGGCGCGGGCGGCCGTGGTGAGCCGATGGGCCACCACCAGGGTGGTGCGACGACCGGCGAGCCGGTCCGTGGCCTGGTTGACCTGGGCTTCGGTGGCAAGGTCGAGTGCCGCGGTCGCCTCGTCGAGCAGCAGAACGTCGGGGTCGACCAGTTCGGCGCGGGCGAGCGCTATCAACTGCCGCTGCCCCGCGGAGAGATTGCGTCCCCGCTCGGAGACGTCATGGAGATAGCCGCCGTCCAAAGTGGCGATCATGTCGTGGGCACCGACGGCGCGGGCCGCTGCCTCCACTTCGGCGTCGCCGGCACCAGGACGCCCGTAGGCGATGGCGTCCCGGATCGTGCCCTCGAAGAGGTACGACTCTTGTGGGACGACTCCCAACCGGTGCCGGTACGCGGTGAGATCGAGCTCTCGTAGATCGGCGCCGTCGGCGGTGACCCGGCCTCCGGTCGGGTCGTAGAACCGGGCCACCAGTTTGACCAGGGTGGACTTTCCGGCGCCGGTCTCTCCGACAAAGGCAACGGTCTGACCGGCCGGTATCCGCAGATTGATGCCGGTGAGGGCCTCTTCCTCGTCCCCGTAGGCGAAGTCGACGTCTTCGAAGGCGATCTCTCCGCGGAGTTGGGTGACCTCGGCAGGCCGGTCGGCGCGGACGGTGGACGTGGGCTCGTCCAGCAGCTCCTGGATGCGCCGCAGCGACACGGCCGCCTGCTGGTAGCCGTCGAAGACCTGGGAGAGCTGCTGCACGGGTGCGAAGAACAGGTCGATGTAGAGCAGATAGGCGACCAGGGCACCGGTGGTGAGGGTGCCGGCGTCGATGCGGTGGGCGCCGACGATCAGTACCGCCGCGGCGGCGACGGACGCGAGGAGCTGTACGAACGGGAAGTAGATCGAGATGAGCCACTGGCCGCGCACCCGGGCTTCGCGGTAGCTGTCGCTGCCCGCGACATAGCGCTCGTTGCCGTGGCGCTCACGGCGGAACGCCTGCACGATCCGCAGTCCGGAGACGGACTCCTGGAGGTCGGAGTTGACGACGCTGACCCGCTCACGGGCCAGTTCGTACGCCTTGACGCTCTGCTTGCGGAAGAAGTAGGTGCCGATGATCAGCACCGGCAGGGTCACGAAGACCACCATGGCCAACTGCACGTCGATCACGACGAGGACGACCAGGATGCCGAAGAAGGTGACGACCGAGATGAACGCGGTGACCAGTCCGGTCTGGAGGAAGGTGGAGAGCGCGTCGACGTCGGTGGTCATCCGGGTCATGATGCGACCGGTCAGCTCGCGCTCGTAGAAGTCGAGGCCGAGCCGCTGGAGCTGGGCGAAGATGCGCAGCCGGATGGAGTACAGCACCCGTTCACCGGTGCGGCCGGTCATCCGGGTCTCCCCGATCTGGGCAGCCCACTGCACCAGGACGCTCAGCAGGGCGAGTCCGGAGGCGGCCCAGACCGCGCCGAGCGCCACCTGTTCCACGCCCTGGTCGATGCCGTAGCGGATCAGTACCGGCAGCAGCAGCCCCATGCCCGCGTCGATCGCGACCAGGAGCAGGCTCAGCAGCAGGGGCCGGCCGAAGCCCCGGAGCAGCATCCGCAGTCCCTGGCCCTCGCCGTGGGTGTGCTCGGGGCGCAGGGCACGGGCCTCGTCCACCTCGGGGGTGTCCGTCGCCGGTGGGAGTGCGGCGACCTGGGCGAGTAGTTCGGGGGTGGCGTCGGCTGCGGCGGGCAGGTCTGCGCCGGGGCTCTCGTCGCGTATCCACAGCCTGGGGGTGATGCCCCGCTCGGCGTCGAACTCGGCGTCGAGTTCCTCCCGCACGGTCAGGTCCTGCGGCGGTTCCGCTTCCAGGGCCGGCAGATGGCCGGGGGAGACTCCGCCGAGTTC
Organism: Streptomyces sp. NBC_00690; assembly: GCF_036226685.1. Taxonomy (NCBI): domain Bacteria; kingdom Bacillati; phylum Actinomycetota; class Actinomycetes; order Kitasatosporales; family Streptomycetaceae; genus Streptomyces; species Streptomyces sp. NBC_00690. The sequence continues at coordinate 3,259,419 of NZ_CP109009.1, forward strand.
GTCGGGGTCGGTGAGCAGTCGGCGGTAGAGGGCGGACCGTGCGGCCAACTCGTCGTGGGTGCCGATGTCGGCGAGGCGACCTTCGTCGAGGACGGCGATCCGGTCGGCGAGGTTGAGCGTGGATCGGCGGTGGGCGATGAGCAGGGTGGTGCGGCCGGCCATGACCGAGCGGAGTGCATCGTGGATCTCGTGCTCGACGCGGGCGTCCACGGCGGAAGTCGCGTCGTCGAGGAGGAGCAGCCGTGGGTCGGTGAGGATGGCCCGGGCGAGTGCGATGCGCTGTCGTTGACCGCCGGAGAGGGTCAGTCCGTGTTCGCCGACCTTGGTGTCGTACCCGTCGGGCAGGGCGGCGATGAAGCCCTCCGCCTGCGCCGCGCGGACCGCGGCGAGGATCTCGTCGTCAGTGGCGTCCGGCTTCCCGTAGGCGATGTTGGCGCGCACGGTGTCGGAGAAGAGGAAGCTGTCCTCGGGGACGAGCCCGATGGCGGCGCGCAGCGATTCGATGGTCAGTTCGCGGACGTCGTGGCCGCCGACGAGGACCGCACCCTGGCCGACGTCGTAGAAGCGCGGCAGCAGGAGGGAGACGGTGGACTTTCCGCTGCCGGACGCACCGACGACGGCGACGGTCTCCCCCTCGCGGATCTCCAGGGAGAAGCCGTCCAGGACGGGACGGTCGGGGTCGTAGCCGAAGGTGACCGCGTCGAACTCGACGGTTGCGGGTGCGTCGGCGGGGAGTTCCTTGGTGCCGTTTTGGATGGTGGGTTCGGTGTCGATGAGTTCCAGGACGCGTTCGACACCGGCACGGGCCTGCTGGCCCACGGTGAGGACGACGGCGAGCATCCGGACCGGGCCGACGAGTTGGGCGAGGTAGGCGGAGAAGGCGACGAACGTCCCGAGGCTGATCTCCCCCCGGGTGGCGAGCCAGCCGCCCATGGCGAGCATGGCGACCTGCCCGAGTGCGGGCACGGACTGGAGGGCCGGGGTGTAGCGGGAGTTCAGCCGGATGGTTCGTAGCCGCCCGGCGAACAGGAGACGGCTGGCGTCGCGGAGTTTGCCGGTCTCCTGGTCTTCCTGGCCGAAGCCCTTGACCACGCGGACGCCGGCGACAGCACCGTTCACCACTCCGGCGACGGCGGCGGCCTGGCTCTGCGCATACCAGGTGGCGGGGTGGAGGCGGGTGCGGCTGCGGCCGGCGATCCACCACAGGGCGGGGCCGACGGCGAGGGCGATCAGGGTGAGGGGCAGCGAGAGCCACGCCATGATCACCAGGGAGATCAGGAAGAGCAGGACGTTCCCGATGGTCATCGGGAGCATGAACAGCAGGCTCTGGATCAGCTGGAGGTCGCTGGTGGCGCGGCCGACGACCTGGCCCGTGGAGAGTTCGTCCTGTCGGCGGCCGTCGAGGCGGGTGATGGTCGCGTACATCTCGGTCCGCAGGTCGTGCTGGACGTCGAGGGCGAGCCGGCCGCCGTAGTAGCGGCGTATGTAGGTGAGGACGTAGACGATGAGCGCCGCGACTATCAGGACTCCGGTCCAGACGGCGAGGGAGCGGCTCTGGTCTCCGATCACGTCGTCGATGACGACCTTGGTGATCAACGGTACGAGGGCCATGACCGCCATGCCGCCCAGCGAGGATCCGAGGGCGAGCACGACATTACGCCGGTAGCGCCAGGCGTAACCGCTCAGCCGCCGCACCCAGCCCTGCTCAGCCGCCGCCACTGATTGCCTCCCGTTTGGTTCGGTTCCGCCGAGACACACCAACGCCGGGAGGGGCCGATTTCATCCCGTTGTAATAAAGGAACTGTGAGGAAGGGCGGGAAAGGAACGGTGGGAGGGCGTGATCACGGCGCAGTCCCGGCCACCGTCGTGACGGTGACCGGGACTGCGGATACGGCTGGGCCCGGTGGGGTCAGCGGATGGCCGGAACCGCGTCCTTCGCTGCCCGCTCGGGGGTTGCGGGGACGGCCTCGTACGGCACCGCCGGCAGGACGAACGTGGTGCGCGCGGTCGGGTTGATCGCCTTGTGGATGGCTCGGGAGACGGCCTGGATGGTGTTCACACCGTCGTTCATGGTGGTGTTGCCGTGGGTGAGGACGCTGATCGTGTAGTCGTGTCCCTTTCCGGTGAAGGCGCCGATGCTGTGCACCCGCCATCCGTGCGTGGAGCGCGGCAGCCAGCCGTTCTTCAGCTGGACGGTTGCGGTGCTGGGCGCCCCCGCCGGGGTTCCCCAACGCTGGGAGGGGACCACGTCGTGCATCAGCTTGAGTGCATAGGCTCGCGAGGCGTCGGTGAGCAGGGTGTTCTTCACGGTGAATCGGGAGAGCAATATGCCCTGGTCACGGGCGGTGATCTGAGTGAGCCCCCAGTAGCCGTTCGCGCCGGGGACGGTGTTCTTCATCGCCGCCCCGGTCAGGAAGCGCTTGATCTTGGTGAGCCCGAGCTGCTTCCACAGAGTGGTCGTGGAGGCATTGTCCGACTTGGTGATCATGGCGGTGGCCAGGGTCTTCTCACGCGCGGTGAGCGATCGCTTCTGGTTCTGCGCATCAAGGAGCAGCGCACCGAGGACGGTCGACTTGACCACGCTGGCGGAGTCGAACTTCTGGTCCTGACGCAGGGCGCAGCTGGACTTGCCGACGCGGTCGCTGAAGTGGATCGCGACGGTGCCCTTGCGGCCCCTGAGCGCCGCCTCGATGTCCTTCTTGAGCTTGGCCGCGAGACCTGCCTTCGCCGACCCGCAGGAGACCGCTGGTGCAGCGGCTGCCGCTGGTGCAGCACCGACGCCCACGAGGGCGGGCGCCAGGACGGCGACGGCCAGAGCGGCGGCGACGGCACGCGGCCTACGCACGGCGCGGCCGGCTATTCGGTTCTGAGTCATGGAGAGTTCCCCTGTCCCCTGAAACTGATGGGGGCGCGCCTACGTCGGTGCACCCGCCACTGATGACTCATGGGGGCGGGGATGGTTGTACGGAGATTTGGCACTGGGGGAAACAGTTGCGGAGTGGTGACACACACTGATCGAAACGCCTGGTGGGGGCGGTGCCGAGGGCTCCGGGCGGGGGCTATCACGCACTCAACACTCCCCCAGGCGTCATACTCCCCTCACGCGTCTCGGCGGTGGAGTCTTGTCCAGCCCGCGCAGAGGGCCGCGGAGGTCCACAACACCAACACTCCCAGTCCGGCCCAGGGACTCAGCGGCCCCGACGGGTCCTGGAGAAGGATCTGCTGGCCGGCTCGGTCGGGGAGGAAGTCGGCGATGCCCCCGTCGTCCTCCAGGTCTCCGACGATGAAGGACACCATCATCAGGAGCGGGATCAGTGTGCAGATCACCGCGGGTGCACTGCGCACCAGGACGGTCGCCCCCGCCGAGAACAGTGCTATCAGCGCGAGGTAGAGCGCGCACCCGATCACCGAGCGCAGGGCGCCGGGGTCGGTCAGCCCCACTCCGTGGTCGCCCATGAGTCTCTGTCCGATGAGGAAGCAGGTCAGACTGGTGATCAGACCCACCGCCAGGGACAGCGCGCCGATGACGGCGAGCTTCGCCGCGTAGAAGACGCCTCGATGGGGCACGGCCACCAGGGAGAGTCGGATGGCGCCGGTCTTGTACTCCCCCGCGACCGCGATCGCGCCGAACGAGATCATGCCGATCTGGCCGAAGTTCAGACCGAAGTAGGCGGAGCGCAGGGGGTCGAAGTCCGGCTTCGCCATGTCCTGGGCGGTGAACGACCCACTCATCAGTACGGAGAATCCGAGCGTGGCCAGGAACGCCGCGGCCAGCGCCACCCACTGCCCTCGTATGGACACGATCTTCAGCCACTCGGACCGCATCGAGGGGACGAAGAAGAAGCGGGCTGGCACGACGGTACGGGTGAGGGTGGACATGGTCAGACCTCCTGCGGCACGGTCGGGTCGGTGGTGAACTCGGCTGCTCCCGAGGTCAGGGCGAGGTACGCGGATTCCAAGGAGTCCTCCTCACCGGCGAGTTCCAGGATCGGTATGCCTTCGTGGGCGGCGATGGGCCCGATCTCCTCCACCCGGGCGCCATCGACCGTCCACCGACCATCGTCGGTTTGGGCAGGCTGGTACCCCTTGCGGACGAGGGCCTCGCGCAACCGCTCCCCCTCCGTGGTCCGCAGCCGCACTCTTGGAGTCGTCCACTCGTCGAGGAAGTCCTGGATGGGCGCGTCTGCGAGCAGGCTGCCCTTGCCGAGCACCACCAGGTGGTCGGCGACGGCCGCGGTCTCGGTCATCAGATGACTGGAGACGAGGACGGCCCGACCGTCGTCCGCGTAATCCCGCAGTAGGGTGCGTATCCAGATGATCCCCTCGGGGTCCAGCCCGTTGGCAGGCTCGTCGAGCATCAACACCTGAGGGTCACCGAGCAGTGCTCCCGCGATGCCCAGCCGCTGTCTCATGCCGAGCGAAAAGGTGCTGATCCTGCGTCGCGCGACGGAGGCGATCCCGGTCCGGTCCAGGACCTCGTCCACCCGGCCGGCCGGCAGTCCACCGGCCGCCGCGAGGACGCGTAGGTGGTCGCGTGCGGTCCGGGCACCGAGCGCTGCTCCGGCGTCCAGCAGGGCACCCACCGTGCGCAGTGGTTCGGCGAGGGATGCATAGGTGCGTCCGCCGATGGTGGCGGTGCCCGAGGTGGGCCGGTCCAGGCCGAGCACCAGCCGCATGGTGGTCGATTTTCCCGCGCCGTTGGGACCGAGGAAGCCGGTGACCCGTCCGGGCAGCACGCTGAACGTCAGCCCGTCGACCGCGCGGCGGGGTCCGTACTCCTTGGTGAGGTTCAGTACATCGATGCTGGTCATGGCAGTAAGCCTGGCCGTCGAGCGACCGGCGCCACCTCCCCCAGCCGTGTTGATCGGCTCCCCCGTGCGGGGGAGCCGTCAGCTCCCGGACGCTGGCACGATGGCCAAATGCTCCGCTTTCTTCGCCCGCTGACGCAGGCGGTCACCTACACCCGCTGGCTGCATCTGTTCATCAGCGTGGTGGTCGTCGGCATGTGGATCCTCGTCGACGACGAGCATCCCTATCTCGTCGTCCTGTTGCTGGCGTTCGCCGGCCTGGTGCCCGCGGTGCGGCTCGTGGAGGGGCTTCAGGCCCGGCTGTTGCTGACCCGTCACGGATTCAGGGATTCCGAATCGGGCATCTCCGCGGCGCCTTCAGCGAGTTGGTCGGATCGTTGGCGCACGGTGCTCTGGCTGGAGATCCGGATGGTCCTGGGGTTGGCCATCAGCTTCCTCACCGTGCATCTGCCCGGCATCACCAACGATCTGGTCAGGGCGACGACAGATGATCCCACCCGGTTCTCCGCCCTGGATCTGCCGGGCGGCCACTGGTGGTACGCGCTGCTCGCGCCCCTGCCGCTCATCCTCCTCATGGCAGTCGTCGTGGGGACGGGCCATCTGATCACGGTGGTGGCGCTGCACCTGCTCGGCCCGTCGGCGGCCGAGCGGGTGGCGGCGTTGGAGGAGCGCACCGAGCAGTTGTTGGAGCGCAATCGCATCGCCCACGAGCTGCACGATTCGATAGGCCATGCGCTGACGGTGGCCGTGGTGCAGGCGGGTGCTGCCAGGGCCACGGGGAACGCCGAGTTCACCGAGCGGGCGTTGACCGCGATCGAGGAGACCGGGAGGGCGGCGTTGGAGGACCTGGAAAGGGTGCTGGTGGTGCTGCGCGAGTCGGGGCAGCCAGTGAGCGGCCGTCCGACGCTCGGTGACACCGACCGGCTGTTGGAGTCCGCACGTGCTTCGGGGGCCGAGGTCGAATCGGAGTTGACCGGCCCGGTGGGTGCAGTGCCGGGGCCGGTGTCCCGGGAGGGGTACCGAATCATTCAGGAGGCGTTGACGAATGTGCTCAGGCACGCGGGACCGGTGCGGACCCGGGTCCGGATCGCCGTCGCCGATGGCTCGCTGGAGTTGGAGGTGCTCAATCCGCTGAGTACGGCGGACAAGACTCAAGGGCGCAGTGGTGGCAGCGGGCTGCGGGGCATACGGGAGCGGGCCGCGCTGCTGGGCGGGGATGCCACGACCGGCCCGTACCGGGGTGAGTGGCGGGTCCGCGTGCGCCTTCCGTTGGACCTGGCAGCGGAGGTACGCCGGTGAGCCGCACCCAGGGCGTACGACGCCTCCGTACAACCGCGAGCCGCACCCAGGACATGCGGCATCTCCGTACAACCGCGAGCCTCGACCAGGACATGCGCCATCTCCCTACAACCGCGAGCCTCAATCAGGACATGCCTCGCCTCCGTACGACAGTGAGCCATCAGCGAGGTGTATACCGCCAGCCTGCGGTGCTGAGCTGCCTACCAGCATGGATGCCTGCGGACAGCCGTCCGCGGGCCAGCACTTAGGCTGGCCCGGTGCCGATCTCCGTACTCCTCGTCGACGATGAACCGCTCGTACGTGCGGGTCTGCGTGCCGTGCTGGAGGCGCAGTCCGACATTGAGGTGGTCGGCGAGGCAGCTGACGGCGCCGCGGTGATTCCCCTGGTGCGGCGGTTGCGGCCCGATGTGGTGGCGATGGACGTCCGAATGCCGCTGCTCGACGGGATCGAGGCCACCCGCGCCGTCCTGCGCACGGTGGACAATCCGCCCAAGATCATTGTGATCACGACCTTCGAGAACGACGAGTATGTGTACGAGGCGTTGCGCGCCGGCGCCGACGGCTTTCTGTTGAAACGCTCGCGTCCCGTGGAGATCGTGAACGCCGTGCGGCTCGTTGCGGAGGGCGAGTCGCTGCTATTCCCCGCCGCAGTGCGCGCCTTGGCGGCCGAGTACGGCACCAGCACCGCCCGCGCAACGATGCAACGGGCCGCGCTGACGGAGCGGGAGGCAGCGGTGCTCCGGTTGATGGCACGCGGGATGTCCAATGCGGAGATCGCCGCGCAACTCGTCGTGGGCACGGAGACCGTCAAGACCCATGTCAGTTCGGTACTGGCCAAGTTGGGTGCCCGTGACCGCACTCAGGCTGTGATCGCCGCCTACGAGTCGGGTTTCGTGGCCCCGGCCTAAGCAGCACAGCAGCACAGCAGCACAGCAGCACAGCAGCACAGCAGCACAGCAGCACAGCAGCACAGCAGCACAGCAGCACAGCAGCACAGCAGCACAGCAGCACAGCAGCACAGCAGCACCTAAGGGCTACCGGCTGGCCTCAGCGGTACACAAGGGTTCCAGCCGGACAGCCGCAGCAGAAACAGCAACAGTGAACAGGGAGCAGTACAACAGAGAGCAGTGCAGCAGGGTGCCGGCCAGGCCCGAGCCGGTGCAGCAGCAGAACAACCGTGCCACCGGTCCAAAAGGGCCGCCCCAAGGGCCGCACACCCGAGCGGCTCGGGTATGCGGATCGGGCCCGCGACCCCGGCACCACCAGCACCACCCGCAGCCCCCGCACCCCCGGCAGCCGTCCCCTACAGATGCGTGGGCGCGAACATCTTCAACAGTGCGGGCAGCACCACCACCGAGGGTCCCGGCTCGCTCAGCGCCTTGGCCAGGTCCTCACCGAGTGCGTCGGGCGTCGTACGGATCCCGGGCACCCCGAACGACTCGGCCAGTGCCACGAAGTCGGGGCGGGCAAGCTCGGTCGCCGATGCCTCGCCAAAGGCGTCCGTCATGTATTCGCGGAGGATGCCGTATCCACCGTCATCGACGATGAGCCAGGTGACGGGAAGCCCGTACTGCTTGGCAGTGGCCAGTTCGGCGATCGAGTACATGGCGCCCCCGTCGCCCGAGACCGCGAGCACGGGACGCGTGGGATCGGCGACGGCCGCACCGAGCGCCGCGGGGAAGGCATAGCCGAGTCCGCCCGAGCCCTGGGCCGAGTGCATGGTGTTGGGGCGCCGTGCGTCGAAGGCGGCCCAGGCCCAGTAGGACAGGATCGTCATGTCCCAGAAGCTGGGGGCGGCATCGGGCAGGGCCCGACGGACGGCGGTCAGCAGGGACTGTTCGAGCGTTCGGTCCTGCGCGGCGATCCGTGCACCGACCTGGTCGAGAAGCGCCCGCACTCGCTCGGGTGCCTTGTCGTCGGGTCGGGCTTCCACCGTCTCTAGCAGGGCCGAGAGTGCGATCCTGGCGTCGGCGTGGATGCCGATCGCCGGGTGATTGGACTCCAGTTTCCCGGCGTCGGCCTCGATCTGGATGATCCGACCGCGCGGGGCGAAGGTGTGGTAATTCGAGGAGAGTTCGCCGAGCCCGGACCCGATCACGAGGAGGACGTCCGCGTCCTCCAGGAAGTCGGTGGTGTGCCGGTCCTCGATCCAGGACTGGAGGGACAGCGGGTGCGCCCAGGGAAACGCCCCTTTGCCACCGTAGGTGGTCACCACGGGGGCATTGACCCGCTCGGCGAGCGCGCGCAGCTTCCCGGCCGCGTCCGAGCGGACCACTCCGCCGCCCGCGATGATCGCAGGGCGCTGTGCACCGGCCAGCAGATGTGCGGCCACGGCCGTCAGTTCCGGCCGGGGCAGCAGGTCATCGGGGGTGGCGTCGACGGCGGTGACCACCGGTAGCACGGTCTCGGCGAGGAGGACGTCCTGCGGGATCTCCACCCACACCGGCCCGTGCGGGGCGGTGAGTGCCGACTGCCAGGCCGCGGCGACCGCGGACGGGATCTGGGAGGCGGTACGGGCAGTGTGGACCGATTTCACCAGGTCGCGGGCGGACGCCTGCTGGTCGCGCAGTTCGTGGAGGTAGCCGTGGCGCCCGCCGCCGAGCCCTGCGGAGGGAATCTGGCTGGAGATCGCCAGTACCGGGGAGCTGCCTGCGGCGGCCTCCTGGAGCGCGGCGAGCGACATCAGCGCGCCCGGCCCGGTGGAGAGGAGCAGCGGCGCGACCTCGCCGGTGATCCGTCCGTAGGCGTCGGCGGCGAAGCCCGCGTTGTTCTCGATCCGCAGCCCCACGTACGTCAGTGAGGAGCGGCGCAGTGCGTCGAAGAGTCCCAGGGCGTGCTGTCCGGGCAGTCCGAAGACGGTGGTGGCGCCGAGGCCCCGCAGGGTCTCGATGACGAGGTCACCGCCGGTGCGACCGGGCGGCGGGTTCAGCGCCGCCTCGATCTGCCGCGCGGTGGGCTTCAGTTCGACGTCGTGGTCGTGGGTCACTGTCCATCCCTCGCAGCGGCGATCTGCCGCGTCATGATCGTGGTCAGTTCGTACGCGGTGTGTGAGGCGGCCACCGCGGTGATCTCGGCATGGTCGTACGCGGGCGCGACCTCGACGACGTCGGCGGACACGAGGTTGCAGGAGGCGAGGCCGCGCAGGATCTCCAGGAGTTCCCGGGAGGTCATACCGCCGGCCTCGGGGGTGCCCGTACCGGGCGCATGCGCGGGGTCGAGGCAGTCGATGTCGATGGAGATGTACAGCGGTCGGTCGCCGATGCGCTGGCGCAGTTGGTCGGCGATCTCGTCGGCGCCGCGGCGGTAGACGTCGGCGGAGGTGACGATGCCGAAGCCGAGCTTCTCGTCGTCGGTCAGGTCCTGCCTGCCGTACAGGGGCCCGCGGATGCCGACGTGGGAGAGGGCGGAGGTGTCGAGGATGCCCTCTTCGACGGCGCGGCGGAACGGGGTGCCGTGCGTGTACTCGGCGCCGAAGTAGGTGTCCCAGGTGTCGAGGTGGGCGTCGAAGTGGAGCAAAGCGACGGGCCCGTGCTTCTTGGCGACCGAGCGCAGCAGCGGCAGGGCGATGGTGTGGTCGCCGCCGAGGGTCATCAGTCGGGCGCCGGTGCCCAGCAGGTCGTCCGCTGCGGCCTCGATGGTTTCGACGGCCTCGTTGATGTTGAAGGGGTTGGCGGCGATGTCACCCGCGTCGGCGACCTGCGCCAGGGCGAAGGGGGACGCGTCCTGGGCGGGGTTGTAGGGGCGCAGCAGTCGGGACGCCTCACGGATGGCGTTGCCGCCGAAGCGGGCGCCGGGACGGTAGGAGACTCCGGCGTCGAAGGGCACTCCGACGACGGCGACGTCGGTGCTGCCGACCTCGTCGAGTCGCGGCAGCCTGGCGAACGTCGCGGGTCCGGCGTACCGCGGGATGCGGGACGAGTCGATGGGACCACGCGGCTGCTCGGTGCTGCTGCTCATATCCGTTGCCTCTTCTTCCTGCGCTTCGTTGCCTTTTCGACTTTAAGGGCAGGGGTTCGAATACCGAAGCGGAGGGTGTGCCTGCGGTATGGGGGGCGGCTTGCTGTGGTGCGGGGCGGCCCAGCCCTCAGGCGGGTGAGGGGTGCAGAGGGAGCACCCAGGGCTGGGGGCTGGCCGCCGTGGGCGGCTGGCGGACACCGATGACTTTCGCCGCTGCGGACGGTCATGACCTTGTATGCCTGCGCTGATCGCGTGGACAACGTGCATGCGCGCGTTGATCGCGCGGACAAGCAACACGGGGACAAGCAACGCGCGGGGAAAGAACGCGGGAAAAGAACGCGCGGACAAAGATGAGAGGGCACACCCCATGGCAACTCCGAGCAACATCACCGGACTCGGCGTCATCCTCGGCACCACGGACCCCGAGCCGCTCATCGAGTGGTATCGCGCGGCCCTGGAGCCGCTCGGCGCCCGCTGGGAGGAGCATCTGCTCGTCATCGGGCAGCAGACGATCATCGGCTTCAACCAGCGCGACGACATCGCGGACAGCGCCACGGAACCCGGTAGACACATGATCAACATCACTGTGCGTGATATTCGTGCGGCTGAGAAGCATCTCAACGCTATGGGTGTGACCTGGGTGCGACCGGTCGAGGACACGGGAGGCGGATGGTTCTTCTCCACCGTCGTGGACCCGGTCGGCAACTACCTCCAGATCCTCCAAGGTCCCGACACGCCCTGAGCCGGCCTGAACCACCCTCGCCCCACCGACTCACATCGCCACCCCACCCAACTCGAATCGTCCCGCCCCGACCGCTGTGACGCAGGTTGCCCCAGGAGCCCTGGACAGCCCCGAGAACCAACGGGTAACTTCGACTGAGCAAGCGCTTAGACATCTCACCGAGGGAGGCGTAAGTGCGCCGCAGCGTTTACAACGAGGACCACGAGGCGTTCCGGGAGACCGTACGCGCCTTCATCGAGGCCGAGGTCGTCCCCGTCTACGACGAGTGGTACGCGGCGGGCCAGGCGCCACGCGACTTCTACTACAAGCTCGGCGAGCTGGGCATCTTCGGCATCGAGGTGCCCGAGGAGTACGGCGGCGCCGGTGAGGAATCGTTCAAGTTCCAGGCCGTCATCACGGAGGAGTCGGCCCGGGCAGGGGTCTCCTTCGGCGGCTCAGGAGTCCATGTCGCGCTCTGCCTCCCGTACCTCATCGGCTATGCCACCGACGAGCAGAAGAAGCGCTGGTTGCCCGACTTCGTCAGCGGCGCGGCCATGTACGCCATCGCCATGACCGAGCCTGGCACCGGCTCCGACCTGGCCGGGATGAAGACCACCGCCAAGCTCTCCGATGACGGTACGCACTACGTCCTCAACGGCTCGAAGACCTTCATCACCGGTGGTGTGCACGCCGACAAGATGATCGTCTGCGCCCGTACGGCAGCCTCCACCCCCGAGGACCGCCGCCATGGCATATCCCTCTTCGTGGTGGACACCAAGGCGGAGGGGTACGCGGTCGGCCGCAAGCTCGACAAGCTCGGCCTGAAGACCTCGGACACCGCCGAGCTGTCCTTCTCCGACGTCAAAGTCCCGGCCGATGACCTCCTCGGCGAGGAGAACAAGGGCTTCTCCTACCTCGGACAGAACCTCCCCCAGGAGCGTCTGGCGATCGCGGTCGGCGCCTACGCCCAGGCCAGCGCCGCGATCCGGTTCACCCAGCAGTACGTCACCGACCGTACGGTCTTCGGCAAGACGGTCGCCTCCTTCCAGAACACGAAGTTCGAACTGGCGGCCTGCAAGGCCGAGGTGGACGCAGCCGAAGCCGTCGTGGATCGCGCGCTCGAAGCGCATGACGCAGGCGAGCTGACCGCCGCCGAGGCCGCATCGGCGAAGCTGTTCTGCACCGAAGTCGCCCATCGGGTCATCGACAAGTGCCTCCAACTGCACGGCGGCTACGGCTATATGAACGAGTACCCCATCGCCCGCCTCTACGCCGATAACCGCGTCAACCGCATCTACGGCGGCACCAGCGAAGTCATGAAGTCGATCATCGCCAAGTCCATGGGTCTGTAGCCGCCGTGAACAGCAGTAGCACCGCACTCGACGACCTGCTCGACCTCCTCGATCTGGAGCGGATCGAGCAGGACGTCTTCCGTGGACAGTCGCGGCCCTCGGTCATCCCGCGGGTCTTCGGCGGACAGGTCGCGGCCCAGGCCCTGGTGGCCGCGGGCCGCACCGTCCCCGCGGACCGCACGGCCCACTCGCTCCACGCCTACTTCCTGCGCACGGGCGATGCGGGCGCCCCGATCGTCTACACGGTCGACCGCATCCGCGACGGGCGCTCCTTCACCACGCGCCGGGTCGTCGCCGTCCAGCACGGCCAGCCGATCTTCCACCTCTCGGCCTCCTTTCAGACGTACGAGGAAGGGTTGGAGCACCAGGCCCCCATGCCCTCGGCGCCACCGCCCGAGTCGCTCCCCACGGCGGAGGAGATCCTCCCGGCCTACTCCGACGTCATCGATCCGCGCGTCGCGGAACGACTGTTGGAGGCCCGGGCCGCCGTCGACCTGCGCTATGTGGACGCCCCACCGTTCGCCAGCGTCGGCGAGGTGCGCGAACCGCGCTCCCAGGTCTGGTTCCGCGCCAACGGCAAGCTCGCCGACGACCCGTTGCTGCACATCTGCCTGGTGACGTACGTATCCGACATGACCCTGCTCGACTCGGTGCTGCTCGCGCACGGTCGGGGCGGCTGGGCCGTCGGCGATGTGGTGGGCGCTTCCCTGGACCACGCCATGTGGTTCCACCGCCCGTTCCGCGCGGACGAATGGCTGCTGTACGACCAGGAGTCGGCGTCGTCCTCCGGCGGCAGGGGCCTGGGCCAGGCACGCATCTACACCGAGGACGGCCGGCTGGCGGTCTCGGTGATCCAGGAGGGAGTGGTGCGCGTCCCGCGCTGAGCCCGACCGAAGGCCAGAAGCCCCTGCGCAGAGCCCAACCGAAGCTCAGAAGGCCCCGCCCAGATCCACGAGCCGCTTCCGGTGGATGAGATGTGCCGCTGAGCGTGGGTCCCGCACCGGGGATGAAGCAGAGCATACGGTCACGGATATGAGCGAACCGGACAGCGGGGCGGCTGTGCCCACCGAGAGCACCTTCACCGTCATCGTGGCGGCGGTCGCCAATCTCGGCATCGCCGTGGCAAAGGCGATCGCGGGGATCATCAGCGGCTCCAGCGCCATGCTCTCCGAGGCGGCGCACTCGGTGGCGGACACCGTCACCGAACTACTCCTGCTGACCGCGCTGAAGCGCAGCGAACGGCCGGCGGACGAGGAGCACCCCCTCGGGTACGGGCCCGAGCGCTACGTCTGGGCACTGCTCGCCTCCGTCGCCACCTTCGTCGGCGGCGCGGTGTTCGCGATCTATGACGGCATCCACACCCTCACCCACGGCGAGGAGTTGGGCGACCCGCTCATCTCCTACATCGTGCTCGCCATCGCCTTCGTCCTCGAAGGCTTCTCGCTACGGACCGGGGTGCGCCAGATCCGCGCGGAGGCCGCCCTCCTCGGCACACCTGCCGGCCACTACCTCAAGGTGACCCCGGACACGGCGGTCAAGGCGGTCGTCATGGAGGACACGGCCGCCCTCGCCGGACTGCTGCTGGCGGCGGGCGGCCTGCTCGGCGCACAGCTCAGCGGTTCGGGGATCTTCGACGGTGTCGCGTCGATCCTCATCGGGGTACTGCTGGTGTACGTGGCGTGGGAACTGGGCCGCAGCAACGCCCAGTTCCTCATCGGCCGTGCACTCCCCCGTCGGATGCGGGAAGCGGTGGTGGACGAGATCCTCACCGTTCCGCACATCGTGGCCGTACTGGAGCTGACCACCCTGATCCAGGGCCCGAAGGAGATCCTGATCGCGGCGAAGGTCGACTTCCGGGACGCCTCCAGCGCCCGCCAGGTCGAATGGGCCTGCGAGGAGGCGGAGGAGCAACTCCGGGAACGCTTCCCCGCGATCAGACGGGTGTACCTCGACCCGACACCGGGCCTGGGGGACGAGGCTTCGACTCCCGGCCTGGGAGACGGGGCTCCATGAGGCTCGTGTCCAACACCACCGGCAGATGATCGGAGACGGCCCGCGCCTCGGGGGTGTCATGGGTGCGGTACGACTCCACCGGTAGCCCCCGTACGAGGATGTGGTCCAGCCGCAGGGCGATCCCCTCACCGCCGTGTCCGACGGTCGCGGCCCTGGCCCGCCCGGTGAGTGCCTGCGGATCGATCCACCCGGCGTTGACCAGGACCGCCAGGGCACGCCGGTCCATCGGCCCGAAGCTCCCATCGGGAGCGATCAGCCGATGCCGCGCGTGCAGATTCCGGGGCAGGCGCTCCCAGTCCACCGGTTCGACGTCATCCGCGCCCGGGCAGTGGAGATCGCCCAGGAGGAGGGCTCGATCCGGCATCCCCGGGAGGGTGCCGGCGTAGTCGGTCAGACAACGCGCCTCGGCGAGCCGGCGATCTCCGTCGATATGAGTGAGGTGGGTCGCGAGGACGAGTACGTCGTGGCGATCACCTTCGGTGTGAACGGGTCGCAGCCGTGCCCTGATCAACGCATGGTGGTACACGCCCGCCCCGAGGGTGCGTCGACCGATCAGCCGTAGCGTGCTGGGTCGGTAGAGCAGGGCCGTGTGATTGCGGCCGTCGCCCAACCGGGAGGGCTCCATCCGCACCGGGACCATGCCGAGCACGTCCGTCATCCAGAGCAGCCGGCGTTCCTCGTCCGCGTCCCAGAAGGTGCACTCCTGAAGGGCGAGCACATCGGGGCGCAAGGCGGCCAGCACTTCGGACTGTCCCCTCAGTCGGCGCTCCAGGACACCGTCCACCCCGCCGAGGTCGAGATTCCAGCTCACGGCCCGGATGTTCCCGACGCCGACGCCGACGCCGACGCCGCACCGGTCCCGTAAGTCGTCCAGGCCCTTCAGTGCCCGCACCCAGCGGGCGAGGTCGACCATGTCGGGACTCACCGTCGGCATCAGGACTCCCGGGGCAGGGCGAGTGCACACCACACGCGCCCGTCGGAGGAGGCCACTCCCCAGGACTCGGCGAGCGCATCGACCAGATACAGCCCCCGACCGCCTTCCTCCCAGGGCTCTGCCTGCCGTGGCCGAGGCTGCGGGCCGCTGCCACCACCACCGACTTCGATCCGCACATGGGTGGTGGTACGCCCCAGCCATACGCGAACGCTGTCCCCGCTCCCGTGCTGAAAGGCATTGGTCACCAACTCGGAGATCACCAACTCGGCGTCCTCGGCCAGCCCCTCCATCCCCCAGTGCTGAAGCTGCACCCGCCCCAGCCCCCGCACCTGCCCGGGCCGCGCCCGATCCAACGCACTGAGCTGCTCCCCGGGCGCAGTGGTCCGCCCGAACCGGATCTCAAAGCCGGGGGTGGGAGGCGGGAGGTACGGGGTGAAGGTGCCGGTGTGGCGCACGGTGGGGGTGGGTGGGGGTGTGGTTCTGATCGTCATGACCAGCCCTCCGCTACCTGTGGACAGACTGCACGCCAGTTGACCCACCAAGGTCCGGATGGCAAGCGGATGTCCGAAATGACTGACAACAACTACCGTCCTGCATCTGCGAGTTAACCTGCAACTGAATCTGCAATCGCGGAGAAATTGGCACATGCCAGCGCCCCGACAGGGGCTTGCCCAAGGGGGAACTGCGGGTGGGAGACTCGTTACACGCGCTCTCCATGGGCCAACAGGGCGTCAGGAGGCACCATCAGATGGCTGCACGCAGGGGGCCGACGTTCCGTCGTCGGGAACTGGGCAAGGAACTGCGTCGACTGAGGGAGAAGGCGGATCTGACGATTCAGGAAGCCGTCTCCGGGCTCGGCTTCAGCGACACCAAACTCGGCAGAGTTGAGACCGGACACAACAGTTTGCCGCGCGTGGAGGACCTGGAGAAGCTACTCGATCGCTTGGGCGTCGATGACATCGACGATCGAGACGGCCTGCTGGAGTTGCACAGAAACTCTCTCAGTCGCGATCCCTGGATTCCCTACAGGGATGTCATGCCCTCCGGTATGCCGATGTACGTCGGTCTGGAGGCCGACGCCCGCGAGATGCGGACTTGGCAACCGATGTACGTGTTCGGCCTGCTCCAGACCGAGGCGTACACCCGGGCCCAGTTCATGGCAGCCAAGCCAGTCGAGGAAACCACGACAGCCTTCGTCGAAAACAGCGTCAGCCTCCGCATGGAACGCAAGCACCTGCTAACTCGCGAGGAAACCCCCCTGACACTTCGCGTAATCCTCGATGAGTCAGCACTTCGACGTGTTGTCGGTGGGCCAGATGTCATGAGGGAGCAGTACGAGGAGATCGAGCGTCTCGGCCAGCTTGACCATGTGACGGTCCAGATCCTGCCTCAGAGACTCGCCACATTCCGGTCGGACTTCAACTTCGCGGTTCTGGACTTCGACGCTCCAGTGGACTCCATCGTCCAGTCAGACATTCCAGGCACGATCACGGTCACCGACAAGCCCAGCGATGTATGGAAGTACAACCAGAGATTCAACAACATGCGTGGTGAGGCTCTGGGGCCCTCAGCAACAGCCGGATTTCTACACCAACTAGCGCAGGAGATGTAGCTGTGTCCAATCAGATGAGGGCGCCAGAAGTGGCACCCGAAAACACGTGGAAGAAGTCCTCCTACAGCGACAGCCAGGGTGGATCGTGCGTTGAGACCGCCGCCCAGGCTGGCCAGGTCGGCATCCGTGACTCCAAGGATCGGAACGGCCCAGTAGTCGTCGTCCCTGCCAACACCTGGAGCACCTTCGTCGCTTTCATCACCCGCTAGCAACGAGCACACACTCTGATACCTGCGCAACCCGATGCGGAGTGTTCGCCCCCGATACCAGGGCCGAACACTCCGCATCGAAACACCCAACGACCAGCCCTACACGGGCGCCGGCACAACAGAAGCCGTGGCCATCCCATTGTGGTCAAGGGAATGGGGGCTCAACTCAACGCTTCTGATGCGTACGCCGGGAAACTCCTCGAACAGGGTCAGCGCCTCCGCGATGGCCTCCGTGAGGTGGTCGGCTTCGAAGTAGCAGACGAAGGTCGACTCCACCCCACGGACCTCTTCGAGACCGATGCGCCCGTCGTTGAAGGAGTCGAGACCAGCCAGGGTGTCATCCTGCTCCGGGGTCAACGGCTCGTCGGTGTGCAAAATGAAGTGCCAGCTACGCACACGTCCGGTGGTGCTTGATGAACTCATCGATCTTCTTCGCCTCCGTTCCCGCGTTCCTGGGGGTACAGCGCACGGTCACGCTCCTGTTGCAGGGGCAGCAGATGACGTATCCCCAGTTGTGCCTGTTCTTGTCGTGCGTCACTTTAAGGCCGCTCGATTCCGCGCGACGTAGTGCCGCTTCAATGTCCTTCTTCTGGTGCCGGTCCCCGAGTCCCATGGCTCACAGGGATACTCCCTCTGGTGGAAGCACGTCGCTGGTAACGAACTTCTTCACTCGATCGGAGAAGTCGGGCTCCCGTCTCCGGGCTGGCTCCGCCTTGAGCCGGCATACCCACTGCTGACCAGCGACTTCAAGGGTCAACCTCCCCCAGAGACGGCCATGCCCCCGCCGTCCCCGGCACAACTACCGCCACGCTACTTCTGCCGGTGAGAGTTCCTGGTCGGGCGAAAGGGGGTGCTGTTGGATCAGGGCTGGTCCGGTCCGGGATGGAAGGAAGTCCTATGAGACAACAGCGAAGAACGTCTGGACATATGAGGGCCGCGTCGCGGTGGCTCCGGCAAAGAGGCGTAGCGGTCCTGGTCTTCACAATGGCCATCGGCGTGACGACGGAAGGACTCTTCCCCACTGAGGCAGAGGCAGCGAGGCGGACGCCGTACTACCAAAGCCTGAAGGACGCCCACCATCCCGACTGGATGTCGAGGATCAACGACGACGTATCGCTCGGTCGGCTCTCGGTTCCCGGAACACATGACACCCTCGCCATTCGAGGTGGTGATATCGCGGAAACGCAGGAGGACTACGGTATCAGCGGCCAAACGCTGAGGGCTCAGCTCGATGCCGGTATCCGTTCCATCGACATCCGTGTCCGTGTCATCGGCGACCGATTCACCATCCACCATGGCACCTTCTACCAAGAAGCAAATTTCTCCGATGTGCTTCTGGAACTGAAGACCTTCCTCACGGCGCGGCCCACCGAGACAGTTCTGTTGAACCTCAAGGCCGAGTGCACGGGTTCGTTGGGGTCCTGCACGGACGAGCCCGACACCACGACGGGGGAGGACAGACGGCGGATCTTCGAGTGGTACCGGGACAACGACCCCAATCGTGATGTCCTCTACCAGCCTTCCGTCTCCGGAGCGGGCACCATCGACATGCCCAACCTGGGCCAGGTGCGGGGCAAGGCGGTCCTGACTCAGTTCCGAGGGCCGAGCGGCGGAGCTTTCGGGAACTTGGGGCTGACTCAACTCTTCTCCGACACCGACAGGACCCACTACATCCAGGACGAGTACGACGTCCCGACCGTCTTCGACATCGACGCCAAATGGCGTAAGGCACAGAGTCACTTCGTCAGGACCAACGCCGACACCAACAAGAACTCCCTCTACCTCAACTACCTCAGCGGCGCCAGTACGGGGGCCTACCCGTACTCCGTCGCCGGTGGTACGCCAGGGATTCGAGGGGTCAACGACTTCGCTCTGGAGTACCTCCAGGGGGGCCACGCAAGTCGTACCGGGGTGGTGATCATGGACTACCCGGGCGGCGCGCTGATCGATTCCATCCTCGCAACCAATGCGACCCTGCCGCCTCCCCGCGCCAAAGTGGTGCGCATGGCGGTCATGCCGCTCGGTGACTCGATCACCCTGGGAGTGGGCAGCAACACACGGACCGGCTACCGGCCGGCCCTGGCGGCTGCACTCGGCAAGGAAGCCACCACCCTGGAGTTCGTAGGTTCGCAGGTCGACGCCGACGGTGTGACCCGTCATGAAGGGCACTCGGGCTGGCGCATCGATCAGCTCCAGGCCGAGATCGAGACCTGGCTTGCCGCGGCGAAGCCGAACATCGTCACGCTGCACATCGGCACCAACGACATGAACCGCAACTACCAGGTCGCCACCGCCCCGCAGCGGCTGGGCACACTGATCGACCAGATCCACACCGCATCGCCCGACACCGCCGTCGTGGTCGCCTCCCTGGTACCGGCCACCGATCCGGCGGTCCAGGCCCGCGTCAACACGTACAACGCGGCGATTCCCGGCATCGTCTCCTCTCGTGCCGCCCAGGGCTACAAGATCACCCAGGTCAGCATGGGCGGGCTGACCAACGCCGATCTGAACGACAATCTGCACCCCAACAACGCCGGCTACACCAAGATGGCCCAAGCGTTCCTCGGTGGCGTCCGCGAACTCGCCGACAAGGGCTGGATCAAGGAAACGGTCATCGTCAAGCCCGCCCCGCCGAAGCGGTCCACCGGTGTCGGTGACTACAACGTCGACATCAACGGCGACGGGCTGGCCGACTACCTCGTCGTCGACGACAACGGCGCCACCCGTGCCTGGCTCAACAACGGGGCCGGCGGCTGGACCGCTCAGGGTTACATCGCCTCCGGCTCGGCGGCCTGGACCGGCAGCCAGGTGCGCTTCGCCGATGTAGCCGGTGACGGCCGTGCCGACTACCTGGTCGTCGCGCCCAACGGTGCCGTGCGCGCGTTCGTCAATCTCGGCGGCGACGGCCGCGGAGGCTGGACCGACAAGGGCACCATCGCCACCGGTTCCTCGGCCTGGACGGGTGACCGGGTACGGTTCGCCAACGTCGGCGGAGACGCCTACGCCGACTATCTGATCGTGGAGGACAACGGCGCCACCCGAGCGTTCCTGAACTCCACGAACGCCACCACGGGCGTCATCCAGTGGACCGACCAGGGCACCATCGCCACCGGTTCGGCCGCCTGGACCGGCAGCCAGGTGCGCTTCGCCGACATCGGCGGCGACGCCCGTGCCGACTACCTCGTGGTGGAGGACAACGGGGCCACCCGCGCCTTCGTCAACGCCGGTGGCGACGGCCGCGGAGGCTGGACCGACAAGGGCACCATCGCCACGGGCTCGGCCAACTGGATCGGCAGCCAGGTGCGCTTCGCCAACATCAGCGGCGACGCCCGCCCCGAGTTCCTGATCCTCGACGACAACGGCGCCATCCGCTCCTTCCTCAACACGACCAATGCCACGACGGGTGCCATCAGGTGGACCGACCAGGGCATCGTCGCCACCGGCGTCGGAGCGCCCGGACACCGCGTTCGCATCTGACACGGCCCAACCCCGTGGACGCTCGGCCTTCCGCTGGCGAGCTCCCGGGTCGTACAACGCTTGATCACTGATGTGTGAGGGCGAGCAGTTGCGACAGACGCTCGGCTGGGTTCCCCGGCCGAGCGTCTGTCGTGAGGCAGGTGAGTTCGGCCGCGACGGCGTGAATGCACTCCCGGTGGTGCACCGCAGCCGGCTATCCCTTCGGTGAAATACCGTGCGCCAGAGGCCCGTTGACGCCCTTGGCGCGCTGATCGAGAGGCCCCCGCACCAGGCATTTGCCACTGACAGAAGCAGTGTCTTGCATACTTCCTGTCGGAGGAGTTCGGCGTTCCGGCCGAGCCATGCTGACCGGGGGAATCCAGACATGGGCGGCGCTGTGTCGGACACCGGCGACTTCGGCCGGCGCCTGCACGGTCTGCGGGTCGACGCCGGTATCAGCCAGGAGGAATTGGCGCACGCCGCGGGGGTGAGCGTGCGCGCACTGTCGAACCTGGAACGCGGACGGTCCCGGGGCCCGCAGCGCCGCACCGTGCAGGCCCTGGCAGCCGCGCTGGGCCTGGACGCCCCCACTGCCACGGCGCTGGAACGATCCGCCAGCCTCGGCCGCCCCCGAACCTCCGGCGGGCCGACCACCGAACCGTCCGACGGGCCCGCCCTGCGGCACACACTGACGCTCCCCCGCGACCTCCATGACTTCACCGCTCGCGGCCCCGCTCTGGCCCGGCTGTTGTCACTGGTGGAACGGACCGACCCCGCCCACCCTCCGGTCGCGGTGATCTGCGGACAGCCGGGGCTGGGCAAGACCGCCTTCGCCGTTCACGCCGCCCACACCCTCGCCCCGCACTTCCCGGACGGACAGTTGCACCTCGATCTGCGGGGGATGGCGGCCCAGCCCGCACCTCCCCAGGAAGCCCTGGCCAAACTGCTGGCCGCCCTGGGTGTGGCCGAGCAGATGGTGCCCCGTGATCTGGAGGACCGGGCCGGACTGTTCCGCTCCCTCGCCGCGACCCGACGTCTGTTGCTGTTGCTCGACAACGCGGTCGACGAGAACCAGTTACGCCCTCTGCTCCCGGGGACCGGCACCTGTCTCACCCTCGTCACCAGCCGCAGCAGCCTCACCGCTCTGGAGGCGGTGCACCGGGTGGAACTCTCGCTGTTGCGCCGTGAGGAAGCGGTCGAACTGCTCACCCGCATCGTCGGCGTCGAGCGCGTCTCACACGAGGCGCAGGCCACCCGCGATCTGGCCGACCTGTGCGGGCGCCTGCCGCTGGCCCTGCGCATCGCCGGCCAGCGCCTCGCCGCCCGGCCGCACGAGAGCCTCGGCAAGCTCGCCGCCCAACTCGACCGCGAGGAACGCAGGCTGGACACCCTCCAGGCGGGCGATCTGAGGGTTCGGGCCGCCTTCGCGCTCTCGTACCGACAACTCGACACCCCATCGAGGCTCCTCCTGCGGCGCTGTGCGCTCGCCGCTGGCCCAGACCTCAGCCCCGAGACCGCCGCACTCCTCGCCGGAATCCCGGTCCGCGACGCCGGACTGCGCCTGGAAGAACTCTGCGACCGCGGACTGCTCCAGGCCGATGCAACGGCCGAGCGCTACCGGCTCCATGACCTTCTCAAGCTGTTCGCGGCCGAACAGTCGACCGCCGAGGACGACCCGGCGACCCGGGACGAAGCGCTGGACCGCACCGCCCGCTGGATGCTGGCCCGGGCGACCACGGCCGCGCTCCACTTCGACGCAGAGCGGCACAGCACACCGGCAGGCGACCCCGATCCCGCCACCTCCCCCGCCGGTCGCGACCAGGCCCGCGCCTGGCTGGAAGCCGAGCGGGACCAGTGGCTCGCAGCCCTGCACCACGCCCTCACCGTCGGTCGGTACCGACAGGTCCTCGACGCTGCCGAGGCGATGCACTGGTTCTCCGACCTGACCCAACACTGGCAGCAATGGACCGCCGTGTTCCAACACGGCACCGACGCCGCCCGGGCCCTCGGCAGCCAGCACGAAGAAGCGACGCAACTCAACTACCTCGCCTGGGCCCAGAACAGGTGCGCCCACAACCCCTATGCGGCACTCGAAGCCGCCGACGCCGCGCTCGCCGTGGCGCGTGCCTGCGGGGACCCGCTCCAGACAGGCTGGGCGCTGGGATATGGCGCCGGTGCGCTGCGCCGCCTCGGCCGGACGGACGAAGCCATCGCCCGGCTCCACGCGGCGGCTGCCTGCCACCGCGACAACCCGTCGACCTCGGGCAGACTCGCCGAACTGACCACCCTCAACGCGCTCGGAGAGACCCTGCGCGAACACGGCCGCGCCGATCAGGCACTCGAACACCATCTGTACGGCCTGGAGATCTGCGACCAGGGAATCTCGGGCCAGGCACCCCATCTCCTGGCCCTATTCCACGCCGTCACCCTGCAACACCTCGGCAATGACTATGCAGCTCTCGACAGATGGCAGGAGGCCGAAACTCCCCTGCGAAGGGCATGGGACACCTTCGAGGAGATGGCCATGCCGGGGTGGTCCGGGCCCGCTCAGCTGGAACTCGGACGCGTCCTGCGCCAGCTCGACCGCCTCGGGGAAGCGCGTACGGCACTGGCCGCCGCCTTGCACACGCTCACCGAGCACCACCACCCGCTCCAGAGTGAAGCCGCCGCCGAACTCCACGCCCTGGACCGTGCCCACGGCTGACGCCCGTACCGACGTACGATCCCCGGCCGTGCCCGGGCGGTGAGCACTGTCCGTGGACCACAACAGCCCACAACAGCCCGCAACAACCGGTGACACCGGCACACCCTTGCGCACCGGCGTGCCAGCAACAGGAGCCGTCGGTTCAGTCGGTCCCGGAGACCCTGCGGCGCCACCAGAGCTGGGACAACCCGATCAACAGCAGGCCGAGGATCATCAGCGGAATCTGGACCTCGAAGGGGAGCACCGGTTGCAGCCCGAGTGCCGTACCCAGCAGAAGGGCACCGGCACCCCATATCCCCGGCCGGTGCACGCTTCGGCGCAACCAGGAGAAGGCGATGCGCCCCGTCACCAGGGCCAGCACACCTGCCGCGGCGAACGTCAACGCCAGCGCGAACCTGATCACCAGAAAGACCGTGGCCATACGCCCTCCTCCAGGCGCCTCCGCCGGGCCCCACCGGTGATGTTGTCAGCCGTACAACAGAGCGACAATGCCGGTGGCCGGCAGTGTTCCACCTTCTTGACCACGACGAGTCCGTGCGAGATGTCATACCTATGGGCAGGGCGGGGTACGCGAAGCGGGCCGGGCAGGACGACACGTCACTGCGGCTCGGACACGGCCCACCGCGGCGCCAGTAGCGTGCGGGATCATGAAGAGAACCGCAGTTCTCGGCGCGTTCGCCCTGTCGATCGCGGCCCTCACCATGACCATCGGAGCGCCCGTCAGCGCATCCCCTGCTGAGGGCGAGCGCGCACTGGAGCGGTTTAGGAAGCAGCCCGTCGACTGGACCGCCTGTAGGGACGTCTCGCTTGGCGCGAGCCGCACGCGCTGCGCGCGGATCACCGTCCCGCTCGACTACGGCAGGCCGGGAGGCCGCACGATCGAGATCGCCATCTCTCGGATCACCTCGTCCGATCCGGCTAAGCGGCGCGGCATCCTCCAGACCAACCCGGGCGGGCCCGGGGTCCGGGGCTTGGGCATGCCGCGGGATCTGCGGAGGGTGATGAGCCCCGGGGTGGCGGCGGCGTACGACGTGATCGGTATGGACACCCGCGGGCTCGGCGAGAGCACTCCCGCGGACTGCGGGCTGGATCGCAGCAGCTGGCTCCTGTACGCGCCGGGGGCCGATCGGGCGGGGTTCGACGAGAGCGTGCGGCTCACCCGGGAGGACGCCCGCAGGTGCTGGGACGAGCAAGCCGATCTGCTGCCGTATCTGTCGACCCGCAATACCGCCCGGGACGTGGACATGGTCCGCAGTGTTCTGGGCGAGGCGAAGACCTCGTGGTTCGGGCATTCGTACGGGACGGTCCTGGGCTCCACCTACGCCCAGATGTTCCCGCACCGGGTCGATCGGCTGGTCCTGGACAGTGCACCGGACCCCGCCGAGTACCCGCTGCGGATGGTGCGCCGTACGGGCCTCGCCAATGAGCGGGCGCTCGACGACTTCGCCCGTTGGGTCGCGCCGCGGCACGGTGAGTACGGGCTCGGACGTACACCAGCTGAGGTGCGCGCCGGAGTCGAGGCCATGGTCGTACGGGCGCGGAAGGCACCGATCCACCTCGGTGGACATCGGATGAGCGACCATGAGTTGCCGCTGCTGTTCTACGTCTTGGTGACCGATGACACGGCGGACCCGCAGTTCGCCCAGCTGCTGCGGACCCTGTTGAAGGCGGAAGCGGTCGCGGCCACGGCGGGTGGTAAGCCGATCACCGTACCGCCGTGGCTCCAGAGCACCCTGGACCTGCTGTTCGCGTCCGTGGGTTCCGACCGGGCGGCGGACTACGCGGGCCAGTTGGGAATCGTCTGTGCCGACGCGGCCATGCCCAGCGACCCGGAGCACTACTGGCGAGCCGTGCAGCGCTCCCGTGCATCACAACCGGTGTTCGGACCCATGACCCATGCGCCGCTCCCCTGCGCGTTCTGGCAGGAGCAGCCGCGCGAGTCGCTGACCAGGATCGACAATGAGGTCCCCGCGCTCCAGGTCCAGGCGACCGGGGACTCCCGAACCACCTATGAGTCGGGTCTGCGGATGCACCGGGCGATGCGCGCCTCCCGGCTGGTGACCGTGCCCGTCCGGGCGCACACGCTCTACGGCCACTACCCCAACGACTGCGTCGAAGAGACGGTGAACACCTATCTACTGCGCGGGACACTGCCCGCCCGGGATATCGTCTGTGCCCGCTGAAGCCGCGCGCAACGGCCATCGCTACTGGTCGGAGGGCAGGCGCCACGCTTGCCGGCGGGCGCGGTCCATGTCACGCAAGCGGGTCGCCAGACCGACGAACTCATTCCTGACGTCCTGTGCGTCGCGGCCTTCGAGTAAAGCCTCCGCCAGGCGTGTCACCGGAATGGTGACAAGCACTCCGTGCCGGGCGAAGTACAAGGCGATGTTGCGGATGCGGTAGGTGTCGGCCGTGTCGAGCCAGGCGTACGCGAGTAGGTTCCAGATGCGGCGTCGCGCCCGACCGTTGGCGGCGACATGGGCCAGTGACACGACCTCCAACAGGGTCGATCCTTCGGTTCCGTCGAGCAAGAAGGTGTTGTCGTCCCAGTGATCGAAGATGACGGGGGCCGTGATGCCCCAGGGTGTGCCCGGGGGTGGATCGCCCGCGAGGCGGCGCAACTGCTCCAGTGCACCCGAGGTCTGGAGGCGTTGTGTCAGGGCCAGTGGGTCTGCGATCTCGTCGTCGCCGGCGCCCCGGTGTATGTCCTCAACGCTCGGCACGTCATCGCGGAACACCCTGAACAGCGGGCTTTCGATGCTGTTGTTGCGATTGGCGTACTGGAAGGAGCCGAGGATCCAGCACAGTCTGGCCAAGCCGCGCTCGGGGCCCGGTTCGCCCAGTTGCCCCAGGGTGGAGTGCTCGTGGAAGTAGGCGCGCACCCGGTCGAACAGTTCGCTCAGTATCTGCTCGTCCGGCTGGCCCGGACGCGAGAGATCACGGTGTCTGTGTTCTTGGGTGGTCACCACCAGACCCACCGACGCACCCGCGTCGCGCGCCGTGCGAAGGTCGATCCAGCCACTCGGTGTCGGACGCAGGTCCACGGCCCGTTCACGTCGATCGCCCGTCAGAAGTTCGTGCGTCGGGTATTGAACCGCCTCGGCATCGGCCCACGAGCGGGGAACGAGCCCCGCCCTGACCAGACCGAGCAGAGCCGAGTAGGGGGGTGCGAACTGGATCAAATGAGCCATGCGATGGGTGAAAGCGCGGCCGGCCTGGCTCCAATGGTGCTTGGGAACAGGCCCCTCAGGACGGACGACCTCACCGTCACGGACCTGTTGGACCAGGTACCGTGCCACCTCCTCCGACCCGGTCAGTCGCGTCTCGCACCAATCGCCCAACTCGCCATGATAAAGATGTGAGGTAACCGACACGCGGTAATTGTACGGTGATGCCCCGTTGTTCCGAAGGGCGTTCTCCGACACAACTACCCACTCCTGTACGGAAGTTACCGCGGAAGCATGCGGTGAGGTGTCTCTTCCTGAGCGAGCGGCGATCGTTCGGTCCGAGGGGCGTCGTGGCGACCGGCGCACACTCCGGCCGGCGTCTTCGGAACGCTGCGGCCCGGGCGGCCCGGACCTGCGTCACCGTACGGTGATCGCCGCAGGCAGGATGGTGCCGTGGCGGGTGTCGCCACGCAATTGTTGGGGGCCCCGCATGGCTGAGCACTATCCGTACCGGATCATCACCAAGAGTGGGGACCTCTTCGTCGTCTGGCAGCCCGGAGCGGGCGACGACCCCAATGAACTCGCCGTCGACGAGCACGGGCGGCTGCTGGTGTTCGAAGACCTCCAGTCCTTGGAGGAGCAGGGCGAACGCAGCCGATGGACGCTGATCAGCGAGGAGGACGACTCTCTCGATCTGTCCCTCGTCCGGGAGTGGGTCTGGCAACCGCGGCTTCGCTCGGCGTCCCCCGGGCTGTTGCTGGATGCGTGGAACTTCCTCGAAGACCTCTCCCACACGCTGGAGGACCGTTCGTCACTGCCCGCACAGGGACCGGTGCACGACAGTGCGTACGAGAAGTTCTACGAGGGCGATCCACTGGCATCGGACGGCAGCGAGGAAGCCTGGACGGAAGAGGAGACCGCCGCGGTGAATGAACTTCTGCGGGCGGGGCTGGACCTGTGGGAGCAGGCGGTTTCCGTGTCCGGGACACACGGGTAACGGTCGACGCCGCGACCCGCGAGCAGCGGCCCATTCCTCGTTCCCAGTCCTAGTCCCAGTCCGACGACGGCCCGGGGACGGGCCTCGTCGAGGGGCCGGGGAACACCCTCTTCGCAGCGCTGAGTGGTGGGGCGGTGGGCCCACCGGTCCGTCCCGCCCCACGCCGCCCACGCACCTCTGGTCCGCGGCACGCGGCGCACACCGCGATCTCGGGAATCCAGGTCCGACGCGCACACTTCTCCCCCGGCGAGGTCAGCGAAAACAGCGCTATTGCCCTTCAGGTTCGAGAGACTGACGTTTTCATGTGTCTTGGGGGGCTGAGTGGCCCTGTGGGGAGGCGAGGGGCGAGATGAGTCGTCGCTCTAGCGGGTTGATCGGAGCCTGGGCAGAGGCGCAGAGGCGGCAGCAGCGGGAAGCGGAGGCCCACTACCGCGCCACGATTCGGGCACAGCGCGAGCAGGAGCGCCAACAGCGGGTCTACCAACGGGATATGGCCCGGATGCACCGGGAGCAGCAGGCCGCCTACAAGCAGCGGCGGGAGGCGGATGCGAGGGCGCGGACGGCCGAGTTGGAGGCGCGGGTCGCGGAGCTGACCGGTCTGCTGGCCACCGGATGCCGTGGGGAGGCGTTCCGTACCGCGATGCTGACGCGCCAGGAGGAGATCGAGCCCTTCTCACCGGGGCAGTTGGTGCATCCCGTGCCGATGCCGGATCCCAACAACTACCGTGCGCAGGGCGGCTGGACGGCGTCCCGACGGGCCGCGGCCGAGCAGGAGGCGCAGACGCGCTACCGGCACGATCTGGGGTTGGCCCAGGCCGCGGAGTCCGAGCGGGTACGGCAGTTGGCGGAGTACCGGAGCCAGTACGACGCCTGGGCGCGGGCCCGCCGCACGGAGATCCAGCACCACAACGACGGTATCGCCGGAATGGTGAACGCGCTCCGCGCCGGGGACCCGGAGACGGTGGTGGAGTACTTCTCGGCCGCGCTGTACGCGTCGACGACCTGGCCCGAGGGGTTGCCGCGGCAGGTGATGGCGGCCTTCGACCGGGCGGCCCGGCAGTTGGTCCTCAACTGGGAGCTGCCCGGCTTCGATGTGGTGCCCGAGGCCAAGTCGGTTCGCTATGTGGTCTCCTCGGACCAGGAGAAGGAGAGCCCCCGGCCGGTGGGACAGCGCAGGGCGCTCTACCGGGACGTGGTCGCGCAGTGTGTGCTGCTGGCCCTTCGGGACCTCTTCGCGGCGGACGAGTTCGGGGTGTTGGACTCGGTGGCGCTCAACGGGTTCGTCGATGACGTGGACCCGGCGACCGGGCAGCGCAAGGACATCGTGCTGAGCACGGTGTCGGTGTCACGTGGTGACTTCGGTCGGCTGAACCTGGGGCAGGTGGGTGCGGTCGAGTGTCTGGAGGGGATGCGGGGGCAACTGTCCGCCAAGCCCGACCAGCGGGTGGCGGTACGGCCGGGGCGGGTGCCCGAAGACGTCGGCGGCGGGGTCGTGTCCCATGGCGGCGACGAGGACCCGGACCTCTTGGAGATGGACCCGGTGGGCTTCGAAGGGCTGGTCGCCGAGTTGTTCCGGGCCCGCGGCATGCAGGCCGTCACCACCCAGCGGTCCAACGACGGCGGTGTCGACGTGGAGGCGTACGATCCGGACCCGATCAGCGGCGGTCGGATCATCGTGCAGGTCAAGCGGTACCGCAACACCGTGCCGCCCAGTGCCGTGCGGGACCTCTACGGGACGGTGCAGGGTTCGGGCGCCAACAAGGGCGTGCTGGTGACCACGTCCGGGTTCGGGCCGGGCTCGTACACCTTCGCCAACGGCAAGCCGTTGACCCTGGTGACCGGGGAGGAGTTGGTGGACCTCCTGGGTCGGCACGGCCTGCGCGGACGGCTCGGTACGGGAACGGTGCCGCCGCAGCGGACGGCTCCGCCTGCGGCGCAGGAGGAGGAAGCCAATCTGCTGGGGATGACCTGGGCAGGCTCGGTGGCGCTGGACGTGTGTGCGCTGGTGTGTCGCGGTAGCCGGGTGTTGAGCGACGACCACTTCGTCTTCTTCAACAACGAGCGGACTCCGGACGGTTCCGTTCGGTCGGTGGCGGCGACCGCGACCGGCGACAAGGCGGCCCTCCGGGTGGCGTTCGACGATCTGCCGGCGCAGGCCGACCGGCTGGTGATCGCGGCGGCCGTGGACCCCGAGGTGAATCCGAGGGCCGACCTTGCGGGATTCACCCGGGCGGGGATCGTGCTGCGGGATGTGGCGGGCCAGGAGTTGGACCGGCTGACGGTGTCGGACGGACGACCGGGAGAGACCGCGTTGGTCCTCGGTTCGTTCCGTCGGCGTGCGGGCGGCGACTGGGAGTTCGTGGTGGGCGGCAAGGGCTATCCGGGCGGCCTGGAGGCACTCGTACAGGACCACGGCATCGACGTGGCCTAGCTACGGGCTGCCCATCCAGGGGGGTGGGGGTGTTCGCTCCGCGGGGAGCGGGCGGGCACCCCGTCGGCCCGGGCGCACCCGCCCATAGCTCCCCGAGCACCCGCCCATGTTGTCGATACCATCAACGCCATCACCATCAACACTGACCTTGCTGATTCGGTGAAGCTTTTCCGATATCCAGCTGCATGAATGAACGAGAACCTTCAAGAGGGATACGGATGGGCAAGCGGGGACTGCGGCCGGTGGATCTGGCGCGCGAACACGGACTGTCCACCCAGGCGGTCCGGAACTACGAGGACGAAGGCATCCTGCCGCCAGCCGAACGCACCGCGCACGGCTATCGGATCTACACCCGACTGCATGCCCAGGCGCTGCGCACCTTCATCGCTCTCATCCCCGGCCACGGCCATCAGCAGGCCGCCCAGATCCTGCGGGAACTCAACGACGGCGACCTCGATGCGGCCCTCACCCTGATCGACGACACCCACGGCCAACTCCGCCAGGACCGTACGACGCTCGCCGCGGTCGAAGCCGCCCTGGTCGATCTGACCTCGACCGATCCCCCTTCCGATCTCCCTTCCGGTCCCACGCACGGCCCCGAGGGCACGGACAGCTTCATCGGTCCGCTCGCCCGGCAGTTGAGCGTCCGGCCGGCGACCCTGCGCGCCTGGGAGCGGGTCGGGCTGGTCCGCCCGAGCCGGGACCGGGCCACCGGCTACCGCACCTACACGGCGTCCGATGTGCGCGATGCCCACCTCGTACGGCAACTGCGTCGCGGAGGCTATCCGCTGGAGCACATCGCACCCCTGCTGGAGCAGGTGCGCAACGCCGGTGGTGTGGAAGCCCTGGAGGTCGCCCTCCACGACTGGCACAAGCGGCTCACCCGGCGTCGGCTGGCGCTGCTCACCTCCGCGGCGGAACTCTCCGCCTATGTCGAACTCGCGGGGCCGTTCCCGGGCTCACCGCCCGAGCGGGCACCCGACGAGGAACCGAACACCTGAACAACCACGTCCCCAGGCGTATCGCCGTCGTCCACCGTGGGAGGGGCCCGGATGTGGTTGGCCGTTCTGGGCCTGGTCTTCGCCGCCGTACCACCGATCGCCTGGTGGCGACTGGCGCGTACCCGACTGATCGGATGGGCCGTCTCCGTACCCCTGCTCATGGGTGCCGCGGTGCTGATCGCCGTCCAACACGGCTGGGTCATCGGCCACCGCGCCGATGCCCATCTCGTCTACGCCGTCGCCAGCACCGCGCTCATCGTCTGCGGATGCGCCTGGGAGCGCCATCAGGAGGGGCCAGGGTCGAGGGCTTGGACCCATCGCCGCAACGGGGCGATCGGCCTGCTCGGAACCCTGCTCGCCGTCACGGGCGCGGGCTCCTTGCTGTACGCCCTGCTGATGACCGAGGCGTCCATGCCATCGGCCCGTGCCGTGCCCCCACTCCCTGCGGGCCTCACCGTGCTGTCCGAGTCGAGCAGCTGTGGCTCGGGGAACTGCTACCGGCTGTTGGAGATCGGCAGTACGAACGGGCTCTCCCGGGACGAGATCGTCCGCACCCTGGATCGGCCGCGGGAAACCTGCCGTCCCAACGGCTGGCTGCTGGACCGGCGCGACCTCTGCATCGGAGTGGACGACTCACAGGATCCCCGGGGCCGGGTGCTCCTCTATGTCTCCCTCAGCAATCTGCTGGACTGATCGGGCGCTACGCGGCGACCGCGGCGGACAGCGGGCAGATCGGCGCCCGCCCCAGCAGCTCCCGTAGATCGCCGCCGGTGTCCGCGAGCATTCCGGCGGCGATGGCCGAGTAGGTGCCCACGAGCATCGGCACCTGGAACGGTTCGACGGCGGATGCGGCGATGACCGCCCGGGCCTCAGCGAGTGTCGTCGGCGCGTAGCTGATGTGCGGGCCGTGGGCAGCGGCCAGTTGGGCACCGCTCACAGCACGTTCACCGACGAGTTCATACGTCTTTCCCACGTGTGCCGTTGCGTTCACCACCACCTTGGCCGCCGCTTCGGCGAGGTCGGCCCGGGCGACGGCGGCCAGTGCTCCCGTACCGAGCGGAGCGGTGATCCGTCCGTCCGGGGACGGTGTCGCGAGGGCGCCCAGCAGTTCGGCGTACAGACCGTTGCGCAGGACGGTCCAGTCCATGCCGCTCTCCCGCAGCCGGCGTTCGGTCCAGCGGTGGGGCAGCGCATACGGAAGGTGGTCGCCCGCGGCCGTCAGACTCGTATAGACCACCTGTCCCACGCCTGCCTTCTCGGCGGCGTCGATCGCGGCGCCGTGGCGGGCCAGGACGGTGTCGTCCTCGCCGAAGCCGGCCGAGATCATCAGCAGGACGTCCACCCCGGCGAAGCCCCAGGCCAGGGAGTCTTCGTCGTCGAAGTCGATACGGCGGACCGGGAGGGCGGTCGCGGTCCGGGCGGGATCGCGGGTGCCGAGTACCGTGTCACACCGGCCCGCCAACTGCCCCGCCACGAGGGCGCCCAGAGCTCCGTTGGCACCAGTGACCAAGATCATTGCTTCTCCGATGGTTGGAGGTTCTCTTCAGTAACCTGGAACATCCTGCGGGGATGTTCGAGGGAACATAAGGAGGCACTTCGATGTCAGTGGGGCACACGGAGGTAACCGGCGAACCGGTGGTCAGCTGCGGCGACGAGCACGAGGACTGCGGAATCCGCGATGTCCTCGACCGCATCGGGGACAAGTGGTCGGTCCTCGCCGTGGTGGAACTGGCCCAGGGCGTACGCCGATTCCGACAGCTCCAACGTGCCGTACCCGGCATCTCCCAACGGATGCTGACCCTCACCCTGCGGCGGTTGGAACGGGACGGATTGGTGGCCCGCACGGTGTATCCGACGGTTCCCGCGCAGGTGGAGTACGAGCTCACCGCGACCGGTCACAGCCTCACCCATCTGGTGAAGGCCCTCGCGGACTGGTCTGCGCAGCACCGGGACTCCATCGCGCTCTCACGTCGGGAGTGGGACGCGCAGCACCCCGAATCCACCATTCGATAGGCCGTGTCCGGGTCGGGGATTCGGTGGCAGTGGGACAGTCCTCTGTCAGTGGGCACGGCCTAGGATCGGCGGATGCATCGGATATGGGTGGGGGCGGCGATCAACGCCGTGACCGTGGCCGTCCTCGGTTGGGCGGCGGCCGGCGCGGTGGAGTTGGGCTGTGGAACCTCCCTGCCCGACGAGTGCACTGTGCCGGACGAGGGCCGCGGGTACTTCGGGGCCGTCATGATCTCCTTCCTGGTTCTGTGCACCAGCTTCTACCGCAAGGGATACGCCCGGGACTGGAAGGGCATGTTGGGGCTGACGGTCGGGGCACCGGTCGGCATCGTGGCCGCCCTCGCCCAGGGCACGTCACAGGGGTTTCTCCTGCTCTGCGCGGCCCTGATCTTCGTCGGTACGTTCATCCCCTGGGCGGCGTGGCGGCACCAGGTCGGTCAGCATCGACGGGCGGAGCAGGACATCTGATCGCCAGGGCCGCGATCACTCTGCCCGGCACCACACGAGATCCCGGGCGGTACACGGGCCCCAGGAGACCTGAGAGTCCCGGGTGGTACACGAGTCCCGGGTGGTACGAGAGGACGGATGCATGGCGCTGGACCCCACACTCCTCGTGGCCCGGCTGTTCGAGCAGATCGCCGCGGAAAACTTCGACTTCACGGTCACGGCGAGCGACAGCGAGGACGACTCCCGGTGGCTGCAACTGCGGGGCAACTCGATCAACCTCCCCTACCCGTACGCCGATGAGCCCCAAGGGGTGCTCTCCGCGTTCGATGTGTTCGGGAGCGTGTCGTGGTCGGTGGAGAGTTGGCAGCCGAACGGGTACGTGACCATCGACTGGGGGCCGCCGGAGACCGGCGCACTGGCGTTGAATGAGAACGACGACCACGAGTACGAGGACGAACAGGGCGAGCAGGCCATCCTCGCGACCGTGGTCGGCCGATTGGCAACGAACTACCTCCGGCTGCCGATCGACTCCGGGCGTTGGACGGTCAAGGAGGGGTGAGCCACCGGGTGCGCGGGCTCATCGGGGCCTCACCGGGGACCTCACCGGGGCCGTTTCGCCAAGCCCACCCGGTAGCGCTCCAGCACACCGATAAGCAGACCGGCCACGGCCGTCAGACCGAACAGAGCGGACTCGTCGGCGCTGGCAAGGTCATCGGTCATGATGCGGAACGTCACCAACACGACGACCAGCGCGAACAGCGCGAGTTGCACCCTGCGCAGGGCCCTGGCACGTCGGATGCGGTCGTCGGGCTCGCTCTGGCCTCGGTGCACCGGGTCTCCTTCACACAGGTTCCGTACCGCGTTCCGTACCGCAACCGTACGGGAGGGCGGCCGGGCCGTGGGCACCGAGACCGCCCGATGCCACACCCCCCTTCACGGCAGCCCCGTCACAACAGCCCCGTCACAGCAGCCCCCATGCGCCTACAGCAGTCCGGCGGCGTTCAGCAGGTAGTCGGCCATCGGATCGTAGAACCGCGGATCCATCACATGGTCGTCGAGCGGGATCGTCACCTGAAGGGTGCCCTCAGCCTCACCGATGAAGAGGGCGGGGTCATTGCAGTCGGCGTACCCCACCGCGTCGAGCCCGCGTTGACCCGCGCAGCCGGCCCAGCCGTGGTCCGCCACGACCAGATCGGGCTGAGGTCTGCCCTCGTACTCCAACGCGTCCAAGATGGCGGCCATTGGCGCGGGCGAGTGGGTGTGCCAGAGCGTCGCCCCGCTCTCGAACATGGCCACGTCGGCGAACTGGAACACCATGCCCTCGTCCGCCCGCACTCCCCCGGGGATGCGCACGATCTCGCAGCCGGCGGCCCGCAGGGCGTCCGCGGTCTGTCGGTGGACGTCGAGCAGACCACCGGGGTGGCCGGTGGCGAACAACACCCGCTCCCGGCCGGCCGCGGCCTTGCGGAGTCGAGCGGCGAAGCGGTCAAGGGCGTCGACGGTGAGCTGTGGGTCGATGGTGTCCTGGCCGCTGCGGTGCTGGGGGTCGTCGTTGACCCCGCACCGCTCGGCCATCACCGCGAGGACGTCCTGCTCGTCCGTCCAGCGGTCACCGAGTTCCAGTCCGAGCCAGTAGTGGCGATCGCCGTTGGCAAGGAGACGGTAGTGGGAGAGGTTGTTGTCGCGGGGGGTCGCGACGTTCCCTGCGATACGGGTGCGGACGAGGTGTTCGACGAGGGCGGCACGGCTCGGTATCGACATGGACCCATTGTGCCGTCAGACCCCGGCTGACACGCCCCCATGGCTGCGGCTGCGGCATTGATCACTGTGCCGGTGCGCCCGCGGCCCGTCGGGCGTAACAGCCGAGGGCGCCCCTCAGGGCGTGAGGGCGGCGAAGGCTCCGTGCGCCAGGCGGCGCAGCAGCGATTCCGTCGCGGCACGCCCCAGGAGCCCATCACCGTACGACCCGAGGTGCGGGGTGGAGTTCAGCAGGCCGAACACGGCGTGGACGGCGGCCCTGGCCTCGGCCTCCTCGATCTGCGGGTGCAGTTCCCGTACGGCGGCCACCCAGAGCTCCACGTACTGCCGCTGGAGCTGGCGCACCAGCTTGCGGTCGCGCTCCCGGAGTCGATCAAGCTCCCGGTCGTGGAGGGTGATCAGGGGGCGGTCGTCGAGGGCGAAGTCGATATGGCCGTCGATGAGCGATGCGAGGAGCGCCGCCGCGTCGGTGGTCGACTCCTCGACCCGCAGCCGCCCACCGCTCAGGAGTCGCTCGCTGATGCCCACGAGGAGTTCGGCGAGCATGGCGTCCTTGCCCGCGAAGTGGCGGTAGAGGCCGGGGCCGCTGATGCCGACGGCCGCCCCTATCTCGTCGACGCCGACGCCGTGGAAGCCGCGCTCCGCGAAGAGGCGGGCGGCTTCCTTGAGGATCTGCTCTCGGCGGGTCGTGGCATCCGTCCTGGTGCTCATGCATCAGATTCTAGACAACGCTGTTAGCGCTCGTTAACCTAACGGAGTACGTTAACGCTCATTAACTGAATTTCCGCGGCACAACCCAATCAATTCGGCATGATCCACTCGATTGAGGTCGAACGACGGCGTACCAGGCGTACGAGACCGTCGTCCGGGCAAGGGGGCTCGACACGATGCAGCAGGCACCCGTGCTGACCAGCACGGCAGACCCCTCCTCCGCGGCCTGGCAGGCCAACGAGGAGGCGCACCGGCAGCTGGTGGACACACTGCGTGACAAGCTGGCCGCCGCGCGGCTCGGCGGCGGGGAGAAGGCCCGGGCCCGACACACCGCCCGCGGCAAACTGCTCCCGCGCGAGCGCGTCGACACCCTGCTCGACCCCGGTTCCCCCTTCCTGGAGCTGGCCCCCCTCGCCGCCCACGGGATGTACGGCGACCAGGCCCCGGCAGCCGGAGTCATCGCCGGAATCGGGCGGGTCAGCGGGCGCGAGACCCTGATCGTCGCCAACGACGCGACCGTCAAGGGCGGCACCTACTACCCCATGACGGTGAAGAAGCACCTCCGCGCCCAGGAGATCGCCCTGGAGAACCGGTTGCCGTGCGTCTATCTCGTGGACTCCGGCGGGGCCTTCCTCCCCCTCCAGGACGAGGTCTTCCCCGACCGCGACCACTT
The DNA here is from genome assembly GCF_036226685.1 of Streptomyces sp. NBC_00690. Lineage (NCBI taxonomy): Bacteria > Bacillati > Actinomycetota > Actinomycetes > Kitasatosporales > Streptomycetaceae > Streptomyces > Streptomyces sp. NBC_00690. The sequence continues at coordinate 3,295,679 of NZ_CP109009.1, forward strand.
CGGCCGGATCTTCTACAACCAGGCCAGGCTGTCCGGTGCGCGCATCCCCCAGATCGCCGCCGTCCTCGGCTCCTGCACGGCGGGCGGCGCCTATGTGCCCGCGATGAGCGACGAGGCCGTCATCGTCCGCAACCAGGGCACGATCTTCCTCGGCGGCCCGCCCCTGGTGAAGGCCGCCACCGGCGAGGTCGTGACCGCGGAGGAACTCGGCGGCGGCGAGGTCCACTCCCGTGTCTCCGGAGTCACCGACCACCTCGCCGAGGACGACGCCCACGCCCTGCGGATCGTCCGCAACATCGTCGCCACCCTGCCCGCCCGCGGCCCCCTGCCCTGGACGGTCACTGCCGCCGACGAACCCAAGGTCGACCCCGCCGGGCTGTACGGCGCGGTGCCGGTCGACTCCCGTACGCCCTACGACGTGCGCGAGGTGATCGCACGCGTCGTCGACGGCTCCCGGTTCGCCGAGTTCAAGTCCGAGTTCGGGCAGACGCTGGTCACCGGGTTCGCCCGCATCCACGGCCACCCCGTCGGCATCGTCGCCAACAACGGCATCCTGTTCGCCGAGTCGGCACAGAAGGGCGCCCACTTCATCGAACTGTGCGACCAGCGCGGCATCCCCCTGCTCTTCCTCCAGAACATCTCCGGATTCATGGTCGGCCGGGACTACGAGGCGGGCGGCATCGCCAAGCACGGCGCCAAGATGGTTACCGCCGTCGCCTGCGCCCGCGTACCCAAACTGACCGTCGTCGTCGGCGGCTCCTACGGCGCGGGCAACTACTCGATGTGCGGCCGGGCCTACTCCCCCCGGTTCCTGTGGATGTGGCCCAACGCCAAGATCTCGGTCATGGGCGGGGAACAGGCCGCGTCCGTCCTCGCCACCGTCAAGCGCGACCAGTTGGAGGCGCGCGGCGAGGACTGGGCCACCGAGGACGAGGAAGCCTTCAAGGCTCCGATCCGCGCCCAGTACGAGCAGCAGGGCAGCGCCTACTACGCCACGGCCCGGCTCTGGGACGACGGCGTGATCGACCCCATGGAGACCCGTCAGGTGCTGGGCCTCGCCCTCACCTCCTGTGCCAACGCGCCGCTGGGTGAGCCCGGCTTCGGCGTCTTCCGGATGTGAGGACACACCGTGACGATGCAGCACCCACGAAACCCGGCCGGACCCACCGGCACGGCACCGGCCATGTTCGACACGGTCCTGGTGGCCAACCGGGGTGAGATCGCGGTCCGCGTGATCCGGACCCTCAGGTCCCTTGGAGTCCGCTCGGTCGCCGTCTTCTCCGACGCGGACGCGGACGCCCGCCATGTCCGCGAGGCCGACACCGCCGTCCGCATCGGGCCGCCGTCCGCAGCCGAGAGCTATCTGTCCGTCCCCCGACTGCTGGAGGCCGCCGCCCGAACCGGCGCCCAGGCCGTCCACCCCGGCTACGGCTTCCTGGCCGAGAACGCCGCCTTCGCCCGTGCCTGCGCCGATGCAGGACTGGTCTTCATCGGCCCGCCGCCCGAGGCCATCGCACTGATGGGCGACAAGATCCGCGCCAAGGAGACCGTCCGGGCCGCCGGTGTCCCCGTCGTGCCCGGCTCCTCCGGTTCAGGACTCACCGATGACCAACTTGCCGCCGCTGCACGCGAGATCGGCATGCCCGTCCTCTTCAAGCCGTCGGCGGGCGGCGGCGGCAAGGGCATGCGGCTCACCCGAGCGGAATCGGAACTGCTGGAAGAGATCGCCGCGGCCCGACGCGAGGCCCGCTCCTCCTTCGGCGACGACACACTGCTCGTGGAGCGGTGGATCGACCGGCCCCGGCACATCGAGATCCAGGTGCTCGCCGACGCACACGGCAACGTGGTGCACCTCGGCGAGCGGGAGTGCTCCCTCCAGCGCCGCCACCAGAAGGTCATCGAAGAAGCACCCTCGGTGCTGCTCGACGACGAGACCCGGGCGGCGATGGGCGCCGCGGCCGTGGAGGCGGCCCGCTCCTGCGGCTATGTGGGCGCGGGCACGGTCGAGTTCATCGTCCCCGGCAAAGACCGCGGCGCCTACTACTTCATGGAGATGAACACCCGTCTCCAGGTGGAACACCCGGTCACCGAACTGATCACGGGTATCGACCTGGTGGAGTGGCAACTGCGGGTCGCTGCCGGCGAGCCCCTGCCGTATGCACAGGACGACATCACCCTCACCGGCCACGCCATAGAGGCCCGCATCTGTGCCGAGGACCCCTCCCGGGGCTTCCTCCCCTCCGGTGGCACGATCCTCGCCCTGCACGAACCCCAGGGGCACGGCATCCGCACCGACTCCGGACTGAGCGAGGGCTCCGAGGTGTCCAGCCTCTACGACCCCATGCTGTCCAAGGTCATCGCGTACGGGCCGGACCGGCCGACCGCCCTGCGCAGACTGCGCGCGGCGCTCGCCGACACCGTCACGCTGGGCGTGCCCACCAACGCCGGGTTCCTGCGCCGGCTCCTGGCCCACCCCGATGTCGTCTCGGGCGAGATGGACACCGGGCTGGTGGAGCGCGATGCGGCCGACCTGATCCCGGCCGGCGTACCCGACGAGGTGTACGCGGCTGCCGCTGCCCTGCGCAGGGACCGGCTCACCCCCGCCGTCGGCGAGGGCTGGAGCGACCCCTTCTCGGTGCCCAGCGGTTGGCGGCTCGGCGGCACCCCGGCGCCCCTGGTCTTCCCGTTGCGCGTGGCCGGGCTCGACCCCATCGAACGGGAGGCCCCCGCGGGCTGCACCGTGAACGACGGCACCGTCACGGTCACCGCCGACGGGCTCGTCCATACCTTCCGCCACGCGGGCGACTGGCTGGGCCGTGACGGCGACTCCTGGCGGGTCACGGACTTCGACCCGGTGGCCGCTTCCCTCAGCAGCACCGCGCACGGCGGCGCCGACACCCTGGCCGCGCCGATGCCCGGCACCGTCACCGTGGTCAAGGTCGCCGTCGGCGACCGGGTCGAGGCCGGACAGAGCCTGCTGGTCGTCGAGGCGATGAAGATGGAACACGTGCTGTCCGCACCCCACGCCGGCACCGTCACCGAACTGGACGTCACCCCCGGGTCGACGGTCGCCATGGACCAGGTCCTGGCCGTGGTGGCACCCGACCCGCCCGACGAGGAGCAGCCCGCGGCGAAGGAGGCCGACCATGGCTGATGGACTGCCCATGCAGATCCCTGCAAGCGCCCTGCCGGCCCGGGTGCGCATCCATGAGGTCGGACCGCGCGACGGCCTCCAGAACGAGAAGGCCGTCGTTCCGACCGAGGTGAAGGCCGAGTTCATCCACCGGCTCGCAGCCGCGGGGCTCACCACCATCGAGGCCACGAGCTTCGTCCACCCCCGCTGGGTGCCACAACTCGCGGACGCCGAAGCCCTGCTGCCCCTGCTCGACGACCTGGACCATGTCGCGCTCCCCGTCCTCGTCCCCAACGAGCGCGGGCTCGACCGGGCCCTGGCCCTCGGAGCGCGCCGCATCGCCGTCTTCGGCTCGGCGACCGAAACCTTCTCGCGCAAGAACCTGAACCGCGGCGTCGCCGAGTCGCTCGCCATGTTCGCCCCGGTCATCGCCCGGGCCCGTGAGCAGCACGTAACGGTCCGCGGCTATCTCTCGATGTGCTTCGGCGACCCGTGGGAGGGCCCGGTCCCGGTCGCGCAGGTGGTGACCGTGGCCCGGCAGTTGGTCGAGTTGGGCTGTGACGAACTCTCCCTGGGCGACACGATCGGCGTGGCCACCCCCGGCCATGTGGGGGCGCTGCTCACCGCCCTCACGGCGGAGGGCGTACCGCTCTCCGCGATCGGTGTGCACTTCCACGACACCTACGGCCAGGCGCTCTCCAACACCCTTGCCGCGCTCCAGCACGGCGTGAGCACCGTCGACGCCTCGGCGGGCGGGCTCGGCGGCTGCCCCTACGCCAAGAGCGCCACCGGAAACCTTGCCACCGAAGACCTCGTGTGGATGCTCCACGGCCTCGGTATCGAAACCGGCGTCGACCTCGACCGTCTCACCGCCACCAGCGTGTGGATGGCCGACCGGCTGGGCCGCCCCAGCCCCTCCCGTACCGTTCGCGCACTCTCCCACAAGGAGTGACCATGTCCCTGGACCACCGGCTCACATCCGAGCACGAGGAACTCCGCCGTACCGTCGAGGAATTCGCCCACGAGGTGATCGCCCCCAAGATCGGCGACCTCTACGAGCGCCATGAGTTCCCGTACGAGATCGTCCGCGACATGGGCCGGATGGGGCTGTTCGGACTGCCGTTCCCGGAGGAGTACGGCGGGATGGGCGGCGACTACCTCGCCCTGGGCATCGCCCTGGAGGAACTGGCGCGGGTCGACTCCTCGGTCGCGATCACCCTGGAGGCGGGGGTCTCGCTGGGCGCGATGCCCGTCTACCGCTTCGGCACCGAGGAGCAGAAGCAGGAGTGGCTGCCCCGGCTCTGCTCGGGCGAGGTGCTGGGTGCGTTCGGACTAACCGAACCGGAGGGCGGATCGGACGCGGGCGGCACCAAGACCACCGCCGTGCGCGACGAGGCGGCCGGCGAGTGGGTGATCAACGGTTCGAAGTGCTTCATCACCAACGCGGGCACGGACATCACGGGCTTGGTCACGGTGACCGCCGTCACGGGCCGCACCCCGGAGGGCAAGCCGCTGATCTCCTCGATCATCGTCCCGTCCGGCACCCCGGGCTTCACGGTCGCCCCCGCCTACTCCAAGGTCGGCTGGAACGCATCGGACACCCGTGAGCTCTCCTTCAACGACGTCCGCGTACCGCTGGCAAACCTGCTCGGCGAAGAGGGCCGCGGGTACGCCCAGTTCCTCCGCATCCTCGACGAGGGCCGCATCGCCATCTCTGCCCTCGCGACGGGACTGGCCCAGGGGTGTGTGGACGAGTCCGTGAAGTACGCCGGCGAGCGGCACGCCTTCGGTCGGCCGATCGGCGCCAACCAGGCCATCCAGTTCAAGATCGCCGACATGGAGATGCGGGCCCACATGGCAAGGGTCGGCTGGCGCGACGCGGCATCCCGGCTGGTGCAGGGCGAGCCGTTCAAGAAGGAGGCGGCCATCGCCAAGCTCTACTCGTCGACGGTCGCCGTCGACAACGCCCGCGAGGCCACCCAGATCCACGGCGGATACGGCTTCATGAACGAGTACCCGGTGGCCCGCATGTGGCGCGACTCCAAGATCCTGGAGATTGGCGAGGGCACGAGCGAGGTGCAACGCATGCTGATCGCCCGCGAATTGGGGCTGCCGAACTGACGGAAGCGCTCCGAAGCCGAGGCGCGGGGTCGGCACCCCGAGGCGCAGCGATCGCTGCGCCCGTCCTCGTCCCAGCGCAGTAGCGGGCCCCGGCGCGAGTGCGCCGGGGCCCGCTGTTCTCAGCCGTACGGACCCGATCGGCCCGTGTCGTGGGTCACGGCTTGGGCCACGGAACCACCGGGGACTTGTAGAACTTGATCCCCATGGCTTCCCAGCGGGCCGCGTGCCCGGCGAGCCGCAGTTTGTACTCGTCCCACTCGCCGCCCGTCGACCAGGCGCGCTCCGCCACTCCGGGCAGCCGGGGGAAGGCCATGACCTCCAGGTCCGAGGTGGTCGCCAGGGTCTCGGTCCACAGCGGGGCCTCGACACCGAGCACCGAGCCCTCCTCGACGCCCACGTCCTTGAGATAGGTCGCCGGATCCCAGTCGTAGGCCCGGTCAACCTCGACCAGACCGGCCCACTGGAGTCCGAGCCCGGTCTCCGAGGTGTACTTGTGGTCGAGATACGTGCGGTCGGCGGGGGAGAGCACCAGGAGCGTGCCCTTCTTCGCGGCGCCGGCCACCAGATCGCGTTCGGCGGCCTCGGTCCGGTCGTAGCCCCAGTACTGGGCGACCGCGCCGGCGACGGGCTCCGCGCCCGCCAACTGATGCCAACCCATCACCGTCTTGCCGTACTTGAGGACCACGGCCTGCGCCCGGTCCATGAACTTCACGTAGTCGTCGTGACTGGTGTTGTCCGCCTCGTCACCGCCGATGTGGATGTACTTGCCCGGTGTGAGCGCGGCCACCTCGCGGATCACGTCGTCCACGAAGTCATAGGTCGCGGGCTTGTCCACGCACAGGGAGCTGAAGCCCACGTCGATGCCCGTGTACAGCGGCGGGGCGGTGTCCTTGCAGTTCAACTCGGCGTACGAGGCGAGGATCGCATTGGTGTGCCCCGGCATGTCGATCTCCGGGATCACCTCAAGGAAGCGCGAGCCCGCATACTCGACGATCTCCGTGTACTGCCCCTTGGTGTAGAAGCCACCCTCGCCGCCACCGGTCTCGGTGGAACCGCCGACCGTGGTGAGCTTGGGCCAGGAGTCGATGGCCAGACGCCATCCCTGGTCGTCGGTGAGGTGGAGGTGCAACTTGTTGATCTTGTACAGGGCAAGCTGGTCGATATAGCGCTTGACCTGGTCGACCGTGAAGAAGTGCCGGGCCACATCGATCATCCCGCCCCGGTACGAGTACCGCGGCGAGTCCGTGATCGTGCCGCCGGGAACCTCCCAGACGGCGCTCTGCTCGGTGCTCTTCTCCACGGCGGCCGGGAGCAGTTGGCGCAGCGTCTGGACGCCGTAGAAGAGGCCGGCGGGCTTCCGGGCGGTCAGTGTCAGACCGTCGCCCGTCGACTCCAGCCGATAGCCCTCATCGCCGAGGGACTCGTCGCTCGCGCTCAGTCGCAGCGCGATGCCGCCCGTACCCGACTCGGCGGTGACGGGCAGCGGATAGCCGGTGGAGGGGCGGAGCACTCCGGCGAGGTACTCGCCGATCGCCCGCACCTCGCGGGTGTCGTCGATGTGGATGGCGGTGGTGTTGGTCAGGGTGTAGGGGCTGCCGCCGGGCTCCACCGAGGCGGGGGCGGGAATGACCCGACCGAGCGCGTGCACGGGTTTGCCCTCGTTCTGCGAAGGGCTGGCATCGTCGTCACCGCTTGAGCAGCCGACACCCGCCCCTCCCAGGAGAAGCAGCGCACCGAACAGACGGGGAAGCGTTCCGGGCATTATCACAGGCTGATTCCCTTCGAGGACGTCGCGACGAGGACGCCCACCATGCGTATCGTGCCCTCAGCCGGGGGTCAAGGTATAGACCAATAACCGAGCTTACGGTCACACCCACCGCGCACCCACAGCGCCCCCTCCTCTCATCCGCCCCTCGTCGCCCGGCAAAACCGCAGGTCATCGCCGTATGCGCCGGAACGCCCCCCGCACTCCCACAGAGGCCGTCGCCCGACCGGACCATCCCTTGAGGCCCTCGGCGAACCAACCCCACCGGGGACCGCGAGCGACAGTGGAACAATCGCCCCCATGGCAGAAATCATCCAGAAGGACGGCACCTGGACCTTTGACGGAGACACCGTGCGGATCGTGCCGGGCTCCGACAAGGGGGTGAGCCTGCTGCGCAAGACCCTGGGGGAACTCGCCATACCGCTCCGGGCCGTCGCCGGCGTCTCGTTCGCCACCGGGCGCAAGAGCGGAAGGCTGCGGCTCCGACTGCGCGACGGCGCCGATCCGCTGCTCCAGTCCACGGGCGGCAAGTTGGAAGAGGGCTCGGACCCCTACCAGTTGACGGTCTCCGCCGACCGGACGGGAGTGGCCGAGTACTTCGTCGACGAAGTGCGCAACGCCCTGCTGATCGAGCAGATCGGCACCGATCCCGTCGACCGCTATCTGCTGCCCGGCCCGAGCCTTCCGATCACCGTCAGCGCGGGCGACGGTACCGCGGCGTTCGACGGGGAGCAGATCAAACTGACCTGGAGCTGGACGGCAGAGGAGGCCAAGGCGTCCGGCGGACCGCGCACCATCGCCCTGAGCGAGGTGCAGGAGGTCGAATGGCTTCCCTCGTCCGGACTGGGCAACGGCCATCTGCGTTTCCACGTCGGCCGATCGGCACCCACCGCCCCACCGAAGTACGACCCGCACGCCGTGGAGCTGTGGGGCTTCCGCAAGGATCCGCTGATGGCACTGGTGGCCGCGGCCGTCGTGGCCCGGATGCCCCATCCGTACGCATCGGTCGAGCCCGCCGCCGTCGAGGCGCCACCCGCCCCGAGCATCGCGAAAGCCCCCCGCGATCACGACGGCGACCATGACGCCCTGCTGCGCAGACTGCGCGAACTCGGCGAGCTCCATCAGGCCGGAATCCTCACCGACGAGGAGTTCACCACCGCCAAGAAGGCCATCCTCGGCCGCCTCTAAGTCCCGATCCTGCCCGGATTCGGGCAGAATTCTTGCATTAGCTCTGTTCGGCCCCCCAATATCTACTGGTGCTCGAACAACGCCGGCCCGGTCGTCCACCCTCATACGACGACCTCATCGACCACCTGGTCCGCAGCAGCGCCCTCCAGCGCGGCGAAGCGGCCCGGGTGGTGCTCGATGTGCTGGCGTACTTCGACGAGAGAACCGAGGACTACGTCCGCCGCCGCCATCGCGAGCTCCAGTCGGGCGGCCTGGCGAACACGGAAATCTTCGAGCGGATCGCGGACGAACTGCCGCACCGCGCAGTGGCGCCTCCGGAGCTCTCGCTCCGGCAATTGCGCCGCATCGTCTACGGCTGAGGGTCGTGCGACCCACCGCCGTCCACGGCCGATCAGGGCCGGCCGTGGCTCGGGCACACACCCGATCAATGGAGGGGCAACAACCCTATGTGCGGAATTGTTGGATACATCGGCCGTCGTGACGTGGCACCGCTGCTGCTGGAAGGGCTCCAGCGGCTGGAGTACCGGGGGTACGACTCCGCGGGCATCGTGATCACGAGCCCCAAGGCGTCCGGACTGAAGATGGTCAAGGCCAAGGGTCGTGTGCGCGACCTGGAGGCACGCGTTCCCAAGCGGTTCACCGGCACCACGGGCATCGCCCACACCCGCTGGGCCACGCACGGCGCACCCAGCGACGAGAACGCCCACCCGCATCTGAGCTCGGACGGACTCGTCGCGGTCGTCCACAACGGCATCATCGACAACGCGTCCGAGCTGCGCGTGCGGCTGGAGGCCGAAGGCGTGGTCTTCGCCTCCGAGACCGACACCGAGGTCCTCACCCACCTCATCGCCCGCTCCCAGGCCGACACCCTGGAGGAGAAGGTCCGCCAGGCGTTGAAGGCGGTCGAGGGCACCTACGGCATCGCCGTCATGCACGCCGGATTCAGCGATCGCATCGTCGTCGCCCGCAACGGCTCCCCCGTCGTCCTCGGCATCGGCGAGAAGGAGATGTTCGTCGCCTCCGACGTCGCCGCGCTCGTCGCCCACACCCGCCAGATCGTCACCCTCGACGACGGAGAGATGGCCACCCTCAAGGCCGACGACTTCCGCACCTACACCACCGAGGGCTCGACGACGACCGCGACGCCGACCACCGTGGAGTGGGAGGCCGAGTCGTACGACATGGGCGGCCACGACACGTACATGCACAAGGAGATCAGCGAGCAGCCCGACGCCGTGGACCGGGTGCTGCGCGGCCGGATCGACGACCGGTTCTCCACCGTGCACCTCGGCGGGCTCAACCTGGACGCCCGCGAGGCGCGGGGCATCCGACGGGTCAAGATCCTCGGCTGCGGCACCTCCTACCACGCCGGGCTCATCGGCGCCGGGCTCATCGAGTCGCTGGCCCGCATCCCCGCCGACGCCGAGCCGGCCTCCGAGTTCCGCTACCGCAACCCGGTCGTCGACCCCGACACCCTCTACATCGCGGTCTCCCAGTCCGGTGAGACCTACGACGTGCTGGCCGCCGTCCAGGAGCTGAAGCGCAAGGGCGCCCGCGTCCTCGGCGTGGTCAACGTGGTCGGTTCCGCCATCGCCCGGGAAGCCGACGGCGGCACCTACGTCCACGCCGGACCCGAGGTCTGTGTCGTCTCCACCAAGTGCTTCACCAACACCGTGGTCGCGTTCGCCCTGCTCGCCCTGCACCTGGGCCGCATCCGCGACCTCTCGGTCTCCGAAGGCAAGCGGATCATCGACGGACTGCGCCGGCTGCCCGCCCAGATCACGGAGATCCTGGAGTCCGAGGCGGACATCAAGAAGCTCGCCGAGGAGTATGCCGGGGCGCAGTCGATGATGTTCATCGGCCGGGTGCGCGGCTATCCGGTGGCGCTGGAGGCGTCCCTCAAGCTCAAGGAGATCTCCTACATCCACGCGGAAGCGTATCCCGCGTCCGAGTTGAAGCACGGGCCGCTCGCCCTGATCGAGCCCGCGCTGCCGACGGTGGCGATCGTGCCGAACGACGATCTGCTGGAGAAGAACCGCGCGGCGCTGGAGGAGATCAAGGCCCGCAGCGGTCGGATCCTCGCCGTCGCCCACCGGGAGCAGGAGAAAGCCGACCACACCATCGTCGTGCCGAAGAACGAGAACGAGTTGGACCCGATCCTGATGGGCATCCCGCTCCAACTCTTCGCGTACCACACGGCGCTGGCCATGGGACGGGACATCGACAAGCCGCGCAACCTGGCGAAGTCCGTAACCGTCGAGTAGTTCACGGCCCACGGGGCGGTACGGGCCCAGCGGACCCGTACCGCCCCGGGCCTGTCCACAACAGCCCGGTGAACAGCGCAGTCCCCTCGCGCGATGCCACCTTGCGCGAGGGGACTTCAATTGGTCGGCGCGCGGCCCAGAGCACACCGACCGGCGCGGCCTCAGCCGGTGGCCGTCACTCCCCGGCCGGCAGCGCGTCCGGAGAAGGTCGGCCACTTCGCCAGCGCGGCCGTCGCCCCGTACCAAGCGGCCAGGCCGGTCACCACGGCGACCCAGCCGCCCGCCTTCGTCAGTCCGCTGCTCTCGGCGAGCGCGGCTATGCCCAACAGCAGCAGTGAGACGGTGAGCAGGCCGTACACCCCTTGGGTGAAGATCCCGCTACCTGCGGAAGCGACCGTCAAGGTCAGCGCCAGCAGGGCCCACAGCAGCAGGAACAGTCCGGCCGCCTCCGATGAGACTCCGGGCCCCGCGCCGGTTCCCCAGGTGAACCAGAACGCGCCGAGACCGGCGAAAGCGGTACCCGATCCGCCGTTGCCGGCGCGGAATTCGAGTAGTCCGGCGATGAAGAGGGCGACGCCACCGACCCAGGTGGCGAGTCCGGTGGCATCCAGGACGGTCACGCCGTCGATCACATCGGTGTTGGCGATGCCGAACGCCAGCAGAGTCAGCCCGAGGGCGAGATGGCCGAGAGTGGAAGTAGTAGCGCTTCCCGCAGAGACTTCCTTGTCCACGGCGGGGCTCCCTTCGTCTCCTGTGCAGTTGTGTGAAAGGCAGTTGTGGAACGACCCCAACGGCCTTTATGTACCCTTCACAAGGTAACAATTCACCTCTACGCGCCGGTAGATTTCCTTGCATTTCAAGGGAGTTGATGCAGACCCCGACCTCAGCACACACCAACCCGACTACGGGCTACGGGCTACGGGCTACGGGCTACGGGCTACGGGCTACGGGCTACGGGCTACGGGCTACGGGCTACGGGATCACAACGACCGGGCGCTGCGCCCGTCGCGCGAGGCGGCCGGCCACCGAACCGAAGATCCTGCCGACGATCCCCTGGGTAGAGCCGACGACGATCGCATCGGCCGAGTACTCCCGACCGACCTCTTCCAACTCATGACAGATGTCGCCGCCGCGCTCCACCAGGATCCACGGCACCTCGGCGAGGTAGTCCGCACAGGCCAACTCCAGACCGAGCACCTCGGTGCGATGGTCCGGGACGTCCACGAACACGGGGGGCTCACAGCCCGCCCAGACGGTGGTCGGCAGCCTGTTGGCGACATGAACGATGATCAAGCCGGAGCCGGAGCGGCGTGCCATTCCGATGGCGTACGCCAGCGCACGCTCGCTGGAAGTCGAACCGTCGAAGCCGACAACCACACCGTGCCGGAACGCAGGGTCGCACGAAGGGCGTGCGTCTTCCGCCGCTTGCGGGTCCGACAGCGGGTCGGCTACCTGCTTGCGGTCCGCGGGTTCGGGGATCTCGTGACCGGCCATGAGTGTCTCGGCGAAGGAAGTCCTCAATGAGAGGGAATGACTTGGCGACGGATGCTGTGTCCGGGAATCATCTTCCGTGGCCCATACCCGTAAGGGTACGGCGACACTCCTCTTCTGCCCAGCGCCCGATACCTCACTCGGGCGCTCAAGGGAGGATGCCTGAGCCGTCCCCATATGGCAATGCCGGATGGCATCTACAGCAGTCCGGGAGTGGGCGTGCGCCGGCCGTGACCGTCTGACACCTGCCCCGGACCGGGACCCGCACCGGGACAAGCGGGGCCCTCCGGCTCGATGAGCGCGCCCACCCACTGACCGCTGGATCACCCGTCGACCATTCGAGACGATACGCCTCGCATCGCCTCGCTCCTGCCGGAGACGGACCGACCGCCCACTCCCGCCCACTCCCGTGCACCGCACCCGTACCCGAGTGGTGGGCCCGTACGCCGGCAGGATTCACATGCACCCCTGATGCCGTCCGGGTCCGCTCCGAACGTCACCGTTCGAGCGCCGCCACGATCCGACTCCCGGGCCGGACGGAGTGACGGGCGCACTGGCGGACTCCCCTGACCGATGCTCCGGACCGTTGGGGTTCAGGTTCGGGTTCGGGTTCGGGTTCAGGTTCGGGTTGGCCGATCCGAGCCCGGCCAGCAGTGACCGCAGGACCGGTTCTCTCGTTGGGACCTCGGTCACCCCGCAGCCCCCAGGGAGTTTCCGTGTCCGCACGCCCGCCCGCCCCCGCGCCCCGGACGAACCGAAGGACCCGACGGTCCGCCGCCCCCCGCACCGTCGACCCGGCGACCGACGTGGTCCGCTGGGCGGGGTTCAGCTGCCTCCTCGTACCGGTGGTCCTCGTCGTGTATGGAACCTCCGTGGGCGGGGCAGCAGCAGCTTCACTCGGGCTGGTCGCCGTGACCGCCGTCTGCCGGGTGCTCCTGCGGCGCTCGGAACGCATCGCCGCGGCGGCGGGGGCACACCCAACCGGGCGCGATCGAGGTGCGCGTGGGGTCGACGGCCGGGTGCACCGGACGCGCGCCGAGCGGCCGTCCGGGAGGGTTCGCCACTAAGGCCGCCGCCGCAACGGCCGGAGACCGTTCGGACCGCCCGATCCAAGCCGGGGGCTTACCTGTTCGCACGTGCGCACCCGTATAGTTTCAGCCAACTTCGCGCTACCACCCCTCCCTTGGGGAAATGGCCTGTGTACCCCCTTGTCACCTGGCAAGAAAGGACTATTCGCGGCGCTTGCACCCTACGGGGACGGGCCATGCCTGTGAGACGCACTTCCCTGAGCGCCTCGTGAGTGGAACCCTTCGTGATCGAATGCTTCGCGCCAAGTTCTCATGCAGACATAGCGGGGCATGACGAACTTGTCACGGCGGCGTCACGGGACGCAGTAGATTCGATCATGAGTATCGAAGGCTCGGGACTCGTGCAAAACCGAGGGGAAACGTGCAGGAGCGAAAGGCCCGAAACGAACGGGGAGACGCGAATACCGAGGGGGGCTTAGCGTCATGAATCAGGACTCCGCCGCACCGGAGGCAGCACGAAAGCTCTCGGGGCGCCGGCGCCGGGAAGTCGTCGCGGTACTGCTGTTCAGCGGCGGCCCCATCTTTGAGAGTTCCATCCCGCTCTCGGTGTTCGGAATCGACCGTCAGGACGCCGGAGTTCCTCGCTATCGACTGCTCGTTTGCGCAGGCGAGGAAGGCCCGCTGCGGACCACCGGCGGGCTCGAACTGACCGCACCGTACGGCCTGGAGGCCATCGGTAGAGCGGGGACCGTCGTCGTACCGGCCTGGCGGTCGATCACCTCGCCGCCACCACCCGAGGCACTCGACGCACTGCGCCGGGCGCACGAGGAGGGAGCCCGGATAGTCGGTCTGTGCACTGGCGCATTCGTACTCGCAGCGGCGGGTCTGCTGGACGGCCGTCCAGCGACCACCCACTGGATGTACGCGCCGACACTGGCCAAGCGCTACCCATCCGTCCATGTGGATCCGCGCGAGCTCTTCGTCGATGACGGCGATGTGCTCACCTCTGCGGGCACAGCGGCTGGAATCGATCTCTGTCTGCATATCGTGCGCACCGACCACGGTACGGAGGCCGCCGGGGCACTCGCCCGCAGGCTGGTCGTGCCACCGCGCCGCAGTGGCGGGCAGGAGCGCTATCTGGACAGGTCTTTACCTGAGGAAATCGGGTCGGACCCCTTGGCCGAAGTGGTGTCCTGGGCGCTTGAGCACCTTCACGAGCAATTCGACGTGGAGACGCTGGCGGCACGGGCATACATGAGTCGACGCACGTTCGACCGGCGATTCCGTTCGCTCACCGGGAGCGCACCGCTCCAGTGGCTGATCACCCAGCGGGTTCTCCAGGCCCAGCGCCTCCTGGAGACCTCGGACTACTCGGTCGACGAGGTGGCGGGCCGTTGTGGCTTCCGCTCCCCCGTCGCGCTGCGGGGTCACTTCCGCAGACAGCTGGGCTCCTCTCCGGCTGCGTACCGGGCCGCCTACCGGGTGCGACGCCCCCAGAGCGAGGCGGCACCGGCCTCGGTGGTGGATTCGGTGGTGCCCATCCAGGCACGGCGGGCCGCCACGGCCGGCGTACCGGGCGCCTCGATCGGTCCACCGGAACTGGGCCGACCCGCACCACAGCCGTACGCGGCGGGGCACGGTCGCCCGAGCCTGCCCGGTCAGCGGAGTGCGCCATAAGGTAGGCGCATGAACGACCGTATGGTGTGGATCGACTGCGAGATGACCGGGCTCTCGTTGACGGACGATGCACTGATCGAGGTGGCCGCTTTGGTCACCGACTCGGAACTGAACGTGCTCGGCGACGGGGTGGACATCGTGATCCGCCCCCCGGAGAGCTCGCTGGAAACGATGCCCGAGGTGGTGCGCACCATGCACACCGCCTCGGGCCTCCTCGACGAGCTGGCCGCGGGCACCACCCTCGCCGACGCCGAGGCCCAGGTCCTCGCGTATGTGAGGGAGCACGTGAAGGATCCGGGCAAGGCCCCGCTCTGCGGTAACTCCGTGGGCACGGACCGCGGCTTCCTCTCACGTGACATGCCCGCCCTGGAGAACTACCTCCACTATCGGATCGTCGACGTGTCCTCCGTGAAGGAGTTGGCGCGCCGCTGGTATCCGAGGGCGTACTTCAACAGCCCGGACAAGAGTGGCAACCACCGGGCGCTGGCGGACATCCGCGAATCCATCGCGGAGCTGCGCTACTACCGGGAGGCGGTCTTCGTCCCGCAGCCCGGCCCCGACTCCGAGACGGCGAAGTCCATCGCCGCCAAGCACGTCGTACCTGCGGAGTAGGGATCGCTCGACGGTCGGACCGACGTGAGGGTGGGCCGGAGACGGCCTGCCGTCAGGTCGATCCCCGGCCAGGAACCGCGCCGTCACAACGGCTCACAAACCGTGGCGCGAGCACCCTCCCGGACCCTGTACACTTTTTCTCGGCCGGTCGGAAAGCCGGTCATGGTGGGTGTAGCTCAGCTGGTAGAGCACCTGGTTGTGGTCCAGGATGCCGCGGGTTCGAGTCCCGTCACTCACCCTGAAAGTCGAAGGGCTGACCTGTTCAGACAGGTCAGCCCTTCGTCGTGTGTACGTCCCGGGGAACACGGTGGGAACAGTCCGGGCTCCCCGGCGGCCGGCCTTCCCCGCGGCGGGGAGGCACCCGCCCGGCCGCGGGGAGGGTTCTGAGGCCCCCAGGGAGCCTCAGGCGGCCAGGAAGGCCGACACCTCCTTGAGGAACGCCTCCGGGGCCTCCAGGTTCACCATGTGGCCGGCTCCGGGCACCCGCGCCACCCTCGTCTGGGGGGCGGCGTCGGCCAGCGCCGTCACATTGCCCTCGATGTCGGTGCTGTCCAGATCACCCAGCAGGGCCAGTACCGGCACGGATATCTCATGGAGCCGTTCGGCCGCCCCCACCTCGCGCGGTCGCCCCGTACACAGCCCGCCGGGATGCGCCCGGAGGTTCGCCGCGGCGGCGGCCTGCATCCTGCCCCGCAGACCGGGCTCGACGTCCTCAGGGCTGCGACAGGGACCGTCGACCCAAAGGCGCAGGAACTCCTCGACGAAGAGTTCCCCGCCGTCCCCCCTGTTCACGGCCTTCAGCTGGGCCGCGGTGTGCTGGATGACATAGGGGTCCCGAAAGGGTCGGCCGCTGATCCCCGGCGCGGCGAGCACCAGGGACTCGGTCAGTTCCGGATGGAGCAGCGCGAAGTCGAGTGCGGTGCGGGCGCCGAGGGAGAGGCCGACGAGTCGGGCGCGTTCGACGCAGAGGTGGGACAGCAGGTCGTAGAGGTCTTCGGCGTGTGACCAGTCGCCGGTCACCGACGAGGATCTGCCGTGTCCCCGGGCGTCGTAGCGGATCACCTGATAGTCGGCCGCGAGCGTCTCGAACTCCTCGTCCCACATGGTCAGATCGAGCAGATCACCGTGCAGCAGGACGACGGCCGGCCCCTCGCCTGCAATGTCGTGGGCAAGGCGGCCGTCATCGTCGACGGGGGCAGTCGGCAGGCTGTTCATCACAACTCCTCGTACTCGGTGTGACGTGGCGAGGGGGCGGCCGACTGCTCTTTTACCCCTTCGCCCGCCTCCGTGACCATGGAATGCGAGCAACCTTTGCCAAACGAAAGAGCGCGCCCCGGTCGGATTGGGGGGAGCCGACCGGGGCGCGCGTGTGGGGGGCAGGAGTTGCCTGGGGGATCTACGGGCCTGGCGCGTGCGCCTCGGCGATCGCGACGGGGGTCCGCAGGGCAGCAGTGCCCGGCTGAGCAACGGGCCTCCTGCCGCCGGAACGCCGAGCGTGAGATGCGGGCAGGGACGGCGCCCTGCCTGCGTGCTCGGTCACGGCAATGCCGTCCGGCCCGGTGACGGTGCGAGCCTTACGGGAGGGCCTGGAGCCCATCCCGACCACCGGGCCGGACGGCGCGCACCCCGCGGGGGGTTCCTGCGTGGGGGTCTCCTGTGTGGGGGCCCTGTGCGTGGACGAGCGAGTCGCCTTCGGCTCAGGGACAGGAGTCGCGGGTGTGCGCTGTGCGGCAGGCTGGCCGATGGGCTGCGGGGTGGGGCCCGTGCCCGCAGGGTGAGCGACGAAGGGCGCACGGAGGACAGTTGCCCTGCCGCTCGTCCTGCGCCGATCGCACCTGCTGGCCATTGCGCCTGCCTCTGGGATGTACGTATGGGGGATGAACGATGGGTGTACGAAGTGGGGTCCGTACGAAAGTTGGGTGCGGGAGCACGCTAGCGACCCGTGCACGGACAAAACACTAATTCGACGCCTGAGCCGTACTTCTTAGGACGCTCTTAAGGACAGCATTGGAACCGATTAACCCTCGGGCCCATCAGGGGGGCGTCATGGCTTCGTCATGCTCGCGACATATTTCTTTCATGGTGCAGTCACCGACGGGTCGCTGCGGCACGGATCGGGACGGTTCCACCAGGGCGTCTGGAGGCCGGCCCGAAACCGCAATGTCCCCGTAGCCAGGGAGCTAACGGGGACGAGATGAACAGCGCAACGCCCCTGGAACCGTCGGCATGGCGGCCGGCCAGGGGCGTTGTATGGGGCAGGAGGGCGTACGAGCGGGTTACCCGAACCCGCGGTTGAGCTTGGTGATCAGGAGTTGCCGGCGACCCGGGACTTGGCGCGGGAGGGCACCCGCTGGCGCCGCTTCTCGGTGCCGCGGTGTCCACGGCGGCGCTCCTCAACGCCCGGGCCACGTGCATCGAGCCCGAGCCAGACCCGTACCTCCGTGCCGCCCAGGACCGACCTGCCGATGCGGACGTCTCCGCCCGTGGATTCCGCGACCCGGCGCACGATGTCCAGTCCGAGACCGGTGGAGCCGTCCCTGTTGCCGCTGTTGCCACGCGCCATCGCCGCTGCCGGGTCGGCGATGCCCGGTCCCGCGTCGGAGACGAGCACGATGACCGCATCTTCACCGTTGTGGACGTCCACCGAGAAGGCGGTGCCCTCTGCGGTGTGCCGGAAGACGTTGCCGAGCAGGGCGTCCAGTGCCGCGGCCAGTTCCGGACGGGCCACCGGGATGCGTACGGGACGGTCGACGCCCGCCACCCGGACCTTGCGGCCCTCGTCCTCGGCGAGCGCCGACCAGAAGTCCATGCGCTCCCGCACGACTTCGGAGGCGTCGCAGCCGGCACCGGGACCGATCGGCGCCGTGGTCTGCGGCTTGGCCTCGCGGGCGGTGCGGATGATGATGTCGACCTCGCGCTCCAACTGCTCCACCGCCGACCGGGTCTGGTCGGCGGCCGGCCCTTCACCCAGTGATGCGGCATTGAGCCGGAGCACGGTCAGCGGGGTACGGAGTCGGTGCGAGAGGTCTGCGGCCAACTCCCTTTCGTTTGCGAGGAGTTGCACCACCTGGTCGGCCATCGCGTTGAAGGCGATGGCGGCGGAGCGCAGTTCGGTCGGACCCTCTTCGGGAACCCGCGCCCCCAGTTCGCCCTCACCGAGGTCATGTGCGGCGCCGGCGAGCCTCTGGGCGGGCTGGACCATGCGGACACCGAGCCGATCGGCCACGGCGACCGAACCGACGACGAGCGCGAACCCGACGCCTGCGAGCACCAACCAGGCCGTGGTGACGCCCCGGGTCACATCGGCGGCCGGGACGAACACCTCCACGATCGCGATGGGGTTCGTACGGGAAGTCGTCGGCATCAGGAGCGACGATCCTCCGGGAACCTCGGTGATCGAGCCCTGCCCACCGGCTGCGGTTTGCAGGTCGGCCTGCCGGGCACGCCCGACGCCCACCTCGATGATGTCTCCGATCTGCTCACCCGGCGCGTCCGCGGGGAGGTGGATCGCCATCCGGCCCGCCTCACCGGCCTGGGTGGACAGCAGGGCGACCTTCAAGGAGTGGGGGTCGGTGGTGATGGACAGGGCCGGAGCGATCGCTGCCGCCTGGCGTTCCGCGTTGGAGAAGGCCCGATCACGAGCCATCTCCTTGATGACGAGCCCCAGTGGTACGGCGAAGGCAACCACGACCATCGTCGTGACGGCCAGGGAGACCTTGACCAGCGCCCATCTCATTTTTGATGTCCTCGTTGATGTCCGGGTTGGGTGCCGTACGGCGGCCCGGCATCACTGGCGGGGGCCGATCGGCGGTTCCAGCTTCACTCCGACTCCGCGAAGCGTGTGCAGGTAGCGCGGTTGTGCGGCGGTTTCGCCGAGTTTGCGGCGCAGCCAGCTCAGATGGACGTCGATGGTCTGGTCGTCGCCGTAGCTCTGCTGCCAGACCTCGGCCAGTAGTTCCTTGCGCGGTACGACCACTCCGGGGCGCCCGGCGAGAAAGGCAAGCAGATCGAACTCGCGTCGTGTCAAGTCGAGTGCTCGCCCGTCCAGTTCGGCCTGCCGACGCAAGGGGTCGATGGACAGCCCGCCGACCTGGATGACGCGCGAGGGCGGGGCTTCCCCAACCGCTGCACGCGAACGGCGCAGTACGGCCGCCATCCTGGCGGACAGATGCTCAACCGAGAAGGGTTTGGTGAGATAGTCGTCGGCGCCGTCGTTCAACAACCGGACGATCTCCGTCTCATCGTCCCGAGCGGTCGCAATGATGACGGGCACGTCCGTGATACCCCGTAGCATCTTCAACGCCTCAGAACCGTCCAGATCCGGCAACCCTAGGTCCAGGATGACCACGTCGAACCGGTAATGGGCCACTTCGCGCAACGCCTCAAGAGCCGTACCGACGCTTCGCACCGTGTGGGAAGCCTCAGTGAGATGCCGGATGAGGGCGGAGCGCACGAACTGGTCGTCCTCGACGACGAGCACACTTGCCATGACGGGCACCGTACGCCATGCGAAGTACCCAGGTCGCCACCGCACACAGCACATGAGCCACACCCGCACGCGCTCGGTCCGGGATGCCCGTGGCGCACTCCACAAGGCGGGCTTGCACCACCGCTGATGAGGCAATTCACCGAGTGATGCGGGGCAGCTGGCTCCCACCGGGGACAGATGGCTGGTGTGTGGTGCAGTATGGCCCCGATGCGTAGAGGACTTGTACATGCCATCGCGTGGTCACTGGCCACGGGGGCATCGGTGACGCTGTCGTGGTGGGGCGTCCACACGGTCATGTCCGGAACCGTGTACGACCGCCCGCGGGCACTGCCCATCAATGCGGACACCCCTACCACCCAGGGCTCGAAGCCCCAGGTGTCGTCGTCGGGCAAACCGCCCGAGGACACGGCGGAGCCGAGTTCCCACGATCGGCCTGACGAGCCGACGCAGGACGATCCCGAACCGCCCTACGAGCATGCGCGGGAGACGTCCGAGGAAGTCACGCCCTCCTCCGAGAAGACGACGCCTTCCGAGTCGTTCGAGCCGCCGGCCAGCCCCTCGTCCTCGGAGCCCCCGCGGCGTGCCGAGGTCTACCCGCGCGACGGCGGCAAGGTCATCTTCGATATCGGCCCCACCTCCGCCACGCTGGCATCGGCCAGGCCGAAGGCCGGCTGGAGGATGGAAGTGCACGAAGACACCCATTGGATCAGGGTGGTCTTCACCAAGGACGGTCGGGAATCATCGGTCTTCTGCCGCTGGGAGACCGGCACGCCGAGGGTGGAGTTCTACGACAAGTAGGCGCCGTACGTCCATCGGTCGTGCGGGTAGCCGATTCCCGCCGTCAGCGGAAGATGTCGGGCGGCGGCGCAGGGGAAGGTTTGGCGTCGGCGTCGGTCACCGCCGCCGCACCGCCCGCGAAGTCGATGAGCCCCCGACCGTGCTCCACCCGCCCGGGATGCGGATCACCGGCCACCCGACGGGTGAACTCGGGGATCGGCAGCGAAACCGCCGAAGCCAGCAGGACGACATTGCCGAAACGGCGACCCCGCAGTACCGCGGGGTCGGTGGCGAGCGCCAGCTTCGGGAAAACGGTCGCGGCAGTCGAGATCTGCGCCCTCAGATGCGCGAGGGGCGGCCCGTCGGCGAGGTTCGCGGCATAGTGCCCGGCGGGGTCAAGCACTCGACGGACCTCGGCGAGGAACTCCGTACTGGTGAGATGCGCCGGCGTACGGGCGCCATTGAACACATCGGCGATCACCAGATCCGCCCAGCCGTCCTGAATCCGGGCGAGCCCTGCTCGGGCATCCCCCGCCCGTACTCGGATCCGGGCGCCAGGGTCCAGGGGAAGCCGCTCGCGGACGAACTCCACCAACGGCGCATCGACTTCGATGACCTGCTGCGTGGACCGGGGGCGGGTCACCGCCACATAGCGGGCCAAGGTGAAGGCGCCGCCGCCGAGATGCACGACCTTGAGCGGGCGTCCCGGCGGAGCGATGAGATCCACGACATGGCCGAGACGGCGCTGGTACTCGAACGAGAGGTACTCCGGATCGTCGAGATCGATGTGCGACTGAGGAGCACCGTCGATCAGCAGCGACCAGGCCCGGGGCCGCTCGGGGTCGGGTACGAGCTCGACGATCCCGCCGTCCACCCGTGCGACGACCGGTTCACCGCCACCGCCGCGCCGCCGCTTGCTCTTGCTCACCCACCCATTATGGGCGGGTGAGCAGGGCCTTCGCCCATGGGGTGGGGTCGGGCGGTACACAGAGGGCTGGGGCGAGAGGTAGGGGCTTGGGTTCGGCCCAGGGCTGGGCGGTGTGTCGGGGGCAGGGGCGGGCGGTAGGGGGCTGGGCGGTAGGGGGGGCTGGGCGGCCCTTCCCCACCGAGGGCCGCCGCCCGGTCTCTGCTGGTCCTTCCCCGGGCCTGCTCGTCACAAGGGCTAGTAGCGGCTGTCGGCGGCCTCGATCAATCGGGCCGCCTCCCCCAGCGCCCTCCGCAGCAGCTCCGGATCGGTGACCTCGTCCACCTCACCCGGTGGCAGCAACCAGCGGGTGCCCCGGACCGGCGGCTCGGCCGGGACACGCAGCCCCTGGCCGAAGGTCTGCGTACAGGCGCTGCCCGGCAGATTCCAGGCGTCCGCCGTACCCGGGGGCACCAGAAATCCCAAGGTGTCGCAGGTGCCGTCGTGGAGGACCGGGCCGACCGCCCGCGCCGCGGCCCGGCGCAGGATGTCCACGGCTTCGAAGCCCTGCCGGGCAGGCACCGTCACCAGATCGCACGGTACGGCCGCCGTCCCCGACGACGACAAGGGGCAGCTGCCCACGGGAGCTCCGGTGGATCGAGGTGTCGGCGGGGCGGTGGCCGCCACGGCGGTGACGCAGGGCACCACCGCGGCCTGGGTGGTGGACGTCGTGGGCATTCGGGCGCCGTCACCGGCGTTGGTCTCCATGCCGACCTCCAACATGGGGATTCCCCTCCTCGCTCAGCTGAAGGACACGGACTGCGCCTCCAAGGAGTCCAACGCCCCTCCGCGTCAAGGGCTACGGCACCACACCGCCCAAACGATGGCAGTTCATGGCAGATCAGGGATGAGTTATCCCTTTTGTAGCCAAACTCAGCGTGGACCACTGGAGACAGCGGGTACGTTCTTGGCTCGCCGAGAGCACGGCCGCACGCAAGAGAGGGCTCGGCCATGGCGTCGTCACAGACCTCGGGGGCAGTTCCCAACTCCGTCTTCCGACGGCTGCGGGGGCAGTTCTCACCAGGGGAGTTCGCGGCGACCGTGCGCAAGGCCGCCCGGGAGATCAACGAACGGGTGTCCTGCGACGCGCGCTACATCGGGCGCGTCGAAGCGGGCGAGATCCGCTGCCCCAACTATGCGTACGAGCGGGTGTTCCTCCACATGTACCCCGGACTCACGCTGAAGGACCTGGGGTTCACCGAACGGGAACGAGTGCGCGGCGGCAGGCGGAGCAAGGAGCCCGCGGTCGAACAGGGGTGTCAAGCCCACCCGTTCGGCACGGAGATCGACAGTGAGACCGACAGCGACGGCGACGAGGAGAGCGACGTGTTGCGTCGCGCATTCATGACAGGCGGTTCGGCCACCGTGGCAGCCGCGTCCTTCGGGCTGGGCGCAGGGCTCGGACTCGGCGCACTACTCAGATCCGCGCACGACGGCCCATCCGGATCGGCACCACCGCCGCGCAGGATCGGGGAGCCCGAAGCCGAAGCCCTCGAAGAGGCCGTACGTCGCATTCGGCTGCTCGACGACCGGTACGGGGCGGAAGGGCTCTACCAGCGCGCCGCCCAGCCGCTGAAGGCCGCGTACGCCCTCCTCGACGCGGGCATCACCACCCGGCGCGCCACCGCCGACCGACTGCACTCGGGCGCCGGGGAACTCGCCCTCTCCGTGGGGTGGCTCGCCCATGACTCGAGCCGCTTCGACGACGCCCGATCCCACTACGCAGAGGCGCTGGCGACCGCTCGCGTCTCCAGCGACCGGGGGCTCGAAGCGCACGCCTTCTCCAACACCTCCTTCCTGGCGCGCGACGCCGGGCGCTACCGGGAGGCGGTCCGCTCGGCCCAAGCCGGGCAAGGAGCCGCCCGCGGACTGGGATCACCGCGCTTGCTCGCCCTGCTGACACTGCGCGAGGCGGGCGGCTGGGCGGGGCTGGGGGAGCGTTCCGAGTGCAGCAGGACCCTCGGGCAGGCCCGGGAGCACTTCGGACAGGAGGCCACGGAGAAAGACCCGGAATGGATGTCGTTCTTCGGCGAGCCGGAAGTGGAAGCGCTGGAGGGCCAGTGCTGGGCAGCACTGGGCGACTGGCAACGAGCCGCCAACCACGCCCGACGCGCATCCTCCCTCCAGGACCGGCGCTTCACCCGGAACCTGGCCTTGTACCGAGCGGAGTTGGCGGCCCACCTATCGCGAGCCGGCGCACCGGAGGAGGCGGCACAGGCGGGCCTACACGCACTGGAGCTGCTGGACGGGGTCCAGTCGACGCGCATCGCCGCGACGCTGACTGACACGGCGACGGCACTCAGGCCCTATCGGTCGAACGGGGAGGTGGGGGTGTTTTTGGGGAGGGTGATTCCGCCTTGGGGCGGCGGGCTGGGGGCTTGACTCTCTCCGGGTGGGGCCTGTGCCTGGGTTTCCGCCTTGGGTGGCGGGGGGTTCCGTCCTCAAACGCCGGACAGGCTGAGGTGGGGTGGGGCTGCGGGTTTTGACTCTCTCCGGGCGGAGCCCGTTCTGTGAGCCCAGCCCTGGGCGGTGGCGGGGTTCCGTCCTCAAGCGCCGGACGGGCTGGGGTGGGGCGGGGCTGCGGGTTTTGGCTCTCTCCGGGCGAAGCCCGTTCTGTGAGCCCAGCCCTGGGCGGTGGCGGGGTTCCGTCCTCAAGCGCCGGACGGGCTGAGGTGGGGCGGGGCTGCGGGTTTTGGCTCTCTCCGGGCGAAGCCCGTTCTGTGAGCCCAGCCCTGAACGGCGGAGGGTTCCGTCCTCAAACGCCGGACGGGCTGGGGTGGGGCGGGTGGAGCTTGTGTTGTGGGCTTGGCCTTGGGGTGCGGGGCTTTGGGTGGTCCGGCTGGGGTTTGGGTGGGGTGCGGGTGGTGGGGGTGCTTTCGGGCGTGACTCCTCAGCGCCGGCGGCCAGCGGCTGATCCGTTGGTGGCGGCTCTGAAGCCGCCGACGCTTCCGGGGACACCCCCTGCGCGCCCCCAGTGCCGCAACTGGCTCTGCCTGCCCCCGGCCCATCCACAAGTCGAGCTCAGGACGGGCGCTACCCAACACCGCGAACAGGTCTGCCCGGCCCTAGCTCGTCCATGAGTCGGGGAGTCGGGAAGTCGGGGAGTCGGGAAGTCGGGCTCAGGGCGGGTGCCCAGTGGCGCAACCAGCTCTGCTTGGCCCTGGTGCTGTTCACGGGTTGAGCTCAGGTTGGTGCCCAGGGGCGCGGCGGTTTGTGCTTGCGCCTGGCCCATCCATGGGGCGGGCTCAGGGGGCGCGCTAGCCAACACCGCAATCAGGTCTGCTTGCCCCTGGCTCGTCCATGAGTTCAGCCACGGATGGGGAGTCTTCGCCGGGCCGTGGTCAGACTTGGGTCCTGGGGTGGGGCCAGATGCGCGCCCTATACCTCGGCCAGCCCTGCTTGCCCCTGGCTCGTCTATGAGTTGCGCCTCGGATGGGGTCTTGGCTCGCCTATGGGGCCGAGTCCCGTGGGGGATGGCGAAGGAAGGGGCGAGTCCATCGGGCATGACAACAGGAACGCCTCCCGGCAAGGGCACCCATCTCACCTCGGCAGCTTCGTCCATAGCCCACGGCATCGACGCAGGCACAATGCGCGCGGCAGAGCGCCTAGTCCAACGTGCCATCGCACAGGGTCGAGATACCGACGGGTTCGTAGAGGTCGCCGAACTACTGAGCCATCGCTGAGGAATCCCTCCTATCGACATCACGAAGACGGGGCAGATTCCCCCAGACGTCGTGCTCGGTGCCGCGATAGCCATCGATGATGAGGGCTCGGGCCCATGATCAGCCGCCCGGATCAAATAGCCGCCCGCACCCAATCCGCAATGGGCCCCCTTTCCTTTCCCATTCCCCACGGGACTCTGCCCCATGGTCAACTGACGCACCGTCCTGAGCTCAACCCGCGAACAGGGCCAGGGGCAAGCAGACCTGTTTGCGGCACCGGGCCCGACTCGCGGATCGGCCCGCCCCCTTGGCCCCCGAACTCTCCTCCCCCGGGGCCAGAGCTTGATCCACGCCCCGGGGGAACACTCCCCACCGAGGCCCACCCCATGGACAGGGCCAGGGTCAAGCAGAGTCCGCCGCGCCACTGGGCACCCGTCCTGAGCCCGACTTCCCGACTCCCCGACTTCCCGACTCCCCGACTCATGGACGAGCTAGGGCCGGGCAGACCTGTTCGCGATGTTGGGTAGCGCGCACCCTGAGCTCAACCCGTGAATGGGGCCGGGGGCAGGCAGACCTGGTTGCGCCACTGAGCGCTCTGCGCCCCTGAGCTCGATCTATGGATGGGCTGGGCGCAGGTATGCCTGGTTGATGTTCTGGGGGCGCGCAGGGGGTGTCCCCGGAAGCGTCGGCGGCTTCAGAGCCGCCATGGACGGGCCAGCCGCTGGCCGCCGGCGCTGAGGAGTCACGCCCGAAAGCACCCCCACCACCCGCACCCCACCCAAACCCCAGCCGGACCACCCAAAGCCCCGCCCCCCAAGGCCAAGCCCACAACAAGGGCTCCCCCCGCCCCACCCAGCCCGTCCGGCGCTTGAGGACGGAACCCCGCCACCCCCCAGGGCTGAACTCACAGAACAGGCCCCACCCGGAAACAGTCAAGACCCGCAGCCCAGGCCAACCTCAGCCCGTCCGGCCCTTGAGGACGGAACCCTCCGCCCCCCAAGGCGGAAACCCAGGCACGGGTCCCACCCGGAGAGAGCCCCCCTACCCCCCCACCCCCACCCCCACCCTGTGCTCCGCCAATCGCGACAGCACCGCGTGGTTCGCCTCCCAGCCGTCCGGGAACTTCACCGTCACTCCCAACTGCACCGGCTCGGTGGAGGGGTGCTCGTCCAGGAGGTCCGCCACTCCTGCGCGGCAGACCACGATGCACGCGTGCCGGTGTCGTGAGGTCAGGACGCACAGGCGGCCGGTTTCCAGGTGGAAGGCGGTTGCGTCGGGGCGGCCGGAGAGCGGGTGGAGGATCACCGTCACATCGAACTCGCGGCCCTGGAGCCGGTTCGCGGTGTCCACGGTCACGTCCGTCACTCCCAGTTCGGCGAGGGCGGATCGCACTGCCGCGGCCTGGTCGCGGTGGGCCGTGCCCACCGCGACGCGGTCAGCGGTCACCGGGGTAGCGGGCGCCCCAGCCGTACTGGTGGCCGCGCCGCCTCGATCCAGCAGTCTGCGAACGACCCGCGCCACTGCGCGTACCGCTTCGGGGTCGGTGCGCGGGGTGTGCCGGGCCGGCAGTTCCAGCAGGCCCCATCCGGATTCGGCTGCTTCGTCGATCACCCGGTCGTGTGCCGAGCCGTCGCCGGCAACTCCGAAGGAGAGCCGCCGATCGGCCGGCCCCGTACCGCTGCGGAAGGGGGTGTACGGGTAGAACGCGCGGGACACGAGCGGGGCGGCGGACGCCGGGAGCCTCCAGGACACGGGCAGTCGGTGCTGGGGCAGTTCCGGGTTATGGGCGAGCAGTGTGGACACCGCGCTGGCTGAGGGGTCGTACGACAGTCCGGCCCACTGGTCGGCACCGACGATGGAGAAGGGGTCCAACTGGCCCGGGTCGCCGACGAAGAGGGCGCGTTCGAAGAGGCCGGCGACGGCGAGTAGGGCGTCGGAGCGCATCTGGTACGCCTCGTCCACGATGGCGTGCCGCCACGGTTCGACACCTTGGACGTGGGCCCACTTCGCCGCCGTGGAGATCACCACCTCCAGTCCGGCGAGGTCCGCGGCCTTCGCTGACTTGCGGACGTTCTCCAGGCTGTCGAGGGCCTTGTCATAGGGGTCGGGGTCATTGCTGTGGAGCCTGCCCACGGGAAGCTCCGGGTCCTTCTCGGCCAGCCGGAGGACCAGGTCGTCGACCTGGGCGTTGGTCTGGGCGATGACCATCAACGGCCTCCCCGCGGCTGCGAGTTCCCGGGCCGCCCGGACGACGAGTGTCGACTTCCCGGCCCCGGGCGGGGAGTCCACGACCACTCCGCGGTGGGTGCCGTTGAGCGTATCGTGCAGGATGGCGTCGGTTGCCTTGGTCGCTTCGGCCGCCGGGTCGAAGACGGTCACAGCAGGTCCTCCGGAGTGATGGGGTCGGGGGCTTCGGCATCGGTGCCGGGCGGGCCGCCGTGGGTCCAGGGCGTTTCCTCGGGGTCGGGCAGTTTGGGCCCGCCCCGCTGGTCGTGCTCGAACAGGGTCCAGGCGATCCATTCGCCCTTCTCGGGGACGGTGCCCGGAGCCGGGTCCTTTGCGCGGCCCATGCGGTCGGTGAGCCGGAGCACGAGGGAGCCGTCCGGTTCGTACCGTACGAACTCGGCCGACTGGGGTTTTCCCTCCAGCGACCGGTAGACCTTGGCGCGTTCGGCCAGATGGGGCCGGTCGTCCGTGCGCAGGGTGAGCAGGGGCCGGGGGGCGGGCCGCTTGGATTCGGACCAGGCCATCACCACTTCGGACACCTCGCCGACGAACGCCTCGCCCGCCAGTCTGCGCCCCGCCAGCACCAGCGGATCGTCCAGGGCTTCCTGGGCGTCGAGTTGGGCTTGGGCGCTTTCCCGGGCGGCGAGCTTGCGGGCGGCGGTGACCGCGTCGTCGCGGCGCGGTTGGGGTGGTTCCCCCGCCCTGACCCGATCGCGGTGAGCGGTGAACGACCAGCGGTCACGCGTCCAGCGGTCCTCCACCCGGGCTCCGGGCGGCAGTTCGCGCGCCAGGTCGACGGCGCGCCACACCGACTGCCAGGTCGGTTCCATCTGGCTGAGGAGTAGCTGACGGATCTGGCGCTCGGCCAGGGTCAGTTGAGCCATCCAGGAGTCCTGTTCGTCGCCGTCCTGGGCGGCGTGGAGGCGTTGGCGCACTCGGTCGTACGCCTCGACGGCGGGCGCGAGCAGTCGGTTGTCGAAGGCGGGGTCGGTGGCCGGTCCGGCCGGTGGGCACAGCAGTTGTCCGCGCTCGTCCCGCCCCGATTCGGCGCGTAGTGCTGCTTCGGCCCCGGAGGCGCCGTCGGGCGGGTCGATCCAGGCGAGGAGCGCACCGAGGTGCTGGTCCTCCAGCGAGGACTGCCCGGTGGCCCAGTGCCGGTTGAGGAGGTCGGTCGCCGCGAGGAGGAGTGAGGAGCCGGGCACCCTGGCGCGTTCGCCGTAGTGGGTGAGCCAGCGGCCGAGCAGGGGGACGTGCGGCGGTGCGGGGTAGGCGGCGTCGGGGTCCTGTTCCATGGTGCGGCGAAAGCGCATGGACCGTCCGAGGAGACGGACGAAGTCGATGCCGGCCCGTCCGGGGACGATCAGCTGGGGTGCGTCCGCGCACAGCTCGGCCTGTTCCTTGACGCGTTTGCCGGTCTCGGCGTCGGTGGCATTGCGCTCGATCAGTTCGACGTCGTCGCCGTACGTCTCCAGGTAGGGCAGTACCGCATCGGCGAGTTCGGCAAGGAAGGCGAACCGGAGCTCGCGGTCGCGGGGCTGTGCCACGGTCAGGAGTCGGGGCTCGTGGCGATCCGTGCCGATGAGTGCACCGAGGGGCGCCCCTGCCTCTCCCGCGGTGGTCAGGGGTACCAGCACCAGCGGGTGTGGGGACACATGCCGGTGGCGGACGGTCGCCAGGGGGCTGGCCCGGCCCGATTCGGCGGCCTCCAGTCGGGCCAGGGTGGTGATCAACGACATCCCGCGGCCTCCAGTGCAGACGCACGGAGGGCGGCGGCACGGCGCAGGGCGGCGACGGCGGGGTCGGCCGGGTCGCCGGCCTCTCCGCGGGCGGCGGCCAGTACGGCGCTGCCGGTGGCCAATCCGCCGAGTTCACCGCGCAGCGAGCGCCCAAGCGCGGTGACGGCTCCCTCCGCGCGGGCGGAGCCTCGACAGTGGAAGGCAAGTTCGCAGGCGGCGAGGCAGTCCGGGGCGTAGGCGGCGGGCACCGCGGCCACGGTCGCCGTCAGCTCCTCGGTGGGGCGCTCCAGGTCGAAGGTGGCCCCTGCGGGGAGGAGGGCGGTGATCTCTTCAATGCGGGTCAGTCGGGAGAGTTGTCGGCGGGTGACCGACAGTTGCTTGCGCACGTCGACGACGGATGCGGTCGGGAGGTTGGAGAAGTCCTTGGGGCAGACGAGCAGAACGTTCTGCGCCACCTGTGCGCCCTCGGTGCGGGCCGCGACCTTCTCCAGGGCGAGGACGTAGACGGCGGCCTGGCGGGCGGCGGCGCCGACCTTCGCCGCGTCGGCGGAGGCGTCGATCATCGGGAAGGACTTGATCTCGACGACGCTCCATCGGCCGTCGGGGTGGACGACGACGGCGTCCGGCTCCAGGTAGACGGGTGATCCGGCGACCTCCAGGACGAGCAGGGGGTGGTCCAGGAGTGTCCAGGTGGCGTCGGCGGTGGCCGCCCGCAGGGCGAGCGCGGTGCGGGCGGCTCTGCCTTCGGGGCCGGCCGCCGCCAGGTCGGGGACCTGGAATCCGGTTGGCTCGGCCACTCCCAGCAGCCGCATCAGTTCGGCGCCGCCGTCCGATTTCACCCTGGCTTCGAAGGCGTTGCCCCGCATGAACGCGAACTGTGACTGTCCGGATGCCATGGGCGAGTGCAGTGCGGTTGCGAGCGCGCCCTTGTCCACTCCGGCGCCGTCCAGCAGTGCCCGCCGCTTGCACCCGGGGTTGGCTGCGAGGGCGGCGAGGGCCCGGGCGTCCAGCGGGCGGGGGCGCACGGCGGGGCCGCGCAACTCAGCGAGCCGCTGCCGCAGTGCTGTCGTCGGCGTCGGCGGAGGGGTTCCGCTGTCCAGGGATTCGCTCACCCGGCGCAGTCTGGCATCCGGCACCGACAACGGGGGAGTTCACGGTGGTTGCGGCGGTGACCGGCTGTCGGGTGAAGCGCTGGCGCACCCGGTCGGCGAGCCGGATCGCGGGGCGGGTGAGCAGGGCGCCGATCCCCATCACGGCGGCGCCGGCGACGGCGTCGAGGAAGTAGTGGTTGGCGGTGCCCATCACCACGATGGTGGTGATCAGGGGGTACGCGACGGCGAGCGTCTTCATCAGCGGGGTCTTGCCGTGGCGCCATAGGAGCACTCCGCACCACAGGGCCCAGCCGACGTGGAGGCTCGGCATGGCGGCGTACTGGTTGGTGAGTCCGCCGAGTCCACGCGGTGCGCTCGCTTCGGCGCCCCACCAGCCGTACGAGCTGTACTGGGCCATCGTGTCGACGAATCCGTGGCTGGCGTCGAGGAGCCGCGGCGGGCAAGTGGGGACGAGGGTGAAGCCGACGAGTCCGAGGAGGGTGGAGAGCATCAGCCAGGTGCGGGCCGCCCGGTAGCGGGCGGGGCGGCGGCGGAAGAGCCAGATCAGGATGGCGGGGGTGACGAGGTAGTGCAGTGACGCGTAGATGAAGTCGGACGGTATGCCGATGGCCGGGACGTCGGTGAAGAGCCGGTTCAGCGGGGTCTCGGCGTCGAGGAAGAGTGCCTTCTCGGCCCGGAGTATCGCCAGACCGTGGTCGACGGCGGTGTTCACGTCCCCACGGGCCACGAGCCGTCCGGCCGAGTAGGCCACGTAGACGACGGCGAGCAGGAGCAATTCAGTCCACCAGCGTGGCCGGTGTCGAGACACGGCGTACGGCATCCGAGCGTTTCCCCCAATGGTGTGCAGTGGTCGACGGCCACCAGTCAACCGTACGGCGTAAGGGGTGGGGTTCCGTCAGTGGGCCCCGCCTGGGTCCCGACCCTAGGAGGACGCGCGGGCGCGCGTTGGGGTTGCGCCTTTGGGGAAGGCCGGAGCTGGCTTGAAGTCGCTGTGGAGGGTGCCCTGCGCAATGACCGGACCGGGCTGAGTGATGATGGGGGGCCATCCTCCGTGAACCTCAGGAGAGCCTCGACATGGCACCGCGCATCCTGCTCGTCCGGCACGGCCAGACCGAATGGTCCCTGCTCGGCAGGCATACCGGCAGGACCGACATTCCCCTCATCGAAGAGGGCAAGCGAGGGGCGACCCTGCTCGGCGACCGGCTGGGGCGCTCTCCCTGGTCGGGATTGCCGGACGTGGAGGTCCGCACAAGTCCGCTGTCGCGTGCCGCGGAGACCTGTGAGCTGGCCGGTTTTGGAGAGCGTGCGACCGAGTGGGACGCGCTGATGGAGTGGGACTACGGGCAGTACGAGGGGATGACCCCCGCCCAGATCAAGGAGGTCGCCGGGCCGGACTGGCTGATCTGGCGCAACGGCGTGCCTGCGGGCGAGACGCTGGCCGAGGTGGGTGCCCGGGCTGACGAGGTCATCGACTGGGCCAAGTCGGCGGACCGGGACGTACTGGTGTTCGCACACGGGCACATCCTTCGGGTGCTGGTGGCCCGGTGGCTCTCGCTGGAGCCCTCGTTCGCAGCGCACGTGAAGCTGGACCCGGCGTCGCTGTCGGTCCTGGGGTGGGCTTACGGGGAGCCGGCCCTGAACCACTGGAACGACGTGTCCCACCTGGAGTCCTGACGCCTGTCCGCCCGGGTGACGGTTGGCGGGGCCGCCGACTGCCCGGTGTAGGCCCGACCACGATGTGCGAGACAAGGGCTCCGGGCCGAAACGCGTACCTCGCGCGCCCTTGCGGGCGTCTGGACAATGGGGGGCGGTCCACAGTGTGCCGGGAGGGTCCCGGGTGAGGAGGGAGCAGCAGATGCCGGAAGCGGAGTCTCATCAGCGTGCGCGCAAGCCGCGGCCCGCGCCGTTGTTGTTCGAGCCGTCGGAGGCTGCCGCCGACCCCGAGCACTTCTTCGATCTGGAATCGATCGAGGACCCCCGGGAGCTGCTCTCCCGCTCCACCGAGTTGGCTCTCGCCTTTCGTGCCGCAGCGGATCGCGCCGTCGAGTTCCAGGCCCTCGGCGCAGCTCAGCTGGCCGATCCGCGCCGGTTCGATCGGTTGACCGCGGAGGAGATCGCCGATCGTGCGGGCTGGACCGCGGACTATGCGCGCAAGATGATCGAATTCGGGCAGGGACTACTGCGGGATGGTTCGCAGCAGTAGTTCTCGTGTGGTCCTGGCGGGGGTTCTCGTAGTCCTGGCGGGCCCGTCCGGCATATGCCCGGGCGAAAGATACGCCCTCCGGCGTGACTCTGTCTCCATTTTCAGCAACCCTTCGGAAGCGGATCGTCACCCCCGGTAGACATGGAGTCATGTGCGCATCGCTTCCCGAGACCCAGAACCCCTCCGCCGCTTCGACCAGTCCGATCGGCGAGTACCGACCCGACCCCTTACCCGTCCCGATGGACGACCCCGCCGGCAGCATCGACCCCGGTGCGGGCTGGCTCGCCTCTGCGGGGCCCGATCCACGTGACACGCTCGATCTGTGGGAGACGCGCCCGGCTGCGCCGGCCGTGCTGCCGTGCGGCGGGGTGTTCGACGTCGTCAACGTTCCCGCCGTCTTCGGGCGCCGGATGCTCGCCCGGCTGTGCGAGGAGGGGCCGGGTTCCGGGCCGGTGGCCATGCATCGCGGGCGGGCGTTGATCTTCGCCGCGCCCGGCACGGCCGCCCGGCTGCCGGCGCTGCTGGGCTGGGAGGAATGGGGTGATCGGGTGCCGCCACTGTTCTGCCACGGCCCGGGGGACGCGGTGACGGTTCCGCCGCCGGCGCCGAGCGTCCGAGCGGCCTGTGGATCGCGCTGGCTGATCGCCCCGAACAGCCGGCATCCCTGGCTGCCCGGCCCCGAGGTGGTGCTGTGGGCCTGTGTGCGGGCGGCTCGCACGGCGGCCACGAACGGCGGGCGGATGTCGATTTTTCCCCATCCCGATCAGGGTGCTAAGGTCTACGACGTCAGCAGGCGCCGCTAGCTCAGTTGGTTAGAGCAGCTGACTCTTAATCAGCGGGTCCGGGGTTCGAGTCCCTGGCGGCGCACAGACACGAAAAGCCTCTCGCGATCGCGAGGGGCTTTTCTCTTGCGTCCTCTGCGGGGTCTGTGTCCTCTGCGGGGGCCGTGTCCACCGCCGGGGCCCGTTTCCGCCGCGGAAAGGACCGTGACCGCTCCCGGCTACCCCGTGGTGATCTTGACGGTCCAGGCTCCGGACTCCGAGCGGTCCGCCACCTCCACCCGTGTGCGCTCTCCCGGCACGGTGAAGGTCTCCCCCACACCCAGCGGCGCATCGGCCAGTTCCGGGTAGACGGACCGGTCCCAGCACGCCTCGCTGTTCGGGTGGGTGTCCACGACCTCGATGGGTCCACCCCCGGAGACCGTGTCCGCCCGGACTCGGTAGAGCAGCACCCCTTCGGTGCACAAGGTCCGGTCGTTGCCCACGGCACCCCGGGCCTCGATGGCCAGGGCGGTGTCCGGTCCGGTTCGCACCACCGCCAGCCGGGTGCCAAGGCTTCCGCCGGGGGCGGGTGCTGCGATCGGCTCCAGGGTGATCAGTTCGGGGCGGGTGATGCAGCGCACGGCGCGTCCCGGTAGCCACCCGAGCTTCCACTTGTGCCAGCCGAAGAGGTCGGGGGCCATGCCGAACTGGCTGCCCATGACGTCCCAGTCCCCCACGTGGGTGTCCCAGTCGCCCTTGCCGTCGGTGGGGCGGTGGTAGAGGTCGGGCAGGTCGAAGACGTGTCCCGTCTCATGGGCGAGCACATTGCGGTCGGGCGGGTGCCGCTCGAAGACGGTGACGACGCGTCTGATCCGGCTGTCGTCGGCACGCAGCGGCCGGTCGAGGTTGACGACCTTGGTGGCGTCGGAGTCGACCCCCGGCGCCTCGGGGTCGGCCACCAGATAGACGACGTCGTAGCGGGAGAAGTCGACCGTGGGGTCCGCTGCCGCAAGGGCGTCCCGTAGATAGGTGTTTCGTTTGTCGGGCTCCCAGTCCCGGCTCACTCCGTAGGCGGTCGACGGCTTGGGCATCCGTACCCAGGTGCGCTGGGGTTCGGTGCGGAGCGAGAACTGCCCGTAGGACGCGCGCTTGAAGAAGTCGCCGGTGGTGGGGAAGTGGTCGGCGGCGAGTTCGGACGGTGCGTACTGGGGTGAGGCGTCGGGGAAGGAGAGGAAGACCATCACCGCATCGAGGACGCCGGTCGGCCGGGGGTAGGCGGAGTTCCAGGTGTCGAGGCCCAGCGAGTGGTGGGCGCCCGTGCGCGGCAGCGCGCAGGAGGCGGACGAGGTCTTGGCGACGGCGGGGCCGGCGACCAGGGAGGTGGCGGCGAGCGCCATCAGGGAGGTGAGGGCCGCTGCCGCGCTGCGCAGCCGGCCGCGTTCTCCTCCCTCGCCGCCGCGGGGCCGGCCGGCGCCAGTGCCACCGGAGCCGCCTCCCGGGCCGCCTCCCGTATCGCCGGGTCCGCCCTGGTCGAGAGAACCGCCCCCGGGCACCCCCTGGGCCGCGCCGCCGTCGAAGGCTCCGGCCTGGTCTCCGGGGTCGAAGCGCTCGACGTCCCCGCCCGGCCGGCCGCATCTGCTCCCCGACAGGGTCCCGAACCGGGTGTCGGCGAGCCGTCGGAAGCGTCCGCCGTAGAGGGCCCCACCCTTCGCCACGCCACGCGGACGGTCGCCTTCCACTCCCCCGGGTGTTCCCGCGGGTGACTGCTGACCCTCCACGTAGACCTCCGACCACGGAAATGGGAGACACCTCAACCACCTTGGCGGTGTTTGCCGGCGTACGCCCTGTTCCGCTGCCCCACTCGGGTGACCAGCCCGGTACGGGGTCGGCCGTGGTTCGCCACGGTCTGGAGGAGGGCTGGAGACGGTCAAGCTACGCGTAGCGGGGTTCACCGCAATGAGAGATCACGGAACGTCACATTTGATCAGCTATGGATCAGGCCCCGTACAGAGCCGTGCAGAAACGATCGGGCGCGCACTCTGAAGGGTGCTCGACCCCGTGGGGGAGCTGGAATGGCCCTGGGGGCAGCCCCTATGATCGGCAGACTTTCTCGATCTCTTTTCCCAAGCCTGAGCGCCATTTCGACCTTCATCGACCTGTTGGTCGGTCTTCCCGACCACATCTGTACGCCCCTGGACAACACAACTGCACTGCGGGAGTGAGCGGTGAGCGGAACCTCCGAAGGAACAGGGCGAAAGGGAGCTGCGGCCCCCGACCAAACGGAGCAGAAGATCACGGAGGGTCACGTATTCTCCCCCTCCGCGCCGCCCCTCGCCGAACTGCGCGAGTACCAGGCCGTGTTCGAGACGGCACCGCTCGCCATGGCCCTCGTCGACCGCGGCGGACTGATCCTCTGCGCCAATCCCGCCCTCGCCGCACTCTTCGGCACCGCGGCCGGCGTGCTGATCGGGCGGGCCGCGGACGACCTCGTCAAGCTCTCGGCCGACCGCCGCATCCGACACGCCTACCGCGAGGTCCTGCACGGCCGGCGCTCCCGCTTCCGCTGCACACGACGGCTCAAGCACCCCGATGGGGGCACGCTGTGGGCGGAGATCACCCTTGCGCCGGTCGAGGGGAGCCGTCGACTGCTGTTGTCGGTCGCGGACATCAGTGACCGCCGCGAACTACGGGCCCGGCTGCGGCACCTCCAGATGCACGACGCGGTGACCCGGCTGCCCAA
Source organism: Streptomyces sp. NBC_00690 (assembly GCF_036226685.1). Taxonomy (NCBI): domain Bacteria; kingdom Bacillati; phylum Actinomycetota; class Actinomycetes; order Kitasatosporales; family Streptomycetaceae; genus Streptomyces; species Streptomyces sp. NBC_00690. The sequence continues at coordinate 3,331,628 of NZ_CP109009.1, forward strand.
CCGGACGCTGTTCTTCGAGCGGTTGACGGCCGCGCTCGACTCATCGGCGTACGACGACGGCTGCACGGGCCGCATCGGACTGTGCTATCTCGACCTGGACGGCTTCAAGGCGGTCAACGACACGCTGGGGCACCGGGTCGGGGACCGACTGCTCGCAGCGGTTGCCGGCCGGCTCACCGAATGCGTGGAGAACGACGGCTACACCCACGGCGGGGGCCATCTGGTGGCCCGGCTCGGGGGCGACGAGTTCGCCGTACTGGTCGAGGACTCACTCGGTACGGAGCAGTTGGGCGAGCTCGCCCAGTCGGTGCTGCTCGCCCTTCAGCAGCCCTTCGACCTCGATGGCCAGCGGTTGTCGGTGTCGGCTTCGATCGGGGTGGTGGAGCGGTCCGTCACCGGGACCACGGCCACCGGTCTGATGCAGGCCGCGGACACCACCCTCTACTGGGCGAAGGCCGACGGGAAGGCCCGTTGGACCCTCTTCGACCCCGAACGCAACGCCCATCAGGTGACCAGGCAGGCCCTGTCGTCCACGCTGCGACCCGCGGTGGAGCGGGGCGAATTCACCTTGGAGTACCAACCCCTGGTGGGGCTCTCGGACGGTGTCACCCGAGGGGTGGAGGCGCTGGTTCGTTGGAACCACCCTCAATTCGGGATGCTGGCGCCGAATCGGTTCATCGGCATCGCGGAGGAGGACGGCTCCATCGTGCAGTTGGGGCGCTGGGTCCTGCGTACCGCCTGTCGTCAGGCACGGCAGTGGCAGTGCGACCACCCGGAGGCCGATCCGCTGTTCGTGAGCGTCAACGTCGCCGTACGCCAGGTCTGGGACTCGGACCTGGTGGCCGATGTCGCGGAGATCCTGGCCGAGACCGGGCTGGCGCCGGAGCTGTTGCAGTTGGAGTTGACGGAGTCCGCGGTGATGGGTTCCGCCGGTCGCCCACTCCAGGCCCTCCAGGCGTTGAGCGACATGGGCGTGCAGATCGCCATCGACGACTTCGGCACCGGGTACTCGAACCTCGCCTACCTCAGCCGGTTGCCGGTGTCGGCGCTCAAGCTGGACGGGGCGTTCGTCCGGGGCTTCCAGGACGAGGCCCATCCCAATCCGGCGGACGAGATGATCGTGGAGGCGCTCGCCCAACTAGCGCACCGGCTGGGGCTGACGGTCACTGCGGAGTGTGTGGAGACCTCGGGCCAGGCGTCCCGGCTCCGCAAGATCGGCTGTGATCTCGGCCAGGGCTGGTTGTACTCACGGGCGGTGTCGGCGGACCGCATCGGGCAGATGCTCGGCGCCGATCCGCTCTCCGCCTGACCCCGTCCGGCGCGGCCCGCCAGAGCAGGGGGAACGGTGCAGCAGTAGGAGCGGTCAATGGAAACCGCCCCCGGCCGGAGGCGAACCTCCGGGCGGGGGCGGTGTTGTGGGGGGACTCAGAGCGGTCCGGTGTCGGATCTGAGGTGTGGGGGGACAGATCCGATGTTCCTCGGCTCTTCAGCCCTGTTCAGTTGTTGAGCGGTTGGTTCAACGGTCCCGTGCGAGCCGTGGGACGCATTCAGTGGGTTCAGCAGGCGCCCTGATCGCGCCAGACGCCCCACTCACCGGTGGTGCCGGGCTCTTCGCCCTGGTTCCACCAACCGGCCTTCCAGGTCCGGCCCTTGTGCGAGACGAGCGTGCCGGCGTTGTACGTGCTGCCCGCGCTCCACGCGGCGACCGAGCAGGTACCTCCCGGCAGCGACGGGGACGGGGTGCCCGGCGAGGGGCTGTTCGTCACCGGGGCCGAGGGGGACGGGGTGCCGGGGTTGGGGCTGTGGGGGGTTGCCCCGACCGCGGCGACGATGTCGTTCAGGAGCGTGGTGTTCGTGTCGAGACCGAGGAGCGAGTAGAGCATCGAGCCACCGAGGCCGCGGCTGCGGCCGTAGTCGGCACGGGCCTGGATGGTCCGCTTGTCGAGACCGGTGAAGAACTCGCCGTCCTTGTAGAAGTACGCGGACTGCGCCTCGGCGTCCCAGAAGGTCGTCGCCGGGTTGTCGACGATGCCGGCCAGTTCCTTGTACTGCGCGATGCCCGCCTGCTGGCTCAGCGGACGAGGAGCGCTACCACCGGTCGCGGTCTGGCCGAGGCCGTTCTTGGTACCGGCGGGAACACCCTTCCAGCCGCGGTAGTACAGCTCGTACCCGAGGGTGAGCTTGTTGGCCGGGAAGCCACCCGCGATGCCGTACGCCGGGTTGCCGTCGAGCCAGGCGTCGACCGTGTTCTTGATCGAGTACTTCTGGGTGCCCGGCGCGATCGGGTCGGTCGGGTCGGACGCCGGCGAGGTCAGCGGCGACTGGTGGTACGTCGGGCCGTTGCCCGCCCAGGAGCCGTGCATGTCGTACGTCATGATGTTCGCGTAGTCGAGGTACGCGCCCACCTTGTCCGTCTCGATGTGCTTGATCTTGTCCTGGCCGGCCGGCATGGCGGCGGTCAGCAGGTACTTCTTGCCGCCGTTCGCCGCGCCGTGTGCGTCCAGCTGCTTGCGGAACTCGGCGAGCAGCAGGGTGAAGTTGGCCTTGTCCTCGGGTCCGTAGTTGTTGCCGAGGTGGCCGGTGTTCGTCCCGGGGTACTCCCAGTCGATGTCGATGCCGTCGAAGATCCCGGCCGCGGTGCCCGGGCCTCCGAAGCCTTCGGAGACCGGCAGGTCGCCCTTGATGTACTGGTTGATGCAGGACGTCACGAGCTTCTTGCGGCTGGCGTCGGTCTTGGCCGCGTCGTGGAAGTACTTGGAGTACGTCCAGCCGCCGAGTGAGATGTTGAGCTTGAGGTGCGGGTACTTCGCCTTCAGTTCCTTGAACTGGTTGAAGGCACCTGCGATGGGCTGGTCCCAACGGTCGGCGACACCGTCGACGCTGTCGGCCGCGCCGAAGGTCTTGGTGTAGTCCGCGAAGGAGTCGCCCGCGCCGTCACCGGCGTTGGGGTTGTTGTCGTCGCCCGCCGCCTTGTTCGCCATGAAGCACGTGTGGTCGGTGGGGTGGATGTTGCCGAACGAGTAGTTGATGATGTCCAACTTGCTCGCAATACCCCGGGTGTCCAGGTGCTTGGGGAAGAAGGCGTTGCCGTACACGCTCCACTGGTCGTAGTACGCGATCTTGACTCCACCGGTGGGGGCGGCGGAGGCAGGAGCGGTCGCGTTGGCCGTGCCGTTAACGGCAAAGCCCGCCGCGACGCCTGCGGCAACCGCCGCAGTCGTCAAGGCCGCGATCAAGGGTTTACGGGAGAGCACGAACAGCCTCCGGTAGTGGGGGGATCGATCGATGGTGCTGGCAAAGAGATAGCGATTCAGCCATGCCCGCGTCAATGGTCTCGACCAAACGAGGACTAGACCAATCTCAACGAAAAACCGCTCGTCAGAGCCGTGCGAGATCAAGAAAAACCCCTTGCCATGTTACTGACAAGGGGTTTAAGGACCGGTTAAGCGTGCTTTGAAGCAAGCATAAAGACGGTTCAGTCCTGAACCACTTCCGCAGACGTCTGACCAGCCAACTCGTAGACGGAGGCGATCAGTTCGTACGAACGGAGCCGCTGCTCGCCGCCGTGGACGTTGGCCGTCAGCATCAACTCGTCGGCGCCGGTGCGCTTCTGGAGGGCATCGAGGCCCGCCCGGACCGCGTCCGGCGTGCCATGGACGACATTGGACAGCCAGCCGTCCGTGAACTCACGCTCCAGCGGCGTGAACGCATACCCCTGCGCCTGGTCGGGGGTGGGTATCAGCCCGGGATTGCCGGTCCGCAGCCGCAGCATCGACAGCGCACCCGTCAGCACCTGTCGACGCGCCTCCCGCTCCTCGTCGGCCGCCAGCACGGAGACCCCGATCAGCGCGTACGGCGAGGACAGCACCGCGGACGGACGGAACGACTCGCGGTAGAGGTCCAGCGCCGGAACCGTGTTCTGCGCCGAGAAGTGATGGGCGAAGGCGAACGGCAATCCGAGCACCCCGGCCAACCTGGCACTGAAACCCGAGGAGCCGAGCAGCCAGATCGGCGGGCGGGCCGCGGGCCCCTGCACCGGCCCCGGAACCGCGTGGATGCGGCCGTAGGGATGATCGTCGGGGAAGTCGTCGTCCAGGAAGCGGGTCAACTCGGCCAGTTGCTGCGGGAAGTCCTCGGCGCCCTCGCTGCCGCGCTCCCCCGCCCGGCCGCGGCGCAGCGCCGCGGCCGTGCCGCCGTCCGTGCCCGGGGCACGGCCGAGCCCGAGGTCCACCCGGCCGGGCGCCAGGGCCTCCAAGGTGCCGAACTGTTCGGCGATCGCCAACGGCGCGTGGTTGGGGAGCATGACCCCGCCCGAACCCAGCCTGATGCGACGGGTGTGTGCGGCGAGGTGCGCCAGGATGACCGCGGGAGACGAGGAGGCGACGCCGGGCATGGAGTGGTGCTCGGCCACCCAGTGGCGGTGGTAGCCGCTCGCTTCGGCGAGCTGGGCCAGTCGCACGCTGGTCCGCAGCGACTCGGCGGCGGTGCTGCCCGCTCCCACGGTGACCAGGTCGAGCACGGAGAGCGGTACGGGCGCGGTGCCGCGCGCAGGGGCGCGAACGGGGTCACCGGGAGCCTCTGCCGGGTGTCCCGGCGTCAGATCGTCAGGTCGTCCCACGGGGTCTGTCCTCCTGAGCATGAGGCAACGTACAGCATGCCAAAACAGGAGGATGGCTCCGCTTTATTCCCGCCCATTCCCGTGTGATGGGCACACCGATCGACCCACGGCCCGATGACGAGTGACGACCTCAGGCGCCCTCAGGCATCCGACTCCCGGCCGTCCTGGGCGAAGAGTCGTCCCACCTTCAATGCCCAGGTCCTGCGATCTGCGAGCCGCAGCCCTTCCCAGACCGTCACCTGGGTCGCCGTCAGCACCGGCTTGCCCAGCATCTCCTCCAGTTCGGGCAGATGCGCCACCGTGTGCAGGGCGGTGTCCGGCAACAGCACCACCTCCGCCCGGGGGTCGTCACCCGCCCGGGCCAGGGCCAGTACCTCGGCCTCTCCCCAGCCCGCCACCTCCGCGGCGGTCGCACCACCCGCATGGGCGGCGGCCACCTCGACGCCCGCCGCCCGGAGGAACTCGGTGAAGCGGTCCGTGTCGTCCTGCGGATAGGTGGCGGCGACGGCGACCCGGGCGGCGCCCAGCTTCCGCACCGCGTTGACGAAGCCGAGGGAGGTGCTCGACGCGGGCAGTCCCCCTGCCCTGGCCAGATCGCGGATCTGCTGGTGGGCCCCCTCCCAGCCGCGGCCGAAGCTGCCCCTGGTACTCGCCCACAGCACGGACTCGGCACCCCCGAGCCGTAGCTCCGCGATGTTCTCCTCCGACGGCTCTGCCGTCCCGGTGTGGACGACCGGCATCCTGATGTCGCTGTCGAGCAGCACCTCAAGCCGGGGGTAGTCCTCCTCGGCGGAATGTCCGGGAATCAGTAGTCCGACCGTGGTCATGGAGAACCTTCCTTCGGGTTTCGTTTTCGGTCCCGTGCGGGCCGTCCAGGTTGTCGGGTACCACTTCGGAGCGGGTTCGAAGCGTCCGAGAACCGCATCGACGGCGACTGGCCGTTCCCACCGCCCGGAGGGAGCAGACGCACCACCACCTGGTGGGAGCTTCCATAAAGCGACCGGAATTCATCCGCATGCCCACATGACATCGGGGTAGCCGCGCGAGCATGGCTCCACGACAGGAGAGAACGAGACACAGCACGTCCCCGCCCCGAGGGCTCGCCAGGCGATCACTGCTCGCGGGGGCCGTGGCCCTCGGCGCTGCCGGTGCCGTCGGCGTGACCAGCGGATGCAGCCGGGTGGCGACCGCCGACGCGGGGGACGGCGGTCGGTTGCTGGAACAACTGCGCGCCAAGGGCTCCGTACGCATCGGACTCGCGGGCGAGCAGCCCTTCAGCTACATCGGCAAGGACGGCAAGATGACCGGCGCCGCGCCGGCCATCGCCAAACGCATCTTCCGCGAACTCGGTGTCGAGGACGTCCAGCCCTTCCCCACCGAGTTCGGTTCGCTGATCACCGGCTTGAACTCGCTCCAGTTCGACACGGTCGCCGCCGGCATGTACATCAATCCGGCCCGCTGTGAGCAGGTCATCTTCGCCGACCCCGAGTACCAGATGCTCGATGCCTTCCTCGTGCGGAAGGGCAATCCGAAGAACCTGCGGACGTACCAGGACATCGCCGATTCCGGGGCGTCCATGGCGACCGGTGTGGGCTATGCCCAGATCGAATACGCCAAAGCGGCCGGAATTAAAAAGGTCACCACCCTGCCGGACCAGTTGGCGGGTCTGCTCGCCGTGGAACAGGGACGGGTGGACGTCTTCATCGGCACCGCCGTGACCGTACGCAACGTTGTCAAGGAGACGCGGAGCGCCAAGGTGGAGGCGACCGAGGAGGTCACCCCGATCATGGACGGCAAGCCCGTGATCGACGTGGGCGGGTTCGCCTTCCGCACCCCGGAGACGGCGCTGCGCGACGCGTTCAACCGCGAACTGCACAAGCTCAAGCGAACCGGTGAACTGCTGGAGATCATGCGGCCCTTCGGATTCACGAAGGACCAGATGACCACCATCACCGCCAAGGAGAAGTGCAAGCCATGAGCGAAATAAGCCCGGGTTTGTGGGAACTCCTCCTCAAGGGTGTGTGGATCACCGTCCAGCTGACCGTCTACAGCGCCGCGCTCGCCGCGGCCGTGGCCTTCACGATCGGTCTGGCCCGCGCCCACCGGTTGTGGATCGTGCGCTTCGTCGCCGGCACCTACTTCGAGATCTTCCGGGGCACCTCGGCCCTGATCCTGATGTTCTGGATCTTCTTCGTCCTGCCGTTGGGCTTCGGCTGGCAGCTGGTGCCCATGTGGGCCGCGGTGCTGTCGCTGGGGCTGACGTACGGGGCGTACGGCTCCGAGGTGGTGCGGGGTGCGGTGGCCGCCGTCGCCCAGGGCCAGCGGGAGGCCGGAATCGCGCTGAGCTTCACCCCGGCGCAGCAACTGCGCAAGGTGGTGCTGCCGCAGGCGTGGCCGGAGATGATTCCGCCCTTCAACAATCTGCTGGTCGAGTTGCTGAAGGGAACCGCGCTGGTCTCGATCATGGGGGTCGCCGACATCGCGTTCGGCGCCTCGCTGGTGCGCAACGCGACGGGCCAGAGCGCCCCCGTCTACACGGTGATCCTGCTCATGTACTTCGTGCTCGCCTTCGTCCTCACCCGCGGCATGCGGGTGCTGGAACGCCGGGCGAAGGCCGGTATCGGGCAGAAACAGCCCGCGCGTGCCTTCCCGCTACGTCGCCGGGAGCGGGTCGCGGTCGGAGGTGAGAGCTGATGGAGTGGGACTGGTCCGCGGTCGACGACTTCCTGCCGCGTTTCTTCGAAGGGCTGCTGGTCACGCTCCAGGCCCTGGTGCTGGGCGCGCTGCTGGCCTTCGCGCTCGGCCTGGTGTGGGCGGTGGCGCAGCGCTCGGGTCCGGCGGTGGTCCGCTGGCCGGTGGCCGCGGTCACCGAGTTCGTCCGCAACACACCGCTGCTGGTGCAGTTGTTCTTCCTCTACTACGTGCTGCCGGAGTGGGGTCTGACCCTCTCGGCCATGGTGACGGGTGTCATCGGTCTCGGTCTGCACTATTCGACCTACACCGCCGAGGTCTACCGGGCCGGGATCGACGGTGTCCCCAAGGGGCAGTGGGAGGCGGCGACCGCCCTCAATCTGTCCCGGCGCCGCACCTGGGGTTCGGTGATCCTGCCGCAGGCGATCCGCCGGGTCGCTCCGGCCCTTGGCAACTACGTCATCGCGATGCTGAAGGACACTCCGATGATCTTCGTGATCGGAGTGATGGAGATGCTCGGGCAGGCGCGCCAGTTCGCTTCCGAGACCTTCCTGACGGTGGAGGCGTTCACGGTCGTGGGCATCGCCTTCATCCTCATCGCCTATCCGGCATCCGTCCTTATGCGAGCTCTGGAGCGTCGCCTTGTCCGCTGACAGCACTCTTTCCCCGACCGATCCGACCGACACGCCTAGCCCCACCGGACCCACCGGCCCGAAGACCCTGGCGTCGCAGAAGCCGGCCGCCGCAGAGGTGACACAGGAGGAGTTGATCCGGTTCGACCACGTCACGAAGCGGTTCGGTGACAACGTCGTACTGGACAATCTGGACTTCCGGGTCTTCCCGAAGAAACACGTGACCTTGATCGGCCCGTCGGGCTCGGGCAAGACCACGATCCTGCGGCTGTTGATGACCCTGCTGAAGCCGGACGAGGGGACGATCACGGTCGGCGGCGAGTATCTGAACCACGAGGAGAAGAACGGCCGACTCGTGCCGGCGGGCGAGAAGCACATCCGCGAGGTCCGCAAGAACATCGGGATGGTGTTCCAGCAATTCAATCTCTTCCCCAATATGAAGGTGTTGCGGAATGTGACCGAGGCGCCGATGCACGTACTCGGGCTCTCCCGGGACGAGGCGCACGAGCGAGGTCGTGAGCTGCTCGAACTGGTCGGACTCGAGGACCGCTGCGACGCCTATCCGAGTCAGCTGTCCGGCGGGCAGCAACAGCGGGTGGCGATCGCCCGGGCGCTGGCCATGCGCCCCAAGGTGCTGCTGCTGGACGAGGTGACGTCCGCGCTCGACCCCGAATTGGTGGCGGGCGTACTGGATCTGCTGAGGGACATCGCGCACACCACCGATGTGACGATGCTCTGTGTGACCCATGAGATGGGCTTCGCCCGGGACGTCTCGGACTGCGTGATGATGTTCGACCAGGGGAAGGTCATCGAGTTCGGCCACCCCGACAAGATGTTCAGCGACCCGGAGAACAAGCGTACGAAGGAGTTCCTCAGCGCCGTGCTGTGAGGCAGGAATCGCCAGCTGGCCCGTGACCCTGGCATATGCCTGAGAGATGCTCCCCTGTTCGGAGGGGTCCCCTGCCCGGGTATTCTCGCCAACAGCCGTCCCTCAACAGCCCCTTGACCGCTATCGTGTGGTAGAGGACCTTGCGGTGACGAACTGGTAGGGGGAGACCGTGGCGCTGAAGCCTGAGCCGACCGCGCCGTTCCACTCGGTGCAGTACGTCCTGCGAGTGCTGGAGACGGTCTCCCGACACGCAGGCGGGGTGACCGACACCCAGATCGCCCGGGAGACGGGACTTCCCACCGGGCACCTGGCGCCCCTGCTGGAGATGCTGCGCCGCGAGGGCTATGTGGAGCGGGCCGCCGACAGCAGCGGGACCTATGTGATCGGCGACTCCCTGGTACTGCTGGGCTCCGGCGCCGCCCGCCAGCAGGCGCTGGAGGCCAAGCTCCAGGACACCCTGACGGAGATCCGGGACTCGGTGGGCGCCGCGGTCTACATCAGCAGATACATCGACGGCGAAGTAAAGATCACCCAGTACGCGGACGGCCCCTACACGCCCCGGGTCAACGAGTACGTGGACTTCCGGTTCGCGGCCCATGCCAGCGCCATCGGCAAGTGCCTGCTGACCCAGCTGGACGGCGACGGCCGTCGCGAACATCTGGCCCGCCACAAGATCACCCGGTTCACCTCCCGGACGATCACCAGCGAGAGCCTCCTCTTCTCCAAACTGGACAGCCAGCCGGCGACCGTCCCGATCCTGGACCTCCAGGAGTACGCGGTGGGCACGGTCTGCGCCGCAGTACCCCTGACGGCCGGATCGACGGTGGGCTGCCTCGCGCTCTCACTGCCGATCGAGCACGCCCATCGGCTGCGCTCGGCAGCGGACACCCTGAACCGCAGGGCAGCACCGGTCGTACTGTCGCTCGTGCTCTAGTCCCGCGTCCGGTACATGGCCCCCGCCAGCTCCGGAGGCGTTTCCCCCTGTCCTCGGGGGCGCGGGCCGACCGTGACAGCGGCCACGGGAAATGTGTCGGAGCACCCCGCTGGAGCAGGTATTATTTATGTCGTCAGGCGCCGCTAGCTCAGTTGGTTAGAGCAGCTGACTCTTAATCAGCGGGTCCGGGGTTCGAGTCCCTGGCGGCGCACATTGATCATCGAGGGCGTTCCGGTTTCCGGAGCGTCCTCGTTGCTTTCCCTGAAACGATCACAGGGTCTGCCCTGAAACGATCACAGGTTTTGCTGAAACGATCACGGGCCACTGACCCAGGACATGCCGGTGCTCCCCGTGGCAGGAGACCACGGGGAGCAGTGCCCGGGCGGCTGCACCGACCGCCGTGCAGGAGATGGAGGACCCGGCTCAGGTCCTCCACTCCCGCAACGGCATCAGGTCGGCGCTCCACATGCTCCATGGGCTAGGTGTACCCGAGGGGCCGGTGGTGCCGGGTGACCGATCGTGCGTCAGCGGTGGAACGTCAGAACTGGACGTCCGAGCAGGCGTAGAAGGCGTTGGGGGTGTCGTGCACGGTCCACACCGCCAGCACCACGTGCTTGCCCGAGCGCGACGGCAGGTTGCCGGAGTGCGACAGGCTCTCCGGAGGCTGCTTGCCACCGTAGGGAACGGTCAGGAACGGCTGCGACTCAAGCGCCGCCCTGGTCAGCTTCTGGCTGGAGTTCCAACCCTGCTTGGTGATGTAGTACTTGAAGTCGGTGGTGCGGTGCCGGGCGGTGAACCGCCAGGTGAATGTCTGGTTGGAGCCCGAGTTCACCTTGGTGGCCGGCCATGCGCCACCACGCGGGTCATCGAGCTGGGAGAACTGGCCGTTGCCTCCGGCGCAGATCAGACCGTCGGCGGGACCGGCGGACGGGAACCCCTTGAGGCCCTCGACGCTCTGCGGCTCCCACTGGATGTTGCCGCAGTTGGACACGGTCCGGTTGGCGCAGTGCTTCTGACGGCTGGTCACCGGGGAATCGGTGTAGCCGTGGCTGCTTGCACTGCCGGTTGCGACCACGGTGCCGCCCAGGACCAACAGACCTACGGCGGCGGCGGTAAACCTATTGCGCATGCTTCGCTCCAGAGAACGTGGGGGAGTTCGTGAGCCTTGCTTGCACGCGTGCGTGTTGTTGACTACGTCTGTTCGATGTAGTTCGGAAGCGCCCCTTCCGCGCTTCTTTTAGGTCTAGACCAACACCCAATGTATTGACCGAACTTCATCATGTCCAGACCAAAACTATCTCTCAGTTTCTGCCGCACGATGGGCATAGAACGCAACCGTCAGATCTTTCACCAACGCCTTGCGCTCGTACTCGTCCAACTCCACAAGCCCACGTGAGGTCAGTCGCCGCACGGTTTCCTCCACCGCGTCCACCACGGAGGTGAGCACGGTGTCGCGGTGTCTGGCGTCGAGCGAGGCGATCCGGTGCCGTCGCATCGCGGCAGCGATCTCTGGCGCATATTCGATGGCCACCGGTTGCGCGGAGAACACCTCGATGCCCACTGCGGAGCATTCCGCTTGGAGCATCCGCGTCAGTGTCCCGCCCACCGACTCGGCGTCACGCAAAGTGCGACCGACGGCCATCGGAGCGGCAGCGGACCCCCGGACCGGGTCCGCGAAGGCATCGGCGGGAAGTTGCGAGACGACCCGGGCCATCGCCGACTCCACCTGTTCGCTCAGATACTCCTCGTGGTCCTCGACCCCCAGCACCGCCCGCGCGGTGTCGCGCACCCGCCACACCACCTGCACCACCACACACAGAGGTGCACCCTCCGCATCTACGGCCGGCATCGGTTCACTGCGCCAGTGCCGCAGTCGCACCTCGATCCGACGGCGCAGCACCAGCGGGCTCATCCACAGCAGCCCCGTGCGCCGCACGCTCCCCCGGTACTCGCCGAAGAGGGTCAGCACCCAGGCGTGACCCACCTGTCCCCGCCCGATGCCACCGAGCGCGAAGAGGGCGATGACCACCCCGAGCGTCAGCAGGCACCACAGATCGATGCTCAGCCCCCGGTAGGGATACACGGGCAGCCCGAGCAGCGCGATCAGCCGTGCGGGGATCGCCCCGGCTCCCCAGAGGACCGCCCCGATCCCCGCGAGTGCGCACAGACCCGCGACCACCCCCGTCCAGCCGGAGAGCACCGCGGCCGGTCGTTCGAAGAGGGTCGGGTCCTCGGGTGGACCGGGGCGTCCCGAAGGTGCGGGTGACACCGGTGGGCGGGCGATCCTCGGCTGTTCCCCGGTGCCGAGCCGTCGCGCGACCACGGCCGGACGCAGCGCGATCGGCGGGGACCAGCCGTGCGTGAAGTCCTCGGGCCCCGAGTCATCACCGGTGACGTCGTCGCGGAAAAGCAGATGCACCGGGATCTCGGTGGTCGCCTCCTGGGCGATGACCGGGGTGTGCCGGGCCGTACCGGGGAATGGTCCGTCGCCTTCCGGCTCCGATGTCGTGGTGGTCATGACTGCCGCTGCCTCCGCTGTTTCGTCGCGTACCCCCCACCGCCAAAAGAGCCCCGGTCCGGTACGGAGCCGCTGTCCGCCCCCTCGGAGTGCTGACGACCGCCCGAGTTCGGGAGTCGTTAGAGCACCGTCACGGGGTGGGTGCGAAGAGCCGGCGCCAGGTCTCGCGCCCCGGATGGCCGTCCGCCGCCGCACCCCGCCAGCCCTGGGCGCGCTGGAAAGCCTCCACGTTGCGCCGGTCCGCCTCGCCCCACCGTGGCCCGGGTCCGGAGGTGTAGTGGCGGCCGTAGCCGCGTTCGACCAGTTGACGACCGAGCCGGGTGACGTGCTCGCTCGACTGGCCGGACCGGAAGTACCTGGCTCCGGGGTACGGGGGGATCGCCGCGCTGACACCGCCGGGCCCCGCCGCCGGTGCGGGCGCCGCGGACTGTGCCGCGGGGATGTTCTTGCCCTTGCCGGTGACCAGGAGTTCCCAGGTGTCGGGCCCGGGCAGCCCGTCGGCCTCACCGCTCGTCCACCCCTGGGCCAATTGGAACGCCTCGGTGGCCTTGCGGTCGGCCTCCCCCCAGCGCGGCCCCGGCCCCTCCTGGTAGAACCGCTTGCCACCCCGGGCGATGAGCATCTCGCCGAGCCGGGTGACGTAGGCGTTCTCCGCGCCGGGGCCGAAGGAACCGGCGCCGGGGTAGGCGTCGGCCGGGACCGCTCCGGAGGTCGCGGTGGCCACGCCTCGGTAGCGGTAGGGAACGTACTGGTCGGAGTTGTTCCAGTACGCCATGGGCGTGGACTGCTTGCGGGTGTGGGGCTTGGCCTGCTCGTAGGCCACGTAGGAGGTGTGGGTGCCGTCGGTCCAGCCGCCGAAGATCGTGACGTGGGAGCCGTTGGTGGGGTTCGCGGGATTGTGGAAGAGCAGGATGTCCCCGGGTTGGAGCTCCGCACGGGTGATCTTGATGCCGTACTGGGCGAGGGAGCCGGTCCATTCGTTGCGCGCCAGGTTCCACGCCATCGAGACATAGCCCGAGCAGTCCTGGCGGTACCCGTCGGACCAGTAGGCCGCCATGCTGTACGGGACCTTCGCCGTGACCCACTTCTTGGCCCGGTTGATGATGTCCGCGCGGGTGGTCTGCGGCAGCTGCGCGGCGGGAACGCCCGCCGGGCCCGCGAGCGGCCCGCCGTACAGCGGCCCCCGCCGGCCCTGTTCGTGATCGGAGTCGACGGCGGTCCGACCGCGCCCGGTGGGCTCCGGTGGCTCGGGGCTCTGTGCGGCGCCCGCGACCCCGGGGCCGCCGAGCACCACGCCCGCGGCGGTGAACAGCACCAGGGCGCGTCGGCACCCGTGGGCGGCGGGATGGCCACCGGCCGCAAGCGTTCGTCGTTGCCCTACGCATCCCGGACAGTCGCAGTCGGGAGCAGGCTCATACTCCTCGAACACCGGCACCGTCATCCGCGTCCCCTCCGCACTCCGTGGAGATCGTTCTCAGGGGCCGAACGGTGTGGGAGAACCGCACTCCGCCGGCCCGGACTTCTCCTATCTTGAGGGGCAAAAGGTAAAAAACGACCATCCGACAGGCCGGAGTCGACCACTAATGCCCGCGGACCGGAAGCAGCCAGTCCGAAAACGTCCGACGCACCCTCCGCGGTCCGGTAGAGTTGGGCCGTCAGCACGCGCCGCTAGCTCAGTTGGTTAGAGCAGCTGACTCTTAATCAGCGGGTCCGGGGTTCGAGTCCCTGGCGGCGCACGCTTCACGAAGGCCCCCTCGCGATCGCGCGAGGGGGCCTTCGTCATGCCCAAAACGGCTTGATGCAGTCGATCCACCGAGACCGCTCCGACCTCAGGTTTTCCGAAATCGTACATATGGTTGGTTGATCGTACATTTGATCCTTGCGATCATGACTCGGGTCATGGACCCTATGCTGAATCGATGTCAACGCCCGGGACCAGGCGTCCGCATCAGCGCAGTTGGGGCACCTGAAGGGCAGGTTTCGTGCGGATATGTGGGTGGGGTTCGGGATGGGGGTCCCCTACACCGCTCCGGCACGTGACGGGCATGATGCAACCGGCGGGTGGCTGTCTCATGTCTGTGCTGACAGCAGCCCACCATCGATTGGTCCAGGCACATGGGTCGGGGGCCCCATGGCCGGAATTCAATGACACACCAGAACACACGCAGCTCTGCTGCGTGCGGGGGGATGACCAATGACGTCGACGCCCAACGGCGCCGGGAAGCCCGAAGACCCTTCTCGAACGACCCAGCTCCGCCTGCCCGCCAACCTGCGCACCGGCGGTCACCGGCCGCGCCCCAAGAAGGCCCTGCCCCGGTACGACTACGAGCACTACAGCAGGCTCGCCGGCCCCCTCACCCAACCGGACCCCGCCAAGCCGTACACCGTGCAGTACCGCTCCCTGCTGTCCCAGGAGCCCCATCGGATACGCGCGGCCCTGCTGCTGGGCTCGGCACCCCTCGTATCCCTCGGGCTGTTCCTCTGGCTGATGCAGCCCTCGCACTGGACCGAGCGCGACCCCAACCTCAAGAACGACCTCCTCCTCGTTCTCGACATCGTCATGCTCGTGTCCATCGGTCTGATCGAGCTGTTCCGCACGATGAACGTGCTCTCCAACGCCCACGCGACACTCGTGGCCCGGGACCCGGTCCCCGTCGTTCCCGAGAGCGGCACCAAAGTCGCGTTCCTCACCTCCTTCGTGCCCGGCAAAGAGCCGCTGGAGATGGTGACGAAGACCCTGGAGGCGGCCGTACGCATCCGCCATCGCGGGCTGATGCACGTCTGGCTGCTCGACGAGGGCGACGACCCCGACGTCAAGGAGGTCTGCGAGCGTCTCGGTGTCCACCACTTCTCCCGCAAGGGCGTCGCCAAGTGGAACCAGGCGAAGGGCCCCCACCGCGCCAAGACCAAGCACGGCAACTACAACGCCTGGCTCCAGGAACACGGCGACGACTACGACTTCTTCGCCTCCGTCGACACCGATCACGTCCCGCTTCCGAACTACCTGGAACGGATGCTTGGCTACTTCCGCGACCCGGACGTGGGCTTCGTCATCGGCCCCCAGGTCTACGGCAACTACGACACTTTCGTCACCAAGGCCGCCGAGTCCCAGCAGTTCCTCTTCCACGCCCTGATCCAGCGGGCCGGCAACCGCTACGGCGCACCCATGTTCGTGGGCACGTCCAACGCCGTGCGCATCAAGGCCATCAAGCAGATCGGTGGCCTGTACGACTCGATCACCGAGGACATGGCGACCGGCTTTGAGATGCACCGGGCCAAGAACCCGGTCTCCGGCCAGCTCTGGCGCTCGGTCTACACCCCCGACGTGCTCGCGGTCGGCGAGGGCCCCACCGCCTGGACCGACTTCTTCACCCAGCAGCTGCGCTGGTCACGCGGAACGTACGAGACGATCCTCAAGCAGTACTGGAAGGGCTTCGGCAGCCTGCCGGCCGGCAAGCTCTTCAACTACACGATGATGATCATCTTCTATCCGATGTCCGCCCTGAACTGGATACTCGCGGCGCTCAGCTGTGCGCTGTTCCTCGGCATGGGCGCATCGGGCGTACAGATCGACCCGCTGATCTGGATGATGCTCTACGGCAACGCCTCAGCGCTCCAGATCGGCCTCTACATCTGGAACCGGCGTCACAACGTCTCCCCCCATGAACCCGAAGGCTCCGGCGGTCTCGCCGGAATGATGATGTCCGCGCTGTCCGCGCCCATCTACGCACGCTCCCTGATGGACGCCGCACTACGTCGCAAGAGCAGCTTCGTGGTGACCCCCAAGGGCGACTCCTCCAGCCCCGACACCCTCTTCGGCACCTTCCGCATCCACCTCTTCTTCATCTTCGTCTTCGGCGCCTCCCTGATCTCCTCCTTCTTCCTCGGGCACGACCATCCGGCGATGATCACCTGGGCCCTCCTGGCACTGCTGATCACCGCCGCACCGATCCTCGTCTGGCAGCACGGCATCTACGAGGCGAAGAGGAAGCGCAGGCGGCGCCACGCGGGCGGGCAGAAGCAGCCGTCGACCGACGGACCTGCGCCGCAGATCCCCGGCCCCCGTCCGGGCGAAGGCTCCGGCAACCCTGAAGAGACCATGCAGATCGCCCTTGGGGGACAGAAGAAATGAGTAGGCAGCCCGCTGTGACGAACTACCGCAAGAGACGCGCCCGTCGCATCGCGATCGGTGCGGCGGTGGTCGTCGCGGTGGCCGGGATGAACGGACCTGCGCTCTGGCGCTTCGGTGCGGAGAAGTACCACGACTACGAGATCAACCAGCCGGAGTACAAGGCGGACAAGGGCCACTGGTCCTTCCTCGACATCCCGTCCGAGTACCAGGTCAACGGTGTGCACGCCGCGGTGCTGCACACCGGCAAGGTCCTGCTCATCGCGGGCTCCGGCAACAACCAGAAGAACTTCGACGCCAAGAAGTTCGAGACCGTCCTGTGGGACCCGAAGACCGAGGACTTCAAGCACATACCCACGCCCAAGGACCTGTTCTGCTCCGGTCACACCCAACTGCCCGACGGCAAGTTGCTGGTGGCGGGGGGCACCAAGCGGTACGAGAAGCTCCAGGGTGACGTCACCAAGGCCGGTGGGCTGATGATCGTCCACAACGAGGACCCGGACGAACCCAAGACGCTCCCCGCGGGCACCAAGTTCACCTCCAAGAAGAGCGGCAAGACTTTCGTCTCGATGGACTCGCTGCTAGTGGAGAAGGCCAAGAAGGTCTTCGACCCCAAGACGGGCAAGGTCCTGCGCACCGAGAGCGGGCGCGGTCGGGTCTACGTCGAGGCGGAGAAGGCGGGGAAGAAGTTCGAGACGGGCGCCCAGGAGAACTTCCGGGTCCAGGGCCTCACCGGAGCCGACGCCCGCAATGTGTACGGCATGGCCCAGAAGCTCGCCCTGGACAAGAAGGACTTCCAGGGGATCAAGGACACCTATGAGTTCGACCCGGTCGCGGAGAAGTACATCCCGGTCGACCCCATGAACGAGGCCCGCTGGTACCCGACGCTCGCCACCCTGGAGGACGGCAAGGTGCTCGCGGTCTCCGGGCTGAACGACATCGGCGAACTGGTCCCCGGCAAGAACGAGATCTTCGACCCGGCGACCAAGAAGTGGGAGTACGCGAAGAAGCTGCGGAAGTTCCCCACGTACCCCTCACTGTTCCTGATGGACAACGGCAAGCTGTTCTTCACCGGCTCCAACTCCGGGTACGGCCTCGCCGACGAGGGGCGCGAGCCGGGCATCTGGGACGTGGAGACCGACGCCTTCCAGAAGGTGCCCGGGATGAGCGACCCCGACCAGTTGGAGACCTCTGCGTCCGTGATGCTGCCGCCCGCCCAGGACCAGCGGTTCATGGTCATCGGTGGCGGTGGGATCGGCGAGTCCGAGGAGTCGAGCGAGAAGTCCCGGCTCATCGACCTCAAGGAGCCCAAGCCGCGCTTCAAGGACGGTGCGACGCTGGAGAAGGGCACCCGCTACCCGAGCGCTTCGCTGCTGCCCGACGACTCCGTCCTCGTCACCGGCGGCTCCGAGGACTACCGCGGGCGCGGCGGCACCAACATCCTCCAGGCACGCACCTACGACCCGAGCAGCGGCACCTACAAGCGGGTCGCGGACCCGAACGTGGGCCGCAACTACCACTCCGGTTCGGTGCTGCTGCCCGACGGACGGGTGATGATCTTCGGTTCGGACTCGCTGTACGGGGACAAGGCCAACACCAAGCCGGGCGTCTTCGAGCAGCGGATCGAGATCTACAAGCCCGCGTACCTCTTCGCCGACTCCCGGCCCGAGGTGACCGGGGGGCCGAAGAGGATCGCCCGGGGTGGCACGGGAACGTTCGAGGTCACCAGCGAGAAGCCGCTGAAGACGGCGAAGCTGATGCGGCCGAGCGCGGTCACCCACGTCACGGATGTCGACCAGCGCACGATCGCGCTGAAGACCACGCGGACGGAAGGCGGCATCGAGGTCACGGTGCCCACGAACCGGGCGCTGGTCCCGGCCGGCTGGTACATGCTCTTCGTCACCGATGACCAGGGGACGCCGTCGGAGGCGGTGTGGGTCGAGGTGCCGTAGGAACGGCGGATGCGACAGGGCCCCGGTCGATTCGGCCGGGGCCCTTCCTCTGCTCTCTACGGAGGCGGCTCCACCGACGGCCGACCAGCGGCGGCTGGGGCTCGGCAGCCGACCAGCGGCGGCTGGGACCTCGGCGGTCGGCTATCGGCCGCTGGCGAGACCGAGCGCGTACTCCGCCCACCAGTCGCCCGCCTTCGGCCCGCCCTTGCAGTCGCCGTCCGACTCCCCCGGGCGCTTGATCCATAGATAGGCGTCCACCTGGGGATCGCCGGTCTTGACGGTCGGTGCGTCACCGAGCGCCCGCCCTGGCGGGTTGCACCAGTTCTCCTTGGGATCGCCGCCGGTGAAGGGGCCGTTGCCGTTCCTGCTGGTGTCGATGACGAACGGCTTGCCGCCGACCTTCTCGGAGAGCCGCTTGCCGAAGTCCTTGCTGGCGGCGGTGGGATAGAAGTTGGAGACGTTCACGGAGAAGCCGTCGGCGTGGTCGATTCCGGCCCGGCGCAACGGCTCGTGCAGGGCGTCGGGCTGTGACCAGGCCGCGTTCCCCGCATCGAGGTAGACCTTGGTGTTGGGCTGCTGCTTGAGCCGCTGGACGGCTTCCTTGAGCAGGTGGTAACGCTCGTCGTGGAACTCCTGCGGGGTGCAGCTGTCGACGAGGTGGAGTACGGCGTCCGGTTCCAGGATCACCGTGGCCTTGCGGTCCCCGATGCCCTTGGCCACCTTGTCGACCCAGGCCCGGTAGGCGTCGCCGTCAGCGGCGCCGCCCTTGGAGAACTGTCCGCAGTCCCGGTGCGGAATGTTGTAGAGCACCAGGAGGGCTTCCCGATCGGCCTTGGTGGCCTTCTTGGTGAGCTCCTCGGTCCGTTCCTCGGGCCGGTCGAGACCGATCCATTCAGCGACGGGCTGGCCGGCTATCTTCATGATCAGATCGGCGGACTTCTTGCCGCTGTCCGTGCCCTCCTTGCGGTACGTACCGACCTGACGGGCCGCGTTCCCCTCCGGGTTGACCCAGTACGGTACGGATTCCTTGGGGCGCTGGGTCACATCCGCCGTATCGTCGCCACTGTCGGACGAACATCCCGCGGCCAGCAGCACCGCACCCGCCACCGCCAGCCGCATACCGGCACGACGGCCCAGACTCCCGAACATTCCACTCCCCCTCGGCCGCATAGTTCACCGGTCGTCCAGGGCCTCCCCGCCGTTGGACAAGACCGGTACCGGCCATCCTGACACAACCGATCAACGTGCCACGAGACTTGCCCCACTCTCCCCAACCGGACCGCGACCGACGGCCGTACGAACCTGTGGTGGTGCCTTCTTACGGTGGTGAGTCGGGGACAGGCGTCAGCCCGCGCGACGAACAGCGGTGAGATAGGCGGAGACGACGACGTTGGCCGCATAGCTGTCCGTCGCCCGGTCGAAGGCACCGCCACAGGTGATCAGCCGCAACTCCGCCCGGCCGTCCCGTCGCTGACCGTACGCCTTGCGGTCGTCGAACCGGTCCCGCCCGAAGACCTGTACGTCGTCGATGGTGAACTCGGCCACCGATCCATCGGCCCTGGTGACCCGCACCTTCTGACCGGGTCGGGCCGCGCTGAGACCGTAGAAGACGGCCGGTGCGGTCCGGGTGTCCACATGACCGACCAGCAGGGACGCCCCCGGAGCGCCCGGCCGGGTACCGGCTCCGTACCAGCCGACGGTCTGCGCGCTCGCGTACGGGGGCGGGTCGATCGCCCCGGCCGCATCCAGACCGCGGGGCACGATCGGGGCGGCGACACCGATCGAGGGGATCTCCACCCGCTGCGGTCTGGCCGGTTCCAAGGGGGGATGGGCGGGCGGCAGCGGAACGGCCCGGGGCCGGCCGACAGCCGCTACATCACCGGTGGTGGGGCCCGATGCGGCACCGAGGCCGCCGGTGTCCTCACGCCCCCACAGCCAGAGCCCGAGCAGCAGCACCGCCCAGGCCACTCCCATCAGGAGTCGGCCGGAACTCGCCGGTCGGTCGGAGGTGGGCATCTCAGTCGGAGCCGGGACGGCGACGACGGGAGCTACGGACGGCCACCGCGACGGCCGCCACTCCGGCGAGGACGAGTCCGATGATGGTGTGCGGGGTGCCGGGGCCGTCCGTGTCCTGCTGTCGGCGCTCTTCGGCGGCCAGTACGGCGGTGCCGCCCCCACCGGCCCGGACGGGGGCCACGGGTGAGGGGTGGGCAGGCCGCGCGTGCTCCCCTGCTCCCCCGACGACGTGGACCGTGCCGGCCGCCCGGTGGTCATGGCCGTCGCAGCGGACCGTAACGACATGGCTCCCAGGGCTCAGCCGCGCCTTGATGACGGTGTGGCCATGGAGCGCGGAGTCGCCCCGGCTGCCGGGGGAGCCCGAACCGTCAGCCCGCCCGTGGGACCCGGTGTCCGGGGCGCCGCCCGTGGTGCCTTCAGGGCCTGCGCCCCGGTCCGGGGACACCGCGTCGGGTGGTCGCCAGACACCTCCGGTGTCCCGTGCCTCGGCTCGCCCCGCGTCTTGGGAATCCGATCGCCGCAACTCCGCCGGGCCGCTGAACGCCCGCGAGGTCGCCAGGCCCGTACCGCTTCGACAGCCGTGCACCCGGATCTCCACCCGGTCCCCCGCTTCGACCCGGGCCGGGGAGACGGTGGCGGTCACGGAGTCATGGGCGTGGGCGGGGCCTGCCGCGGGAGCCATCAGCAGGGTGGCGACCACCCCTGCGGCACCCGCGGCCCCTGCCGCACGGAAAGCGATCGAGCTGGTACGCATCGTGAACCTCCTGGTACCGCAAGGTTCACGCGTGGTGGTCGATCACGCATCCTCAGTGGGGTCATCGGGTGACGCCCACTCGGCGACCGGGTGGCGTCAGATCCGGTCGACGAGGTCCGCGATGGAGTCGACGACGCTGGACGGGCGGAACGGGTAGCGGTCGATGCCCGCCGGGGTGGTCACACCGGTCAGCACCAGGAAGGTCTCCATCCCGGCCTCCAGACCTGCGAGGACATCGGTGTCCATCCGGTCGCCGATCATGGCGCTGGTCTCGGAGTGGGCGCCGATCGCGTTCAGTCCGGTGCGCATCATCAGCGGGTTGGGCTTCCCGGCAAAGTACGGGTCCTTGCCGGTGGCCTTGGTGATCAGGGCGGCGACCGATCCCGCGGCGGGCAGCGGGCCCTCGGTGGACGGTCCGGTCTCGTCCGGGTTGGTGCAGATGAACCGGGCCCCGCCGTTGATCAGGCGGATCGCCTTGGTGAGGGCTTCGAAGCTGTAGGTCCGGGTCTCGCCGAGCACCACGTAGTCGGGGTCGTGGTCGGTGAGGACGTAGCCGATGTCGTGGAGTGCGGTGGTGAGGCCGGCCTCTCCGATGACGTAGGCGGTGCCACCGGGCCGCTGGTCGTCCAGGAACCGGGCGGTGGCGAGCGCGGAGGTCCAGATGTTCTGCACGGGAACGTCGAGGCCCATGCGGGCGAGGCGGGCGTGCAGGTCACGGGCGGTGTAGATGGAGTTGTTGGTGAGGACGAGGAAGGGCCGCTCGGTCTCCCTCAGCTTCCTGATGAAGGCGTCCGCGCCCGGGATCGGCACACCCTCGTGGATCAGGACACCGTCCATGTCGGTCAGCCAGGATTCAATCGGCTTGCGCTCTGCCATCAACGGGGCTCCTGCCGTGCTGCGGCGTACGAAAATACGCGAATTACGCAAATTACGCGGGTACTGGTGCCGGAGGCACGGCTCTGTGTCACCCCGACACCAATAGCCTAGTCAGGAAGTCCTGATCTTGACCCAGCACGGTCGGCGGGGCGGCCCGGGGCCATGGTCGCCGACTCTGCGGCACAGCGGCCCTGGGCTGCGGCGGGGGACGCTGGGAAGGAGTCCGGCCGGGCCGCGGCGGCCTTTTCGGGCAGCGATCCACTAGGCCGATCAGTGGCCGAAACTGGTGCAGTCGGGGCATGGCCGGGTCAGCGGCGGCGCGGGCGCAGCCGTCGGGACACGAGTGCCAGGACCGCCCCGCCGAGCAGGACGGTCCCCAGTGCCACCGCGAGGCGGGTGAGCGAGGTGGAGCCGGTGGTGGCGAGTTCTTCGCGGGTGATCGTGGCGCCGTCGCCGGGGTCGTCGAGGACCGCGAAGCGGTAGTCGTCGGACTCCCCTACCCAATCGCCGTCGCCGCCGCGGCGCTGGACGACGGCGGCTTTGACCGTGACCTGGTTGGGCGGGGTGTCGGTGGTCACCGAGAGCCGCACCCGTACGGTCAGGGTGGCCTTTGCGGGGACGGTGAAGCCGCCCTGGTCACCCCGGGCCCCGTCGCTGTCGAGCACACCGATCAACTCGTCCTCGGAGGTCGACTCCAGGGGTGCGGGCTGCCACCGGGCTCGTCTGTCGTCGTAGAACTCCAACATCAGTCGGGAGGGGTTCAGTCCGCGGTCCCGCGCGGCAAAGACGATCACCGGATGAATGTTCCGACAGGCCCGGGCCGTGCTGTTGGTCAGATCGACCGACCACTGTTCGAAACCGCCGCCCGGGTGGTGGACCATCGGGCCGCCGTGGATGCGGGTTCCGATGGGGAAGTCCTTGCCGGACGGTGTGCCGCAGCGGGGTTGCCGGGCAGCGGACGCGGAGTCGGCGGTGGCGCTCTCGACCGCTCCGAGGGGGAGCAAGATGGCGGCTGCGGCGACGCCGCCGCTGGTGAGGACAGTGCGCGTGCGCATGGGGCGGCCTTTGCTGCTCGTACTGCTGCGGGCAGGTGGTGGCGGGGCGGAGTGCCCGGGGCCGGGTGAGGCGTCCGGGGCCGGATGGGTGGACGAGACGCTGGCACGGGTGGACGCGACGGTGGGGGTGCCACGTCCGTGGGGTGTACGAAGAAGCTCGGAAATCCCCCCTATTAGCGTATTTTCTGATCAATGGGAGGGGAGCGCACCCGCTGGGACCCGGATGCCGACCATCACCGCTCCCTGCGGGCGCGAATGCACAGTGCGGCCCGTGCCGGTCCGGAGGTGGAGCGGCGGTCGACGACCACCCCCGCGCCCAGGCCGGCGAAGGGCGGCCCGCACGCCGCAGCCGCCACGCAGCGCGGGCCCGTCCCTGCTTAAGTGGGAGGCATGACAGCCACGGCCAGCCCCCTGCGCGTCGGACTGATCGGCTACGGAGTCGCGGGCTCCTTCTTCCACGCGCCCCTGATCGCGGCCACACCGGACCTGACCCTGGACACGATCGTGACCTCGGACCCGGAACGACGCGAGCGAGCCGCCGCGGAATTCCCCGGTGTGCGCTTCGCCGCCGGCGCCGACGAATTGTGGGACCGCCCCGACACCCTCGACCTCCTGGTGATCGCCTCCCCCAACAAGACCCATGTGCCCCTCGCGACCGAAGCCCTCGGTCGAGGGCTCCCGGTCGTGGTCGACAAGCCGCTCGCCGGCACGGCCGCCGAGGCCAGGGCACTCGCCGCCCTCGCCGACGAACGCGGACTGCTGCTCTCGGTCTTCCAGAACCGGAGGTGGGACGCCGACTTCCTGACGCTGCGCAAGCTGATCGAGGACGGCGCACTCGGAGACGTACAGCGCTGTGAGTCCCGATTCGAACGCTGGCGCCCCCAGCCCAAGGGCGGATGGCGGGAGTCCGGGGACCCGCAGGAGATCGGCGGTCTCCTCTTCGACCTCGGCAGTCATCTCGTCGACCAGGTGCTCACCCTGTTCGGCCCGGCGGTGCGGGTGTACGCGGAGACAGACGTCCGCCGACCGGGCGCCGAAGCCGATGACGACACCTTCATCGCCCTCACCCATGCCTCGGGGGTCCGTTCGCATCTGTCCATGAGCGCCACAGCCGCCCAACTCGGCCCGCGCTTTCGCGTGCTCGGCAGCACCGCTGGCTTCGTGAAGTACGGGCTCGACCCGCAGGAGGGCGAACTCCGCGCGGGCAGGCGTCCCGTCCCCGGCACCCCCTGGGGAGTGGAGGACACCGCCCACTGGGGGCGCACGGGCGCCGGCGAGTCACCACTGACCGGCGGCGGCACCCCGGTGGAGACTCTCCCGGGCGACTATCCCGCCTACTACACGGCGATCGCCCGCGCCCTGCGGGACGGCACTGCTCCCCCGGTGACCGCGACCCAAGCGGCTGCCACGCTCGACGTACTGGAGGCGGCAGGGCACTCGGCCCGCGAAGGGGTCACCGTCACCCTGCGGAGCTAGTGCCGTGACCGGGTCGTTTCGCCTGCTTGGCGGACGAGCTGAGGTGTTCACGAAAAGGGCAGTCGTCGCCATCGCCGGGCGCCATCAGCGGCGGCCTGATCGGACACCCCATCGCAGTGCGCCCACTGGGGCAGAGATCCGAGACCTACGCTCGGGGTGTGCTGTCCCAGCGCCAAGTGGTCGGACGAGGACGCCCGGGCAGATCGGCGCGTCCGGTGGCCCACAACAGGGTGGGCCACCGATCCGTGGACCCCGGGGCATGCGGGAACAGCCGGTCGAGCACCCGCGAGCACAGATCGGCGGGTGGGCTCCAGGCCAGCCCGAGTCCTTGCGCCAGGTCATGCGTGTGCACCAGGGTCTCCACGATCCCCATCGCGGCGAAGCCCTCGGCATCCGAGACGCCGTGCACGTGGTAGGCGCGCACCTGCGGCGACGTGGTGCGCACCATCGCGACCAGCAGCGCCCCACTGGCCTCCAGCACCTGTAGCAGCCCGGCGGGCCCCGCCGTACGGTCCGCGTGAACGACATTCGCCGGGCCGCCGGGCCGTCGGCTCTCCCATACGAAGGGCACCTCGCCCTCCAAGGGCGGTGTCCTGGGACCCATCTGGGCGGCATACGCGAAGAGGTCGTCGCTGAGGTGCTCGACGGTCTCCCAGCAGTCCCATTCCAGTGAACCGGCCTTGCCGCCCCACGCCAGCGGGGGCGCCCCGCGAAGGACTGCCACCGCTAGCTGCACCGCACGGTCGAGATCGTCCGCGGTGACGGGGTGCCGGACAGGGCCAATCGCAGCTGATCGGGACATGGCGAGACCGTACCGCGCCCCGTCGACGGCCCTCAACGATCACGGGCGGGCAACCCGGCGCATCCATCCGCCCCACACCACTGGTCACCGGGGACCCGGCCGGTGCCCGCCTCACAGGACGGAGTTCACGGCGCCCGCCACCGGGGCGTCCCGGTAGAGCACGGCGCGTTCCACCGCGGACCACAGGGTGGAGGTGACGACGTACAGCGCGGCGGCCAACGGCACCACCGCCACCGTGATCAGCGTCGCGAAGGACAGCAGGGGCAGCACCGAGCTCATGGCGCCCATCCCGGGCAGCGCGTCCTGTTGCGCGGGTGCCGCCGCCAACTGCTGCTTGGTGCGGCGGTAGTTGAACACGGAGACCGCGGTGACGATCGCGAAGAGGACGAGATAGACCAGCCCGGCGTCCCCCCAGGGACCGCCCTGCCCCAGAGCGTCGCTCCAGCGGTCGGCGAGCGGTGCGGCCAGCAGTGTGTGACTCAGCAGTCCATTGGGTTCGCCGCCGATGTGGGAGCTGGAGAACAGGTAGTACATCAGGAAGAACGCGGGCAGTTGGAGCAGGCTGGGCAGGCAGCCGGCCAGCGGAGAGGTCCCCTCCTGCGCGTACAGCTTGGTCAGGGCCTCTTGCAGCCGCTCCGGGTTCTTCGCATGCCGGGTGCGCAGTTCGGCGATGCGCGGGGCAAGTTTGACCTTGGCCTGCTGGCCGCGGGCGGCGGCGCGGGACAGGGGATGGACCGCGAGCCGCACCAGAGCCGTGAAGAGGATGATCGCGGCGGCCGTGGCCGAGGTGTGGAACAACGGTTGCAGCAGGTCGGCCAAGCGCTCGACCAAGCTGGCGAAAACGGACATGGGGGAGCCCTCCGAGGGGTCTCGTCGTGCCGGAAGTGATGGCTGTCGGCAGGACGAACCGCGTAGGGGGAAAGACGAGGAACCGTGGAGCTGCTACGCGGCCGTCGGAAGGGCGCGCCCCGGGGCCCGGGGCCTGGTGCGCCCCTTGGCGTCGGGATCACGCTGCGGCAGGAAGGCGGTCCGCTGCTCTCGATCGCGCAGGGCCGTCCGCACCCGAGTACGGGGGACGACCGGGGCGCAGCGTGCGCTGATGACGGCGCACACGACGAGGGCTGAGCCGGCCGCTGCGGTGGCGGTCGCGGCCAGGGCGACGGTGGCGGAGAGGCTGCTGCCGTCCGCGATCAAGAACTCCAGGACGAACAGGAGGGCCAGTACCGCGGGCTGGAGTTGGCGTGCGGAACGACGGATGACACCGTTCACACCTGCCTCCTCCGCTGCTCGTCGTACTGCCCGTTATACAGGACCCTGATGAGGGCGGGCAGGTTGCCCGACTCCCATCGCCCTCGCCGCGGTCATCGGTGGGGCCGCTCACCACGGAGAGCCGGTGTGACCGCGGTGCTTCCGCGCCCGGTGTGCACACCCTGGCCCCCGCCCGGTGTGGAAGGAGGTGGGCCCATCCGCCCGGCCCGCCGGGAATGGTGTCCCCTGCAACGTATGGGACGGGGGTGATAGCACTGAAGTCAACACCCGTGCACCTCCCCGGGGGAGTGCCCTACGCCACTCCTCCCCACCCCCGTACGGCAGTACGGTGTTCAGCATGCGCCCCGACACGCCCGCCGATCACACTGCCGAAGCCGAGCGCCTGCTGCGTACCGCGACGCAGTACCCGCAGGACAACGAACCGCTCCTCCTCCATGCCGCAGCCCATTTGGAACTGGCCGGGGACCGCGAACGTGCCTCCACCCTCTACGACAGCCTCCTGGCGTCCGGGCCCGAGCACCCCCTGCTGGTGAAGGCGTTCCAGGCGGCGAACCTCTGGGAGTACGGGCACGAGGCCGAGGCCCGGGCCCTGATCGCGGGCATCCGCGCCGCCGCTCCCAGCGATCCGGCACCGTGGGAGATCGTGGCGGAGACACTGGAGACCCACGACGAACTCGAAGCGTCACACGACTGCTTCACCACCGCTCTGACCCTGCTCCTCACCCCGGACGAGGAGGAAGTCCCGTACGAGATGCAGGCCCTGCTCAACGGCCGTCATCGGGTCCGCCGGCTGCTGGGTCGCCCCCATGACGAATGGGACCTGCTCGCGGACCGGGTGCACACGGCCCAGGCGCCCATCTCCCTCGACGAGCTGCACGACCCCAAACGCCTGTGGTCCCTGGGCTCGGAGAACCCCGCCGAACTACGCGCCGAGATCGCCCGACTCCGCTCCGAGCTCGGCTCCTACCGGTCGGCGCTCTCGCGGCCCTTCCCGGTGGCCGTACTGCACTGGCCGGAGGCGGAGTTGCGGGAGTTGCTGACGGGCTACCCGGTCCTGACGGTGGAGTATCCGACGCACGCGGACCATCTGACGGGCATCGAGGCGTCGCTGCGTGACTTGGCGTCGACGGGCACGGGCAATCTCGGCATCGTGACGGGCACGGTCCCCTCGTACGAGGCGTTCGCCGCATCCGAACAGTCGTCGCCGGCCCATGCGGACCTGCTGCCGCAGTACGCGACGACGCTGGCCGCCCGGGGGCGCGCGGTGGCCTGGCCGCCCGCGAAGGGTGCCTCCTGCTGGTGCGGCTCGACCGTGGCGTACCGGGAGTGTCACGGCGCGCAGTAGTCCTGCGCGCCGAGGCGACCGCGATCGAACGGTGGCGGGGCGGGTGCTCACACCGCGGCCGGGCGATGAGTAACGGCTCGTTCGGGCCGCCCGCCACCAGCGCTCAACCCGCCATCAACGCTCAACGCGGCGGCTGGTCGGGCGGCCCGCCACCGGCGCTGAGCACGGCCGTGCGCCCTTGGCGTACTCCGGGGCACCTTCCTTGGTAGCCGGGTGCGTGGTCGATGTCGGGACGGCCGACGAACGTCGGTCACGCACGCGGCAGCCCTCAGCCGCCCAGTGCGTGCGCGACCGAATAGATCACCAGCCCGGCCAGGGCACCCACCACCGTGCCGTTGATCCGGATGAACTGGAGGTCCCGGCCGATGTGGGCCTCGATCTTCCGGGAGGTGTGCTCGGCGTCCCAACCGGCGACGGTGTCGGAGATCAACGAGGTGATCTCGCCGCGGTAGGTCGTCACCACGTACACCGCGGCGTCCTCGACCCATCCGTCCACCTTGCGCTGGAGCCGCTCGTCCGTCGCCAACCGGGCGCCCAGGGAGAGCAGCGAGGCCCGCGCCCTCAGCCGCAACTCGCTGCGGTCGTCCTCCGCAGCCGAGATGATCATGGCGCGTACGGAGGACCACGCGGAGGCGATCACGTCCTGCACCTCGGAGCGGGCGAGCAGGTCCGACTTCATCCGCTCCACGCGGGCGCGGGTGTCCGTGTCCGACTGGAGGTCCGAAGCGAAGTCCGTCAGGAAACGGTCGATCGCACCACGGGCCGGATGGCCCGGCATGTCACGCATCTCGGTCACGAAGCGCAGCAATTCCCGGTAGACCCGCTCGCCCACCTTGCGATCGACGAAGCGCGGGGTCCAACCAGGGGCCCCGCCCTCCACCGCGTCCATCACCGAGTCCGAGTGGGTGACCAGCCAGTCATGGGCACGGGCGCAGATCAGGTCCACCGCGCGGTGATGGGCACCGTCCGCGACGACCTTCTCCAGGGTCTTGCCGACGCCGGGGGCGACCTCGACGCTGTTGGCTCGCCGGGTGATGGCCTCGCCGACCACCGCCTGCACATCGGAGTCGCGAAGGACCGTCAGTGCGCCGCGCAGGGCGGTGGAGACCTCGGCCGTCACCCGGTCCGCGTGGGCGGGCTCGGCGAGCCAGGCACCGAGCCGAGCGCCGATGCCGACGGCACGCAGCCGGGCGCGCACCACGTCCTCCGAGAGGAAGTTCTCCCCGACGAAGGAGCCGAGCGAGGCGCCGAGCTGGTCCTTCTTGTTCGGGATGATCGCCGTGTGGGGAATGGGGATGCCCAGGGGGTGGCGGAACAGCGCCGTGACCGCGAACCAGTCGGCGAGCGCGCCGACCATGCCGGCCTCCGCGGCGGCTGCGACATAGCCCGCCCAGGGGCCGGCGCCCGAGTTCTTCGCCCAGGTGGCGAGCGCGAAGACGACGGCGACGAGGACCAGCAGACCGGTGGCGGTCACCTTCATCCGCCGCACTCCGCGCTGCTTCTCCTCGTCGGCCTCGGTGTACGCGAAGGAGGGCAGACCGCTGCGACGCGGCGCACCCCCGGTGGCCTTGTTCGCGGCGGGTGGCGCCGCTGCTGCTGTCGCCCCTGAAGACCCAGACGGCTCAGACGGCTCAGACGGTCCAGACGGCGCCGAAGGACCAGGCGCCCCCGAAGAACCAGGCGGCGGTTCACCACCCGTACCCCGACGGGCGTCCGGAGCGGAACCCTCGACTGCCCGGGGTTCACCCGGCCGACCCGGAACCGCCATGGATTCTTGACCAGAACCAGAACCAGAACCAGAACCGGAGTCCGCAGATGGGTCCGGACCGGATTGCGTCGGGTCACCCCCGTCGCGCTCTCGCCGGCCGGAGTTCTCACCCGCCCCGGGCGACTCAGCCGCCCCCTCCGACGCCGGATCCGGATCCGGTTCTTCCCGATCTGTGCTGTTCATCCGCTCCACCCGTCCGCGCGTACCCGGTACGCATTGTCCCTACCTGAGGTACTCCCGGAGCGCATCCTGAGTTCCCGAGACCCACCGGGCGAACAACGGCACCGCCCCACCACCGGTGACGACGGAACCTCAGCCCAGCTCCTTGCGGGGGCGGTCCTCGCCGCCGCCCTGCTCCAGCCGCTCGCGCTCGGCGGCGCGCTCCGCCTTCAGCCGCTGCTTCTCGGCCTTCGTCCGCTTCCGCTCCACACCGACCCCGCCCATCAGCGCGAACCCGGTGATCCGCACCCGTGGCGCCGAGGGATCGGGAGCCTGATCACCGCCGTGCTCACCAAAACCACCCATGAAGCCGAAGCCGTTGACCTCGACATTGAGGTCCGGCGGCACGACGACACTCACCCCACCCATGATCGCGAAGCAGCGGATCACCACATCGCGGTCCTCGAAATGCGCTTCGCGCAGATCGAGCTCACCGCCCCCCATCAAGGTGAAGGTGGTGAACAGCCGCGGCACCGTCCACGCCCCGCGCCGCCCGAACCCGCCCCAGAGCGCGAACGCGAACCTGGACGGGTCGACCGTACCGCCGATCCGCTCGGACCAGGACAGGGCACCCGACGACGCCACCGGGGCCACCACCGCGCCTGACGCGGACGGCAGATCGCTGACCAACGGCTCCAACTCGCCGTGGGTACGCGCCCGATAGGCCGCGTCCAAACGCTCCTCGAACTCCTCCATCGTGAGACGCCCTTCCGCGACCGCCTCACGCAACCGCTCGGCGACCCGCTCGCGCTCACTGTCCGAGGCCCGCATCTCAGGGAGTTCACTCATATGCACCAGTTTAGAGCCCGGCCCCGTACGGCCTCCGAGCGAACCGCACCCGTGCGATGAGGTTCCGCTCCCGGTCAACGCACCGTACGTTCCGAGTACATCTTGGCGATCACGGCCTCGATGTCCGGCTCGCGGATCGACAGGTCCACCACCGGATACCGGGCGGCGAGCGCGGCCACCAACGGCGCCGCCGACTGGGCCGCCGGAAACGCCAACCACTGCCGGGGCCCCTCCACCCGTACCGTCCGGGCCGCCTCGATCACCACCGGCGGCAACTCCCGCTCCAGATCGACCACCAGTGTCCGTTCGCTCTCGCCCACCTCGTGCAGACCCGCGAGAGCCCCGTCGTACATCAGCCGCCCGTGGTCGATCACCATCACCCGTCGGCACAGCTGCTCGATGTCGGTGAGGTCATGGGTGGTCAGCAGCACCGTCGTCCCGCGCTCGGCATTCAGGTCCCGCAGGAAGTCCCGAACCTTCGCCTTGGAGACCACATCGAGCCCGATCGTCGGCTCGTCGAGGTACAGCACCTCCGGATCGTGCAGCAGCGCCGCCGCGATGTCACCGCGCATCCGCTGGCCGAGCGACAACTGCCGCACCGGAACGTCCAGCAGCTCCCCCAGGTCCAGCAGCTCCACACAGCGGTCCATATTCTCCTTGAACCGCTGGTCCTCGATCCGATACATCCGGTGCATCAACCGGTAGGAGTCCTTCAGCGGAAGGTCCCACCACAGCGTCGTCCGCTGCCCGAACACCACCCCGATCCGTCGGGCCAAGCGGGTGCGCTCCCGCGCCGGGTCGATGCCCGCCACCCGCAGCCGCCCACCGCTCGGGGTGAGGATCCCGGTCAGCATCTTGATCGTCGTCGACTTCCCCGCGCCATTGGGCCCGATGTAGCCCACCATCTCCCCCCGGGCCACGGTGAAAGTGATCCCGTCCACCGCGCGCACCTGCTTCTTCTCCCGGCGCAGCAGACCGGCACGGCGGAAGGTGTCGAAGACCTTCTCCACCCCGTCCAACTCGATCAAAGCGTCCATGCTCGGCATCAGCTCCCTGTACTGCGGTACGAACGAAGGCCGGCCCGCCACGCCAGCAGGGCGAGCCAGCAGCAGACGGCCGCGACCAGCGGCGGCAGATAGGCCACCCAGTGCGGCACGTCGAGCGGATAAGGCCGCTCCAGCACCGCCAGAGCGGGCAACCAGTTGACGAAGGCGAGCGGCACCACGAAGGTCACCCCCCGCACCAGATCCCCGCCGAAGACCGTCGGCGGGTACTGAAGGATGGTGTTGCCGCCGTAGGTGACGGCGTTCTGCACCTCGGACGCGTCCTGCGCCCAGAACTGGAAGGCCGCACCGGCGACGAACACCGCGGAGAAGATCACCGCCCCGCTGAGCACCATCATCGGAACCATCAGCACCTTCAACGGGGACCAGTCCACGTCCACCGACGCCAGGCCATAGCCGAGGACCACCAACCCCTGGGTGATCCGACCGACCCTGCGCAGCGCGAACCGGTCGGCCGCCACCTGCGCGAGCACGGGCGCGGGCCGCACCAACAACGTGTCCAACGTGCCGTCCCGCACCCGCCGCCCGAGGCGCTCCGTCGATCCCATGAACAGGTCCGACAGACCGAAGGACGTCGCCGCGGCACCGTAGAGGAAGGCGATCTCCGCCAACCCGTAGCCGCCGAGGGAATCGATGTGCACGAACATCAGCAAGATGGCGAGGAAATCAAAACCGGTGATCGCGAAGCTGGTGATCACCGTCAGCACGAAGGACGCCCGGTACGCCATCGTCGAACGCACCCACATCGCCACGATCAACCAGTAGGCGCGCAGCCCATCGACCGCCCCAGCCCACCGCCCCTGCCGCTCCCACGGATCCAAGGGCCCCAGGGACGCCCGTACGTCTTCGTCCTCGTCCTCCGGGCCGAGGACGAGCGACGTCCGCGACGACTCACCCACCCTGCACCACCACCCTGCGCGTCGCCGCCGTCTGCACCAACCGCCCGAGCGCCAGCAGGGCCAACGCCCAACCCGCCTGGAACGCGTACGCCTCCACCACGCCCCAACCGGTGCGCTGGCCGAGGAACACATCGGCCGGCACCTGCAACAGCGCCGACCAGGGCAGCGCCCGCGCCACCTCGCCCAACACCCCGGGAAAGAGGGTCAGCGGCAGCAGCATCCCGGAGAAGAACATGCCCGCGAGCCAACTGAGCTGGGCCACCCCCGCACCGTCAAGCAGCCAGAACGCCGACAGCGCCACCAGGAACCGAAGGGCGAAGCTGACCACCAGAGCCAGGGCCACGCACCCCGAGAACGCCACCCAGGTCAACACCGAACCGGGAAGCGCCAGATCGAACGCGAGAGCGCCGATCGCCATCGGAATGACCCCCCGGCCCACGAGCTGGAACAGCCCCCGACCGAGGTCGCACGCCAACCACCACAGCTGGAGGTCGGCGGGCCGGTACAGATCGATGGCGATGTCACCCGTACGGATGCGCTCGATCAGCTCAACCTCGAACCCGCCGCCCATCAGGGCACCCGCCGCCAGGAGCGCCTGCCCCAACCAGACATAGGTCACCGCCTGCGACACGTCGTACCCGCCCAACTGGGGACGCTCGTCCCACAGCGCGATGTAGGCGTACGCCATGATGAATCCGAAGACGGTATTGGTGAACACCCCCGCGGCCGTCGCCATGCGATAGGTCGCATATCGCCGAAACCAACCGACCAGAACGACCCCGTAGAGTCGCACGCCCTCACCCCTCTTCCGTACGGCCTCAGCGCACGACACCAAAGCGCAAGACCGTAGCCCAATCGGGCCGACCGCCGCGACGCAATAACGACGACGGTCCGGGAGATATCCGACTGAAAGTGCACTATGGGCATATGAGTCAGGAGCCCCAGCAGGGTTGGACCCCCCGGGACGAGACCGTCTCGGCACCCGGGCAGCCGCAACCGCGCGGGAACCGGCCCCGACGCACCGGCTGGCGGCGCCTCGTACCCACCTGGCGGGCCGTCATCGGCGCGATCCTGCTGATCGCACTCCTCCTGATCGGCGGATTCGCGGCCGGATACCTGCTCGTCGACATCCCGCCCGCCAACGCCACCGCAACCGCCCAGTCCAACGTGTACCTCTACGCGGACGGCACCCAGATCGCCCGGGACGGCGAAGTCAACCGGGAGAACGTCCAACTCGCCCAGGTCCCCCTGACGGTGCAACGCGCCGTCCTGGCCGCAGAAGACCGCAACTTCTACTCCGAACGGGCCGTCGACCCCAAAGCCATGGTCCGCGCCGCCTGGAACACCCTCACCGGAAAGGGCAAACAATCCGGCTCCACCATCACCCAGCAGTACGTCAAGAACTACTACCTCGGCCAGGAGCAGACCCTCTCCCGGAAATGGAAGGAATTCTTCATCTCGATCAAGCTCAGCCGTGAGCAGAGCAAGACCGAAATCCTCCAGGGATACCTCAACACCAGCTACTTCGGACGCAACGCCTATGGAATCCAGGCCGCGGCCCAGGCGTACTACGGCAAGGACATCGAGGACGTCGACACCGCCGAAGGCGCCTACCTCGCATCCCTCCTGAACGCGCCCAGCGCCTACGACGTCACCACCCACCCCGAGAACCGGAGCTCAGCCCTCGGCCGCTGGAACTACACCCTCGACGGCATGGTCAAGGAAGGCTGGCTCAGCGAGGCCGAACGGGCGGCGATGACCTTCCCCGCACCGCAGGAGGCCAAGCCCGCCATCGGGCTCTCCGGACAGCGCGGCTATGTCGTCCAAGCCGTCGAGGAGTACGTGACCAGCCACG
This sequence comes from Streptomyces sp. NBC_00690, assembly GCF_036226685.1. Classification (NCBI taxonomy): domain Bacteria; kingdom Bacillati; phylum Actinomycetota; class Actinomycetes; order Kitasatosporales; family Streptomycetaceae; genus Streptomyces; species Streptomyces sp. NBC_00690. The sequence continues at coordinate 3,366,178 of NZ_CP109009.1, forward strand.
ACATCATCGACGAGAACACCCTGGCCGCCGGCGGCTACCGCCTCACCACCACTCTCCAGCGCGCCAAGCAGGACGCGTTCGTCGAAGCCGTCGACGACCAGGTGACATCCCGACTCGACCAGGACCGCAAGGCCGACCGCAACGTACGCGTCGGCGGCGCGGCCATCGACCCCGAAACCGGCAGGGTCGTCGCCCTGTACGGCGGCATCGACTACACCCGCCAGTACGTCAACAACGCGACCCGCCGCGACTACCAGGTCGGCTCCACATTCAAACCCTTCGTCTTCACCTCAGCGGTGGAGAACGACTCACGAACCCAGAACGGCCGCCGCATCACCCCCGAAACCATCTACGACGGCACCGACCGACGACCCGTCCGCGGCTGGAGCGGAGGCCGCTACGCCCCCGAAAACGAGGACGGCATCTCCTACGGACCCATCACCGTCCGCGAAGCCACCGACCGTTCCGTGAACTCCGTGTACGCCCAGATGGCAGTCGACGTGGGCCCCACCCAGGTCCGCCAGACCGCGATCGACCTCGGCATCCCGGCCACCACCCCGGACCTGACCGCCAGCCCCTCCATCGCACTGGGACCCGCGACGGCCAGCGTGCTCGACCTGGCCGAGGCGTACGCCACCCTCGCCAACCACGGCCGCCACGGCACCTACGCCCTCGTCAGCAAAATCACCAAAGATGGCACGGCCGTACGACTCCCCCCGACCGACACCCGACAGGCCGTCAGCCGAGAAGCCGCCGACACCACCACCTCCATCCTCCAGAGCGTCGTCGACGACGGCACCGGCACCGCCGCCCAATCAGCGGGACGCCCGGCAGCAGGCAAGACCGGCACCGCCGAAGAGGACAAGGCAGCCTGGTTCGCCGGCTACACCCCCCAGCTCGCCACCGTCGTCGCCGTCATGGGCCAGGACCCGGAAACCGGTGCGCAAAAACCCCTGTACGGGGCGCTCGGCCTCCCGCGGATCAACGGCGGCGGGGCACCCGCACGCATCTGGGGACAGTTCACCGGAATGGCACTGGAAGGCACGGAGATCACCGAGTTCGACCTGGAACTAGAACCCGGCGCAAACGAACCGGAACCTATGCCCGAATCACCCGACGAGGACTCGTCCCCACCCCCGTCCGAGCCCGACGACGACAGCCCATCGCCCGAACCCAGCGAAGAAAGCCCCGACGAGAGCCGCGCACCGAGCGAAAACCCCTCAGCAGACGACACGGGCACCGCGGACACCGGGGACGGCGACACAGGCGGGGGCGACAGCAGCGCACCTCAGGGAACCGGACCGGCAGGCCCCGGCCACGATCCGCGCCCCGGCGGCCATCGCGACGGCCCCGGCGACCACAGCAGATTCCAGGACACCGGCCCGGGAGCGCGAAGGCCCGACGGCCGCACGGGAGAAGAGCAGCCGGGCGCACCGCCACCGAACCACCACAACGCGCCGATGCCTCAGGGCCGGGCCAACGAGAAGGGGTGACGAACGCCCTCGGCGCCGCCACCCCCACTCACCAATACGACCTCAGTGACCGGACGTCGCCTTCAGTCCGACCACGGCGACCAGCAGCAGCGAGACAAAGAAGATACGGGCTGCCGTCACCGGCTCGTTCAGGGCCACCATGCCCACGATCGCCGCACCGGCAGCACCGATACCGACCCACACGCCGTACGCCGTGCCGATCGGCAGCGTCTTCGCCGCCTGCGCCAGCAAGAACATGCTCGCGACAATGCCCGCGCCCGTGAAAACACTGGGCCAGAGCTTGGTGAAACCATCGGTGAACTTCATACCGATCGACCAGCCGACCTCAAGCACACCGGCGATGATCAAAAGAACCCAGGCCATGACGGCACCTCCGAGAGACACGATTTCAACGGGGTGCGTCGTCTTTGCCAGCCCGGTACGGCGCGTCTCGTCGGGGTTGGTTCCACCGTAGCAAATCAACGGCGGAAGGGCTGGTGAGATCAGTCACCAGCCCCCATGGGCCACCGGAACCGCAGCCGGAGCAGAGCAGAAAAGTGCAGGCCAGCGAGGGGCACAGCGCAGGTCGACCCGGATCGGCAGGGGACAGCAGGTGCCAATCCGGGTCAGAGGTAGAGCCCGGTGGAATCCTCGGAACCCTGGAAACGATCAGCGGCCACCGCATGCAGATCGCGCTCCCGCATCAGCACGTACGCCACGCCCCGGACCTCGACCTCGGCCCGGTCCTCAGGGTCGTACAACACCCGGTCACCGACCTCCACCGTCCGCACGTTCTGTCCGACCGCAACCACCTCGGCCCAGGCGAGGCGCCGGCCGACCGCCGCGGTCGCCGGGATCACAATGCCGCCCGTGGAACGACGCTCGCCCTCCGGACCGTCGGTGCGCACCAACACGCGGTCGTGCAGCATGCGAATGGGCAGCTTGTCGTGCTGGGTGCCGTGCTCATGACTGTTGGGGCTCACCCGATGAACCTACCTGCCCCCGGGCGGTTCACCCGCCCACGGGTCACCGACGGCGCTTGCGTCCGGTGGAAACGGCCATCAGCCCCACCAATCCGACCACGGCCACCGCCAGTGGCACCAGCCGTTCCAGTCGCGGTGCGCCGTCGGCCGAGACGAACACTGCCCGTACGTCCGACACCTTGCCGTTGACCGTGGCGAAGGCCCGTCCCGCGGTCCGATCGACCGTGGAAGCCGCCTTGGCCTTCGCATCGCCGATGATCGTCTTGGGGTGCACCCGCACCCCGATCTCGTCGAGCGTCTCGGCAAGCTGGTCGCGCCTGCGGACGATGTCCGCCTCGATCTGCGCAGGGGTCCTCGCGTCCGACACCGCGCTGCCTCCGTGGTCGTGTCCAGTGTGTTCTTCGTCGACAGTCTGTCAGCTCTGCCGCGCACCTACCCGCCGGCACCCCTATTACGCTCGACGGCGTACACCCGCACGGCTTGACGAGGAGAACCATGAGCGAGCGACTTAAGCCCGGCGATCCGGCCCCCGACTTCACCCTCCCCGACGCGGACGGCAACGAGGTGTCGCTCGCGTCCCACAAGGGCCGCAAGGTGATCGTGTACTTCTACCCGGCGGCCCTCACCCCCGGCTGCACCAAGCAGGCGTGCGACTTCACGGACAACCTTGAGCTGCTGGCCGGCGCGGGTTACGACGTGATCGGCGTGTCGCCGGACAAGCCGGAGAAGCTGGCCAAGTTCCGGGACAAGGAGGACCTCAAGGTCACCCTGGTCGCGGACCCGGACAAGGAAGTCCTGACCGCGTACGGGGCGTACGGCGAGAAGAAGTTGTACGGAAAGGTCGTCACGGGGGTCATCCGGTCCACGGTGGTGGTGGACGAGGAGGGCAAGGTGGAGCATGCGCTCTACAACGTGAAGGCGACCGGGCATGTCGCAAAGATCATCAAGGATCTGGGCATCTGAACCCCGCCCCGGGCCAGGGGCCTCCTTCGATGACCGGCTCTGGTTCGACCATCTGACGGCGTCCGAAGGGCCCCAATCTTTCGACCAAAGCGGGAGCGGCAACTCCACATTTCGCACGTAACCGCTTCGAATATCGGTTCGTTAGTCCGTTCGGGTCGCAGAACCGCGATCCGGACGGAGGAACCATGGGCAAGAGCCCCTATACAGAGGATCGCCTCGCCGCAGCGGCACAATCTTCGCGAACGCTGACCCAGGCACTGGTCCACCTCGAAATCGACCCGAAGAGTCCAACGCGCAAGTACATCAGCGAGCGGATGAAGCGGCTCGGAATATCCACCGACCATTTCGAACGTGAAGGGGCACGGTGGACGCGAGACATCCTTGAACCGGCTGTGGCGGCTTCGACCAGCGTGTACGAGGTACTGCGGTGGCTGGGCATCGAGGCTGTGGGAGGTCACCACACGAACATCAGCCGCCGTATCAAAGCTTATGGAATCGACACCTCCCACTTCCGGCCCCCGCCGCCCAGCGGAAGGGCTCGACGGCGCGCGCCGGGATCGCTGCTGGTGGAACAGCCCCCTCAGGGCGCTCGGCGCATCCGGGGCGAGCGTCTCAAACGCGCCCTCGCGGCCACCGGCGTGCCCAACCGATGTGTTCTGTGCGGGACCGGCCCGTTGTGGCGCGGGCGCCCCCTTCCGCTGGAGGTCGATCACATCGATGGTGACTGGCGCAACAACCGGATCGAGAATCTACGTATCCTCTGCCCCAACTGTCATTCGGCCACGGACAACTACCGAGGTCGTGGAAAGGGCGGGCGAACAGCCGTCGCCCAGTGCGCTGAGGCCAGGACGACCGAATGAGTTCGGCCGCCAGGCGCTATACGCCCGCAGAACTGAGGACAGCAGCGCAGCAGTGCACGAGCCTGGACGAGGTCATCGCATTCTTCGGCACGTCCCCCTACGAAGGACTGAAGCGCCATCTGCTCCGCTGTTTCGAACAGAACGGCATCGACGTCTCACATTTTCCGCGACGCCGACGCAGCGGACCGCGGCCCTCAAGCGCCGAACTGCGCACGGCGGTGGCGGCCTCAAGCTCCTTGGCTGAAGCGCTGAGGCGACTCGATCGGCGGGACAACGGTGTTCAACGGGCGGCTTTGCGCAACTGGATAGCGGAAGAAGCCCTCCCGACATCCCATTTCCTGGGCCAGGCACAGGGACGGGGAAAGCCATCCACCACGCCGAGGGCGAACGCGGTGCATGTACTCACCAGGCGCAGAGGCGGCCACCGAACGAAGACGGCCCGGTTGCGTCAGGCTCTGCGTGATCTCGGGTTGCCGGAGCAGTGCGCCGGCTGTGGCACTGGACCTGCGTGGCAGGGTCGGACGATGACGCTGGAGATCGACCACATCAATGGCGATCCACTGGACGATCGTGCGGAGAACCTTCGACTGCTGTGCCCCAACTGCCATGCGGTCACCAGTACATGGTGCCGGGGCGGCAGGCCCCGAGACGCACGGGCAAACGAGGGCGCCGAAACGTCGGAGCAGCCGCTACCATAACGGTGGGCTGGCGGCCGTGGCGGAATTGGCCTACGCGCGACATTTAGGATGTCGTGGGAGAAATCCCTTGAGGGTTCGAGTCCCTCCGGCCGCACACCTTGGAAACGAAGGCACGCTTCTCGGTAGTCGAGGGCGTGCCTTCGTTCTTTCCATCCGGGCGCTCTCAGGCCAGCAGTTCCCCGATGGCCGGGACCAGGGCCCGGAATGCCTTGCCGCGGTGGCTGATCGCGTTCTTCTCCGCCGGGCTCAGCTCCGCCGCCGTACGGGTCTCGCCCTCCGGCTGGAGGATCGGGTCGTAGCCGAAGCCGTTCGTACCGGCCGGGCGGGCGCGCAGGGTTCCGAGCATCCGCCCCTCGACGACCCGTTCCGTGCCGTCGGGGAGTGCGAGCGCCGCAGCGCAGAAGAAGTGGGCTCCGCGGTGCTCCGGCGCGATGTCGGACAGTTGGGCGAGGAGCAGATTGAGGTTGGCGGTGTCGTCGCCGTGTGTTCCGGCCCAGCGGGCGGAGAAGATTCCGGGTGCGCCGCCGAGGACGTCGACGCAGAGGCCGGAGTCGTCGGCGACGGCTGGCAGGCCGGTCGCTTGTGCGAGCGCGTGTGCTTTGAGCAGGGCGTTCTGGGCGAAGGTGACCCCGGTTTCCTTGACGTCGGGGATCTGGGGGTAGGCATCCGCGCCGACGAGTTCGTGCGGCAGTTCCGCGTCGGCGAGGATGGCCCTCAGTTCGGTGATCTTCCCGGCGTTGCGGGTGGCAAGGATGAGTCGGGTCATACACCGATTATCGGCGAGTGCCGTGTGGGGGTGGACCCGGGTGGTCGGGTCAGGGGCTGCAGACCTTGCCGATCTCGGAGGCGGCGTCGGTGACGGGCTTGAGGTCGGGGGTGGCGTCGCCGCCTTCGATGGCCTTGCGGACGTTGGCGACGCCGGCGTTCAGATCGTCGACGGCCTTGGTGAGGTCGGCGTTGTCGGTCTTGTCGCTGAGGCTGTCGAGCTCTTTGTCGATGTCGTCGAGTGCCTGGCGGGCCTGGGCGGGGTTCTCGGTCGCGTTGGAGGCGGCTTCGGTGAGCTTGTCGACGCTGGTCGCGATGGCCTCGGCGGTCTCCACGCAGTCGAGGGCCTTGTCGATGGCGCTACAGCCCACGGTGATCGGGATGATCAGGGCGGTGGTAGCGAGCGTGAGTGCGATACGGCGGCGCGCAGACATGGAACGGTCCCTCCCGGATACGGCCGGGCGCACGGTTTGGCCCGTGCGCCCGTGTCCTTAACGACGCCCGCTGGGGCGTTCTTGGTTGCTTCTTTACCCAGTCGGCGGGCCGGGTACTGGAGTGCCGGTCCGGTGGAGGCTTTCCCCGTACTGAAGAGGGGTGAGGAAGCGAGCCGCCCGGGTGCCGGGGTGCGGCGGGGCGGTTTAGGCCGGTGCCCGTCGCTGGGCGAGGGTCATGACCGATGCGTTCGCCGCCGCGGGGCCGGGCGGCAGGTGCGGGTCAGGCCGTGGTGTCCGTGCGGCCGAGTGCTTCGAGCTGGAGGGCGGCGAGGTCGGTGCAGCCTGCGGTCGCCAGGTCGAGGAGGGCGTTGAGCTCCTTGCGGTCGAAGGGCTCGGCTTCGGCGGTGCCCTGGACCTCGACGAAGCGCCCGTCTCCGGTGCAGACGACGTTCATGTCGGTGTCGGCCCGGACGTCTTCCTCGTAGCAGAGGTCAAGGAGAGGTGCGCCGTCGACGATGCCGACCGATACGGCGGACACGGTGCCGGTGAGGGGCTTGCGTCCGGCGCGGATGAGCTTCTTCTGTTGCGCCCAGCTGACGGCGTCGGCGAGTGCGACGTAGGCGCCGGTGATGGCGGCGGTGCGGGTGCCGCCGTCGGCCTGGAGCACGTCGCAGTCGAGGACGATCGTGTTCTCGCCGAGTGCTTTGTAGTCGATGACGGCTCGGAGGGACCGGCCGATGAGCCGGCTGATCTCGTGGGTGCGTCCGCCGATCTTGCCGCGGACGGATTCGCGGTCGCCGCGGGTGTTGGTGGAGCGGGGCAGCATCGAGTATTCGCCGGTGACCCAGCCTTCGCCGGTGCCCTTGCGCCAGCGCGGTACGCCTTCGGTGACCGAGGCGGTGCAGAAGACTTTGGTGTCGCCGAAGGAGATGAGGACGGAGCCCTCTGCGTGCTTGCTCCATCCGCGCTCAAGGGTGACCGGGCGGAGCTGTTCGGGGGTGCGGCCGTCGATGCGAGACATGAGGGTGAGCCTATCGGCTGTGCGGAAGGGCCCCGTCCCCTGGTTTTCGCCGTGGGGAGGAGGCCCTTTCGCATGTCTGTGCCAGGGTTGGGCTGAGGGGCGGTCAGCTCACATCATGTCTTCGATGTCGGCGGCGATCGGGTCGGCGTCGGTGCCGATGACGACCTGGATCGCGTTGCCCATCTTGACGACTCCGTGGGCGCCGGCGGCCTTGAGGGCGGCTTCGTCGACCTTGGCCGGGTCGATGACTTCGGTGCGGAGGCGGGTGATGCAGCCTTCGATCTCCTCGATGTTCTCGATGCCGCCGAGGCCGGCGACGATCTTCTCAGCCTTGCTGGCCATGTTCTCTCCCTGCGTTCCTAGGGCGCCTTGGGTGGTCGCCCGGTGCTGCGTCGGCCCACCAATGGCCCGCTTTGTCACGTTAACGCACGGTTGGCCCAACTTCACGGGCGAGTGACCGGTTCATCGCTCAAGATAACGATCACCGGCGTTCCGTAGATGACCGAGGACACGGGCCCCGACCGAGGGCGCGACATCAGTCATGGGTGACCCGGAGCCTTGCCGCAACTGGTCTACACCAGTCTGCAACACCTGCCAACCGGGCCAGTTCCAGGAGGGACGTCGATGAGCTCCGAGAGCGCCGCCGCCGCCAGATCGCAGCCGTCCTGGGGCAGCAAATTGTTCCAGGGGCTACAGAAGATGGGGCGCAGCCTTCAGCTCCCCATTGCTGTGCTGCCCGCGGCCGGCATTCTCAATCGCCTCGGCCAGCCCGATGTCTTCGGTTCGGAGGGGCTGGGCTGGAACGACGTGGCGAAGGTGATGGCGGGCGCGGGTGGCGCCCTGTTGGACTCCAACATCGGTCTGCCGCTGCTGTTCTGCGTGGGTGTCGCCATCGGCATGGCGAAGAAGTCGGACGGTTCGACGGCGCTGGCTGCGGTGGCGGGCTTCCTCGTCTACTACAACGTGCTGCGGCAGTTCCCGGAGGACTGCCCCGATCAGGCGCAGGCCGTGGCGACGGGGTGTCAGGCGCCGGACAATTCGGTGGCGGCCTTCACCTATCAGAACCCCGGGGTCTTCGGCGGCATCGTGATGGGCCTGCTGGCTGCGTACTTCTGGCAGCGTTTCCACCGGACGAAGCTGGTGGACTGGTTGGGCTTCTTCAATGGCCGCCGACTGGTGCCGATCATCATGGCGTTCGTCGGCATCGGCATTGCGGTGATCTCCCTGTGGGTCTGGCCGCCGGTGGGCCGGGGTCTGGAGAGCTTCAGCGACTGGTTGGTGGAGTTGGGTCCGTGGGGTTCGGGCATCTTCGGGGTCACCAACCGGGCCTTGTTGGTGATCGGCCTGCATCAGTTCTTGAACGTGCCGATCTGGTTCCAGTTGGGCAGTTACACCAAGCCGGACGGCACGGTGGTGCACGGTGACATTTCGATGTTCTTGGCGGGTGACCCCGATGCGGGTCAGTTCACGACGGGGTTCTTCCCCATCATGATGTTCGCCTTGCCCGCGGCGGCTTTGGCCATCACCCATTGCGCGCGACCTCATCGGCGCAAGGAGATCGGCGGGTTGATGCTGTCGGTCGCCCTGACGTCGTTCGTCACGGGGATCACGGAGCCGCTGGAGTATTCGTTCCTCTTCGTGGCGCCGGCGCTGTATGCGGTGCATGCGGTGCTGACGGGTGTCTCGATGGCGGTGACATGGGCGTTGGGGGTGAAGGACGGCTTCAGTTTCTCCGCCGGTCTGATCGACTACGTCATCAACTGGTCCTTGGCGACCAAACCTTGGCTGATCATTCCGATCGGGCTCGGTTTCGCCTTGGTGTACTACGTGGTGTTCCGGTTCGCGATCATCAAATTCAACATCCAGACGCCGGGGCGTGAACCGGAGGAAGTCGGCGATGAGATGGAACGCGAGAATGTGAAGTAGCAGCACATCCGCGACGGCATTCTTCCGGTGCGGGCACAGGGAATGGGGCGGGTTTCCCGGGCCCATTCAGGTTGGCCGGGAGGGCGAATTCGCCGCCTCGGACGGCTGACAGGATGGGCCGGTCCGCGTGTGTCCGGTCGGTGCTGGGTGGTAGAAGGGCGGGTTTGAGGGCGGGAAGCCTCGATGGCTTCCCGCGCTTGTTCTGTTGTCGGGCTTGTTCTGTTGTCGGGCTTGTTCTGTTGTCGGGCTTGTTCTCTTGTCCGGGCCGCGCGGTCGGTGCCGGGTTTCGTCGTGTCTCGCAGTGGCTGCCGTTCCCACCGGCGATTTCCGACGCCCGGGTCGTTGTGCTGCGCTTTCCCCAGTGTCATGAGTGGCTTCGAGCAGCTCCGCCGGACGCTCGACGTGGGTGCGGGTTCCGATCGCCGCGGTGCCGGTCCTGCGCCTTTCCGATGCGTTCCCGATGCGTTCCCGATGCGTTCCCGATGGGTTCCCAGTGCGTTCCGACCCCCCGTATTCATGATCGAATCCATTCACCCACGACGCCCGCTCGGCGGTGTTGGAATTCACATATCGCACGCCACATTCGATGCTTTTCCCCTGTTCCTCATCGACTCCCCTCATGTTAAAAAGGTCTACACCACTTAGTGGTGTAGACCATGCGGATCGCCGCACCCCCTTGTAGACGCCGCCTCCCCGCTTCTCGTCCTCGCGGCGCCTTGCTCCCCTGGAGGAAGTTGATGTCCACCGCCAGCACCGCCCCGGCGGATCGGAAAAAGTGGGGCGCGGGCGCGATGGCCGTCATGCAGCGCATTGGCCGCAGCCTGATGCTCCCCGTCGCCGTACTTCCCGCCGCCGCGCTCCTCGTTCGACTCGGCAATGACGACATGCTCGGCCGTGAGTCGTTCCCGTCCTTCCTCACCGAGATAGCCGGCTATATGCACGCCGGCGGCAACGCGATCCTCGACAATATGGCGTTGTTGTTCGCTGTCGGCATCGCCATCGGCTTCGCCAAGAAATCCGACGGCTCGACCGCGCTCGCGGCCGTCACCGGCTATCTGGTCTTCAAGAGCGTGCTCGGTACGTTCACCGATAAGAACCTGCCGAAGGTCGCCGAAGTCGTGGACGGCGCCATCGTGATGCGGGAAGCACCCGTGGACGCCAAAGTCCTCGGCGGTGTGGTGATGGGCCTGGTGGTCGCCCTGCTCTACCAGCGTTTCTACCGCACCAAACTGCCCGACTGGGCCGGCTTCTTCGGCGGTCGACGGCTGGTTCCGATACTGTCCGCCTTCGCCGGACTGCTGATCGGCATCGCCTTCGGATTCCTCTGGCCGGTGCTCGGCACGGCCCTGCACAACACCGGTGAGTGGCTGGTCGGCTCCGGCGCGGTGGGTGCGGGCATCTTTGGTGTCGCCAACCGCGCGCTCATCCCGGTCGGCATGCACCATCTCCTGAACTCGTTCCCCTGGTTCCAGGCGGGTTCCTACGACGGTAAGAGCGGCGACATCGCCCGCTTCCTGGCCGGTGACCCGACGGCCGGGCAGTTTATGACCGGCTTCTTCCCGATCATGATGTTCGCCCTGCCCGCGGCCTGTCTGGCAATCGTCCACTGTGCCCGCCCGGAGCGGCGCAAGGTGGTGGGCGGAATGATGTTCTCGCTGGCGCTGACGTCGTTCGTGACCGGTGTGACGGAGCCGATCGAGTTCACCTTCATGTTCATCGCGCCGGTGCTCTACGCCGTGCACGCGGTACTCACCGGGGTCTCCCTGGCGCTCACCTGGGGTCTGGGGATGAAGGACGGTTTCGGCTTCTCGGCCGGTGCGGTCGACTTCCTGCTGAATCTGGGGATCGCGTCCAATCCCTGGGGCCTGGCACTCGTGGGGCTGTGTTTCGCCGTCGTCTACTACGTGGTGTTCCGCTGGGCCATCACCCGGTTCAATCTGCCGACTCCGGGGCGGGAGTCGGACGAGGAACTGGCTGACCTCATGAAGGCGGAGGCCAAATAGGCCGCTCACCACCTCCGCCCGTGCCCCTGGTTGCCGCGATGGAACCGGGGGCTTCGGCCTGTATGACCGCCTGTCATGAACAGCCGCGGCCGGCCCCGGACGCATGTCCGGCAACGGGGTGCGGCCTCCGCGGGCCGGCAGATCGGCCGCGCCCGGCGGCCTCGCCTTCGGCCGGCGGCTGTCCGCGGGCGGCGAGCGACGGGCGGCCGGCTCAGACCTCGTACACGGCGCCCGGTACGGCGATCTCCGCAGGTCCCCGGTACTCGGCGCGGGCATCGGCGAGATTGCGCTGCCCGTCCGTCCACGGCGGTACGTGCGTCAGTACCAGCCGACCGGCCCCCGCCCGCTGTGCGTGGGCGCCCGCTTCCCTGCCGTTGAGATGGAGATCGGGCACGTCTTCCTTGCCATAGGTGAAGGACGCCTCGCACAGGAAGAGGTCCGCCCCTTCGGCCAACTCGTCCAGCGCATCGCAGACGCCCGTGTCGCCCGAGTACGTCAGTGTCCTGCCGCCGTGCTCCAGCCTGATGCCGAACGCCTCGACGGGATGGGCCACCCGTTCCGTTCGCACGGCGAAGGGCCCGATGTCGAAGCTGCCGGACTTCAGGGTGTGGAAGTCGAAGACCTCGCTCATCGAGGACGGCGAGGGGGTGTCCGCGTACGCCGTGGTCAATCGCTGCTCGGTGCCTTCGGGGCCGTACACGGGCAGCGCTGGGCAGCGACCGCCGTCGTGCCGGTAGTAGCGCGCGACGAAGTACGCGCACATGTCGATGCAGTGATCGGCGTGGAGATGGCTGAGGAAGATGGCGTCGAGGTCATAGAGACCGACGTGGCGCTGCAACTCGCCGAGGGCGCCATTGCCCATGTCGAGGAGCAGCCGGAAGCCGTCGGCCTCTACGAGGTAGCTCGAACAGGCCGATTCCGCGGACGGGAACGACCCCGAGCAGCCGACGACGGTGAGCTTCATGGAGCCTGAACCTCCGTTGACGGGGAGGGCTGGGGTGGGGGGCGTGCGGTGGATCGAGCGTAAAGCGCAAAAGGGGGCACCGCTCCTTCGGGGAGGGGGGGTGTGGGGGAACTCACCTGCGCTGTCACCGATTCGGAGGGCGCGCGGGGCGCAAGGGTGGGAGCGCACGGGGCGTGAGGGTGGCGAAAAGCCCCGATCCCTTGGTAAAGGGACCGGGGCTCATGGACGGTCGATCTGCTCGTTCCGCTGGCTCGGGGGTGGCCCGGGAGCGTTCGAGCGGTGGTGTGGGGTCCGGCTGCTTCGGTGCCCCGGCCCGCGTCGTCGGTGAGGGTGCGGTGCCGCGGTGGTCCGGGCGGTTGTCGCCGTCCGTCTGGCAGCTGGGCTGCTGTGATCGGGCGGCTCGGCCGCGTGGTTCGGACGGACGGCGACAGGTGGACGGCGACGGGTGGAGGCCGGGGCTCGGTCGGCTGGGGCTCGGGTCGGCTGGGGGTTCAGGCCCAGAGCTGTCCTTGGAGGAGGTCGATGGCCTCTTCCGTGGTCTTGGCCGTGTACACACCGGTGGAGAGGTACTTCCAGCCACCGTCGGCGACGACGAAGACGATGTCGGCCGACTCGCCGGCATTGACCGCCTTCCTGCCCACGCCGATGGCCGCGTGGAGTGCGGCGCCGGTGGAGACTCCGGCGAAGATGCCCTCTTGCTGGAGCAGTTCCCGGGTGCGGGTCACGGCGTCCGCCGAGCCGACGGAGAAGCGGGTGGTGAGGACGGTGGCGTCGTAGAGCTCGGGGACGAATCCCTCGTCGAGGTTGCGCAGCCCGTAGACCAGGTCGTCGTAGCGCGGCTCAGCGGCGACGATCTTGACGTCGGGTACGTGTTCGCGCAGGTAGCGGCCCACGCCCATCAGGGTGCCGGTGGTGCCGAGGCCGGCGACGAAGTGGGTGATGGACGGCAGGTCCGCGAGGATCTCCGGCCCGGTGCCGGCGTAGTGCGCTCCGGCGTTGGCGGGGTTTCCGTACTGGTAGAGCATCACCCAGGAGGGGTTCTCGGCGGAGAGTTCCTTGGCGACGCGGACGGCGGTGTTGGAGCCTCCGGCGGCCGGTGAGGAGATGATCTCGGCTCCCCACATGGCGAGCAGTTGGCGGCGCTCCTCGCTGGTGTTCTCCGGCATGACGCAGACGATGCGGTAGCCCTTGAGCCTGGCGGCCATGGCGAGGGAGATGCCGGTGTTGCCCGAGGTGGGTTCCAGGATGGTGCAGCCGGGTGTGAGCCTGCCGTCCTTCTCGGCCTGCTCGATCATGAAGAGCGCGGGGCGGTCCTTGATGGAGCCGGTCGGGTTGCGGTCCTCCAGCTTGGCCCAGATGCGGACGTCGTCGGACGGCGAGAGCCGCGGTAGGCGCACCAGGGGGGTGTTGCCGACCGCGGCGAGGGGGGAGTCGTAGCGCATCAGCGCATTCCCGCACGCCACCGGGCGGAACGGGGGTGCGTCGCGGTCGATCCGCCGGCGACGGCCGGGAGGATCGTGACGCTGTCGCCGTCGGAGAGTTCGGTGGCGATGCCGGCGAGGAATCGGACGTCCTCGTCGTTGAGGTAGACGTTGACGAAGCGGCGGAGTTCACCGCCTTCGACGATGCGCTCCTGGATGCCGTTGTGGCGGGAGTCGAGGTCGGCGAGGAGTTCGGCGATGGTGCCTCCACTGCCTTCGACGGCCTTCTCCCCGTCGGTGTAGGTGCGGAGGATGGTCGGGATGCGGACCTCGATGGCCATGGTGTGGGCTCCTGTCGGGACGGTGGCTCAGGGCGCGCGTCTGACCCCCGCGCGAGGGGGTGGTGCTCGTACGGTCGCGCTCGGCCTGGCGGTGCGGTTCGGGCCTCGGTCAGGGCGCGGTCCGGGCCGTACACATCGCGCTTGCGAGGCGGCACAGGTCGACGTGCAGCCGCGCCACGAGCAGGACTGTGCTCGGCGTCTTGTCGCTCACGTCATGGGGAACCATGCGGTCATCGTATCGATTCCCGGTCCGGATTCTGGAGTGTGATCTCAGATGATGGATGCATTCTGCTCACAGTGCGGGCACTGTCCGGCGCGGGACAGTGTTTCGGGCCTGTTGCGGGGTGCTGGAGGACCGGCTCAGTAGCTCTCCACGACCTTGATCTCTTCCTCGGTGATCACGCCGTCCACGATGCGGTACGAGCGGAACTGGAAGGGGCCCTCCTCGTCCTTGTCGGCGGTGGAGACCAGGACGTAGTGGGCGCCGGGCTCGTTGGCGTAGGAGACGTCGGTGCGGGAGGGGTACGCCTCGGTCGCGGTGTGCGAGTGGTAGATGATGACCGGCTCTTCGTCGTTGTCGTCCATCTCCCGGTACAGCTTGAGGAGGTCCGCGGAGTCGAACTCGTAGAAGGTGGGCGATCGGGCGGCGTTGAGCATGGGGATAAACCGCTCGGGGCGGCCCTCGCCGACGGGTCCGGCGACGACGCCGCACGCCTCGTCGGGGTGGTCGGCGCGGGAGTGGGCGACGATCTGGTCATAGAGGGCCTGGGTGATAGTCAGCATGCCGATCAGGATAAGCAGCCCGTCCCAACCGGCTCGGGGCAGCGGCTCCCGGTGGGCCCGGGCACGGCACGGGCACGGCACGGGCACGGTACGGGGCCACAGCACTGGCACGGGGTCAGGACCCGGGCACGCTCTGGCCAACCGGTGGTACGAAGCGGCCGGGAGCAGTCGTCCGCTCCCGGCCGGTCAGTACCGGGCCAGTCCGATCGTGTCCGGTCAGCTCCTGGCCAGTCCGATCGTGCGACGGTGTCGTGGAACGCCGTCAGCGTTTGGCGAAGGCGCTGCCCTGCGGATTGCGCTTCTTGAGTGAGCGATAGCTGACGAGCAGTCCGAGCGCCCACAGGGGAGCGCAGTAGAGGGAGATCCGCGCTTCCTCGTCGATGCCCATCATCACGATGACCATGGCGATGAAGGCGAGCGCGAACCAACTGGTCCAGGGTGCACCGGGGGCCTTGAAGGAGGACTGCGGCACTTCGCCGCGGTCGGCCTTGGCCCGGTACCGGAGCTGGCTGATGAGGATCATGATCCAGGCCCACATGCCGGAGATGGTGGCGAAGGAGACGACCTTGTTGAATGCCTCTCCCGGCCACTGGTAGTTGATCCAGACGCCGATCATCATCAGTCCGGCCGAGAAGGTGGTGCCGATGAGCGGGGTGCCGTTCTTGGTGAGCCGGGTGAAGAGGGCGGGGCCCTGGTTGTTGAGGGCGAGGTCGCGCAGCATCCGGCCGGTGGAGTACATGCCCGAGTTGCAGGACGACAGGGCTGCGGTGAGGACGACGAAGTTCACGATGCCCGCGCCGACGGCGAGGCCCATCTTGTCGAAGGCGGCGACGAAGGGGGAGACGCCGGGCTGGAAGTTCGTCCAGGACACCACGGAGAGGATCATGATGAGTGCGCCGATGTAGAAGACGGCGATCCGCCAGGGCACGGTGTTGATGGCCTTGGGCAGGGTCTTCTCGGGGTCCTTGGACTCGCCCGCGGTGACGCCGACCAACTCGACGGCGAGGAAGGCGAACATCACGATCTGAAGGGTCATCAAGGTGCCGCCGATGCCCTTGGGGAAGAATCCGCCGTCGCTCCACAACAGGGAGACGGACGCGGAGTCACCGGCGTCGGAGAAGCCGAGGGTGAGGATGCCGATGCAGATGAGGATCATGCCGACGATGGCGGTGACCTTGATCATCGAGAACCAGAACTCCAGCTCGCCGAAGAGCTTCACGGAGATCAGGTTGGCCCCGTACAGCACGAGGGTGAAGACCAGTGCGGAGATCCACTGGGGTATGTCGAACCAGTAGGTCATGTACTGGGCAGCGGCGGTCACCTCGGTCATCCCGGTGACGACCCAGAACAGCCAGTACGTCCAGCCGGTGGCGAAGCCGGCGAAGGGGCCGATGAACTCGCGGGCGTACTCCGAGAAGGAACCGGCCACGGGGCGGTACATCAGCAGTTCGCCGAGGGCCCGCATGATGAAGAAGATGACCAGGCCCGCGATGGCGTACGCGAGGATGAGGCTGGGGCCGGCTTTGGAGATGGCCTTGCCCGCGCCGAGGAAGAGTCCGGTCCCGATGGCGCCGCCGATGGCGATCATCTGGATCTGTCGGGCCCCGAGTCCGCGGTGATATCCCTGGTCCGACTCGTCCCGGTGGGGTGTTCCGGTGTCCGGTGGGGTGACGACTGCGTTGGGGCCGCCCGGCCCGTTCTCGTCGCCTACCTGCACTGAAGTCATGTGGTTTGCGCCCTTTCTCCATCTGATCCGCCCCGCTGCGGCTGGCGCGCGGGCGCGGATCAGGTCCTGATCCCCCCGGATGTGGATGGAGTGCCACCGGCGGTCGGCCGGCTCAAGCGCCGCAAGGGGCCGTGGGTGGGGTCCCTGGCGGTCGTGAAGATCTATCACGGCCGTTTTGACGATCGTCGACGGCGAGTGTGGGGCACACCACAAGCAGAAGGGGAGAAAGGTCCCTTGGCGCGGCAAACGGGACCGTTCAGGTGACGTGATCGTTATTCGGATTTGAGGGTGCGCTGAGCGTACGGGGGACGTGGGTCGGGGCCTCGCACACTGGTCCGGCGGTTGCGGGGGCGTCGATGACTCCCGGGTCCGATGGCGATTGCCGGGCCGGACGGCGGCACCCGGGTCCGACGGCCCTCGAACGGCGATCGGCCCCGCACCCCTCCGGTGGGAGGAGCACGGGGCCGGTCGTGCATCGGTGGGTCTGCCGGGTCGCAGCGGGGCTGCCGGGGCAGGTCAGGTCAGGCGTCGGGCATCAGGCGTCGGGCATCAGGGTCTCGACGAGCGTCTCCTGTAGCGCGCCGAGCCAGAGGTAGGCCATCACCATCGGCTTGCGCGGATCGTCGTCGGGGAGGTGGTAGAGGTCGTCGCTCTCGTCATCGTCGGAGACATCGAGCCGGGTTCCGATGGTGATGCGCAGGTCGTTGAGGGCGCCGAGCCAGTTGTGGCACTCGTCGGCGGTCAGTTTGAGGACCGCCCCGCCTTCACCGCCGACCGTGAGCTCGTCGAGGGTGCGGACGACGCAGAGGACGTCGGTGCGCTTGCGGGAGCGCAGGTCGTTCTCGGTGAACCGTCTGAACTCGGCCGAGGCGGCTTGCAGCTCGTCGGTCTGGTCGGTGACGTCGGGGCCGGTGTACGCCTCGGGGAAGAGCCGGGCGAGCGCCGGGTCACTGGGCGGCTCGGACGGTCCGTTGGTGAACAGCGCCGCAAGCGGGTCCTCGCCCTCCACCGGCTCTTCGCCGGGCCCGATCAGCTCCAGGAGCTGTACGGCCAGGGAGCGCAGGATGGAGATCTCGACCTCGTCGAGGGCGACCGCGGCCCCGCCGCCACCGATGGCTTCGAACTGTCCCGCCATCAGTTGCGGTCCTGGGAGAGGGTCGCCCACAGACCGTAGCCGTGCATGGCCTGGACGTCGCGCTCCATCTCCTCGCGACTGCCGCTGGAGACCACGGCACGGCCCTTGTGATGGACGTCGAGCATCAGTTTGCGCGCCTTGTCCTTGGAATAGCCGAAGTATGCCTGGAAGACATAGGTGACATAGCTCATCAGATTGACCGGGTCGTTGTGGACGAGCGTCACCCACGGCACGTCCGGCTCGGGGACAGCGAAAGGCTTCTCCGCGGACTCGGTGCGTTCGATCTCAGTGGGAGCAACACTCACCTGGTCCATGCTGCCACTCACAGGGCCTCGACGCACAAACGGCCCCCGCGTCCCAGCCAGTCTCTCGCCCTCGGGAGCGCCTCCCGGCCGGCACGGGGACAGGGGGTCACGACGGAAATCCAGCAGGTCACGGAAGCTGACCGAAAGGCCATCTCGTCAGATTGACGAAATGTGGGGTAGCATCCTGGCCATGGCTGGATCGCCCGGGGTCTTCCGGGCTCCGACGATGACAGAGCGAGGTTGAGTGCCGTGAACACTGCGGACCTGGGGCTCCCGGTGGATGTCCCCTCGACGGCCCTCTTTACCGATCAGTACGAGTACACGATGGTCCAGGCGGCCCTCAAGGCCGGCACCGCCGACCGCCGCTCGGTCTTCGAGGTCTTCACCCGCAGACTGCCCGGCGGGCGGCGCTACGGAGTGGTGGCCGGTACGGGCCGGGTGCTGGACGCCGTGGAGAACTTCCGCTTCGACGCGGGAGTGCTCGGCTTCCTGCGCGAGCAGCGGATCGTCGATGAACCCACCTTGGAGTGGCTGGCCTCCTACCGCTTCAGCGGCGACATCTGGGGCTACCCAGAGGGCGAGGTGTACTTCCCCGGCTCTCCGCTGATGCGGGTGGAGGGGTCCTTCGCCGAGTGCGTGCTGCTGGAGACCGTGATTCTCTCCATCCTCAACCACGACTCGGCGATCGCCGCAGCCGCCTCACGGATGTCCGCAGCCGCGGGCGGGCGGCGACTGATCGAGATGGGCGCCAGGCGCACCCACGAGCTGTCCGCGGTGGCCTCGGCGCGCGCGGCCTACGTCGGGGGATTCGACTCCACCTCCGACCTCGCGGCGGGCTTCCGGTACGCGATTCCGACCGTCGGAACCAGCGCCCACGCCTTCACCCTGCTCCACGACAGCGAGCGGGACGCCTTCCGGGCCCAGGTCGACTCGCTGGGCCGCGGCACCACCTTGCTGGTCGACACCTACGACGTGACCGAAGCAGTCCGTACGGCGGTCGAGATCGCCGGGCCGGAGCTCGGCGCGGTCCGGATCGACTCCGGTGATCTGCTGCTCGTCGCCCACCGGGTGCGTCAGCAGCTCGACGAGCTCGGGGCGCAGAACACCAAGATCGTGGTCACTTCCGACCTGGACGAATACGCCATCGCCTCCCTGGCAGCCGCACCGGTGGACGCCTACGGAGTCGGTACGCAGCTGGTCACCGGCAGTGGCCATCCGACCTGCTCCATGGTCTACAAGCTGGTCGCCCGCGCCCGGTCCGCCGAGCCGGACGCCCCGCTGGAGCCGGTGGCGAAGAAGTCCCTCGGTGCGAAGTCCTCGATCGGCGGTCGCAAGTGGGCGGCGCGCCGGGTGGACGACGAGGGCGTCGCGGAGGCGGAGGTGGTGGGCCTCGGTCCGGTGCCCGCCGACCTCGTCGAGCGCCAACTGCTCGTCGAGCTGGTCAAGGGCGGCGAGGTCATCGGCCGGGAGCCGCTGGAAGCAGCTCGACAGCGGCACATCACGGCCCGGACCGGGCTGCCGATGTCGGCCATCCAGCTCTCCCGGGGTGAGCCCGTCCTCCCGACGGAGTATGTATGACGTACGTATGAACTGCTTGTCGGTGGGGAGCCTCTTCCCATGCGGCGGACCGGGTGACGGGGCTCGGCTGCGCCGCAGCAGCCCTGCCATCACCCGTCCGCCGAGCAGTACGCCCAGCACTCCCTAAGGACAGCCGCCATGCACCGCGCCTTGATCGTCGTCGACGTTCAGAACGACTTCTGCGAAGGCGGCAGCCTCGCGGTGAAGGGAGGTGCCGACGTCGCCGCGGCCATCACCGACCTCATCGGCCAGACCGTGCCCGCGGGCTACCGCCATGTCGTCGCCACCCGCGACCACCACATCGATCCGGGCGACCACTTCTCCGAGACGCCCAACTTCGTGACGAGTTGGCCGCGGCACTGCGTCGCCGGCACCGAGGGCGTCGGCTTCCACCCGAACTTCGCGCCCGCTGTGGCGTCCGGAGCGATCGACGCGGTCTTCGACAAGGGCGCGTATGAGGCGGCCTACAGCGGCTTCGAGGGCGCCGACGAGAACGGCATGACGCTGGCGCAGTGGCTGCGCGACCACGACGTCACCGAGGTGGATGTCGTGGGCATCGCGACCGACCACTGTGTGAAGGCGACCGCGCTGGACGCCGCCCGTGAGGGCTTCACCACCCAGGTGCTGCTGGATCTGACGGCGGCGGTCTCCCCCGCGACGACGGCACAGGCGCTGAAGGACCTGCGCGCTGCCGGAGTCGAGATGTCGGGCAAGCCGGTGGACTTGGCCTGAGTCCGCTCCGGGCGCACCCGGTGGGGGCCCGCAGCGGGCCCGGCCAGGTGCGTCCTAGCCGCTTCTAGGCGGACGTGGGGGCCGGGACGGCCTCTCCGCCCGGCAGCGGTGCCCAGTGGGCCCGCTCCCTCAGGCGGGTGCGTATCGGGTGCCAGAGCTCCGCTCCGCTCCCGGGCTGGGTGCGCCACAGCAGACCGTCCGGGTGGTGGAGCACCGCGGTGATCTCGTCCGGGGTGGGGGGTTCCGCGTTCCCCCGCAGATACACCGCCCGCAGCCCCAGGTTCCGTAGCCGGGTCAGCGCCCGCGCTCGGTTCGGCGCGTGCACCAGGAAGCGGGCCGGGCTCCCGTCGCCCAGCGGACTGGGCAGGCTGAGCGCGACGACCACGCTGCCGCTCGGCAGCTTGCTGAAACCTCCGCCTGGCATGGCGAACCACTCCCCCGTGAGATGGCGTGTCAATAACGGTCTGGCACCACGCACCTAAACACGATCGGCCGCTGCCCGCCAGGGGGCAACGGCCGATCATGCTCTGACCTGGACTTATTATCTTCTACTTGGTGGAGGGGCCGACCTTCACCGTGATCGTCGAGCCGGTCCGCGACTCCTTGACGATCGAGATCTTGGTGTTGGTGTCAGTTACCTTCACACCGGCGGTCGGGTTCTCCGGGTACCAGTAGACGCCCTTGCGGTCATCGAAGATCGGGTTGCCCGACTTCGTCTTGATCGTCGTCGGGGCGTCCGCGCGGTGCAGCGTGAGCGCATCGGTACGGAAGGTGCTGAAGGTGGAGTCGAACGCCTGGATGCGGTTGCGCATCAGGGTGCCGTCCGCCCACTTCAGCGGGGTGGCGTTGGCGTCGATCGGCAGCACGCGACCCGCTCCCGGGTGGGCGCTGGTGTTGTTGTCGCGCTGCGAGGTGTCCCACAGCCAGACCAGCAGACCGTTCTGGTACGGGTAGTGCTCGACCCAGGAGTCCTTCGGCGCCTTGAACCCGAAGTTGTACGGGCCGACCTTGAGGGTCTTGTCGTACGAGACGTACTGGCGGTTCTCCGCCAGGTAGTACTGCTCGTACTCCTGGGTGAAGGACTCGCCTATGCGGGAGAAGCCCTTCGCGGTCCAGGCCGCGTCGGTCGCCTCGGCGTTGTCGGTGAACAGCGCGGTGCCGTCCGCCTTGACCGTGATCTCGTCGGCCGCGAAGCCCTTGCCGCCGGCGCCGCCGTCCGTCTGGTAGCGGAAGCGGACGTCGACCTTCTTGCCCGCGTAGGCGTCGAGCGGGTAGACGAGCTTCTTGTGGGCGCCCGACACGTCGGTCAGCGCGGGTGCGTTGCTGGCGTCGCGGGTCAGGGGCGCGCCGTCGGCCGTGCCGTCGAGCGCGGTCCAGTTGGCTCCGCCGTCCGTCGACACCTCGGTGTAGAGGTAGTCGTACCCCTTCTCGATCTCCCACCAGCCGGAGAGTTCGAGGGAGGCGCTGGACTTGCCGGTCAGGTCGACCTGGCGGGAGAGCGTGTTCTTCAGGTTGTCGCCCTGGTTGCTCCACCACTGGCCGGTGCCCTGGGCGGGCTTGACGATCGTCCGCGTGACGGGCTTCTTCGGCAGTTCGACGATCAGCGCCTGCGGCCGGGTGGTGTTGTAGGCGGCCACGCCGAGGGTGTGCGTCGACTTGGTCGCCGCCTTGCCCTTGGTGTAGTTGAGCCAGCCGAGTTGGAGCTTGTCCCAGGCGGTCATGTCGCCGGGGAGGTCGCCGATGGAGTCCTTGCCGTTGCCGAGCCAGGAGCCGGACGACATCAGGGTCCAGAAGCCGGTCGAGTTCTCGCCGCGGCCCGAGGTGTCGTAGTGGTCGGGCAGACCGAGGTCGTGGCCGTACTCGTGGGCGAAGACGCCGAGGCCGCCGTTCTCGGGCTGCATCGTGTAGTCGCCGACCCAGATGCCGGTGTCACCGATCTGGGTGCCGCCGGCCCTGTTGTGGGCCGGTCCGGTCTGCCCGGCGTCGGTGCCGTACGCGTACCAGCGGTGCGCCCACAGGGCGTCCGTGCCCTGGGCGCCGCCGCCTGCGGACTCGTCCTCACCGGCGTGCACGATCTGGAAGTGATCGATGTAGCCGTCGGCCTCGTTGAAGTTGCCGTCGCCGTCGAAGTCGTAGCGGTCCCAGAGGTCGTACTGGGCGATGTCGGCCTTGATCTGGGCGTCCGTGCGGCCCTTGGCGCGCTGGTCGGCGACCCAGGCGGTGACTCCGTCGCGGACGGTGTCCCAGACGTTGTCGCAGTTGGAGTCGCCGCAGTAGTTGGAGCCGTAGCGGGCCTCGTTGTGCTCGACCTTGACCCAGTCGGAGACCGTGCCGGCGACCGAGTAGCGGCCCGATGAGGTCTTCTCGTAGTAGGTCTTCAGGGACTCCTTGGGCTTGCCGGCGGTGTCCTTGCCGGAGCCGAAGTAGAGGTCCTGGAAGTGCTGACGGTTGTAGTCGGCCTGCCAGGCCGTGGAGTTGTCGACCGCGCGATCGGGCTTGGCGATCGCGTTGTGCAGCGGACCCGGGGTGCCGCCGTACTTCTTGACCGGGGGCTGAGGGCCGCCGGGGCCGTCCGGGTCGTACACCGTGGTGTCGTCGACCTTGTCGCCGAACTCGACCAGGATGGTGAAGATCTTGTCGGTCTTCTCCCGGCCCAGCTCGACGTACTTCTTGTCGTCGAGCTTGACGACCTTGGACCCACCGCGCTGCTGCACGGTCGCGTCCCCGGCTATGACCTGCTCCAGCGCCGCCTGGCGCTCCATCTCCTGTTGCTTGCTGAACGGGCCGTCGAGATCGTGCTCGACATGACCCTTGTGCGGAGCCGGGTCGTGGCGCTCGATGGCTGTCGGCGCCGCCTTGGCGTGGGACCCCTGATCCCCCGCCTGTGCGGTGCTGAACGCCGAGGCCGTGGCGGTGGTCGCGGCAAGCGCGACGAGCACCGCGGACGCTCTGATCGTCCGTCGTCTGGTGGTCACTTGGTGGTGTCCTCCCCTGCGTTCCTTCGCCGCGGACCGATGTGGGGTTGTTGTCCGCGGGAGGCGTCGCGTCACAAGTGACGGCATTCGACCGTAGTGGAGGAAGAAAAGACAGACCTTGACACGGACATTCCAACTGCACTATGCAGACGCTCAGTTCCGATTTTCGGACATGACGGCTGCGCAAAACCGGCGCATGGAACAGGCCAAGTCTTGCCCTGTATGAATCCGTGCGCCCCCTATGCACCGACCCCTGACCTGCGCCGGGTCAGGTGACGCTTACCCCAGGTTCCGTCCGGGCATCGAGCACCGTAGAGTCTTCTGTCAGTGCGATTGCGTTGTGTCAGACCCTCGACCGTTTCCCGACCACCATGCCTCCCGGCATAGCCCCAGGACGGATACCGTCATGCCTCGTCCGACTGCCGCACAGCTCGCCTCCGGTTCGGCCACCGTCGTGCTCTGCGCACTGGCCCTGCTGCTGCTCACCGAAGCCACCGGCCTCCTCGCGATCGCGGCCATCGGCCTCGGTTCGATGGTGCTGGGACTGACCGTCGCGGTGGCGGTCCCCATCGGCCGGGCAGCACGGGCGGCCAAGGCCGCCGGGACGGCCCGCTCGCTCTCCGCGAGCTACCGCGCCGCAGCCGGCCGCACCACGTCGGCACCCTCCGCCGACGGTCTGACCACCCAGGTCCGCTCCTCGCGCGAGCACTCGCTGCGCCGCTGACGCCGACCCATCGCTGTGGCCGGCGCCTCCAGCGCCCCGGACCGGGCTCACCCCGCGGTCACCGGGGGCGCCGCGACCACCACCGTCTTGCCGGCCTTGTCGTGCAGCCCCTGTTTGTAGGGCTTGTCGGCAAGGATCGTGGCGATGATGACGATCCACCAGACGCAGAAGCAACACACCAGCGCCGGCACCCAGAGCACCGCGGCCCGAAGCAGCGAGGAGCGGGTGTCCGGGGTGCTGCCGTCGTTCAGCATCGCCACCCGGATCTTCAACAGCCGCTTGCCGATGGTCTGGCCGGACTTCTTCACCATCCAGGTGTCGTAGCCGACATAGGCGATGAGGGAGATCGCGGACCAGATCCACTGCCGTCCGGTGTTCACGTCGTTGGCGATGTCGTCCCACCCGTCGCCGCTGTCTCCGTTCACGTTCCAGCCGCCGAAGATCAGCGACAGCAGGAACAGCGGGATGAAGATGATCAGGGCATCGATGACCCGGGCACTGAACCGCTTGCCGAACTCGGCGAGCGGCGGCATTCCGGCAAGCGGATCGGGTCCGCCGCCATAGGGCCCGCCGTAGGCGTTGGGGTCGTACGGGGGCGGCGTTCCGCCCCCGCCTCCGTAGGGGCCGCCGCCCTGCCCCGGGCCCTGCCCGCCGTACGGAGAACCCTGGCCTGCGCCGCCCTGTCCGCCGTACGGAGAACCCCCGGGCGGGGGCGGAGGCGGCGGGGGCGGTTGATCACCACTGCCCGCGCCGCCCTGCGGAGGCTGCTGCGGCTTCTTCAGGAAGGGATCGTCGTCGGGGCTTCCCGGGCCGGGGGGCGGAGGCTGATCGTTACTCATGAGGGCAGTGCATCGCGCCCCGGAGAAGTCCGCAAAAGCTGACACGCCGTTCGGGGGACCCGTTGCTGATGACGGGTCAGCCGGTCAGGCCCGGGTGACGAAGGTGTGCGCCGCCTTGTCGTGCCAGCACTGCCGCCACGGACGGTCGAACAGGCACCACAGCACATTGAGCACGCCGATGGCGAGCAGCCCGAGTCCGCTGTAGAGGAGCCAGCGGCGCAGGGCGCCGCCGAAGGTCGGCGGACCGTGGGACTCGATGTCCACCACGGCCAGCCCGCAGACCTTCTTGCCGAGCGTGCGACCCCACTTGGCCGTGGGAACGGCCTCGTAGACCACGCCCAGCAGGAGGAGCGCGCCGAGCACGATGGCCAGGTGGACCCCCGTGGTGCCGTCCAGCAGCCAGACGGTGACGGTCTGCCCGGACTGCTTCGCCGCCTCGATCTTGTCGTCGATGTGGGCGAGGGACTGGGTGCCCACCGGTACGGCGACCCCGCCCACGAGCGCCCCGAGCACCACGGTGTCGATCAGCCGGGCGATCAGTCGCTTGCCGAGCGGAGCGGGCCGGGCGGCGGCGTGTGCTTGGGCCGCCTGGAGGAAGGGGTCGTCGACCGGGGGCTTCCACGGGACGACCGGAGGGTCACCGACGGTGCTGCCCTGGGCGAGTTGGTGGACCTGCTGCGGCCAGGAGGCGGAACCGCCACCGGCACCGGACGCGACCGTCGTCTGCGGCGGGAAGTCGGAGCCGCGCGACTGGGCGGGTGGGTTCATCGAGCGGGAAGTCAGGGGCTGCTCGGTCTGCGCCGCCGACTGCTGGGCACTTGCGGGTGCCCCCTGTCGACTCTGCGGCACCTGCTGCCCGGGCCGCCCCTGGGACTGCGGGGGCTGCTGACCCTGGGGTGAGGGGGAAGCCTGTCGGCCCGGACTCGCGTCCGCCTTCTTCTGGGCGACCCTGGCGCGCAGCGCACGAATGGCCATGGTGCTCTCGACGGAGGGCTGGGGCTCCGGACCCTCGGTGTTCCTGCGCTGCCGAACCGGCAGACCCGTGACCGGTGCCGGATCCGGAGCCGTACTGCTGGACCGCACCCCGGGCAGGGCGCCACCGGAGGGGTCGCCCTGGGCGGGATCGGCGGCCGGGGACTGGTCCTGGGCGGGTGGGCGCTGGCCCTGCTCGCCGCCCCACGAGACCAGATTGTCGCGTTCGCCGCCGAATCCGGTCTGCCGGGAGGTGTCGGCCTGCCAGACGCTCGCGGGTTCCTGACGCACGGGCTCGGCGGGCGGGTCCTCGTCGAGGAAGACCGGACCGGTCTCCTCCACGCGTGTCTCGGGGGACGGTGCGGAGCGTTGCTGCGGCGGGACCGCTGCGGAACCGGACGCGCCCTGCCCCGGCCCTGCGGGCATGGCCTCGCCGTCCTTGGGCGCGGGCCGACTCGTACCGGGCACCCAGGCGGCGCCGTTCCAGTACCGGACGTAGCCGGGAATGGAGGGGTCCGGGTAGAAGCCCTGCGCTGGGCTGCCGTCACCTGGAGGAGTAGCCAATGCCCCCAACTCCGTTCGTTCACTACCTCTGTGGGCCGCCCGCGATGCCGGACACGTGCACGGGCCGTGCGACCTACGACACCCGGCATGGGAGCGGATGCCCCCGGCTGTCCTCCGGCTGTCCAAGGAGGACAGTAACGAAGAACGGGGGGCGCTGAAGAAGGAGACCGCGAGATTGGGCGCGTTCGAGGGACGGAGTACGGCGGATTGGAGGCACGCGCGAAAGTCCTGGGCTCCGGCCAGACGGCTTCGCGCGTAGTCCGCCCCGGCCTCGGGGGTTGACGGCCGGGAGCGGGACGGGACTTCGAAGATCGGACCTAGGTCGATCTGGGGAGGGTCAGTTCGGCCCAGACGACTTTGCCGGGGCCGTGGCGAGGGGTGACACCCCAGGCGTCGGACAGTTCTTCGACCAGCGGCAGTCCGCGTCCGCCAGTGGAGTCGAGGCCGGCGGGTACGACCCGGGGCAGGAGGTGGGAGGCGTCGTGCACTTCGATCCGTACACCGCGCCACAGCGGCGCGTACCGGGTCTCGATCTCCCGTCCGGGCACCTTGGCGTGCCGTACGGCGTTGGTGAACAGTTCGGACAGCACGATCAACGCGGACGCCTCCACCGGGGCGAGGCCCCAGCCGTCGAGGGCTTTGCGCAGTTCGGCACGGGCCAGCCCCACACTCCGAGGGCTCTGCGGCCACCGGTACACCACGGGCCCATTGCTGCACGATTGCGTCATCGAACCGCACCCGTCGTTCGCGGCGGAGTTAAATCCCCTTCTCTCGATGGTTCGAAGAAATGAACGAGAACGTCTGCCATATCGGCACCTCTTCAGCTGCGCAGGAGAAAGTCCGCGATCGACCAAGCGATCGCGGCGGTACGTCTGAGCTGCATCGTGCCGATGGACAAGGGCCGGAAGTATCAGAGGTCATTAATAGCGCGGGCCAGGAATTCACTGGGAGTCACATTCCGAGCCAGGCACCAAAACTGTTGAGTGTCTCGGGCATCCGTCGCTTCGCAGATTCAAGAGCAATGTAGGTCTCCCGTACGGTGGGGCTGTAGCGGGTCTGTTGCGGTGCGAGCTTGCGAGCACGGCGGAGGTTCGCGAAGGCTTCTCCGGTGTTCCCGGTCCACAGTTGTGCCTGTGCTAGTTCGGCGTGGTGGTGGGCCAGTCGGGACGGCGGCCAGTCACTCGGGAATCTCAGACCGGCAGCGGTCTGGACCGCCTCCGGATACCTGTCCAATTCTGCGAGGACGCTCATTCGGTGGGCTCCCACGTTCGCGGGGCCAAAGGAAAGCCAGTGCACCTTTTCGGCAGGTCCGGTCAACTCGGCCAGTCGCTGCGCCTCGGCAAGGTGGTCCATGGCCAGAGCCTCGCTCTTGCTTCGTGCAGCCAATACCGCCGCGCCCAGATGAATTTGACCGGTGACGACATCGCGTTCCTGTCCGGCAACGGCCAGCCCGAGTTGCTGGAGTCCGATCTGAACCAGCCGCGCCCCCGTTCGGTAGTCACTGGCTCGTAGATACGCAAGCGCCCGCAAATACTGGCGCATTCCTCCTATGACCGGGTCCGACGCCCGTTGAGCTGCCCAATCCATGCGATCGAGGGCGACCATGCACAGATCCTGGAATCCGAGCTTCGTGGTCACGTCATAGGCCGTGCGGTACGCGCCTGCGAGCAGCCGCCAATTGCGGTCCTCCGGTCGGCGGTGGGCCACGGTGGTCGCTTCGGCGATCAGCGCGGGCAACTCGATCGCCACCTGCTTGATGTTGCTCTCCCGCACGAGCGCGCACAGTCGCTCGGACTGCGCTTCGAGCCGTTCCGGCGGTCGCGGGGTGAGATCGGGATCGGCGCCGAGGTCATAGAGGTTGAGGGCCTCACGGATTGGTTGGATGAGGCCGTCGAGTTGATCCCGTCGCAGTTCCTCCAGATAGGGCTGCCCGGTCAGGTGGGTCACCGGGACCGCAAGCGCCCGGGCGAGGGCGCCGAGCACCGACGGACTGGCGGGGATCGCACCCTGCTCGACCTTGGTCAGGGTGCTGTAGGAGACGTGCGACAGATCGGCCAACTCGCGCTGGGTCAGCATCCGCGCCTTGCGATTGTGGGCGATTCGCGAGCCTGCGTGGTCGTTGAGGGACGGTGTCATGGGGGAGACCTCCTGATCCATGACCGACGGTACCCACATTCCCAAGACCATGGCTCATGGTCCGGTACCGCAAGCACCCACCGGCCGCAGCCTCTACGAGGGGACTCTGCAAGCGAGTTCGGGAGCGGCAACCGGTGCGTCGGGCGGTACCGGGCCGCCCACGAGGCAAGCGTCACTCTCTGCTACTAAATAAATACAGAAAGTTCTTACCCGAAGTCGCGTCATAGTCGTGTGACCTGTCGCTCTCTTCTCACAGGGCTCACCCAAGGGCCTCAAAACAGGGTCGCCCGTACGTATACGTGCACACACGGACTCGTACGGACGGGACACAGAAGAGAAGAGGGCCGTTGCTATGCACTCGATGGTGGAACGCGAGCTTGAGTTGAAACTGGTGCTGTCGCCGGAGCGGAGCATCCTGGTGCCCGCCCTGCTGACCTACCGTTCGGATGATCCTTTTGCCGTCCACGTCACCTTTCACATCGGGTCGGAGAACCCGGTGAAGTGGACCTTCGCCCGTGAGCTGCTGGTGGAAGGGGTGTTCCGGCCGTGTGGGCAGGGTGACGTGCGGATCTGGCCGACCAAGGTGGACAGTCGCAACGTCGTGCTGATCGCGTTGAGTTCTCCCGATGGGGATGCCCTGCTGGAGGCGTCGGCCGCGATCGTCTGCGCCTGGGTGGAGCGGACCCTGCGGTTGGTGCCGCCCGGGACGGAGTCGGGACAGCTCGGCATCGACACCGCACTGGCGGACCTGCTCGCACCTCGCCGTGCGGACGGTCTGTGGGCGCGCGGGCACCACCCCGCGGGCGGCAAGGACGTGCCGGGACCGCTGGATGATGCCCAGGACGGCGATGGCTGCTGACGATCGGTCCCGCGCCGGAGAGTGTCGTCGAAGTCCCGTCGCCCGCCCGGAGGACCGGCAACGGGCGGACGGGGCTTCGACGACACGGCCTACGGGGCGTCCGCGGTCAGGAACTCCAACAGATGTCCGTCGGGGTCGTCGATGTACACCCCGTGACTTCCGGGGCGGCGGAAGATCTCCCCCGATGTCTGCCGGGCCGGGTCGGCCCAGTAGGTGATCTTCCGCTCGACGATCCTGGCGAAGATGCCGTCGAACTCCTCATCGGAGACCCGGAAGGCCAGGTGCTGCGAGGGCTGGGGGCCCTCGCGCTCATCGAGGTAGTCGAGGGTCACATCGCCGTCCAGGGTGAGGGCGACGAAGGGGCCGTTCTTCACGGGTTCGGGTCCACCGAGGAGTTCGGAGAGGAAGCGAGCTCCGGCGAAGCGGTCGGACACGTGGACGATGGTGTGGTCGAGACGGGCGGGCATGGATCCTCCCGGGAGGTTGCTCGAAAGCACCGCAGTGCGTGGTGAGTTCACCCTAGGAAGGGACGCCGCGCCCAGGCATCGGGCGAAGGCCCTAGAACCGGGGGCATCCGTCGTAGGCCCCAGGTCGGCACCCCCACCGGTCCGACGAACGAGTCGCATTCGAGCCAGTTGGCTCAGAAAACCTTGCCGGGGTTGAGGATGCCCAGCGGATCGAACGTCCGTTTGATGCCCTGCTGCAACTCCACACCCACCGGGCCCAGTTCCCGTGCGAGCCATTCCTTCTTCAGCACCCCGACGCCGTGTTCTCCGGTGATCGTGCCGCCGAGGGAGAGGCCGAGCGCCATGATCTCGTCGAAGGACTCACGGGCGCGGCGGGACTCGTCGGGGTCGGCGTGGTCGAAGCAGACCACGGGGTGGGTGTTGCCGTCGCCGGCATGGGCGCAGACGCCGATCGTCAGGTCGTACTTCTTCGCGATGGCGGCCGTGCCGTCGAGCATGGCGCCCAGTCGGGAGCGCGGGACGCAGACGTCATCGATCATCGTGGCCGTCCTGACGGCCTCCAGGGCGTTGAGGGAGATCCTGCGGGCCTGGAGGAGCAGTTCCGATTCGGCGGGGGTGTCGGCGGGGACGACCTCGGTGGCGCCGTGGGCCCGGCACACCTCGGCGACCAGGGCCAGATCGGCAGCCGGATCGGGGGTGTCGAAGGCCGCGAGCAGCAGGGCTTCCGTGGACTCGGGCAGACCCATCTGGGCGAGGGCGTTGACGGCCCGTACGGTCGTGCCGTCCATGAGTTCCAGCAGCGAGGGGGTGTGGCCGCCTTCCATGATCGCGCACACTGCGGCACAGGCCGCCGCTGACGAGTCGAACTCGGCGGCGAGCACCAACTGCTGGGGCGGCTTGGGCTTCAGGGCGAGCACGGCCCGGACGACGACGCCGAGGCTGCCTTCGGAGCCGACGAACAATCGGGTCAGGTCGTAGCCGGCGACTCCCTTCGCGGTACGACGGCCGGTGGTGAGGAGGCGTCCGTCGGCGAGGACGACATCGAGGCCCAGTACGTACTCGGCGGTCACTCCGTACTTGACGCAGCACAGCCCACCGGATGCGGTGCCGATGTTCCCGCCGATGGTGCAGGTCTCCCAGCTGGAGGGGTCGGGCGGATAGTGCAGCCCGTGCTTGTTCACCTCGCGGGAGAGGACGGCGTTGATCACTCCCGGTTCGACGACGGCGATCCGGTCGACGGGGCTGATCTCCAGGATGCGGTCCATCTTGATGAGCGAGAGGACGATACAGCCGTCGGAGGCGTTGGCGGCGCCGGACAGACCGGTGCGGGCGCCCTGCGGAACGACGGGGACGCGCAGGGCGGTGGCCGTGCGCATCACGTGCTGGACCTGTTCGACCGTGCGCGGCAGGACGACGACGGCCGGCAGGCCCGCGTCGCAGAAGCTCGCCATGTCCCGGCCGTAGGAGACCATGATGTCCGGGTCGCTGATCAGGGCCTCGGCGGGGAGCCCGGCGCGCAGCCGTTCTAGGAGATCGTCCATGCTGCCAGCGTCGCACCCGGGGCCATCGGTGTGAACCCGTACGCCTTCCGACTCACACCGCGGGGAGCGTTCTTCGTATAGACCGACCGCTGACGCAGAGTGAACGCCATGAGCGGTGCGTCCGGTAGAAGCGGTAAGAGCGGTAGAAGCGGTGAACTCCTTGAGACCAGTGGCCTCAGCGGCAGCGGCACTGGTGGGCGTCGGCTGAACGCGACGATCGGCGCTTTGGTCGCCGCCGCCCTGGTCGGCGGAGTGTGCGCCATGGTGGTCGGCGGGGGCGAAGCCCCACCCCCTGCTCCGGGCCCGGTCGCCCGGGCACAGAGCGCAGCGGCCATGGGGGCGCCGGCCGCGCTGAGCGACCTCGACGCCTTGATCGCCGATCGTTCCGGGTGGCTGCGCGAGCACCCCCGGGACGAGGAGTCCTGGGCGGTCCTGGGCACCGCGCAGATCGAAAGAGCCCTCCGGCTCGCCGACTGGGACGCGCTGTCCGAGGCGGAGGGCGCGCTGGAACGTTCGCTGGAGATCGTGTCGGCGGACGCGGGCAACACCGAGGCGCTCCTCGGGCTGGCGACCCTCGCGAACACCCGGCAGGACTACACCGCGGCACGCGATTGGGCCCGGCAGGCACAGAAGCAGAAACCGCGGCGCTGGACGGTCTACCCGGTGCTGATCGAGGCGTACACCGGGCTGGGCGACTACAAGTCGGTCGGCAAGGCGCTGGAGACGTTGCACAAGCTGTACGCGGGGTCGCAGGCGCGGGTCGTCACCGCCCGGGTCTACCGGGACCGGGGTTGGCGGGAGGACGCGTCCGCCAATGCGGAGGACGCGGTGGGCAGCGCGGACGGCGCCGCGGAGAAGGCGGCGGCGCTGTATGCGCTCGGGGAGCTGGCCTGGGAGCGGGGTGAGCCGCAGGAGGCGATCAAGCGGTACGACCTGGCACTGCGGCTCGCCCCCGACCACCATCCTTCGCTCGCGGCGCGCGGGCGGGCACTGACCGCGCTGGGCCGAACGGAGGCGGCGCTGCGCGACTACCAGTCGGCGCTGGCCAAGCGACCCCTGGCGGAGTACGCCTTGGAGGCGGGCGAGTTGAACGAGTCGCTGGGGCTCGACGGCGATGCCGACACCCAGTACGAGTTGGTGGGCGAACTGGCGCGGAAGGCGACGGCGGGCGGCCGGAACGAGGAACTGGTGGTGGGGCGGTACGAAGCCGACCACGGCGATCCGCAGGACGCGGTCGAGTTGTTGCAGGCCGAATGGGACGAGGGTCGGCGCAGCATCCAGATCGCGGACGCCCTGGGGTGGGCGCTGTTCCGGGCGGGCCGGGTGAAGGAGGCCCTGCCGTACGCGAAGAAGGCGACGGACGAGGGGCTGCGCAGTCCGCTGTTCGCGTACCACCGGGGCGAGATCGAGCGGGCGTTGCAGCGGTACGGGCCGGCCCGTCGGTACCTCGGTCAGGCGCTGCGGATCAATCCCCACTTCTCCCCGCTGCTGGCGCCTGCTGCACGGGACGCGCTCGATGCACTGGGGCAGCCGCCGCCCGGTGGACCGCGGAAGGTGACGGGGAAGGAGGGGATGGCGGTCAAGCCGAAGCCGAAAGCGGGCGGGGGCGCGGTGAACCCGGGCGGTGGCGGAACGCCGTCGGGTGCGGGACAGGGGCGTGGCGCGGCGTCGGGGGCCGTGGGCTCTTCGCCTGCCAGACCGGCCGAACCAGCCGAACCAGCTGCACCGGCGGAACCGGTCAAGCCTGCTAAGCCTGTGGAGCCGCAAGCGCAGCCCCGGCCGGTACGTCCCGCGGCGTCCGGTCAGCCCGCGGGATCCGGCGGGGTGGGCACATCGACGGGCGGGGGTACGGGTCGGGAGTGACGCGGCGCAGGGCCCGATCCGGCCCGTCGAAGGGCCGGTGCGCGGGCGTTCCCGGGCCGGCCTGTCCAAGGCCGCGGGCTCAGCCCAAGGTCGCGTAGACGATGAGGTTGTCGACCGTGTGGCCTTCGGCGTCGTAGGCGCCGGAGCAGGTGACCAACCGCAGCTCACGGCCGTTGGTCGGGCCGTAGACCCTCTTCGTCGGAAACGCCTTCTTCTTCACCGACTCGGTCCCGGTGACGGTGAAGCGGTTGGTGGCGCCCGAGGCGCTGCGCACGGCGATCTCCGCCCCTTTGCGGAGCTTTCCGAGGTCCTGGAAGACCGCGGGGCCCGACTTGGTCTCGTTATGGCCGATGATCACCGATGCGCCGGGTTCGCCCGGGACGGCCCCGCCCGTGTACCAGCCCGCCGTCATTCCCTTCTCCGCTGGTGGGACCTCGACCGTGCCGTCGCCGTTGAGCCCCAGCCGCATCAGTTGGCTGTCGACGCCGATCGAGGGGATCGAGACATGAACCGGGTTCTGGACCTTGGCATCGGCCGCGGGTGCGGCGGCACCGGCCGGAGTGTTCGGGGCGGCCTTCGTCTCCTCCTTGCGCTCCGGGTCCTGCTCGCCCGAGCAGCCGGAGAGCGCGAGCGTCAGGCAGACGGCGAGGGCCGTGAGGGCGGGGGCGCCACGGTGGCGGACGGGTGCGGTGATCATGACGGCTCCTGGGAGGGACGTGGGACCGCAGTGGCACCGGTCGGCCGGTGCCACTGCGGAAGGAGGGTGCTTCAGGGGTGTCAGACCCGGCCGTCGACGGTATTGCGGCGGCGGATCACGAGGACGCCCGCACCGGCCAGGAGCACACCGGTGGAGGCCGCCAGCAGCGGCATGCTCACACTGCTGTCGTCGCCGGCCGCTGCGGTGGGCTGCTCACCGGCGGCCACTCCGCCGCGCGGCATGACCGTGGGGCGCGTGACCTCGGGGCGGCTCTCGGATGTGCCGGACTCGGCGAGGGGGACGCGCTTGACCTTCTCGGAAGGCGACGGTGTGACGGTGGCGTCCAAGGAGACGACCGGCGTGGGGCTGGAGTCGGCCACCGCCACGGCGGCGGGGGCCAGCAGGGCGCCGGCCGCCGTGACGACGACGGCGAGAGCACGCAGGGACAGGCGAGGGGACGACATAGAGATGGCTCCATTCCAGTTCATTGCGTGAGCACCCGGGCCGCTCGAAGGCGGCGCCCGTGCAGCCCGGCCGGCCGTGCCGTGCTGCGGAAGTGCTCCGTATGTCCGTAAGGCTGGACTGGAGATATGAAGAACCTGTCAGATCGTTGTGATCCGGGGATCAGGGCCTTCCACCGGGTCGGCGGCGGCCGTCGGAAGCCGCAGGGTGAACGTGGAGCCCTCCCCCACCCGACTGCGGGCATCGACCGTGCCGCCGTGGGCCTCGGCCAACTTCCGTACGATCGCCAGCCCCAGACCGCTGCCTCCGGTCCTGCGGTTGCGGGACTTCTCCGCCCGCCAGAACCGGTCGAAGACATGCGGCAGGTCTGCGGCGGGGATGCCGGCGCCGGTGTCGCTGACCGCCACGTCGAGCCGGTCGGCGGACCCCCGCGCCCGGAGGGTGACCGAGCCGCCGCGCGGAGTGTGACGCACGGCGTTGGAGACCAGATTGCCGACCGCCTGACGCAATCGCACCGGATCGGCGAGCAGCGTCGGAACGTTCGGGTCCACGCGGACGTGCAGGGCGACGCCCTCCGATTCGGCCCGTGCCTGGTGGGCTGCGGCGACCTGGCCGAGGAGTTCGTCGATCCGTACCGGTTCGGGGTGGAGCCGCAGTGCCCCCGCGTCGGCTTCGGCCAGGTCCTGGAGGTCGTCGATGATGTGTTGGAGCTGTACCGCCTCTTCGAGGAGCGAGGAGACGAACGCCGGATCAAGGTCGGCGATTCCGTCCTGGGCGCCCTCCAGCCAGCCGCGGATGTTGCTCAGCGGAGTGCGCAGTTCATGGGCGACGTCGCTCACCATCGCCCGGCGCTGTGCTTCGAGGAGGGCGCGATGGGCGGCCATGTCGTTGAAGGCGACGGCCAGCCGGCCGATCTCGTTGTCCGTGGTGACGGGCACGGGAGCGGTCCGCTCGCCGTCCTTCATCCGCTGGGCGGCTCCGGTGAGTGCGAGTAGGGGCCGGACCAGTCGGGTGGCGGCGAGCACGGAGGCACCCACGGTCAGTGCGAGCACCAGCGCGGCGACACCCGCGATCTGGACGGTGTTCGCCGGTGAGAGGTCGAAGCCGGGAGGTTCGGCTCCCACCGGATCGTCGATGAACAGGAGCGCGGGCGGCGAGACATGGGCGCGGAGCTGCGCTTTGCGGGCGGTGTTCACACAGGTGGCGGTGTCACGATCCGCGGTGCTCTCCAGCTGTCCGGGTGGGCTCGGCATGGGTGATGCGATGGTGATCACGGGCGTGCGTGTTTTGAACAGGATGTCCTTCGGGCCGCGCTGCCAGGAGAGGTCGAGGTCGACGTTCACCGGTCCATGGCCCTTGTCCTTGAGGCACTGTGTGGCCAGTTCATTGAGTGCGGCGAGCGCCGTGCGTTCCGTACGGGTGGGGGCGTCCAACTCGTCGAGCCCGATGACGGCGCAGCGAATGCCGTGCACGCGTTCACCGTCCTGGCCGACGACCTCGATGCTCGGGCGTCCGCTGGGGGTGGGGACCACATCCGCGGCGACACCGTTGTCGGACAGACAGCTGACGATCCGCTTGGCGATCTTCTCCAACTTGGTGCTCTCAGGCGCCGTCAACCGGAAGGGGCCGACGGCCCGGGGGTCGATGCCGTCGGTCGTGTCCGCTCCGGTCCTGCTGGTGGCGAGCCCGGTGTCGGCGGCGAGCGGATTCAGGACGGCAGCGTTCCGGATGGGGAGCTCGGCCGGCTGGGCGGCGGCTTCGGCGGAGTCGGCGATGGGCTGCCGGTTCTGGGTGGTGAGCACGATCCGGCGGTCGTACTTGCCCGCGAGGGTCTGCACGGTGTTCTGGACACCGTCCCACCGCGGATGGGTGGCGGCGTAGGCGAGAAGGGTGTCGTAGATGTCGGTGTCGTCGGTGAGGTTCTGGCCCTGCTGCTCCTTGATGGCGCCGGACGTGCTCTGGACGGCGAGCCAGGCGGTGGCGGCCACCGAGCAGGCGGCGACCAGGGTGGAGACGGCGAGCAGCCTGCCGAGGAGGCTCTTGCGCAGGGGCAGTCTGGTGCGGCCCTCGCGCGAGGGGGCTTTACGACCGCGCATCGCGCCCGCCCGAAACCGGTCGTATGGGCCGCGCGGGTGCTACGGCCCCACCGCCGCGCGAGACCGCGGACGGTTTGGGGGCGGACAGTTTGTAGCCCACCCCGAAGACGGTCACCAGCCGCTGGGGCCGTCGTGGCTCGGGTTCGATCTTCTTTCTGAGGTTCATGATGTGGACGTCGACCGTCCGGTCCCCGATGTACCGGGTGAACCCGTGCAGCTCCTCCAGCAGTTGCTGTCGGGTGAAGACCCGGCCCGGCTCGGCTGCCATCGCCGCCAGGATGCGGAACTCCCCCGGGGTGCACTCCACGTACACGCCGTCGACGGTGACTTCATGGCGCTCGGGATCGACCGCCAGGGCACCCACGGTCAGCGTCGTTCCGGTCTTCGGCTCGGCCGGGTCCGGCACTCGGTTGCGGCGCAGCAGCGTCCTCACCCGGGCCATCAGTTCACGGGGGCTGTACGGCTTGGTCATGTAGTCGTCCGCCCCGAGGTCCAGTCCCAGCAGGAGATCGTCCTCGGTGGAACGGGCGGTGAGCATCAGGACCAGGAGGTCGAACCCCTCGGCCCGCAGGATGCGCAGCACGTCGAGACCATCGCACTTGGGCATCATCACATCGAGGATGAGCAGGTCGGGCGGCTGTCGGCGCACCAGGTCGATGGCGGCGCGCCCGTCGCGTACGACCGTGGCGGTGTGCCCTTCCCGTTCGAGATAGCGGCGGACCAGCTCGGCCTGCTTCTCGTCGTCCTCAGCGATCGTCACATGTGCGCACACACGGCCGATCGTATGCACCCGCGTCGAACGGGACGGTGGGCGGGACCCTCACAGGTCCCGCCCACCGGTGCCGTACGGCCGGAAGGCGCCGGGCGCCCGCCGGTCGGCCGTCAGAGGTTGCCGCGCTTCTCCTGCTCGCGCTCGATGGCCTCGAAGAGCGCTTTGAAGTTGCCCTTGCCGAAGCCCATCGAGCCATGGCGCTCGATCATCTCGAAGAAGACCGTCGGTCGGTCCTGGACCGGCTTGGTGAAGATCTGGAGCAGATAGCCGTCCTCGTCCCGGTCGACGAGGATCTTCAGTTCGCGCAGGGTCTCCACGGGGACCCTGGTCTCACCGGCCCACTCGCCGAGGGTGTCGTAGTACGAGTCGGGGGTGTCGAGGAACTGGACGCCGGCGGCGCGCATGGAGCGTACGGTCGCCACGATGTCGTTGGTGGCCAGTGCGATGTGCTGGACACCGGCGCCGCCGTAGAACTCCAGGTACTCGTCGATCTGCGACTTCTTCTTCGCGATCGCCGGCTCGTTGATGGGGAACTTCACCTTCAGCGTGCCGTCGGCGACGACCTTCGACATCAGTGCGGAGTACTCGGTGGCGATGTCGTCGCCCACGAACTCCTTCATGTTGGTGAAGCCCATCACCTTGTTGTAGAAGGCCACCCAGTCGTTCATCCGACCGAGTTCGACATTGCCGACGCAGTGGTCGATGGCCTGGAAGGTCCGCTTCGCAGGGGGCTCCACGATGGGCGTGGCGGCGGCGAAGCCGGGGAGGTAGGGGCCGTCGTAGCGGGAGCGCTCGACCAGGGTGTGCCGGGTCTGGCCGTAGGTGGCGATGGCGGCGAGCACCACCGTGCCGTGCTCGTCCGTCACCTCGTACGGCTCGGTGACGCCACGGGCGCCGTGCTCGGTGGCGTACGCGTACGCGGCTCGGGCGTCCGGTACCTCGATCGCGAGGTCGACGACGCCGTCACCGTGTTCAGCGACGTGCTCGGACAGGAAGCGGCCCCACTCGGTCGCCTCCTTGATGACGGAGGTGAGGACGAACCGCGCCCCACCGTTCTCCAGCACGTAACTCGCGGTCTCCCGGCTGCCGTTCTCCGGTCCGGAGTAGGCGACGAGCTTCATGCCGAAGGCCGTGGAGTAGAAGTGGGCGGCCTGCTTGGCGTTGCCCACGGCGAAGACGACCGCGTCCATGCCCTTCACCGGGAAGGGGTCGACCTTGCTCGCGGTTGTGGGGTGGTGATCGATGGTCTCAGTCATAGCGCCAGACTCCTCTCGCTCCACAAGGTGCGCAATAGTTCGTCACAACGCTAGGCAATCTGCACTACCAGGGTCCACGATGGTCCCGCTTTCTGTACAGGATGACCACCCAAAGGCCCCATGGGAGTGCAGTGTGGCGATCGATCATTTGGACGGCCGACTGATCGTGCTGTTGGCACGTGAACCGAGGATCGGCGTACTGGAGGCATCGCGTCGGCTCGGAGTTGCCCGGGGGACCGTACAGGCGCGGCTCGACCGGCTGCGCACCCATGGTGTGCTGCGCGGCTTCGGGCCCGACGTGGACCCGGCCGCGCTGGGGTACCCGGTCACGGCCTTCGCCACCTTGGAGATCAAGCAGGGGCAGGGGGCGGACGTCAGGGCGCATCTGGCCACCGTTCCTGAGGTGTTGGAGTTGCACACCACCACCGGACAGGGGGACATGTTGTGCCGGCTGGTGGCACGGTCCAACGCCGACCTCCAGCGGGTGATCGATCGCGTGGTCGGGTTCGAGGGGATCATGCGCGCTTCCACGGCGATCGTGATGGAGAACCCGGTGCCGCTGCGGATCATCCCGCTGGTGGAACAGGCGGCCAGGGAGGGTGGCCGGCCGGGGCCCGGGAGGCCCGAGGAGCCGTCCACCTAGGGAGACCATTGCACGGCTCTCGCGGTGGCGTGTGACGCAAAAACAATGCTTGCAAAGCTTTATTTGCAAGCATATCTTTGCACTATGCACGAGCCGCAGCCGGATTCCCGCTACCGCCCCCTGGACCCGCGGTCCCTGCGGGGCATCGCCCACCCCCTGCGGCTGCGACTGCTCACCGCGTTGCGCCACGACGGGCCGGCGACCGCATCACAACTGGCGCATTCCCTGGGCGAGTCCAGCGGTGCCACGAGCTACCACCTGCGCCAACTCGCGGCGCACGGCTTCGTCGAAGACGCCCCCGACCTCAACAAGGGGCGCGAGCGCTGGTGGCGGGCTTCCGCCGAGGGCACGAGCA
The DNA here is from genome assembly GCF_036226685.1 of Streptomyces sp. NBC_00690. Lineage (NCBI taxonomy): Bacteria > Bacillati > Actinomycetota > Actinomycetes > Kitasatosporales > Streptomycetaceae > Streptomyces > Streptomyces sp. NBC_00690. Next base: position 3,405,509 of record NZ_CP109009.1, read on the forward strand.
TCGACCATTCGATGTTCCACAGCGAGGACCCGGCCGTCCGTGGAGCCGCCGGCCTGTTCATCCAGGAGGTCGCGGCCCAGCACGCGGAGGAGGTCAGCGGCTGGCTCGACACCGCCGACGAATGGCCAAAGGAGTGGCGTCGGGCATCGGACCTCAGCGACTTCACCCTGCGACTGACACCGGAAGCGGCCAGGGAGCTGAACCGAAAGGTCCATGCACTGATCGAGAGCTACCGGGACCATGAACCCGCACCCAAGGACACGGACGAACCCGACCCGGAGCACCGCGAGAACCCCCCGCACCCCGAAGTGCCCAGCAATCCCGAAGGCTCCACCCGCCCCGCCCCGGCCACCGCACGAACGGATGCCGATCGAGCCGCCCAGGTGCGCATCCACCTCCATGCCTTCCCCCGCACCCCTCGCACGGCCCGCGCCCCTCGCGCCCCCGGGTCAGCAACCGAAGGGACCCCGCCATGACCGCCGGAGAGACCCCGACCGAAGCAACAGAATCACCCGAAACACCAGAAGGGCCCGGCCCAACCGGGAGCGACGCGATCCCGGGGGGCCCTCGTCGACGCGGCCCGCTCGCCCATGTCCTGGCGGCCAACGCCGTTTCCATCACCGGTAATTCGCTCACCCTGGTCGGCGTGCCCTGGTTCGCCCTGGAGACCACCGGCAGCCCCGCCAAAGCTGGTCTGGTCGCCTTCTGCGCCACCCTGCCCGTCGTCGTGGCAGCGATCGCGGGCGGCCCCATCATCGACCGCACGGGCCGCCGCCGGATCAGCATCATCTCGGACACCGTCTGCGCGATCTCCGTCGCGACGATCCCCTTACTTCACTACGCGGACCTCCTCCACTTCTGGATGCTGTGCGCCCTGATGGCGGTGACGGGCCTCTTCCACGCCCCCGGCGAAACCGCGCGCTACGTCCTGCTGCCCCAACTCGCCGTGATCGCGGGCACCCCGATCCCCCGGGCCGCGAGCATCTTCGACGCGGTGTCGCGCGGTGCGCGCATGGCCGGCGCCGCCCTCGCGGGCGTACTGATCGCCCTCACCGGCGCGGAGACCGTCCTGCTCCTCGACGCCCTGACCTTCGCCGGCTCGGCCCTGCTGATCTACTTCGGCGTACGGAACGTCGCCGCTGCGGAACCCAGCAAGAACACCCGCCCCGTCTCGCTGCGCACCTATACGGGCGAACTGCGCGAGGGATACTCCTTCCTGCTGCGCGACCCCCTGCTGTTCGGCATCACCCTGATGGTGATGCTCACCAACGGCCTCGACCAGGCATGGAGCGCCGTACTCCTGCCCGTGCACGCCAAGGAGAACCTCGGCGGGGCCGGTGAACTGGGCATGCTGGTCGCGCTCTTCGCCGGCTGCGCCCTGCTCGGAGCACTGCTGTACGGGGCGATAGGCGAGCGGTTCCCGCGGCGGGTGGTGTTCACGGTGGCGTTCATGATCGCCGGAGCACCGAAGTACGTGGGAGCAGCGCTGACCGACGGGACCGTACCGCTGGCACTGATCCTGGCGGCCGGCGGGATCGGCGCCGGAATGATCAACCCGATCCTCACCACCGTCGTGTACGAGCGGGTCCCGGACGCGCTGCGCAGCAGGGTCGCGGGCGTCACGGTGGCCGGAGCCCTGTTGACCACTCCCCTGGGCGGACTCGCGGCCGGCTTCCTCATCGAACAGGTGGGGCTGTGGACGACCCTGTGGGTCCTCGGAGGGACCTACTTCGCGGCGAACCTGGCGCCCGCGATCTTCCCCTGTTGGCGGGAGCTGAACTCGACCCCCGTGGACGCACTCAGCAAGACGGCACCTTCCCCCCGGCGTCCAGCGCGCGAAGGGACTCCACGGCGCCCTGGAGGGAAGTGACCGGGATCAGTCGCAGCTCCTTGGGGGCCTCGGCCAGGGCGTCCGAACACTCACCCTCCGGCACCAGGAAGACGGTTGCGCCGTCCCGGGCCGCGGCCTGCGTCTTCAGCGACACCCCGCCGACCTGGCCGACCTTGCCGTTCGGGGAGATCGTGCCCGTACCCGCGATGCTGCGGCCACCGGTGAGATCGCCCCCCTCGCCGTTGCCGTCGAGTTTGTCGACGATGCCGAGCGAGAACAACAGTCCGGCGCTGGGACCACCGATATCGGCGAGCCGCAGGGTGACCTTGACCTTCGCGGGGTCCTCGTCCAAGTAGGCGAGCGCGGCCAAGGTGGCGTCGTGCTGCGATTCCGTCATGTCCTTGAGGTTCCGCTCGGCGACTTCCCCGGTGGACTTGCCGCTGGGGTAGACGGAATCCCGCGGCAGCACCGAACGGTCGGTGCGGAACCAACCGTCGACCACCTCGCCGACGCGGATGTCGGCGGCCGGACCCGTGGCGAGGATCGTGGTCATCCGCAGGGCGCCCTCGGGGGTGCGGACCGGGGCGCCGCTGATAGAGATCACGGGCGTGCCCTTGTGCGTGCCCAACACATTTGCGGTGTCCCCGGGCTGCGCGATGACGTACGGCAGCGGTGCGAAACCGACGACGCCGAAGAGGGCCACGAGGGGAACGGCGCTGAGGATGAGCGCCCGCGGGCGCGAGAGACGGGAGAGCACCGACCCAATCTATCCGGGCCGGGCGGAGTGCCGGGACCGCACAGGGCGCCGCCCGCACCCATCGAGCGCACGGCCCTACGGGCAGGGGAAGGATCAGCGCAGGGCGTCGGCGACCTCGCGGGCGGCGTCGACCACCCGTGGGCCCACTCGCTCGGGAACCGAGTCGGCGAGCATCACCACACCCACGCTCCCCTCTATCCCGGTGACTCCCACGAGCGGTGCAGCCGCTCCGCTGGCACCGGCCTCCAACTCGCCGTGGGTCAGGGTGTAGCCGGGATCGTCGGCGTGGCCCAGTCGCGCGGCCAGTATCGCCTTGCCCGCCGCGCCCCGGTCCAACGGATGGCGGAAACCGGCCCGATAGGCGACGTGGTAGTCCGTCCAGGTGGGCTCAACGACGGCGACCGCGAGGGCCTCCGCACCGTCCACCAGGGTGAGGTGCGCGGTCGCCCCGATGTCTTCGGCGAGGGCCCGCAACGCGGGCATCGCCGCCTCGCGCACCAGCGGGTGGACTTGTCGACCGAGCCTGAGCACACCGAGGCCGACCCTGGCACGTCCGCCCAAGTCCCTACGGACCAGGGCGTGTTGTTCCAGGGTGGCCAGCAGACGGTAGACCACGGTCCGGTTGACACCGAGCTTGTTGGACAGCTCGGTGACGGTCAACCCGTGATCGGTGTCGGCGAGCAGCTTGAGGACGCGCAGTCCTCGGTCGAGCGTCTGGGAGGTTTCCGCGGTCACGACGCCCTCTCCTTCGGAGTGAGTGACGGCGGATCCTCGCGGTCGTATCCGCGGTGCCGGTCGCGTCGGCACCGCACCCAGAGGCCGCCGGCAGGCCATGGCACACCGGCTGGGCTCCGCGGCTCGTGCTGCCACGGAAGCAGTTGTATTGCCCGGACAGTAGCGATCCGGTCCGCTCAGCGGAAGACCTCGTCCAGAATCCGGATGCCCACCCGTGATATTGGGTGGGTTGGCAATCGTTCGAACACTACATCCGCCCCCGACCCGCTCATACCGGATTGCGCCAACAAGTACCTGAGCGCGGCTCATCGCCCCATGTGCTCGGGAGAAGTGGGGGTGAACCGGGTCGAGGGGCCTGGGCAAGGGGGCTCGAAGGGGCGAACCACCGCCCGTGTACGAGGTCGATCGCGGCAGTGTGCCCAGTCGATCGTTGGCCTGTGCGGCGGGTCGCCGTTGTGGGCCGTGTGCAGGGTCGCCCGCTGCCGGGCGGTCGAGGTGGGTCCTGGCGTCCCGGCCGGACGGGCACCTCGCATGGGCAGCCATCGCCGCCGCACCCGGGGCGCACCCGTACCCGGATCCAGATGCCATCAGATGCCATCAGACGTCCGCAGACGTTGGCAGATGTCCGCACCGGCCGGGACCAGCGGACCTTCCCCGCGGGAACGGCACATCTGCCGTGACGTACGGCAGGCACCGCACGCCCGTCGAGCGTGCGCCGGGAGCGCCTCCGCGGTCCCGGACGGTCACATCAACGCATCCGTGTGGCCCACTCCTGGACCTTCTTGATCCGCTCACGGATCTGTCCGGCCGTCGCCTCCGCGCTCGGCGGCCCGCCACACACCCGGCGCAACTCGGTGTGGATCACACCGTGTGGCTTGCCGCTCTGATGGACGTAGGCGCCCACCATCGTATTCAACTGCTTCCGCAGTTCCAGCAGTTCCTTGTGCGAGATCACCGGACGGCGCTCGGCCGGCAGCTCCAGAAGATCGGCCTCGGCATCGGGCTTCTTGCGACTGTGGGCGATCTGCCGCGCCTGACGCTTCTGCAACAGCAACTGGACCTGCTCGGGCTCCAGCAACCCGGGGATGCCGAGGTAGTCCTGCTCCTCCGCGCTGCCCGGATGGGCCTGCATCCCGAACTCGGCCCCGTTGTACATCACCCGGTCGAAGACGGCGTCCGACTCCAGCGCCTCGAAGGGCAGCATGTCCTGGTCGCCGGTGTCCTCGTCCTGCTCCCGGTTGGCCTCGTCCATCTCCTTCTCGGAGTCGGCGTACGGGTCCTCCTCGCCGTCCTTCTTCGGCCGGTCGAGCACATGATCACGCTCGACCTCCATCTCATTGGCGAAGGTGAGCAGCGCGGGGATGGTGGGCACGAAGACCGACGCGGTCTCGCCCCGCCTTCTGGACCGTACGAAACGGCCCACGGCCTGGGCGAAGAACAGGGGGGTCGAAATGGTGGTGGCGTACACGCCGACGGCCAGCCGGGGCACGTCCACGCCCTCGGAGACCATCCGGACCGCGACCATCCAGCGGTCCTCGTTCTCGCTGAAGTCGTCGATGCGTTGTGAGGCACCGGTGTCATCGGAAAGGACGACGGTCGCCTTGGACCCGGTGATCTCACGGATGAGCTTGGCATAGGCGCGGGCCGAGTCCTGGTCGGAGGCGATCACCAGGCCGCCTGCGTCCGGGATGGACTTGCGCACCTCGGTGAGCCGTTGATCGGCCGCCCGCAGCACATTGGGCATCCACTCGCCGCGCGGGTCGAGCGCGGTGCGCCACGCCTGCGAGATGGCGTCCTTGGTCATGGGCTCACCGAGGCGGGCGGCGATCTCGTCCCCGGCCTTGGTGCGCCAGCGCATGTTGCCGCTGTAGCTGAGGAAGATGACGGGCCGCACGACGCCGTCGCCGAGGGCGTTGCCGTAGCCGTAGGTGTAGTCGGCGGCGGATCGTCGGATGCCGTCGTTGCCCTCCTCGTAGGTGACGAAGGGGATCGGGTTGGTGTCCGACCTGAAGGGCGTACCGGTCAGGGTGAGCCGACGCGTCGCCGGGTCGAAGGCTTCGAGGCACGCCTCACCCCAGGACTTGGAATCACCGGCGTGATGGATCTCGTCCAGGATGACGAGGGTCTTGCGCTGCTCGCAGCGGTTGCGGTGGAGCATGGGGCGTACGCCGACACCCGCGTAGGTGATCGCGACGCCGTGGTACTCCTTGCTGAGCGGGCCCGCGCTGTAGTCGGGGTCCAGCTTGATCCCTATCCGCGCGGCTGCCGCGGCCCACTGCTTCTTCAGGTGCTCGGTGGGCGCGACGACGGTCACCTGCTGGACCACATGGTGGTGCAGCAGCCAGGAGGCGAGGGTGAGCGCGAAGGTGGTCTTCCCCGCGCCGGGGGTGGCGACGGCCAGGAAGTCGCGGGGCTGTTCCTGGAGGTATCTCTCCATCGCCCCTTGCTGCCAGGCACGCAGCTTGCTGGCGGTACCCCAGGGGGCCCGGCCTGGGAAGGCGGGCGAGAGGTGGTGGGAGTGGGAGGCGGTAGTAGTCACGGTCTCCGCTTCGACGCTCGTCCAGGGCACGACGCGGCGGGGGGTGCCACGGGTGGTGTACGGGTATGACAACCGGGCCACCCTACCTGTGTGACCACGCCGGTCCGCTCCGGACGACGCCCCCGCGGACGGTGAGATGGACCTCACGGGCATCCGCCCCGACGGCCCACTTCACCCTCATCGGGGCATTCCTCCCGGGTGTCGACCACTCCCCCGGGTGGCGACGACCACCGCGGGGAGAGGGTCGGGAGCCGGGGTCGTCGATCCGTGTCACACGGGTTCTTGGACCCGCACCCGCGTCGACACCCACGCTCCGACCAGGGCGACCAGCGCCATGGGCAGGAAGACCACCACGAAGGCGGCCGGGTGCGAGGCGCCGGCCTCGGTGATCGCGCCGTGGCCGGCCACCGAGGCGCCGCCGAGCGCTGCGAAGGCCGCGCCGCCGCCGGCGAGCAGGATGACGTTCGACAGCCCGTCCGAGATCTGGAGGGCCGCCGAGTTCGACCCGGCCTCCTCGGGCTCCGAGAGCTTGAGCAACATCACGCTGGTCGACGCGATCACCATGCCCATGCCGAAGCAGCCGATGGCCCAGGAGACGGCCACGATCCACACCGGCATCCAGTCGATCAGTACGGTCGGAGCACCGGCGATCGCCACGGCCACCAGCACCATCCCGAACACCATCAGCCGTTCCCGGTGCGGCTCCATCCGCGGCCGGGACTGGATGAACGACCCCAGAGCCCAGGTCACCCCGCCCGCGGCGAGCGAGAAGCCGGCCATGGTCGGGGACAGCCCGCGCTGGGTGACCAGCATCAGCGGGACGAAGGACTCGGCAGCGATGAAGGAGCCCGCGGAGATACCGCGCAGCAGCACCACGGACGGCAGCCCGCGGGCGGCCCGGTAGGTGCCCTTCGGCAGCAGCCCGAGGACCGCGGGCACCAGCAGCGCCGCGCCGACGGCCGCCGGCAGCAGGGAGAGCCATCGCAGGTCCTGCGCCGCGTACTGGAGGAGCGCGGCACCGAGGGAGATGCCGAGGGCCAGCCGGATGCGCTGGGCGTCGAAGCTCAATCGGGGCGCCGAAGGATCGGCGGGCCCGGACGCCATGCGTCGGATCTGCGGCAGGGCCAGGGCGAGCGGGAAGACCACGAGCGCGGGGATGCCGACGAAGACCCAGCGCCAACCCAACTGCTCGGTGACCGTCCCGGAGGCCAGCGGTCCGACCACGGAGGGGATCACCCAACTCGCGGCGAAGGCGGCGAGTATCGCCGGCCGCAGCCGCTCCGGGTAGGCGCGTCCGATGACCACGTAGAGCGCGACGATCACCATGCCGCCGCCGAGGCCCTGTACCGCGCGCCCCAGGATGAACAGCCACATCGTGCTCGCGGTGCCGGAGAGCAGCAGTCCGGCACCGAAGGCGGATATACCGGTCGCCAGCGGCCTCAGCGGACCGTCCCGGTCGGCCCACTGACCGGACAGGACCATCGCGAAGAGGCTGGTGGTGAAGTACGAGGAGAAGGCGAAGGCGTATAGCCCGATGCCGTTCAGCTCACGGGCGGCCACCGGCATCGCGGTGCCGACGGCGGTCGCCTCGAAGGCGATCAGCAGGACGACGGAGACGATGCCCACGCTAAGCGCTCGATAGCTCCGGCCGAGTACCCCGCCCTGGGACTGCTCGTCGATGGTGGGTGCGTCGGGCGCAGGGGTCGGTTTCGTGACGTCGGCGTCACGTGGGTCCAGGGCGGTCATGACCCAAGGGTAAGGGGCGTGAACCGGCTTGAACCCTGTCGCATGGTCCGACCCGTCCTGGTCCCTTGGTCGTACGACTGTGAACGCCCTGTGGCAGCTGTATTGCAGTGTGCCCGGTGGTCTTGAGCGGGCGCCGACCGACGGCCTACGGTCTGATCAGTAGCAACGCACGACCGCGTGCCCGAGTGGTTCAGGGACTCGACTGCAACTCGAGTTACACCGGTTCGAATCCGGTCGCGGTCTCCAGGCCGGGACGTCCCGGACTTCAGCTGAGGGGTTCCCCACAGTCGAGGTCCGGGACGTTGTCGTTGTCAGTGCCGGGCCGCAGGGCATGCGGTACCGGGCATGGGGTACCGGGTATCTGGCATCCGGCATCCGGCATCCGGCATCCGCGAGAGGGAAACTCACCTCCGTACCGGGCGATGGGCCCGCGGGTCCCGACCTCGCCCCCGTGCCGCGGGTTCCCGGACCGGCCCACCACTCCCCGCCCGGCGCGCGAGGTGAGTGACCTCACACTCCGAGCGTGGTGAACGGGCCGCTGGGTGCGGCGGGGATCACCCCGCGCGGTGAGGGGAACGGGCCCGACTACGGACAGGTCGTGACCGACGCCTCGGGCAGACGCGCGATGATCTCGTCCACGGTCTGCTCCGGCGTCTGCTCACTGGTGTCGAGCCACAGCCCCACCCTGGGTGTCCGCTCCCGAAGCTCCGCGTCCAAGGACTCCGCCGTCCACCCCTCGCCGTATCCGCTCTTCGCTCGACCGGCCTCCCGGACACTGACGACGTCCGGGCGCGGCGCGAGGACGACCACGTACAGCGGGCGGGTACGGATGAGGCCGACGTACCCGGCGAACTCCGTGCCGATGACGACGTCCTGGAGGACAGCGGTGAATCCCGCCCCCGCATAGGTGTCGGCGGTCATGGCGGCGAGCCGGTACCGCAGCCGTAGCTGGGCGACGGCCTCGGGATCGAGGCCCGGGCCCATCTCCGCCCGCCCCGAGACGACCATGCGCCGAAAGACGTCCCCGCGGACATGAGCGGCCCGCGGGACACGTTCGGCGAGGGTCTGCGCAACGGTGGACTTGCCGGAGGCCATGATCCCGGTGATGAGGACGACGGAGGACTTCAGTGGTTCGCTCATGTCCCAGGACGCTAGCCATCCCCGTCGTCACTCTCACCCCGGTTTTCCGTCACGCCCCTCGGATGCGCTCACCGCAGGGCGAACTAGCCGGCGGTCGGCTTGGGAGCCACCGGCTTCAGAACGGGTGCATCGGTCAGTCCGCCGTCTCCCGCACATCCGAGCTTCTTGGCGACGGCGAAAGCGGCCGAGTTGAGCAAGGTCATATTGGCCGCGCTCAGTTCACGCACGTCCCCACTCGGCTCCGATCTGACACGCAACACTCCCCGCACGACCGCAGGATCATCCTTGGTGCTGCCCAGCTTGGGGCTCGTACAAAGGAAGTACTGGGAGGCGTAGTTGTTGCCGGCCAGCGCGCGGCGACCGAGCTGATATGCGGTCAGCCTGGCCGCGATGTCCTTGCTGTCGAGGAACTCACCGTCGTCCAGGGCGAACGCCAACGACACATCGTCCAGGTCGGAAGGCCCATCTGCGTAGACGTGGCAGACACTGGACTCCCTCCCCTTGCTCGGACCGGACGACTCATAGTCGAAGACGATGTTGGAGACCGTCTTGTCCAGGCCGTTCCCGACACTGTTCTGTACGAAGCGATCCGCTTCGGTGACCTTGGTCAGAGCCTGACGGGCCGCGGGGGCCGTGAAGACCCCCTCACAGATCTCACCGGCGCCGACGAGCTTCTGGTCCGAGCCGTCACCGCCGTCGCCGTCCTTCCCCGAACAGGAGACCAGCGAAAGACCGAGCGCCCCAACGAGGATCGCGGATGCCGCCGCCTGCCACGCCTTGATGACCTTCACATCCCTCATGTCTGCGGGGTCGTGCCGTGTCGACCCTGCCCCAGCGTTCCCTTGCTGTAGCCGTTGGTCAGCGCCTCTTCGAGGTCCTGACCGAAGTCGCTGTTCGGATCGATCCGGTGCTGCTGCATGAACTTCTCCATCGGCGACTCGGCCGTCATCTCACCCGCGCGGAAGATCTCGTTGCGCGTCTCCTGGGTCTTCTCCGAACTGTCCTGCTGCTCGGTCTTGGTCCAGTCACTGATCACCTGACCGATCTGGGTCTCCAGAGCCCCGCTACCGGTCTCCACAGCCAGCGGTACGAGGATCGCCGCCGCCCCCGCGCCCGCCACAGTGGCCGGAAGGAAGGCGACACCCGCACCGATCGCCGCCGCGGCCCCGAAGTTGACCCAGGCCGAACGCTCCTCCAACGCCTTGTTGTACTCCTCGTCCTTCTTTTTGTTCGTCGCGTCGACCTGATCGGCGCGCGACTGGTCGAGCATGCCCTGCACCTCCGCACCGGTGCGGACCACTTCCCTGGCGTGGCCTTCGTTGACCTTCCCGCCCTCGCCGACCTGCGCTTCCAGCATGCTGGTGGTGTAGATGCGCTCGGCCACCGAGACGGAGGCGTACGCATCCGGATGCTGGCCGAGCGTGCTCAGGAACTGGCGCGCGTTGTCACGACCGAACTCGGCGTGCGCCTCGGCGTCCTTGCCCGGCGCGAAGAGGCTGTCCGACTTGTTCTCGTTGAGCGCCCAGTTGATGTCGTCGACATAGCCGGCGCCCATGCGTCCGAGGCTGTCGGCCATCGCCTCCTGCTGCTTGAGGAGCCCCGCGTCGCCCCCGTACTTCTCGACGACCTCCTCCATGATCTTCGAGGAGGTCTCGTCCCGGATCAGCTTGGGGTTGGGGTCGTCGTAGGCATGGCCGAGCGTGGCGGCCTCCAGGGCGTGCCCGAACGCATCGGGCATGTGGTTCAGCGACTTGCCCATCTCATCGGGGTCATGGCCCGTGATGTCGGGGAAGGACTTAAAGTCCTTGTCACCGAAGTAGTCCAGATAGCTCTTGATCTCCTTGCCGTCCTCGTCCTTCGGCAGACCGCCCTTGACGGTGCCGTCGTCGTTGAACGCCTTCGGATCGGAGGAGAAGAACTCCTTGGAGGCTTCGGGACTGTGCCCCAGTGCCTCCAACATGCTCAGCATCGGGTCATAGCCGGAACCGTTCTTGCCCGAGGGATTGAACGGGTTCTTGTCCCAGCTCGACGTGCTCTTGTTCTCGGCGAACAGGTACGGGTCCTTGGCATGGAGCTGCGTCACATGCTGAGCGATCGGGGTCAGGAACTTGGGGTCGTAGTTCCCGTACCGCATGATGCCGCCGAGGAGCTGATAGCCGAACGGGCCATTGTGGTCGTACTTGGCAAGGGGAATACGCTCGGTACCCAACTTGCGCATTTCCTCGGACCAGCGCTGACCCCATTTGTCGTCCGCGCCGGAGGAACCGGTGGCAGTCGCCAGATTGAGGCCCAGATTGCGCTGGAGCTCCTGGACGTCCTTCAACCGTTCCTTGTCCTGCTTGCTGTAGTTGTAGGTGTCCGTGGACAACTGACCGAAGAACTCCAGTGACTTCTTCGGCCCCATGGTGTCGTAGAACGCCCGGGAGAAGTCGCGCGAACCGTGGTTGTCCTTCAGCAACTCATTCAGCTGCTGGAGCTCGGTGTGGGTGAGATCGCGGCCCTTGTTCGCGAGGTCGACAGCGCGGGCCGCCTCCTCCGCATCGATGCTCGTGTACTTGGGCGCGCTGAAGTTGTGCTGGTCGCTCGTGATGTTCGCCTTGAGCGCGTTGGACGTCGCCACATCGGCGTCGGTACATGTCTCAAGCACCGCTTCTATACGGGCCTGCATGGCTTCGACCTTGGCCCGCTGTTCCCTGAGCGCGGGCTCGTAGTCGGGATCGCGACGATACGTGCGGTCTTGGGCCAGATCGTGCTTTGGACGAACCACCCCGTGCGCCCCCACGACGAGCCCCTGGGCGGGGGCATCCACGTCAACGATCTTCTTCAGCTCGTCCTGGGACTTCTTGAACTCACGATGGCCGTCCTCAAGGATCTGCTTGATGCCCTTGGCGGCCTTGGCTGCGTCGTCGAACTCCTTGGCCGTCTTGTCGATGAACGGCTTCGTGACCTCGGCGTTGACACCACGCCAGTAGTCGTCCTTGGCCTTGTTCGCCATGGTCGTACGAGCGTCCTCGGCGAGCTTCTCCAGCTTGGTCACCATGGCCGACCACTCACCGACCGCCGAATTCAGTTTGCCCAGCGGGGCCTGGTACACATTGTCGAACGTCAGCATCTGTGGCCCCCGCCTTACTTGAGGAACTCGGTGATCTGAGACGTCCGGAAGGCCGTCTGGATGTCCTTCTCCTCATTGACGTGGGAGGCGGAGGTGTAGTCGAGGTGGTTCGATATATGGGCGCAGGCGTCAAGAAGCGTCTTCAGCTGCGAGGTCCAGGTCTTCTGTACGGTGCCGATCGCCGCACCGGTCTGAAAGCCGTTCACCGTCATGGTCGTACCGGCCTCGGTGGTGCTGGCCTCGGCATGCTTTCCGTCAGCCGAAAGCTGACCGTGCAGTTTGAAGGCGGCGCTCCCGAGCGCACCGAGCTGGTCCTGATTCACGCCGAGGTCCGCCCCGCCGCCACCGCCACCGCCCCCTGACGGCTCAACCTGGTTCAGCCGCATGCTGACGTTCACTGTGGAGGCGGAGCGAGTGGAGACCCACTCTTGGTCGAACGACATGGAAAATCCCCGTTTGCTGTCTCGTGATGGTGCACGTCGGCAGAAGCGACGTTGACCCCCGTCGACCTTCCGGTGGGACGGAGTGGCCCCACCGTAGGACGGCGACCCGCACGCATGATCGGCGTTTGGTGGGGATTCTGTGAAACCGCAGGCTCGGTGACAACCCCGTCGGACAGGACTCAATCCATACGTCCGCAATTCAGCAATGCGTCACTGCTGTCCGGGATAGGGCGGGTTGTTCTGCGGCTGTCCCGCCGCTGGCGGACCGTAGGGCGGATATGTGCCCTGCTGCGGATACGACTGCCCGGGAGGCTGTTGTGCACCTGGATGAGCAGGACCGTAGGACGGTTGGCCACCCTGATACTGCTGCTGCGGATAGCCGGGGGGCCCGGCCGGGACGGGTACGGATTCTGCTGCGGCCCGTCGCCGTGACCGAACGACGGGAACGGCCACGGCCGCCCCGATGAGCACGGCGGCACCGACCCCGAGGGCGATCCACAGACCGGTGTTGCCGTCGTCCTTGTCAGCGGCGGGAGCGGCGGCCTCGGTGGGCTGCTCCGCCTGCTTTCCGTCGGCCGGAGGCTTGGACGCCGCCGCGGAAGGGGGCTTGGGTGCGGCAGCGGCCAGATCGGGAAGCGGATACACATCGGCGGGCCCCGGATCCCCGGGCTCGGTCAGCGCGATCCTCGGCCGAACCATGCCGTAGCCAATGACGTCGTTGCGCTCGGCACCACTCGTGGGCCCACCGGCGGTGTTGAGCATGACCCGGAGCACCTGATTATTGGTCCACTTGGGGTACTTGGCCCAGATGAGCGCGGCGGACGCAGACGCAAGAGCAGTGGCAGCACTGGTTCCGTCGCCCTTGCAGTATCCAGTCTTCCCGGTGCAGCCAGAGACGATATCTGCACCAGGAGCAGCTAGATCTACCTCTGCCCCTCGGTGTGACTGCTTGGTTCCATTGATCTTCTGATCGACGGCGGCAACGCCTACCACTCCGGGAGTAGCCGCAGGAAAGTCAATCGGCGCGTCCCAGCCGTCATTGCCCACTGCTGCAAAGATCAGCGCGCCCTTTTCTAGGGCGTACTTCACAGCATTGGGAACAAGGTCACCCTCGTTAGCCGGGCTGCCCATGGAAATGTTGATCACCTTGGCCCCAGCATCGACTGCATGGCGGATAGCCTGGGACATGCCCTCGTCCGGAGTTGGACCTCCTCCACCGCCCATGGGGACTCGCACGGAGAGGATCTTCGATCCTGGAGCCAATCCGAAGGCGCCATCTCCGCCGGGCCCCGCACCCGTTCCTGCGATGAGTGACGCCATATCGCTGCCGTGCTTGCTGTAGTCGTCGCGCTCGTCCCCAGGAATGTTCGTGAAGTCGGCACCCCCGGGAAGAACCTGGCCTTCCAGTTCCTTGAGCGGCGCTACGCCAGTATCAAGAACGGCAACGACAATCCCCTTGCCCTTGCTTGACTTCCACATTCCATCCGCGCGCATCGCATCGAGATGCCATTGCTGAGATCGCACCGTCTCCGCGTGCGCTGGCGTTGCTGCGACGACCACCAGCAGCAATCCCAACGTGCTCGACACAATTCCGCCGTATCGAACGTTCCGACTGCTACTGGTAGGCATCTGCTTCCTCAGACCGTCTTTTAGTGGTGGGGGGATAGTCAGTCGATCACAGGCGGGACTACCCGGCGACTTCCCTGCTGCCAGGTTTCTTCATCTTCGGACAAATAGTCAGGACGATCACCGGTGGACTCCTCGGGAGAGGAACCGGGCCTGTTCACTGCAGCGCCACCCATGCCAGTTCTACCCGTCTGGCTCTGGTCACCAGCGCCCCTGACAAGTCCAGACCCACCAGGTGTGAATGGGCGGGCGTTGGCCTGTCCCGGCTGCTGCTGCCTGCCTCCGACCACGCCACCGGCTTCGGATGCCAGCCGCCTCCCGCCAGAGACGCCGCTCTGGTCGGCACCGCCCATCGGGCCACCGCCGTACATGCCTCCGGCCATACCAGCCATGCCACGCCCCATAGCGCCACCACGAGAGCCCGTGGTGTTCTCCGTTCCGACCACTGTGCCCCGCGGAATCGCGCCGTTTGGGTTGTTCGTGGTCGGCATGACGGGCTTTCCGCCGACGATCCCACCTTCACGCGCCAACGGCATTCTGGAGCCAGCGACACCGGAGGATCCGACCTGCCCGATCGGGCCCACTCCTCCAACCAGACCAGGTGTCACAACGCCTCGCCCGCCGGACACACCCTTGGTGGCACCAGACCCGGCGGCACTGGGGAGCCCGGGATTCTTGGCGAACGTTGGCGGAACCGAACCTGGCATGACCGGGCTCGCACCATCGGGCCTGACGGGCAACGAGCTCGAAGCAGGGGGCTGGGACTGTGGGGTCGTTGCCGGCGGTAGCGTTCCTACACTGTCGATCTCCATGCTCACCGGCTGGTCAGTGGGGCGGCTTACCGGTGGCTCTCCAGGCCGTAGCGCCTCCGTAACACCCTGAGGTGGGGCGAAGTTCGAGTTCTCCGGCTTGCTCTGAACGTCAGCAACCGGAACTTGCGCGGAGCGACGTGGGTTCTCCCCACTGACACTGCGCTCCCGAGGCACAGCGTTGGTGGAGCGAGACAGGTCACCCCCTGCTTTACGTTCGTCCTTCGGCACGAACTCCCCCGGAGGCGGCGGGAATGTCGGCGCCTCCGCCGCGCTGATCACGAACGTCGAGAGCGAGTACGACTGCGCAAGCTTGTTCATCTGCTGAACAGCCTGCGCTTTGTCCTCGCGCAGCTTGGCCTGTGCCGGGCCCAGGAGTTCCTTGTAGTCCGGCATGTTGCGGTACTTGTGCGCCGACTCGACGTTGCCCTTGGCGGTGGCGTCCAGCGGGGGCATGTTCTGCTTGACCTCGCGGAGCGTCTGCGCCGCGAGGCCCATCCACTTGCCGCCGACGTTGCTGTACTCACCGAGTTGGAGCGTGGCCTTCCAGGCGCCCTCGCCCCAGGTCTCCATGGCCTTGCCGGCCTCGCCCTCCCACGGGACGGTGGTGATGTACGTCTTCAGATCCTCACCGATCTCGGTGATGGTCTTCGCCGCATCCACCAGCTGCGCGGAGAGGGTCTCCAGCGACTTCGGATTGGCTGCCTCCACCATGGCCAGCAGCTGTTCGTGCGTGTGGGCCTCGAAATCGGTGGTTCCGAAGAGACTGCCCAGAATCCTCAGTGGAGAGAAGAAACCCCCACCACCAGGTGTCGACTCAGCGCCCATGACGTCACCCCACCCTTCCCCTTGTCCCCGTGGTCCCCGTAACTTTCACCATCAGGACGCTCCACCGCTCGTGTCGCCGGAGCCCGCCTGCGGAGGCTGTTCCGCCCCCGGCTGCTTCGGCTCGGCAGGCTCTGCCGGCTCGGACCCGCGACGTTCTTCCTCGCGCCGGTCGTACGCCTCGCGTGCGTCCTTGCTGATGGTGCGCATCCGCTCCTTGATGTCCTCTTCGATGTTCTGGTAGCCCTTGGTCGAGCCATGGACCGCGATGCTCAGGCCCTCGATCTGGCCCGCCAGACCCTTCGACAGGTTCTGTAGCTCGGCATGGACCTTCTGATAGATCCCATGCAGTGCGGTCGCCTCGCCGAAGCCCACGCCGAGGTCACCCGCGGGGACCTGACCGTCGGTCATCCTCGTCGGTGCGGCCGGTGAACTCTCCAGCTTGACCAGCAACTTGTCGACGCGGTCCTTGAACTTGAGCAGCTCTTCGGCGTCGACATCGAGGTCCTTGCCACTACCACCCTTGCTGGGCATCGGCGTCGGCCGGCCGTATACCGGCCGCCCCGTCCCGTCGTCCTCTGCCACGAACGCCTCCCCGTTGACTTGCGTCTAGGGGAATCACTTTACCGAGCGCCGCCGACAGCCCGCACCTCTGGATTGCAGCTGCAATGCCTTACCGGGGTTATGAGTTGAGTGCGGCGGAAACGGCGGCCTGCGGCCTGATGGGGAGACGGTTGATGGGGCGGCCCGTGGCAGCGCGTACCGCGGCGGCCACCGCGGCAGGAGAAGTGACCACAGGAACCGCACTTGCCGCCTTCGCCCCAAACGGGGCGACAACGTCACGTTCCTCCACCAGTTTCACGATGCGAATGTCTGGCGCGTCCAGAGATGTCGGGAGTGCGTACCCGGTGAGATCGGGGTGGCGGAGCAGTCCACGGGCCGTACGTAGATTCTCCGTGAGGGCCGTTCCGACGCCCAGGGTCACTCCGGCTTCGATGCGGCTGGCCAGTTGGGCGGGGTTGAGCACGCGGCCCACGTCCTGGGCCACCGCCATCTCCACGACTCGGACCGAGCCGATCTCGATGTCCACATCCACCACTGCGCGTACCGCACAGAACGCCATGCCCACGAAGGCGTCGCCCTGACCGGACTCGTCCAACGGCTCGGTGGGATGCGGGCGGCACTGGGCGGTCGCCCAGAGCTCCTTGCCGTCCAGGGCCTCGGTCACCGTCGTGGAGAGCACCCCGTCATACGAGGTGATCTTGCCGTCGGTGATCTGGAGGAGTTCGGTCGACATCCCGAACTTGTGCGCCAGCGGCTGGAGGAGTTGCGTACGGACCATCTTCGCCGCGCGCTCGACCGCACCTCCCGACACCCAGGTATGACGCCCGTGGGCGGCCGGTCCGGCGGGGGGCTGGTCGGTGTCGACCGAGGCCACGTGGACCTCTTCGACACCCAAGGTCTCCTGCACGATCTGGCGGGCCAGGGTCGCGAAGCCCGAGCCGGTGTCCACGGCGGAGCAGATGACCGTGGCGACGCCGTCCTGCACCTTCACCGTCGCCGTGGAGACCTCGTCGGTGCCTTCGGCGCCGAGCATGTGGACCATGCCCAGGGCGTAGCCGACGCCCCTGCGCACGGCGCCTGGTTCGCCCGCGCCTTCCTGGCCCCCGGGGAGCAGCCATTCGTCCTCGGGCGTGTCCTTGGGCAGGGGCGGCAGCGGGTAGTCCCGTACGGCTTGGAGGAGTTCGGCGACCGGGGCCGGGCAGGTGACCGTCTGGCCGGTGGGGAGGATGTCTCCGGTGGCCAGGGCGTTGCGCAGCCGGACGTCGACCGGGTCGAGGCCGAGTTTGGTGGAGAGTTTGTCCATCTGGGCCTCGTAGGCGGCGCACACCTGCATCGCGCCCTCGCCGCGCACATGCCCGGACGGGGGGTTGTTGGTGCGGACGGCCCAGCCCTCGATGAAGGCGTGCGGTACGACGTAGGGCCCGCAGGCGAAGGCCACGGCCGCCGCGAGGGACTCGGATGAGGAGTCGGCGTAGGCGCCGGCGTCGAGGAGGAGTTGGGCCTCCACCTTCACCAGTCGGCCTTCCTGGTCCGCGTGGTGGCGGTAGCGCAGGAGGGTGGGGTGGCGGTGGGCGTGCCCGAGGAAGGACTCTTCGCGGGTGGCGGTCAGTTTGACCGGGCATCCGGTCTTCAGCGCGAGGAGGCCGAGGGGCAGTTGGAAGCCCGGGTCCTCACGGTCCCCGGTGGCGCCGGGAACGCCGGTGACGACGATCTTGACCCGGTCGGGGTCAAGCCCGAAGCAGGAGGCGGCGAGATCGCGGTCGGTGTGGGGGTCGGTGGAGGCGACGTAGAGCTCCACACCCCCGTCCGGGCGCGGTACGGCCAGTCCGGCTTCGGCGCCGATCGGGGCGGGGTCCTGGCGGCCGATGCGGTAGAGGCCCTCGACGATGACGTCCCCGACGACGTCCGGGTCGCCGTATCGCAGCGGGATATGGCGGATCAGGTTGCCGTCGGGGTGTAGGGGCTGTGCCTCGAAGGCCCGTTCGGGGTCGGTGACCGGTTCCAGGACCTCGTACTCGACGACGATGGCGGCGGCGGCCAGCCGTGCGGTGTCGGGGTGGTCGGCGGCGACTGCGGCGATCGCCTCGCCGTGGTGGCGGATGACCTCGGAGGCGAAGACGGGACGGTCGGCGATCTTTCGGCCGTAGGAGGCGTCGCCCGGAATGTCCTGGTGGGTGACGACGGCGCGAACGCCCGGCATGTCGAGTGCGCCGGAGGTGTCGATCGCGAGGATGCGGGCGTGGGCGTGGGGCGAGCGCAGGATGGCCGCCCACAGCAGACCCTCGGCCCAGAGGTCGGAGGCGTACGGAAAGGTGCCCTCGGTCTTCGCCCGGGCGTCCGCGGGCGGTAGCGAGATGCCCAGGCCCATGGCCGCGGGCTCGGAACGCGGGCCCCCCGAGGAGCCGGCGCCGGTGCCGGAAACCGAACCGGCCGCCAGGGGCGTCGCGGTGGTGGCCGCGTCGTTGCTCACGCCATGCCTCCGTCATGCGGGTGGGGCTGCACACTACCCGCACCGGGCGGCGCCTGGTGCGGAATGCGGGCTTCTGGAGCCGGGTCGGCGGCGGCTTCGCTGGCCTCGGCCGCGGCTGCCGCGCTGGCCTCGCGACCTGCGACGACCTCGCGCACGGCATCGAGCACGCCGCGATAGCCGGAGCACCGGCAGAGGTTGCCGCAGAGTGCTCGACGGGTCTCCAACTCGGTGGGCTTGTGGTTGCCCTCCAGGAGGTCATGGACGGTCATCGCCATGCCCGGGATGCAGAAGCCGCACTGGACGGCCCCGCAGGTGGCGAGGGCGCGTTGGACGTCGGACGGTTCGCCGTCGGTGGCGAGGCCCTCGACCGTACGGACCTCGGAGCCCGCGGTGGTCGCGGCGGGGACGAGGCAGGAGGCGACGAGCCGGCCGTCCACCTGGACGTTGCAGGCTCCGCACTCCCCCTGCGAGCAGCCGTCCTTGGCGCCGGCGAGACCGAGGCGCTCGCGCAGTACGTAGAGCAGGGATTCGCCGATCCAGGCGTCGGTGACCGGACGGTCGGTGCCGTTGACACGCAGGACGTAGGAGGTGGGCGGGTGTTCGTCGGCGGCGCTCGCCCTGCCGGGGTCCTCGGTCGTCGCGCCCTGCACGACCTCCGCTTCGAGGTCCTCGGTCGGCTCGGTCCGTAGTTCGGGCGAGGTTTCCGGGCCGTCCGCCGAAGTGGTGTCGTCGGTGGGCTCCCGCAGTGCTGTCGGCTGTGGGTCGCCCGCTGCGGTGGTCGGCTCGTCGGCGGCCTCGCCGTCGGTGCGTTCGTCGGCGTCGACGTCAGCGGGGGCCGGGTCGGACGGATGCCCCTCGGCGGACACCTCGGGCAGCTCGGCGTCCTCGGAGTCCGGGGACGTGTTCGCCGGTGCCCCGTCGGCCACCAGTGCGTGCTCGACCGGCGCCTCTCCCGCGGCGGCCTGCCGGGGGTGGTCGGGCTCCGGTTCCGCGGTGTCGGCGGGCTGTTCCTGCTGCTCGGGCTGGTTGGTCGCCCACGGGGCCGGGGCCCCTCCGGGCAGGGTGGCCGCGGGATCGGTCGCCCAGGGCGCCGTGGCCCCTCCGGGCAGCGTGGCGGGTGCGGAACTCCACTGCGACTGGAGCATCGCGGTGGTGTACTCGCCCGTCTCGTCCGGTACGTCTTTCCCGGCCAGCGGGATCGTCCACTGCCCGGTCGACTCGGGTGCCTGCGGAGGGTGCTCGGCGGTGGGGATGCTCCACTGGCCGGTGGCGTGTGGGTCCTCGTTGGGGGCGCCCTGCGGATGGCCGGCGGGGTCGGGCCAGCCGTACTCACCGGGGTGGCCCTGGGTGTGCTGGACCGTGGGCCACGCGGGCGCGGACGGAGGGCCGTTGGGCGTGGGCGGCGTGATGGTCGGCGGCACATAGCCGTGACCGGGCGCCTCCAGCGGCGCGGCGTGCGGCACGTCCTCAGCGGGCAGTTGCACGAAGGCGGTGCCCTCGGGGTCGTACTCTCCGTGCGGCGTGGGCTGCCATCCGCCGTGCTCGTACGGGTGCCCGGGGGGTGCGGCCGGGTGCCCTTGCGGGTGCTCCTCGTTGCTCATGACAGCGCCCTCCCCAGTGCACGACGGGCCAGTGCGGCGACGGTGCGTCGCAGATGCAGTACGGCGGGCGGGTGTTGTGGCGGTTCCTCACCCGGTAGGGCCGGCTCCGGGTCCGGGATGCAGGCAGCGGCCACATAGTCCCCGAAGGCCGTCAACGCTTCGGTGGTCAGTCCGCGCCTGCCGTCCCAGTCGATGAGGGAGGCGATCCAGCGCTCCGCCTCCAGGGGACGCAGCGGCATGGGGGCGATGGCTCCGACCGCGCAGCGCACTCCGCGGCGCGCCGGGTCGAGGACGACCGCGACGGACGCGGTGGCGCGGCCGGGCCCGGTGCGGCCGGTCGCCTTGAGAAAGATCTGCGGGGCGTGCAGCAGAGGCACGCGTACGTAGCCGATGAGTTCCGCCGGGGCGAGCATGTCGCGGCCGGCGAGGAGATGGGCGACGGGGACCTCGCGGCGTGCGCCGTCGGGGCCTGCGATGATCAGGTCGGCTTCCAGGGCGGCGAGCACGGGCAGGGTGTCGCCCGTCGGCGCGACGGAGGCGATGTTGCCGCCGAGGGTGCCCGCGTTGCGGATCTGCGGCGGGCCCGCCGCGCGAGCTGCGGCGGCCAGGCCCGGGATGAGTGCGGCGAAGTCGGGGCGGCCCATGCGCGCGTGGGTGAGACCTGCACCGAGCAGGGCGTGGCCGTCGAGGTAGCGCCAGCCGCGGATCTCGCTGATGCGGCCGAGGCCGACCAGTCCCGCGGGCCTGAGTTGGCCCTTGTTGACGGCTGCCATCAGGTCGGTTCCGCCTGCGACCGGCACGGCCGCGGGCATGGCGGTGAGTGCTGCGACGGCCTCGTCGAGCGAGGTCGGCAGCGTCACCGACCGCGGTGTCTGCGGTGCGTGCGTGGTCACCCAGCTGCCCCTTCCCGGTGTCCGGCCATCCCGCCTGTGTTGCCGTACCGTACGTGCTCACGGTCCGGACGTGGCAACTCTGGCACATCTTCTGAGACGACCGGCGAGAGGGTCCACGAAGGATGCATCCATGACGGATGCACCTTTGTTGTGCTGTTGACCCGTTTTAGAGGCTGCTGTGGGGCCTCATAGGGCTGCCGGGGGCGGATGAACTCCACGACACCTGGACAACTTGCCCGCCTTGCCCGCCTTGGGTCTTTTGACTGGTGGCACGGGTGGGGCAGTTGACCGGGGCGGGAGGCGCGCCCCGGATCGCCGATCCGTACCGGGGGCGCCCGCCCGTGCCCGCGGGGCGATGGACGGGAACCCGATGGGGACATGTGGCCGGGGGCTCGATCCGAGGCGTGCGCCGGGGGCTCACACGGTCGGGGGTGCTCCCTCGCGCGGAAATCCCTGTACTCCCGGTCGCTTCTGCCAGGGCAGCGGCCCGCCGGGCGGACGGTAGTCGACGCCGAGGGCGTCCAGTCGTCGGTAGTGCTCGACCATCCGTCGCTCGAAGTCCGCGAAGTCCCGTGCCTCGGGGGCCGGCAGCGCGGACCAGGCGACCTCGGCGAAGGCGACGAGTCGGGGGAAGACCTGGTAGTCGATGCGGGAGCGGTCCTGCATGACCTCGGTCCACACATTGGCCTGGGTGCCGATCACATGGGCGGCGGCTTCCGGGCTCAGACCGGGCGGCACGGGTTCGAAGCGGTAGACGTCCTCCAGGGTGCGGACGTAGCCGATGGGCATCGGCTCGTCGATGCCGCCGTCCTGACGGTGGTCGAGGTAGACCTGCTGTTCCGGACACATGACGACGTCGTGACCCGCTTCGGCCGCCGTGATGCCGCCCGCGTACCCGCGCCAGGAGGAGACGGTGGCGCCGGGAGCGAGGCCGCCCTCAAGGATCTCGTCCCAGCCGATCAGCCGTCGCCCTCGGCTGGTGAGCCAGCCGTCGAAGTGACGGATCATCCAGGACTGGAGTTCGTCCTCGTCGGCGAGACCGAGTTGCTCGATGCGCGCCTGGGCGGTCGGGGACTGCCTCCACTGGCCCTTGGGGCATTCGTCACCTCCCATGTGAATGAACGGGGAGGTGTCGGCCGGGAAGAGTTCCAGGACCTCTTCCAGCACGCCTTCGTAGAACTCGACGGTGTGCTCGGTCGGGGCGAGGACGTTCGGATTGACCCCCCAGGTCTCCCACGGCGCGAGGGCGGCCGTGTCGACGACATCGGAGTTTCCGAGTTCGGGGTAGGCAGCGATGGCCGCCTGTGAATGACCGGGGATATCGATTTCGGGTACGACGGTGATGTGACGCGCGGTTGCATACGCCACGATTTCCCGAATGTCATCCTGCGTGTAGTAACCACCGTATGGTTTCTCGTCCCAGAGGTCGGAGAAACGGTGGCCCCATTTCGTACGGGATCGCCATGCGCCGATCTCGGTGAGCTTGGGATAGCGCTTGATCTCGATGCGCCAGCCCTGATCGTCGGTGAGATGGAAATGGAAGACGTTCAGTTTGTGTGCGGCCAGCAGGTCGAGGTAGCGCAGGACGTCGGACTTGTGGGTGAAGTGGCGGGCGACGTCCAGCATCAGACCGCGCCAGGAGAAGCGCGGTCGGTCCTCGATGGTCTGTTCGGCGATGACCGTGGGCTTGTGACCCGTGAGCGGCGCCCGCCTGAACGCCTCGGGGCCCAGGAGTTGACGCAGGGTCTGCGCACCCCAGAAGACACCGGCGCCGCTACCGCCCCGCAGTTCGACGCCCTCTTCCGCACTGATCTGAAGCCGGTAGCCCTCGGACTCCAACGTCTCGTCCACGACGAGCCGGATGGTGTTCTTCGCCGCCCCTCCCCCCTCGTCTCCCGGGGCCAGGGCAAGCCCGAGCGCCGGGGCGAGGGTGGAGCGCAGCCACCGTTCGGTGGTCTCGGTGCCCGGCCCCGCGGACAGGGTGGTGCGGGCGTCGAGGGTGAATCCACCGCGGCGGGTGCCGTCGATGGAACTCGGCGCGGGGATCAGTTGCGCGGGGGTTTCGGGGGGCATGACGTCGGTCCTCCATCGTGTCGCGGGTGGGGCACACAACCCGGGTTCCGGGCGGGGCTCAGTCCTTGACGGCGCCGCCGAGTCCGGAGACGAGGCGTCGCTGGACGAATATGAAGAAGATCAGTACGGGAACCGTCATGACGGTGGAGCCGGCCATGATGCCTCCCCAGTCGTTCTCGTCGGGTTTGAAGAAGACCAGCAGCGCCATCGGCAATGTGGACTGCGAGGTATCGCTGATGATGAACGATTTGGCGAACAGGAAGTCGTTCCAGGTGGAGATGAACGAGAAGACGCTGGTCGCCACCAGGCCCGGGAAGACCAGCGGAAAGAGGATCTGCCACAGGAATCGGGTGCGGCTGGCGCCGTCGATGTAGGCCGCTTCCTCCAGCGCCTCCGGAACCGCCTTGACGAATCCCCTCAGCATCCAGATCGCGAAGGGCAACGAGAAGGCGATGTGCGGAATGATCAGCGACCAGAGCGTATTGAGCTGACCGGTGTCCCGCATGAGGAAGAACAGCGGAATCGTCAGCGCTTCGATCGGAACCATCTGCGCCACCAGGAACATGATGAGCAGGGTCGTGCGGAACTTGAAGCGGAATCGGGTGACCGCCGTCGCGGCGAGGAACGCGATCAGCGCGGAGGCGATGACCACCACGCTCGCCACGAAGAGGCTGTTGAGGAAGTACCGGCCGAAGTCCTGCTGCTCGAAGACCCGTCGGAAACTGTCGAGCGAGGGCGACAGTGTCCAGGGCTTGGCGTCGGTGGACTGGATCTCCCCCGCCGGCTTGAAGGCGGAGAGGACCATCCAGTACAGCGGGAAGGCCACCACGACGGCGATGACGAGCGCGGACACCTCGGCGGCGAGGCGCCAGGGGCGGCGTATGCGCAGTCGGCTCATACGGCTCACAGTTCTTCTCCCTGACGTCGCAGCAGGCGCAGATAGACAAGGGTGACGGCCAGCAGGATCAGCAGCATGACGACGCCGATGGCCGAACCGAGGCTGTACTGCGACGAGGCGAACGCCTTTTGGTACGCGTAGACGTTGAGCACGAGGTTCTGGCCCGCGACGCCTCCGCCGTTGGTCATCACATAGATCTGGGTGAAGACCTTGAAGTCCCAGATGATCGACTGGATGGTGACCACGACCAGGATGGGACGCAGCATGGGTGCCGTGATGGAGCGCCAGATGCGCCACTGGGACGCGCCGTCCAGCGAGGCCGCTTCCAGGACCTCGGCGGGGATGGCCTTGATGCCCGCGTACACGGTCACCATCACGAAGGGAAACGAGCACCAGACGACTTCGAAGAGGACCAGGGCGAAGGCGCTGTAGCGGCCGTAGGTCCAGGAGAAGTCGCCGAGTCCGAGGACTTTGTTGACGGGTCCGTAGTCGGGGTCGAAGAGGAAGACCCACACGGTGGAACCGGTGATCGCGGGCGTCGCCCAGGCGCCGAGGGCGGCCAGCATCAGCGCGAGTCGGGGGATCGCCCGGATGCGGGTGAGCAGGACGGCCATGGTGCAGCCGACGGCGAGGGTGGCGATCACACAGGCGGCTGCGAAGACCACCGTGGCCAGGAGGACCTGCCAGAACTGGTTGTCGGCGAACAGTTCCCGGTAGTTGTCGAGCCCCTTGAAGGTGGTGGGTTCACCACCGCTGACCTGGACTTGGGTGTATTCGAGGAAGGAGATCAGGCCGAGCTGGTAGATCGGGTAGACCAGCAGTCCGGCGAGGACGACGATCGCGGGCGCCAGATAGAGCCAGGGCGTCCAGCGGCTGCCGTGCCGACCCGTGGGGCGGCGCTTCTTGGAGCGGCCCTCCGGGGCCGGCGCGGTCTTGTCGACCGCGGCCGGCCCGGGGGCTGTCGCTTGGTGCGTCATGTTCGGTCAGCCGCTCGTATCAGCCTGCGGACGAGAAGGCGGCGTCCATCTTCTTGGCCGCTTCACCCGAGGCGGTGGCCACGTCCTTCTTGCCGCTGACGATCTCCTGGAACATCGTCGGCAGGACGAGGGAGGCGTCGATCTGGCCCCAGCCCGCGGAGGCGGGGACGAACTTGGCGCCCGCACCCAGCGTCTTGACGAAGGGCTCGACGAACGGCTCCTTCTGGGCCACCTCGGTACGCACGTCGGTGTAGGTCGGCAGGAAGCCCATGGCGTCGAAGAGCTTGCGCTGGCTGTCCTTGCCGGCGATGCCCTTCATCAGGTCGACCGCGAGCGTGCGGTGGCTGCTGCTCTTGAGGACACCCAGGTTGTTGCCGCCGGCGAAGGCCGGGGCGATCTCGCCCGCCTTCAGCCCGGGCAGCGGAACCACCGCGTACTTGCCCTTGACCACGCCGTCCTCGACCGCCTGGTGGCTGAAGTCACCGCCGATGGCCATGGCCGCCTTGCCGGAGGCGAAGGCGGTGACGGTCGCATTGCCGCCCATGGTGGCGCACTTGGCGGCCGGGCAGTTGTCGTTGCTGAAGAGCGAGGTGTACGCCTTGATGCCCTTCTGGGACTCGGCGCTGTTGATGGCCGACTTGTAGGACCCGGCGTCGCCGGTGGCCAACTCCCCACCGTGGGACCACAGGAACGGCATGGCGCCGTAGGTGTAGGCACCGCCGACGGCTATGCCGTACAGCTCGGGCTTCGCCTTGCGGATCTGCTTGGCGGTGGAGATCAGCTCGTCCTGGGTCTTGGGCGGCTGGATGCCCAGCTCCTTGAAGACGTCGGTGCGGTAGTAGAGCGCGCGCACGCCGACGAAGAGGGGTGCGCCGTAGACCTTGTCGTCGACGGTGACCGACTGGGTGGCGGTCGGGTCGGTGTCCTTGGCCTCGTCCCAGGCCCCGAACTCCTTGCTGATGTCGGCGAGCCCGCCGTCCTTCACATAGCCGGCGGTGTCCGTGTTGCCGTACTCGATGAGGTCGGGTGCGCTCTTGGGGTCGTTGAACGCCGCCTTGATGCGCTGGGCCCTGGTCTCGACGGGGATGTACTCGACCTCGACCTTGGAGCCCTTGTTCTTGGCGGTGAAGGCGGCCACGGCCTCGTCGACGACCTTCTTCTTGGGGTCGTTGTTGACCTCCTGGAAGAGCCAGACGCGCAGGGTGCCCTTCTTCTCGTCCTTCTTGGCGCTGTTGTCGGAGGTCTGGGGTGCACAGGCGGTGGCCGTGAGGCCGGCCAGCACGAGCGCCGCGACAGGGGCGGCGAAGCGGGAGCTGAGTTTCATTGGGCGGTCCCCTACAAGTAGACGTTGCAAAATACGCAACGCACGTTTCGTTCTCCACAACAGAGAGGAGGCTAGAGCGGGGACAAGACGGGGACAAGAGGTCTCAACCACTCTGTGACGTGCAGATGCATCCTCCGCAACGCGGCAGTTGAGTCACAAGGGGCTGGAGTGACCTGCACGAGCGCCGTCCATCGAGCCGCGCCCCAGGGCTTCGACGCCTCGGAATCTCAAAGTCCGGATTGTCGGGGAGAGGCTGAAAAAGGAGCCTCGGGGTCCCCAACGGGACGGCCGGGGCGCGGTGATATCACCGGGACAGGAGTGCACCGCGCGTCCAACGGAAGACAAGAAGACCTGAAGACCTGAAGACGGCCAGAAGCCCAACGGCCACCGCGCGAGCAACCAGCCGGCAGCCGGCTGGTTGCTCGCGCGACTGAGCGAGCGCCCCCGTCGATAGGCGGACCCGAACCGGTCGGCCGAATACCGCGCACCCCCATCGATCGGCGCATACGAAACGGCCCCGGGGGCGTCGCGATGATCGCGCGCCCCCGGGGCCGAAACGTCGAAAGACCGAAGCGGTGTCGTCAGCCGGTCAGGAGTCCTTGCCGCCCTTGCCGCCCTTGTCCCCGCCGGGACCCATCGACTCGTAGATCTCCTTGCACATGGGACAGACCGGGTACTTCTTGGGGTCGCGCCCCGGCACCCAGACCTTGCCGCACAGTGCCACCACGGGAGTGCCGTCGAGGGCACTCGCCATGATCTTGTCCTTCTGGACGTAATGGGCGAAGCGCTCGTGATCGCCGTCGCCATGCGACACCTGTGGCGTCGGCTCTACGAGGGTTCCCGTCCCAGTCCCGCGATCGGGCTCAAGAGTGCTCATGAACTCCAAGAATACCCGGGTGCCGACCCCCCGGGTTGCAGCGGCCCCGACCCGTCGCCGATCCCCTGCTCCGGCCGTCCGACACCACCCCTCCCGACGGCACCGGCCCCGCCCGTCCCGATACCCCCGGGGACCTCGTACGACCCGGCCACCACCGGAACCGATCAGTTGAGCGAGGGGTCGTCGGGGTACGTGGCGAACATGGCCAGTTCGCTGCGCTGTCTGCGCAGAACCTCCCGCCACAGGCCCTCCGGCCGCGGCGATGAGACATCGCCTGGCTCCGACTCGACGACGTACCAGGCGCCGTCCCCGAGTTCGCTCTCCAACTGGCCCGGACCCCATCCCGCGTACCCCGCGAAGATGCGCAGCGAACCGAGGGCGGGTCCGAGCAGTTCGGGAGGCGCCTCTAGGTCGACCAGGCCGATCGCCCCGAACACCCGGCGCCAGCCGAGGGGGCCTTCGTCCCCTGGAATGACCGCGATGCCGAGCGCCGAGTCCAAGGAGACCGGGCCGCCCTGGAAGACCACCCCGGGCTCACCGGCCAACCCCGCCCAGGACGCGAGGATGTCACCGACGCCCACCGGAGTGGGACGGTTGAGGACCACGCCGAGGGAACCCTCGTCGTCGTGGTCGAGCAGCAGAACGACGGCGCGGTCGAAGTTCGGATCCGCGAGGGCAGGGGTGGCGACGAGCAGTCGGCCTGTGAGCGAGGACACCTCGGTCATGCGACACATGATCCCGCATGTTCGGCGTCCACGGGGGCAGGGTTGCCACAGTCGGCGAGGACAGGTCCGAGGACAGGACAGACCGAACCACCACGCTCCCGTACAGAGCGTGACACTGTGCAAGCCCTGGTGGACCCAGTGTGCTGTACCGAAGTCATTACGACGCTGAGGGTCCTCGCCCATACAGGACATGGGTGAAGGCCCCTTACCCTTTTCTCTGACCCTCTGCCCGCCATCCCCCTCGCTGCACTGGGGGGACCCCCTCCGGAACGCGAGATTCATGACCGGCACAGACGATGTACTGCTTGTCCACGGCGGAACCCCGCTAGAGGGCGAGATCCGCGTCCGCGGCGCCAAGAACCTGGTGCCGAAGGCTATGGTCGCCGCCCTCCTCGGCAGCGAGCCGAGCAGACTGCGCAATGTGCCAGACATCCGCGATGTGCGGGTGGTGCGCGGACTGCTCCAACTGCACGGCGTGACCGTTCGCCCCGGTGATGAACCGGGCGAACTGGTGCTTGACCCGACGTACGTCGAAAGCGCCAATGTCGCCGACATCGACGCCCACGCCGGTTCATCGCGCATCCCGATCCTGTTCTGCGGCCCGCTGCTGCACCGACTGGGCCACGCCTTCATCCCGGGACTCGGCGGCTGCGACATCGGCGGCCGGCCGATCGACTTCCACTTCGACGTGCTGCGACAGTTCGGCGCGAAGATCGAGAAGCGGGCGGACGGCCAGTACCTGGAAGCACCGCAGCGGCTGCGCGGCTGCAAGATCCGGCTTCCGTACCCCTCGGTCGGCTCGACCGAGCAGGTGCTGCTCACGGCCGTCCTCGCCGAGGGCGTCACGGAGTTGTCGAACGCCGCGGTGGAGCCGGAGATCGAGGATCTGATCTGCGTGCTCCAGAAGATGGGCGCGATCATCTCGGTGGACACCGATCGGACGATCCGGATCACCGGTGTCGACCGGCTCGGCGGCTACGCCCACCGGGCGCTCCCGGACCGGCTGGAGGCCGCGTCCTGGGCGTCCGCAGCGCTGGCGACCGAGGGCAACATCTATGTGCGGGGCGCCCAGCAGCGCTCGATGATGACCTTCCTGAACACCTTCCGCCGGGTGGGCGGCGCCTTCGAGATCGACGACGAGGGCATCCGCTTCTGGCATCCGGGCGGGTCGCTGAACGCCATCGCGCTCGAAACGGACGTCCACCCCGGCTTCCAGACGGACTGGCAGCAGCCGCTGGTCGTGGCGCTCACCCAGGCGTCTGGCCTGTCCATCGTGCACGAGACGGTGTACGAGTCACGGCTGGGCTTCACCTCGGCGCTCAACCAGATGGGGGCGCACATCCAGTTGTACCGCGAGTGCCTGGGCGGCTCCGACTGCCGCTTCGGCCAGCGGAACTTCCTCCACTCGGCGGTGGTCTCGGGGCCGACGAAGCTCCAGGGCGCCGATCTGGTCATTCCCGACCTGCGGGGCGGATTCTCGTATCTGATCGCCGCCCTCGCGGCCCAGGGGACGTCCAGGGTGCACGGCATCGACCTGATCAACCGTGGATACGAGAACTTCATGGCGAAGTTGATGGAACTCGGCGCCAAGGTCGAACTGCCGGGCAGGGGCCTGGCCTAGGCCCTGTCCGGCGATCGGGACCGCGCCGGTCGGTGGTGTGTGCGTCACGGCCGACCGGCCGCACTTCGCAGTACTCCGCACGGTGATGAACGCCGGGTGGGCTGGATGATCCAGCCCACCCGGCGTTCCGTGTTTCCACCCGAAAGGCCCTCAGCGAGGCCCTGCACGAGGGACGCTGACGCCCATGGCCCGCGGGACGGCCCCAGAAGTCCACGTGCCTTTCTCGGGCCTGGACGATCGATTCAACGAGCGTTCGAGGGCAGGCCCGACAACCGTTCGACAGCCGGTTCGAGCTCGGTCCCCACGCCCCTCCACACCCCCATGGCCCCAGCGCCGGCCATGGGAGCACACGGGGCCGATCCTGTCCTACGCCGTGGGAGGACCGATCCAACGGGGAGCTGCGATCGACTCCAAGCGCTCAACAGGGCCTACGGAGCCCCGGCCCGCCCAGGGCCCCACTCCGGGTCGGCCGTCTCGCGGGAGAGCGTCCACGGGCGGCACAGGGTCCTTGCATGGCATGCACAAGGGCGGCTCCCCGCGGGGAGCCGCCCTTGTAGCGCCAAGTGGCGTAAGCAGTAACCGCTTACTTGCCCTTCGCCGCTTCCTTCAGCTTCGAGCCGGCCGAAACCTTCACGCTGTAGCCGGCGGGGATCTGGATCGGGTCGCCGGTCTGCGGGTTGCGCGCGGTACGAGCCGCACGGTGCGTGCGCTCGAAGGTCAGGAAGCCGGGGATGGTGACCTTCTCGTCGCCCTTGGCGACGACCTCGCCGACAGTCTCGGCGAGGGCGGCCAGAACGGCGTCGGCGTCCTTGCGGGTCACCTCGGCGCGGTCGGCCAGCGCGGCCACCAGCTCACTGCGGTTCATGTTCTTACTCCCGTGTTTCTTCTTGCCTATGAGGCGTGAGATCGAAGCCGATGCTGCCAGGGCCCACTGACAGTCCCCGGACCAGGGTCTACGTCAGACCCTCGCGCCCAGTTACGCATCCTGCCCCCACCAACGGCGGGAACGCCAATCCGGCACCCACCAGAGTCACACGAAAAGCGCCACTGCCACGTCGTGGTGACGTTCCGTCCACAGGGTGGGAACTCCTCGGAGCCACTGGGGCCATGGTCCGCCACCCTAGATCGGCGGTCAGGGCCGGGCATCTCGCGACGCGCCGTAGCTCAAGGAGACGTGGGACCCGTCACAGTGGCGGCAGCGGCCTTCGCGGCGGTGCGGACGGCTCCGGCGACCGCTCCAGCGACCTTGTCGTTGAAGACGGACGGGATGATGTAGTTCGGGTTCAGCTCGTCCTCGGTGACCACGCCGGCAAGCGCTGTCGCCGCCGCGAGCATCATCTCCGTGTTGACGGTGCGCGACTGGGCGTCCAGCAGTCCGCGGAAGACGCCGGGGAAGACCAGGACGTTGTTGATCTGGTTGGGGAAGTCGGAACGGCCCGTGGCGACAACTGCCGCGGTCTGCCGGGCGATTGCCGGGTCGACCTCGGGGTCGGGGTTGGCGAGGGCGAAGACGATCGAGTCCTTCGCCATGCCGGCGACGTCGTCGGCTCCGAGCAGGTTCGGCGCGGAGACACCGATGAACACGTCCGCGCCGGCCACGGCCTCCTTCAGGGTGCCGGTGACGCCCTCCGGGTTGGTGTTGTCCGCGATCCAGCGCAGCGGGGAGTCTGCCGCGGCGTCGCGCAGGTCCTCGCGGCCCGCGTGCACCACGCCGTGGATGTCGGCGACGACGGCATGCTTGACGCCGGCCGCGATCAGCAGCTTCAGGATGGCGGTTCCGGCGGCGCCGGCCCCGGACATGACCACCCGGACATCACCGATGCCCTTGCTGACCACCCGCAGGGCGTTGGTCAGCGCGGCGAGGACGACGATCGCGGTGCCGTGCTGGTCGTCGTGGAAGACGGGGATGTCCAGGGCCTCGCGCAGCCGTGCCTCGATCTCGAAGCAGCGGGGGGCGGAGATGTCCTCCAGATTGATGCCGGCGAAACCGGGGGCGATGGCCTTGACGATCGCGACGATCTCATCGGTGTTCTGGGTGTCCAGGCAGAGCGGCCAGGCATCGATGCCGGCGAAGCGCTTGAACAGGGCGGCCTTGCCCTCCATGACCGGCAGGGCGGCCTTGGGGCCGATGTTGCCGAGGCCGAGGACGGCGGAGCCGTCGGTGACCACGGCGACGGAATTCCGCTTGATGGTGAGGCGACGGGCGTCCTCGGGGTTCTCGGCGATCGCCATGCAGACCCGCGCCACACCGGGGGTGTAGATCATCGACAGGTCGTCACGGTTGCGGATGGGGTGCTTCGACGCCATCTCGATCTTGCCGCCGAGGTGCATCAGGAACGTACGGTCCGAGACCTTGCCGAGGATGACTCCCTCGATGCCGCGCAGACCCTCGACGATCTCTTCGGCGTGCGCGGTGGAGCTTGCGGCGATGGTGACGTCGATCCGCAGCTTCTCATGGCCGGACGCGGTCACGTCCAGACCGGTCACAGACCCGCCGGAGGACTCCACAGCCGTGGTGAGCTGGGAGACCGCGGTTCCGCTCGCGGGCACCTCCAGCCGGACCGTCATCGAATACGAGACGCTGGGCGCCGTTGCCATGACCGGGTTCCTCTGCTTTCCCTAGCTTCATTGCTATGCCTCCGCGGCGGGGGCAGCCCCCGGCGGATGCATTCTGATGGTCGCACCTACCTGCGGGTAGCAGGTAATAATGGTCCTTTTGTTTCCGGAATCGCTCTTCCACGATACGAGATTCACGGGCCCGATGTGGCCGTTCAGGTGATGGACCCGGCGTTATGAGGACCTCATGAGAGCTCCGTCCGGCCCATATGTGAAAAGGCCCACGTCACCAGGTGGGTGAAGTGGGCCTCACGGTGGAGCGAAAGGAAGAGATGACACCGACCCGCCATGCTCGCCTCGCGGCAAGTGGTCGCTCGAAGCGACGAAGGTTGGGCCCGGGGGCTTGGATCGGGCCGGTGTCACAACCAGGCTAACAAACCACCCCGGTAAGTGATTCCCCCCGCGCACGTTGACTCCGTGTCAGTCACCAGGATGCCTCCGTTCGGTACGGAATCGAGGAGCGGGGCCAGCGGGAGCGGCCTTCCCGGCGCGCGCTCGGGTGACCTCGAAGGACCGGAGCGGACGGGCCCCGCATACCGGCCTCTAAGAAGGCCCGTAGGAAGCCCCGCGCAACGGCACGTACGAGGAGACGCACGAAGAGACGGAGGGGACGTACGGGGGCGGTCACGCGGGACCCGCCCCCTCGGGCCCGTGACCGCCCCTCCGCGGGACCCGCCCCCTCAGTCCCGCAGCAGCTCCGGCACGCCCTCGCCGTCGGGAGCGTCGCGCCGCCCCGACACCACGGTCAGCTCCTGCGTCGCCCGGGTGAGACAGACGTACAGCACCCTGAGACCGGCCGCGGTGTTCCCCGCGATCTCGGCCGGGGAGACCACCACCGTCGCGTCGTACTCCAATCCCTTCGCCTCCAGCGAGCCGAGGGCCACCGCCCGCTCCCCCAGCCCCTCCAGCCAGCGCGCGGCCTCTTCGCGGCGGTTCATGGCGACCACCACACCGACCGTGCCGTCCACCCGGTCGAGCAGCCGCTCGGTCTCCTTGCGCACGACGGAACCGAGGTCGTCGTCGCCCACGGCGGTGAAGCGCGGTACGACACCGGTGGAGCGGACCGCGGTCGGCGACTCCATCCCGGGCATGGCACGCGCCAGCACCTTGGCGGCCAACTCGGCGATCTCGGCGGGGTTGCGGTAGTTCACCGTCAGTTGGAAGCGGCGGCGCGGCCTGCTGCCGAGCGCCTCCTCACGCGCCGCGACCGCCTCTTCGGGGTCGGGCCAGGAGGACTGGGCAGGGTCGCCGACCACGGTCCAGGTCGCGTGGCGTCCGCGCCGCCCGACCATCCGCCACTGCATGGGGGTGAGGTCCTGTGCCTCGTCGACGATGACGTGGGCGTACTCGGTCCGCTCCGCGGCCAGCCGTTCGGCGCGCTCCCGCTGGGTCTCCTCCCGCTGTGGCATTAGTTCCTCCAGACCGGTGAGCTGGTCCAACGGGTCGAGCTCCCGCTTCTTGCGGGGGCGGTGCGGCGTGCCGAGCAGCGTGTGGAGTTCATCGAGGATCGCCACGTCATGGACGGATAGCGGTCCCTTGCCATCCGTACCGGCGCGCCGTAGCGAACGGGCGAGGCGGCGCACCTCGCCGGGGGTGAAGATGCGCCGGGCCCAGCGTCCGAGCCGTCGTTCGTCCGCCATGGCCGCCAGTACCCCACGCGGGGTGAGCTCTGGCCACCAGGCGCCCAGGAAGGCGATGAAGGCGTCCTCGCTGGTGATGTCCTCGTCGAAGGAGGAGCGCAGTTCGGCGGCGAGCTCCGGATCGGTGTGCCGACCGGAGGCGCCCGACTTCGCCCACAGCGCGTCCAGGAGCAGCCGCCGGGCCCGGGGGCGGAGCAGGTTGACCGGTGCCGTGCCGCTGAGGACGGAGTGTCGGATGCGATGCAGTTCCTCGGCCTCCAGCTCGATGCGGCGGCCGAAGGCGACCACGCGCAGCCGGTCGGGGGTGCCGGCGTCGGCTGACTCGTCGAGGGCGAGTTGTCCGTTGCGTACGGACACGGTGGGGCCCGATCGCTCCAGCGCCCCGCGGGCGACCTTGCGGAGCACCGCGAGCATCCGGGCCGAGCCCTTGATCCGGGCGGTCTCGGGCGGGTCGTAGGCGGTGGCCTCGGCACCGTCGACGAGATGGCCGAGCGCTCGGATCGCGACCTGTCCCTCCTCGCCCAGTGACGGCAGCACGCCTTCGGTGTAGGCGACGAGCAGCGGGGTCGGGGACACGATCAGGATGCCGCCCGAGTACCTCCTGCGGTCCTGGTAGAGGAGGTAGGCGGCCCGGTGCAGGGCCACTGCGGTCTTTCCGGTGCCGGGGCCGCCCTCCACATGGGTGACGGAGGCGGCGGGGGCCCTGATCACCAGGTCCTGTTCGGCCTGGATGGAGGCGACGATGTCGCGCATGGTGTGGCTGCGGGCCTGGCCGAGCGCGGCCATCAGCGCCCCGTCGCCGACCACGGCCAGGGGCGCGTCGTCGAGGGTGGCCGTCAGTTCGGGGCGCATCAGGTCGTCCTCGACTCCGAGGACCCGGCGTCCCTTGGACCGGATGACCCGTCTGCGCACCACGCGACCCGGGTCGACTGGGGTGGAGCGGTAGAAGGGCGCGGCGGCCGGGGCTCGCCAGTCGATCACCAGCGGTGTGTAGTCGGCTTCGAGGACGCCGATGCGACCGATGTGGAGGGTCTCGGCGATCTTTGCGGTGTTCTGGGGTCCGATGGCGTCGTCGGCGGGCTCGATGGAGGTGTAGGCACCATCGGGACCCTTCTTGCCGTCCTTGCCGAGGAGGAGGTCGATTCGGCCGAAAAGAAAGTCCTCGAACTCGTTGTTGAGCCGATTGAGATGGACTCCGGCGCGAAATACCTGCGCGTCGCGTTCGGCGAGGGCGCCGGGGGTTCCGACCTGGCCCAGTTTTGCGGCGTCACGCATCAGGAACTCCGCCTGATGGATGTTCTCTTCCAGTCGGCGGTAGACCTGGTCCAGATGCTGTTGTTCGGTGTCGATTTCGCGATCCCGGAGCGACTGGAGCGGGTCGTCCTGGAGCGAACCGCCCCGGGCGGATCTATCGCTCGGGTGTTGGTCGACAGCATCAACAGCGTCGACAGCGGCTTCCTGCGCGGCCACTGAGGGCCCCCTTCTGACGTGCACTGGGCAGCCGTCAACCGTACGCGAAGGGGGCGATTCTGTCAGGCGTCGATTTCTACCAATTTCTTGTTGTCGAAGGTACGGACCTCGAAACGGTCGATCTCATTGCGCTCCATGGCGGCTCCGCCGTGCACATAGAGCGGATTCTTCGCGGCCTTGTGCGGACTGTCGACAATGCCGTATCCCCACTTCGGAACCGCCCAGGAGGTCACGACCTCCTCCTCGCCGGTCTTCGAGATGGCGACCAGCGAGCACTTCTGCGGCCCCTTGACGTTCTTGAGTTCCAAGACCGTGTGGGTGCCCCAGCCCTTCTTCTCCAGCCCGACGGTGGCGGTGACGCTCGTCGTCATGTCCGTCGCCTCGATCTTCTCCTCCATGTGGTTGAAGAAGGCGTCCTCGGCGGGGGACGTGGGATGGGCCTCGACCTTGGGACCGTGCTGGGGGTCGTCCGCGGTGGCCAGCACGGCGACCGTGGGTCCCGTGATGATCAGGGCGGCGGCAGCGGCGATCATGTACATCCCGCGCCGGCGTTTGGCGGCCCGCTTGGTCGCGACCTCGTCGAGGAGGCCGTTCAGCACCTTGGGGCCGGGCGGGACGGGCACCACCGGGATGGGCTTGGCCTGCTCGTGCCCGGCCGAGGTCGACCGGTACGCAGGAGGAGGCTGCTGGAACCCGTTGGAGGGCTGCTGGTAGCCACCGGGCGAAGGCGGCGGGAACGGCTCGCTCCATCCGGCGGATCGAGGCCCCGGCAGATTCACCACATTGGGCCCGGACGCCTGGAACGGCACTGAAGGGACCTCGGCGAGCATCGCGAGCATCGGTTCCATGCCCGCGAACTCTTCGAGGTGGGTCGCGCAGATATCGCACCCCGCGAGGTGCATCTCGAACGCCGAAGCATCCGCGTCGTCGAGTACGCCGAGCACATATGCGCCGACGGCGTCGTGCACGGATTCCGGCTCAGGCGTGGTCATGCCGTGACCCCCCTTTCCTCCAGTGCGAGTTTCATGGAACGAAGTGCGTAGAACACACGGGACCGCACCGTCCCGCTGGGTATGCCGAGTGTCTCGGCCGCCTCATTGACCGTACGCCCCTTGAAGTACGTCTCGACAAGTACTTCCCGGTGGGCGGGGGTCAAATCATCGAGCGCATCTGCGAGCGTCATCAGCCACAACGCCTTGTCGATCTCGTCCTCCGCGGGCATGACCTCCAGCGGCGACGGGTCAACCTCCTGCGGCCGGGCCTGCCGGCTGCGGTGACCGTCGATGACGATGCGGCGAGCCACCGTCACCAGCCAGGGTCGGACAGAGCCAGTTGCTCGGTTGAGCTGACCGGCGTTCTTCCAGGCACGGATGAGCGTCTCCTGCACCACGTCCTCGGCACGCTGACGGTCTCCCGCCACGAGGCGCAGTACATAGGCGAGCAGAGGACCCGCATGTTCGCGATACAGCGCACGCATGAGTTCCTCGTCGGGGACAGAGGAATTCGAGCGTGGCTTCTCGCTTCGATGGCGGGCCCTGTGCGGACGGTCATCGGCCACGGCCGCATCTTTGCGCACCTGCAACCTCCCGGTCGAGACCCTGACTTCGGCTGACTCTTGTCCCCCTCCTCTACGGGGGCGGGCGTCGAGTCATTCAATGCCGAGCCAAAAATGTTTCAAGTTCTTTCCAGGGGTCGACTGGTCCTATTCTGTTGTGGATAGCGGCAGTTGACGGTCTTTCATATGATGAGGATGAACGCCTTGGTGCCGCTTTGTCAGGGTGCTGAGGCCCCGTCAAACCCGGGCCACGGCCGCTGCCCGGCGTCGATGCCGGGCAACTCGCTCCCGGTTTCCACAGACCTCGCTGGAGCACCAGCGCCTTCTGCGCCCCCGGGACGTGTCCAGATAGATACGTCGGCAGCTCTCCCCCTCGCACTGGCGGAGCCTGGAGAGCGCCTGCGGGTCCGTCAGCAGATCCAGCGCGTCCCGGGCCACCGCGGCGAGCAGTGCCGTGCATTCGGGGGTGCCGCCGAGGGTCCGTACGAGCGAGCCGTTCCCGTCGCGCACCGCCCTGATCGAGGGTGGTGAAGCGGTGGCCAGGGCGTTGACCCGCTCCAGGGCCGAGTCCGCGAAGCGCCCGCCGAGCTCGGCCCGGACCAGTTGATCGATCCACAGCCTGAGTTCGACGAAGCGGTCGGCCCACGGCCCGTCCACGACGCTCACCGGGGTGCCGGCCGGGAGGAGAGCCGCATCGAGCAACCAGCGGCCCAGGAACCCCCGGTTCAGCAGGAGTTCGGGGCCGGCGCCCGGCGCCGATGTCGCCATGAGGTCCAGGCAGGTGCGTCCGGAGTCGAACCGCCAGTCGTAGTCAGCCGTACCGGTCGCATCGGTCGTCATCCGCCTGTCACCGCCTCAAGGTCACTGCCTCAGGTCACTGTCCGGGGAGCCACTACCCGCTCTTCGCCCTCCAGAGTGCCTGCCCGGACGGGCGGTCGGAACCCCTCCTCCCGGAGCTGATCCGACCGCTCGCCCGAGGGACCTCAGTCCCGCACGACGTCAGGAGCGATGTCCTCCCGCTCGGCGGGGGCCGTGCTGCGCGCCGACTTGGCGACCGGAGCGCCGCAGAAGACGGCTTCCAGCGTGCGCGGCAGGGTGTTGAGGACGGAACCGTTGTTCGAGGTGTTGGCGACCGAGGTCACCGAGCGCTTGCCGTCCGCAGAGGTGAACGAGAAGGTGTAGAACCCCTGGACCGTGCCCGTGTGGCCGTACACCGACACCCCGCAGGACAGGTCCCGTCGGCGCAGCCCCAGCCCATAGCCCTGGGTGCTGTTGACCGTCGTCCACTGCTGCATCTGCGAGAGCTGGGCGTCGGAGATCACCTCGCCGCGGTTCAGTGCGGAGAAGAAGGTGTTCAGGTCCTTGGCGCTGGAGATGACGGCGCCCGCGCTCTGCCCCCACGAGACGGTCTGCTCGGTGGAGTCGACCAGCGGGGCACCGGCCTCGTCGGGCCGCAGATAGCCCTTGATGTGCTGACCGGGGATGGTCGTCCTGGGGTGGACGTAGAAGGTGCTGGAGAGCTTCAGCGGCTTGATGATCCGCTTCTTGAAGTTGCTGGCCACGGATCGGCCGGTGAGCTTCTCGATCAGCATGCCGCCGACCACGAAGTTGGTGTTGGAGTACGCGTACGCGGCTCCCGGTTGGACGGTCCTGGGCTTCGCGAGGGAGAGGTCGACCAGCTCCTGATTGCTGAAGACCCGATTCCGTACCGCTTCGAAGCCCGGGACGGTCGCGGCGAACATGTCGTTCGTGTAGTCGTACAGGCCGCTGCGGTGGCTCAGCAGGTGCCGCACGGTGATCCGGTCGTCCGGCAGCAGGCCCGGCAGATAGGTGTTGACGGGGGCGTCGAGGGTCAGTTTGTCCTCGTCGACGAGTTGGAGGAGCACCACCGAGGTGAAGGACTTGCTCACGCTGCCGACGCGGAAGCGGTCGTCCGCGCTCATCGCCCGTCCGGTGCCCCGGTCGCCGATGCCTTCGGTGACCTTGTGGACGGTGCCGTTGTCGTCGACCCGGGCCATCGCGCCCGGAGCCCCGAGGGCGAGCGCGCTCCGCAGGGCTTCGCGCAGGGCCGTGAGGTCGGAGGTGGCGGATGCGGCCCGGGTGACGGTGGTCGAAGCCGTCGAGGGCGCGGCGGACACCGTCTGCGCGGGGACGAGGGCGACCAGCGGAGCCAGCAGAGCAGCACCCAGCGCCGTGCCCTTGCCCACCATTCCTGAGACCATGTGAGTTCTTCTCCCGTGCATCAGAGCGAGCCGCGCCGCGGAATGCGGGCGCAGCCACCGGCTCTACGCACGGGGGCACCAGGAAGGTTGCACCGGATGTGGCACAGGTCCAGAGGGATCTGCTTCGGATAAGGATCTACACCTGCGGGCCCGGCGGCGATTAGCTGCCAAGTCGGTGAAGTGCCCCGGAGGCCAAGCACCTGGCCCAGAACGTCCACGAGGCTCGCCCCGGCATGCAAAAGACCCCCTGCCCTGGCGAAGTTCTCGCAGGTCAGAGGGTCTTTATACACATGGGGTGGTGGAGATGGCGGGAATCGAACCCGCGTCCAACGGTGCAGAATCAGGACTTCTCCGAGCGCAGTCCGCTGCGATTTTCTCAGCCCCGGAGATCACGCGGACAAGTCTCCGACGGGCTCAGTCACTGTTTGATTTCCCTCAGGACCCCGTGACCGGGCCTAGAGGTTTAGTTCCCTTGATGACGTTAGGAACCGGGTCGGGAACAGCCCCGGGCTAACGCTCCATGAGTGAAGGTTCGCTCTTACTGCTTATTAGGCAGCGAGGGCGAAGGCTTCGGAGTTATCGCGCTTAGAATCGGCGATTATTGGTTGCGACATATGGTTTACGAGATCATTGCCGCTTCCTCGGCTCGCTTCTCCTGCTTCGACATCCGCTGTCGAAACCGATCATCCCCATGTTGATTTTTCAATGCACGTCCCCGCTGTGGAGGACTGCTGCCCATCGTACGTGACCAACGCGGGCGGGTGCCAGCGTATTCCGTGCGGCCTCGCCCGAAGGGCGCAGATCAGGCCCGCTGCTGGCGGCGCACCGCCGACATGACCTTGTCCGCCTCGCGCCGGTCCTGGCGCTCACGCATCGTCTGGCGCTTGTCGTACTCCTTCTTGCCGCGCGCCAGCGCGATCTCGACCTTGGCCCGGCCGTCCTTGAAGTACAGCGCCAGAGGAACGATCGTATGACCGGTCTCCTGGGACTTGGACTCCAGTTTGTCGATCTCCGCTCGGTGCATCAGCAGTTTCCGGCGGCGGCGCGCGGAGTGGTTGGTCCAGGTGCCCTGGCTGTACTCCGGGATGTGGACGTGGTGCAGCCACGCCTCGTGGGAGTCGATCTGAACAAAGCCGTCCGCCAGGGACGCCCGCCCCTGGCGCAGGGACTTCACCTCGGTACCGGTCAGCACGAGACCGCACTCGTAGGTGTCGATGATGTGGTAATCGTGCCGCGCCTTCTTGTTCTGCGCGATCAGCTTGCGCCCTTTTTCCTTAGCCATAGTGCGGCCATTTTCGCACTACGACCCCGTACCGAGGCCACTCAATACTGACTGCGCCTGTTCCTCGGCCCCCTCGTCGGCGGCGAGGTCCGGGGTGATGCCCTGTCCGTCGACGCTCTGGCCCGAGGGGGTGCGGTAGTGGCCGACGGTCAATTCGGCGACCGAACCGTCGGGGAGGGTGCTCGGCATCTGGACCGAACCCTTGCCGAAGGTGCGGGAACCGACCGTCACGGCCCGGCCCCGGTCCTTCAGCGCCCCGGTGACCAGTTCGGCGGCGCTCATCGTGCCCCCGTCGACCAGGGCGACCACGGGGCGTTCCGTATCGCCCCCGGGGTCCGCGTGGAGGGCCCGCTGCTTGCCCCGCATGTCGTAGGTGGCCACCAGACCGCCGTCGAGGAAGGCGGAGGCCGCGGCGACGGCCTCCGTGACCAGACCGCCGGCGTTGCCGCGGAGGTCGAGCAGCACCCCCGCGCCGCCGGGCGCGGCCCGCACGGCCTCCCGCACCCGGGCTCCCGAGCCCCGGGTGAAGGCCGCGACCTTGATCATCACCGCACCGCCCTTGAGCTTCTGCACGGTGACGGACTCGGTGGACAAAGTGGTGCGGGTCAGCGTCCTCGTCCAGTCGCGACCGGCACGCTCCAGACCGAGGGCGACGGTGGTGCGGTCCTTGCCACGAAGGAGGGCCACGACATCGGTGACGGGCCGGTCATCGATGACCCGCCCGTCAATGGCGTGGAGACGGTCGCCGGCTCTGATGCCCGCACGGTCCGCAGGTCCACCGGGCTGGACCTTGTAGACCTCCACCCGGCCATCCCCTGAGCGACGCGCCCACAATCCGACGCCGGTGTACTCGCCGTCCAGGGCCTGCTGGAACTTCTCGTACTCCTGCTGGTCGTAGACCGCGCCCCAGCGGTCGCCGCTACGGCTGACGACCTCTTCGGCCGCCTTCGCACCGGACTTGCCCTCGGCCACCGCCTCGGCGGCGGCACGCGCGACGGCCTCCTGTACGACGGTCGCACCTGCGGGGTGGACCGCGAGGGCACGGGGATGTTCCGCCTCGCCCTCCCGGGGCAGGGCGTTGGTGGCCGCAGCGGTCGCGAGAACGGTCGCAAAAACCAATGTCAGAGCCGCCCCGCGGCGAATGCGGCGGGGCGATGGACAGAATTCCGGGCCCGACATGGCGCTGAGTCTAGGACAAGCGAACGGCGTCGTACGGAGGTTGCCCCGCACGACGCACGGGGCGCTCGTCACACCTTGAGGTACTTGCGCAGAGCAACGAAGGCCGCAAGCGCGGGCATCACCAGACTGATGGCGAGAACGAGCGGCAACTTGGTGAATACGGCGTCCCAGCCGATGAATTCCACGAGTTGCATCTTCTCGGAGAGCGCAAGGCCGTTGTCGACCAGGAAGTAACGGCCCAGGAGCAGGAAGGCGCAGGCGACCGCACCACCGAGGAGTCCGGCGAAGGCCGCTTCCATGATGAACGGCATCTGGATGTAGAAACTGGACGCGCCGACCAATCGCATGATGCCGGTCTCACGCCTACGGCTGAACGCAGAAACGCGGACGGTGTTGACGATCAGCATCGTCGCCACGACCAACATCAGGGCCATGACGCACAGGGCCGCGACCCGCATCCCGTTCATCAGGGCAAAGAGGTTCTCCACGATGTCGCGCTGATCCCGTACGGAATGGACGCCCGCCCGACCGTCGAAGGCGGAGGCAACGACCTTGTACTTCTCCGGGTCCTTCAACTTGACCCGGAAGGAGTGCTGCATCTGGTCCGGGGTGATCGTGGCGGCGATCGGCGTGTCCCCGTACTCCTCCTTGTAGAGCTTGTAAGCGTCCTCGGCGGTCTCCTCGTGGATGGTCTCCACGATGTCCATCTTCTTGAGATCCGCTTTGATCTGCTGCTTCTGCTGCGTGGTGACGGCGCCCTTGGAGCACTGGCGCGGCGAGGTCTTCGCGTCGTTCTTGTTGCAGAGGAAGATCGAGACGTTGACCTTGTCGTACCAGAAGTCCTTCATCGTGTTGACCTGCTGACTCATCAGCAACGCACCGCCGAAGAGCGCGAGCGAGAGGGCCACGGAGACGATGACGGCGAAGGTCATGGTGAGATTGCGACGGAGACCGACGCCGATCTCCGACAGTACGAACTGGGCGCGCATCGCGTGCGTTCAGCCTTTCCTTGCTGCTCTTACTGACTCACAGCCCGCGGCCACGACCGCGGGCGGCTCAGTGCTGGTAGCCGTAGACGCCGCGCGCCTGGTCACGTACGAGACGTCCCTGCTCCAACTCGATCACACGCTTGCGCATCTGGTCGACGATGTTCTGGTCGTGGGTCGCCATCACCACGGTGGTACCGGTGCGGTTGATCCGGTCGAGCAGCTTCATGATGCCGACCGAGGTCTGCGGGTCGAGGTTGCCCGTGGGCTCGTCCGCGATCAGCAGCATCGGGCGGTTGACGAAGGCCCGGGCGATCGCGACGCGCTGCTGCTCACCGCCGGAGAGCTCACCCGGCATCCGGCCCTCCTTGCCGCCGAGGCCGACCAGATCGAGGACCTGGGGGACCGCCTTGCGGATTTCACCGCGCGGCTTGCCGATGACCTCCTGCGCGAACGCCACGTTCTCCGCGACGGTCTTGTTGGGCAACAGCCGGAAGTCCTGGAAGACGGTGCCCAACTGGCGCCGCATATGGGGCACCTTCCAGTTGGAGAGCCGGGCGAGGTCCTTCCCGAGGACGTGCACCAGCCCTTCGCTGGCGCGCTCCTCGCGCAGGATCAGGCGCAGGAACGTCGACTTTCCGGAACCGGACGAGCCCACGAGGAAGACGAACTCCCCCTTCTGGATGTCGAGCGTGACATCGCGCAGGGCCGGGCGGTTCTGCTTGGGATAGCTCTTGGAGACTCTGTCGAATCGGATCACGGGTGCACCACGGTCGGCCGGGAGTAGGTGTGCGTGACACTACGCGAACGCGGGTAGCAGAGGCAGCCAGCAGCCGGGGATGTGCGGTTTGTCCCGTACTTCAGCCATTACTTTGCCTCACCGAACCCATCGATC
This sequence comes from Streptomyces sp. NBC_00690, assembly GCF_036226685.1. Taxonomy (NCBI): domain Bacteria; kingdom Bacillati; phylum Actinomycetota; class Actinomycetes; order Kitasatosporales; family Streptomycetaceae; genus Streptomyces; species Streptomyces sp. NBC_00690. Next base: position 3,448,940 of record NZ_CP109009.1, read on the forward strand.
CGGACGAACGGGGAACGCGTGCGCCCTTATGCGGACTTTATGCGAGCGGACGGGGCGCGCCGAAAGGCGCGCGAGCTGGCACAGTGGTAGGGGAACAGTCGCGTTTCCTGAAGCGTTGTCCCAAAAGATCTGTGCTCACGGTCCGCGTCTGCGGCGCCGGCGCGCGGGAGGAGGAGAGCGCATGACCTATGACCGACTGGTGTGCGCCAACTGCGCGGCCCCCGTCACCGAGGGTCGCTGCCCGGTCTGCCGGGCGAACCGCGAGCGGCTCCAGCAAGAGGGCCCGTTCGGCGGAGTGAATCCGGCGACCCTGTTGACGTTGCTGGTGCTGCTCGTGGCGGCACTGGCCCTACTGGCGTCCCAAACGGCTTGAGGTCGCCGAAGCCTCCACAGTGCGCAGAAGGGCCCGGGGTGCTGTGCCACACCCCGGGCCCTTCTCACTGAGCGGAACCGTCCGGGTGCACCGTGTGGTGCGCTAGGACGGGTGTTCTGTGCATCAGCACCTGATGTCACGAATGTCGATCAGCTTTCGCTGACCGAGGTCAGACGCGCCTTCGGGTCAGAAGGCGCGTCCATACCTCATCCGGATCAGACTGCTGCACGCCCGCCGCCGACGAGGCGGGGCAGGAAACGGAAGCCGATGCCGCCGGCGATCATGGTTGCGGCACCGATGACCAGGTAGGTGGTCTCCAGGGCGCCGGTCTCGGCCAGCTCCTCCTGGGCCTTGCCCTGCTCGACCGGCTGCGAGCCCGCGTTGTTGGTGTCGGTGTTGTCGGTGCACTCGGCGCCGTCGAGGTCGACGGTGCAGGTGCCGGCGTCGCCGTCGTCACCCCCGCCTCCCGTATTGGCGCCCGTCGTCCCGCCCGGGTTCGTGGTCCCGCCGGGCTTCGTGGGGTTGGGGGTCGGGTCCGTGGGGCCCGGGTCGGTCGGACCGGGGTCGGTGGGACCTGGATCCGTGGGGCCGGGGTCAGTCGGGCCCGGGTCGGTCGGACCGGGGTCAGTGGGACCTGGATCCGTGGGACCGGGGTCAGTCGGGCCCGGGTCGGTGGGACCCGGATCCGTGGGACCGGGGTCAGTCGGGCCGGGGTCAGTGGGACCCGGGTCCGTCGGGCCCGGGTCGGTCGGACCGGGGTCAGTGGGACCGGGGTCGGTCGGGATGGTCGTCGGGTCCCCGGTGGGGTCACCGTCGAGCCGTGCGTCAATACCGATTCCAGCGTCGACGTCGGCGCCGACGGCCGAAGCAACACCCGCGGCGGTCAGCGACGCACCGGCAGCGATCACCGCGCCGGCGACGATCCGCGCCACGCGGATGCGCGTCTTCTTCGTCATGTAGCTGCTACCCCCAGTAGCTATTCGTCAAATAGTGCAGCGCGCCAGGGTGTCGGCTACAGGGAGTTGGACTCTTCCCCCGTCACACACGAGCCCCGGAAATGCGTCTGCCGCGCGTCAGCTTTCCCAGTTTTCGCGGACCCGTCAAGGCGGTTGCGCGTGCGATGTCCGGTATAAGGCGGCTTGCCTGACCAGGGGGGATACAACTGTGACACACAAGCAAACTGACGACCTATGAGCTAGGGATTGCCTTATCGACAAAGCGAGTGAAGGCCCAATGCACCACTTGCGAGCGCGAATTCAACATCAGCCCCGGGCAACCCCACCGACCCTGCGCCCTCGTGAGCTGCACTCACACACCGTCGAATGGGCTGAGGGCGTAACGCCACCATTCCCGCTACGCACCGTAGAAAGCCGGCAAGCGGAAACGATGCACCAACACCCCGAACTACGTACGGGCGCCCCGGGGTCCCGGGCGGAAGGTGCACTCGTACACGCATCGGTCGTTTCTTCGAAACCCGTTATCACGCAATGATGCCGACCCCTCGGAACTGAAGGGGTCGGCATCATGTTCTACGGCTACTCCGCGCAGCGCGCTCCGCGGACGACGCTACTCTGCGAACACTTCTTAGCGCTCCTGACGCTTCCGCCAGCGGATGCCCGCCTCCAGGAATCCGTCGATCTCGCCATCCAGAACGGCCTGCGGATTGCCGACCTCGAACTCCGTCCGGAGGTCCTTGACCATCTGGTAGGGGTGTAGGACGTACGACCGCATCTGGTTGCCCCAGGAATTGCCGCCGTCGCCCTTGAGCGCATCCATCTTCGCCTGCTCCTCCTGGCGGCGGCGCTCCAGCAGCTTCGCCTGAAGGACGTTCATCGCGCTCGCCTTGTTCTGGATCTGCGAGCGTTCGTTCTGGCAGGAGACGACGATGTTGGTGGGGATGTGCGTGATGCGGACGGCGGAGTCGGTGGTGTTGACGCCCTGACCGCCGGGGCCCGAAGCGCGGTACACATCCACGCGCAGCTCGGACTCGTCGATCTCGACGTGGTCGCTCGACTCGACCACGGGCAGCACCTCGACGCCCGCGAAGGACGTCTGACGGCGACCCTGGTTGTCGAAGGGCGAGATGCGGACCAGACGGTGGGTGCCCTGCTCAACGGAGAGGGTGCCGTAGGCGTAGGGCGCCTTCACCACGAAGGTGGTCGACTTGATGCCGGCCTCCTCCGCGAACGAGGTCTCGTAGATCTCGGTGGAGTATCCGTGTCGCTCGGCCCACCGCAGATACATGCGCTGGAGCCGCTCGGCGAAGTCCGAGGCATCGACGCCACCGGCTTCGGCACGAATGTTGACCAGGGCCTCGCGCTCGTCGTACTCGCCGGACAGAAGCGTGCGCACTTCCATCTCGTCCAGGGCCTTGCGGACATTGGTCAACTCGGACTCGGCCTCGGCGAGGGTGTCCGCGTCGTCCTCTGCCTCGGCCAGCTCGAAGAGCACGGCCACGTCGTCGATCCGGCTCCGGAGCGCCTCGGTCTTGCGCAGCTCGGCCTGGAGGTGCGAGAGCTTGCTGGTGATCTTCTGTGCCGCTTCGGGGTCGTCCCACAGCGACGGGGCCGCTGCCTGCTCCTCAAGCACGGCGATGTCGGCCCTCATCTTCTCAAGGTCCAGGACGGCCTCGATCGACCCCATGGTCGAGGAGAGGGACTTCAGCTCTTCGGATACATCGACGACTGCCACGGGTCCAGCGTAACGGCTGGCCGCGACATACCGGCCCGCGAGGGCTCCGCAGACGCTCTCAGGGGCTCGCCGGGCCGCCCGTGTCGGGGCGGGCCCGGCACAGAACAGAAGGTGTCGGTCCCTGTGTGGGCTGCGACCTAGGGCTCTGCGGTGGAGGACTTGGAGTCCTTCGGGGGCGATGCGGGCTCGCCGTCGGCGGTCGCCAACCAGCCGCCGATGCTCACCGCGGTGATGACCGCGAGCGAGGCCACACCGAGGGTGATCCGCCTCTTACGGACCGCGCTGGAACGGACGCCCGCCTTGCCCGGCTTGTTGCGGGCCGAGCCGGGGCGGGGCTGACCCGGGCTGCGCGGCGCACGAGCGGTGCCGTGTGCTCCGCCCGCGAGCTCGTCGGGGGCGGGGACGCGCATCGAGGTGTGGGTGTCCCGGTTGGAGTCGGCGGGTGCGGCACCGGGGACCAGCGGTACGGCGCCGCGTCGGCGGACCTCGCCAGGGGCCTCGGGCACTGGCTCCTCGTAGGAGTCCAAGGGCTGTTCGGAGTCCGGTTCGTCGACGTCGAGCGGCGGCAGGCCGGCGAGGAGCGGGAGCAGATCGCGCAGCAGGGTGCCCAGCTCGGACGCGCGCAGCCTGGAGGCGGGTGCCTTGGCCAGGCACTGGACGATCAGTTGCCACAACTCGTCCGGGATGCCGGGCAGCGGCACGACCGTCTCGGTGACATGGCGGCGCAGCACCGCCCCCGGGTGGCCGCCGCCGAAGGGGGTGAAGCCCGCGAGCAGTTCGTACAGGACGGTGGCGAGGGCGTAGATGTCGACCGCGGCCCGCGGTGGGAGTCCCTCGACTATCTCGGGGGCGAGGTAGTCCGGGGTGCCGATGATGCGGGTCGACTTGGTGCGGCCCGGGGTGTCGATCAGCTTGGCGACGCCGAAGTCGGTGAGGAGCGCGGGGTGGGCGCCGCCGGGGCCGAGTGCCCCTTCCATGTTGAGCAGGATGTTCTCAGGTTTGACGTCCCGGTGGACGACATGGGCGGCATGGGCCGCCGCGAGCCCGTCTGCGACGTCCGCGATGATCGCGACGGCGGCTTCGGGGGCGAGTCTGCGTTCCCGGTCGAGACGGGTGCGCAGATCGGTGCCCCGGACGAGGTCCATCACCAGGGCGAGGTCATTGCCGTCGACGACGAGGTCGTGGACGGCGACCACGCTGGGGTGATCGAGGCCGAGCAGGGCCGTGCGCTCCTGGACAAAGCGTCCGACCAGTTCTTGGTCGGAGGCGAGGTCCTCGCGCAACAGCTTGATGGCGACGGGGCCGTCAGGCCCTTCACCTGCCCAGACCGTGCCTGCGCTGCCGCGACCGAGGATCTGGTGAGCCGTGTACCGGCTGCCGATGTTCCGTGCCAAGACTGCTCCCTCAGCGGCTGGCGTTGTCCATAAACGTACGCGTGGTGAGGGCACCCGCGCGCCCCGGATGGCACCAACCTTCACTTCCGCGGGTGGTTTTTACCCGCGGAAGTCGACAAAACCACTCGGCAGCCGCTGGCTGCGGCTACTGGCCGCTGCCCGGGTCGGAGGTGCTCGGCTCGTTCGCAGCCGGGTCGGACGCGCCGAGTTCGTTCACCCAGTCCTTCACACTGGTGATGCCGTCACCGATCGCGGTCCAGAAGCTCTTGCCCTCCGCGATCCAGCCTTGAACCGGAGTGAGCTCCCAGATCATCCAGCAGACGACGACCAGCATGAACACCGAGAACAGACACCCCTTGAGGCAGCCGAGCCCGGGGATCCGCATGGGGTTGGCGCTGCGCTGCCGGGGCGGGCGCGGAGCGGGCGGCTGGGGCTGCTGGGGTTGTGGCTGCGCTGGCTGAGGTGCGTAGGGCTGGGGCGCGTACTGCTGGCGCTGAGGGGGCTGGGGACGCGGCTGCTGGCGCTGAGGGCGCGGCTGCTGACGCGGCTGGGGCTGGGGCTGCGGCGGCGCGTACTGCTGGTGGGGCTGCTGTGGCGGTTGCTGGGGCGGCTGCTGCGGCTGACGCTGGGGGCGGCGGCGCAGCGGGTCCTGACTCGGGTCCAGGTACTGGACCTGCGTCTGGTCATTGCGATCGCGGGCGGCTTGGAGCTGCGACTGCCAGGGGTGCGGGTCCTGAGCGCCCGGGGTGCCTTCGGGACGCGGGGGCACCGGCGGCATCACCGAGGTCGGATCGGGCGCGCCACCGCGCGGGAGCACGCTCGTGGGGTCGGCGGCGCCCGCAGGGGAGCCGGTCTGCTGCATGACGCTCGTAGCGGCGTTCGGGTCGTAGCCCGCCCGGGGGCCGCTCGGGCTACCGCTGGGCAGTACCTGCGTCGGGTCGGCTGCGCCCGGTGTCTCGGGAACCCGGGTGGGTGAGGGATCGGGAGCCAGCAGGGCGGCGACCCCGAGGGCGGCGTCGACCTGGGCGCCGGTGGAGTGGACCCCGACACCTGCGGCCACGGTGCGCAGCGCACGGGCCAGGTTGACCGCGCTGGGGCGCTCGTCGGGCTCCTTGCGCAGACACCGCTCCATCACCGTCCACAGCGGCTCCGGCACGGTGGTGGGACGGCGCGGCTCCTCGCTGAGGTGTCGGTGGAGCACTTCGAGCGCACTGCCACCGGCGAACGGCGGCCGTCCGGTGACCAGCTCGTACATCAGGATGCCGGCGCCGTAGATGTCGACGGCTGAGGTCTGGGGACGGCCTTCGGCCGACTCGGGCGCGACGTACGCCGGGGTGCCCACGAACTCATGGGCCCGGGTCAGGCCCGGGGAGTCGGCGAGGCGGGCGATGCCGAAGTCGGTGAGCATCGGGTGCATCTGACCGTCTGCGTCCGTCTTGAGCAGGACGTTCGCCGGCTTGAGGTCGCGGTGGACGACTCCGTCGGCGTGACTGGCCGCGAGGGCGTCGGCGACCTGTGCGGTCAGCAGGGCGGCCGCGACCGGGGTGAAGGGGCCGTTGTCCCGGAGGTGGCGGTGCAGGTCCGGGCCGTCGATGAGGTCCATGACGAGGGCGAGGAGGTCACCCTCGACGACCAGGTCGCGGGTGCGCACGATGTTGGGGTGCGTCAGCCGGAGCAGGACGGAGCGCTCGCGCAGGAAGCGCATCACGACGTCCGGGTCGTTCGCCAGCTCCTCCTTGAGGACCTTGATCGCGACCGTCTCGCCGGGCTGGCCCGGCACCGCCGCTTCGGCGCCCGCGGTCTCGCGCTGCCGGGCACGCCAAACGGTGCCGGTGGCTCCGCGGCCGAGTGGCTGCTCCAGGAGGTACTTGCTGCCTACAGGCCGCACGTCATGCGCTCCCTGCTGATCGTGGTCCTTGCGTGGTCCGGGCCCACGGTGGCGCCGCCCGGGTGTCCGACCCACTTTAATGCCGGCCAACAAGTCGCCGGTCGGTTGTCCACAGGTGTTCCTTCGCAGGACCCGTCCTGCGGCGCACCGGCGGGTTCACGCCGGTCGCGCCGTGTGCGGCTACACCGGGGTCGTCCGCAGCAAAGACGCCGGAGCCGCACGGAAGGTTGCCGACGGCGCATGTCGTACCCGAACGCAGGGACCGGCAGACAACACCACAGTGTCCGTCCTGGACCCAACCAGGCACTTTTCCGCCCGGATAGGATCATTCAAGATCACTTATCGCCGGTTGCCGGGCGCGTTGTCAGATGCAGGTGCGAGGATGCCCCCAGCACGGAGCCGTGGGACGGGAGCCCTCGTGTTCCGTGCCGACCTGCCGGGTGGGGGCCATCGGAGGCGGCTCCCCTGCCGGGCACCCCGTGCTGAAGGGATTGCAGACGGCGATGCAGATCCGGCTGACCGTTCTCGCGCCACGCGGCGGGCAGTCCGCGACGGTGGCAGGAGCCGTCGCAGGACAGGCCGGACCGGCCCGTGCCCGCGCTTGCGACGTGCTCGTCACCGCACCCGCCGGGACGGCCCTCGCCGCCGTGGCGTCCGGTCTGGCGACCGCCGCCGCAGGCTCCGACATATCCGGTGCCGCCGTCGTGCTGTACGCCGGACAGGAACGGCTCGACGCGCAGCGCCGCATCCTCGGCGAACCACCACTGGTGGACGGCGCCGTGCTGTCCCTCCAGTTCCCGGGTGAGGCAGAGCCCCCCGGAACGGACGCATCCGCGCAACTCCACGTCGTCGCCGGTCCGGATGCCGGCGGGGTCCACCTCCTGCACGGCGGACAGATCAGCGTGGGGCGCTCCGCCGACGCCGACGTACCGCTGGACGACCCCGACGTCTCCCGGCTGCACTGCTCGGTGACGGTCGCGGAAGACGGCCGGGTCACCGTCGCCGACCTCGGCTCGACCAACGGCACCACCCTGGACGGCAGACCGGTCGGCTCCCGCCCCACCCGGCTCAGCACGGGCGCCCTGCTGCGGCTCGGCGAGTCCGCCCTGCGGCTGGCGCCGGGCACCCCGGCGCCCGCACTGCCGACCGACCCGGACGGCGAGGGACACCTGCGGGTCCCCGACCCCGGTTGCGCACACCTCACCGACGACGACCCGAGCCGGGCCGAGCACCCGGAGGCGACGGAAGGCGGCGGGCAGCACGGCGAGCCAGGACCGGCCGGAGCGTTCGCGCCCCCAGGGCGAGTGCCAGCGCAGTTCACACCCGAGCAACCCGCGACAGCCGGCTCGCCCCCTCCCCACCTCCTGGACCTCGAACCGTCCGACCACCCCGAAGGACCGCGCGGACCCGGCCACCACGAGGTGCGCGGCGGGCGCAAACGCGGGATAGGGGCGTGGGCGCGGCGACTGACGGGTGGCAAGGAGGGTACGGAGGGCGCCGCAACTGCCGACGCTCCCCCACCGTGGCCGCCAGCGGGATCCGTGCCCGCCGCCCGGTCGGAGCGGCCGGGCCCGGCCGCGGCCGAGCGCTGGCCCGATCCCGCTGCCGTCCTGCTCACCGCACTCGGACCCGGCCCCCGGCTCTGGGAGCGCGGCCCGGGACACCCCGAGTCCCTGGTTCTGCGACTCGGGACCGACGACCGCGACGGACTGCCCTCCGTACCCGTCACCGTGGGACTCAGGGAGGCCGGCTCTCTGGGGCTCGCCGGGCCGCGCACGCGGCTGGCGGGGCTCGCCCGCTGGGCCCTGGCGCAGCTCACCGCCGCCCACTGCCCCGCCGAGCTGGAGATCGTGCTGATCAGCGCGGATCGCTCGCGCAGCCTGGAGGAACGCCGCGCGGAGTGGGCCTGGCTGGGCTGGTTGCCACATCTGCGCCCGGCCCGCGGCCAGGACTGCCGGCTCCTGCTGGCCTACGACCGCGAGCAGGCCGCCGCGCGTACGGCCGAGTTGACGCGCCGGCTCGACGACGGCCCGTGGGGACCAGGTTGGCCCAGTGCCGACCCCCAGGCTGTGGCGGAGGCCGCCGCGCACCACGTCGGCGGGCACACCGTCGTCATCGTCGACGGGGACCCGGGTTCCGCCGCACTGCGGGAGGCGACGGCGCGGCTCGCAAGCGTCGGCAGGGCCACCGGAATCCATCTGATCGTGCTGGCGGAGACCCCGGCCGCATCGCCGAACTCACCGATCGCGGCGACCTACGAGACGGCGTGCGCGGCCTCGCTCGCCTTCCGTGAGTGCGGAGCGGTCGCCATGCTCAGCGGAGATGTGGCGACGGCACTGCGACTGTTGCGGACGGCCGGTGGGCTACCGGCGGGCCAGGGCACGCTGGCCACGGTGGACGCCGTGTCGGCGGCCTGGGCGGAGCGCTTCGCCCGGGCGCTGGCGCCGCTGCGCACCGAAGGGCCCGCGGGAGCAGACCCGGGCACCGGACGAGCGGCTGCCGCCCTGCCCCGCTCGGCCCGCCTGCTGGACGAGTTGGGGCTCGCCCGTGCCACGCCCGCCTCGCTGATGGCACGTTGGGCATCGGCCGCCGACGTACCCCCGCAGAACGGCAGGTCCGCGACCGATCAACCGGCAAACAGGTGGTCGGACGGGACCGCGGTACTGGGTGCGGGTCCTCGGGGGCCACTCGCCGTGGACCTCGTCAAGGACGGTCCCCATCTGCTGATCGAGGGGCCTCCGGGGAGCGGGCGTACGGAACTGCTGCGGTCCATCGCCGCGTCCCTCGCCGCCAGCGCCCGCCCCGACCGCCTCGGTCTGCTGCTCGTGGACGGCGCGGGCGGTGAGCGCGGCGACGGCCTCGGCGTCTGTACCGAACTGCCGCACGCCTGTGAGCACCTGATCGCCAACGATCCGGTGCGGATGCGCGCCTTCGCCCAGGCGCTCGGCGCGGAGCTGAAGCGGCGGGCGGAGATCCTCGGGTCCACAAACTTCGCCGATGAACGGTCGAGCGGGCGTACGGCTGGCCAGCGCCCGTCGGGCACCCAGGGGCAGTTTGCCCCCTCCTATCCGCCCGCGGCTGCCCCCGGAACCTCCGCCCGTGGAGACCTCGAATCCCCTCCGAGCGGCACCCTGCGGCTGCGCCCCGGTGGTCGGACCCCGACCGCTCCCACCGCCGAACGACCGCTGCCCAAACTGGTGGTGCTGGTCGACGACTACGACGCGCTGGTGGCCCCCGCGCTGGGCAGTACCGGGCGCCCGGCGGCCGGTTCGGTGGTGCGGGCGCTGGAGGCCGTGGCCCGTGACGGCGAGCGGCTCGGCGTCCATCTGGTCGCCACCTCGGCCCGTCCCGAGTACACCGCCGACACCGAGTTGGCCCGCGGGACGCGGCTGCGGGCCGTCCTGGATGCGCCGCCGGCCGCACCGGGCCCCCAGGAGCCCACCCCGGGGCGGGGTCGCCTGAGACACCGCGACGGGCGGGAGACACCGTTCCACAGCGGCCGGGTCACCGGGCGCATCCCTCGTACGGCCACCTTGCGCCCCACTGTCGTCCCCCTGGAGTGGGAGCGGATGGGAGACCCGCCGACCCGCCGTCCCGTACGCGAGTTGGGCAACGGGCCAACCGATCTCGCCCTGCTGGCGAGTGCGTTGGAGCGGGCCGCCAGCCTGGTGGACGCACGAGCCCTGCCGCCGCTGACTCCTGTTCATCCTTGACGGGCACGTATTAAAGCCCTTCGAGGGGGCATGACGTCACAGGGGGATCACAAAAGCCCGCCGCGGCCCGACGGCGGTATTGCGACGCTGCTGGACCCGGCGTAGACCTGTCGCTCAATGGGAACGCACGCAAGAGACGGGGCAGCAATGCACACAACTCTTCGTACGGGCAGGGCCACGGCGGTATTAACCGCGGTCGTCGCGCTCACGGTGGCTGGATGCGGTGGCGATGGCGGGGGAACTCCAAAGAAATCTGGCGAAGCCAAGGACACCGCGCCCACCTCGACGGTTCAACTTCCCCAACTGAAGGGGGAGAAGGTCGAAGTCGCGGCCGTCTGGAGCGGGCCCGAGCAGGAGAATTTCGTCAAGGTCCTGGACGAGTTCGAGAAACGCACGGGGGCCGAAGTCACCTTCGTCCCGGCACAGGACCCGATCGTCAATTTCCTCGGCACCAAGATCGCCGGTGGCAGCCCGCCCGATGTGGCGTTGCTGCCCCAACCGGGCGCCATCCAACAGGCGGTACAGCGCGGCTGGGCCAAACCCGTCGGGTCGGCGGCCAAAGCGGAACTGGCGAAGAACTACTCGGCCGGCTGGCAGAAGATCGGCCAGGTGAAGGGCGAGCAGTACGGCGTCTACTACAAGGCCGCCAACAAGTCGCTCGTCTGGTACAACAGCGCCGCTTTCGACAATGCGGGTGCCAAGGAACCGAAGACCTGGAAGGAATTCCTGACCACCGCCGAAACCATCTCGGCATCGGGGGTCACCCCCGTCTCGGTGGCGGGCGCTGACGGTTGGACGCTGACCGACTGGTTCGAGAACATCTACCTCTCGCAGGCCGGGCCCGAGAAGTACGACCAACTCGCCAAGCACGAGATCAAGTGGACCGATCCTTCCGTGAAGGCGGCACTGACGGCCCTGGCGCAACTCTTCGGCAAGCCGAGCCTAATCGCGGGCGGGGCCAGCGGTGCGCTCCAGACCGAGTTCCCGGCATCCGTCACCCAGACGTTCACCGGTGGTGACCAGCCCAAGGGGGCCATGGTCTTCGAGGGTGACTTCGTCTCGGTCAACATCGCCCAGACGGACGCCAAGATCGGCACGGATGCCAAGGTCTTCCCCTTCCCCGCGGTGGGAGCACAACCACCGGTCGTCACGGGCGGGGACGCGGCGGTGGCGCTGAAGGACAGCAAGGGCGCCCAGGCGCTGCTGACCTTCCTGGCCTCACCCGACGCGGCGGCGATCTCGGCCGCGGCGGGGGGATTCCTCTCGCCCAACAAGGCGCTGGACCCGGCCGCGTATCCCAATGACGTACTCCGCGACATCGCAAAGGCATTGATCGCATCGGGCGACGATTTCCGATTCGACATGTCGGACCAGATGCCGCAGTCCTTCGGCGGTACTCCGGGCAAGGGATTCTGGAAGGCCCTTCAGGACTTCCTCAAGAATCCGAAGGACATCACGGGTATTCAGCAGCAGCTGGAGTCCGAAGCGGCCAAGGCGTACCAGGGCTAGGGGATGTCCACCACGGCTCCGGCGGGGGGTCCGGCACGACCGGACTCCCCCGCTCCGCAGCGTAAGAGCGTGATCGGGACCCGTGCATTGATGGCGGCCGGCTTTCTGCTGCCCGCACTGGTGCTTTTGGGCGCGCTCGTGGTCTACCCCATCGGGTACTCGGTTCACCGTTCGTTCTTCGACCGGTCCGGCGAGGCATTCGCGGGATTCGACAACTATGTGGAGATCTTCACCGACGAGAGCATCTTCACCGCGGTGAAGAACAATGCGATCTGGGTGGTGGTGGCTCCGGCCGTCGCCACCGTACTCGGATTGATCTTTGCCGTACTGACGGAACGCGTCCGGTGGGGCACCGCGTTCAAATTGATCATCTTTATGCCCATGGCGATCTCCATGCTCGCCTCGGGCATCATTTTCCGACTGGTGTACGAACAGGACCCCGACCGCGGGGTCGCCAATGCGGTCTGGGTGGGCGTGCACGACACCTTCGCCGAGTCGTCGGTCTTCCCGCGGGCCCGCCCCCTCCCGGTGCATCCACTCAGGGCCGGAGGCGGCGGTTCCTTCGTCACCAAGGAGCCGGTGTCCGCCGGTACGCCGGTACTGCTGCCCCTGGTGGGGGTGGCCCCTGCCGTGATGCCGGAGGACGCCCGGCCGGCGAAGGCGCTCACATCGGCGTCGGACGGGAAGATCGAGGGCACGGCCTGGCTGGACTTCACCCGCGGTGGGGGCGGCAAGCCGAACGTCGTCGACGGCACGGAGCTCGGGCTCAAGGGCCTCAAGGTGGAGGCGGTCAAGGACGGAAAGGTCGTCGCCTCGGCGCGGGCCGGCGCGGACGGCACGTTCGCCCTACCAGCCGCCGCCGAAGGAGCACAGCTCCGCTTGCCCGCGGAGAACTTCCGGGAGCCGTACAACGGGGTCGATTGGCTCGGCCCCTCGCTGGTGACCCCCGCGATCATCGGCAGCTACGTCTGGATGTGGGCCGGCTTCGCGATGGTGCTCATCGCCGCGGGGCTGGCGAGCGTGCCGCGGGAACTGCTGGAGGCGGCGCGGATGGACGGCGCCAACGAGTGGCAGGTCTTCCGCCGCATCACCGTGCCCCTGCTGGCCCCCGTCCTGGGGGTGGTGCTGGTGACGCTGATGATCAATGTGCTGAAGATCTTCGATCTGGTGTACATCATCGCGCCGGGTTCGTCCCAGGACGACGCCAACGTGCTGGCGCTCCAGCTCTACCGCTCATCGTTCGGCACGGACTCGCACCTCGGCCTCGGCAGCGCCATCGCAGTGCTTCTGCTGCTGCTGGTGCTCCCCGTGATGTTCGTGAACATCCGTCGGATGCGAAGGGAGAGCCGCCGATGACCTCGAAGGCCCCGAAGACCTCCGCCGGCGATGGGGTGAAGGCCCGGCAGTCACTCCCGGCACGGATAGCCGCCATGACCGGCGGCGGTGCGATGCGGATCTTCCTCGTCCTGGTCGGGCTGTTCTGGCTGATGCCCACCTTCGGACTGCTGGTCTCCTCGCTGCGCGACCCCTCGGACATCGCCGCGAGCGGCTGGTGGCAGGTGTTCAGCCAGCCGGCCCAACTCACGGCGGAGAACTACGAAAGGCTCCTGTCGAACGAGGCGATCACCGACTCGCTCTGGGCGAGCGTGGCGATCACCGTGCCGGCGACCGTCCTGGTGGTGGTGATCGGCGCGCTGGCTGGATACGCCTTCGCCTGGATGGACTTCCCCGGCCGCGACTGGTGGTTCATGGCGGTGGTGGCCCTGCTGGTGGTCCCGGTGCAGGTGGCCCTCGTACCGGTGTCCAAGCTCTTCGGTGACATCGGGATCTTCGAGACCACGCTCGGCGTCATCCTCTTCCACGTCGCCTTCGGACTGCCGTTCGCGATCTTCCTGCTGCGGAACTTCTTCGCGGAGATCCCGCGGGAGCTGTTGGAGGCGGCCCGGTTGGACGGCGCCGGCGAACTGCGGCTGTTCGCACAGGTGGTGATGCCGCTCGGAGCACCCGCCATCGCCTCGCTCGGGATCTTCCAGTTCCTCTGGGTGTGGAACGACATGCTGGTGGCGCTGATCTTCGCCGATTCGGAGAGCGCGCCGATCACGGTGGCCCTCCAGCGGCAGGTGCGGCAGTTCGGGAACAACATCGATGTACTGGCGTCCGGGGCGTTCTTGTCGATGGTGATTCCGCTCGCCGTGTTCTTCGCGTTCCAACGGCAGTTCGTCTCGGGGGTGATGGCGGGAGCCGTGAAGTAGGGATCGGTCCCGGCGTCCCGGGGCGGGAGGTCTCGCCGCCCGTCGGTGCGCACGTCCCACAGGCGGCGCGCACCGTATCGGCGTTCGATGCGCGCCACCTCTCGGGGAAGGGTCCAGCGGCCTCGGACCCCTGGACTGAGGCGATCCGTCGATGACATCCGGACGACGGACCTCATGACAGGGTGAGCTCTGCCCACACCCGTTTGCCCCAGTCCAACTGCTCGGTGCCCCAGCGGCACGACAGCGCGGAGATCACTGCCAATCCGCGCCCGCGTTCCGCGTGTAAATCGGCCTCCCGCATCACGGGCAGTCGGGGGGAGGCGTCGAGGACCGCCACCCGGACCGCCGACCGTGTGGGCCGTGAGACGACGACGTGAATCACCCGGCACCCGGAGTGCTCCACGCTGTTGGCGACCAGTTCGCTCGCCACCAGTACGGCAGAATCCGTCAGCTCCGCCAGATCCCACTTCTCCAGCGCGTCCATCACCAGGACCCTGGCTCTACGCACCGACTGCGGTACCCCGTCGAGCACTTCGCTGTAGCTCGGACATCCGATGGGTACGGATTCTGCTTTCGTCATCATGGGAGCCTCATGACAGGTGGGGGGCGCGGGGGGAACCCGCTTCCGCCTGGGCGGGGGCTGAGGGCGGAAGCGGGGACGGCCGCCTGGCAGGGGCAGCCAGGGGCTCATACAACCGCTTCGGCATCCGGTCAGGGCAGGAAAAACCGGGCGGGGCTGGTCGCGTGCGACCGGAAATTTCCAAGCCGAGTAGCGGAACGGAAGCCTCAACAGCCACAGGGAGAACCGCTACCGTGAACCCCGTGACTGCCAACGTCCGCTTGAAAACAGCGGTGGAGGAAGCAGGGTTCACCCAGGCCGAATTGGTCGAGAAGCTGAACGAGCAGCTGAGGACCGCAGGCCATCGGGGCACAGTGAGCGACAGGACCGTCCGCTATTGGCTGACCGGAAAATCCCGCTGGCCGCACCCGCGCCAACGGGCCGCGTTAGAGGCAGTATTCGGGCGTCCGACCGTCGAACTCGGCTTCGTTCCACCGGAGGGCCCATTGCTCCGCCGCACCTTCCTCGCCTCCACCACGGCCACAGCGGCCGGGTCCGCACTGCCCGCCACCCCGGGCGCAACCGGCCGGGTGGGCACATCGGACGTGGCCAGACTGCGCGCCAGTCTGGACGGTCTGATGGCACTGGACGATGCGCGCGGCGGCCATGCCGCCCTGGAGAGAACCGCCCTCGCCGGGGCGTCCGAGTGTCTGGGCAACCAGAGCCGGGCCAGCTCCCAGCGCGTACGGCAAAGACTCCTGGGACTCGCCGCCGACTTCACGGCGACAGCGGCCTGGTCCAACATCGACGCGCGTCACCTCGGTCGGGCACAGAGCCAGCTCAAAGAAGCGCTCTACCTGGCGCGGATGGCCGACGACCCCACCACCGAGATGCGGGTGTGGAACTCCGTGGCCATGCTGGCGCACCAGCGCAAGGAGCACGGAGCGGCCGTGGATGCCGCGCACGCGGCACAGGCCACCGGCATCACCCGGCGCGATCCACTGTTCGCCTCCCTGGCCCACGCCCGTACCGCGATCGGCCATGCGAACAAAGGCGATCGCCAACCCGCCCTGCGCTCGCTCGGATTCGCCCAGGACCTGTTGGGCAAGGCGGATGCCCATACGGCACGACCGTCCTGGATAGCCTTCTACGGTCCCGCCGAGTTACACGCCCTCAGCGCGATCGTGCAGGACCGGCTCGGTGACGCCGCCGAGGCGGAGGCCGCATCGCACCGGGCCCTGGCGGTACTGCCGGACCAGTTCCGCCGCAATCGAGCGCTGACGACCGCGCGCCTCGGACTCGCCCAGCTCCACCAGGGGGACACCGAGCAGGCGTGCGACACGGCGTCGTCCGTCTTCGAGCTGATGGCCGGCGGACAACTGCCGGGACGGATGCGCTCGCTGATGGGCGACTTCTACCGCGACCTCATGGAGCAGGCACCGACCAGTGCGGTGGCGCGCTCCTGGGGCGACCGCTACCGCGACCAATGGAGTCGATCGTGAACGTCGAGCTGCGACGGTACGGACACGGCGATCTTCCGGGCATCCGACAGGTGCTGCTGGACGTCCACGCCGATGCGTACGCCGAACAGGCGGGCGACCCCTTCGTCCAGCGCTTCCCCTGGTTCGTCGACCACTGGGGCGGCAATCCGGACTTCGCCTGCGTCATCGGCTACGAGGGCCGGGAGCCGGTGGG
Organism: Streptomyces sp. NBC_00690; assembly: GCF_036226685.1. Lineage (NCBI taxonomy): Bacteria > Bacillati > Actinomycetota > Actinomycetes > Kitasatosporales > Streptomycetaceae > Streptomyces > Streptomyces sp. NBC_00690. The sequence continues at coordinate 3,465,014 of NZ_CP109009.1, forward strand.
CTTCGTCTACGGCGCGCCCTCGGGCAACGGCCGCGAGTGGTGGCGCGAGCACCTGCCCGCCACTCCCGACAATCCGTCGACCTTCGCAGTCTCGGAGTTGATGGTCCGACCGCGGTGGCGCAAGACGGGGGTGTCGGCCCGTCTGCACGAGTCCCTGCTGAGGCAGCGCGGGGAACACATGGCCGTGCTCCTCGTCGACACCACGCATCCGCGGGTGCAGGCGCTCTACGAGTCCTGGCAGTACCGCAAAATCGGCGAGCGGCGACCGTTCCCCGATGCGCCGCTGTACGCGGTGATGCTCCGAGCGCTGCGCTGAGCCCTGTTCTGATCTTGTGGGCGGCCCGTTCCTGTAGACGGCCCCGTCCTGGTGGGCCAGACGTCCGGCCATGGGCCATACGTCCGGCGCCGGGCGATCCCACGAGGCGCCTCCTCTCGGAGGCCCGCTGTCTTCGCACGGCCTAAGAAATAGCGAGGAAATACCCCAAAGCGGGCTAAGGTGCGGGCTGATGACGTCCCCTCGGATCGCCCCGCTCCCGGTCGGCCACCCCCTGTCCCTCGGACCGAGGCAGCCTCCACCGGACCGAACCGCCCGCCGGAACGCCGTCCTGCTCGCAGGTGCCTGGACGATCACCCGGATCGGCCTGGTCGTCCTGCTGCTCATCGACCACATCGGCGACTCGGGATTGGCGGGCGAGGTGCACACCCTCTACCGCCACTGGTACGAGCAGCTGAGCCAGGGCGCCTTCCCCCTCGACGACCCCACCTGGCAGTACCCGCCCGGCGCCGCACTCGTCTTCCTCGCTCCCGCGCTGGTGCCGTGGCTGACGTACTTCCAAGCGTTCGTCGCACTGATCCTCCTCGCGGACGCCGTCATCACCTGGGCACTCGCCCGCGCCGGGGGCCAGGGCGCCTGGCTGTGGGTGGGCGGACTGCCGCTGCTGCTCCACCTGCCGCTCGCCCGCTACGACGTTCCCGTCACCGCGGTCGCCGTGCTGGCGCTCCTCGCCCTGCGCCGGAACCCGCGTACCGGTGGAGCGCTCGCCGGGATCGGCGCCATGATCAAGGTGTGGCCGCTGCTCACCATCCTGGGCACGCCCCGCGGACGTACCACCCGGGCCGTCTGGTCATCCGCCGCCGCATCCGCGGCCGTGCTCCTCTTCGTTCTGATGTTGGGATTCAGCCATCCCCTCAGCTTTCTCCAGCAGCAGGGCGAGCGGGGGGTGCAGATCGAGTCCCTTGGTGGAACCGTGCTGCAACTGGCACGGCTCAGCGGCTGGGGTGGCGAGGTCCGCTTCCAGTACGGGGCATTCGAACTGGTCGGCCCATACACCGCCGAGGTGGCGCGGCTCTCCCTGCTGCTGAGCGTGTTGGCGCTGGGATGGCTGGTGCTCTGGCGTGTCCGGGCACGTCACTGGGACACGGCCACTCCGCTGGACGCCGCGTTCGCCGCCGTCCTGCTGTTCACCGTCACGAGCCGGGTCATCAGCCCGCAGTACATGATCTGGCTGCTCGGCCTCGCTGCGGTCTGTCTCACCTCGCGGCGCACCACACAGCGTTCCGTCGCCCTGCTGATGCTGCCCGCGGCCTGTCTGACCGCCCTGGCCTTTCCACTGATGTACGAGGACGTGGTGGCCGGTACCCCGCTGGGCTGTCTGTTGATGGTGCTCAGGAACGGTCTGCTCCTCACCGCCGCGGTGCTGTCCTGTCACCGGTTGTGGCGGGCGAGCGCATGACCGCAGGGGCACCCCGTGGGCCCGGGGCGCCCCTGCGGTCGGCCAGGAGCGGCCGTCAGCTCAGCTGTGCGTCCGCAGCAGTTGGCGCATGGTCCGCATCGCGACCGACAGGTTCGCCAGGTCGAAGGTGTCGGACCCTTGGATCTCCTCCAGGGTGCCGCGAGCCCGGGCCAGGATCGATGCGTTCTGCTCCTGCCACTGGCCGAAACGCTCCTCCGGGCTGGAGCTGCCGTTGCCCACCGAGAGCACATCGGCGGTGAGCATGGCATGGGCCGCGTACAGGTCCTCACGGATGGACGCACGGGCCATGGACTGCCAGCGGTCCTCACGCGGCAGTTCGATGATCCGGTCCATCAGCTGGGTGATCCGCAGCCGGTCGGCGAGGTCGTAGTACACCTCGGCGACCGCCATCGGCTCCTTCTGCGTCCGGTCGGCGATGGCCACGATGTCCAGAGTGGGGAAGGCCGAGGAGAACCCGGCCACCCGGGCGGCCAACTCCTCGGGCACGCCCGCCTCGGTCAGCTCCTTGAGGATGCCGTGGTACCAGTCCAGGTCCTCGCCCCGCAGCATCTTCGCCAGCTGCCCCCAGACCTGCTCCACTCGCTCGGAGAAGAACTCGACCGTCTCGGCCAACTCCAGCGGCTGCGGACGGTTGCCCAGCAGCCAGCGGGTGCCACGCTCGACCAGCCGCCGCGAGTGCAGCCGGATACGGGTCAGAACATCAGCCGCGACCTTGTTGTCGAGGCCCTCGACCGCGTCCCAGACCGCGCTGAGGCCGAAGATCGCACGGGCGGCCGTCTGTGCCCGTACGACCTCCTCGATCGAGGCTCCGGTCTCTTCGCGCAGTCGGTGCAGGAAGGTCGAGCCGCCGGTGTTGACGGTGTCGTTGACCAACACGGTGGTGATGATCTCCCGACGCAGCGCATGGGCGTCGACGGCCTCGGGGTACTTCTCGCGCAGCGGCTTGGGGAAGTAGGCGTGCAGCAACCGGCGCAGATAGGGATCGTCCGGGAGCGAGGTGACGATCAACTCGTCAGCGGTGGTGATCTTGGTGTACGCCATCAGAACGGCCAGCTCGGGCTGGCTGAGACCCTTGCCGCCGTTGAGCAGCTCCCGGATCTGCCGATCGGTCGGCAAGAACTCCAGCTCACGGTTGAGCGCGCCGTCCCGACCGAGCCTGCGCATGTACCGCTGGTGGGCGTGGAGCAGGGAGGATGCCTGGGCGACCGCGTTGGAGAGTGCGGTGTTCTGGGCGTAGTTGTTGCGCAGCACGAGCGCGCCGACTTCGTCCGTCATCTTCGCCAGCAGTTGGTTGCGCTGCTTGACGGTGAGGTCACCGTCCGCGACCAGACCGTTGAGCAGGATCTTGATGTTCACCTCGTGGTCGGAGGTGTCCACACCGGCGCTGTTGTCGATGGCATCCGTGTTGACCCGACCGCCGATGCGGTCGAACTCGATACGGCCGAGCTGGGTGAGCCCCAGATTGCCGCCCTCGCCGACGACCTTGACCCGCAGGTCCTCGCCATTGACGCGGATGGCGTCATTGGCCTTGTCGCCCACATCCGCGTTGGACTCGCTGGACGCCTTGACGTACGTCCCGATTCCGCCGTTCCAGAGCAGGTCCACCGGGGCGTGGAGCACGGCGCGCATCAGCTCGGCGGGGGTGATCTTGGAGACCCCGGCTTCGATGCCGAGCGCCGCGCGCATATGGGTGTTGACGGGGATCGACTTGGCGGTACGGGGGTGGATGCCGCCGCCCGCCGACAGCAGTTCCTTGTTGTAGTCGGCCCAGCTGGAGCGGGGCAGTTCGAAGAGACGACGGCGCTCGGCGTAGGAGGTGGCGGCGTCCGGGTTCGGATCGATGAAGATGTGTCGGTGGTCGAAGGCGGCCACCAGCCGGATGTGCTCGCTGAGCAGCATGCCGTTGCCGAAGACGTCGCCGGACATGTCACCGACGCCGACGACCGTGAAGTCCTCGGTCTGGGTGTCGTGGCCGAGTTCGCGGAAGTGGCGCTTGACGGACTCCCAGGCGCCCCGGGCCGTGATGCCCATGCCCTTGTGGTCGTAGCCGGCGGAGCCACCGGAGGCGAAGGCGTCACCGAGCCAGAAGTTGTAGGCGACGGCGACCTCGTTGGCGATGTCCGAGAACGAGGCGGTGCCCTTGTCGGCGGCGACGACGAGATAGGTGTCGTCCTCGTCGTGGCGCACGACGTCGGCCGGCGGAACGACCTCACCCGCGACCAGGTTGTCGGTGATGTCGAGCAGCGCCGAGATGAACGTCTTGTAGCAGGCGACGCCCTCGGCGAGCCAGGCGTCCCGGTCCACGGAAGGGTCGGGAAGCTGCTTGGCGACGAAGCCGCCCTTGGCGCCGACCGGGACGATCACGGTGTTCTTCACCATCTGCGCCTTGACCAGGCCCAGGATCTCCGTACGGAAGTCCTCACGCCGGTCGGACCAGCGCAGACCGCCGCGGGCGACCTTGCCGAAGCGCAGGTGGACGCCCTCGACACGCGGGGAGTACACCCAGATCTCGAACGCGGGGCGGGGCGCGGGCAGATCGGGGATCGCCGTCGGGTCGAACTTCATCGACACATAGCCGTGGTACGCGCCGCTGTCCGCCTTCTGGAAGAAGTTGGTGCGCAGCGTCGCCTTGATCACGGTGAGGAAGGAGCGCAGGATGCGGTCCTCGTCCAGGCTCGCCACCTGGTCGAGCGCACCGTCGAGCTCCTCCATCAGACCGTCGGTCAGCTCGGTTCCGGCGCTCTGCCGGCCGGGCGACATCCGGGCTTCGAAGAGCGAGACCAGCAGCCGGGTGGTGTGGACGTTGTTACGGAGGGTGTCCTCCATGTAGTCCTGGCTGAAGGTGGCACCGGCCTGACGCAGATACTTGGCGTAGGTGCGCAGCACCATCGCCTGACGCCAGTTCAGCGCGGCGCCCAGGACGAGGGAGTTGAAGCCGTCATTCTCCGCCTCTCCGGTCCACACGGCGGCGAAGGCGTCCTGGAAGCGCTCGCGGGCGTCATCGGCGAGGTGGTCGCCGTTGGTGCGAGGCATCCGCAGACCGAAGTCGTAGATCCACACCAGGGAGCGGTCGGAGCAGCGCAGCTCGTAGGGACGCTCGTCGACGACCTCGCAGCCGAGTCGCTGGAGGATCGGCAGCACCGCGGAGAGGGAGACCTGCTCACCGGTTCGGTAGATCTTGAAGCGACGCTCCCCGGGGCCGGCGCCGACCGGCTCGTAGAGGGAGAGCGCGAAGTTACGGCCAGAGTCGGTGAGGGCTTCCAGGTGCACCAGGTCGGCGACGGCGGAGCGCGGCGAGTGGTCGGCCTTGTACCCCTCGGGGAGGGCGTTGCCGTAGCGGCGCAGCAGTTCGGCGGCGCGCTCCTCGCCCAGCTCGGCGTTGAGGGCATCGGAGAAGCCGTCCGCCCAGGAACGGGCGGCCTCGACCAGCCTGGCCTCGATGCGCTCGGTGTCGGCATCGGTGAGGTGGGGCAGTTCGGTGCCGGGGGCGACCCGGACCACGAAGTGGATGCGGGAGAGGATCGACTCCGTGTTCCACGCGGTGAAGTCGACGCTGGTGCCGCCGAGCTCCTCCTTGAGGATGTCGATCAGCCGCAGCCGTACGCCCGTCGTGTAGCGGTCACGCGGCAGATAGACGAGGGCGGAGTAGTAGCGGCCGTACTCGTCCTGGCGGAGGTAGAGCCTGAGACGACGGCGCTCCTGGAGGTAGAGCACGCTGGTGGCGATGGTGCGCAGCTGGTCGACGGGGGTCTGGAACAGCTCGTCGCGCGGGTAGGTCTCCAGGATCTGGAGCAGGTCGCGGCCGTCGTGGCTGTTGGGCGAGAAACCGGCGCCGTCGAGGACTTCGGCCACTCGGCGGCGGATGACGGGGATGCGACGGACCGACTCGGTGTACGCGGCGGACGAGAACAGGCCGAGGAAGCGCCGTTCACCGATGACGTTGCCGTCGGCGTCGAACTTCTTGACGCCGACGTAGTCGAGGTAGCTGGGCCGGTGGACGGTGGCGCGGCTGTTGGCCTTGGTCAGCACGAGCAGCTTGTGCTCGCGGGCCTTGGCGCGAGCGTCCGCGGGAAGCCTGCTGAACGAGGGGCTGACCGGGTGGTCCTCGTCCTCGCTGTGGTGCGGGTCGGAGCGCAGGATGCCGAGTCCGGTACCGGGAACCGCGGCCAGGGCATCACCTTCCGTGAGTGTGTACTCCCGGAACCCCAGAAAGGTGAAGTGGTCGGCCGCCAGCCACCGCAGCAGCTCGCGCGCCTCGTCGACCTCCTGGTCGGCAAGGTCGTCGGCGGTCGGCTCGGTGGGGAGCTCATCAGCGATGCGCAGCGCGGCTTCGCGCATCTTCTCCCAGTCCTCGACGGCTTCGCGCACATCGGAGAGGACCCTCAGGAGGTCATTGGTGATCTGCTTGAGATCGGCGCGGTCCGTCTCGCGATCGATCTCCACATGGATCCAGGACTCGATCAGCGCATCGTGCGGAAGGTCCTTGGGGTCCCTCGGCCGCTTGACCGTGGGCAGTACCTCGATCAGCTTGCCCGTGATGTCGCGACGCACCGTGACCTGTGGGTGGATCACCACATGGATGCCGCGGCCCTGGCGCGAGAGCTCGTTGGTCACCGAGTCCACGAGGAAGGGCATGTCATCCGTGACCACCTCGACGACGGAGTGGCTACAGGTCCAGCCGTTCTCCTCGACCGTCGGGGTGTGGACCCGCACATTGGCCGTTCCCTGGGGACGGTCCTCAGCCAGTCGGTAGTGGGAAAGCGCCGCTCCATAGACATCGACCGGATCGCGGTCCGCAAGGTCCTCGGGGGCGGTGTGCAGGTAGTAGCGCTGGAGGTAGCTGAGCAGAGTGTCCCGATCTGGACTCTCGCCCTGCTCCTCCCCGGCGGGATGATGCACCCCGCCAGGGCTGTTCTCAGCTACCCGGGCAGCCCGTGCGAGCAGCTCGGCCTTGGCTTCGTCCAGCTTGGTCTGCATGTCCTCTGGCTCCTGTCGCGCGCCGTTGCGTGACGTAGGTGAAAGAAGCGACGCAACGCCACGACACGGGGTGTCCGGTCGGGGTCGACGTTATGCCGCGATGAGAGTTGCCCGAGCCGGAATCGACAAAAATCAACAATCGGCAAGGGGCTGGGGGATCGGCGACTGCCCCGGCGCGGTGGCGCTCCGGGCGAAGGCTGGGGGCTTCGCTGCCCCCAGGGCGTATCGCACTGATCACGGCTCCAGGCTATCGCCCCGCACCCCCGAAGCGTCATGAGCCTTATGTGTACAAAAGAGGGGTGCGAAGTTTGACACTCTGCACAGCGACACAGGCCCTCTTGGCAAACAGTCCCGGGAGGTGCAGGTTGGCGGCTGACGACACACGGTCACCGCGGACGGCCCTGCCGCCGCCCGGGAACGCCCTTTCCGGGCCCGACAGGCCCGCCAGCCCGACACCGGGAGCAGCCCATGACAGCCAAGGTCCTGATCGTCACCGGCGACGCAGCAGAGTCCCTGGAAGTGCTCTATCCGTACCAGCGGCTGCTGGAGGAGGGGTACGAGGTGCACATCGCGGCCCCCACCCGCAAGAAGCTCCAGTTCGTGGTGCACGACTTCGAACCGGGTTTCGACACATACACCGAGAAGCCGGGCTATACCTGGCCCGCCGACCTGGCCTTCTCCGAAGTGGATCCGGGGGACTATGTGGCCGTGGTCATTCCGGGTGGTCGAGCCCCCGAGTACCTGCGCAACGATCCGGAACTGCGCAAGATCCTCAAGGCATTTTTCGACGCGGACAAGCCCGTGGCCCAGATCTGTCACGGCCCACTGCTGACGGCGGCGATCGGTGGTCTGGAAGGTCGTAGGGTCACCGCCTATCCGGCCCTGGAGTTGGATATGCAGGCTGCCGGTGCGAGCTTCCAGGATGCGGAGGCAGTGGTGGACGGCACTCTCGTCTCCTCTCGTGCATGGCCCGATCACCCCTCCTGGATGCGGGAGTTCCTCAAGGTGTTGGCGACGACTGCCAAGGAGTGAGCCGAGCCCCGTCGTAGGGGTTGTTGACGCCGGAGAGAGCAAAGCGCCCGGTCCACCACTAGGACAACCTCTTTGAAGCCGTGGGCGGTGGCCCGGCCCGGATGGACTAGTCCGTGCAGCAGAACAGGGTGCGTGCCTGCGCGCTCCGGCCCCTTCGCCCGGGCGGGCCATCCGACCGATGCTCCAGCCGTGCGGGAGCCGGCTGGGGCTGGGGCTGCCCCCGCCCGGCCAGGCGCCGCACCCATCGGCCCCCCTCGAACCGGGGCAGCTACGCCACGAGGTCTATCGCGACCTCGACCGCCTCTTCCAGGCTGTCCACCACCGGCACCCCCACCGACTCAAGACTCGCCCTGCTGTGCGATCCCCCCGTGTAGAGCACGGCCCGCGCCCCCACATGTGCCGCCGCTATCGCGTCATCGGCCGCATCGCCGATGACCACCGTGCGCTCCGGAGCGGTGGCATCGGCCAGCGCTGCGAGGTGGGCCGCCATATGGATCGCCTTGGAGCCACCGGAACGCCCCCTGCGCCCCTCCACCCGCAGGAAGTGTTCCTCGATGCCGTATCCACGGACGATCGGAATCAACTCGTCGTGCCCGAACATGCTGAGCAGCGACTGGCTACGCCCCGCCCGGCGCCACTCCCCCAGCAGTTCTTCCGCCCCCTGGGTCAGCCCGCAGCCGATCCGGTGCTCGCTGTAGTACCGGTGGAAGATCCCGTCCATGGAGTCCCACTCCTCGTCCGTCGGCAGCCGCCCCAGCAACCGCTCGTAGAACCGGGGAACCGGCACGCAGTACATCTCGCGGTAGCGCTCCAGCGTGATCGGCGCAAGACCTATCTCCGCGAACGCAGCGTTCGTCGCCCCGATGACCGCGGTGATGTCGTCGAGCAGTGTGCCGTTCCAGTCCCAGACGAGATGGGCATCGTGAGTGCCCCTGTGCTTCCCCATGGAAAAACCGTACCTGTCGGGTCTGACAATCGGTCCGGGCCGGATGGAATTCGCAGATCAGCCGGTATCGGCCCGGACGATCACTCGACCAGTGCCGGGATCTCCTGCACGCCGTACCAGAGCAGTTCGTGGTCCTCTGCCCCGTCGACGATGAACTGAGCGTCGTCATCGCCCTGATCCGCTGCGCCGAGGGCCGCGGCGGCAGCCGTCACATCGTCCACGGCATCGTCCGCGTCCACGTGCACCGCCGCAGCCTTCGCCAAGGACACCGCGGCGGCGATGCTCACCTCACCGAGCGAACTGGCGTCGAGGGCACGATCAGGGTCCGCGACGGCGTCCTGGTCGGCGATGTCCACCGCGACCACGACCCGCCGTCGGCGCTCGTCCGGGCGTCCGGCGATCATTCTCAGCGAGGCGGCGGCGGCACGGTTGAGCGCCGCGTACTCCAGTTCCTCCACGTCGTCGGAGAGGTACCACTCGCGCAGTCCGGGCGTGACGCCGTACGCGACCACCGGGCCCGGGCCCAGCTCACCGACCTTGTGCGCCTCCGCGAGACCGGAGAGCGTCAGGGGGACGTAGACACGCATGGGCTGACCGCTTTCCTAGTCGACAGACGCCCTCAGGATACGTGCGAGGTCCCCCTTCGGAGTGCCCCTTGGGGGCCCGAGAACCGTCCACCTCCGGCCTCTCCATACCGCGGCGACCAGCGCCCGAACTCGCTCTCCTCACCCTGATAGGTGATCTTTCGCCGACGCCCTGCCCGGCGGGCGGGCCCTTGCGCCCGCCCGCCGGGCCCCGTAAAAGATCAACACGAAGTTACCGCCCGGTAGCGAATGGCCGGGCCCAGCAAACGGGGGCGACACCATGGACAGGACACGGCCGGCAGGCCGACGCGACCAGCGCAGGCCCGCCGCCGTCGCAGCATCCGCGACGGCCCGCGCACGACGCCAGGACCGACCGCACTACTGGTTCGCTGACCGTCTGCTCGCGGTTCTCAGCGGCCAACGGCCCGTGCACTGGATGTTGGGCCACACCATCGGAGAGGCGTACGAACAGCTCGTACGGCTGGCACCAGGGGCACCGCTGCGCCCCGCGGACCGAGTCACTCCCGTCGTACGCCACTGTGGTGAGTACCACCCAGGTCCGGGAGTGATCGAAGCCTTCGCCCGCATCGGTTCGGGAGACCGGGTGAGCGCCATGGCCTTCCGCCTCGAACAGGGAGCCGACCAGCGCTGGCGATGCGCCGCCGTGGAACTCGGGGGCGAGAGGATCGGCGTTCCCGGCTGAGCCGTGCCCGGCGATACGACGTGGTCCGCCCAAGACGGGCCCGCGGCGCCCAGGCAGGGACGGGGTTCCGTCCCCAAGCACCGGCCCGCACTCCCCTGAGACTCCGGACGCACGCTCGGGAAAACGAGCCGGGCCGGACATCGTGGCGATGTCCGGCCCGGCTGCACATCCCGAGACACCCCCGGGAGCGCTCCTACTTCTTGCGACGACGCCCCGAGCTGCGCTGCGCCTTACGGCGCTCCGCCCGCGTCATGCCGTCCGCATCACCGCGCGCCGGCTGGTCGTCGTTGGCGAAGTCGCCTTCGACGACACCGCCCTCGCCGTCCACCGTGGGGGCGGAGAAGTGCAGCCGGTTGGGGCGCTGCGGAGCCTCCAGACCCTTCGCCCGGATCTCGGGACGGGCGGCGGGCACCGTCTTGTCCAGCGAGGTGCGCTGCGCCGAGTCCTCCACGGGAACCTCCTCGACCTGCTGCTCCACCTGGACCTCCAGGTTGAACAGATAGCCGACGGACTCCTCCTTGATGCCGTCCATCATCGCGGTGAACATGTCGAAGCCCTCGCGCTGGTACTCCACCAGGGGGTCCTTCTGCGCCATCGCGCGCAGACCGATGCCCTCCTGGAGGTAGTCCATCTCATAGAGGTGCTCACGCCACTTGCGGTCGAGGACCGAGAGGACCACACGCCGCTCCAGCTCACGCATGATCTCGGAGCCGAGCTGCTTCTCCCGCTCGTCGTACTGCTCGTGGATGTCGTCCTTGATGGACTCCGCGATGAATTCCGCCGTGATTCCGACGCGGTCGCCGGCGGCCTCCTCCAACTCCTCGATGCTGGCCTTCACCGGGTAGAGCTGCTTGAACGCACCCCACAGCCGGTCCAGGTCCCACTCCTCGGCGAACCCTTCGACGGTCTCGGCCTGAATGTAGGCGTCGATGGTGTCGTCCATGAAGTGGCGGATCTGCTCGTGCAGGTCCTCGCCCTCCAGAACGCGGCGACGCTCGCCGTAGATCACCTTGCGCTGGCGGTTGAGCACGTCGTCGTACTTCAGGACGTTCTTACGCGTCTCGAAGTTCTGCTGCTCGACCTGCGACTGCGCGGAGGCGATGGCGCGGGTGACCATCTTGTTCTCGATCGGCACGTCGTCGGGCACATTGGCCATGGCCATCACGCGCTCGACCATCTGGGCCTTGAACAGGCGCATCAGGTCATCGCCGAGCGAGAGGTAGAAGCGGGACTCACCGGGGTCGCCCTGGCGACCGCTACGACCGCGCAGCTGGTTGTCGATACGACGGGACTCATGCCGCTCGGTGCCCAGTACGTAGAGCCCGCCGAGGTCCTTGACCTCCTCGAACTCCGCCTTGACGGCCTGCTCGGCCTTCTCCAGAGCGGAGGGGAGGGCGGCGGCCCACTCCTCGACGTGCTCGACCGGGTCCAGGCCCTGCTGACGCAGCTCCGCCTCGGCGAGGTCGTCGGGGTTGCCACCGAGCTTGATGTCCGTACCACGGCCGGCCATGTTCGTGGCGACGGTGACGGCGCCCTTGCGGCCGGCCTGGGCGACGATGATCGCTTCCCGGTCGTGCTGCTTGGCGTTGAGCACCTCGTGCTGGATGCCGCGCTTGTTGAGCTGCTGGGAGAGGTACTCAGACTTCTCGACCGAAGTGGTGCCGACGAGGATCGGCTGCCCCTTCTCGTGCTTCTCCTCGATGTCGTCGACGACGGCGGCGAACTTGGCGACCTCGGTGCGGTAGATGAGGTCGGACTGGTCCTGGCGGACCATCGGCCGGTTCGTGGGGATCGGAACGACACCGAGCTTGTAGATCTGGTGGAACTCGGCCGCTTCCGTCATCGCGGTACCGGTCATTCCGGACAGCTTGCCGTAGAGGAGGAAGAAGTTCTGGAGGGTGATCGTGGCAAGGGTCTGGTTCTCGTCCTTGATGTCCACCCCTTCCTTCGCCTCGATCGCCTGGTGCATGCCCTCGTTGTAGCGGCGACCGGCCAGGATTCGACCGGTGTGCTCGTCAACGATCATGACCTCGCCGTCGATGACGACGTAGTCCTTGTCCTTCTTGAAGAGTTCCTTGGCCTTGATGGCGTTGTTCAGATAGCCGACCAGGGGGGTGTTCACCGACTCGTAGAGGTTGTCGATGCCCAGCCAGTCCTCGACCTTGGCGACCCCGGACTCATGGATGGCGACGGTCCGCTTCTTCTCGTCGACCTCGTAGTCGCCGGTCTCCTCAATGCCCTTGAGGGGGTTGCCCGGCTCGCCCTTGGTCAGTCGCTTCACCAGCTTGGCGAAGTCTCCGTACCACTTGGTGGCCTGGTCCGCGGGTCCGGAAATGATCAACGGCGTACGGGCTTCGTCGACGAGGATCGAGTCGACCTCGTCGACCACGGCGAAGTTGTGGCCGCGCTGGACCAGCTCCTCCTGCGACCAGGCCATGTTGTCGCGGAGGTAGTCGAAGCCGAACTCATTGTTCGTGCCGTAAGTGATGTCACACGCGTACTGCTCGCGACGCTGCGCGGGCGTCATGTTCGCGAGGATGCAGCCGACCTCCAGGCCCAGGAACTTGTGGATCCTGCCCATCACCTCGGAGTCACGCTCGGCGAGGTAGTCATTGACCGTGATCAGGTGCACGCCCTTGCCGGAGAGCGCGTTCAGATAAGTGGGCAGCGCGCCGGCGAGGGTCTTGCCCTCACCGGTCTTCATCTCGGCGACGTACCCGAGGTGCAGCGCAGCGCCGCCCATCAGCTGTACGTCGTAGGGGCGCTGGCCGAGAACGCGCTTGGAAGCCTCACGGACAGTGGCGAACGCCTCGGGAAGCAGGTCGTCGAGGCTTTCGCCGTCGGCGTAGCGCTGCTTGTACTCTTCCGTAAGCGCCCGCAACTCGGCGTCGGAGAGGCTGACGAAGTCCTCTTCGATGGAGTTGACCTGGTCCGCGATGCGGTGCAGTTTGCGCAGGATCTTGCCTTCGCCTGCACGCATGAGCTTGTTGAAGACGGACACTGAGGCTGGTCTCCTTGCCGATCGGGCCTGGCTAGGTCGTGATTGGACACTGGCACGGGCACGGCAGGCGGGCCCCACCGCAACGGCCATCGTAAGCGAGGAACGGACCGGGCCGGGAGGTCCGCGGTCGGCAGGGGTCGCCGTTACCCGCATGGAGAACGCACGGGACACGCGGAAGGTGCCGGTGAGGCGCGAAAAGTGCTCGCATCCGTCCGGTGCCCCCACCAGAATCCGGCCATGGACCCCATCACACTCACCACCGAGCGCCTCCTGCTGCGAACCTTCACCGCGGCCGACACGGAGGCGGTCCACCTGGCGTGCCAGGACCCTGAGATCCAACGCTGGACCACCGTGCCCTCCCCGTACGCCCAAGAACACGCCGCCGAATTCACCGAACAGCTCGTGCCCGAGGGCTGGGCGAACGGAACGATGTGCACCTTCGCCGTGCTCCCGCGCGCCGGCGGCCCCCTGATGGCCTCGATCGCCGTCACGCTCCGCACCTATTCGGGCACATGGGAGATCGGTTTCTGGACGGCCAAGGAGTACCGCGGGCGCGGGATCATGGCGGAGAGTGTCGCCGCCCTGGCCCACTGGACCTTCACCCGGCTCGGCGCCACCCGGCTGGAGTGGCGGGCCGAGGTGGGGAACACGGGATCGCGCGCTGTCGCCGAGAAGGCCGGATTCACCGTCGAGGGCACACTGCGGGCCGCCCTGATGAACAAGGACACGTTGCGGGACACCTGGGTGGCCTCGCTGCTCCCCTCGGACCTGGGCCTGACCAGCCCGTACGCCTATCTGCCGGCCCAGCGGTGACCATCTGCGCGGGACCGGGTGCACCAAACGAACCGGACCGGGTGCACCGAACGAGCAGAGCAACACCGATGCCTCGGCCCTGACGGCTTCATGACGAGAACCGGGGTACTCGACTGTCAGTCCCCACGTCTATCGTGCGGAGCATGACCATGCTGCCGACCCCAGCCGCCGACCTCTCCGCCGACGAGGCACGCCGGATAGCGCTGCGCGCCCAAGGGTTCCTCGGCGCGCCTGACCGTCGGGCAGGGGTGCGCGGTGTGCTGAGACACCTGGGCGCCGTTCAGCTGGACACCATCTCGGTGCTCGCGCGCTCGCATGAGTTGATCCCCTACGCACGACTGGGCGCGGTGGAGCGCCGGAGCGTCGAGGACGCGTACTGGACGGACGGCCACAGCTTCGAGTACTGGTCCCATGCCGCCTGCATCCTGCCTGTGGAGGAGTGGCCGCACTTCGCGTTCCGCCGCCGTGCCTATCGCGCCCGCCCGCAGTGGCACCACGACCTCCCGGACGGCGCGTACGAGACGGTGATCAAGCAGCTGGAGACGGAGGGCCCCTTGACCGCTACCGAGTTGGGGGGTGCGAAGAACGGCGGGGAGTGGTGGGACTGGTCGGCTTCCAAGGTCGCCGTGGAACGCGCGCTGATGTTCGGCGAGGTGGTCTGCACCGAGCGGCGCGGCTGGAAGCGTGTGTACGACCTGGCGGAGCGGGCGATCCCGGCTGAGTTCCTCGACGTGGAGCTGAGCGACTCGGAGTGCTTGCGTCGCCTGGTCCGGCTCGCCGGGGAAGCGCTGGGAGTGGGGACGAGAGCGGACATCGCGGACTACCACCGGCTGAAGGGCGAGCAGTTCGACGCGGTGGTCGCCGAGAGCGGTCTGGTGCCGGTCGCCGTGGAGGGCTGGACGAAGCCCGCATGGGCAGATCCCCGGGCCCTCGCCACGACGCCGCGAGGACGCCACCGCACCACTCTGCTCTCACCGTTCGACTCACTGATCTGGGAGCGCGCCCGTACGGAACGCATCTTCGGCTTCACCCATCGCCTTGAGGCATACGTACCGAAACCGAAGCGGGTGTACGGCTACTTCGCGATGCCTCTGCTGTCCGGCGGGCGGTTGTTGGGTCGGGTGGACCCCGCCCGCGAGGGCACCACGTTGGTCGCCAGGCAGGTCTCACTGGACACGCCGAAGGCGGTGGCCCCCATGGCGCAGGCATTGCGGGAAGCGGCCGGGTGGGTGGGCTGCGACAGCGTGAGGGTGGAGCGGGTGGACAGCGCGGAGCTCGCCCCCGCCCTCATCTCTGCTCTCGCCTGACGCCCCCTGCCCCTCGCGGCTTTCTATGCGGCGGAGCTGGTGGAAAGGGCGAACCACCGTTGACGGCCACGGCCGTCAACCACTCGGAGGACGGAGTTGGCCAAAGAGCTCCTACGGCCTGATCGGCATCACGGGCGCGCCGTCGACCCGCTGGTCATGACCGCGGATCGTGGCGGCAGCGAACCAGAACGGCTGGCGGTGCGCCGGCCGCTAGCGGATCTCCAGGATCTTTTCGCGCATCGCATAGACCACGGCTTCCATCCGTGAATGCAGTTGGAGCTTCTCCAGGATGTTGCGCACGTGGTTCTTCACCGTGTTCTCGGAGATGAACAGCTCTTTGGCGATGTCACGGTTGTTCATCCCCGTGGCGACCAGTTTGAGGACTTCGAGTTCGCGATCGGTCAGCCGAGGGGCCGGCACAAGACGGCGCTCGTCGGTTCGCTGGATCATGGACTTGAACTCGGTCAGGAGCTTCGACGCCATCGACGGACTGATCTGGGACTGTCCGTCGGCGACAGCGCGGATGGCGGTCGCCACTTCGTCGGTGGAGATCTCCTTGAGGAGGTAGCCGGTGGCACCCGCCTTGATGGCGTCGTAGAGATCCGCCTCCTCATCGCTGATCGTCAGCATGATGATCTTCGCGCTGGGGGCCACCTCTTTGATGGAGGTACAGGCTTCGATACCACCGCGACGCGGCATCCTCACATCCATCAGCACAATGTCGGGGAGCAGGTCAGCGGCCTTGTCCACCGCTTCTGCACCATCACCCGCCTCGCCCACGACCTGGATGTCCTCCTCCTGGGCGAGGACGATCTCCAGCCCTCTCCGGAAGAGCGCGTGATCGTCCACCACGAGGACCCGGATCGGCTCGCCGCGGGAGCTGCCCGCGGGAGCCGGGTCGGCCCCGGCGACTCTGTCTCCGGCGTCGGCCGTGTGGTCGTGCACCGGCCCGAAGCTGTGCGCCATCGTTCCTCCCCCTGAAGGCAGTGGCCTGAAGGGCATGTCAGGTTGACCAACACCGGTGCATGGCGCACCGGTTGGCACTACACCGCCATGCTTTCATGCCCGGACGGCGAAACGGTGATCCTTTGGGTCGCACAGTGGTGCCCCTGACGGCGCACAGGGCGCTTCAGGGGCACCACGACTCCTGTTCAAAAGGGGAACGGCCGGGTCAGCCGCCGAGCGCGCCTCCGGCACCGCCGCCCTGGTCAGTGCCCGCCAGGGGGTCGGTCTCCAGGTGGATGACACCGTAGTCGTAGGCGTGTCGCCGGTAGACGACACTGGGCTGCTTCGTCTCCGAGTCGACGAAGAGATAGAAGTCGTGCCCGACCAGCTCCATCTCGTAGAGCGCCTGGTCGAGCGTCATGGGTGCCGCCGTATGGACCTTCTCGCGTACCACCAGCGGTCCTTCGCCCTGCACTTCGAGCGAGCCGATCTTGGTGGTGGGAATGGTCTCCGGCACCTCAGGTGCCGGGGGGCGGCCTTGGGCGTCCAGTTCGGCGACGCCGGGAACCACATCCACCACTTCGGCCGCCGACAGCCGTCCGTTGCCACGGCGGGTGTGGCGCTTGTCGTGCTGCTTGCGCAGCCGCGCCTCCAACTTGCCCGTAGCGAGGTCGAGAGCGGCATACGGGTCACCGGCCGCGGCCTCCGCACGGATCACAGGACCCCGGGAGTGAAGGGTGATCTCCACACGGTCAGACCGCTCGGCCTGCCGCGGGTTTAGCTCCTTGGACACCTCGACGTCCAGGCTGATCACCTTGGCGTCGAGCTTCTGGATCTTGTCCAGCTTCAGCTTCTCGGCCACGTGCTTGCGGAACCGCTCGGGTACCTCGGTCTTGCGGCCCTTGACGACGATGTCCACGCAGAACTCCGTTCCCGGATTGCTCCGCTCGCTCATCGGCTGCGGAGCGTCTCCCTCTTGCACCAGACCCCGGTGAGTACCGAAGTCTCGGACTAGGCGACTTTCACCTCCTCCTCCCCAGTCGACAAGATCCCCACCCCATCGACTTTCGAGGTTTCTCGTTGCCCCGAATCCCTGGCCAGAAGCCCGGCAGTGCATTCGATGGGGTACGGCCTCCTTATTCGCACGTCCTCACAACCGAACATAGCTCGATTGGACGGGTCTCGGCACCCGCTACCAGCGCGTACCTCCGTTCCGAGGACTTTGATCTCTTACTACCTGCAACGTTGCGCCTACCCAGTCAGTTCCGCTCTATTTCCAAGGAAACTGCTGGCGCGGCAACAACCGCGGCGCACAACTGTGTGAATCCAGAAAGTGCCCCTGTACCACCCGTCTCAATCCTGTCCCCGTCATTCGACATCGAGGCTCTTCCGATCCACGCTCCGCCCACCGGCCGTGGGTCGTCGTTGGCCCCCAGTGGAGCGGTAGGAGAAGCAAGGGATCCTGACGCAGGGAATCCGACCGAGCCCCCGCCCCCGCCCCTGGACCCGGACCCGGACCGAAATCCGGACACCCCCGCCCCACCCATCGACCCACGGATGGCCCGCGCCGCTTCGGTCAGGGAGGCACCCGTCGTCATCAGATCGTCCACCAGCACCGCCCTGCCCCCTTCCAGCAGCCGCCGAGAGCCCGGGGCCACCTCCAGTGCCCCCGCCAGGTTCTGCGCCCTCTGCGCCGCCGTCAGGCCGGCCTGGTCCAAGATCTCCCGCTGTTGCCGCAACACCGGAAGCACCCGCGATTCCAGACCCCCGCGCCGCAGCTCGCGGGCAGCGGCCAAGGCGATCCGCCGGGCCGGATCGTGCCCCCTGGCCCGCACCGCTCGCCGGGCCGATGGCATGGGTACGAGCAGCAGCGGCCCGGCCGCCTCCTGACTCGCTACGACAGCAGCCCTCACGGCCCCGGCCAGGGCCACGCCGAGCGGTCGCGCCAACCCCAGAGCCCCGCGCTCCTTGTGCGCGATGAGGAGCGCGCGCACCTCATCGGCGTACGGCGCAGCCGCGTACACCACGGGCAGGCCCCGGGGCTCTGGAGCCGGCCTCGCACGGCGCGCAGCGGAGCCGTACAGCTCATGCACGCACCCTTCACACAGCGGTGTACGGAGAACACCACAGCCACCGCAGACGGCTGGCAGCACCAGGCCCGCGATCTCCTGCCACCACCCCCTCATGCACCCACTGTGCCAAGGTCCTGACCCGCCCGCCACTCCTGTGGATAACTCACCACATAGGGGCTGACCTGCTCTGTTCCTCAGTGCCCATGGCTGTACGCCAAGAGCAGCACGCCAGGCCGTACGGCCCCGGCGGAGGTGTCAGCCGGGATAGACGGGGTGCGAGCCGGCTCCCTTGACGACCACCGTCTGCCAGCCCGCGCCGGCCGGAAGTCGCACGATGCCGTCCCCGGAGAGCGCCACCAAGGGCCGCTGCTCATCGTCCGATGCGGTGACCGCCGTCGCACCGTTCAGCCCCGGCAGTTCCGCGGAAGGCGAGCTGAAGCCGTTCGTCTGGATGTAGCGCACCTGCTGAACCCCACCGGCTTCCTTGCCGACCACCACCAGACGGCTGGCGCCTGCCCAGGAGACCGAGGTCACCGTCTCCATCTGGGGGGCTGCGGGGCGGAGGTCGGCGACCGTGACCACGGGTGCGCTCTTGGGCCCCTTGCGCTCCACCCGGCCGATCTTCAGAGTCGTCTTGCCATGCTCTCCCAGCAGCAGGGCGATCCGCGTACCGTCCACGGACACCTTCAAGGATTCGATCCGTGCACCGTCGAGTTCCGAGGCTATGTTGACGGGGAGGGGAGCGGTGGCGCCGCCCACCGACATCAACAGGCGCGGCTGGGCTGGGTCCCGGTCCGCCACCCAGAGGTCGCCGCGGCCGTCCCAACTGGGTGCCGACAGCCGGTTGTCGCGGCTCTTGCCCTTGCTCTGCACGAGCGTCGTCGCCGGGGCCTCGGTCGAGGTGATCGGCGCGACGAATAGCTGACGGCCATCCTGCGCGACCGCGGCGGCGATGGTCTCGTCACGGGCGACGGCGATCGGCCCCAACGGCAACTGCCCGGTCCCCAGCGCCCCCGGTACCGGGTCGGGGGTCTCCTTCGCACCGTGGGGCAACAGGGAGAGGCGCCCCTTCTGGTCGACGAAGTACTGGTTGCCCTGCCGCGCGGCGGAGTGCTCCGGTGCGTAGCCGTCCTGCTGACCGCTGTCGAGCACGCACAGTTGGGTGCCGTCGGAGCGCTGGAGCTCCACCTGACCGATCCGGGTGGACGAGAGGTCCTTCAGGGTGAAGAGGATCTGCGCCGCCATCTTGTTGCACTCCGGACGGCCGACGCTCGACGCCTTCTTGTTCAGCGGCACCTTCAACGCGTTCCGGTCGTCGATGGTCAGCGACTTGACGCCTTCCTTCAGCGTCGTGCCGGCCGGGAAGAACGATTCGACCACGGGCTTCAACCAGTTCGTCGGACCATCGAGCAGGGCCTTGACCGACTGGGTCACCGGATCCATCAACGTCACCGGGTCCATCCGCTGGCGAATGAAGATCGGATCTGCGACGCGGTTGTTCCGCCCGGCCGCGAAGTAGTACTTGTTCACCGGCAGGTAGTTGCGCTGGAAGTCGGAGGCGCCGAGGACCAGCCCCGGAGGCAGGTTGTCGATGCGCCACTCCGGCCCCTCCGGGCCGTTCTGCGTGGAGAGGTGGATCGTCGCCCGGTAGTCGGTAGGAGTGATCGCCTGGTAGGCGTGCTGCGCGTCAACCGTCGCGATCTGCTGCCCGAGCAGCGGGTAGTCAACCCCCGGGTTCTCGTGGCGACCCTTGATCGCGTCGCCCGGGTTGGGTGCGGAGGCCAGTACGATCGTCCCCGCCTCCGGCCGCCACTCCTTGGCCATTTCCGCGGACAGATAGGTCCGAGCAGTCGCGAAGTTGGCGTCGTCGCTGGTCATCGCTTCGAGGAAGCCAGCGACTATCTCGCTGGGCGTCGCGCCCGGCCTCGGCGGTACGGCATCCACTCTGACCTGGGAGTCCGCCCGCGGCGACGCCTTCACGGCCCGGACCTCCCCGCTCTCGGGCATTGAGGCGCACCCCGCGAGCAGCATGCCGCCGCCGCCCAGCACCGCGCCGAGACGCAGCGTACTGCGACGACTCCTGCTTTGACGCTCAACGCCCACGAGTCGTGTCCTCCTGGTCCGCGAATGCTTCCGCTGCGGTATCGGTGTCGCCCTGGCGCCCGCCCGTGGGGCGCGCCACCACACGGGCACCGCTTCCCGGCAGGGCAGCCGGATCCACCCCCGCAGGGGCGGCCCTCGGCGGTGGAGGTACCCGAGATGGTACGGACAACGACGAGTGGGAAGACGCCGCCTGCGAGGGCAGTGACGTCAACGAGCGCCCGTTCGACTTGGGCTCGGCACCAGGGGTCCGCGCGGTCGCGGCCCGCTCGCGGTTCTGGCGCGAGTCCTCCGGTTCCAGTGGTATCGGTGATCCGCGCAGCGGCTCGTCCGCCGTACGGGGCAGGGTCAACCGGAACTGGGAGCCTCCGCCCGGCTCGCCCCACGCCTGGAGCCAGCCGCCGTGCAACCGGGCGTCCTCTACGGCGATGGACAGTCCGAGACCGGTCCCCCCGGTGGTCCGTGCCCTCGCCGGGTCGGCCCGCCAGAAGCGGTTGAACACCCGGGTGGCCTCGCCCGGCTTGAGTCCGACGCCGTAGTCGCGCACTGCGATCGCGACGGCTCCGCCCGCGACCGCCATCCGAACCACGACGTCACGGCCTTCGCCGTGCTCCACGGCATTGACCACGAGATTCCGCAGCACCCGCTCCACGCGGCGGGCATCGGCCTCCGCCACCACGGGTTGCTCGTCGCCGACCACACGTATGCGGCTGCCCTTGCGCTCGGCCAGGGGCTCCGCCCCGCCGATCACCCGGCGCACGACCTCGCGCAGGTCTATGGCTTCCGCCTCCAGCGCTGCCGCTCCCGCGTCGAAGCGACTGATCTCCAGCAGGTCGGAGAGCAGCGACTCGAACCGGTCCAGCTGGTCACCCAGCAGCTCGGCGGAGCGGGCGGTCACCGGATCGAAGTCGCTACGGGCCTCGTGGATCACGTCCGCGGCCATACGGACCGTGGTCAAGGGGGTGCGCAGTTCATGGGAGACGTCGGAGACGAAGCGACGCTGCATCCGTGACAACTCCTCCAGCTGCTGGATCTTGAGCTGAAGGTTCTGGGCCATCTTGTTGAACGCTTCGCCGAGTCGGGCGATGTCGTCCTCGCCCGTCACCTTCATCCGTTCCTGGAGACGCCCGGCGGAGAGCCGTTCGGCGATTCCGGCGGCCATCCGTACGGGAGTGACGATCTGCCGGACCACCAACCAGGCGATCGCGCCGAGCAGGACCACAACGAACAGCCCTGCGGTCGCCAATGTCGTTCTGACGACCTTCAGGGACTGCTCTTCCTGTGCGAGCGGGAAGAGGTAGTACAGCTCGTACGGGTTGTTCTCGATGTCGGTCAGTCGAGTTCCGACGACCAGCCCGGCCTGCGGTTCGCGTTCGTCGTTCTTGTATTGGATCTGGATGTACGTCTCGTACGTCCCCGTGCCCTGGCCCACGGTCGTGCGGAGCTTCTCGGGGATGGAGGCAACATCGACGCCCCCGGAGGTACGCGGGCCGTGGTTGGGACCGCCCTCACCCACGGGCTCAGGGCTCAGCGCGACTACGTTGAAAGCGCCCTGGCCACCGCTGGCGAGCTGTTCCACCAGATCGGACCGCCAGGAACTGGTGGCGGCCTGACCGTCGCCGTCCGCACCGCCCGGGCCGGGCCCGAGCAGCGCATTGGCGCGCTCCCGGGCCACGGCGAATCCGCCGGCGGCCTGGCTCTGGGCAGCTTTTGCCTTCGCATCGAGCAGACCGTTGCGCACCTGCCCGATCACGACGAATCCGAGCACGACGACCACGCCCAGTGACATCAACAGGGTGGTGACCACGATCCGGAGCTGGATGTTCCGACGCCAGAGCCGTACTGCGGGCAGCAGCGGACGACGTACCCAGCGCATCAGGAGACGCAGCAGAAGACGTCCTGGCTCACCGCCCCGATCCGACCGGCCGCCTTGCAGCAACCGACCGAATCGCGACGACCACGTTTCACTTCCGGCAGTCCGCCCCGTACGGACTCCCGGCTGCCCGGGCGGCGGAGCGACACTGCCGTGAGGCATATCAGCTCGGCCCGGCCTTGTAACCGACGCCACGGACGGTCACCACGATCTCCGGGCGCTCGGGATCCTTCTCAACCTTGGAGCGCAGCCGCTGTACGTGGACGTTCACCAGCCTGGTGTCAGCCGCGTGACGGTAGCCCCACACCTGTTCCAGCAGGACCTCTCGGGTGAACACCTGCCACGGCTTGCGGGCGAGCGCGACGAGGAGATCGAACTCAAGCGGGGTGAGCGCGATCGACTGGCCCTCCCGCTTCACCGAGTGGCCGGCCACGTCGATGACAAGGTCACCGATGGCCAGCTGTTCCGGTGCGGGCTCCTCCGACCTGCGCAGCCTCGCCCTGATCCTGGCCACCAGCTCCTTCGGTTTGAACGGTTTGATGATGTAGTCATCGGCACCGGACTCAAGGCCCACGACGACGTCCACCGTGTCGCTCTTGGCGGTGAGCATCACGATGGGCACGCCGGACTCGGCCCTGATCAGACGGCAGACCTCGATGCCGTCCCGGCCAGGGAGCATCAGGTCCAGCAGTACAAGATCCGGCTTGGCTTCACGGAAAGCGGCAAGTGCCTTGTCACCGTCCGCTACAAAAGACGGCTCGAAACCTTCACCACGCAGCACAATCCCGAGCATCTCGGCCAGTGCGGTGTCGTCATCGACGACAAGGACTCGTCCCTTCATAAACGACATCATCCCATTAGCTAATCGTTACCTGGCGTGACCTGGCACACAGCTCCGCAATTCCGTCCCCCGTGACAGGGGACAACACCCCCGACTCGGTGACGATCGCCGTCACCAGCTCGGGCGGTGTGACATCAAAAGCCGGGTTGTACGCCGGCGTCCCCAGCGGCGCGACCGACGTGCTCGCGACCGCTCCTGGCCCGGCGGACACCAGCTGCGGGGCAGCCACATCCGTCACCTCGTGGCCAGACCTCTGTTCCACCTCGATACCGGCTCCGTCCGGTGTGTCCGGATCGATCGTCGTCGTCGGAGCGACCACCACGAACGGCACATGGTGGTACCTGGCCAGGACGGCGAGCGGGTAGCTGCCCACCTTGTTGGCCACCGACCCGTCCGCGGCTATCCGATCGGCGCCAATCAGGACGGCGTCGACCTGACCCGCCGCAAAGAGTGAACCTGCGGCGTTATCGGTGAGCAGGGTGTATGCCATACCGTTGCGCGCCGCCTCGTAGGCGGTCAATCGGGAACCTTGCAGCAACGGTCGTGTCTCGTCCACCCACAGCCGGCGCAATCGACCCTCGCGATGGGTGGCGAGCGCCACCGCGAACGCAGTGCCCTCGCCACCCGAGACCAAAGCTCCGGTATTACAGTGAGTGAGAATTCGGTGACTTCCTCCCGCCAGCAGCTCATCGAGCAGAGCGAGCCCGTGGGCTGCCATGCTCGCACTTGCCTCCGCGTCCTGCCGATGTAGCTTCCTGGCTTCCGCAAGCGCCGCCCGAGCGGCCTGAACACTGCCCCCTCCGGCCGCCGCACGATGGGCGGCCAGCGCCCGCCGCACCCCATGGGCCAGATTCACCGCGGTGGGCCGCGCGTGCGCCAGCAAGGTCGCGGCTTCCTCCACGTCATAACCCCGCGCAGCAGCGAGCGCCACACCGTAGGCACCGGTGATGCCCAGGAGAGGCGCACCCCGCACGGCAAGCGTCGTGATCGCCTGTACCAAGGCCGGCACATCGGTACAGACCAGCTCGATCTCCTCGGCGGGCAGCCGCGTCTGGTCGAGGAGCACCACCACGGGTCCTTCCGGCAACTCGTCCCAGCGAAGGACGGAGAGCCTGGGCGGTTCACCGCGGGCCGGGTTTTGTGCGTACTGATCAGCCATCCGCCCAGTCTGCCTGGTGAGCCACCGACATTGAAGGAGAGAAGGAGATACAGGGGCCCACCCGTCGAACGGCCCCGCGTGGCACGATGGCTGCCTGCCTGCCGAACTGATACGCGGACAGGCCCTGCGCACAAGCCGGCTCCGTGAGCCGGTCCCCGACCCAAGCCATGAGGTGGACGACCGTGAACGACACTCCGGGCTGGGCTTCGCCCGGATCGGCTCACTCCGGTGAACAGGATGCCGGAGTGCCCCGGCCTGCCGGGCCCGCCGACGAGAACGGCCCCGCTTCCAAATGGTCGACCAACCAACCCCCGGCCGGGCAGTGGTCCGCCCCGTCCGGGAAGAACCAGCACGGCGCTACGCCCCCGCCCGGGTGGGGTGGCCGCCCACCGCACGGCAAATGGGGACCGCAGTCCGTCGCCAAGCCGGGCGTCATCCCCCTGCGCCCCCTGGGCGTCGGTGAGATCCTCGACGGTGCCGTCTCCACCCTGCGTGCCCACTGGCGCACGGTCCTGGGCATCACCATCACCGTCTCGGTGATCTCTCAGATCGCGACCGTCCTCGGCGAGCGCTATCTGCTCCCGGAGCCGCCCGCGATCGACAAGAACGCGGACGACACCGAGACTCTGGCAGCCGCCCTCGACGCCAGCACCGCGACCCTGAGTTACACCGCGGGCATCACCCTGATCGCCACGCTCTTCACGACGGCCCTGCTCACCGTGGTCATCAGCCGTTCGGTACTGGGGCGTCCGGTGACGCTCGCCGAGTCCTGGCACGAAGCCCGACCCCGGCTGGGCAGACTGCTCGGGTTGACCCTTCTGCTTCCGCTCATGGCCGGCGCCATCATCTTCGTGGCCATGCTCCCCGGCTTGGTGGTGGGCGGTGAGGCGGGAGTGGCCCTCGCGGTGCTCGGAGCTCTCGTAGCACTTCCCGCGATGGTCTGGCTGCTGATCAGATTCGCTCTGGCATCGCCCGCGCTGATGCTGGAACGTCAAGGGATCATCGCCTCGATGCGCCGCTCCGCCAAGCTCGTCCAGGGCGCCTGGTGGCGGACCTTCGGCATCCTCAGCCTGACCGTGGTGCTGACGCTCCTCGTCTCGATGATCATCGCGATCCCGTTCAGCATGGCCGCCTTTGCAGTGGACGGCGACGGCCTCAGCAGTCTCCTCACCGACGACGCCCCGAACCTCGGCTGGCCCTTCCTGATCATCACCGGCATCGGGGCGGTCATCTCCTCCTCGATCACCTATCCGATCTCCGCAGGAGTGACGGCGCTGCTCTACATCGACCAGCGGATCCGCCGGGAGGCCCTGGACATCGACCTCGCCCGGGCCGCAGGCGTCCCCGGATACGGGGCCCCGTCGCCCGACAGCGGACACAGGAGCTGATGGAGTGCTCATCGCGGGGGGTGTGAACACAGCACGGGACCACGTCCGCGCCAGCGACGAGGTACCGGTTGACACCCCCCGCGCACCCGCCCGCGAAGCTGCCGAACGGGAACTGTCCCGGCCCGAATACCACGAGCACGATCCCAACCTGCTCCAACGGGCGGTCGACCGATTCTGGGACTGGATCGGTGATGCCTTCACCGCGGCCACGACCACACCCGGCGGGCTGGTCGGCGTCGTCGTCATCGCCCTCATCGTGCTCGCTCTGCTCTTCGCCCTCGGGAAGCGGCTCGGGCCACCGCGCCGCGCCGGTCGGACGGCGGCCACTCTCTTCGCCGACTCCCCGCGCAGCGCCGCCGAACACCGCGCGGCAGCCGATTCCCATGCGGCCAAGAAGGAGTGGACTCCGGCTGTCCAGGAACGGATGCGCGCCATCGTCCGCTCCCTGGAGGAACGCGCCCTGCTGGAGCCCCGCCCCGGACGAACGGCCGACGAGGCAGCCGCAGAAGCCAGCCTCTCGCTTCCCGCGCACTCCCCGGAGCTGCACTCCGCGGCAACGGCATTCGACGAGGTGACATACGGCGGCCGTACGGGTACCCGCGACGCCCATCTACGCCTGCTGGAACTCGACACCGCCCTGGAAAG
This sequence comes from Streptomyces sp. NBC_00690, assembly GCF_036226685.1. Lineage (NCBI taxonomy): Bacteria > Bacillati > Actinomycetota > Actinomycetes > Kitasatosporales > Streptomycetaceae > Streptomyces > Streptomyces sp. NBC_00690. The sequence continues at coordinate 3,491,154 of NZ_CP109009.1, forward strand.
CGCCAGACCCCAATGGACCAGTGCCCACCATGAGGTCGGATGACGGAGACCGCTCCGGGTACGACGTCCATGTCCCCCACCACCCGCCAGGTGTGGAACCGCACACGCGGACTGCTGCTCGCCCTCCTGATCATCGTGGCCGGCGGCATCACCCTGGCCGCGCTGCGTTCCGACGAACCACGCGGCACCCTCGATCCTCGCTCCGCCGATCGCCTCGGCAGCCGCGCGATCGCAGAACTCCTCGATGAACGAGGCGTCTCCACCCGGGTCGTCACAACCCTCGACGAAGCCACCGCCGCCGTGGGCAGGGACACGACCCTGCTGGTCACGAGTCCCGACATGCTGACCGACGCACAGCAGCAGGCCCTGTACTTCGCCATCGACCCGTCCGGAGGCCGCACCGTTCTGCTCGGTCCCGGACCCGAGTCCATCGCGACCCTGACGCCGGGCGTCCAGACCAGCTCTGCGGGGCGCGTTTCTCCCAGAGCTCCGCAGTGCACCTTCCCGTCCGCGAACAGGGCAGGTACCGCCGACCTCGGGGGGAGAAGCTATACGACCGGGGCAAGCGCCGGCTCCGACGGGTGCTATCCCAGCGACGGCCGCCCCACCCTCCTCCGTCTGGACACACCCAACCGAGGCGACACCGTCCTGCTCGGCTCGGCCGACATCCTCTACAACGACCGGCTGGCGAAACACGGCAACGCCTCGCTCGCCCTCCAACTCCTCGGTGCCCGCGAACATCTCGTTTGGTACCTCCCCTCGCTCCATGACGGCTCCACCGCGGCACCCGACGATGACGGCGGGAGCACATTCTTTGAACTCATCCCATCGGGCTGGCTCTGGTCGACGCTTCAACTCGGCCTAGCGGCGGTCCTGGCCGCCATCTGGAGAAGTCGTCGCCTCGGCCCACTCATCACCGAACGACTGCCGGTCGTCGTTCACGCCTCCGAGGCGACGGAGGGTCGCGCCCGGCTCTACCACCAGGCAAAAGCCCGCGACCACACGGCAACCGTCCTACGCGCCGCCGCCCGAAGCCGATTGGCCACGCTCCTCAAAGTGCCCTCAGCCGAGGCGGACTCCATCGCGGTACTGATCCCCGCTGTCGTCGCCCGGATCCCCACCGAGACGGATCCCACCCCCCTTCTCTTCGGCCCCGCACCGCCCGACGATGCCGGCCTCGTTCTCCTGGCAGACCAACTCGACGCCCTCGAAAGAGAGGTACGACGTTCATGAGCGCCCCGAACCCAGCCGGAGCCGAGAATTCGGACCGCGCCCGCGCCTCGCTAGAGGCCCTGCGCACCGAGATCGCGAAGGCAGTGGTCGGCCAGGACCCAGCTGTCACCGGGCTCGTCGTGGCCTTGCTCTGCCGCGGCCACGTCCTGCTAGAGGGCGTGCCCGGAGTCGCCAAGACCCTTCTGGTCCGCGCCCTGGCGGCAACCCTGGACCTCGACACCAAACGGGTTCAATTCACGCCTGACCTCATGCCCAGCGATGTCACCGGCTCGCTCGTCTATGACGCCCGCACCGCCGACTTCTCCTTCCAACCCGGCCCGGTGTTCACCAACCTCCTCCTCGCGGACGAGATCAACCGAACGCCGCCCAAGACTCAGTCCTCGCTACTGGAAGCGATGGAAGAACGCCAGGTCACCATCGACGGCACACCTCGCCCCCTGCCTGATCCGTTCCTCGTCGCAGCGACTCAGAATCCCGTCGAGTACGAAGGCACGTATCCCCTGCCCGAAGCCCAACTCGACCGCTTCCTGCTCAAACTGACGGTCCCTCTGCCCTCACGTGAGGACGAGATCCAGGTCCTGACCCGTCACTCCCAGGGGTTCGACCCACGCGATCTTCAGGCCGCGGGCCTGCGGACCGTCGCCGGTGCAACGGATCTGGAAGAAGCCCGGGCCGCCGTCGCCAAGACCTCGGTCTCGGCAGAGATCACCGGGTACGTCGTCGATATCTGTCGCGCCACTCGCCAATCCCCCTCACTCGCCCTCGGAGTGTCCCCCCGCGGGGCAACTGCCCTTCTGTCCACCTCACGCGCCTGGGCGTGGCTAACGGGACGGGACTATGTGATCCCCGACGATGTGAAGGCACTGGCCCTGCCCACACTTCGCCACCGGATCCAGCTGCGGCCCGAAGCGGAGATGGAAGGGACCACCCCGGACTCCGTCATCACCGCAATCCTCAGCCATGTCCCCGTACCTCGCTGAGACGAGCACAGATGGCCCTCACCGGACGAACCGCACTCCTCGCCGCTCTCGGCTCTCTCCCCGTAGGCATCCTCGCGCCCAGTTGGGCTGGGATGCTTGCCGTGAACGCCCCCCTCTCACTAGCAATCTTGTGCGACTACCTCCTTGCCGCGCCAGTGCGAACGCTTCGATTCACCCGAAGTGGTGACACAACTGTTCGATTGCACGAGCAGGCGAATGTACAACTCATGGTCTCCAACCCGTCCGCCAGACCACTCCGTGCGCAGGTGCGGGACGCCTGGCCACCGAGCAGTTGGACCCCGGGTACGGAACAGGCAGCATCCCGGCACCGGCTGAACGTCCCGGCGGGTGAACGACGTCGCCTCAGCACCGTGCTCCGTCCCACCCGTCGCGGCGACCGTCGGGCGGAACTCGTCACCGTCCGCTCGTACGGCCCCCTGGGGCTCGCTGCGCGGCAAGGCAGTCACAGGGTCCCTTGGACAGTCCGTGTCCTTCCGCCCTTCACCAGCCGCAAGCACTTGCCCTCACGCCTCGCTCGGCTGAGGGAACTCGACGGCCGTACAAGTGTCTTGTCGCGGGGTCAGGGCACCGAGTTCGACAGCCTGCGGGAGTACGTGCCAGGCGACGACACACGTTCCATCGATTGGCGCGCAACGGCCCGACAGGCAACGCTGGCGGTCAGGACGTGGCGGCCCGAACGGGACCGCCACATCCTCATCGTCCTCGACACCGGGCGAACATCGGCAGGACGAGTCGGCGACGTGCCGCGGCTCGACGCCGCGATGGACGCCGCACTGCTCCTCACCGCACTGGCGTCCCGTGCCGGTGACCGGGTTGGGCTGCTGGCTTACGACCGTCGAATCCGCGCCCAGGTGCTGAGGAGATCAGCACATGAGCTCCTGCCTGCGATGGTCGACGCGCTGGCGCCGCTGGAACCAGAACTGGTGGAGACGGATACCCGCGGACTTGCTGCAGCCGTCCTCAAAAACGCGCCGCAGAGATCGCTGATCGTGCTTCTCACCGGTCTGGATGCCGCCCCGATCGAGCAGGGACTGCTCCCAGTCCTCCCACAACTGGCACAGCGCCACACGGTGGTCGTCGCATCTGTCATGGATCCAAAAGTCCAGCAGATGTCATTGGAGCGGGGCGACATTCAAGCGGTGTACGGGGCGGCTGCCGCACTTCAGACACTGGAACAGCGTCGTCGAACGGCACAACAGCTTGAGCGCTACGGCGCAACCGTCGTGGACGCACCACCGGAGCTTCTCGCTCCCTCTCTCGCAGACATTTATCTGGCCTTGAAGGCAGCTGGCCGGCTCTAGCGGCCCTTGAGGTTTCGTTTGTCCGCCCCAATCAACACCGGCAGAGCCACCAGGAAAGACCCACCGGTACGGAAAGGGCGCCCGGGAAATGTGTTGGGGAATGCGAAAGGGCCCTGTACCTACCCGGTACAGGGCCCTTATCACAATGATTGTTCGGCGGTGTCCTACTCTCCCACAGGGTCCCCCCTGCAGTACCATCGGCGCTGAAAGGCTTAGCTTCCGGGTTCGGAATGTAACCGGGCGTTTCCCTAACGCAATAACCACCGAAACACTATAAAACCAACCGGAAATGTCACGGTCGTGGTTTCAGAACCAACACAGTGGACGCGAGCCTCTATGGACAAGCCCTCGGCTTATTAGTACCAGTCACCTCCAGCGGTTACCCGCCTTCCAGATCTGGCCTATCAACCCAGTAGTCTCCTGGGAGCCTTAACCCCTCAAAGGGGGTGGGAGTCCTCATCTCGAAGCAGGCTTCCCGCTTAGATGCTTTCAGCGGTTATCCTTTCCGAACGTAGCCAACCAGCCATGCCCTTGGCAGGACAACTGGCACACCAGAGGTTCGTCCGTCCCGGTCCTCTCGTACTAGGGACAGCCCTTCTCAAGACTCCTACGCGCACAGCGGATAGGGACCGAACTGTCTCACGACGTTCTAAACCCAGCTCGCGTACCGCTTTAATGGGCGAACAGCCCAACCCTTGGGACCGACTCCAGCCCCAGGATGCGACGAGCCGACATCGAGGTGCCAAACCATCCCGTCGATATGGACTCTTGGGGAAGATCAGCCTGTTATCCCCGGGGTACCTTTTATCCGTTGAGCGACGGCGCTTCCACAAGCCACCGCCGGATCACTAGTCCCGACTTTCGTCCCTGCTCGACCCGTCGGTCTCACAGTCAAGCTCCCTTGTGCACTTACACTCAACACCTGATTACCAACCAGGCTGAGGGAACCTTTGGGCGCCTCCGTTACTCTTTAGGAGGCAACCGCCCCAGTTAAACTACCCATCAGACACTGTCCCTGATCCGGATCACGGACCCAGGTTAGACATCCAGCACGACCAGAGTGGTATTTCAACAGCGACTCCCAACACACTGGCGTGTGCTGTTCACAGTCTCCCACCTATCCTACACAAGCCGAACCGAACACCAATATCAAACTATAGTAAAGGTCCCGGGGTCTTTCCGTCCTGCTGCGCGAAACGAGCATCTTTACTCGTAGTGCAATTTCACCGGGCCTATGGTTGAGACAGTCGAGAAGTCGTTACGCCATTCGTGCAGGTCGGAACTTACCCGACAAGGAATTTCGCTACCTTAGGATGGTTATAGTTACCACCGCCGTTTACTGGCGCTTAAGTTCTCAGCTTCGCCCCACCGAAATGGAGCTAACCGGTCCCCTTAACGTTCCAGCACCGGGCAGGCGTCAGTCCGTATACATCGCCTTACGGCTTCGCACGGACCTGTGTTTTTAGTAAACAGTCGCTTCTCGCTGGTCTCTGCGGCCACCCCCAGCTCACCGAGTAAATCGGATCACCAAGAATGGCCCCCCTTCTCCCGAAGTTACGGGGGCATTTTGCCGAGTTCCTTAACCATAGTTCACCCGAACGCCTCGGTATTCTCTACCTGACCACCTGAGTCGGTTTAGGGTACGGGCCGCCATGAAACTCGCTAGAGGCTTTTCTCGACAGCATAGGATCATCCACTTCACCACAATCGGCTCGGCATCAGGTCTCAGCCTTAATGTGTGACGGATTTACCTACCACACGGCCTACACCCTTACCCCGGGACAACCACCGCCCGGGCTGGACTACCTTCCTGCGTCACCCCATCACTTACCTACTACCACCTTGGATCAGCGGCTCCACCACTCCCCCTCACTCCGAAGAGATCAAGGGCGGCTTCACGGCCTTAGCATTAATGGGCTCGATATTGGGCGTTTCAAAGCGGGTACCGGAATATCAACCGGTTGTCCATCGACTACGCCTGTCGGCCTCGCCTTAGGTCCCGACTTACCCTGGGCAGATCAGCTTGACCCAGGAACCCTTAGTCAATCGGCGCACACGTTTCCCACGTGTGTATCGCTACTCATGCCTGCATTCTCACTCGTGAACCGTCCACCACTCGCTTACGCGGCGGCTTCACCCGGCACACGACGCTCCCCTACCCATCACAACAGGCGTTAGCCCTATATGCTGCAATGACACGACTTCGGCGGTACGCTTGAGCCCCGCTACATTGTCGGCGCGGAATCACTTGACCAGTGAGCTATTACGCACTCTTTCAAGGGTGGCTGCTTCTAAGCCAACCTCCTGGTTGTCTCTGCGACTCCACATCCTTTCCCACTTAGCGTACGCTTAGGGGCCTTAGTCGATGCTCTGGGCTGTTTCCCTCTCGACCATGGAGCTTATCCCCCACAGTCTCACTGCCGTGCTCTCACTTACCGGCATTCGGAGTTTGGCTAAGGTCAGTAACCCGGTAGGGCCCATCGCCTATCCAGTGCTCTACCTCCGGCAAGAAACACACGACGCTGCACCTAAATGCATTTCGGGGAGAACCAGCTATCACGGAGTTTGATTGGCCTTTCACCCCTAACCACAGGTCATCCCCCAGGTTTTCAACCCTGGTGGGTTCGGTCCTCCACGACCTCTTACAGCCGCTTCAACCTGCCCATGGCTAGATCACTCCGCTTCGGGTCTTGAGCATGCTACTAAAACGCCCTATTCGGACTCGCTTTCGCTACGGCTCCCCCACACGGGTTAACCTCGCAACACACCGCAAACTCGCAGGCTCATTCTTCAAAAGGCACGCAGTCACGACATACCAAACAAAAGCTTGATATGCGACGCTCCCACGGCTTGTAGGCACACGGTTTCAGGTACTATTTCACTCCGCTCCCGCGGTACTTTTCACCATTCCCTCACGGTACTATCCGCTATCGGTCACCAGGGAATATTTAGGCTTAACGGGTGGTCCCGCCAGATTCACACGGGATTTCTCGGGCCCCGTGCTACTTGGGTGTCTCTCAAACGAGCCGCAATCATTTCAGCTACGGGGGTCTTACCCTCTACGCCGGACCTTTCGCATGTCCTTCGCCTATGACTACGGTTTCTGACTCGTCTCACGGCCGGCAGACCGTAAAAGAGAGATCCCACAACCCCGCATACGCAACCCCTGCCGGGTATCACACATATACGGTTTGGCCTCATCCAGTTTCGCTCGCCACTACTCCCGGAATCACGGTTGTTTTCTCTTCCTGAGGGTACTGAGATGTTTCACTTCCCCTCGTTCCCTCCACATGCCCTATGTGTTCAGGCATGGGTGACAGCCCATGACGACTGCCGGGTTTCCCCATTCGGAAACCCCCGGATCAAAGCCTGGTTGACGACTCCCCGGGGACTATCGTGGCCTCCCACGTCCTTCATCGGTTCCTGGTGCCAAGGCATCCACCGTGCGCCCTTAAAAACTTGGCCACAGATGCTCGCGTCCACTGTGCAGTTCTCAAACAACGACCAGCCACCCATCACCCCACCCAAACCTGAGCGAGTACACCGGGACCGGCAGAAGGAACACAAGCAAAAATCGCCCATGCCCTCAGACACCCAACAGCGCGCCCAACAAACCCACCCACCAGCCACCACTTTCCACACCACTCAATAAATCAAGCAGTAGTACTCGTGATGAACCAGCAAGCAAGCTCACTGAATAGTCAACGTTCCACCCATGAGCAACCAGCATCGAACATTCGCCGATGTACTGGCCTCTGAACCAACCCCGAAAGACTGGTTAAGAAGTGCTCCTTAGAAAGGAGGTGATCCAGCCGCACCTTCCGGTACGGCTACCTTGTTACGACTTCGTCCCAATCGCCAGTCCCACCTTCGACAGCTCCCTCCCACAAGGGGTTGGGCCACCGGCTTCGGGTGTTACCGACTTTCGTGACGTGACGGGCGGTGTGTACAAGGCCCGGGAACGTATTCACCGCAGCAATGCTGATCTGCGATTACTAGCAACTCCGACTTCATGGGGTCGAGTTGCAGACCCCAATCCGAACTGAGACCGGCTTTTTGAGATTCGCTCAACCTCACGGTATCGCAGCTCATTGTACCGGCCATTGTAGCACGTGTGCAGCCCAAGACATAAGGGGCATGATGACTTGACGTCGTCCCCACCTTCCTCCGAGTTGACCCCGGCAGTCTCCTGTGAGTCCCCATCACCCCGAAAGGCATGCTGGCAACACAGAACAAGGGTTGCGCTCGTTGCGGGACTTAACCCAACATCTCACGACACGAGCTGACGACAGCCATGCACCACCTGTATACCGACCACAAGGGGGGCACCATCTCTGATGCTTTCCGGCATATGTCAAGCCTTGGTAAGGTTCTTCGCGTTGCGTCGAATTAAGCCACATGCTCCGCTGCTTGTGCGGGCCCCCGTCAATTCCTTTGAGTTTTAGCCTTGCGGCCGTACTCCCCAGGCGGGGAACTTAATGCGTTAGCTGCGGCACCGACGACGTGGAATGTCGCCAACACCTAGTTCCCAACGTTTACGGCGTGGACTACCAGGGTATCTAATCCTGTTCGCTCCCCACGCTTTCGCTCCTCAGCGTCAGTAATGGCCCAGAGATCCGCCTTCGCCACCGGTGTTCCTCCTGATATCTGCGCATTTCACCGCTACACCAGGAATTCCGATCTCCCCTACCACACTCTAGCCTGCCCGTATCGAATGCAGACCCGGAGTTAAGCTCCGGGCTTTCACATCCGACGCGACAAGCCGCCTACGAGCTCTTTACGCCCAATAATTCCGGACAACGCTTGCGCCCTACGTATTACCGCGGCTGCTGGCACGTAGTTAGCCGGCGCTTCTTCTGCAGGTACCGTCACTTTCGCTTCTTCCCTGCTGAAAGAGGTTTACAACCCGAAGGCCGTCATCCCTCACGCGGCGTCGCTGCATCAGGCTTTCGCCCATTGTGCAATATTCCCCACTGCTGCCTCCCGTAGGAGTCTGGGCCGTGTCTCAGTCCCAGTGTGGCCGGTCGCCCTCTCAGGCCGGCTACCCGTCGTCGCCTTGGTAGGCCATCACCCCACCAACAAGCTGATAGGCCGCGGGCTCATCCTGCACCGCCGGAGCTTTCAACCCGAAGAGATGCCCCTTCAGGTGGTATCCGGTATTAGACCCCGTTTCCAGGGCTTGTCCCAGAGTGCAGGGCAGATTGCCCACGTGTTACTCACCCGTTCGCCACTAATCCACCCCGAAAGGCTTCATCGTTCGACTTGCATGTGTTAAGCACGCCGCCAGCGTTCGTCCTGAGCCAGGATCAAACTCTCCGTGAATGTCTACCCGAAACCGGGTCAAACACCACACAAGAGCGGAACCATCCGAAGGAATATTCGGATGGTTCACAGCGTCCTCGCTGTAGTGCGCCCCACACCAAACCAATGGCATGAGGACTTTTTCAAAGGAACCACATCTCCTAAGAGACGGGGTATCAACATATCTGGCGTTGACTTTTGGCACGCTGTTGAGTTCTCAAGGAACGGACGCTTCCTTCAAATCCCTCTCAGGACTCTCCGGGCTTTTCCCTCCGGTCTTGCGTTTCCAACCCTACCAGACCTTTTTCTGACTCCGTTTCCGGACTTCGAATTCGATCCAGCACCCGATTGGAAGGACTTTTCGCCTTTCGGCTGAGCCGACTTTATCAGAAGCGATTTGACTGAGCGAATCAGTCTTCGCGATCTAAATGAAGAAGTCGATTGGCTCTGCGGAAATTACGCTTTCCACTCAGAGCAAGCTAGATACTAGCGATGGGCCTCGATCATGTCCAGTTCGAGGCAACCGTTTGAATCTACCTCCCTGCAAGACCACTGTCAATGGTTTTTGCGGGCGAGGAGGACACTAGCAGGTCAGGAGGGGTGGACGCACATCAAGCGGCGATCGGTAGTTCGGCGCTGCGGTCGGTGGCGTCGAGGTCCCCGTGCTCTCCCGCTCGGGCAGCTCGGCCGCCGAGGACGTAGACATAGCCGAGGAACAGGGCCTCCGCCCCGATGCCGATGCCGATACGCGCCCAAGTGGGCAGGTCAGAGGGTGTGACAAAGCCTTCGATGACACCCGAAACAAACAGGACGACCGCAAGTCCGATCGCCATGCCCAGTGCGGCTCTGCCTTGCTGGGCCAAGGCTGCTCGGCGGGAGAGCGGACCCGGGTCGATGACCGTCCAGCCCAGGCGCATCCCTGCGCCCGCGGCGATGAAGACGGCCGTCAGTTCAAGGAGGCCGTGCGGGAGGACCAGGCCGAGGAAGGTGTCCAACCGGCCGGCTGAGGCCATCAGCCCGATCCCCACCCCGAGATTGAGCATGTTCAGGAACAAGATCCAGATGACCGGAAGGCAGAGGAAGGCGCCCAGGGTCAGGCACAGGGCGGCGGCCCTGGCGTTGTTCGTCCAGACCTGAGCCGCGAACGAGGTGGCCGGGTGGCTTGAGTAGTACGTCTCGTACTCACCCCCGGGGCGGGTCATCGCCCGTAGTTCATCGGGGGCGGCGATCGAAGACTGGACGTCCGGGTTGGCACCGATCCACCAACCGATGATCGCCGCGACCAATGTGGAGAGGACCGCGGTCGGAATCCACCAGTGGCGCGAGCGGTAGACGGCTGCCGGAAACCCCGCTACGAAGAAGGTGGCCGCGTCCCGCCAGGTCGCCCGACGCGCACCGGTGACCGTCGCGCGGGCCCGGGCCACGAGTTGGGTGAGCCGTCCGACCAGCTGGGGATCGGGTGCCGTGGACTGGATCAGGGAGAGATGGGTCGCGGTCGATTGGTAGAGGGCGACGAGTTCGTCGGCCTCCGCACCCGTCAGGCGGCGACCGCGCCTGATGAGGAGGTCCAAGCGGTCCCACTCGGCGCGATGGGCGGTCACGAAGACATCGAGGTCCATGGTCGGCAGCTGCTCCGGGGACTGGGGGCATACATACGTACTACTGGGGCGCTCTGTCGGTCAGCTTGGCAGACTGATGGAGACGGCACGAGAAGGACCGAGGGTGGAGGCGACTGCGGGTGAGCGCGCTGGTGACGGGGGACGCGGTCGTGCTTGGGGTCCAGCCGGCGAAACTGCCGAGTCGGGCGCTCGCGCTGGCCATCGACATGGTGGTGGTGTGGACCTGCTACCTCGGGATCTCCCTCGTCCTCGCCCTCACCACGTCCTCCCTGGACGAAGCCGCAGCCATGGCCATCGCCATCGGGGCGTTCATCCTGGTCCTGGTGGGCGGGCCCATAGCGGTGGAAACGCTGAGCCATGGGCGCTCGCTGGGCAAGCTCGCCTGTGGACTGCGGGTGGTGCGCGACGACGGCGGGCCGATCCGCTTTCGGCACGCCCTGGTGCGGGGAGCCATGGGTGTGGTGGAGATCTTGATGACCGTCGGCGTCGTCGCCTGCATCGCCTCGCTCGTGTCGGCGCGCGGTCGGCGGATCGGGGACGTGTTCGCAGGGACCTTGGTGATACGCGAGCGGGTGCCGACGGGGCGTGGCACAGGAGTACCACCACCGCCGCCCTGGCTGATGGGTCGATTCACCGAGTTGGATCTGTCGGGGGTTCCGGACGACCTCTGGCTCGCCGTGCGTCAGTATCTGACCCGCATGGGGCAGTTGGACCCTGCTGTCAGCTGGTCAATGGCCGAGCGGCTGGCCAACGAAGTGGTGGACCGTACGGGAACACCGCCTCCCGAGGGGGTACCGCCCGCGGCCTATCTGGCTGCCGTGGTGAACGAGCGCCAGTCGCGGGACGCACGACGGACCCTGGGGGGAGGACCGGCAACTCCTGGGAACGTTCCCCCGTCGGCGGCTGGTTACCTACACGAGGATCGAACGGAGTCCGGACGAGTGGTCCGTCCTATGGAGACTCCGGGCGCCGGGCCCGGTCGAACAGGCTGGACATGGGAGTCCGGGACCGACGGCAAGGGTGCGTCGGCGCAGACCGAGCCGGACATCAGTGGGATGGGTGCGTCTTCCGTGACGGAGGCGCAGCCGACCTCGACCGTACGAGGGCAACCGGGCGCGACCGGGTTCCTCCCGCCTGGCTAGATGCGACGGCGGCGCGGCAGAGCCCTCTTCCCGCCCGTCTATGAGGAGCGAGCCTTCCCGAGCTTCTGCGCGCTGCGGAACTCCGGGTGCTGCCCCCTGCGCCAACCCAGCTTTCGCAAGCGGTGGTTGCCCTTGCGCTTGGTCAGGCGGGTGGCGGATCCGGGAAGGCGGAGGGGGGTGTTTCCAGACTTTCCAGCTCGATTCCCGGTGCGGCCAGAACGACGTCCCCGGCGAGGTGGATCGTGTGCTGCTCACCTGTGTCCAGGGCGCTGACCTGGTACTCGTCCACCATCAGAGGCCCGTTGTCAGTGGCGTGCGCTTCACTGTTCACCAGCGCCCAGGACTGGTCGAGCGTACGTGGCGCAAGCACGGGGTCGGTGAACGCAACGAGGCGCACACGCGTGGGAGGTGAGTGAAGGGTGAGTCGCAGGAGACGGGCAGTGGCAATGAGGAAAGCGGGCGACGTACCAGTGAAGGCATGGGCACGGACATTGCCTTCGGTGGCATGGCTGCCGCTGGGGTCCGAGCGGACCCACGTGACGCCTTCCAGCGCTGCACCGCGGACCTGCCAACTCGCCGCGTGGAGTTCGAGGCGGATGGGACGACCGAGTTCATCGAGGGCGAGATCCACGGAGCCGGCGTGATCACCGGTGGGGGTGGTCGTCTGGGAGACATAGCGCCAGCCGGACGGGCCTGGCGCGCACTGGAAGTGTTCTTCGCCCAGGGGGGAATGATCGTGCGGATCATGAAGCGAATATCGGCCGCGGGGCATGGGGCGTGGACGTCCTTGTGCAGATGAGCTCTTGGCGCGATGAGGCTCTGGTGCGGTGACGGCTCCGATCCGGAGTCGGAACCGTCCGGAACGGTATGGGTAGGCCCCCGACACGGGGGTGCGGGGGCCTACCTCATACCACTGGTGCCATGGGTCGTCGGCCTCGATCGGCCGCCGGGCCCGCGGGCGGGGTGGGTATCACCGGCGTGATCGTCACCCGGGGTGACTCGGGTGACGATACGCACCGAGGATTCCGCGGTGGGCCCGTCCGTTGGCGAGACTGGTCGTCATCGACGAACGGGGGGCCGGCCGTGAGGCCGTCCGGCGTGCTGCTCAGTAGCGGTAGTGGTCCGACTTGTAGGGGCCTTCGACCGGGACGCCGATGTACGACGCCTGCTCGGGACGGAGCGTGGTCAGCTTCACCCCGAGGGCGCCCAGGTGGAGTCGGGCGACCTTCTCGTCGAGGTGCTTGGGCAGCACATAGACGTCGGTCGGGTACTCCTGCGGCTTGGTGAACAGCTCGATCTGGGCCAGGGTCTGGTCCGCGAAGCTGTTGGACATCACGAAGGAGGGGTGTCCGGTGGCATTGCCCAGGTTGAGCAGACGACCCTCCGAGAGCACGATGATGACCTTGCCATCGGCGAAGGTCCAGGTGTGGACCTGCGGCTTGACCTCGTCCTTGACGATGCCGGGGATCTTGGCGAGCCCGGCCATGTCGATCTCGTTGTCGAAGTGGCCGATGTTCCCGACGATGGCCTGGTGCTTCATCTTGGCCATGTCGGCGGCCATGATGATGTCCTTGTTACCCGTCGTCGTGATGAACAGGTCCGCCGTGCCGACCACCTCGTCGAGGGTGGTCACCTGGTAGCCGTCCATCGCGGCCTGGAGGGCGCAGATCGGGTCGATCTCCGTGATGATCACCCGGGCGCCCTGGCCGCGGAGGGACTCCGCACAGCCCTTGCCCACATCACCGTAGCCACAGATCACGGCGACCTTGCCGCCGATGAGGACATCGGTGGCGCGGTTGATGCCGTCGACCAGCGAGTGGCGGCAGCCGTACTTGTTGTCGAACTTCGACTTGGTGACGGCGTCGTTCACATTGATCGCCGGGAAGAGGAGGACGCCGTCACGGTGCATCTCGTACAACCGGTGGACACCCGTCGTGGTCTCCTCCGTGACACCGCGGATCTCGGATGCCAGTCGGGTCCACTTCTGCGGTGCTTCGGAGAGCGTGCGGTTGAGGACACGGAGCACGTGGAAGTACTCCTCGCTGTCCGCCGTCGAGGGGTCGGGGACTTGGCCCGCCTTCTCGAACTCAACGCCCTTGTGGACGAGGAGCGTGGCGTCGCCGCCGTCGTCCAGGATCATGTTCGGGCCGCCGGTGGGCGTGTTGGGCCAGGTCAGCGCCTGCTCGGTGCACCACCAGTACTCCTCCAGCGTCTCGCCCTTCCAGGCGAAGACGGGAACGCCCTGGGGGTTCTCCGGGGTGCCGTTCGGGCCGACGGCGATCGCGGCGGCAGCGTGGTCCTGGGTGGAGAAGATGTTGCAGGACGCCCAGCGGACGTCGGCGCCGAGGGCGACGAGCGTCTCGATGAGGACCGCGGTCTGGATGGTCATGTGCAGGGAGCCGGTGACCCGGGCGCCGGCGAGCGGCTGCTGCTCGGCGTACTCCTTGCGGATCGACATCAGGCCGGGCATCTCGTGCTCGGCGAGGGTGATCTCCTTGCGGCCGAACTCCGCGAGGGAGAGGTCGGCGACCTTGAAGTCCTGTCCGGTGGCGACAGTCGTCATGACGAGCTGCTCCTTGTGTGGAAACACGGTGAGGGATGGAAACGGCATGGCTCTGCGGCGGCGGACATACGAATGCCCGGACCGACCGCAGTGCAGTCCGTCGGAGGCCCTCTCTCCACTCGGCCGGTCCGTGTACGGACCGCCCGACCGCCATCAGCAGCGACGTCTGACACTGTCAACGAATCTACACCGATCCCCGTGGTCGGCCCCAGCCCATGGGGAGTCAGGTTCCGGCCGGATAGAGACCCCAGTCACCTGCCGGTGCCGCCACGGGTCGCTGCCGAGTCCCTCCACGGACGGTCCGAGAGGTGACGGTGTCCGCGGTCGGATCGATCGCGTCGTCCGTCGGTGGGGTACAGCTCCAGCGGTGCGGACGTCCCAGAGACCGATGCAGCTGCCGGTACCGGGCGGGGGTCAGTGGGGACGGTCCGTGGAGGAATCGTCTTCGGGTGCAGGGGAAGGCGCGGTCGGGCTCGCGGCGGCCGAGGGGTTGAAGATGTCCGGCTCCAGATAGATCACCCGGGCGATGGGCACGGCGTCGCGGATGCGCTCCTCGGCGGCGTTGATCGAGCGGGCGACCTCTTCGGCCGTGGTGTCGTTCGGTACGGCGATCTTAGCCGCGACCAGCAGTTCTTCCGGCCCCAGGTGGAGGGTGCGCATATGGATGATGCGGGTGACGGTGTCGCCGTCGACGAGCACCTGCTCGATCCTGCGCACCTCTTCGATGCCCGCGGATTCGCCGAGGAGGAGTGACTTGGTCTCGGCGGCCAGGACGATGGCGATGATGATGAGCAGCACGCCGATGCACAGGGTGCCGATGCCGTCCCAGAGGCCGTCGCCCGTGGCGAGCGCCAGGCTGACACCGGCCAGGGCCAGTACGAGTCCGACGAGCGCGCCGAGGTCTTCGAGCAGGACGACCGGCAGTTCGGGTGCCTTGGCCCTGCGGACGAACTGGGTCCAGGTCAGCGAGCCACGGACCTCGTTCGACTCCTTGATCGCCGTACGGAACGAGAACAGCTCGGCGATGATCGCGAAGATCAGGACGCCCACCGGCCAGTACCAGTGCTCGATCGCATGGGGGTGCTTGATCTTCTCGTAGCCCTCGTAGATCGCGAACATCCCGCCGACGGAGAAGAGGACGATGGAAACGAGGAAGGCGTAGATGTAGCGTTCGCGGCCGTAGCCGAAGGGGTGCTCAGGGGTGGCCTCGCGCTTGGCCTTGCGCCCGCCGAGCAGCAGAAGGCCCTGGTTCCCCGAGTCCGCCAGTGAGTGGACGCTTTCGGCGAGCATCGATGACGAGCCGCTGAACAAGAACGCGAAGAACTTCGCCACCGCGATGGAGAGATTGGCGACCAGAGCCGCCACGATCGCCTTGGTGCCGCCTGACGCACTCATACGTTCCCCGTTGTCCCTTCGTGGGCCCGAGTGCCGGGTGGCCCGCTGTAGTCACCCGGTCACCGACCCGTTGCGAGGGGCGTCATTCTCGCAGTACGACGGGGCGACTGTGGGTCAGATCACCACAGTGGCGCGGAAGACGGTCCCGGTGTCGCCGTTCGTCGCGGAGCCCGCGAGTTCCTCGCCGGCCGGTACGAACACGGACTCGCCGGGGCCGAGGTCCAGTTCGCCCAGGGTGACGCGACCTGCCGTGCAGAGCAGGATCTGCGGGGTGTCGGCGGTGAGGTCGCTCGCGGCGGCGTCGGGGGCGAGGACGTACCGGGACAGCCGGAACTCGTCGATCGGGGTGTCGTAGACCTCTTCGCCCCGTTCGGACGCTTCGGGTCGCAGCACCGCGGGGTCGTCCGCGTCGAACCGTACGACCCTGAGCAGTTCGGGGACGTCCACGTGCTTGGGGGTCAGGCCGCAGCGCAGCACGTTGTCCGAGTTGGCCATGATCTCGATGCCGAGGCCGTTGATGTAGGCGTGGGGAACTCCGGCGCCCAGGAACATCGCCTCTCCCGGCTCCAGCCGGACATGGTTGAGCAGCATCGCCGCGATGACCCCCGGGTCACCGGGGAAGTGGTGCGCGATCTCGGCGTACGGCGCGTACGGTCCGCCGATGTGACGCGCGGCGACGGCGGCTTCGGTGACGGTGGCCGCCATCTCCTCACGATCGGCGGTGAGCACCGCGGTGAGGAGTTCCCGCAGGGCGGCTTCCTCGGGGTGGGCCTGGAGCAGGTCGACGTACGGCTTGAGGGAGTCGACGCCGAGCCCGGCGATGAGTTCGGCGGTGTCCCGTGGTGTACGGAATCCGCACAGGCCCTCGAAGGGGGTGAGTGCGCAGATCAACTCGGGCTTGTGGTTGGCGTCCTTGTAGTTGCGGTGGGGTGCGTCGAGCGGGATGTGGGCGCGCTCTTCGGTGGCGTACCCCTGTTGGGCCTGCGCGAGGTCGGGGTGGACCTGGAGGGACAGGGGTGTGCCCGCGGCCAGGATCTTGAACAGGAACGGCAGATGGGGGCCGAACTTGCGGACGGCGGCTGCGCCGAGTTCGCGTACGGGGTCGGCGGCGATCACTTCGTTGAGCGGGCCGCGTTCGAGCCGGGAGGGGGCGCCCGGGTGGGCGCCCATCCACAGTTCGGCCTGGGGTTCGCCGGTGGGGGCGACGCCGAGGAGTTCCGGGATCGCTGTCGTGGAGCCCCAGGCGTAAGGGCGCACGGTGTTGGAGAGGCGGTCCATGGTCGTTCTCGGGCCTTCCCGGTGGTGCGGAGTGCTGAGCAGGTGTCAGGAGGGGGTGGCGGGGGTCGCGAGTGCCAGATAGACGGCGGCGAAGTCGGTGACGGCGAGGAGTTCGGCGATGGACTCCAGCAAGGTGCCCTCCTCCGGTTCGAGTTCGCTAATCGCGGTGTCGTGTCCGAGTGCGAGTTCACGGGCTGCTGGCGCGGCCGTCAGTCCGCCGATGGGGCGGTCGCGCAGGAGGACGATCCGGGCGCGCAGGGCCTGAGGGTCCTCGACCCGGTCGCGGAAGAAGTCGTCGGCGTCCGCTCCGGCGGCGAGGGCGCCGGCGAGGAGGATTCCGTGCGCGGGCAGTGCCTCGGGCAGTTCCGCTGCGAGGGCGGGTCGGCCGGACAGTTCGGCGAGCACGGCTGCGAAGCGGCGTCCGGCCGGTGCCGCGCCTTCGCCTTCGGTCCAGATCAGCGGGAGGCTGTCGGCGAGTTCGGCGGCGAGCGTCTTGGCGGGGTTGCTGTAGGTGGCGATGGCCGGACCGCAGCGTTCTGCTGTGCGGTCGAGCCGGTCGGCGACCTTCGCGAGGGTCTCCGGCGGGGCTTCGAGCAGTCCGACCCGGTCGAGCAGGGAGAGCAGCGGGGTGAACAGGGCCCAGAGTGCGCCGGGGCTGGCCGCGAGCGTCTCCTCGTACAACTCGTGCGGCGCAGTGGCCAGGGGGACGACAAGGCCGTGGGCTGCGTCGACTGCTTCGGCCAGCGGAGAGCCCTTGGGGGTGACCGCGACGACCTGGCAGCCGCGGCGGTACGCCTGCTCGGTGAGGACGGCGAGGCCGGGTTCGCTTCCGTCGGTGGTGACCACCAGGAGCAGATCGAGCGAGCCGGCCCAGCCGGGGAGGTTCCAGCGCAGGGCACCTGCGGCCGGGGCCACACCGGTGGGTGTGAGGCGGGTGACGGGGGCGCTCGCACCGGCGAGTGCGCCGATCAGATCGGCGACTCCGGTGGCGGCGGAGCCTGAGCCCGCCACCAGGACGGCTCGTGGTCGCCCTTCCGGGTTGAGTGCCGCGATTCCTGCTTCGGCGGCGTGCCGGGCTGCGGTTCGTACGCGGGCGCCTGCTTCGGCCGCGCCGCGGAGGAGCCCTCGGCGGTCGGCGCGGGCGAGCGCTTCCGGGTCGTCGAGGAGTGACTCGTCGAGCATGTGGTGGGCCTCCGATCGCCGTGCGGGTGCTTCTACGTCAGTGGCGTGAGGATTGGGCCGCCGGGCGTCGGTCGGCTCCGGGTCGGCTCACGCTGTCGTGGCGGGGGCACGGGTCCGTACGGTGCCCTGCCGACGCACCGGGCGTGTGCACCGGATGGCGGCGGAGCGGTGGGCGTGTCACCGGTGGCACGTGTCAGGCGGGTCGGCGGGCTTCGTCGACAAGTAGTACGGGGATGTCGTCCCGCACGGGGTAGGCGAGGCCGCAGTCCTGGCCGGTGCAGATCAGCTCGGGGTCATCGGCTGCCGTGCGGTCGTCGAGGGGTGCGTGGCAGGCCGGGCAGGCGAGGATCTCAAGGAGGCCGGCTTCAAGCGGCATGGGTGCGGTGTCCTCTCGTGGTACTGGAAGTGACTCGGCGTTGGCCGGGTCTGGGTGGATTGGCCACGTCAGCGTACCGCCGGGGGAACGCGCGGGGCGCGTTCTGGCGATGCTGGGCCTTCGCCGGGCGCTGCGCACAGCGGGCGCGACGGGCGGTCGGACGCGGCAGGGCCGGGTCAGGGCCCGTGGGGCGGTGGGGCCGGTGGCGGATTGCCGTGGGGGACTCGGAGCCGAGGCGAGAGGGAACGAGCGGCCGGGTGCGGGCGAGGGGGTGCAGGGCGACCACGGCGTGCGGCTGCGGGCCTACAACTGCGCGGCGTACAGAACGAAGGGCCGGCTCGGAGGAGCTCGGTGACATGAGCGGGCCGCACCGCCGTCGTGGTTGCAGCGGCTGCCGTACGGCGGTCGGCTTTCGGGTCCGCCCCGGGCCGGTTCCGAGGACGTACCCCGGTACTTGGCGTTCGGGCAGGGCGAGCGCCCATGAGGTGGTTGTTCGGCGGGGAGGGGCTGCCCGTCCCCGCCGAACATCACCGACAACCGCGCCCGCCGAACAGGCGCGGCAAACCAGATGGATCTACTCGGCGCGCACCAAGGCCAGTACCTCGTCGCGCACCTTGTTCAAGGTCTCCTTGTCCCGTGCCTCGACGTTCAGGCGCAGCAGCGGCTCGGTGTTGGAGGGACGGAGGTTGAACCACCAGTCCTCGGTGGTCACCGTGAGGCCGTCCAACTCGTCCACGGTCACTCCGGGCAGGGAGGCGTAGGTCGCCTTCACCGCGGCGGTCCGTCCTGCCTGGTCGTCCACCGTGGAGTTGATCTCGCCCGAGCCCTGGTAGCGGTCGTACTGGGCCAGCAGTTCGGAGAGGGTGCCCTCCTGGGAGCCGAGGGCGGCCAGGACGTGGAGTGCCGCGAGCATGCCGGTGTCCGCGTTCCAGAAGTCGCGGAAGTAGTAGTGCGCGGAGTGCTCACCGCCGAAGATCGCGCCCGTGTTCGCCATCTCCTGCTTGATGAAGGAGTGGCCCACGCGGGTGCGTACGGGCTCGCCGCCGTTCTCGCGGACGACCTCCGGGACCGACCAGGAGGTGATCAGGTTGTGGATCACCGTGCCTCCGGGGTGCTTGGCGAGCTCCCGGGCCGCGACGAGTGCGGTGATCGCGGAGGGGGAGACTCCCTCGCCGCGCTCGTCCACCACGAAGCAGCGGTCGGCGTCTCCGTCGAAGGCGAGGCCCAGATCGGCACCCTCCGCCCGGACGCGTGCCTGGAGGTCGACGATGTTCGCCGGGTCCAGGGGGTTCGCCTCGTGGTTGGGGAAGGTGCCGTCGAGCTCGAAGTACATCGGTACGAGGGTGACGGGCAGCGAGGCGAAGACGGTCGGGACGGTGTGACCGCCCATGCCGTTGCCGGCGTCGACGACGACCTTCAGATGGCGCATCGAGGACAGGTCCACGAGGGAGAGCAGATGGGCCGCGTACTCGACGAGCGTGTCGTGCTCGCTAATGCTGCCCGGCTTCTCGACGGGGGTTGGTGCCCCGGAGTCCGACCAGCTCTCCACCAGGGAGCGGATCTCGGAGAGTCCGGTGTCCTGGCCGACCGGGGCGGCACCCGCGCGGCACATCTTGATCCCGTTGTACTGGGCGGGGTTGTGGGAGGCGGTGAACATGGCCCCCGGCAGCCCGAAGTGCCCGGAGGCGAAGTACAGCTGGTCGGTGGAGCAGAGGCCGATCAGGGTCACATCGGCGCCGCGCGCCGCAGCGCCCCGGGCGAACGCCCCGGACAGCCCCGGTGACGACGGCCGCATGTCATGGCCGATGACGATCGCATCGGCATCCGTCACCTGGACGAAAGCCGCTCCGAAGAGCTCGGCCAGCGCCTCGTCCCACTGGTCCGGCACCACGCCGCGGACGTCGTACGCCTTCACGATCTGCGACAGATCAGCAGTCACGGGTCAACTCCTCCTGAAAACTCTGCGGTCGCATCAAACTACCGGCATTCGCTCATCAGTCCTGGCCGTAGCGCGGATCGACCGACTCGGGGGCCAGTCCGAGGAGCTCGGCCACCTGCTCCACCACGACCTCGTGGACGAGCAGTGCGCGCTCCTCGCGGTTCTTCGTCCGGATCTCGACCGGCCGTCGGTAGACCACGACCCGTGCGGGCCGTCCCTTCTCCGCGGAGGACGAGCTGCCGAGCGGCACCGATTCCTCCGGTGCACCCGGCACATCCACGACGAGGAAGTCGACGTCCGCCAGTTGTGGCCACCGCCGCTCAAGCCGTTCCACGGAGTCCTGCACCAGGTCCTGGAAGGATTCGGCCCGGCTGGCGGCGAGGGGTACTTGTGGTGGGGCGACGGGTCCGCGCATGCCCCGGCCGTGGCGGTCACGACGGCGTGGCCGCGGCTCGACCGGGTGGGGCGGTACAGGACTGTCCATCACTGACGCAGGGTAGCCCTCCGGAACACACCGCGGCCGGGTACGCGCTGGGGAAACCGCACAGGAGACCGAACTCAGCCACGAGGTGTCGCCAAATGAACGTTCGAGTCGCACTTCAGTGCGGTTCGACAGCTGTTTTCGATCATGGAATGGACGGTGAATGACCTGATTAATGGCACGCCCCGACCGAATCCTGCGGGGCAGTCTTCGGTACGCCGCCCTTTCACCGCAGGTCAGCGCGGTGAATCGCGGAACCTCCGAACAAGTCCGCAGACCACGACACGGTGGAGTGACCTGGTGGAGAGTCGTCGCAGCCCGCTCAAGAGTGCGGTACCGTCCAACGTCGTGAGCCCTGTACGTCGCTGTTCGCGCACCGCCTGCGGCCGTCCTGCCGTCGCGACACTGACGTACGTCTATGCCGACTCGACCGCAGTCCTCGGCCCGCTCGCCACCTACGCCGAACCCCACTGCTACGACCTGTGCGCCGAGCACAGCGAACGCCTGACGGCGCCACGTGGCTGGGAGGTCGTGCGCCTCACCGACGGTTCAGCTCCGGCCCGCCCCAGCGGTGATGATCTTGAGGCGCTGGCCAATGCCGTTCGTGAGGCGGCCCGCCCCCAGGGACGCGCTGCCGGGGCCGCGCAGAACGGGCGCCGGGGCGCCGACCCCATGGAGGTCGCCCGTCGCGGCCATCTCCGGGTGCTCCGCTCCCCCGACTCCTGAACCCCACTCGGCCCACCGACCGCACTTCGTCGAGCGCGCCCGTCGCCCATGACTGCTGGTCCAGGGCCGTTGGGCGGCTCAGTCCAGTGGACGACTCAGTCCAGGACGGTGAGTTCATCCGTCACGCGCGGCACCGCCACCGTCCCACGATCGTCCGACAACGTCTGGACGGTGAACGCCGCGACGCCACCGAGCGGTAGGGCGAGAGCACGCGACGCGTGCACCGGGCCGCCGGACTCGACGGTCACGGTCAGGGCGTACGACCCCTTCAACCCGGCCGGCACCGGTGGGACGAACGCCGTTGTGGTGCCCGCGGGCACCTGGTAGGTCTTCACCACGGGTGTGCCGCCCCCACTGCCCGATGACGCGGTGACCCGGACCCGCGCCGCCGCACCCGGTGCCGTCAGCGAGAGCGTGGTCTCCTTGGCGCGGTTGTCCGCGATCGAGGCACGGGCACCCACGGGCGCCGTCGCCGGGATGAACGCGATCTCCTGCTTCGTCCCCTTGCCCCGGACCACGCGCAGTGCCGCGACCACCGGTGTCGCCCGTCCGCGCTGCGCCGGGCCGAGGATCAGGGAGCCCGCCTCACCACGGGTGACGTCCTTGAGTTCGATGCTCGCCGTCATCCCCGACTTCACGTGCAGGCCCTCACTCCCGGCGGGGACGATCTTCCCCCCGGGACCGGCAAGTTGGATCTTGAGGTCGGCGTCGTCCTCGCCGGGTGCGAAGGCCACCAGCCGGACGGACGTGGCATCGGCCGGGATGCCCGGGAGGACGACGGTCGCCGCGGGGCCTGCGGTGGCGTTCAACCAGTCGCTGCCCTCGGCGGCGAACGCTGCGCCCGCCTTCGCGGCCGTCGGACGGGTCTCGGCGGCCCGCACCGCCGCGCCGACCCGGCCCGAGCGGGTCGCGACGCGCACGGTCACGTCCTCGGCGACATCGGTCGTCAGCGTCGAGAGCAGCACCGGCACGCTGGAGCCGGCCGGAACCGGGATGCCCTCCGTGACGGTGGTGCGCAGCAGACCGGCCTTGCCGTACAGCTCGACGTCCACCACGGCGGGAATGTCATCCGGGTTGGTGAGGTGCACATAGTCCTGGCGTTCCTTGGCCATGGACGCGCCGGGGAACCAGAACTCCGCGTCGGGGACGGAGCAGTTGACGCCGAGCAGCCCGCGCCCGTCGCCCTTCGCGACGGAGGTCAACTGGGCGGTCCAGCCGGGGGCCAGCCGTCCGGAGGCGGTGCCGACGAGTGCGGGGGCGGTGGCCGCGGTGGTCCTGGCGGTGGCCGGTCGGCCCTGTTCGGCGAGCGACAGCACCGGTTTGCCATCGGTGGCGGGTCGGCTCACGGGGGCCTTCTTCGTCCCGGGGTTGCGGTCCGTCAGCGCCGCCACCGACCTCTTGAGCTCGGCGCTGCCCTTGACCGCGCCCCCCGACCCCAGCGGTGTGTAGGAGGTGTAGGTGGTCTCGGCCGCCTCGGTTCCGCCGGGCGCGGGGCAGAGCAGATGGACGCGCTCGACCGGCAGCCGGGCGGGAGCCTTGGCCTGTGGGGGCGCGTCGGCGGTGTCAGGCGCGGTGATCGCGGCGATCCCCGTGATCGCGGAGAGCGCGGTCACGGCGGCAAGCAGGGACAGGGTCGTGCGCTTCACTCTGACGTGCCTCTGGTCGCGTTGGGGTCTGCATCGTGGTCGACGGCGGGTCGTGACGGGTCGCGTTCGGACCTGGTACGACGGACTCCCGGCGAACTCCGGTCACCGGTGGGGAGGTCGTTCGGGCGGGCGCCGGGGGCGTGCGGATCGTGTCCGTACGGGTCGGGGTCCGGCCTTGGACGGCGCGGCTGTGGCGCCCGTTCGGAACGCCCGCTTCCGTACCTGGGCGGGCGGTCCTCGGCCTCCCCGATTCCGTAGGAGGACCCGGCTCCGTAGTCGGCTCCGTAAAAGGGCTCAGTTCCACGGGAGGACTCAGTTCCACGGGAGGAGTCGGGGCCGTTCCCGTACGAAGGCGGTGTGCCGTGGGTGGTCGCGTACGCCGCCTCGGTCGGTGCGTCCGTGGCGCCGACCGTACGAGTCGATCCGCCCACGGGCTGCGGAGGAATCCCCGACCGCAGGTGCGACGGTGGCGCGGGAAGCGCAGTGGTCTCTTCCGGAAGGTCGTCGTCGAGTCGGGCGCGCCGCCCGGGAAGCGCCAGGACGACCAGGACGAACACCAGGCCGGCCTGGGTCCAGAGCCACCCGGTGTGTCCGGTGGGGTTCTCATGGGTCAGGATCAGCCGTCCCCCGGCCGCGGGCAGTTCGAAGCCCTGCGCCCAGCCGTCGACGAGCTTCTTCGGTAGCGGGCGGCCGTCCAGGGTGGCGCGCCAGCCCGCATCGGCGCGATCGGCGATCCGGAGGGTACGGCCTTCCTTCCCGGCCGGAATCCGGGTGTCGGCGCCGACGGTGTCCGACGCCACGGGGAGGGGATCGCGCTTGCCGTCGACGATCATGGCCCGGGCGACCTGGCGGTCCACTCGCCACAGGGCGCCGCCGTCCAGTCGACTCAGTCGTCCCAGACCGGGGGTGGCGTCGAGGGTGCGGCTGATCTGCGGCGGCGTTCCCTCCCGTACCAGGACATAGCGGATCGCGAATCCGCTGAGCTGACGGGTCTGGTCGGCTCCCGAGCCGGCCACCAGGTGGGCGACCACCTTGTCGAGGCGCTCGTCGCTGCCGTTCGCCTCGGCGAGTTCCGCATCGCCGAGACGGCTGCCGACCCCGCGCACCAGGGTGTACGGGACGTCCGCGGCCGATGTGCCTCCCAGGACCAGGGTGCGCGGCTGGTCCTTGGTGTCGCTCTCCTCGGCGACGAAGGGGGGCACCTGAACGGGATCGCGGCGCTCCAGCGGACCGGCAGCGCCGTGCATCATCCAGTTCGCCGCGGCGAAGAGTGGACCGACGGCCGCAACGACCGCGATCAGGACCGCGACGGGTTGGCGCCAGCCGAAGTTCTGTGCGCCCGCTCGCGTACGGCCGAGTTCGGCGCCGAGGACGGCTGCGACGAGGAGTGCGATGCCGTAGACGAGGGTGGCGGGGCCGGCCCAGCCGCTGTGGTTGGTCAGCACGGCGAAGAGCAGCGCGACGAGCGCCACCACCCAGGCGACGCGGATCGGCAGTTGCCGCTCCTCGCGCACGAGTGCGGCGAGCGCTGCGAGCACCACACCGACGAGGACGATGCCGCCGACGGTCTTGGGCCCTGCGGGGCTGATGCCGAGCAGGTCGAGCGCGGAGGCACCGCCGGCGCCGAGGTCGAGCCCGGCTTCGCGCAGCAGCGTGGACGGATTGCTCAGCAGCGAGAGCGACCACGGCGCGAGGAGGAGGACGGGAGTGCCGATCGCGGCGACGAACCTCAGGGCGTACGCGGTGAGGTCCTGGCGGCGGAAGATCAGCACACCGATCCCGAGCACCAAGGCGAGCGGCCAGACGACGGGCGTGAACGCCATGGCCAGCGCCAGCAACAGGGCGTACGCCCAGGTCGCGCGCCATGATCCACGTACCCCTGGGCGGTGGAACCCATGGGCCGCGACGGCCGCGCGGGCGAGGAAGGGCAACAGGATCGCGAGGACCGCCGTGCCCAGTCGTCCGGTGGCGAGTGCTCCGGTGGCAGCGGGGAGGAAGGCGTACGCCACGCTCGCCCAGGCCCGCAGCAGCCGGGATCCGACCAGGGAGCGGGAGGCGAAATAGGCGCTGAGCCCGGCGAGGGGCACCGAGCAGACGAGGAGCACGGTCAGTGCGAAGCCCGTGGAGCCGAGGAAGAGCACGGACAGACCGGTCAGCACGGCGAGATAGGGGGGCGCGGTCCGGGTGCTGCCCGTGCCGAACGGCTGCCAGGTCTCGGTGTAGCGGGCCCAGAGTTCCGATACGTCGGTGGGCGCCGGCAGCAGGGCGCCGCCCATGAGGGTGCCACCGCCGAAGAGGCCCCGGCAGGCGACGACGGAGACCACCAGCAGGAGGGCGAAGAGCACGGGTTCGGGCTGCCGACCGAGCTTCTTGAGTCGGGCGAACTGCTCGATCTCCAGGAAGTCGGCGTCCTCGTCGCCCGGACCGGATTCCACGGCGCCGTGTCGCGGCGCCGAATCCGCAGCGTCGGTGCCGGTGGCGAAGTGGCCCATCGCCTGCTCGACAGTGGCCTTGACGGTGGCGCCGCGCGGCGGGAGGAGCGGACGCAGTTCACGGGCGTCGGCCGCCCGGGTGCGAGCCCGCCTGCGCCGGCCGGCGATGATGCGCTCGGGGCGCAGCAGGGTGCCGATGAGCGCGCCGATCTCGTCTATGGCGTGGCCCGGGGCCTTGCCGAGGAGATAGGCGACAGCACGGATCAGGGTGCCGAGCACGATCCGCAGCAGGACGTAGGGGAGGGCCGCGAGCCGGGTGTTGGTGAGCAGCGTGTAGATGGCGCCGGCTTTGGCGACGCGGTGCGGACTGGCGGTGGAGCGACCAGCGCAGTCGACGGTGCGGCGTTCGCGCGATGCGGCTTCGGCGTGGTGCAGAACGGCCTCGGGCGCGATCAGCACCCGGTGTCCGGCGTTCTGGACCCGCCAGCAGAGGTCGATGTCATCGCGCATCAGGGGGAGCCTGCGGTCGAAGCCGCCAAGCTGTTCGAAGACGTCACGGCGGATGAGCATGCCGGCGGAGGAGACGGACAGGACGGTTCGTACCTGGTCGTGCTGGCCCTGGTCCTGTTCACGGCGGTCCAGCCCGGTCCAGCGCCGGCCGCTGTTGGCGATGGACACGCCGACTTCGAGGAGTTGGCGGCGGTCGTACCAGCCGCGGAGCTTGGGGCCTGCCACGGCGGCCTGGTCGTCGGCGTCGACGACGCGCAGCAGTTCGGCGAGCGCGTTCGGCTCGGGCGCGCTGTCGTCGTGGAGGAGCCAGAGCCACTGGACCGGCTCGCCGTAGGGGAGTTCCGGCATGTCGTAGGCGTCGTCGTGCCACGTCCTGGTGGCGGGGTCCCAGCCGCTGGGCCGCTTCAGGTAGGGCAGGTCCTCCGGGGTGAGCACGGGGGCCGTGCGCACGGCTTCGTCGACCGCGCCGCCGAAGCCGGTGCGGCGCGCGAGGTGGAGCACTCGATGGGTGCCGAGGGAGTCGGTGAGCAGCCGCGCGCACTCGTCGGCACTGCCGGTGTCCGCGGCGATGACGTTCTGTACGGGGCGTTCCTGGCCGAGGAGTCCGGCGAGGGTGTCGGGGAGCCAGCGTGCGCCGTCGTGGGAGACGAGCACGGCGGTGACGACGTGCCGGGGGAACTCCTGCGGGTGTGCGGGGGAGAACGCGGCTGTGGTGGCGGACATCGAGGTACGGGCCCTCCGGCCGGGGTCGCCCCGTGCGGGGGCGCTGAAGCATCTGGGACGGGGCCCAACACTAACGGTAGGGAAAAGGGCAGGAGCGCTAAGCGATGTGACGTACGGGGTGAAGTGTGCTGTTGGGGCGAGAGATGCACATCAGGTGCCAGGGACCGCTGATGTGATGGTCGGTCGGAGTTCGGTCGGAGTCTCGGGGGCGCGGGGCGCGGCATCAACGAGGGGTACACAGCGCGGGAAGGGAGACGGGAAGGGGGGTGGATCGCGATGGTCGGCGACCCATGACTGCCGGGGCGTATCCCGGACGCTCTCCAGCCCGTTGGTAGAAAGGGGACAGCGGGCAGCCGTCGGCGGACCCGGGCGGCGAGGAGTCGCTCAGCCGGGAGTGGCGCGGCAGCCCTGGGCAGATCGGTCGGCTTCGGCCGGGGTCGCGAAGGTCGGGTATGGGGCCCTGGAGGAGTCACGGGACGGGTGGTTGTGGAGGGGTCACCCGGCGACACACCGCAACCAGCGGCCGGCATCCGATGGCCGATGCGTCCGGGAGGTGCGGTGGGCCGGGGTTCTGGGCCCACCCGGGCCACTCCCCCGCATCTGGGGTGGGGTCGATCGCCCAGGCTTCGGCCAGCAAACGAACCGGACGAGCCCGCCCGGTGCCGCACTTGAGCGTTCCACCATCGGAATCGAACCGGGTTTATGCGTCGACCCATCGAGCGGATATCCCGGACGGAGGCTGCTGATCGTGTTGATGGTGACGGGGAATCCCGTTCGAGGCACAGGCCCACCGCTCATGGAAAACGGTCCGCCGGTCGCGTTCAGAACGCGATCGACGAACCGTCTTCGATACTCTTATGTGTCGTTCAGTCAGGTTCGGTATATCCGTTCGGTTTTTCAGACGGCAGCCTTCTTCAATCGGCGCCGCTCCCGTTCGGACAGCCCTCCCCAGATACCGAATCTCTCATCGTTGGCCAGGGCGTACTCAAGGCATTCCGAACGGACTTCGCAGGCGAGGCAGACCTTCTTCGCCTCGCGAGTGGAGCCGCCCTTTTCGGGGAAGAAGGACTCGGGATCGGTCTGCGCGCACAACGCGCGCTCTTGCCAGCCGATTTCGTCATCCGCGTCCTCGACCAGCAGTTGTTCGAACAGCTCGGTCATGTGCGCCCCTCGTCTGTCTTTTCGTCCCCGTGATGTTGCCGTGATCGATATCGGCCGAACGACACGAGTGAAATTACAAGTGTGTGCATCCGGGCCAGTCAAGCCGGGATCTGCTATTGGGCCCCGTATTCACTCTGCGGAACCAAGGCTATGCGGAAAGTGTTCAAATCACCAAAAACCTGACACCCGCCAGCAGGCCCGCTCCGCACTCATGCGCGCCCCCTCACCAAAGAGGACGACGCCGGGTTCGATCTTGTTGCGAACGGGCCGCCGAAGCGATCCGGATCACAGTCCGAACCCGAACCCCCAAGAGCACCGTGACCTCC
Source organism: Streptomyces sp. NBC_00690 (assembly GCF_036226685.1). Lineage (NCBI taxonomy): Bacteria > Bacillati > Actinomycetota > Actinomycetes > Kitasatosporales > Streptomycetaceae > Streptomyces > Streptomyces sp. NBC_00690. Next base: position 3,519,489 of record NZ_CP109009.1, read on the forward strand.
ACAAACCCGATGGACGCGACGAGCGCGGTTGCTGCCGCATGTGTCCCTGGCTCCCACTGAACAAACCTTTCTCCGGATTCCGTAACCGGATGAGGTGAAACATTGCCGCCAAATCGGTCATTGAGTTGACATGAAAGAGGCGAACCCGGCACCTTGGATGTCATGCCAGCCATCTCAGCGCCTCTCGCGACCCCCGCACGAGGGTTCCGCAACGCTGTCCAGGTGCGCTGTTGCTGTTGCTGTTCCAGCTGTTGATGCCCTAGCGCTCCAGCACTCTTCTCCGCCGTCTCGCTCGGCCGCAGCACCCCACCGTGTTCCTGCTCGCCGCCGTGCCCCCCACGCCGCCCGTGCACCGTTCATCGCCGAGGACCCACGCATCCCATGAACAGCGACAGCGACCTCCAGATCGCCGGCGACATCCTCGCCGTACAGCACCTCCTCCAGCCCGCGCCGGAGCACCCCTCCACGGTCTCCGACTTCGTCCGCCTCGCCCGCACCATCACCGCCGACCGCGCCCGCTGGGCCCACCTCGTGCAGTACGACGCGGCGAGCCGCTGGTACCACCGGCTCGCCGCCGGCCCGGGCCACGAGGTGTGGCTGCTGTCCTGGGTACCGGGGCAGCGCAGCGGACTCCACGACCACGGCCCCTCCTCCGGAGTGCTCACCGTCCTCGAAGGACAACTCACCGAACGCACCCCGCGCGGATCCCGCGAACTGACGACCGGATCCCAGCGCGTCTTCGCACCCGGCTACGTCCATGAAGTGGTCAACGACTCGCTCGAACCGGCCGTCTCCCTGCACATCTACTTCCCGGGCCTGACCGAAATGCCGATGCACTCCGCCCAGTGCTCCCCGGCCGCCCACGACGTGGTAACCGTCTGAACCACCACCCCGACAACGATCAGGCTTCGCCTGACAGACTGTTTTGTATGCGCATTGTGGTTTTGGCCGGCGGTATCGGTGGTGCCCGCTTTCTACGTGGCCTCTTGCAGGCCGCACCGGAGGCGGACGTCACCGTGATCGGGAACACCGGTGACGACATCCATCTGTTCGGGCTCAAGGTCTGCCCTGACCTCGACACCGTGATGTACACGCTCGGCGGCGGCATCAACGAGGAGCAGGGCTGGGGACGTACGGACGAGAGCTTCCGGGTCAAGGAGGAACTGGCCGCGTACGGCGTGGGCCCTGAGTGGTTCGGGCTCGGCGACCGCGACTTCGCCACCCACATCGTCCGTACCCAGATGCTCGCCGCCGGCTACCCGCTCAGTGCGGTCACCGAAGCGCTCTGCACGCGTTGGAACCCCGGCGTCCGGCTGCTGCCCATGTCCGACGACCGCATCGAGACCCATGTCGCCGTCGAGGTCGACGGCGAACGCAAGGTCATCCACTTCCAGGAGTACTGGGTCAAGCTGCGGGCGTCCGTCGCGGCGGAGGCGATCGTGCCCGTCGGCGCCGAACAGGCGAAGCCGGCACCCGGAGTGTTGGAGGCGATCGCCGCCGCCGACGTCATCCTCTTCCCGCCGTCCAACCCCGTCGTCAGCGTGGGCACCATCCTGGCCGTCCCCGGGATCAGGGAAGCCATCGCCGAAGCGGGCGTCCCCGTCGTGGGGCTGTCGCCGATCGTCGGAAACGCGCCCGTGCGGGGAATGGCCGACAAGGTCCTCGCTGCCGTCGGCGTGGAGGCCACCGCGGCGGCCGTCGCCGCCCACTACGGCTCCGGGCTCCTCGACGGCTGGCTGGTCGACACCGTCGACGCCGACACCGTCGCCGATGTCGAAGCCGCGGGCATCCGCTGCCGTGCCGTCCCCCTGATGATGACCGATCTGGACGCAACCGCCGAGATGGCTCGGCACGCCCTGGCCCTCGCCACGGAGGTCCAGGCATGACGGCGTACACCGTCCGTGCCCTGGCCGCGCTGCCCGAGATCGCGGCGGGTGACGACCTCGCCAAGCTGATCGCCACGGCCCGCCCCGAACTCGCGGACGGCGATGTCCTCCTCGTCACTTCCAAGATCGTCAGCAAGGCCGAGGGCCGTCTGGTTGCCGCTGACGACCGCGAGAGCGCGATCGACGCGGAGACCGTCCGGGTGGTCGCGCGACGCGGCCCCATCCGCATCGTCGAGAACCGCCAGGGGCTGGTGATGGCCGCGGCCGGGGTCGACGCCTCCAACACACCCGCGGGAACCGTGCTGCTCCTGCCCGAGGACCCCGACGCCTCGGCGCGCGGCATCCGCGACGGGCTCCGGGAACACCTCGGTGTGGACATCGGCGTGATCGTCACGGACACCTTCGGCCGGCCCTGGCGCAACGGGGTCACCGACGTCGCCATCGGAGCCGCAGGCATCCAGGTCCTCGACGACCTGCGCGGCGGCACGGACGCCCACGGCAACCCGCTGAACGCCACCATCGTCGCCCTCGCCGATGAACTCGCCGCCGCCGGTGACCTGGTCAAGGGAAAGACATCCGGGCTCCCCGTGGCGGTCATCAGCGGTCTGGGGCACCTGGTCGACCCCGCCGGAGACGACAGCGCCAGCCTGCTGGTGCGCCCGGCCGCCGAGGACATGTTCCGGCTGGGTACGTCCGAGGCAGTACGGGAGGCGGTCACCCAGCGGCGCACGGTGCGCGATTTCACCGATGAACCGGTGGACCCCGCGGCGGTCCGTCGTGCTGTTGCCGCGGCCGTCACCGCACCGGCGCCCCACCACACGACCCCCTGGCGCTTCGTGCTGCTCGAAACCGCCGCAGCGCGCCGGGAACTCCTCGATGCCATGCGCGACGCCTGGATCGCCGATCTGCGACGCGACGGCAAATCGGAGGAGTCCATCGCCCAGCGGGTGCGCCGCGGGGAAGTTCTGCGCAGAGCGCCCTACCTCGTCGTGCCCTGTCTCGTCATGGACGGTTCGCACCACTACGGAGACAGCCGCCGCGACACCGCCGAGCGGGAGATGTTCGTCGTCGCCACCGGTGCCGGGGTACAGAACTTCCTGGTGGCGCTCGCCGGTGAACGGCTGGGCTCGGCCTGGGTGTCGTCGACCATGTTCTGCCGTGATGTCGTCCGCGAGGTGCTGGGGCTGCCCAACGACTGGGACCCCATGGGCGCCGTGGCCGTGGGGCACGCCTCAGCGGCGCCGAAGCAGCGGCCCCCGCGGGATGCCGCCGCGTTCATCGAGGTGCGCTGACCACCCTGGAAGGCTCGCTGACCACCTAGAAGGCTCAGAGCAAGCCGATGTCGACCCGCGGCATCTTGGGCTTGCGGCGCGCCGGTACCCGACCGCTGAGCAGGATCAACCGAGCGGCGCGGTGGCGCTGTCCGGCATACGGAGCCAGCAGTTCCAGCATGGCGGCGTCATCGGCGTCCCGGTCGCCCGCCAGGGCGTAGCCGACGATGCCCGGTAGATGCAGGTCACCGACCGTCAGGGCGTCGGGGGCACCATGGCTGCGCTGGATGGTCTCGGCGGACGTCCAGGGGCCGATGCCGGGAACCAGTTCCAGCCGCCGCTGGGCCTGCTCGGGGGCGAAAGTGACCGCCTCCTCCAGCCGCCGTGCCACCCGCACCGCACGCAGGATGGTGGACGCCCGCTTGTCGTCGACACCCGCCCGGTGCCACTCCCACGAGGGGATGAGCGCCCAGGTGCGCGGTTCGGGAACCACGTACAAGCCGTTCATGGGGCCGGGGGCGGGCTCGCCGTACTTGCGCACCAGCAGCCGCCAGGCGCGGTACGCCTCGTCCGTGGTGACCTTCTGTTCCAGGACGGAGGGGATCAGGGATTCCAGCACCAGTCCGGTACGGGTCAGCCGTAGCCCCGGCCGTCGGTGGCGCGTAATGGCGAGAAGACGGTGTCTCGGTGTGAGTGCGTCCGGGTCGTCGGCGGCTCCGAGCAGCGCGGGCAGCCCGTCCAGAAGCCACTCGGCGCCGGGGCCCCACGCCTGCGCCCGGACCTCCGACCGGTCCGTGCCCACGGCGACCCTGAGCGTGCCGGGTCCCTGCGGAGTGCGACTGGTCCGCCAGAAGGAGCCGTCCGGGGCAGCGCGATAGGTGGGATCGGCGGGTCCACGCCGCAACGGGGTGAGTACGAGCGCCAGGTCGAGGGGCCAGGGAGGGGTCCAGTCGCGCGCCAGGGTGCCCTGTCCCTCAGCGGGCTGCTGCACACGGGCCTGCCGGGGCGGGACGGCCTGCCCTGAGGCGCGCTGACCACGGGCACGCTGGCCCGGTGGGCGAGCCTCTGGTTCGGGTGTGAAACGGCCTGACACGTGGGTCCTCGGTGGTAGCTGGTGCTACCGAGGGTAGGTGTTGGGGTCGGCTTCCCTGGCATCGCGGGATGGCGCAGGGCCATCGAGGTGCCCTCGATCGCGGGGGGCGCGGGTCACGACGGGCGCAGAGGGCCGCCCTGCCGTACGCGGCCACGACGGTCGCACAAGGCCCTACACGGCCTACACCGCCACAACAAGTGTTCAGGTCGTACGGGGTCGGCTCCCGAGGGCTGACCCCGTACGGCACCTGCCGCATCCCCGACGCGGCAGGTGCTCCCGACTCCCCGGGGCTACTGGTCGGACGAGAAGCGGACCGCACCGGCCGGCAGGGTCGCGTCGCACCACACCCGGGCGCCGTCACGCAGTTCGTTGTCCGCGCCCACGACCGCGCCGTCGCCGATGACCGCTCCCGACAGCGCGACCCGAGCGCCGATCCTCGCTCCCACGCCGATCAGGGACGAGGTGATCACGGCGCCTTCTTCCACCACCGCTCCCGCCAGCACCACACTTCCGTCGATGCGAGCCCCGGGGTGGACCACGGCGTCCTCGCAGACGACTGTCCCCCCGGTCAGCTTGGCGTCGTCCGCCACCGAGGCCGACTCCAGGACCAGGCGGTCACCGCAACGTCCGGGCACGGCGGGGGACGGAGCGCGACCCAGCACCAGATCGGCCGAGCCACGGACGAAAGCCTGCGGGGTGCCCAGATCCAGCCAGTAGGTCGAGTCCACCATGCCTTGCAGATGAGCGCCCGCCGCGAGCAGTTCGGGGAACGTCTCCCGCTCCACCGACACCGGTCGCCCGGCGGGGATGGAGTCGATGACGGATCGGCGGAAGACGTAAGCCCCCGCATTGATCTGGTCGGTGACGATCTCTTCCGGGGTCTGCGGCTTCTCCAGGAACGCGGTCACCCGACCGCTGTCGTCCGTCGGCACCAGTCCGAAGGCCCGCGGGTCAGTGACCCGCGTCAGATGCAGGGACACGTCCGCGCCGGACGTCCGATGGGTGTCCACCAGGGCTCGGATGTCGAGTCCGGTGAGGATGTCGCCGTTGAAGACCAAGACGGGTTCGTCCGGTCCGGACCGCAGTCGTTCGGCGACATTGCGGATCGCTCCGCCGGTGCCGAGGGGTTCGTCCTCGGTGACGTACTCCAGGCTGAGCCCAAGTGAGGAACCGTCACCGAAGTACGGCTCGAAGACCTCGGCCAGATAGGAGGTCGCCAGCACGATGTGCTCGACCCCCGCGGCGCGTGCCCGCGCCAACTGGTGGGTCAGAAAGGGGACGCCCGCGGCCGGAACCATCGGCTTCGGCGTGTTGACCGTGAGTGGCCGCAGTCGCGTGCCCTTGCCTCCGACCAGGAGGATCGCTTCTGTCACCTTTGTCGTCTCTGCTTCCTGTTCAAGGCCGGAGTGGTCATCCGTTCGAGACCGGCAAGTCTATGCAGTGGAAATGCCGTGGTTGGTACGTTTCCGGATTGTCAGCGTCCCTGGTAGTCGGCGGAGGCGCTCCGGATGGCGCCGAGTTTGCCGTACAGGCGGGCGCCCGGACAGTCGGTGACGAAGGCGTTCCGATGTCCGGCGATGACGTTGAAGCTGACCTTCTTGCCCTTGGCGTACTTGCCGCTCCCCCCTGAAGTCAGCGTCACCTTGGCCTTCGGATTGCGCTTGAACAGCCCGAGCTTCCAGGCGGTCAGCCTGGCGACCGCGGTCACGGCTGCCGCGGGCGGATTGGTGCGACTGTATGTGCCGAGCAGCGCGATTCCCATGCTGTTGCTGTTGAAACCGAGCGTGTGTGCCCCGAGCACCGCTTTGGTCACGCCTCCTGCGCGGCCTTCGTAGATGTTTCCGCACTTGTCGATGGCGAAGTTGTAGCCGAAGTCACGCCAGCCGCTGCTCACAACGTGGTAGCGGTAGATACTGCGGAGGACGGATGGTGCCTGCTTGCAGGTGTAGCTGTTGCCCGTGGCGCTGTGGTGGACGAATGCGGCTTTGACCGTCGATGTGTAGGCGAACTTCTTCTCCCGGAGCGACTCGTCCGCGCCCCACCCCTTGCGGGTGGTGATCTTCGGACGGGGCCCGATGAACGGAGCTGCGGCCTCCGCTTTCGGTGCGGGCTGGGAGGTTTGCTGCGGCTGACCGGTGTCCACGCCCGCGGGCCTGCCCACGAGGTTCCACACGTCCGTGAGGTCGGGCAGGTACGACGTGCCCGGCACGGTGGCGCTACCGGGTTCGTCCTTGGCCCGCAGAACGCGCGGGCGTTCAGCGTCGGTCGCCGGCGGGTCGGCGCCGGGGTCGACGAGTTCGAGCCGCAGCCCGTCGGGCAGTGCCTTCGGATGCGGGTCGTCCGGCCGTACGCGCACTTCGACGCCGTCGGACGCCCCGACCCACAGCGGGGCGGTCGCCCCTCGGGTGCGTTCCGATCTGGCCTCGGCCGTGTCGGGGTCGGCACCGTGTTCGTGGGTGTGCGTCTCCACGTCCTGCCAGGTCGACCAGCGGCCGGTGGCGAGCGTCCGGGTGCGTACCTGGACCGTGCCCGCAAGTTCGGCTGCCGGGTTCTCCCACACCACACCGACCAGCGAGAACGGGCTGATGCCCACGGTCCGCAGCTCCCGTTCTCCGGTGGGGGCCAGAGAGCGGTTCGTCGAGGGGGAAATCGGCAGGGAGCGGGTCGAGCCGGGGGTGCCGGGGGTCGGTTCGAACGCGGACCGACCCGGTGCGGCGTCGGCCGCGGTCGGCACTGAGGCGGGCGGGGGCGGCGCGGCCAGTGCGGGCATGGCCAGCGGGAGCGAGAGCGGAAGGACGAGCGCGGCTGAGGCCGCGACACCGATCGGGGAAGCCAGGAATCCACGCATACGGACGATCGTGGTCCGTGCTGCCCGACCTCGCTCGTTGGGAAACTGACGGCTCGTCGGTCCAACCGGAGTACGCAGTCACCGGTACGGCGGTTCGGCCGCGGAGCCCTGCGCGTAGGCTTGCCGCGATGAATGCCAGCGACCTTACCCCTGCCGACCTGCTGCGATCCGCGCTCGCCGCGGACCCCACTCGTCCCTTGGTCACGTTCTACGACGATGCCACCGGTGAGCGCGTCGAATTGTCCGTCGCCACCTTCGCCAATTGGGTGGCCAAGACGGCGAATCTCCTTCAGGGCGACCTCGCCGCCGAGCCGGGTGACCGGCTCGCGCTGTTGCTGCCCGCGCACTGGCAGAGCGCTGTCTGGCTGCTGGCGTGTTCGTCTGTCGGCGTGCTGGTCGATGTGGGGGGTGACCCGGCGCGGGCGGATCTCGTCGTCAGCGGGCCGGACACCCTTGAGGCTGCGCGGGCCTGCTCCGGCGAGCGGGTGGCCCTGGCGCTGCGCCCGCTGGGCGGCCGTTTCCCGCAGACTCCGGCGGGCTTCTCGGACTACGCGGTGGAGGTGCCCTCACAGGGCGACCGTTTCGCTCCCTATGCTCCCGTCGACCCTGCGGGACCTGCCCTGTCCGTCAGTGTGGATGGAATCGATCTGAACGGTACGCAGGTGGTGGAGCGGGCGCGCGCCGATGCCGAGGCATTGGGGCTCAAGAGCGGCTCCCGACTGCTGTCCGGACTGGGCTACGGCGATTGGGCCGGTCTGTCGGCGGGGCTCTACGCTCCTCTTGCGGTCGGCGGTTCGGTGGTGCTGTGCCGCCATCTGGACCAACTGCCGCCGGACGGTCTCACCCAGCGGATCGACAGCGAACGCATCACCGACACTGCGGTATGACAACCCCTGGGGGGTCACCCATGTGGCCCACCCTCGGGCCGGGTCCCTCGGCCCGTGCCCCCAACTCCGGTAGATGATCGGCGAAACGCAACTCTCAACGCACAACCATGCGCGAGGTTCAGCCGTCTAGTCCTGCGATCGACGGTCCAGCGCGCCGCCGACGCCATGAAGGATGGACGCAGACGTGACCGACAGTGCCGGCACGCCGACCGGATCGGACGGTCAGGCATCTGACTCCGATGCCGAGCGCGCGACAGATGCGGAGAACGACTCCGCGGCGGCCGGCAAGGACTCCCCGCCGTCCGGCGAGTCCGCCGCGCAGGCGCCGACCGATCCGACGCCAGGGCCGCACGGCTCGACCGATGCCTCGACCGAAAGCCGGGCAGCAGGCGCGGAAGACGCAGCAGGCCCGGAACTCCCAGAGGCAGAAGAAGCAGAAGCAGGGGGCGCTGAGCCCACCCCGGACCCCGGCTCTCACACCGACCCCGGTACGGACGCGGATTCCGACCGCGATACAGCTCCTGATTCCGACGCAGATGCCAACAGCGACACCGACAGCGACGCCGATACCGATGCGGGTCGGGAGGGCACTGCCCCGACCGCCGAAGGCGAACGCCCCGGGGACCGGCCGGAAGCAGAAGTACCGCCCGAGGGGGCGGACGCCCCGGCCGCCCTGCTGGCCGTGGAGCCCAAGGTGACCCCCGAGACGGCCGCGGTCCCCGACCCCTCCGGTGGCGACGGCGCCTCGCCCCCCAAACGCAAGCGCATCTGGTTGCGTTGGGCCGCGCTCGGCACCTCCATCGTCGTCCTCGCGGCCTCCGGTGTGGCCTGGTGGTTCTACACCAAGCTCGACGGCAACATCACCACGGACACCACGGCCGCCGCCGAACTGCGCACGTACGAGAAGGAGCGGCCCACACCACTGGTGCTCGACGCGCAGAACATCCTGTTGCTCGGCTCGGACACCCGTGCCGGCAAGGGCAACAGCAAGTACGGCCGCGACGAGGGCGGCAGTCAGCGTGCGGACACCGCGATCCTGCTCCACATCGCGGCGAACCGACAGAGCGCAACGGCGATGTCCATCCCCCGCGATCTGATGGTGACGATCCCCAGTTGCCGCAAGGCCGACGGCTCGCGCACCCGCAAGCAGTTGGCCCAGTTCAACTGGGCCTTCATGTTCGGTGGCGCGGCCTGTTCGATCCGTACGGTGGAACTGATGACCGGGGTGCGGATGGACCACCACATCGTGGTGGACTTCCGCGGCTTCAAGAAGATGGTCGACGCGGTGGACGGCGTCGAGGTGTGTCTGAAGGAACCCATCGACGACAAGGCGGCCCGGTTGAAGCTTGCGGCCGGACACCAGACCCTCGACGGCGAGGAGGCGCTCGGTTTCGTCCGGGCGCGCAAGACGCTGGGCGACGGCAGCGACACCGAACGAATGGAGCGCCAGCAACAGTTCCTCGGTTCGCTGGTGAAGAAGGTCAAGAGCAATGGGGTGCTGCTCAATCTGACCAAGCTCTATCCGGTGCTGGACGCGGCGACCAAGTCGCTGACCACTGACCCCGGCCTGGATTCCTTGCGGGACCTCTATGACCTCGCCCAGTCGGTACAGAGCATTCCGACCGAGAAAGTCCAGTTCCTCACCGTTCCTCGACAGCCTTATTCAGCCAATCGGAATCGGGACGAACTAGTACAACCAGATGCCCGGCAACTCTTCAAGAAGCTACGCGAGGACACCCCCATCACGGTGCTTCCCCGTGGCAGTCGGGACGAGAGCGACAAGAAAGACAAGGCGAGTCGGAAGCCGGATGGAACGACGTCGGCGAACCCTACTCCGAGCCCGAGTTTCACCGGCACAAACGCAGCGGAGGGCCTGTGCGGGTAAAGCAATGACCAAACTCTGCCCCACTCTCTATGTGGATTGGGTGGATTGCCCGGTTGTAAGCAGCGTGGAATTTGTCACGGGCGTCGACCCACGCTGAACTGGGCGGATAGTGTGGCGCGATCCGGTACTCCGGCCCCGCGTCGTAGAGCACTGCTGGATCGAGAGACGAGCGCCGTTCGGGGGGGAGGCGCTTCGCGTGGCAGCGACGGAGGATTCAGGCAACCGTGGATGCGCAGAGCCGTGGGCGGGCGGACGAGGTCGACCCCGCCGACCAGTGGGTACTCAACCCGCAGACCGGCAATTACGAACTGCGATTGGATCAATCCTCAGCGCAGTCGTCGACCGCGCCGTCTGCCGGCGGCAGATCGAAGCCTCCGTCAGGTCGCGGCAGTCGTTCCGCCTCACGGACACCCGGGCCGCGCAACGCTGAGGGCCGCAGGTCAGCAGGGGGACGCAAGACGTCGGCCCCGGCGAACGAAGTGCCCCCGCAGCGTTCGCGGCGCTCGGTCGACGCCTCCGGCGGCAGCGCAGCAGCCGCAGCGGGGCGTCGCAAGCGCAAGCAGCAGAAGTCGGGGAAGAAGAAGGCCCTGATGTGGACGGGCGGGGTCGTGGCCTTCGCCATCGTCGTCGGCGGTGCCGGAGCCTACTTCGTGTACTCCAAGTTGGACGGCAACCTCAACACCATCGACATCAAGGGCGCGGGCAGCGGCGGCTTCAAGAAGGACCAGGCCGTCAACATCCTGGTCATTGGAACCGACAAACGGACCGGCGCGGGCAATGGGTCCTACGGCGACCGCAACAGCCCCGGGCACGCGGACACCACGATCCTCTTCCACGTCTCCAAGGACCGCACCAACGCGACCGCGCTCTCCATCCCCCGTGACCTGATCACCGACATCCCCGCCTGCGAGACCAAGACGGACCAGGGCACCAAGACCGTCCCCGGAACGCCCAGGACCCGTTTCAACGAGAGTCTGGGCCAGTCGGAGCGGGACCCCGGCTGCACCATGCGGACCGTCAAGGAACTCACCGGCATCGAGGTCGACCACTTCATGATGGCCGACTTCAACGCCGTGAAGACGATGTCCACCGCGGTCGGCGGGGTCGAGGTGTGTCTCGACAAGGACATCGACGACAAGAAGTCCAAGCTTAAACTTCCCGCCGGCAAGCACGTGCTCAAGGGCGAGGACGCCCTCGCTTTCGTCCGCACCCGCCACTCCGTGGGCCACGGCGGCGATTTGAGTCGCATCGAGATCCAGCAGCAGTTCCTGAGTTCGATGATCCGCAAGATGAAGTCCGGCGACACGCTCAGCAGTCCCACGAAGATGTGGGATCTGGCCAACGCGGCGACCAAGGCCCTGACCGTCGACACCGGCATAGGCAGCATCAAGAAGCTCCAGGACCTCGGTATGGAGCTGGCCAAGGTGAACCCCAAGAACATCACCTTCGTCACGGTCCCGGTGCTGGACAACGACGGCGCGACGGTCATCCTCAACGAGAGCCAGGCACGACCGCTGTTCTCGATGATCCAGAGCGACACCTCCCTGACGGAGGTGGAGCAGAAGGAGAAGGACGCGAAGAAGAAGCAGCAGAACCAGTTGGCCGGCAAGAGGGCCCCGGTGGGCGATGTCCGGGTGAAGGTGTTCAACGGCAGCGGCACCCAGGGAGCGGCCGGCACCACACTCGACTGGCTCCAGAACCAGAAGCGGGTCCTGAAGTCCAGCAACGAGGGCAACGCGCCGCAGAAGCTCCCCCGGACGATTCTGGAGTACGCACCGAACCAGGCGGACCAGGCCCGTACGCTCGCCGATCTGATGGGGCTGCCGGCCACAGCGCTCAAGCAAGGCACCAAGGACGCCCAGGGGCTCGAAGCGATGACGCTCACCCTCGGCGCCGACTTCAAGGGCGTAGGAGTGCCCATCTCCGGACCGGCGAAGGCGCCGGAAGGAGTCAAGACCGTCGAAGCCGACAAACAGGTGTGTGCCAAGTGACAGGGGACTCCCCCGTCATACGCCATGCATGACAGGGGGACCAGTGCGACAAGAACGCGTGCGGGGAAAGGGGACGCGATCAAGCGTCCCGCACGCCCGCGATCGGGGCTGGGACGACAGTCTCTACGCGCACGACGGTACGCCGAAGGACGCTGAGGGTCGGGCCCGCTTGCGGCTCGACGACGAGCACGACGCGAACGGCGGCGCCCGGGCTGGTGCCTCCGCCCGCCGTCGCAAGGGTGGCAAACGCCGCGTACTGCGCTGGGTGGCCGCCGTTCTGTCGCTTCTGATACTCGGCACGGCGGCGGCCGGTTACCTGTACTACGAGCACCTCAACGGCAAGCTCAAGAAGGACGATCTGACCCTCGGCGGCAAGATGCCCGAGCACAAGGCGAACGCCGCCGGCCAGACCCCGCTGAACATCCTGCTGATCGGCTCGGACGCGCGGAACACCAAGGCGAACCAGAAGCTCGGCGGGGCCAAGAACACCTTCAACAGCCCGCCGCTCGCCGATGTGCAGATGCTGGTGCACCTGTCGGCCGACCGCTCGAACATCTCCGTGATCAGCATGCCCAGGGACACCCTGGTGAAGATTCCCAGGTGCGTCGACCCCGACAGCGACAACGTCTACCCCGCCACCGGGCTGAAGGCGGCGAACGAATCACTCGGCCGCGGGGGCCCGGGCTGCACGGTCGCCACCTGGCACCAGTTGACCGGCATCACCATCGACCACTTCATGATGATCGACTTCGCCGGCGTGGTCTCGATGGCGGACGCCATCGGCGGAGTCCCCGTCTGCGTCGACCAGAACATCAAGTCCCGCAACAGCAGGGGCCAGGGTTCGGGCCTGACCCTCACCAAGGGCACGCACCCGGTCAAGGGCGAGCAGGCGCTCCAGTGGCTCCGTACGCGCTACGGGTTCGAGGACGGCACCGACCTGGCCCGCACCCGCGCCCAACACATGTACATGAACTCGATGGTCCGGGAGTTGCGGCGCAACACCAAGCTCACCGACCCCAACAAACTGCGCAAGCTCGCCGAGGCGGCGATCGGGGCGCTCACCGTCGACGAGGGCATCGACTCGGTGAAGAAGCTCTACGACATCGGCAATCAGCTCAAGAGCGCACCGACCGGCCGGATCACGATGTCCCGGGTACCGAGCCGGTACTCGGAGTTGCCCGGGTTCCGGGGCAAGGTGGAGCCCATCCCCGGCGAGGCGGAGCAGTTGTTCCGGCTGGTCCGCGAGGACATTCCGCTCGACGGCAAGGGCGTCACCGCACCGAAGCCGAAGCCGACGCCCGTGTCCCAGGACCCCGCTGCCGCCCCCGGGGAGATGGCGGTCAGAGTGCAGAACGGCACGGGCACCGACAGCCAGGCGCCCAAGCGCGGTCGGGCCGCGGAGATCTCCAACCTGCTGCACGGCAAGGGCTACACCAAGGCGTACACCAACCAGACCAGGAACCCACAGGCCGAGACCGTCGTCCACTACGGCGGTCCGGAGTTGGAGGGTGACGCCCAAGCGGTCGCCAAGGCCCTGGGGCTGCCGGTGACTTCGGCTAAGAAGTCGACGGACGTCACCGGGATCGCCGTGGTGGTGGGTGCGGACTGGCGCGAGGGCGATGTCTATCCGAAGAAGGAAGCCCCGAAGGACAACACCACCCCGGCCGAGGCCAAGGCACTACGGGGCGACGACGAGAGCGCCTGTATGAAGGTGCAGCCGGGGTACACCTGGTAGGAGGAAGACGCATGGGGCCGGGTGCTGAGCACCCGGGCCCTCTTCGCTGGCTGCTACCCCGTCCGGCCCGAACGCGGTCCGGCAGGAAGGGTACGGATCAGGCGGACGCGGTCCGGACCGCGGGGCGGCGGCTGGCGATGACCTTCTTCGCCAACGACCGCGGGCTGGTCAGGAAGCCGAAGCCCCACGACATATGCATGGTGGCGAGGGCCACCGGAATCTGGAGCCGCGCCTTCAGCGGCAGCCCCTTCCCCGCGGGCATCGAACCCGCGACGATCGCCGCCAGATAACCACCGGGGACCACAAACCCCCAAGGGGTGAGCGCGGCGCCGACGAGGGTGCCGGCCGCGATCGCGACGACCGCGGTCGGTGGGGCCAGATAGCGCAGATTGATCGAGCCCTGGTGGTAGCGGGCGACGACATGGCGCCAACGACCGTAGTCCTTGTACTGCTTGGCGAGGGCCCGCACGGAAGGGCGCGGACGGTACTGGACGCGCAGTTCGGGCGAGAACCAGATCTGACCGCCCGCCTCGCGGATACGGAAGTTCAGCTCCCAGTCCTGGGCGCGGATGAACTCCTCGTTGTAGCCGCCCTGCTGCTCCAACGCCTCGCGTCGGAAGACGCCGAGATAGACGGTCTCGGCGGGGCCTGCGGCGCCACCGGTGTGGAAGGCCGCGTTGCCGACACCGATCTTGGAGGTCATGGCGGCGGCGACGGCGTGCTCCCAGTCGTTCTCGCCCTCCGCGTGCATGATCCCGCCGACGTTCTGGGCTCCGGTCTCCGTCAGGAGCCGCACCGCGGTGGCGATGTAGTTCGCCGACAACATCCCGTGCCCGTCGACGCGTACCACGATCGGGTGACGTGACGCCTTGATGGCGGCGTTGAGCGCGGCCGGCGTGCGCCCGGTGGGGTTGGGGACGGTGCTGACGCGGGGGTCCTCGCGGACGAGTTCGGCGGCGATCTCGTCGGTGCGGTCCGTGGACGGTCCGAGCGCGATCACCACCTCCATTTCGCCGTCGTACTCCTGCTCAAGGATGTGGCGGACCGAGTTGCGCAGATGCCGTTCCTCATTGAGGACCGGCATGATCACGGAAACGGGAGGCGTGGCGTTCATCGCCTGCCACGTTACCGCGAATGGGGGATGTGGAAGCGCGCCGGGCGAGCCGGTGCTGTTGACCGCAGATCGTATGGGCCTACGGTGTGCTGGATTCCCCCTACTGGTCCACTCTTGTCCCCCTCGCCCACCCCGTCCGCCCTGCTCACTGCACCCGCCCCGTTCACTCCGTCCGCCCTGTTTGCAGAGATCTCGCAGCTTCCGTCCGCCTCCTTCCCTCCGTCGCTTCCGTGGTCCCCGCATGGGGCGTGCAGCCGGTCGTCGTACGAAGGCGCTGTCCGTTCGATGCCGGGCTCGGCGACCCGACAGATCGTGGCTCGATCACCCGTTCGCCCCGTCACGTCCCGCTCTCGCCACCCGCGGAGGTGTCCCCCTCGTGCCCATGCCGCCCCCTTCCCCGCGTCCCCGACCACGTCCAGGGCCCCGGCCCCGGACCAGACGGCCGGTGATCCGGCCGCGCTGGGGGCTGCGGGTGGCGACCACCCTCTCCATGTTGGTGCTGGGGGCCGGCGGCATCGGGTACGGGCTGATGAACGGGCTGGACACCGGGATCAGCCGGGTGGACCCCTTCCGCGATATGAAGAACCGGCCCGAGGCCGGGCACGGCATGAATCTGCTGCTGGTGGGCACCGACGGGCGCGACCGGATCACCGCGGAGGAGAAGGAGAAGTACCGGCTGGGTGGGGCGCCCTGCCATTGCACCGACACGATCATGCTGGTGCACATCTCGCGGGATCGGAGCCGGGCGAGCGTGGTGAGCCTGCCGCGCGACAGCTATGCGGAGATCCCCGCGCACACGGACCGCAACAGCGGCAGCATCCATCGTCCGCATCCGGTGAAGCTGAACGCCGCCTACGCGGAGGGCGGGCCCGCGCTGACCGTGCGGACGGTCGAGCAGCTCACCAAGGTCAAGATCGATCACTATCTGGAGGTCGACTTCACCAGCTTCATGAAGACGGTCGACGCGATGGGCGGGGTGGAGATCTGCACCACGCAACCGATGAAGGACTCCTACACCGGGCTTGACCTGGCCGCCGGCTCCCATCGGCTCGACGGCGGCGAGGCCCTCCAATACGTGCGCTCCCGGCATGTCGACGGCGCATCCGACCTGGGCCGGATGCAGCGCCAGCAACGGTTCCTCGCCGCCCTGATCAAAAAGGCGACCGGCAGCGGGGTGCTCCTCAACCCGGTGAAGTTCCGCCAGGTGACCTCCGCCATGCTCGGCTCCGTACGGGCCGACAAGGGGTTCGGCACCGATGAGATGCTGGCGCTCAGCCGGGCGATGCGCGGCTTTTCGATGTCCTCGTCAGAATTCGCATCGGTACCGATCGGCTCGATGGGGCCGATCGACGGCGTCGGCTCCGCGGTGCGGTGGGACCAGGCCAAGGCGCAGCGACTCTTCCAGATGCTCCGTGAGGACAAACCGCTCTCACGGACTCGTGCGAAGGGGAAGAAGGCGAAGCTGGTGGATGTCTCACCCCAGCAGATCCGGGTGCAGGTCTACAACGGGACGCGCGCCGAGGGCCTGGGACGGAAGGTGGATGCCGCGCTGAGGTCCACGGGCTTCGACACCACACGCGCCCCTCTCAACGGCGCCGCTGCGGAGGTGGATCAGACGGTCGTCTCCTATGACCCCCGCTGGGACCGATCGGCGCTTTCGCTGGCCACGGCGCTGCCCGGATGCCGGATGCAGCCGGTGCCCGGACAGGGACGGACGCTCAAGGTGACGGCGGGGAGCGACTATCAGGGTGTTGTGCCGGTCCGGGCGCAGGACGCCTACCAGGGCGAGTTCGGTGCCGTCACCGGCGATCAGGTCGTGTGCCCCTGAGCAGGGCAGGGGAGCGCCCCGTTCACCGCATCCGGTCAGTCCTCGATGCCGTCGGCGGCCCGCTTCTCCCGGAGTTCCATGATCGCTCGGCGGCGGGCCAGGCGATGGGTGCGCCGGATCTGGGCCTCCTGGTAGCGCCGGTTGTCCCGCTCGGTCTCGGGCATCACGGGCGGTACGGGCCGGGGCTTGCCGTCCGCGTCGACGGCCGCGAAGACGAGGTAGGCGGAGCCGACCTGCTGCGCGGGGGTCGATTCGTTCCACCTCTCGGCCAGCACTCGTACGCCGACCTCCATCGAGGATCGACCGGTCCAGTTCACCTGGGCCTTCACATGCACCAGATCGCCGACCCTGACCGGCTCCAGGAAGACCATCTCGTCCATGGAGGCCGTCACGGCGGGCCCGCCCGAGTGCCGCCCCGCGACCGCACCGGCGGCGTCGTCCACCAGCTTCATGATCACACCGCCGTGCACGGTCCCGAGGAGGTTGGTGTCCGAGCCGGTCATGATGTGGCTGAGAGTGGTACGGGAAGCGGACGTCGGCTTGCCCGGTATATCGGGGTCGGTGCGCTGGGCCTGGTCTGTCATGCCCTCCACCCTAAGCGGGACGTTTCACCAGGTCTCGCGCGGGCGAACCCGACCGTACGGAGACGACGGACGCAGGGTCCTGTGCGATCTCCCGCCGTCGGGCCTTCGGGAGCAGCGCGGTGCGCGCCGACGGCTTCCCGGGCGTACGGTGGACCGCTGGGGTGGGTGAGGCTGGAGCGCGGTGCGAGCAGAGCGAGACGGGGCCACCCGGCCCACGTGCTGCGACCAGGCCCGTAAACCTTCCTGGTGCATTGCATCAGCTTGGCAACAGGCCCGGCCCGATTCCTCTTCCACCCTGTTGGTGCCGGCCCGACCCCCGGCACACTTACCGGCATGAACGATTGGCCCGAAGGATACGGACGCGGCAGCCAGGGCTCCCAGCCCGAAGGCGCTCGCGCGATGCGCCATGTGCAGCGACGACCGGTCCCGCAGCAGCAGTCGCAGGGACATGACGACGGTCATAGTGCCCCGTACGACAGCGGCTACAACACGGGCCAGGTCTACGGCTCCCCCGCCGGACGGGCGAATCGTCAAGATCCCCAAGGTGGTCAGCCCGCGTACGGCGGACAGGGCAACCAAGGGGGGTACGACAACCAGGGCGGCTACGGCAACAACGGTGCTCCCCCGCCGCCGCCCGCCGGCCCGCCGCGTCCCGCACCGGACTGGAGGCGCCGGATAAAGATCGGGTCGCTGGTCCTGGTCGGCTCGCTCCTCGTGGTCTCGATCGGCACCTACTTCTGGGCCGATTCCAAGATGAAGCGCGAGGTCGATCTCGCCAAGGTCATCGAGAGACCGAGGGAGAACGACTGCACGACGTATCTGATCGTCGGCTCCGACAGTCGAGAAGGCATGTCGGCCGAGGACAAGAAGCGGCTGCGCACCGGTTCCGCCGAGGGCAAGCGCACCGACTCGATGATGATCCTCGCCGAGTGCTCCAGCGGAAACACCATGATCTCGCTGCCGCGCGACTCCGACGTGGAGATCCCGTCGTTCAAGGGCTCGGAGTCGGGCAAGCTGTTCGAAAACACCGGCCGGCGGGTGAAGTTGAACGCCGCGTACGCCGAGGACGGTCCTGAACTGCTGGTGCGCACGATCGAGCACAACACGGGTCTGCGGATCGATCACTACGCGGAGATCGGTTTCGCGGGCTTCGCGCAGATCGTGGATGCGATCGGCGGGGTGGAGTTGGACATCCCCAAGGCGTTCAAGGACAAGAAGTCGGGCGCGGACTTCCAGGCGGGCAAGCAGACGCTCGACGGCGAACAGGCGCTCGCGTTCGTACGGACCCGCTATGCGTTCGGCGAGGGCGATCTGGCGCGTACGAAGAACCAGCAGAAGTTCCTGTCCGCGCTCGCCAGCCAGACGGCCACCCCGGGGACGGTCCTCAACCCGTTCAAGCTCTATCCGGTGATGGGCGCGGGGCTGGACACGGTCGTCGTCGACAAGGAGATGTCGCTCTGGGACCTGAGCCAGATGTTCTTGTCGATGAAGAGCGTCACGGGCGGCGACGGCAAGTCGATGAACATGCCCATCTCGGGCAACCGCGGCGGCAATCTGGTCTGGGACAAGACCAAGGTGAGCCAGTTGGTCAAGCAGATCCAGAACAACGAGAAGGTGACGGTGTCGGGCAACTGACCGACTGAACCGTTCGCGGGCCCGCCCTACCGGGGCGGGCCTTTGCATGTGCTGGACGGCGCGTCGATCGAGGGACGGCCCGCGCCCCGCCAGCATCTGGTCCTGTACGAAGCACAGTTACTGTCGTGCGTTCCTCAGTCGTCCTCAGTCGTCGCTCAGTTGCCCTCAGTCGTCGCTCAGACGGCGTGACGGCCGTTCACCGAGGCCGTCGGGCGACGACTGCGCCTGCCGGGCGATCACCGCCCTGAGCTCATGGCAGGCGGCGGCAAGCCGAAAGTCCTCGTCCTGCGAATCGGTGAACTCGAAGCTGTGGCCACCGGGATGGAGCGCGAAGAGGGAGCACACCTCGTTCTGCGCAACCGACTTGCGGTTGTGGGATGCCGAACGGGCTTCGACTGGGACGGTGTTCGGACCGGATGCGCGACCACGAGCGGAGCAGTCGGGCTGGATGACCACTAATTCGGGCGTGTCGCCCTCGGCCCAGAGCGCCCACATATCCCCGCTGTCGGGGTCGTCGAGTTGCCATACGACGTCGTAGTGCCAGCCGGTTGCATGCGCCTCCAACGGGCAGCGGAGAACCGTCTCCAACTCCTCGGGGTCACGCGCCGCGGGAGTGGCGTCCAGGACGAGCGACACCAGGCCCAGGGGCATCACCGCCCGCGCCCCACACATGCGTCTCTCCCCGCCATCCGTTCGATCCGTCATGTCAAAGCTCCCCATCTGCTCATGGCATTGGCCTGCGCAACGTCCGCACTCATCGCGTCCGAGGCCCTGGCAGGAGCGAGGTCCTCGACCCGAGCCGCCCACTCCCGCCCACCGTTGAGCGGCCGAACCCGGTACTCCGCCCCCACGTGCCCCATCACCTGCCCCACCCGCTTGCAACAGGCATCCCGCACGATGTCCCCCGCCCGTGGCTCGTACGGGTGCTCCCGCGCACCCGTCTCGGCCAGGTCTTCCATCTGTTCGTGGGAGATGCCATTGCCGTTCATGGCCAATTACCACCCTTCGCCAACGAAATTATGTCTGTGTGTAATCAGATGAACACGGATTGCCATGTGCTTGCTGTGCTTGAGCTGCGGCCGTTCGAGTGCGAGCCATCGGATGAGCCTGGATCAAAGTGCGAATCATGAGGTCATACGCATGAGCGATGAAGTTTCCTCAGAGAAATCGAATCCCTTGCACTCCTCGACCGGAACGCCGAAGAGTCACGCCGGGCCGACGAGGGGAGGCTCGCGCTGGAGCGCCGGCCACAGATGAGTGAGCCGGCGCTGACTGCGGCCGGCTTCCTGTTCCGTCAACCGTGATCGCTTGACCCCCGCGGCTCCCCTCGGGAGCATCGACTCACACGCGGCCACGGGCAGGGCGAGACTCCCGCCGGTTCCTGAACTGGCCTGCCCGGTCGCGTAGACGAAGTGGCAGGGGCCGCTCGGATGGCAGAGGCCGTTCCGGGCGGGGAGAAGGGCCAGAGGTTCTGATCGGCGTACGACAACAGCCCCCGGCATCGCGCCGAGGGCTGTTCCGTCTGTGCAGGTCAACAGCTGCTTCAGCGCTGTGCCTGGTCGGGGACTACAGCGGGCCACCCAGGAACGGTCCCGATCGGGCCACAGTGGCAAGAAGCGGCAGAAGTTCCGTTTTGCCCCCTCAAGAGGCTCTACCCTGCGAAAACCCGCTACGGCAGGTTTCGCGCCATCACGATTCGCTGGATCTGGTTCGTGCCCTCGTAAATCTGGGTGATCTTGGCGTCGCGCATCATGCGTTCCACCGGGTAGTCGCGGGTGTAGCCGTAGCCGCCGAGCAGTTGGACGGCGTCCGTGGTGATCTCCATGGCCGCGTCGGATGCGTAGCACTTGGCCGCGGCGCCGAAGAACGTGAGGTCGGCGTCCACCCGCTCGGACTTGGCTGCCGCCGCGTAGGTGAGCTGGCGGGCGGCCTCCAGTTTCATCGCCATGTCGGCGAGCATGAACTGCACGCCCTGGAAGTCGCTGATCGGCTTGCCGAACTGCTTGCGCTCCTTGACGTACCCCTTGGCGTAGTCGAGGGCGCCCTGAGCGATGCCCAGCGCCTGGGCGGCGATGGTGATGCGGGTGTGGTCGAGGGTCTTCATGGCCGTGGCGAAGCCCGTGCCCTCCGCGCCGATCATGCGGTCGGCGGGGATGCGGACGTTGTCGAGGTAGACCTCGCGGGTCGGGGAGCCCTTGATGCCGAGCTTCTTCTCCGGTGCGCCGAAGGAGACCCCGGCGTCGGACTTCTCGACGACGAAGGCGGAGATGCCCTTGGAGCGCTTGTCGGGGTCGGTGACGGCCATCACCGTGTAGTACTCGGAGACGCCCGCGTTGGTGATCCAGCGCTTCACGCCGTTGAGGACGTAGGAGTCCCCGTCGCGCACCGCCCGGGTCTTCATGCCCGCCGCGTCCGAGCCCGCATCGGGTTCGGAGAGGCAGTACGAGAACATCCCCTCACCCTTGGCGAGCGGGCCGAGGTAGCGCTTCTTGAGGTCCTCCGAACCGGAGAGGACGAGGGGGAGCGAGCCGAGTTTGTTGACGGCGGGGATCAGCGAGGACGAGGCGCAGACCCGGGCGACCTCCTCGATGACGATGACGGTGGCCAGCGCATCGGCGCCGGCGCCGCCGTACTCCTCGGGTACGTGGACCGCGTGCAGGTCGTTGGCGGTGAGGGCATCCAGCGCTTCCTGCGGGAAGCGGGACTCCTCGTCAACGGCAGCGGCGTGCGGGGCGATCTTGGCCTCGGCCAAGGCGCGGATGGCGTCCCGGAGCATGTCGTGCTCCTCGGACGGGCGGTATAGGTCGAACTCTGAGCTCCCGGTCGATCCGGCCACGTTCTGTCACTCCCCAAAGAAGCTAACTACCGTTAAGTAACCTATTTTAGTGGTGCCTCTCCCCCCGGCGTACGTGAGCTACGCGACAGGGGCAAAGCTGCCCTCGGAGGTGCCCGACTATGCTCGGGTCGCATCCCTCAGAGCTGTTTGGAGCACCCATGGCCCTCAAGATCACCGTGATCGGCACCGGCTACCTCGGGGCGACCCATGCCGCGGCCATGGCGGAGTTGGGTTTCGAGGTGCTGGGGCTCGATGTCGTCCCCGAGAAGATCGAGATGCTCTCGACCGGCAGAGTGCCGATGTATGAGCCCGGTCTGGAAGAGCTGCTGGCCAGACATGTCGCCGGCATCGAGGGGTCCAGTGGACGGCTGCGCTTCACGACGTCCTGGGAGGAGGTCGGCGAGTTCGGCGATGTCCACTTCGTCTGTGTGAACACCCCGCAGAAGCGCGGAGAGTACGCCTGCGACATGAGTTACGTGGACGCCGCCTTCTCCTCGCTCGCCCCGCGGTTGAAGCGCGGCGCGCTGGTCGTCGGCAAGTCGACCGTGCCGGTCGGCAGCGCCGCGCGGCTGGCGAAACTGCTGGCCGAGCAGGCGGCCGAAGACGTCGAGCTGGCATGGAATCCGGAGTTCCTGCGCGAGGGCTTCGCCGTGCAGGACACCCTGCGCCCCGACCGGATCGTCGCCGGTGTGGGCAGCGAGCGCGCGGAGAAGCTGCTCCGGGACGTGTACGCCACGCCGATCTCCGAGGGGTCCCCCTTCGTGGTGACGGACTTCCCGACGGCCGAACTGGTGAAGACCTCGGCGAACTCCTTCCTCGCCACCAAGATCTCCTTCATCAACGCCATGGCCGAGGTGTGCGAGGCCGCCGACGGTGATGTGGTGAAGCTGGCGGAGGCCATCGGCCACGACGAGCGCATCGGGTCCAAGTTCCTACGGGCCGGGATCGGCTTCGGTGGCGGCTGTCTACCCAAGGACATCCGGGCCTTCATGGCGCGTGCCGGCGAGTTGGGCGTGGACCAGGCCCTCACCTTCCTCCGGGAGGTCGACTCCATCAACATGCGTCGCCGCGGGCACATGGTGGAGCTCGCCCGGGAATCCGTGGGCGGCGGGTCATTCCTCGGAAAGCGGATCGCGGTCCTGGGCGCCACCTTCAAACCCGACTCGGACGACGTACGCGACTCCCCGGCCCTCAATGTGGCCGGGCAGATCCACCTCCAGGGCGGCCAGGTCACCGTCTACGACCCCAAGGGCATGGCGAACGCCGAGCGTCTCTTCCCGACCCTGGGGTACGCGGAAACGGCCCTGGAGGCGGTGCGCGGTGCGGACGCGGTGCTGCACCTTACGGAGTGGCGTGAGTTCCGTGAACTCGACCCGGCGGAGCTGGGCGAGGTGGCGAGCGCGCGGATCGTGCTGGACGGGCGCAATGCCCTCGATCCGGTGAAGTGGCGCGAGGCCGGCTGGACGTATCGCGCGATGGGGCGTCCCACCGCCTGACCCGGTCCGACACGGTCCGGCACGGTCCGACACGAGAGAGTCCCGGGTGGGAGCGAGATAGGCGTCGAGCCCATCTCCGGGCGCAGGACCGTCGCAGTGACCGCGTGAGCTTTCAGTGGTAACCAAGAGACCTCGCTTCCCGACCGAGGAGGAATCCATGACCATCGCAACCCTGCGCGCCGTCGTCCTGGACTGTCCGGACCCGATCGCGCTGGCGCACTTCTACCAACAGGTGCTGGGCGGTGAGGTCACACCGGACGGATACGACTGGGTGGACCTCGTGAGCCCATCGGGGACGACACTCGCCTTCCAGTTGGCCCCGGGGCACACCCCACCGGTCTGGCCGTCGGTGCAAGGCGCCCAGCAGTTCCACCTCGACTTCACGGTGACCGATCTGGATGCGGCCGAGCGGGAGGTGCTGGCGTTGGGCGCGAAGGTGTTGGAGATGGACGAGGAGCGCCGCAGTTGGCGGGTGTACGCGGACCCGGCGGGCCATCCGTTCTGCCTCTGCATCGACTGAACCGGCTCCGGGTCCGGTCCCCGGGGGGCTTCCGTCCGTCGGAGCGCCCGCGGCTCGGCAAGTGCCTCCGGGGGAAGGGCGGTTCAGGCATCGGACGCCAGCGGCAGGCGTGGTGGACCGTGCAGACTGTGGTCATTCAACAAGAGACCACCCGAGGGGAACCGCACTCACCATGAGTAGATGGATCGTCCTGGTCAGCCCCTTGCAGGGCGTTTCGACCATGAACTGCAACACCAAGATCGTCCGTGAGGTGGACGGCACCGAGGAAGAGGCGCGGGAGGCCCTCTTGACCGCGGCGAACACCTACTCGGACAGTATTATGAAGCTCCGGCGGAGAGAGGTGTTCCGGGTCTCCGAGCGCTCCTACTTCATCCGGATCCAGAACCGGATGAACAAATACGCCTATATGGTCCAGCTCGCGGAGTTGGTCTCCGACTCGGATCGACCGGACGACGCCGCCGTTACGCCTGCGGACGCCGTGCCCACAGACAGCCCTTAGGGAGCAGCACCCAGGGCGCGCGACACCAGCCGCGGGCCAGGACGGGGACGAAGGCGCCGGCGAACGGGCGTGACCGTTGTTTCGTGGGGGCAGGTTTCCCCGCCCCCACGCTCCCGTTCAGCCGTCGAGTTGCCCGATGGTCGCCACCGACGGCCCCCTGCGGGACTGCTCGTCGCGGGCCACCGACTCGGCGTCCCCGAGGACCCGTACGGCATTGCCCCAGGTCAGCTTGGCCAGATCGGCTTCGGACCAGCCCCGGCGCAGCAGCTCCGCGATGAGGTTCGGATAGCCGGCGACATCATCGAGCCCGGCCGGGGTGAACGCCGTTCCGTCGAAGTCACCGCCGATTCCCACGTGATCGATGCCCGCGACCTCGCGCATGTGCTCGAGGTGGTCGGCGACCGTGTGTGCGGTGGCGATCGGACGGGGGTTGGCGTCTTCGAAGACGGCGTGCAGCTTCATCGCCTCCGCGGACATGTCCAGCGGATGGAAGCCGTTCCTGCGCAGGTTCTCATCGGCGGCCAGGGTCCAGTCGACCGCCTCGGGCAAGATGAACTTCGGTACGAAGGTGGCCATCGCCAGCCCGCCGTTGGACGGGAGCAGCGCCAGTACATCGTCCGGCACATTGCGGACGTGGTCGCAGATCGCCCGCGCCGACGAGTGCGAGAAGACCACCGGGGCGGTGGACGTGGCCAGGGCGTCACGCATGGTGGAGGGCGCCACATGGGAGAGGTCCACCAGCATGCCCAGCCGGTTCATCTCCCGGACGACCTCGTGCCCGAAGGGCGAGAGGCCACCGACGCCGGGGCTGTCGGTGGCGGAGTCGGCCCAGGGCACGTTGTCGTTGTGGGTGAGCGTCAGATAGCGCACGCCCAGGGTGAACAGAGCGCGCAGGGTGGCGAGGGAGCTGTTGATCGAGTGGCCGCCCTCCGCTCCCATCAGTGAGGCGATCCTGCCCTCGGCGCGTGCGGCCTCCATGTCCGCCGCGGTCAGTGCGGGGGCCAGTTCGGCGGGATAGCGGTCCAGCAGTTGGCGTACGCAGTCGATCTGCTCCAGCGTGGCGCTCACCGCGTCGTCGCCGGACATCCCGGAGCGGACGTAGACGGACCAGAACTGGGCGCCGACCTTGCCCGCGCGCAGCCTGGGGAGGTCCGTGTGGAGGCTGCCGGTGAGGTCTGCGGAGATGTCGAGCCGGTCGAGGTCGTAGCGGACCTTCTCGCGCAGGGCCCACGGCAGGTCGTTGTGGCCGTCGACGACCGGATGGTCGCCGAGCAGTTCCAGGGCACGGGCGAGATGTGCGGGGTCCGGGGCGTCGGCGAGGGTGAGCGTCTCCTGGCCGTTCGCACCGCCCTCGGGGTTCTCGGGGTCGCCGTGCGTACCGTTCGTATCGTTTGGCATGTCGTCTTTACTTCCCGAAGCCGAAGGAACCAGTGCCCTCGACTTTGGCGCGAAGGCGCTTGCCCTTGTCGGTGGCCTGCTCGTTCAGCTCATCCTGGAACTCGCGCATCCGGCTCAGCAGTTCGGAGTCGTGGGTGGCGAGGATGCGGGCTGCCAGCAGTCCCGCGTTGCGGGCGCCGGCGACGGAGACGGTGGCGACGGGGACGCCCGCGGGCATCTGCACGATCGACAGCAGGGAGTCCATGCCGTCGAGGTACTTCAGCGGTACGGGCACGCCGATGACGGGCAGTGGGGTGACGGAAGCGAGCATGCCCGGCAGATGGGCCGCTCCCCCGGCACCCGCGATGATCACCTTGAGGCCGCGGGCGTCCGCCTGCTCTCCGTACGCGACCATCTCGCGCGGCATCCGGTGTGCGGAGACCACGTCGACCTCGAAGGGGATCTCGAACTCGGTCAGGGCCTGGGCCGCGGCCTCCATGACGGGCCAGTCGGAGTCGGAGCCCATCACGATGCCCACGAGCGGGCCGGGTACGGGGGTGCTCATTCGGTGATCGTTCCTCTGAGGTAGTCGGCTGCGTGGCGGGCGCGGTCGCGGACGTCCGCGAGGTCGTTGCCGTAGGTGTTGACATGACCGACCTTGCGGCCGGGCTTCACGTCCTTGCCATACATATGGATCTTGAGCTGGGGGTCCCGGGCCATGCAGTGCAGATACGCCGCGTACATGTCCGGATAGTCGCCGCCGAGGACGTTGCACATCACCGTCCACGGCGCACGGGGGCGGGGATCTCCGAGCGGGAGATCGAGTACGGCGCGCACATGGTTGGCGAACTGCGAGGTCACCGCGCCGTCCTGGGTCCAGTGGCCCGAGTTGTGGGGGCGCATCGCCAGCTCGTTGACGAGGATGCGGCCATCGGGCGTCTCGAAGAGCTCGACGGCGAGGTGACCGACCACGCCCAGCTCTGCGGCGATCTTCAGGGCGAGCTGCTGGGCCCGGCCCGCCAGTTCCTCATCGAGGTCGGGCGCGGGGGCGATGACGGTGTCGCAGACGCCGTCGACCTGCTGGGACTCCACCACCGGGTAGGCGACGGCCTGGCCGTGCGGGGAGCGGACGACATTGGCCGCCAGCTCGCGGGTGAAGTCGACCTTCTCCTCGGCGAGCACGGGCACACCGGCACGGAAGGGGTCGGCCGCATCGGCTGCGGTCCGTACGAACCAGACGCCCTTGCCGTCGTACCCGCCGCGCACCGTCTTCAGGATCACGGGGAAGCCGCCGACCTCGTCGGCGAAGGCCGCGACATCGGCCGGATCGGTCACGATCCGATGGCGGGGGCAGGGCACGCCCAGTTCCATCAGCCGCGCCCGCATCACGCCCTTGTCCTGGGCGTGGACCAGCGCGGCAGGTCCCGGCCGTACGGGGATGCCCTCAGCCTCCAGGGCACGCAGATGCTCGATCGGAACATGCTCGTGATCGAAAGTGATCACGTCGCAGCCCCGCGCGAACTCACGCAGCGTGCCCAGATCGCGATAGTCGCCAATGACGACATCGCTGACCACCTGGGCCGCAGAGTCCTGCGGGGTGTCACTCAAGAGCTTGAAACGGATGCCGAGGGGGATGCCCGCCTCGTGGGTCATACGGGCGAGCTGACCGCCGCCGACCATGCCGACTACCGGGAACGTCACCCTTATAGGGTATCTGTCGCACCCGAACGCCGAACGAGCGTGTCACGGCCTCGCCACACCATCACCGGCGTCCCCGGGCGGGAGCACGCAAGGGTGGTTAGCATGACTGGGTTGACGACACCGATCTGATGGGGCTGGACTCTCACTATGAGTGAACGAGGCGGTGCGCTGCGCGGGCAGCTGCAACAGCTCCTGCGGGAAGTCGCCAAGTTCGGAGCGGTGGGTGGCGCGGG
This sequence comes from Streptomyces sp. NBC_00690, assembly GCF_036226685.1. NCBI lineage: Bacteria > Bacillati > Actinomycetota > Actinomycetes > Kitasatosporales > Streptomycetaceae > Streptomyces > Streptomyces sp. NBC_00690. The sequence continues at coordinate 3,546,908 of NZ_CP109009.1, forward strand.
TGTCATCGTCAACCTCGCGATCTTCAACCTGGTGCGCGCCACCACCGAGATCCCCGTGGTGCGGGCGTCGCTGATCGCCAACGCGGTCGCCATCATCACCAACTACCTCGGCTACCGGTACTTCACCTACCGTGACCGCGACAAGAGCGGACGTACGCGCGAGCTCTCGCTGTTCATGGTGTTCAGCCTGGTCGGCATGGTCATCGAGAACGGCATCCTGTACGTCGCGACCTACGGCTTCGGCTGGGACAGCTCGTTGCAGAGCAATCTCTTCAAGTTCCTCGGCATCGGGATCGCCACCCTCTTCCGGTTCTGGTCGTACCGGACCTGGGTCTTCCGTACGCTGCCCGACCGGGAGCCGGAGCCCGTGGCCGCCGATCCCGCGTACCGCGTGGTGAAGCCCCAGGGCGAGGCGTGCCCGGACAACGGCATCGACCATGCTCTGGCGCCCTCCTTGGACGAGGAGCTGGAGTTGGAGACGCTGGAGCAGGAGGCCCGCTCGGCCGAGCCGGACGCCGTGGGTCCGCGCAGCTAGCGACCGGCCCCGCATCCGGCGAGACCTGACCCACGCCAGGCGCCACCCACTGCGTCCGAAGCCCGGTAGCTGTCAGCGCACGGTCAGATAGCTGTTGTCCTTGCGCTTGCGTGCCACCCGGCTGAGGAACAGCGCGAACACGGGCGGGTGCTGCTGCAAGAGCTCCAGCCGTCCGCCGTCCGCCTCGGCGAGGTCCCGGGCGACCGCCAGCCCGATGCCCGTGGAGTTTCGGCCACTGATGGCCCGTTCGAAGATTCTCGCCCCCAGCTCTCCCGGGACGCCGGGCCCCTCGTCGGTCACCTCGATCACCGCCTGGTTGCCGGTGACGCGTGTACGGAGCGCCACCGTGCCACCACCGTGCATCAACGAGTTCTCGATGAGCGCCGCGAGCACCTGGGCCACGGCGCCGGGGGTCCCCACCGCACGCATCCCCTGCTTGCCCGAGCAGACCAGGGCACGGCCGGCGCTGCGATAGGCCGAGCGCCACTCGGCGATCTGCTGCTTCACCACCTCGTCGAGGTCGAAGACGATGGCGGAGCCGGTGCGCGGGTCGCGGGCGTTGGTCAGGAGTCGTTCGACCACATCGGTGAGCCGTTCCACCTGGGTCAGGGCGATGTTGGCCTCCTCCTTCACCGTCTCGGGGTCGTCGGTGGCCGAGATCTCCTCCAACCGCATGGACAGGGCGGTCAGCGGGGTGCGGAGTTGGTGCGAGGCGTCGGCCGCGAGTCTGCGTTCGGCGGTGAGCATCCGGGCGATCCGCTCGGCGCTGGCGTCGAGGACGTCGGCGACCCGATCCAGTTCGGGCACCCCGTAGCGACGATGGCGGGGGCGGGGGTCACCGGAGCCGAGGCGCTCGGCGGTCTCGGCGAGGTCGGTGAGCGGCGCGCTGAGTCGGTTGGCCTGTCGAACGGCCAGCAGGATCGCCGCGATCACCGCGACCAGCGCGACCCCGCCGATGATGAGCAGGGTGCGCCCCACCTCACGGGTGATGGAGGAGCGTGACTCCTCCACGATGACGGTCTCCTCCCGCTGCCCCTGTGCCTCACTGCGGATCACGCTGCCGCGGGGGCGGTCGCCGACCTCAATGTCGGGCCGTCCCGGGATCTCGATCCGTACGTACCGTCCGCCGCCGACCTGTTTGGCGAGGACGGCGCTGTTGAGGGGCTCGCCGCCGATGATCCGGCTGTCCACGATGTTCGCGAGCCGAAGGGCCTCGGCCTTGACGCTCTGCTCCGCGCTGCTGGTGATCGTGCGGGTCTCCACGAGGACCAGCGAGACGCCGAAGACGCCGATCACCACCAGGACGACGGCGAGGGTGGAGTTGATGAGTCGTCGGCGCAAGGGGCCCTCCGGGGTGGGGTGACGGCTCCTTGAGCCTATGCGCCGGCGCGCGGCCCTCCCGGTCCTTTGCCCTCCTGAGGGCACTTCTTGGGTACGCCCTGGTGAGCGGGTGCGCGGTAGGGCTCGCTCCGGGCGTCGCGGGGAAGCCCCGGCGCGCGCCTTGGGGGTGGCGCGAGCCGGGGCGGGCAGGCTCCCGTTCGCTCAGCTGAAGATCACCGAGCGGAGCTGGAGCCGGTCGGTGGTCTGCTCCCCGTGGGGGCGCAGTCGAAAGGACTGACCGGTGCAGTCGGGCTCGGTGTAGACGATGGCGACGGAGCCGGTGTCGTTGCGCGGCCCGAAGGCGGGCGACGAGGAGCCCGGGTTGGCCGCTTCGGGGATGACCACGCACCGCTGGCTGGGCGGATCGACGAGCACGCCAGGTTGGGGCTGTCCGTTCAAGCCGGTGTAGCGGTAGTGGAAGTCGCCTTCGGCCGCGCTGGCCGGGGAGGCGAGCGGCACCACGAGGGCGAGCGCTCCGAGGGCTACGGCGGCGGCTGAGGTACGGGGTCGCACGGGTGCTCCTTGTCCTTCGGGGGTCCCGGATGAGCGGGGACGCCGGGGGACTACCCCGCGCGATCGCCCCAGCCCACCTCCTCGGGCTGCGGAAACGATCACTTGTCGCCCGTTCGGCGCAGCAGGGCACCCGGCGACGTACATCGAGGTCAACAGGGGCAGCGGGGCAGCGGGCGCGATGCGGGACACCCCGCCGGCTGGGTCCGGACGGGGTGTCTGCTCGGTGGGGTCGCTCGTTCGGCTCAGACCGGGCTGGTCGCCTCGGCGGATGCGGATGCGGATGCGGGTGCAGATGCGGAGGGCAGCGGGTCGGGGGCGAGAGCGCCTTCCATGTCGACCCAGCGGTCGTTCCAGGCGAAGCCGTGTTCCGGGCCGCGCTGCCAGGTGTGGGTCACCCGGCCTTCGGGGTCGCGACCGAAGGCGGACAGTCCGCCCAGGGGCCCCAGCACGACGGCGGGGTCGGCGCTGAGATGGCCGTGCAGCGGGGTCCAGGCCGACCACGGACCACCCGTACCGCCCTGCCAACGATGGTGCAGCCCACCATCCACACCCCGCGCGAACAGCACCATCCCACCATCACGCCCCACCAACGCCGTAGGACGCCCCACCACCGCACCCTCCATATCCACCCAACCCTCATTCCACGCATGCCCATGCTCAGGCCCCCGCTGCCACGTATGCGTCACCCGACCCCCCGGATCACGAGCAAACACCGACAACGAACCGTTCGGACTCAGCACGACGGCGGGGTCGGCGCTGAGATGGCCGTGCAGCGGGGTCCAGGCCGACCACGGACCACCCGTACCGCCCTGCCAACGATGGTGCAGCCCACCATCCACACCCCGCGCGAACAGCACCATCCCACCATCACGCCCCACCAACACCGCAGGACGCCCCACCACCGCACCCTCCATATCCACCCAACCCTCATTCCACGCATGCCCATGCTCAGGCCCCCGCTGCCACGTATGCGTCACCCGACCCCCCGGATCACGAGCAAACACCGACAACGAACCATTCGGACTCAGCACCACCGAAGGGTCACCGGCCAATCTGCCGCCCAGACGGACCCAGTCCGGGGCCCATTCCCCCGCCTCCGACTGCCAGGTGTGCCACAGCTCGCCGTCCTCCCCCCGTAGGAAGACGGCGAGCTTGCCATAGCGGCCGACCAACGCATACGGGCGGCCCACGGCGCCCGGTGCAGGTCGGCCGAGCCCGGTCCACGCCGACCAGGCGCCGCCCGGGGCGTTCTGCCAGCGGTGGGTGACGCCGCCCGCCGGATCGACTCCGAAGATCACCATGCCGGTGCCGGTGTCGACGACCGAGGGGACGCCCACACTGACGCGCGGCACCCAGTGCGGTCCCTGGCCCCCGGTCCACCAGCTGGTCTGTTTCCGGGCGCCGGCCCAACCGAAGCTGAAGTGGATGTGGTCGGTGTGAGGGCTGCTGCCCCGATAGGGCTGCCATCCGGCGCTCGACCGGTTCGCCATCCAGATACGGCGATTCCAGATCATGTACATGATTCCGAAGCGGCGGACGAGCGCATGGGCGTTGCCGTGCCGGTCGGTGGCCAGGAGCCAGTTGATGAGGTCGTCCGCCAGATGCTCCTGGCCGGCCAGATCGACCCCCCAGTCCCAGGCCCGGCCCTCCTTGTGTTCACTCTGGCCGCCGCTGCCGCAGGCCCGGCTGATCCCCAGGTTGGACGTGCCGGGGTAGGCGGCCAACAGCAGGTCACGGAAGTCCAGGACCCCCGGCTTGGCCGTGGGATCGCAGTCGCGCTGGGGCTCGTACAGCGCGTAGGGGTCGATGTCCGGGCCGAAGTCGGGTGCTGTCGGTGCCATCTGGTGCTCCTCGGGCTGAGCCCCCGCCCCGTGCGAGGTGGCTCTGCCCGTCAGGCGCCAGATCCCGACCGTCCGGCCCGCCAGATCGGATCACGCAGGTGCGGCTCAGCTCTTTTCGAAGCGGAAGCCCACACCCCGAACCGTGGCGATGTAGCGGGGGTTCGCCGCGTCGTCGCCGAGCTTCTTGCGCAGCCAGGAGATGTGCATGTCGAGCGTCTTGGTCGAGGACCACCAGGTGGTGTCCCAGACCTCGCGCATCAACTGGTCGCGGGTGACGACCCGACCGGCGTCGCGGACCAGTACCCGCAGCAGGTCGAACTCCTTGGCCGTGAGCTGGAGTTCTTCATCGCCCATCCAGGCCCGGTGCGACTCGACGTCGATGCGCACGCCGTGCGTGGCTGGCGGGGGTGCTGGCTCGGTCGCACCGCGGCGCAGCAGCGCCCGGACGCGGGCCAGCAGTTCGGCCAGCCGGAACGGCTTGGTGACGTAGTCGTCCGCGCCGGCGTCGAGGCCGACCACGGTGTCCACCTCGTCCGCGCGGGCCGTCAGCACCAGGATGGGGACCGTGTGCTTTTCGGCCCGCAGCCGTCTGGCGACCTCCAGGCCGTCCATGCCGGGCAGTCCGAGGTCGAGGACGACGAGGTCGACACCGCCCGCGAGTCCGGCGTCCAGCGCTGCCGGTCCGTCCTCGCGCACCTCGACCTCGTATCCCTCCCTGCGCAGCGCGCGAGCCAGGGGCTCCGAGATGGATGCGTCGTCTTCGGCGAGCAGTACACGCGTCATGGAGTGATGGTAGTCCGCGGGGCGTTCGAACCGGGGTGCGATGCGGAACCCCTGCGGGTCTATGAGCGGATCTTGCTGAAGACCTTGGAATCAGCGACTGCGGTTCCAAGATCGCCTGTGATCCAGCTCTCCAGTGCTTTCGTATTGCGTTGTGTCGTGTCGTATGGTGTCGACTACGCCTGTAGCACTACACGGAGACCTTTGGCCTGCGCGCAAGCAGCTAGCAGTGAGCGCGGCAGTGAATCCAAGGGTCTCTTTCTGTGCTCGAAGCCGGAACTACCGGCATCGAAGACAGTGAATGACCTGTGGGCCGGGCCCTGAGCGCAAGAAGCATTCGGGGCGTGGATCCCGGTGCGTACTGTCCCTGCAACTGCGGCCAACCCAGCCGGAGCAGCCCCTTGGCGTGGGGCGGGGCAATCTCGTACCGGTGCCGGCCACCCCCCACCGGGCGCTCGACCGCTCACGAAGCGGTGCGTCCCGAGCACGCAAGGATCGACCATGGCGTCAAGCCTGACGAAGGACTCGACCGGTTCCACCGGTACCGAGAAGACCTTCCTCGGCCACCCCCGCGGACTGGCCTTCCTCTTTATGACCGAGATGTGGGAGCGCTACAGCTTCTACGGGATGCGGGCGCTGCTCGTCCTCTACCTCTCCACGGAAGTGGTCGAGGGCGGACTCGGTATGAAGACCGCGACGGCGGTCGCGATCTACTCCGTCTACAACGCGATGGTCTATCTGCTGGCGCTCCCCGGCGGCTGGCTCGGCGACCGCGTCTGGGGTGCGCGCAAGGCGACCGCCATCGCCGGCGTGATCATCATGAGCGGCCACTTCATGTTGGCCGTGCCGGTGGACGCGATGTTCTTCGTGGGGCTTGCGTTCATCGCGGCGGGTTCTGGTCTGCTGAAGTCCAATATCTCCACGATGGTGGGCCATCTCTACCCCGACCGGAGCGACCCCCGTCGTGACGGTGGCTTCACGATCTTCTACATGGGCATCAACCTGGGTGCCGTCGCCGCCCCGCTGACGATCGGCTCGGTCGGCCAGAACGTCGACTGGCACCTGGCGTTCGCGATGTCCGGCGTCGGCATGGCGCTGGGTCTGGTCTTCTTCTTCCTGGGCTTTAGGCATCTGAGCCCCGACTCCAACCAGGTCCCCTCGCCGGCGTCCGCCGAGGAGCGTGCCGGGCTGCTGCGCAAGGGTCTGATCTGGGTCACCGTGGCCGCAGCCGCTTATGCAATCGTCGGTCTGACCGGCGCCTTCACCGTGGACTGGGTGCTCTGGCCGCTGACGATCCTCGGTCTGCTGCTGCCCGCGTGGTACCTGTTCAAGATCCGTCGTGACAAGGATCTGACCCAGGTCGAGCGGTCCCGCATGTCCGGCTACATCTGGTTCTTCATCGCCGCAGCCGCGTTCTGGGCGATCTACGACCAGACCGGTTCGGTGCTCGCGCTCTTCGCGAAGGACAACACCGAGGCGACCCTGCTGGGCTTCGAGTTCCCGACCACCTGGTTCCAGTCGCTGAACCCGCTGTTCGTGATGACGCTCGCGCCGCTGTTCGCCATGCTCTGGGTGGCGCTGTACAGGCGGAGCAAGGAGCCCAGCACCCTGTCGAAGTTCGCCTTCGCCCTGCTGATGGTCGGCGGCTCCTTCTTCGTGATGATGGTGGCGCAGGGGGTGGCCACGGGCGATGTGAAGGTGTCGCCGATGTGGCTGGTCAGCGTCTACTTCATGCAGACCGTGGGTGAGCTGTGCCTCTCCCCGGTGGGCATGTCGCTGACGACCAAGCTCGCCCCGCGGAAGTACGCGTCCCAGATGATGGGCGTCTGGTTCCTCGCCATGACGGCGGGCAACTCGGTCATCGCCCTGTTGCAGTTGCTGGGCGCGTCCACGGACACACAGGGATGGTTCGCCAGCCAAGGCGTCGTCGCCGTACTGGCCGGTGTGGCGATCTTCATGTGGCGGCGGAAGGTACAGCCGCTCATGGGAGGCGTGAACTGACGATCCACGGTGGACGGGTACGGACCGTCCGCGGGTGATCTCGTACGTACGAGAGGGCCGTCGATCCGGAATCACTCCGGACGGCGGCCTTCTTGGCTGATGGCTGCCGACCGGACGGAAGTGGTTCGGCGCCGGCCCGGGGCCGCCTCGCCGTAGTGGAGTGGGGTGCTGGTGCCTCTCCGAGGTGCACAGAGGGACGGCCTGCAACGTCCAGAACGCCTCGGCAAGGGTGCGAGCAGGGCGGGGAACGTCCAACCGGATGCCAGGAAAGCCGAAAGAGCACGCCTCGGCGGCGTGCTCGGCAACAGACGTGCGCCGCCCGGACCGGACGGCGGGAAATCAGACGGAACCACTAGATCAGGCGGGACTGCGGGGTCGGACGGGACTTGCGGGATCGGGCGGACCCCTTGGATGAGTCGGGATCAGGCGGGCGCGGCCAGCTCCGCCCATACGGTCTTGCCCGGCGCGCCCGGCACCCGGACGACGCCCCAGTCCAGGCAGAGCCGCTGGACGATGAACATGCCATGGCCACCGGGACGACCGGCGCGGTGCGGTGTACGGGGCGCGGGCTGGCCGGCGCCCCGGTCGGAGACCTCAAGCCGCAGCACCTTGCCGTCGCAGCCCACCTTCAGCTCCTCGGGGCCCTCGGCGTGCAGACAGGCGTTCGTGACCAGCTCCGAGACGACCAGCAGCACATCTTCGGCTGCGGCACGGCGATCGGCGGTGGCGGCGGGCAGCCAGCCCCAGTCGTAGAGCGCCTGGCGCGTGAAGTCCCGGGCGAGCGGAACAATGCCGCTGGCGCTCCCCAGGGCAAGGGTGCGCACCCGCCCACCGGGTACGCCGGAAGCAGCGCCAACGACGTCCTCCGGCTCGGGGCCGAGGTCGCCCGGCTGCTGCGGCCGGGTGGTGCTCATCAGCGCTTCACCTCACCGATTCACCAATTCGCGTTCGTATCTCAACAGGTCAGCGTGGCCGCCGCGCGTCAGAGCGCCGCCGCACACACATTCAGAGTGCCGGACGGCGGACCTTCGCGTGGCCCCGCGGAAGTTCTCCTGCCCTGTCGCGTGGTGACAACACTCACTACGCCGAAAGCGGATCTCACCGCGCGGACGGCGCATGCGCCGCATCCACCGCATAGGGCACTCAGCTCGCCAGAGCGTCCTCAACCGTGTCATGCACGGTGAAGACCGCTTCTGCTCCGGTGATCTCCAGCACCCGCGCCACAACGGGCAGCATGCCGGCCAAATGGACCCCTCCCCCGGCCGCCTCGGCCTTGAGTCGCGCACCGAGCAGCACATTGAGCCCGGTGGAGTCGCAGAACTCCAGTTCGGAGCAGTCCACGACCAGGCGTGACCGCCCCTTGGCGAGCGCCTCGTCCAGAGGAACGCTCAGCAGGTCGGCCGTGTGGTGATCCAATTCACCTGCCGGCCGCACCACTTCACTGCCGCCCTCGGTCCGAACCTCGACCTGAAGTCGGCCACGATTCGCGCTACCGACCGTCCCGCGATCCATGTCCGTCCCTACTTCGCCGTGTGAGCCGTGTGAGCCGTGTCACCGGATATAGCCGTCCGTCGCGCGGCACCGGCCATGGCGTGCGCCACAGCCCGTCTCCGCTCTCCGCGGGCCTTCGCCAGCCGGTCCGCAGGACGGCGAGGCGCCGGCTGCGTGACCGGTGGTGTCCGGTGCGGAACCACCGCGACGTCATACGACTCATCACGGCGGCTTCCCTCGAACATTACGCCTCCTCCATGGGACTCGGCCAGCAGAACTCCCCAACAAACCAAGCATTTCGGACATTTGACACTTGCAACGCCCCCGGGGGAGCGGGTAGGTCTGGAAGGGACCACGAGAACCAACCCCACGACGGCTTTGGAGGCGCCGCTCACCGCAGCGCATGTAGAGGCATCGGCAGCCTTGTGCCGAGCACGATGGAGGAGACCCATGTCAGCCCCCACCCCGCACCACCCCCGACGCCCCGACGTCCCCGCCGCCCCTCGCGTCGGCACCGCCCTGGTGGAGCACCCAGGGCAGCCCACCCGTGCCGAAGCCGCCCACGGCGCGGAACTCGACGAGGCCGACGCCCCCGCAGCCACGGAGTTCACCGGAAGCCGCGACATCAACGGGAACGCCCCCTTCGACGAGATGGCACCGCTGGACGCGCGAGCCCTGTCGAAGACCCTCTTCGCCCGGTTGGAAAACCTCGAAGAAGGCACCTACGAGTACGCGTACGTCCGCAACACCCTCGTCGAGCTCAATCTGGCGCTGGTCAAGTTCGCCGCCTCCCGCTTCCGCTCCCGCAGCGAGCCGATGGAGGACATCATCCAGGTCGGCACGATCGGCCTGATCAAGGCGATCGACCGGTTCGACCTCGACCGCGGCGTGGAGTTCCCCACCTTCGCCATGCCGACGATCGTCGGCGAGATCAAGCGGTTCTTCCGCGACACCAGTTGGTCGGTGCGCGTCCCCCGCAGACTCCAGGAGCTCCGTCTCGAACTGGCCCGCGCGGGCGACGAGCTCTCACAGCGGCTCGACCGGGCCCCGACCACGGCCGAACTCGCCGCCCACCTCGACCTCGGCGTGGACGAGGTCGTCGAAGGCATGGTCGCCAGCAACGCCTACACGGCCGCCTCGCTGGACGCCCAGTCGGACGGCGAGGACGTCGGTGACACCGAGGGCACCCTCGCCGATCGCATCGGCTACGAGGACCATGGACTCGAAGGCGTCGAGTACATCGAATCCCTCAGGCCGCTGATTGCAACCCTTCCGCCACGGGACCGTAAAATTCTCTCCCTGCGTTTCGTCGCAAACATGACACAGTCCGACATCGGCGAAGAGTTGGGCCTGTCTCAAATGCATGTGTCCCGACTGCTCTCCCGTACCCTCGCCAAGCTGCGCAAAGGGCTCACACTCGATGAGTGAACACCCCCCTCGCGACCTCCCGGGACAGGGCCTTTTCCCCTAGGGAAGGGGCCCTTCCTCATGTTGACGAGGCTGGCTGGATCGGTTCCCATTGAGCCCGCATCAATGGGGGGACAATAATGGCTCTTGGGGAGGGCTGCCCGTCCGCGTATTCAGCACTGGAAGAGCTGATGCGCCGACGCCTGGGCAGAGAATGTCTGTATGTGCCGTCATGCCGTTTGGGGCTCTACATCGCGCTGCGCCACTGGTGCCCGCCGGGCGGACGGGTGTTGATGTCACCCGTCAACGACGATGTGATCTTCTTCGTCGTCCTCGCCGCAGGACTGCGCCCGGTGCAGGCGCCGCTGCGCGCCGACGACGCCTCGATCGACGTCGATGCGGTGCCCGCGTCGCTGTGGTCCGGTCTCTCGGCCGTGCTCACCACCAATCTGTACGGAAATCCCGACCCCGCACCCGAACTGCGGGCCCGCTGCGACCGACTCGGCATCCCCCTCCTTGAGGACGCCGCACACGCCATAGGCAGCGAGGTGGCCGGCCAGCCCGTGGGAAGCTTTGGTGACGCGTCCGTCTTCAGCCTCTCCAAACACACGGGAGCCAAAACGGGCGGCTTCCTCGCCGTCGCCGATCCGGCGCTGCGGGGGACACTTGAGCGGGCCCGGGACGAACTCCTCCAGCCGACGCGGCTGACGGCGGAACTGACCTACGGCCTGCGACCGTACGCCGAGGCCGGTGTGCGGGGACTGCGGCTCACGGGAGCGGCCCGGGCCGCCCTGAGGCTGCTCGGCCTTGAGGAGCGCGAGGACATCCGAATGGCACTGCGGCCCGGCGAGCTGAAGGACGCGGTCGCGGTCGCCCCCGCGCTCGACGACTTCGACTCCTGGATACGAGTGGACATGCACGACTACCGACTCAGCCCGGGTAGAACGCGCCTACGGCGCACCGAGCGACTGCTCAACCGATTGGAACCGAGGCTGGACGCCTGCCGCAGCGGTACGGAGCGCCTCGCCGCCTCCCGCTGGGCGGCCCCGCACTCGGGACCCCACCAGCCCCTCTTTCGCGTACCCCTGCTGGTGGATGACCGGACGGCGGCGATGACCGCGCTCGCCCGGCACCGGATCACCACCGGATACCTCTACGACCCGCCGCTCGACACCTATGCGAGCGAGGCGTTCACCGACCCCTCGCCGGCACCCGGCAGCGCCGACTACTTCGCGCGGCACGCGCTGCCCGTCGATCCGCTCCGCGCCGAGCAGGTCATGTCGATACTGCACCGGTCCGGCATACGACCGGCGCCACCCGCTCCCGATGCCTCCCGCCCCACCGATCCGTCCAGCGGCACCAGCCGGACCACCGAGGTGGCGACGGGCCTACGCAGCACCGCAGCACCGCACCCGAGGACCGCGGCGGGACACCCCGCCACCCAGGGCGAGACCGGTGGCTGACATCACCCGACTGCGCAAGCCGTCCAATCCCGGCTCCGGGGACGCCCCGGTAGATCCGGGCCCACCCGACGTGCACGATCCGCGGCCCCCCGGGGAGATCCCGGAGCCGGCCGCGGGAGAACCGGCCGGGGACGCGGAAGGCGGCAGCGGAGACTCCATGTTCCGCAACGCCTACATGCTGATGCTCTCCACCGGAGTCTCCGCGGGGCTCGGACTCGGCTTCTGGCTCGTCGCCGCCCGCTACTACAGCAAGGACGCCGTCGGCGAGGGTTCCGCGGCGATCGCGGCGATGCGACTGCTCGCCTCCATCACCGCGACCACCATGATCGGCGCGGTGGTGCGCTACGTACCGCGCGCCGGACGCGCAACCGGTCCGCTGGTGTGGCGCACCTACCTGGCCAGTTCGCTCGTGGTCTGTCTGGCCTCGGTGGTCTTCCTCTTCACGCTCGACCTGTGGGGACCTTCGTACGAACCGCTCGACGGCGTCGGCCCCGGGCTCTTCTTCATCGCGGCCTGCGTCGGTTGGGCGCTGTTGACCCTCCAGGACGGAGTGCTCACCGGTCTGCGCAAGGCCGTCTGGGTGCCGGTCGGCAACGCCGTCTTCTCCATCGGGAAGCTGCTGCTGCTCGCCGCGTTCGCCGCGACCCTGCCCGTGCTGGGGATCTTCGTGTCCTGGGCGGCGGCCATGGTGCTGTCGGTGTTCCCGCTGGCCTGGCTGATCTTCCGCAAGCTGATACCCCAGCAGGCGGCGGCCGACCGGGACCGCGAGCCGCCGCGGATGAAGGAGATCGGCCGCTTCCTCGCCGGTGACTCGGTGGGTTCGCTGTTCTCACTGGCGATGATCAACCTGCTGCCGGTGATGGTCGCCGTCAACTTCGACGCCGAACACAACGGCTTCTTCTACATCGCGTACACGGTCGGCGGCACGATGGAGTTCATGGCCATCAACATGGCCTCGTCGCTCACCGCGCACGCCTCGCACAGCCCCGAGACCCTGGCCGCCGGCGTACGCGGAGCCCTGCGCCGGATGGCGCTGCTGTTGGTGCCGGTCGTGCTGTTCCTGGTGCTCTTCGCCCCGCTGATCCTCGCCCCCTTCGGGGCCGCCTACGCCGAGAACGGCACCACGGTCCTACGGCTGCTGGCCGCCGCAGCGCTGCCCCGGGTCGCCGTCGAGTTGTACATCGGCGTGCTGCGCGTCCAGGGCCGCACCGGAATGCTCGCCGCGCTCCAGTGCACCATGTGCGCGCTGGTGCTGGGCAGTGCGGCGATGCTGCTCGGCGAGGTCGGCATCGCCGGCGCGGGCTGGGCGATGCTCGGCTCGATGCTGCTGATGGCGGTCGTGTCCGCACCGGGGCTGCGGGCCACGCTCGTCGGCCGGGAGCCCGCGCCTTCGCGGACCGCCAAGGTGCTGGGCCGCCTCGCCCGCTCGCTGCGCAAGGACGCAGCACCGGACGTCGAGTACGGCACCAGTTGGGCCCGCAAGGCCGCCGAGCGCCGCGAGGCGGCGGCGGAGGAGTACGCCAAGGAGTACGGCGAGGACTGGGCCCGCCAGACGGCGTACCTGCGCGGTGTGCACGACGACACCGCGACACCGGCGTTCGGCATCCCCATGTACGTACCGGACCGGACCGCGCAACAGGCCGCACAGCAGCGGGCCGCCAGTACACAGGTGTCGGTCAGCGATGCGGCCGAGGGTCGGATCGCGCTCACGCTCTGGGTGCTGCTGGGGCTGGCGACCGTACTGTTCTGGGCGCCGCTGTTCCGGGCCCCGAACATCACCGGGGGCGAACTCTCCGGGACCGAGTTGATGAAGGCGCTGCCGCCCATCACCCTGACCGCGGGCGTACTGCTGATCGTGGTGCACAGCGCTGCGCTCTCCCTGCTGCGTCCGCGTCCATGGCTGTTGGGCGCCGGAATGCTGGCCACCTTCGCCGCTCTGCACAGCGCTCCCGCGGTGCTCGGCTGGGAACCGGAGCCGGTGGAGGGCGCGTGGTACGAGACACTGGCACGCTTCCTCGCGTCGGCCGGGGGGATGGAGAGCACCGAGCCCCTGTTGCGCTGGCTGCCGACCGTCTGCCAACTGTTCTGCCTGGTGGCGGTGCTGGCACTGGCACGCGGCCTGGAGCTTCCGGTGCCGGCCCAGTGGGGGGTCCTCTGGCTGCTCGCGGTGTGTGGTTGGGCACTCCAGCGCCCGCTGGCACCCGTTGCGCTGCCGCTTCAGCTGATCCTTGCCTGTGCGGCATTGGCACTCATCTGGATACGCGCGGCGCGTAGTACGCCGTCAAGGAACTGAGCTACCTGGGGTGAACCGTGCAACAACGAGCCACTGACACCGGGAAACCCGTGGCACCCCCTGGCGAACGTGTCCCTGACGAGCCCAGCGACGCACCCGTACAGGACCAGTCCACGATGGCGCTGTCCGTCGTGGACCTCCGCAAGGCGCAGCAGGCGGCGGCGGAGCGGAAGGCCGAACCGGAGGACTCAGCGAAGGCCGAACCGGAAGACAAACCGGAGGACTCAGCGAAGGCCGAACCGGAGGACGGGCCGACCGACGGCCTGAAGACCGAACCGGAGGGCGGCCCGAAGGGCGGGGCGAAGGTAGGGGCCGAGCCGGCTCAGGAGCAGCCGGGCACGACCCGACCGGCGTCGAAGGACGGTCGGCCGGAAGCGGATTCCGCCGAGGAGCGGCCCAACGAGTCGACCATGGCGCTGTCCGTCGCCGACCTGCGCAAAAAACAGCACGCAGCAACCAGCCCAAAGACAGCAGAACCCACCGAGGAACGACCCAACGAATCCACCATGGCCCTCTCCGTCGCCGACCTCCGCGAAGCACAAAAAGCGGCACAGGAAGCGGCCCGACAGAAGGCAGCACAGAAGGCGGCCCGGCAGCAGGCCGACACCGCCGAGGAGCGGCCCAACGAGTCGACCATGGCGCTGTCCGTCGCCGACCTGCGCAAAAAACAGCGCGCAGCAACCAGCCCAAAGACAGCAGAACCCACCGAGGAACAGCCCAACGAATCCACCATGGCCCTCTCCGTCGCCGACCTCCGCGAAGCACAAAAAGCGGCACAGGAAGCGGCCCGACAGAAGGCGGCCAAGCGAACGGGCCGCACATCGCCGGACGAGTCGCTGAACGAGTCGACGCTGGCGCTCGCGGTTGCCGATCTCAGGATGGCGGAGGCCCGAAGGGCGGCTGCGGCCAACGGGACCGCTCTGGACGACCAGGCCACGATGAACCTGTCGGTCGCCGGTCTGCGGGCCGCGGTCACCGAGCGGGTGCGTTGGCCCCAGTTGCTCAGACTGGCGGCTCCACTGGCCGTGGGGCTGGTGCTGTGGGCGGTGGCGATGGCGCTCACCGACACCTCGAACCTGACGGACTACGGGCTCGTACCCGAACTCCCGATCATCTTCTGGGTGGGGCTGGCGACACTGACGGTCGGCTTCTGGGTGGTCGTCCGCGATCCCCAACGAAGCAACTGGTGGCCCTTCGCCTACACCGTGGGCCTCCTGGTGATGGAACGCGCCACGACGGCGGTCGTCTATCCCACCCCGCTCTACGCCTGGGCGTGGAAGCACGACGCGGTCATCGACCACCTGATCGACGCGGGTCGTCTCCAGCGTGGTGCGGAACTGGGCGACATGGCCGTGTACGACCAGTGGCCGGGATTCTTCACGGCGCAGGCCGCACTGGTGAAGCTCACCGGCGCGGAGACCGCAGCGTCCTTCATGGCGTGGTGGCCGCTGTTCTCCAGTCTGCTGCTGCTCGCCCCGCTGCTGCTGATCTACCGGACGTTCACCCAGGACCGTCGACTGGTCTGGACGGCGGTCTGGCTGTTCTACGTCGCCAACTGGGTCGGTCAGGACTACTACTCGCCCCAGTCGCTCGCCTTCGCCCTGCATCTGGGGGTCATCGCGGTGGCGTTGCGGCGGGCGGAGCGTAGGGCTCCGGGGCGGCGCTCCCGCCAGATGGTGTGGACCGCGCTGCTGGTGCCGTTGATCGCCGGCATCGTGATCGCCCACCAACTGACGCCGGTGATGCTGGCGGTCAGTCTCGGTTCGCTGCTGCTGATGCGGCGCTATCGCGACTGGACACTGCTGATCATCCTCATGTTGGTGTTCCTCTCCTGGAATCTGACCGCGTCGCTGCCGTTCCTCAAGGAAGCGGTCCCCGACATGATCAATTCCTTTGGCAAGGTCGCCGACAACCTGGAGCGGGGCTATGGCTCCAAACCGACGGGTACGGGCGCGCTGGTCGCATCCTGGGCCGCGCGGCTGCTGTCGGCCGCCGTGCTCCTGCTGGCGGCCGTGGGGTTGGTGCGGGGCGGCAAGCTGCTGAGACATCGGGCCCGGCCGCTGTTGCTGCTGGCCGTGATGCCCCCGATGCTCGCCATCGCCAATGGCTACGGCAGCGAAATGATCTTCCGGGTGCTGATGTTCATGCTGCCGGCGATCTGCTTCTTCGCGGCTGCGGCGCTCCTGCCGGTGCCCCGGCCGCTGGCGGCCGAACCCGCCGGGCAGGGCCGTCCGACCACCGTGAAGGGACTGCGCTACGGCGTGGTGCCGGCCGTGGTGCTGGTGGTCCTGACGGCGCTGTTCGTGCCCAGCTACTCGGGTAAGGACCGGCTCAGCTACTTCCCGCCGGAGGAAGTCGACCTGGTGCAGCAGCTGTTCGACCAGGCGCCGAAGGGCTCTCTGGTCGTTGCCGCACATCGGAACTATCCCCTCGCGTACGATTCGTACTGGGATGTCGGGCACTACTGGTTCCTGGACGACGCCAAGACGCACGTCGACAAGATCGTCAAGGATCCGGCCGGCACCCTGGCGTCGGACATGGGGGGCGTGGAAGCACCGGGCAAGGCGTATCTCCTGCTCACCCAGGGTCAGATCGCCAACTCGGAGATGAACGGCATGCTCACGGGGGACGATCTGCGTCGCATCGAGCGTTCGGTGGCTGCCTCCCCGCTCTTCAAGGAGTTGGGGCGCAACAGCGCGGGTGTCTTCTTCGAGCTCAAGCGCCCCGCGGCGCCGCCCGCCAAGGCCGACGCCAAGACCCCCGACACCGAGACGGCCGACACCGAGGACAGAGCGCAAGAGAAGGTCGCACAGGAACCCGAGGCCACGGCCGGGAGAGCGGACACAGCGGCCACTGCGGCCGGTTCGCTCGATGTCGCCGGCCTCACGAGGAGGACTCCATGAAGCACCGCCCCCTCGCCATCCGACTGCTGACTCCCGCCGCGGGCCTGGTGGCCATGGCCGCCACCGCCCTGCCCGCCGCGTCTCCGCTGCGAATAGCCCCCGTGGCCCTGTTCCTCGCCGCAGGCCCCGGCTTCGCCGTCCTGCGGATCTGCGGTCCGGCCCTGAACCGCAATCGTGCGGTCGGGCCGGCGGAGAGCTGGGACCGGAACTTCGAGCGGGACTCGGACCGTATCGAGCAGTTCCTCCTCGTCATCCTGTTGAGCCTGAGTGCCAGCGTCATCGTCGCCACGGCGTTGATCGCGGTCGAACTCTTCAGCGGGTTCCTGGTCCTGGCGCTGCTCACCCTCGCAACCATGCTCGCCGCCTGCTGTCCGCAGCTGCCTCCCACCATCGGAAGGCACCGATCGGCACGCGTGGCATCACCGCCTCGGAAAGGCTGAACTCTGTGACGGAACCCCGACGCCCCGAGCCTGGGGCGCCAGGCATTCTTCGCAGGCCGCACGGACGACGAAAGCTGTGGACCCTGTCCGCGGCTCTCGTCGGCGTGCTGCTCGTGGGGACCCTCACCCTCCAGAACACCATGGCGGACGACTCCAAGTCCTCCGTGGCCGTGGACCCCAAGTGCAAACCGACCGAATTGCTGGAGCCCCGGTGCGGGGCCTGGTTCGGTGCGTACGTCCGACATGAGAAGCCGGACCTGGAAGAGAAGGTCCTGGCCTACGAGAAGCGCATCGACCGCAAGCTGGACATCGTCTACGCCTACCACGACATGTCCACGGACGGTCTGGAAGGCCAGTTGCTGACCGACCAGGAGAAGCGGGTCGGCAAGGACCGCATGCTGCTGCTGTCCTGGGAGAGCAAGTGGTGGGGCGGCACACCGCAACAGCAGCCGAAGTGGCCCCAGATCTCCTCCGGTGCGCTCGACCGGACCGTGATCGACGTCCAGGCCAAGCGGATCAAGGAGTACGGGAAGCCGGTCTTCCTCTCCTTCGACCTGGAGATGGACACCCGGACACCAGCTGAGGGCACTCCGGCGCAGTACGTGGCGGCCTACCGGCACATCCACGACCGATTCCGCGCGTTGGGCGTCACCAATGTGGTGTGGACGTGGATCATCACCGGCTACTCGGGGCACAACAAGCTCTTCCCGCAGCTCTACCCGGGCGATCGGTACGTCGACTGGGTCGGCTACAACCAGTACAACTACTACCGCTGCCACGATGCGCCGTGGATGACGTTCGAGCAGACGCAGAAGACGGCGCACGCATGGATCCGGAAGAACATCTCCGGCACCAAGCCGTTGATGCTGTCGGAGTTCGGAACGGCGGACGATCCGTCCAAGCCCTCCGCCCAGGCCGGCTGGTACAAGGAGGTGCCGCGGGTGGTGAAGGAGCTCGACGGTGTGAAGGCGGCGCTCCAGTGGAACTGGCGTGACCCGGGCCCGCACTGCGATCTCTCGCTCGCGCGGGACGCATCGTGGAAGAGCTTGAAGAAGGCCGTCTCCGATCCGTACTTCAACCAGCCCAGGCCCTGACGCCGAGGGGCAGTACGAGACGTACGCAGCAGGGGCCGGGCCGCGCATCGCGGCCCGGCTCTCGATTTTCTGTCCCGGGGACCGCGCGGGCTCTCGTGACACCGGCCCTGGCCGCCCGGGTGCGCCCGGTGTGCGCCCGACGCCCGACGCCCGACCCGATACCCGGTACCCGCGGCACTCGGCATTCGGTACTCGACGAGCTGCGACCTAGCCTGCGAAGACCGGACCCTTGATCGCCGCGCGGGCCCTGCGGAACAGCCGCCAGCCCACCGTCTGGAACGAGTCCGGGAAGGGTGCCATCGGCGCTCCTCTTCCCTCCATCCACTCCTCGACGTCCTTCACCGTGTGCGTGCACCTCAGGATGAGGCGCGCGATGCGGTACGCCTCGTCCGTCTGGGAGCTCAGGGCGTGGCGTACCGCCACCGCCGAGACGTACCCCTCGTGCAGAGCCGCCTTGCGCACACCGCGGCTGTTGTACCCGTGGGGGTACGCCAGGTGCTGCACCTCGTGCCCCAACACGTCTTCCAGCACGGACTTCGACTCGCGCAGCTCACGGCGCAGCGCCTTGCCCGGCAGGGTGTCCAACTGGGCGTGGGTGACGGTGTGGGCCCCGACCTCCATCCCGTACTGCTCCAGGAGGGGTGTCTGCTCCAGCGTCATCATGGGTGCGGGTGGCAGCAGGCTGCGCCGGCCCGGGGTGATCGCCCCGGTGGTGAGGTAGGCCGTCGCGGGGAGCGAGCGGGAGGCGAGCGCCTCCGCGGTCGGCCCGGGCAGATCAGCGAAGCCGTCGTCGAAGGTGAGGATCACGGGCCGCTCGGGCAGCCGTTCCCCGCCCGCGAGATGGGCGGCGAGGGCGCTGACCGTCACCGGTGTGCGCCCACTGGCGACGATCGCGTCCAGCTGTGCCTCGAAGTCTCTCGGGGTGACCGTGAACTCCGCGATCCACTCCGGTGGGTCGTCCATGACGGCGTGGTACAGCAGGACGGGGATATGAGGCGCGGTCGCCTCACCGCCGTCGTTCATCTCTGCTCCTCTCTGTCCCACGGCAGGGCTACGCCGCGGACCCGACGCCGGGCCTTCGCGTACCCGATGGGCCCCGCCAGCATGCCGCGGCGCTCCAGCCGTGAGAGGTGGCGCGGCCAGGGGTAGTCCTGGGCGCCGTGCGCACCGGGCACGGCTGCGTCACCGGAATCACGGTGAGCCGTGATCGTACGGGCATGGGCCAGGCCACGGGGCAGTTTCCGCAGCAGAGAAGGGAGCATGGAGGGGCGTCGGACCAGGGTGGCGGTGAGGAAGGCGGTGAGCCCGGCGCCGTATCCGTACGCCTGGTTCTTCAGGTCCTGCCAGGTCTCGCGGTGGTGGTGCCAGACCAGCGCTTCGGGCGAATAGCGCAGCTTGTGACCTGCGGCGAGGACGCTGACGAAGGCATAGAGGTCATCGCCGCCGCGGGCCGGTGTGCCGGTGCCGGTGGCGGGGTCGAAGCCGCCCGCGGAGCGCAGCGCAGCCGCGCGGAAGGCCATGTTGGCGCCGGAGCCGAAACTGCCCGCGGTGAAGGGGAAGAGCGGTTCGTCGGCCGGTGGGTCGGCCGGGTCGTACAGGCGCGGTGCGAACCCCTTGGCGAAGCCGCCGTGGCTCTCCAGCAGGATCTGTGCGGGAGTGCCGAGTTGGGCGGGCAGGATCAGGCCCGTCGCGCAGCCGAGTGCCGGGTCGGCGGCGAAGGGGGTGGTCAGTGCGGTGAGCCAGTTGGGGTCGGCGATGACATCGTCGTCGGTGAAGGCGAGGACCTCGCCACCTGCGACGGCGACTCCGCGGTTGTGGGCGATCGCGAGCCCGGGGACCTCTTCGCGGGCGTAGCGGACCCGGCCCTCGTACTTCTGCTCGACCAGATCCTGCGTGGCAGTGGTCACCGGTGCGTTGTCGACGACGATGACCTCGAAATCGGGGTGGTTCTGTGCGAGGAGCGAGTCCAGTGCACGGGCGAGCGAGTCGGCGCGCTCCCGGGTGGCGACGATGACGCTGGTGCGCGGCAGTGGGCCGGGGGCGGTGAGGACGGGCTGCTCGGGGGCGGAGCGGGCGAGCAGGGCCCTGGCTTCGGCGGCGACCGCATCCGCCGCGTTCTTCCCGGGGGCCACCCGGCAGACGACGGTCGCCACGGGCCGGCCGTTCAGCCGCACCAGCGCATAGACGTCACCGCCTCCGATCTCGGCCCCCGAGCCCAGCGCGGGGCGGAAGTCGAGTACGGCGCCCTCGGGTCCGTCCAGGTCGAGCTGGGCGACCTGGATCGGAGGCAGCTTGGGTGGGTTTTCCATGTTCTTCCTTGCTGTGTAAGACGTGCGGCCGGTGAGGGAACCGGCCGTCAGTTGCCGCGCAGTTTGCCGATGCGCGTCAGCGTCTGCTGGGCGAGCCCGGCGAGCCTCGGCCTGTTGCGGACGAAGCCGTGGGCTCTGCGCGAGGGCTCCCGACTCACCCAGTACAGGGCGGCTCCCGCGCCCGGCCGGGTGGAGGAGCCCTCGTGGACGCGTAGTTGTCCGGTCTTGAGGGAGTCCTTGTACTCGGCCGAGCCGCGCCCCATGTCGAGCATGCCGATGCCTTCCGCCGCTGCGGCTTCCGCCATCCGCAGATGCAGTATCAGCCCTGGCGAGTACTTGGCGAACTCGGGATCGTAGGCCGGGAACCAACAGGAGAGCACGGTGGAGGAACGCAGCCCGAAATGTGCCGCAATCGGGCGGTCTTCGACATAGAGGACGGAGAGAACGCCGGAGCAGCCGGGCGCCCGGGTCTCATGGAGGAGTCCCACCAGGGTGTGGATCCAGTCCTTGGCGAACCGGTCACGGCGTCCCGTCCTGCGGTACTGGGCGGACTTCCACTCCATGAGGGTGCGCAGCATGGCCGGGTCGCGCTCGTCGAAGACGAAGCGCACCTCGCCCACCTGCCGGCCGAGCTTGCGCTCCTTGGCCAGTGTGCTCTTGAGGAACTTGGGCGACTCGCCGCGGAGCTGCTCCTCGTAGACGTCGTACCCCTCGCCGATTTCGATCACCGGTGAGTCGAATCCCTCGGCGACGGCGGGGGTGAACAGTTCCTGGCCCGCTTCGAGGTTGTCGAACTCCCAGGCGGTGAGGGAGCACGCACGCAGCAGATCGCGTGCGGTGATGTCGAGGCCGGACTTGAGGACGGCACCCTGGCAGTCGGAGACGCCGAAGCCGATGGCCCTGCCGTGGCCCAGCGCACCTCGCTCGTACGGGAAGAATCCGGCGTCCTCGCCGTCCTGGCGCAGCACGGCCACCCGGGCGGCGGGCCGTACCCTGCCGACGGTGAGGGTGAACTCGGGCTCCATGAAGGGGCTCGCGGGCAGGCCGGTCTTGGCGCGCAGCATCCGCCAGGACTCGATCTCGTCTTCCCCCAGCTGCTCGGGTTTGACCACTCGGATGCGGACGCCCTCATTCTGAGCACCGCAGTTCTGAAAACCGCTCAACGCGACCCCCCGGTCCCTCCCCACGACCCATCTCCACGGACGGTACCGGCAGGGGGATGGGCGGCGGAGGGGACCCCACCATCTTGTGGCGGATTCGTGAAGAATCGTGGGGCCAGATACACCTGGTGTTCATGTTGCATCTGGGGCCTAGCACGAATCCGTGCGCGGCGCAGCAACAATCTGAAGTGAGTTGGCCAACTGATATTCGAACCCTGCCCGTTGATCGTAGGATTCCTCACGCTCCCCGATTCTCCGCGGGAGTCCGGTGTGTCCTGGTAGGGCTCAGTCTTCGTGAAGGGCTCGGTCTTCGTGGTCGTGGTCTACAGAGACATCCTGTCGAGCAGGGCTGGATCGTCATGGTGAGCCGGACGCCCGGCGCAATCACCTCCTCTGGCTCCTCCGGCACCGGACCCACCGTGTGGTGGCCGCCCCTCATGGGGTTGGCGGTCGTGATCACGGCCTCGGCGCTCACCGACCTCTACACCAGCGCCGAACTCGGGAAGATACTCGCCTGGGCCTGCGCCGCCACGGCCGTTCTCGCACTGGCGTGGACCCTCTTCCTGATACGGCTGCTCCGGCTGGAGCGCACGGGCCGACGAGCCGATGTACGGATGTCCGAGGCCCGCGCCGACGAGGTGGCCCACCTCGTGGAGGTGCGCATTCCGGCGATCGTGGAGTACCTGCGGACCGGCGAGCGGCCCGATGCGGCGCCGGGCCCGCTCGCCGGCGCCGACGAGGTCGGCCAGGGCTTCACCGATGCGCTGGAGGCCGTCGTCGAGGCGCTCGGCTCGGAGGATGCGGTACGCAGGGAACGCACCCTGCGGGACTCCGTGCAGGCGGCCTTCGAATCGGTCGCCCGGAACATGCACGCCATGGCCACGGTCCAACAGCAGGTGCTGGACCGGGTCGAGCAGACCATCGAGGACCCCCGGCTGCTCGCGGAGGTGATGAAGGCCGACCACGCGGCGGCCCAGATGACCCGCAAGGCACAGACCCTGCTGGTGATGTGCGGCATCTGGCCCGCACGGCGCGAGATCAACCCGGTCTCGCTCTACGACTGCGTGCGCGGCGCCCAGTCCCGGATCGTGGAGTTCACCCGGATCGAGGTCCACGGCGGTCAGACGCTGTACGTGGTGCCCCCTGCGGTCGAGGGTCTGATGCACACCATCGCGGAGCTGCTGGAGAACGCCACCGTGTTCTCGCCGTCGCGCACCCAGGTGGTGGTCACCATCCGCGAGGTGGGGGCCGGGGCAGTGGTGGAGATCGACGACGCCGGGCTGGGGATGCCGCCCGACGTGCTGACCCAGTCGACGGCCCGGCTGAAGGCCGATCTGGACCTCGCCAACCTCGGGGCCGTGCCCCGGTTGGGGCTCGCCTGCGTGGGGCGCTGGAGCCGGGAGTTGGGCTTCGGCGTGGAGCTGACCGGCACTTCGGCG
Source organism: Streptomyces sp. NBC_00690 (assembly GCF_036226685.1). Taxonomy (NCBI): domain Bacteria; kingdom Bacillati; phylum Actinomycetota; class Actinomycetes; order Kitasatosporales; family Streptomycetaceae; genus Streptomyces; species Streptomyces sp. NBC_00690. The sequence goes on from NZ_CP109009.1 coordinate 3,569,957, forward strand.
TACGGCGGCACCCGCGCGGTGGCCTTCGTGCCCTACCGGCTGCTGACCGAACCGCTGTCGCACTTCTCGGACGGTCGGCACCGGGGGAACGTCCGGTTCGACGAAGTCCGGGCCCGGGAGCAGGCGGGCCGGGCCGGGTGGCCCGCACCCGGATCGCCGCCGTCGGCCGCCCGGCACACGGATGCCGTGAACGTAGGCGCCGCGTACGCGGGAGGCGGATACGGCCCTACGGAATACACCGGAGCGGGTCCGGACGACGGCCAGTACGAGGGTGCGCAGTACGCGGGACCTTCGCCGAGCGGTACGGAGTACGGCGGAATCGGTCGCCCAAGCGAGCGCGCCACGGGCGAGGGCGAGGACTCGCCCGGTGCCGTGTACCGGGCGAGGGGGCGCAGCACAGCATCCGCCGCCTACCACAGCCAGGTCAGGGCGACAGCCGCCTACCGGGACCGCCAGGCCGCCCAGCAGGAGGACGTTTCCCACGGGTACGAGGAGCCGTCGGGCCCGGTGTTCGGGAACCCCCCGGCGGACGGGATGATCGGGGGCTCCGAGGCGTACCGGGGGGCGGTCGCGGCCCAGGCGGCTGCCGCCTATCGCGGTATGGTCCAATCTCCGGTCCCCCAGCCGGGCGCGCCCCAGCACACGACGGCGTACCAGGACGGGCAGGGCGCGGCGCAGCACCCCGGCGCCCACCCGACCCAGGGACGATCCGACACCCAGCCGACCGCACCCCGCACGGACGTCCACCAGACGGCTGCGCGGGTCGAACCCGGGCGGTACGGCGGGGCCCAGCAGGGCGGTACGGCGGACACACCCCTTCGCCCTCCGGGACTGCGCGAGAGCGCCCGACAGAACCAGGGCCAGACGCAGAACTCCACCCCACAGCCCCTGCCCCGGCGACGGAGCCGTCGCGGGGCCGCCGTGGAAGCGGCTGCCCAACAGGCCCTCCAGCCCCAGCCGTCCGTACCTGCGGCACCCCCCGTGCCGGCCGACCGGCCCGCGTGGACACCGGAGGCGGCCCGAGCGTCCATATCCAGTGTGGTCTCCGGCTCCCGCCGCGGTCGCGCGGCCGTGGCCGGTGCCGCGCCCTCCGAGCACCTTTCCGAACCCAATCCGCACCATGGAGGCCGGCTGTGACCGGGATCATCACCAGACTTCCCGACCTGGGCTGGATGCTCCACCCGTTGACCGAGATCCCCGGCGTCCGGCATGCCGTGGTGGTCTCCGAGGACGGTCTGCGCCTCGGGCACGTCTCCGCGGAGCGACTGTCCGGTCCGGTTCCCGCGCTGTCCGTGGCGGAAGCCGAGTCACTGGCGGCGGCCTGCGCCGCCATGACGATGACCGGTCGTTCCACCGCTTCGCTGCTGTTCGGCCGGGGTGCGGGGGTGCGTCAGTTGATGTTGGAGTCCGAGCATGGCTTCGTCCTGTTCACCCATGCCGGAGTGGGCGCACACCTGGGCGTGGCCACCGAGACCGATGCGGACGTCGGTCTGGTCGCCCAGCAGATGCAACTCCTGGTGGCGAAGATCGGCGCACACATGGGCAGCCAGCCACGGGACCCGGTGATCGACTCCTCATGACCAACCGTCCGGAGCACCGGACCCCTTCGGCGGTACGCCCGTACGTGATCACCCTGGGACGTTCGCAGACCGGCACGGCACCGCTGGACTGGGAGACGCTGGTGATGGCCACGGACGCCGCATTCCCCGCGTCCCTCCAACCGGAGCACCACAGGATTCTGACGTTCTGTCAAGGGCTGTTGTCGGTCGCCGAAGTGGCCGCGCATCTCGGTCAGCCACCCCCGGTCGTACAGGTCCTGCTGTCCGACCTCATCGCGTGGGGGCTCATCGTGATCCGCCCGCCCATCCCGCCGGCCGAACACCACGATGTGACCATGCTGAGAAAGGTCCTCCATGGCCTCGAAAGCCGTCTCTGACGCCCAGGACGGGGCGTCGGGACACGAGCAGGGCCCGGGCACGGCGCCGGGCCTTCGACCCCACGCTCCGCCCCGGCAGCCGGCCGGCACAGGTCCCTCGGGCGGCGCACCGGGTCCGGGCGGGCCACCGCAGCCCGGAGCACGGCCCGGGTGGGACACATACGCCGACGGCGCGCACCCGGCCGGCACGCACCGGTCCGACACCTACCCACCCGCCCCGTATCCGCAGGGCACACACGCGCCCACCGCGGCGTTCGGGCCCGGGTCCCCGTACCCACCGCAGCCCGTGGGCAGGAACGGGGAAACGGTTCCTCCGACGCCCCCCTCGGGAACCGGCCCACTGATCGAGCCGGGCCGACCGTGGGGTCCCGCCCAGGAGACCGCCGCACCGGGTCGACCACCGGTCGACCACCCTTCCCCCGCCCCGGGAGGAATCTTCGTCAACCCCACCGTCACGGGCTCCGCGAAGATCCTGATCGTCGGCCCGATCGGCGTGGGCAAGACCACCATGATCGGCACGGTGTCGGAGATCAAACCGCTCTCCACCGAGGCCGTGATGACCCAGGCCGGTGCGCTCGTCGACACCCTGCACTCCCCGGGCAAGACCACCACCACCGTCGCCCTCGACTTCGGCCGCATCACCATCGACGGCGCCCTGGTGCTCTACCTCTTCGGTACACCCGGACAGCAGCGGTTCCTCCCCGCCTGGCGCGACCTGGCCCGCGGCGCCCTCGGTGCGCTCGCCCTCGTCGACACCCGTGACCTCGCCGCCTCCTTCGACGCACTGGGCAATCTGGAGGACCTGGGGCTGCCGTTCGCGGTCGCCGTCAACTCGTTCCCCGACAGTCCTCCCTATCGGGACGAGGAGTTGCGGACGGCACTCGATCTGCTGCCCGAGACCCCGTTGGTGCGTTGTGACGCCCGGGACCTGCGCTCGTCGGTCGGTGCGCTGATCGCCCTGCTCACCCATCTCATCAACACGGCCCGGCCCGCAGTGCCGGCCGTCACGGAGTCCTGGTGACCCTGCCGCCGCCCTCCGGACCGCCCCGCGGGCGGTCCCGGCTCCTCGGCCGCTGTCCTGCGGTCGCCCTCTACGGTCCCGAGTTGGACGGCGACTCGCTCCCCGCCCTTTACGAACAACTGCGGCGGGTACACGGCCCCGTGGCCCCCGTGATGATCGCGCCGGGGGTCTCGGCCTGGCTCGTCATCGGTCATCGCGAAGTCCTCCGGCTCACCCGCGAGGAACAGGACTTCTCCCACGACCCCCGGCACTGGACCCTGCTGCGCGAAGGCCGGGTGCCGCCCGACTCGCCCCTGTTGCCCATCGTCGGCTGGCGTCCCGCGCTGCTCTACACCGACGGGCAACAACACCGCCGGATGCGGACCGCGGTGTCCGACGCGCTCGCCGCGATCGACGGACACGCGCTGCGCCGCACCGTGCGGGCCTCGGCCGAAGCGCTGATCGTCTCCTTCGCGGATCGCCGGGAAGCCGATCTCGTACCGCACTACGCCCGTAGACTCTCGCTCCAGGTCCTGACCGGTCTGCTGGGGCTCGACGACCGCAACGGACAGCTCCTGGCGCAGGCGATCATGGGAGTGATCGTCACCAACGCGGACTCCATCAACGCCAGCGGACGCATGGACTCCATCCTGCGCGAGCTGATCAAGGAGAAGCGGCGCCGGCCGACCGGCGATCTCACCTCGGCGCTGCTGAACCACCCGGCGAACCTCACCGAGGACGAGGTCCTGCACAACCTGGTCGTGATGTTCGTGGCCGGCCACCAGACCACGGTGAACTGGATCACGACCACTCTGCGGGTACTGATCTGCGATCCCGGATTCCGCTCCTCGGTCAGCATCGGTCACCTCAGTGTGGACGACGCCCTGGACCTGGTGCTGTGGCGGTATCCGCCGACGCAGAACGTGCCCGCCCGGTACGCCACCAGGGATCTGGAGCTCGGCGGCCGGCACATTCGCGCGGGAGACATGCTCGTCCTCGGTCTCGCCGGCGCGAACCAGGACCCGGAGGTGTTGCCCGAGGGCGGCACGCCCGTCGTCGGGAACCGCTCGCACCTGTCGTTCGGCGCCGGCCCGCACATGTGTCCCGCCCAGGACCCCGCGCGGCTGATCACCCGTACCGCGGTGGACACCATCCAACATCGGCTGCCCGAACTGGAACTGGCGGTACCGGAATCGGAGCTGGCCTGGGTGCGCTCGCCATGGAGCAAGGGGCTCGCGGCGCTCCCGGTGCGCTTCGCCAAGCCACAACTGCCCCACGCGCCCGAGCACCGCGAACCGTCGGCACAAGCACAGGAGAGCTGACCCCAGAGCTCATCCGGGGAGACTCCACAGCAGGTCACAGCAGGTACGGGAGGCTCGGGGCGGTCGGTAGGCTGAACGGCCTATGCCGACCCACCTCCCGTCCCTCGCCGGTCCGCCCCCGCGGGGCTCCGCGCCCCGCACCGAACCCCCCGCGTCCCCGCGCCGAGCGCTGGCGCTGTTCGTGGCGGTCAAGGCGCTGTGCCTCGCCGTCCTCTTCCTCTGGGCGCAGCTGGCGAACCGCGATGCGTACACACTGCTCTCCGCGCGTTGGGACTCCCTCTGGTACGTCAGGGTCGTCGAGCACGGCTACGACTTCACCCTGACCGCCCCGGACGGTCGGGTCCTGTCCGACATGGCGTTCTTCCCGCTGCTCCCCTGGCTGGAGGAGGGACTCTCCGCAATCACCCCACTGGGCCCGGCGGACGCGGGCGTACTGATCAGCGCGGTCGCGTCCATCGCTGCCGCCTGGGGGATCTTCCGCGTGGTCGACGCGGTGTACGGGGAGCGTGCCGCGCTCTTCACGGTGGCGATCTGGGGGGCACTGCCGGTCGCGATCGTCCAGTCGATGGCGTACAGCGAATCGCTGTTCACGGCCCTGGCCGCATGGGCGCTGTACACGGTGCAACGACGGAACTGGCTGCTCGCCGGGGTGCTCGCATCGCTCGCCGGTCTGACGCGGCCGGTGGGTCTCGCGGTCGCGGCGGCGCTCTGGGTGGCCGCGCTGCTGGCCTGGAAATCGTCGACCGATCGGCGTCGACTGGTGGCCGGGGTGGTGCTCGCCCCCCTCGGCGCGGCCGGATACGTCCTGTGGGTGGGACAGCGGACCGGGAGCCTCTTCGGCTATCTCGATGTCCAGGGCGCCTGGGGCAACGGCTTCGACGGCGGGGTCGCCTTCGCCCGGTTCATCGGCGAACACCTCTTCAGCCCGGCCTTCGCGGCCGGACTCGGTCTGCTGGCGGCCGTCGTCCTGGTGGGCTGGCTCTACGTACGGGGCGTACGACAGGGGCAGCCGCCGTCCCTGCTCGTGTACTGCGGGATCGTGGTGGTCCTGGCGTTGTGCTCCTCGGGGTTCTTCGGCTCCAAACCGCGACTGCTGATGCCCGCCTTCCCCCTGCTGATCCCCCTCGGGCTGGCCCTCGCGCGTACCAGGGCGGCGGTGGCCTGGTCGGTGGTGGCGGGGGCGGCGGCGGTGGCCGCGGTGTACGGCGCGTTCTGGCTGCACGGTTCGGGTCCGCCGTAGGCGCGGGGGGCGGTCGGGCTGCGGACGCTCCCCGGCTGACCGAGACTGGCTTACCGGGACCGGCTCACCGAGGCTGGCTCTCGCGGACAACACGCACGGCCGCCAGGCCCGGAGAGGACCCTCCATGCCTTCTGTCATCGCCGTCACCGGCGCGAGTGGACGCATCGGCGGCCGGGTCGCCGAACGACTCGCCGCGCAGGGGGAGGACGTACGGCTCCTCGGCCGCAACCCCGCCCGACTGCCGAAGATCGCGGGAGCCCGCGTCGGTCCGGCCGCCGCCTACGGCGACGGCGAGGCGATGCGGACCGCCTGCACCGGTGCGAAGACGCTGTTCCTGGTCTCGGCACACGAGTCCCGGGGCCGGGTGCGGGAACATATGACGGCCGTCGACGCCGCCGTGGCCGCCGGAGTGGAACGCCTGGTGTACGTGTCCTTCCTGAACGCCGCACCCGATGCCACGTTCACCTTCGCCCGCGACCACTGGCACACCGAGGAGTACATCCGCGCCTCCAACCTCCGCTACACCTTCCTGCGCGACAGCTTCTACCTCGACTCGCTCCCCCGGATGGCCGGCGCGGACGGGGTGATCAGGGGGCCCGGAGGCGCCGGCCGGGTGTCGGCGGTCGCCCATGACGACATCGCCGACTCGGCCGTCGGCGTACTCCTCGGCGAGGGCCATGACAGCGCCACCTACGACCTCACCGGCCCCAGCGCCATCACCCTCGCGGAGGCCGCCGACGAACTGACCCTGATCACCGGCCGCACCATCAGCTATGTCACGGAGTCCGAGGACGAGGCATACGCCTCCAGGTCCGTCTACGGCGCCGAGTCATGGGAGGTCGCCGGCTGGGTCACCTCGTACGAGGCGATCGCCAGCGGTGAGATGGCGACCGTCTCGGACTCGGTGCCCAAACTGGCGGGACACCCCGCACAGTCATTCGCGCAGTTCCTCCGCGAGAACCCGGAGTCCTACGCGCACTTGATCCCATGACGCCAGACGTCGGTCACCAGCGGAACACCGGGCCGGTAGGCAAGATGGACATGGCTGGGCGCGTCCAACAGCACCAGATCCGCGTGCGCCCCCGGCGCGACCCTGCCCTCTGACGTACTGCGCAGAGCAGCGGCCCCACCCGCGGTCGCCGCCCACAGCGCCTCGTCCGGGGTCATCCCCATGTCACGCACGGCGAGCGCGATGCAGAACGGCATGGACGACGTGTACGACGACCCGGGGTTGCAGTCGGTGGAGAGCGCGACCTTCACTCCCGCATCGAGCAGCCGCCGCGCATCGGGCCACGGGGCACGGGTGGAGAACTCGGCCCCGGGCAACAGGGTGGCGACCGTGGAGCCACTGGCGAGCGCATCCACATCGGCATCCGTCAGATGGGTGCAGTGATCGGCGCTGGCCGCCCCCAACTCGACCGCGAGTTGCACACCGGGGCCGTGGCCCAGTTGGTTGGCGTGCACACGGGCGATGAGGTCCTGCGCGATCCCGGCGGTGAGGACCGCCCGGGCCTGGTCCTCGTCGAAGGCGCCCTTCTCGCAGAACACATCGACCCAGCGGGCGTGCGGGGCACAGGCGTCCAGCATCTCCCCGGTTACCAGGTCCACATAGCCGGCGGGGTCATCGGCGTACTCGGGAGGCACGATGTGGGCGCCGAGATAGGTCACGTCGTCGGTGTGCCGCCCGGCGATCCGCAGTGCCCGGACCTCGTCCTCGACGGTGAGTCCATAACCGGACTTGACCTCGATGGTCGTGGTGCCCTGGCGCAGGGCCTCCGCGATATGACGGCTGAGGTTGGCCTCCAGTTCCGCGTCCGACGCGGCCCGGGTGGCGGCGACCGTGGTCCTGATGCCCCCGGCCGCATACGCCTGACCGGACATCCGGGCATTGAACTCGGCCGTACGGTCCCCCGCGAACACGAGGTGTGAGTGGGAGTCGACGAACCCGGGGATGCCGGCGCGGCCTTCGGCGTCGTGCACGGTGTCCGCGGCGGGCGCGTCCGCGGCCCGGCCCACCCAGGCGTAGCGCTCCCCCTCGATGACCACCGCCGCATCCTCGATGAGGTGAAGCGGTCCGTCATCGCCGAACGCGGGGTCATTGGTGACGAGGCTGCCGATATGGGTGATGAGGGTGGTGCTCATGACGTCCTCTCGCAGGTCATGCCACACGTTACGACGCACTGCCGGCCCGGTCAGCCTCCGGGACGGTGTCGAACCCGGCATCGACGAAGGTGAACCCGTGCCCACCGGGGTGCCCCAGGAAGAGGGTGCAGGCGTCCTGGGCACCTCCGGGCAGTCCGTTGTCCGCGGTGCAGTCCGCTAGAACGGCCACGGCCCGGGGCTCCTGCCCGTCCTCCCACCGCGCCCAGACATCGCCGCGATCACCGTCGAGCGCGCGCACCAGATCGAGGTGCGGACCGAGGTGGCCGCCCTCCAACGGGCACCGCAGTCGGGTCACGACCTCCAGCGGATGCCCGGGCTCGTCCGGTGCGATCTCCAGGGCGAACAACAGCAGTTGGAGCGGGAGATCGGCGCTTGCCGCACACACCTGCCCGGTGTGCCGGCTCATGTCGACTCCCCTCGGGCGACCAGGCACCAGATCCGCCCGCCGTCAGCGATCCCCCAGGCATCGGCCACGGCCGCGACCAGCCCGAGACCCCGCCCGCTCTCGTCGAACAACCCGGGCACCCGAGGACAGGGCACCTGCGGCCCGCTCCCACTGGCCACCTCGATTCCGACGTGACCACCGGTGCGCCACAGCCGTACGTCGACGGTCTCGCCCTGCCCGTGCTGAAAGCCATTGGTGACAAGCTCCGACAGCAACAGATCGACCCTGTCGGCGAGCGCTTCCCACTGCCAGATCCGCAGATGCACCAACCCGATGCGCCGCATCAGACCGGCCCAGGTCCGATCCTGCACACTCATCGGCTCCCCGACCCGCCCGGTCCTGCACACGCTGACCTGAAACCCGAGCTCTATGTCCGACTGCGCGATGGTCAGTTGCCCGATGTGGTGGGCGGTGGGGGCGTCGGGCTGAACGACGGCGAGGGGCATGGGTGTGGTCCTCCACGATCTTCGGACAGGCAAAAGCCGGACCTCAAGAGGCAGAGAAGGTCCAGTTTTGTTCATCGGCGTCCGACTTGGCTGTGACTCAACCACCGTGGGGCATCGGCGAGTTACTGTGCAAGCGCAACAGAGAGCATTCGGAAATTGGCAATTGCCAGAGCACTGACACGGGCTTCTGGAGCCTCGACAAGGGGTGGGACACTCGGGGGCACGACCTGCGTCGGCGCCCCACAGAGGTCACGGCATGCGCCAACAGACCGATGGCGAAAGGAGACATCGAAGTGGCAGCAAAACGGGGAGCTACGTTCCGACGCAGAGAGCTTGGCAAGGAGCTTCGCAAGCTTCGTGAAAAGGCCGGCTTAACCCTTCAGGAAGCATCTGAAGAGCTGGGTTTCTCGCACACCAAACTGGCTCGGGTGGAGATCGGCGAGAACGATCTGCCCAGGTCAGGCGATCTCGAAGCCCTCATGGACCTATACGACGCCCACATGCCCCGGGAGGACCGGGACACACTGCTCAAGCTCCACCGTGAGTCACTGAGCAAGGAGCCGTGGACGCCGTACAAAGCATTCATGCCGTCGAAGATGCCGACGTTTCGAGGACTGGAGCAGGACGCACGGGTGATGCGCGCGTTCCAGCCCAGTTTCGTTTACGGGCTGCTTCAGACGGACGCGTACGCCCGAGCGCTGTACTCGATTGCCAAGCCCGTGGACGAAACCACCTCCGAGTACATCGAGCGCAACGTCCATCTCCGGATGGAGCGGAAGGAGTTGATCACCCGTTCGGAAAGCCCATTGGAGCTGCGCGTTGTGATGGACGAGACATCAGTGAGACGCGTGATCGGCGGACCCGAGGTCATGCGGGACCAGCACAGAGCGATCGCAGAAATGGGCCAACTAGACAATGTGACGGTGCAGATCCTCCCCCACGATGTCGTGACCTATCGCGCAGAGATGAACTTCGCGATTCTCGACTTCGACGACGCGTTGGCATCCGTCCTACAGATCGACATGTGGAACACCATCAGCGTGACGGACGAGTGGAGTGATGTACAGCGCAGCATCCGCCGATTCGATGCGATGCGTGACAGCGCCCTCCCTCCGACCAAGACAGCCGACTTTCTCCAGAAGCTAGCTAGCGAGTGGGAGTAGCCATCAGCAGCCACACCGAAGAGTCCGCCTGGTTCAAGTCCTCGCACAGCAACGACTCTGGAGGCAACTGCCTGGAAGTCGCACAGCTAACCTCTCGGGTCGGCATCCGCGACTCCAAACGCAAGCAGGGCCCGGCTCTGGCCGTCCCATCGACCGCTTGGCACAAGTTCGTCGCCTTCGCAGCCAATCGCGCGCCACTGGACTGACCACCAGCCAAGCTCCCATGGGGACGAGCGTGCGGAGTGCCCCTCCCTCCTACTCGGACGAGGGGCACTCCGCACGTGGCACTTCCGGGCAGCAGCAAGTTCGTCATCTTCGCAGCCTGGTGGACACGGCTGGAGGGCGAAGGCTAGTCCCAGGTGGGTGGCGGCACAACAGAAGCCGCGTCCATGCCATTGTGTTCGAAGGAGCGTGAACTCAGTTCAATGCTACTGATGAGCACACCCGGAACCTGCTCCATCCGAGAAAGGGCTTCCTTCATCGCACCCATGAGGTTGTCCGCCTCGAAGTAGCACTCGAACTTGGTGAAACCGGGCCCTTGTTCAATTCCGACGAACCCATCGGCGAAGCAGTCAAGATGGGCCATGATGTCGTCCTGCTCCGGCGTAATTGGCTCATGCGCATGCATGATGAAGTGCCAACTAGGCGCATCCGCGATGCTTTCGTGTGAATTCATCGATCCTCTTTGCTTCATTCCCTGGGTTCCGAGGGGTGCAGTACACGGTGAAGGTCTCGCTACACGGACAGCAGAGGACATAGCCCCAGTGATGACCATTTCTATCGTGCTTCACCTTAAGTCCACACCCCTCGGCCCTCTTCAGCGCTGCCTCAATGTCCTTCTTCTGATGTCGATCCCCAAGCCCCATGACCATACTTATTACTCCTGCCGCTCACAGCGGGAGTACCGACCGACAAGCACACCACTCGAAAGAGTGCCGACAACGAGACAGCCGGCAGGCCGCGCCAGAGTAGTCGGCGCACGGCCGCAGCCAGTCAGACAGGAGGCGGACCCACAGAAGCCGCGGTCCTGGTTCTGTATGGGCATTCTGCTGCGCCTCGCTGACCCCCAAGGGTCAACGGCGATGAGGCCGTGAGAGTAGTCGTTGCAGCCACACAGCGCGTCGGTGCTTTCGTTCCACCGTTGAGGGCCACACGTCAGTCGGCATACGGATCGGCGTACGGTTCCAAGTTGCCCCGTACTTCCGCGTTCGCCGCCGCCATGCGGGGCCCCGCCGCGTAGTAGCGGGCGCGTGCCTTGCCGTGGGGTGTGAGCCAGCCCAGTCGGACCAGTTCGCGGATGTCGCGGATCGCCTGCTGGTCGGAGAGTTCGGCGTCCTGCTGGTAGACCGTGCGCCGCACCTTCGATCCCCAGAACGCAGGCAGCAGCGCATAGACGACCCGTTCGTCCAGACCGCTTTCTGCGGCGGTATCGCCCAGATGGATCCATGCCCGCGACAGCAGGTCCGTACGGCGTTGTGCCTGTTGGGCCTGACGGTGGTGGGCTTCCAGACAGAAGCGAATCCACGGGTGGGTATCGCGCTCGGGAGTCCACCGGGGCCCGCCCACCTGCTGGAGTACGCGGTAGTAGCCGTATGTGTTCTGGCCCCGCCCCAGCCACTCCTCGATGGAGGAGAACTCAGGCGGCATCAGCGCCTCGCGGGCGAACACCAGCGTCGACAGTGCCCGGGACATCCGCCCGTTCCCGTCCTTCCACGGGTGGATGTTCACCAGGTTCAGATGGGCCATGGATGCCCTGACATGCACCGGCGCATCCAGTTCGCCGTCGTTCAGCCACTCGATCAGTTCGCCCGCGAGGGAGGGAACCAGTTCGGAGTCCGGGGCCGTGTAGGCGGGCACCAACGGATCGTCGGGGCTGGTGACGAACACCGGCCCATCGCGCCAACGGCCCGGGCGCTTGTTCAGGTGGTGGCCTTGGAGCATGAAGTGAAGACCGTTGAGCAGGCCAGCGTCGTAGCGGAAGTCGTCTGCCGCGTCCGCGAGGGCCTGGATGTAGGTCATGGCACGCTGGTAGCCCTCCAGCTCCGCCCGGGTGCGATCAGCCGTCTCCAACGGCTCCTCGCCCGTCATCAATGCTTCGACATCGTCCACGGTCGCTGCGTAGCCCTCGATCGTGTTCGATCCCGCGATCGCTCGCGCGGTCAGGTTCCGTCGCAGGTGAACCATCCAAGGTGGCCCGCCGTTGGTGACGTCTAGAAGCCCATCACTCATCTTCTCGATATCGGAGAGCACACGGAGATCGTCGGCATCGAGTGCGGGGGTTGCGTACAGCATGTCCCGATCACACGGCGGCCCGAAGGAAGTGTCAAAACCCCCCGCCCCGAACAGGCGGCTACGCCCGCAGGGCCCCGATCGCGTCCCCCAGGGCCAGTGCGACATCCGGGACCAGCAGGTGTTCGCCGTCGCGGACGATGGTGCGACCGCCCACCACCACATGTCTGACGTCCGCCGCCGTGCCGGCGAACACCACCGCCTCCGCGGCCATCCGGCGTGGGGGGCCGATCGTGCGGACCGAGTCCAGGGCGATCGTGGTGAAGTCGGCGAGGGCGCCCTGTTCGAGGGTGCCGGCGTCCGGCCAGCCGAGTGCGGCGTGGCCGTCGGCGGTGGCTGCGCGGAGGAGGGCGGGGGTGGTCCAGTGGCCGCGGGTGCGGGTGCGCAGGCGCTCGTCGAGTTCCATGGCGCGTGCCTCTTCCAGCAGGTCGATCACCGCATGGCTGTCGCTGCCGAGGGAGAGCGGGGAGCCAGCGCGTTGGAGGGCGACGGCCGGGCCGATGCCGTCCGCGAGGTCGCGTTCGGTGGTGGGACACATGCAGATGCCGGTACCCGCGCCGCCCAGGGTGGTGATGTCGTCATCGGTGAGATGGGTGGCGTGGACCGCGGTGACCGTGGGCTTCCAGAAGCCGGCGTCGGCCAACAGTCGGGTGGGGGTGCGCCCGTGGACGGCGAGGCACGCCTCGTTCTCGGCGGGCTGTTCGGAGAGGTGGATGTGGACGGGTACCCCGTCGGTGCGGGCGGCGAAGTCCTCGTAGCCGTCGCGGTCGGAGAAGGCCCGTACGGAGTGGATCGCCGCTCCGATCCGTACCCGGTCGCTGGCCTGGAGCAGGCTCCAGCGCTCGTGCCAGGCGTCGAGCGAGGCGTCGCCGAAGCGTAGTTGGGGTCCCTCCAGGGGCCGGTGACCGTTGTGGTCGAGGCCGCCGCGGAGGTACACGGTGTCGAGGAGTGTGATGCGGATGCCCGCTTCGACAGCCGCGGCGATCAGGGCTTCGCCCATGGCGTTGGGGTCGGCGTAGGGCGTGCCGCCCGGGCCGTGGTGGAGGTAGTGGAACTCGCCGACGGACGTCACTCCCGCCAGGGCCATTTCGGCGTAGACGGCCCGGGCCAGGGCGAAGTAGTTGTCGGGGGTGAGGCGGTGGACGGCGGTGTACATCATTTCGCGCCAGGTCCAGAATGAACCGCCGCCGACCTGGACCGTGCCACGCAGGGCTCGGTGGAAGGCATGTGAGTGGGTGTTGGCCAGGCCGGGGATGGTCAGGCCGCGCAGCACTTCCGCGCCGGGCGGTGGGGTGTCCGCGCCGGTGCGGACGGCCGAGATGCGACCGTCCGCTACCTCCAGCACCACACCGGGTTCGGTGTGGACGCCCAGCCAGGCGTGTTCGGCCCAGTACACGATTCCCGGGGTCAGCGGCACGCGAGACCTTCCAGTACGTCGGCGAGTGCGAGGACCCCGGCCGTGCAGTCGTCCTCGTCCGCGCGTTCGGCCGGGGAGTGGGAGACGCCCGTGGGGTTGCGTACGAACAGCATGGCGGTCGGGACGGCTGCGGAGAGGATTCCGGCGTCGTGTCCCGCTCCCGTACCGAGAACGGGGGTCGCGCCGCCCAGCAGGCGGTTGATCTCGTCCCGCAGGGCGTGCTCGAACTCCACGACCGGGGTGAAGGACTCCCGGACGACGGCGAGGTCCACCCCGTTGCGTTCCGCGTGCTCCCGTGCGGCCCGCTCGACCTCGGCGAGGACCGTGTCCAGCGCCGACTGGTCGGCGGCCCGGGAGTCGAGCCAGCCCCGGACCAGGGAGGGGATCGCATTGACGCCGTTGGGTTCGACGGCGACCTTGCCGAAGGTGGCGACCGCGCCCGCCAACTCGGCCGCGCGACGGGCGGCGAGGACGGTTTCCGCGTAGGTGAGCATGGGGTCGCGGCGGTCGACGAGTCGGGTGGTGCCGGCGTGGTTGGCTTCGCCGCGGAAGTCGAAGCGCCACCGTCCGTGCGGCCAGATCGCGCTGGCGATGCCGACCGCGTCCCCGGTGAGGTCGAGGGCCCGGCCCTGTTCGACGTGGAGTTCGACGTACGCGCCGATGCGGTCGAGTCGTTCCCGGTCGGGGCCGATGGCCTCGGGGTCGTATCCGGCGTCCGCCATGGCCTGCGGCAGGCTGGTGCCGGCCGCGTCCTTCAACTCGTACGCCTGCTCGCGGCTGAGGAGGCCCGCGGTGAGGCGGGAGCCGACGCACGCCAGACCGAAGCGGGCGCCCTCCTCGTCGCCGAAGTTGGTGATGGCTAGTGGGCGTGTGAACCGTGCTCCCCTGCCGCGGAGTTCATCGAGCGCGGCGAAGGCGCTGACCACGCCGAGGGGGCCGTCGAAGGCGCCGCCGTCGGGGACGGAGTCCAGATGGGAGCCGGTGACCACGGCGTCCCCTGCGGCGGGGTCGCCGAGCCAGGCCCACTGGTTGCCGTTGCGGTCGGTCTCGTAGTGGAGTCCGCGGGCGTGCGCCTGCTCCTGGAACCAGGTGCGGCAGTCGGCGTCGGCGCCGGTCCAGGCGTAGCGCCGGTAGCCGCCGCTGTCCCGGTCGCGGCCGATGGGGGCGAGCTCCTTCCACATGGTGTGGAAGGAACTCGGTGCGGCGGTGGTCACTCGCCCTCCCGCATCGGGATGCGGACGCCCCGGGCGTCGGCGACCGCTTCGGCGGTGTCGTACCCGGCGTCCACATGACGGATGACGCCCATCCCGGGGTCGTTGGTGAGCACCCGGCGGACCTTCTCGCCTGCGAGTGCGGTGCCATCGGCGACCGTGACCTGACCGGCGTGGATGGAGCGGCCCATGCCGACGCCTCCGCCGTGGTGGATGGAGACCCAGGAGGCGCCGGAGGCCACATTGACCATGGCGTTCAGGAGCGGCCAGTCGGCGATGGCGTCGGAGCCGTCGAGCATGGCTTCGGTCTCCCGGTAAGGGGAGGCGACCGAGCCGCAGTCGAGGTGGTCGCGGCCGATGGCCAGCGGTGCTGCCAACTCTCCGCTGGCGACCATGTCGTTGAAGCGCTCGCCGGCGCGGTCGCGTTCGCCGTAGCCGAGCCAGCAGATGCGGGCGGGCAGTCCCTGGAAGTGGACGCGTTCTCCGGCGAGGGTGATCCAGCGGCGCAGCGATTCGTTCTCGGGGAAGAGTTCGAGCATGGCGCGGTCGGTCTTGGCGATGTCAGCGGGGTCGCCGGAGAGCGCCGCCCAGCGGAAGGGGCCCTTGCCCTCGGTGAACAGCGGGCGAATGTAGGCGGGCACGAAGCCGGGGAAGGCGAACGCCCGCTCATAGCCGGCGAGTTGGGCTTCGCCACGGATGGAGTTTCCGTAGTCGAAGACCTCGGCGCCCGCGTCCTGGAAGCCGACCATGGCTTCGACATGGCGGGCCATCGACTCCCGGGCCCTGAGGGTGAAGTCCGCGGGCTTCTCCGCCGCGTAGGACGCCATCTCGTCGAAGGGGACGCCCAGCGGGAGGTAGGCCAGGGGGTCGTGGGCCGAGGTCTGGTCGGTGACGATGTCGATGGGCGCGCCCATGGCGAGCAGCTGCGGCAGCAGTTCGGCGGCGTTGCCGAGGACGCCGATGGACAGCGGGCGGCGGGCGTCCCGTGCTTCGGTGGCGAGCTGGAGTGCGTGTTCCAGGGAGTCGGCGCGGGTGTCGAGGTAGCGGTGTTCGATGCGGCGCTCGATGGCGCGCGGGTCGCAGTCGATGCAGATCGCGACACCGTCGTTCATGGTGACGGCGAGCGGTTGCGCCCCGCCCATGCCGCCGAGGCCGGCGGTGAGGGTGATGGTGCCGGCCAGGGTGCCGCCGAAGCGCTTGGCGGCGACGGCGGCGAAGGTCTCGTAGGTGCCCTGGAGGATGCCCTGGGTGCCGATGTAGATCCAGGAGCCGGCCGTCATCTGTCCGTACATGGTCAGCCCGAGGGCTTCGAGGCGACGGAACTCCTCCCAGTTCGCCCAGTCGCCGACCAGGTTGGAGTTGGCGATCAGTACGCGCGGGGCCCATTCGTGGGTCTGCATCACACCGACCGGGCGGCCGGACTGGACGAGCATGGTCTCGTCCTGCTTGAGCGTTTGCAGGGTGCGAACCATGGCGTCGAAGGAGCGCCAGTCGCGGGCCGCCTTGCCGGTGCCGCCGTAGACGACGAGCTGGTCGGGGTGTTCCGCGACTTCGGGGTCGAGGTTGTTCTGGAGCATGCGGAGGGCGGCTTCCTGCTGCCAGCCCAGGGTGCTCAGTTCCGTACCGCGCGGAGCCCTGACCGGGCGGGGACCCGAAGGGGGCCCTGCGGGCTTCGAAGGTGCTGACATGGAACGAGCCTCCTCATGGCCGCGACGACCAATATTGTGTCCGTTATTCACATCCTGACTAGATGAATACCTCTAGTCAACAGATGCGCCGGGGTCGACCCGAATGATTGGCTATTGCAATGACTGTTGACCGTCGTCACCACGCCGTACGTGCCGCCCTCCAACAGGGACTCCTCACCGAGGAACAACCGGTGGTCGCCCTCCTCGACATCGCAGGTATCCGAGCCTCCGCCACCGCTCTGCGCGCCGCGTTCGCGGCCGTGACGGACGCCCCCGTACTGCACGCGTTCGCCGTCAAGGCCGCACCGCTCGTACCCGTACTCGCCCTGTTGAACGACGAAGGCATCGGCGCGGAGGTGGCGAGCCCCGGAGAGTTGGCGCTCGCCCGCGCGGCCGGGGTGCCGGCGAACCGCATCGTCCTCGACTCCCCCGCCAAGACACCCGCCGAACTCGCCGAAGCGCTCACCCTCGGCATCGCGGTCAACGCGGACAACCCCCAGGAGCTCGCCCGGCTCGACGCCTGGGCCGAGGGCACCGCATCGGCCCTCGGCATACGGGTCAATCCGCAGGTCGGCGGTGGTTCCATCGAGGCACTGTCCACAGCGACGGCAACCTCCAAGTTCGGAATCGCGCTCCGGGACGAAGGCGCACGCGCCGCGGTCGTACGCGCCTACCTCGACCGGCCCTGGCTGACCCGACTGCACACCCACTCCGGCTCACAGGGCATACCGCTGGCCCGAATGATCGACGGCGTACGGGAGGTCCACGGCCTCGCCGAGGAGATCAACGCGGCGGCCGGACGGCAACAGATCACCACTATCGACATCGGCGGCGGGCTGCCCGTCAACTTCGCATCGGACGAGACGGCACCGACGTTCGCGCAGTACGCACAGCTACTCAAGGAGCAGGTGCCCGGACTGCTGGACGGGCGGTACGGGCTGGTGACCGAGTTCGGCCGTTCGCTGCTCGCCAAGAACGGCTTCTTCCTGGCCAGGGTGGAGTACACCAAGGTGTCCGGCTCCCGGCCGATCGCGGTCACGCACGCGGGGGTGCAGGTGGCCACCCGTACCGTCTACGACCCGGCGTCCTGGCCTCTGCGGATCGCCGCCTACGACGACAAGGGGTCGCCCAAGACGGGCGAGCCGGTCGTGCAGGACGTGGCGGGGCCCGCGTGCTTCGCCGGCGATCTGCTCGCGGCGGGGCGTCCGCTGCCGCTGCTGGAGCCGGGCGATGTGGTGGCCGCCCTGGACACGGGCGCCTACTACTTCTCCAACCACTACGGCTACAACAGCCTGCCGCGGGTCGGGGTGCACGGCTATGCGGTGGAGGGTGACGAGTCCGACTCCGTGCGCTTCTCGCTGGTACGCGCCCCACAGACCATGGCGGAGATCGTGGCCGAGTCGGGCGGGGGGCTCGCGGGGTCGCTGCTGTAACGGTGGCAGTACGACCACCGGGGGTGCGGTGCTCAGTACTCAAAGGGGCCGGGGGTGCTCAAAGGAGCTGGGGTTTGAACGGGTAGATCCCCACCTCGACCTCTTACACACCGTAAGACATAGCGCTCACCCATGGTGCCTGACAGGGCTGTAAGAGTTAGCTGCTTCGGGGCTCCGGGCGACTTCTGGGAGGTCGCCCGGCACCCTGTGCACGACATGGGCCCGGCTGGCCGTATGGCCGCTCGGCATCCACCGCCGTCGCTCCGGGGGCGATTGTCACAGCCGACTGCTTTCCTGGAGTCATGGCGAACAGAAGCGTGGTCGTGGAGCGCCGGATCGCGGCCCCCGCAGAGCGGGTCTGGCGCGCACTGACGGACCTGGAGAGAGCACCCGCCGTCCTCAGCGGAGTGGACGCGGTCGAAGTGCTCTCGCCAGGGCCCTTCGGGGTCGGGACGCGCTGGCGGGAGACCCGGCGCATGATGGGCAAGCAGGCGACGGAAGAGATGTACGTGACGTCCAGCGAGCCACCGCTCCGGTATGTGGTGGAGGCCGACTCCCAAGGCGCCCACTACACCTCGGAGTTCGTCCTACGGGAGGTGGGGCCCGAGGAGACACAGGTGCGGATGGTGTTCACGGCGGTGCCGCCCTCGGGGATCAGTGGGTTGCTCGCCAGGGTCTTCGGGGCGATCGGTGCCAGAGCCGTGGCCAAGACGATCGGCCGGGATCTGGCGGACGTGGCGGCGGCGGTCGAGCAGGGATACGGCACGGTCTGAGCAGGCGGGGCCCTTGGCACCGGGCCCCGGGCTCCGCCCCTGCACATGCCCGCTCGGCGCTCCCACCACTTGCTCGTACTCGCTCAGCGGTCCCGTGCTCGCTCAGCCCTCTCGCGCTCCGGTGCTCCCGTGCTGCTGTGCTGCTGTGCTGCTGTGCTGCTGTGCTCGCCGGATGTCAGTTGGCGGGGCCGCTCCAGCCGCCACCGAGCAGTTCCCTGACCCCCAGCCTGATCGCGTCCGCATCGGTGGCCACCTCACGGGCCCTGGCCCGACCCAACCAGAGCGCTCGCTCCTGTTGCTCCTGGCGCAGTGCGGCCAGATCCACGATGACCCCGGCCGGCGGTCCGGTCGCCTCCAGAGCGAGGATGCGCTGATCCATGGCGGCCAGCAGCGCTCGATCGAATGCGGTGACCGCATCGAGGAACACACTGGTCGGCACCTCGACCCGCCCCATCAAGGGGCAGCTGAACTCGATCTCGACATCAGGGCGGTGCATCCAGTCGACGGTGACGAGATCGCCGTCCTCGGTGATCGTCCGCCACCACCGAATGTGGGGAGGGTTGCGCAGGGGACCGAGATAGATCGAATGCTCGGCGTGCCACTGCTCCGCGGTCTCCGCCTGCGGCGTGCGGTCACCACGCGGCCAGTCGTCCCGGTCCCGCGTCACAAAGCCGACGAGGTCGTCGGGGATCGGCTCCAACACCGTGGGGACCATCTCCAGCACGTCTTCCCAGAGACGGGCCACGTAGTAGTCGGCATAGGGGAACGCCCGCTCCGCACCGAACTTCGCCGCCCATCGGTGCAGCGTGCGATCTGAGTAGCGCAGCAGTTGGTGGCCGCCCACCTCGATCCAGTACCAGCCGTCCGTCAGTCCGAACCAATGCAGCGAGGGTTTCTCCCCACCCCACGGCCGGACGTCCGCCAACGGTCGCAGTTCGAATCGGAATCGCATCACGACAGGAGTGTGGCAGCCCGCCGCAAGCCCCCGAACCCACCACAACCCACCCGCTCCGGGCGTTGCCGGAAGAACCGATACCAGGCCGTGCCCACCCGTACCCCCACGACGTCTTCCCAGGTCGCCGAAAGGCGGACGTCGCCCCACCGTCAGGGACAGGAGGGGTACACAACGAACGCAGAAGCTGCACATCCCCCAGGCATCAGAAGGGACTTCGGGGGCAGACCTCCTCCCACACCGCACCAGGAGATCGGGAGAGAGGCCCATGACCACCGCATCCGAAACCGCCAGAGCCGCAGAGGTTCCGGACGGCGACGGTCCGCTGAAGCGGGCCATCGGGCCGAAGTTGCTCATCCTGTTCGTGATCGGCGACATCCTCGGCACCGGAATCTACGCAACGACCGGCAAGGTCGCTGGCAAGGTCGGCGGCGCCCTGTGGCTTCCGTTCCTCATCGGCTTCATCGTCGCCGTGCTCACCGCGGCCTCGTACGTGGAACTGGTCGGCAAGTACCCCAAGGCCGCGGGTGCCGCGCTGTACACGCAGAAGGCGTTCAAGGTCCCGTTCGTCACCTTTATTGTCGCGTTCCTGGTGATGTGCTCCGGCCTGGCGTCGGCCAGTGCCGCGGCACGGGCGTTCAGCGGTGACTACTTCCTGGAGTTCACCGACGCCGTCCCGGCCACCCTCATCGCGATCCTCTTCATCCTCGCCCTCGCCGCACTCAATCTGCGCGGTGTCTCGGAGTCGGTGAAGGCCAATGTGGTGCTGACGATCGTCGAGCTCAGCGGACTGGCCATCATCCTCGGCATCGGCGCATGGGCGGTGTTCTCGGGCGACGGCGAGGCATCACGGCTCACCGAGTTCGAAGCGTCCGGCACCGGATACGCGCTGATCACCAGCGTGTTGGGAGCGACGGCCCTGGGCTTCTTCGCCTTCGTCGGCTTCGAGGACTCGGTGAACATGGCCGAGGAGACGAAGGACCCGATCCGCACCTTCCCCCGCGCGATCTTCATCGGGGTCGCCGTCACGGGAACCATCTATGTGCTGGTGGCGCTGGTCTCCTCACTCCTGGTCGACCATCGCACCCTGGCGGGCTCCAGCGGCCCCCTGCTGGAAGTGGTCAAGGCCGGTGGCGTGGACTTCCCGCCCAAACTCTTCGCCCTGATCGCCCTGTTCGCGGTCACCAACTCCGCCCTCATCAACATCATGATGGCCTCGCGGCTCTGCTACGGACTGGCCAACGAGGGCATCCTGCCGCGCGCCATGGGCAAGGTGCTCCCCGGCCGCTGCACTCCCGTCGTCGGCATCGTGTTCGTGTCGGTGCTCGCGATCGGTCTGGTGACCACCGGCGAGATCGAGGGGCTCAGCGACACCACGGCCTTCCTGCTGCTCTGCGTCTTCGCCGTGGTCAACATCGCGGTCCTGGTGCTGCGTCGGGACCGGGTCGCCCACAAGCACTTCCGCACTCCCACCGCGCTGCCCGTGCTCGGTGCGGTGACCGCACTGATCCTGGCCAGCCCGCTGGCGGACCGGGATGCCGAGGTCTACATCCGGGCGGGTGTGCTGCTCGCCATCGGCATCGTCCTGTGGGCGGTCAACAAGGCGGTGTTGAAGGCGCGCGGCGAGAGCGTCGCCGACAACGGCTGACAGGCCACAGGTCACAGGCCACAGGTCACAGGTCACAGGCCACAGGTCACAGCAACGGCTGACGGCTACTGAATCACTGGTCACTGAATCACCGGTCATGGCTTTGAGGGGTCCGGCAGACGCCGGGCCCTTCTTTCCATGCCCGCGAGCCATCGAGGGGCAAGCCATCGCACGGCCGTGGCATCGATCACGCCCAATACCAACGGAAGCCGACGGAAGCCGATAAGCCACGCACCGAACCCGCAACACCCCAAAAACGGGTATGTGGTGCACGAATCTTATGGAATTCATTCAACTTTCGATCAAACTCGGCGAAAAATGAAAGTTCTCTCATCTGGGGCCACCACATAGCGTAGCCTCCCGGTCACCGCCGCCGTACATCTGTGCGCGGAACACCTGCGCGGGAAAGGAGGGAGTCCACGTGCCCGGAATAGACGAGTGCCTGCTCGAAGCCATGCTGGTGCCAGGCGCACGCGGCGCCTCCGTCGTGGACTGGGCCACTGGATTGGCCCTCGGCAGCGTGGGAGAAGCGGCCGGCGGCGACCACGAGAGCAATGCTGCGGAGACCAGCGAACTGGCCCGACTCAGCACGGAGTTCGCGGCGTTCGCCGCGACCACGCCCGTACCGGAGCCGACAGAGGGCGAGCATCCGGCGGAGGACGAGGCGACGGTAGTCCCCCTCCCTCGGGCCGCGGCGGACGACGGTCCGCTGGTCGAGGACCTCATCCTCACCACCCGTACCGGCTACCACATGGTGCGATTCGTGGACACGGCCTTCGACAGCACCGTCTGCCTCCACCTCTGGCTCGATCGCGACCTCGGCAATCTCGCCCTGGCCCGCATACGCATGCGCGACCTGGCCGAACGGCTGGTACTCGGATGAACAACCGGCTCTCGGTCGTCTCCCCCATGCTCCGACGACTCACCGACGAGCGCGCCACCGGAGTGTTGATCCGGGACCACGGGGCGCTCTACCTCGTCGACGGCCAGGTGGTCCATGCCGAAGCCGCCGCCGCCCCCGGACTCGACGTCATCACCGCCGCCAGCGGCCGGCTGCGCCCCGACCACTGGGACGACGCCATAGCCGCCGCGGGCGCCAGGTGCCAGGTCGCCCGCCAACTCGTCGACAGTGGGGCCATCACCGCCGGCGAACTGGAGATCTGCCATCTCGGCACCCTCTTCGACGCGGCCTTCTTCACCCTCGCCACCCGCAGCGGGGCAACCCGGTTCCGATACGGGGTCACCCACTGGTTGGGCCCGGTGCGGCCGGTGTCGCCCGGTGCGGTCGAGCGCGAATCGATGCGTCGCGTACGGCTGTTGAACTCCATCTGGCCCCATCCCGAGGTGGACACCGCACCCGTACGGCGACGCCCGCACCGCGGACGAGCCATCAGCCCCCACCGCCGCGCACTCCTGGAACTGGCCGACGGGGTACACACACCGCCGACCATCGCCCGGGAGTTGGGGCGACCCGCCTTCAACACCCTGGTCGAAGTGCGCAGACTCGCCGCCGAAGGCTTGATCGACGCAACGGCCGGCGTACCAGGAGCAGGGGCCCAGACATCGTCGGACGACGGGACGCAGCAACAAGAGCAGGCGCACGAACCGCCCACCGCCCCGGACAGCGCCCTGCTCCGCCGCATCCGTGAAGCGCTGGACGTCCCGGCGAGTTCGCCGGCCGCCCGCCAGGCCCCTCGTCGTACCTCATGAGGCGCGCCACCCGGCTACGTGCCGAAAGGAGACAGCTGATGACGACCGAGGCCGATGTCCTCGCCGAACTGCGGCGCCTTCGGGTCCGGATGCCTCAGCTGACGGCAGCGCTGGCGGCCAGTACGGATGGTGTGGTGCTGGCATCGGACACCGGCCATGCGCCGGAGGAGTCCAAGGAGCACGCGGACCGACTGGCGTCGTTGACCGTCTCCGTCCTTGGTGCGGCCTCGCACCTCGGCGCGGTCAGTGGCCGAGGCGGCTTCCGCGAACTCTTGATCCGTGGCGAACTCGGTTACACCGGGATCTACGGAGCCGGCCCTTCGGCAGTGCTCGCCCTGCTGGCCGGTCCTCGGATCAATGTCGGCCGGCTCCATCTGGAGGCGCGGCGCTCCGGTGCCCGCATCGGCGATCTGGTCGACGACGCCCTCGGCGCACTCGAACGGCCGGAGGCCACCTGACCGATCCCATCAACCGGTCCCACAGGCCGATCAGCACCAAGGGCGCGCGTCGCACGGTTCGAGCCGTCGACGGATCACCGCCCTGCACCACCAGCAGTAGCAGTGAAAATCGGAAGGAAGCACACAGCTCATGGCCAACACCGAAGCCGCCCTCAAGGAAGCGACCACCGTCATCGAAGGCGCTCTGGGCGCCGCCCTCGTCGACTACACCAGCGGAATGGCGCTGGGGACGATAGGCGGCGGCAAGGACCTCGACCTCCAGGTGGCCGCGGCGGGCAACACCGATGTGGTGCGCGCCAAGGTCCGCACGATGGAGCAGTTGGGTCTCAAGGACGGCATCGAGGACATCCTGATCACCCTGGGCACCCAGTACCACTTGATCCGGCTGCTGCGAGGGCGGGGGACCGACGGTCTCTTCCTGTATCTGGCGCTCGACAAGAACCGCTCCAACCTGGCGATGGCGCGTCACCAGCTGAAGAAGATCGAGAGCGAGTTGGAGATCTGATCGGCCCCGCAGGCGTCCGGCCGAAGGGGCCCTCATCGCAGGATGCCCCCCGGCCGTGTCTGATGGCTTCCGTCCGGCGCCGATCTCCATGGCGCCCGGCGCTCAGTCACGCCCGGCGCGGTTCGTCAGACGCCCTTCGTCAGACGCGCTAGCGGCGTCGCGCCCCACCGGGCGCGGCGTCCCCGGCGGCGATGCCCGTCGTGCGGAAGCCCTTGACCCGCTTGCTCAGCGGTCCGGCGTCCGCCCAGTCGGTACGCAGCCACAGCAGCTTCTGTGCGTCCTGTTCGCGCCGGCCGAGCCAGAGCGCCTTCATCCACAGTCCTGCGCCCGCGCCGGCGAGCAACAGACCGCCGGCAGCCGGCAGCGCGAAGGAGCTGACGATGGCGGCGACCACCGCCGCCGCCCAGTACCACCGGTGTGCGCGACGCCAGTTGCGTAGGGTCACCCGACGGTCCTGGAGGATGTCGGTGCGGCCCGCGCGGGTGGCGGATTCGGCGAAGTGGGCATAGCGACCGCGGCGCAGCAGGGCCGTGACGGCTGCCGCGATCAGAAAGAGGGCGGCCCCGGACAGGACGCCGATGCGCCGTCCCGTCAGTCCGGGCAGGAGCACCCCGATACCCGCGGCGATCAGTCCCGACCACCACAGGGGCGCTGCCCCCGCCCGTACGACCACGGCGACCCTTGCCAGCGACTGCGCCCCGCGCCCCACTTCCGTACTCCGTCCGTCGATCCTGTTGCTACTCGTTGCCGTTGCTCGGTGCTGCTGTTGTTGCTCAGTGCTGCTGTTGTTGCTCGGTGCTGCTGTTGTTTGCCCATCGCCAGGCTGCCGTCACGCGCCGGGATCATGGGCGACCGGCTCGGTGTCGTGCGGCGGCTGTGCCGCGGAGATTAGCGACGATTTCTGAGTGCCGTCTGAGAATCCGCGCACGGCCGATCACTCCGCGAAGAGTCCTCGGGCCGCCGCCCGGGCGTCGAAGTCCTCCAACCGGGCCTGCGCATCGGGCAGTGCGTCGCACATCGCCTCCAGCAGCACCCTGCCGAGCAGCATCGGGGCGCAGGCCGTGTCGAAGGAGAAGCCCGTGCCGACCGCCGCCGGGATGAGCAGATCGCTGTGTTCGGCGACCGGGGCGAACGCGGAGTCGGCGACCGTGACCACCGTCAGCCCACGGGAGCGTGCGTACGCCAGCGCCTCCACGACCTCCTTGGGGTGGCGGGGCAGTGCGAAGCAGAGCAGGACCTCCGCGCCCGCACGCAGTGAGGAGTCGATGCGGTCGGCGAGGAGACTGCCGGCCTGGTCCAGCAGGCGCACGTCCGGGTGGACCTTGCTCGCGAAGTAGGCGAACCCGTGGGCCTGAGCGGAGGCCGCGCGCAGTCCGAGGACGGGCAGTGGCCGGGATGCGGCGAGGAGTCTGCCGGCGCGTTCGACGGGCGTCGGGTCGGCGAGCA
Source organism: Streptomyces sp. NBC_00690 (assembly GCF_036226685.1). Lineage (NCBI taxonomy): Bacteria > Bacillati > Actinomycetota > Actinomycetes > Kitasatosporales > Streptomycetaceae > Streptomyces > Streptomyces sp. NBC_00690. The sequence continues at coordinate 3,595,202 of NZ_CP109009.1, forward strand.
GTTCGGAGAGTTGGCGCAGGTTCTCGATCTCGGCTTGCACGGCCTGCTGGTACTCGTTCGGTGCGCCATCGGCCGTGGTGGTGGCCGGTCGCCCGGGTGGGGTGATCTCGCGCAGGTGCCGGCGCAGTGCCGGGTAGCCGTCGAAGCCGAGGGCGACCGCGAAGCGGGTGACGGACGGCTGGCTGACGCCGGCGAGTTCGGCGAGTTCCACACTGGAGAGGAACGGCACGTCGGCCGCCCTGCGCACCATGTGGTGGGCGATGCGCCGCTGGGTGGGGGTGAGTCGATGCCCCTCGAACAGCTCTTGCAGCCGGGTGGCGGGGGTGTCGCTCATGCCGTCCTCTTCGTCGCGCCTGTCATCGCCTCTGCACTCCTTGGGTCCGTCGTCGTCTGCTGGTGGTCGGGGAGCCGGACCCTGACGGTCCCATCATCGGTCAGGGCGGCACGCCACGGCCTGGATCCGGTCGCTCCGGATCCTCGGGGCGCGAAACAGTGGGGATAGCCCCACTGACGTGAGCGGTCCGTCCCCGTAGCGTGACGAGGTATGGACGCCCGTGACCCTGAGCTCAAGAAGGAGCTCGACGCCACCTTGCACGCCCGCCGCGAACTCGGCGAAGACTATGACTCCGCCCTCGTCGAATCGTTTCTGGAGAAGGTCGAGCAAAGCCTCGACGGCACGGTGGACCGTCGAGTGCGACGTCAGCTCGCCGAGCAGCAGATGTCGGTGGCGCGCGGGGCCCGCCCGCCCCAGCAGCCGGCCGACCCCAATTTCGGGGAGCGGTTCGGCTACGGCATCATCACCATGATCCTGGCGGTGCCGCTGTCCGCGATCGGTGTGGTGAACGCCGGTCTGCCCGGGCTGATCGTGACGTGGACCGGCATCGTGGGAGTGAACTTCGTCCATGCGTCGGGGGGCTTCTCCTGGTCGCGCAAGCGCCGCGCGAAGGAGGAGGGGCACTCCGAGTGGGAGGAGTGAGCCCCGAGCTCCCGGAGGTCGTGCCTCCCCTTGATGGACGCCGGTACGACTGACACGGGGACCGCCGCACCCCCAGCCGCCGGCCGGGGGGCGGGATCGGCGATCCCCGTGGGGGACACGGGCCTGGTGAGGGCCGGACCCGCGTCCACGACGCCGTCGAGCCGGGAGCCGCTCCGGATCCACGACGCCGTTCGTGAGCCACCACTGTGCAGGACGGGTGTTAAGCGGATGCTGCCTGGATGTGACGCCCGTGTGCCGATCGTGCGACCCCGTACCCGCGGCGCAGGAACCACCTTTGACGTCGCCCTGCGCTCCGGGGGTACGGGGTCGGCCCCCGCGAAGAGCGTTAGTTTCCGCCGCCGGCGAGGAACGCCAGCAGGTCCTGGCGGCTCACCACGCCCTTGGGCTTGCCCTCCACCAGCACGATCGCGGCGTCCGCCGCATGCGTGGTGTCGCTGAGCACGCTCATCAGGTCGGCGACCGGCTCACCCGATCCGACCTGCGGCAGGGGGGCACTCATGTGCTTCTCCAGCGAGTCGCTCAGCGTGGCGCGCTCGGTGTAGAGGGCTCCGAGGAGTTCACGTTCCACCACCGAACCGATGACCTCGGCGGCCATCACATCGGGGTGGCCGGCGCCGGGCTTCACGATCGGCATCTGGGACACGCCGTACTCGCGCAGCACCTCGATCGCGTCGCCCACGGTCTCCTCCGGGTGCATGTGCACCAGGCTGGGGATCTTGCCCCCTTCCTTGTGGCGCAGCACGTCGCCGACGGATGCGGAGGGACCAGAGCCCTCCAGGAAGCCGTAGTCGGCCATCCACTCGTCGTTGAAGATCTTGCTGAGGTAGCCGCGTCCGCTGTCGGGGAGCAGGACGACCACCACGTCGTCCGGTCCGAGGCGCTCGGCGACCCGCAGGGCGGCCACGACCGCCATGCCGCAGGAGCCGCCGACCAGGAGGCCCTCTTCCTTCGCGAGGCGGCGGGTCATCTGGAAGGAGTCCTTGTCGGACACGGCGACGATCTCGTCGGTCACCGTCCGGTCGTAGGCGGTGGGCCAGAAGTCCTCACCGACGCCCTCGACCAGGTAGGGGCGACCGGAACCACCGCTGTAGACGGAGCCCTCCGGGTCGGCGCCGATCACCGCGACGGCGCCGTCGCTGACGTCCTTGAGGTAGCGACCGGTGCCGGAGATCGTGCCGCCCGTGCCGACGCCCGCGACGAAATGGGTGATCTTTCCGTCGGTCTGATCCCATAGCTCGGGACCGGTCGTCTCATAGTGCGAACGGGGGTTGTTGGGGTTCGAGTACTGGTCGGGCTTCCAGGCACCCGGGGTCTCCTGGACCAGCCGGTCGGAGACGTTGTAGTACGAGTCGGGATGCTCCGGGTCGACGGCGGTGGGGCAGACGACGACCTCTGCGCCGTACGCCCGCAGCACATTGATCTTGTCCGTGGAGACCTTGTCCGGGCAGACGAAGATGCACTTGTACCCCTTCTGCTGGGCCACGATCGCCAGCCCCACACCGGTGTTGCCGCTGGTCGGCTCCACGATGGTGCCCCCGGGCAGCAGCGCCCCGCTCTCCTCCGCCGCCTCGATCATGCGCACGGCGATGCGGTCCTTCACCGAGCCGCCTGGGTTGAAGTACTCGACCTTGGCCAGGACCGTCGCCTGAATGCCCTCGGTCACGCTGTTGAGCTTCACCAAAGGGGTATTGCCGACAAGACTGATCATCGAGTGGTGAATGCGCACAATGTTTCTCCGGGATCTCCGTAGTGAATGCGGCCAGAGTAAGCGGACCGGTGCGGGATTGGGCGATGGCGACTACGGGGCAGTTAGCTCATAACCGACGAGTAGCTCCCAGCGTCGGAGGGCGAGGAGAGGAGGTCCGGACGGTGTCGAGGGCAAGAGTGGCACGGCGCATCGCAGCAGGCGCCGCCTACGGCGGCGGAAGCATCGGCCTGCTCGGAGTGGCGACCATGGGCGTGGTGGTCGCAGAGGTGCAGTTGGCGAAACGCACGGTCGGAGGGGGTACGGCTCCCGTTCCGCCCCGCGGCGACGGACTCTACGGGCTGGCCTTCGGGCGCACGAACCCGATGCTCCTGGGGCTGCTGGGCGACTCCACGGCAGCAGGCCAGGGGGTGCGCAGAGCCAGCCAGACTCCGGGAGCGCTGCTGGCCTCGGGGCTCGCGGCGGTCGCGGAACGGCCGGTCGAAGTGTGCAACGTCGCACAGCCCGGGGCGCGGTCGGACGATCTGGAACGACAGGTCACCGCCCTGCTGGCGGACACCTCCAGACAGCCGGACGTCTGCGTGATCATGATCGGTGCGAATGACGTCACCCACCGGATCCCGGCCACTGAATCAGTGCGCCACCTGGCCTCCGCGGTGCGCAGACTGCGTACGTCCGGAGCCGAAGTGGTGGTGGGCACCTGCCCCGACCTGGGCACCATCGAACCGGTGTACCAGCCGCTGCGCTGGCTGGCCCGCAGGGCATCCAGGCAACTCGCGGCGGCCCAGACGATCGTGACGGTGGAGCAGGGTGGACGGACGGTCTCGCTGGGGGATCTGCTGGGGCCGGAGTTCGCGGCCAATCCACGGGAGATGTTCGGCGCCGACAACTACCACCCCTCCGCCGAGGGATATGCGACGGCGGCGATGGCGATGCTGCCGACCGTCTGTGCGGCGCTCGGGGTCTGGCCCGAGTCGGACCGGCCGGATGCCCGTCGGGACGAGGGGATGCTCCCGGTGGCGAAGGCCGCGGCGGAGGCGGCGAAGGAGGCCGGTACCGAGGTCACGGGGGCCCGCGCGCCCTGGGCACTGCTCAAGCACCGCAGGAGGCGGCGGCTGCCAGAGCCCCCTTCCACCCCGGACGCGGCCGAGCCGTCACCGACGGAGGCGACGCACCGCTAGTCCGTGCCTGGTGGCAGACGGCTAGCCCGCGCCCGGGGCCAGGGCGAGCACGTCTCCAGGCAGCGGGGCCAGGCAGGGCGGGGGAAGGGGCGGTGCACCAGGCCGCCCCTTCCCCCTTTCCCTCCCCCGCCCCGAAGCGAGCGCTCGCTTAGAATTGAGGTGACGATCACACGCCGGCATGCGTGACCCCCACCACTACCTCCAGGTAACTTCCGACGGAACCCTCCCCCAGCCTCTGGAGCCCTCGATGCCCGAAGCCGTCATCGTTTCCGCCGCCCGCTCCCCCATCGGCAGGGCCTTCAAGGGCTCCCTCAAGGACCTGCGGGCCGACGACCTGACCGCGACGATCATCGCGGCGGCCCTTGCCAAGGTGCCGGAGCTGGATCCGAGGGACATCGACGACCTGATGCTCGGCTGCGGTCTCCCCGGCGGCGAGCAGGGGCACAACCTCGGTCGGATCGTGGCCGTACAGATGGGGATGGACCATCTGCCCGGGTGCACGATCACCCGCTACTGCTCATCGTCGCTCCAGACCTCCCGCATGGCCTTCCACGCCATCAAGGCCGGTGAGGGGGACGTCTTCATCTCGGCCGGGGTCGAGATGGTCTCCCGATTCGCCAAGGGCTCGTCCGACGGTCTGCCCGACACCCGCAACCCCCTCTTCGAGCAGGCCCAGGCCCGTACCGCCAGGACTGCGGAGGGCGGGGGCGAGAGCTGGCACGACCCGCGTGAGGACGGCCTGCTTCCCGACGCGTACATCGCCATGGGCCAGACCGCCGAGAACCTCGCCCAACTCAAGAACGTCACCCGCCAGGACATGGACGAGTTCGGCGTCCGCTCGCAGAACCTGGCCGAGGCGGCCATCGCCGCGGGGTTCTGGGAGCGGGAGATCACCCCCGTCACCACCCCGGACGGCACGGTCGTCAGCCAGGACGACGGCCCCCGCGCCGGAGTGACCCTGGAGGGCGTCGCCGGGCTGAAGCCGGTGTTCCGCCCCGACGGACTCATCACCGCCGGCAACTGCTGCCCGCTCAACGACGGCGCCGCCGCCCTGGTGATCATGAGTGACACCAAGGCGAGCGAGCTGGGTCTGACCCCGCTCGCCCGGATCGTCTCCACCGGAGTCTCCGGGCTCTCGCCGGAGATCATGGGGTACGGGCCGGTCGAGGCGTCGCGACAGGCCCTCGCCCGCGCCGGGATGACCGTGGACGACATCGACCTCGTCGAGATCAACGAAGCGTTCGCGGCCCAGGTGATCCCCTCGTACCGGGATCTGGGCATCGACATCGAGAAGCTGAACGTCAACGGCGGCGCGATCGCGGTCGGCCACCCCTACGGCATGACCGGTGCCCGGATCACCGCCACGCTGATCAACAGCCTCCAGTTCCACGACAAGCAGTTCGCGCTGGAGACCATGTGCGTCGGCGGCGGCCAGGGCATGGCCATGGTCATCGAGCGGCTCAGCTGACGACGAGGGACCACACCGAGCGGCGGCGCTTCAGCAGGGCGATACGCACCTGCGCCGAAGTCGCCGCCCTCGGCCCGAGCCACTGATCGATGGCTTGATCGCCACCGCGTGCCACCGTCATGGCACCCAGGGCCAAGTCGTGACCGAAACTGCCCCAGGATGTGACCTACGCCCTGCGGCGCCTATATATCCGCAGGTCAAACCTGTTCGGCAGTAAACACCGGGCCAAAAGACCTGTCCAGTTTGTGACGTAATGCACTGACAGTTTGGCCAAGCCCATCGCAAGCTGAGGTAGGAAGTCGGGGGTGTCGACGAATACGGGAGTACGTCAGTGAGCGCCATGTCTATTGCCCTGCTGCTGACCACGGCCGCCGCAACGGTCGTGGGTGCCGCTGCCCTGCACGCCGCCCACGGGCTTCGCCGGCAGGTCACGGCCCTGCGCACCGAGCTGTCCGACCTCCATCGCGTCGGTGCTGAGCACCCGATCGCGGTCGTGCCCCAGGCACGTGCGACCCCTGTCGCAGAGATCCGGGCAGCGGTCGCCGAAGCCCTCGCCGAGGAGCGTGAACGGGAGCTGGCGGAGGCCCGCGCCTTCTGGGCCGCCCAGGAGTCCCGCGATGCCGCCGACGCGCCCGCCCTCGCGGGCGACGCTCCCGCGGCCCTGGCGAGCGGTCTGGGAGCACCCGGAGACGAGTTGCCGTACTACGTCCCCCGACAGAGCGACTTCATCGGTCTGGAGGCCCTCGACCTGGAGGCGATCGAGGCCGTTCAGGACGATCTGGTGGACTTCGCCGACCTCCCCGAGGTGACCGAGTTCGCGGAGGACTCGCCCGAGCTGGCCGCCGCCCGCCGCCGTCACCCCTCCCACCCCGACTTCGTGCCCGTCCAATCGCCGATGGTCACCGACCACGAGCGGACCGTGGAGCGCCTGGAGCAGCTCGCCGCGGCCCGGACCGAGCTGGCGGACGTAAGGCCGGGGCCGCTCGGCACGCTCGACGTGTACGTCTTCACCGACGGCACGACGCTGTGCATGACTCCGGGCCACCGTGAGACCGCCGAGCGCCTCGCGACGGCCCTGCGCTCCGGTGACACGCCGATCCTGCTGGGAGGCTCCAGCGTCTCCGGGGCGTACGCCCTGACCTTCGTCTGTGGCGAGGAGAGCGTCTACATACTCGCCGACCGCGTCATAGCCTCGCTCTGACCCGCGGGAACCAGCGGGCGGGGCCCACCAACGGCCACATCTACGTAAAGGCGCGCTCCATGGCCGCCCTGACCAGAATCACGGCCTCGTCCACCTCCGCCGACCGGGGGGACGGGGCCGTTCGCAGTGCCTCGGCCAAATCCGCCGTGGCAACGAGCAGTTGATCCCCCACGGCGAAGAGCCCGACGTCGGGCATGGTTCTGGGCTGCTGCTCGGGGGCTTCGATCCGTTGGGCCCGTAGGGACAACTCCCTGGCCAGCGCAAGCGCCTCGGCCGCCGCCCCGCGTTGGAGGCGGCTCTGCGGAGCGACCCGCAGGCGGTCGGCAAATCGGTCGGCGACCGCGGTCAGCTCTGTCGTATCCAGCACACCGCGACCCTATGCGCCCGTCCCGGACTGTTGCCAATACGCGAACCCTCAGGCACGGTGTCCGAAAGGAGCACACGCGCAACGCGTCCGGAGGCGCCGATGTCCCAAGTCTTCTCCGAAGAGACACACCGCAATCTGCTCTCCCGAATCCCACAATGCACTGGTCGCGAGATCTCCGACTGGCTCCGCACCGTCGAGGAAGGCCCCTCCCTCTTCCGTTTCGAGGAGAAGGTCAGTTGGCTCCGGGGCGAACACGATCTCGCGTACGGCCACGCCAAAGCGATCATCCACGAGTACGACCTGAGGCGTGCCGCCCGCAGACTGCTGTAGCCGTCCCCCCTACTTGCCCCGACGACCCCAATTTCCCCCTCTCGACATGCGGAAGGGCCCGCAGGCAGCGCCTGCGGGCCCTTCTGTACGACGTGTCAGTCGTTGCCCTGCAGGATCGACAGGAGACGCAGCATCTCCAGGTAGATCCAGACGAGGGTCAGGGTGAGGCCGAAGGCCGCCAGCCAGGACTCCTCGCGCGGCGCACCGTAGGTGAGCCCGTCCTCGACCTGCTTGAAGTCGAGCGCGAGGAAGCAGGCACCGAGGATGACGCCGATGACACCGAACAGGATGCCCAGGCCACCGCTGCGGAAGCCGAGGCCGTCCCCGCCACCGATGAGCGCGAACAGCAGGTTCACCGCCATCAGGATGATGAAGCCCATCGCCGCGGCCATGACGAAGCCGTAGAAGCGACGGTTGACCCGGATCCAGCGCATCTTGTACGCGATGAGCACGCCCGCGAAGACGGCCATCGTGCCCAGGACGGCCTGCGGAACGACACCCGCACTGATGTAGGTGCTGACCGCGCTGGAGATGACTCCGAGGAAGACACCCTCGAACGCGGCGTAGCTCAGGATCAGCGCCGGAACCGGCTTGCTCTTGAACGCCTGGACGAGCGCCAGGACCATCGCGATCAGCGCGGCGCCGATGGCGATGCCGTACGACTTGCCGATGCTGTCCTGGTCGACTGGCAGCAGGAACCAGGAGAGGGCGGCGGTGACCACGACGGTGCCGAGCGTCATCGCGGTGCGCGAGACGACGTCGTCGATGGTCATCACATTGGAACGGGCGGGGGCCTGCTGGTCCCCACCGAGCTGGGCGTCAGCCGGTGCGTACGGGTTGGTCGCGTACGGGTTGCCGGTGCCCTGCCCGTAGGGGTTGGTCGCTACGGCGGGGCCCCCGGCCTGCGGCTGCGCGTTGAAGCCCGCATAGCCGTTGTCGCGGCTGAACCCCCGTCGCGAGAAGACCGGGTTACTGCTCCTCATCTCACTCCTCCATGGCCACCCTGCGCGGCCTTGCGTCAAGAGTAATGCGGGTGCAAAGAAAGCACCCTAATGCTCCAGGAGGATCTTTCCCGATCGTGACCCACACAACGGGCGATTCCCGACATTTCACCCTCCCTCAGGCGCAGGGAAGCCCTTACACCCATCGGGGGTGCCACGGATCACTCCGACGCCCGCCGAATCGACCCGACGGGTGACCGGCGCCGAAGGTCGAGGAGTCCTGAGCGCCACCGAAGGCAGGAAGGAGGGGAGGCGGCGAAGGAGTAAGCGGGGAGGGAGTAGATAGAAGGGAAGGGGAGAAGGAAGAGCCGCCGAGGCGGGCGCTCGATACAGGGACAGCCGGGCGGTCAGGGTCACGGGAGACGCTCACTGTCAGACCTCGGCAGTAGTTGAGATCAAGCCAACTCGCCCACCAGGACCGTCCACCACGGGGCGCTCGGGGATGCATCCTCCGCCCGGTCCGCCCTCACCCCCCAGAATGGGGAGCGCGTGGAACCGCCCTATCGAGTGATGGTGAAATCACTCGAACGTGTGACCCCTGAGAGTCAATGGAGGTCAAGGATTCAACCACTCCGGGTCGAAATTCGACTCCGGAGAGTGCCCGGAGCCGGACTCGAACCGGCACGGCCCGAAGGCCAGCGAGGTTTAAGCTCGCCGTGTCTGCATTCCACCATCCGGGCCAGGTGCGCGGCTCCGCGTAAGCACAGGAGCCTATCCGGGTAGATCGATACGCCCGGTGCCCCCCTGGCCCGATGTTGTCTTATTTTATTGCCGCTTGAGGGTGCGTCAGCCCAGGTGGAGGGAGATCCCGACGGCGCCATCCCAACAGGTGGGCATCCATGCGTTGACACGTGATTGACGGAAATTCGCCGCAACTGCCACTGGTTCGACCTCTTGCCCGATGGCTCGGCCGAGTCGCGCGCATCAGTCGCCGGGTCACCCTCGTCACACTGGCCCCGGCGTAGGGACTTCCCGTATATCACTCAGCGGAATGTCGGGCCGCCAACCGGCCCTGGTCGAGCCATGACGGGGAGCGAGAACGGACGCTTCCCTTCCGGTCTGCGGGCTCATTCCCCCTCGGGGACACCGTCATACCCAAGGAGGATGACCACCCCTCGCAGTCCGCCCAAAGAGGGCCTTGGGAACGGGCACGGGGGCTGACGATCGGCGCTACAACGGCGACCAGGATGGGACACGTCCCCCCAGCAAGCTCACAGCCGACGCAACAGGAGCCCTTCCTCGTGACCACCACGCCCATCGCACACCGCGCCACCGCCGTGGCCGCCCGCGCCACGGATCTGTCCAAGGTGTACGGACAGGGCGAGACCCAGGTGGTCGCGCTCGACCGAGTCAGCGTGGACTTCCGCCAGGCGGAGTTCACCGCCATCATGGGCCCGTCCGGCTCGGGCAAGTCCACCCTGATGCACTGCGTCGCCGGCCTCGACACCTTCAGCTCCGGCTCCGTGCGCATCGGCGACACCGAACTCGGCACTCTGAAGGACAAGCAGCTCACCCAGTTGCGGCGGGACAAGATCGGCTTCATCTTCCAGGCGTTCAACCTGCTGCCGACGCTCACCGCCCTGGAGAACATCACGCTCCCCATGGACATCGCCGGCCGCAAGCCCGACAAGCAGTGGCTGGAAACCGTCATCGACATGGTGGGTCTGCGCGACCGCCTCAGCCACCGTCCCGCGGAGCTCTCCGGCGGCCAGCAGCAGCGCGTCGCCGTCGCTCGCGCCCTGGCCTCCCAGCCGGACATCATCTTCGGTGACGAGCCCACCGGAAACCTGGACTCCCGCTCCGGCGCTGAGGTCCTCGGCTTCCTCCGCAACTCGGTGCGCGAACTGGGTCAGACCGTCGTCATGGTCACCCACGACCCGGTGGCCGCCTCCTACTCGGATCGCGTGATCTTCCTGGCCGACGGCCGGGTCGTCAACGAGATGCTGCACCCCACCGCGGACGGCGTCCTCGACCAGATGAAGGCATTCGACGCCAAGGGCCGGACCAGCTGACCATCGGCCGACTCGTCGACCTCCGGCTCTCACCACAGGACTGACTGACATGTTCCGTACCGCCTTGCGCAATGTGCTCGCGCACAAAGCCAGATTGCTGATGACCGCGCTCGCCGTGATGCTCGGCGTGGCCTTCGTCTCGGGCACCCTGGTCTTCACCGACACCCTCGGCAACGCCTTCAGCAAGCAATCGGCCAAGAGCTACGACGGCATCGCCGTGGTGGCCAACGGCTCCACCTCCGAGATCGGTGCCGGCGCCGAGAAGGAGGAGGGCATTCCCTCCGCCGCCCTGGAGAAGATCCAGAAGCTGGACGGTGTCACCGATGTCACCGGCCGGGTCTCCGGATTCGCCGGGGTCGCCGACCCGTCGGGCAAGCTGATCGGCAGCGGCTGGGCCAACAAGGGCGGCAACTACGCCGCCGGCAAGGACGGCAAGGACGCCGCGTACGACTTCGCCAAGGGGTCCGGACCGGCGCAGGCCCGGCAGATCGCCCTGGACAAGGACACCGCCACGAAGGGCAAGTACGAGGTCGGCGACACCGTCCGCGTCGCCACCAACGGGCCGGTGCAGGAGTACAAGCTCTCGGGAATCTTCACCACCGAGGACGGTGCGGTCAACGCGGGCGGCAGCCTGGTCCTGTTCGACACCGCAGTCGCCCAGAAGCTCTATCTGAAGCCCGGCTTCTTCCATGACATCACCGTCAGTGCCACGCCCGGCACGTCGGACGCGAAGCTCCTCGCCGCGGTCGAGCCCCTGCTCCCGGAAGGCGCCGCGGCCCAGACCGCACAGAAGCTGGCCGACCAGGAGGCCAAGGACATCGAGTCCGAGTTGAGCGCGATCAACAACATGCTGCTCGCCTTCGCGGCGATCGCGCTCTTCGTCGGCACCTTCCTGATCGCCAACACCTTCACCATGCTGGTCGCCCAGCGCACCAAGGAACTGGCCCTGCTGCGCGCCGTCGGCGCCTCCCGTCGACAGGTCAAGCGCTCGGTGATCCTTGAGGCGTTGGTGGTGGGTCTGCTCTCCTCCATCGTCGGATTCGTCCTCGGCCTCGGCCTCGCGGTCGGGCTGCGCTCCGCCATCAGCAGCTTCGGTGCGAAGCTCCCCAACGGCCCGCTGGTCGTCTCCCCCACGGCCGTGCTCGCCGCACTCGCCGTCGGTGTGCTGATCACCGTCCTCGCCGCCTGGCTGCCCGCCCGTCGAGCGGCGAAGATCGCCCCGGTCGCCGCCATGAGCAGCGTGCACGCGGTGGCCTCGACCAAGTCCCTGGTCGTACGGAACACCATCGGCAGCATCGTCACCGCCGCCGGTGCGGGCGCCATCCTCGCCGGTGCTTCGACCGGTGGCAACGAGGGCCGGCTGATGATCGGCGCCGGTGCGTTCCTCACCCTCATCGGGGTCATCATCCTGATCCCGCTGCTGTCCCGGCCGATGATCGCCGTGGTCAAGCCGCTGCTCCAGCGGATGTTCGGGGTCGCTGGCAAGCTCGCAGGGCAGAACGCGGTCCGCAACCCCCGCCGTACCGGTGCCACGGCTTCCGCACTGGCGATCGGTCTCACCCTGGTCACCGGCCTGACCGTCATCGGTGTCACGCTGGGCCAGGCCATCGACCGGATGACCACGGACAACGTCCGCGGTGACTACTTGGTGAGCATGGCCAACGGCGGCTCCATGGACCGCTCGGCACTCGAAGCGCTCCAGAAGGCCAAGGGTGTGGAGGCCATCACTCCGCAGCAGGCGATGGACATGGAGATCAAGGACGAGGACTGGGCCGTCTCCGCCGTCACCCCCGGTGACGTCGAGAAGGTCTTCGCCATGGAGGCCATCTCCGGCTCGCTCTCCACCCTCGCCGATGGACAGGTCGCCATCGCCGAGTCGGTCGCCAAGGACAACGGCTGGAAGGCCGGTGACCCGCTCGCCGTCAAGATCGGTGACGCGGAGCCCCGCAAGTCGCTGAACCTGACGGTCGGCGCGATCTACAAGGACAACGAGTTCCTCTCCTCGTTCGTCGTCTCTACCAAGCTGGCGGACCCGCACTACGAGAAGCCCTACATCTCCGAGATCTGGCTCAAGATGGACGGCGGCGAGACCAAGGCCAACGAGCAGGCCCTGGTGAGCGCGCTGGGTGACAACCCCGGTATGAACATCATGGACCGTCAGGACATCCGCAATATGTTCGGCGGAATGATCAACACCATGCTGTACATGATGTACGGACTGCTGGGCATGGCCCTGATCATCGCGGTCCTCGGAGTGGTCAACACCCTGGCGATGTCGGTCTTCGAACGTCAGCAGGAGATCGGCATGCTGCGGGCGATCGGTCTGGACCGGGCCAAGGTCAAGCGCATGATCCGCCTGGAAGCCATCGTGATCTCGCTCTTCGGCGCGGTGATCGGAGTCGTCCTAGGCTCGTTCCTGGCCTGGGCGATCGGCGAGACGTTCAAGAGCAGCATCCCGAACTACGAGCTGGTCATCCCGATGGACCGCATCGGACTGTTCCTGCTGCTGGCCGGTGTGGTCGGGGTACTGGCCGCGCTCTGGCCGGCCCGCAGCGCCGCCCGTCTGAACATGCTGACCGCGATCAAGACGGAGTAGTCGCAGCCCTATTCCGGGCCCCGCGCCGCCGAGCCATTGCGCTCGGCGGCGCGGGGCTTTCTGATGACGTCCCCCGCACGCGGGGCGCGTTCAGTTCCAGGTACGGCTGCGCAGCGGCACGCCCGACGCACCGTCCGGGCTGGTCCGCACCGCCAGGATCTGGTTGACGCCGATCCTGTTGCGCTCGAAGGACAACGCACTCGCCGCCATGTAGAGCCGCCAGACCCTCGCCCGCCCCGGCGAGGTGAGGCGAACCGCCGTCGGCCAGTGCGCCTCCAGATTGGCCACCCAACGACGGAGGGTGAGGCCGTAGTGCTCCCGGATGGACTCCACGTCCCGCACTTCGAAGCCGGCGTCCTCCAGCGTGCCGACGGTACGGCCCAGGGGAGCCAGCTCACCGTCCGGGAAGACATAGCGGTCGATGAAGTCGTCGAGCCGATACGCGGACTCGTCGCCCTCGGGCCGGCGTCCGATCTGGTGGTTCAGCAACCGGCCCCCCGGGGCGAGCAGGGTGTAGAGCTGATCGGCGTACTCCCGATAGCGGGCGGCACCCACGTGTTCGGCCATCCCGATCGAGGAGATCGCGTCGTACGGACCGTCCCCGACGTCGCGGTAGTCCTGGACGCGAATCTCGATCCGGTCGGTGAGGCCGGCTTCCGCGATGCGCTTGCGGGCGTAGGCGGCCTGTTCCCTGGAGAGCGTGACCCCGGTGACCCGGACGCCGTACTCGCGGGCCGCGTGCAGGGCCAGCGAGCCCCAACCGCAGCCGACGTCGAGCAGCCGATCGCCCTCCGTCAGACCGAGCTTGCGGCAGACCAGGTCGAGCTTGTCGCGTTGGGCGTCCTCCAACGTCTCCACCACTGCGTCACCAGGGCCGGTCTTCCAGTAGGCGCAGGAGTAGACCATGGACGGCCCGAGGACGAGTTCGTAGAACGGGTTGCCGACGTCGTAGTGATGGCTGATGGCCTGGCGGTCGCGGTGCTTGGTGTGGAGCGGGCCGTGGCGCCGGGGGACCTCCTCGGCGGGGGGAGCCGGCGGAGGCAGCGGTCCGCCCCAGCGCAGGAGGGTGCGGGCGGCCGAGTGGTGGGCGGGGTCCAACAGAAAGCGAAGTCGGGTGCGGGCTGCCGTGCCGAGCCGTTTGGCGCGGGTGGCTCGATGTGCCCGAGCGCCTTGCCGCACCGGTGGGAGGGGTCTCGCCCCGGTGCTCTCCTGCGCGGCGGGACCGGGTGTCCGATCCCAGACGAGCCCGGCCAGTTGGTCGAGGACTGCGTAGAGATCGCCTTCCACTTCGATGTCCCCCGCCACCCAGGCGCGTGCCAGACCCAGCTCACCCGGGCGCCACAGCAGCCGGCGCAGGGCCCTGCGGTGCCGTACGACGAGCACGGGCCCGCCCGGTGGTCCCGACTCCGATCCGTCCCAGGCCCGGATGCGTACGGGAAAGCGCGTGCCGAGCAACTCCTCGGCAAGGGCGGTCAACCGCAGTGCGGCGTCGGCCATGGTGTGACCTCCGTGGTGGTGTTCTGCCTGCGTGCGTACTGCTGCTCGTTCCGTCGTACTAATGACGCGTACCGATGACGCCTACCGATGGCGCCTACCGATGGCGCTTACTGATGACGCGTGCTGATCGGTGAACAACGCACGCACTGTGGGTGCTTCCCATCACGGGGCACTCCCGCACGGATCGGGCTGTGCGCCCCTCGGTCGGCGGTGCGGATCGAGGGCATCGAACGGTCACGGGGAGGGGCGGGAACACGGTCCCGAAAGGCGCCGGAGCCTTGTGCCACGGGGGCAGGTACCGGTCGCCGCCCTAGGGGAGGGGCCGACGGGGTGCGGACATGGCGAAGGGCCGCCCGCACCACGGATGGCGGACGGCCCTTCGGTCAGGTACTGCGGATGAGCGGCGAGGTCAGGATGCCTTCGCCTTCTCGGGGGCGGGCGCCGCCTGGGCTGCGACCGGGGTGGGCTTGGCGGCCTCGTAGAACTCCTCGCGAGGCGTCTCGATCGCGCCGAGCGAGACCACTTCGCGCTTGAGGAACATCGCGAGCGTCCAGTCGGCGAACACCCGAATCTTGCGGTTCCAGGTCGGCATGGCCAGACCGTGGTAGCCACGGTGCATGTACCACGCGAGACGGCCGCGGAGCTTGATCTTCACCTTGCCCACGACGATCATCGCGACGCCCTTGTGGAGGCCGAGGCCCGCCACCGCGCCCTTGTTGGCGTGGCTGTACTCCTTCTGCGGGAAGCCCCGCATACCGGAGATCACGTTGTCGCCGAGGACCTTCGCCTGGCGCAGCGCGTGCTGGGCGTTCGGCGGGCACCAGGCGTTCTCGACGCCGGCCTTGCGGGCGGCGACGTCGGGCACCTGGGCGTTGTCACCGGCGGCCCAGGCGTAGTCGAGACCCTGCACCTGGAGGCAGGTGGAGGTGTCGACGTGGCCACGGGGGCCGAGCGGCAGACCGTAGCGGGCGAGCGCCGGGTTGGGCTTCACACCGGCGGTCCACACGATGGTGTTGGAGTCGACCTCAAGGCCGTTCTTGAGCACCACGTGGCCGTCCACGCAGGAGTCCATCGAGGTCTGGAGGTAGATCTCGATGCCGCGGCCCTCAAGGTGCTCCTTGCCGTACTTGCCGAGCTTGGGCCCGACCTCGGGAAGGATCTTGTCCGCGGCGTCGACCAGCACGAAGCGCATGTCCTCGCGCTTCACGTTGGAGTAGTACTTGGCGGCGTCCCGCGCCAGGTCCTCCACCTCGCCGATGGTCTCGGCGCCGGCGAAGCCGCCGCCGACGAAGACGAAGGTGAGCGCCTTGCGGCGGACCTCTTCATCGGTGGTGGAGTCGGCCTTGTCGAGCTGCTCAAGCACATGGTTGCGCAGGCCGATGGCCTCTTCGATGCCCTTCATGCCGATGCCCTGCTCGGCAAGGCCAGGGATCGGGAAGGTGCGGGAGATCGCACCGAGCGCGACCACCAGGTAGTCGAAGGGGAGCTCGTACGCCTCACCGACCAGCGGGGAGATCGTGGCTACCTTGCGGTCCTGGTCGATGGTGGTGACACGTCCGGTGAGCACTTCGGCCTTGGGCAGCACGCGTCGCAGCGGTACGACGACGTGCCGCGGCGAAATGCTGCCGGCAGCTGCTTCGGGCAGGAAGGGCTGGTACGTCATGTAAGAGCGCGGGTCGACGACCGTGACGGTCGCCTCGCCGTACCGCATCTTCTTGAGGATGCGGCGCGCCGCATACAGACCTACGTACCCCCCGCCAACTACGAGGATCCTGGGACGCTCCGTGGTGCTCATGCCATCGAGTATCCACCCCACTGACACAGGGTGCTCGTGAGCCCCTTCACAAGGAGTAGGTCTACCTCTGCTACACTGCGCGCCCTCGTGACCGAGGTCATGCATCCCCGAGGGAACCACTGCACCTCGGTGATCGTTGGGAACCGCCTGTGAGCTGGTCCTTAGACCCGGGCGGGCAGGAAACCACTGATCTGGTTCAGCTGACGGAAACACCCGCCCGGAGGGCCCCGATCCGGCCGCCGACCCCCCATTCCAGGCCCAACCGGCCCTCAGTGGTGGCTTTTCGGCCGCGAACCGCCCCCATCAGGGCCCTTTTCCTTGTGAAGAACTTCACGAACTTCATTTCTAGGCGGCGGACCAGGCGATCCCATCAAGGATGTCGTGCTCGCTGACCACCACTTCTTCGGCCCCGATCCGCTCCATGACGGCGAGCAGCACACAGGCGCCGGCGACGATGACGTCCACCCGTCCCGGGTGCATCACCGGGATCGCCGCCCGCTCGTCGTGGGTGGCGTCCATCAGCTTCTGGACGATGCCCTTGACCTGCTCCAAGGAGATCCGGGCATGGTGGATCGCCGTGGAGTCGTAGGCGTCCAGGCCCAGCGCGATACCGGCGACCGTCGTCACCGATCCGGCCAGTCCCACGAGGGTGCGCGCGCCCCGGAGCGGTACGGTCCGCTCCGCGAGGTCGAGCGCCGCTTCGATATCGGCCCGCACGGCCGCGATCTCCGCCGGCGCAGGCGGATCGCTGCGGACGTGCCGCTCGGTCAGCCGCACACAGCCGATGTCCACCGACTTCGCGGCCTCGACCCGCTCCCGTCCGATGACGAACTCCGTCGATCCACCGCCGATGTCCACCACCAGCCGCTCCTCGTGGCCGGGCAGTTCTTTGGTCGCCCCGGTGAAGGAGAACTCGGCCTCCTGATCACCGCTGATGACCTCGGGCTCCACCCCGAGGACATCCCGCACGCCACGGACGAAATCGTCCCTGTTCTCTGCGTCCCTCGACGCCGAGGTGGCCACGAAGCGCAGCCGCTCCACACCGTGCTCCTCGATCACCGCGGCGTACTCGCGGCAGGCGGCGAAGGTGCGCTCCAGCGCCTCGGGCGCCAGCCTGCCCGTGCGGTCCACTCCCTGGCCGAGCCGAACGATGGTCATGCGGCGATCGAGCTCCACCAGCTGCCCGGTGGCGAGGTCCGCGTCGGCGACGAGCAGACGGATGGAGTTGGTACCGCAGTCGATCGCGGCGACGCGGGTCATGCGCGCTCCTCATAAGAAGAAGGACGAGACGAGAGGGAAGAGACGGGGAAGGCAAAGAAGAGAGGAGCGGCGACTCAGCCGGCTTCCGCGGGGGCGGGATCACAGGGCGTGACGCACGGGCCCTTGCGCCACCACTCGGGCAGCAGGGCGATCGTCTCGTCCCCGAGCGGATTCACCCCGGGGCCCGCCGCCAGCGAATGTCCCACCAGGACGTGGAGGCACTTCACCCGGTCCGGCATGCCGCCGGCGCTGGGGAAGCCCTGGAGCACCTCGATGGCGTCGCGGCGCTGGATGTAGTCGTCATGGGCGGCGCGGTAGGACGCCGCCAGTGCGGGGTCGCTCTCCAGCCGCTCGGTCATCTCCTTCATCACGCCATTCGCCTCCAGCGTGCCGATCGCCGATGCGGCCCGCGGGCAGGTCAGGTAGTACAGCGTCGGGAAGGGGGTGCCGTCGGGCAGCCGGGGTGCGGTCTCGACGACGTCGGGTTGGCCGCAGGGGCAGCGGTGCGCGATGGCGCGCAGTCCGCGCGGCGGCCGGCCGAGCTGCTCCTTGAACGCTGCGATGTCCGCGTCGGTGGGCTCGGTCGGGTCGGTGTGGGGAGGAGGGGTTTCCATGCCTGCCTTGGCTCTAACGGTTCTACGGTCTAACGGTTCTACGAGTCCTACGGGCTCAGGGTGGAGATCGCGGCCACGGACCCGTCCGGGCCGCCGGGACGTACCAGGTTCGCAGATGCGCGCGTCAGCCGCGGTCCGCGGAGTCGACGCCGTCCCAGACATTGGAGTACCAGGGCCGGTCGGCTGCGTCGTCCCGGCCGCGTTCCTGCTCGGCGTTCTCGGGGTCGATCATCGTGTATCCCCGCTCCCCCGGCAGCACGTAGTGCAGGTGCTCCCGGGCGAGACGCCGGATGTACGCATCGTCTTGGAGGCGTGCCTTCTCGTCCCGCAGTCGCTCGACGTGCTGCTCCGCCTCGGCCATGCGGTCGCGCTGATCGGACATGTCGCCGCGTTGGGACACGTACTGGCGCATGGGATAGGCCAGGGCGACGATCAGCGAGCACACCACGAGGGCGAGGAAGGCCGCCCTTCCGGTGAGCCGGGACCTGCGGGCCTGCCGCTTGGTCTGGGAGCGGTAGACGCGGGCGGCGGTCTGCTCGCCGAGCAGCCGCAGCCTGGTCGCGGTGGAGAACCGGTCGCGATTCTTCCCGGCCATGTCGTCCCGCCTCCCCTGCTCCGTGACCCGTGTCGTACGGCTGCCGTCCCGGACCCGTCCGTTGTGACGGGACCGTCCGTTCCGTACGACGGGTGCGTACGGAGGTGATTGCTGCCCGGGGCCGATGGGCCCGCCATGTGCCTACGTCCCCGGACACGGTACGGGACCGTGGCCGGGGACGTAGGGAGACTGGCGGGGCAGCGGCCGATCCGGCCGCTGCCCGCGACCGAGGACGCCTCAGCATGCCTCAGCCCGTGCGGCGGGGCTGAGGTCGCCGAGGGCACTCAGTCCTTGAAGCGGGGGAACGCGCTGCGTCCGGCGTACACCGCGGCGTCGTCGAGGATCTCCTCGATGCGCAGCAGCTGGTTGTACTTGGCGACGCGCTCGGAACGGGCCGGGGCGCCGGTCTTGATCTGGCCGCAGTTGGTGGCGACGGCCAGGTCGGCGATGGTCACGTCCTCGGTCTCACCGGAGCGGTGGGACATCATGCACTTGAAGCCGTTGCGCTGGGCGAGCTCCACGGCGTCCAGGGTCTCGGTCAGCGAACCGATCTGGTTCACCTTCACGAGGAGGGCGTTCGCGGCGGCCTCGTCGATGCCGCGGGACAGCCGCTCCGGGTTGGTGACGAACAGGTCGTCACCGACGATCTGCACCTTGGAGCCGAGCTTCTCGGTGAGGACCTTCCAGCCCGCCCAGTCGTCCTCATACAGCGGGTCCTCGATGGAGACCAGCGGGTAGGAGGCGACGAGCTCCTCGTAGTACTCGGTCATCTCGGCGGCCGAGCGGGGCTTGCCCTCGAACTCGTACTTGCCGTCCTTGTAGAACTCGGACGCGGCGACGTCGAGCGCGAGCCCGATGTCCTTGCCGGGCACGTAGCCGGCCTCCTTGATGGCCTCAAGGATGAGGTCAAGCGCGGCGCGGTTGGAGTCGAGGTTCGGCGCGAAACCGCCCTCGTCGCCCAGACCGGTGGACAGGCCCTTCTGCTTCAGGACCTTCTTGAGCGTGTGGTAGACCTCGGTGCCCCAGCGCAGCGCCTCCGAGAAGGACTCCGCACCGATCGGGGCGATCATGAACTCCTGAATGTCCACGTTGGAGTCGGCGTGCGAGCCGCCGTTCAGGATGTTCATCATCGGAACGGGCAGCAGGTGCGCGTTCGGGCCGCCCAGGTAGCGGAAGAGCGGCAGGTCGGACGCCTCGGACGCGGCGTGGGCCACGGCCAGGGACACGCCGAGGATGGCGTTGGCGCCGAGCGAGGACTTGTCGGGGGTGGCGTCGAGGTCGAACATCGCCTGGTCGATCAGGCGCTGCTCGGTGGCGTCGTACCCGACCAGCTCGGGGCCGATCTGCTCGATGACGGCGAGGACGGCCTTTTCGACGCCCTTGCCCAGGTAGCGGTTCTGGTCGCCGTCGCGAAGCTCAAGAGCCTCGAACGCGCCGGTGGAGGCGCCGGACGGAACGGCAGCACGACCCGTGCTGCCGTCGTCGAGGCCAACCTCGACCTCGACGGTGGGGTTGCCTCGGGAGTCCAGGATTTCCCGGGCTACGACGACGTCGATGGACGGCACGAGCATCTCCTTCTGGGATGTGACGCGTGGGGTGCAGGGTCTCTTTGGCCTTGCGGCATGAGCCTAACCGCCGTGCGGGTGCCGTTCGTCGGATGCCCGCCCCCTGGGACGAAAAAGGGGCCTGATAGGCAGGGCTACCGTCGGGTAGCGCGGCGGGCTGCGGACGGGCGGACCGGGTGGAGCACGACCACCGTCCACACGGTCGTGCGCAGGGCTCGGGGGAACTGCTCGGCCTGTATGAACTGCTCGGCCTGGAATCCCGTATGAGCGGCCCGCCCGCCCCGGCATGGGTGGGGACGGCATGGCTGGAGATATGGAGAACCCCGGGCCGGCGCACTTGGGGGGGAAGTGCACCGACCCGGGGTGGTTCGGGCCCCGGGGGAAGGGCCGAAGGGCGGCTCGACCGAGGGCGCAGGGTGTGGGGGCGATCGGCCAGGAGAAGGCGGCCGGCCGGTCCTACGACACCCGGCGAACTGCCGGGGTGGGCGGCGGGTCCGGTGCCGATCCCGGGGGGAGATGGATCGGCGCGGAACCCGGGCCCTCGTGCTCGGGGGCTCCACCGAAGTGGTCCGAGCACAAGGTGCGGGTGGCCCGAGGGGGCTTCGGTCGGTCCGAGCGACCTCGTGGGGGCTCGGTCGACGATCGGCCCGACCGGGAAGTCAGCTCAGGGCGCACCCGTTCCCGTTGGGGCTCAGCCCAGGTGGAGCTGCTGGCCCACGTAGATGACGTCGGCGTCGCTGATGACGTCCTTGTTGAGCTCGTAGAGCTTCTCCCAGCCGCCTTCGACCTGCTCGGCGTCCGCGATCTTGCTCAGGGTGTCGCCGGCCTTGACCTGGTACTCGCCGTCACCCTTCTGGAAGCCCTTGGCCTTGGCGGGGGCCTCGGCGCGCTCGGAGCGGGTGGTGGGGACCTCGCCGCGCTGCGGCTGGGCCTGCTCCTGCTTCGGCTCGGCCTTGGGCGCCTGCTTCTTGGGCTCGGCCTTGGGCTGCGGGGCCTCGGCCGCGCCGCCACCGTACGCAGCGTTGGACAGGCCGACGCCACAGGACGGCCATGCGCCCTTGCCCTGGCCGTCGAGGACCTTCTCGGCGATCTCGATCTGCTGGGACTTGGACGCCTGGTCGGCGGTGGAGGCGTACTTCGTGCCGCCGAACGCCGCCCAGGTGGAGGCGGAGAACTGGAGGCCGCCGTAGTAGCCGTTGCCGGTGTTGATGGACCAGTTGCCGCCGGACTCGCACTGGGCGACCTTGTCCCACTCGGAAGCGGTGGCGGCGCTGGCGGACGTGGCGCCCATCAGCGGGGCGGCCACGGCGACACCGGTGACACCGGCGAGCGCCATGAGTCGGCTGGCCTTGCTGGGGCGGCGGTGCTTCGCCTTGCTCGAAAACAGCATGGAGTCTTCTCCTCACCGACGCCTACGAGGTGAGCTGTCGGGTTCGGGCCTAGTGAGTTGCCCGGCCGTGCGTCCTTGCGCACGGCTTCACCCCTAGCCGGTTCCCACCGTCGTCTCCAACGGCCTTCACCGGCACTTACCTTGGGTCCCCCGCTCCTGCCTTCGGCGCTCTACGCGACGAGTTCTCCCCCCGACCGACGGCAGGATTCGGCGTGACGGTCGACGGTGCCCGCGGTGGCGAGCGGTTCAGACCGTAGGCATGACTCTCCCCGATGTTCAAAGTCGAACATCGGGGAGAAATCGCCCATCTCGCCAAGGATGCGGTTTACATTTCCGCAGGTCAGGCGCGGAACTCAGGATTCCGGCAGGCCGGGTGAGCGAACTACGGCAAAGAGACGCTTGTCTCACTTCGTCAAAATGGGACAAACGATAGCTAACAGCCGCTACTTTGCGGCGAGGTCGAGGCTCTGACCAGGGTGGATGAGATCGGGTTCGTCGCCGACCGTCTCCTTGTTGGCCTCGTAGAGCGCGGGCCAGCCACCGGGCAACTCGTTCTTCTCGGCGATGACCCAGAGGTTGTCGCCGGCCTGCACGGTGTACGAGCCGGGAGAGGCACTGGCCGTGCCGGGCTGCTCGGGGGTCGTGGCGCCCACGTCCGTGGTGCCGAGGTCCGAGCGGGCGTCCTCGCCCCGGGAGGGATGGGCGCTGCCGGTCTCCCGCGGCGTCCCGGCGTCGCCGACCGGCTCGGTCGGCGACGCCGAGCCCGTCGATTCGGCGGTGGCGGAAGCGGCGGGCTTGGACTCCGTCGACGCCTCGCCACGGTGCTTGCCCGTGGCGTCGGCCGGCTGCTTCGGGCTGGACTGCGGCGACGCCTTCCCGGAACTGCTCGGGGTGCCCTTCGCCGGGGCCGGGGTCTTCGCCGGAGCCTTGGCGGGAGTGGTGCCGGTCGAAGCGGACGGCTTCGGGATCTCCGTGGGCTCCGCCGAGGGCTTCGGCTCCCCTGCGGGCTTCGCCGGAGCGGTGGCCGCCTCGGTGGGGTCGAGGGCCACCTCGACCCCGGCGAGGGTCGCGCACGCCCTCCAGGGCCGAATGCCCTCGGAGTCGACGACCTTCTCCGCGATGGCCTTCTGCTGCGCGGGGGTGGCGAGGTCCGCACGGGAGGCGTACTGCGTCCCGCCGAACGCCTTCCAGGTCTCCTGTGACATCTGGAGACCGCCATAGAAGCCGTTGCCGGTGTCCGCGCTCCACAGGCCCCCGGTCTCACACTCCGCGACCTTGTCCCACGCGGTGGCTTCGACTGCCGACGCCGAAGTTGCGCCGAGGAGCGGGATCGCGATGGCGGATCCCGTCACCCCGGCGGCGACGACGAGTGCAGGAGCCTGACGGGGTCGGCGATGTCGACCATTCCCGGAGAGCATGCGGTTGCCTTTCGCGAGACTGCTGAGGACGCGCAGAACGTAGCCGCACTCGAACGTCTGTCACAAGTCGATGCAGCTGAGATTACGTCAATGTCACGTTTTTGACGGCCCGTCAGATGTTTCGGGATGTGAACTGAACGGGAAGGGTTCGCAGCCCACGCATGATGAGACCCCCACGCCAGCGCAAATCTGACGAATCCACGGCGAGTTGCAGATCGGGCAGCCTGCGCAGCAGTGTGGCGATCGCGGTTTGGGCCTCAAGTCGAGCGAGCGGCGCACCGAGGCAGTAGTGGATGCCGTGGCCGTATCCGAGGTGCTGATTGTCACGTCGAGAAAGATCGAGGACGTTCGG
The DNA here is from genome assembly GCF_036226685.1 of Streptomyces sp. NBC_00690. Lineage (NCBI taxonomy): Bacteria > Bacillati > Actinomycetota > Actinomycetes > Kitasatosporales > Streptomycetaceae > Streptomyces > Streptomyces sp. NBC_00690. The sequence goes on from NZ_CP109009.1 coordinate 3,618,546, forward strand.
CTCCGCGAACCGCTCCGGGTCCCGATCAGCCGCTGCAAGCACCACCAACACGGGGTCGCCCGCGCCAATCCGCTTGCCACCGAGCTCAAGTGACTCGGTGGCGAATCGCCAGGTGGCGAGCTCCACGGGTCCGTCGTATCGGAGGAGCTCCTCAACTCCGGTTTCCAACAGTCCGGTTTCGCCCGCGGCAAGGGAGGTCTGGAGGCGCTCGCGTTGCTCGGGGTGGCGCAGTAGGGCGTAGACGCCGTTGCCGATGAGGTTGACCGTCGTCTCGAACCCGGCGAACAGCAGAATGAAGGCCATCGCGGCGGCTTCGTTCTCGGAGAGGTGCTCGCCGTGGTCACTGGCCCGGATGAGGCCCGAGATCAGATCGTCGCCCGGATCTTCGCGCTTGCGATGGATCAGCTCGGCCAGATAGGTCCGCATCTTCTTGACCGATCGGGCGACCCCGCCGCGCGGCCCGCCGCCGTGCCGGATCATCATGCCGGCCCAGTCGCGGAAGTCGTCCTGGTCCTCGGCAGGGACCCCGAGCAGATCGCAGATCGCATAGATCGGCAGCGGGAAGGCGAAGTCGTGAATGAGGTCTGCCTCCCCTTTCTCCGCGAAGGAGTCGATCAGGCGGTCCGTCAGCTCCTGGACGCGGGGGGCGAAGGCCGCGACCCGGCGTGGAGTGAACGCCTTGGCCACCAGCCGGCGCAGTCGGGTGTGGTCCGGCGGGTCGATGTTGAGCAGATGGGTCATCAGCTCGGCCTTGCGCTCGCCGGGGATGCCCGTCTTCCCCTTTGCATGTGCGGGCTCGTCGTGGTGGGCGGGGTTCTTGGAGAGTCGGGTGTCCGCCAGTGCCTGCCTGGCATCGCCGTAGCGGGTCACCAACCATGCCTCCACCCCGCTGGGCAGCCGGGTCCGATGAACGGGCGCGTGTTCGCGCAGCCAGGCGTAGGCGGGGTAGGGGTCGGTGGCGAACTCCCAGGTGAACAGCTCGGGCGCGGTGGGAGTGTCCGGGGTGGTGTCGATGTCATCGATGGCGTCGGTGTCGTCGTCGTTGCCATGGTGGGGCGAGCCCGAAACCGGACAACCCGGACGTGAGGTCAAAGCCCTCGCCGCCTGGTCGGGAAAAGTGTCCGGATCTGAGCCATCGCGGGCGGTGCCCGAGGGGCGATCGGAGCGATCGGAGGCATCGGAAGAGCGGGCGGCGGGATGGGGCGGCGGGCCGGGCGCGGGGGTGTCACTCACCCCTCGACGTTATCCGCCCCACCCGACCGAACTGAGCACGGACCGCACTGGTACGGCCGACACCCCCGCACCCGCGCCACTGCTCGGTACGGCCGTCCCCCGCGCTGTCGCTCTGTACTACTTGCTGCTCGGCACTTCCGCCGCTGCTGCTGTCCTGCGCCCGCGCCACTGCTCTGTCTTTGCTGTGCGGTCCGCTATGCGGTCTGCTCCGCCTCACGGATCGCGTCCCGATAGACACGGGCAGCCGCGCGCAGGGCGGACTCGGGGTCGACACCCGCAGCCTCCGCCTCGACGGTCAGGGCGAGCAGGTCATATCCGATGCCCTCGCCCTGGGGCACGGACACCTGGAGCCCCGCCGTCCGCACCCGGGACGCGAGCTTCGCGGCGAGCGCCAACCCCGGCTGTCCGATGGGCACACCTTCGGTGATCGACTTGCGCTGCTTCTCCGTCGCCTTCGTCCGCAGCCAGTGCGCCTTGACGTCCTCCGGAGTCTCGGCACTTGCGTCGCCGAAGACATGAGGGTGGCGGTGGATCAGCTTGTCCACGATGGTCGCGGCGACGTCGTCGATGGAGAAGGGCTCTTCGCCGTCCTCCTGGGCGATGCGGGCGTGGAAGACGACCTGGAGGAGAACGTCCCCCAGTTCCTCGCGCAGTTCGTCGCGGTCGCCGTCCTCGATGGCCTCGACGAGTTCGTACGCCTCCTCGATGCCGTACTTAGCGAGCCCCTGGTGAGTCTGGGTAGAGGACCAGGGGCACTCGGCGCGAATGCGGTCCATCACCTGCACCAGGTCGAGCAGCCGGGCACCGGGGAGGTCGTAGGAGCCGGGCAGCAGCTCCAGATCGGGCATCGACTCCCGGCCCGACCCTGCGATCCGTGCGAGTCCGTCGGTCAGGGCGGACTCGCCCTCACCGGATGCCAGCACCACGACGGATGCGCCACCCGCGCAGGCGTCGACCATTTCCCGTGCGGTGGGCGCGGCGATCTCCACCTCGACGCCTGCCTCGCGCAGATAGGGCAGCTGCGGATGCGCGCCGTCCGCACACAGCACACGGTCCGCGGTCCGCAGGGTGTGCCAGGCGGGCCAGGACAGCAGGCCGGGCGCCACACGGTGGCTGGCGGTCAGCAGGACGACGCGGCCGGTGGCGGAGGGTTCAGTGGTCACCCCTCGAACCTACCTCGATCGGTGGCACTCCCACCGACCAGGCCGATCCAACGGTACGCACACCGGCCGACGGGCATCCGGCGTGCTCGCTCCGCCGACCCATCGGGCCGGAGCCCGATGAGATCCGGCAGAACGGCTAGGCGGTCTCGGCGGGCTGCTGCTCCTTGGTGACCTGGGTGATCCAGGGAGCCTTGTAGTCACCGAGTTCGAGCTTCTGGCTGTCCCAGACGCCGAACCGGGGGTTGACGTTGATGTCCAGCTTCTTGGCAGCGACGGTGAACGACTTGTTGACCTTCTGCTGGCCCTCGGGGGTGTTGGCCGCGCCGATCGCGGTGGCCAGCTTGCCGACGAGGATGTCGCGGCGCACCACGTCGTTCAACTGATCGGGGGCGACTCCCCGCTGCTGGAGGTACATCGCGGCGAGTTGCTCCTCGCCACCGGCCTGCTGGACGAAGGCGGCGCGGCCGTCCTGGATCTCCTTGCGGCTGATGCTCACCCCGGCGTCGTGGGCCGCGCGCTCCACGACCTCGGCGACGATGAGCTCGTACAGCTTCGCGCGTCCGAGCTGACCGGTGCCCTTGATCAACTGTTCGGACTCGGGGGCACGCTCCTGCGCGGACCGTACGTCCTTCACGCTCGCCTGGACGGTGGAGACCTCGATCCGGTCCCCACCGACAACGGCGGCAGCGCCAGGACGGGCCTCATTACTACAGGCCGCAAGCAGTGGCGCAGCGACGAGCAGTGCGGAGACGATGATCGCGGTGCGACGGCGGCGGTGCAAAGGAGCCTCCCGGCGTGATTGTGCGGCAATGCACAAAGTCCTAGCGGTGATGATGTTAGGCAGTTCGGGGCGGTCGGGGCCACCTCTTCGCGGGCACTGATTCGGTCAACGATGGAGGGTGGGCTCCCGTTTCGGACCGTTCTGGAGTCGTACGTTCCCGCTCGCCGTGCCGTGCCGCCCCCGCAGCCGGCGAACACAGGGCTTCCGGGGGTGCCGTCGGGGGTGCCGCAGCCCTTCCCCGATGCGCTTCGCGCGAGCGTTCACATGGCTGCTCAACCCGGGTGCGGGGGCCGGAGGCGGGCGATACGGAAGGGTGCGCTCGGGAGGGCCGGCGCTGCCGAAGCACGGTCCGGGAGCCGGCTTTTGTAGTGACCGATCGCGGTGAGCGATGGCGGTGAGAGATGGCGGTGAGAGATGGCGGTGAGAGATGGCAGGCGATGGCTCACCACAGCGCCTCGGGCACTGTCGGGAGCCATCGCCTCGGGCGCCGTCAGGAACTGGTGAGGATGACGAGCTGTTGGGTCGCCCTGGTCATGGCGACATAGCGGTCGACCGCTCCTTCGATGCCGTCGCCGAACGCCTCCGGGTCGACGAGGACGACCAGGTCGAATTCGAGACCCTTCGCCAGCTGCGGGGTCAGCGACCGGATGCGGGAGGTCTCCCGGAACGCGGGATCGCCGATGACACAGGCGATCCCGTCGTCGTGCGCGGCGAGCCATGCGTCGAGGATCGAGTCCAGTTCCTTGACCGATCCATGGACGACGGGGAGATCACCGCTGCGGATGGAGGTCGGCACATTGGCGTCCGGGAGCACGGCCCGGATGACCGGCTCGGCTTCCGCCATGACCTCTTCCGGCGTGCGGTAGTTGATGCTCAGGGAGGCCAGCTCGATCCGGCTGAGTCCAATCCGCTTGAGCCGTTCCTGCCATGACTCCGTGAATCCGTGTCTGGCCTGTGCACGGTCCCCGACGATGGTGAAGCTCCTGGACGGGCAGCGCAGCAACAGCATCTGCCACTCCGCGTCGGTCAGCTCCTGCGCCTCGTCGACGACGATGTGTGCGAACGGGCCGGTGAGGGGCTCCCGGTCGGTTCCGGGCAGCGCCGACTCGTCGACCAGGCTCTCCTGGAGGTCCTGCCCGTGCAGCATCGTCACCGCGCCTTCGCCGTCGGGATCGGCTGCGATGACGCTGTCGATGACGGCGGACATCCGCTCGCGTTCGGCGGCCATGGTCGCCTTGTGCCGACGCTTGAGCAGGGAGGTCCTGGGGTCACCGAGCCGTTGCCGGGCCGCGTCGAGCAGTGGCAGATCCGACACCGTCCATGCCTGGGGGTCCGGGCGCTGGAGCTTGGAGACCTCCTCGCGACTGAGCCAGGGAGCGCACATCCGCAAGTAGGCGGGCACCGACCACAGGTCGGACACGAGGTCGGCTGCTTCGAGCATCGGCCAGGCGCGGTTGAGGGCCCCGACGAGCTCCCGGTCGTGCAGCAGGGACTTGCGGAACAGCTGCGGCGAGAGGTCGCCCTGGTACTTGTCCATCAGGATCGTGACCAGCGCCTCCCAGACCTGTTCACGCCCTTCATTGTGCGGAGTGCCCGGTTCCGGTGCGTCGAACGCCTCGGCCCAGTCGTCGGCGCTCAGCCAGATGCTGGAGGTGGAGGTCGTGACCGTCATTCCCTTGCCGGGCGGCTCCTCGTAGAACCGCACGGCCGGCTCGATGGCCTTGACCATGTGCATGGACGACTTCAGCCGGACCACATCCGGGTCGACCTCGGCGACCGCTCGGACGCCCTCGGCCACGAGGTCCCGCACCGTGCAGGTCTGCACACCCTCCTCACCGAGGCTGGGGAGCACATCGGCGACGTACGCCAGATAGGGCTGGTGCGGCCCGACGAACAGCACGCCGCCGCGTCGGTGGCCAAGGCGCGGGTCGGAGTAGAGGAGGTAGGCGGAGCGGTGCAGGGCCACCACGGTCTTGCCCGTGCCCGGGCCGCCGTCGACGACGAGAGCACCGCGGGAGCCGGCCCGGATGATGGCGTCCTGGTCGGCCTGGATGGTGGCGAGCACGTCCCGCATCCGGGCGGACCGGTTGCTGCCCAGACTGGCGATGAAGGCGGACTGGTCATCCAGCGCAGCACGACGTTCCAGCCCGTCGGCGGTGAACACCTCGTCCCAGTAGTCGCTGATACGGCCACGGGTCCAGCGGTACCGACGGCGGCTGGCCAGCCCCATCGGGTTGGCATGAGTCGCTGCGAAGAAGGGTTCGGCCGCGGGGGCACGCCAGTCGAGCAGCAGCCTGCGCCCGGAGCTGTCGGTGAGGCCGAGGCGCCCGATGTACAGGGGCTCCCGATCGTCCGCCCCGACGATGTGGCCGAGGCACAGATCCAGACCGAAGCGCCGCAGGGCACGCAGTCGTCCGGTCAGCCGGTGGACCTCCAGGTCCCGTTCCAACGCTTCCCTGCCGATGCCACCGGGCGCCCTGAGCTGGGCGTCGAGGCGCTCGGAGAGTTCGGCGATGGTCTGTTCGAGGCTCTCGGCGATCGCGGCGAAGTGCTGTTCGTCGTCGGCGATCAGTTGGGGGTCGGCCTTGGCCGCGAGCCGGTCAGGAAGGGCGAACGCGCTGGTGGACTGGGGGTTCACGACATCAGCTCCGATCCGAGGTCATTCCTGCAAGGTCCCGCGGCGGCGCAACTCCGGGAGGGGTCACGAGGTGCCCACGACCGCAGCACGAGCCCCCTCGCCGGCTCGACCGCATCGCACACCCCTCCCACTGCTCCCGCTGCACGGACTGACAACAACACACACACTTCGTGAATCTCCCATTTCCGCAGGATCCGGCCTCGGCCTGCGATTCTGCGGCACGACCGGGGGCTTGCCGCAAGCCCCCCCGTGCGCTATACGTTGTAAAGGGCGAGGGGTGTGCCTCGGTGCCTCGGTCACCTTCTGATGGTGACCCGAACAATCTGAAACGCCCTGCACGCCCCGCACGCCCCACACGCAGAACGCCCCGCAAACTGAACTCCCGCGTGATCTGAACACCGGACACTTCAGCCGGTTGCCCTTCGCCCCGAAAGCCCTCCCTTCCGGGAGTCCTCGTCGAGAGCGACTGCCGGGCTGCGGCGTACGGCAATCTGCTGCGGGGGGCTACCCGCCCGCTTCAGGCGGCGGGATCCATCGCCGAGGGCTCGGGCTTCTGCACCGGCTTCTGTGTCCCACCCCGGTGCGCCGGCCCCGACGGCTCACCGCCACCCCTGCCGTCCGGGCGCAACATGATCGTGCGGGAGACGACGAACGTGATGGGGATCGCCGCCGCCGCGGCGATGAGCGGCGCGTAACGACTCCCCATTCCCCAGACGTCGACCAGGAGGTACACACCGGCCGTGGTCACGGTGAAGTTCGCCGCGTTGGTCAGGGGGAACAGCAGGAACTTCCGCCAGGTCGGTCTGGTGCGGTAGGTGAAGTACGACGTCAGGAAGAACGATCCGATCATGCTCAGTACAAAGGCGAGCACATGCGCGGCCACATAGGGCAGCCAGGTCAGCAGGATCAGGTACAGACCGTAGTACGTCCCGGTGTTCACCGCTCCCACCAGGGCGAATCTCAGCAGTTGGCCCCGGACTTCCATGGTCGTGCCAGCTCCCCGTGCATCCCGACTCCGATGCCGCAGCATACGCCCGCGGGCCTGCGCCTACCGTGGCGGCCCGGTTGCGTGGCCGTGTTGCGGGCCGTGGAACTGTTGCTGGCGGCTGAGTGCCCGGCGCAGTTCGGCCGGGAGCTGGTGGTAGGGCCCGTACGCCCGCTCGGAGTCGAGCAGCAGCCCTTGCAGATGGCGTTGGGCGGCGGTGTGGTCGCCCGTCGCCAGCATCAGATTGCCGATGCGGTGCCGTAGGTCGAAGGCCCGGGCCTGCCCGGGGCTGCCGGGCTGTTCGTTCGGGTAGTGGGCCAGGATCGCGCGGTACTCGGCGAGGGCGGCGGCGGTCTCGCCGAGTTGTTCCAGACAGTGGGCGGCGTCGTAGCGGAACTGGAGCGTCTGGGCGTCGGCGGGGCCGGCTTCCGCGGTCCGGTCGTCGGCGAGCCGGCGCAGCTCGGGCAGTGCCCGGCGGTACTGCCCGTCGTCGAGCAGGGTGGTCGCGTACTGCTTGCGCAGGATCCTGACGACCGGGGAGTGCTCGCCGTGCTCGGCGGCGGCTGCGGGCAGGATGCTGCCGAGCGTGTCCACGGCCTGCGTGATGCTGCCCTCGCCAAGGAGTCGTTTGACCTCGTCGACGGCTGCGGCGACATCGAGGCGCGGCGGCGGTGGAGAGGTGACGGCGGCCGGCGGTGCGGGGGTCCGGTCGGGCCAGGGGGCGAAGGGGCGCAGGAAGGGCCGGGTCGGGTCGAGCGGTCCGTTGGACGGGCCGCGCACGGGCAGCAGCGGGGCCAGCGCCTCGTACACCTCGTGCGCTCCGGACGGGCGGTGCTGTGGGTCCTTGGCGAGCAGCCGCAGGACGAGTGCCTCCAGTGGCTCGGGGACCTCGGGGCGCAGTCGGCGGATGGGCAGCGGCGGTTCGTAGAGGTGCCGGTGGAGCACGCCGAGGGCGGTGGAGCCCGCGAAGGGCACATTGCCGCTGAGGAGTTCATGGGTGAGGACGCCGAGTGCGTACAGATCGGTGTACGGGCCCACCGCGCCGCCCATGGCCTGCTCGGGGGCCATGTAGGCGGGGCTGCCGATGGGTGAGCCGGTGTGGGTGAGGCGGGTGGTGTCGGTGTCGATGACGGAGGCGACGCCGAGGTCGAGGACGGTGAGGGTGCCGTCGGGCTTGACCATCACATTGCGGGGCTTGAGGTCGCGGTGCACGATCGGTACGGCGTGCACCGCGGCGAGTACGCCGCACAGTTGGGCGGCGACACAGACGGCCCACTGCCACGGGTAGGGCTCGTGTTCGGCGAGGTGGTCGGCGAGGTCGGCGCCCTCGACGTACTGCATGACGAGGAAGAGGTCGTCGCCGTCGTTGCCCGCGTCGTGGACGGTGACCAGTCCGGGGTGGGAGACCTGGGCGGTGACGCGGCACTCCCGGACGAACCGTCGACGCATCTCCCCCGCCGCGGTGGCTGCGGCCATGCGGTCGGGCCGGAGCAGTTTCACGGCGACCCGGCGATCGAGCCGTCCGTCGTACGCCGTCCACACCTGGCCCATGCCGCCCTGCCCGATGACGGTGGACAGTTCGTAGCGATCCGCGACGACGCGTCCGATCACCGGCCCTGCTCCCTGCGGAGGTAGTCGCTCAGTTCGTCCAGTTCGGCACGGACCTGATCGATGCGACGGCCGTCGGCCGCGGGTGCCGGCGGCGCGGTGGGTGGAGTCGGTGGGGTGTTCACGGGCGGTACGGGTGCTGATGGCGGTGGGGTGTTCACGGGCGGTACGGGCGGATAGCCGTAGCTCGGGGCGGGACCCGCCGGCGGGGTGGGGGTCGGGGTCGAGGCGGGGTGCGGATAGCCGTAACCGGGGGTCGACTGCTGTCCGTACGTCGGCTGGGGGGCCGTGTAGGGGGAGGCGGGCGCCGGCCAACTCGGGGCAGGACGCTGGTAGTGGCGGATGTCGGCGACGAGGAAGTGCACGGGCACACCGATGGCCATCGCCAGGAGGAAGAGGAAGGCCACCAGATCGCTGCCGCTCATCTCCTCCTCCGCGGGCTTCGTCGTCTGACCGGCCTCGCTGACCTCGACGATGAACCCCAGGATGATGATCGGCAGGAGCAGGGATATGCCGAACAGCACCCAGTCGAGCGGGCGTCGCCGGATGATCGCGATACGGAGCATGGCGCTCCAGGCGAGCAGTCCACAGCTGAGCAGGGAGAGCGCCACGAAGAGCACGCGGAGCGCGTTCAACGCGGCGGGCGACGGCGGTCGACCGGGGGGCGGCGGGGCATAGCCGGGGCCGTGCATTCCTGCTCCTGATGGCCTGGGGACGAGGCTGGGTTAGGCATTGAGCGTATACATCGACGACGCCAACGGCTCCAGGGTTGTAGGGAGTGTGTTGGTCGATGCGCCCCGGTCGCCCTTTCCTTCACTTCTGTCCCACCTTGCCCCATGGAACGAGGCAGGTTCACGGCAGCCGTCACCGACTCCCCGTCGCCGGTGGGCCAGGCTCGGGGGCCGCCCACCGGCAATGGGAACCATCGTGGTCGTACGGTCCCGGCCCATCAGGGGCGGGCGGTTACCGGGGCCGTACGGTCCCGTCGGTGAGCCCGTCGTACAGACCCTGGACGAGTTGTTCCCCGAGCCGACCGGCCAGCCGCAGCGCGTCTTCGAAGGCCGACAGTGCCCGGAACCGTTCGCCGTAGCGCCGTTGGTCCGCCAGGGAGATCCGGGGCAGTTGCAGTCTGCGGACATCGAGGCGGGTGGCCGTGGATGCGTAGCTGCTGGCCTGGCGGGTGTTGACGGTGGCGCGGAGGAAGCCGGCGAGGAACCAGGGGTCGAGTGCGGCGGGGTCGGGGCGCAGCAGTTGGAGGTTGCGGCCGAGGACCGCGCCGGCCGTGGAGTCGTCGATGACCCGGACGACGGAGCCTTGTCCGAGCACGGGCACGACGACGTCCCCCGTCTCGACGCGCACCACTTCGCGCTCGGCGTCGCCGGTGCCGCTCGGGTCCGCCGTCTGGTCGGGCAGGGGTGCTGACGGCGGGGCGCCGGAGAGGACGTCCTGCTCGGTGAGGACCAGTGCACGGGTGGGAGCGGAAGGTGCGGAGTGGGCGGGGGCGAGCGCGGTCACGCTGCCGGCGCGGATGGTCAGGGCGCCCGCGCGGGCGAGTTCACCGAGGGTGGTGGCGGGCCAGGGGGTGGGCTGTCCGGTGACGGCGGGTGCAGGGGTGAGTTCCGCGGTGAGTTGCAGGGTGTCGGTGAGCCGGTTGCGCACACGCAGGAGGTCGTCGGCGTCGGCGCCCGTGGTGGCGGGCGGGACATGGCGGGCGGGGGCGAGGTCGATGTCGTCGTCGAGGAGTTCGATGACGGGCACGGCCCGGCCGACCCCGGCGCGCTCGGTCGCGGGCGGGGTGCCGGTGGGGTCGTCGAAGGGGTGCCAGGCGTCCAGTACGGCCTGCTGGACGGCCTGCCAGTCGAGCTTGTCGCGTCCGCCGCCGCTGCCTGCGAGTTCGGCGGTGTCCACGAACAACAGCTCGGAGGCGGGCGGCTGGTGGGGTTCCGGTTTCCGCAGCACCCAGAGGTGGAGCGGGATGCCGTAGGGGGGTGCGGCGCCCGCGGGCAGTGCGATCACGGCGCGCAGGGCTCCGCGGCGCAGCAGTCCGGCGCGGATGCGGCGGCCCGAGCGGCGGGAGGCCGCGGCGGGGGGCATCAGCAGGACGGCGGTGCCACCGGGGCGCAGCCGGGCCAGCGCGTGCTGGACCCAGGCCAGTTCGGATTCGGTACGGGCCGGGAAGCCGTATTCCCAGCGGGGGTCGTAGGCGAGTTCGTCGTGGCCCCAGTTGCGTTCATTGAACGGCGGATGGCACAGGACGGCGTCGGCCGCGGTGTCCGGGAAGGCGTCGGCGCGCAGGGTGTCGGCGGTCCGTGCGCGTACGGCGGCGTCCGAGAAGAGGGCGAGGCGCAGGGCGGTGAGTGCGGTCAGATCGGGGTCGAGGTCCTGGACGTAGAGGGCGGCGGGGGCCCGGCCCGGGTCGTCGGCGACCGCGCAGAGCAGATGTCCGGCGCCGGCTGCGGGGTCGAGGACCGTGCCTCCTGGTGGCAGGGCGGCGAGTCGGGCCATCAGCGCGGCGGGGCCGGGTGGGGTCAGCGTGTACTGGCGGAGATTGACGTCGAGGTAGCGGCCGAGCAGGAACTCGTAGGCGTGGCGGGGGCCGAGTTCGGCGGCGAGTTCGGCGACGGACCGCAGGAGCGGTACGAGGGTGGAGGGCCCGTGCCCCTCGGCGTGGTGCTCGGTCAATCGGTGCAGCAAGGGGGCGCGGTCCTCACCGAAGCGGGCCGCGAGGGTCTGCTCCAGTGCGGTGGGGAGCAGTTCCGCCATCCGTTCTTCCGGTAGGGCGGTCAACTCCTGCCAGGTGGTGGGCCGGTCGCGGACGAGCAGGAGGACGCAACCGACGCGTACCAGGGCGGTCGCCGTGGTGGCGGGATGGTCGGCGAGCTGCTGCCAGACCCGCTCCCTCAGGGGTACTTCGGCGAGCTTGCCCTGGGTGCGCAGCCAGCCTTCGACGTCGGCGAGCGCGAAGGAGGGGCTGGTCTCCGTACCGCCGACGGGTTTGGGGAAGTCGGGGTGTCGGCGGCGCCAGTTGCTGACCGCGGCGCGCCCCACGCCGGCCAGCCGGGCGATCCCGGCGGCGGTCACCTCGCTTGCGTTCTCCGGCACCTGTCTGCCTCCGTCACTCGTATCCGCTGGTCACGACCCCCTGTTGTGTCGCCGATCATACCGACCCGCACAAAAGAAGCCCCTTCACAGCGTGATTCAACGTGAACTCCATTCCCCATGTTGACTCGGTTCACAGTCTCTGTTCTTATTAACTCGTCGAACCGAGGGGCTGGCAGATGGTCCCGATCACACGTCTTGTCCGGGAGGACATTCATGTCGCACTCCATGCAGCCCCCGCATGACACCGCCCCCCAACACGGGGCCTACGTCCCACCGCCCCAACACATGCGCAACGGCCTCGGCACCGCCGCTCTGGTGCTCGGCATCATCGGGGCCATCACCGGCTGGATCCCGTTCATCTTCTTCCTGGGTGGTGGACTGGGCCTGCTCGCACTGATCCTGGGTCTGGTCGGCCGCGGTAGGGGCAAGCGCGGTGAGGCCAGCAACAAGGGGGTGGCCACCACGGGCGCCGTGCTCGGACTGGTGGCGATGGTCGCCGCGACGGTCGGCATGGTCGCCAGCTTCAACGCCGTCGACGAGGGTCTGAAGGAGTTCGACAAGGCCACCAGCAGCACCGGCACCAAGGCACCCACCACCGACACCGGCACCGGCACTGACTCGGGCGACACGTCCAAGAGCAAGAACAAGAAGAAGAGCAAGGCCAAGGGCGGCTCGGGCGGTGGCGGAAGCTCCGACGCGCTCGCGGCCGGTGAGAGCACCACCTACAAGGACGACCTGAAGATCACCGTCTCGGCCGCCAAGAAGTTCTCACCGAGCGAGTACGCCATCGGTCACACCGTCGGCAACAAGGCGTACCAGGTCACCGTGACCGTCGAGAACGCCGGCGACAAGAAGTTCGAGTCGGCCCTGCTCACCGCGGACGCCCGCGCCGGTGACGACGGTGTGACCGCCGAGCAGATCTTCGACGACAAGGTCGGCGCCGGATTCACCGGAACGATCCTGCCCGGCAAGAAGGCGACCGTGCAGTACGCCTTCGACGCCCCCGCCGCCGCCAAGAACCTCACCCTTGAGGTCAGCCCCGGCTTCCTGCACGACCCGGTCCTGTGGGAGCTCGCCCTCTGACCTCCCGGACGAGAGGTAACAGCCCTTCCACACGAACACGGAGAAGGCCGCCCGCATCGGGCGGCCTTCTCCGTGTCCCCCAGTGCCGGAAGCCATCGAGGTCCAGGCCCGGCACCAACGCGACCCCGAACCCCGGGGAGCTCCCTACCATCGGTGACACACCCCACCCCTGCTCCAACGCGTCCGCGGATCGCCCTGACCTGCCTTTGTCGAAGCGCATCCGGATGCGCTTCGACAAAGGCGTTTCGGAGGGAGTGGGACGGGGGCGGCTCCATCAACTGGGTTGATACGTACTACGGTTCAGGGGCACAGCCGACCGCGACCTTGCCCAACAGAGACCACGTTCGGCTCTCGTCCGGCTCTCGTTCCACCTAGGGCAGCCCCATCACTCGGCACAGGTGAGCCACCGCGTCCACCGCCCGCGGCGCGCGGACGGAAGGACAGGTGCCGGCAGGCTTCGGGGACGCTCAGGCGCACGTGGGGACGGAAGCTCCGCCAGGGAGAAGTCCCCCGCGCCGCGAACTCCGGAGCCGTTGATGCCAGATGCCCTGTCCGCCCGCCGCAAGCCCATCACGACAGCCGCCCTCACAGTCGCCCTAGCACTCCTGGCCGTCGCCTGCCAGAACGGGAGCGATGACAAGGGAGCCACCCCTTCAGCGTCGAAGCCGCCCGCCCCCTCCTCGCCGCCAGCTCCGGGCTTCACGCCGCCAGGCACCCCGGAGTTGGTGCATGCGAAGATGCCCGGCCCCCATCACGAATTCTCCGGCCCCGCACTGGTGGAACGCGCCGTCATGGACTCGGTGAACGATCCCTCCTTCATCGTGGCCATGGATATGAGGTCCAAGAGCAACCACACCCGCGGCAGGATCACCATCAGCGGATCGGGCGACTGCGAGGGCAGGCTGTTTCGCGGCCGGGACGGCACCATGGAGATTCTCCGGAAAGACGGCCAGGCGTACCTCCGCCCAGACGAAACCATGCTGCGCACACCGGGCAAGGACGGGGTACCGGCGTACTCCCAGGCAGAAGCCGCGCTGGTCAAGGGCAAGTGGATCAAGGTTCCCAAGGCAGACGCGGAAGGCAACGCAGTCTTCGATCTCTGCGACTTCAAGAAGCTGATCCATGAGGGGTACGACCCGGACCTCCGCTACGAGCGAGCGGGCACCTTCAAGATCAGGGGCACGCGCACGGCCAGGGTGACGGCGAAGGACAGCAGTAGCCAGGTCACGTACTACATCGCGGGAAACCCCTCGCCCCGGCTCTGGCGGGTCGAACTCTCGGGCCCTGAGGGGACCGGCTATCTGGCGGTGACGGACTACCACATCCCCTTCTTCCCCCAGGAGCCCCCAGCCGGCCAGATCGTCGACCTGAGCCAGCAGCGGTCATGACCGCCGGCGGCGAAGGACACCCTCCTTCCACACCGCTCAGGTGAGCCGGGCGATGTCACGCTGCCGCACGAGCACGACAAGTCCGGCGAGCGCGGCCGGCTGGCCGGCACGGTCCCGTGCCGGTCGGTCGGTCGGCAGTACGTCATCACCCACACTGCTCCAGCATCGTGCGCTTGTCCGCCGACGTGACGGGCAATTCGTACTTCAACGCCACCTGCGCGAACCGGACGGAGTACGAACAGCGGATCGTCCTGCTCGGCGGCAGCCAGGACGCCGGTCCCGAATCGCGCTTGGCGGAGTTTGTGGCGCCCGAGACCGGCAGCAGGTTCAGTGCGTCATTGGCCAACCGCTGCCGCTTCTCCTCGTCCCAGCCGGCGGCGCCCATCTGCCAGGCGTACGACAGCGGCACCATGTGGTCTATCTGGACCTCGGTCGCCTTCGTCTTCTTCCAGGCGATGTCCTTGCCGGTGTACGGGTCGTGCAGGTTCATCGCCACGACCACACAGTCGGAACCAGCTCGGAACTGGACGTTCCGGCCATGGAGTTTCAGCAGGTCGTTGCGGGTGTCACAGCCGTTCCTCGCCAGCGGCACCCCGTCCGCGGTGTCCATCCACGCATAGCCGAACTCCTTGCGGGCGTAGCCCGTCTTCGGTCCCCGCCCCCGGGTGGGCAGTTGTGAGATCAGCTCGCGCGCCACCGTCTCGTCCTTCGTGGCGGAGATAGCGGCCAGGCCGGGCTTCGTGCCGTCGGAATCCGCCAAGGGGCTGGTGCCATGCCCGTCGGAGGCCGAGGAATCGCCGCCAGGTGCACCGCTCCCGTCGGGAAGGCCGCTCCCCGTACAGCCCGCCAGCACGGCTGTGAGCATCAGCACCGCACAGCCGACGGCCGGTCCCTCGGGTCTCTTCATCCGCACAGGCTACTGAGCGGGCACCAGTTCCCGTTCTGGGCGGTTCGGTTCACCGTACGTCCGGCGGGCCGGATCGCTTCCGTACGCCCCTCCAGCGCACCCGTCGCGACCTGCGGCAGCGCCACCCCTTCCGGTCATCCTGAATGGAAGAGGAACTTCCGCATCTGGAGGAGATGCTGATGGACCGCTCACTGGTCGTCACCATGGCCGCCATGACCGCCCTCACCGGCGGGATGGCCCTGGCGGCCGTCCAGTCGGACGGGAGCCCTGATCCCGCGAAGAACCGCACCGCCGACAGCGGGACGGCATCCCTGAGGGTCCTCGCCCCCACCCATCGACTCTTCGGCGACGCCGTGCTGCTCGGGCCCGGGCAGAGCGGTAGCGCCCACGTCAGCTGCCCGACGGGGCAGGTCCCGAGCGGCGGGGGTGTGTCCAACGGCAACACGTTCGTCCATCTCACCGACGGCTTCGCGACCGGCCCCCTGTGGGTCGCCCGCGGCAAGAACACCGACCGAGCCGACCCCCACCCCCTTCGAGCCTTCGTGATCTGTACGGAGTCCCGGCGCTGACGCCCGTTGTCAGTGCCCGGTGCCACCATGGGAACACCTCAGCGGAAAAGGCACGGGAGAACCACCATGGGCACCTGGGACATCGGGCACTTCGACAACGACACCGCCGCCGACTTCGGCGGCAGGATCGACGACACCCCCGCGGACCAGCGGGCCGATCTGCTCGCCGACCTCCTGCGGCACGTCACGGCCGCCGAGGACTTCCTCGACAGCGACGACGGGGCGCAGGCCATCGCCGCGGCGGCCCTGATAGCGGCGCAGTGCCCCGGCGGCGAGCCGGTCACCACGGCGTACGGACCCAAGAAGGCCCTGCCCGAGCTTCCCGTCTCCCTGCGTCCGCTCGCCGTCGGCGCCCTCGATCGAGTGCTGGCCGAGGACTCCGAGTTGGTGGAGCTCTGGGGCGAGACCTCAGACATCGGCCCGTGGCGGAAGGGCGTCGAGAGCCTGCGTCAGACGCTGAGCGAAGCCAGCGCCTGACACACCTCTCCTGCGCGGGCCCGTCCGGACATCCAGGACCCGTGCGATCTGGGGGCCCGCGCGCTCACGACCCGAGGATCGTCGTCAGGAACTCGCCCGTCCATGCGAGCAGTTCCCGACCGACGACCGGCTTGCCGCCGATCTTCCCGGACGCGGGCCGCGGCACTAGCACCTGGCGCGCGGCCGGTTTGATCACCGAACGGGGATGCAGCCGCTTGAGCCGAAGCTCCTGGGACTCGCGCAACTCCACCGGGGCGAAACGGATGTTCGACCCCTGGAGGACGATCTCCGAGACACCGCAGGACCGCGCCAGCATCCGCAACCCGGCGACCAGCAACAGGTTCTCCACCGGCTCGGGGAGCTTGCCGTACCGGTCGATGATCTCCTCACGCACCGCCTTGATGTCCTCCTCCGTGTTGACAGAGGCGATCGAGCGGTACACCTGGAGCCTCAACCGCTCACCGGGCGCGTAGTCGTGCGGGACGTGTGCGTCCACGGGCAGCTCGATCTTGACCTCAAGCGGCGGCTCCTCCTGCACGCCGCCTTCCAGCGAGGTGCGGTAGTCCGCGACCGCTTCGCCGACCATCCGGACGTAGAGGTCGAAGCCGACACCCGCGATGTGTCCGGACTGCTCACCGCCGAGGAGGTTGCCCGCGCCGCGGATCTCCAGGTCCTTCATCGCCACATACATGCCCGCGCCCATCTCGGTGTGCTGGGCGATGGTGGCGAGCCGCTCGTGCGCGGTCTCGGTCAGCGGCTTCTCCGGCGGATAGAGGAAGTAGGCGTAGCCCCGCTCCCGCCCCCGGCCGACCCGTCCGCGCAACTGGTGCAGCTGCGAGAGGCCGAAGTTGTCGCCGCGTTCCACGATGAGTGTGTTGGCGTTGGAGATGTCGATGCCGGACTCCACGATCGTCGTCGAGACCAGCACGTCGAACTTCTTCTCCCAGAAGTCCACCACCACCTGTTCCAACGACGATTCCGTCATCTGCCCGTGGGCGGTCGCGATCCGCGCCTCCGGCACGATGTCCCGCAGCCTGGCCGTGGCCCGGTCGATCGACTCCACCCGGTTGTGGATGTAGAAGACCTGCCCCTCGCGCAGCAGTTCACGGCGGATGGCCGCACCGATCTGCTTCTCCTCGTACGGGCCGACGAACGTCAGCACCGGATGGCGCTCCTCCGGCGGGGTGGTGATCGTCGACATCTCGCGGATGCCGGTCACCGCCATCTCCAACGTCCGCGGGATCGGGGTCGCTGACATCGTCAGCACATCCACATTGGCCCGCAGCTTCTTCAACTGCTCCTTGTGCTCGACGCCGAACCGCTGCTCCTCGTCGACGATGACGAGCCCGAGGTCCTTGAACTTCGTCTCGGACGAGAACAGCCGGTGGGTGCCGATGACGATGTCGACGGCGCCCTCCCGCAGCCCCTGCAACGTCGCCTTGGCGTCCGCGTCGGACTGGAACCGCGAGAGCGCGCGGACGACCACGGGGAACTGCGAGTACCGCTCGGAGAAGGTGCCGAAGTGCTGCTGCACCAACAGGGTCGTCGGCACCAGGACGGCCACCTGCTTGCCGTCCTGCACCGCCTTGAACGCGGCCCGCACCGCGATCTCCGTCTTGCCGTAGCCCACGTCACCGCAGACCAGCCGGTCCATCGGGACCGTCTTCTCCATGTCCTCCTTGACCTCGGCGATCGTGGAGAGCTGGTCGGGGGTCTCGACGTACGGGAAGGCGTCCTCCAACTCCCGCTGCCAGGGGGTGTCCGGGCCGAACGCGTGCCCGGGGGCCGCCATCCGGGCCGAGTACAGCCGGATGAGGTCCGCCGCGATCTCCTTGACGGCCTTCTTGGCCCGTGCCTTGGTCTTGGTCCAGTCGGCGCCGCCAAGCCGGTGCAGCGTGGGGGCCTCGCCGCCCACGTACTTGGTGATCTGCTCCAACTGGTCCGTGGGGATGTACAGCCGGTCGCCGGGCTGGCCGCGCTTGGCGGGCGCGTACTCGACCACCAGGTACTCGCGGGTCGCGCCCTGGACCGTGCGCTGCACCATCTCCACATAGCGGCCGACACCGTGCTGCTCGTGGACGATGTAGTCGCCGGTCTCCAGCGTCAGCGGGTCGATCGTCTTACGGCGGCGGGTCGGCATCCGCTGGCCGTCCTTGCCGGCGGCCTTCTGACCCGACAGATCCGTCTCGGTGAGGACGGCGAGCTTAAGACCCGGGTCGATGAAGCCGTAGTCGATGGAGCCGCAGGCGACCTGGACCAGGGACGGCGAGATCTCGGTGAGGCTCGCCTCCAGCCTGGCCGGAATGCCCTCACCGCTCAGCACCTCCGCGGTACGGGCCGCGGGGCCGTGCGCCTCGGTGACGTAGACCGTGCGCCAGCCGCTCGCCAGCCACCCCTTGGTGTCGGCGAGCGCCCGGGCGGTGTCGCCGCGGTACGACTCGGGGGCGTGCATCCCCAGTTTGATCGTGCTCTCGGACAGTTCCTCGTCGGCGGCGAACGGCGAAACCGTCCACCACATCACATCCAGCTCCCGGGCCCTGTCCCGGACGTCGGCGATGCCCCACAGCGAGGCCGCGCCCACATCGATGGGAGCCTCGCCGCCGCCGGCCGTGGCCGCCCAGGACGCCTGGAGGAACTCCTGGCTGGTCGCCACCAGGTCGGCGGCCCTGGTCCGCACCCGCTCGGGGTCGCAGACCACCGCCATCGAACCCTTGGGCAGCACGTCCAACAGCAGTTCCATCTCGTCGACCAGCACCGGCGCCAGCGACTCCATGCCCTCGACGGCGATGCCTTCCGCGAGCTTGCCAAGCAGTTCGCCGAGCTCGGGGTGGGACTCGGCGAGTGCCGCCGCCCGCCGCCGCACCTCGTCGGTCAGCAGCAGCTCACGGCAGGGCGGCGCCCACAGCCCGTGCTCGGCGACCTCCAACGAACGCTGGTCGGCGATCTTGAAGTAGCGGATCTCCTCGACGTCGTCGCCCCAGAACTCCACCCGGAGCGGATGCTCCTCGGTCGGCGGGAAGACATCCAGGATGCCGCCGCGCACGGCGAACTCGCCGCGCTTCTCGACCAGCTCCACCCGGGAGTACGCGGCTGCCGCCAGGGCGTCCACCACGTCCCCGAGATCGGCCTGCTGCCCGGAGCGCAACGCCACGGGCTCCAGCTCCCCCAGCCCCTTGACCTGCGGCTGGAGCACGGAACGGATCGGTGCGACCACGACGGAGACCGGACCTGCGGAGGGGTCGTCGACGGACGGATGGGTGAGCCGGCGCAGCACGGCAAGCCGGCGTCCGACGGTGTCCGAGCGGGGGGAGAGCCGCTCGTGGGGCAGCGTCTCCCACGACGGGTACTCGACGATGCCGTCCTCGGGGAGCAGCGAGCGCAGGGCGGCGGCGAGGTCCTCCGCCTCCCGCCCGGTCGCGGTGACGGCGAGGACGGTACGCCCGGTGCCCCGCGCCAGCGCGGCCACGGCGAACGGTCGGGCCGCTGGCGGACCGACCAGATCCATGTGCCCGGGGCCGGGGCCCCGGGCTGCCTGCACCGCCTCGGCAAGCGCAGGGTCGCGGACGACGGCATCGAGGAGACCGTGCAGGCTCATGAAAGGGTTTCCGTCCCGGGGGTGCGCAACACAAATGACCCGACACGTCCAACGGGCCGGGGCTCTCCAGCGTACGCCCGCAGGGGACACACCCGCCTCCGCTGCGACCCGCGCCGGGGATGGGGGCCGGTGGCCCCCACGCCGGGTGAGCCATGGTGGCCGGGTGGTCCGGCACTGGACGATGCCGGTCGACAGACGTACTCAACGTGTCCGCCGACCGTACCCTCTGTACATGGCTGAGCACCTGGGAGACCGGTTGGGCCGGCTGCGGCGGCTTGCCGACCAGACGCAAGAAGGTCTGGCGGAGCGGTCGGGCGTATCCGTGGACGTGATCCGGAAGCTGGAGCAGAGGCGCAAGCACAGTGCTCGGCTGCCCACCCTCCACTCCCTGGCCAGAGGGCTGGGCGTGGAGCTCACCGCGCTCTTGGGCGATCCGCCCGGCGTCCCTTCCAACGGGGAGGCCGACCCGCCCCAGTTGGTCGCGGTGCGCCGGGCGATCATGCCTCCGCTGTTCGCGCCGCTCGCGGAGCCGACCGGCGCCGACGCCCTGACCCTGCCACTGGTCAAAGCGGCGATCGCCGAAGGGTGGACGCTCTACCACCGCGCAGAATTCGGCCCGCTGATGGACGCCCTACCCGGAGTCCTCGCCGATGCCCGGTTCCTCGCTGCGGTGGGCACGGCGGACCAGCGTGCAGCCGGCCAGGCCGCCCTGGGGAAGGCACTCCAACTCGGCGGCCATCTTGCCATTCGTCTCGGCAAGACCGATCTGGCGCTATCGGCTCTGGAGCGGGCGATGGCCGCAGCAGAGCAGTCGTCGGACCCGCTGCTCGCTCCGATGGTCAGCAACTCGGTGGCGTGGAACTACCAACGCCAAAATCGCCTGCCCGATGCCGAACGGCTCGCAGTGCACGCTGCCGATTCCCTCGGCCGGGAGGGTGTCACCACCACGGAGGCAATGCGGGTCTGGGGTGGGCTGGTGATGTCCGCCGCAACGAGCGTGGCTCGCAGCGGCGACTATGAAACGGCCGGCAGCATGATGCACACGGCCGAGGACGCGGCAGGCCGGCTCGGCGGGCTTCCCTCTGCTACGGACGGCCGGATGGTGTCGGTGTTCAGCCGGTCCTCCGTGCGTATCGAGCGGGTCCGTCTGGCGGTGCAGCACGCCCGCCCGGACGAGGCCCTGACCCTCGCACGGGGAATGCGACTGAGTCCGGATACGCCCGTGTCGTGGCGGACCTGGTTGCTCTTGGACGTCGCCCGAGCGCACACGGACCTGGGTAACGCCGAAGGAGCCGTCCAGGCCCTGCAGTCACTGCTTCGTGCGGCTCCTGGCTGGATGCGCCATCACACGCTCGCGGTGTCGATAGTGAGTGATCTCTGGGCCGGATCCGTTCATCCGCCGGGGCTACGGACGCTTGCGGAGTTCCTTGGCGTCACCACCTAATAGCCCAGCGGAAACTGGGACGTTCCGTCCCTGTCGGGTCCCTGCTCCTGAACGAAATGGTTCTGGTGTAAGAGATCGGACGGAAGGGACGGCCAGAGCGATGACCGGCAAGAGTGCGCTGAGACAACCCGACGCGGCGATCCTCCTGCACGCCATACACGTACCGGTCCGTCCCAGGGCCGACTGGCGGATCTCAGGGCGAGCGGGGGCGGGACATGGTCCATCCACCCGACGGTGACGGCCGCCAGGTCTGTGGCTCTCTCGCCGTCATGCCCATGCCGCTCGCCGCGCAGATGATGCGGCTGGCGCCCGATGCGGGCGATCCGCTCTACGTGGAGACATTCCTGCGCTGCAAGTTGGAGGAGCACGCGCAGGGGCGTCACTACGACCTGGTGTGGCAGTTGGACGACGCGCGGCGGGGCGAGATGTGGGCGGTGTGGACAGATGGCCGCGCGCCCGAAGTCGTGCTCCTGCTGCCGGACTGCCCCGCCCACAACGGGTGGTCGGCTCAGGATGAGGAAGCCTGCACCCTCTTCGCCCGACACCCGGGGCGGCACAGCTACGACCTGTGCGATCCGGAGATCGAAGCGCTCAGCCAGGCCCCCGGATACCACCGTCTGAGCGAGGAGATCGACGCCCTCATCGCGGCCTGGCGGCAGAACGTACAAGGCGACCGGTAGCGGTCGTACGACCCGGTGCGGGCACAACGCACGGCCCCGGGGTGCGGTTCCTCCGCGCACCCCGGGGCCGTCCCCCGTTACCGCAGCCCCGGAGGGCTTCCCGTCGCCCTATTCGGTGGCGATGGCGTTCAGTACGTTCATCCGGCCGGCCCGGAAGGCCGGGACCAGGGCGGCGATCAGTCCGACGAACGCCGAGGCCACGAAGACCGTCAGGATCGTCGACCAGGGGATCTCCAGGACCTTCAGGCCCTCCAGCGCCAGCAGTTGCTGTGCCGCGGCTCCCCAGCCCATGCCCAGACCGAGGCCGAGCAGTGCGCCGAAGAGGGCGATCACCACCGACTCCAGCCTGATCATGCGGCGCAGTTGGCGGCGCGAGAGGCCGATGGCCCGCATCAGACCGATCTCACGGGTCCGCTCGACCACGGACAGGGCGAGCGTGTTCACCACACCCAGCACCGCGACGATGATCGCGAGGGCGAGCAGTCCGTAGATGATGTCGAGCAGTTGCCCGATCTGGTCCTGGAGGGTCTTCTTGTAGTCGCTCTGGTCCTGCACCTTGTACTGGGGGTACGGCTCCAGCGAGGTCTTGAGGGCGGCGAGCGCCTCCTTCTCCTTGCCGTCCTCGGCCGATGCGAGCAGCATCAGGTTCTGCGGCCTCTTGTCGGCCGGGACGTACTGCTCCAGGGTCGCCGTGCTGATGTACTTCACGCCCTGGTCGAGGCTGGTGTCGTCCGCGGTGACGGCGGCGACCTTGAGCCGTGCGGTGTCGCCACCGGGGAACTCGACGGTGAGCGTGTCGCCCAGCTTCACCTTGTGCTTGGCCGCGTACTCGTCACCGACGGAGATCCCGCCCTTGCGGTAGGCGGCGGCGAGGTCGCCTTCCACGGTCTTGCGGCGCAGGTCGGTGGGGTAGGTCGGGTCCGCCGCGACGACGGTCTCCTTGGCGGTCTTCCCGTCGGGTCCCGTGACCTTGGCCGACACGTCCTTGTACTGGGTGATGTGGTCGACGTGCGGTGCCTTCTTCATGGCTTCGTACGCCTGGGGCACGATCGGCTGACCGGTGTTGGTGCGGACGATGAAGTCAGCTCCGACCGACTTGTCGAGCTCTTCGGTGGCCGATGCGACCATGGACGATCCGACGACGGACAGGCACGCCACGAGGGCGAGGCCGATCATCAGGGCCGCGCCGGTGGCACCCGTACGGCGTGGGTTGCGCAGTGCGTTGCGTTCGGCCATGCGGCCGACCGGTCCGAAGAAGCGCAGGACGACCGCGCTGATCGCCCGTACCAGGACCGCCGCGAGCAGCGGGCCGATGACGATGAAGCCGATGAGCGTGAGCACCACACCGAGGCCGAGGAACAGCGAGCCGTCGGCGGCCTCGTCGACCTGGGTGGTGACGGCGAGTGCCGCTGCGCCGGCGCCGGTCAGTAGCAGACCGATCGCGGCCCTGATCCAGCTGGACCGGGCGTCGACGGGGGTGCCGGCGTCCCGCAGGGCTGCCATCGGCGAGACCTTGCCGGCGCGGCGGGCCGGGATGTACGCGGCGAGGACGGTGACGATCACACCGAGGGCGAGCCCGACGACGGGTGTGGTGATCTTGACGGTCAGATCGTCGGTGGACAGGTTCATGCCCATGCTGCCCATGAGCTCCATCAGACCGACCGCGATGCCGACTCCCGCAGCGACACCGAGGATGGATCCGACGATGCCGAGGAAGAGCGCCTCGATCAACACGGAGCGGTTGACCTGCTTGCGGCTGGATCCGATGGCCCGCATCAGACCGATCTCACGGGTCCGCTGGGCGACCAGCATCGAGAAGGTGTTGACGATGAGGAAGATGCCGACGAGGAAGGCGATTCCGGCGAAGCCGAGCATCGCGTACTTCATGACGTTCAGGAACTCGCCGATTTCCTCGCGGCCTTCGTCGGACGATTCCTTGGCGGTCTTGATGTCGTAGTCGGCGCCGAGCAGGCCGGCGATGTCCTTCTTGAGCTGCGTATTGCTCACGCCGTCGGCCGCTTCGGCGGTGACGTAGGTGAACGGGCCCTCCGCGCCGAGCAACTCGCGCTGGGCGGTGGGAGTGTCGAAGAAGAACAGCGCCGCACCCGGGTTGGTGACCTTGAAGGAGGCGAGGCCGACGACCTTGGTGGTGAAGTCACCGACGGCGCTGATGGTGCGGACCTCATCGCCGATGGCGAGATCGTGCTTGTCGGCCGTCTGGACGTCGACCAGCACCTCGGTGGGTCCGCGCGGGGCCCGTCCGGAGGAGATCTCCATGGCGCGGAGGTCGTTCTTCGTCCAGTTGCCGGCGATGGTCGGGGCTCCGCCGCTGGCGCCGATGTCCTTGTTCTTGGAGTTGACGACGGTGACGCCGTCGGTGGAGATCGCGCCTTCCGCGTACTTCACTCCCGGGGCCGATGCGACCTTCGCCAGGACGGAGGCGGGCAGGGTCTCGGGCTTTCCGGACTGCCGGACCTCGTCCTCGTCCTTCTCGCGCGGACTGACGTTGACGTCGGATGCGGTGACGGCGAAGAGCTTGTCGAAGGTGGTGTTCATGGTGTCGGTGAAGACGAGCGTCCCCGACACGAAGGCGACGGACAGCATGACCGCTATCGCGGAGAGGGCCATGCGCCCCTTGTGCGCGAAGAAGTTGCGCCGGGAAGTCTTGAGTACGCTCACGAGGTACGCCCCCGGGCGTCGAAGTCCTTCATGCGGTCCAGTACGGCGTCGGCGGTGGGACGGAACATCTCGTCCACTATCCGGCCGTCCGCCAGAAAGATGACCCGGTCCGAGTAGGACGCGGCGACGGGGTCATGGGTGACGATCACGATGGTCTGGCCCAGTTCGTCGACCGAGCGGCGCAGGAAGCTGAGTACTTCGGCGCCCGCCCGGGAGTCGAGGTTGCCGGTGGGTTCGTCACCGAAGATGATCTCCGGCTGGGCGGCGAGCGCCCGGGCGACGGCGACGCGCTGCTGCTGCCCGCCGGAGAGTTGGGTGGGCCGGTGCTTGAGCCGCTCGGAGAGGCCGACAGTTTCGACGACCCGGTTGAGCCAGGCGGTGTCCGGCTTGCGGCCCGCTATGTCCATGGGGAGCGTGATGTTCTCCAGGGCATTGAGCGTGGGCAGCAGGTTGAACGCCTGGAAGATGAAGCCGATCCGGTCCCGACGGAGCTGGGTGAGCTTCTTGTCCTTCATCCCGGTGATCTCGGTGTCGTTGAGATAGATGTTGCCCGAGGTGACGGTGTCGAGGCCGGCGAGGCAGTGCATCAGCGTGGACTTGCCCGAGCCGGACGGTCCCATGATCGCGGTGAACTGTCCGCTGGCGATGTCGACGTCGACGTGGTCGAGGGCGACCACGCGGGTCTCGCCGGAGCCGTACGCCTTGACGACCTGCCGACCGCGTGCGGCGACGGCCGTACGCCCTCCGGTGCCCCCGTGGCGGGGAGTGGTAACAGCCGTTGTCACTTTGTGTCTCCTATGTCGCTTGGTTCAGGTGTCGCCGCGCTACGGGAATGAGTCTGTCGGCGAAAGTCGTCCGGCGCGCTGGGGCGGGGCGCAGTCTTGAGCGGGGGGTTTTCCCCACCCCCGACCGCGCTCCCAACTCCCCGGCGCCGTAGGAATCAAGGTAGGCAACGAGCCCCACCCGCCTCGTCGTCCCGGGGTACCAACGTTCCGCCGCGCGACGTAGGGAGGAGCCCCTAGGGGACCTCCACCCCCGGATGGAGAAGACCCCCGCCCCGACGGGTCCGCCGGGACGAGAGATGCGCCTCAGTGGGAGCCTGCACCCTCCCCTTGCGTGAACCTCAAGTGAGAAGGTGTCTCCGGCAAAAAGATGTACACCGAAAGGATTTCGGGTGCGAGAGAGACCGAAGCTGTCCAAGGCGGGCAGGCGGCCCCCCGCACCCGATCAACCGCGCGGGCGACGACCTCTGGTCGCGGCACTCATGATGAGCACCGCGCTCGCCGCGCTGGAGGGCACCATCGTGTCCACCGCCGTGCCCCAGATCGTCGGAGACCTCGGCGGCTTCTCCCTCTTCTCCTGGATCTTCTCGGGCTATCTGCTCGCCCTCACCGTCACCATCCCCATCTACGGCAAGCTCTCCGACACCCTCGGGCGCAAGCCCGTGCTGATCGCGGGCATCGTCATCTACCTCGTGGGCACGATCCTGTGCGCCTCCGCCTGGAGCATGGCGTCACTGATCGCCTTCCGGATCGTCCAGGGCCTGGGCGGTGGCGCCATCCAGGGCACCGTGCAGACGATCGCGGCGGACCTCTACCCACTGAAGGAACGGCCGAAGATCCAGGCCAGGCTCTCCACGGTCTGGGCGACATCGGCGATCGCAGGACCGGCGATCGGCGGACTGCTGGCCACCTACACCCACTGGCGTTGGATCTTCCTGGTCAATCTCCCCATCGGACTGATCGCGCTCTGGCTGATCCATCGCCATCTGCACGAACCGTCCCGTACGAGGACGACCCCCCGCCCGGCCATCGACTGGCAGGGCGCACTGCTCGTCTTCGGTGCTGGCTCCTGTCTGCTCATCGCCATCGTCCAGGGAGGCATCGCCTGGCCCTGGCTCTCCACGACCTCGGTGGCCCTGCTCTCCGCGGGCGCCCTGTGCATCGCGCTCACGGTCGTCGTGGAACGGCGCGCCGCCGATCCGATCCTCCCCGGCTGGGTGTGGCGCCGACGCACCATCGCCGCCGCCAACCTCGCACTGGGAGCACTGGGGCTCGTCATGATCGCCCCCATCGTCTTCCTGCCGACCTACGCCCAGGCCGTCCTGGGCCTCGGACCGGTCGCCGCGGGTTTCGTCCTCTCCGTGATGACGATCAGCTGGCCGACAGCCGCCGCCTTCTCCAGCCATCTCTACAACCGCATCGGGATCCGCAGGACCGCCATGATCGGTATCGGGCTCGCCTCGCTGATCCTGGCGGTCTTCCCCCTCCTCCCCTACCCGGGCTCCCCCTGGCAGCCCGCCCTGCTGATGCTGCTCCTCGGCGGGGCGCTCGGCTTCTTCCAACTACCGCTGGTCGTCGGCGTACAGGCCACCGTCGGCTGGTCGGAACGCGGCACGGCCACGGCTTCCGTCTTCTTCTACCGCCAGATAGGGCAGAGCGTGGGAGCGGCCCTGTTCGGCGCGGTGGCCAACGGCGTACTGACTTCCCGACTCGGCGGCGCCGGCGATCTCGACTCGGTCTCCACCGCCCTGGAGAATCCGGACTCCCTCACCGCCGACGCCCTGGAACGGCTCCGGCGCGCGGTGGACGCCGCCGTGGACCACGTCTACATCGGCGCCGCCATGGCAGCCGCACTCGCCCTGTTGGCCCTGCTGTTCATCGCCCCGCGCCGGTTCCCGGTGTTCGACGAGACCGAAGCGCAGGAAGACCCCGTCTGACGGCACCACGGGATCACTCCACCGCTCAGACCACGGTCCGCTCCACGGGTATCCACAACTCCGCGTCCGCCTGCGCCGCGTCCTGTGACAGCCGGGTCCGCAGGATCTCGGGACCCGGCCGGCTCCGATACGGATTGGACGGGAACCACTGGGTGAACACATCCCGCCACAGGTACTGGAGCGCCTGCGGAAACGGTCCGGAGTTCTCGAAGACTGCCCAGGTCCCGGCCGGAACGGTGAGTACGTCCATTTCCTCGGGGGACTCAGGGCTGTCGGGGCTGTCGGGGCTGTCGGGGCTGTCGGGGGCCGGGACGCTCGTCACCACACCGTGGTAGTAGTCGAGTTCGGTGCCCTCGGCGCGACTGTCGTCGAGATCGTCGCTCACCGAGACGATCCCCTCCGGCTCCTGATCGGACAGGCTTGCGATCCGCTGCAAGGTCTCCGGAGCGAGGCCCCGGATGAAGGCGACGATGGCCGGATTCATCCCCTCGTGCACGAGGGGGACCCGCGCCTTCTTGCCGACCACCCGGAACTCCTCCTTCTCCACGATTCTGTACCGCATGCTGCTACTCCCTTCGACGATGAGGCGGAAGGACATCCGGGGCTGGGACTGAAGACTCGCACCGGCCCGCCTGGCCTCACCGGGGCCGACGCCGTGCATCGCACGGAACGCACGCGCGAACGCCTCGCCCGAGGTGTAGCCATAGCGCACCGCGACCTCCAGCAGCGTCCGCTCCCCGGCCAGCACTTCGGCGCCCGCGACCGTCAGCCGTCTGCGCCGGACGTACTCCGAGAGCGGGATCCCCGCCAGCGCGGAGAACAGTCGCCGGAAGTGGTACTCCGACGTGACCGCGATCCGCGCCAGATCGGACACCTCGATCCGCTGATCGAGATGGCACTCGATGTGCTCCATCGCCTGGTTGAGCCGCTCCAGCACCCGGTCCTCCTTCCCTTTCCCCACTCACATTAGGAAGGTCGCACCCCGGCGGACCCGACATCCTGTGCCCGTTCCGGTCGGGAAGCCCCACCGGAACGCACACACAGCCGGGCACCGACCACGGGCGCCCCGATCAACTGCACACCGCCCGGAACGCACCGAACGACAAAGGGGCTGTGCAAGAACGACCTCGTTCTCGCACAGCCCGCTCGCTTCCTCGGTGGAGCAGTCGTGTCAGCCGTCCGTGTCAGCCGTCCGTGGGGGCCTTCCCCGTCAGCGCGGCCAGGCTGCTGCGCACATGCGTCATGTGGGCCTGCATCTCCTCGCGGGACTCCTCGTGCTCCCGCAGGATGCGATCCGTCTCCCGGGTGGTCCGCTCCTCCTGGACCCTGGCCTGCGAGATCAACTCGGCCGCGCGGGCGTCCGCGTCCTCCTGGTCGTGACGGGCCTTCTCCTCCGTCTCGGCCAGCGCCCGCTTCGCCTTCGCCAGGACGCTGTCCGCCAGGGTCGCCAACTCCGTGTGGCGCGCCTCGTGCTCGGCGAGGCGCGCAGTCAGTTCACGGCTGTCCGACTCCCACCGAGCCGACTGCTGGGTCTCCAGATCGGAGAGCAGGCCCTCGGCCCGCTCACGCATGTCCTGCCAACCGGCGAGGGCTTCGTCACGCAGGTCCTGCGCTTCGTCGCGCGCCTCCCGCAGCGCTTCGTCCGCGGACTTCTGGGCGGCGCGCAGCGTGCGTTCGGACTCCTCGTTGGCCTGGGCCAGCAGTCGGTCGGCCTCCTCGCGGGCCTCGCCGCGCAACCGTCGGGCCTCCGCATCCGCCGCGTCGGCCGTTGCACGGGCAGCGGCGTGCGCAGTGCCCTGTACGTCCTGCGCCTCCTCCTCGGTGAGGGCCAGCAACCGCTGGGCGCGCTCACCCATCGCCTCGTAGGTCTGGGGAGCCAGCGTCGCGACGGTCTCGCGCAGTCCGGCCGCCTCCGCCTCCATCTCCTTGGCGAGTACGGTCAGCCGAGCCGCGCGCTCCCATGCCTCGTCCCGGTCCTGGGACAGGGCGTCGACGTGGGCGTCGGCCTGTTCCATCCGGTAGCCACGGCGTACGACGGCGAAGCCATGAGGCGACACTGATGCGGCACTCATCCTTCAAGCCCCTTCCGCGATTTTGCACATATCATCCCGGATTCCGGTAAAGCGCCGAGAAAGCGACACTCCACCTGTCCATATCGGTCTAAGGATGCGCTACCCGCCCAAAGAAAAACCCAAGGGGCGTCCGATCCATCAGAACGGATCGGACGCCCGGGGCACGGCGTGGCAGGACTTGGCCGGGTCTGACAGATCCCGTCCGGCCGGCGACGCTATTCGTCAGACACGTCCTAGAGCAAACCGTCCCACATCTGCTCCAGCAGTACCGACCACCAGTTCTCGGGCGATGCCAGCGCGGCCGGGTCCAGGGCCGCCAGTTGTGCCTGGAAGTCGACGGTCCAGCGGCCTGCCTGCTCCGGGTTGAGGCCGTAGCGGAAGCGCCACATACGGCCGAGCAGAGCCATGCAGCGGACGAACTCAGGAAGCCCGCTGTTGACGAACTGGGGCGCCGTCGGCTGCCCCCCGGGGCCGGCCTCCACGGGTACGGCCACGATGTGCGCGGTGCCGTACTGGACGCAGATCGCCCGGCCGAAGTCGCTGCCCACCACCAGATAGGAACCCGCGTCCATGGCGGCCTGCACCTGGCGCTGGGCGGCGAGCTCCGCCAGGGTCGGCACCACCGGATGCGCCGGCTGTGCCCAGAAGAAGGGGTTGAAGTCGCCCGGCAGCCCCGCCCACACCAGGGTCGCCGCCACGACCTCCGGCACCCCCTGACGCGAGACGGCACGCTGGTCGAAGCGGCAGATGCCCTGGGGCCCGAACGCGCCCACCAACTCCTGCGCCACCGCCTGCGGGGGCACCGCGGGGGCGGGCTGGACGTGCTGGAGCGGCGCCCGCACCGGAGCGGGCCGAGCGGGACCGTCGGCCACCTGGTGCAGCTCGCCCTGGTGCGTCAACAGTTGTTGCATGCCCTGCTGTCGACCGGCGTGGTCCCGGCCGTAGGGGGCGATGTTGGTGATCCGGGCCTGGGGCCAGGTCTCCTTGATCATCCGAGCGCAGTAGCCACCCGGGAGCTGGCAGGACTCCAACTCGGTGTGGAGTTCCAGCACCTGCTGCGGCGGCACGTTGAGCGCCCGCAGCTCGTGCAGGATCTGCCACTCGGGATGCGGCGTACCGGGAGCCGAGCGGCGGATCAGCTGGGCTTCGGAACCGTCGGGCGCCCGGTAGCGCAGTACGGCCTGGTAGCCGGGGCCGACGGTCGGCACGCCGGGCGGCTGCTGCGGATAGCCGTACGGAGCGGGTCCATTGCCCGGGAGGGAACCCGGCGGCGGTCCCGGGGGGCCGGGCGGCGGGGGTGCACCGGGGCCGCCGAAGCCGGGCTGGCTCGGATCGGCGAGCATCGTCGCGGCGTGGTGCACCCCGCCGGGCGGCGGATTCGCGCCAGGCGGCGGTCCCGGGGGACCGGGCGGTGCCGGAGGGCCGGGCCGGGCCGACTGCTCCGAGGGGAGTTGCGGTGTCAGCTGCGTCGGCAGATAGCCGTTGGCGGGAATGCCGGGGGCAGCCGGGGTGGAGCCGGGTGCGGGCGGCGGGCCGGGGGGCGGAGGCGGGCCCTGGACACCGGGGGGCGGGCCCGGGGGCGGCGGGGTGGCCGGGCCGCCACTGCGCGAGGAGCGCGAGGGCGGTCGGGCCTTGCTCGTCGCGGCATTCGCTATGTCTGCGGCACCACCGACCGGTGGCCGAAGCCCACCGGTCGACTCCTGCCTCAGCGTCTGAGGCAACTGGCTGCCGCCGGACATCAGCGCGGTGGGAGCGTCCGGACCGACGCCGGAAGGAGGAGTGCCGTCGTCGTCCACACCGGCGATGGGCGGCGCGAAGACCGTGTCGGGCAGGGGTACGGAGACGTCGTCGGTGTTCACGGAACTGGTGTCGGTCCAGGACCTGCCGTGGGACGGGGTCCGCTCCTGCTCCCCCGCGTCGGCGCCGGCCAGCCATACGGTGCCGCCCTGCGGCGCGTTGCCGCCCTGCGAGCGGTCGGCTCCCATCGGGCGGGCGCCCGCTCCGGCAGCACCGGCAGACGGGCCGTCGTCCGCCCGTGGCAGGGGTACCGACCCGCCCTGGCTGCTCTCCCCCACGGCAGGGGCGGGCGTGTCCTGCGGTCCCCGCGAGGGCGGGACCGAAGGTGCGGGATCGACCACTGGCGCAGGCTCAACGACGGGCGCGGGGACGGGCGCCGACGGTCGGACGTAGGAGATCGGAGCACGGGGGGTGGCACCGATCGGCGCGTCCGTCGGCACGAAGACCGCCCCCGAACCGCCAGCCGCTCCGGCGCTGTCCCCACCCCCGGCAGGCGCAGCCCCGGGGTCCTGCTGACTACTCAGTTGACCGTTTTGCCCATTGCTCTGCTGGCTGTCTTGCCGGCTGTCCTGCTGGCTGATCCCGGCACCCTGCGACGGGGCGGCGCCCCCGGCCGCGGGCTGCCCCCCTGACGTCCCCAGCCGATCGGCAGCGTCCTGGAGCCACTCGGGCGGAGTGAGCAGGAAGGAGGTCTGATTGAGATCGATCCGCTGGGGCGGCGGAGTGTCCGCGACGGCCTGGGCCCGGGAGCCGTACTCCTCCTCGTACCGCCTGATCACCTCACCGATCGGCAGTCCCGGCCAGAGCGTCGCCTCTCCGCTGTCCCGCGCGATCACCAGACGCTGGTGCCCCCCGTCGGGGGTGGCCACGTCCTCGCGGTCCTGGGCCCAGGCGACGAAGCCCAACTCGAATTCACGGACCAGCACCTCACGGTGCTGGTACACGGGCATGTCGCCGTTGACCCACTCTTCCGCACGCTCCTGCGCCTGCGCGAAGGTCACCATCGGAGCGTCACTCCCCGTCCGGGTTCGGGACGACGTACGCGAAACCGCCGTCCACCATCAGATTGGCCACGGTCTCCAACTCGGGCGGACTGCCGGCGAGCCGCTTCAGGAAACCGTCAAAGTCGGCACCGCAGGGCAACAACAGTCGCTCGACCCGGTCCTGGATGTGCCATCCGTTCTGGTCCCGCGCGTCGTCGTACGCGCAGAACCACACGGAACCGGTCTGCGGCCCCCTGGCCTTCACGGCCAGGATGCCGCCCTGGACGAAGCCGACGCCCAGGAAGTCCTTGGTCAGATGGTCACGCAGACACTTGTTGACGTACACCAGATCGTTGGCGGCGGCCTCGTCGCGAACGGTGAAGAAGGGCTGGTCCACCAGCAGGCCGAGTTCCGCATCGAGCGCGACACCCACCGGGGCACAGCCGCCGGCGGCCTTCAGGAAGGAGCGGTACGCACCCGGCAACCGGTATCCGAGCTCCTCCTCCACACCGAGGATCTGCTGCTCGGTGACGGACAGGTCGCCCTTGGGGAGCCCGAAGTGAGCGGGCCTGGTCTCCTGGAGCGGGCGGGTGCCCCGCTTGTGGTGATCGACGGCGGTGGTGGCCAATCCGCCGTGGTGGCGCAGCAGCGCCTTCACCTCGACGGGAATCAGCTGCAGCCGCCGCGTGCCGCGGACGTGGTGCCAGGTCCAACCGTGCGGCGTGGCCACCGCAGGCAGGGTGTCCCACAACTGGTGGCCGCTCCCGTGGAGCGCGGCGTTCGCCGATACGTAGTCGGTGAGCCGCAGTTCGTCGATGCCGAAGCCCTGGGGCGGCTCTGCGATCTCGGCGATGGCACGGGCGTAAGGCGAGAAGTCGGGATAGCCGTCGGCGTCGATCCGCACACCGCGCGGGTGGCGGGCGGCCCGTACCGGGTCGGGGAAGTACACGATCTGACCGGCGTAGGCCGCGTTCGGCGGTGCGGCGTTCACAGGACCGTTCGGTGGCGCGACGTGCCCCTGGGGGCCGGGCGGTGCCCCCAGCCCTTGCCGACCTGTCGTCATGGCGATCTGCCCCCTGCTGGCTTCCGACTGTTCAGGACAGCCTATGCGGGTGGGCCCGGAGGCAGTACCGGTCCTCCCAGGACACCCTTCCGCCGTCACCAAACGTCACGGTCGAGTGACCGAAAGACGACGAGCGGACACGTTTCACCCACCCCGCTTCCACACCGCGCACGGCGTTTGGCAAGGTGTTCACCCAACTCGGGGGAGTGCACGGGAGGGGACAGCGACACCATGCACACAGCGCAGTCAGGTCAACCGGTCACCACAAGTGACCCTCGTCTCAGCTGGAGCAGCACCGATGAGGTGCCCGCACCGGCGTTGAACCATCGAAGGGACGGCATCCTGCCGGCTGTCGCAGCCGCGCTCTCCGTACAGGGAGAGACGCTGAAGTCCACCGCGGGCAAGGGCGATCAGCCACCTGTGCTCCACCCTCTCGTCCAGGACTTCCTGGATCGACTTCCCAGTGGCCAGCGGGAGCGCTTCACCGGCCGTTGCCCCGAGGCGATCTTGCTCTCACGCCATCTCACCACCGCCGAAGGCAAACGCTCCAAACGGGCCCGCCGCAGGCCACTTAGCCACAGCGAGGCCAAACGGGCACTCAAACAGGCGAAACTGACGGCACGCAGAATCCGGGAGGACGGTGATCCCTTGCACGGCAGCTACGCACCGCCGTGCCGCTCCTGCACGCCGATGCTCGACCACTTCGGCGTACGAGCGGTGGGCCCGTCCACGAACGAGAACGGCTGAATCCGCACCGATGTCCGATCGCCTCAGTACGACCCGGTTCCCCGTCGCCGTCGACGCCGCACTGCGCGAGTCGGGTTGGCAGCCCGGCCGCTGGGACATCAAGATCGCCGAGCAGTGGGCCGACAGCCTGCGCGCCTACGCGTCCCCGGCCGGACACCAGCACAAGGTCTTTCCCGCCGCGGTGGAGGCGTGGGCCGAGTTCGGCGGCCTCTGCATCACGGCTGCCGGCCCCGGCCGCCAGACGACCCCCCTCGCGGTACGCATCGACCCGCTCGCCGGCCTCCATCTGGCGCGCACCCTGTCCGACCTCGGGCGCGCCCTGGAAACCGAGATCTCCCCGCTGGGTGCGGAAGGGGACGACCAAGCGGTACTGGCGATCGACTCGTCGGGGCGGGTGTACAGCGTGGACCACACCGGGGACTGGTACTTGGGCGCAGACATCGACCAGGCCCTTTCCACCCTGCTCCTCGGCCTCCAACCCCAACGCCTAACCCTCACCTGACTCCCACCCCGGCGACCACTCCGCCCGGGGCTCAACCCATGGATGGGCAGGGGGCAAGCAGCACCACTCGCACCCCTGGCCGCTCCCGCCCTGAGCCCACCCCATGAACAGGGCCGGGAGTAGGCAGAGCCAGTCGCGCCACCGGGCACCAACCTGAGCTCAACCCGCGAACAGCACCAGGCGCAAGCAGAACTGGTTGCCCACTGGGCGCCCGTCCTGAGCCCGACTTCCCGACTTGTGGACGGGCTAGGGCCGGGCAGACCTGGTCGCGGCATTGGCTAGCGCCGTCCTGAGCCCACCCCATGGCCAGGGCCAGGGCCGGGCAGACCTGGTTGCGCCACTCGGCACCTGCCCTGAGCCCGACTTCCCACCCCATGGACGAGCGTGGGGCAAGCAAGACCTGGTTGCGGTGTTGGGTAGCGCCGTCCTGAGCTCGACTTGTGGATGGGCCGGGGGCAGGCAGAGCCAGTTGCGGCACTGGGGGCGCGCAGGGGGTGTCCCCGGAAGCGTCGGCGGCTTCAGAGCCGCCACCAACGGGCCAGCCGCTGGCCGCCGGCGCTGAGGAGTCACGCCCGAAAGCACCCCCACCACCCGCACCCCACCCAAACCCCAGCCGGACCACCCAAAGCCCCGCCCCCCAAGGCCAAGCCCACAACACAAGCTCCACCCGCCCCACCCAGCCCGTCCGGCGCTTGAGGACGGAACCCCCCACCCCCCAGGGCCGAACTCACAGAACGGGCTCCGCCCGGAGAGAGCCAAAACCCGCAGCCCAAGCCAACCCAGCCCGTCCGGCGCTTGAGGACGGAACCCCCCGCCACCCAAGGCGGAAACCCAGGCACAGGCCCCCCGGAGAGAGCCAACCCCACCCCCAACCTCACCCCCCCGGCAACACCGCCGACACCCTAAACCCCCCCGCATCCGTCGCCCCCGACACGAACACCCCGCCCAACGCCTGCACCCTCTCCCGCATCCCCACCAGCCCGTTCCCTCCGCTCGGCAGGTCCGCACCCCCCGTACCCCCCGCGCCCGAGGTGTCCGGGGCCCCGTTCTCCACCTGCATGGCCACCTCGGCGTCCCGGTGAGCGATGCGCACCCGCACCTTGGCGCCCGCCGCATGCTTGTGGACGTTGGTGAGGGCTTCCTGGATCACGCGGTACGCGGTCTGCTCCACCTCGGGCGCGTACTCCCTCACCTCGCCCTGCACCAGCAGTTCCACCACCATGCCCGCCTGCCTTGACTGGCCGACGAGCGCGTCCACCTCGGTGAGGGAGGGGCCGACCTCTGCGGCTGCCGCCGCGGCGGCAGCCGCTGCCGCGCCGACCGCGGCCAGCGGCACGGAAGCCGTCCCGCGCTGCTCTCCTTCGCCCGTGCGCAGCACCCCGAGCATCTCCCGGAGCTCGGTCAGTGCCTGTCGACCCATGTCCCCCACGAGCGCGGCGTTCTTCACGGCCTTCTGCGGGTCCTTCAGTGCCACGGCCTGGAGCGCGGCGGCGTGGACGACCATCAGGCTCACCCGGTGGGCGACGACGTCGTGCATCTCACGGGCGATGCGGGTGCGTTCCTCGGTGCGTGCCCACTGCGCGCGCTCCTCGGCCCGGTCGGCGAGGAGGGAGAGTTCCTGTTCCAGGCTGTCGGCACGTTCCCGCAGGCTTTCCATCAGCCGGCGTCTGGCTCCTATGTAGAGGCCGAAGAGCACCGGGGGAAGGGTGACGCCGATGGCGATGAAGCCGGACATCAGCGGGACGTACCAGACGCCCGGGTCGTCGAGGTCCGATGCGGCGACGTCCTGGCCGACCCGGACGAAGCTCACGATCAGTGTGCCCATCAGCGACATCCCGGTGAGGATGGCGATGATCCGCCGCGGCACTTCGGACGCGGCGAGCGTGTAGAGGCCGACGACGGACAGCAGATAGCCCATCTCGGCCGGTGTGACGGCGATGGCGAGCAGGACCACCGCGATCGGCCAGCGCCGCCGTAGGACGATCACCGATCCCGCGATCAGCCCGAACAGCACTCCGATGGGAACGGGCAGTGCGGTCCTGTCCGCAAAGGCCACCCCCTCCACAGCGCATTCCAAGGCGGAGAACAGGCCGAGCCCCACATCCAACGCAACACTGCGCCGCCGTCCCCACCACAGCCAGCCGCGGGCGGTCGTGCCCGTGGCGTCCTGGTGTGCCCCCGTTGTGGTCATGACTCCCAGCCTAAGGGCGAGGGTGTGGCTTTTCCCCGGCACTTTTACGGGGCTGGTTCCGGCCGTCGAAATCGATGTTCGTTCGAGGGCGCCACGCCCTACCGTCGCATCAAGTGCCGTTGGTACGGCATAGTAGGGGCTGCCCTATCGCGTCCGATCGCGCAAAGCTCAGCGACGAGCCAGATCGGACATAGGGGGCGATCTATCCCAGGTCGTCTAATGGCAGGACAAATGGTTTTGGTCCATTGAATGAGGGTTCGATTCCTTCCCTGGGAGCACAGAGCGGTGGGTCCCGGCCTCAAAGGTCGGGACCCACCCTTATTTTCTTGGCGAAACCCCCCGGTATCCTGCGGATGTCCACCACTCGAAGCCGAAGGGCATTTCCGTGAGCGTCAACCGCCCGGCAGCCGTCGTCGTCCTCGCAGCGGGTGAGGGCACCCGCATGAAGTCGAAGACTCCCAAGGTCCTGCACGAAATCAGTGGGCGATCCCTCGTCGGCCATGTCGTCTGCGCCGCACGCGAGCTGGAGCCAGAGCACCTGGTCGTGGTCGTCGGCCATGCGAGCGAGCAGGTCACCGGGCACCTCACCGAGCAGTACGCCGGCACCCGCACCGCCTTCCAGGCCGAGCAGAACGGCACCGGCCACGCCGTCCGCATGGCGCTCGAAGAGCTGGGCGGGGGCCTGGACGGGACCGTGGTGGTCGTCTGCGGCGACACCCCGTTGCTCTCCGGCGAGACGCTCACCGCGCTGACCTCCACCCACTCCGCCGACGGCAATGCCGTGACGGTCCTCACAGCCGCGGTCCCTGACTCGACCGGCTATGGCCGCATCGTGCGCGACGCCGCCTCGGGCGCCGTCACCGCGATCGTCGAACACAAGGACGCCACCGCCGCCCAGCGCGCGATCCAGGAGATCAACTCCGGGGTGTTCGCCTTCGACGGCCAACTCCTCGCCGATGCCCTCGGCAAGGTGCGTACGGACAACAGCCAGGGCGAGGAGTACCTCACCGACGTCCTCGGCATACTGCGCGCGGACGGGCACCGGGTCGGAGCCTCGGTGGCGACCGATCACCGCGAGATCCTCGGCATCAACAACCGCGTCCAGTTGGCCGAGGCCCGCAGGCTGCTCAACGAGCAGTTGCTGGAGCAGGCGATGCTGGCCGGGGTGACGTTCATGGACCCGGGGTCCGTACTGCTGGACGTCACCGTCACTTTTGAGCCAGACGCCATCGTGCACCCCGGAACCCAACTGTTGGGCTCCACCCATCTCGGCGAAGGCGCCGAGGTCGGACCCAACACCCGACTCAAGGACACCAAGGTCGGCAACGGCGCCCGGGTGGACAACACCGTCGCCGACTCGGCCGAGGTGGGCGACGGAGCCTCGGTCGGCCCGTTCGCCTATCTGCGCCCGGGCACCCGGTTGGGCGCGAAGTCCAAGGCAGGCACGTATGTCGAAATGAAGAGTGCCGTCATCGGCGAGGGCACCAAGGTCCCCCATCTGTCCTATGTGGGCGATGCGACCATCGGCGACTACACCAACATCGGCGCCGCGAGCGTGTTCGTCAACTACGACGGCGAGGCCAAGCACCACACGACGATCGGCTCCCACTGCAAGACGGGGTCGGACAACATGTTTGTGGCTCCCGTCACGGTCGGGGACGGCGCCTACACCGCGGCCGGCTCGGTCATCACCAAGGACGTACCAGCCGGTTCGCTGGCCGTCGCCCGCGGCCAGCAGCGGAATATCGAGGGTTGGGTGGCCCGCAAGCGCCCCGGCAGCGCGGCTGCGCAGGCCGCCGCAGCGGCCACGGATCGAGCCATTGACGAGAACTGACCGGAAACAGCTGCGCCGAACTCGGCGTACCGTGATACGTGCACACAAATTCGGCTGGCTCGCGACTGGCGAATACACCGCGGCCAGAGAACACCCTCTGAGGAGACAGTGCTGTGACCGGGATCAAGACGACCGGCGAGAAGAAACTGATGCTCTTCTCCGGCCGCGCCCACCCCGAGCTGGCCGAGGAAGTCGCACATCAACTGGGTGTCAGCCTGGTGCCGACCAAGGCCTTCGACTTCGCCAACGGCGAGATCTACGTACGTTTCCAGGAGTCGGCGCGCGGCGCCGACTGTTTCTTGATGCAGAGCCACACGGCCCCCATCAACAAGTGGATCATGGAACAGCTGATCATGATCGATGCTCTGAAGCGGGCCTCCGCCCGGAGCATCACCGTGATCGTCCCGTTCTACGGCTACGCCCGGCAGGACAAGAAGCACCGCGGCCGTGAGCCGATCTCCGCCCGTCTGGTCGCCGACTTGATGAAGACGGCCGGCGCGGACCGGATCCTCACCGTGGACCTCCACACCGACCAGATCCAGGGCTTCTTCGACGGTCCGGTCGACCATCTGTTCGCGTTGCCGCTCCTCGCGGACTACGTGGCCGCCAAGGTGGACCCGTCCAAGCTCACCGTGGTCTCCCCCGACGCAGGTCGCGTCCGGGTGGCCGACCGCTGGTGCGACCGCCTCGGTGCGCCCCTGGCCATCGTGCACAAGCGCCGTGACAAGGATGTCGCCAACGAGGTGACCGTCCACGAGGTCGTCGGCAACGTCAAGGGCCGGGTCTGCATCCTGGTCGACGACATGATCGACACCGGTGGCACGATCTGCGCCGCCGCCGACGCCCTGTTCGCCAACGGCGCCGAAGATGTGATCGTGACCGCCACCCACGGAGTGCTCTCCGGTCCCGCCGCGGACCGGCTGAAGAACTCGAAGGTGAGCGAGTTCGTCTTCACGAACACCCTGCCCGACCCGCTGGACCTGGAGCTGGACAAGATCACGGTCCTGTCCATGGCCCCGACGATCGCCCGCGCGGTGCGTGAGGTCTTCGAGGACGGCTCGGTGACCAGCCTCTTCGACGAGCAGGCATAGTCATGGCGCAGGGCCCGTACCCCGCTCCGGGGTACGGGCCCTGCGCCATATCCAGCCGCTCCCCCGACCACCCCGACCGCCTCTGACCAGCTATAGCCAGCTCCAGCACACCTCCACAGCACAGGCCCGCAGTGATCAATTGGGTGCTGGGGGTCGGCTTGCGTAGACTGTGCGAGTTGCTCGGCGAGGGAGGCTGCGTCTTCGGACGCGGCGGTCCGTTATCGACGCGCTCTTCGTAGCAGGCCAGTCGTGGCCGGGTGACCCCAGTTCTCTCACCACTACGAGGAGTGCATATGTCCGAGGTCA
The DNA here is from genome assembly GCF_036226685.1 of Streptomyces sp. NBC_00690. NCBI lineage: Bacteria > Bacillati > Actinomycetota > Actinomycetes > Kitasatosporales > Streptomycetaceae > Streptomyces > Streptomyces sp. NBC_00690. The sequence goes on from NZ_CP109009.1 coordinate 3,658,183, forward strand.
AGATCGCCGCTGAGCTCCGCACCGAGTTCGGCAAGGGCGCCGCCCGTCGCACCCGCCGCGCCAACAAGGTGCCCGGTGTCCTCTACGGCCACGGCACCGACCCGGTCCACATCTCCCTCCCGGGCCACGAACTGCTGCTCGCCCTCCGCACCTCGAACGTCCTGCTCGCGCTGGACATCGAAGGCCGCAACGCTGAGCTCGCGATCCCGAAGGCCGTGCAGCGCGACCCGCTGAAGGGCCACCTGGAGCACGTTGACCTGATTCTGGTCAAGCGCGGCGAGAAGGTCACCGTCGAGATCCCCGTCCTGACCGAGGGCGACCTGGCCCCGGGCAACTTCCTCGTGGAGAACGTCCTCAACACCCTCACCGTCGAGGCCGAGGCCACCCACATCCCCGAGTCCGTCACGGTCTCCATCGCGGGCCTTGAGGCTGGCGCCGCCATCCACGCCAAGGACATCACCCTGCCCAAGGGCACGACCCTGGCCATCGACGAGGACGCCGTCGTCATCCAGATCCTCTCCGCTCAGGCCGAGGAGCCCGCTGCGGACAGCGAGTCCGGCGAGGACGCGGGCAACTCCGAGGCGTGAGTCTGCGCCGCTTTCTCTTCAGCCGCCGCCCGGGCCCTTCGGCCCGGGCGGCGGCTGGTCGTCCGGATGGAGACGGTCAGATGACGACAGAGGCGAACGCCCCCTGGTTGATCGTGGGGCTCGGCAACCCCGGCCCCGGCTACGCGGCCAACCGCCACAACATCGGTTTCATGGTCGCCGACCTCCTCGCGGAACGCGTGGGAGGGAAGTTCAAGCGCGCCCAGAAGGCGCAGGCCCAGGTCGTCGAGGGCCGCATCGGACCTCCGGGAGACGCCGGACGCCGGGTCGTGCTGGCCAAGCCCATGTCGTACATGAACCTCTCCGGCGGCCCGGTGGTCTCCCTGCGCGACTTCTACAAGGTGCCCACCGCTCGAATCGTGGCCATCCATGATGAGTTGGACATCGACTACGGCGTGCTGCGGCTGAAACTGGGCGGCGGGGACAACGGACACAACGGTCTGAAGTCGATGACCAAGACCATGGGACCGGACTACCACCGCCTGCGGTTCGGGATCGGGCGCCCGCCCGGCCGGATGCAGGTCGCCGACTTCGTGCTCAAGGACTTCTCCGGTGCGGAGCGCAAGGAACTCGACTACTTCGTCGACCGCGCGGCCGACGCGGTGGAGTGTCTGGTGATCGAGGGCCTGGAGCGCGCACAGAGTACGTATAACTCCTGAAAAGTCAGCCAGCAGTTCAGGCCAAAGGTTGACCGAGTGCGGTCGGATGGCCAAGGATCGCGCCCCATGAAGCGGAGTTCTTCGCACCGCGCGCTGACGTACGGACGGTACTTCCTGATGTCGGTGGTCGCGCTGGTGCTCCTGGTGGCTGGAGTCTGGTCGTCCTGGGAGACGGCACAGCACGTCATCCTCTCCAAGGGGCGGGAGCACGGCACGATCACCATCGCGGGCTGTGGCGAGGAGACGTGCACCGGCTCGTACGACCCCGACGGCACCGCCGCTCCGCGCACCGGGATGACGATCGAGAAGTCCGTGGCCGTGCAGAAGGGCGAGAAGCTACCGGTGGTGGTGAAGCCCGGTACGGCCGAAGTGGTGCGGGCGGGCACGGGTGGCCTCTTCCACGCCTGGATGCCGCTGGGCGGCGCGCTGGTGCTCGGTGCCCTCGTCATCGGCGGCGGGTTGGGGCTCACCCGATGTGCATGGGCCTCTGCGGCCCTGGGCGGTGCGGTACTCGCCGGCGCCTTCCTGACCATCTAGCGCTGCCGACCCGCCCGACAGACCCCCGAAAACACCGCTGCCCGGTGCGCTGACGGCGCACCGGGCAGCGGGTGTTGGGACGGGGTGTCAGCCCGTGTTTCGCAGTCCGGCCGCAACTCCGTTGACCGTCAGCAGCAACGCACGCGCCAACAACGGGTCCGGCTCCTCACCCCGCGCCACCGCACCGCGCTGGCGGGCGAGCAGCGAGACCTGGAGGTAGGAGATCGGGTCCAGATAGGCATCGCGGATCGCGAAGGTCTGCTGGAGCACCGGGTTGGAGTCGAGCAACGTCGTCCCCCCGGTCACCTTCAGGACCTCACTGACCGTCAGCTCGTGTTCGGCCACAATCGTTTCGAAGACGTGCTTGAGGTCGTCCGGCACGAGGGTGTCCACGTAGTGACGGGCGATCCGCAGATCGGTCTTGGCGAGCGTCATCTCCACGTTGGCGATGAAGTTGCGGAAGAAGTGCCAGCGCTCGTGCATCTCGGTGAGGACCGTGTCGAGCCCGGCCTCCCGTACCGCCTTGAGCCCCGATCCGACGCCGAACCAGCCGGGCACGATCTGCCGGGACTGGGTCCAGCCGAAGACCCACGGGATCGCCCGCAGCCCGTCGAGACCGGCGCCCGAGTCGGGGCGGCGGGACGGCCGGGAACCGAGGTGCAGGTCCGCCAACTGGTCCACCGGGGTGGAGGCGAAGAAGTACGCGGGCAGATCCGGGTCGTCGACCAGCTTCCGGTAGGTCGAGTGCGCGGCGTCGGACACCGTGTCCATCGCCGCGTCCCACCGGGCCAGCGCCTCGTCGGACTGGCGCGGTGCCGTGTGCAGGGCGGACGCCTGAAGGGTGGCGGCGACCGTCAGTTCCAGGTTCTCCCTGGCCAGCGACGGGATCAGATACTTGTCGGAGATGACCTCGCCCTGCTCGGTCACCTTGATCTCGCCCTCCAGCGTGCCCCACGGCTGCGAGAGGATCGCGTCGTGCGAGGGGCCGCCGCCACGGCCGACCGTGCCACCGCGGCCGTGGAAGAGGCGCAGCCGCACACCGTGGCGGTGGGCGACGTCGCGCAGTCGTCGCTGGGCCCGGTGGATCTCCCACTGCGAGGTGGTGATGCCGCCGAACTTCGACGAGTCGGAGTAGCCGAGCATCACTTCCTGCACATCGCCGCGCAGGGAGACCAGCCGACGGTACGAGGGGTCGGCGAGCATCCCGTCGAGGATGACGTCGGCGGCCCGGAGTTCGTCCGTGGTCTCCAGCAGGGGCACAATCCCGATCTTCGCCCAGCCGGCGTGGAGGTCGATCAGCCCGGCCTCGCGGGCGAGGACCGCCGCGGCGAAGACATCGTCCGCGCCCTGGCACATCGAGATGATGTACGACTCGATGACCTCGGGTCCGAACCGCTCGAACGCCTCCTTGACGGTGAGGAACACCCCCAGCGTCTTCTCTCCCGCCGCGTCCAGGGGCGCGGGGGACGGTGCCAGCGGCCGGCGCGAGCGCAGCTCCTTGGCGAGCAGCTTCTCGCGGTGCTCGCGGGGCATGTCCGCGTACCGCCAGGACTCCTCGCCGAGCCGGTCGAAGAGCTGGCCGAGGGCGTGGTGGTGGGCGTCCGCGTGCTCGCGGACATCCATGGTGGCGAGCTGGAGCCCGAAGGCCGAGAGCGTACGGATCGTACGGTCCATGTGGCCCTCGGCGAACAGTCCACCGCGGTGCTCGCGCAGCGAGGTCTGGATGAGGGTGAGATCGCTGATCAGCTCGGCGGTGCCGAGGTAGTCGCGGCCCGGCTCGTGCGGGATGCCCTTGGCGAGGCGCTCGCGGGTGTTGACGAGCTTCTGCTGGATGCAGGTGGCCTTGAGTCGGTACGGCTCCTCGGCGTTGAGGCGCTTGTACCGGGGGCTGATCTCCGGCAGTCGTTCCAGATCGGCCTGGAGCGAGCTGAGCAACTCCTCCGTGGCACCGGTGTAGCGGATGGAGTTGGAGAGCAGTCCGCGCAGGGAGTCGATCAGCGCCAGGGCGTCGGTGATGCCGTGCTCGTGCTGGAGGATCAGCACCTCACGGGTGACGGCGGGGGTGACGTTGGGGTTGCCGTCGCGGTCACCGCCGATCCAGGTGCCGAAGGTCAGCGGACGGGTGTCGGCGGGCAGTTCGACGCCGATGCGCTCCAGCTCGGCGGCGAGGTCCTCAAGGACGTCGCCGACGGCGTTCGCGTGCAGCTCGTCGAGGTAGTAGATGGCGTTGCGCGCCTCGTCGGCGGGCTCGGGCCGCACCACGCGCAGCTCGTCGGTCTGCCAGATGAGGTCGATGTTCTCGGCGAGGCGCAGGTCGGAGCGGCGCAGGTCGTCCTGGCCGACGCGGGCCTCCAGCAGCTCCGCGATGCGGCGGAGCTTGTTCAGCACCGAGCGCCGGGCGGCCTCGGTGGGGTGCGCGGTGAACACCGGTCGCACATTGAGGTTCTTGACGGCCTCGCGCAGGTGGTCCGGGTCGGCGTCCTTGAGCCGGTCGGCGGTACGGGCCAGCAGACTGCCCTCGGCCGCCCGCCGCTCGCGCATCTCGTGGCCGCGGTGCACCTGCTCGGTGACGTTGGCCAGGTGGAAGTAGGTGGAGAACGCGCGCACCAGCTTGGCCGCGGTCTCAAGGTCGGTATCGCCCAGCAGCTGCGCCGCCGCCTCACCGTCGCTGCGGGTCAGGGCGCGGACCTGTTCGACGAGGTCGAGCAGATCGGAACCTTCCTGGCGAACGATGGTCTCGCCGAGGAGGTCGCCCAGTCGGCGGATGTCGGCACGGAGTTCGGCACTGGCCGTGGGGGTCTGGTCGGCACTGCTCACAGGTGCGGCTCCTTGCAGTGTTTAAGCACGTCTGGAGGGGTACTGGAGGCTGCGGACCGCGCTGTCCGACGAGACCTAAGGATAGGCGCCCACCCTTTGACGTTATCCACAGGGCCCTTGCCGCGGAGCTACGCACTGACATACTTACGTTGCCGTAGGTTACGCATCCGTAGCCACGCCCCGGTCTTCACCTCTCTCACCCCCCAGGGGACCTTCATGACGACAAGCCCCGATGTGCTCGGCGACGCCCAGAAACAGGACGTCGAGGGCCTTCCATCCGCCACCCTCGGTGGAGACAGCAAGGGTTCCATCGAACAGATCGCCCTGCTGCTGTTCATCGTGGTTCCGTTCCTGGCGCTGGTCGCGGCCGTGCCGCTGGCCTGGGGCTGGGGCGTGAGCTGGTTGGACCTGGGTTTGATGACGGCGATGTACTTCCTCGGTTGCCACGGGATCACCATCGGCTTCCACCGGTACTTCACCCACGGCTCCTTCAAGGCGAAGCGCCCGCTGCGCATCGCGCTCGCCATCGCGGGGTCGATGGCGGTGGAGGGCCCGCTGGTGCGCTGGGTGGCCGATCACCGCAAGCACCACAAATTCTCGGACGCCGAGGGCGACCCCCACTCGCCGTGGCGGTTCGGGGAGACGGTTCCCGCCCTTATGAAGGGGCTGTGGTGGGCGCACATTGGCTGGATGTTCGACGAGGAACGGACCCCGCAGGACAAGTACGCCCCGGACCTGATCAAGGACCCGGCGATCCGCCGGATCTCCCGTGACTTCATCTGGTGGACGATCCTCTCGCTCGCAATCCCGCCGATCGTGGGCGGTCTGGTGACGATGTCCTGGTGGGGGGCGTTCACGGCCTTCTTCTGGGGTTCCCTGGTCCGGGTGGCGCTCCTGCACCACGTGACCTGGTCGATCAATTCGATCTGCCATGCGGTCGGCAAGCGCCCGTTCAAGTCCCGGGACCGTTCGGGCAACGTCTGGTGGCTGGCGGTGCTTTCCTGCGGTGAGTCCTGGCACAACCTGCACCACGCGGACCCGACGAGCGCGCGGCACGGGGTGCTGAAGGGCCAGGTGGACTCCAGCGCCCGGCTGATCCGCTGGTTCGAGCAGTTCGGCTGGGCCTCCGACGTCCGCTGGCCCAGCGAGTCCCGTATCGATGCCAAGCGCAAGAGCGATCCCGTTCCGAGCACTGACACGGCATGATGGAGGACGTGGCGACCGAAGGCAGCAGTAGTGGTACGGACAAGGCCCGCGCAGGACGGCGGGCGCGCCGGGTGCGGATGACCGGCGCGGAGCGTCGGGAACAACTGCTGGACATCGGTCGCACCCTGTTCGCCGACAAGGGCTTCGAGGGCACGTCGGTTGAGGAGATCGCCGCCAAGGCCGGGGTCTCCAAGCCGGTGGTGTACGAGCACTTCGGCGGCAAGGAGGGGCTGTACGCGGTGGTGGTGGATCGCGAGATGCGCCAGTTGCTGGAGGGGGTCACGGGCGCTCTGACGGCCGGCCACCCGCGTGAGCTGCTGGAGCAGGCGGCCTTCGCCCTGCTCGACTACATCGAGCGCTACACGGACGGTTTTCGGATTCTGGTCCGGGACTCTCCGGTGGCCCAGTCGACGGGCACCTTCGCCTCGCTCATCAGCGATATCGCCACCCAGGTCGAGGACATCCTCGGGATGGAGTTCAAGAACCGCGGCTTCGATCCCAAGCTGGCCCCGCTGTACGCCCAGGCGCTGGTGGGGATGGTCGCGCTGACCGGCCAGTGGTGGTTGGACGCGCGCCGGCCGAAGAAGGCCGAGGTGGCGGCCCATCTGGTGAATCTGGCCTGGCACGGCCTCGACGGGCTGGAACAGAAGCCCCGGCTGATAGGCCACCGCAAGAACTGACGGACGCTCGACGCACACTCGACCGCCCCGGCCGCTCACCTCATGAGCGACCGGGGCGGTGTCGTGCGGACCCCTCGAAGGGGACATCGACGCCACGGGCCGGCCCCCTCGGTGGGCGGCCGGATTGCGGGAACTCCGGACGGTTTCCCACCGAGGCGTCGCTCATATGCGTTGCATCAACCCGTGGGGGCTGCCTTCCGGGCAATGGCGAAGATCCGGCGGAAGGGGTAGACCGTGCCGTGCGCTCCCCTTGGATACGCGGTGCGCAGCAGCTCCCGGTACTCACCGATGAACTCCTCCCGCGCCTCCTCGTCGTCCGCCAGCTCGGTCAGGACCGGGCGCAGCGTGGTGCCCTTGAGCCAGTCGAGCACGGGGTCCTCGCCGGGCAGTAGCTGGGCGTAGGTGGTCTCCCAGACGTCGGCGGTGCAGCCGAGGTCCATCAGCCGGTTCAGATAGTCGGTGGGTTCCAGTACGGCGGCGCGCTCACGCGCTCCGGCGAGGCGCTGGTGCCAGCGCGGTGCGGTGAGGAGGTCGGCGAGCAGGGTGTGGCTCGGGGCGGCGAAGTTGCCCGGGGCCTGGAAGGCGAAGGTGCCGCCCGGGGTGAGGCCGTCGATCCAGCGGCCGAAGGAGGCGGCGTGGTCGGGCACCCAGTGCAGGAGCGCGTTCGAGACGATCAGGGCGTACGACGCCGGTCGGGGCGTCCAGTCCTGGGCGTCGCCGGGGCGGAAGTCGAGGTGTCCGCCGCCGCGGGTGGGGCCCGCGTGGTCGCGTTCGGCCGCGGCGAGCATCTCGGGGGAGTTGTCGAAGCCGGTGATCCGGGCGGTGGGCCAGCGGTCGGCGAGCAGTGCGGTGACATTGCCGGCGCCGCAACCGAGGTCGGCGATCCGGATCGGATGCACTGCGCCGGCCTCGCCGCCCGTGCCGCCCTGGCCCGGCAGATCGGGGATGCGGGCGAGGAGGTCCAGGAACGGGCGGGTGCGGTGACCGGAGTGGCGCAGATACTGCTGCGGGTCCCAGGTCGCCGGTGCGGATGGGACCGTTGGTTCGCTGGTCATGGTGAGTTCCTTGCTGGGGCGTACGGGGACGGACGGCGGGAGCGGGTTTCGCCGACGGCGTCATCGTCCAGCAGGGAATATCTTGACGTCAAGAGACTTCATGTCGACAGACCCTCTACACTGATCTTTATGGAGGACGAGGTCGATCGACTGGTCGCAGCGTGGCGTCGCGAGCGCCCTGACCTCGACGTGGAACCGCTGGAGGTGCTCAGCCGGGTCTCCCGGCTCGCCCGTCATCTCGATCGCGCCCGTCGACTCGCGTTCTCGGAGCACCAGCTCGAACCGTGGGAGTTCGACGTGCTGACCTCACTGCGCCGCGCGGGGGCGCCCTATCAGCTCTCCCCCGGCCAACTGCTGACCCAGACGCTGGTCACATCGGGCACCATGACCAACCGCATCGACAGGCTGGCCAAGAAGGGTCTCGTGGAGCGGCTGCCCGACCCCAGCGACCGGCGCGGCGTACTAGTGCGCCTGACCGCCGAGGGCCGGGACCGCGCGGACCAGGCGCTGGCGGGACTGCTCGACCAAGAGCGTGCGATCCTCGGCGAGCTGTCCCGGGCCCAGCGGGCGGAGCTGGCGGCGTTGCTACGCCAGCTGACCGCCCCGTTCGACAACATCCCCGGCTAGGTCCACCGGCCCCACACCCGCACGGCGTGCGAGCGCCACTGCGGCGAGCGTGGAGTGCACGCCCAGCTTCCCCAGCACGTTCTGCATATGGGTGCGGACGGTGTGCGGCGACAGGAAGAGCCGCTCGGCCACGGCCTTGCGACCGAGACCCGCGACCATGCACCTCAACACCTCGCGCTCGCGCGGGGTGAGGGACTCCACGAGCCTCTCGCTCTCGGTGCGGTGCTTGCGCGCCGCCGTCAACTCCCGCAGCACACCGGTGAGCAATGCCGGCGGCAGATGCGTCTCGTCCCGCAGCACTCCACGGATCACGGCCAACAGCCGCTGGAGCGAGCAGTCCTTGGCGACCCAGCCGGAGGCCCCGGCCTGGAGCGCCAGGGCGGCCCGGCGTGGATCGTCCTTCTCGGCCAGCACCACCGTGCGTACGGCCGGCTGCCCGGAGCGCACGCCCTCGACCAGCGTTATGCCATCCACGAGGCCGTCATCGCCCTCGTCGGAAACGGCACGGGCAACGGGCGCACGGGCGAAACCGCCGTGCGCCGCGCCGAGATCGGCGTCGACGAGCATGACGTCGAACGTACGACCTTCACCCGCTGCCCGCTCAAGACATCGCAGCGCGGCAGGTCCACTACCGGCAGCAGCGACGTCGACGTCGGGCTCGGCCGCAAGAGCGGCAGCGAGCGACTCAGCAAAGATTCGGTGGTCATCAACCACCAGGACCCGAATACGGACCACAGACACCCCCTGGCTCGGAGGGCGATCGACGGACTCGGCGCCCGGAGACATGGTTGCAGCATCCGCCCGGCCGACGCCGTGCTGGTCCTGGTACCCCGCCCCCGGGTGTCCTATCCGACTGTCTCGCCCCCTGATCAACACCGGCCCCCACCGGCGCTGAGGATCAGAGTACGGGCGGGGGGACCTGGGGGAAGGATATTTGCAGAACTGATTGCCTGAACTGTGCCAGGTGGGCTGATTGTTTGGTATTGGGGCGGAAGTCGACAGAGATCGACGAGTTGGCGATGGAGAGTCGACGCACTTCTTCTACCCCGCGCTTTCTCCAACCCGCCCGACCGGCGACCAACCCGCTCCGGCCTCCCGGCACCCGACCGGGAGCCCGCACCGCGCTACCGGACAGGATGCGGTCGCGAACCTTCACCGGAAAGGAAATCCCGCGGCGCAGTCCCTTCGTCGGGGGGTCGGCGAAGCGGCTCAGGAAAGGCGTCTCGCCCCACTCGCAGCAACGGCGTCCCGCACCTCGGGCGGGCGGTACGACGCCCGGGCGAAGGCGGACTCGACTGCGTCCCCCACCGCCCGCACCCGCGGCCCGGGGACCAGGGCGATCGCCGAGCCGCCGAATCCACCACCGGTCATCCGCGCCCCGAGCGCGCCCGCGGCCAGCGCCGCCTCCACCACGAGGTCCAGTTCCGGACAGGACACCCGGAAGTCGTCCCGCAGCGAGGCATGGCCCTCGGTGAGGATCGGACCGAGCTCCTCGGGCGCACCCGTCAGCAGCAGGTCCGCCGCCCGCTCCACCCGGACGTTCTCGGTCACCACATGGCGCACCAGGGGCCCCAGTGCCGGCGGTAGTCGCTCCAGCGCCGCGGGGAGGCGTTCGGGAGCTAGGTCCCGAAGTGCGGGGATCCCCAGCAGCCGCGCCGCGGCCTCACAGCCCGCCCGGCGTTCCCCGTACTCCCCTTGGCTGTGCGCATGGGTGACGCGGGTGTCGATGACCAGGAGGGCCAGGTCGTGCGCAGTCAGGTCCAGGGGGATCTGTCGGCAGGACAGATCGCGGGTGTCCAGCAGCAGGGCGTGCCCATCGGTGCAGCACGCCGAGGCCATCTGGTCCATGATCCCGGTGGGGGCGCCCGCGTAGACGTTCTCCGCGCGACGGCAGAGCAGGGCGAGTTCCGTACGGTCCAGGTCCAGTGCGAAGAGGTCGCCGAGGGCCAGCGCGGTGGCGACCTCCAGCGCCGCCGACGAGGAGAGTCCGGCGCCCGTCGGCAGCGTCGACTCGAAGTGAAGGTCGGCACCCGTGACCGGATGGCCCGCCTCCCGCAGGGCCCAGACCACCCCCGCGGGATAGTCGCTCCACCCACCGGGTCCACGGCCGGGTGCGAGATCCTCGACCCGGAGTTCGACGCTCTGGCCCGGGACGTTCGCCGAGGAGAGCCGCAGCCGTCCGGGAGTACCCCGGTCCGCGCTGACCTCGATCGACAGCGGTAGGGCGAAGGGCATCACCAGACCGTCGTTGTAGTCGGTGTGTTCACCGATGAGGTTCACCCGGCCGGGCGCGGTCCACACCCCCTCGCTCATGAGGCACGCCCTCGGGCGAACTCCCAGGCGTCCGTGATGATCCCGGTGAGGTCCGAGCGCTTAGGCGTCCAGCCGAGGCGCTCCCGGGCGAGGGTCGCGGACGCCACCAGGGCGGCCGGATCGCCGGGGCGGCGGGGTGCGGGGACCACCGGCACCGGGTGTCCGGTGATCTCGCGTACGGCGTCGATGACCTCGCGCACCGAAAAGCCCTGGCCGTTGCCGAGGTTGCAGATCAGATGCTCTCCGGGGGCTGCGGCACCGAGCGCCAGCAGATGGGCTTCGGCGAGGTCGGCGACATGGATGTAGTCGCGTACGCAGGTGCCGTCAGGGGTGGGGTAGTCGTCCCCGTACACGGAGATGGACGCCCGGGTGCCGAGGGCGACGCCGAGGACGAGCGGGATCAGATGGGACTCGGGGTCATGGCGTTCGCCGAAGCCCCGGTAGGCACCGGCGACGTTGAAGTAGCGCAGGGACACCGCGGCAAGCCCATGGGCTGTGGCCTCGCCCGAGATCATGTGGTCCACGGCGAGTTTGGTCGCGCCGTAGGGGTTGGTGGGCGCGGTCGGATCGGTCTCGGTGACGGGCGTGCGGGCGGGCTCCCCGTACACCGCGGCCGTGGAGGAGAAGACGAGGGTCCGCACGCGGTGGCTGCGCATGGCCGCGAGCAGTGCCATCGTGCCGGCCGTGTTGTTCTCCCAGTACTTCTCCGGGTGCTGGACGGACTCGCCGACTTGGGAGAAGGCCGCGAAGTGCAGGACTCCGGCATAGGTGGGATCGAGCCAGTCGGCGGCCTCGCTGACATCCCCCTCGATGAAGTCGGCGCCCTCGGGGACCGCCGTGCGAAACCCCGTGGAGAGATTGTCGAGGACGGTGACCTCGTGTCCCGCCGACAGCAGATGGTGCGTCACCACACTGCCGATGTATCCGGCTCCACCGGTCACCAGGTACCTGCTCATTGACTCGCCGCCTCTCGCAGTCGCCGGGCCGCGGACTCCGGCTGCACATCGTTGATGAAGACGCTCATACCGGACTCGGAGCCGGCCAGGTACTTCAGCTTGCCGGAAGTCCTGCGAATGGTGAAAAGCTCTAGATGGAGTGCGAAGTCATCCCGGCCCGGTGCGTGGAAGGGCGCCTGGTGCCACGCGGAGATATAGGGCGTCGGAGGCCCGGAGATTCCGAACAATCGGTCGAATCTTCGAAGGAGTTCGAGATAGATCCGGGGGAATTCGGCTCGGGCCGCTTCATCGAGTCCACGAAGGTCGGCGACGCGACGTCGTGGATATAGATGGACCTCGTACGGCCAGTGCGCGGCATAGGGCACAAACGCCAGCCACTCCTCTCCCATGAGAACCATCCGTTCGCGCTGGGCCAGTTCACGGGCGACCACGTCATCGAAGAGGTTGCCGCCGGTGCTCCGTCGGTGTTCGTCGACCGATCGCAGCATCAAGGCCGTACGCGGGGTCACGAAGGGATAGGCGTAGATCTGTCCGTGGGGGTGGCCGAGCGTCACTCCGATGTCGGCGCCGCGGTTCTCGAAGCAGAAGACCTGCTCGACCCCGGGGCGGGCGGCGAGAGCCGCGGTGCGATCGGTCCAGGCGTCGAGGACGAGTGCGGTCTGCTCTTCGTCGAGGTCGGCGAAGGAGGCGTGGTGGTCGGGGGTGAAGCAGACGACCTCACAGCGGCCGAAGTCCCCCGCCAGGGAGGGGAAGCGGTTCTCGAAGACGACCACGTCGTAGTCGGCGGCCGGGATCTCACTGACGCGGCCGTCCCGGGACGGGCAGAGGGGGCATTCGCCGGGCGGCGGCTGATAGGTGCGCTCCTGGCGGTGGGAGGCGATGGCGACGAAGTCGCCGAGCAGGGGATCGCGCCGGATCTCCGAGCCGGTGGTGACGGGGTCGAGGGGCCGTCGGTCGACCACCTCGCGCACGGTGTCATCACGGCAGTCGTAGTAGAGCAGCTCCCGGCCATCGGCCAGACGGGTCGCGGTCTTCTTCACCCACAGACTCCCTCCTACTCCAACAGAATCACACATAAAAAATCACAATCAAACATTCATGGCAAGGAACGGGCTGCTCTTCGGTCATGTTGTCGCGATCGGACCACCCGTTCGGACCGCCCGCTCAGCGGCCGGTGACCCTTCGAGGAACCAGCGAGCTCAACACCGGAAGGACGGTCAACGGCACAGGCGCCACCGCCAGCAGCACCGGCAACACCGAGAGAGACAGCCAGCGCGACGGACACAGCAGAGCGGCCTTGTCGCACCCTCCGCGAACGGGGGTGCGGCAAGGCCGCTGCGTCTTCGACATCCGTACTGCTCGGCGACATGGCCGGACCGCGGTGCTGGACACCGCCGCCCGCAGGCACGCGTAACGACTCGGGGGTCAGCGCTCCATCGGCAACGACGGCCGGGGCACCATGGACGACAGCGCGGGCGGGAAGACCCCCGGCGACGCCGCCGCCCGGTCCAGCAGCCCCGTGCGGGCCGCCAGCGCGGCGGCCTCCAACCGGGAGCCGACGCCGAGCTTCATCAGGACCCGCTGGACATGGGTACGGGCGGTGCTGGGCGCGATCCCCATGCCCGCCGCGATCAGCCGGGTGTCCTCCCCCTCGGCGACCCGCACCAGCACCTCGACCTCGCGCGGGGTCAGCAGGTGCAGCAACCGCTGGCCCTCGTCGTCGGGTTGGGCCACCGGGTTGAGCAGTTCCGAAAAAGCGCCCTGGAGGAGCTGAGGGGCGACCACCGCCTCGCCCGCCCGCGCCTTGACCATGGCCCGCTCGACGCCCTCTATGCGCTCGTCGTGGCGCACATACCCGGAGGCACCGGCGGCGAAGGCCGCTGCGATGCCGCGAGGGGAGGGCACCGGGCCCAGCACCACCACGGCCACCTGGGGCCGCTCCCGCTTGATCTTCACGATCGGATCGAAGGCGCCCGGCTCCGCCGGCGTCGCCGTGCCCAACAGACAAACCTCCGGCGCCCTACTGACCACCAGGTCAGCCGCACCCGCAGCCGGCGCCGCCGCGGCGAGCACCCGGTGCCCCCGCAACTTCAATGCTGAGGCGAGCGCCTCCGCGAGCAGTCGGTGATCGTCGACCACCATGAGCCGCACGCCCATCGAGCAACTCCTATCCCCCGCCGCTGCCGCTCCACCCCGGCCCTGCCCCGGCAAGTTACACGCTTGTTCGACTTTGCGCCGCGCTAACTTGTGAGAAGTCCCCCGTACTGCCGAATTCTTCACCAAACAGGGCTACTTATGACCTTCCCATGACCAAAGCATGACCTTGGCCCGGCATTTCGGTTCACCGATCGGCCGGGCCAAGGAAGCGGGAGAAGCGGCTATCAGTCGGCCGTACTGAAGGCGACCGCCAGATACTTCTTTCCGATGGACGACTTGCTCATCAACGTGGCACCGACATAGAGCCGGCCATTGGCGAACCGGTACTCGGCCGAGTCCGAGGAGAAGGCGGTCTCTGACTCCCGTACCGAACGGTCCGACGGGTTCTCCATGAGCACGGTCTGTTTGAAGGTGGCGCCGTCGATGCTGACGACCTGACCGCCCGCGTCATACGGGGGCCACTTGTAGGCGATGATGTTCCCGCCGTCCATGCGCAACGGGAACATCGTGTAGCGGTCGCCCGCATCCGCCCGGTCGCTGGTGGGCTTTCCGGTGGCGAGGTCGTACGAGACGATCTCGTTGGTGTCGCCGTACTCGCTGGCGCCGTCGTGGTCGGCGGTCGGGAGGTAGACCCGGCCGTTGCCGACGACGATCTTGGTGCAGTTCTCCACTTCGGTGACCCGGCAGCGCGCCTCGAACTTGTCGCCCGTCGCCGAGATCTTGGCCCGGAGCGTGCCCTTGTCGTCCAGCGAGAAGAGGTCGGAGAAACCGCTGGAGCCGGCCGTGTCGCCCACGTCGGCTGCGACCACGAGCGGCTTGCTGGACACGACGCTCGCGTACTCGACACCGGCAGGCAGCTTGTACGAGAACAGCGGGGTCCCGTTGTCGGGGTTGACCGCCTGCACGATGAGCTGGGGATTGTCGTAGCCACCGCACTTGCGGATCGCGACCAAGGCGGGGCCGCCGCCGTATCCCAGGTCCTCGCACTGGTCGGCGTTGACCGTCGGCTTCCAGCGGATGGCGCCGCTGTTGAGGTCGAAGGCCGCTCCGCCGTCCAGGCCGCCGGCGGCCACCGTCTGACCGCTCTGGGTGATCTCGTTGAAGCTCACCTTGCCGTCGCCGGTGGTGGTGCTGGTGAGGGACTTGCTCCACAACAGCTTGCCGGCCGCCAGATCGACGACACCGACCTCCGTGCACTTCTGGTAGTTGCGCGGGGGCGTGCGCTTGCCGGCCTCGAAGGCGATCGCGACCTTGTTGTCGGTGGGCTGCTGACGGGAGGACGCACAGATCTGGCCCGGCAGCGGCAGGGTCCACAGAACGGTGCCCTTGGCCGCGTCGTAGCCGGTGATCGACCGCACCCCGGGCTTCACATACGCCTTGTCGGTCACCCAGGAGCCCTGGACGTCCGTGAGGTCGGTACGGGCCGGCTCCGGCAGTTGGAAGGCCACCTTCGAGTTGACGTTGGCGGGCGCCTTCTCCTTGCCCGGGCCGTCACCGGCCTGTCCTTCGCCCTCGCCCTTCTCACCCCCCGAACCGCCTTCGGACGAGCCGTCCTTGGGCTGGGACGTGTTCTTGTCGGCGGTGTCCTTCTTGCCGTCGTCGTCCCGGGTGCTGGCGAAGTAGACCCCGCTGCCCACGATCAGGACCACGGCGACGGCAGCCGCGATGATGATCCGCATCTGGGTGCTGATCTTCTTGCCGCCCCCGGGGCCGCCTCCCGGACCCGGGGCCGCATACTGCGGCTGCATGGGCGTGGTCGGATGGCCATAAGCCGGTTGTTGGCCGTATCCCGGTTGTTGCGGTGCCTGCTGGGGATAGCCGTACTGCGGTTGCTGGGGCGCCCCGGGCGCCTGGGGATAGCCGTATCCGGGCTGGCCCTGGGGAGCGGGCGTCGGAGCACCGAAGCCCTGGCCCGAAGGCTCCTGCGGGGCACCGAAGCCCCCTGCGGGCGGCTCCTGTGGTGCGCCGAAACCACCGCCCTGCGGGGGCTGGTTCGGCGGAGGTGGCTGCGTCATGGCGTACGTACCTCGGAAGGGGAGTGGGAGACCGGGAAGGGGTCCGCACGGGTGCTGCGGACTGGCCCGAGAGCGGCCGGCGCGTCCAGCCGGCGAGCGGCCCGGGGACCGGTGTGGACCGGCCCCCGGGAACCAGGGGTGAAGCTGCTCACTTGCCGAACGCCATCATGGTTTTGACCTGCTTCTCCTCGGCGTCGTTGGACGCGGAGACACGGGTGCTCGCCATGAAGAACCGGCCGTCGGCGTAGACCATGCGCGGCGTCCAGATGGTGCCTTCGATCCGCGAGGTCGACTCCGGGTGCTGGAGCAGCACCTTGGGCGCACCACCGGCCGGGGAGATCGTGGCCACCGCGCCGCCCTTGCTGAACGATCCCGACTGGTAGACGAGGAGGTCGTCGCCCTCCATCCGCAGCGGGGTCATCGCCCGGTCGCCGATGGCCGGGGAGCGCCACTTGGCCTTGCCGGTGTCGAGGTTGAAGGCGACGACCTCGTTGGCACCGCCGAGCCGCTGGCCCTCGGTCGACATATAGAAGGTGTTGGCGTCGGCGGCGACGCCGGTGCAGCCCTCCAGGTTCTCGCCGAAGATGACGAACGAGCCGCCGCAGCGCGGGCGGAACTTGTCCTTCCCGCCGTCGATCTGCGAGCGCTGGGTGCCGTTCGCGTTGAGCGCGAGGATGGCCCACTTCTTCGGTTCGCGCTGGATCAGGGAGACCACCGTCGGGTTGGTCGAGTAGACCTTGTCGACTTCCCAGCCCGGCTTCAGCTTGAAGGTCCACCGGTGCTTGCCCGTGGTCGGGTCCACCTCGTGGATCTGCTGCTGGGGCTTGTTGTAGTCAGCCGATGGGCAACTGGAGGCGGCGAGCAGCTTGGGTCCGCCGGCGAACGCGAACGGCTTGCAGCCCGAGGTCGGCCCCTTGAAGAGCTGGCTGCCGTCGGTGAGCGAGAACCCGTAGGAACTGCCAGTGCCGGCCGCGGTAAGGGTGTTGCCGCTGATCGACAGGGTGAACTCGCTCAGACCGGAGAAGCCGAATCCCTCGGGGATGGACTTCTTCCAACCGGCCTTGCCGGTCTTGATGTCGATCATCTGGAGGTCGAGGCACTTGGCCTTGTCGGTGGTGCCGTTCTTGACGCCGACGACGATCGTCCCACCGGCGGACGCCTGTGCGGGTGCCGAGCACACCTCGGTGGCGACGGGTACGGACCACTTCTTGGTGCCGTCGGTGACCGAGTACCCGGCGACTTCCTTGTACATGGCCTTGGCCACGACATCGCCCGACACCCAGGGCCCGTACACATCGGAGCCGTTGCGCGGCAGGTCCACATCGTTCGTCGTCAGGAAGAGGACCTTCGCCTCGCCGCTCTTGCGGCCGGCGTTGAGGTCGTCGTCGGCCTTCTCGCCGCCGCTGCCGTCGCCCTCGTCGACCGATGCGGAGGGAGAGGGCTTCGGGTCCTCACTCTTGCTGACGTTCTTCTTCTTGCTCTTGCCCTCGTCATCGCCGCCGACGAGGAGGTACGTGCCGCCGCCGATCACGAGGAGGGCGGCCACCGCCCCGGCGATGATGACCCCCGGCTTGCCCTTGAAGAACCGGCCGGGTCCACCGCTGTTCGGCGGTGGGGGCGGTACGGGACCGCCCGGGTACTGCGGTTGCTGGGGATAGCCGTACTGACCGGGAGCCTGCTGGAAGGGCGCGGGCTGCTGCGGATAGCCGTAGCCCGGCGCACTGGCCGGCGGCTGTTGACCGTACGGACCGGGCTGTTGCGACGGCGGCTGCTGGCCGTACGGACCGGGCTGTTGCGGCTGCTGGCCGTATGGACCGGGAGCCTGCTGGTAGGGCCCCGGCTGTTGCTGGTGAGGGCCGGGCTGCTGACCGTACGGGGCAGGTTGCTGCGGCTGACCGTACGGACCGGGTTGCTGCGGCTGTTGCGGCGGTTGCTGCGGATAGCCGTAACCCGGTGGGGCGGTGGGCGGCTGAGGGACCTGCTGGTGCGGGTCCTGGGGAGCTCCGAAGCCTCCCTGCGGTTCCTGATCGGGCGGCTGAGACATCAGCGCATCCCCCTTCGTACGGAACCGCCGCCCGAGCTGCCTCCCCCGCTGTCCCGGTGACCCCGTGGGTAGGGGCCGCCACCGGGACGGAGCGTTTTCGGACAGGGGTCCCGCGTTCTCACTGCATCTGAGCGGGACTTCTTTCTATCACCCGAGTCAGTTCAGATGCGTGTCCGGTCCACGCTGTACCCAAGGGCGGACCGGCCTGTAATGCCGTTGTTACGCCTTCTCCACCAAGTTTCCACGCTCTTGTGGGAAGCGGGACGCCAAGAACGGCTCAGGAATCTTCAGCCAATTCCAGCCAACGCATCTCCAACTCCTCGCGCTCGTTCAACAGCGCGCGCAGATCCGCGTCCAGCTTTCCGACCTTCTCGAAATCGGTGGCGTTCTCAGCGATTTGGGTGTGCAGATTCCGTTCGCTGTCGGAAATCTTGTCGAGCCTGCGCTCGATTCGCTGCAATTCCTTCTGGGCGGCTCGCGCTTCTCCGGCGGACTTCGCCTTGGGCGCCGCGGACACCACCAGCGCGGGCACAGCGGCCTCGATCATCTTCTGCCGCCGCTCCAGGTACTCGTCGATGCCGCGCGGCAGCATCCGCAGCGTGAGATCGCCGAGGAGGGCGAAGGTGCGGTCCGTGGTGCGCTCGATGAAGAACCGGTCGTGGGAGATGACGACCATCGTGCCGGGCCAGCCGTCGAGCAGGTCCTCCAACTGGGTCAGGGTCTCGATGTCGAGGTCGTTGGTGGGCTCGTCCAGGAAGAGGACGTTCGGCTCGTCCATCAGTAGCCGCAGCAGTTGCAGCCGTCGGCGCTCACCACCGGAGAGGTCGCCGACCGGGGTCCACTGCTTCTCCTTGCCGAAGCCGAACTGCTCGCACAGCTGGCCCGCGGTCATCTCCCGGCCCTTGCCGAGGTCGACGCGGTCCCGGATCTGCTGGACGGCCTCCAGCACCCTCAGGGCGGGCGGCAGTTCGGTGACGTCCTGGGAGAGGTACGCCAGTCGTACGGTCCTGCCGGCAGTGATCTTTCCTGCGGCTGGCTGGATCTCACCGCCACTGCTCTGGGCGTCGGCGAGCGCCCGCAGCAGCGAGGTCTTGCCCGCGCCGTTCACCCCGACCAGGCCGATTCGGTCACCGGGGCCCAGCTGCCAGGTCAGATGCTTCAGCAGCAGCTTCGGGCCGGCCTCAATGGTCACGTCCTCCAGGTCGAAGACGGTCTTGCCCAGCCGGGCACTGGCGAACTTCATCAACTCGCTGGAGTCCCGCAGCGGCGGCACGTCCGCGATCAGCTCGTTGGCGGCCTCGATGCGGTAGCGCGGCTTGGAGGTGCGGGCGGGTGCACCGCGCCGTAGCCAGGCCAGCTCCTTGCGCATCAGGTTCTGCCGCTTGGACTCCTCGGTGGCGGCGATGCGCTCACGCTCGGCCCGGGCGAAGACGTAGTCGCTGTAGCCGCCCTCGTACTCGTAGACCGCGCCGCGCTGGACGTCCCACATACGGGTGCAGACCTGGTCCAGGAACCAGCGGTCGTGGGTGACGCAGACCAGCGCCGAGCGCCGGGCCTGGAGGTGGCGGGCGAGCCAGGCGATGCCCTCGACATCGAGGTGGTTGGTGGGCTCGTCGAGGACGAGGAGGTCCTGATCGGCGATGAGGAGCTGCGCCAGGGCGATCCGACGGCGCTCACCACCGGAGAGCGGTGCGATGACGGTGTCCAGGCCCTGGGGGAATCCCGGCAGGTCGAGCCCGCCGAACAGACCGGTGAGCACATCCCGGATCTTGGCGTTGCCCGCCCACTCGTGGTCGGCGAGGTCCCCGATGACCTCGTGGCGCACCGTCGCCTTGGGATCGAGGGAGTCGTGCTGGGTGAGGACGCCCAGCTGGAGCCCGCCGCTCTGGGTGACCCGACCGGTGTCGGGCTCCTCCAGTTTGGCGAGCAACCGGATCAAGGTGGTCTTGCCGTCGCCGTTGCGCCCGACGACACCGATGCGGTCACCTTCGGAGACGCCGAGGGAAATGGAGTCCAGCAGGGGACGGGTCCCGTACACCTTGCTGACAGCCTCGACATTGACCAGATTGACGGCCATTACTCTCCTGTACGGGGGGACGGATCGGCTTCCAGAGTAGTCGCCGTGCGGGCCGCCCAGAATCGCGCTCAGCTAGCGCCCGGGGAGCCCGTCACTTCGGTCCCGCCGCCCCGTCCCGTACGGCCAGGCGCCCACCGGCCGCCCGCTCGACAAGCAGCCAGCCGATCAGCGCCATCGCAACCGTCGTGGGGGCGGTGACCTCGACCGCTATCAGCATCGCGGACCTGCCCTCCAGCAGTCCGGCGAAGCCCACCATGGACAGCCCGAGGACGCCCAGCAGACAGAGCGTGATCCCCACCGCCGCGAAGGGTCCTGAGCCGCCCGCCCCCGGGCCGGTGGCCTTGGGGCGCTCGAAGCTGCGGAAGGTCGCGACCAGGAGTGCGGTGATTCCCGCGGCGAGCGCGATGCGGATCGGGGTCTGCGCCCACCAGGCGGCGGATGCGGGCTCGGGCAGCGGGATGTCGAGCGCGAGCATCGCCCCGTACACCCCGAGCATCGCGGTCAGGTGCCAGAGGAAGGCGGTCATGGCCAGGCCGTTCGCGGCGACGACAGCGTGCCAGACGCGGGGGCGCCGCACGAGCCGGGTGCCCGGGTTCTTCAGCAGTTCGACCGCTCCGACGAGCCAGAGGCCGTGGCAGAGCAGGGCGAGGGTGGGCGGGGCCATGTTGGAGACCTTCTCGCCCGGCATCCCCACCATGGAGAGCGGATAGGGCCCGTAAGCGACCAGTGCGGCGGCGCCGAGCAGTCCGGCGCCGGCGAGCGCGGCGGGCATCCGAATACGGCCGTCGGCCCGGAGGAAGCCCAGTTGGTGGACGGCGAGCCAGACGAAGACGAAGTTCGCGAAGGCGATGTGTGGCACGTCGAAGGCGAAGCGCGCCACGTCGACGGCCGCGGCAGCGGCGACGAGGGCACCGAAGGCCGCCCAGCCGTGGCGCTCGTGCAGCTTCAGCAGCAGGGGAGTGAAGGCGACCATCGCCAGATAGATCCCGATGAACCACAGCGGCTGGGTGACCAGTCGCAGGGCGACGCCGGTCAGCCCGCCGTCGCCGTCGAGGAGTTGCACAATCAGCGCTGCGACGCCCCAGACCAGGATGAACACCACCGTCGGCCGCAGCAGGCGTTGGAGCCGGGCGCGCAGGAACACGGCGTAGAGGGGCGATCCATCCGGGTGCTTGCGGCGCAGGGAACGGTAGGAGAGCGCGTGCGAGAACCCGCCGACGAAGAAGAAGACCGGCATGATCTGGAGCGCCCAGGTGAGCAGCTGCAACTCGGGGATCACGGCGAGGAGATTGCCGACGCCGTCGTCCGTGACGGCGGCCATCAGCCAGTGCCCGAGCACCACGACACCCAGGGAGGCGACCCGGAGCAGGTCGACGTACCGGTCCCGGGTGTCGGGTGTTGCGGCGGCGAGATCGCGAACGCGTGCTTCCATGCGTCATACGGTCGCCCGCGGGGCGGGTTCGCGGTCAGGGTCGTCGTACTCATGTCCGTATCTGAGTACGGGTGGCGCGGGCGTTCAGACGATGGTGGCGCCGGGCGCGGGCGAGGTCGCAACCCGGGCCGTGCGGCAGGTGCCCGATGTCCTGAGCGCTTCGGCCACCTCGGTCGCCGCTTCCGCGTTCTTGGCCAGGAACGCCGTCGTGGGACCGGAACCCGAGACGAGAGCGGCGAGTGCACCGGCCGACATGCCCAGGTCCAGGGTGGAGCGCAGGGAGGGCCGCAGGGACAGGGCCGCGGGCTGGAGGTCGTTGGAGAGGGCTCCGGCGAGTGCGGTGGGGTCCCCTGAGCGGAGCGCGTCCAGCAGTGCGTCGGACGCCTGGGGCTCGGGCACCCGCACGCCTTCGTTGAGGCGATCGAACTCGCCGTACACCGCGGGGGTCGACAGTCCGCCGTCCGCCGCCGCGAAGACCCAGTGGAAGTTGCCGCCCACGGGCAGTTCGGTGAGCTGTTCCCCGCGCCCGGTGCCGAGCGCCGCCCCGCCGACCAGGCTGAAGGGGACGTCACTGCCCAGTTCCGCACAGTCGGCGAGCAGTGCTGCGCGGGTGGAGCGCAGCCCCCACAGGGCGTCGCAGGCCAGCAGCGCCGCGGCACCGTCCGCGCTGCCTCCGGCCATGCCACCGGCGACGGGAATGTCCTTGGCGATGTGGATGTGCACATCGGGGGCGATGCCGTGGCGTTCGGCGAGCAGGGTGGCGGCGCGCGCCGCCAGGTTCGTCGGGTCTAGGGGGACCTGGTGGGCGTCGGGTCCCGCGCAGGTGACGGTCAGCCGGGCCGCGGGCGTCACCGTCACCTCGTCGAACAGGGACACCGCGAGGAAGACGTTGGCCAGGTCGTGGAAGCCGTCGGGGCGGGCACCGCCCACGGCCAGTTGGACGTTGACCTTGGCGGGGACGCGTACGGTCACGCTCCGGTCGTCGACACCGCTCATGCCTTGGCCTCCGCGATCCTGGCGAACTCCGCCACCGTCAGGGACTCGCCGCGCGCCTGGGGCGAGACCCCGGCCGCCACCAGGGCCTGTTCGGCAGCCGCGGGGGAGCCGGC
Organism: Streptomyces sp. NBC_00690; assembly: GCF_036226685.1. Lineage (NCBI taxonomy): Bacteria > Bacillati > Actinomycetota > Actinomycetes > Kitasatosporales > Streptomycetaceae > Streptomyces > Streptomyces sp. NBC_00690. Next base: position 3,680,472 of record NZ_CP109009.1, read on the forward strand.
CCAGCCCGCGAGGGCCGCGCGCAGGGTCTTGCGGCGCTGCGCGAACGCGGCGTCGACCACGGCGAACACCTCCGCCTTGGTGGCGGTGGTCTCCGGTGGGTCGCGGCGCACGAGGGAGACCAGACCGGAGTCCACGTTGGGAGCGGGCCAGAACACATTGCGTCCGATGGAGCCGGCCCGCTTCACATCGGCGTACCAGTTCGCCTTCACGGACGGCACTCCGTACACCTTGTTGCCCGGAGACGCGGCCAGTCGGTCCGCGACCTCGGCCTGCACCATGACCAGCGTCCGCTCGATGCTGGGGAAACGGTCGAGCATGTGCAGGAGCACGGGCACGGCCACGTTGTACGGAAGGTTCGCGACCAGTGCGGTCGGCGGCGGGCCGGGCAGTTCCTCGATGAGCATCGCGTCCGAGTGGACGAGGGAGAAGTGCGTGGCGCGCTCGGGCAGCCGGGCGACGATCGTGGCGGGCAGGGCACTCGCGAGTACGTCGTCGATCTCGACGGCGACCACCTCGTCGGCCGCCTCCAGGAGCGCCAGAGTCAGCGAGCCGAGCCCCGGTCCCACCTCCACGACCACGTCGTCGGCGCGCACCTGCGCGGTACGGACGATCCGGCGGACGGTGTTGGCGTCGATGACGAAGTTCTGACCGCGCTGCTTGGTCGGGCGTACGCCCAGTGCTGCGGCCAGTTCGCGAATGTCGGCGGGGCTCAGAAGTGCGTCGGGCTCAGTGGTGCTCACCGATACAGCCTACGGCCGCAGTGCGGCCACGGAGTCGCGCCCCTTTGCACGTACAGCTTCTTCGCCCGGTACGTCTGCTCGGCGGCGGGTGCGTCCTGCGGTCGGCCGCTGCCGCCCAGGGCCCGCCAGGTGCCGGTGTCGAACTGGTACAGGCCGCCGTGCGTGCCCGACGAGTCCACGGAGTCGGGACGGCCACCGGACTCGCAGCGGGCGAGCGCGTCCCAGTTGAGTCCTTCGGCGCCCTCGACGGATTGCGGCATCCGCTGGGTGCCGACCTTGATCAGTCGGGTCACCGGCTCCTGGACCACTTCGTCCGCGAGCTTCTTCGGCTTCTGCCGGACGCCGTTGACGCTCCGCAGTTCGTAGGTGACCCGCCGGGTGCCCGGCCGGCCCTGCTGGGTGACGATCTCGGTGCCCCGGAACAGCTGTGGGTCCTCGGTCCTGACCGTGTCGTACGGGATCGACTCCTCGCGCACCTCGCGTGAGCCGGAGATCCGCATCACGGTCACCGTCTGCCCCTGGCGCGGGAAGCTGTCCGGGGCCACGGAAGTGGTGTCCTGTCCGCGCAGGGTGATGCCGGCCTCGGCCAGGGCCTGCGCGACGGTGGCCGCGGTGGTGCGGACGGTGCGTGCGCGGCCGTCGGCCATGAAGGTGACGGCGCGTTCGGTCCGCACGTCGAGGGCGAGGCCCCGGCGGGAGATCGGCAGCGAACGGGACGCGGAGAGATGGGCGCCCTCGGCGCGCACCCCGAGTTGGCGCAGGGCGCCTTCGACGGTGCGGGCCGTGGTCCACACCCGACGGCGTTCCCCGTCGAGCGTGAGGGTGACGGGCCTGCCGTAGCGGACGACGACATCATCGCCGCTGACGAGGTCCTGACTGGGCGAAGGGGCGATCAGATCGTGGTCGCCGACCTCGACGCCCTCGTCCGCGAGGAGTTCCTCGACGTCGTCGGCGAAGGTGTGCATCGTGCGGGGGACGCCGTCGACGGTGAGGCGCACGGCCTTGTCGCTGGCGACGAAGGCGGAGGTGCCGCCGGCGAGGAAGGCGACCACGAGGGCCTGGGGGACGAGTTTGCGCAGGGAGTCCGGCCGGTCGGCCGCGCGCCGACGGACGGGGGCGGTGGGCGGTCGCGGCTCCGGGGCCTTCGGCACATCGGGCCCGGACGGTACGGGCTGCGGCGGTACGGGCTGCGATGGCGGGGGTGCCTGCTGCGGTCCGGGCCGGGCATCCTCGTAGGCGTCCGGGCCGAGGTCGACGTCCAGTGCGGGGTCGTGCGCCTCGGGGCCGAGGGAGCCTTCGAACCATGGGCGCTGGTGGCCGGCCGCTGCTTCCGGTTGGTCGAAGAGGCTGGGCAGGGGGCGGAAGACGGGCCCGGGGCCCGGGGTGAAGCGGTGGTCCAGCGGCGGCCCGGTCGGCTCATCGGACGCGTGGTACGGATCGAAGTGGTCGGACAGTCCTCCGACGCCTGGCCCCGAGCCGTTGGCCTGACCGGGGAAGTCCCAACCCCCGCCGGCGGGGAGGAAGCCGCTGCCCGGGTCGAAAGCACTGCCTTGCTGGAACCCACCGTGCTGGTCGAAGCCCCCGCCCGGGGCGAACCCGCTGCCCGGCATCGGGCCGAAGCCCGGCGATCCATCCAGCGGCCCGAGCGGGTCGGACGCGAACCCGTCCCACGGTGCGTGGGTGCCGGTCACCGACTCCGATGCCTCCCACTCCCCCTGGAATGGCCCGGGTTCCGCCTCGGTCCGTGGGAAGGACGCGTACGGGTCCGCGAGGTCATGGGGGCCGGCCTCGGGCCCGCCCACCGGGTCGTACTCCGCGCCGAACCCGGGCGCGAATCCCGTCTCGTGCACGGGATGGCCCCCGGCCGTATGGCCGGCGTCCGGCGGCGATCCGTACGGGCGCGCGGAAGCGTAGTCGTAGCCGAACGGGTCGGGGGCCGCGGCCCCTACCACCCCCGTCGCGTTCGCGCTGCCCGCCGCTCGGTGTCTGCCCTGCGCACTGCTCACATCGCTCACGACGCTCCGTAAGGTCCGGGTCCGTTTCGCTCGATGGCGCTGCGGCCGGGACGCTATCGGAGGAATGGTCACTCTCCAAAGCGAATCGACTACCCAGTGTCGTGATCCTGGGGTGTACGGGCCCGCGGGACGCCCTGTCTGTTATCCCTCAGTAATCGAACGCGGCTGCTGTGTTCGCCGCCACCGCCGCGGCCAGCGTGTCCTCGTCCAGCCCCTTCACCAAGGCCATGGCACGCAGCGTGATCGGAATGAGATAGGGGGCGTTAGGCCGTCCGCGGTAGGGCATGGGGGTGAGGAACGGCGCGTCCGTCTCCACCAGCACCAGTTCGCGCGGGGCGACCGCCAGCGCATCACGCAGCGGCTGAGCGTTCTTGAAGGTCACGTTTCCGGCGAAGGACATGTAGTAGCCGGCGGCTGCGCAGATCTCGGCCATCTCCGCGTCACCGGAGTAGCAGTGGAAGACGGTCCGCTCGGGCGCGCCCTCCTCCGCGAGGATGCGCAGCACATCGGCGTGGGCGTCACGGTCATGGATGACCAGGGCCTTGCCGTGCCGTTTGGCGATCTCGATATGGGCGCGGAACGACCGCTCCTGCGCGGCCACGCCGTCCGGACCGGTACGGAAGTAGTCAAGGCCGGTCTCCCCCACGGCCCGCACCTGCGGAAGTGCGGCGAGCGCGTCGATCTCGTCGAGCGCGTCATCGAGTGCGACCTCGCCCCCGGCTTCCCGCGGGATCTGCCGCGGGCCCCCACCCCCCGGTTCGCCGAGGACGATCCTCGGGGCCTCGTTGGGGTGGAGCGCGACCGCCGCCCACACGGCGTCGTGGTCGGCAGCCGTCTGCGCGGCCCAGCGCGACCCCTTGATGTCACAGCCGACCTGCACGACGGTCGTGACTCCGACGGCTGCGGCCCTGGCCAGCGCCTCCTCGACGGTGCCCTCCTGCATGTCCAGGTGGGTGTGGGAGTCGGCGACCGGGACCCCCAGCGGTTCGGGCAACGGCGGCGGGGCGGACGAGGCACTCATGGGCGCGATCCTACGAGGCTCGCGCCCATGGGCTCACCTGCGGTGGAAAGGGTGCAGCAGATCGGAGAGGTGCCAGTGGTGCTTGGCCTTCGCCGGGGTGCCCGACCGGTCCTGCCCAGCGGTGGCGCCCGCCCCGGGGTCCAGTTCGTCCTCGATCTCCCCCGGGCCGAGGGGTCCGGCCGTCGGGGAGTTGGGCGGCGACTTGCGCTGCCGTCCCGAGCGGGGACGGGTGGTGCTCATCGATCGGGCCATCAGGTCCATGACCGACGAGACCTGTCCGGCCCGCATGATCCGTACGACGTGACCGCCGCAGTTCAGACACGTGGGGCTCGACAACGGGGACGGAACCCGTTCACCACCCGCGCGGTAGACGACGTACTCCTGTCCGTGGCTGTCGATGTGGTGCTCGATGTCGTACGCCTGTTCCCAGCCGTGTCCACAGCGCATACAGGCGAAGGCGTATGCCTCATGGACCCTGGCGGTGCCCGCGATCTCACTCATGCCTGCTCCTCTCCACTGCCCCAGTGGACGCCCATTCCGGCGGGAGCGCATCAGCGCCTGTCGAATAATGGAATGCTCTTTTGCCTTCCCATGCCCGGAGGGGTCTGAACACGGTCTGGGCTTTGCTTTCTACGGTAGTCCTTTACCGTCTGAGGGGACTGACCGAGCCGTGTTCTTTGCCGCCACGACGGCATCGAATACCTCCCGCTTGGGCACCCCGGCGGCGACCGCCACCGCTGCGATGGCCTCCTTGCGCCGCTCCCCCGCCTCCTCGCGCACCAGCACCCTGCGCACCAGTTCGTCGGGGTCGAGATCCCCGGGTGCGGCGTCCGGGGCGCCCTCCACCACGACGGTGATCTCGCCACGCACTCCGTCGGCCGCCCAGGCGGCCAGTTCGGCGAGGCCGCCGCGCTTGATCTCCTCATAGGTCTTGGTCAACTCCCGGCACACCGCGGCCCGACGGCCCGCGCCGAACACCTCGGCCATGGCCGCGAGGGTGTCGTCGAGCCGGTGGGGGGCCTCGAAGTAGACGAGGGTGCGCCGCTCGGCCTGGTTCTCCTTGAGGCGGGCGAGGCGCTCGCCCGCCTTGCGCGGCAGGAAGCCCTCGAAGCAGAAGCGGTCCACCGGGAGGCCGGACAGGGCGAGCGCGGTGAGGACCGCGGAGGGGCCCGGCACGGCGGTGACCCGGATGTCCCGGGCCACGGCCGCCGCAACCAGCCGATAGCCGGGGTCGGACACGGACGGCATGCCGGCGTCGGTGACCAGCAGCACGCGCGCACCACCGGCGAGGGCCTCGACGAGCTCCGGGGTGCGGGCCGACTCATTGCCTTCGAAGTAGGAGACGACCCGGCCCTGGACCTGGATGCCGAGGGCCTGGGTGAGTCGGCGCAGCCGTCGGGTGTCCTCGGCGGCCACCACGTCGGCGCCCGCCAGTTCGGCGGCCAGCCGGGGCGGGGCGTCGGCGACATCGCCGATGGGGGTCCCGGCGAGGACCAGCAGTCCGGCCGAGGGGTCGGTCTGCTGCGGTCCGGGGGGAGTTTCACGAGGCGGCTCAGTCGTCACGCCGTCCATTGTCCCAGCGTCGGCGCCGGTGTGAGCCCGCGCGGGCGGGTCAGGGCGTGATCTTCACCGGCACATCGGCTGACGCGTGTGATCTTCACGAGCACACCGGCGTGTGCGCGGGCGGGTCGGGAGCCTCGACGACTGTGGGGACCCTCACGCCGGTGCCGCCCGCGGTGGAGCACCCGGGGCGCCCCGAAAGCCGCGCAGCGGGGCGGGACCGCCCTGGTTCACCGGTCGTTGCCCCTCGCGTGGAACCCGTGTTCGTAGCGACGGCGCACCCCGAGCATGGGGACGGACGCACACCCAGGTCGGTCTCGTTCCCTACGATGGCGCGGTGACCAGTACCGCGCCACAGACCGTCCCGGGCAAGGACGCCGACGAACAGCCGTCCGGCTGGCAGCAGCGTCTGCGCAGATTCGGCTATGTGCCCCGTCCCGTGATCGGGCTGCGCGAACGCCTGGTGCCCCCCTACACCCGCCCTTCCGAACGGGTCTGGCCGGTGTTCGGCATCCGACCGGAGCGGGTGAACGCGCTGCTGCGGGCCTCCGCCTGGGGCGGCCCGCTGCTCGTGGCACTGGTCGCCGGCCTGCTGAGGTTCTGGAACCTGGGCAAGCCGAACGCGGTGATATTCGACGAGACGTACTACGCCAAGGACGCGTGGGCGCTGATCAACCAGGGGTACGAGGGCAGCTGGCCCAAGGACATCGACAAGAAGATCCTCCGGGACCCCTCGTCCGTCGACATCCCCGTCGATCCCGGTTATGTGGTGCATCCGCCGGTCGGCAAGTGGATCATCGGCATCGGCGAGAAGCTGTTCGACTTCACCCCCTTCGGCTGGCGCTTCATGGTGGCCGTGCTGGGCACGCTGTCGGTGCTGATGATCTGTCGCATCGGTCGCAGGCTGTTCCGCTCGACCTTCCTCGGCTGTCTCGCGGGTCTGCTGCTCGCCGTGGACGGACTTCACTTCGTGATGAGTCGTACGGCCCTGCTCGACCTGGTGCTGATGTTCTTCGTGGTCGCGGCCTTCGGGTGTCTGCTGCTCGACCGGGACTGGGCACGGTCCAAACTCGCGGCGGCACTGCCTTTGGACGAGAACGATGTGCTGCACCCCGATCGACGGATCGCGGAGACCCTGCGGCTCGGCTGGCGGCCCTGGCGGATCGCGGCCGGTGTGATGCTGGGACTGGCCGCGGGCACCAAGTGGAACGGCCTCTATGTGATGGTCGCGTTCTGCGTGATGGCGGTGCTGTGGGACGTGGGCGCCCGGCGCACCGCGGGTGCGGTGCGACCGTACCTCGCCGTGATCAAGCGCGATCTGCTGCCCGCGTTCGTCTCCACCGTGCCGGTGGCGATCGTGACCTACATCGCCTCCTGGTCGGGTTGGATCTTCACGGACAAGGGCTACTTCCGGGACTGGGCCGAGAAAGACGGCAACGACTCCTCCTGGGACTGGCTCCTGCCCGATTGGCTGCGCAGCCTCTGGCACTACGAGAACGAGGTGTACGACTTCCACGTCTCCTTGACGTCGGGACACACCTACGAGTCGAACCCATGGAGCTGGATCGTCCTCGGCCGCCCGGTCTCCTACTACTACGAGGACCCCAAGGCCGGTGAACAGGGCTGCCCCGCCGACGCCGCCGACAAGTGCGCGAGCGAGGTGCTGGCGCTCGGCACTCCGCTGCTGTGGTGGGCGGCGTGTTTCGCCATCTGCTACGTCCTGTGGCGCTGGTTCTTCCGCCGCGACTGGCGGGCCGGGGCGATCGCGTGCGCCATCGCGGCCGGTTGGGTGCCGTGGTTCCTCTACCAGGAACGCACGATCTTCCTGTTCTACGCGGTCGTCTTCGTGCCGTTCCTGTGTCTTGCGGTGGCGATGATGATCGGCGCGATCCTCGGCCCGCCGGGCTCGGACGAACGTCGGCGGGCGATCGGGGCGATCGGCGCCGGAGTGTTGGTGCTGCTGATCATCTGGAACTTCATCTACTTCCATCCCCTCTACACCGGCACCCCGATCCCGGTGGAGGACTGGCGCGATCGGATGTGGCTGGACACCTGGGTCTGACGCACCCTCGGCCCTGAGGACAGCGGCTCCCGGCCACCGAGCGGGAGAGGCTGCCGGGACGGGTGGGGTTTCGCCCTTGCCTTGCCGTGCGCCCCACGCGCCGCTCAGCGGCTTTAGGTGGCCTTTATCGAAAATCGACTGACCAGGCTGAACGTCGGATTTTGAGAAGATCAGGACACGGGACGGTCACGAAGTGTCCCGCCATGTCACGGGACGGCAGCCAACTGGACAAATGTCTTGACCCGCTCACTTCAAGCCCCCTACGTTTCGGCTGGCCTAGTCCATCGGGACGGGCCTCCGTCGCAGTCCTATGGGGGGACGAACGTGAATTACTACCTGGACGTCGTCAAGCAGTACGCAGTGTTCAGCGGCCGTGCGCGCCGCAAGGAATACTGGATGTTCTTCCTGATCAACTTTGTGATCAGCATCGTCCTGTCGATCATTGAAGCGGTGGCGGGCATCTCGCCGTTCCTCTCCTTGATCTACGGCCTGGCCATCCTGCTGCCGAGCATCGGTGTAGGAATCCGGCGGCTCCACGACACCGACCGCTCCGGCTGGTGGCTGCTGATCGCCCTGGTGCCGCTCGTCGGATTCATCATCCTCCTCGTCTTCAACTGCCTTGAGGGCCAGCGTCACGACAACAAGTACGGACCCGACCCCAAGGCGGGCGGGTACTAGACCACGTACGTGCCGGCTGGTCGGGACCGCTCCCCGACCGGCCGGCACTTTGCTGTCCGCCCCCTGCCCCTGCCTTCCGCGAACGCCTTGACGTCCCCGCCGTGCCTCGCGTCGAGCGTTCACGCCGTGGAGGGGGCTGGCCCCCCGCAACGTCGTCAATCGGTCAGCCCGGCGACGGCATTCACCTTTGCGACCCGGACCCTGACGGTCAGTTCGTCCGGCCCGCTGTTGCGCCGCCCGAAGTCCTCGGCCTGGTCCTCGCCCATATAGCGGGCGGCGATCCGTGTCGCCCAGTGCAGGGCCTGCTCCTCGTCCTCGCTGACCTCCGCCTGCCCCTGGAGGAGCACGAAGGCGAACGGCGGTTCATCGTCCTCGATGCAGATCGCGACCCGGCCGTCCCGGCGCAGACTGCGGCCCTTGACCGACTCCTTGCTGGTGTTGAACACCAGTTCGTCGCCGTCCAGGAGGAACCACACGGGTGCGACATGGGGGCTACCGTCGACCCGTACGGTGGAGAGCTTCGCGGTGCGGGTGCCCTCCGAGACGAACTTCCGCCACTCGTGCTTCGTCATCGTCTTCGCCATTGCCCCATCTTCGGGCCAGGGGCGTCGGGTGGCCGGTCCGGCACGCCGGGGCTCATGCTCAGGTGCCCACCAGGGTGCTCCCGGAGGGAAAAGCTCCACTGTCGCGTTCCCGTAACAGTCCTGGGGGACCGTCAGGGAGGTCCCGTAGGGTGCATGAGACATCCATTTTCTTGAACATGTTCAAGGGCTTCTGAGAAGGGACCGCGCCAGATGCGCAGCGGAGTGAAGGTCGCCGTCATCGGCGGAGCATTCGTCCTGGTCGCCACCGGCGTGGGATACGGCGGCTACACGCTGCTCTTCGACGACGACCCCACCTCCACGATGTCCGCGCCCAAGCGCAAGACCGGGCCGCCGGACCCGACCGAGATCGACCGGACGTCCAAGGCGTTCCTGGCGGCCTGGGCCGCGGGCAACGCCAAGGAAGCGGCCCAACTGACCAACAATCCGGTCGAGGCGGAACCACTGCTCGCCGGATACCGGGCGGACGCGAAGGTCAGCAAGACCGTCATCACCCCGCAGGCGCCCACCGGCGCGAAGGTGCCCTTCAGTGTGACGTCGACCGTCACCCACGGCGCCGTCAGCAAGCCCTGGTCGTACTCCTCGTACCTCCAGGTCGTCCGGGGGCTGAGCACCGGCAAGCCGCTGGTCGAGTGGACACCGGCCGTGCTGCACCCCAAGCTCCAGAAGGGGACGAGCCTGAAGACCGGGCCGACGACGGCCGCCCCGGTGACGGCGGTGGACCACAGCGGCCGTGAGCTGTCGCGCGAGGAGTACCCCTCGCTGGGACCGTTGTTGGACGCCCTGCGCAAGAAGTACGGGAAGGTCGCCGGCGGCACCCCCGGAGTGGAGTTGGTCATCACCTCCACCGATCCGAACGCGGCCGACCAGACCCTGTTGCCCATCAGCGAGGGCACACCGGGCAAGCTGCGCACCGCCCTCGACGCCGATGTGCAGGCGGCGGCGGAGGCAGCGGTGAAGCAGCACGACTCGGCGTCCCTCGTGGCGATCAAACCGAGCACGGGAGAGATCCGGGCGATCGCCAACAGCCCAGCCGGCGGCTACAACACGGCGATGCTGGGCGCCCAGGCCCCCGGCTCCACGATGAAGATCGTCACCGCGGCGATGATGCTGGACAAGGGCCTCGTCGACGGCCCCGCGTCGAAGGTCGAGTGTCCGGCGACCGTGCAGTGGATGGGCCGGACCTTCGAGAACCTCGAACGCTTCTCCATCCCCGACAGCACCTTCAAGGACAGTTTCCGCCGCTCCTGCAACACCACCTTCATCAAGGCGGTGAAGCCGCTGGACGAGCGCGGCGAATCCGGTACGGCACTGGGCGAGACGGCGCGCAAGTTCTTCGGCATCGGTCTGGAGTGGAAGACCGGCGTGGCCACCTTCGACGGCAAGGTGCCCGAGTCCGACGGCACCGAGACCGCGGCCTCCTACATCGGACAGGGCAAGATCACCATGAACGCGCTCACCATGGCCTCGGTGTCCGCGACCGTGAAGGACGGCGGATTCCGCCAGCCCGTGCTGGTGCCCCCGTCGCTCGATGACCGCGAACTGGCCACCGCCGAGCGGATGCCCGGCTCGATGTCGGCAGCCCTGCGGGAGATGATGGCGGCCACCGCCCAGTCCGGCTCCGGGCGGGCCGCGATGATTTCGGTGCAGGGGAACAAGGGCGCGAAGACGGGCTCGGCCGAGGTCGACGGCCAGGGGAAGTCCAACAGTTGGTTCACCGCGTACGCGGGGGACCTCGCGGTCGCGGCCGTGGTGCAGTCCGGCGGTCGTGGTGGCGAAGCAGCGGGCCCGGTGGTGGCGAAGGTCCTCAACGCACGGTGACGCGGGTCGCCCGGGCAACCCCTCCCGTGTCCGTACGACTACCGCTAGCGTGCGGCCATGAGCACCCCAGAGACCCAAGCCCACCCCCGTTTCGCCGAGGCCCTGCACACGCTGGGCCTCGACGTCGAGGTACGCCGCTTCCCCGACGCCACCCGCACGGCCGCCCAGGCCGCGACCGCCATCGGCTGCGATGTCAGCGAGATCGTCAAGTCACTGGTCTTCGCGGCCGACGGAGTGCCGGTTCTGGTGTTGATGGACGGCTCCTCACGGGTGGACGTGGAGCGGGTACGCGAGGAGTTGGGCGTCGGGTCCGTGCAGCGTGCGGACGCCGATCTGGTGCGCCGGACCACCGGGTACGCCATCGGTGGTGTACCGCCGTTCGGCCATTCCACGAAGACCCGGGTCCTGGCGGACCGCGCCCTGTTGAATCACGATGTCGTCTGGGCAGCGGCGGGCACTCCCCACACCGTCTTCGCGATGGACCCTAAGACACTGGTCTCCCACGCGGGCGGCGAACTGGTGGACGTACGCGAGCGCACCGCGTGAACACCGCCGCCCGCGGTCGAGACGAGTGCGGCACATGACCCCGCTGGTGATCTCCGCGGTGCTGCTGGCAGCGGTCACCCACGCCACGTGGAACGCCATGGCGCACGCGGTGAAGGACCGGTTCGCGGCCTTCACCCTGCTCGTCGGGGGCTCGGCGCTGGTGGGAGCCGTCCTGGTCTGCTTCACCGGACCGCCGAAGGCCGAGGCGTGGCCCTATCTGATCGCATCGGCGCTGCTGCACCTCGGGTATCAGGTACTGCTGTTCAAGTCGTTCAGCCTGGGCGACTTCGGTCAGATGTATCCGATCGCCCGCGGGACTGCGCCGCTGGTCGTGTTCGTACTCGCCGCGGGTTTCCTCGACGAGCAGTTGACCGGCTGGCAACTGGCGGGCCTGGTGCCGGCGGTGGCGGGGCTCGTCGGAATCGCCCTGTGGGGCATCAAGGGTTCCACCGTCCGCCCACAGTGGCCCGCCCTCCTCGCCGCCCTGGCGACGGGCCTCTCCATCGCCGCGTACACGGTGGTCGACGGCGCCGGAGTACGGGCCTCCGGCTCAACGTTGAGCTATATCGCCTGGCTCACGCTCCTCCAGGGCGCCCTGATCCCGTTCTACGCCCTTGCCACCCGGGGCCGTGACCTGCTGCCCCGACTGCGGCCCCACGCGGCCCGCGGGCTGCTCGGTGCGGCCCTGTCGATGGTGGCGTACGCCCTGGTGCTGTGGGCCCAGACCAGAGCCCCGCTGGCGACGGTCGCGGCGCTCCGCGAGTCCTCGATCATCGCGGGTGCGGCCATAGGAGCCCTGTTCTTCAAGGAACGCTTCGGCGGCCCGCGCCTGGTGGCAGCGGGACTGATGGTGGTGGGGATCGGACTGATGCTGCAAGCGGGCTGAGCGGGGGGCTGCGGACCGGAAGCCACCAAGCCGGCCTCAGCCAGTGGGCACCGCACGGAGTGCGGCTGCACTCAGTACGGCTGCACGGACCCGGCGGTTGTCAGTGGCAGGCGTTAGCGTCGTTGAGCATGACCGCACGCTTTGATCTGACCCTTGACTGCCACAACGCACCAGAGTTGGCCGTGTTCTGGAAGCTCGCCCTCGGGTACATCGACGAGCCGCCGCCACCGCCCTTCAAGACCCGGGAGGAGTGGGCCGCCCACTTCGACCCCGATGGTGATAACTCCGACGACGCCGGGGAGTGGCTCTGCGACCCCGAGGGGATCGGGCCACGGCTGTCGATCCTGAAGGTGCCCGAGCCCAAGATCGCGAAGAACCGGCTGCACATCGACATCCGACTGTCCGGGGACGGTACGGCCGATGAGCGGTGGGAGCGCATCAAGGTCGAGTCGCGCAGACTGGTTTCGGCGGGGGCGAGGGTGCTGACGGAGGTGGACGGATATCACATGGTGATGGCCGACCCCGAGGACAATGAGTTCTGCATCTCCACCAGTTAGCTCGTCTTCTCGGGGCTCCCTTCGGTACCGAGAAAACGACGCACCCCGCGCACACCTCGCCCACCAGCCGCCAGGCCCAGCGCTCCGGGCAGTACGCACCAGGCCGGGAGCGTGCTTGGCGGTGAGGCCGGAGGCTGGGGGCTCATGCGTTCGTCCCCGCGTCGACCGTGATGGTCGCACCCGTGATGGCGCGCCCGCCCGGGCCGGCCAGATGCAGGACCGTGGCCGCCACGTCGTCGGGATCGAGGAAGCGGCCCAGCGCGGAGAGTGCCCGCTGGTGGTCGGCGGTCTCACCGTCGACCGGGTTCATATCCGTGTCGGTGGAGCCTGGGTGCACCACGTTGACCGTGATGCCGCGCGGGCCGAGTTCACGGGCCAGACCCCGGGTGAGCCCGCCGAGGGCCGCCTTGCTCATCGCGTACAACGCAATGCCGGGGAACGGCACCCGATCGGCGAGATTGCTCCCGACGCTGATGATCCGCCCGCCTTCGGTCAGATGGCGCGAAGCCGCCTGGGCAGCGAGGAAGGCAGCCCGCGCGTGCACGGCCAGGGTGAGGTCCAACTCTTCCAGGGTGACGTCCTCGAACGGGCCCCAGGGATAGATCCCGGCGTTGTTCACCAGGATGTCCAGCCGGCCCCATGCCTTCGCCGCGCTGTGGACCGCCCCGCTGACCTCGTCGGCCTGGGCGGCATCGGCCTTGATCATGAGCGCGCGTCCGCCGAGCTCCTCGACCTCCTCCACCACTCCTCGCGCCAACTTCTCGCTCTCCGGACTGACATAGGTGAAGGCGACGTCCGCGCCCTCACCAGCCAGCCGTCTCACGATCGCCGCACCGATCCCCCTGCTGCCGCCCGTCACCAGCGCAGCTTTGCCCAGCAGTGCGTCACCCATGATCCCCCACTTCCGTATCGAACACTACAGAAATGCTTTCACGCACCCCGATGCTGGTCAAGGTATATTTTTAGTGAACGGCACAGAATCAATCGTCGATGACGGAGATGACAGAGTCAGATCCGACCCAGAGCCGAAGGAGGGGCCGTGGCGGCACGTGGACGCCCGCGGAGTTTCGACCGGGCCACCGCCCTGGAGCGGGCCATGGAGACCTTCTGGACCCACGGGTACGAAACGACGTCGATCGCCGAATTGACGTCCGCCATGGAGATCAACTCTCCGAGCCTGTATGCCGCGTTCGGCTCCAAGGAGGAGTTGTTCCGTGAGGCGGTTGCCCTCTACGAGGCAACCGAGGGCAGCCCGGTTACCCGTGCGCTCACCGATGGGCTCACGGCGTACGCCGCCGTGGCGGCCGTGCTCCGGGAGAACGCCCGTGCGTACACCGTGGACGGCCGACCCACCGGCTGCATGATCGTGCTCGCCGCGATGAACGTCTCGGACGCAGGGGCGGACGCCCGCGACCATCTCGCCCAATGGCGCAGGTCAGGCGTCGAGATGATGAGGGCCCGGCTGGACCGGGGCGTACAGGAGGGGGAACTACCTCCGGATGCGGACACCGCAACGATCGCCGCCTTCTACACCGCCGTGCTTCAGGGCATGTCCATCCAGGCCCGCGACGGCGCCCAGGCCGAGGAGTTGGAGCGCATCGCCGAGTGCGCCCTCGCGGCCTGGGACACCGTCACGGCGATGCCCGGCCGCCAGGGCGAACCCCCGCGCGCCGCCGGACAGTCGAAGTCCCCGGAACGGGTCGAAGGCTGAGACGAGGCCCCAGCCAGCCGGTCGCCTTGAATCCCAACCAAGGGCCGCCGTTGGGCTCCGGCCGGGCTTTGCGGGAAGGCCCTCAGGCAGTGCCTCGCCGTGGAACGTCGAGCACGGCCAGCGTGGCGGTACGCAACCATGCCGCCGCCTCGCTCACCGCCATCCGCCCCGCACCGACCTCGTCGCCCGCGGCATGACCCAGCGCGGTCACGGCAGCCACCAGCCAGGTGGCCGGTGCGGCAGAACCGAACTCCCCCGCCGTCCGGCCCTGTTCGATCAGCCTCGTCAACCGGTTGGCGACGGTTTCGCAGAGTTCACCGAGGGCGGTCTGCTTCGACGGTCCGAGCAGCTTACGCGCACACTGCCGGCAGCCGAACTAGCCGCAGCCGAAGTCGATGCGCAGGACTGATGCGTATCTGGTGGTGCGCTTCAGGTGATGCGCATCAGGTGCTCGTGCCCCTGGCTCCCGATGGTGGGCGGGCCTGTCATGCAGTTGCGGCCTCAGTCACCGCCACCGCGGCCGCAACCTCCGCCCTGGCCGCAGTCCAGTCCGCCACCGCCCCCCGAACCCCCACCGCTGTCGCGCCCCGACACCCACCACAGCAGGCCGGACGCAACGAGGAAGACCGGGAGCGCGACCCACCAGAACAGGGGCCAGGACATGTCATCGCGGTCCACCATCAGTTCGCGGAAGAAGTGCGCCAGGAATCCCGCGGTGATGCCCGCAGGCGGAGCGAAGATGAGAACGAGCGCTATCCGGTCACCCTTGGAATTCACGGCGTCCTCCCCTGCTCTCGGGCCTTCCCGGACGATAGGCGCGGTGGCCCGGATTCCGCTGCGCTCCCGAGCAAGGACACGAGACTCTGGCCGAATCGAAGGTGATGTGGCCGACGGAGTGCTTCCGCACGGCCACACCTGCTCGATCGCTACTCGGCCTCGGCCGCCGCGGCTTCGGCTTCCGCCGCCGCGGCTGCCTCCGCTGCCTCCGCTTCGGTGATTGCCTTGTTGAACGTCGTGTTCACCGCCAGGACGCCTCCGTCCACCCGGAGGGTCGTCCCCGTGATCCAGGACGCGTCGCTCGATGCCAGGAAGGCCACCGCCGAGGCGATGTCGTCCGGTTCGCCCACCCTGCCGAGCGGATAGATGTCCGCGAGCGCCGCGATGACCCCTTCGCGACCCTCCCAGTTCCGGGTGCGGATGGTGCCCGGGTTGATCTGGTTGACGCGAACACCCAGGGGGCCCGCCTCCCCTGCCAGGGTGCGGGTCAGCGAGGCCAGGCCCGCCTTCGCCGCGCTGTAGGAGTGCCCGCCGAAGGACTGCTCGGCGTTGACCGAACCGATGTTGACGATCGCCCCCCGACCCGACTTCGCGAGCAACGGAAGTGCGGCCCGGGCACAACGGAAGGCGCCGCCCAGGGTGACGTCCAGATCGCGGCGCCAGTTCTCGTCGGACAGTCGGTCCAGGGCGAGTTCGGGGGTGGCCGCGAAAGCGTTGTTGACCACGACGTCGAGGGTCCCGAAGCGCTCGACGGCGTACGCCACCGCAGCATCCACATCGGTGCGTTCACTCACATCGCAACGCCGGTACTCGGCACCGGGGATCTGTGCCGCGGCCTGCTGCGCCGCCTCCTCGTCCACGTCCGCGATGAGTACCCGCGCCCCTTCCGACGCCAGCCTCCGCACGATCGCCTCGCCGATGCCCCGGGCGCCGCCCGTCACCAGTACGCCATACCCCTCGAAACGTTTCAGCGCAGTGTTCATGGTACTGAACGTACCGCTCTGACCAGCGCTTGGGCACGGGGATCGGCGGTAACTCCCTTGCGTAGTCCGTTGGTCACATAGCCGAGGGCGATCCCTGACGCGGGGTCGGCGAAGCCCAGGGATCCGCCGCGGCCGGGGTGGCCGAAGGAGCCGGGGCCCAGGAGCGGGGCAGCCGCGCCGTGGAGCATAAAACCCAAACTCAGACGGGTCGGGACGATCAACACCCGGTCCGGGCCCACCGACTCCTCGGTACGGGCGAGGGTCAGGGTCGCCGGGGCGAACAGCCGCCGTCCACCGTCCACATCGCCGATGGTGGCCGCGTAGAAGCGGGCCAGGGCACGGGCGGTGGAGATGCCGCCGGACGCAGGCAGTTCGGCGGCCCGGTAGTCGGGGTCGTTCTCATCGGGGAAGGGGTGGATCGCTCCGAACGCACGCCGGGTGAGTGACTCCGGATCGCGGTACGCCTCGACCACCGAACGCTTGGGGCGCAGGCTGAGTCCGCCGCCCATCGCGGCGGGCGGCTCGGCCACCGGCCCGATCCGGCCGACTCGATGGGCCTCTTCGGCCGGGAGCCCGATCCAGAAGTCCAATCCGAGCGGACGGGCGATCTCCTCGGCGACCCAGCGCCCGATGGTGCGCCCGGTGACCCTGCGCACGAGTTCGGCGATCAACCAGCTGTAGGTCTGCGGGTGGTAGCCGTGATCGGTTCCGGGTTCCCACTGGGGGCGCTGGGCCGCGAGCGCGGCCGGCCCACTGACCCCGTCGATCGCTTCGGCCGGGGTCAGCGGATGATCGATGGCGGCCAGTCCGGCACGGTGCGAGAGCAGATGGCGTACGAGCACCCGTTCCTTGCCCGCGTCCTTGAACTCCGGCCAATAGGTGCCCACAGGCGCATCCAGATCGATCTGTCCGCGCTGGTGCAGCAGGAGGACGACCGCGCCGGCGACGCCTTTGGTCGCCGAGCGGACGACCTGGGCGGTGTCCACGGCCCAGGGGGCATCACCGTCCACGTCGCGGGTTCCGGCCCATAGGTCGACGACCTTGTGTCCATGGCGATAGACGGCCACCGCCGCCCCGCGCTCGCCGCGCTGCTCGAAGTTGCGTTCAAACGCCTCCTCGACCGGCTCAAAGCCTGCCGCCACCGTGCCCCGGACGTCCACTGTGCCCACTCTCCCGCGTCTGTTGATCTCCCCCATGGTGCAACGGTCGCGGCTGAGTGTTGCTTCCGGGCTGCTCGGGACCACCCTGAACACCTCAGGAACCGGGGTTCGCCGAGCGGGGCGGCTCTGCGGTGGCTGCATCGGCGCCCCACCGAGAGGTGGTCGCCGAGCACGAAAGGCGTATCCCCCGTGAACGGGTGAGCCCCGAGCAGCAGCAACGGTCAGAGGTTGTCGCCCCAACCGCCCTGGATCATGGTCTGGAATCCCCAGGCACCATCTCGCCTGATCAGAATGTCCGCATACCTCAACTGCTGGGTGTGGCCCTCGGCTGTCATGGTCGAGTCGGTGAAGACGATGGCCATGGCGGCGGAGAGGAAGACCGGCGTCCGTACCGAGTCGAAAGTGATGTCCTCGCTGCCGCCCCCCATCACCTGCGTCATGGTCTCGATGAACTGCGCCCGGTCCCACTGGGCCGAGCGGCCATTGCCTGCGGAGTCGTCGCTCACCAGGTTGAGCGGGAAGACCGCCATATCGGCCATGCGCTCGACCTTCCGCCCCGCACTGAGGGCGTCGTACTCGGCGAACCAGGCGTCCACGCTCTTGCGGTCCTCGGCGGTCGGCTCGTATCCGGTGTCGGGCAGGACGGGCATATGCGCTCCTCGCTACGGCTGATCCGTAGTAGTCAAGTTTGATTACGTCACGACAGTAACCCACCCTTTATCAGTAGTCAAGCTTGAATAGCTAAGCGCCGTGCGACGCCGCGAACCCCGGGTCAAAGCCGAACGGCAGCTCCAACCGGTGCTCCCGCATCAACGCCTCGTTCGCAAGCAGTTCCCCCGTGGGACCGTCCGCCGCGATGACCCCTTCGCTCAGGATCACCGAGCGCGGGCAGAGCTCCAGGGCGTACGGCAGATCGTGGGTCACCATCAGCACCGTGACGTCCAGGGACCGCAGGATGTCGGCGAGTTCCCGCCGGGACGCGGGGTCGAGATTGGACGACGGCTCGTCGAGCACCAGGATTTCGGGCTCCATGGCCAGGACCGTGGCGACCGCGACCCGCCGCCGCTGCCCGTAGGAGAGGTGGTGCGGCGGCCGATCCAGGTACTCGACCATGCCCACGAGCTCCAGCGCCCCGGCCACGCGCTCCTCCAGCGCGGCGCCCCGCAGCCCGGCAGCCGCCGGCCCGAAGGCGACGTCCTCCCGGACCGTGGGCATGAAGAGTTGGTCGTCCGGGTCCTGGAAGACGATGCCGACCCGACGGCGGATCTCGGCCAGGTGCTCGCGTGCGACCGGTAGACCGGCGACCGACACCGTCCCGATGCCGCCCCCGAGGATGCCGTTCAGATGGAGTACGAGGGTGGTCTTGCCCGCG
Source organism: Streptomyces sp. NBC_00690 (assembly GCF_036226685.1). Taxonomy (NCBI): domain Bacteria; kingdom Bacillati; phylum Actinomycetota; class Actinomycetes; order Kitasatosporales; family Streptomycetaceae; genus Streptomyces; species Streptomyces sp. NBC_00690. The sequence continues at coordinate 3,698,964 of NZ_CP109009.1, forward strand.
CCGTTGGGGCCGAGCACGGCGACCCGCTCGCCCCGGGCCACGGTCAGATCGACACCGAAGAGGGCCTGGTGTCCATCGGGATAGGCATAGGCGAGTCCATGGACATCGAGGGAGGGAGGAAGGGCGGCGGGGCCGGTCATGGGGCCCATCCCAGCAGGGTCATAGCGTCCATCCCATCAGGCAGACGGTGAGCGCGGCGAGGGGCAGGGCTGCCGCGTACGCCCATTGGGTCCGGGATGCCCGTACCTCGTCGATCACCGGCATCACCCCTGTGTAGCCGCGGCTGACCATGGCCAGATGGACCCGCTCACCGCGCTCGTAGGAACGGATGAAGAGGGCGCCGGCGGACTTGCCGAGCACACCCCAGTGGCGTACACCCCGGGCCTCGAACCCCCTGGAGCGGCGGGCGATCGACATCCGGCGCATCTCATCGGCGATCACATCGCCGTACCGGATCATGAAGGAGGCGATCTGCACCAGCAGGGGCGGCAGCTTCAACCGCTGGAGCCCCAGCAGCAGGGCCCTGAGTTCGGTGGTGGAGGCCAGGATCACCGAGGTGGCGACGCCCAGGGTCCCCTTGACCAGGATGTTCCAGGCGCCCCACAGTCCGGGCACGCTCAGCGAGAGCCCGAGGACTATCGTGCGTTCGCCGGGCACCACGAACGGCATCAGCAGGGCGAAGGCCGCGAAGGGGATCTCGATCAGCAGTCGGCTGAGCAGGAAGCCGGGTGGGATGCGGGCCACGGCGGCGACCGCGGCCAGTAGGACGGCATAGCCCGCGAAGGCCCACACCGCCTCCCGCGGGGTGCATACCACCACAAGGACGAAGCAGAACGCGGCGACGAGTTTGCAGTGCGGGGGCAGGGCGTGCACCAGGGAGCGCCCCGGTCGGTAGAGCCTGTGGGTGTGTCCGGAGCCCACCGCTCACTCCCGCGCACTGTCCGACGGCCGCTCCGGGGCCGTCACCGCCGCCTGGGTGCCCAGTCGGGTACGGCGACGGCGTGCCGTCACATAGAAGACCCCGCTGCCCACGACGACGGTCGCACCCACCCCGATGACACCGGCCAGCCCGCCGGAGATCCGGGTGTTGGTGATGTCCTCGATGCCGTAGTCGGCGAGGGGCGAGTCGGCGGCTGCGTGCTCCTCGACCTTCTTGTCGATGCCCTTGTCGGCGGCGACCTTCTCCAGCCCGTCGGGGTGCGCGGAGGCGTAGAAGGAGCCGAACCCCGCGAGGACGAGGGCGGCGGCCAGGCCGGCCAGCCACACCTTGCGGGGCGAGCGGGACGGGCCGCGCTGCGCATCGGACCCGGGTGCCTCGATCAACTCGCCCCCGATCCTGAGCTTCAGCGGGCGCCGCAGCCCACGGACGCCGTAGACCAGGTCCGGGCGGACGGCGAGGACCGCCCCCACCGTCAACATGGTGATCAGGGCTTCGCCGATGCCGATGAGCACATGGACGCCGACCATGGCGACCAGGACCTTGCCGATCGGCACCTCGGTGGTGCCACCGATCCAGTAGAGGAGGGTGAAGGCCGCGGCCGACGCCGGTACGGAGACGAGTGCGGCGACGAAGCTGGCCGCGGCGATGGATCGACGACCGCCGGGCAGGACGGCGAGCAGCCCACGGAACAGCGCGTAGGCCAGGGCCGCGGTCACCACGCCCATGATGGTGATGTTGACACCGAGTGCGGTGAGACCGCCGTCGGCGAAGAGGACGCCCTGCATCAGCAGGACCACGGCTATGCAGAGCACCCCGGTGTACGGGCCCACCAGGATCGCGGCGAGCGCTCCGCCGAGGAGATGGCCGCTGGTGCCCGCGGCTACGGGGAAGTTCAGCATCTGTACGGCGAAGACGAAGGCGGCCACCAGACCGGCGAGGGGTGCGGTGCGCTCGGCGCCGACGAGTCCAGCGGCATGCGCGGGGCCCGCCAGTTCTCGACGGGCCCCGCGGAGGCTGAGAGCGACCGCGCCGGCCGCCACCACTCCCGCCGCGACCGACACGGGCGCATTGATGAATCCGTCGGGCACATGCATGGCTGGCTCCGCATCGGACAGACGAGAAGGGCTGCCCGTCGATAGTGGGCCTACTGCACATGGCTTGCAAGAGCGCATGTATGACGAAAAGTGCGTGGGCCCTCCACCAGGTCGAGCATTGGCCCGAAATATGCAACATTGGTTAATAAAGACGATGAATGCGAGGAGCGCCCCATGTCCGCCGCCTCAGTCGAAGATCACGCGTGGGCCCGGATCGTCACCGACGCTCCTCAGTACCGACCCGTGCGCGTCGCCCTGTGCTACGAACCGGCCGACGATCCCGCCGCGGTGCGGTTCTCCTTCGCCAGCGGGCGCGACTGGACCTTCCCCAGGGAAGTGCTGGAGACCGGATTGCGCTCCCCCGTGCGCGAGGGCGATGTGGAGGTCTGGCCGTGCGGCCGGGCCCAGGCGGTGGTGGAGTTCCACACGGCTGACGGCGTGGACGTACTCCAGTTCGACACCAGGGCCCTGAGCCGCTTCCTGACCCACACCTATGCGGCCGTCCCCACCACCACGACCGGCTAGAACCATCACAACCGGCCAAGCCAACACATCGGTTAGAACCAACGCGACCGGCTAAAACGGCCGTGGCCGCACCCCCCGCCGCAAGGCGATGAAGTACGGCCACGACCACCGCGACCCAAAGAGCCGCGGCGCAGGACGTCAGACGCGGGACAGTTCTCGGTCCTCGTCGCCGCCCGAGGAGTTCTGCAACTGCTGCTGGAGCTTCTCGCCCTCGACGTCGACGTTCGGCAGGGCCTTGTCCAGCCAGCCCGGCAGCCACCACGCCTTGTGGCCGAGCAGCGCCAGCACTGCGGGCACGATCGCCATCCGGACGACGAACGCGTCGAAGAACACCGCGATCGCCAGACCGAAGCCGATCATCATGACCATCTGCTCACCGGAGCCGATGAAGCCCGCGAACACCGCGATCATGATCACCGCTGCTGCGGTGACCACCCGGGCGCCGTGCTTGAAGCCGGTCACGATGGCTTCGGCCGGCCGCTCCCCGTGGACGTACGCCTCACGCATGCGTGTGACGAGGAAGACCTCGTAGTCCATCGCCAGGCCGAAGACCACGCCCACCATGAAGATCGGCATCATCGACATGATCGGGCCCGGCTGCTCGACACCGAAGACATCGGCGAGCCAGCCCCACTGGAAGACCGCCACGACTGCGCCGAGCGCGGCGACGACGGAGAGCAGGAACCCGAGCGCTGCCTTGAGCGGCACCAGGATCGACCGGAAGACCACGACCAACAGCAGGAACGCGAGCCCCACGACCAGCGCGAGGTAGGGCATCAGGGCGTCGTTCATCCGCTGCGAGAAGTCGATGTTCATCGCGGTCGCACCCGTGACGAGCACCTCCGCACCCGTGTCGGACTTCAGTGCGGTACGCAAGTCACGGATGTCGTGGACCAGGTCCTCGGTCTGCACCGAACTGGGCCGGTCGTCGGGGACGACGGTGATGATCGCCGTGTCGCCCGTCTTGTTCAGCGGCCCGGGCAGCACGGCGGTGACGCCGTCGAGCTTCTCCACCGTGTCGCCGACCTTGTCGACCGCACCCTGCGGGTTCTCGCTGCCCTTGGCGTTCACGACCAGCATCAACGGGCCGTTGAAACCGGGGCCGAAGCCCTCGGAGAGCATGTCGTAGGCCCGGCGCGGGCTCGACTCGGTCGACTGGGAGCCCTCGTCGGGCAGACCGACCTTCAGCGAGCCCACCGGGATCGCGATGACACCGAGGCCCACCACACCGGCGAGCAGCACGGCGACCGGACGGCGCAGGACGAAGCGCGCCCAGCGGACGCCACCGTTCTGCTTCTCGACGGCCCCGCCCTCGGTCTCGGCCGCATTGCCGGCCGCCTTGGCTGCCTTGGCCGTCTTGGCTGCCTTGGCCGTCTTGGCGTTCTTGCGGGCCTTGCGTCCCATCACCTTGCCGCCCGCGAAGCCCAGCAGAGCCGGGATCAGGGTGATCGCGATGATGACGGCGATGACGACGGTACCGGCGGCGGCGAAGCCCATCTTGCTGAGCATCGGGATGTTGACGACCGCCAGGCCGACCAGGGCGATCACCACGGTCAGACCGGCGAAGACGACCGCGGAGCCCGCGGTACCCACCGCACGGCCGGCGGCTTCCTCACGCTCGCGCCCCTCGGCCAGTTCGGCACGGTAGCGGGAGACGATGAACAGGGCGTAGTCGATGCCGACCGCAAGGCCGATCATCATCGCCAGGGTGGAGGTGGTGGAACCGAGATCGAGCGTCTTGGCGAGTGCGGTGATCGACGAGATACCGATGCCGACGCCGATGAGCGCGGTGATCAGCGGCAGACCGGCCGCGATCAGAGAGCCGAAGGTGATGACCAGGACCACCGCGGCAACCGCGATGCCGATCATCTCGGCGGAGCCGGTCTCCGGCTCAGCCATGGAGGCGTCACCACCGATCTCGACCGTGAGCCCGGCGTCGCTGGCCGCTTCACCGGTCTTCTCCAGCGCATCGCGGGTCTTGTCGGTCAGCTCCATCGAGTTGACCTTGTAGCTCACCGAGATATACGCGATCGAGCCGTCCTCGGAGACCGCGTCCGCGGTGTACGGGTCGGTGACCGAGGAGACCTGCGACGATCCGGCCTTCAGATCGGCGACCGCCTCATTGACCTCGGTCTTGTGCTCGGCGTCCGTCATCTTCTGACCGGCCGGAGCCTTGAAGACCACGCGGGCCGTCGCACCATCGGCGCTCCCACCGGGGAAGCGCTCTTCCAGGAGGTCGAACGCCTTCTGCGCCTCGGTGCCGGGCATCGAGAAGGAGGCTTCGGTCGGCTTGGCTGCGGCGGACGCGCCGACTCCGGCAAGTACCAGGAGCGCGACCCACAGCAGGGCGACTATGCGGCGGCGCCTGAAGGCGAGCCGTCCAAGTTTGTAGAGGAACGTGGCCACGAGGGCTTACTCCCATTGGGTTGAGAGGACAAAGGGCATGGGGAGCCGGCCCGACGACGAGAGCGGCGCACGTCAGGTGCTGCGGTGGTACCGAGCGGAGGGTGGGGATCCCGGGGAGGAGTGGGGGGCGGGTCGATGTCCTGGGGAGGGACACCGGACGCGTTCAGGAACGATTCATGAACGACGTCCGGGGGGTCGGGTGCACGGTGAAGGCCAACAGGACTCACCGAAGCGGCAGCGCTGACACCGTTGGCAGAGCAGCCGGGGAACCAAGAACACCGAAAACGGGGAAAAGAACGCGAACCCTGTGGGGCAGGGTCCATCGCGCTCCGGTCGGACGGTCTGCGATGGCGAAGGGCAACGCCCTGCCACCGCGGACCGGGAGGTACCGGGACCGCACGACGGACGACGAACGTCCGACGGGGCCGTACGCCTGCTCGACAGGGTGCACCGAGAGGCGGGACGGGAGTGTGAACGGAACCAGGCCGACGCCATCAGACCCCCAGCGCCGGAAGGACGACGGCATCGATGTACCGCATGATGTACGCCTTGTCAGGGTGCTGGTCGTCGATGATGAGCCGGGCGAAGAACGCCCCCACCAACATATGGGCGACGAACTCCACCGCGGGATTGGCGGCACTGATCTCACCGCGCCCCACGGCCCTGCGCACCACGGCGTCGAGCTCGCGCTTCTCCGGCTCGACGAGCTGCTCGCGCAGTGCCTCGTGCAGATCCGGGTTGTGGTGAACGGCCTGGACCAGCCCCCGCAACAGCGCCGAGTCCCGCTCCAGTTTGGAATCGTCCGTACGCGCGAGGATCTCGTAGAAGTCACCGCGCAGGGAACCGGTGTCGATCTCGTCGAGCCCCGGCGGCTTGGTCTCCTGGAGGGCCTTGGCCACCAGTTCCGGCTTGCTGCGCCACTGACGGTAGAGGGTGGCCTTGCTGGATCTGGTCCGGGCGGCGATGGCGTCCATGGTCAGTGCGTCGTAGCCCACCTCGGCAAGCAGATCGAGTACGGCTTCGTACAGCTCTGCCTCGCGCTCGGGGGTCAACCGGGTGCGCGTCGCCATGATGGACCTCCCCCCACTGCTGCCACTGCCGAACGAAACGGTTTCGTACACCTCCAAGTTAACCCAGCCCACTTCACGAAACGAAATCGTTTCGCTTGTGTTCTGGGTCACGGACGGTTCCAGGCCGAACCAACGAACCCATCCGGCCAACGCCACCCACCGTCCGAACAACCGAACTAGCAAACCGTGACATCACGACGTCACGGCCTCACGGCGTGGCGACGCACCCAGGTGTCGGGCCGCCGCGCAGGTGTTCCCCCGCGCCACGAGTTGCCGCATCCACGGGCCCCGGAAAGGATAGGGGAAGTGAGCGACGACGTGGCATACCTCCGCTTCCCGCACCTCCATGACGACCTGCTGTGCTTCGCATCCGAAGACGATCTGTGGGTCGCACCCCTCGTGCCGGCGGGCCAGCGGCCCGGGCGAGCCTGGCGGATCACCGTGGACCGGACCCGGATCGGGCACCCCCGCTTCTCCCCCGACGGCCGTCACATCGCCTACACCAGCTGGCGCAGCCTCGACCCGGAGATCCACCTCGCCCCGGTCAGCGGCGGCCCCGCACGCCGGCTGAGCCACTGGGGCAGCGCCGACACCCGGGTCTGCGGCTGGGCGCCACCGGATCCGGAGGGCCACAGCCAGATCCTCGCCGTCTCCTCGCACGGGCAGCCGTTCTCGTACTTCTCCTGGGCCTACTGCGTCCCGACCGACGGGGCCCCGGGGGCGAAACTGCCATGGGGGCCCGTGTCGGACATCGCCGTGACCGGCACCAACGGCGACCGGCGCACCCTGCTGCTGACGGGCAAGCCACCCCACGAGCCCGCCTCCTGGAAGCGCTACCGCGGTGGCGCAACGGGCCGGCTGTGGCTGCACGGCGAGCGACTGCTGCCCGAACTCGAAGGCCATCTGGACTGCCCGATGTTCGTCTCGGGTCGGATCGCCTTCCTCTCCGATCACGAGGGGATCGGCAATCTGTACTCCTGTCTGCCCGACGGCAGCGATCTGCGACGACACACCGACCACGACACCTTCTACGCCCGCCATGCGTCCAGCGACGGCCACCGTGTGGTCTACCAGTGCGCGGGCGAGTTGTGGATCGCCGACGACCTGCTGTCGCCGGACGCCGTACCGCGCCGGCTGGCGGTCGAGCTGGGCGGTACCCGCGCCGGTAGACGCCCGTACCAGGTGCCGGCCGCGAACCATGTGGACGCAGTATCGGTGGACACCACGGGGCGGGCCAGCGCCCTTTCCGTGCGCGGCAGCCTGTACTGGCTGACCCATCGCGACGGCCCGGCCCGCACGATCGCCGACACCCCGGGCGTACGGGTGCGGTTGCCGGTGATGCTCGGGACCGGCGGACAGGTCGCGTACGTCACCGATGCCGCGGGCGAGGACGCGATCGAGGTCGCCTATCTGCCGCGGGCCAGTGGGGACCGGCCACCGCGGCGGCTGGCACCCGGGGTGCTCGGGCGGGTGTTGGAGTTGGTCTCGGACCCGGAGGGGGAGCGGCTGGCGATCGCCTCGCACGACGGCCGACTGCTGCTCATCGACGCCGCCGAATCCACCGACTCCACCAATGTCACCAACTCCACCAACTCCACTGGCTCAACGGGCACAACGGGTACAGCTGACGCCGCGCTCTCCCAGGAGACGGTGGGCTCGGTCATCGAGTTGATCCGATCCGTCAACGGCCCCGTGCGCGATCTTGCGTTCTCCCCCGACGGTTCCTGGCTCACCTGGGCCCAACCCGGCATCGGCCGCTCCCTGCGACAGATCAAACTGGCCCGGATCAAGGACCGTACGATCGTCGACGTCACCAACGGCCGCTTCGAGGACGAGAATCCCGTCTTCACCAGCGACGGCCGCTATCTGGCCTTCCTCTCCTGGCGCGGCTTCGATCCGGTGTACGACGTCCACACCGGGGACCTCTCCTTTCCACTCGGCTGCCGCCCCTACCTCGTACCGCTGTCGTCGGCGACGCCTTCGCCCTTCGCCCTGTCCCCGGACGGACGGCCCGCCGCCGGGGGGCTCGACCCGCTGGACGACATCGTCTCCGCATCAGACGAGCCGGCAGGTGCGGTGACCGTGGAGATCGAGGGGTTGGAGAGCCGGGTGACCCCATTCCCCGTGTCGGCGTCCAAGTACTCGGAGCTCCACCCCGTCAGCGGCGGGGGTCTCGTCTGGCTGCGCTGGCCCATCTCGGGCGCCCTCGGGGAGACGTTCGCCAATCCCGCGGACACCTCGGGCCGGCCGACGCTGGAACACTTCGACATCTCCAAGGCGCGTCGGATCGAACTGGTCGACCATCTGGATTGGTTCGCCGTGAGCGGGGACGGCAGTCGGCTGGTCGTCGTGGACGAGGACGAACTGCGTGCGGTCCCCGCCACCGAGCCCGGCGACGGCGATTCGACCGTCTATCTGGACCTTCGCCGCATCCTGCACCATGTGGACCCGGCCTCGGAGTGGCGGCAGGCGTACGAAGAGGCGGGAAGGCTGATCCGGGCCTACTTCTGGGAGCCCGGCATGGGCGGCGTCGACTGGGACGCGGTCCTCGCGCAGTACCGGCCGCTGGTGGAGCGGGTCGCCTCACCGGACGAGTTCGCGGATCTGCTGCGGGAGGTCCTCGGCGAACTGGGCACGTCCCACGCCTATGTGGCTCCCGCCCGCCGCAACGAAGGACCTCCCCACTACCAGCGGCCGATGGGTCTCCTGGGTGCGAATCTGGTCTGTCGGGACGGCCAATGGGTGGTGCAGCGCATCCTGCCGGGTGAATCGTCCGACTCCAAGGCCCGCTCACCGCTGGCGGGCACCGGCATCCGCGAGGGAGCGGTCATCACCCAGGTGGACGGACGCCCGGTGGACCCGCTCACCGGCCCCTTCCCCATGCTCGCCGCCGCGGGGGGAACGACGGTCGAGCTGACGTTCCGACTCGCGGAAGGCGGCTCCCGGCGGGTGGCCGTGGTGCCGCTCGTCGATGAACGGCCGCTGCGCTACCAGGACTGGGTGGCGAAGCGGCGGGAGGTGGTGCGGGAGCTGAGCGGTGGCAAGTGCGGCTATCTCCACATCCCCGACATGGGCGGCTCGGGTTGGGCCCAGTTCAACCGGGACCTGCGATTGGAAGTGGCCCGCCCCGCACTGATCGTCGACGTACGGGGGAACGCGGGCGGCCACATCAGTGAGCTGGTGGTGGAGAAGCTGACGCGCAAGATCCTCGGTTGGGACCTCACCCGGGACGCACAGCCGGTCTCGTACGCCTCCCATGCGCCGCGCGGTCCGGTGGTGGCGCTGGCGGACGAAGCGACCTCATCGGACGGTGACATGATCACCGCGGCCTTCAAGCTGCTGGGGTTGGGGCCTGTGGTGGGGTGTCGGACCTGGGGCGGCGTGGTGGGGATCACGGGACGCCACCAGTTGGGCGATGGCTCGGTGATCACGGTTCCGATGAACGCGGCCTGGTTCCAGCAGTACGGCTGGGGAATCGAGAACCACGGTGTGGCACCGGACCTGGAGGCGTTGCGCACCCCCCTGGACTGGGCCGAGGGGCGGCATGCGGGACTCGACGACGCGGTGCGGCTGGCCCTGGAACTGTTGGCGGACCGGCCCGCGGCCATCCCCCCGGGATATGACCACGTACCGGACCGGAGCCGCCCGAAGCTCCCGCCGAGATCGGCCCGTTCGGGCGATTGAGAAGGGCCGTACGGCTGCTGCTCCGCCCGCGCGAGAAGTCCGTGCGCAGTCCCTCGCGAGCCCCGCGAGAGCCCCGCGAGAGCCCCGTGAGAGCCCCGTGCGAAGTCATCGGCCAACCACCCGACCCGGCCGCAGGCGCCCTGCCGTCGTGACACCACCGCATCCTCGGCAAGCTCCCCCGACGACCCGGGCTGGCCACGGCATCGCGAAGGCGCACCCGCCCGTGTGGGGGCGGGTGCGCCTCAAAGCGCTAGCGGTCAGGCAGCCGGGTTGGGACGCCGGTTGGGCGGCTCCTGCCGGGCCGGGTTCTGCCGGGCCGGGTCCTGGTCGCGGCGCTCGCGGCCGTCACGGCCGCGCTCCGGAGACTCGTCCCTCGCCTTGCCCGCAGCCTGCTTCGCCTGCTGCGCGAGCTCCTGCGCCTTGTCCTGGAACTGGTCCTTGATGCCCATGTGAGTCACTCCTGAGAGGGGTGCGGAAAGAGTGGGACATTGATGTCCCCGGGGCCGGGAGTGGCCCCGGCTCAGACTCTTCCACGACCGGACATAGCTCGCATTTCGATCAACTACGCTCCGTGCGCGCCGCCTCGTCGGCGGCCCCGCCCGCACCCACGAGCCCCTTGCCCACACCGGCCAACCGCGGCTCGAACCGTCGGACCTCCCGTTGCCCCACCAGCCCGATCAGCGACGGCAGACCGCCGCGCACCGACTGCATTCCGCGCAGCCACCACTGCCCGTACACATGCGCGGAACGCCGCTCGATCCCGGCCACGATCCGGTCCACGGCCGGGCCCGGCGGATAGGTGCGGTTGGCGGGCCAGGGCAGCCGTCCGCGCAGTTCCCGCATCACCTCGTCCTGGTCGGCGCCGCGAACCATGTCGGTGTCGGTCCAGGACAGATAGGCGACCCCCACCCGCACGCCGCGGTGGGCGACTTCGGAGCGCAGGCTGTGCGCGAACGCCTCGACGCCGGACTTCGATGCGCAGTAGGCCGTCATCAGCGGTGCCGGGGTGATGGCGGCGAGGGACGCGATCTGGAGGAAGCAGCCGCGGCTGGCCGTCAAGGCGGGCAGGAACGCCCGCCCGGTCACGGCGCTGCCGATGAGATTGACCTCGATCACCCGCCGCCAGGCGTTCGGGTCGCTATCCGCGAACGGCCCGCCCGCGGCCACCCCCGCATTGGCCACGACGACATCGACCTTGCCGAACCGCTGCTTGACCTCGCCGGCGATCCGATCCATCTCCTGATGGTCCGTCACATCGACTTCCCACCAGTCGCTTTCACCGTGGAGCCGGCCCGAGACCTCCTTCAAACCCTCCGGTTCCAGGCCCAGGAGCGCCACCTTCGCCCCGCGCGCCGACAGTTTGCGGGCGAGGAGTTCCCCCACCCCGCGGGCGGCACCGGTGACGACGGCGACCTGCCCCTCAAGATCCATTCGGCGGATCATGCGTTCTCCTCCCGCACCGAAGCGGACTTCACGGGCTCGGGCTGCACCGACTCCGGTTTCACGGGCGCGGGCTGCACCGACTCGGGGTCCGCCGACACGAGGTCCGCAGGCGCAGCGTCCGCCGCAACGGCGGTCGTCGGTGCGACGACCCGCTTGCGGACGACCTCGTACTCCCCCAGATCCACTTCGCGGGTCTCCCGGCGGAACTCCCCGGTCGTCCCCGGCCACAGGGTGGTGTTGCGACCACTGGGGTCGAGGTACCAACTGTCACAGCCGCCCGTGCTCCAGACGGTTCGCTTCATCCGCTCCTGGACCCGTCCGTTCCATGCGCAGACCGCGGCGGGCTTGGGAGACAGCGCGGTCCGTCCGCCGAGAACGGTGAGCTGCCGCAGGTAGTCCGCCAGATAGTTCAACTGGGACTCGATCATGAGGATCATCGAGGAGTTGCCGAGACCGGTGTTGGGGCCGATGAGCGTCATCCAGTTGGGGAACCCGGCTGCGGTCGCCCCCCGCAGGGACTGCATCCCCGTCTTCCAGGACTCGGCGAGGGTGATCCCGTCAGCGCCGACCACGCGATCGGCGATCGGCATGTCGGTGACCCGAAAGCCGGTGCCGAAGACGATCACATCGGCCTCGGTCTCGCTGCCGTCGGCGGCGATCAGCGTCGAACCGCGCACCTCGACCAGCCCGGACGCCACCACGTGCGCATTCGCTTGGGCGAGCGCCGGGTAGTACTCGCTCGACAGCACCACCCGCTTGCAGCCGATGCGGTAGGAGGGGGTGAGCTTCGCCCGTAGCACCGGGTCCTTCACCGCCCGGGCGAGGTGCTTCCTGGCCACGGATTCGACCAGTGCCAACTGCTGGGTGCGCTTGGTGAAGGCGGAGACCTGCAACTCCCGCACGCCCCAGAGCAGCCCCCGGCGCACGGTGGCGGTCAGCGGGACCTGGCGGTGCAACCAGCGCTCCAGCGAGCTGATGTCCCGGTCGACTTTCGGCAGGACCCAGGGCGGGGTGCGCTGGAAGAGGGTGAGCGACGTGACCTGCGGCTGAATCGCGGGCACGATCTGCGCGGCGGAGGCGCCTGTTCCCACCATCGCCACCCGCTTGCCCCGCAGATCGACGTCATGGTCCCAGCGGGCGGAGTGGAAGGCGGCGCCGGGAAAGTCGGCGAGCCCCGGGATGTCGGGCATCTTCGGGTCGGAGAGCGGCCCGGTCGCGGAGACAACGACATCGGCGGCGTACTCGCCCTGGTCGGTGTCGATGAGCCAGCGGAGTTCGTCGCGGTCCCACACCATCGTGCGCACCTCATGGCCCAGGCGCAGATGGGGTCGGAGTCCGAAGGTGTCGGTCACCCGCTCCAGATAGGCGCGGATGTGCCGCTGACCGGAGAAAGTGCGGGGCCAGTCCGGGTTGGGGGCGAAGGAGAACGAGTAGAGGTGCGAGGGCACATCGCAGCAGCACCCCGGATAGTCGTTGTCGCGCCAGGTGCCGCCGACCGAGTCGGCGCGCTCCAGCACGACGAAGTCGGTGATCCCTTCACGACGCAGCCGGACGGCGGCACCGAGACCGGCGAAGCCGGATCCGATGATCGCGACCCTCACGTGCTGTTGCTGCTCCTGCTTCCGTCGGCCCATGCCGCCTCCCACTGAACGCCACAACTGGACACCGCTGACTCTGCCAGTAATCACTGGCACGATTGGAGCGTAGGGCAGCCTGCCTACCGAGCGGTAGGGGTAGGGCAGGAGGAGTTGCCAGCCGCACAGCCTAGGCTTCCCCCGTGGCAGAAGGACGCGAGTACCGCATGGAAGAACTGGCCGAAAGGGCCGGCATCACGGTGCGCACCCTGCGCTTCTACCGAGAGCGCGGACTGCTGCCACCGCCCCGCCGTGCAGGACGAATCGCCTGGTACGGGGAGCAGCACCTGGCCCGACTGCGCACCATCACCGCACTTCTGGAGCGCGGACACACCCTGAACGGGATCGCCGATCTGGCCAAGGCGTTCGAAAGCGGCCGGGACGTCGGGGCGGCGCTGGGCCTGACCGAACCGACGGAGGAAACACCCGTCCGGCTCACACCGGAAGAACTGGCCGACCACTTCGAGGGCGAAGTCACCCCGGAGAACCTGGCGAGCGCGCTGGCCCTGGGCTACCTCACCGTGGACGGTGGCGAACTCGTCCACATCAGCCGCCGACTCCTGGACGTCTCAGCCGCCCTGGTGCGTCAGGGCGTACCGCTGGCAGCCGTCCTGGACGCCGGACAACGCGTACGGGCCCACGCCGACGCCCTCGCGGACCTCTTCCTGGAAGTGGTGCGGGAGCATCCGCTGGCGGGCGGCGCGCAGGCCCTGCGTCCGCTGGCGAAGAGCGTGGTGGACGCCGAACTGTCGATGGCGCTGGACCGCAGGCTACGACCGGACGGCGAGGCGCCCGAGGGCCACCCCGCCACGGAGGGCCCATCCGCGAGCGATCACAGCAGGTCGTAGACGACGGTCACCGGAGCATGGTCCGACCAGCGCTCCTCATGGGTCTCCGCCCGCTCCACGAACGCCTTCACCGCCAGCGCGGCCAACCGCTCGGTGGCCACCTGAAGGTCGATGCGCCAGCCGGAGTCGTTGTCGAAGGCGCGCCCCCGGTAGGACCACCAGGTGTAGGGGCCTTCCTGATCCGGGTGGAGGGCTCGGAAGACATCCACGTACGCGCCCTCCGCATAGACCTCGGAGAGCCACTGGCGCTCCTCGGGGAGGAAGCCGGAGTTCTTTCTGTTTCCGCGCCAGTTCTTGAGGTCGGTCTCACGGTGGGCGATGTTCCAGTCACCACAGACGACGACCTCGCGCCCGTCGTGCGCGGCCCGGGCCTTGAGCTCATGGAGATACGGCAGGAACTCGCCCAGGAACCGCATCTTCTCGTCCTGCCGCTCCGTGCCCACCTCGCCGGAGGGCAGATAGAGGCTGGCGACGGTCACGCCCGGCAGGTCCGCCTCGATGTAGCGCCCGCTGCCGTCGAACTCCTGCGACCCGAATCCGATGCGCACCTCGTCCGGCTCGCGCCGGGTGTACAGCGAGACGCCCGCACGCCCCTTGGCACCGGCCGGCGCATGGGTCGTGTGCCAGCCGTCCGGTTGCCTTACGCCCTGCGGAAGCTGCTCGGGCTCGGCCCGTACCTCCTGGAGGCAGATCACATCGGCCTCGGTCGCCGCCAGCCAGGGCACGAAGCCCTTCTTCGCGGCGGCCCGGAGGCCATTCACGTTCACGGACGTCACGGTGAGCACACCGGGCTCCTCGGGTTCACGGGCGGCGGGGGCTGCTACCGCGCTGCGGAACGCCCACGGTGCACCCCGGCACCCTACCCATCCACGCCACTCCGCCCGTACTCCCCCAAGACGTACGATCACCTGCATGGATGTACGTTCGGTCCGGTATGACCACCCCGATGCCGTCAAGCTCAACGACCAGGTCCAGCTGGAATACATCCAGCGATACGGCGACGGCGACGGCGACGAGACCCCGCTCGACGCCTCGATGTTCCAGCCGCCATGTGGCCTGTATCTCATCGCGTACGACGACGAGGGTCACCCGGTGGCGACCGGCGGCTGGCGCGCCCGAAGCCAGGGCGCCGGAGAAGACGAGGGGTACGAGGACGGCGACGCCGAACTCAAGCGGATGTACGTCGTGGCGGAGGCACGCGGCCGGGGACTCGCCCGGATCATGCTCGCCGCACTGGAGGCTGACGCCCGGGCGGCAGGCCGCACCCGCATGGTGCTGGAGACCGGTGACAAGCAGCCGGAGGCGATAGCCCTCTACACCTCCAGCGGGTACGACGCTTCGGAGCAGAAGTTCGGCCACTACCGCGAGTACGAGGGCAGTCACTGCTTCGTCAAGCAGCTCACCTAGCCCGGTTCGCCATCAGGCCGCCTGTCACGGCGGCCGGTGAGGGCACCCGCCGGACTGCGCCTGCCGGCGCGGCGCAGTCCGGGCGGTCGGGAAGATCGATCAGATGTCGATCACCCGGTAGGCGATGGTGTACACACCGCCGGAGCCCTCCAGCGAGCGGTACTGGATCTCGTTGTTGAACTCGTTGCCGCGCACCAGGGTGGAGCCGAGCTTGTCGTTGCCGCTGGTCGAGTCGTAGTCCCAGAGGGTCAGCGTGCGGGACTCGTTCTTGCCGAAGACCAGTGCGGTGTTGTTGTTGCCGTCCGTGAGGGAACGCCAGTAGTTCTTGCCCATGGTCTGGTAGCTGACGCCACCGGGCCACACCTTCACATGGTTGCTGTTGCTGTCGGTGATGTTGAGGTACGCCTCGTCGTGGCTGCCCTCGCTGTTGGTGTGACAGGTCAGACCGACCAGCTCGATCCGCACCTGGTCGATGGGGTTGGCCTGGGCCGTACCGGCCATGCTGCCGAACGTGCCGAGGGCCAGCAGAGCGGCGGCGGTCATCCGGGCGGTCCTGGTCATACGCATGGGTGGTTCCCCCTTGGTGGTGTCACATCACTGATGTGCGCTGACGGTGTGTCAGCCCTGCCGCAACCGGCCGGGCCGAGTGCCGTTCCCCCGGCACGACCCCAACTCTGCCGGGGCCACACGACCGCGTTCTACGCGCGTTCCACTCAATGGGACGGTGCTCAATGCAGCAGTACGGGAGGCAGTTCGACCGACGCCCCCACTCCCAGGGCCAGACCACGGGTGATCGCCGCACCGGCCTCGGCAACCGCCTGGGTCACCGCCTCAAGCCGCCGTCCCACCGGCACCATCGCGGCCAGCGCCGCCACCGTGCGACCCTCGGGCGAACGCACCGGCAACGCCGCACAACACACCCCGGGCACCACGTCCTCCCGATCCAGCGCCGCCTGGGCCCGTACGGGACCGCGCAGCGCCCGACCGGCCGCGGTGTCCAAGGGAAAGCTCATCCCGTCCCGCACCGGCACCAGCGGCTCCACCTCGCCTGGTACGGAACTGACCGTCAGCGCAAGGTCGTCGCGCAGGACGGTCAACACGGCACTCGCCCCGGTCGTCGCCCGCAACCGGTGCAACGGCAGCCGGGCGGCCAACCGGAGTCCGGGGTGTGGCTGCCAGGCATGGCCGATGCGATAGAGCTGACTGCCCACGCGATAGCGGTCCCCGTGCCGTTCGACCGCTCCCACGGCGACCAGTTGGTCCAGCAGCCGGTGCGCGGTGCTCTTGGGGACCTGACACTCCAACGCGAGTTCGGTGACCCCTGCACCGAGGGCGTGCCGACGCAACGCCTCCAACAGTGCGAACGCCCCTTCGACCACTCCTCGCCCGCGCGTGGGGCGTAACGCATCATCTACGGACGCCACTTGGGACGCACCCTGCCGATCGCCCGACCGATCCTCGCGCTGATCATCTGGCCGATCGCCCGTTCCCGGTTCGTACGACGCATCGGCAGCCGTCCCCTGCGCTGCACGATCGCTCGAATCGGGTCTCTCAAGATGTGAGTGCGGACGCTTGGGTGTGTGCATCGGTCCCCCCGGACTGCTCACTCCCGGCCGTTACCCCCCATGGCACGGCTTCGGGCACAAGGAGGAACGATGCCGTACGGACACACGTACGGCGAAGCCTTTATGGTCCCGCGGCGTGCCGCACGGTCGACCCTTGATCCCGGCAGGGTGGGCGAGGACCGGCCACCCGCAGTGCGATACGGGACACCGCCCCGGCGTGCGTGGCCGGTCTCGGTCAGAGCTCGGGGGCGAGGAGCGTCAGACGCAGGATCGCGGCGACAGCGAGCACGGCCGGCAGTGCGAACCACCAACGGCGCAGCCATTCGGCCTTCACGAACAGCCACGAGAGCAGTGCCGTCACCGCGGTGAGGGCCAGGGCGATGCCCGCGGCGATACCGGAGTTGGTGATCGCCTGCTTGTCCCAGGGGCCGTTCGGCTCCACCATGTACGCGGTGAGCACGACGAAGCCCGTCACCAGATGCCCGACGGTGAGAACGACAGCACAGAGGGCGGTCCCCAACCGACCGGCGGCCCCTGGTTGCCGCCGCTCTCCCACACCGGCCACCGGGCCCGTACTCGCACTCATTGCAGCGCCTCCTTCGCCTGGTCCAGCTTCCGGTCGAAACCCCGACCGTACGCCTGGGCGTCATCACTTTCGTAGTAGGGCCCGCCGTTGTAGCGCGCGGCGAGCTCCTGCATCTGAGCGCGGGTCATCTGCTCGGGCGGCACATCGG
Organism: Streptomyces sp. NBC_00690; assembly: GCF_036226685.1. Taxonomy (NCBI): domain Bacteria; kingdom Bacillati; phylum Actinomycetota; class Actinomycetes; order Kitasatosporales; family Streptomycetaceae; genus Streptomyces; species Streptomyces sp. NBC_00690. The sequence continues at coordinate 3,716,314 of NZ_CP109009.1, forward strand.
CAAAACTGCTCTCGGCCTTGAGCTGGGCCAGGTACTCCGACGCGATGAAGGTGTTCTTCGCGGGGTCCTTCACCGCGTCCAACACCGCGTCGCGCTGTAGGTCGGTGAGGTTGTGCGGGTCGTACCCGAGCACCTCGGCCGCCCGGCGGACCTGAATGGCCATGGGCCCCAGCGAGGTCCTGTCCGGGTCCTCGCTGCCCGGAAGGATCTTACGTCCCTCGTAGGCGGCGTCGTCGAGCCAACCGGGGTCACCCGCCACCTCCTGCCACGCGATTCCCGCGACCATCTCGGGCGGTAGACCCGAGTCAGCGGCGGCGGCCCTGATCAGCTCCTTGTTGGCGGTGATGTATCCCCGGCGGTCCTCATCGGAGGTGGACCAGAGCCAGTAGTTGTTCCCCTGGCCCTCCGGTAGACCGTCCACCCGGTTGGCGATGCGCATCAGCGTCTCGGAGATCACCACCTTGTCCCCGACCGTTGGGATCGCGTCGACCTTGGGGCCCGCCCCCGGCAGTCGGACGTGCGGATTGTCACGGGCCTCCCGGGCCTCTGCGCTCAGGGGTCCAAGACCTCTCAGGAACTTCTCCGGGTCCGCGATGGTGCCCTGGTAGTCGGGGATCGACTTGTACGCGGCCTTGAGGTCCGCGACGCACTTCTCCCTCGCCTCGGACTCGACGCGCAGGGCGTCACCGTAGTGATCCTTGGTCTGGTTGTAGTACCGCTCGGCCTCCTCCTTGATCGCATCGAGGTCGACGGTCAACTCCGCGAAGAAGTCCCCCACTCCGGTGGTGCCCCGCAGGTCCTCCCACTGACGCAGCGGCTCCGCGGCCCGCGCGGTCGGAGTGATCGCCGTGGCCTCACGAGACATCACCTCGGAGAGCCTTCCCTCGGAGGTCTTGCCGCTCGTGTAGTGCCCCTTGGCGGTGGTCACCGCGTCCGCGTACAGGCCAAGGGCTGACGACGCCTTGCGGAACGCCTCCGACAGTGCGTCCGCGAGGCCCTTGCTCTCCTTCAGTCGTTTGACGTACAGATCACGCGCTTCGCTCTCCCACTCCACCCCGGTCGCCTTCCGAAAGGCGTTGTCAGTCGACTCGATCAGGGTGTGGAGTCGCCTGAACTCGGCGGCATTACGGTCGATGAGGGTCGGATTGGCGTCTTCGAGGAATTCGACGTCCGCACGGTAGGCCACAGTCGCTCACCGGTCCTTCGGCGCGACGTAACGCCCGCAGTCGAGCATCGCGTTCATCTGCCCCTGGATGCCCTGGTCCACGGCCGTGTAGTCCTCGCTCGACGACTTGAGCTTGGTGGACAGCGAGGCGAGGAGTACGACCATGTCGCTGTACTGGTCCTTGGCGAACCTGGCGAAGGTGTCGACGTTCGACGCAACATCGGTGTGTGCGCGCGGGGCACGACACATCGTCCCGTTCTCGCCGTCCATCCGGCCTTCGTAGAGCAGGCCGGCGATCTCCATCAGCAGATGCGAACTACCGTCGATGGACTCGGCATTGGCCAGGTATCCATCACCGGAGGCGCCCCCACTGGAACGTCCCTCCGCAGGCACCCGGTTCAACCTCATCTGAACCGCGCCTTCTTGGCGAGCAGCGGCGGCAACTGCCTTTGATTCTGCCCATTCCTCTTCGAATGACAACGTTTCCTCCCCCGTACGACCCACCTCTGATGAAGCCGGTGCACCTGACGACTTCCAGCCTGCCATGACTCATTCTTCAGGAGGGACGGAGTTTTGCCAGGAGGGCCGAGTGCCCGGCTGATCGCCCACCCGTACCGGCAGGAGCAGTGGGAGAAGCACTGCCGGTCGAGTCGGCACGCAGGAAGACGCCCACGGCACCCGGGCTCGCTTCAGCTTCGGCGCAACTCGTGCCCGGAAAACCAGGTCGCCGCGGGTCTCTCGCCAGGCCAGACTGCACCGGTGGATACCCGTCGGCCCTGCCCCTGCTGCGGCCATCTCGTCTTCGACATCGCGGACGGATGGCCCGGATCATTCGTCATCTGTCCGATCTGCTGCTGGGAAGACGATGCCTCGCAGCTGCGCTGGCCGTGCATGCCGGGTGGCGCCAACCGCGTCTCACTCATCGAGGCCCAAGGGAACTTCCTTGCCTACGGCGCCTGTGACCAGCACGGCAGACGCTACACACGACCGTCGGCGGACGATGAGCCGCTTGATCCCGACTGGCGCCCGATCGACCCGACCGTGGACTTCTTCGAGCACTGGCGGAGCGACACCCATCGCCCCTGGCCTGCCGACCGGTCGGTGCTGTGCTGGTGGCTGCCGCTCTTCTGGGGGCCGGCTGAGGAGCCGGAGGAAGTGGTGGCCCACACCGTGGTGATCGATGTCGGGGCGGTCGACAGTGACCATCGCCTTCATGACGTACTGAGGCGGGAACTCGGCTTCCCGGCGTTCTACGGCATGAACTGGGCGGCGTTCTGGGATGCGATCACCGGCCTCGTCGAGATGCCCAGGCTGTTGCGCTTCGTCCGCTGGGCGGAACTGGAACGTCGAGCACCGCTCGCTGCGACCGCGCTCCGCGAGCAGTTGGCCAGGTACGAGGAGACGGCCCGGGAGTTCAGCGTGGTCTACGACCAGTAGCTCCGGGCTGTCGACCGTCCCCAAGGGGCAAGCGCCACCTCACCCAGGCACTGCTCCGAACAGCTCTCGAAACGGCAAGGTCCCGTCCGATCGAAACGATCGGACGGGACTCGTGAACCACCTACGAGCCGACCCGCGAACGGCCCCGCAGTCGGATGCCCGGGGAAATCCCCTGTCCATGAGCAGGATCGGGCCACAGTCGGACCATCCCGATCAGGCCCGCCCGTCCTTCTGCTCGAACACCGGGCACAACCGTCGCGTCATTCCCCCCACTCGCTCGCCTTCTCCTTCCCCTCCGCCGTGTAGAGGAGCAGGAAGGCGAAGATGCCGGCGAGGCCGGCCAGGATGCAGACGATGTCGGTGACATCGGTGCCGAACATCGTCATCAGCCAGGCGGAACCGACGGCCATGGCAACCGTCTGGCCCACGACCACCACGATTCCGCCGATCAGAAAGAGCGCGACGAGAGCACGGGAGGCGTTCAGGCAGATCGTGTACATCTTGGTGCTCCTCATCCGGGAATCCATATCGCACCCATCACCATCAGCACGCCCATGACGTAGGAAGGCACCAGGTAGTAGAGCGTCACCGGAACGAAGATCCGCACCGGGTTGATGGAGGCGATGCCCGCTGCCACGTACAGCGGTGCGGCGCCCGGGGGCGAGCAGCCCTCGGACGAGGCCCACACGATGATGGCGGCGAAGGCGATGTACGGCGGAACGTCGGCCGCCATCAGCGCGGCGAAGGCGACAGGCCCGACGGCCGCGAGCGTGGAGGTCGTGTTGAGGGGGCCCGCGACGATCACCACGATCAGCCCGACGACGAGTGCCGCAACAATCTGCGGCACGCCCTCCAGACGCTCCAGATAGGGGGCGAGCTGTTCGCCGATCCCCAGGGTGCTCAGCACATTGGAGGCGGCGAAGGCGGAGACCATCGTGACGCCGATCAGCCCGAGTTTGGGGCTGATCTCCGACAGCAGCGTCCACCATTCCCCGCCGCTGCTCGGCAGCGAGCGCCGTTCGACCACCAGTCCGGCGAGCAGCATCACCACCGGCAGCCAGACCAGCAGCGGCACGGCATCGGAGACGTCCAGTCCCCCCAGCCGGTCGCCAATGAGATCGCTGCTCGGTGAAGCCGTCAGCACGATCGGCACCGCTATGGCGGCCAGTACGACCAGCGAGGTCCAGCCGGCCGCGAAGGACTGGCGCAGCGGATGGATGTCCTCGGGCGCCATCGCGCCCACGCCCCGCCGTTTGACGATGACGTAGGCGATGACCAGCCGCATCGCCACCATCCAGGCGCCCACGACGAAGATCGTGCCGACCACGTCCTCCGCCTTGAGGACCGGCAGTACGGTCGGCGCCGCCAGCAGGATGAAGAAGGCCCCGCTGAACGGGAAGGTGGCGCCGACGCCCGCGTTTCCGGCGAGCACCAGTGCCGCGGTCTCGCCGCTCGCCCTGGAGCGTTTCATCCAGGGAATGGTGATGGATCCGATGGTGGCCACGATCGCCGCGCCGTTGTGTGCGACCGCGCCGAAGAGTCCGGCCGAGACCGTCGCCGCGTAGGCGGAGCCGCCCTCACGGCGACCGAGCATCGAGCTGAGGATGTCGATCATCCGCTGCACGAGCCCGGTTCGCGTCAGCAGTTCACTGACGAAGACGAAGGCCAGTGCGGCGAAGGTGATTTCGGACTTCAGCCCCTGTAGGAGGCTCTCCCAGGCGACGCGCGGCGCGTCCGTGCCGGCGAAAGCGGCGCTGACGAGGAAGCCGATGACCATGGCTTCGCCGATGTTGCGTTTGACCCCTACGTTCCACACGATGATGGCCCCGATGAAGGCGACCAGTGCGAGTATCGCGTTCATCGGCGTCTCCTGCGACGGGCGGGACAAGGAGCGGTGGGCGTGCCTTCGGCCGCGTACGGCTCAATCCAGTGGCAGTGCTTCCAGTCCAGCTCTTCGGTAGGCATCTCCCGCCTCCTTCCCGGTGAGGAACGTGTGCAGAGCACGGGCCTCGGCCCGCTCGACCGCCGCGGTGCCCAGCGCCGCTGACAGTTCAGTGAAGTGCTGGGCCCCGTCCGGCAGCGGCCCCACCACTCGGGCCTGGGGCACGAACAGCAGTTCGCTCAGCTGCTGTACGGCCAGATCGGCCCTGCCGTCGACCACGGCCAGCGCTGTGAAGCCCTTCTCCACGACGGTGGCCCGGGCGTTCACCTCGTCCGCTATGCCGAGCCGCTCCAGCAGCCCGGCGAAGTGGACCCCGCTGGCCCCGGTGCGCGAGTAGGCGACCGAGCGCGCCGAGCGAAGCGCGGCAACCAGCGCGTCGACCGTGTCGATGGCGGGCGGCTCGGCGCCGGGTGGCACGGCCAGACCGATCCCGACCCGGGCGATGCTCCGCACCGAGGTCCGGTCGATCACCCCCGCCTCGCACAGTGCCGGGAACGCACCGGTCACTCCGACCATGACCTCCGGCCGGGCGCCCTCCTCGATCCTTCGCAACAGCACGTTCGTCGGGTCGTAGACGGTGTCGACGGCCGTTCCGGTCTCCGCTGTGAACGCCGTGAGAACGATGTCATCGAGGGCCCTTTTCACCGCCAGAGCGCTGAAGAGCGACACCGTTTGCGGTTTTTCCGCGGACATCTTTGTCCTTTCACAAGGGTGGGGGAACGGGTGCTCCCGGGCGCATGTCCCGCGGTGTCCGTTCGGGTTCCCCGGGCTGATTGGGGGGGTGGGTCAGTGGGTGGCGGGGCGCAGCGCAGTGCGTTGGGCCTCGGTCAGCGGGCTGGTGCGGGCGCCGCGCAGCAGGAGGAAGAGCTTCGCCGTCTCCTCGATCTCCTCGGCCATCTCCAGGGCGCGATCCAGGTCGGCCGCGGCGGCGACCGGTCCGTGGTTGCTCAGGAGGAGCGCCGCATGGTCTTGGGCCGATGCTTCGACGGCGCCGGCCATCCGGCTGTCGCCGGGGGCGAAGTACGGCAGCATCGGGAGGGTGCCGACGCGCATCGCGTAGTAGGCGGTCAGCGGCGGCAGGACATCGTGTCGATCGAGTTGGGCCAGGCAGGAGACGGCCGCCGCGTGTGTGGAGTGGGTGTGCACCACGGCGCCGGCGTCCGGCCTGGCTCGGAGCATCGCGGCATGCAGGAACGCCTCCTTGGAGGGCCTGGGTCCGCCGACATGGGCTCCGTCCGCGTCGATGACCGAGAGTTCCGCGGCGCGCACGGTGGCCAGACTCGACCCCGTGGGGGTCACCAGGATGTGCTCACCGGCGCGTACCGAGACATTGCCCGTGCTGCCGTGTGTCAGGGAACGGGCGGCGATGGCTCGCGCGGTGGTGATGAGGCGGCCCCGCTCGGCATCGTCGCCTCGCCCGCTCAGGTCGCCCTGCCCACCCATGTCGGCTCGCCCGCTCAGGTCGCCCTGCCCACCCATGTCACGTCGACGGCTCATGTCATCTCGCCCGCTCACGGGGAATCCGCCCGTTCCGCGGGGGACGCGGAGGCGTCGAGGAGCAGGCCGGGGCCACCGAAATTGCCGGACTTGAGCAGTAGCGCCAGGGGGCGATCGCCCAGCGGATGGATCCATGGCACCCCTCGTGCGGCCTCCGCGCCGACGTGTGCGCCGGTGACCCCGAGCGCGGCGACGACAGCGCCGGAAGTCTCGCCTCCGGCGGCGACCAGTCGACTCACCCCGCGCTCCACCAGCCCGGCTGCGACAAGCCCCGTCGCTTCCTCCAGCACGGCGGCCGACCGCTCCACCCCCAGCACCCGCTGTACCTCGCGCAGTTCCTCGGGGGCGGCCGAGGAGTACAGGACAGGTGCGCCACCACCGCTGGGGAGTGCGTCGTACCAGGCGAGAGCGGCATCGGCGAGCGCCATGGGATCAGGTGTCGCCACCACATCCAGGTGGTAAGCGGGTCTGCCCGCGTCAGTGAGTGCCGTGAGCTGCTCCAGGGTGCGGCGCGAACAGCTCCCGCTCAGTACGGCGGCCGACCTGCCCACTGCCTCCCAGGTGTCCGGGGCCTTCGTCTCGGCACCGGTCTCCTCCCACCCGGCGCCCGGTGGGTGACCTGCGCGTTCCTCGGCATGTGCGTGCGCCAGTCCGGCAGCCAGTCCGGCGGCGCCGGCGACGAGCGGCGAGCCGAGGGCGGCCCGGCCGAGCGTGCGTAGATCGCTCTCGTCGATGCCGTCGGCGAGGACATAGCGCGCGCCGCGCGCCCCGGCACCCGCCAGCGCGGCACGTACCGCCGCCTCGCCCTCCCGTACCGTTCCGAGCCCGATCAAGGCCACCTGCTCGCGGGTCTGCGACCGCAGCAGCCTGGGCAGATACGAGTCCCTCATGGGGGTCACCGGGTGGTCGCGCATATGCGATTCGCCGAGCAGCAGCTCGTCCACGAACAGATAGCCCTGGTACTGGGTGCGCAGATGTTCCGGCGAACTCGGTGTCAGCGGCACGGTGTCGGCGCCCGTCGCCTCGGCCAGCCGGTCCAGGACCGGACCGATGTTGCCGCGCGGGGTCGAGTCGAAGGTCGAGCAGAACTTGAAGTAGATCTGCCCCGCGCCCTGTTCGCGCAGCCACTCCAGCGCGCCCAGGGACGAGGCGACCGCGTCAGCTACGGGCACCATGCGGCTCTTCAGGGCGACGACGAGTGCCTCGTGCTCGGGCAGCCGGGCCGCTTCGGACCCGTACGCCCCTTCACTCGTACGGTCCGGCACACCGAAGAACAACAGGGTCCGCAGTCCGGCGCGGCGCAGTGCCACAGCGACATCCGTCGCGCCGGTGAAGTCGTCGGCGATGACCCCGAGCGGAGCGGGCCCGCGGGTCCACGCCGCCAGGGGTGTGTTGTGTCGCTGGTTCACAGGGATCCCCCGGTGAGTGTCGAGCGCAGGGCTGCTGCCGCGGCCCGGGGGCCGGAGACGACGGGCACCCCCAGCGCGGTGGAGAGCGGCGCTGCCGCGGGTGCCAGCGAGTACTGGGCGAGCAGTACCGCATCGGCGTCGGCGATGTGCGGCAGGCACGCATTCCGCAGCGCGTCGAAGAGCGCGGAGATGTCCCCCTCGCGGGCCGCGTCGAAGGCGGCGGGAGCGACCACGCCGATCGGTTCGGTCGCCGAGCCGGCTGCCACGGCGGCGGCCGTGAAGCGCGTCACCGAGTCCCGCATCGCGGCCTCGAAGGAGGCGAGCACCAGCACTCGACCGCCGCCCGATGACAGCGCCAACGCCTGCTCGAAGGCCGCCTTGTCGGGCGGGAGGAGCGGAACCGGGGTCTCGACCGTTTCGGTGACCGCGCCGTACAGCGAACAGGTCAGCAGCACTCCGTCGGCCCCACCGGCCAGGGCGTGGCCGATCAGTCGGCCCATCCGGTCCACGAGGGTCGGCGGCAGCGGGCCGTCCTGAGGCGCATCGGCCAGCAGCCGATCGTCCAGCAGATTCCAGGGCTCGGCCGCTGGGAACTCCTCGGCCAGCCCCGCGACCGCCGGGGCGATGGCGGTGGGAGTGGCACTGATCAGTGCGATCCGCGGTGCGCGGGCGCGGTCCGCCGCTCCCCCGCTCATCGGGCTCTACCCTCTGCCATGGTCACCGCTGCTCCGGCGTGCTCGGCGAGCCAGGAGAGACCGTTCACCGTGCCGTTCGCCGGGCGGTATTCGCAGCCGATCCAGCCCGGGTACGAGGCGTCCAGCAGGGTGCCGAAGACCCGCTGCCAGGAGATCTCGCCGCTGCCCGGCTCGGTGCGGTCCGGTGGGTCGGCGATCTGGATGTGCCGCACCCGGGGCAGTTGTTCGCGCAGCGTCGAGACGAGGTCACCCTCCTGGACCTGTACGTGGTAGAGGTCCAGGAGCAGTCCGATCCCGTCCCCGCCGAGCGCTTCCACGACCGCGGCGGCCCGCGCCTGGGTGTCCAGCAGGAAGCCGGGCACATCACGGGCGTTCTGTGCCTCCAGGACCAGACACACACCCGTGCCTCGCGCCCGCTCGACGGCCCAGGCCAGATTGGCGACGAAGGTGGCGAAGGCACGGTCGTGGCTGACGTCGGCCGGCCGTACACCACCCAGTACATGCAGAAACTCGCTGCCCAACTCGACGGCGTAGTCGAGCCCGCGCTCCAGATCGGTACGGAACTGGTCGGTACGGCCGGGCAGACAGGCGACGCCCGCCCGCTCAGGTGAACCGGGCTCGCCCATCGGCGCATTGATCAGCACCTGGTGCAGTCCGGCGTCGGCCAGGCGCCGACGCAGTCGCGCGGCCGGATACGGGTAGGGGTCGGCGTACTCGACGGCGGTGAAACCGGCGGCGGCAGCGGCGTCGAAGCGTTGCTCGAAGGGGACTTCGGTGAACAGCCACTTGAGGTTGGCGTCGAAGCGCAGTCCGTTCGGCGCCCGCATCAGCGTGCTCCGGCGCCGACGCTGGCGCAGTCGGGGTTGACCAGGTGCTCCGGGGTGCGGCCGGCGAGCAGTTCGATCACCTGTCGGGCGGCCATGGCGCCGGATCTGGCACGGGCCTCGACCGTGGCGGCGCCGATGTGTGCGGTCACCATGACGCTGTCGAGGGCGCGCAGCCTGCTGTTGGCGGGCAGTGGTTCCTGCTCGGCCACATCCAGCGCTGCGCCTGCCAGCCGGCCCGCCTCGATCGCGTCGGCGAGGGCGTCCTCGTCCACGACTCCGCCCCGAGCGGTGTTGATCAGATACGCGTCGGGCTTCATTCGGCGCAGTGCGACGGCGTCGATCAGATGTCGGGTGGTCTCGTCCAGCGAGATGTGGAGGGTGAGGAAGTCGGCCTCGGCCAGTACGTCGTCGAGGGAACGCGCCTGAACGCCGGTCTCCTTCAGGAAGTCCTCGTCCAACCAGGGGTCATGGGCGACGACCCGCATGCCGAGGGCGAGTGCCGCGCGGGCGACGGTCTTGCCGATGGAGCCGAGGCCGACGACCCCGAGCGTCGTACCGTGCAGTTCTCGGCCGCTCTCCTGCGTCCAGCCGCCACCGCGCACGGCGGCGAGGTTCTGCGGGATGCGCCGGGCGCAGTTCAACATCAGCGCCAGGACGTGTTCGGCAACCGATACGCGATTGGTCCCCGGGGTGATGGTGACCGCGACTCCATGTCGGGTCGCCGCCATGACGTCGATGTTGTCGTAGCCGACGCCGCAGCGGCTGAGGATGCGCAGTCCGGGTGCCGCTTCGATGACCTCGGCGGAGAACGAGTCGGTGCCGGCGACGACGCCCGCCACATCCGCGACGCACTCCGCCAGTGTGGTCCCGGCGGCCTCTCGGTCGACGCGCCGGGCGAAGACCGTCTCCAGGCCGGCGTCCCGAAGGATGCGGTCGACCGCGCCACCGGGCTCCAGATACGGCGTTGTCACGAGTACACGAAGCGCACGTTCCTTGGGGGGCTGCGTCATGAGGGTCCTCTGCGTTCTGCGGGGGCACGGCCAGTGAGGCTCGGACTATAGTATAGGATTTGTTAAATCACTATAGCGATGCTGTTACGGGTGATCGAGAGGAAGAGGGCCCGCGTTACCATCGGGCGACAAAGGAGACTCGTATGGCGACGCGCCCGTCCGATCGGCAACCCTTGGCCGATCAGATGTACGAAGTGCTGCTCGGGCAGTTCATGGACGGACTGTGGTCACCGGGCCGGCCGCTCAACATCGGCGCACTCTCCCGCGAGCTGAACGTCAGCCAGACCCCCCTGCGAGAGGCGCTCGCCCGGCTCGAACACACCGGCCTGGTACACCGCGAGGCACTCAAGGGCTACCGTGTCGCCCCGCTCTTCAGCGAAGCCGAGCTGATCAAGCTGATGGACGCAAGATTGGTGCTGGAGCCGGCCCTCACCTACGAGGCGGGCCGTCGGACCACCCCCGAGTTCCTCCAGGAGGTCGCCGACAGCATCGAGGAGTTGCGGGGCTGTACGACGGGAGGCGGCTCGGTACGTGCCTATCTGTCGGCCGACGAACGCTTCCACTTCCTGATCGCCAAACAGTCGGCCAATCCCTTCCTGGAGTCCGCCTACCGCTCGCTGAGCGGCCATGTGCAACGCTTCCGGCTCTTCGCCGAACTCGGCTCGTCCGACGCGGAGTCACCGGCGCGCGACCACACCGCCATCTACGAGGCACTGGCCGCGGGCGATGCCACGGTTGCCGCCGACCGGATGCGGGAGCACATCGAGAACGCGAAGGCACGCGCCTTGAAGGACCGTCAGGCCGTGTCGGGCAACTGACGCCTCTGCCCCACCAGGGCTCCCAGGATTGGGTGTTGACGAGTCGCTCGGCGTGGGCGGCCAAAAATCAGTGGAGCCGTGCCCCCGTGCGACGCTACCGTGCTGCCGCCCGCAGTCGCCCTGTCAAGGACGTGCCGTTGTACACCAAGTGAGAACCCCCGAGCGCTGAACCGTCGCGCGTCGCACCTGTGCGCCGTGCTCCTTTTCGCTGCGGTCTTCTCACTGGAACCGGTGTGTTTCTGTGTCCAAAACCTGGGTGGTTGTGCCCACCTGCCTGCCCATAGTTCTCCGCCGTTGCCACAGGTGCGCCTCAGGGCGCTTCCGAGCGAACGGCAAATTCCGCGTCAACGCGAACCACAAGCTCCTTGACGCCTGGCTCCTCGCGCTGTGCACGGTGTGCGGGGACACCACCAAGCTCACCGTCCTGGAGCGGATGAACGTACGTTCCGTACGACCTGAGCTCCTGCACCTGCTCCACGGCAACGATCTCTGCCTGGCGGCTGGACTACTCCAGGACCCGATCGTACGGCGCCGCAATCGCATCGCCCTCGACTGGGACAACGCCTGGCACCTCGACAGCGGCGGGCCGGATCAGCCGCATCGGTCGGAGGGTGAGGCGATCGAGGTCTCGGTCCGTTTCGCCGCGCGGATTCCTGTGCGGCCGGTGCGACTGATCGCGGAGGGCTTCGGCTTATCGCGAGCCGAGACCGAGAGACTGATCACCGAGGGGAACCTCGTATCGACAGTCCGTCTGAGCGGCAAGCTCTCGGGCGACTTCACCTTCACGCTCAAGCGCTAAGCCCTTCCGAGCCCAGGGCCTGTCCGGCAGTATCCGATCCACCGGACAGGCCCTGGGCCTGAGCTTCCGGCGTGGTGAGGTGCCGGGCCTGACCTGGAGCTCCACACACGTTTTTTCGGAAGCGACGCGCAAGGCGCTGCGGAAGTGGGGCAGGCATTTGGGTGCCCGCCCAGAGGGAACCGAAGTATTTGCTGTGCTTTCCCGCCGCGCAACGCCAAAGAGCCCCTGTCGGATCTCCCCGACAGGGGCTCTGAGCCGCGGTGAGGCGTTCACGAGCGCCATTGACCTGGGCCGATAGGGCGGCCTGGAGATCGATTCCCAGGTTGCTCATGATCACTTCCCAAGGGAGGCCGGTTCGGCCTTAACTTTCCAATGCCCGCGACCCTCGCCGTCCCCCGCCTGCCTCGGCCTCACATGATTACGAACCGGACATCACGCGACTACGCCGAAGCCTTGCCCGCGAAAGGGGTACCTTGCCGAATGGTCCTGGGACGGTCATCGAGTCCCTCTCTGTCAGCCTTGGGTGAGACTTCCCGCTTCGGCAGGTGAGCCTGAGAGGGCACCGACAGGAGACCCACCCCGTCATGACCAGCACCAAGCCCGCCTGATCCGACCCGGACGTCACCTTCGGTCCACAGATCTCGACGACTACTTTTGGCCCGTGATCAAGGCATGAGTACGCATGCTCATGCGCCCCATGTGAGCGTGTGGCAAAGATTGATCTATGCCATCAATTCGCTTCACTGCGTCCGTGGTCATAGCGGCTGCGGCCTCCCTCGCCCTGACCGCCTGCGGCACCCAGACGGCCTTATCCACATCCACCACCCCGGTCGGCTCCCAGGTCTCCGCCTCACCCGCCCGGCAGCCCACCGAGAAGCAGTTCCTCGACATCCTCAACAAGTTCGCGCGCGAATGCTCCCCCGACGCCCCCAGCGGCAGCGGCGCCGCACCAGATCCCGGGACACTGCCCGGCGGCATCCCCAGCGGTGTAGCCCCCCGCACCGACAAGCCCGCCGGGACACCTGACGCGAACGGCGACATACCCATCCCCGTCGATGAGTCAGGTGAGATGCCCGACAAGCCCATGCAGTCCGGCCCACCACAGGAAGTCGAACTCGGCGAAATCGAAAAGTGCGCCGCCGCCAAGCACGCCGAGCGCCTGACCACCAAAGCAGCCGGAGAGCCGCACACCACCTACAGCACACTTCAGCAGACCATTGTCTCCGCCGGATACCGTACCGACCGCATCCACAAGATGCCCGACCTCGGCGGCGACCCGCGCGCCCGAGTGGACCTTCGGTTCATGGGCTCCAGCCTGGCAGTGGAAGTCATCGGCACCGGAACAGGCGTGATCGCGGAACCCTTCGGCGCCCCCGCAGACGAGAGCGTGTCCGTGACTGAGGTGAGGCGGAAGCCGAACCTGGACGCACCGTCCTCCTGAACTGCGAGTGAACCGTTCCGGGGTCGGTGGAGACTCAATTCCGTGAATGGTCTCAGGCTCCAATGCCCGGCCAGCGGCCCCTCGCCCGGCGTGGCATGGCCGCGCTTCAACCAGGTCCACCGCATCCCGGCACCCCGGCCGGCCATGGTGAACCTCACCAACAGGCGGGCCACCACCGCACACACCGCAGCCAAACCCACGGTTCCGATCTCCCAAGGCGAACGGCTGCGGCCTCTGCCGGAAAAGGAGCTGCCACGGATCTGCCAGAAGCCCACGATCACTGTCCGCCCCGGTGACCTCGGCAAAATGGACAAGTTCCGGCAGGACCGCCACTACCTCCACCCCACCTGGCAAGCCGCCTACCGGCCCGAGCGGGCAAACATCGAGGGCCTCAACGGCAGAGCCAAAAGCCACGGCATCGACATCTCCAACCCCGCAAAACGGCTCGCTCACGGACGGGTCGCGCAGACCACCCTGCTCGCGCTGATGATCTGCAGCATCAACCTGCACATCCTCTTCACCTGGCAACAGACCACCAGCGCAGGAGCGGCCACCACCACTCACGAAGGCCCCACGCTCACCGGACCTACACCACGGCCGCCCGACGCCACAGGGTTGCCTCCTCCCACGGGTCGGTCCGAGACCCGCGCGATGGCCTGAGACCTCAACACCACACCGAGATCCCGCCCGCCCGCCGGCAGCCCCAGAACGCCCCACGCATCCGAACCACCCCGAACTTCAGGCCATCGGCTATCAGACATCCGTCTCCGAACTCCGGCCTCATTCGGACACCGCCTCGAACAACCCCCAGAAACGACGAAATCCCGCCCGATCAAAGATCGTACGGGAACCCGTCAACCATCCCCGAGCTAGCTCAAGAACAGTCGTGCGGTGGACCTGTGGGGATTTGAACCCCAGACCCCCTCGATGCGAACGAGGTGCGCTACCAGACTGCGCCACAGGCCCTTGCAACGAGTGAAACTCTAGCATCCCCATCCGCGTGCCTGGAAATCCGTTCCCGGGCTGGTCACCAGGGTCCCGTTCGTGTCATTCGTGGGCTGTGCGTTGCGTCATTCGTTGGCCGCGCGGGGGCGATCGTCATCCGCGTACTGGTCGAAAAGCGGGGTGCGGCCACGGTCGCGGGTGGTGCGGCGGGGTGGTGGGGCGTGACGGTTGGCCGGGTCGTCCGGGAGGGGGGTCGGGTCGGCCGTGGAAGAGCGGGCCGAGCTCCAGGTCTCGGGGTCATTCATATCGACTCCGGAGGTCGCCCGGGGAGCAACCGGGGCCGTGACGTACGTCGGCAGGGGGACCGGGACCGGGTCCCAGCTGTCACCGCCGGCCGGGCCTCGGTCGCGCTGCTGGTCGACCCATTCCGCATGGTCCGTCTGCTCCACGAGCGCGCGGCGGCCGGCCTCCTGGGGGGAGACCGGGGCCGGCTCAGGGCGGGGTGCGGAGTCATCGCCGCGAGGGTTGTGGAGATGGTGAGGGCCACGGGCGTCGGGGACCTCATGGCGCGCCGGGGGCGGCGCGGGCTGCTGGCGACGGGGGCGATTGTCGCGCAGCCGGGCCGCGGCGGCTTCGGCTTGACGGCGGTCCATCACGACCACGAACCGCCGACGCTCCTGGGCGCGCAGATACATGATGTACACGCTCAGCAGAACCGCCGGGACGGCCGGCACCCAGAGCAGGCCGAGACCACCGACCGCGGCGGCGATGGCTCCGAAGGTGAAGGCCAGGAAGAGCAGCACGGTGGTGCGACGGCGGCGGGCGAGGACCTTGCTGCGTCGCGCACGCTCGGTCGCGGCCCGGCTGGGGCGCGGGCGCTGCCGAGCCGGTGCGGGCGGCTCGGCGACGGCCGGGGCCGGCACCCTCACCTCCGTGCGGGGCGCGGCGAAGGCCCGGACGTCTACGGAACTCAATCGATCCGTGACGGCATCCGGGTCGACGTCGGAAGGGGGCTGCGTCTCCGTGCGCTCCCGTAGCTCCTTGGCGTACCGGCGCTCCATCGCACCCCGTCCGGACAGCAGCCGGATGGCGGTGGAGAAGCGTTCCGTCGGACGAGCTTCGTTCAACTCGTCCTGCCTGCGGAGCCACATCGGCACCAGATAGGCGGCCCAGGCCCCGACGATGACTGCATAGATGAGGCCGCTGCTGCTCACGGTCACACCGTAGAGGGATTCTTGCAAGGGCATCCGCCAATTGGCCCGGTGTGTCGCCCGATCCCGCTGATATCACGGACTTTTTTGCGAATGTTCAGATCACAAGATGGTCACCCTCGCGTGTATTCGAACATTTATTTTATTTAGCGCGGTGTGCCCGGTCGGGCCCGGTGCCAGCGGTGCAGCAGCCCATCGGGAACCTCCTCGGACGTCAACGCGAAGACCAGATGGTCCCGCCACCCACCGTCGATATGGAGATAGCGGGGGCGCAAACCCTCTTCGCGGAATCCGAGTTTCTCCACGACTCGACGGCTCGGGTTGTTCTCAGGACGGATGCAGACCTCCATCCGGTGCAGACCGATCGAGAGGAAGCAGTGGTCGACGGCGAGGGCGACGGCCGTCGGCATCACCCCCCGGCCCGCGACCTCCTGGTCCACCCAGTAGCCCACATGGCCTGAACACATGGAGCCCCAGGTGATCCCCGCAACGGTCAATTGTCCTACCAGGCGGCCCCGGTACTCGATGACGAAGGGCAGCATCCGGCCCGAGTTCGCCTCGGCGCGCAGATGGCGGACCATTTGGCGGTAGGTCGGGCGCTGGGCGAGCGGGGCACCCGGAACGGGCGGTGGGATGGTCGCCTCCCAAGGGCGCAGCCAGTCGCGGTTGCGCCGGTTGACCTCGCGCCAGGCACGCTGGTCGCGCAGCTTTATCGGGCGGAGGACCACATCGCCGTCCGCCAGCACCACCGGCCAGGACGTGTTCAGCTCGGGCTCCCGGCAGGTCTGGGGTGGTCGCCGCCGTGGAGTTGGTCCACCGCGTGCGACAGGAGTCGTTCCAGGACAGTGAGGCCGTCACGCACTCCGCCGGTCGAGCCGGGCAGATTGACGATCAGGGTTCGTTCCGCCACACCGGCGAGTCCCCGGGAGAGCGCCGCGGTCGGCGTCTTGGCCAGGCCGTGTGCCCGGATGGCCTCGGGGATGCCAGGGATCTCAAAGTCGAGTACGGACCGGGTCGCCTCAGGGGTGCGGTCGGTGGGTGAGATTCCGGTGCCGCCCGTGGTGAGGACGACGTCGTACCGCTCGGCGACCGCGGAGCGCAGGGCCTCCTGGACGGGGTCGCCGTCGGGCACCACCCGAGGTCCGTCGACGCTGAAGCCGAGCCCCGCGAGGCCCTCGACCAGCAGGGGCCCGGTGGTGTCGTCGTACACACCGCGGGCGGCCCGGTTGGAGGCGGTGATCACCAGCGCTCGACGGGCGGGGGGCGGCTGGACGGGGACTTCGGCTGCCGGCCCATGGCTGTGGCTGTGCACCTCGCCGGCGCGCGGTACCCGGCTCACGACCGGCTCCAGGTACCTGACTTGCCGCCCGTCTTCTCCTCCACGCGCACATCGGTGATCACAGCCGACTTGTCGACGGCCTTCACCATGTCCACGATGGTGAGGGCGGCCACGGACACGGCGGTCAGTGCTTCCATCTCGACGCCGGTCCGGTCGGTGGTCTTCACGGTGGCCGTGATCTCCACTGCGTCGTCGGCGACGGAGAGGTCGAGGGTGACACCGGAGACCGCGAGGGGATGGCAGAGCGGAATCAGTTCGGGAGTCCGCTTGGCCCCCATGATCCCGGCGATACGGGCGGTGGCCAGTGCATCCCCCTTGGGGACGCCCTCGCCGCGCAACAGTTCCACCACGCGGGACGACACCCGCACCCGGCCGCTGGCGCGTGCGGTGCGGGCGGTGATCTCCTTCTCGGAGACGTCGACCATACGGGCCGCACCCGCCTCGTCGATGTGTGTGAGCCTGGCTTGGCTACTCATGCTGGTGCCGTTCCCGGTCGGGGGTCTTCGGGCGAGTGGGGCCGCAGGGGCCCATGTGCGCAGACACGCTACTCCCCCCGGCCGGACATCAGCCGAGGAGGACCACCTCCACCTGTGCACCGGACGCGACCGTCGTCACCGTCTCCGCCAGCACGATCAGGCAGTCGGCGTGGGCGAGCGCTGCGACCAGATGGGACCCGGAACCGCCCACAGGGGTGACGACCCCCTTGACCGGGTCGTAGGTGCCGCGGAGGAACTGGCGGCGGTCGGCCGGTGAGCTCAGCGTCCTGTCGGTGTGAAGGGTGGCGTGCACCCGGGGCCGATGGAGGTCTTCCAGACCCATCAGGGCCCGGATCGCCGGACGCACGAACAGTTCGAAGCTGACGTAGGACGAGACGGGGTTGCCTGGCAGCGCCAGCAGCGGGGTGTGCTCGGGTCCGATCGTGCCGAAGCCCTGGGGCTTGCCGGGCTGCATGGCGAGCGTACGGAAGTCGATGCCGCTGCCGGGCTCTTCCGCATCCCCCACGGAGGCGAGGGCTTCCTTGACCACGTCGTAGGCGCCGACGCTCACCCCGCCCGTGGTGACCAGGAGGTCGGCGCGGATCAGTTGGTCCTCGATGGTGGAGCGCAGTTCGTCGGCGTCGTCGGTGACGGCCCCGACGCGGTACGAGAGGGCGCCGGCGTCTCGGGCGGCTGCGGCCAGGGAGAAGCTGTTGGAGTCGTAGATCTGGCCTTCGCCGAGCGTCTCACCGGGTTGGACCAACTCGCTCCCGGTGGACAGCACCACGACGCGCGGCCGGGGCCGCACCCGCACGGTGCCGCGGCCGATCGCGGCGAGCAGGCCGATCTGCGGCGGCCCGAGGACCGTGCCCCGGGCGAGCGCCAGATCGCCGGCGCGCACATCGCTGCCGCGGGTGCGGATATGGGCTCCCGCGGTGACCGGCCGGTGGATGCGGACCTCCCCGCCCGCTCCCTCGGGTGCGGTGTCGGCCGGCAGCATCGTCGTGACGGCGCCCCCACCGGCGCCACCGTCGGTCCACTCGACCGGAATCACTGCTTCGGCGCCCGGCGGCAGGGGTGCGCCGGTCATGATGCGGGCCGCTTGGCCTGGTCCCACCTCGGGCGGCGTCCCACCGCCCGCCGCCACATCGCCGATGACGGTGAGGACGGCGGGAAACTCCTCGGTGGCCTGCTCGACATCCGCCGTACGCACCGCGTACCCGTCCATCGAGCTGTTGTCGAAGGGCGGCAGGGCCACGGGAACCGTGATGTCCTCGACGAGGACGCAGCCCTGCGCCTCCAGCAGGTGCAGCTCGATCGGTTCGAGCGGGCGGATCGCCCCGAGGATGTCCTCCAGGTGGTCGTCCACCGACCAGATCGTGCTGCTCACCGTCGTTACATCTCCTCGGTCACATAGCTGCGCAACCAGCTTCGGAACTCGGGTCCCAGGTCTTCACGTTCGCATGCGAGTCTGACAATGGCCCGCAGATAGTCACCGCGGTCTCCGGTGTCGTACCGCCGACCCTTGAAGACGACTCCGTGCACCGGGCCGCCCACCGTCTCGTCCTCGGCCAGCTTCTCGATGGCGTCGGTCAGCTGGATCTCGTTGCCCCGGCCGGGTCTGGTCTCGCGCAGTATGGCGAAGATCGCGGGGTCGAGCACATAGCGGCCGATGATCGCGAGGTTGCTGGGAGCGTCGGCAGGGTCGGGCTTCTCGACCAGTTCGGTCACCCTGACGACGTCTTCCTCGGCGGTGGCCTCGACACCGGCGCAGCCGTAGAGGTGGATCTGTTCCGGCTCGACCTCCATGAGGGCGATCACACTGCCGCCCATCCGTTCCTGGACCTCGACCATCCGGGAGAGCAGGGGGTCGCGGGGGTCGATCAGGTCGTCACCGAGGAGGACGGCGAACGGCTGGTCCCCGACGTGCGGGGCGGCGCACAGGACGGCATGGCCGAGACCGCGCGGGTTGCCCTGGCGCACATAGTGCATGGTGGCCAGGTCGCTGGACTCCTGGACCTTCTTCAGTCGGTTCTCGTCGCCCTTGCGGCTGAGCGCCTCTTCGAGTTCGTAGTTGCGGTCGAAGTGGTCCTCCAGGGGGCGCTTGTTCCGGCCGGTGATCATCAGTACGTCGGAGAGGCCCGCGGCCACCGCTTCTTCGACGACGTACTGGATCGCGGGCTTGTCGACGACAGGCAGCATCTCCTTGGGAGTGGCCTTGGTCGCGGGGAGGAAACGCGTTCCGAGACCGGCGGCAGGGATGACCGCCTTGCTGATCCTGGGCTTCGACTGATTCATTTTCGGCACACCATCCGGTGAGTATGGGTAGAAGATAAGCCTTCGGTTAACTTCCTTACGATAAAGGGACATACGAGAGATTTACGTGAATCTGACAGGAAGTCATATGCCGGAAGATGATGGGGAGCTGTCGGCGGCGAAGAAGGCCCTGCGGCGCGAGCTCCTCGCCGCCCGCGCCTCCCTCTCCCCCGACCAGTCGCGGGCGGCGGCGCAACTCCTCGCGGAGCAGGCACTGCGGCTGCCCGAGCTGACCGGGGCGGCCACGGTCGCCGCGTACGTCTCGATTGGGCGCGAGCCCGGCACCCGGGCACTGCTCGACGCGCTGCGGGAGCGGGGGGTACGGGTCCTGCTGCCGGTGCTGCTGGCCGACAACGACCTCGACTGGGGCGAGTACCAGGGCCCCGACCTGCTGGTGTCCGCCGGACGCGGGCTGTTGGAGCCCACCGGACCGGGACTCGGCACGGATGCCGTGGTGGAGGCGGATGCCGTGCTCCTTCCCGGGTTGGCCGTGGACGCTCGCGGAATGCGACTGGGCCGCGGCGGCGGCTCCTACGACCGGGTACTGGCCCGACTTGCGGCGGCGGACGTGTGGCCCGCACTGGTGGTGCTGCTCTACACGCACGAGGTGGTCGAGCAGGTTCCCGTGGAACCGCACGACCACCCCGTGGACGCCGCCGTCACACCGAACGGGGTGCGACGCTTCGCCACGACCGTCAGGGACCGGCCTTCGGAGTGAGGGTGAGGGTGTCGACCGTGTTGGTCTCCACCGCCTTCGGGCTGAAGGACCAGTCGAGCAGTTCGCCATTGGCCCACTTGTCCGTCTGATCGGTGTAGTGGGCGCTGTAGGCGTGCCCGGAGGCACCGGAGAGGTTGATCCAGCGGGACTTGTCCCAGTCGCCGACGTTCACGACCATCCGCATCGACGGCACCCAGACGACCTCGTAGCCCGCGGCGGCGTTCCAGCCGGTGGCGTTGACCGTCGCCTCACCGCCACCGAGGTTCCACGGACCGCGGTTCAGGAGGTACTGGAGGAAGCCGGGGCCATCGGTGCCGAGCGTCTGGTTCTTCAGCGTCAACTGGTGCAGTCGGCCCCAGCTCCAGCTGGAGATGTCCTTGCCCAGCTCCGCCGTGAGCTCCCAACGGGCGTCTTCCATGGCCCGGGCGAACAGCTCGTCCCGGGTGTCCGTCGCCTTGTCGTTGCGGCTCGCGGGCGAGCGCCACCAGCTGTTCTTCTCATCCTTCACGATCTTGCGCACCACCTCGAACCAACGGTCACCGCCGTCCGGCTGGGCCGAGTCCGCATCGCGCTGACCGCACTCGATGACCCGCTCCAGCTCATCCAGGGGTGCCGTGCTGTCCGCCGGGCGGACGCTCAGACAGTCGCCCTCGACCCGCATCTCCTTGGGGAGCTTGTTGCCGAAAGCGAGCTTGAGGATATGGCGCCAGACCGCATTGAAGTACGCGGCGGCGGCCGAGTCCGGCTCCTGGCTGTAGTCCCAGGTCTCCAGCAGCTTCTGTGCCTCGCGGACATACGGATCCGAGATATCGATCTTCAGCAGATAGTGGGTGAGGATCTTCGCGATCTCACTGGTGTTGTCCATCTGCATGGTGCGCATGTCTTCGGTGGAGATCTTGCCGCCGTCTTTGATCTTCGACTCGATCAGGTTGTTGATCCGCTGGCTGCGCGCACCGTACCCGTAGTCCTTGGTCAGCAGGTGCTGGTACTTCTCGGGGTCAATGACGGCCTGGTTGGCGGTGACGATGTAGCCGCGCTCGGGGTCTTCCTCGTACGGCATCTCGTCGAAGGGGACGGGGTCCCGCTCCCAGTCGTAGTCCGGGTCCCAGCCGAGGGCCGGGACGGAACCGTCGCCCTTCTTGCGTACCGGGATCTTGCCGGGGGCCTGGTAGCCGATCTTGCCGTCGGCATCGGCGTAGATGAGGTTCTGCGATGGCACTTCGAAGTCCTTGGCCGCGGCGCGGAACGTCTTGAAGTCCTTCGCCCGGTTGAGGTCGAACACCGCGTCCATCGACTTGCCTGCGTCCAGCGCCGTCCAGCGCAGCGCTATGCCGTAGCCGGTCGCGCGGTCGGGGGCGGGGACATCGTCGGGGACCGGCGCCTTCTGGCCGACCTTCTCCAACTCGCTGCTGCGGTCCGAGATCAGCGGACCGTGACCGGTCTGGCGCACCGTGATCGTCTTGCTCTCACCGCCGGCCACCTTGATCACTTCCTTGCGGGTGATCAGTTCCTTCTGCTCGTCGCCCACCTGGTAGGAGTTGCCGCTCAACTTCTCCAGATAGAGGTCGGTGACGTCGGCGCCGAGATTGGTGAAGCCCCAGGCGATGTCCTGGTTGTGGCCGATGACCACCCCGGGCATCCCGGAGAACGTGTAGCCCGCTGTCTGGAAGGTGCAGGCGTCGGAGACCTTCCGGCAGTGCAGACCCATCTGGTACCAGAGCGAGGGCAGCTGGGGCGCCAGGTGCGGGTCGTTGGCCAGCAGGGGCTTGTTCGTCGTCGTGTACTTGCCCGAGACGACCCACGAGTTGGAACCGAGCCCGTTGCCGTTGGGACCGAGCAGGGCGGGGATGCTGTCGAGGGATTCGGAGACGGCGGCGAGTTGGGAGTTCAGTCCCTCGGTCGCGTCCGTGGCATCCGCGGGCGCGCCGTCGGTGCCTTCGGCCGGGGTGCCTCCGGCGTCATGGCCGAGTGTGCCCTCGGTGCTGCTGTCGCCCGAATCCTCGGACTGTGCGCCGTTGTCGACATCGCCACCAGTGCCGTCGGTGCCGTCGGTGCTGTTGCCGTTCTCGTCTTCCCGAATGTCGCCCCTCGGCTCCGCCTCCGGGTCGAACTTCTTCGTGGCGGGATCGACGGCGCCGTTCTCCATGATCGGCTTGTTCTCGACGCGATACGGCGGATAGAGGTCCTTGATCTGCTTCTCGTCGAGCCGACTGGTCAGCAGCGAACGGTCGATCTCCTCCTGCATGTTGCCGCGCAGGTCCCAGGCCATCGCCTTGAGCCAGGCCACCGAGTCCACCGGGGTCCACGGTTCCGGCTTGTAGTCGTTGGTGAAGGCCAGCGCCGCGTACTCGAAGGAGAGGTCCTTGCCGCCCTTGCCCTGGAGGTAGGCGTTCACACCGTCCGCGTACGACTTCAGGAACTTCTTGGTGTCGGGCTCAAGCTTCTCGTCGTACTCCTGTTGCGCGACCTGCCGAAAGCCGAGCGTGCGCAGGAACGAGTCGGTCTCCACCAGGTCGGAACCGAACATCTCGGAGAGGCGACCCGACGTCATATGACGGCGTACGTCCATCTCCCAGAAGCGGTCTTGGGCATGGACGAACCCCTGGGCGCGGAAGAGGTCGTCGTCGCTGTCGGCGTAGATCTGCGGAATTCCGTAGTCGTCGCGCTTGACTTCGACCTGGCCGCTCAGGCCGGGAATCTCGATGGTTCCGGTGGTTTGGGGGAAGGAGGCACGTACGGCACTCACACCCCAGTAACCGCCGTAGCCGATCCCGCCGAGCAACGCCAGCACCAAGAGGATCACGAGCAGGCGGGCGCGTCGCCCCTTCTTCTTCTTGGGGGAAGAGGCGGTTGTGTTGGCGGGCATCGCTGTCCTTCGAGGCGCAGGCTGGTCCAGGAGTGCTGGGAGCAACCATAGGCGCAGCGTCGCGGCGCCCCTGACGCGGTATCCGAAATGCGCACCCTCGGCTGGGCGTTTCCCATGGCTGCGGCCCTGTTGGCCATGATGATCTACGCGTCAAGGAAACGTTAAAGATTAGGTAAGGTAACGAAGTGTCGCCGCCCGGAGTAACGATCCGGCATGTAGAGGCGCGAGGGGAAGGATCGGCCACTGACTGTCCACGATCTCAACGAACTCCTGCTCGTCTGCTCGCTCGTGCTGCTCATCGCCGTTGCGGCAGTGCGGATCTCGTCGCGCAGCGGACTCCCCAGCCTGTTGCTGTATCTCGGCATCGGCATCGCCATAGGGCAGGACGGCTTCTTCGACGTCAAGTTCGACAATGCCGAACTGACGCAGGTCATCGGCTATGCCGCCCTGGTGGTGATCCTCGCCGAAGGTGGCCTCGGGACCAAGTGGCAAGAGGTCAAACCGGCCCTGCCCGTGGCGGTCGCACTATCGACCGTCGGTGTCGCGGTCAGTGTGGGCATCACGGCCACGGCGGCCCACTACCTGGTCGGTCTGGAGTGGCGGCAGGCGCTGATCATCGGCGCGGTGGTGTCGTCGACGGACGCCGCGGCGGTCTTCTCCGTACTGCGCAAAGTGCCCCTGCCGTCCCGGATCACCGGTGTGCTGGAAGCCGAATCGGGCTTCAATGACGCGCCCGTGGTCATCCTGGTCGTCGCCTTCTCCGCGGCCGGACCGGTGGATCATTGGTACGTACTGGTCGGCACGATCGCCCTGGAGTTGGCGATCGGGGCGGCGATCGGACTGGCGGCCGGGTTCCTGGGCGCCTTCGCCCTGCGGCATGTGGCACTGCCCGCTTCAGGGCTCTATCCGATCGCCGTGATGGCGATCGCGGTGGTCGCGTACGCCGCCGGCGCGATGGCCCACGGCAGTGGGTTCCTCGCCGTCTATCTGGCGTCGATGGTCCTCGGCAACTCCAAACTGCCGCACGCCCCAGCCAACCGCGGGTTCGCGGAGGGGCTCGGCTGGCTGGCGCAGATCGGGATGTTCGTCCTGCTCGGGCTGTTGGTGACCCCGCACGAACTGGTCGACGACTTCTGGCCCGCGGTGACGGTGGGGCTGGTGCTGACGGTGGTGGCCCGTCCGCTGTCGGTGTTCATCAGCCTGCTGCCGTTCCGTCTGCCACGGCGCGAACAGATCCTGCTGTCCTGGGCGGGACTGCGCGGAGCCGTTCCCATCATCCTGGCCACCATCCCGATGGTGAGCGGTGTGGAGGGCAGTACCCGGATCTTCAACATCGTGTTCGTTCTGGTCGTCGTCTACACGCTGGTGCAGGGGCCGACGCTGCCCTGGTTGGCCAGGGCGCTGCGGATTGGGCCGGGTGCACCGTCCGATCTGGGGGTGGAGTCCGCACCGCTGGAGCGGCTGCGCGGGCATCTGCTCTCGGTGTCGATCCCGGACGAGTCGCGGATGCACGGCGTGGAGGTCGGCGAACTGCGTCTGCCGCCGGGGGCTGCGGTCACGCTCGTCGTCCGGGAGGAGAAGAGCTTCGTGCCCTCGCCGACGACGGTGCTGCGGCGGGGTGACGAACTGCTGGTGGTGGCCACGGACCCGGTACGGGACGCGGCCGAGCAACGACTGCGGGCCGTTGGACAGGGCGGGAAGCTGGCGGGATGGCTGGGGACCGGTTAGGCGGGTCGGGCCCACGGTATGGGCACGCGGGATGGCTGCGTGTGCGGGACCGTGACGGCTGGTGCCGGGTGCCGTCTCTCGCCCGGGCGCTGGGCAGGGGGACGGTGCCCCTACGGGCGTCCGGGCAGGGGGTGGGGGAGGCGGTACCGCACTTCCGCCCCCTGGCAGGATCGTTTCTGCGCTCCCGCCCGACCCCGTCATTTGTCGACTATCGACGCCTTTGAAGATCCCTGTACGATGAGTGCACATCTGATCGACCACCTCTGCCTGACGCAGAGCTGGCGCGACCGTATGGCGGCCGAGAAGCCCTCCGCAGTTCGCAGTGGGGACCCGGTATCTACCGCAGTCCCGCGCGCATAGAGGACAGCTCTCGGTCGCTCCCGCCACGCCATGGGAGTGCCCACCAGGCGGCAGAAAGGCACGGACCGTGGCATCCACGGTCACCACCGGCAAGCGGCCGGGCTACGGACAGTTGCTGCGAACCCCAGGAGCCTGGAGCTTCCTGCTCCCCGGTTTCGCAGCACGACAGCCCTTCGCCATGCTGACCATCGGCATCGTCCTGCTGGTCCAGCACACGACCGGTTCCTACGGCAGCGCGGGAGCCGTCGCCGCCGTCACGGGTGTCTCCATGGCACTCTTCGCCCCCCAGAGCGGCAAACTCGCGGACCGATACGGCCAACGCGCCGTACTGCTCCCCGGGGTCCTGGTGCACACCGCATCCGTATCCGCCCTCACCGCGCTCGCGCTGGCCGACGCCTCCTTGTGGGTGCTGTTCGCCGCCGCCGTACCCGCGGGCGCGTCCGTTCCCCAGGTCGGCCCCATGGTGCGCGCCCGCTGGGCGGCCAAGCTCGACGGATCGCCGCTGATGCAGACGGCAGCCGCCTTCGAATCGGTGACGGACGAGTTCACCTTCGTCGTCGGCCCGGTCCTCGCGACGGCGCTGTGCACCGGGGTCCACCCCGCCGCCGGTCTGATCGCGGAAGCCTCGCTGACCCTGGTCGGCGGCCTTCTCTTCGCAGCTCAGAAGCGCACCCAGCCGCCCGTACGCCTCTTCGACGGCGCCGTGGGCACCCGGGGCCGGGTCTCCGCGTTCTCCATTCCCGGCGTACGGGTTCTGGTGGTCGCCTTCCTCGGCATCGGCACGGTCTTCGGCGGCATGCAAGTCTCGCTGACGGCCTTCACGGAAGAGATCGGCAACCCCGGCGCGAACGGTCTGCTGTACGGGATCTTCGCCGCGGGCAACATGCTGGCAGGCGTCGTCTTCGGCGCCATCGCCTGGAAGAACGGTCCACGACGGCGGATGGTGATCGGATACATCGGACTGACGCTCGCCGCGTCGGTGCTGTGGACCATCGACTCACCCGCCCTGCTCGCGGTGGTCGGGCTGCTGGTGGGACTCTGCATCGCACCGGCCCTGATCGGGGGCTACACACTCGTCGAACCGCTGGTGCCGGCGTCTGCCCGGACTGAGGCGTTCACCTGGCTGACGGGTGCGGTGGCCCTCGGCCAGGCCGCGGCGGTCACCACGGCCGGACAGTTGGCCGACGCCCACGGCTCAGCAGCCGGGTTCGCGGTGCCCCTGGTGGGGACCGCGCTCGCCCTGGTCACCCTTCTCGCCCTAGGGTCACGACTGACACCGGCCACCGCCGGAACCACGGCCAAGGGGCTCGTGGCAGCTCGTGGGACGAGTGGGATGGATCACCGCACGCGGGTGACGGTGGACTGATTCAACGGAATACGTCACTATGGACCGTCGTTTAGCACTCATTGAGTGAGAGTGCCAGGAGGAAGACCAGTGCCGACCTACCAGTACCAGTGCACCGAATGCGGCGAGGGCCTTGAGGCGGTGCAGAAGTTCACCGATGACGCCCTGACCGTGTGCCCGAGCTGTGACGGACGCCTCAAAAAGGTGTTCTCGGCGGTCGGCATCGTCTTCAAGGGCTCCGGCTTCTACCGCAATGACAGCCGCGGCTCTTCGTCGAGCAGCTCCAGCGGTTCCTCGGCGACGCCGGGGAAGTCGTCCGATACGAAGTCGTCCGACTCGAAGACCTCGGAGACGAAGGCGAGCACGTCATCCGCCTCGTCATCCTCGTCCTCGGGCTCGTCATCCACTTCGTCGTCTTCATCATCGTCGTCGCCTTCGTCTTCGTCGGCGGCCTGATCGATTTTCTGGCGGCGGCCTGACCGGGCCGCCGTCCGGTACGGCTGCGAGCTCGACCGCCGTATCCACCCGCATTTCTGCTACGCCCCGGGTCCTGCCGTACTCATACGGCAGGACCCTTCGCGTACCCGCTTACGGGTGCCTCAGAGCTGCCTCACGGGTGCCCCACGGATGTCGCGAAGAAAGCTGACGCGACGTACCGGTCGCATGGTGCGCGTCGATAGTGTGGCCGGCATGGCGAACACGAGCGCAGAGATCGGCGTGATCGGTGGATCCGGGCTCTACTCCTTCCTGGAGGACGTGACGGAGATCCAGGTGGACACCCCCTACGGCAGTCCCAGCGACTCCCTCTTCCTGGGCGAAGTTGCAGGTCGGAAGGTCGCCTTCCTGCCCAGGCACGGCCGTGGACACCACCTTCCGCCTCATCGCATCAACTACCGGGCCAATCTGTGGGCCTTGCGCTCGGTGGGCGTACGCCAGGTGCTGGCGCCGTGCGCGGTGGGAGGGCTCCGACCGGAGTACGGACCGGGGACGCTGCTCGTTCCCGATCAGTTGGTGGACCGTACGAAATCTCGTGTGGAGACCTATTTCGATGGCGCCCCACGGGCGGACGGCGTCGTTCCGAACGTGGTGCACACCACGTTCGCCGACCCCTACTGCCCGGCAGGGCGGACCGTGGCGCTCAAGGCCGCCCGCGGGCGGCAGTGGGAACCGGTCGACGGCGGGACGCTCGTGGTCATAGAAGGGCCGCGATTCTCCACCCGGGCCGAGTCCCGCTGGTTCTCGTCCGAGGGCTGGTCGGTGGTGGGGATGACCGGGCACCCCGAGGCGGTGCTCGCCCGGGAGCTGGCCCTCTGCTACACCGCGTTGGCACTGGTCACGGACCTGGACGCCGGTACGGAGACGGGCGATGGCGTATCTCACACGGAGGTGATGCGGGTGTTCGGCGAGAAGGTGGGACAGCTGCGCGAAGTGCTCTTCGACGCGGTGGGTTCGCTGCCGGGCCAGGACGAGCGCGACTGCTTGTGCGTGGACGCACACGCCGGCTGGGACCTGGGGTTCGACCTGCCCTGACGATGACAGGGGCAAGGACGTCACTGCGGCGGCGTCCGGATCCGGCCGGTGGGTCGGCCTCTGGGGGCTGAACACCACGATCCGGTGAGGGAGTTCTCCACAATGGGCCCGCTGTCCACAGGCGGCAGCGGGTTGGTGGCGCAACAGGGATGGTGAGGGGCGAAAGAGCCCCGGGTGACCGGGGCTGCTCCTCACGACGGGCGGTTCCTGGTCATGGACACAAATCCCCCTGCTTCCACCGGTGCGCGGCCGACGACGGCGTCACCGCGGCGGACCGTCTCCCGGCCGACTTCTGCTGCGGTGTTCTCTTCCTCAGTTGTCCCGCCCACGACGATTCGCCATGAGTTACCGCCCCCCGCGGCTACTTTTGCGCCCGGAGCCGCACCCGAACCCGGAGCCCCACCCGGAGCCGGGGCCGCACCGGCGATGGCTCGCTCTGCGCCACCGCCCGCGATGACGGGCCCCGTGGGGCGCCCCCGTCCGTGCGGCTGTCAATCGACAGGTCAAGCACATGCCTTGGTTCTATCGGACGTGTCGGAACGGGCGGTCGGGACGGGTCCCGCGCTTCCTGCCGCAACTGTTCCTGAGCCGCAGCGGATTCCTGAGTTCGCTCCCCTGCGGGTCCAGGGCGGGGCACACCGGCTGAGGCGGGCCCTTCACCGTCGGCGGCGGCAAGGGCTCGCCGCGGGCCTCGCGCTGGTCGCGACTGCCCTGGCGGTCGCGAGTGCGCGCGGGGAGGACGGCGATGCCGGCAACGCCTCCGCGGTCCCGCCCCGGCCGAGGCCACCCGCAAGCTCCGTCGAGATGGTCTCGGCGCCCGTGCGCATCGCGGACGGGGAGACGGTCCGACTGCTCAGGCCGGGAGATCGGCTCGATGTGATCGCGGTGCCGGATGCTCCAGCGGGCGGGCGGGGCGAGCAGCCTCCGGCCCGGGTGGTGGCGGCTGGCGTCCGAGTGACGGAGGTGCCCACGGCATTGGACGTCGACGGCACAGGGGACGGCGGTGCTCTGGTCGTGCTGTCGGTTCCTCGAAGCACCGCCGTCGAACTGGCGGGGGCGAGCGCGGCCACCAGGTTGGCGGTCACCCTGCGATGAGCGTCGTGTTCGGCCCGGCTCTCCGGCCAGCGCGGCGGGGCAACCTCCATGTCCACGCCAGCGCTGAGCGCGCCCGCACACCTGGCCGTGCCCGTCCACGCGGGTCCACTGGCCGCGCTCGTCCACGTGGGTCCACTCGTACTGGCGTGCCGTCGGGTCACCTCCCGATCGCGCTGAAGTGGACATCACAGCCATGCGTTGGCTTAGGTTGCGGGGGGGTTTGACCCCGTCCCCCGTACATGCAACGAAAGGCTCAGTGTTGAGCGAGCAGAAGGTCAGCGTCCTGGAGGGCTTCAAAGCCTTCTTGTTGCGCGGCAATGTGATCGATCTGGCTGTCGCCGTCGTCATCGGCGCGGCATTCACCCAGATCGTCAACGCCGTGGTCAAGGGCGTTATCAACCCCTTGGTGGGCGCATTCGGCACCAAGAACCTGGACTCCTACAGCTCCTGCATCAAGGGGACCTGCGAGGTGGTGAACGGCGAGGTCGACGGCATCAAGATCCTTTGGGGTTCCGTCCTCGGCGCGACCCTCAGCTTCCTGATCACCGCGGGCGTCGTCTACTTCCTGATGGTGCTGCCCATGGCGAAGTACTTGGCGAAGAAGGCCGCCCGCGACGCTGCGAAGGAAGGCGCGAAGGAGGTCGTGGAGCTGTCGGAGCTGGAAGTGTTGAAGGAAATCCGCGACACGCTGATCGCCCAGTCCGGGCGTGGTACCGCCACCGGCTCCACCGGTTCAGGTCCGGCACCGGGAAGCGGCCCTGGCACTGGCCCGGGCCGCAGCTAGCGACAGATCGGGCCACAGGGCTTCACACGTGGTGGGGTGGCTTCTCATCGAGGAAGCGTCCGAGATCATCGTCGCCGCTCGTTGGAGGCCGCTCACCCCACCCTCGGTCCGTATCGTCCGAGGACTGCCGGTCCAGCGGATCGTCGAAGTCGATCCTCGGCTTCGGCGGCTCCTGCCGGAGGTGCTTCGCATCTCGCGATCCGGGGGCGGGGGCGGTGCTCATGCGTCCAGGGTACGGCGGTGTTGCGCGCCCCGGCCAGCAGCGCCGCACGCCCGCCGGATCCGAGCGGGCGGTGCCCGAACAGCCGGTGCGGACCGGGGGCCTGGCCAGGGCGTGGCTGTGGACGCATTGTCGGTACCGCCGTCCTTTCGACCGCCGGGCCCCGGGCTCGTGGATCAACCCCCATGCACCTTGCGTGCCGGTCCCGGTCGACCACCATGCACTCTGCTTGCGGAGCGACAACCGAGGATCCTGCACGCCGGTCGACCACCGTGCACCCTGTGTGCCGGCCGGGGCCTTCTCCATCGGGCAGCAAGGTGCCTGTGGAGGGAGGCCGGTCCGATCGTTCCGGATCCTGAGCACCCCTCCGACGGCCGCCGTCGGGTGGCGATACAGGGGCATGGGTGGCGTGGGCATGGGCGGCGTGGGCGACGCCCTGACCGCGAGGCCGGTTGGCGCGGGAGCCCTGGGCCCTGCGCCCAGGGTGTTCGGGAGCCGGGTGCCCGGGAAGCAGTCGCTCGGAAGCCGGGTGGCGCGGGCATCCAGCCCTCGCAGTCAGGCCCTCCCGAGCTCATCGTGTGCCTTGGGCGTCCCCACGCCGAGGGGTGATCGTTTAGCCCACTCGGCCGGGCCGAGAGGGCCGAACAGCCGCCGGAGGTGCGCGTCTCGGTGCTGGGCGGGGTGCCTCTGCTGTTCTGGACCCATGACGTCTCCTGGCAGCTCGGACACCCCGGGCCACTCCCGCGATCCGAACGCCTCGGACGCGAAGGGAGTACCCGAACCGCCGGTCGACCCCGTCGAGCGGCCACCACAGGCGGCAGGTGCCGACGAGCCCACCGGTTCCGGCCCCTCCGGGAGGGCGGGTTCCACCCATAGCAGCGGGCCCGCAGGGGCTGAGGGGGTTGCCGGGGCTGCTCCCCCCACCGTGGTCAAGGCGGCTGACCTCGACTCCGCCGATGGAGCCGACGCCACGGACGAGGGCTATGGGCCGCTGCGTCCGATGGTCCCGAGGCGAAGGGACGAGCCCCACCGCTCCGCCACCCCGTTGGAACTGTTCTTCGACCTCTGTTTCGTCGTCGCGGTCGCCCAGGCGGGCCTCCAGTTGGTCCACTCCCTCGCCGAAGGCCATCCCGGCACCGGTGTCATCGGCTATGCCTTCGTCTTCTTCGGCGTCTGGTGGGCCTGGATGAACTTCACATGGTTCGCCTCGGCGTACGACTGCGATGACGTGCCCTATCGGCTCGCCACCCTGGTGCAGATCGCCGGTGTCCTGGTCTACGCGGCTGGGATTCCGCGGGCCTTCAGCGACAACGACTGGGCGATCGCCGTCTCCGGCTATCTGATCATGCGGCTGGCGTTGGCCACCCAGTGGCTGCGCGCCGCCGCGGCCGAACGGGGGCAGGCCCGGTCGACCGCCGTGACGTACGTGATGGGCATCGCCCTGTGCCAGGCGGCCTGGGTGGTGCTGCTGTT
Organism: Streptomyces sp. NBC_00690; assembly: GCF_036226685.1. Taxonomy (NCBI): domain Bacteria; kingdom Bacillati; phylum Actinomycetota; class Actinomycetes; order Kitasatosporales; family Streptomycetaceae; genus Streptomyces; species Streptomyces sp. NBC_00690. Next base: position 3,747,760 of record NZ_CP109009.1, read on the forward strand.
CGCGCCGAAGGAGTCCCGGCACTGGCTCTTCCCCGTGGTGCTCGTGGCCGAACTCCTGGTGCCGCTTATCGCCGAGCGGCACCACGAAACGCCCTGGCACGCTCACCACATCGTGGAGCGCTATGGCCTGTTCACCCTGATCGTGCTGGGCGAGACGATGGCCGCGAGCACGGTGGCCGTGCAGTCAGCGCTGGACGAGCACAAGGCGGTCGCCGAACTGCTCCCGATCGCCGGCGGTGGGCTACTGATCATCTTCTCCGCCTGGTGGATCTACTTCGCTGTGCCGGCGCACGAGCGACTGATCTCCAATCGGCAGGCGATCCCCTGGGGCTACGGTCATGTCCTGATCTTCGGCTCCGCGGCGGCGATCGGGGCGGGGCTGGAGGTGGCGATCGAACACGCAGTGGGCGTGGCGCATATTTCGGAAGTGGCCGCTGCTGCCGCGGTCACCATCCCCGCAGCCGTCTTTCTGCTGATCGTCTGGTTGTTGCACGCGCGGCACTTCACGCGCGGCCCCTTGGAGCAACTCCTGCTCCCACTGGCAGCGCTCGCGGTTTTGGCCGTCACCTTCGCCGGTGGCTGGGCGGTCCTTGCGGCGGGTCTGGTGCTGGCCGCGACGGTCGCCGTCGGCGTGACGACCAGCTCCCGGTCCCATGCCCTGACCACGTGATACGCAAGGGGAATGAGTGATACGACCAGGATCGACGCCCTGACCGATGTGACGGGGCTGCGCGTCGGCCATGCACGGGTACCCGGCGCTCTCGCGCTGAGTGGCACCACCGTCGTACTCGCCCCCGAGGGAGGTGCGATCGCCGCGGTCGACGTACGCGGAGGAGGACCGGGCACCCGGGAAACCGATGCGCTCGATCCACGCAATCTGGTCCAACGCATCGAAGCCGTCGTTCTGACCGGGGGCAGTGCCTTCGGTCTGGATGCGGCGTCGGGGGTGATGGCGTGGTTGGAGGAGCAGGGCAGAGGCGTCCCCGTGGGCGCTCCGGGGCAGGTGGTGCCCGTGGTGCCGGCAGCCTGTGTCTTCGACCTCGGCCGTGGCGGTGACTGGCGGGCCCGGCCGGATGCTTCCACCGGGCGGGCGGCCGTGGTGGACGCGGCCGGCTCGGCGCTGGGCGCACCCGTGGCGATGGGCACGGTCGGAGCGGGCACGGGAGCCGTTGCGGGGGGCCTCAAGGGGGGAATCGGGACCGCGAGCGTTGTGGTGGAGGGGAAGGCGGCGGATGGCGCTCGGATCACCGTGGCCGCACTGGTGGTGGTGAACGCCGTGGGCTCGGTGATCGATCCACTGACGGGCCTGTTGTACGGGCAGCACTTCACCGGCGCCAACGGCGGTGCCGAGCGGGCCCGTCCGCCTTCCGCGGCGGTCCATGCCAGGGCGGTGCGCCGGCTTGCGGAGGCAAGGGCAGCCAGTGGCCCGGCGCCGCTCAACACGACACTCGCGGTGGTCGCTACCGACGCCACGCTGACGCGTGCGCAGGCGCAGAAGCTTGCAGGCACGGCGCACGACGGCATTGCGCGCGCCGTCCGTCCGGTGCATCTTCTGAGTGACGGAGACACGGTCTTCGCGCTCGCCACCGAGGAGGTGCCGCTTTCGCACGAGAACCCACTCGCTTTCAACAATGTGCTGGCTGCGGGCGCGGACGTGGTGACAGAAGCGATCGTCAAGGCGGTTCTGGCAGCAGAAGGGACCAGCACCCCAGGTGGCTCATTCCCCTCGTACGGGGAGCTTTACGACATCAACTGATCCAGGCAGTATGCCGCTTGTTAAGGCTGCGGGAACTTCACAAAGAGTTCCTTCGTTTTCCCGAAGCCGGGACGCACCGTCAGAGCCAGGGGCTACTTTTAGCAATCAACAAGTTACGTGTGGCGACGGCCAGGAGACCCCATTGAACGATCCGCATGAGACAACCGAGTCGCACATCGCGCGGCTTCTGGGTCGGGCGCTCAACTCCTTCGAACTGCCTGATGCCACGATCGAGAGACTCGATTCGGCTCTGGCGCACGCGAGTTCGCTCCATTCATCGCATCACAGCGGCACGCTCGACCGGGCGACCTACCGTCACGCGTACCTCCTCAGTGACGGCAGCGACCTCGTGCTGTGGGAGTTGGTGCATAGCTCCGGACCCGCGGGCCCCGAGCAGCACGAGTTGTACGAGGAGGAGGCGGAGGTCCGGCTTGCCGCGTCCCGCCTACCCGCAGGATTCCCGGGCTTCGCCGATGATGAGGCCGCCGGCCCATACGGCACCGCAGAGACCGACCCGCACCACACGGACCCACAGTCAGCGGCACCCTTCGGTAGTGCGACCTTCTCGGAGACAGCCGGTCTGCTGGAAGCCATCGCCGACCTCGAAGCCGCCCAACTCATCGGCCCGATCGGCCCGGGCGGGGACGAGCAGTCGCTCGGCCAGTCCGGCATCGACGCCGACTTCGCACTGCTCGCCCGGCTGCTCGCCGCGCCCCCTGCCCCGCTCCCCAGGATGTACGTACCGGACAACTCGGCGGACCATGCACGGCGTGTGTTGCGCCGCGCGGAGAACGTCGACCGTCCGGGCGAGGAGACGGCTCAGGTGCTGCGGTCGGCCTTCGCGCACCACATCACCCAGGTCTTCGGACAGCAATGCCTGATGGCGGGCAAGGACGCCGGATTCACCCTGTACGAACACGCCTTCCTACTGTTCGACGGAACCGAGTTGAGTCTGTGGGAGGTGGAGCACACCCTCACCCCGAACGGACGCCATATGTGTGAGGTCTATGGATCCGAGCACCGTGCACGAGAGGCCATGGAGCACAGGTCCCGAGTCCGCTGACCGTACATCCGGGTGTGTTGACCACCGCACGGCCGTCATGTCCCGGGACCGGTAGGCAACTCGGTAACCCCCCACGCTCAGCCTTCAGCCACGTCAGACAGCCCTCATCCGACCCTCTTCACCCAGCCCATGGCCCGAGGCCGAGAAGTCGTCTCTCCGCCCTCGCCCAGAACTTTCACCCAGCGGCCTCCGCGTAGGAGCCGGCAGACGGTCTTCGACTGCGCGCGCCAAGGGGAGCAAGGGGAAGGGCCCGACACGGGACACGTCCCCCGTCGAGCCTCTCGTCCATCTTCGGCTTACCACCGTGCCCCGCCCCGAAGGACGCCCCTCAGCCGCGCCTCAGTGCGTCATCGCGGGCTTCTTCCCCAGGTCGGTCCCGCCGGCAGCACCCGGGCCCCCCGAACCATCGCCCTCGTCGGCGCCTTCGCCATCCTGCATGCCTTCCAGATGTTGCTTGGGCTTCGCGGGCAGCGCGAACATCACCACGAAGATCAGGGCCAGAATGCCCACGACCCACCACAGCGAGTTCTGGAACGCCTCGCCGAACGCGCGCCCCACCGTCTGCGGAGCCATCTCCCGTTCGTCGATCGAGCCGAAGAAGACCACCGACACCAGGGCGAGTCCGAGCGCGTTGCCCATTTGCTGTGTCGTGCTGATCAGGCCGGAGGCCGAACCCGCATGGCCTCGGGGCACATCGGAGAGCACGGCGTCCGTCAGCGGCGCCACGATCAGGCCCATCCCCACGCCCATCACCACCAGGGGCACCATCATCTGCCAGGAGTTGATCTCCGTCCCATAGTGGTCGGCCTCCCAGATGTAGAGCAGCATTCCGGCGGCCATGGTCAACGCACCCGCCTGGAGCACCTTGCGGCCAAAGCGCGGCACCAACTTCTGCACCGAGAGGCCGGCCGCCACCGACACGGCGATGGAGAAGGGAACCCCGGTCAGACCCGCCCTCAGGGCGCTCCAGCCGAGCCCGATCTGCATGTACAGCGTCCAGACCAGGAAGAAGATCCCGCAGACGATGCCGAAGACCAGTTGCACGGCGATACCGGCGGCAAAGCTCTTGACCGTGAACAGCGAAAGCTCGATCAGCGGTGAACCGTCCTTGCGGGCTTTGTACCGCTCGTACGCGACCAGGGCGGCGAAGACGACGAGGCTGCCCGCCATGCACAGATGTCCCCACAGCGGCCAGTCCAGCTCACGGCCACGGGTGAGCGGGTAGACGAGCATCAACATCGCACTGGTGACCAGGACGACACCGATGATGTCGAGACGCAGTGCCTTAGGGGCACGCGACTCGGTGATGTACTTCCGGCCCAGGATCAGCCCCGCGATGCCCACCGGCAGGTTGATCAGGAAGATGGGACGCCACTCCAGCCCGAAGAGGTTCCACTCAGTCAACAGCGCGCCCAGCAGGGGGCCGGAGACGGCTCCGAGCCCGACGATCGCACCGAACAGGCCGAAGACCTTGCCGCGTTCGTGCGCGGGGAAGGTGGCGTGCACGATGGCGAGGACCTGCGGGACCATCAGAGCGGCTGTCGCTCCCTGGAGCAGTCGAGAGGCGACCAGCATCTCCGAGCTCGCCGCGAACCCGCAGAGCGCGGAGGCGAGGGTGAATCCGGTGATGCCGATGAGGAAGAGCCGCTTGCGACCGTAGATGTCGCCGAGTCGACCGCCCGTGATGAGGCCGGCGGCGAACGCCAGCGCATAGCCGGCGGTGATCCACTGGATCGCGCCGAAGGAGGCGTCGAGGTCCCTTTCGATGCTCGGGATGGCGATGTTGACGATGGTGACATCGACGAGGTCCATGAAGGCTGCGGTCATGACGATGGCGAGGGCGATCCACCGTCGCCGATCTGAGGCCGCATCAGTTGCGGGGGGCTGTGAACTCATGAGGAGGAAACTAGGCCCTCAATAGGTCAGATGATGTCCTAGTTACCGGTCATCCTTGGCCCATGACCGACACTCCCGCACGTCTGCTGAATCTGCTCTCCCTGCTCCAGACCCCGCGCGAATGGCCGGGCAGCGAGCTCGCCCAGCGCCTGGAGGTGAGTCCACGGACGATCCGACGCGATATCGACCGGCTCCGCGACCTCGGCTATCCCGTGGAAGCGACCAAGGGGTCGATCGGCGGGTATCGATTGGTAGCGGGGAGCGCCATGCCTCCGCTCCTCCTCGACGACGAGGAAGCCGTTGCCATAGCGGTGGGGCTGAGAGCGGGGGCGGGCCATGCGATCGAAGGGATCGAGGAAGCCTCCGTACGGGCGCTGGCCAAGCTGGAACAGGTGCTACCCGGGCGGTTGCGGCACCGGGTCACCTCGCTACAGTCGGCCACCGTGCCGCTGACCAGAGGGGACGGCGCGACGATCGACCCTCGAACGCTGACGGTGATCGCGGGAGCAGCGAGCGGGCAGGAGCGGCTGCGCTTCGGCTATCGGGCGGGGGACGGTACGGAGACGAACCGGCTGGTGGAGCCGTATCGGCTGGTGTCGACCGGGCGCCGCTGGTACCTGGTGGCGTACGACCTGGCGCGCGAGGACTGGCGCACCTTCCGCGTCGACCGGATAGCCGAGCCCTTCGCCACAGGTGCGCGCTTCCCCGCGCGGGAGCTTCCCGGCGACGGGGCACAGGAGTTGCTGGGCCACTCCCTCGCACGTCAACAGCCACACGAGGTGGATGTGGAGTTCTTCGCCCCGCCGTCGGAGGTGGCGGCCCAGCTTCCGGAGTCGCTCGGGGTGCCCGTGGGGACGGCGGACGGTTGCCGGGTGCAAGGGCGGTCGATGGACTCGGTGGAGTGGCTCGCGGTGCGGCTGGCATTGGTGGGGTGTGAGTTCCGGGTGCACTCCCCGGCGAGGCTGGTGTCCTACCTGGCGGAGCTGGGCGATCGCGTGACCCGCGCCGCCTCGGGGAGCTGACGAAGGGAGCTCCCGAAAGGTCCCAGCCGGACTCGCCCCAACCGGGGTCGCGCCGGATTCGACCAGCCGGACTCTTCCCGGCCGGGGCTGCCCCAGGTCCGACTGAGCCCGACCGGGCGACTTCGGGAAAGGGAGGACCCCGAGACCAGGGGGGGTGGGTCTCGGGGTCCGTCTAGGGGGCGCGGTGGGTCACGCGGCTGCGTCGAAGCCGGTGTCCCGCGCCATTTTCTTCAGCTCCAGCAGTGCGTGCTTCTCGATCTGCCGAATGCGTTCGCGCGTCAGTCCGTGTTCCTTGCCGACCTCGGTCAGTGTCCGCTCGCGGCCGTCCATGATCCCGTACCGCATGCGAATGATCGACGCCGTCCGCTGGTCCAGCTTGCCGATCAGGTCGTCGAGTCCCTCGCTGCGCAGCAGTGTCAGGACGGACTGCTCCGGCGACACCGCCGAGGTGTCCTCCAGCAGATCGCCGAACTGGGTCTCCCCGGCGTCGTCCACCGCCATGTTGAGGCTAACCGGGTCTCGTGCCCAGTCGAGGACGTCAATCACTCGCTCCGGCGTCGAACCGAGCTCCGCAGCAACCTCGGCGGGCTCAGGATCGCGGCCCTTCTCGCGGTTGAACTCGCGCTGGACCCGGCGGATGCGCCCGAGCTCCTCCACCAGGTGGACGGGGAGCCGGATGGTCCGGGACTGGTCCGCTATGGAGCGGGTGATCGCCTGGCGAATCCACCAGGTGGCGTACGTGGAGAACTTGAAGCCCTTGGCGTAGTCGAACTTCTCGACCGCGCGCACCAGTCCTGCGTTCCCCTCCTGGATCAGGTCGAGCAGGGGCAGACCGCTGCGCGGGTAGCGGCGGGCGACCGCCACCACGAGTCGTAGGTTCGAGCGGATGAAGACGTCCTTGGCGCGCTCGCCTTCGGCCACCAGAGCCTCAAGCTCCTCGCGCGTGGCACCGCCTGCTTCGCTCTCGACCTCTTTCTCAAGGATCTGTCGGGCGTACACCCCGCCTTCGATGATCTGGGACAGCTCGACCTCCTTGGCGGCGTCGAGCAGCGGTGTACGCGCGATTTCATCGAGGTACATGCCGACCAGGTCGCGGTCGGCGATCTCCCCGCCTACTGCGCGAACGCTGCGTACCCGGTCGGTGGTCCCTTTGTTCTCGGACTGGCGACGGGCGACGGCACGGGTTGCCATGCGAGCTCCCTTTGCTGAGTTAGTCGCGACACCCTTTCGGGTGCCCTGCATCCGATGGAATCAACGACTGGAATCAAGACAGAATTCCCGTGGATCACTTCAATTTTTAAGATCTTGCAGTACCCTGTCGCCCCACCAAAGGAGGCTCTGTGTTGCGGGAACGGACAGATGTGCAGGTCAGAGCGGGTTCCGAGGCCGATCTGGAGGCGCTGACGGACCTCTACAACCACTACGTCCGCGAGACGGCGATCACATTCGACATCGCCACCTTCACTCCCGAGCAGCGTTTGCCGTGGCTGCGTTCCCACCCTAAAGACGGCCCGCACCGTCTTCTGGTTGCTCGTGCCCTCACAAATGCTGATGAACACCCTGAAAAACAGTCCCAAAACGAGGGTGTACTGCTCGGGTACGCAACCAGCAGCGCCCTGCGCCCCAAGGCGGCATATGACACCTCGGTCGAGGTGAGCGTCTATTGCGCTCCCGACGCCGCGGGTCTCGGTATAGGAACGCTTCTGTACGAGCACTTGTTCCGGGCCCTCGCCGATGAGGACGTCCATCGCGCCTATGCGGGGATCACCCAACCCAACGAGGCGTCGACCAAGCTCCACACACGATTCGGTTTCCGCCAGATCGGCACGTATACCGAGGTCGGACGGAAGTTCGGACGGTACTGGAACATCAACTGGTACGAGAAAGAACTGAACGGGACTCCCCTACGCCCCGAGGGGCCCCTGGGTCCACAGGTCTAGGACCACAGCCCGTTACGTCCGGCGCTGCCACGCCCTAGCGTCCCCCCATGGACACCACCGGCACCCTCGACGAAGCACTGGACCGTATCCATCTCAGTGGCCCCGAGCGCCACGGCTGGCTCAGCAACCACGCTCCGATGGCGGTCGAAGCGTTGGTGCGCCACGGTCAGGCGCGGTCCGTACACCGATGGGTCGACCACTACCGCGACAAGTTGGAGGAGATGCCGCCGCCGACCGCCCCGATCGCCGCCGCCGACTGGCAGTCGGCGCTGGGCGATCCGCGCCGCATCGCCGACTGGGCTCTGTACTTCGAGCGTGAGGTCATCGAACGCCCTTGGCGCGAGGTGCTCGCCGAGTGGTGGCCCCGACTGCTGCCGGGCATCGCAGGGGGCGCCACCCATCCGGTGATCAGGGTCGGCCATGCCGTTCGCACCCTACTGTCGGGCCCCCGGACGGACCCGCGCACCGTCGAGTTGGCCCATGCACTGGGATATTGGGCGGCCCGTCATGCGCCCCTGCCCCCTTTGGGGCGTCTGGGGCCTGCTTCCAGCGCCGCCGTGGCACTGGACCTGGTCCCCGCGGTACCGGACCAGTCGGGCGGCATCGAGGCGAGACTGGAACGCCTGACCGCATTTCCCCAATGGCCCGCCCCTGACGACCCCGTTGACAGTGCATCAGGTCCCGTGGTTCCGGTCTCCGCCGCCGAAGCGGGACGGACGCGGCTCATCGAACTGGTGGCTGCGGCAACCCATCGCTACGCCACGCATGGGCATGGCGAGCCGGTGATGCTGGTACACGCCGCCACTGCGCCCAATGCCGTACTGCGGACACTGCCCGCGCTCCCCCGGGGGCTCTGGGCGCCCAGTCTGTCCGCTGCCTGGGCGGCGAGTGCCGCGGTGACCGCCGCGTACACCCCGGCCACCCGTGCGGCGCTCCCTGCGATGACGAACACGTCCCCGGAAGAGGTCTTCGAGCGGGCGGCGGCGCACGGCGATGACCACACGATCAAGTTCACGGACACGGCCCTCGATGTCGGCGACGGGCTCGCGCTGACGGCGGCCGTACGGTCGATCGAGCTGAATGTCCCGTTCCTCTAGCCCAACAAGCCAGGCGCACCTGGTCTGACAGGTCAGGCAGGCCTGGCAGACCGGGCGCGCCTGGCAGGTCAGGGGTCAGCAGGGTCAGCCGAACTGCACCGAGCGCTTGGCCAATCCCATCCAGAACCCGTCGATGACACTGCGCCCGGTCTGCAACTCGCCCTCCGACGCCCCGAGGGTGACGAAGAGCGGGGCGAAGTGCTCAGTACGCGGATGGGCGAGCCGACCCGCCGGGGACTTGTTCTCGAAGTCCAGGAGCGCGTCGACGTCGGATGCGGCGAGTGCCCGTTGCCCCCAGTCGTCGAACTCCACCGACCAGCCCGGCACCCCCGAGTGCCGCAGTGCCGCCAGGTTGTGGGTGAAGAACCCACTGCCGACGATCAGCACCCCCTCGTCCCGCAGCGGTGCCAGCTTGCGTCCGATCTCCATCAGCTTCTGGGGGTCGAGGGTGGGCATGGAGATCTGCAGCACCGGAATGTCGGCATTCGGATACATCTCCACTAGCGGAACGTAGGCGCCGTGATCGAGACCGCGGTCCGGAATGTCCTGCACCGGGTGACCTGCACCTCGCAGCATCTTCCTCACGGAATCGGCCAGTGTGGGAGCGCCGGGCGCCTGGTAGCGCACCTCGTAGTAGTGGGCCGGGAAGCCCCAGAAGTCATAGACGAGGGGCACGGTCTCGACCGCCCCGAGCGCCAGTGGAGCCTCCTCCCAGTGCGCGGAGACCATCAGGATCGCCTTGGGTCGCGGCAGGTCAGCGGACCAGTCGGCCAGCTGCCCGCGCCACAGGGGGTCATCGGCGAGCGGCGGCGCGCCATGGGAGAGATAGACGGCCGGCATGCGCTCCGACGCGGGGACGAGGGGGGTGGCGGGGGTGGCAGACATTTCCGGATCCGTTCTACTTGAAAGTTCAAGCTCAGCATCAGAGTAAGCGAATGTAGTTCAACTTTCAAGAACTCGTCGTAGAGTGGAGTTATGAACACGGCATCCCCCGGCGGCGACGAAGGCCCCACGCGCTGGCTCACCGCTGATGAACAGCACGTCTGGCGTGCGTACATCCACGCCACCATGCTCCTGGACGACTACCTCGACCGCCAGCTACAGCGGGACGCGGGGATGCCCCACATCTATTACGCCCTCCTCGTCCAGCTGGCAGGCGCCCCGCACCGACGCCGTCGGATGACCGAGCTGGCCATCGCCCTGAAGATCACCCGCTCCCGGCTCTCCCACGCCGTGGCACGGCTGGAGAAGAACGGCTGGGTACGCCGGGAGGACTGCCCCTCGGACAAGCGCGGGCAGAACGCGATCCTCACCGAGGACGGCATGCAGGTGCTGGAACGGGCCGCGCCCGGCCATGTGCACGCCGTACGCCAGGCAATGTTCGACCGGTTGACGCCACAGCAGGTGGAGCAGCTGGGCGAGATCATGCGGGTCCTGGCGGAGGGCCTCCAACCGCAGGACTCGGGCGCCGATCTGCCCTGGCTGCGCTGAGGCACCCGCTAGCCGCCTGGAAACCTGCGAGGAAGCCGACATCCGTCACCTCACACCTTCCGCAGCCCCGTAGATCTCGTACATCTCCGCCCATCTCGCATATCTCAACCATCTCGGCCATGACGAAGGGCCCTGTCCGGAGCTGCTCCGGACAGGGCCCTTGATTTCGTACCTCGTGCGCTCATTCCATCAGCGCGGCGCGGCCGATCAGTGCATCGCGACGGGCACGCGCACCTCGTCACCCGGCGCTCCATCGCCATCACCGGAGGACGCCGGCCCCATGTCGGGGCGACCGGTGTTGATCAGCGCGAACGAGATGACCGCCGAGGTCACCAGGATGCCGACCGCCCACCAGATGGCGGACGAGAAGCCGTGCACCATGCCCTGGAGCTGGAGCAGCTGCTGATCGCCCGCACCGGCCGCCCGCGCGGCGATGTACGAGGTGGTCGCCGATGCGGCGATCGTGTTCAGCAGCGCCGTACCGATCGCGCCACCCACCTGCTGGGAGGTGTTGACCATCGCGGAGGCGACTCCGGCGTCCCGCGGGTCGACCCCGTGCGTGGCGAGCGACATGGCCGGCATGAACGCCGTACCCATACCCAGGCCCAGCAGCAGCTGTGCCGGCATGATCAGACCCGCGAAGGAGCTGTCGATCTCCAGCTGGGTCAGCAGCAGCATGCCGAGTGCTGCGACCAGGAATCCCGGGGTCATCAGCATGCGCGGCGGGACCCGGGTCATCAGTCGGGTGCCGATCTGCGTCGATCCGATGATCATTCCCACGATCATCGGCATAAAGGCGAAGCCCGTCTTGACCGGTGAGTACTCCTTCACGATCTGCAGGTAGAAGGTGAGGAAGAGGAAGAGCCCGAACATGGAGATGACCGCGAGGCCCAGCGAGAGGTAGACCCCGCCCCGGTTGCGCTCGGTCAGGACGCGCAGCGGCAGCAGGGGTGCCTTGACCTTCGCCTCTGTGATGACGAAGGCGGCCAGCAGCACGGCGGAAGCCACGAACATGCCCACGGTCAGCCCGTCGGACCAGCCGGAGTGCTCGGCGCGGGTGAAGCCGTAGACCAGCGCCACCAGACCCAGCGTGGACAGGACGACGCCGGGGATGTCGAGCGAGGCACGGTTGCGGGCACCGGCGGGCTCCCGGATGACCAGGTACGCACCGACCGCTGCGGCGATCGCGAAGGGGATGTTGACGTAGAAGGTCCAGCGCCAGTTCAGGTACTCGGTGAGGAATCCGCCGAGAATCAGACCGACCGCGCCGCCACCACCGGCGATGGCGCCGTAGATGCCGAACGCCTTCGCGCGCTCCTTGGCGTCGGTGAACATGACTGCGAGGAGCGACAGTGCCGCGGGGGCGAGCAGGGCACCGAAGACACCCTGGAGGGCTCGGGCACCGAGCATCATCGCCTCGCCGTTGGCGGCGCCACCGAGCGCTGAGGCGACGGCGAAGCCGATCAGCCCCACGATGAAGGTACGCCTACGGCCCCACAGGTCGGAGATCCGGCCGCCGAACAGCAGCAGACCACCGAAGGCGAGTGCGTAGGCGGTGATGACCCACTGCCGGTTGCCGTCGGAGATCCCGAGATCCTGTTGGGCGGTGGGCAAGGCGATGTTCACGATCGTCGCGTCGAGCACCACCATGAGCTGGGCCAGGGCGATGAAGACCAGGGCTTTCCAGCGCTGGGGATCAGAGCGAGGTATTTCGGCTGTTTCAGCTGTTTTCGGCATGGGTGTGGCCACCTAGCGTGCGGAATGGTCAAAACGATCAAGTTCAAGATTGGGTTCGGCGGGGCGGACCCCACCGGTGATGCATGAGCGTCGGACAGCCCGAGCCCCCACGGGCTCGTCGGACGCACGGCTGGTCAGGCGCCTGACTCACGACTGTGTGGGTCTCGGGGCGCCATCAGCGCTCGGTCGGCCGTCCCGGAGATGCATCACCCCGGCCGCATCGGGCAGTTCCCCAGGGTGTCGGGCAGCGACTCGGTTCCCGTGGCGGGCCGCTGCGTCGAGCGGTGCGCCGGGGCGGGCGAAAGCCCGGTCAGAGTCCGGTCATCAGTATGCCCCCGGTCCCCGTAGATCCTCCAAGGTTATTGCCCGACCGGAGAGCTGCGAACGAGCAGGCGCCTCCAGACCGTCCAGGTAGACCTGGAGGTGGCGGTGTACGAAGTCGTCCAACTTCGTGCATTCGGTGCCGGGGAGCGGTCGTGCCAGTTGCCCCAGGACCACCATCAGATCCCCCAGAGCGACGTCCTTGCGCATCCGCCCCGCGGCCTGGGCCCGTTGGATCAGTTCTCGTACGGCGCCTTCGAGCCGATCACGCCCGGCCAGGAGGTCGGGGTGTTCCCTGTCGAAGGCTCCGGTGATCATCAAGCAGAGCGCCCCGATGCGTTCGTCGGCGGCGGCGTGCACGAATCGACGGACGGCGGCGAAGGGATCGCCTTCTTCCGCGGCCTGCCTCACCTGCTCGTGGATGCGGTCCAGGACCGACACCACGACGGCGTGGACGAGCGCGGCACGGTCGGGGAAGTGGCGGTAGACCGTGGCATTGCCGACACCTGCCGTACGGGCGACCTCGTCGAGCGGCACCTGCGGCCCCAACTCGGCGAACATCTCCCGCGCTGCTTGGACGATCCGTTCCCGGTTGCGCAGGGCGTCAGCGCGCGGCCGGGCGACCTGTCGCACGTTCGTCTCTGCAGCGGTGCTCACGCGCCCACTCCCTCTCCTCACCCATCCCCAACAACCGGGGAGCCGGTCCCCGCTTCCGGGAGACGCTAGTCAAAACGGGGAACCGATCCCCACTTATTTCCCACCTCCACGTGATGTGGGTCACCTCCATCACGAGGTGCATCCCCCCGGGATCCGCCCTCCCCCCGATGTCCCACGAACGGCCCACCGGGCGAGCGAGCCGACACCACCCGTCACAGGCTGATGCACAGAGCGCAGCGAGGTCCGGCCTGCTGCCGCGGACCCGAAGGCGGATGTATGCACCCCACACGCCACCGGATACGCCCCGCGCACAGGACCCGCCGCTTCATCGTTCCCGCCGCCGTCGCCGCTCTCGCACTCGCCTCCCTCACCACCGCGAGCGCCACCCTCCCCTCCCCCGCCCGGGTCTCCGCAGGCCCCGTGGCGGCCCCCGACGAGACCGGGGTCGGACCGTGCAGGCTCCCGCCCGCGCTGGGAATCCAGATGTCGGAGGGAGTCCCCACACCGGCCGGCTACTCGCCCTCCATAGGCAATGTCCGAGCCCTCAACCTCATGATCGACTTCCCGGACGCGGAAGGAGAGGGAGAGGCGCTGGACCGCCTCGCCGAGTTCTTCCCCCAGACGTCCGACTGGTTCCGCACCAGTTCGTACGGGCGGCTGGACTACCAACCCCACGCACCGGTCACCGACTGGCTGCGGATGCCGCTGCCGTTCGAGGAGTACGGGATAGAGCGCGGATCACCCTACGAGCCCGGGTACCGCAAGCTGGTCGAGGACATCGTCCTGGTCGCCGACGAAGAGGTCGACTTCAGCGCGTACGACCTGCTCAATGTCATCGTCACCCCGAACGCGGGCCCATCGGCCCTGGACACCGTGCTCTCCGTGACGTTCTCGGGCAATGCGGAAGCCCCGGTGGCCGACGGAGTGCCGCTGGCGAACACGTCCTTCGTCTACAGCCGCCAGGACGACGGCTCGGGGTCCTACGCCGAGACCGGCTACCGCGTCCTGCCCCATGAGAACGGCCATGTCTTCGGCCTGCCCGACCTCTACACCGCCGAGGGCGGCGGAGCCGTGGGGCACTGGGACATCATGTCCGAGGACTGGGGGGCCAACAACGACCTGCTCGGCTGGCACAAGTGGAAGCTGGGCTGGTTGGACACCCACCAGATCAGCTGCGCCTCCGTGCCCGGAACCACCGAGCACACCCTGACTCCCCTGGCCACCGCCGGCGGTAGCAAGATGACCATCGTGCCGCTGACCGAGGACGAGGGGTACGCCATCGAGGTCCGCACCAGGGCGGGCAACGACGAAGCGGTGTGCCGACCCGGGGTGCTGATCTATCGCGTACACGCCGGAGTGGACACCGGACAGGGCCCGGTGACCGTCGCTGACAGTGAACGCGACAGCGGCGGCTGCACGCGAAGGCCCAACGTGCACGCGGAACTCTCGGACGCGCCCTACCGCCCGGGCCAGACCTTCACCGACGAAAAGAACGGTGTGGAGATCTCGGTCGTGAAGGAGGAGGCGGACCAGTACCGGGTGCGCATCACCCGCTCGTGAACCCGAGCGAGTCCCGGCGCCCGGCGCACCTCATCCCTTCTCACGCTGCGCTGTCCGATTCTCACGCTGCACTGCCCGATCGCGCAGAACTCCGCGAAGGATCTTCCCGGCCGCGTTCCGGGGAACCTCACCGAAGCTGACCAGGGTCGGCACCTGGTAGGCGGCGATCCGGCCGTCCAGCTGACCCGTCAACTCCGCCACCGTGACGGCGGCCCCCTCGTGCAGCCGGACCACCGCCGCGACCTCTTCGCCGAGCCGGCTGTGAGGCACCCCGAACACGGCGGCATCGGCGACGGCCGGCAGTTCGTGGAGGGCCGCCTCCACGCGGGCGCAGTACACGTTCTCACCACCGCGGACCACCACGTCCTTGATCCGACCCGCAAGGGTGACGCGCCCCTCCCGTACGGTCGCCAGATCACCCGTCCTGAGCCAACCGTCCACGAAGGCGGCCCTGGTGGCGGCCTCGTCACGCCAGTAGCCGCGCATCACCGACTGCCCGCGGAGTTGCAGTTCACCGGGTTCCCCCTCGGGCAGCGGTTGCCCGTCCATCCCGACGACCCGCACCTCGATCGGGGGAGCGGCGGTGCCCGCACCCTCGGGCTCGTCCCGGTAGGCCCCACCGCTGAGGGCGAGCACTCCGCCGCTGGTCTCGGTGAGCCCGTACCCGGTACGGGGCTCGATCCGGCTTCCGTACCGTGCCACGAGCCGCGCCACCAGGGCCGGAGGCGCGGCAGCCCCACCGGTGGACAGATGGGTGAGGGTCGCCAGCCCGTCGCCCAGCCGATCAGCGGCGTCCAGCAGATCGAGCGCGGCCGTGGGCACCCCGGAGAAATGGGTCACGCCGTGGTCGCCGATCAGCCCGAGCGCGGCACCGGCGTCCCACTTCCGCATCAGTACGAGGGTCCCGCCGACGCTCATGGTCGAGTACAGGGCGGTGAAGGCGGCGACATGGAAGAAGGGGTACGTCATCAACGCGACGGGCGCGGGCCCCTGCCCGGGAAACCGTCCACTACCCAGAGCGGCCAACGCCGCGTGATAGCGCGGATGCTGGGCCGCCCCGGCCTGCGCGAGATGGGTGGCCACCGCGCCCCGGGGCGATCCGGTGGTCCCCGAGGTGTAGAAGATGGTGGCATCGTCCTCGGCCCGCACCTCGACCTCGGGCGGGGCGCTTCGTGGATCTGCCGCGGGGAAGTCCTCGTACCGCTCGACGCCATCGGACACCCCACCGTGCCGAAAACTGACGGCACACGCCCCGACCCGCTTGCGCCAGTCGTCGACGAGCGCCAGCCCCTCCCCGTCGACGAGCAACACCCGCGGCGCACAGTCATCGAGCGCCGCTTCCAACTCGACCGCCGTCCACCAGGTGTTGAGCGGTACGGCGCCCAGCCCGGCCAACTGCGCCGCCCAGAAGGCGATCTGCCACTCCGGACGATTGCGCATCACGATGGCGGCCCGATCGCCGGGCCGCAGTCCGTACTCCTCGGCGAACCGCCGCGCCAGGGCACAGGCGGCGGCAAGGAACTCGCGGTAGGTGTAGGACGCGCCATCCCCGACGAGGAACACCCGGTCACCGAATCCCCAGGTGACCTCGACGAACTCCACCAGCGTCCGCGGCCCGTCCGCGTAGAGCAGCCCACCGTCCTCCCCCCGCACCACGGCAAAGGGAGCCCCGGGCCCGGTGAGCATCCGCACGGCCCTGCCTTCGGCGTCCTCGGCATACGACACGGCTGCCCTCACTCCTGACGCGGCCACTATCTCGGGATTCCGGACGTCGACACCCTCCGGATACATCGCGGCCACCTTGCCGCGTGGCCGGTCCCATGGTCAACGGCACTGGCGGACAGGTGGGCGTACGCGTATGTGGGCCTCAGCGGGGACCGGCACAGGGGCAGACTCCCGATCGAACACACTCCACCCGTTGCGCTTCACCCGTCTCGCGCACCCTGTCTCCGCCCGCCTAGCCGGGACCCGAATGCACCCCACCGCGAACCCTCCGGTACCGACCGCGACCACCCGCTAGACTGTCCGCGGTGACCAGCCCGCAAGGGCCAACCCACCACACACCTGTCGGCAGGCTGCACCGAAAGCCCGTCCCGCCACCCGGGCCGGCTTCGTAGCTCAGCTTCCCGACGGAACCCCGCCTTCGTAGCTCAGGGGATAGAGCACCGCTCTCCTAAAGCGGGTGTCGCAGGTTCGAATCCTGCCGGGGGCACCAGGGAAAAGGCCCCGGACCGATCATGGTCCGGGGCCTTTGACATCCACGTTTGACATCAACGTCCATGATCACTGACGGTCGGGACGCCTCTTGAGCAGCCGGTCCATGTGGCTGATCGCCTCCCGCTTGGTGTCCTGGACGACATGCGTGTACACGTCCATGGTGATGCTGATCTGGCTGTGGCCGAGGATCTCCATCACGACCCGGGGAGCGACCCCGGCCGCGGTGAGGAGGGTCGCACAGCCGTGCCGTGCGTCGTGCAACCGGATGACGCGGAGGCCGGCAGACTCGGCGACACGGGTGAAGGAGCGGTAGACGTTGCGCGGCTCGACCGGATGACCGGTGCGAGTGGCGAAGACGTACCCGCGCTCATCCCACAGCTCCGCGGCTCGTTGCTTGGCGGCAGCCTGGCGCAGCCGATGCCATCGAAGCGGCGGAACACACATCGCGGGGAGGGGCAGCGCACGACGGCGACGGTTCTTCGTCTCGTCGTTGTAGAGGACTCCGCGCCGCCGCTGGACCTGCTGCCGCACGTGGATCACGCGGTTATCCAGGTCGACATCGACCCAGCGAAGACCGACGATCTCGCCCCGGCGGAGCCCCATGGCGATCGCGAGGACGAAGGCCGCATAAAGCGGGTCCTTTCGCGACGCCGCCAGGAAGTCGAGCGTTTCATCCAGTGTCCAGGGGGTCAGCTCCCGCGTGCTGGGGCGTGGCGGCTCCACCAGCCCGGCCACGTTCCTGGCGATGAGCTCTTCCCTACAGGCCGCTGTGAGGGCCGTGCGAAGGACCCGGTGGGACTCCTTCGCCGTGGCAGCGGTCGTCTTGTTCTCCAACTGGACGAGGAAACGCCGGACGTCCCCGACGCTGAGGGATTCCAGCCGCTTCGTGCCAAGCAACGGCGCCAGGTAGAGCCGGACGTGTGCCTCGTACTTGTCGTACGTGCTGAGCTTCCGGCGAGGCTTGATGATGTTGTCCAGCCAGTACGGCAGCCATTCGGCGAGCTTGGCCGACTTGGTCGGTACGGGGATGCCGCTGTCCACCTTGGCCAGGAGCTCCCGGCGCTTGGTGTCGCACTCCGCCCAGGTCTTGCCGTAGGCGAACTTGCGTGCGCGGGTGCCGTCCGGCTGGAGGACGTAGACGGCTGCCTGATAGCGGCCGTCCTTGCGCTTGGTGATGGTCCCCGCGCCATTCGGGTTGCGTTTGCGTTGCTGTGCCATCAGGCCGCCGCCTCCAGTTCGTTGCTGATGTAGTCGCGGATGGCGCGTGCCGGGATGCGGCGGCAGCGACCGATGGTGAGCGAGGGCAGCCGGCGGGAGCGGATCAGGTCGTAGACCGTGGACCGACCGAGCTTGAGCCGGGCCATGACGTCGGGAACGGTCAGCAACTCGTCGTCAGGCATGGGCCGGTTCTCCTTCCGTTCCCGGTGCGGGGGCGAGGGTGGCGGACAGCCACGTTTCGGCGGTGGTGAGGCCGGTTCCGGCGTAGGTCCAGTGGGCGAGGACGTAGGTCGTTTCCTCGCTCTGGCCTTCCGGGGTTGCTTGCAGGCGTCGCCATTCGGCACGGGCAAGGCGGAGGGTGGTGAGGGTGGTGGAGTAGTGGCGGGTTTTGGTGGAGAAGTGGCCGCGGAAGCCGAGCATGTGGGCCCAGGCTCGGAGGCGTAGTTCTGCGAGGTCTTTGCGTGCGCCGAGGGTCCAGCAGGTGCGGATCATGCGGCGTGCGTGGTCGGTCAGGTCGAGTTGGGCAAGCTCGGCGACGAAGCGCAACGGTCGGTCGAGGGTGCCCGTCGCGGTCTCGGCGCCCTTGGTCGCGTACTTGGCGATATAGGCGGCGACCGCACGATCAGTCAGCTCACCCCCGGTGAAGTCATTGCTGCGGATGGTGCGGACATCGAGTTGCCGACCGAACGCGAACCGGTGCACGCGTCCGTCGACCACCGGCCCGGAGACCTTTGCCGAGCGGGCAGCGGCCTGGATCGCGTCGGTGAGGAGATCAGCGGTAGCCCAGGCAGGTGCTGGAGTGCTCCCACCGTCCGGGCCATCGAGGCGGATCACGGCATGGAAGTGCACAGCCCCGCGCCGCTGGTACTCGGCAACCTTGGCAAACGACACCCGGGCCACGTACCGGAAGTCCCGTTGAGTGAGCCCGGCCCGCTTGGCGATCTCCCGCCGCAGGTAGATCGAGAACCGCCGCCACAACATCCCCGCATGGGCATTCCACAGCACCGCGGCTTCATAGTCGTATGTCGACGGGTTGAGCGGTGTGCCGAGGGTGGGATCGTCGGCCGGGTGGTTGGTGCCGCAGCGGCAGGCAGGGCGGCCAGTAGGCCGGTTGTGGACGGGGCCGAAGCCGGGTGCGGTGAACGTGGCGAACACCCGAGGATGCGTGGAGACCTGTTCCGGAGTGCCCTTACCGCCCCGTAGACCGGCGGTGATCAGCTGGAAGGTGTCACGCCTATACACCTCAGCACAGGCCGTACAACGAGTGGCCCGCCGGTTGTTGCACCGCACCAGCAGACTCCCCGCCGGAAAATCCGAAGAGTTCAGGCGATGCAGCACCGCACCGATCTCCCCCGTGCCTACGTCCAGTCGGTGTTCTGTGCGGTGGCCGTCGAGGCGGATCGGGTGGAGGCAGCCGCCCAGGCCGCGAAGTTGACGAGCCAGAGCGGGCAGAGTGCCGAAGGTAGCGAGTGCGCCCAGTTCCTTCAGTGGGACCGAGGTGGTTCCGGTAGTAATGGTGCTTCTCCTTGTTCTGACGTGTGTGCCGGGCGAAGGGGAAGGCCCGCCGGGACGGCGGATGCTTGGCGGTATCGGTGCCGTCCCGGTGGGCCGCTCAGCGGCGGTCGGTGCCGTTGACGATGTCGACACCGGTTCGGGTGCCGGAGTCGATGGCGGGGGCGAGCACGGTTTCGCTGAGGTAGAAGCCGAACAGCGCGATGACGACGACGATCCAGAGGCGGACGCCGAGGAACTTGATCGCGCCCCAGGCGATGACGCCCAGGATCAGGACGAGCGGCAGGGAGACGTTCACGGTCGGGACCTCCTGTCAGCGGATGGCGCAACGATGGGTTCGGGCGGCCAGCTCAGCGGCGGAGCGGGATTCGTAGTCGGCGGAGAATCCACAGCGGGGAGCCGTGCACGCTGCGGTGTGTCGTTCGCGGCCCCGGTGGTCGTACGAGGTGCCGACGTGCACGGGCCCGATACGGGCCAGGTCACGGAAGCGTTTGGGCGCCATGGGCGGCAGTCCTTTCAGGTGAGTTGGGCGGTGATCCGGTCCGCGAGCGGTTGCGGGACGCCGAGGCGGGCTCGGAGCGTTGCGCCGTCGATGGGTTGGCCGGTCCGGTCCTGGTGGGCGGTGGCCACCTTCCGGGCGTGATCCAGCAGGGCAGCCGGGACAGCGGCGGAGCTTGGCTGCACATCGGGTTCCGGATCGGGCTCAGGCTCCGATTCCGCAATGGGTTGAGCAGCTTTCGGTTGGTGAGCGAGGAGAGTCCCGCCGAGGAAGGCGATCGCAGGCCACCCGGCAACGAGGATGCGGAGCCAGTCCGGCACGTCGCTGAGGTCGAGGAGTCCCGCGGTGGCGATGTTGGCGCCGAGGGAGGCCGCCAGCGCGGTGAGGAACCAGCACCACCCGGAGGCGGCGGAGTGCCCCGAGCGCAGCCGACGCCAGGCCGCCACAAGCAGGAGGTCGACCGAGATCGGGTATGCCCATGCCTTCCACCCGCCTTGTCCCGCGGCTTCGGCCAGGTCGTGCAGATGGGCGAAGGACAGTGCACCAGCGATCACGGCTTGGATCAGTACGGCGTCGATCTTGGCCAGGTGATGGCGCATGGCGGAGCCCTCCAATCGGTTTTGGGCATGGCGGGGGTAGGGAGTTGGCACGTGGGTGGTCAGTGGGTGACGGGCTGCGGCTTGCTCAGCGGCATCGGAGGTTGCCCGGGAATCCACGGCATGGCGGGCCGGAAGCGGCTCAGCGCAGGTAGGTCCGATGCCAGGGCGGCTGTATCGCGGCAGACGGCGGCAGCGTCCTGAAGTGCGAGGTACGGAGTACGGATGCGGGTCCATCCGCCGGAGGTGTCTCCCGCGACAGCGAGGCCGGGGCGTTCAGGAGCGATGGAGCAGGCCGCCATGACAGCTTCAGGAGCGATGTCGCCCAAGGCCATCTTGGCGGACGCTTCATCATTGACGCGGTGGCAGACTCGGCCGGTCAGTTGGGCCCGGAGCATGGTCGCGCCCTTGCCGAGTTCGGCGCCGAAGCGCTGCCCGCAGACTTCGAGATAGATGCCGGCCGCACGGCCGAGTTGGGCGAGCCTGATCAACTGGGTGACCATCTCGTCCCGCCGTTCTTCGTCCTTCTTGGTCGCGGTCAGGAAGAGTTCCGCCACCTCATCGACGAACAGCACGATCGGCACGGGCCGTTCATGCTCGGCCAGGCCCCAGATGTCCGAAGCTGCGCACTCTCCCGTCACGCCGGAGCTGGACCCTTGCCGAGTCTTGATGAGGTCGTACCTGTCCTCCATTTCCTGTACGAGTACGGGCAGGAGTTCGGCGGCTTCGTCAGGGTCGGTGGCCAGGGCGGAGAGCCGGGGAGCGAAGGGAGCCAGTTCGACGCCCCGCTTGCAGTCGATGCCGACGAGGGCGATCGGCTGAGTGGCGAGTCCGGCGATCAGGTTCCGCAGGTACATCGACTTGCCCGACAGGGTCGCGCCGAGGGTGAGTTGGTGGGGAATGGTCAGGTAGTCCCGTACGAAGGGAAGGGAGTCTTCCCGCAGAGCGACCGGTACGCACAGCGGCTTCACCGCCACGGCCTTGGGCATGCGGACGTTCCGCAGGAGGTCGAAGCCCACCAGGCGCAGTTCGACCACACCGGGCTTGACGAGGGCGACGTGCACCGCGTGGACGCCCCAGGCGTGCCGCAGTCGTTCCGCCGAAGCGGCGAGGTCCGCCGGTTCCTGGCCGGGTGCGAGCCGGACGCGGAACCGCATTCCGGTTGTGGTCGGTCTGATCAGTCCGCGCCGGGGTGGCACCGGCCGGACCTCTCGCCGGGTGGCTGCGGTGACGACCAGGACCCTCAGCCGGGACGGAGCGATCGCCAGGCCGCAGGAGTCCATGACCGACCCGTACGAGATGAGGACCCGGACGACTGAGAGTGGCAGGCCCACAACCAACCAGTACAGGGCGGGATGCCGAGTCCGGGCCCAGGCTGCCCCACCGCCGAGTGCGACGACGAGGCAGCCCAGAAGAGCGAGCGTCAGCGGACCGGGCATCTCAGACACCGGCACCGGCTGTCGCACCGGCGGTCAGCGCGGCGGCTCGGTAGGCGATGCCGTGCCGTGCCTGGCCGTTGAACACCGACTCCCACGGGCGGGCGATCAGGCCGGGCAGCGAGACGAGCCCGCCCAGGGGCAGCCCCTGTGTGATGCCGCTCTCGGGAATGGTGACGTGGACCAGAGCGGACTCACCTTCGTCGATGTAGACGACGCCGACCTTCATCAACGCCTCACCGGTCTCGGCATCCTTGGCGATCTCGCCGGTCTGCCGGTCGCGGACCTTGGGCTCAGGAATCTCGGTCAGCAGGATCGTCGCGGTGGAGGTGTCAACACGGATGGAACGCACGGGATGTCTCCTCAGAGGTTCACCTCAATGCATCTAGTCGTCTAGACAAGATGCATTGAGATACAGAGTTCGGCAGGAACGAGACTCAGAGTGCCATACCTCTTGACCACTCGTCTATACGAGTTGGCCTTTTGGTGTGTACGAGTTCGCCGCGATCGATTCCCCGAGGGTCCGTCAGCATCCCGTGCGCGCAGGCCGGTTAGGTGGCGGGCAGCTGGTAGTTCAGTACGTACGCGTCCGCCGCCATGACCGTGTCGCAGACCTCCACCGCCCGTCCCTTGGTGTCGAAGGCGGTACGGATGAGATGGAAGACGGGCACACCGGCGGCCAGCCGCAGCGTCCTGACCTCCTGCGGCGAGGGCATCCGGGCCTTGATCTCTTCCTCGAAGTGGTCGAGGGTGTGGCCGAGTTCCTCCAGCCGGGCGTAGATGCCGCCAGGCCCCGGGTTGGGTTGGGCGATCGGGGTGTCGCGGGCGAGGTCGAGCGGCAGATACGAGACGGCGAACTCCACCGGCCGTCCGTCGAGCAGATAGCGACGGCGCCGAGCCAGGACCTTGCGGGGAGCTCCCAGCCGAGCGGAGATATCGGGGGTCGGGCGTTCCTCTTTGACTTCCAGGTTGTCCACTTCCGGATGACTGCCGGCCGCATCGGCCTCCACGATGAAGGCGGACTTCCCCTGTTCCCGGTGACGACGGGCGAATCGGTCCGAGGCGAGACGACGAACCGGCGGCCGAGGCCGGACGAAGACGCCCTTGCCGTGTTCGGACGAGACCAGGCCCTCACTCTGGAGGATGGAAAGCGCGTTGCGGACCGTCATCCGGGAGACGCTGAAATGCTCCACCAATTCGGACTCCGAGGGCAGCTTGGCCCCCTCGGCGAATCGCCCCTTGTCGATGGCTTCTCGCAGCTGATCGGCGATCTGCCGGAAGACGGCGCGGTCACTGGTGGGGTCCAGTGAGCCGAGCAGACCGGACGCTAGAGCGGACATGTGCACTCCTTTGGATATCTAGACAAGAGGCTGAGTGCTGTTGCTACGGTGAGCAGCCTAGCCAGCCCTCCGGGACGAGGAACGCCGAACGTGACTGCTGCCGAACGCCCCCACTCCGTGAGCGTCGCCGGTGTGATCGTGGATGACCATGGTCGCGCCCTGCTGATCAAGCGACGGGACAACGGGCACTGGGAGCCGCCCGGCGGAGTGGTCGAAGCCGGGGAGACCCTGCCCGAAGCGCTTCAGCGGGAAGTCCTGGAAGAGACCGGCATCAAGATCGAGCTTCCCGCGACCTTGACCGGCATCTACAAGAACATGACGGGCCTGATCGTCTCGCTCGTCTTCCGCTGCCGTGCCATCGAGGGCCAGCCGACCACCGGTGACGAGACCAGGGCCTTGCGTTGGGTCACCCGCGACGAGGCGGCCGAGCTGGCCGACGAGGCGTACGCGATCCGAGTCCAGGACGCACTCGACACCATGACCCCGCCCGCCATCCGAGCCCACGACGGCGTGCGACTCATCTAGTACAAACCATCGGTCCATAGCCGCCCACCAGCATAAAGGAACTTGTATGCACGAGTATATGAGTGAAATCCGAGTCTGGGGCCTCACTTGTCCAGGATTCCGAGAGGAGGTCAGCCGGGCCAGGCGCTGGACCCGCGACATCCTCAACGGCCACCCGAGCACGGACGACGTCGCAGTGATCGTCACGGAGCTGAGCGCCAACGCACTCCGGCACACCGCCAGCGGCGAGAAGAACGGCGCCTTCCACATCACACTCGCGCTCGCCGAGCACGCAGTCTTCGTCTCGGTGGCCGACGCGGGAAGCACTGACACCGTCCCGAAGGTGACGTGCGCCGATGACATGGCGGTCAGCGGTCGAGGGCTCGACATGGTCACCGCACTCGCCGACCGGGTCGCCATCCACAGCACCGGCCACGGCCACACCGTCACCGCGGAACTCCGAACGGCCCAGCCGGAGGGCCACCCATGGTGACGCCGGTATCCGCCTTACCGAGCCGCCCCACCTATTGGTGCGAGGCCAGCGCCCAGCCCGTGACCGGTGGCCACCCCTGTTGGCTCGGCTCCTATATGGCCCGCAGCCCACGGTTGGCCTTGCGATGGTTCACCCGCCGGGTCCGCGATGTCACCGACCAGCTCGATCCCCACTACGCCGCCCCTGGCCGCCACTGGCTCACCGATGACGCCGAACATGAGCGCGCCCGAACTTCCCTGGCCGAAGGCGAGATGTACACCCTCACCCTCCACGACGACACCACGCGTTATGTACTCTCCGCCCGCCCCACAGGAACGACCCGATGACCGCGCGACTCGTCACCCCCGGCTACTGGTGCGAATGCCAGACCCACACCGCTACCGCTATGGCACCCGTACTGGTCGGCTCACTCGACACTGACAGTGCAGTGCAGGCCGTCCGCTGGATCAGAACCGCGGTACGCACGATCGTCCCGGCACTGGACCCAGAACCGTTCCAACAGGTACTCGACTGGCTCTCGCTGGATTACCGCAACACCGTCTTGACCCTCAACTCAGGCCAACCGATTGCCTTCACGGTCACCCAGGCCACCACCACGATCCAATGGACCGCCAGACCAGTGCACTTCCTCCACCTGGCTCACCGAGTGGCTGGCAACCTCCCAGCCTGCACAGACCAGTACGCCGAACCACCATGGACTCAGTGAGTAACAACTTTCTCTACGGGTTCAAGGCGGCTCGCTCCGCTCCCCGCGCGCGGCCCGGCTCCCCGGGCCGCCGCTCCTGTCTCCGCCCCGCTCCGGCCCGGTCCACCAAGCCGCGCGACAGAGCTGGCGGCCAACTGACCTCAGAGAATGGGTACATCGTGGCTGGGGCAGTCGGCTCCACGGCTTTAGGCAGCCACTTTGGGGCGAGCCTCTAAGATCTTGGCCCCAACGTCGTGCTTTAACGGGCAGGTCCACAGACTGCCCGACTCGCCGGAAGCTTAAGGGGCCAAGATCACTCGCCCCAAAGCAGCTCCAGCCCAAAGCCGCTCCACCGACCGCGTGCGACAGCCAGAGGCGGCGTGAATAAACCGACTGCGAATTAGAAGATGCGCCAGTAGTCTAAAGGGCTCCGACGAAGGAGCGATGCAGTGGCAGACCCTGCGATGAAAATGATCATCAATGAAAAGCTTCTCCCTTTCTGGGAAGCGGTCGCTTGGAGTGCTGTAGAAAACGCCGTCATGTTTGATGAGGTGGACCTCGACGGGCTCAGCGATGAGGAGGTTGTCCTGGAGGCTTTGTCGCTACACCTCGACTATTTCGACGTGGACCCTGATGAAGAACTAGACGTTAGCGAGGCGACCAAGAAAGCGAGCAAAGTCCAGTGGTCGTCAAACCATGAACGAGATCTGAAAAGTCAGGGAGATGATTTTCTGGGCGAAGGAAAACATGAGTTCGCGATACTTTTCTACGCAACCTGGATAGAGCACTGGCTCAATCGAATCATTCTGTTGCGCGCAACTGGCAAGGGGACTCACCCCGAGCTCGCTACAGCACTCATCAGGAGCTCTCGAATCGAACTCAAGATGGGGAGAATCTGGACGAGCTTGGAAATTCCCAGGTTTCCCAAGGAGTTGGCCAGGCAAGTCACACGCGTAATGGAGTCCCGGAATGCATTTGTCCACTACAAATGGCCCAGCGAAGATGACGAGACTCACAGCGAGTCGATCAACCGAACCAAGCTTGAGGCGCAGAAGGCGCAGCAGACCGTCACGGAGCTGCTCGGACTAGAAGACTCAATCTTCTACAGGGGAAGAAGCAAGGCAATCAGAGAGGCGTTCCGGGAAGGGTGGTACGAGAGAAGGCGGGAGACTCTAAACCAGTCGACGACGGACGAAGCCCCGCAGACGAAGGATTAGCGCCCAGTCAATTCCACTGCCGCCGGCGCTCGATTCTCACCACGGATACATCATTCTCTTGCGGGCGTGCGGGAGAGCCCTGCCTGTTGCGGCTTCACGCATGTTCGCCCAATGATGTCGCCTACCCCGCTCATGCCTCCCGCGCAAGAAGGCTTCCCAGTCACTGGATGCATCTCGGTTGATCCGTGCTCTCGCTGACTCCAAGTTCTTCCAGTGATGGTCAAAGTCCCGCTCGAAAGCACTCCTCGTGACGATCAAGTCATAGATGAGAGCCACGAAATGGTCGAGAAGGTTGCGCTGCAAGCGCAGGTGCCACAAGGTTAGTTTTGCAACCTCTCGGGTCTTATCGGTACTAGTATTGGTTCGCTTCTCGTTAAAGGCCACTTTCCACTGGCCGTGCGCTAGCGTGTTGCGAACACTAATGAGCGGGTATAGCCAATCATCCAAGACTGACAGCATGCCAGCGTGGTACGAGCGCGCGGTGAAGCTCAAACCGTTGGGGACATTTGAGACCGGAACAGAGTATCGCTCGGCAAACGACTCATCCAAAAGTCGACGCCACATGTCTTTTGAATTTCTAGCTGAGAGGATCCGTCGCTCCCGAGCTTCAGGAAACCCGTTATTCAAGGAGGCCAGCCACATCAGGCGGTTTTCCATGAGGGCGCCCAGAATGAGAGCGCAAGTCTTCGTGAGGGCTTCAACCTCTTCACGGTTATCTCTACGGATCGCTTGCTTGCAAGCGCGACTGTTAATGTCGAACGCATCAAGCAAAGAGGTTAGATTTCCCTCATTAATCCTGGCACGCTTAAAGCGATCCATCCCTCGCCCCTAAAAAAGCAATATCCGAGATCGGCACACCGCACCAGTGATGCGATCTGCCGACCCCGGAATCGAACCAGGGAATCTCTACCATTAAATGGCAGTTGTGTTACGGCTAGCCACGACGGCAATCGAAATTGCCGTCAAGCTAGACACCATTACACCAATCGGCGCTGAAGGCCGGAGACTTCAGCAAGAGCCGGATGTCTCCGGCTGTGAAACTTTAACGGGCAATATGTAACTCCGTCAACACCATGAGTCGCCGACGGGAACGCAGATGCCGTGCCGATCCAAAGCTGTTCGCCGACGGCAGCAACGGTGCTTGTCATCACGTACCGGGCCCGCGTACCGCATAGGGCGGTGAACCACGGTCAATGACGGTTCGTCTCAGCCGAGATACGCCAGTGATCTGCGCGCCCTCCAAGCCTGGAGGGACCTGGGCATCCTCGCTGTTCACCACGTCCGCCCTTTCAAGGCAGATGTCCAGCCCACTCATCGGTTCCACGCCCGTTGGAACTCTTCGGCCGGGGTGGCTTCCAGGGGGTCCACTTCCGGATCGATCGCTTGGTCTGTCAGGCCACCGCGCTCGTCCTCCAGATGCTCCCAGCTATACCGGTGGACCTGGTCGGCCGAAGTCAGTTCAGCTTGCTTGAGGACGATCAACTCGCCACGGTCGGGGACCGCTTCGATGTACCAGCGGCCGCCCTCCTCGCCCTCGTGGCGGAAGTAGTGCCGTAGGGTGGCGCGCTCGTCGAGTGCTCGGTAGTACGCCACGATCTCCGCGATGCGCTCCAGGCCAGGCACGGAGCCATCGTGCCAGGGGGTGAGGTGCGGTTGCGCCGTTCTGACATCTACGGCTGACATCAACGGCGTCGGACGCCAGCGCTCCTAGGTGGTGCAGCATGGACGGCGTGGCTGGGCGGTCACCCGGCAGGGCCGCGCAGTGATCGAACTCCTAAAGCGGGTGTCGCAGGTTCGAATCCTGCCGGGGGCACTGACTGCGTAGCAGGTCAGGGGATTCCAGGCCCCTCGTTCCAGGCGAACGGGGGGCCTTCCCCATGTCTGGAGCCCACGAAGAGTGCACATCCCCACACACGCCCCTCGCAGACCTGCACGACATCCACCGGAAGGGCGTTCCAAGCAGGCGAGAACCCCGAGGAGGCTGGGCCGCACCTGGCAAGGGTTGCCATACCTGAAGTATGACAACCCGGAAGATCACCGTGCCGGAAGAGCTGGTGGAATCGATCAAGGGACGCGTTGACGCGCGTGGGGTATCCGGCTATATCTCAGCCGCTACTGCTCATCAGGACGCCATGGACCGACTGCGCGAGTAGGCCGAGCGCCTCGAAGAAGAACACGGCGACGTGACGGACGAGGAGCAGCAAACAGCGCTGGACCGCATCGCCGCCATCGACGGCTGGCATGACGAGCGGCGGCCAGGTCCAGACGTGGCCGCGTGAGCCCCACCGCCCGAGCGAAGCTGCACCGGCCGCGACAGCGCGTCTTTGTATTCGGCTTCGAGGCTCTCTCCAAGGCAGTTCAAGGCGACCGGGGGATGACCGCGCTGATCAAGACGGCTCCCCGGCTGGACATCCCGATCGTCACCTCAGCGCTCACAATCCTGGAAGGATGGGGCCTCGCGAAGAGTCGAGGCAGGCACTGTGGAATTAGACCTTGTCCCGGATCCGCGTCGTGCACACTGACGACCAAGTGATCTCCATAGCGCGCGACATGCTGAGAACAGCCAGCCTGCATGGGCACAAGTACGCCAGCGACGCCATTCTGGCGGCAGTGGCCGGGCGGGAAGCGGTGCAGGGAGCTCAGGCAACCGTCTTCACCTCCGATACCGACGACATGAATCAACTGCTTGAGGGACACTCCGTGCGAATCGAGAAGATCTGACCAGACGCCGCCCGTACAGCACTCCAATCGTTCACCCGAGCAGCTCCGTGCCGTCGTCGAACAGCATCCACCGGCATGTATTCAGCACGCACGGGGACGGAAAACACCGTGGAGACATGAGACTTGCAGAGCAGTGTTGCCCAGGACTGAAAAACGGTGGCCGATATTTCCGCTGAGGCAAAGATGGCCCACCCCCGTATGGCAGCCGGCGCTCTCTTCTTCGACGAAGCCGATCGCGTCCTGCTCGTCGAACCGTCCTACAAGGACTATCTCGACACCCCCGGTGGATACGTCGAACGAGGCGAGTCACCCCTGCAAGCCTGCACGCGAGAGATCCACGAAGAGCTGGGCATCAAACCCCGTATCGGCCGCCTGCTCGTCGTGGACTGGGCGCCGAATCCAGGAGAGGGAGACAAGGTCCTCTACCTCTTCGACGGCGGCCACCTCAGCGAAGATCACCGCCAGCGGATCACACTGCAGGCCGACGAGTTGCGCGGCTACGACTTCCACCGCGCCGAACGGTTGCCGGAGCTCACCATCCCCCGCCTCGTACGCCGAATCACCGCTGGCATCCAGGCCCGCGAGGACGGCGTGACCGCCTACCTGGAGCATGGCGAGCCGCCACAAGCAGGGGCCTGACCAGGGACACGCTGAAGGACGGAATCCCCACCGTCCCAGAACTCATACGCTATTGCGCCGCTTCGGGCATGCCTCAACCACCGGTTACCCAAAGTGGTTTCACGTTGAGGGGGTAGGCATTCGACACACGAGCTCTTACTCGAACCGCTCGGGGCATTCGTTGCAGTGGGTCATATGGCTTGCCAAGTTCGAGGATTTCTCGCCACGGCATAGATGGAGGCAATCTCATCCGGTTTGAGGAGTACGCCGTTCTTACGGAAAGACGAGAGCTCGCGGTGCTTGATCGCCTGAACGCCTTGTAGCGATGGGGCCACCTGGAGTTTGGCTGGAGATACGAAGACCAGCAGGGGGCGTACTGCGACCGAGAAGCCGCAGGCTCGTGTCAGAGCCATCGCTGCTCTGTTGCTCTCATGCCGGCTTTTCCGTATGTATGGGCGTCCTGGGCCGCCGTTCACCTTGACCACATCGTCGCCCACCCAGACCCGGGCATTGGGAAAGTTCTTTGTGTTCAGACAGAAGACCCCACCGGGCCCAATCAGCAGATGATCGATGTCCCCGCCATTTGGTAGCGGTATCGAGTGCAGAACAGACCAGCCCCGCCGTTTGAGTCTGGCGAGTTCTGCGCCGACGATCCGTTCCCCCGCCATGCCCTTTCGCCATCGGTCCTTCTCGTCCTCCTTGCCCCACAGGCGCATGACGAACCGGACCAACCAGGGCCGTGATCCCTCCAGATGCCGAAAAAGCAATTCGCCCGGTCGATTCAGGGCGAGGTCATCCTTTGAGTCCGGGGCGGAAGGAGTATCGATCGCTCCGGCCGGTGACGGAACGGACCGAGGAGTGTCGGGACGGAGTAGGTAGGGAGCCAGCACATCCAGTACCTGATCTCGATACGACTCATCGAGCATGGTGAGACGACCGGACTTGCGGTCGAACCAGGCGACGTTCTCACCGCCGACGACACGTACGTAGAGGCGATCATGCCCGTACCGTTTCCACGAGTTGACCTCTAAGTTGTCCATGCGCACCCCCTGCAACGACACATTGCCCCCGTGATGGGATCAGCTTCCGCTCGAAGCAGCAAGAAGGCGTCAGGGCGCATGGCCCTTTGAACCAGGGCCTGTTGCAGGTTCTCTACCTGGTTCGAGTGGCGTCAAGGTTGGTCTGGCAGTGGCGCGCTCCACACCTCGACGCCGCCAAACAGGGGGTGTGTGGGTCGACGGCGGACGCAATGAAAGCTGAGGCGAGTGGTGGGTTGAAGAGGAGGATGTCGCCATGGCAGATAGACCGAGACGCCCCCTCAGCGAGCTTTGCCAGGGCCAGACGGTCCGAGCAACGATTACTAGTCACGAGCCATGGGGCCTCATGGCAGAGCTCAACGGATACGAGCCCGTGGGCGCCTCGCTAGATGTGATTCGCCGCGGCAGCGAGCCGGCAGTGAAGCGGCTCGCACAGGAACTGCCGCCTGTGGGCGCGACCATCGACCTCGTCATAGGCAGGCTGCGCACGTGGGACCACAAGCCGGGGATCTGGGTGGATCTCACGGCACCCAGCCGTGACGAGGGCTGATCGTGCCCCCTGCGTGTGCGAACAAGCGGGAATCAGGGGGGAACGAGGCTCATACGCGCCGACATCGCGGCGACTGAAGTGACGCTTGGGAGCCACCCGGTAGCCCACGATCCATACGCCCCGCCCGGTCACACCACCGCGCCCCGTGAACGGCCAGAGCCCCGGCCGTCCGTGATCGGCGGTCGGGGCTCCTGTGCGGCCGGGTGTCAGGCCGCGAGGGCGACACCCGCGCCCGGGGCGGCGTCCGGGTAGGCGTCGATCACCAGGTTGAGTTGGCGCTGGATGTACAAGGTGTTCAGGCCGAGGGCGAAGAGCAGGAACGCGCAGGCGGCGGGGCTGCACGTGACCGGGAGGCCGGCCGCGCGCTGGGCGTTCGCGATGGCCTTGCCCGTGTTGTGGTACGAGATCAGCGGAGCGATCAGGGTCCAGCCCAGGAAGATCATGACCAGCAGGCTTCCGGTCGGGTTGAGGCCCAGACGACGGTCGAACGACTGGAGCTCGCAGTGGATCTTGTAGTACCAGACGATCTGGTAGATGCCCAGCGTGATCAGCGGCAGGCCGATCCACACGGCGACGGGCCCGCGGCGCTTCATGTTCAGGCCGGTCAGCGGGATCGCCGGTGGGATGTGGCCCGCGTGGGGCGCGATGGCGCCATCGGCCGGGTTCGAGACGTTCTGGTTCGGCTCGGTGCTGGGCTGGACGTCAACCATGAAGCGGGCTCCGTGTGCTGGTGCTGGTGCTGGTCTGAGCCGGAGCAGCCTGACAGGCAAGTCCCTTGAACGCGAAAGCAGTTGCCGGTTTGTTACCGCCTGTCATGTCATCGCGATATCTGTCCGGCTCTCGATATGTCCTGCCGCGGCGCTGGCATCTGCGCTGGAAGTCGGCTGACCTCGACGATTCCCTCGCTGCCACCGGCAGGGACGGGGGCGCGGGCCTCCGGGGGCGTCCACGTGATGTGCCGCTATCACCGAGTGATGGAGCGGAGGACCGGGCGCGAGACCCCGCTCTCGTGCAGGCGTCCCTACGCGCTTGAGGGGCCTCCGGCGCCGGGAGCCCGACCCGCCAGAGGGATTGAATCTCGGCCCCTGCGGGGCAGGCCAGGCACCTATAAACCGCATGTATACACACCATGTATAGTCGAGCCATGTCCATCGGTCACACTCTGCTCGGACTCCTGGAGTCCGGCCCGCGCCACGGTTACGACCTCAAGCGCGCCTTCGACGAGAAGTTCGGCCATGACCGCCCGGTCCACTACGGACAGATCTACTCGACCATGTCCCGGCTGCTGAAGAACGGCCTGGTCGAGGTCGACGGAGTGGAGTCCGCGAGCGGGCCCGAGCGCAAGCGGTACGCGATCACGAAGGCGGGCATCACCGATGTCGCCCAGTGGCTCGCCCAGCCGGAGAAGCCGGAGCCCTACCTACAGTCGACCCTCTACACCAAGGTCGTCCTCGCCCTGCTCACCGGGCGCAGCGCCGCCGGACTGCTGGACACCCAGCGGGCCGAACACCTCCGCATGATGCGCATCCTCACCGACCGCAAGCGTCACGGCGACATCGCCGACCAGCTCATCTGCGACCATGCCCTTTTTCATCTCGAAGCCGATCTGCGCTGGCTGGAACTGACAGCCGCCCGACTGGACCGACTCGCGCAGGAGGTCAGCGCATGAGTACCGAACCCAGGACCCTCACCGGTCCCCTTCTCGCCGCCGAGGAACTACACAAGTCGTTCGGCCCGACCCCGGCTCTCGACGGGGCCTCGTTCACGATCCGCGCCGGGGAGGTCGTCGCCATCATGGGCCCGTCCGGCTCGGGGAAGTCGACCCTGCTGCACTGTCTCGCGGGCATCGTCCCGCCGGACTCCGGCCGGATCACCTACGCAGGGCGGAATCTCACCGCCCTGTCGGACGCGCACCGCAGCGCCCTGCGCCGCAGCGAGTTCGGTTTCGTCTTCCAGTTCGGCCAGCTCGTGCCCGAGCTCAGTTGCCTGGAGAACGTGGCGCTCCCGCTGCGCCTCGCCGGTACGCGCCGCAAAGAGGCGCTCCGATTGTCACAGGAGTGGCTGGAGCGGCTGGAGGTCTCCGATGTCGGGCACAAGCGCCCCGGTGAGGTGTCCGGTGGTCAGGGGCAGCGCGTCGCCGTCGCTCGGGCTCTGGTGAGCACCCCCAAGGTCGTCTTCGCCGATGAACCCACCGGTGCCCTGGACTCGTACAACGGTGAACGAGTGATGCAACTGCTGACCGACGCGGCACGGGAGACCCATGCGGCGGTGGTCCTGGTGACGCATGAGGCCAGAGTGGCGGCGTACTCAGACCGGGAGGTCGTGGTCCGCGACGGTCAGGTGCGCGATATGGCGGGCGTCGGATGAACGACCGCTTGAGCGGCGCCGGAGTACGCGGTTGGACCCAGGATCTGGCGCTGGGCGTCCGGTTCGCGGTGACCGGAGGCCGCCGTGGCTGGACCCGTACTCTCCTCACCGCTTTCGGCGTCGGTCTCGGAGTCGCCCTCCTCCTGGTGGCTGCCGCCATCCCGCACGCGCTCCAGAGTCGTGACGACCGTTCGGGAGACCGCACACCCGCAGCGCGGAACGGCGAGAAGCTCTCCGCCTCGGCATTCCACCACGCTCAGACCGAGACCGTCTTCCGTGACAACGTCATCGCCGGCACCCTCTTCCGTGCCGCGGGCAACGGCACCCCCAGCGCCCCGCCCGGTCTCTCTGCCATGCCCAAGCCCGGTGAGATGGCCGTCTCGCCGGCCCTCGCCGAACTCCTCGCCTCCCCCGGTAGCTCCCTACTGAAGGAACGTTTGCCCTATCGGGTCACCGCCACCATCGGCGACCGCGGGCTGATCGGCCCCGGTGAACTGCTGTACTACGCGGGCAGCGACAAGCTCACCAAGGAGAACGCCAAGGGGACGAGCGAGGGATTCGGACGGTACGCGGCCGAGGACCCCTTCGTCGGTGTCATCCTCCTCATCGTCGTGATCGCCTTCGTGGCCCTGTTGCTCCCGGTGGCGGTCTTCATCGCCACCGCCGTGAGATTCGGCGGCGAACAGCGCGATCGACGGCTGGCGGCCCTCAGGCTCGTCGGTTCCGACCGGGCGATGACCCATCGGATCGCTGCCGGCGAGGCACTGTGCGGAGCCCTGTTGGGGCTGGTCGCGGGTGCCGGGCTGTTCTTCCTCGCACGACAGTTCGCCGGTGCGGTGACGCTCTGGGACATCACCGCGTTCCCCGTCGACGTCGTCCCCCATCCGGTCCTCGCGGTGCTGATCCTCGCCGCCGTACCGGTGGCAGCGGTGGCGGTCAGCCTGTTCGCCATGCGCGGGGTCTCCGTCGAGCCTCTCGGCGTGGTGCGGAACAGCACCCCGCGTCGGCGCAAGGTCTGGTGGCGGGTGCTGCTCCCCGTCCTCGGCATCCTGCTCCTGCTGTCGTCGGCGAGCGCCCTCACCCTGACGGGCGACGATTCCTTCCAGATCGCACTCGGCGCCGCCCTGACCCTGGTCGGCATCACCGCGCTGCTGCCCTGGCTGGTCGAGGCGGTCGTCTCCCGGCTGGACGGCGGCCCGGTCGCCTGGCAGCTTGCGGTACGTCGGCTCCAGCTCAGCAGTGGTACCGCGGCCCGGGCGATCAGCGGGATCGTCGTGGCGGCGGCGGGCGCCATCGCGCTCCAGATGCTGTTCAGTTCCGTACAGGGCGACTTCACCAAGGCCACCGGTGTGGACACCTCCCGCGCCCAACTCCACCTGCAGAACGGCACCAAGGACGGTCGGGAGGCGCGCGAGACCCTCGCGTCCCTGCGGGAGAACACCGGGGTCGCCGAGGTGATCGGGCTGACGGAAGGGCTCATCGAACGCCCTGGCCCGAAGCTCGCCGGTGAGGAGTTCGTGCCCTTCACCCGGGTGGTCGTCGCCGACTGCACCGCGCTGCGCTCCCTGGCCAAGCTGCCTTCCTGCAAGGACGGCGACGTCTTCACGATCCGCGAGCCCAAGGGCATGGAGACGTACACGTACCAGCCGAAGCCGGGTGCGAAGGTCGAGCTGATCAGGAACGACGACGCGGAGGTAGCGGGGACCGAGCCGCACGTGTGGCAGCTGCCCGCGACCACCAAGCAGGTGAAGTCCCTCGTCAGCCCGGTGGGCACCCACACGTCCGGGGTGCTCGCCACGCCGGCAGCGATCAATGTCGACCTCCTGCCCGCGCCCCGGATCAACGCGATGATCAAACTGGCGCCCGATGTGACGGACGCGGCCGAACTGGTACGCAACGAGGCGGCGCGACTCGATCCGCTGGCGAGCGTGAGCTCGTTGGAGGGCGTCGAGACCGATCGGCAGTTCGCCAGCGTGCGCACCGGACTCTTCGTGGGGGCCACCGCGACGATGGTGCTGATCGCGGCTTCGCTGCTGGTCTCCACCTTGGAGCAGTTGCGTGAACGCAGGCGGCTGCTGTCGATCCTGGTCGCCTTCGGAACCCGGCGCTCCACCCTGAGCTGGTCGGTGCTCTGGCAGACGGCCGTACCCATCGCCCTGGGGTTGGCGCTCGCCGTGGTGGGCGGGTCGGTACTCGGACTGACGCTGCTGTTCATGGTAGGCAGCCCGGTCGCCAGCTGGTGGGTGTCCGTGCCGATCGTGGGAGTGGGCGCGGCGCTGATCGCGCTGGTCACGCTGTTGAGCATGCCGCCGCTGTGGCGGATGATGCGCCCGGACGGGCTGCGCACCGAGTAGCGGCTCCTCCAAAAAATTCGAGAAGACGCAACGCGAAGAACGCAACGCGAAGAACGCGACGTACAAAGCGCTGCGTAAAGAGCCGGCGTAGAGAGCACAGCGTAAAAAGACGAGCGGTCCGCCCTGTAGGCACAGGGCGGACCGCTCGATGGGTTCGGCAGGGCGATGCGGTTGGCAGGGCTCGGATCAGGCCCGTCGCCCGAAGGAGGTCACTCCTGCATCTCCTTGGGGCAGGGAGTGCCCCGGGGGAGGTCGTAGGGAGCGGCCAGCCGGTATACCCCGGGCCGGGGCGCCAACAGTTCCGTCCACTCGTCGCCCTCCGCGTCCTCTTCGGCCTTGATCAGACAGCCGTTCGGATTGGTGAACGACTTGGGCTCGCCCTCGGCGCGCTCCTTGGACTCCTCGGACTCCTGCGGGCCCTCGACCTTCTCCCGCTGGTCGTCGACGATGCTCAGCCAGGGCGAGTACGGCACCCGGATCAGCACCCGTCCCGCCGTGGTCACCCGGAGCCTTATCTCCTCCTCGCCCGCGTGCTGGACGACGGCGGGCGCATCGGCGAGGGGCGTGGGCTCCTTGACGGCGAACAGCTGCCAGTTCGCATCGCTCCAGACCGGCTTCAGATAGGGCTGACCCTCCCGTACCAACTCGGTCTCCTGCTCGGCCCCGGTGTCGGGCGTGCCGGTGGGCAGGACGACGTAGTGCACCGCCCAGCGGTCCAGCCAGGCGCGGTAGTCGGCGGAGGTGAGGGTGCGCTCCTTGTCGTAGAAGATCGGGTTGCGCTTCATGTCGGCCTGCCGGTTCCAGCCGCGGGCCAGATTGACATAGGGCGCGAGCGCCGATGCCTCCCGGTGGCTCTTGGCGGGAACCACCTCGACCCTGCCGCGTTCGGCCTTGACCTCCTGGAGCTTGTTGACGAGCGGTGCCAGCTCTCGCGTCCAGGCCGCGGTCGGTGCGGTGCGGACCATGTCGTCCACGCCCTTGAAGCCGACCCAGAAGTTCATCCCGACGAAGGCGAGGAGCAGCGCGTACCACTTCCGGGAACGCGGGAGCGTGTACGGCAGGACCGCCAGCAGTGCCACCCCGGCGAAGAGCATCGGCAGCCGGGAGACGTTCGAACCGATCTGGGAGTCGATCGCCCAGGTCAGCAGAGTTCCCAGCGCATAGACGGCGGCTGCGGTTCGAACCGTGCGCCACTGCTTCGGGACGAAGAAGAAGACCAGCACGCCATAGAGGAACGGCAGCGAGGTCGAGGCCAGGGACATCGGCTGGGTGCCGGAGAACGGGAACAGCCACGACGAGAGCGCCACGACCGCCGCGGGCGGCAGGCCGATGGCGTAGGCGCCCGGCCGCCGTCCGTTGAGGAACAGTGCGGCTGCGATGACGCCGAGGAAGAGACCGGCGACCGGGCTCGCGGTCGTCGCGAGTGCGGCGAGCGGGGCGGCGACGGCTGCCTTCGCCCAGCGCTTGGTGCGCCAGCGGTGCGGCCAGCAGAACACGGCCGCGACCGAGCCCAGCGCCACCATCATGCCGAGTCCGAAGGTCACCCGACCGGAGAGCGCGTTGCAGAAGAAGGCGAAGACCCCGGCCAGCGAACAGGCCAGCGGATTGCGCACCGCGGGCACCCGGACCAGGATCAGCGCGGTCAGCGCCGCCGAGACCGTACCGGCGACCATCATGGTCGACCGCACGCCGATCAACGACATCAGATACGGCGAGACGACGCTGTAGGAGACGGGGTGCATCCCGCCGTACCAGGCGAGGTTGTACGCGGAGTCCGGGTGTCGACCGACGAACTCGGCCCATGCGTCCTGAGCGGCCAGATCACCGCCGCTGTTGGCGAAGAGGAAGAACCAGAGCAGGTGCACGACCGCTGCGACGGCCGTGGTCACAAGTACGGGACGGCGAGTCAGCTGATCACGGAGGTCGGCGAGTACGCTTCGGTCCCCCGGCGCGCCGGGTCCGGTCGTCGGACCGGTGTCGATGGTGGTGGACGAGGGCTGGCGTATTCGCGGCCCCGTACGGATGCTGCGGCCGTCCGTCTGGACCGGCTCAGCAGTAGTCACTGCGGCTCTCCCCGTCTCCCCGTCCGTGTGTGGTCGTGGCTCGCCCACGAAGACGCTGTCCCGGCGCCTTTGAGTTGACCGGACGCTAACACGAGGGCGTCCCGGTTTCCCGGGACGCCCTGCTGGCCCGGAAAGCTCAGCCAAGCCTGGTCAGCTTGGCTCCGAAGCCGGGCTCTGCGAGGTCCTGCTGGAGCTCGATCGGCGCGGTGACCTTCCCCGGCCCTGTGCCAACCGAAATCTGGCCAACGACCTGGCCGGACTTCGCCGTACCAGGGAGCTTCTTGCCGCCGTCGTTGATCTCGATGGAGACGCGGTGGCCCGCCCAGCCGATCGCCTTCAGGTCCTTGGCTGCGACGACCGCCGTCCGACCGCCGAGACCGTCGTCGACGTAGCCGACGACCTGTCCCTTCTTCACCGCGACAGCAGAGGTGATGCCCTGCTGGGTGGCGGCGATCACATTGATGCTGTGGTCGATCGCGAGGTCGACCTTTTCCCTCAGGAGTTTGGCGTCCTGCACACCGAGTGTGACACCGACGATCTGGTGCAGTTCGCCGTCCACCTCGGCGTTGGCGGCCCAGAGCAGATTGCCGCCGGCCGGGGTGGACGAGCCGGTCTTGATCCCGCCGACTCCGTCCTTCAGCAGGGCGCGGTCATTGCCGTTCTGCAACTTGATCCCGAGGCCCGGGATCTCTTTACTCGGGGTGTTGACGATCTCGCGGAAGATGTCGTTCTTCATCACGGCCTGGGCCAGCTTCAACTGGTCCTGGGGCGTGGAGATGGTGGTCTCCGCCAGACCACTGGGGTCGGTGTAGAGGGTGTCGGCCATGCCGAGTTCCTTGGCCGCGTCGTTCATCTTCTTGACGAACGCCTGCTCCGTGCCCGCGTCCCAGCGGGCGAGGCGCCGGGCGACGTTGTTCGCGGAGTGGATCATCACCATCTCCAGCATCTCGCGCTGGTTGAACTTCTCGCCCTTGGACACCGGAACCCGGGACTCGTCCGTGTTCTTGCTCTCGTCCTCGGTCTGCTGGTCCACGGCGATCTCCGGGCCCACCTGGTCGCCGGTGATGGGGTGGTCCTTGAGGATCACGTACGCGGTCATCGTCTTGGCGACGCTCGCGATCGGCGCCGGCCGCTGTGCTCCGTAGGTGGCGACCATGCCCACGCCGTCGACCGCCACGGCCCCTTGGCCCTCACCGGGGAACGGCAGGCTCAACGGATTGCCCTGGAAGGTGAAGGTGGGGTCGGTGGAGAGCTTGAGCGACGGCTCGGGAAGCGGACGCAGAACCTGCACGATTGCAAAGACGATCAAGAGGACCGCCAGCAGCGGCGTCCAGATCTTGACCCTGCGGAACAGTGTGCGCACCGCGGTGTTGGGCGGTGGCGGGGTGTTCGTCAGCTCGGCGAGCAAATCCAGCGGAGGCAAAGGCGGTACGGGCTGCTGGGTGGTCCGCTCGGGCTCGCTCAACGCGGCGGGCGCGCCGGCCGAAGGGGCGCCCGGGCTCTGCTTCCCGTCTGCCGGGGCGGCGGTTCCACTCTTGTCTGCTGGAGCGGCGGTTCCACTCTTGTTGGCGACGGGGGTGCGCGGTCCGTCGTCGCTCCGCAGCGGGACGAACGTACTGGGCCGTGGTGCGGGGGAATCCTTGGTGGCGGGATGGGACTCGGAGCGAGGTGCCGGCGGGGCCTTGAGTACGGCGGTGTTGTCACCGGACGGGGTGGGCTTGCGCAGTGCCTTGAAGACGGCGGTGGGCTGATCGACGGCAGGACCTGCGCCCGTGGAGGGGCCGGAGGTCGAGGGCGCGGCCTTAGCCCGGGCTTCGGTGGAGCCCTTCGCCGCTCGCTCTGCCGAACCGCGCGCAGGGCTGTCCGGGGTTTCGCCGGTGGTTGGGGTTTTGCCCGGCGTCTTGCCCGGTGCCTTCTCCGGTGCCTCCGGCGTCTTCCCGGAGGGCTTCGCCTGCACATCGGGGGCCTTCGCGGGGGCTTCGCCAGGGGCGGCCTTCGCGGGCTCCGATGCTGCGGGCTTGCCCGGGGAAGGCTCGCCCGCGGCCGTGGAGGACGCCGACGTGGCGCGGGAGGCCCAGGAGGGGGCGCCAGGGGTTCGACCGGCAGCAGCGGCCGGGCCGGTCTTGGACTCGGTGTCGGTGTCGGACTCCGCCCGGGCATCAGGCTTGGATTCAGGCCGGGGCCGGGTTCGGGGCTGCGGCTCGGGGCGCGCGGTCCCGGTGGACCGGACCGCATCCGTCGAACTGTCCGTCGTCGAACGGTCCGTCGTCGCGTCGCGGGACTGCGTGTCGCGAGACTGGGTGCCGCGGGGCTTCGGCGCACCGACGGCCCCAGCGCTCTCGGCAGCCGTCACCCCGCCCTTGGTGCGGTCCGAGGCAGCGCCGCTGCCCGCCTTTTCGTCGCCGACTGATCCTGCGCCTGCCCGATCGCCCTCGGTGGAACTCCCGGCCGACCTTTCTGCCGGAGTCACGGCCGAACTCCCGGCCGATTTCCCGGTCGAAGGACGGTCCCGGGGCACGGTGGGGGCGAGCCGGTCGACGGCCTCGCCCTCTGCCGTGTTCGACGAACGGCCCGTCGAAGCATCCGTCGCCGACGGCGCGGACGGCTTCTCCGTGCTCCCTGAAGCGCCCCGGGGCACTGTCACCGGCCTCTCCGGCCGGGAAGTGCCGTTCGCGGGCTGCCGGGCGCCAGATGACGCCTCCGCGCGCTCCGCCGGGCCCTCGCCCGCCTCTGCGGACTTCCCGCGCCGTGAGTCTGCGTCGTCCGCGGCACCGACTTCGTCCGCGGCACTGCCCACCGTCTTCCCCGCCGTGGTACCTATCTCGGCGCTGTCACGGTTCGCCTCGGGCAGTACGGAGGTCCGCTCGACGGTGGACTCCTCGCGCGACTGCGGCAGCATCGCGGTCTTCTCTGCGCCCGCGCCCTTCACGGCGCGGTCGCTACCGCGGTCGCTGTCCACGGTGGTGGAGACGTCTTCGGATTCGGCGGCCGGCTCCTCGTCCGCCGAAGCCACCCAGGCGGCCACCGCCGACCGCAGTTCGGTGTCGTTCTGCACGGAGCCGGTCTCGGTGCCCGGCTGACGCACCCCGGAATCCTTCCGGGGATTCCTCTCGGCGATGCCGGACGGCTTCGGCTCGTCGGGGAGCCTGAAGACCGCGGTCGGTTGATCCACTTCCGACGTTGAGGCCCGGCCGAGCATGGCGAGACGCGGATCGCGTTCCCCCTCGGTCGTCTCCCCCGACGACTTCCGCTGCTCCGACCTGTCGGGGGACTCGCCCGCCACCGTGCCTCCTCCATGAGTCGTGCGCCGCTGCCATACGTACGCACTACGGGTTGCCGCATCCGGCAAAGCCCGTGTTGTCCGAACCATCTATCAGTGTCCTGTGTGAGAGCACGGCCCCTGGGCGTAGACGAGAACGACATACCTAACGGTTCCCATACAAAGCACCCAGGCGCTCTCGACAGACCAATGTGAGAGGGGTCACCCTGTCATTCATCCACGCGGGGAGGCATGGATGGGCAGGAGCCGCAGAACAATTCCGGAGGAGCTTTTGCTGCTCGCTTTGGACCCGACGACGGGAACCACAGCGCAGCCGCAGTCGCTCGACCTTGGTCTGGCCGGAGCACAGCTAGTGGAGCTGGCTCTGGCAGGACGGATAGCCCCAGACGGGGATCGTATCGCCGTGGTGATGCCACGGCCGACCGGAGATCCAACACTGGACTCCGCGCTGGAACTGCTGCGCCGACGTGGCAGTCCGGTTCGCGCGGTCCACTGGATCGGCGGGCCCCGACTGGGGTTGCGCCAGATCTACCTGGCACACCTGGAGCGGTGCGGCATGGTTCATGCCGTCGCGGGCCAGATGTGCGGGGTGCTGCCGACGACTCGCTACCAAGCGACGGACACGGCGATCAGCAGGGACATCCGAGCCCGGCTGGACAGTGCGATCCGCACCGGTGTTCCACCGGACCCGCGGACCGCGGCGCTCGCCGCGCTGGCCCATGCGGTCGGACTCGGCAAGCACCTCTACCCAGGAAATGAGGGGCGTTCCTCGCGATCCCGACTGCGGGATCTCATCAGGCATGACCCCATGGGCGGACTCGTGGCGCACGCCGTGATGGACGTCCAGAACGGCGCGGCTGCGCAGCCGCGTCGCAATCCTTCTGCATCGGGCAGCAGCCGTCAGGCGGCCGTTTCGATGCAGCCGCGCCGCGGGGGCATGGCCCGCGTCGCCGCGCACTGAGCATCACACGCACCAGGCGCCGCACCGGGCACAGAGATAGGCACGGAGCGGCGCAGGGCGCACTGAGTCACCGCGATCGACCGAACCACCGCACCAGGCAACGCTGTCACGCTCTGGAGCACCGCACCGCGCGAACGGAGGCCATCACCGCCGCCGTAGCGATGTGTTCCTGATCCGGTTCGGGGGTCGCACCCCGACGCGCGGGGCAGCCAGCACTGCTCCGCGCGTCCATCGCGCCGTCAGCCGTACGACCGGGCCCCACTGGCGTCCGGGGTCCGGTGCGACCAAGCCGCGAGCACATCCGGAACACACCACCCCCAGCACCACCCCCAGGGCGTCTCGTGTGGCAATTCCCCAGCGCGGGCCCTCCTTGTGGTGGCAGTCTGCTGAGCAGTAGATACGCTCAGCTACAGCCGGAGGTGCAGTTTCTGTGGCGTCCAGTGTCAATCCCACCGTCAGGCGACGTCGTTTGGGTCTGGAGCTGCGCAGGCTCCGGGAACTGCGCGGCATGACCGCCGAAGAGGTGGCCGAACGCCTGTTGGTCTCCCAGTCGAAGATCAGCAGGTTGGAGAACGGCCGCCGTTCCATCAGCCAGCGGGACGTGCGCGACCTGTGCAACGTGTACGAGGTCGACGACCACCGCATCGTCGACTCCCTGATGCAGATGGCCAAGGACTCCCGCCAGCAGGGCTGGTGGCACGCCTTCGGTGACATCCCGTACAGCGTCTACATCGGTCTGGAGACCGACGCCGCGAGCCTCCGCGTGTACGAACCGCAGGTCGTGCCCGGGCTGCTCCAGACCAAGCCGTACGCGGAAGCGCTGATCGCGGGCGCCCTGCCGGAAAGTGCGGTGTCGGACATCGACAAGCGGGTGAGCGTACGGGTGCGCCGCCAGGAGCGGATCAAGGACTCGGAGTTGCCGCTGCGGATGTGGGCGGTGATCGACGAAGCGGCGCTGCGCAGGGCCGTGGGCGGCCGGGCCCTGATGCGGGAACA
This sequence comes from Streptomyces sp. NBC_00690, assembly GCF_036226685.1. Classification (NCBI taxonomy): domain Bacteria; kingdom Bacillati; phylum Actinomycetota; class Actinomycetes; order Kitasatosporales; family Streptomycetaceae; genus Streptomyces; species Streptomyces sp. NBC_00690. Next base: position 3,790,964 of record NZ_CP109009.1, read on the forward strand.
GTTGGAGTACCTCATGGAGATGTCCCAACTGCCGCACGTCACCATCCAGGTGCTCCCGTTCGACATGGGCGCGCATCCCGGCATCAACGGCCAGTACGCGATTCTGGAATTCCCCGACGCCACCGATTCAAGCGTCGTCTATATCGAGGGCGTCACCAGCGATCTCTATCTGGAGAAAGCGAACGACGTGCACAAGTACAGCGTGATGTACGAACACCTGCGGGCCCAGGCGCTGAATGTGGAGCAGACGACCGCGTTCATCGAGAGCATCGCCAAGGAGTACGCCCGCTAGGCAGAGGTGTGCGGGAGCGGGGCTCTGGAGCGGTGCGATGAAGATCAATTTACCTATGTCACTGAAAAGGGCGGAACGATACACCCCCGGCTGGCAATTGCGTAAGGGGCGAGTAGCACATGCCATCCGACCGAGTGAATGCCTGCCTCGCAGGTCCGTTGCGACGAGTAGCGTCGATCACACCAGCGCCACGCTGGCACATCGCACCACTTGCCGAAGCGGAGTAAACATGGCAATCATTCAGGGAGCCACGGAGTCATGGACGAAGTCCACGTACTCCGGGGGGAACGGGGCTTGCGTGGAGGTCAAGTCCCCGATCATGCAGGCTATTTCCGTACGAGACTCCAAGGTCCCCGCGGGCCCCACGATCAATTTCGTGCCCGGCTCGTGGAACGCCTTCGTCAGCGAAGTCGGCCAGGGAGCGTTCCATCTCGGCTGATCTCCTGCCGAGCAGTGAAGGACGTTCTTCGCACACGCAGCACTCCCCAGGCGCGTGTGTGGATGTACCACCTGACAGAGCCCTCTCGACTGGTCCGCCGTCCCGGCCGAGGGGGCTCGGCCGTGTTCTGAGTCGGCGCCCACCTCATTGAGCACTCGGGCCCCTTAGATCGCGCCACCGGATGGGACGTGGACGATGCTGAGGCCCGAGCCGGTCGCGGGAATGCCACGGGCGTGTTCGGGCACGGTCAGTTGGCGCAGCCGGGGAAACGCCTCCAGCCATCCATCGCCCAGCACCGCCGAGTAGCCGTCCTTGAGCCAGAGATGGGTGAGGAGGTCCGGGTCCAGATGGGTGAGCAGATCGGTGGAGCGGAAGATTCCCACCAGTTGGACGTGGGAGCGCCCGCCGAGGTCTTGTAGGGCCCGCAGATGGTCCACGTGGTGAGCGGTGAAGTAGAGGTCCGTCTCATCGAGGTGGGCGATGACCGACTCCGCGTACCGCTGGGTGTCGAACCGCGACCAGGACCAGGCCAACTGACGTCGTACGGGCAGGGCCGGGTGGCGGCTGAAACGCGCCAGTACGGGCAGGGCCGCGTCGGTGCCGATCCGGGTCGCCGTGATGATCACGTGCTCGGCCTGTTCGGCCGTCAGCTCCTCGGGCCCGGGGAGCAGTCCCAGCACGATGGGACCGCCGAACTCCCCGAGGTTGCGCGCCCGTCTGCGACTGCTCGGAGGCACGAACCGGCCGACGAGGTCGACCACGCGTTGCCGGATGTCGGGAGCCACCTCGGTGGCGTGCTCCAGGCAGGTTGCGGCCAGCAGCACCCGACGCAACTCCTCCCCCGAGAGGCTGCTCGCATGCGGAGTGTCGTAGAGGTCCCTGCCCAGCGAGGTTCCCTTGATGTCGGCGATGAGGCCGTTGAGAACGCGTTCCCGTTCGGCGGGGCGGCCCAGGGCCACCGACATCCGTACGACGTCCTCCCACTGGTCCTTGTGCGCATTGTCCAGCAGCAGCGGGAAATCACCCTCCTCGACGACGGCCTTGGCGCCCAGATAGTCCTGGAAGGTGCGGTGGACGAAGTCGATGCGGCCCGCGACCGGCTCCCGCAGCAGACCGGAGCGCTCCAGCAGATGTCGTAGGACCTGCTCCGGAGGTGCCTGGACATGGGCCATATTCACCAGCGAGCGCTCCACCTGGCGCAGCGCGTCGTCCTGCGCCATCTCCACCCGGTCATTGCGGATCAGCCAGTGGGCGAGCTTCTGGAGAAGAAGGATCTGGGTCTCGGACGACAGTCGCAGACCACCATCCGACCGCACCCCGCGCTCGATGTCGCGCCGCTCCAGCAGCATCCTCAGCGCCGCGTCGTACAGGTCCTTGCGGCCGTGCGGCAGGAAGCCACGGCGTTCGCGGTGCAGGGCGCAGAGCAGTCCGCACATCAGCGGGTTCACCGACAGTCGCCCAAGGTCCCCACCGGCCCGGACTGCGTCGAGCAGCGCTTCGCCGAGTTCGGGTTCTGTTCCCGCCGCCGTGTGCCAGCGGCGGATGAAGTGGATGACGTCCGGGCGGGACATCGAGGACAGGGACAGCGGGGTGAAGCCCTCGCGTCCCAGCCAGTCATCGTCGACTGCGGAGGGACGGGCGGTCACCAGCCAGAGGTTGCCCGGGAAGTCCGCCATCAATTCGCGCAGCCAGCGGCGCGTCTGTTCGCGCTCTCGGCGGGGGATCTCGTCGATGCCGTCGACAAGGAGGAACGCCCGTCCGGCGCGCAGCACTCGATCCGCCCAACCCGTCGGTTGGGAGCCTGCGACGGAGCTGCGCACCGAGGACAGGAACTCATCCGGTGTGGGTGGGCTGCCGTCGCTGATGACCCGGCGCAACGGGAGGACGAAGGGGATGCGGCCGATGAGTTGGCCGAGGTGCTCGGTGAATTCGGGCCCGTTCGGGCCGTCGGCCCTCCACCGGGCGGTGGTGACGGCCAGCCACTGCACGAGCGTGGTCTTGCCCGATCCGGCGCCACCGAGCAGCAGGACCTTGCTCCGGCCGGAGAAGACCTGTTCGGCGGGGATCGGTGCGGCCGAGTCCTGGGCGAGCTCCAGGGAGACGTAGGAGGCGTCGAGTTGCCATTCGCGCTCGTGGTGGAGGTCGAGTCCATGGATGGTCAGCTCGCCGTGCTTGTGGGCGAGGTGCCGCAGATAGCGCTCTTCGAAGCGGGCGTCCTCGGCCGATCGACCGGGGAGCCGCTCGATGAGGAGGTCGGTGGCCGCGATCAATGACTCGATGGAACGGGACTGTTCGACGAGGGTGCGGGCGACGAAGGTGGAGCGCTGGGTGAAAAAGTTCAGGATGTGCAGACAGGCCGTGTGGAGGAGGGCGTCGTAGTAGCCCTCGGCGGCGGTGGAGAGTTGGGTGGGGCGGGCGAGCCGGGCGGCGAATCCGTCGGCACCCAGACGTACGGCTTGCACGTCGTCCATGTCGAGATCGCCGAGGCTGTGCAGGGCGAGGGTGAGCGCGTCGGCCAGTTCCCGGCGCACCTCGGATGTCGGGGCCTCGTTCGGACCGAGGGCGCCAGCCGCACGCTTCACCAACTCGGTACAGAGCTTGGCCAACTCGGCATCGCCCAGGGTGCGCTTCTCCCCCTTGAACGAGACCAACCCCCCAATCCGTACCGGGCGGTCCACCAGACCGGCACCTGGAGTGCCCTGGACGAAGAGCTTCGTGACCAGGGGGCCCACTGCGCCGGAGACGAGGCGTGCGGCGATGGGGGAGAAGTCCATGACCGGGATGCTAAGGCCATTCCGGTGGACGCTGTCGGGTGGGGCGCGGGCCTTCGATGACTTTCGGGCGGGCGCTTGCTTCATGCTGGCGCAGTGCGCGCGGGGTTCCTTCGGATACCCGGCTTCAGAGACCCCGGCTTCAGAGACCTCAGATTCAGATGTGCCGGGTTCAGATGTGCCGGGTTCAGAGGGTTCTCTTCAGACGCGGGGGTAGCGGGCCAACCACCCGGGGGCAGCCGCGGCCGGGCCGTGCAGTGCCGGCCCTTGGGTCATCTCCATGGCGAAGTCGTCCGCCAGCTCCAGCACGGTGGGGCGCCCTTCCAACTCCGACAGCCAAGCGGGGGGAAGCGCGGTCTCGCCGTGCAGAGCGCCGAGCAGTGCGCCGGTCAGACAGCCCGTGATCTCGGAGGGGCCGTCGTGGTTGACCGCGAGGCGCAGTCCGTGGCGTATGTCCTGGCTCACCAGGGTGCAGTACACGGCGGTCGCGAGTGCCTCTTCGGCGCTGCGCTCTCCACCGAATCCGGCGATGCGCTCCGGATCGGGCGCGCCCTCCCGTACGGCTGCGACGGCCGTTTCCAGTGCGTCCGTCACCGGCTGGTGGCCCGGACGGGCGCCCACGAGGGTGAGGGCCCGCCGTATCGAGCCGTCCAGTCCCTCGCCCCGCGCCAGACCGTGGACGATCACGGCGAAGGCGCCGGCTGAGAGATAGGCGCTGGGGTGGCCGTGCGTGTGCACGGCGCATTCCATGGCCAACTGGCAGACCAACTGGGGTTCCCAGCCGACGAGCAGCCCGAAGGGCGCCGACCGGGCCAGTGCGCCCGCGTCACGGGCGGTCGGGTTCTTGGGGCTGTCCAGGGTGCCCATGGTGTCGTCGCCCAGGCCCAGAAGGACGGTCTTGGTCGGGGCGCGCCTGGTGTAGAGCCACTCCTCGCAGGCCAGCCAGCCGTTGTCCTTGCGGCGTTCGTCCGGGCCCCAGTCGGACTGGGTCGCGGCCCAGCGCCGATGGGCCCGGTGCACATCGGTGGGCGGGTGCCAGGCGCCGGCGTCGCGGCGGACCTGGGCGCGGATCAGCCCGTCAACGGTGAACAGGCTCAGTTGGGTGGCCGCGGTGATGGCGCCGCGCCTGCCGTACGCGGGGACGAAGTCATTGACGCCTTGGGGACCGTAGGCGTCGACCATCTCCTTCCAGGTGAGCGCGGTCACACCCGCGCCCAGCGCATCGCCGATGGCCGCGCCGAGCAGGGAGCCGCGCACCCGGGCCCGGAAGTCCTGCTGTTCGGCACGCCCCCAGACGGCTGTGGCTGCTGGGGTCACCGCGCGCCCTCCCTGGACGTGGAACGTAGTGCGAACTACAGCGAACGTAGTGGGAACGTAAGCCGGGGCAGCACTGTAATCGCTACGGCGCTGACGGGGCGGCTTGTGGGGTGAAGGCTCCCTTCATATCTCGGGCTTCGGCCGGTTCGACTGGGGGAGGGCGCAGCTGCTGGGGCGGCTGCGGCTTGGAGTGGTGGGCTCCGCTCCCCCACCCCGGCGAGGGCCTGTCCGCTGGCCCGGAGCGGCTCGGCCCCTCGGCCCGTCCGGGGGTTGGCCCCCTGGCCGAGGCCATACGCCGACCGGGCTTCGGCCGGGTTCGGCGGGCTGGCCCGGAGCGGCTCGGCACCCCGGTCCGTCCCTGGCCCGCCCTTGACGGAGGCCCGCGGCGCACGGAGGACTGCCTTGCCCAAGCGGGGCGCCCGCCCTCGCCCTGCTCCGAACTCCGAACTCCGAACTCCGAACGAGGGGCCGGCCAGTTCTCCCCCCGTACGGCGTCGGTCCGCTGCACCGGCTCGCGGCCCAGCGGCGGCGCCCAGCCCCACCGAGCCCCAGCTGAGGCGTCGGCCCGCTCTCGACGAGGGTCACCCGGCGCATTGGCGGCGAAGCTCGTCGGCTTCTTGTTCGTCGCTGAGCGCAGGATCCTCCAGCAACTCCCGGGCGCTCGCCCCCTCTCCCAGCGACAGCAGCACTCTGACGTCCAGCAGAGCGAGCGCGGGGCTGCCCTGTGCCAGGTGCACACGGGCGCGGACCCGATAGGGGCGGGCATCGTCCGGTGCGAGGGCTATCGCGCGGCCCAACTCCTCCCGGGCCTGCGTCAGCCGGCCCAGAGCGAAGAGGGTCCTCCCGCGCCCTGCCGCGATCCATGGTTCGTCCGGGTGGAGTTCCGCCGCTCGCGTCAGGTCCCCGAGGGCTTCCTCCCAGCGACCTAGCGCATGCAGCGACTGCCCTCGGCGCCCTCTCGACCATCCGTCGTCCGGGGCGAGGGCTATCGCCCGGTCGTAGTCGTCGATCGCCCGGTCGTGCCGGCCCTCTCGTCGATGCGCGTCTCCGCGCAGCACGCGGTACGCGGGGTTCTGCGGCGCCGCGGCCACCGCTGCTTCGAGATCGGTGAGTTCGCTTGCGTGGTCACCGAGTGCGCGGTGCACCGCGGCACGCGCCTCCAGCGCCGCCGTGGAGCCCGGCGCGGACTCCAACACCCGGTCGAGGTCGGACAGCGCTTCTGGATACCGCTGGAGGCCCGCTCGGGCACGGCCTCTGGCCACTCGCGCATATGCGTAGGACGGGTCGTGGGCCAGCGAGGCATCGAAGTCCGCGATCGCCTGCTCATGGCGTCCGGCGCGCAGGTGCGCATGGCCGCGCTGGGCGTGGGCCCACTCCTTGGCCCTGGAGGTCTCCACCACCCGATCGAGGTCGGCGAACTCCGCCGTGGTGTCGCCCTGCTCCCGATGGATCTCCGCCCGGCGCAACACCGCCCATAGATAGCCCGGCTCGATCTCCAGCGATGCCGTCAGATCCGCCAGGGCGTCGTCGATGCGGGCCAGCGCCTTCTTCGCCATGGCCCTGCTGCCCAGCGCCCAGGCGTAGGAGGGGTCGAGGACGAGCGCCCGGTCATAGAGGGCGATCGCCTCCTCATTGCGCCCGAGGTGGCGCAGGATCTCGCCGTACTCGCCGACGATCCAGGGGTTGTCCGCGTCGAGCTCGCGGGCGCGCCGGATGTCACGGAGGGACCCTTCGCCATCTCCCAGCCCACGTCTGACCTGGGCGCGACGCACCCGTGCCCACACATGACCGGGGTTGGACTCCAGGGCGTCATCGAGATCAAGGAGGGCTTCCGCGCTGCGCCCGAGCGCGTGTTTGCTCTGGGCCCGGCTGGAGAGCGCCCAACTGTCCGCCGCATCGAGCTCCAGGGCCCGGTCGAAGTGTTCGAGCGAGGCGCTGTGCTCATGCAGCAGCCGATGGGTCTCACCGAGGCCGAAGTGCGCCCGCTGGCACGCGTCGTCCAGGGCGATGGCCCGCTGGTAGTCCCGCATCGCCTCGGCGTGATCACCGAGATTGCGTCGGTCGCGCCCCCGGACGACCAGGGCGGTCACCTTGGCCGCAGGTTCCAGTTCGGCCCGGCTGAGGATCAGACCGAGCAGCTCGATGCATCTGCGTCCGTCGTCCCCCAGGGCGCCCAGCGATTCCCGCCCCAGCGAGCCGAGGACGTCGCTGTTGGCGTCGATGCCGGCGTCGATGAGGATCTGCGCCCATTGCCGGGCTCGTGGCATCCCTGCGTCGCAGGCGTCGATGCCGTCCCGAAGGGCGGCGGGCAGCGCTGCGCGCGGCTGTGCGCAGAGCCGGTGGTACAGCTCCTCCAGACGCAGTTCGCGCCAGCTGTCCTGCGCCCAGCGCTCAGCGGGCCGGAGCCCTTCTCCGGCCTTCGCGCACCAGCCCGCGAACGCGGCGGCCAAGCGATCGTGACCTGCGCTCCAGCGCTCGGGGGAGCTGTTGCGGCGCAGCCGCAGCATCGGTTCCCGGACGACGTCGTGATACTGCGCGCGGCCTCCTCGGTCGATGACGAAGGGCATCGACCGGAGCCAGGCGAAGAGGTCCGGGGCCTGGTCGGTGCCGACGGCCGCCCGGAACACGTCCTCGTTGAGCCGTCGGGGCAGTGCTCCGTCCTGTGCGGCGGCACGCCGCACAGGATCGACCTCCCATTTGAGGAACCGCTCCACAGCGGTGGCGCTGGGGTCGTCGACGGCGCCTGTGCTGCCCGCGTTCTCCGCGAGGGTGGAGACCAGGACCGGGAGGCAGCCGGAGAGCCTCAGGACGTCCCTGACGACCCGTTCGTCATGGACCTTCTTGTCCGCGAGGAGTTGGCGTGCCTCCGACTCGGTGAAGGGCGACAGCGGGATCTCGGTGATCAGTCCGGCGTGGTCCGACCAGACATGAGGGTTGAGCGGGCGTTGTCCGGAGGTGGTGATGAGGCAGTTCCCCGGCAGCGGGCCGTGCCGGCTCGCCAGGAGGTCGCACAGCCATGGATCGAGGAAGGCGCTGGTGCGCTCGTACGTGTCGAAGAAGAACGCGATCCAGGGAATCCGGTCGGCGATGCGCTCCAACTCGGCCAGGAAGACCGGTGTGAGGGCCTTCACCGGGTCGAGGACGAGCGCCACGTCCTCCTGTTTGCCGAAGTGACGGCTGAGGGCCGCCCGTGCGTTGTCGGTGGCGTGGGCGATGCGGTTGGGGTCGATGGCCCCGGTGAGGGCTCCGGCGCCGGGGACAAGACCCATCGCGATCAGCCCGGCCTGGGCGACCACGAGGGAGCCCGTGGTGGGCGCCGGGGCACCGGTCGTCGGGTCCGCATCGGGTGCAGCGGCGGGAGCGCTGACGGCGGCTTCCACCTCGTGTCGGCGCTGGCGGTAGGTGGCCAGCAGCTTCTCCAGCGGTTTCAGCGGGAACCCCTGGGCGGCGAACTGTGCGCAGACCGCTTCCAGGACCTCGGGCACGCTCGCCGCCGATTCGTCGACGGCGGCCGTCAGCGCTCCCGCCTCCTTGGCGGTGTGGACGAGCCGGCGCACCAGGAAGGACTTGCCCACCCCTGCATTGCCGTGGACATGGAAGGCGAAGTGGTGCTCCGGGTCCTCCAGCGATGTCGACAGATTGCCCTCGAACAGCGCCAACTCGGCCCGCCTGCCCACAAAACCGGCGAGCCTGCGCTGCTTCAACAAGTCCTGCATCGACCGAACCATGTGATCAGTCTGACCGCTGCGCCCACCGGCCGTCAGCCCCTGTGGATAACCTCCGGGACCAGGCCCGCGCAGGGGTGGAACGCAGCGGACCTACCCCGCTTCGGAGCGCGCAACTCCGCTACGAAGCGCGGTAGGTACAGCGTTGGGCGGGTTACTCCGACACCAACGGCAGCAGGGCCGGCAGTTGCCCGTCCGCCTCGGTCGCCGTGCGCTGCCGCTCCTCGGGCACCTCCCCGTACAGCGTGGTCCGTGCCCGCGCCGGGCGCCCCGCCAGATCGGCGATCTCCACCAGCCCCTTGATGGAGCGGTACGAGCCGTACCGGGACCCGGCCATGCGGGAGATGGTCTCCTCCATCAGGGTGCCGCCCAGGTCGTTGGCGCCCGAGCGCAGCATCTCCGCCGCTCCTTCGGCGCCCAACTTCACCCAACTGGTCTGGATGTTGGTGATATGCGGGTGGAGCAGCAGCCGCGCCATCGCGGTCACCGCCCGGTTGTCACGGTCCGTGGGCCCCGGCCTGGCGATCCCGGCGAGGTAGACCGGCGCGTTCGTATGGATGAACGGCAGGGTCACGAACTCCGTGAAGCCTCCCGTCTCCTGCTGGATGCGGGCGAGCGTACGGAAGTGGCCGAGCCAGTGCCTGGGCTGGTCGACGTGCCCGTACATCATGGTCGACGAGGAGCGGATGCCGAGTTCGTGCGCGGTGCTGACGACCTCGATCCAGGTCGCCGCGGGCAGCTTGCCCTTGGTGAGGACCCAGCGGACCTCGTCGTCCAGGATCTCGGCCGCGGTACCGGGGATGGAGTCGAGTCCCGCTTCCTTCGCCGCGGTCAGCCACTCCCGTACGGACAGTCCGGTGCGTGAGGCACCGTTGACGATCTCCATCGGGGAGAAGGCGTGCACGTGCATGCCGGGCACGCGTTCCTTGACGGCCCGGGCGATGTCGAAGTACGCGGTGCCCGGGAGGTCGGGATGGATGCCGCCCTGCATACAGACCTCGATGGCCCCCACGTCCCATGCCTGTTCGGCGCGGTCGGCCACCTGGGACAGCGAGAGGGTGTAGGCGTCGGCGTCGGTGCGGCGCTGGGCGAAGGCGCAGAACCGGCAGCCGGTGTAGCAGACGTTCGTGAAGTTGATGTTGCGCGTGACGACGTACGTCACCTCGTCACCCACCACGGAGCGGCGCAGTTCGTCCGCGATGGCGGTCAGGGCGTCCAGGGCCGGTCCGTCGGCGTGGAGAAGGGCCAGTGCCTCGTCGTCGGTGAGCCGGGTCGGGTCGTCGGCCGCGGTGCGCAGCGCCTGGCGCACGTCGGCGTCGATCCGTGAGGGGACCATGCCGGGGGCGGCAGCCTCCCGGAGCGCGCCCCAATCGCCGTAGACGGCGTCGAAGTCGGCCCTGCGGTCGTGGGTGCGTCCCTCGGTGTCGATCGTGTGGTGGAGGTCGGTGCGCCCGGTGGCGGTGAAGCCCTCGTCGGGTTCCTGCCAGGGCAGTCCGACGGGGATGGCGTCCGGGCGGGCCAGTCCGGTCTGCGGATCGGACAGCGCGCGTACGTGGGGAAGCACCCGCGGGTCCAGCCACGGTTCTCCGCGCTGCACGAACTCGGGGTACACGCACAGCCGCTCGGCGAGGGTGAAGCCGACGGCGGCCGACTGTCGGGCGAGCTCGTCGATCTGGGGCCAGGGGCGCTCGGGGTTCACATGGTCGGGGGTCAGCGGGGACACCCCGCCCCAGTCGTCGATGCCGGCGCCGATCAATCGGGCGTACTCGGCGTCGACCAGGTTCGGCGGGGCCTGGAGGCAGGCGGACGGCCCGAGGAGCAGCCGGGCGACGGCCACGGTGGCGACCAGTTCGTCCAGTTCGGCATCGGGCATGCCGCGCATGGCCGTGTCGGGCTTGGCACGGAAGTTCTGGAGGATGAGTTCCTGGATGCCGTGGTACGAGCGGGAGACGCGGCGCAGCGCGAAGAGGGACTCCGCTCGCTCCTCGTAAGTCTCCCCGATGCCGATGAGGAGGCCGCTGGTGAAGGGCACCGAGCTACGGCCGGCGTCTTCGAGGACCCGCAGCCGTACGGCCGGTTCCTTGTCGGGCGAGCCGTAGTGCGGGCCGCCCGGCTCGCTCCACAGACGGGTGGCGGTGGTCTCCAACATCATGCCCATGGAGGGTGCGACGGGCTTGAGCCGCTGGAAGTCGGTCCACGTCATCACGCCCGGATTGAGGTGGGGCAGCAGCCCGGTCTCCTCCAGGATGCGGATGGAGATGGCCCGGACGTAGGCGATGGTGTCGTCGTACCCCTCGGCCTCCAGCCAGGCGCGGGCCTCGGGCCAGCGGTCCTCGGGTTTGTCGCCAAGGGTGATCAGGGCTTCCTTGCAGCCCAGTTCGGCGCCACGGCGGGCGATGGCGAGCACCTCGTCGGGGGACATGAACATGCCGTGGCCGGCGCGCCTCAGCTTGCCCGGCACGGTGACGAAGGTGCAGTAGTGGCACTTGTCGCGGCAGAGGCGGGTGAGGGGAATGAAGACGCTCTTGGAGTAGGTGATGATTCCCGGCCGTCCGGCGGCTTCGAGCCCGGCGTCCCGTACACGCGCCGCGGAGGCGCAGAGGTCGTCCAGATCACGGCCGCGGGCCTGGAGGAGGACGGTGGTCTCGGCAACGTCGAGGGCGACCCCGTCCCTGGCTCGCTTGAGGGCGCGGCGCATGGAGTTCTCGGTGGGGCGTGCGGGCTCGTGATCCGTCATGAATCGAGCATACGAGCTGATCGGGGGCGGTAAAGGGGCCGGTGGGCGCACTGACCGAGTCAGGGTGTGCCGGGGGCGTGCGCGTGGGCGAGCACCACGGGGTGAGGTGCCGGTGGGCGGGTGTGCCGCCGTCTGCGGCACCGGCTGTGGCGACCGTTCCCGTTCATCAGACCGTCATGTACGGCAGCGGAACGGGGGTACGGACCTGAGTAGCGGGGCGGATTCCATCGGGCTGCCGGGCGTGGCGCAATGGCCCCATGGCTGACTCGTTCCCGTCTCGTCCGGAGTCCCGTACGACCGCCCGCACCGCCGGTCGTACGGCCGATCAACAGTGGCGGCTGGCCGCCCGGATCGGGCTGGCGACGCTCGCGCCCGCCTTCGCCGCGGCGGTGATCGTGATGCTGAACCACTGCATCCCGAACGACTGTGCCGCCCAATCTGAGCTGTCGTACATCGCCTGGTGGGCCTTCGGAATCAGCGCGTCAGCAGGGCTGTTCGCCTCGTTCGCACCCCAGCGCTTCTACCGGAGCCAGCGGGCCAGGCCGTCGGTGACGTTGCTGCACTGGGCGGCGCAACTCGTCTCGGTGGGTGCGGTGCTGGCCTATATGAGATGAGCGCGCTCGGACGGGGTCAGTCCGGAACGACCAGGGACGGTGTCTCACGGGTGAGCACCTCGCCGCGGAAGAACGCCGGGCTCTTGCGCTGCATCACCAGCATGATGACCACGCCGACGAGCAGCAGCCCGACGCCGATGACGAAGACCGAGCCGACACCGAAGACCGCGGAGCCGCTTCCGTACGCCGGGTCCCACATGTCGTACAGGGTCTTGCCGAAGACCGCCGCCAGCAGTGCACCGCCGAGGAGGGGGAAGATGCCCTTGAAGACCAGGTCCCGGCCGGAGCGCAGGAGTTCCTTGCGGAAGTACCAGGCGCAGGCGAACGCCGTCAGCGAGTAGTAGAAGCAGATCATCAGGCCGAGGGCGTAGATCGTGTCGATCAGTACGTTCTCGCTGACGAGGGTCATCACGGCATAGAAGGCACCGGTGGCGATACCGGCGACGACCGTGGCGCGGCCCGGGGTCTTGAAGCGGGGGTTGACCCGCGAGTACGAGGCGGGCAGGGCCTCGTACGTCGACATGGCAAGGACGGTTCGGGCGACCGGGATGAAGGTCGTCTGGAGGCTGGCCGCGGCCGAGGCGAGCACGGCCACGAAGAGCAGAACACCGAGGCCGGGGCCCATGATCGGGCCGGCGAGGGCGGCGAAGACATTGTCGGAGGTCTCGGCGTTGGCGAGCCCAAGGCCCTTGTCACCGGACCCGACGGCCATCTGCGCCGCCACCGCGGTGGCGAGGTAGGAGGCGACGAGGATGACCATGGCGATCAGTGCGGCCCGCCCCGGGGTCCTGTCGCTGCCCGTGGTCTCTTCGTTGGCGGTGAGGCAGGCGTCCCAGCCCCAGTACATGAAGATCGACAGCGAGAGTCCGGCGGTGAAGGCGGCGAAGGACTGGACGGCGAAGGGGTTCAGCCACTCCATCGAGAAGGACAGCGAGGTGTCGAAGGAGCCGGCCTTGCTCAGCGCCATCGCCACGAACAGGCCGAGCACCAGCAGTTGCAGTCCGACCAGGGCGTACTGGACGCCCTTGGTGGCCGTCATGCCCCGGTAGCTGATCGCGGTGGCGACGGCGATCAGGATCAGGACGGTGGTGATGTGGACGGCCTTGTTGTCGTCGAGTGCGGCGATGGACTCACTACCGGTGATCTCGCCGGCGAGGAGCCAGAAGAAGGACGTGGCGACGCCTGCCAGATTGGAGAGCACGATGATCGTGGCGATCACCAGGCCCCAGCCGCACATCCAGCCGAGGCGGGGGCCGAACGCCTTCACGGTCCAGGTGAAGGAGGTGCCGCAGTCCGGCATCACACGGTTCAGCTCTCGGTAGGCGAAGGCCACCAGCAGCATGGGCAGGAAGCCCGCGAGGAAGACGGCGGGCATCTGGAGCCCCACCTCACCGGTGGTGGAGCCAAGCGTCGAGGTGAGGCAGTAGACGGGGGCGACGGTGGAGATGCCGATGACGGCACTGCCGGTGAGGCCGACGGAATTGCCACCGAGCCCCTTGGTGCGTACGCCGCTTCGGGACGCGCCGCCGTCCGGGGCACCCCCTACCGTGTCTCCGGCCAGGGGCCGCGCGTCCAACTGACTCATGAACAGGACGTTAACGGGTGCGGTTTCCACATGCGGAGGCATACCGTCTGGATATCGAACCTTGGTTTTCGCGGGTGATTTCGACAGATCACCTAAAGATGGAAGATCGACCAAGGACGCAGGGCACGGGTTGCAAGGAATTCGGACCCTACTCGCAAGTACGAGAACCGCAGCACCGCCCGTTTTGCACCTTTTGAAATTTTCCCGCGCTCGCCCGTCGCCCATGATCGCCCTGCGGAATCGCCTCGCGGAGTGCGCCCCTCGAGATGATCTTTGCCCTGAGGCACGAGCCCCCGAAGGCCACCGAGAACCCCGAAGATCAGTCACCACCGCCGACGGCTCCGCGCCGCCGCCCGCAGCAGCGCCAAGGGCGCCCGCCGCCCGTCGCCCCTAGACGCAGTCCCCCGAGGCGGGAAAGCCCCTGGAAGACCCCCGCCCACGGCCCGGATACCGGCCAGGTGACCTCAGGTGACCTCCAGCCCCAGCGCGCCGGCGATGACGGCCGCCTGCTCCAGATCGATCTTCGCTCCGGACACTTGGACAGCCAGCGGGTTCAGCGAGGACAGATCACTCCCCCGTAGATCAGCGCCGGAGAGGTTGGCGCCGAGAAAGGTGGTGCCGGAGAGGTCCGTCACCACCAGCGATGCCCCCTCCAGCCGCGCGCCTGTGAGGTCGGACTCCCGCATCCGCACCCCGTCGAAGGCGGCGCCCCGCAGATCCGCCTTCGGCAGGGCGACGAAGGACCAGTCCCCTCCGGTCACCCGGAGGATGTTGAAGGTGCAGTTATGGAACTGGCTACCGACGAATTTGCACTGTTCGAAAACGGTGTCGAAAAAGGTGCACCGTCTGAAGGTGCAGTTGGTGAAGGCGGCGCTGCTGTGCCGCGAGGCGTTGAACCGCACCCCGGAGAAGGTGCACTCGTCGAAGATGCCGCCCTCGTTCACCACCTCCGTCCAGTCGGTGTCGTAGAAGGTGTGCCGGGTGTACCGCTGGTCCGACAGATCCCTTCCGTACCAGTCCTCATCCCCGACGACCACGCTCTCGGCGGGGGCGGAAGCCTCGGGAGAGGCGGGGTCGGGATGCGCACGCTCACGTCGGATGGCCATGCATCCGATTGAACACGCCCCCACTGACAGTGCCGCCGCGCCCATCGCACCGGCGCCGATCGAGCGGTCAGCGCCAGGCCGGCTCTCCCAGCCGGGTGGTGACCCGCTCCACCGTGCACCCCATCGCCCGGACGGCGGCGAGCAGTGCGGTCCGGGCGTGCTCCTCGTCGGCCGGTGGATGGCCAAGCCGGATCTGATGCCCGTACGCCGTCTCGTAGGTGAGTTTCCACCTTCGTTCGGGCACGTCGAAGTGGTCCTGTCGGATGCCGTCGCCGTCATCGACGCCGCCCCGATCGACGGTCGGCGCCAGCGCCGCACGCAGGATCCGCAACCGCTCGGGATAGTCAGGGTCGTCCCGTGGCGGACCGACGAGCCTGATGTTCACGTGGACCCGCTCGACGAAGGGGTCGAACCACGGCTGTGCGGTCTCCGGCGCGGGCAGCAGCCCCTGCACCGCCGTCTCTCCGCTCAGCCAGTGATGCAGGAACGCGACCGCCCCGAACGGATGGACGGACCAGCCGTGGCCCCGCGGATTCCACGCCACCGTCCGCCAGGTGTGCGGTGCGCCCTGGGTGAGCCAGCAGAGCCGATCCCCGTTGTCGGTGCCCGCCCACATCAGCAGCCCACCGGGCTCGGGGTAGTAGGGGTGGGGGTGCTCCTCCGGGTACTCCTCCCGGGACTCCGACTCCTCCGCCAGGATGCGCCGGGACCACTGGAGCAGCGGGCTGCCGTCTCCGAAGGGGTTGAGCGGGGTGACGAAGTCGACGAACTGGCCCGTTCCATAGCGCTCGACGAGCGCCATGAAATCGGCGGGCAGCGCTAGGCCCAACGCGCTCTCCACCTGCGCCCAGTCGCCTCGTGCGGCGACGGGTGAGCGCGGCGGCGGCACCAGACGGGTCAGATCGTCGATGGTCGTCATGAGCGGGAGTGTACGAACGAGGTCCGCACCGGGTGCGGGGGAACCCGTGGGCCAGGACTCCATCGCCGACACCCTCACCCCGGTCCACCTGCAAAGACTTCATCTCCCGAGGCAACCCATACGACCGGATCTCCGTCTCCATGGGGGACTATGCATTGCGCGTATACGCCGTGTGTATAGTTCCGGAGGCACTGCGCCCCCGACCAGGTGCGCGGCCCTCTGCGCACCCGTACCCATCGACCTCTCGGGGGAAGTTCCGCCATGCCCATCTCCAGGACGAGGACCGTCACTGCGGCGGCTGTCGCCGCGCTGACACTGACGCTCGCCGGCTGCTCCATGGACACCACCGCTCCTGCGGACGCCCGGTCCGACGCCCGGTCCGACGGCAAGTCCCTCAAGGGCGCCACGAAGACGGTCCGGGCGACCACGGTCACGCCCGAAGCGCCGGTGGACTGCGAGAAGGCCAAGTGCATCGCGCTCACCTTCGACGCCGGCCCGGGTAAGGACACCCCTCAACTGCTCGACACGCTGATGAAGGAGCGGGTCCCGGCGACCTTTTTCCTGCTGGGCAAGCACCACGTGGTGAAGTACCCGAAGGTGGTGAAACGTATCTCCGATGAGGGGCACGAGGTCGCCAACCACACCTGGACCCACCGCAGGCTCGACCAGCTCAACCGCAACGAGATACGCGAGGAGTTGGAGCTCACCCAGCAGGCGATATCGAAGATCACCGGCACCGAGCCGACCTTGATGCGCCCGCCGCAGGGACGGATCGATGACGAGGTCACCGCGGTCAGCAAGGAACTCGGGCTCGCCCAGATCCTGTGGAGCGCCACCGCCAAGGACTACTCCACCAATGACTCCGCCCTCATCGAGAAGCGCATCCTGAAGCAGGCCGGGCGGGACGGCATCATCCTGCTGCACGACATCTACGACGGGACGGTCCCCGCTGTCCCGGGCATCATCGCGAAGCTGAAGGACCGCGGTTATACGTTCGTCACCGTGTCCCAACTGTTGGCGCCCGCCAAGGCCAACCCCGGTGAGGTTTACCGCCCGTAATGCCTGCCCCGGGACCCGCCCGGCCCCCCTCAAACGGTCCGACCACACCCGTGCACCCGCACCCGCACGTGCAAAAGCACGATGAGGAAGCGCTTCGTTGCTGACGGGGCCGCCCGGTTCAGGGCAGACTGTCGGGTGCGAATCGGCAGTTCGGGCAGGGGGCAGCTATGGACCGTGACCGCGGGCCACGCGTACCGGAGCAGCGCATTCCAGCGCCCAGTGACGTCATTGACCTGCGTTTCAGCGTGTTGGGGCCGGTACGGGCCTGGCGCGGTGGGGATCCCCTGCCCTCAGGATCACCCCAACAGCGGGCGCTGCTGGCCGCGCTGCTACTGCGGGACGGGCGCACGGCGACCGCAGCCGAGTTGATCGACGCCATCTGGGGCGACGACCCGCCTTCGCAAGCGCTTGCAGCCGTCCGGACGTACGCGTCCCGGCTGCGCAAGGTCCTCTCGGTCAACGCTCTGGTCAGCGAATCAGGCGGCTACGCCATCCGGATACGGCGTGACTGCCTCGACCTCTCCACCGCCCAGGAACTGGCCGTCGAGGCGGAGAAGGCGCGTGCGACGGGTGACCGCAACCATGCCAGGGCCCTGCTGAACAAGTCCCTCGGCCTCTGGGACGGCGAGGCGCTGGCCAATGTTCCGGGCCCGTACGCCGAGAGCCAGCGGGTACGACTGGACGAATGGCGTCTGCAACTCCTGGAAACCCGACTGGAGCTCGATCTGGAATCGGGCTGCCACGCGGAGGCCGTATCGGAGTTGACCGCGCTCACCGCGACACACCCACTGCGGGAGCGGCTGCGGGAACTGCTGATGCTGGCGCTCTACCGCAGCGGACGGCAGGCGGAGGCACTCGCCGTGTACGCGGACACCCGACGGCTGCTCGCCGAGGAGTTGGGCGTCGACCCCCGTGCCGAACTCTCCCGGCTCCAGCAGCGCATCCTCCAGGCGGACGCCGAACTGGCCCGACCGAACGATGAGCAGGCGCCCGCGCCCCAGATCGCCCAGCCCGCCCAGCTGCCGGCCACGGTCCCCGACTTCACCGGGCGGGCCTCCTTCGTGCGCGAGTTGGGCGGCAAGCTCGCCACCGCCGAGGGTTCCGTCATGGCGGTCTCGGCACTCGCCGGCATCGGTGGCGTCGGCAAGACCACGCTGGCGGTCCACGTCGCCCACGAGGCCAGGCCGCACTTCCCGGACGGGCAGCTCTACATCGACCTCCAGGGCGCGGGCAGCCGTGCCGCCGAACCGGTCGCGGTGCTGGGGGCGTTCCTGCGGGCGCTGGGCGTGCCCGACACCTCGATCCCCGACTCGCTGGCGGAACGCGCCGGGCTCTACCGCTCGACGCTCGCCGGCCGTCGGGTCCTGGTGCTCCTCGACAACGCTCGGGACGCCGCCCAGATCCGGCCCCTGCTGCCCGGTACGGCCGGATGTGCGGCCCTGGTCACCAGCCGGGTCAGGATGGTCGATCTGGCCGGGGCACATCTGGTGGACCTGGATGTGATGTCGCCGGACGAGGCCCTCCAGCTGTTCATGCGGATAGTGGGTGAGGAGCGGGTGGGCGCGGAACGTGAGTCCGCCCTCGACGTGGTCGCTGCCTGCGGCTTCCTTCCCCTGGCGATCCGCATCGCGGCCTCGCGGCTGGCGGCCCGGCGCACGTGGACGGTCTCCGTGCTCGCGGCCAAGCTCGCCGACGGGCGCCGCCGGCTCGATGAACTCCAGGCCGGCGACCTGGCGGTGAAGGCCACCTTCGAGTTGGGGTACGGCCAGTTGGAGCCCACCCAGGCCCGCGCCTTTCGGCTGCTGGGCCTCGCCGACGGCCCGGACATCTCGTTGACGGCCGCAGCCGCCGTCCTGGGGCTGCCCCTGCACGAGTCCGAGGACCTGTTGGAAGCCCTCGTCGACACCTCCCTGTTGGAGTCGGCGGCGCCAGGCCGCTACCGATACCACGATCTGGTACGCCTCTACGCCCGCTCCTGCTCCGAGCGCGACGAGACACCGCAGGAGGCCGAGGCGGCACTGTCGCGGCTGCTGGACTTCTATCTGGCGACGGCGGCACGGGTGTATGGGATGGAGCGCCCCGGCGACCGGCTCGTCGACCACGTCGGGCCGACCGTGCACGACGGGCTGGCCTTCGACGATCAGCGCGAGGCCCAGGACTGGCTGTACTCGGAGGCCAACTGCCTGCTGGCCGCGGCCCGACAGGCGACGGACGGGCACCGGCTCAGGCTGGCCGTCGACCTGCTGTGGGCCGCCCAGGACCTCGCCGAATCCGGCGCCAACTCCAAGTTGTACGAGATCGCTGCGACTGCCGTCGGCGATGCCGCCCGCACCTCGGGCGACCCGCGCACCGAGGCACGGGCCCGTACGTCGATGACCAATGTCCACCTCGTGGCGGGCCGCTACGAGCACGCGGACGAGGAAGCCAAGGAGGCCGCGGCGCTCGCGGAAGCGGTTGCCGATCCGGCGCCCGTCTACTGGTCCGACAACGACCGCGGCATCATCGCCTTCAACCAGGGCCGCTTCAAGGAGGCCGAGGAGCATCTGCGCCGCGCCACGGAGGGCTCACGCGCCGACGGCAATCTGCCCGGAGAGGCGAGCGCCCTGTGCAACCTCTCCCGCATCCACCTGTCCACGGGACGGGTGGCCCAGGCGATCGCGCTGGCCGAGCAGGGGGTGGAGATCTACGACCGCATCGGGCACACCCTGCGGCTGGCGAACGCCCGCTATGCACTGGGGGTGGCACTGACCCAGGCGGGGCGGCCGACCGAAGCGCTGGAGCAGCTCTCGGAGGCGTTGGACCGCTTTGAGACAAGTCGACAGCGGCTGTGGGAGGGGACGACCCACTTCCGTATCGCCCAGGCCCACTACTCGGCACGACGTACGGCACGGGCCGCCCAACATGCCGAACAGGCCCTGGCGATCGGTTGCATCGGCGGGGACCGCACCCGGGCGAATGTGCTGATCACGCTCGGGAGGGCGCTGGCGGCGCTCGGCCAGGCGGACCGGGCGCGGGCCTGCTGGCTGGAGGCGTTGGCGCTGCACGAGGCATCGGGCGCGGTGGAGGCCGATGAGGTACGGGAGTTGCTGGCTCCGCTCAGCGCGGCCTGACGACCGGGTCAGTAACCGGACGCCCCATTCCCGATGATGGTTGCCGGTCCGGCCCCTCTCTCGGAATGATGACCTCTCGGCCATCTGATCGAATGCCCGCTCGGGGTGTGGTGGTGCCCCGCCAAAGGAAAGCGGCGTGCGGGGCCGTCGTGCGAGCAGCGCACCGGTGGCTGCTGAACGGCTTCCGGTGAGTGCCGGGCGGTGCGAGGGGCGCCGGATATGCGCCCGTGGTGCGTCACCGGTCCACCGGTCGAGTGATTTCCCGGCGCCGCGCCGCTCCCGGTTCGTCCGGGCCCGCTACCCGGAGCGTGTGCGTTCGCCCATGTCCGCTCCTGTGGACAAATCCGGCCGTCCGCCCCTCTGTGACAGCTTTCTGCCAGGACGTTCATCGAATGTTTATGCCCGTCCGACATGCTCCTATCCAGTCGATCCGTCGCGTCGGGGGGCAGACGGATCGCACAGGGCCCTCACCTCTCCGGGGGGAGAGTGAGTGTCCTATGGCCTTCCGTCCGGCGACCCTCGGGGGAGTCTCCGGGCGGAAGGCTCTTTCTGGTTCATCGAAAGGCAAACTCATGGGGGACAAGATGAGCGACATGAACGACAAGGCCCCAGACGACATCACCACCTTGGGCGACCACCACACGCCCAACCCGCCGCGGGACGGGATCACCACCATGGGGGACCACCACACCCCCACCCCGCCCAAGGCCGGCGCCCTCACGCCGCAGGAAGACCGTCATACGCCCGTACCGCCCATCGACGCAGTCGTCACCACACTGGGCGACCACCACACCCCGACCCCGCCGCGGGACGCGGTGGCGCGGGACCACCACACGCCGGCGCCTCCTCGGGACGGGGTCGCCAGCACTCCGCTGGACCACCACACGCCCACACCTCCGCGGGACGGGATCATCACCACTCCGCTGGATCACCACACCCCCAACCCGCCCAAGGACGGCGGGCCGACGACGCAGGGCGACCACCACACGCCCGCAGCGCCGAGGTTCTGATCCACACGGATCCACACACGGATCCAGGGACGAACACGGGGATGGGCGTGCGAGCCCATGACTGCATGAACTGACCGCACGACTGCATGACCCATGCACGACTCATTCATGGCTCATGCAGGACTGCTCACGATGTCGGCCGCGGCGGCGCGGGGGAAAAGCCGTCGCGGCCGAGCCATGCGCGCACCCGGCACCCGGCAACGAGACCGAGGCCGAGACATAGACCGGGACGTAGTCCGAAACCAGGCCGGGTACCGAGAACTCCGTGATCCGCTACACCCAGGACTAGCTGGCCGAAAATGTGCGCTCACCATGCGCCTTCCCTGACAGGTGATCAGCCCGGCCCGATCACAAGTTCCCTTTCTGCAACACAACTTCACAATTTCTTGCGGCAAGATCTACCGAGATCGCTCGGGAACAGTGTCTACTGGGCCAGGTCAATCCCCAGGCGGCCCTGACCAGCACCCTTCCCGAGGTCTATTCGATGATCGAGATACCGGACCTGGCCGCCATCGGCCTGGCCGTAGGGACCCTGTCAGCGTTCGTCATGGGCGGCGGACTGCTGCGGTCACGTCGTCAACACGCGCGTCAGCATGACGAGATCGCGTCCCTCCGCGCGGATCTGGAATCGGCCCGCGAAGAAGTCGGCCGCACCTCAAGGGCGATCACTGCCGAAGTGGTGCACCTCGCCCAACGCCGGCTCCCGGCCGCTGCGACCCAATCCGTGCATTCCCATATCAAGGTTCCCGGACCGCTCCGCCCCGACCTCCTGACCGGCAGCGCCTTGGGCGCCGGCCTCAACCAGGTGCTCGAAGGGCTGCTGTCCGCGGTGACGCAGGAGCGCAAGCGCGTCGACGCAGCCGCCCGCGCGGGCATGCGCGGCACCACCCGGGAGATCCAAGCCGGGCTGTACCGGCTCCAGGACGTCCTGCGCGGACTCCAACAGCGCTACGACGAACCCGAACTGGCCGAGACCCTCTTCGCGCTCGACCACGAGAACGAACAGTCACTGCGCCGTGCCCAGGTCGCCGCCGTGGTCTGTGGTGCCTGGGTGGGACTCGCCCGCGAGGAATCCCATCTCGTGGACGCGGTGACCGGTGGCCAGTCACGGCTCGCCGGCTATCAGCGCATTCGGATCAGCAACCATCTTGAGGACGGCACGGCACTGGTCTCCCATGCCGTCGAGCCCGTCGCCATCATCGTCGCCGAACTGCTCGACAACGCGCTGCGCCACTCGTCCCCGGACACGGTGGTCACCGTGAATCTGGAGCGCGCCCACCACGGTGTCACCATCACCATGGATGACGCGGGCGTGGGCATGGCGCCTGACGAACGCACCTACGCACAGCGCATGGTCGCGGGCAACGACCCCATCCTGCTGTCGGAGTTGGGCGATCCGCCGCGGATGGGACTGGCCGCGATCGGCCAACTGACCAGGCAGTTCGATCTTTCCGTCGATCTCTCGTCTCCCTCCCCCTACGGCGGGGTACGGGCGGTGCTGCTGGTCAAGAACCATCTGCTGAGCCACCTCGATCCCACGGTGCATCCGCCGTCCGCCGCCGCGCCGCACTCCACCAGGAACTCCCCCGGACCCCAGGGGCAGCCGACCGACGAGAGTCCCGCAGCGTCATCGACACCGGCCGCCGTGCCCGCAGAGCGCGGTGCGACCGCTCCGGAGCCTGCGGTGGTCCAGCCGTCACCGGCCCCGCCGGGCGGCGGCGGTGCCAGGTCGCCGCTGGAGGAGCCGATCACCCATGAAGCGGCGCCTTCCATGCCGCAGGGGGCCGAGAGCGATGCGCTGCCCCGCCGTCGTCGTCGGACCCGGCCCGACTCCGCCACCGGGGCATCCGTCAGGGCCCGCCCCTACGCCCCCGTACGCACCCCCGAACAGGCAGCGGCGGCCCTCGGGGCGCTGCAAGCGGGCACCCTGGCCGCCCGCAACGCCGAGCCCGTACGAACCGAAGCCGAAACTCCGCGCGCAGCGGCCGAACCCCTGCGCAGCGCAGCCGAATGGGAAGGGAACGACCCCCGATGACCAGCCGCACCTCCCGCGAAACAGGCGACACGGCATGGGTACTCGATCCGATCCTGGAGATTCCCCATGTGCGTGCCGCCGTTCTGCTGACGCGGGACGGTCTGGTCTCCGGCTATTCCGATCGGCTGTCCAGGCCGTCCGCCGAGCGGGTCGCCGCGATCACCAGCACCGTGCAGGGCGCGTGCCGTACGGCGGCTGCGGCCTTCGCGGACGAGGACAGTGCGGAGGTGCGGCAGGTCGTGGTCGAGTCGGACCACGGGTACATCCTGGTCGCGCCCACCCGTCACGGGACCTGTGTCGCGGCTTTCGGCGACCCGGAAGTCCGGTTGGACCTGTTGGCCCACCGGGTGCACTCGCAGGTGGCCCGGCTCGGCGAGAAGGCGATGAGTGCGGCACCCCGCGGAGTCGACGGCCCCGGTACCGCATGACCGGACGCCGGGGCGGTCGGCCGCTGGTCCCCGCTTACCTGTCCACGGCAGGACGGGCCCGGCCGAGTCGCAACAGCCTGGAGCGTCTCTCGGTACTGACCGGGCTGGTCGGCGGTACGGACCCGGCCTCGCCGCAGGGCGGTCCCAGCGGGGACGGTCACGAGGGGTACGGGCCCCCAGCGAGCGGCGCCCGTACCCGGGCGACCGAGGCACCGGCCCTGGGCACACCGCCCGACGCCGATGACGCCGTGCCGCTCCCACCGGGATTCGCGACGGCGCACGACACCGCTCGTCCCATACCGCCCCCCGCGGCCGTCGTCAGCCCGCCGTGTCCACATCCGCCGAATCCGCCGCTGCCCGCCGATCTCACCGCCGCCCAGCGCAGCCTGCTGGAGGTCCTGGACGGCGGATCGCTGACCGTGGTCGAGACGGCTGCCCTGCTGGAACTGCCCGTGTCCGCCGTGCGTGTACTGGCGGCCCAGCTCATCGACCGGGGGCTGGTCGCCTCCCGCCCACCGATCCCCCATGCCGCCCAGGCCCGCCCTGATCTGTTGGAGAGAGTCGCCGATGGTCTCCGCGCCCTCAAGCTCTAGCGCCGCGCCGAGCGCCAGCGGCCCGTACGGCTCTAGCGGCCTGCACTTGCCGGACAGCGCCCGTGAACTGGTGAAGATCGTGGTTGCCGGCCCCTTCGGGGTCGGCAAGACGACGCTGATCGACTCGGTGTCCGAGATCCGACCGCTGCACACGGAGGAGCAGTTGACGGAGGCTTCCGTGTCGGTCGACGACCTCGCCGGGGTGCGGGACAAGACCACCACCACGGTCGCGATCGACTTCGGCCGGATCTCCCTGGACGGGGGAATCGTGCTGTACCTCTTCGGCACCCCTGGGCAGGAACGTTTCCGTGCACTGTGGAGCGACATCGCGTACGGGGCACTCGGCGCCCTGGTGCTCGTGGACACCCGGCGCATCGACGACTCCTTCGAGGTGTTGGGGCTGGTGGAGGAGTCGGGCCTGCCGTACGCGGTGGCGCTCAACACCTTCCCCGACTCCCGGCAGTACACGGTCGAGCAACTGCGCACCTCCCTCGATCTGGAGCCGAACACCCCGATGGTGGCCTGCGACGCCCGGGACCGGAACGCCTCCATCGATGCCCTCCTCGCCCTGGTCCAGCACCTGATATCCCGCGATGTCCCGAGTCCGGAGCCCAGCTGACGATGCATCCCGCCCATCTCGCCCCCTCCGCCGAAGCGTTCTCCCTCGCCACCCCGGTGCGCCTGTGGGAGGACGGTTTCGCCGCCGATCCCCACGGCCACTACGAGCGACTGAGGGCCCAGGGCCCGATCGGCTGGGCGGAACTCGCGCCCGGGGTGCCTGCGTACGTCGTCGTCGACCGTCGGGCGGCTCTCGACCTGCTCCAGGACTCCGAGACCTGGTCCCGCGATCCGCGCCCGTGGGAAGTGACCGTCGCCGAGGACTCGCCGGTGCTGGGCATGATGCGCTGGCGGCCCAACACCCTGTTCGCCGACGGCCAGGACCACCTTCGCTACCGACGCACCCTCGTCGACGCGTTCGCCCTGATCGAACCCCATGACCTGCGTGAACTCGTCCACCGGGCGGTGGACGTCCTCGTCTCGGGGTTCGGCCCGGACGGCGGCGCGGATCTGGTGCGGGACTTCACCAGGCCACTGATGGCCCTGGTCTTCAACAGTCTCTTCGGGCTGCCGGACCGCGAGGGCGACCGCCTCCGCGATTCCATCGGGGCGATGATGGAGGGCGGCGAGAAGGCGGCGCTGGGCGAGCAGGAGTACGGGCGCTACGTACTGGAGCTGATCGCTGCCAAGACCACCAAACGCGGCAACGACCTCACCAGTTGGCTGCTCGATCACCCACTGGAGCTCACCCCCGAGGAGGTGACCTGGCAGGTCTTCCTCACCCTGGCGGCGGGCCTTGAACCGACCGCCAACCTGGTGTCGAACGCCCTCTCACGCATCCTCGGCAATGCGGCGTACTACACCACCCTCACCAGCGGATCGCGTCCCATCATGGATGCCGTGATGGAGGTGCTGCGCTATGAGACCCCGATGTCCAACTACGGCATCCACTACGCGCGTCAGCCCGTGAGCTTCCACGGCGTGTGGGTGCGCGAGGCGGTGCCGGTGGTGATCTCGTACGGCGCTCTCGCCCACTTCGCGGAGGTGGAGCAGCGGCCGGCCGGTGGGCACCATCCGCATGACGCCTCGCACCTGTCCTTCTCGGCGGGCCCGCACGCCTGCCCGGTCAAGCACCACACGCTGCTCATCGCCACCGAGGCCATCGAGCGGCTGACCCAATGGCTACCGGACCTCGACCTCACCACCGCACGGCCCGACCTGACTTGGCGGCCCGGCCCGTTCCACCGCTGCCTCACCGCACTTCCCGTCCGCTTCACACCCCGTGCGCTCGATGTACCGGGAGCCCGCTGAGCGACGGGAGCCGGAACGGGTGCGGCGACGGCTCAACGGGGCACGGTGAACGGGGTGGAAGTCGTCCACTCGAATGAACCGCCGGCTGACTTCGCATGGTCGCCGGGAATGCGCGCGCAGGGCGACTCCACGTTCACCACGAGCATCAGACGAGAGCTGCCCCACTGTACGGAGACGATGTCACCGGTGGTGGGGTCCTCGAAGCGGGAGCCGACCTCCAACCAGTCGGGGCCCTCGTTGTCATAGGCGTACCCCGCCTTCCAGCCGGCGCCGAAGAGCCGATCGGCGACCTTCTCCATGGCGGCGCGTGCGGTGCGCTCGTCGATCTGCCGCACGGCCCAGTTGTGCCGCACGCCGATCGCCTTGCGGTCGACGCGCCCCGAGTTGATCAACGAAGTCTGCTTGCAGCGTGACGAACGCAGGGTGTTGTACCCGGGCACGACCGGGTCGGGCAGCCCGAGTTCCAGGAAGACGTCCCGGGAGCGTTCCTGGACCCGCACGGCGACCGTGTCGGGGTCGGCGACCGGATGGGGTTCGCCGTTCCACAGGTCA
Source organism: Streptomyces sp. NBC_00690 (assembly GCF_036226685.1). Lineage (NCBI taxonomy): Bacteria > Bacillati > Actinomycetota > Actinomycetes > Kitasatosporales > Streptomycetaceae > Streptomyces > Streptomyces sp. NBC_00690. The sequence continues at coordinate 3,817,125 of NZ_CP109009.1, forward strand.
GCCGCACGCGGCACGATGACCGTGACGGCCGCGATTATGCCGATGACGAGCAATCCCGCCAGGACGTACCAGTGCTTCTGCCCGCTGCTGCGCATGGCGAGAACGGTACGGCGGGGCCGCTGGCGACGCTTGAGTAGTCGTACTCATGAGCGGGCGCGATAGGCGGACGCCATGACCGCAGACACCAGGGCCGCGGACCCGACTGGGGCCGGAAGAGTTCTTGATGGCTTCTTCATCGGTTCTTCAACATGCCGGTCCTAGATTCGGGCCGTCCGAACACCTCCGTGGTCGGACGGCGACGAATGACGAGGGAGTTCCGGGATGGGTGCGCGTCGAGGGTTCGGTGGCCGGCTGATGCTGGTGGGAATGGCGTCGGCAGTGGCATTGACGCTCACCGGTTGCGGTGGAGACAGCAAGGACGGCAAGGACGAGGTCGCCTCGGTCAAGGAGAAGTCCGACGCCAAGAAGGACAAGGCGGCGACGGGTGAACTGGCCACCTACATCGAAGCGAAGCGCAAGTGGGTCCAATGCCTGCGGGACAAGGGCCTCGACGCTCCCGACCCGGATGCCAAGGGTGAGGTGAATCTCGGGGACGCCGGCAAGATGAAGCAGGATCCGAAGGCGAGCAAGGCCGTGGAGGGGTGCAGTGATCTGAACCCTGTGATTCCGACGAGCGTGGAGAGGGTCCAGCAGGGCAAGTTGAGCAAGAAGGAGATCGAGACCAAGAAGAAGTACGCGAAGTGCATGCAGGAGAAGGGCGCTCCCGACTTCCCCGACCCCGACTCCGACGGGTTCTGGCAGGAAGTCACCTGGGACTCGGCTTCCGCGGGTGCCAAGCGCGCCGCGCGGGCGTGCGGCTCGATCATCGGTGTCCCGCCGGAGGGCACCGTCACGCCGCAGGGCTGACGGGATGAGGGCCGTGACAGCCGTGACGAACGAGGACGAGCCCGGGACGGGCGAGACCGTGGTGGAGCAACAGCACACGGGAGGCCGTAGGGGCGCCGCCAGACGAGGCCGTGGCCCGCTACTGGTGGGGGTGGCGATCGTGCTGGTCGCCGCGGTGAGCGCGGTCGGCGCCCTGGGACTGGGCGGTGATGGTGAGGACTCCGACGGAGCTCCGGGCCGCAGCAGCAAGACCGTGCAGGTCACCCGTGCCACGCTGGTCGACCAGACTGAGATCGACGGACAGTTGGGCCATGGACCCGAGGTGCCCTTCCCCATCAAGGCGCAGGGCACGGTGACCTGGCTGCCGGAGCGGGGCACGGTGGTGCGCCGGGGAAAGCCTGTGCTCAGGGTCGACGATCGCCCGGTGACGCTGCTGTACGGCAGTCTGCCCATGTACCGCGAGTTGGCGGTGGCCTCTGCCGCGAACCCTGCGACGGAAGGTGCGGACACCAACGGGCAGGGCGCTCCGGCAGCCGGTACCGGGGGGACGACGGCCACCCCGGGTCAGGGCGGTACGGGGCAGGGCGGTACGGGCGGTACGGGAAGCAGCACCTCGACCGGCGGTGGCGGACAAGCAGGCGGCGCCGAGGGCCTGCCCGCCGGCGCTCCGCAAACACGGACGACCGCCCTGCGCGGCATGGACGTCAAACAGTTCGAGACGAATCTGAGCGCCCTCGGATACACGGGCTTCACCGTGGACGAGTCGTACTCCGAGCTGACCGCTCAGGCCGTCAAGAAGTGGCAGAGGGACCTGGGCGTCCCGCAGACCGGGCGGGTCGGCACCGGAGACATCGTCTACGGACCGGGCCCGATCCGCATCGCGGCCACCAACACGCGCATCGGCGCCTCATCGGCGGGCGACCCCGTCAGCTACACCAGCACCTCCCGCATGGTGACCGTGAGCGCATTGGCCTCCGAGACCGCTTGGGCCCAGCGCGGCACCGAGGTCTCGGTCGAGCTGCCGGACGGGCGATCGGTCAAGGGGAAGGTGAGCAGTGTCGGAACGGACGCGTCCGCACCGGCTGCCGGAGCCGGAAGCGGCCAGGGGAGCGACGGAGGCACCGGAGCACCGGAAGGACGGGCGACCGTATCGGTGGTGATCACCTTCACCGACCAGAAGTCGCTGGGCCGACTGGAGAGCGGCCCTGCCACCGTCCGGTACCTCGTGAAGGAGCGCAAGGGGGTGCTCACGGTTCCGGTGGCCGCACTCGTCGCCCTCGCTGAGGGCGGTCACGGCCTGGAACTGGCCTCCGATGGCTCCACAGCAGACCGCTTCATCCCCGTCACGACCGGTCTGTTCGCCGGTGGCAAGGTCGAGGTGACGAGCCCGGATCTCACCGAGGGCGCGAAGGTGAGGATTCCCCAGTGACGACAGCGAACCCCGCCTCAGTCCCGGAGACCCGGGCGGCAACGCCCGGCGCAAAGGTCATCGAGTTCGCCCGGGTGTCCAAGACGTACGCCGGTCAGGTCACCGCCGTCAGCGAAGTCGACCTGGCCATCGGATACGGGGAACTCGTCGCCGTCGTCGGTCACTCGGGGTCGGGCAAGTCGACGATGCTCCATCTGATGGGCACGCTCGACAGACCGTCCTCGGGTCAGGTCACCGTCGACGGCCACCGGATCGACCGACTCACCGATCGCGAGGTCTCGGCGCTCCGGGCACAACGCATCGGCTTTGTGTTCCAACAGTTTCATCTCGCCGTGGGAGTGCCGGTGCTCGACACCGTCGCCGACGGGCTGCTGTACGCGGGCGTCCCCCTGCGGGAGCGGCGGCGCAGGGCGGCCAAAGCACTCGCGCGGGTCGGTCTGAGCCATCGCATCGACCATCTGCCCCATCAACTGTCGGGCGGCGAGCGGCAACGCGCCGCGGTGGCGCGGGCGGTCATCGGCGAACCGGCCGTCCTGCTCGCCGATGAGCCCACCGGCAATCTGGACTCGGCGTCCGGAGCCGCCGTGCTCGTTCTGCTGAGGGAGTTGCACACCGCGGGGACCACGGTGGTGGTCATCACGCACGACCGGGAAATGGCGGCTCAGTTGGACCGGAGGGTGGAGATGCGGGACGGGCGGATCGTCGCGGACAGCGGTCCCGTTGCGACCCGCTCGGAGGCGCTGCGATGAGCCGACGCCGTCGGGCGCCCGTGCTGCGCCCCGCACGGTTGGGGCCCGCCGACCTCGTCCGGCTGGGTGGTACTGGACTGCGCACCCGCCCTCTGAGGGTCTTCCTGTCAGCTCTGGGCATCGGCATCGGAGTGGCGGCGATGGTCGCCGTGGTGGGCATCTCCAGCTCCAGCAGGGCGGAGGTCGATCGCAGACTCGACAGCCTGGGCACCAATATGCTGCGCATCGCTCCCGGTCAGGGGATGGACGGCCAGAAGAAGCCGCTGCCGCGGGACACGGTCCCCATGGTCCAGCGCATCGGCCCCGTACAGCAGGTGGCGGCGACCGGTACGGTCAAGAAGGCTGCCGTCTACCGCAATGAGCACGTCCCCTCGGGTCGCACGAGCAGTGTGGAGGTGGCGGCGGCGGGGCCGGACCTGCTGAAGACGATCGGTGGCAAGATCCACAGCGGCCGTTGGCTTCAGAACGCGACCGAGCAGTACCCGGCGGTCGTCCTGGGCGCGCAAGCCGCACGCAGACTGGACGTCCACACTCCCGGGTCCCGGCTCTGGCTGGGCGGTAAGTGGTTCTCCCTGGTCGGGGTGTTGAAACCGGTGCCGCTCGCACCGGAGATCGACCAGTCGGCCCTGGTCGGCTGGCAGGCAGCCGAGACGTATCTGCCCTTCGACGGCCATCCGTCCACGGTGTACGTCCGGGCCCGTGACGACAGTGTGACGACGGTACGAGATGTGCTGGCGGCCACGGCTAACCCGGAACGCCCGAGTGAGGTGTCCGTGTCCCGGCCGTCGGACGCGCTGGCCGCCCGGGAGGCGACGGAGTCCGCGCTGACAGGGCTGCTCCTCGGGCTCGGTGGGGTCGCACTGCTGGTGGGCGGGGTGGGTGTGGGTAACACCATGGTCATCTCGGTGCTGGAGCGCCGCCCGGAGATCGGGCTGCGCAGATCCCTCGGCGCCACGAGCGGCCAGATCCGCGGGCAGTTCGTGGCGGAGGCACTGCTGTTGTCGGCGCTCGGCGGGCTCGGTGGAACGGCATTAGGAACGGTCATCACCGCGGGATACGCGTACGCACGGGACTGGCCCACCGAGGTCCCGATGTGGGCCGCGGGCGCCGGTATGGGCGTCACCCTGCTGATCGGCGCGCTCGCCGGTCTCTATCCCGCGGTACGAGCAGGACGGCTGGCACCGACCGAGGCGCTGGCCGGAACCTGACCGCGCAACAACGTTGCTATGCGGGAGCCCCCGTTGTGGCCAGGACGATGGTGAAGGTGGTTCCCACCCCCACCGTGCTGCGCACCTCGATGGACCCGCGGTGGTCGGCGACGATCTGACGGGCGATCGAGAGCCCGAGGCCACTGCCTCCGGTGGCCCGCCCACGGGCGGCATCCGCCCGCCAGAAGCGGTCGAAGAGATGGGGTAGGTCGTCAGCGGGGATGCCCTTGCCCGTGTCCCTCACCTCGACGACCACCAACTCCCCCTGAGGAACCAGAGCCAGGGTCACGGTCCCGCCAGGTGCCGTGGCCCTGACCGCATTGCCCACCAGATTGCCCACGACCTGACGCAGCCGGTCCGAGTCTGCGTGAACGTGTACGGAGTACGGCGCCTCCACGACCAGGAGGACCCCCGCGGTCTCGGCCTGCGCCCGAAGAGCCGTACGGCAGGTCTCCAGGAGGTCCCTCAGGTCAAGGTCGGCACGGTGATAGGTGAGTGCCCCGGCTTCCGCGAGTGCCAAGTCCTGGAGGTCGTCCACGATCCGCTGTTGCAACATCACTTCTTCGTGCAGCGAGTCGAGAAGATCAGGGGTCGGCTCGACGAACCCGTCCTGCAACGCCTCCAGATAGCCGCGGAGATTGGCCAGCGGGGTGCGCAGTTCATGGGCGATGTCTCCGGTGAGCCGGCGCTGACGCTGCTCCCCGTCCTGGATGGAACCGGCCATGCGGTTGAACGCCCGCCCGAGCTCGGCGATCTCGTCCTTCCCGGCGGCGGGCACCCGTCGGCTCAGATCGCCTTCCCCAAGGCCGCGGGCGGCGATGGTCAGAGCCTGGACGGGACGGAGAACAGCCCGGCTCAGCAGCAGGGCACCCAGGATGACCGCGAGCGCCACTCCCGCCGCCACTCCGAAGGCCGGGGCTGCGGCGAGAGTCGGCGGGGACTCGTCCTGATGGCCGAGTTGGACTTCGAGTCGCGGCGGGGCGACGTCGGCGGTGTGGTTGTTGAAGGCCAGTTGAAGACAGGCGGGCACATCCGGCTTGGCCTCGCACGCCGAGACCTCTTCATAGGCCCCTCCGGACTCCTTGTCGGTCGTCTCCTGCGACTTCACACACGGAGTGGAGGTGTGTGCGGAGCTGATCTGCGGAAGCCCGGAATCGTCGCGGCGGACGCTCACCTCGGCGCCCGAGCCGGTCAGGCACGCCGCATAGCGCACGGTGGACCGGTACTGGCCGATCAGACCGAGGGTGTGCTTCCACGCGGCCCGCGGCATGAGCCCTTGAGGAATACGGATCTCCGGGCGGGGGTCGACGAGGACGGGCGGCTGTCGACTCTCGCTCCGCGGTTCACGACCGGCGAGTACGTCAGAGTCGGCAAGGAGCACATCGGACTCCGTCGCGACCCGAATGCGCTGGTCGGTGTCCTTCGCAAGCTTGCTCACCGTGGGAGAAACGCCGTCCCAGGTGCCGTGGGCATAGCCGTACTCCCGCAATGCAGTGGTGATGCGTGCGACCTCTTGCTGCCCGGCGGTGACGGAGTCCTTCACCTGTCCGGTGGCCTGCCGCCAGGTCAGCCACGCGGTCGCAGCGGTGGCGACCAGGGCGACGAGCATCAACAGGCCGATCGCCCGCAGTCGAAAGCTCATCGGGCCGCACCGGATGGCGCGGTCAGCCGGTAGCCACGTCCGTACACGGTCTCCACGTACTGGTGACCCCGGCCCTTCTCCAGCTTCCGCCGCAGGTTCATCACATGCGCATCGACGGTGCGTTCCATCACGTTCTGATCGAAACCGAAGACGCGGTCGATGATCTGAGCCCGAGTGAAGACTCGGCCGGGCTCTTCTGCCAGAACGCCCAGGATGGCGAACTCCTTGCCGGTGAGCACCACGGGCTCTCCCGCAATACGTACTTCGAAGCGTGCGGGGTCCACCTCCAGTTCGCCGACCCTGAACACGGTGGGTCCGGCACGCCCTGCCGCTTTGGCCCGCCGTAACAGGGCCCGCACCCGAGCGGTCAACTCCCGAGGGCTGTAGGGCTTGGTCATGTAGTCGTCGGCCCCCAGATCCAGGCCGAGCAACATGTCTTCCTCAGTGGTGCGCGCGGTGAGCAACAGAATCGGTACCTGGGATTCGGCGCGCAGAATGCGGCACACGTCCAGGCCGTCCACGTGCGGCATCATCACGTCGAGCACGATGAGATCGGGTCGGGTGGACCGTGCGCGGTCGATCGCCGAACGACCGTCGGCGACGATCTGCACCTCATTGCCCTCGCGCTCAAGATAGATGCGAATCAACCGCGCCTGTTTGACGTCGTCCTCGGCTACGAGGATGCGAGGGCTCACAACGTGGCTCCTTTGGGGTGAGAACCCGAGGTACCCAGAGAGCCTATGCGCCGGTGCGCAATGTTCCATCGAAATGGCAGCCGTTGAGCCAAAGCCGCTGGTGAGTACGGCTGGAAGCACCGCGGTGCGCACCGGAATCACCGGCACGCACCGAGGTCAGACCAGTCATCGTTGAGAACGGGGACGACCCGCCTCGTTCAGGCGTTGTCAGCAGGGGTCGAGGCTGCCGCCGTCGCTCAGCAGGTCATCGCGAACCCACCCGTAGGTGTCGGGGCTGGCGCTGTCATTCCTCAGGTAGGTCCAGGTCTCGGTGGAGGAACCGATCCGGGTGTAGCAGTGGTAGTCCAGGTTGTGGCTTGAGTAAGCGATTCCGAGGATCGCACAACTGGTGTACGAACCACTTCTCTGGTTGGCCCCGTTGGCGGTGTTGTTCCAGGCACTGTTGTCCTTGTCAGTGGCCGTGGTCCCGCACGGCGCAGCCGCCACCGCTGAGGTGGAGAGGGTGAGCGGGAGCGCAAAGGCTACCGCGGCGACTGCCGGAACGATTGCTGCAAATCGACGCTTCACGAATTCCCCTACTGTGAGACTCACTGGCATTGATCACGCACCCCAATCGATGCAGGGGCGGGAAAAATGATCACCACATCGAATGCGATGCGGCGACATAAGGAACCATGCCGCCGAGGACTTATTGAGGAAAGGACTCCGGTTTTGGATGACTTGATAAAGATGCTCAAGCGGCCGGATAGCCACCCGTCGGATGGATCTGCGCTCACGGCCCGAAGCTCCCCAGCGGGCCTCTGGCCTGGAACAACAGCCCACCGAAGGCTCGCCTTGACTTCAGCACGTGATACCCAATCGCCCAATAGCACGCCGGGATAGTGGAATCACGCACCCTTCCCCAGGGGACGCCTTAAACGTCGAATCCCATCGAACTCAAATCGATCTCAGTCGCGAGAAGAAAAGCCCAGCAAGAGCGCGCCCTAGCTTCGAGCTATCACGTCGAGATCTCCTGAAGGCCCAAAAATGAGGCGGCTACGATACCGGCGTCGATGACGGCCGTCGAGTGGTTATCGCAGTCGGGGGCAACATCACGCGATAGGAATGGACGTTCCACTGGCGCTCGGCATGCGAAGTGCTGAGGCCAACACGAGCAGCGCCACGAGCCGATGCCAACCCACCACAACGAAGCCCCACCGCCTCCGCCGGGATCGGGGACGCGATGGGGCCGCTTGGTGATGGAACTGGATGGATCAGTGGGTTGCGGTACGCGCCAAGGCCACGAGGGAGGCCCAACTCTGCGGGGAAACCATCAGGACAGGACCAGCAGGGACCTTGCTGTCACGGACGGGCACGACGCCATGGGCCACAGCGAAGGAGGGCGACCACTCGATGCAGTTGCCCCCTTCGCCACCGCTGTAGGTGGACTTGGCCCACAACGCACTCATGCTCGGACGCTCGACACCGGCCACTTGGCTACTCCCCCGATGAGCGGGCTATGGCAACCAGCCCAGCCCAACTCTGCGGGGAGAGCATCAGGACGGGACCGGCAGGCGCCTTGCTGTCACGGACGGGGACGACGCCATGGGCCACAGCGAAGGAGGGCGACCACTCGATGCACTGCCCTTCACCACCGCTATAGCTGGACTTATCCCAACTGATGAGCGCACTCCGGTCAAAGGTGATCTTCATTTGAGGTGCTCCTCCATGATTTTGTGAATCAAGGCCATTGACCGCTCGGACGACAGGGCATCCGCACGAAGACGGTCGTAGGTTGCCTGAGCCCTGGTGACAACGTCGGTTGAATCGTTCACCTGGCCTCGCCCGAACGTCTCCGAGTAGACGACAGTTGCCCCGTCCACCTGCATGAGCAGGTTAAACGGAAGGTTGGACGCAGGGGCACCCGCGTCGTAGGGCAGGACCTGAATGGTGATGTGCGGTGACTCGACCTCGGCCATCAGATGCCTCAACTGATGTGCCATGACACGCCGGTCGCCAACCACTGTGTGGAGTACCGACTCATGGAGGATCACCCAGAGCAATGGCGGGTCTTCGCGATCCAACACTTCGCGTCGGCACAGTCGTGCCATGACCCGGCCATTGATCTGTTCGTCGGTCTCGCGCGGGAAGGCCGAGCGGAAGACAGCCTCCGCGTACTCCCGCGTCTGCAACATCCCCATGATGAAGGCGTTGCTGTAGTCCGTGACCGCTAACGCCTCCTGCTCCAGCTTCACGTACGGGATGAACCAGCCCGCGTGACCGCGCTCGCTCACCCGTCTCCGTAGCCGGGCGAACGACCCCGGGCGTTCGAAGATGCGGTCGCACGCCTCCGCGAAGTTCTCCGAGGCGAGCAGTGTGCCGCCCTCGACCTTGGTGACGTACGGGCGCTTGTAATGCGTCGCGTCCGCCAATTGCTGCTGTGTCATGCCCACGAACTCACGCGCCGACTTGACCTCCATACCGAGAAAGGCGGCGCCGTCCTGTGGTTCGTTCAACTCGTTGGAGGTGTATTCGCTCATACGCCCAACTCCGCAATGTTCCTGATGCGTTGGAACCCTGTTTCCTCTAGCGAGCGTACGCCCGGCGGGACACAGTGGGAGTGCAGTTTCGGCGAGAAGCACGCGACCGGGTGAGGTGCACAGCGGATGGACGTAGAAGCAGGTGGGGGCAAGTATGACCCGCCCGCCGTGGGTGAGTTGATGTACGACGGTTCCACGGACAAGGTGGGTGAGTTCCGGGGGCTTTCCGGTTCTTCGTGGGCACTGCGGCCCATCCGTGGTGGGGCCGAATGGGAAGTGGAACCAGAATGCGTCCGACCGCTCAGTTCGGATGAGCGGTTGCGGGCCTTGAATTCCCAGGCGAATACCCGTAGCCGGAACCCACTTCGGTGAATCCCGGACCAGCCGAGCGAAGCCCCTGGCTCCCGGTGGGAAGCGGGGAAGGTCTCCTACGGCAGACCGAGGGCGTCGAATACTGCGTCCTGTGCGATCGGCCGATCGCGGGCTTCGCCATCAGGGTCGGCGAGGGCTTCTCGGCGAGTGGCGCGCGGCCCGATCCGTATGCGCATGCGGAATGTGCGGCAGGGCCCGCCCCGGGAGGCGGACGACCCCCGCGGCACGGCTGAGATCTCCCGCTCGCGGTGCCCGCACCCCGCGGGGGGGTTCACGGCTCCGGTCCGCCCGTGCCCCAACACGCGAGGGCCGGGGCCACCCATCCCCCCTACGACTACGACAAGGCCAGCCCCGGCTTGGCCGAAAGCTGTCTCCAAGGAGCTGATCCCGACCCATGTGCATGGTCCAACGGGCTCTGACGCGAGTGCTGCAACGGTTCTTCCCATCGCACGGACGACACAGCCATTCCCCGCCCTCGGGTCCCACCCGTCATGGGCGGATGTCGTTCCGGCCGTGGTGGTCCGCATGGGCCACCCCCACTCCCCCGCATGTGGTGGCGCGACTCGCACCGCTCCGGGGTGAGGACTGTGCGCTGGTACGGCCCTATGCGCTGGTGGAGACCACGTTGCAGCTCAGAACCCTGCGCTGCAATGTCGCCGAGCGGCCCCGTGCCGGTGCGCTCGATCAACCCAGTACGGAGAAGTCCGTACGCCCGGTGTAGGCGCTGAAGTCGGCCGGGTCGCGGTCCAGTGCCTCCCGTACCCCGTTCGAGAGCGCTTCCGACCTGCCCTCGCGGATGTGCCGGAACAGTTCGACGAAGATCTCGGCGACCTCTTCCGGCTCTCCGGCCGCGATGGCCTCGGCACGGTATTCCTCCTCGGTGACCGGGACATAGCGCAGGTCGAGGCCCGAGGCGCGGGCGATCTCGGCAACGGCCTCGCCGAAGGTCATTGCCCGCGGGCCGGACAGGGCGTACGTACGACCGTTGTGTCCCTCCTCGGTGAGGGCGGCGACCGCCACCTCCGCCAGGTCGTCGAGGTCGACGAAGGGTTCGCGTCCCTCTCCGGCCGGGATGCGGAGCTCTCCCTTGCTGAGCGGCCCCACGAGGTAGGGGAACTCGGTGAAGTTCTGGGCGAACCAGGTCGGGCGCAGGATCGTCCACTCCAGGCCCGAATCGCGCACGAGCTGCTCGGTCGCAAGGACGCTGCCACTGCCGTCGTCCAGTTCTTCCCACACCCGGGCGGAGAGCAGCACCAGTCGGCGCACACCGCCTTCGGTCGCCGCTGCCACGAAGTCCCTGAAGTCGTCGATCGCGCCCGGGTCCTCGGAGGTGACGGCATAGACCGCGTCTACGCCGCTCAGGGCGGGAGCCCAGGTGGTGCGGTCCGTCCAGTCGAAGCGCACCGCACCCGACCGGGAGGCCACTTTGGGGGAGAAGCCGCGGCGTTGGAGCACATCGGCGACCCTGCGGCCCGTCTTGCCCGTACCGCCGGTCACCAGAACCGAAGAAGGGGACGAAGAAGCAGAAGGAACAGAGGGAGCGGAAGCAGAAGAGTTCGTCATGTGGACCAGTGAAGCGGGTTGCGGCTGTACGGAGGATGGCTGTCGCTCTCGTTGTGATGTCTGATCGTCTCGCGCCGCGGTCGTACGCGGTCCGGGCTGCCCGCACCGGTCGAACCGATCGGCCCACCGCTGCCCTCCTACACTGGTGCACATGGATGACGCACTGTCCGGCCTGCTGCACGAGGTACGGCCCCAGGGCGCCCTCTTCGACCGGTCGGCCCTCAATCCGCCCTGGTCGATGCGGTTCCTCGAACGCACCCCGCTCGCCCTGCTCACCATGCTCGGCGGTTCGGCGTGGGTGAGCGTGGACGGCGATGCGCCCGTCCCGTTGCGCCCCGGTGACCTGGTGCTGGTGCGCGGCCCCGAGCCGTACACCGTCTCCGACGAGCCGGGTACGGCGCCGCTCGCCTTCGTCCACGAGGACGACCGCTGCACGACGCCGGACGGCCGACTGATCATCGGCACGATGCCGATGTGTGCACCGGAACACCGGGACACCGTGCTGTTGAAGGGCACCTACCAGGTCGAGGGAAGCGTCTCGCAACGTGTGCTGGACGCACTGCCGCCCATCGCCCGGGTGCCGGCCGCGCCGGAGGGCTGCCCGGCGCTGGGCATGATCTCGCAGGAGATAGACCGGGACGTGCCGGGGCGGCAGGTGGTTCTCGACCGGCTGCTCGATCTCCTGCTGGTGACCACCCTGCGGGACTGGTTCGACCGCCCCGAGGCGAAGGCGCCCGCCTGGTACCGGGCATACGGCGACCCCACCGTGGGGCGCGCGCTCCGGCTGATCCACAGCGATCCGGCCCGGCCGTGGACGGTCGCCTCGCTGGCGTCGGAGGCGGGCGTGTCCCGGGCGCGGTTCGCACAGCGGTTCAATGAGTTGGTGGGGCAGCCGCCGATGACGTACCTGACCGAGTGGCGCATCTGTCAGGCGGCCGATCTGCTGGCCCGTACCGATGACACCGTGGAGGCCGTCTCCCGTCGGGTCGGCTACTCGAATGCGTACGCGTTGAGCGTGGCCTTCAAGCGGACCCTGGGCGTACGGCCGTCGGAGCACCGTGCCACCGCTCGGGCCGGCCATCTGCCCGCCCTCGCTCGCCAAGCCGGATAGCGCCCACAACGCCCCAGGTGCCGCGTACAACCATTCTCTTGTCGGGCGGGTCTCCCAAGGGACTCCTGTTGATCACCACAGCTGAAGCGGCAGGGGGACCAGCAGTCTCGACCTGTGGGGAACACACCTTGCGCACACGGACCCTCGCCGCCGCGATCGCCGTCACCTCCGCCTGCCTGGCTGCGGGCGCTCTCGCTCCCGTGGCCGTTGCCGCGCCCGTCGACGGCAAGAGCGCTCGGGCCGCGAAGGCACCGGCCGCGAAACCGATGGACTACAACGGGGACGGCTACCGGGACCTGGTGGTCAATCTCTCGGGCAACACCGACTCAGCGGCGGGGAGCGCCTACGCGAGCGGCTCCGTGATGGTGCTGTACGGCTCGCGCCAAGGGGTCGACACCACCAAGCGGAAGCTCATCCGTACGAGCACCGAGGGCATACCCGGAACCCCCGAGGGTCATGACCGCTTCGGCCACCGGACCGCTTCCGGCGACTTCGACAAGGACGGCTTCACCGACCTCGCCGTCTCCACCGTCGGCGAGGACCTGACCGTCAACGGCACCTACCGCCGTAACGCCGGTCAGAACACGATCATCTGGGGCGGCAAGAACGGACTGGCCAAGCACGGGGCGAGCACCGTGCAGCAGTCCGCCCCCACCTCGATCGACGTGCGCCGCGGCATGGCCCTGGCCGCCGGGGACTTCAACGGGGACGGTGCGGCCGACCTGGCGGCCGGTGACTACAGCAACGGCCGCGGCGGCGATGTGCTGTACGGCCCCTTCACCCGCAAGGGCAAGCCCAAGAGCATCGCGTCCCTCGGGATGAAGGACGGTCAGACCTATGTCCACCCGGGGCTCACCACCGGCGATGTGACCGGGGACGGCATCAGCGACCTCGTGCTCCAGGTCTATCCGGGGCGCGCCGGGGTCCATCAGCGCATCGAGCTCCTGCGCGGCACGAGCAAGGGCCTGGTCAAGGCGGGAACGCTCAAGGACGCCGCCGGCAAGGACCTCGTCAGCCTCGGCGCGGACGACCGGCAGTTGGGCATCGGGGACATCGACAAGGACGGGTACGGGGACATCGTGCTCGGCGACTGGAGGGCGGATCACGGCGACATCCCGTTCGCCGGCAGGTTCACCGTGGTCTACGGGGGCAAGAACGGTCAGGCGACCGACCGGAAACCGCAGGTGTTCACGCAGGACACCGAAGGCGTGCCGGGCACGGTCGAACGCGACGACTACTTCGGCTCCTCCATCTCGGTCGGTGACATCAACGGCGACGGGTACGCGGACGTCGCCGCCGGCTCCCCCGTCGAAACCGTCGGCGACAAGTCCCTCGCAGGTCGGGTGACCACCCTCTTCGGTGGGCCCGCGGGTCTCACCGGTCAGGGCGCCCAGGTGCACGACCTGGACACGGCGGGCGTGCCCGGGGACATGGCGGCGAACGACCTCTTCGGACGGGTCGTCAAGCTGATCGACATGAACCGCGACGGTCGTGCGGAACTGGTGGCTGGGGCTCCCGGTGAGTACCCGGCGGTGGGAAGGTACTCGGTCCTGCCCGGCACCACCCAGGGCCTGACCGGTCAGGGCTCGAAGACGTTCGGCCCTGCCGATCTCGGACTGCGGGCCGTGCCGGAGACCGGTTTCGGGGAGACCCTCGGCAACTGACGTCCCGTCTGCGTCCCGCCCGTTGTGTCCGGGCGGGACGCACCACGGTTCTGATCGATCGGTCGGGCAGTCGAGCGATCGAGCCGGGGCCGTGCCCGAATGGACCGCGGCGGTGTGTCCGATGAACGCTGTGACCTCGGCTGTTGGGCCGTTAGGGAGGGTCGCAGCGGCAGAAGAGTGCACAGATCGTGCGCGCGAGTGATTATCGGATCCGTATTGCCCGCTCACGGGAGTGTCGACTGTGTCCCATTGGGTCAGCTGTTCAGCCTGTCAGGGAATTGCCGGACAAGGCGACCCACAGGAGAAGTCGACGTATGAGAGCAACCCTCGCGCGACTGCGACAACGGTCGTGGACCTCAGGCCTGGCCTGTGTGGTCCTCGCCGTCACCGCGCCCGCGCTGGCTCTGGGGCCAACCATGCTGGCCGGTGCCGTACCGGTCAGCAAAGAACGAGCCACAACCGTCCAGGCCAAGGCCGCCGCACCCCTGCCGGGTGGGCTCGGTCCCTGTATCCCGGGCGACTGCCCCGATCCGTTCCCCCCGATCAGCAACGGGCCCATCATGGGCCGCGATGCCAACATCAACATCTTCGCCGGCGGTAACTTCCTGGTCCGCGAACGCGCGGCCGAAGCCGAGGGCAAGGTCGTCGTCCTCGGGAACTTCGACCAGGACAAGGTGGCCGGAGCCAGCTCCATCTACAACATCGGCATCGTCGGGGTGGGCTCACGCGTGCCGCCTCCTGCCGGTTCGGACTTCCTCACCACCGGTGGCAATGTCACCGTCGCGCCCGGGGAATCGCTGCTCGCCGACGGTGGAGTCGTACGCCACGCGGGTACGGCCACCGGCACCATCACGGGCACCGTCATCCAGGACCCGAACGCGGCAGCTCCGTACACCGCGCTGCGCGATGAGCTGACGACATCGAGCCAGTGCTACGCCCGCAATGAGACCGGGCCCCGCCCGGCCACCGGAACCGCCGTCAACAACGGCGGCGAGACCTTGTTCACGGGCGACGGGACCTCAGCCCTCCAGGTCTTCAACGTCGACTTCAACCTGACCACCGCTGGCGGCGGCCAGCAGGGCATCGTGTTCGCCAATATCCCGGCGAACGCCACCGTCCTGGTCAACCTCACGGGCGCCAACCGGATCATCAACACCTACAGCGGCAGCCCCTTCGACACCGACCCGCTGAACCAGCTGCGGGACCGGCTGTTGTGGAACTTCCCCGACGCGACCACCGTGGGCCTGCGCGGCACCGGACAGTTCCAGGGCAGTGTGCTCATCGGCAACCAGGCGTCGACGGCCACCGTCACGCTCCCCGGAGTGAACGGCCGCTTCTTCACCACCGGCAATGTCACCCACACCAGTGTGGTGGGCGCCGGCGGCGGCCAGGAGTTCCACGCGTACCCCTTCAACGGTGACCTGCCGGACTGCTCCGTGATCCCGATGGCCCCCGTACAGGTCGTCAAGAGGGACTCCGAGACCCAGGCACCGCTCGCCGGAGCGACCTTCCAACTGTGGGAGGAGACCAACGGCACCGCCGGGCTCCAGACCACCGGGCCCAACCCGGACAGCACTGTCGGCACCCCCTGCGTCACCGGCGCTGACGGCACCTGCTCCCGCACGGTCAACCTGGGCCTCTACTACTGGCAGGAGACGGCACCACCGCCTGGGTACGACCTCCCGGCCAACCCGGTCTTCCCCGTGCTGCTGGAGGCCGACGACCTGCCGGCCGGTGTGAGTGTCAACGCCGACAACACGACGACCCCGGTGACGGGTGAGGTGTCGGTCGAGAAGACGGACTCGGCGAACGGAGAACCGCTCTCGGGTGCCGTCTTCCAGCTGTGGCAGGAGACCAACGGGATCCCCGGCCTCCAGACCACCGGAGCCGACCCCGACACCACGATCGGTGACCCGTGCACCACGGGCCTGATCGGTGAGTGCGCCGATACGGTCGGGCTCGGTACGTACTACTGGCAGGAGACCGCGGCACCGCCCGGCTACGACCTCCCCGCCAACCCCGTCTTCGGACCGCTGGAACTGACCGCGGAGAACGCGGCGACCGGCGTGAGCGTGGCCGCCGAGAACACCGCGACCGTCCCGGTCACGGGTGATGTGACGGTCATCAAGTCGGATTCGGGCACGGGCGACCCGCTCGCTGGGGCGACCTTCCAGCTCTGGGAAGAGACCAACGGCATTCCCGGCCTCCAGACCACCGGAGCCGACCCCGACACCACCGTCGGCACTCCCTGTGTCACCGGCGCCGACGGCGACTGCACCCGGACCGTGGAAACCGGTACGTACTACTGGCAGGAGACCGCGGCACCGCCCGGCTACGACCTGCCGGCCAACCCCGTCTTCGGACCGCTCGTCCTCACGGCCGCGAATGCCGCGGACGGTGTCACGGTGTTCGCGGAGAACACGGCGACGGCCCCGGTCACGGGCGATGTGACGGTCATCAAGGAAGACGCCCAGACGGGCGACCCACTCGCCGGAGCGACCTTCCAGCTCTGGGAAGAGACCAACGGCGTACCCGGTCTCCAGACCACGGGCCCCAACCCGGACACGACGGTGGGCACCCCCTGCACCACCGGTGCTGATGGCGAATGCAGCCAGACCGTGGAAACCGGTACGTACTACTGGCAGGAGACCGCAGCCCCCGACGGCTACGACCTCCCCGCCAACCCCGTCTTCGGACCGCTCGTCCTCACCAATGAGAACGCAGCCGACGGAGTCACCGTCACCGCCGAGAACACCGCAACCGTCGTGGTCACCGGCGATGTGACCGTCATCAAGGAAGACTCGGGCACGGGCGACCCCCTGGCCGGAGCGACCTTCCAGCTCTGGGAAGAGACCAACGGCGTACCCGGACTCCAGACCACCGGAGCCGACCCCGACACGACGGTGGGCACCCCCTGTGTCACCGGCGCCGACGGCGAGTGCACCCGCACGGTCGAGATCGGCACCTACTACTGGCAGGAAACGGCGGCACCGCCCGGCTATGACCTGCCGGCCAGCCCCGTCTTCGGACCGCTCGTCCTCACTGCGGAGAACGCCGCAGACGGAGTCACCGTCACC
The DNA here is from genome assembly GCF_036226685.1 of Streptomyces sp. NBC_00690. Lineage (NCBI taxonomy): Bacteria > Bacillati > Actinomycetota > Actinomycetes > Kitasatosporales > Streptomycetaceae > Streptomyces > Streptomyces sp. NBC_00690. The sequence goes on from NZ_CP109009.1 coordinate 3,834,039, forward strand.
GCGGAGAACACGGCGACGGCCCCGGTCACGGGCGATGTGACGGTCGTCAAGGAAGACGCTGAAACCGGTGACCCGCTCGCCGGAGCCGTCTTCCAGCTCTGGGAGGAGACCAACGGTGTAGCTGGTCTCCAGACCACCGGGCCCAACCCGGACACCACCATTGGCTCCCCCTGCACCACGGGCGCCAACGGTGAATGCAGCCAGACCGTGGAAACCGGTACGTACTACTGGCAGGAGACGGCGGCACCGCCCGGCTACGACCTGCCGGCCAACCCCGTCTTCGGACCGCTGGTCCTCACCAATGAGAACGCCGCAGACGGAGTCACCGTCACCGCCGAGAACACCGCAACTGCGGCCGTCACCGGCGATGTGACCGTCATCAAGGAAGACGCCGAAACCGGTGACCCGCTCGCCGGAGCCGTCTTCCAACTGTGGGAGGAGACCAACGGCATTCCCGGTCTCCAGACCATCGGCATCAACCCGGACACGACGGTGGGCACCCCCTGCACCACCGGCGCCGACGGCGACTGCACCCGCACGGTCGAGATCGGTACGTACTACTGGCAGGAGACCGCAGCCCCCGACGGCTACGACCTCCCCGCCAACCCCGTCTTCGGACCCCTCGTCCTCACCAATGAGAACGCCGCAGACGGAGTCACCGTCACCGCGCAGAACACCGCGAGCCCGACGGACACCGGCACGATCACGCTCCACAAGATCGACCACAAGACCGGCCGTGACCTGGCCGGGGCGGTCTTCCAGCTGTGGCGCGAGAGCAACGGCGTGCCCGGTCTCCAGATCAGAGGGTCCCTCGGCATTCCGGCCGACACCCTGACCGGTGCCGCCTGCTCCACCGACGACACCGGCACCTGTGTCTTCGACGATCTGCCGACGGGGACGTACTACCTGCTGGAGACGGACGTGCCCGAGGGCTATGAGCTCCCGCGCAACCCGGTCTTCGGCCCGTACATCCTCACCGCGGAGAACGTCGATGAGGGAGTGGACGTGACCATCACCAACAAGCGTGGTGAGCACGGCAAGGGCAAGGGAGACGAGGACAAGCCCCACCAGGGCTGATCTGACCCCCTGCGACTCCTGAGAGGGCGCGTACCGGACCTGATGGTCCGGTACGCGCCCTCACCGGTTTGGCCCGCGGCCTGCGGCGCCCGGCGCCATCCGCTGATAACTGTGGGCTTGGGGACCCTGTCACCGTCGAATCCGACCGGCCGGGTGGCACCAGGGGGTTCAAGCACCGGGGGCGACAACGTCGTACGCGTCTGCGTACGAGGACGGAGCACGGCATGCACCACACTGATCGACACCGTCCACGGCGGATACCCGGCGGCCGGTCCACAACCGCCGCACCCTTGACCGCGATGGCGGCGCTCGCCATCGCCCTGGCCGTGCCGCAATCCGCCGCGCTGGCGAACAGCCGGGACGGTACGCCCTGCACCAGCGGCACCGGGCCCTACCAGCGGCCCCTGGAAGAGCATCTGCAACGGCCCGTGGACGGGGTGCAGTCGGTGGCCGACTGCGAAGCGGTCCGCACCTTCCAGATCACGCACGCCGTCGAACCGGCCGACGGCTACGCCGGACTGGCGACCTACCGCATGACGGTCGTCGTCGAAGCCCGGGAGTTCCCCAACGCCAAGGGGGACTGTCCCGTCCGCGACCACCGGGTGACCTGTGTCGACCTCGATCGGCAACTGTTGTGGGTCCAGCGCAACGCCGATGTGGTCTTCCCGCCCGTCCCCATCCGTACCGGACGCGACGACGAGGAGACCCGTCCCGGCTGGCACACCATCTACTGGCGCAGCAAGGACCATGTGTCGACGATCTATGACAACGCCCCCATGCCCTACGCCCAGTTCTTCGACGAGGGCCAGGCCCTGCACGGCCGTCCGGGCGATCTGTACGACGGCGGGGGCTCTGCGGGATGCGTGAATCTGCGCCTGTCGGACGCGGAGAAGCTGTGGGACCTGCTGGACGTCGACGACCAGCTCTATGTCTGGGGGACCAAGCCGGGTACGGACGGCTGAACGGTCACTTCGCGCTCAGGAGGAGAAGGGTCTGAGCGGCGGGTCAGAGCGACCCGGGGAGACGTGCGGTGGAACTGTTGTTGGGTGGGGCCCGCGGGGGCGGGCCCCTACCTGGTCGGCTTGCGACCCGTGATGCCGAGGTGCACCAGCAGTGCGAGGTTGGGCTTGAGCTCGGCCTGCTTGACGCCCCAGGTGCTGAAGCCCTTCTGGTGCGAGGCCACCGCAGACAGCATCGCGACGAGCGAACCCGCCACCGCCGCCGGGCTGACGTCCTTGTCCACCCGGCCCTTGGCCTGGAGCTCCTTCACCGCTTCCGTGAGGGAGCCGGTGACGGAGTTCAGGACCTTCAACCGGAGTTTGTTGAACCGCTTGTCGCCCTCGGCTGCACCCAGATCGACGACCCGCAGGATCGCGTCATTGCGGCGCCAGAAGTCGAGGAAGCCCTCGACGAGATCCTCGGACGTCTGCCAGGCAGCCTTACCGGCCCAGGAGCGTCCGGCGACCAGTTCGGTGAGCCCGGTGCCCTCCTTCGCCGTCTCTTCCGCGATCTCCAGGACGGCGCCCTCGACATCGGGGAAATACTGGTAGAAGGTCGCGGGGGAAGTGCCCGCTTTCCGGGCCACGTCGATGACTTTGACGTCCCGGTACGGCGAGGAGCTGAGCATCTCGCTGAGGCAGTCGAGCAGCTTCTGCCGCGTCGCCTGGCCGCGTCGTCCGGCCACACGGCCGTCGACTGTGCGTACTTGTCCTGTCATGCCGTCAGCTTACCGAGGGGTGATCGGGGCGCGATTCGGCCGACTGCAAATGGGGTGGTGCCCCTGTGAACACCGGACGGCGGACTAGTGAGCACATGTTCGATTTATCCGACGGCGGGTGCCCGGGATTGCCCCAGAACGTTGAGTGTGACGAGTGCCACGCGCCTTCCGCACGGAAGGGCGAGACCCACCGGGCGCCCGGTCCCGACAGCCGATCGAGCGTGCGGCCGGGTCGTCCCCGGTTCGCTCCCCCGACGTCGCCCAAGTCGGTGTGGTGCGTGCCGTTTCGCGGCCCGCCGAAAGGCCGTGGGAGCGGACCGTACCGGGCCGGAGCGGGCCTCCGTGCCCGAATCCGGATGAGACACCCCGATCCGCCCCCGGGTTCGCAACCAACGCTTTCGGCAGGAAGAATCAGGCTGGGCACCGCCGCTGAGCGTCTCAGTGGTGAGAGTCTCAGTAGCGGAGACGCGGGACGGCGCTGTAATGGACGGGCCCGGCTCGATCTGGGGCCGTACGGGGAGGTGGCAGGCAGGTAATGGAGCAGCTGACGCAGCACGATCCGAGACGGATCGGTCCGTTCGAGGTACTGGGCCGGCTCGGTGCCGGCGGCATGGGCCTGGTGTACCTGGCCCGCTCGGCATCAGGTCGTCGAGTGGCGATCAAGACCGTGCGTACCGAGCTCGCAGAGGACCAGCTGTTCCGAATCCGCTTCACCCGCGAGGTCGAGGCGGCCAGGGCCGTCAGCGGCTTCTACACCGCGGCCGTGGTGGACGCCGACCCCCGGGCCGCGGTTCCCTGGCTGGCCACCGCATACGTACCCGCGCCCTCCCTTGAGGAGATAGTGAACGAGTGCGGCCCCCTGCCCGCGCAGGCCGTGCGCTGGCTCGCCGCAGGCATCGCGGAGGCCCTCCAGTCCATCCACGGCGCGGGCCTGGTGCACCGCGACCTCAAGCCGTCGAACGTGCTCGTGGTCGAGGACGGGCCGCGGGTCATCGACTTCGGCATCGCTTCCGGCGTCTCCAACACCCGGTTGACGATGACCAATGTGGCGGTCGGCACGCCCGCGTACATGTCCCCCGAGCAGGCCCGGGACTCACGCAGCGTGACGGGTGCGAGCGATGTGTTCTCGCTGGGCTCGACCCTGGTCTTCGCGGCCACGGGCCATGCCCCCTTCCACGGTGCGAACCCGGTCGAGACCGTCTTCATGCTGCTGCGCGAAGGCCCCGACCTGGCCGGTCTCCCCGATGAACTTCGACCGCTCATCGAATCCTGCATGCAGCGCGAGGCAACGCGGCGGCCGTCGCCCGAAGACCTCCAGGCCCAGTTGGCGCCGCACCTCTTCTCCGGCAGCGACGACAGCGGTACTGCCTCCGCCTGGCTGCCAGACCTCGCAACGGCGATGATCGAGCGCCGCCGGGGAGGCGGGCGCATTCCACCCGCGCCCCGCCCGCCGCAGCCGCCCCCGATGCCTCCCGGTCCACCGCCGCGGCAGCCCGCCCACAACGACTGGGCCGCCCCGCGCTCCCGGGTCGACGACCCTCGGACCGGGGCCGCAGGACCGGTGCGGTTGCCCGGGGCCAAGGCGCCCATCGGCCCGGGGCTGCGCGTCGCGGACACCAGCCGCGGCCCGGCACCCGATCTGCTGGCGGCGACCGGTTGGATCCGACCCCCGGCAGGTGTCAACGGCTCGGCTGTCGTGCCGATGCCCGGCACCGGCCCGGTGCCCTCGCAATCGGCCCCGCCCGTACCACCGCCCGACGGCCCTTCGGCCTGGCGCCCCTGGCGGTTCCGGATGTCCAACGACGTCTGGGGCACACCGGTGGTGGACGGCAATCTGCTGTACGTCACCTCGTTCGAGGTGCACGCGCTCGATGTGGGCACGGGACGCCGACAGTTCAAGACCCGTGACGTGGCCTGGTCGATGACAGTCGACGGCGGCAGGATCCATGCGTCCGACGGACCGACCCTCTACGCCCTCGACGCGGCGAACGGCCAGGAGCGCTGGCGCCACCAGACCGAAGCCTGGGTGTACTCGATCAAGGCGGACCGGGGCACGGTGCTTACCGGCACCCGGGGTGGCGGCGTACAGGCGTGGGAGGCGTCCAACGGCGAGAAGCTGTGGGAGCTGACAGGAGCCCAGACGGAGTTCGAGACCGTTGAAGCCGGGCCGGCCATATTCGATGACACCGTCTATGTGTGGCAGGACGCCCGGCTGCGCGCCCTGGAGGCTCGTACGGGGATCGAGCGCTGGTCGTACCCCATCGGGGACTCGGCGTCCTGCGGGAACGTACCCGTGCGGATCCAGCCGGCTCCCGACGGGCAGGTGTACGTCTCGGCCGGCACCAGGGCGCTGGCGATCGGCATCGCGGACGGTCGGGTGCGTTGGCACTTCGAGGCACCCGCGGTCTTCCTCTGTCCGCCCGCCTTCGCACCGGGCGCCGCGGTCACGGGCGGCGGGGTGTACCTCGCCGACTACCTCGGCACGGTCTACGCACTGGACTCGGCGACGGGCAAGGACCGTTGGCGCATCGCCACCGAACCGCGCCAGTCGATCGAACCCGTGCTGGTCACCGGTGGGAACGTCCATGTCGGCAGCGGGAGCGCGCTCTACACGCTGGACGCGGTGACCGGCACCCCGATGTGGCGCTTCGCCGCGGGCGGGGAGGTCATCGGCTCTCCCGTGGTCGCGGACGGGCGGGTCCACTTCGGCTCGGCGGACCATGTGCTGTACACCCTGGACGCGAGCGGTGGGCAGTTGCGCTGGAAGTTGGCGACGGGCGGCGAGATCACCGGCTCACCGGTCGCCCGCGGCGGTGTGGTGTACGCGTGCAGCAAGGACCGCTGTGTGTACGCACTGGACGCGGTGAAGGGCACGGCGACCGGGCGGGGTGGACGCTAAGCCCTCCGACCCGGTTGAGCAGAGCACGAGGGTGCCCCGGGACTGGCCGCTGGTGATGGGGTGGTGCCGGCCGGCCGGTGGTTCCCGTGGCGATCCGCAAAGCGCGGGCGTAGCGTCGAAAGCGGCGGTCGCCGTACGGAAGCCCCTTCCGCTACCGGTACGACGGCCGTCCAAGCCCGCCCGCATTCCGGCAGGTCACATCGGTCATGCCGGGCACGTCCGCGAACTCGATCCGCGGCGGGGCACCTCGACCGGCATGCGGTCAGCCGTAGATCGCCAGGGGATCGCCAGCAGCTCAGCAGCGGGTCAGCCGAAAGACGCGGATCGTACGGGAGACCCGCGCCTGGTAGGTGGCGTACGGCGGCCAGAAGGCCAGCACCCGCGCCCAGACGTCCTCGCGCTCCTCCCCTTCGAGCAGCCGGGCTCGCACGGCAATGTCCTCGCCACACCAGTTCACCACCGCCTGCGGGTGGTGGAGGAGGTTCACGGTCCAGGCGGGATGGTCCGTACGACCGAAGTTGGAGCCGATGAGAATCCAGGAACCCGATTCCTCCGGCATACAGGCCAGCGGGACGCTCCTGGGCGATCCCGTACGCGCCCCGGGCACGGTGAGGACGACTCCCGGCAGCAGCCAGGCGCTCGGCAGCACCCGGCCGCGGGTCAGCCGGTGGATCGCGCGGTCCACCGCAGGCAGGGCCTTGGGAGCGATCTTGGCGAAGAGCGGGGTGGACGACACCCTCTGCACCCAGCGCACACCGGCACCCCTGCGTACACCGTCGGCCGCGGTCATCGTGCCTCCGTCATCGCGCCTCCGCCGTCCGGCCCGACCGTCCGCGGTGCTGTCGCTGCGGCGAGGGGCATCGCCCCGTGGTGATCACCCCTCGGCATCCGGTGGGATCAACCGCTCCACCAGCGAGGTGATCAGATCGGCGGCCTGCTCCGGTGGGAAGACGTCGGGCAGGGTGAGCCGTTCCACCACCAGCCAGTTGGCTGCCAGATAGATCATCCGGACGGCGTCGGCATCGCCGGGCAGCCCCGATGACAGATGTCCATCGACGTTCGCCCGCACATCGGCACTCACCCGTTCCGTCAGCACGGCCCGCAAATGCGGTCGCCGGGTGGCCTCCAGCCGGAGTTCCAACAGGGCGAGGTAGCCGGTGCGGAACGATGTGACCCGCTCCACCACCTCCCGCACCAGCTCGGCGGTGCGCTCACGGGTGGCGGGCCCGTCCGTCATCCGCGCGAGGGCCTCGTCGTCGGGCCGCATCCGCTCGTAGATCCGGTCGCCGACCTGGTTGAGGAGGTCATCGCGGTTGGCGAAGTAGTTGGACGCGGTGCCCTTGGGCACGTCGGCCTCGATGTCGACCGCCCGGAAGGTGAGCCCTCGGGCGCCGTCACGGGCGAGGACCTCGATGGCCCCGTCGACCAGAGCGGCGCGCCGGGCCAGGTTCTGCCGCATGCATCGATCCCTTTCGCCGCCGTGCCGGGGCTCCGGCACGACCGGTTAACCACTATAGGCACAGTGGTGTTCACTGATCCCATGGACATGGACAAGGACCTCCAGGACCCGGGCGCCGGCTTCCACGACCTCCTCCGCTCCCAGTTGATCTGGGACACCACACTGCCGGCCTTCGATCCCGCCGATGCGCCCGACGCCCCCCTGCCCCTGTTCCAGCGTTGGTTCGCCGAGGCGTGCGCGGCCCGACAGCCGGAACCGCACACCATGAGCCTCGCCACGGTCGACGGAGAGGGGCGACCGGACGTCCGCATCGTGGTGATGCACGACGCGGACGCGGCCGGGTGGCACTTCGCCACGCACTCCACCAGCGCGAAGGGGCGTCAGTTGGCCGCCGTGCCCGAGGCCGCGCTCGGGTTCTACTGGGCCGTACAGGGGCGCCAGGTCCGGGTGCGCGGCACGGTCGCAGCGAGCGACGCGCAGCAGAGCCTGGCGGATCTCCACGCCCGCTCCACCGGAGCCCTGGCCGCCGCCCTCACCGGCCGACAGAGCAAGGTCCTCGATTCGCTCGCGGAGTTGAACCGGGCCTCACGGGCCGCATGGGACCGGGCACGTACCGAACCGGACGCACCAGTATCCAGTTGGACGCGCTATGTACTGGAGCCGCACGAGGTGGAGTTCTTCCAAGGCGACGCGGAGCGGCGCCATGTCCGGCTGCGCTACCGGGGCGGACCCGAGAGGGGCTGGCGGCGGGAACTGCTCTGGCCCTGACGGCGGCCCGTACCCGATCCCGACCGCCCTCGCCCTGTCCTGTCGGGTGGGGGCGGTTCCGCATCCCCTGTGCACCGGGGCAGGATCTCCCGAGGATGTACCGAACCGCACAACAGACATGCACAGGTGAACAGGAAACGTAGGAAAGTCGGGTGCAGAACGCACAGAAGACTTACCGGCGTGATCAATTCGCAACCGATTTCCATCTTGACTGAGACCCAGCACGTGAGGTGGCGATTACGCTCACGACTCATGGCCGATGAAAAGGGCAAGCGCAAGGTCATCGACCTCACGGACGAACGCCCCGTCTACATCGTCGGCGGTGGCCCGGGTGGGCTCGCCGTCGCAGCTTCTCTGAGGGAACGCGGTGTGCGGGCCGTGGTGTTGGAGAAGTCCGACGCCGTCGGCGCGTCCTGGCGCCGCCACTACGACCGGCTGCATCTGCACACCACCCGAAGGCTCTCCGGCCTGCCCGGACTCGCCATGCCCCGGTCGTTCGGACGGTGGGTGTCCCGCGACGACATGGTGCGCTATCTGGAGAAGTACGCCGAGTTCCACGAACTGGAGATCGTGACGGGCGTCGAGGTCTCCCACATCGAGCCCGCCGGCTCTGACTGGCTGTTGCACGCCACGGGCGGTCGGCGGCTGACCGGGCGGGCCGTGGTCATAGCCACCGGCTACAACCACACCCAGGCGCTGCCCGAGTGGGAGGGCCAGGAGACGTACACCGGTGAACTGCTACACGCCGGCGACTACCGTGCACCCGGACCCTTCGAGGGCAAGGACGTGCTGGTCGTCGGGGTCGGCAACACGGGTGCGGAGATAGCGGTGGACCTCGTCGCCGGGGGTGCGACCCGAGTGCGGCTCGCGGTCCGCACTCCCCCGCACATCGTCCGCCGCTCCACCCTGGGTTGGCCGACCCAGCGCACCGGAGTACTGGTACGCAGACTGCCGGCCTTCCTCGTGGACCCGGCAGCACGCGTCCTGTCCCGGCTTTCCGTCCCTGATCTGAGCGCACACGGGCTGCCCCGGCCCGGCAAGGGTCTGCTCAAACGCGCACGTGAAGGCGCCATTCCGGTTCAGGACATGGGTCTCATCCAGGCGGTGCGCAAGGGGTCCATAGAGCCGGTCGCCGCAGTCGACTCCTTCGAGGGCGACAAGGTGCTGCTGGCGGACGGCAGCACCATTTCGCCGGACGCGGTGATCGCGGCGACGGGGTACCGCCGCTCCTTGGAGGGGCTGGTCGGCCACCTCAAGGTGTTGGACTCCCGCGGCAGACCCCTCACCCGCGGCGGACGCACCCCCAAGCACGCTCCGGGGTTGTACTTCACCGGCTTCACCAACCCGATCAGCGGGATGCTCCGGGAGATGGCCATCGACGCACGCAAGATAGCGAAGTCGCTCTCCTAACCGCACACATCGGTACGAAGGGCCGGGCCGCTCGGAAGACCGTCAGAACCCGGGCCGCCCATCGGTGCCCGGGCGCTCTGGCTCCCCATCGGACTTGCCGTCCCGGCACTCAGCAAGGCGCGATTTCGCGAGTGTGCTCCCCCGTCGGCCTACGGCTGCACCGTCCCGTCGCACTTCAGCCCCGGTGCAGGCACTCGGACGACGACGTCCGCGAGCCCCCGGAGACCACACCTTGGATCTCGTGCGCCGGCACCCGATGGCCTCCCCTGGCGCCGTCCAACTCCAACTGACCCGTATCATCCGGGGCTTGTGTGGTGAAAACAGTCAAGGGATGCCTGTTCCCGAGATTTCATACGCAGCTATGCTGCCGTCGCGATGTCGGACCTCGTCCGAGCGCCATCGACTCGCCCCTCTTTGAGCCGCCCACGACGGGCAGGCGGTACGGGCAGTTGGTGACAGCGCTGTCGTAGCCCCTCGTCCCGTCCCACCTCGCATCTTCGCTCCACCACTTCCGTATCCACCCTCGTTCCGGAGGCCCCGTGACCACCATCCACCACCTCAGCGACGGTTCGGACCCCGCGCCTCCGCCGGGCTGCCCGGCCCACGGCATGGGCTCCGGTCTGGCCCCCGCCGGGCTGCGGCGGCTCTACGGGCCCGAGGCGGAAACCGACCCCGCGCAGATGTACGAGGCGTTGCGCCGCGAACACGGCCCGGTCGCCCCCGTCCTGCTGCACGGCGACATCCCGGCGTGGGTGGTGCTCGGTCACCGCGAGAACCTCGAAGTGATGCGCACGCCGTCGCTGTTCTCCCGGGACTCCCGCCGCTGGACGGCGTTCCAGGAGGGGAAGATCGCCGCCGACTCGCCACTGATGCCGATGGTGGGCTGGCAGCCGCTCTGTGTCTTCGCCGACGGCGCCGAGCACACCCGCTTGCGACAGGCGGTCATCGACGGGCTCGACCAGTTCGACCGTCACGGAGTACGGCGCTATGTGGTGCGCCATACAGACCAGTTGGTGGAGGCGTTCGCCGCGACGGGCCGGATGGACCTCGTCCATGACTACGCCGAACGTCTGCCGATGCTGGTGATGACCCAACTGCTGGGCATGCAGGCGACCGAGGACGGCCCCGACCTGGTGGAGCCGACCCTCGATCTGATGCGGGGCACCGAAACGGCCCTGGCCAGCAATGAGGTGGTCACCAAGACCCTGCGCGAACTGGTGCAGAACAAGAAGCGGAAGCCCGGCCGAGACCTCGCGTCACGGCTCATCGCCCATGAGTCGAAGCTGACCGACGAAGAGATCGTGGAGCATCTGCGGTTGGTGCTGGTCGCCGCCCACGAGGGCACCGTGAACCTCATCGCCAACGCCCTGCGCCTGATTCTCACCGACCCACGGTTCCGCGCCAGCCTCTCCGGTGGCCAGATGACCCTGCCGGATGCCCTTGAGCAAGTGATGTGGGACACCCCGCCCATAGCCATGGTGCCCGGCCGCTGGGCCACCGGTGACACCGTGATCGGAGGCCAGCAGATCAAGGAGGGCGACCTCCTGGTACTGGGCCTGGCACCGGGCAATACGGATCCGGCCATCCGTCCCGACCTGTCGGCACCGGTCCACGGCAACCGCTCCCACCTCGCCTTCAGCAGCGGACCCCATGAGTGCCCGGGGCGCGACATCGGCCGCGCCATCGCGGACACCGGCATCGACCGGTTGCTGACCCTGCTCAAGGGAGTGCAACTGGCCGTGCCGGAAGGTGAACTCACCACGGATGGAGCCTGGTTGACCCGTCGAGTGGCAGCCCTTCCGGTTCAGTTCACCCCCTGGCGCACGGGCGATGAAGGCACGATCAGCACGGCCGTTCCGGTGTCACAACCGCTGCCCGCGACCGCTCCCCACACCGCGAGCACGCCCGTCCCCGCTCCCGCCGCAACGACCGACGGACCCTGGTGGAAGTCGCTGCTCTTCTGGCGGTAGACCGAACGCCCCTCCGCCGCACCGGAGGGACACCGCGAAGCCCCCGTCTCCCCTCGATGCCGCCGATGCCCTCCATCGGCAGCGGGGAAGCGGGGGCTTCGTGCTGTGCGGCACATCGGCCGGGTGGAGTTGAGGCCCCATTGGAATGGCCGAGAACCATCGATACTATGCGCGATAGTTGATCACCGCCGCCGTCGTTCCCCCACACCGTCCCCGTACCGGACTGCACTCACCCCGCGGTCCGGAGTCGCGCATGCCCCGCTGAAAGGACATGTCGGTGTCGCTTGAGTTGTCGGCCATTCCCCGTGCACCCGGCGCGATCCCCCTCCTCGGTCACACCATCAAACTGATGCGCGGACCGCTCGCCTTCGTGAGGTCCCTGCGGGAGAGCGGCGAATTCGTCCGAGTGGACATCGGCACCCTCCCGGTCTGCTTCGCCACCAGCCCTTCCCTCGTCCACGAAGTCACGGTCAGCAAGGCGCGCAGCTTCGAGAAGGGCCGGTTGTTCCAGCGCGTGCGGCCCCTGGTGGGCAATGGCCTGGCGACCGCGGACGGGGACACCCACCGCCGGCGCCGCCGGCTGATGCAGCCGATGTTCCACCGGCAGCAGATAGCCGGCTATGTGGAGGTGATGGAAAGCCACGCCGATGCGGTGGCCGAGTCCTGGACGCCGGGCCAGCGCATCGACGTGAACCACGAGGTGACCTCGCTGACCATCCGGACCTTGGCCGAAACCTTGTTCTCCGCCGAGATCGGCCGAGAGGCGGTGACTACGGTCGGCCGTGAACTGCCGGTCATCATGAAGAACATGCTGATGCGCACGGCATCGCCCCAACTCCTCGACGGACTGCCACTGTGGCGCTCCTTCGACCGGGCGACCGCCAATATGCGGTCGGTCATCGACCGTCTGGTGGTGCAGACCCGGGCCTCGGGGCAGCAGGCCGGCCAGCCCGACCTCCTGTCCGTACTGCTCGAAGCCCGGGAGGCCGACACCGGAGATGCACTGACCGACGAGGAGGTGCGCGATGAACTGGTCACCATCCTCTTCGCCGGCAGCGAGACCACCGCGTCGGTCCTCAGTTGGGCCCTCCACCACCTTTCACAACACCCCGAGATAGCCCGGGCCGCGGCAGATGAGATCGAGCGGGTCACGGACGGTGGGCCCGTGGGCTTCGCGGAGGTGCCCCAACTCTCGCTGATACAAAGGGTGCTCGACGAGTCCCTACGGCTGCACGGCGTGGTCCTCCTGATGCGTCGCGCGCTGGAGCCGGTGGAGATCGGCGGATACACACTGCCGGCCGGTACGGAAGTGGCCTTCAGCCTGTACGCCCTGCATCGAGACCCCGCGATCTACTCCGCACCCGATGTCTTCGATCCCGACCGATGGCTGCCCGAGCGCCGAGCCGAGTTGCCGCGGGAGGCCGTGGTCCCCTTCGGTTCCGGCAACCGCAAGTGCATCGGGGACGCGTTCGCCTGGACACAGGCCACGGTCACCCTGGCGGCGATCCTGCGACGTTGGCGGCTGAGCCCGGTGGAAGGCAACACTCCGCGCGAGATGCTGGCCGCCATGGCGAACCCGGACCGCGTCCTGATGACCGTCCATCCCCGCGGCGAGAGCTGAGCCACTGCCTTCCGGCATTTCTGACACAACGTCACCCGGGCTGACGGCATCGAAACGGTGCCGTCAGCCGGCCCGGACCTCCTTGGGCCGTTGGGCCCCCTTCTGCCCGGACACGGACCCCCGCGGCCCCGGCCGTCGGATCACCAACGACATCAGGGCCGCCACCGCGCACAGGGCACCGGCGCCGTACCAGACCACGTCATAGGAGCCGAAGACGTCCCGGGCGACCCCACCGGCGAAGGCGACGATCGCCGCGCCGACCTGGTGCGAGGCGAGCACCCACCCGAAGACGACAGCACTGTCGTCGCCGTAGTGCTCACGGCAGAGAGCGATCGTCGGCGGTACGGTCGCCACCCAGTCCAGCCCGTAGAACACAATGAAGAAGATCATCGGCGGTTGCACCGAGGGGGCGAGCAGCATGGGCAGGAAGAGCAGGCTGATGCCCCGTAGCGCGTAGTAGATCGCGAGCAGTCGGCGAGCGGCGTAGCGGTCGGTGAACCAACCCGAGGCGATCGTGCCCACCACGTCGAACACCCCGATGACGGCGAGCAGCGAGGCGGCTGCGGTGATCGGCATTCCATGGTCGTGGGCGGCCGGTACGAAATGAGTCTTCACCAGGCCGTTGGTGGAGGCGCCGCAGATGGCGAAGGTCCCGGCGAGCAGCCAGAAGGGTCCGGTACGGGCGGCTCGGAACAACACCTTCAGCGCCCTGCTGGCGGCTCCGGGTACGGGGTCGGGCTTGGGGGTGAACTCCTCGGCTCCGTATGCGCTGGTGCCCACGTCGGCAGGGTGGTCCCGCAGCAGCAGCCAGACGAGGGGGACGACGGCGAGCGCGGACAGGGCGACGGTGATGGCGGCCGGTCGCCAGCCGTGCTGCTCCACCAGCCAGGACAGCAGCGGTAGGAAGACCAGTTGGCCCGAAGCGCCGGCCGCGGTGAGTATTCCGGTGACGAGTCCGCGCCGCTGGACGAACCAGCGGTTGGTGACGGTCGCGGCAAAGGCAAGCGCCATGGAGCCGCTGCCCAGACCGACGAGCACCCCCCAGTACATGACCAGTTGCCAGGCGGTGGTCATCACGACGGTCAGCCCCGACCCCAGGGCGATCACCGCGAGTGCGACGGCGACGACCCGACGGATCCCGAAGCGGTCCATCAGCGCAGCGGCGAAGGGCGCGGTCAGCCCGTAGAGCGCGAGGTTGACCGATACGGCGAAGCCGATCGTGCCGCGCGACCAACCGAACTCCTCGTGCAGCGGGTCGATCAGCAGCCCGGGCAGCGAGGCGAAGCCGGCGGCGCCGATGATCGTGACGAAGGCGACGGCCGCAACGGACCAGGCGCGATGGAAACGGGGGGTTCTGAGCGGGGGTGCGGTCACCCGTTCAGCATCCGTTCGGCGATCAGCCCCAGCGAGTGGCCCGAAGGACAGGCTTCGCTAGGATCGGGCCAACGCCTGCGCCGACATGGGTGCCAGCGCTGCCGGCCGGCGGATCGGCGACCCGAGCCCAAGACCGGTGACCGGTCGTACCGCGTTCGAAGGAGGCTCCTTGTCCGGCTCACTCCACCGCGTGGTGGTCCTCGCACTCCCCATGACCATCCCGTTCGAACTGAGCACCCCGCACCGGATCTTCGGCCGGGCGTACTCGGCCGCGGGGGAACAGCTCTACGAGGTCATCACCTGCGCCCCGGAGCCCGGGCTCGTCTCCACCCAGGCGGACTTCCAACTCCATGTGCCGAACGGCCCCGAGGAGCTGGAGAGGGCGGACACCGTGATCGTTCCGGCCAGCTACGGGCCCCCCGGCCTCTTCGAGGAGGGACGGCTACCGGACGACCTCGCCGCGCTCTTCGCCCGCATACGGCCGGGTGCGCGCATCGCATCGATCTGCACCGGCAGCTTCTTCCTCGCCGCAGCCGGTCTGCTCGACGGCAGACCGGCCACCACCCACTGGGCCTGGACGGAACGCTTCAAGCGACTCTTCCCCGCCGTCTCCGTGGACGCGGACGTGCTTTACGTAGACGACGGAGACATCCTGACCTCCGCTGGTGTGGCGGCCGGCATCGACCTCTGCATCCATCTGGTCCGTCGTGACCACGGGGCGGCCGTCGCCAACGACACGGCCCGCAAGAGCGTCGTACCGCCGCACCGCGACGGCGGCCAGGCGCAGTACATCCTGCGCCCGGTCCCCGAAGCCGAGTCGGCGAGCACCGCCGCCGCACGGGAATGGGCGCTGCGACACCTCGGCGACTCGCTCCAGTTGCGGGACCTGGCCGAGTGCGAGTCGATGAGCGTCCGTTCCTTCACCCGACGGTTCCGTGCGGAGATGGGCGTGAGCCCGGGGCAGTGGCTCACCCAACAGCGGGTGGAGCGGGCGCGCCAACTCCTGGAGGCCACCGACCGGTCGATCGACCTCGTGGCACAGGAGTGCGGTTTCGGTACGGCCCAGTCGCTGCGGCAGCACTTCCAAGGGGCGCTGGGCGTGGCTCCCACGGTCTACCGGCGGACCTTCCGGAGCAATGGAGCCCGCTGCTAGGGCGTAGGGACCGGACTTCGGCATCGCTTCGACGGCAACCGCGCCGGCACGGGCCCGCCGTGCGGTCGTTCCCCTTCGGCAGCAGCCGGTCGGGGAACGAACCGCAGCGATGGCGGGCCCGGCATCGGCCTCAGCGACGAGCGGTGGCGAGCCGTCGGGCGACCACGCGCCCGTAGGCGACATCGGGTACGCCCCGATCGACCTCGCACCAGATCGACTTGCCCGAGCCTTCCGGCTTCCAGCCCCATCGATCCGCGAGGCCGTCCACCAACTCCAGTCCGCGCCCATTGGTGTCATCACCGTCGGCGTGGCGCTGACGGGGCGGTCTGGAGCAGTTGTCGGCCACCTCGACCCGGACGGTGCCCGCCTCGGCCACGCCCGCCCCGAAGAGCATCCGGAGAACGGCCGGGCAACCCGTGTGGACCACGGCGTTGGTGACCAGCTCCGAAATCAACAGGATCAAGGTGTCGGCCAGCGGCTCGTCAGGCCCTATCCCGGAGCCTACGAGCCGCGACCTGGCCCATCTCCGAGCTCGTCCCACCTCCGCGGGATCGGGTCCGACCTCCAACTGAACCTGGAGCACCTGCACCGCTCACACCATCCGAACCGGCGGACACATCGCCTCGCGCCTCGACTGGGTCATCGACCTCGACCAGGTCACTGAAAGTGACTCCCTTGCGAGACAGCATGGTTGACGTACAGTCACCGCAACAAGCGCTTCGGGCATATTCCAGCGTGAAGGATTACCCATGCCGCATGCTGTGCGACGCGCGCTGCGGGGAGTCGAACAGACGCTCGCGACCTTGTGGGCCAGGGGAATCATTCCGACTCGCATCTCACGGAGCGTACCGGAGGCGAGCCCTCCCCATGGGCAGTGACGGCAGACCGAAGGACACAACCCGATATCAACGCTGCGTCACCCCAGCAACGATGGGACCCCTCTCCCCACCCTTCCCGTGTGCATCCGGTCACCGGCTCCTGGCGCAAGGGCCCCGCCGTCCGGTCGACGCCCCGCTGGGCCCCGGGGCTGCACGGACCTCGCCGCGATCCGCCGGGTTCCGGGCCTGTCAGGGCCGTGGACCTCCTGTCGAGGCGGCGCGCCGGAACGGTTTCGGCCCCGCTGGAGCGACCGGTCCGACAGCTCGCACGAGGGTGGTTGCACACGGTGTCGAGACCGACGGCGAGGGCCTGGAGTTCCGTCGTACGAGCCCCTGGAAGACGTGCGCTTGACGTTCCGGACCGTGCACCGGACCACCCGAATCGCTCAAACCCCTTGGCGTGGCGCCTGGGCGAGATGGGCTACGCCCGTCCGGCAGAAGCTCCGCACGGCACTCCTTGGAGTGAGGAGGGGGGCGCATGTTCGGGCGGCTTCCTCGTCAGGGAAGCCGTTGCGACGGGCGGGTGGGGAACGTGCTGCCGGTCGGACGGTTCACGACCGGGGACGGTACGAGATCGAACCAGCGGGCTCGGGGGACGACGGGCTCGTGGGACGACGGGCGGGCATGGGGGCCAGCGGGCAGGGGACGCGGCCGTCGTCATCGCCGTCCCGTACGAACGCACCGGGAACCACCGGACCGCGCACGGGTCGGGTGGGTGGGCGGCGGATGGGCGGTGGGGTGGAGCACGTCGATTCCCCGCACCGGCCCAGTAGATCTGAGCCGGTGCGGCCGAAGCCCTCGGGAATCGACCCGAGGGCGGGATACCTGAGGTCAGGGCTGCTCAGGGGTCACGTAGTACCCGGCGAAGGCGGCCAGGATCTCCTCCTCGGTGATCCGACCGTCGTCGTCGGCGTCCAACCCGCGCGCCACCTCCCCCGCGAGGGAGGCGTCCACACCCAGTACCGTCAGCACCCGCTCGGCCGCCGACCGTGTCACGCCGCCGCCGTCCTCATCGGCGACCGCGACCACGGCGTGGAGGAAGGGACGGGCGATCTCGGCGAACCGCTTCGGATTGTCCCGCAGCCGCTTCACCGCACCCGTGATGAACTCCTGTCGACTCACGCGCTGGTCGCCGTCCACGTCGGCGATTCCCGCCATGCCCTGCCAGAACGCCTCCGCGCCGTTGTAGAGGGCCTGCCCCTTGTCCGAGCGTGCGGTCGTGGAGAACTCGGCGAGCAGCCTGGCGGCTGTCCCGCTGAAGTCCTCGCGGTCGATAAAGCCGTTGCCGTCCTGATCGAAGGCGGCGAAACGAGACGCGATCTTGCGCTCGTACTCTGCGCTGTCCATGCGGGGAGAGTACGGCCCCGAAACCCTGAAGGGTGCAGGTACCCGTCAAATTAACCTGAGCTCATCTGCGAGCTGGTATTTTCCGCAGCTCAGCGACCGACTCAGGCGGAGAGAGCCTCCGCTTCCCCGTTGGGCGCGGTGCCCGCCGAACGCCCCTGACCACGGCCCGCCGCGGCGACCGGAAAGGTCGCCGGTCCCGTCCCGGAAGCGGTCGCGGCGAGCGTCGAGTCATGGACGTCGAACAGTCGGCGCACGCCGAGCGCGCCCAGCACCCTGTTGACATGCGCCGGTTCGGCGGAGCCCACCGGCCCCCGAGCGGGCAGCACCAAGCGGAGTCGTCCGCCGCAGGAGTGCAACAGCCGACGGGCGGCGATCAACACGCCCACCCCACTGGAGTCGCAGAACACCACTTCCGAAAGGTCGAGCACCACGTTCCGGCGACCCGCTGCGACGGCCTCGTGCACCTGCTGACGAACCCGGGGCGAGGACACGAGGTCCAACTCGCCCCTGATGCACAGTACGTTCCACGCGCCCCGCCGGGTCTCGTCCACCTTCAGCGTCACTGCCTGAAACCTCCGCTTGCGCCCTGGTGCCCCTGTCGAACCCGATCCGGACCGTGCCGCACAACCACGAGCGAACCCGTTTGCGATTCGCAGCAGGGGAAACCTGATGCGGAACCGGGAACGGAATTCACGCTTCTGGCCCGCCTTCCCTGTCAGCCAGGCATGAAACCCCTTACTGGTGGCAGGTTTCAGGCAGGACCGGAGGCTCACTACCATCTCCGTCTTCCCTTAGGGGCGCACTTAGCGCAAACAGGCGTGCGTCCTGGACGGCCGCATTACATTCGAAAGGGGGCGACACCGGCCGCAGACAGGCGCCGGCGCGCTCGCGTCGACGCTGACCGGCACAGGAGCAGACCGCAGGGAAGGCTTTGGGGGCCGCATGGCAAAGGACACACCAGCGCGCTGGGACCGCAAGATGCAGCAGCGGCTGGCCCGGGGTGAGGCCGCGGCCCTGGGCGAGCTGTACGACAAGTTCGCTTCGCTGGTGCATATGTTGGCCCACCGCGTGCTCGACGACGAGGACGCGGCAGATCTGGTGACCCGTGAGGTCTTCGGCTACATCTGGGAGAACCCGGACGCGTACGACCCCAAACAGGGCTCCCTGCGCTCCTGGGTGGCCAAACTCACCAACAGTCAGGCCCTGCACCGACTGCGCCAAGCCGAGGCCCGGGCCATAGCGACCGGTGAGAGCTCCGTGGACGAACTCGAACAGAAGGTGCGCAAGGCCGCCGCCGCAGCCCGCGCCGACTACATCGTCACCTCGATGCCGGCACCCTTGCGCGCCGCACTCGAACTGGCCTACTTCCAACGCCGGGACTACCGCCAGACGGCAGCCGACCTCGGGGTGACGGAGGACGAGGCGCGGCGCAGACTGCGGCTCGGCCTCCAGTTGCTCTCCACGGCACACACGCGACCGCTGGAGGGCTCGTCCCCGCCCGGCTACGGGCGGTCGCTGTGAACGGCCCGATCGACAACGGGCCCGAAGAGCCCGGTCCCCCTGCGGACCGGGATGGGATACGGAACGCTCCCCGCATCCCGGCACCCCGTCCGGCCGCGGACGATCTCGACCCGCTGCCTCGGCATCCCCATCCGCCGCCCTCGTCCCACGGGCCGCGGCCCCGGCCGGAGCCGTTCGGGTCGGACGGGGCGATACACAGCCCCGAACAGCACGGTCCACCCGAGCGCGTGGACCGTCCCGAGGCCCGCGAGTTCGCCGAATCCGCAGAGTCCCCCGATTCCGCGGAGCCCGCCGAACCCGCCGAACCCGCCGAACCCGAGCATCGCCCGGCACACCCGGGACGCCCCGGGGCGCCGGAGCACACCGACCGAACCACCGTCCCGCCCGAGGCCGACATGTCCCAAGAATCCGGCAGCGGCGCCGGGACTCCGTCCCACAGCGTCCTGAAGTCCCTCCTCGGCGCCTGGGCACTGGCCGCCTGTTCCACGGAGGAGACGGCGGCCGTGGAAGTCCACCTCGGCGAGTGCGCCCCGTGCGCCGACGAGGCGCTACGGCTGCGGGACGCCGTGGGGCTGCTGCATCCAGGCCGTGACCTCGATCTCGATCCACTGCTGCGGTTCCGGGTGCTGGAGAACTGCCTGGGCCGTCGCCCCGCCCGCATTCCCGTACCGGAGTGGGCGAGCCCCTACGACTCGGAGACGGCCCGCCTCGACGCCCTGCTGCGTGACTTCGGCGAATCCGAGTGGAAGGCGCCGGTGGAGCTGAAGTGGTTCAACGGCACGCGGCTCGCCCACCGCACGACGACCGTGAGCGGAGTCATCGGCCACCTTCTGACGGTCGACGGCCTGGTGGCGGGTGCGCTCGGGCTCGACGATCCGCTCGGCCGGGGCGCTCCCCACTCGCCGACCCGTCGCACCGAGGAGTTCTGGCGGAACGAGGCCCACCAGTCCATGGACGAGGTGCACTCGCCGTGGCGGGACCAGAGTCATGCACTGGTGCGCACGGTGTCGTTCGCCGGCCGCGGCGTCGCCGAACTCTCTGTGTCCTACGGAGACTTCTCGCTCCCGCTGCGGGACTCCCTGCTGGATCGCGCCTTCGAGTGTTGGCTGCACGCGGACGACATCGCCGACGCGGTGGACTACCCCTACGATCCGCCGCGCGGGTCCCACCTCAACCGGATGATCGATCTGGCCGCGCGACTGTTGCCCGCGACGCTGGCGGCCCGTCGTCGCCAGGGATTGGCCTCGCCGCCGAAGGAGTTGGTCACGGCGGGTGCGCCGGGTCGTTCGCTGCGGCTGGAGGTGGAAGGCGCCGGTGGCGGCAACTGGTACATCGCGCTCGATTCACCGGCCGCGCTGGGTTCGCCCGACCACACGGTGGCGCAAGTGGCCCTGGAGGGCGTGGAGTTCTGCAAGCTGGTCGCCGGCCATGTGTCTCCCCGGGACGCGGCGGCCGGCCAGGACGGTGACCGCGAGGCGATCAACGAGGTACTGCTGGCGGCGGCGTCCCTGGGGCGGCTGTAGGCGGGGCCCTACCGGCCGCGAGGGACGGCCGAAGGCCGATGGTCATCCGATGGATCGATCGATGGTCGAAGGCCGATGTCAGTGCGGTGCGCCATGCTCTGTTCCATGGACGAAGCAACCTTCTGGCAGCTCATTGAGGTGTGCAGCCCGCCTGACCCCGATCCCGAGGCCGAGCTCCTCGCGCCCGCGTTGACGGCCCGGCTGCTGGCCGGCCCCGTCGAGGACGTCATCGGCTTCGCGGAACAGCTGTCCCGGGCGCTGTACCTGCTGGACACCGAGGAGCACTGCGGCGACGAGTTGTCGGGCGACGCCTTCCTCTACGCCCGTGCGGCCGTCGTGGCGGCGGGCCGGCAGACGTACGAGGACGTCCTGCGCGAGCCCGCCCGGTTCCGACCGTACGCAGAGGAGCTGATCTGGGCCGAGTCCCTGCTGTACGTGCCCGACGAGGCGTACCGCGAGCTCACGGGCAAGGAGTGGGATCGCGCCACGCGCCACAGCTACGAGTCCTTCTCCAACACCGACGGCTGGCCCACCCGCCAGCAGCAGCCCTGAAGCCGTTTCCTAGGCGAAGACGACCGTACGGCGGCCGTTCAGCAGGATGCGGTGCTCGGCGTGCCACTTCACCGCTCGGGCCAGCGCCTGGCACTCCACGTCCCGACCGACGGCCACCAACTGCTCGGGGGTCACCCCGTGTCCCACCCGCTCGACCTCCTGCTCGATGATCGGGCCCTCGTCGAGGTCCGCGGTCACATAGTGGGCCGTGGCTCCGATCAGCTTCACACCGCGCTCATGGGCCTGGTGATAGGGCTTCGCGCCCTTGAAGCTCGGGAGGAAGGAGTGGTGGATGTTGATGATCCGGCCGCTGAGCTGCTTGCAGAGGTCGTCCGAGAGCACCTGCATATAGCGCGCGAGCACCACCAGCTCGACGTTCTCGGTCTCCACCAACTCCAGCAGCTGGGCCTCGGCCTCCGCCTTGTTCTCCCTGGTGACCGGGATGTGGTGGAAGGGGATGCCGTACGAACCGACCAACTCGGCGAACTCACGGTGGTTGGACACCACCGCCGCGATCTCCACCGGTAGGGCGCCGATCCGGGAGCGGAAAAGCAGGTCATTGAGGCAGTGGCCGAACTTGCTGACCATAAGGACGATCCGCATCGGCTCGTCGGCGAGGTGGATCTGCCAGTCCATCTGGAAGGAGTCGCCGACGGCGGCGAAGCTGGCGCGCAGCTTCTCCACGGTCACCGGGGCGTCGGCGGAGAAGTGCACCCGCATGAAGAACAGACCCGTGTCCCGGTCACCGAACTGCTGGCTGTCCTCGATGTTGCAGCCGGTGATGAAGAGATAGCTCGACACGGCGTGCACAATGCCCTTTTTGTCCGGGCAGGAGAGCGTCAGGACGTACTGGTCGGTCATCCTCGTAGAGTGCCACACCTGCGGGCCCGTGCCGGATTCCGTCCGTTACGCGGAACGAGTCATGATCCGCAGCACGTCCAGTGACCGCGGCGGCACATCCGGCTCGTCGCCGTCGTTAGCGGACAACTGCACATGGGCCTCACGACAGGCGAGCACCGCCTCCGGCCAGCCCTGGTGCTCCATGTACGCGGAGACATGGGCATCCGCACCCACCTGATGCATCACCCGCAGCACCCGCAACACGGCGGCGTCGACCAGAGCGGCCTCGTTCGCATCACGGAAGATCGTCCCGATGTACTTGTCGGCGGACCAGTTGTCGAGCCAGGTGTCCTCGACCAGTCGGTAGACGGCATCGGTCACATCGCCGTACCCCTCACGGCCTATCAGCCAGGTCTCCCGGTGGAAGACGGGGTCAGAGAGCATATGCAGCGCGGAGCGCACGTTCGTGCGCCAGCGCCACCAGGGCATGTCGTTGGGCGGCATACCGCCCATGGTGGAGGAGCGACGGGCGCGACGGGAAGAGAAGTCGATACCTTGCTGCACGCGTTCGATCGTACGGTCCCCACGGCCCGGACGCGCACGGCCCCTCCTCGTCCTCCTCCTCAACGCTTCATCGGGCTGTCATCGACCGTTGTCCCACGCCCCACCCGGTGTTCCACGGGCGCCGGAAACCTGATCCGCCATGACCCCTTGGCGACCCGCACCCTTCCCGCACCTCCGACGCCTTCGCCGACCCGCCGTGGTTCCCCGCCCCCGGCGAGTTCCGGGAGGTCCGGCCGCCGTGCTGAGCGCGGCCTTCGCAGTGCTGACGACCGGGTGCGGAGTCATCCCCGGCACCGCCGACGACTCCCGCAGGACCGTCACCGTGATGACCTTCGCCCCCGAGGGCACCGATGCCACCAACATGCCGGGCATGCCGGCCATGGCGACGGCATACGCCCGCTGGGTCAACGCGCGGGGCGGCATCGACGGGCACACCCTGCGGGTCATCACCTGCAACGAGCAGAACACCAGACGAGGGGCGGCCGACTGTGCCGGACAGGCGGCCGATGAGGGTGCGGTCGCCGTCGTCGGCTCCTACAGCCAGTACGGACGCTCCTTCCTCCTTCCGTTGCAGTCCGCCGGCATCCCCTTCATCGGCGGATACGGAATCTCGCACGACGAGATGAGCAGCTTCCACTCGTACCCGGTCAACGGCGGTCAGATCTCGCTGATCGCCGGGCACGGCATCCAACTCGCGGATGCCTGCGGACGCGTCGCGCTGGTGCGGCCCGACTCGCGGGCGGGCGACTCGCTGCCCGCCCTGTTGGACTCGGGGCTCGCACGGTCGGGCCAGGAGACCGTCGCCGTGCTCGCCCCCGAGGACGCCACGGACTACACGCGGTACGCCCAGCGGGCCCGTACCCATGCGCGGGCCGCCGAAGGGGAGCGCCCGGGCTGTGTCACCACCGTGCTCGGCGATCGGACCGAGACCTTCTTCGACTCCTTCCGACGGCTGCCAGTCGAGCGGGACGGGGTCAGGGTCTCGTCGGTCCTCGGCAGCGTCGACCAGTCCCTCATCGACCGCACAGGCGGCCCGTCGGGCATCTTCGAAGGCGCCTTCCTCACCGGCTGGTACCCGCCCGCCGGCGACGCGCGCTGGGCGGATCTGCGCCGGGTGATCGACGACCACGCCTTCGACGACGACCGCATCGATCCGGCCGACCCGGGTGTCCAGACCACCTGGATCGCCTACACCGTACTGGCGGCGGTGATCGAGGCGCTCGACCGGAACGAGATCACCTCGGACGCGATCTCCCTGGCGCTCGATCGCGGTCTCGTGGTGCCCACCGGCGGGCTCACCCCGCCGCTGCGCTGGCTCTACGAGGACACCATGAACGACCGGAGCTCCTCCCGGGCGGTCAACCGAAGCGTCACCTTCCAAGTGGTACGGAAGGGGCGACTGGTGGCACAGCGACCCGACTTTGTGGATGTGACCACGACGCTACGGGCGCCCCGACGAACCTGATGCATCAGCACCCCGAACCTGGTGGCACCCGGGTCTAGAGCTGGTCGCTGCGCCGTTCGGTCAGGTCGTAGCGGGCCGCGATGGGGTTCCACAGCCCGGCGGCCTCCCGCTTGGCCGAAGTCGCCTCACCACTGGCGCGATTGCCCTGGGACGCCCTCTTGCTGGTGCGCGCCCGGCCGTCCCGACACCACTTCTTGCTCTTGACCTGCTTGGCCCAGACCGCGTAGTGGTCATCCGCAGCGGCGGACGCCTTCCATGCATCGGTGAGCGACTCGGCCAGTTCCCCGTGCTCGGGCAGCCGGTCGATCTCCAGCTTCTCCAGCCGCTCCACCAGACCGCGGCGCTGGTCGGCCGCTCCCCGCAGATCCCTGGACGCCTGGTCCAGGTCCTTGCACTCCTTGATGTTCGCGACCGACTGGATCACCACGGCACGGCTGTCGTTGCTGTCGTCGAGCAAGCGGTCCAGGGCCCGCGCCTGCTGCTCGACGGGGTCGGCGGCAGCGGCCTTCGGCGAGTTGGCCGCACTCGGGGTGGACGGGGCCGCGGCAACGTTGTTCCCCGGGACGGAATCAGCCGGCTGCTCGTCGTCGCCGCCGAACACCACGGCGCTGACACCGAGCCCGAGCACCGCACAGCCGACGACGACGGCCACACCGACCATCGGCACGGAGGAGCGTCGGCGCGGCCCGGACCCGTCCTGTCGACGGCGGCTCCGGGGCGGGGCGGGCGGCTGTGGGTGCGAGGCCGCGGCGAATCCGTCCGTCGGAGGCGTCGGGTCCGGCGCGGCACCGGTACGGAAGAGGTTGTCGAACTCCGCGGGCGGCGGACGGTCGCCGGGGGCGCCGGGGCGGATGCCGTAGGGAGCACTGGTCGGGGCGTCGGGGACGGGCTGCTGCCCGTACGACCCGGTCGACCGCTGGTGAGATGGGGGCGCCGGCCGCTCAGGAGGCAGGGCGCCCGGTGTGACCGGAGGCAGATAGGCGGTCGCGTCGGCAGCTCCGGGGACACCGGGACCATCCGATGACACGGACACGGGCGGAATCACCTGCGTCGCATCCATCCCACCCGCCGGCCCGGGCGGCACCGGAGGCAGATAGGCGGTCGCATCCGCAGCCCCGGGGACACCGGGACCATCCGATGACACGGACACGGGCGGAATCACCTGCGTCGCATCCATCCCACCCGCCGATCCGGGCGGCACCGGAGGCAGATACGCGGTCGCATCCGCAGCCCCGGGGAACTGTTGATGGGGCGCATGGCCGTGCGAGGAGTCGTACGGGGGTGCTGCGGGGGCCACCTCGTCCGGCAGTGGCCCGGACGCAGCGGTGGGGACGCCGACGCCAGGTGATCCGTAGGGGTCCGCGTCAGGCGGGCCGTACCCGGGGTGCTGTGCGTAGGGCTGCGACAACTCGGGCGACGCATACGGGCCTTGCGCGGACGGATCGGTCACCGGCTGCTGCGTTCCCCAGGGTTCGCCCCATGGCTGGCCGCCTGCGGGCGCGGTCCGGTCGGCCGGCTCCCCTGGCACCCAGGGGCCGGAGCCGTCGGCGGGCAGCACGACGCCTTCCCGGGCGGGCCGGGCATCGGGATGCCGCTCATCACCCTGTCCGCTGTGTGTCACCAAGGACTCCTACGTATCGGCCTACGGAACCGTCGGGTCACGCTACCGGGTGCCCTCCGTCGCCCTGCGCACACATGTGCGGGGGCGGGGCAACGACCCTGGACACACGGCCCGAGGGTCGTTGATCTGTGACTGCAGTCACAACTCCCGGGCCGTTGCCGCCCGTCTCCGAGGCCACCACGAGACGGGCTCGCCCTCCTACGCGGCCTGCATCTCGACGCGCGCCCCGAACTCCCGGACCGCGGGCTCGTCCCCGTACGGCTCCAGCCGCAACTGGAAGTCCTCCAGGTACTCCGTGCCCCGGCTGGAACGCAACTGCCCCAGCAGTTCCACCGCGCGGGTCCCCGTGTGGCACGCCTGCTCGACCTCGCGCTGCTGCACCTGGGCGGTGGCCAACAGGACAAGCCCGATCGCACGTCGTCGCGCCCGGGACTCCGGATGCCCCTCCAACGATTGCGAGGCGTGGTGGGCGGCGGCTTCCGGCTGCCCCAGATCGCGGTAGCAGTGGGCGAGTTCATCGGCGAGGTACGCCTGGTCGAAGTGGGCGATCCAGCCGGGGTCGTCCCCGCCCTGCGCCTCCGCCCGCTCCAGCGCGGTCAGCGCCTTGCCGACCACGGTGTGGCAGGTGTGGGCATCGCCCAGCAGGGCGTGCCCGCGCGCTTCCGCGGCGAAGAACATGGCCTCGGCCCGAGGGGTGATCCGCCCGCGGGCCCCTTCCTGCGCGGCGCGCGCCAGTTGGGCGATCTCCCGCGGATTGCCCAACTGCGCCGCGAGATGGCTCATCGACGCGGCCAGTACGTATCCGCCGTATCCACGGTCCCCGGCGGCCTGCGCCAGTCGGAGCGCCTGGATGTAGTAGCGCTGTGCGAGCCCGGGTTGGCCCGTGTCCACCGCCATATAGCCGGCGAGTTCCGTGAGTCGGGCCACCGCCGCGAACAGGTCACGGCCGATCGCGTCCCGGTACGAGCCCGAAAGCAGGCCGGACACCACGGAGTTGAGATAGTGCACCACGACCGGACGCACATGTCCGCTGCCGAAGCGATGGTCGAGTTCGGTCAGGGCCCGGGTCATCGCCCGTACCGCCTCGACGTCCGAGGCGCCGACGCGCGCTCCCGCCGTGCGCGCCACCTGGCCGTCCGCACCGGTGATCAACCAGTCCCTGCTGGGCTCCACCAACGCCGAAGCGGCGACGGTCGCCCCGGACAGAAAGTCGCGGCGGCCCACGTCACTTCGCCACAACTCGCACACCTGCTCGATCGCGCCGAGCACGGTCGGCGAGAACTGGAGGCCGACCCCCGATGCGAGGTTCTTCCCGTTGGCCATGCCGATCTCGTCGATGGTGACCGTACGGCCCAGTTTTCGGCCGAGGGCCTCGGCGATGACACCGGGCGCACGTCCACGCGGTTGCTGTCCCCGCAGCCAACGGGCCACCGACGTCTTGTCGTAGCGCAGGTCGAGCCCGCGCTCCGCGCCGACCATGTTGACGCGCCGTGCGAGCCCTGCGTTGGAACATCCGGCTTCCTGAATGAGCGCCTGCAGCCGTTCGTTCGGCTGTCGGGCGACAAGAGACCTGGCTGCCATTGGTAACCCCCTGAGGCCACGATCCACGGAGGGATCATTGCCCGGCTGATTTACGGAGAATGCAGACTTCCGCGGCTTGGTCTGTTTTTTCCAGAAGTCCCGGCGGATTTCCGGATCACGCCGACTATGCTTCTGGCGCGGGCAGAGACGGCGTGTCGCCCCCCTATGTATCAGTGGGTACCCGCCCCCGTGGCCGGTCCGCACGCGCGCCCCCGTCCGTGCATCCATGCGCCCCATATGCGGGATCATGACCCCGGGCGGCCCGTAGGACGCCCGTAACCCTAGGTGACAGCGGAAGTTGAGTGGTGCGTGGAAGAGACCATGGGAGTTGCAGAGGCCGCACAGATCCCCCAGCAGAGAGGTGAGCAGCTGCTGGATCATGCCGTGCGGTACGCGGAGGAACGGCACTGGGACGTTTTCCCCGGTACCTGGCTGGTGTCGGACGACGGCAGGGTGCGCTGCTCCTGCGAGCAGTCCGACTGTGCTGCGCCGGGTGCGCACGCCACCGGCTCGGACTGGGCGAACCAGGCCACCGGAAGCGCCACCGCCGCACGCCGTATGTGGGGCAAAAACCCCAAGGCATCGATCCTGCTCCCCACCGGCCGCACCTTCGACGCGCTCGACCTCCCGGAGTCCGCGGGCTTCCTGGCACTGGCCAGGCTGGAGCGGATGGAACTCCCGCTCGGCCCGGTGACCTGCACCCCTGACCGACGGATGCTGTTCTTCGTACTGCCGGGCGGCGCGCAGAAGGTGCCGGACCTGGTCCGCGGTCTCGGCTGGGCGCCGACCTCGATCGATCTGATCGGCCGGGGCGAGGGGCACTACATCGCGGCACCGCCCACCCGGGTGGGAGCGCAGGGCGCGGTGCAGTGGGCTCGTCGTCCGACGCCCGCGAACCGCTGGCTGCCGGATGCGGAAGAGCTCATCAGCCCGCTGGCGTACGCCTGTGGACGTGAGGCGGTGGCGGCCCGCGCCCGCGGGCTTTAACTGGCCCTTACATAAGGTGGACCCGTACGGACGCGAACACATTGTCGACGCGTAGAAGAAAACGGGAACACCGAAAGGCGGGCACCATGCCGGATGACCGGGCTATGGGAGCCGCGGAGGCGGACGGAGCGAACACGGCACCGTCCGCTGTTCGCGTCGAGGGACTCTGGAAGAGATTCGGCCAGCAGATTGCCGTATCCGGCATCGATCTGACCCTGCCCGCAGGCAAGTTCATCGGTTTGGTCGGGCCCAACGGCGCCGGAAAGACCACCACGTTGTCGATGGTCACCGGACTCCTCCGCCCCGATCAGGGACGCGTCGAGGTCGCCGGACACGACGTGTGGCGCGATCCCATCGCCGTCAAGGCACGGATCGGTGTCCTGCCCGAGGGACTCCGTCTCTTCGAACGCCTCTCGGGCCGGGAGCTGCTGGCCTACGGCGGACGGCTGCGCGGACTGCCGGGCGACGAGGTGGACAAGCGCGCCACCCAACTCCTGGACGTCCTCGACCTCGCCGGCGCACAGCACAAACTGGTCGTCGACTACTCCACCGGCATGCGCAAGAAGATCGGTCTCGCCGCTGCCCTGCTGCACAACCCCGAAGTGCTCTTCCTCGACGAGCCCTTCGAAGGCGTCGATCCGGTGTCGGCCCAGACGATCCGCGGAGTCCTGGAGCGGTACACGGCCTCCGGCGCCACCGTCGTCTTCTCCAGCCATGTCATGGAGCTGGTCGAGTCGCTCTGCGACTGGGTCGCGGTCATGGCCGGCGGCCACATCCGCGCCCAAGGCCCGATCGCCGAGGTCCGGGGCGACGCCCCGAGCCTCCAGCACGCGTTCCTGGAGCTCGTCGGTGCGAGCGGACGCGATGCGGGAGACTCCCTGGACTGGCTCGGCGGGGGCGGTGCGCGGTGAGCGCCGCGGAGAATCGAACGACGCCCGCACCCCCGACCGAAGTAGTGGCCCCCGTCGGCGGACCCCGGGGAACCGAACTGGGCGCCCGACAGTTGGCCGGAGTCTTCGTCCGGCTCAAGCTGTCGCTGCTGCGCAACGGACTGCGCCAGTCCTCGGCGCGCACGGCCGTCTTCGTCATCTCATTGATCTTCGCCCTGCTGATCGCGGCGGGCCAACTGCTGGGTCTGGTGCTGCTGCGGGGCAACGACCAGGCCATGACGGTGGCCGTGCTGCTCACCGCGCTGCTCGCCCTCGGCTGGGCGGTGCTGCCGCTGTTCTTTCCCAGCGGTGACGAGACCCTGGACCCGACCCGGCTGGTGATGCTGCCGCTGCGTCCGCGTCCGCTGGTCTTCGCCCTGCTCACCGCATCCCTGGCGGGCATCGGGCCGCTGTTCTCGCTCTGTCTGGTGCTCGGTGCGGCGCTGGCGCTCTCCCATGGCGCGTTCGCTGCCGTGATCTCCGTGGTCGCCGTGCCGCTGACGCTCCTGGTGTGCGTGGCATTGGCCCGAACGGTGGCAGCCGGCAACGTCCGCCTGCTGACCTCGCGCAAGGGCCGCGATCTGGCCGTCCTCAGCGGTCTGGTGATCGCGGTCGGGATCCAGGTCGTGAACTTCGGTGCCCAGCAGCTCAGTCGCTCCGGTGGGATGTCGGCCCTGGAACCGGTGGCCGAGGTCCTGCGGTGGCTTCCGCCCGCTGCCGCGATCGGCGCCATCGACTCCGCGGCCGACGGTTCTTACGCCGTGGCCCTCGTCCAGTTGGCTCTGACCGCCCTCGCCCTCCAGGCGCTCCTGTGGTCCTGGGCGCGGAGCCTGACCGCCCTGATGACCACGCCCGACGGCTCCACCCTGGCGGCGTCCTCGGCCCCGACCCGCGAGGGGTCGTCGACCGGCATGCACCGGCTGCTGCCCGAGGGACGTACGGGCGCGGTGATGCAGCGCAGCCTGCGCTATGTGTGGCGCGATCCCAAGACCAAGGCCGCCTGGGTGTCCGGGCTGGCCATCGGTCTGCTCGTGCCCGTGTTCAATGTGCTCCAGGGCGTCGGATCGATCTACTTCGCCTGTTTCGCCGCGGGGATGCTGGGCGTCCAGATGTACAACCAGTTCGGTCAGGACACCTCGGCCTTCTGGATGGTGTCGCTGACCATCTCCACCACCCGGGACGCCTACGAGGAGCTGCGGGCCCGGGCGCTGGCACTGCTCGTGATCACGCTCCCGTACACGGTGCTGGTCACCGTGATCGTGGCCGCGGTCCTCGGGGACTGGACGACGTTGCCGTCGGCGCTGGGTCTCTCCCTGGCCATCCTGGGCGCGATGCTGGCGACGGGCGCTCTGGCGTCGGCGCGCTTCCCCTACTCGATCCCCCAGGACAGCGCCTACAAGAACGCCGCCCCCGGGCAGGGCGCCATCGCCTGGCTGTCGATCCTCGGCGGCATGCTCGTCGCGACCTTGCTCTGCGCTCCGGTGATCACGGCGACGATCTGGCTGCACCTCACGGACGGGCACGACCAGCTGTGGCTGTTGCTGCCGGGGGGCGCGGCGTACGGGATGCTGATCGGTTGGGCCGGGGTGCGGCTGGCCGCACCCTGGACGGTGAGGCGCCTGCCGGAGATCCTGACGGCGGTCAGCAAGGGCTAAAGCGTGTTGGACAAATCCCGCCTGGCAGGTGCCGTCGGGTGGATCCTGTAGGAACACGGGCCCCGGGTCGAGCAGTTGCTCGACCCGGGGCCCGTTTTCGTACATCCGGTCCACGGTGGCAGCGATCGTTTCGCGTCGAAGGGAGAGGGCCGCACGGTCGCACTCCTGTGCTGATCGCCGGCTGATGGTTCTCGGCGGTGCGGCGTCCGCGGGCAGAAGTCCAGTTGGGGTGCGCACGCACCTCGGCGAAACCGGCCCGATGGAGCCGGCGACGAGCCGTCCTTGAGGCCAGATGGGTGATCCCGCCCAGGGGGGTACGGCTGGAAACGGGTGATGGGCCGTCGACCCGCGCCGTTCTCACCGTCCGCGTACGCAAGACTCCCGAGCGCAATCACCCGCAGCCGCGAAGGAGCTTCCTCCCATGCGTCGTACGCACAGCGTGCTCGCCATCACCACCGCCCTGGTTCTGGGCGGAACGGCCGTCGCGGCGGCCGAAGCCGCACAGCCCGCTCGTACGGGCGCCCTGTACGCACCCTCCGCGCTCGTGCTGACCATCGGCAAGGAGTCGCCGGCCGGCGCCACCACCGTCGAGCGGGCCGTGACCCTGGACTGCGCCCCGGCGGCCGGCGGCAGCCATCCGGCGTCAGCCGCGGCCTGCGGTGAACTCGACCGCGTGGACGGGGAGTTCACGGCGCTGCCGTCCGCGCTCGCGTACACGACCTGCACCCGCCAGTTCGACCCGGTGACGGTGACCGCTGACGGCGTGTGGCGGGGCCGGCACCTGACCTGGTCGGGAACGTACAACAACGGCTGCGAGATGGTGGCGAGCCTCGGCGGCGGCGCGGTCTTCTCCTTCTGAGCCTCGCCCCGGAGGGACGGCCCCCTTCGCGCGCAGGCAGCCTCGGGAGCACGGACCGTATCGCCCGTGCTCCCGGGGCCGTCCAGGGACGCGACGGTGGCCCGTGGTCACTCCTCCTGTCCGCGGACGCCTTCGAGGAAGGGCTCGATGGCGGCCCGCCACCCCTCCGGCTGGTCGTAGTGGATGAGGTGACCCGCATCGGGCACCTCCGCGTACTGCCCGCGCGGCAGCACCCTGACCATCTCCTGGGCCTCCGCCCGGCCCAATTTGCCGTCCACGCCGCGGACCACCAGCGTGGGGCACTCGACCAGGGCCAGATCCTCCCAGTGCGCGTCGTGGACCCACGCCTCACGCGACTTCAGCATCTGCCGCCGGGAGAAGACCGGGCGCCAACCGTCCGCCCGCTCGGCCATCACCTCCGCATAGAACTCCCCCCGGGACACATTGGGCTGTTCCATCGTCGGATCGTCCTCACCGAACCACTTGCGCACATCCGCCAGCGTGGCGAACGGCACCGGCCAGGCACGGAACCACTCGTCCCACTCACGCTGCGAGGCCGCCCCCAGGGCGGAGGCCCGCATATCGCAGATGATCAGCGCCTTGACCAGATCCGGGCGTCTGGTGGCGACCTGCCAGGCCGTCAGCGCGCCCATCGCATGGCCGATCAGCACCACCGGAGCGACGCCCAACTGCTCGATGGCGGCCTCGGCGTCCGCCGCGTACGCCTCGCGGGTGTACGGGCCCTCCGCCGGCTTGTCGCTCCGGCCGTGCCCCCGCTGGTCGAGCGCGATGGCCCGATGCCTCTCGGCGAGCCAGCGGGCGGTCGACGCCCAATGGGAGGCCCGGCCCATCAGGCCGTGCAGCAGTAAGACGCCGGGCGCATGTGCGGGCTCGTCGGCCACCTGCTCCTCCCCGCCCCCCTTCGGCGGGTCCGCGTACTCCCAAGCGGCCAGCCGTACGCCGTCGGCTCCGGTCACGTCGATGCGCCGCACCATGTGCCCGGCACCCCCTTCTGTCCCCTGTTGACCTGTTCGGCTGCCCACCCGCAGCTTATCGAACTCACATTCGAAAACACGCTTCTGACGTGCAACACCCCTCGTTCGAGTGACCGCCTTCCAGGATTGACCGTCGCTGCCTGGGGGAGATCTTCAGCGGGAGGCGGGCCGCTCGGGGAAGACGGTCCGAGGGGATTGACCCTGGGAGCTCGGGGCTCCGGGTCAACACAGGGGAGGACGGGCCCCGGCGCTCTTGGGCGCCGGGGCTCTCCCTTGCGGCACTGCGCGTCCGCCCCGCCCGTTCCGTCGATCTCGTCGGATACATCAGGCACGTCAGGCATATCGAATACGTCAGGCTCATCGGGTTCGCGCCAGGGAACGATCGTCCGGGGCACCACTGCACCAGGGACGCCCCAGGGCGCACCAAGAGGCCGCGGCAGCCATGACCACCGCCCTCCTCCACCGGGTCGCCGCCGAGGCAGGGGGTTCGTCGATCTTCGAAGGCGACGCGAACCCGAGGGGGGAGAAGTGCGGCAGCGACCTTGCGCGGGCAGTCTCCATGACTGCTCCGAGGCTCCCGACGGCGCTCCATGGGCCGTGGGACACGCGTAGATAGATTCCGGGGGCTGAGGACCTGTGCACTGCGCTGCTCGGTACGCGGGGCGTACGACGGGCGCATTACCCTGATCCCTCCCCGGCCTAGGGTCATATGCCTCGGGCCCAGACTGGCACGCGATTCGCCCGGGCGTTGCCATTCCGGGCGGAAAACGTTCTCAGAGATGCCGGTGAGGGCACCGGGGCGCACGCCCCATGTCTCCCCACCGGAGTACGCGGGCGGGACCCTCAGCAGGGTCCCGTAACGCCGCGCTCTACTGCTTGGCCACGAAGACGTGCGAGGCCACATCGGCCTCCAGCTCCGCCGCCTCACCGCTGCTGCCGACGAGCACTCCGCCCGCCGACTCCGTCACGCTCACCACGGAACCAGGCTGAACCCCGGCCCGACGCAGCGTGTACATCAACTGGGCGTCGGTCTGGATCGGCTCCCCGATCCGACGGACCACCACCGTCTTGCCTTCGACCCCGGGGTCGAGATCGGCGAGCGAGACCATGCTGTCGTCCAGGAAGGGATCGGCCTCGGCCTTCTCGCCCAGCTCCTCCAGTCCCGGAATCGGGTTGCCGTAAGGAGACTCGGTGGGGTGGCGCAACAGCTCCAACACCCGCCGCTCCACGGCCTCACTCATCACGTGCTCCCAGCGGCACGCCTCGGCGTGGACCTGCTCCCACTCCAGCCCGATGACATCCACCAGCAGGCACTCGGCCAGTCGGTGCTTGCGCATCACGCGGATGGCCAGGCGCCGGCCCTCCTCGGTCAACTCCAGATGACGGTCTCCCGCGACCGTCACCAAACCGTCCCGCTCCATGCGGGCCACGGTCTGGCTGACCGTCGGGCCGCTCTGGTCAAGCCGCTCCGCGATGCGCGCGCGCATGGGAACCACACCTTCCTCTTCGAGCTCAAGGATGGTGCGGAGATACATCTCCGTGGTGTCGATCAGTCCGGACATACGTGCCCCTCGATGAAATCGTGCGCTGCGGCCCCGACTCAATTCTTACGCATCGCACTGACAACTGTGTCGCGCCGGAGAAAGCCGGTAGCTCAGGCCGTATTGACAGTGCAGTGGTCCAGACCTCAACGTGATCCGCGGCACGGGATATTCCCGGCACGCTCCATGTTCCATTCGTACCCGGGTACGCGTGTTTCGCATAGCGTTCCCACACACCCCCGAAAGGGCTCGGCGATGAGCGAGAGCAAGCTGGCCGGTCGGTTCTTCGACGCTTCGATCGGTCTGCTGCAACGCGTACGGGACGAAGAGGCGGAGAACATCGCCGCCGCGGGCGAGGCGATAGCGGACACCGTAGCCTCCGGAGGCCGGTTGTTCGCCTTCGGCGCGGGCCACTCCTCGCTCGCCGCACAGGACGTCGTCTACCGCGCGGGCGGCTTCGCACTGATGAATCTGCTCACCGTACCGGGGGTGGTCGGCGTCGACGTGATGCCGGCGACGCTCGGCTCCGCGCTCGAACGCGTGGAGGGCCTGGCATCGGCGGTGCTCGACACCAGCCCGCTGAAGGCCGGTGACCTGCTGGTGATCATCTCCCTGTCCGGTCGCAACACCCTGCCGGTCGAGATGGCGCTGAACGCCCAGGCACTGGGGATGAAGGTCATCGGGGTCACATCGGTGGCCTACGCGGACGCCACCAGCGCCCGGAACGCATCTGGCACCTTCCTCAAGGACCACTGCGACATCGTCCTCGACTCCAAGATCGCCGTGGGGGACGCCGAACTCACCCATGAGGGGATCGAGGCGCCCTTCGCCCCGGCGTCGACCGTCGTCACCAGCGCGATCATGCAGGCGATGATGGCGACCGCAGCGGAGCGGCTGGTGGAGCGGGGCATCGAACCGCCGCTGCTCAGGTCGGGGAACGTGGACGGCGGGCACGAGTGGAACGGCCGGGTGATGACGGAGTACGGCGACCGGATCTTCTACCGGCGCTGAGCCGTATCCGCTGAATCCCATCTGAGGCGCCGGCTCGGGCGCCCGTCCTCCGCGGCGCGCCGAGCCGGCGGGGCGCGCGAGCTGTGCGCCTCCAGGCCGTGTCCTAGCCGGCCACCAGGGAGGCCATGTCCAAGGAGGATGCCGTCAGGGACGACATGCTCTCCGCATACACCGCGTCCGGCCGTTCGAACGCAGGTCGGGAGGCGCCGCGGAGAAAGGTGACGACCCCGAGCGTGCGCCCCCGGCTCCTGAGCACCGTGCAGAGCGCGTGCGCCATGTCCCGCGGCCAGCGCCGGTCCTTGGACCACTTCGCGAACTCGGCCCCGGATGCCGTGCCGGGCGCGCTCGCCCGCACCGAACCGGTGCGATCGGCCGCCTGGAGTGCCGGGTGCCCCGGCGGATAGGGGATCGGCGCACCGCCCCCCGTCAGGGGGAGGCAGGGGCCCGGCGCGCCGGCCGGTGTCGCCGCCGCGCGGATGAGCCGACCACCGTCGACCGGCTCGAATAAGTCCACCACCACGTGATCGGCGAACCCGGCGAGGGCGAAGTCGAGATAGGTCATGGCCGCCGCGGTCGGGTCCTCGCACTCGGCCGCCGCCCGACCCGCCCGATGCAGTTGCCCCGCGCGAAAGCGCAGCCGGTCGGCCTCCTGTTCGGCCAGGCGCGATTCGGTGATGTCGTGGAACAGCCAGGCCACGCCCAGCGGCACCGGCTCCTCGGCCAGCGGGGAGCCCAGTCTCAGAAAGCCGCTGCGCCAGCATCTGCGCCGGCCGACAGCCGGCCCGGCGCGGGCCGGTTCCTCGGCGCTGCCGGCCAGGGTGACCCACAGCTCGCTCAACCCGCCCTGGGCGCCCTCGGCCAGGACGTGGTGGAGCGAGGACTCCAACTGCTCCACCCCGTCGACGAGCATCTCGCCCAGGGGGCGGCCCAGGGGTGATCCACCGCCCGCCGCCAGGGCCCGCTCGGCATAGCCGTTGACCGTGGTGGGTCGCAGATCGACGTCGACCAGGACCACACCCCAGGAGGCGTCGTCGAACAGGGCCTCGCTCAGGGCGATGGAACGCTCCAGGTCGATCTGCGCATGGACCTCGCTGAAGGCGCAGTAGACCCCGGCCGGGTTGCCGTCGGCGCCGAGGACGCGCGCCGACTGGATCCGTACGAGCACCCGCCCGCCGTCCTTGCGCAACAGCGCGAACTCGTCGACCTGGCGCCCTGGAGCGGCCATCACCGCCATCAGCCGGCGCTCCACCTCGTCCGCGTCGGCCCTGCGCACGGCCCATCCGGTGAACCCGCGCCGGCCCACGGCCTCGTCGGGCGACCAGCCGAGGATGCGTTCGGCCTCGCGGTTCCAGTGGGTGATCGTGCCGTCAGCGGCAAAGGCACAGAGTGCCGCGTCCATCCCGTCGAGGAGGGCGGCCAGCAACTCCGAACACGGCTCGCTCACCGTGTCGTCCTGCGCCGTTCCGCCACGGCCCGGGGGCCAGGACGAGTCGGCCGCCTCACTCGTCTCACTCTTCGAAGCACTCATACCGGCCCCCTGAAGGACGCGTCCGCGCGAGTTGATGCACGTCAGACCATTCAACTCGAACGTGACCGGGGACACACGGGGTTCCGAAAAAGCGGTGCACATTAATTCGGTTGAACGGGCCGAGCGGGGGTTCCTAAGGTGTGGGCACACAAGAAAGGAGGTGGTTCGGAAGATGTATGCATACCGGACGAGTGAGGTGGCTGCGGGCTAGGGCCTGCCGCCGCACTTCGTGCAGTCGGCAGACCTCCTGCCGCAATCCAAGCAGTCACCGACCCGCGGGCTCGCCGGTATCGTCCGGCCGGCCCCTCCGCAAGGAGGGACCCGAGCCCGCGGGTTTCTGCGTGGGCGCACCACACGATGAAATTCGTCATGTGCACGCCCATTTTTAGCGCTTTTTGAATGACCCGGTTCCGGCTGGTCCGATTCCGTGTCGCCGTATTTCGTCCGTACCCACTGCGGGGAAACGGCCGGGGGAAACGGCCGCGATTCCCACGGCCCCAGGGCTTCGGACCATTCCCACGGGGGCCGTCGGCACCCGACGGCGCCTCGCCGTCGGCGCCGCCCGACACCGGGAAGCGACCGGGCTGGGCCCGCCGAGGAGGCCCGCGGTGGAGCCCCGCGGGGCGGGCAAGCGCTCTCAGGGGGACAGCCGCTCGACCCGCCACGCCCCCTCGCCGTGGCCCTCCTCGCCCGGTGCCCGTACGTATCGCAGCCGGTCGTGCAGCCGGTTCTCGTGCCCCTGCCAGAACTCCGCCGTCTCCGGCACCACGCGGAACCCGCCCCACTGAGGTGGCGCTGGCACCCGCTCCCCCTCCGGATAGCGGTTCGCGAGTTCCTCGTACCGGCCCACCAGCTCCTGTCGCGAGCCGATCACCGACGACTGCTCGCTCGCCCAGGCGCCCAGTTGTGAGCCGTGCGGACGGGTCCGGAAGTACGCCACCGTCTCCTCGCGACTGACGCGCGTCGCGGAGCCGGTGACGATGATCTGGCGGGCGATCGGGTGCCAGGGGAACAACAGCGAGACCCAACGGTTCTCGGTGATCTCCCGGCCCTTGCGCGAGGTGTAGTTGGTGTAGAAGACGAAGCCCCGACCGTCGTAGTGCTTGAGCAGCACCGTGCGCGTCGAGGGACGGCCGTCGGGCGTGGCTGTGGCGACGACCATCGCATTCGGCTCCTGGAGGGCAGCCGCCGTGGCCTCGCGGAACCAGCGGGCGAACTGGTCCATGGGCGTGGGCGCGAGGTCCGACTCCAGGAGGGGCGTCGAACGGTACTGCTCGCGCATGACGGCGGGATCCGGTACGGGCTCCAGGTCGCTCGACGTACGCATCCTGGCGGCGGGGTCCGGGGCAGCGGCGTGATCGGTCACCGCCTCATCCTGCCCCACCGCCCCCTCCCCGCGACACGCAGTGCCAGAGCCCGTTCCCCAGCTGCCCTGCGAACGCCCTATCCGCCTTCGCGTTCACGGAGCTGGCGCCGCAGGATCTTCCCCGAAGGCGCCCGGGGAACCGTCGTGACGAAGGTGACGCGCCGGACCTTCTTGTACGGGGCGACCCGGGCGGCGACATGGGCCATCACCTCGTCCGGAGTCAGCTGCCCGGCGGCCACGCGACGGACGACGAAGGCGGCGGGAACCTCCGTACCGTCCTCCTCGCGCACCCCGATCACCGCCGCGTCCGCTATCGACGGATGGGTGAGCAGCACCGCTTCGAGCTCCGCCGGGGCGACCTGGTAGCCCTTGTACTTGATCAGTTCCTTCACCCGGTCGACCACGAACAGCCAGCCGTCGTCGTCGACCCGGCCGACATCGCCGGTGAACAGCCAACCGTCCTTGTCGATCATGGCGGCGGTGTCGTCCGGACGGCCCAGATAGCCCCGCATCACCTGGGGGCCGCGGATCGCTATCTCGCCCTCCTCGCCCGGGCCGACGGTGCGCGTCCGGTCGTCCAGGTCGACGATCCGCATCTCCGTGGACGGGAGAAGTCGGCCGACGGTCCCCGATGGTGGGTCCTGGGCATCCAGGGGAACGGCATGGCAGGCGGGCGAGAGCTCGGTCATGCCGTACGCCTGCCGGACGGGAGGCAGTCCGAGCCGGGCGGAGCAGGCCAGGGCCAGTCGGGCGTCCAGGGGTGCCGCCGAGCAGACGATGTGCTCCAACGAGGTGAGGTCGTAGCGGTCGACCGCCGGGTGCTTGGCGAGCGCCAGCACGATCGGCGGCGCCACGTACAACCGGCTCACCCGGTGCCGTTCGATCGCCCCGAGGAAGCTGTCGAGCTCGAAGCGGGGCAGTACGACGACGGTCGCCCCCTGCCGCAACGGCCCGGTCAGCAGCGCGGTCAGCCCGTACACATGGAAGAACGGCAGCACCGCGAGGATGCGGTCCCCCGGTTCCACCGGCAGCAGGGGATGGAGTTGGGCGAGATTGGTGGCGAGTGAGCGGTGGCTGAGCCGCACCCCCTTGGGCAGACCGGTGGTACCGGACGAGTACGGCAGGGCGGCAATGTCCTCGGCCGGGTCGATGTCGACGTGCGGCTCGGGTGCCATCGAGCGCAAGAGGTCACGCACGCTCCGGCGTCCTCCGGGGTGCTCGCTGACGAAGATCTCGGCGATCCCCGGCACCAGCTCGGCCGACCGTCGGGCCACTTCGAGCAGGGCAGGCACGGTGATGATCCAACGGGCGCACGAGTCCCGCAGCTGTCTGGCCAGCTCCTCGGCGGTAGCCAGGGGATGGACGGTGGTGACGGTCGCACCCGCGCGGGTCGCACCGAAGAAGAGCCCCGGATAGCCGATGGTGTTGGGGCTGTGCAGGGCGATCACATCGCCCTTGCGCACACCCGCATCGGCGAGGGCCGCGGCGATCCGGCGGTGTTGCTGATCCAGCTCGGCATAGCTGACGGTGGTGCCGTGCACCGCGTCGATCAGGGCGGGCGCGGCGCCCAAGTCGGCGGCCCGGGCGAGCACCGCTTCGTGGATGGGTTCACTGACGGGCTGGACGTCTGCGTACTGGCTGCGGAACACCACGGGAGCCCCCTCGCTGTTGCATCGCCGTGCAGACAAGGCTGGAGGCCCAGAATCGCGGTTGTGCCCCCTCTTGGGGAGACCTGGGGAGGCTCCGGATGCTGTGAGACGGGTGTGGAGGGATCAGATCCGGCCGAATGCGACGATCCGACCCGACCCCGCCCCGACTACTTGCGGCGCACCTGGGTGCGGACGGCTCCCATGCTGGCCACGATGACCAGGCTGATGGCCAGCGCTTCGGTGACCGCGAGCGCCTGGTTGAGCACCAGGAATCCGGCCGTTGCCGCGACCGCAGGCTCCAGACTCATCATCACCGCGAAGGTGGGCGCCGGCAGCCGCCGCAGTGCGAGCAGTTCCAGCGTGTACGGCAGTACCGACGACAGCAGTGCGACTCCGAGGCCCATCAGCAGGATCGAGGGCTCGATCAGCTTGCTGCCGGCCTCGACCAGTCCGAACGGCAGGCTGAGCAGTGCGCCGAACGCCAGCGCCATGGCCAGACCGTCGGCCTGGGGGAAGCGTCGTCCGGTGCGTGCGCTGAAGACGATGTACGCGGCCCACATCCCGCCCGCGGCGATGGCGAGCAGCGCACCGACCGGGTCCAACCGGTCGAGTCCACCGCCGCTGAGCAGGACGACGCCCACCAGGGCCAGTCCCGCCCAGACGAAGTTGATCGCCCTCCGCGACACGATGACCGAGAGCGCCAGTGGACCGAGCACCTCCAGGGTGACCGCCGCGCCCAGCGGAATCCGGTCGATGGACTGGTAGAAGAGGATGTTCATGCCGGCCATGGCGCTGCCGAAGGCGACGACCGTGCCCCAGTCCGAGCGGGAGTGGCCGCGCAGCCGGGGCCGGCAGATGATCAGAAGGACGAGTGCGGCCAGCACCAGTCGCAGGGTGACCACACCGAACGCGCCGGCCTCGGGCATCAGCAGAACCGCGACCGCGGCCCCGAACTGGACGGACAGCGCACCGCCGACCACCAGCCCGACGGGCCCGAGCGAACCGCCGCTCAGCCGTGCCCATCGCCCCTCGGCGGGTTGTGCCGCATCGAGCGCCGCGGCGGTCTCGGGCCCCTCTGCGGCGATTGCGCTTCGCACCTCGTCCACTGGAGCCCTCCACGGCTAACAGATGCACACCTTCGGCCCACAGCGGGCCGAACACCACGCTACGGCCTGCCGCGCATCCCGTGAAATGCCGACTGGTCTGCGGTTATGCTGCGGGCGCATGAGCATTGAGCTGCGTCATCTGCGCGCCTTCCTCGCCATCGCCGAGGAGGGGAGCATGACCAGGGCGGCCGTTCGCCTCCATCTGACGCAGCCGGCGGTCTCCCGGGCACTGGCCGCGCTGGAGAAGCGGCTCGGTACGAAGTTGGTGGACCGCTCGACCCACCATCTGGCGCTGACCGGCGAAGGCAGAGTGTTTCGCGACAAGGCCGCGGCTGCCGTGGCAGCCTTCGATGAGGCGCTGGATCCGAACCGGCTGCGCCACTGGCCGTTGCGCCTGGGGCACGCGTGGTCCGCGCTCGGCCCCCATACGACCCCCCTGTTGCGCCGGTGGGAGCTTGAGCAGCCCCGGACCCCGTTGGAACTGCTCCGCATCGACGACCGCACGGCGGGGCTGGCGCGCGGCGCAGTGGACGCGGCGGTGCTGCGCGGGCAGGTGGACACGCCAGGTCTGGTGACGGAGCTGTTGTTCATGGAGCCGAGAGTGGCCGCGGTGACCTCGGACGGACCGCTTGCGGCCCGCGATGAACTGACCCTCGCCGATCTCGCATCGGGACCGGTCCTGATCAATCTGGTGTCGGGGATCACGACGATCGACCTCTGGCCGGAGGACGGGCGCCCGGTGTCCACGGTGACGGTGACCAACACGGACGACTGGCTCACCGCGATCGCGGCGGGCCGGGGTGCGGGGGTCTCGGTGGCGTCGACGGCGAAGATGCACCCGCACCCGGGGGTCGCCTACCGTCCGCTGCCGGACGCCCCACCGGTCCCGGTCCTGTTGGCCCACCGGGTCGGCCCGGGACACCCGGCGCTCCCGGCGCTGCGGGAGCTGGCACGGGAACTCACCCGGGACGCATAGGTCAGCCCGCGATGTGACCCCCGCC
The DNA here is from genome assembly GCF_036226685.1 of Streptomyces sp. NBC_00690. Lineage (NCBI taxonomy): Bacteria > Bacillati > Actinomycetota > Actinomycetes > Kitasatosporales > Streptomycetaceae > Streptomyces > Streptomyces sp. NBC_00690. The sequence goes on from NZ_CP109009.1 coordinate 3,876,006, forward strand.
GGTGCGCTCGCCCCTCGGCACTCGGCACCGGCCGTTGTACCGGGCGCCGAGCACTGTTGATCGTCAGCCATCGCCGGCGATCGCCCGAACCCACCAGCACGCCCTGACCCCGGACAGCGGCCCAGCCCCACAAGTACCCATCCACAGCGCGGAGTTAAAGCCTCGACCGCACACACGACGGCGGGCGACACTTGTACGGTCCCCGAGCAGCCATACCCATGATTTCCACCGCTCTCCTGGTGATCAGCTCCCCCAGGGCTGGTGTTGCACTCCTCGCGGGGCATTTCTCGGATGCGCTCTGGAAGATCACCCGGCAGGGCTGCACTATGACCTGGTGCGGCAGCTCGACCTTCCCAGGAGCCGGGAAGCGCGAGCCGCCCGGGCCTTCGGCCGTCCGCCGAAGACCGTGCGCGTACGACCGGACCGGCCCCGTCGCCCCGGAACCCCTGCCCCGGCGACGGAGCGCGCATACCCGTTCGCCCTCCCCGGGGCGAGCACCGCTTGGCATTTCGCGCACCGGACACGGCTGCGCTCCTGAACACCCCGGAGTACGCGCGGGCAAGAGCAGCCGCCGGCGCCCTGTTCCCGATGCGCGCTCGACGCGACCATGGACGGGGCCCGACAACAGCGACGAGTAGCAGTTGAGGAGCTGACCCCCACATGTGTGAACTGATCGCCCGCCTGCTGCAGTGGGCAGCACGTCTCTTAGGAGGGGGCAGGGGTGAACTGATCCCCGACTGCACCCCGCCCCCCATCGACCCCTGGACGCAGCCCTGGGCCACCCCGACCCCGGTCCACGTCATCGAGCGCCACTGCCCGTTGCGCGGCGAGGACTCCCGGCTGGTCCGGCCCTACGCCCCCGCCGACGACACCTTGGAGCTTCGACCGGTACGACCGCGTCGAAGGCTGCTGTACGCCGCGATGGGGCTCGACCTCCCCGTCTCCGCCCGAGGAGCGTCCGTATGACACTCGACGCCCTCACCTCGCCCGCCCCGACGGTGTTCTGCGCCGAGTGCGCTGAGTGCGGGCGCGCCACCGCCGCCGCCGTCCCCGTCCGTTGGACGCACGCGGGCGAGATACTGCTGTACGCCTGTCCCCATTGCGCGCCGCTGCTCACCCCGGGGCCAGCCCCGGATGAGTACGCCCCGTCCCGGTAGTCGCGGCGTCCCCTCAGCTCTCCTCGGGTTCCAGGCCGTCGGCCAGGACCTCCGCCAGATGCCTGGCTCGCACTCCGGCGAGTTGGGCCAGCTGCGTACGGCAGGAATAGCCGTCCGCCAGCAGTTCGGCGTCCGGTCCTGCCGTGCGGACCGAGGGGAGCAGTTGTTCTTCCGCACAGGCCGTCGACACCTCGTGGTGGCCCTTCTCGAATCCGAAGTTGCCGGCCAGGCCGCAGCAGCCACCGCTGAGTTCACCGCGCAGCCCTGCGCGTTCACGCAGTCGACGCTCGGCTGCGTCCCCGAGTACCGCGTGCTGGTGGCAGTGCGTCTGCCCGGCGACGGCACGGTCGAGCACCGGGGGGCTCCAGTGGGGGGCGTTCTCCTCCAGTGTCTGGGCGAAGGTGCGGACCGCGGACGCGAGCCGGTCGGCCCGGGGGTCGTTCGGCAGCAGTTCGGGCAGGTCGGTGCGGAGTGTCGCCGCGCAACTCGGCTCCAGGACGGTCACGGGGAGGTCGAGCCCCTTGGCGGCGTACAGCGGCTCCATGGCGTCCAGGGTGCGGGCCATCACTCGGCGGGCCCGGTCGAGTTGTCCGGTGGAGACGTAGGTGAGTCCGCAGCAGATCCGGCCTGGGGGCACCAGCGGCGGGAGTCCGGCCGCGGAGAGGACGCGCACGGCCGCACGACCCGCCGGGGGGTGCAGATACGTGGTGAACGTGTCGGGCCACAGCAGGGTGCCGGGCCGCTCGGGCACGGGCACGTCACGGCCGAAGCGTTCGACGGCGAGTGCCGGCAGATCGCGTTCTGGTGCGACGCCCGCCAGCCGTTTGGCGACGGCGGCCAGTGGAGGCAGTTGGGCGAGGGCGTTCAGGGGGCGGGCCAGGGGGGCGGCGATGCGCAGCCATTCGGGCAGTCGACCGAGCGCGTAGTGGGATGCCGGGCGTAGTCGCCCCTGGTAGTGATGGTGGAGGAACTCGGACTTGTAGGTGGCCATGTCGACGCCCACCGGGCAGTCGCTGCGGCAGCCCTTGCAGGACAGACAGAGGTCGAGGGCGTCCCGCACTTCGGGGGAGCGCCATCCATCGCGGATGACATCGCCGGCCAGCATCTCGTGCAGCAGTCGGGCTCGACCGCGGGTGGAGTGGGCCTCCTCGCCGGTCGCCCTGAAGGAGGGGCACATCACCGAAGGCCCCGCGGTCGTGGGCGTACGGCACTTGGCGACGCCCACGCAGCGGCGGACGGCGCCCGTGAAGTCACCGCCGTCGGCGGGGTAGGCGAACACGGTGCGGGCCCTGTCGGCAGCACCGGCACCCTCTGCGCCATCGGCACGGCCTGCACCAACAGCACTGCCTGCGCCACCGGCCGGGGTACGGGGCAGTACGGCGAACCGCAGATTGGCGTCCAGCGGGTCGGGGCGGACCAGCATGCCCGGGTTCATACCGCCGTCGGGGTCCCAGGCGTCCTTGAACCGGGTGAAGAGGGAGACCAGTTCGTCCCCGTACATCCGGGGCAGCAGTTCGGCTCGGGCCTGGCCGTCACCGTGCTCGCCGGAGAGCGAGCCGCCATGGGCGACGACGAGGTCGGCCAGTTCCAGCGAGAACCTGCGGTACGCGGCCACTCCACGGGTGCTCAGCAGGTCGAAGTCGATCCGGACATGGACACAGCCCTCACCGAAGTGGCCGTAGGGGGTGCCGCGCAGTCCATGGGCGCTGAGCAGGGCACGGAACTCCCGCAGATACGGTCCGAGTCGGGCGGGCGGCACCGCACAGTCCTCCCACCCCGGCCAGGCTTCCGCACCGTCGGGGGTGCGCGTTGCGGTGCCGGCGGCGTCCTCGCGGATGCGCCACAGGGCCCGCATACCGGCTGGGTCCGCCACGATCGTCCCGTCGAGGGCGTCCGCGCCCCGCAGCACCGCAGCGGCCCGGGACCTCGCATCGGCGGGGGTGGCGCCGCCGACCTCGACGAAGAGCCAGGCGGCACCGCGCGGCAGGCCGTGCCCTTCGGGGACGAGGTCGTCCGCCATCCCTTCGACGGTTAGGGGGCCGTGGGGCAGCAGTCCGGCCGCGGCTTCCGCTGCCGCGCCCTCGTCCGGGTAGCCGAGGACTGCCAGTGCCCGGGCCGCGGGCGCCGGGACCAGTCGTACGGTGGCCTGTGTGAGCACGCCCAGCGTGCCCTCGCTCCCGCAGAACGCACGGGCTCCGTCGCATCCGTTCTCGGGCAGCAGCGCGTCCAGGGCATATCCGGAGATGCGTCGAGGGAGGTCGGTGGGGTAGCCGGTGCGCAGGAGCGCGAGGTTCTCGTCGATCAGTTCCCGTACGCCGGCGGGGAGGTCGCTGCCGTCCCGGGTGAGGCGGTGGACGGTCCCCGAGTAGGCGAGCACCGACAGTTCCCGGACATTGTCCGCGGTCGTCCCCCAGGCGACCGAGTGCGCGCCGCAGGAGTTGTTCCCGATCATGCCGCCGAGGGTGCAGCGGGAGTGGGTGGACGGGTCGGGCCCGAAGGTGAGCCCCAGGGGGCGTACGGCATCGCACAGGGCGTCCAGGACGAGTCCCGGCTGCACCACGGCCGTACGGTTGCGCGCATCCACGTCCAGAAGGGCGTTCATATGCCGGGTGAAGTCGAGCACGACACCAACGCCGGTCGCCTGCCCGGCGATTGACGTACCGCCTCCGCGCGGCACCACGGGGGTGCGGAAACGACGGCAGACCTCCAGGGCCGTGGCCACGTCCTGCGCATCCCGTGGGCTGACCACGCCGACGGGAACCCGACGGTAGTTGGAGGCGTCCATGGTCATCAAGGCGCGGGCCGCGGGGGTGAAGTCCACCTCGCCGCGGACGGCCGCACGAAGTTCACGTGCCAGTTCGGTGGCGTTCGAGGGAGGGCGCAGGTGTCGCTGTTCGGCCATGGGTCCCAGGATGCCCGGCCCGCTCCTGCCGTACGGTTAGGAAACATGCCGGTTGAGACCATTGCGTCCGTAGCACTCTTGGCAAAGCCCAGGGGGAGACACCAAAGTGATCGTCAACCCTCTTATAGTGACCTTCACTTGATCAGGAACCAGCGGCTCCAGTTATGCCCCCGCCACCCCTCGGAAGGCAAACACTCGATGACCGGCACCGCACGAAAGCGATGACCCGCGCCATGCGAGCGGTCCACCCCGCAGAAATCCATCCGGAGCTCCCCGGCGTGAGCGAGAACGCCCTGAAGATCGTCGTGGTCGGCGGCTTCGGCGTCGGCAAGACGACCATGGTCCGCTCGGTGAGCGAGATCCGTCCGCTGCACACCGAAGAGGTGATGAGCAGAGCGGGCCGACAGCTGGAGGACACCAGCCGGGTCAGTTCGAAGAACGCCACCACCGTCGCGTTCGACTTCGGTCGCATCACCATCGACACCCGCAGCACCCTGTACCTCTTCGGCGCCCCGGGGCAGGAGCGGTTCTGGTTCCTGTGGGAGCGGCTGCTCTCCGGGACCATGGGGGTCGTCGTCCTGGTGGACACCCGCCGACTGACCGACGCCTGGTACGCGCTGGACCGGCTGGAGCACCACGGGATGCCGTTCATCGTCGCGGTGAACGACTTCGGCGGGCCCCTCCACAGCGATGACCACATCCGCCGGGCGCTGGCGCTCGGCCCGGAAGTGCCGATGGTCGAGTTCGACGCCCGGGACCACTCGTCCAGCAAGTTCGTCCTGATCGCCCTGGTGGAGCATCTGCACGCGCTGGCGGTGCACCAAAAGCGCTGACTCCGCGCGGGAAGCCTGACTTCCCGCGCGCCGGCGACCGGGGCCCGACCGCCCTCGACCGGGGCCCGACCGCCCTCGACCGGGGCCCGACCGCCTCCGATCGGGGCACCGCGGCGCCCCAACACTCCCCTCATCAGCACGGACGTCCGCCCGTCTCAGCCGACGGACCCACCGGCGCTGCCGATCCGGGAGCCGTTACGCTCCAGTGCGTGGCTGATATCCAGATTCCCGCTGACATCAAGCCCGCCGACGGCCGTTTCGGCGCGGGCCCCTCCAAGGTGCGTACGGAGGCGCTGGACGCCCTCGCCGCCACCGGCTCCTCCCTCCTGGGCACCTCCCACCGGCAAGCGCCGGTCAAGAACCTGGTCGGCGAAGTCCGCTCGGGCGTACGCGACCTCTTCCAGCTCCCCGAGGGCTACGAGGTGATCCTCGGCAACGGCGGCTCGACCGCCTTCTGGGACATCGCGACCCACGGCCTGATCGAGAACAAGTCCCAGCACCTCTCGTTCGGCGAGTTCTCCTCCAAGTTCGCCAAGGCCGCCAAGCTGGCGCCCTGGCTGGCCGAGCCGACCGTGATCTCCTCCGACCCGGGCACCCACCCGGAGCCGGCGGCCGAAGAGGGCGTCGACGTGTACGCCTTCACCCACAACGAGACCTCGACCGGTGTCGCCGCACCCATCAAGCGGGTGGCGGGCGCCGACGAGGGCGCGCTGGTCCTGGTGGACGCCACATCCGGCGCGGGCGGTCTGCCGGTCGACATCACCGAGACGGACGTCTACTACTTCGCCCCGCAGAAGTGCTTCGCTGCGGACGGCGGCCTGTGGATCGGCGTGTTCTCGCCCGCCGCCCTGGAGCGTGCGGCACGGGTGCACGGCTCGGGCCGGCACGTTCCCGAGTTCTTCAGCCTGCCCACCGCGATCGACAACTCGCTGAAGAACCAGACGTACAACACCCCCGCGCTCTCGACCCTCTTCCTGCTCAACGAGCAGCTGAAGTGGATCAACTCGCAGGGCGGTCTGGACTGGGCGGTGGGTCGCACCGCGGCCTCGTCGCAGGCGCTGTACGGCTGGGCCGAGGCGTCGAAGCACGCCAACCCGTTCGTGGTGGACCCGGCGAAGCGGTCCCAGGTCATCGGCACGATCGACTTCGCGGACGAGATCGACGCCGCGGCGATCGCGAAGGCGCTGCGGGCGAACGGGATCGTGGACACCGAGCCGTACCGCAAGCTGGGCCGCAACCAATTGCGCGTGGCGATGTTCCCGGCGGTCGAGCCGTCGGACGTCGAGGCGCTGACGGCTTGCGTGGACTACGTGATCGAGAACCTGTGACGCCCTGAGGTGTCCTGAGACGGTCTTGAGTGAGCCCCGATGGGATCAAACCCATCGGGGCTCACTCATTGGGGTGATAGTGGGGTGACATGGCCTGACTCGATGGACCGGCCCACCAGGGTGTTCTGGACAGTGCCGACCTCCCAGGAGGCTCATATGTCTGCCGCAGCGGCAGAGCACCCCTGTGACGGCGAGCGGGGGTCCCTCCTTGACGAGGCCGATGTCCTCGCCGAGCGCAACCCGGGCCACCGGGTCGAGATCATCGGTGGTGTCATCACCGTCTCCCCGCTTGCGGACTTCGCCCATGCCAGGGCGCTCACCACGGCGATGCTCCCCTTCCTGATGGCGGGCTTCGATGGCACTCGGGCGGATGTTCTCCAGGCCGTCGCCATGTGGCTCCCCAGCGGGCCCTCCGACTATGCGATCCCCGACCTCGCCATCGTCGACGCAGACTTCGAAGAACACCACGTCGAGCGCAACTGCTACGACCCAGGCGTCTTCCGCCTGGTCCTCGAAGTCACCTCCAGCAACTACCAAGCCGACCTTCGGAACAAGGTCGCCGCCTACGCCCAGGCGGGTATCCCGGTGTACGTGATCGTCGACCGCAAGCACCAGCGCCTCCACGTGCTGACGGATCCGGACGGCACCGAGTACGGACACCACCGCATCCACGCTCCCAGCGAGCAGATCACCCTGCCCGAGTCGATCGGCACCGAGGTCAAGCTCGACGTCGAGGAACTGCTGAAGGCTGCTGAACGCAAGGCGTGAGCGTCTGGGAACGGGCCCAGGAACCCCCCGTATCCCTGGGCCCGTCCGATCAGAAGGTCAGCGGCTGAGCCGCTGGAAGCGACGGACCGCGAGGGGCAGGAAGATCGCGGTGATCAACACCGGCCAACCGACGGCCATCAGGATGGCGTTCTCCTGGACCCAGCTGCCGTCGCTCGCCACCGGGTTGCCGAACAGCTCACGGGTGGCCCCCGCCGTCGATGAGATCGGGTTCCAGGCCGCGAGCGTGCCCAGCCAGTCGGGCATGGATGAAGGCGGGGCGAAGATGCTGGAGATCATCGTCAGCGGGAAGATCACCGCGTAGAGGGCACCGCCCGCCTCCGGGCTGGGGATGATCAGGCCCAGGAAGATGCCGATCCAGATCAGGCAGAAGCGCAGCAGCAACAGCAGTCCGAACGCGGCCAGCGTCTTCAGTACGCCGCCGTCCGAGCGCCAGCCCATCGCCAGGGCGGTGAGCGCCAGGATGGTCAGTTCCGTGGCGGCGGTCAGCAGGTCGCTCACCCCGCGCCCGGAGACGACGGCCGAGGGCGCCATCGGCATGGAGCGGAACCGGTCGATGACCCCCTTGCTGGAGTCGGTGACCACGGTGATCGCGGTGTTCATCAGGCCGAAGGCCATGGTCATCACGAACATGCCCGGCATCAGGAAGTCGCGGTAGTCGCCGCCTTCCGGTGCCTTCATCGCACCGCCGAAGACATATCCGTACAGCAGCACCGACACGATCGGGAAGCCGAGCTGCCAGGCGATGTAGGAGGGGTGGCGGCGGTAGGTGAGGAGCCCGCGGCGGACCACGGTCCAGCAGTCCGCGATCGCCCAGTACAGCCGGCGCTCCCGAGTGTGGTCGAGTTCGAGGCTCACCTTTCCGGCGGTCTGGGTCTCTGGCGGCGTGCCGGTGGCGGTAGCCGTGTCGGTGAGCTGGCTCATGCCGCGGCCTCCTCTTCCTTGTCCGTGCGGTGTCCGGTCAGGCGCAGGAACACATCGTCGAGGCTCGGTCTGCGCAGTCCGATGTCCTCGACGCCGACCCCCTGGTCCTGGAGGGTGCGGGCGACGTCGGTGAGGGCAGCCACCCGGTCGGTGACGGCGGCGTGGACCCGGCGTTCGGCCTGGTCGACCTCCGGTACGCCATCGGCGACCCGAGCCACGGCCTTCACCGCGGCGTCGATCTCGCCGATGTCCTCGACGACGACTTCGATGCGGGAGCCTCCGACCGTGTTCTTCAACCCGTCCGGGGTGTCGTCGGCTATGGCGCGGCCCTGGTCGATGACGGTGATATGGGAGGCGAGCTTGTCGGCCTCCTCCAGGTACTGGGTGGTCAGCAGGACGGTCGTGCCCTGGGCCACCAGTTCCCGGACGGCGTCCCACACCTCGCCGCGACCGCGCGGGTCGAGCCCGGTCGTGGGCTCGTCCAGGAAGAGCACGTCCGGCGCGAGGATCATGGAGGCGGCCAGGTCGAGCCGGCGACGCATACCGCCGCTGTAGCCGTCGACGCCCTTGTCGGCCGCCTCGACCAGGTCGAACTGCTCCAGTAGTTCGACCGCCCGAAGGCGTGCGCGCTTGCCGCCGAGGTGGAACAGCCGGCCGAACATCTCCAGGTTCTGCCGGCCCGAGAGCATCTCGTCGACGGCCGCGTACTGACCGGTGAGCCCGATGCGGCTGCGGACCAGACGGGCTTGCTTCGCCACGTCGAAGCCGGCGACCTCGGCATGTCCGCCGTCGGCCTTCAGCAGGGTGGACAGGACGCGTACGGCGGTGGTCTTGCCGGCGCCGTTCGGACCGAGGAGTCCATGGACGGTTCCACGGCGGACGGTGAGGTCGAAGCCCGCGAGTGCGCGCTTCTCGCCGTATCTCTTCTCCAGTCCTCGGGCGTGTACGGCGTGATCGGTCACGGGTTCCTCCAACAGCGGGCGGTCGGGGCGGCAGGCAGGGGAAGGTACCGCGCACATCATTCGCGTACGCCGTACCCACAAGAGAGTACACCGTACTCAGTTTTAAATGAGCACAAGGGAGCAGGCCCTTTAAAGTGAGGTCATGACGATCGAAACGAGTGGCTCCGGCGATGTGGCGCGGACCCTGGAGCTCCTCTGGAGCACGGGCGAACGGCCCACACGCGGCCCCAAACCGGGGCTCACCCTCGATCGGATCGTGGCGGCGGCCGTCGAACTCGCCGACGCGGAAGGGCTGTCCGCGCTCTCGATGCGCCGGCTGTCCACGGAACTGGGCACCGGGACGATGACCCTGTACCGGTACGTCCCCGGCAAGGCCGAGCTCCTTGACCTGATGCTGGACCGGGTCACCGACCCCGCCCCGCTGCCCGACCCCACCGAGCCGATGGACTGGCGGAGCGCCTTCGACTCACTGGCCCGCCGCTATCTGGCCCTCTTCCGGGCCCATCCCTGGCTGCTCAAGGTCAACCAGGCCAGGACCGTCCTCGGCCCCAGTGCCGTGCGGTCGCTGGAGGCCGCGCTCACCTGTCTCTCGGGCATGGGTCTGCGCGATGCCGAACTGATCTCGGTGATCATCGCGACCCAGAGCTTCGTCCAGGGCATCGCTCGGATGGAGACGGAGGCCCGAGAGGCTGTGGACGCCACGGGCATGAGCCACGAGGACTTCTGGAAGAGTCAGGAACCCTTCTTGACCCGAGCGATGCACAGCGGGGACTACCCGCGGATGGCGGCCCTGGAGGACGACGCCTTCAGCGAGGACTTCGACCACTTCGAATTCGGGCTGGGTCGACTGCTGGACGGCCTTGAGGTGCTGGTCCGCGAGCGCGCCGAAGCCAGGGAGCGTTCACGGGACTGAGGCCGCGCAAAACCGCTCCCGTGCCGCTTCCCCGCCGTGCCGCTCCGCAGCCGTTCCCGAGCAGCCGTTCTCGACCGCCCGTTCCCGAGCCCCCATTCAGCTCCCGCTGCGCCGCAGTCTCTTGACCGCCATCACCAGGGCCACCACTGCGGCGATCCCGATCAACCCGTAGGTCGTCGTGGACGTCTCGCCGTCACCGTCGCCCGTCGCCGAACTGCCCGAGCCGGCCGCAGAGCCGCCACCGGTCTTGTCGTTCCTGTCGAGCCCGACCCGCTCGACCTCGCTCTGCTCCCCCTCGGTGCCGAACATCAGTGCCGAGCCGTCGACCGTGTAGGACACCGACTCCGACTGGCCCTGGATGGGGGCCTTGACCCGGTGGTCCGCACCGAGGCGTCCGTCCTTCCAGGCATAGCCGCGGGCGCTGAAGTACGAGCGCAGCACCAGTTCATCGCCGTCCGGGGAGAACGCGCCGTCCGTCACCCAGGGCACCTCGCCGATCCGTCGGAAGGTGTTGGTCCCCGCGGTGGTCAGCTTCGCCGGGCCCTCGTACAGTCCGCCGCCGTCCTCGTTCTTGGAGGCGATGTAGACCCGTCCGGTTCTGGGGTGCACCATCATCGCCTCGGCGTTGCGGGCGCCGTCCGCGTACTTCACGGTGTACTGCGTCGCGCTCACCGTCATGTCCCGCAGGGCTTTCGGCTCGGGGAAGGTGTAGATCCAGACGTGCGCCCAACTGCCGTTGAGGTTGTCGCCGATGTCGCCCACGTAGACGTTTCCGTCCGGGCCGATCGAGATCGCCTCCATGTCCCGGGGCTTGCCCACCCCGCGCAGCGTGACGGTGGCGAGCGTCTCCCCCGACTTGGAGTCGATCGCGAAGACCCGCGGCTCGTCCTGGTCGTTGTGCGTCCAGTACACCCCCGGATGGGCCCGACTGGCGGCGAGGCCACTGGACTCCTTGATCCTTGTGTCCTTGATCGTGAAGCTCTTGTCCTCGGCGGCGGCGGGGGCGGCGAGGACCGTGAGCAGCAGCAGGGCTGCGGCACCGGTGGCGTACGGGAGCGAGCGCATGCACCCAGCCTGCCATCCCGGGCGGGCTCATCCGGCCGTTGAGCGCATCGATCCGATCATCGTTCCGGGCGGCCGGGTCGCCTCGACTCCGCGCCATGACGGTTGGTCCAGGAGCCGGGCCGTGGCAGGGCTCACATCGCAGGTGGGCGGGCCCATCGGCGATGATGGCGCCCATGCGTTTTCTGTTCGTCGGCGACAGCATGACCATCGGGCGCGCCGGCGATCACACCTGGCGCTACCGCATGTGGCAGCACCTGGAGGCAACCTTCGACGGTGCGTACGAGATCGTGGGCCCGCGCTCGGAGCTCTATGTGCCGGAAACGGCCGAGGAGCCGGGAGCGTTCATCGCCGACCACGCCGACCCCGACTTCCCGGCCGTGGCCCGTCGGCATCTCGCCGGCTGGGGCGAGGGCTGGTTGCACATGGCCCCCGTGATCGGTCCGACGATCGCCGAACACCGGCCTGACGTGCTGCTGGTCTCGCTCGGCCTGATCGATCTCGGCTTCTACACCAACAGCGGTCAGACCGCGGAGAACACCCGCCGGTTCATCGCCGAGGCCCGTGTCGCCGCGCCGGCGGTGCGGATGGTGCTGCTGCCCGTCATACCGAACGTACGGGCCCGTACCGATGCACCCTTCGCCGCGGAGTGCGACCGGTTCAACACACTCCTGGCCGCTGCGGTCGCCGACCTGGACGCGCCCGCCTCACCGATCCTGCTGGCCGCCCGTCCGCCCTCGTACGCGCTGGACTCGGACACCTACGACGGCACCCATCCGAGCCCCTCGGGCGAGCACAAGATAGCGGCGGCGTTCGCCGAGGCGATGCACCGGGCGTGGGGCATCGGCGGGCGGTACGCGGCTGCCGAGCAGATCGCCCCCGCGCCCACCGCAGTCGTGCGCTGATCCGGGAGTCGCCGCTCCTACGGCATGCGCTCCGCGTAGGTCAGCCGATCCAGGTGGTAGTAGTCCGCCACGCACTGCACCGGCCACTTCTTGCGCCCCTGGTCGCCGAAGGGCTCCAACATCCTTCCCACCTTCGTGGGGGTGTACGGCAGTACGGTCTCCCCGCGGGCCGCACCCTCCCGTAGGAAAGCGTCCTGACGGTCCCACCGCTCGGCGCGGGTCTCCATCTGGCGTCCGAGGTCCATGAGCGGCAGGGCGAGTCCTGCGACGGTCACCGCGCAGACCAGCGCCGCCCCCGCCAGTGCGATCCTGCGGACTCCGTCACCGCGAGCCTCGGTGGTACGCGCCCGCAGCCACCGTCCCAGCAGGGCACCGCCGCCCACCAGGACCAGGACGTACACCAGGAGGTAGTCGTTCCAGGTGCGTTCGGTGGTCACCACGCGCGCGCCGAAGACGGGGTAGGTGATGACCGTGCACAGATACCCGGAGACGAGGAACGCGGCGGCGCCCAGGGCAATCAACACCGGTGGGCGGGCGGGCAGCAGGACGGCCGTCTCCCGCTCGCCGCTGCGCCGTGCGACCAGGCCCAACAGCACCCCGGCGGCGATCGCCCCCAGGTACTGCCAGGTGGTGAAGACCGTCCCGAGGATCTCCAGATAGCCGCGCAGTGCGCCCCGGAGCGATTCGGGGGCGAGCATCGACACGCTCTCGGCGTCGTACCGGGTGCGGCGGTTGCGGGAGCCGGGCGACGTCACCAGGACCAGGGTGCCGAGCGCGACCCCCGCCATCCCGGCCAGGGACCAGACCCGGGCGAACCGCCGCACCCCGGGGACGAAGATCACCTGGGCGAAGAGCACCACCCCACCGAGCACCACCAGGGCGACGACGGACGCCTCTTCGGAGAGGGTGCCCATGAAGGCACCGGCTCCCGCGACCGCCACGAGCGCGAGATTGCGGCCCCGCCGCCCGTGCGCCACCAGGAGCGGGATCGCCGCCGCGAGCGCGAGCACCGGAGCGACGGTGTGGGAGACGGAGGCGGCGGGCCAGTAGAACGTCTTGTACGTATTGGGGGTGGCGAAGAGGAACACGGCCGCCACCATCGCGGCGACCAGCAGGGGCACTCCGCGGGGCATTTCCAACTGGGCCCGCCGCAGCAGCCGGACCGTCAGCGCCCAGAGCAGCACCAGCATCAACGCCCCGCTGACCAGGCCGAACCACTGGTGGCCCGCCACCGGGAACTTGGCGTACAGACCGACGAGCAGCCCGTTGCCGACCCGGCCGTTGTCGGTGAAGTAGAACTTGTCCACCAGGCCGGTGATGCCGTGGTCGCGCACGTGCGGCAGGAAGCACCACTCGTCGGCGGACGGTCGGACATGGCGGCCGTACCACGAGGCGAGGGTCAGCAGCCCCAGCGGCAGCATCGCGAGCGCGACGGCCCAACCACCGCGCCAGTCGAGGCGCCCCGGCTTCGGGTCATCGTCGCTGGTCGGCTGTCGGTGTTCGTTCGAGCGGGAGACGTCGAGGGCCATGGGTGCGCTACCGCCTCTCGCCCTGCGGCGCCATGGGACGCATCGTGGCGCCGCCGCGCAGCACCATCGGTACGGAGAGGGGCAGTTCCGTCTCGTCGGTCTCCCGCACCACGTAGTGCGGGCGGTGCTTGGACTCGTGGTAGATCCGACCCACGTACTCGCCGATGATGCCGAGCGTCGCGATCTGTACGCCGCTCATGCCCACGATGACAGTGATCAAGGTGGCGTAGCCGGGCGTTTCGACACCGTCCACGACAACATTGGCGACGATCCACAGCGCGTAGGCGAGCGCCGAGAGGAAGAGCCATAGACCGCCGTGAATCGCCATGCGCAAGGGCCGACTGTTGAAGGACAGCAGTCCGTCGATTCCGTAGTTCAGCAGTCGACGCCCGCCCCATTTGGATTGACCGGCCGCCCGCTGGACGTTCTGATACGTAAAGCTGACAGTGTCAAAACCGATCCAGGAGAACAACCCTTTGGAGAACCTATTGCTCTCCGGCAGGGACAGCAGCGCATTGACGGCACGTCGGGACAGCAATCGGAAATCACCTGCACCGTCGATGATTTCAACGTCCATGAATCTTCGGACCAGCCGGTAGTACACCTGGCTGAGCACCGTGCGCACCGCACCTTCGCCGGTGCGGTCGCGCTGCGCTACGACCTGGTCGTAGCCGTGCCGGTGAAGTTCCATCATCTGCGGGATGAGCTGGGGCGGGTGCTGGAGATCGGCGTCCAGGATGATGACCGCGTCCCCTTGGGACATCCGCAGCCCGGCCAACATGGCCGACTCCTTGCCGAAGTTGCGGCTGAAGGAGGTGAACCGGGTACGGCTGTCTTCGGCGGCAAGGCCCTTCAGCAGTACGAGGGTGTCGTCCACACTGCCGTCGTCCACGTAACAGATCTCGAAATCAGCCTCGGTCGGCGCAAGGGCATTGACCAACTCGGCGTGGAATGCCCCGATCACCTCACTCTCGTTGAAGCACGGAACAACAAGTGAAATCTGTGGCATCGCTGCTTTCCTCGGTCGTCTTGCCGCTGCTTGACCTGCCGTGCATTCACCGCCCCGGCCGTGATCTGTGGTCCATAGTGCGCAGGTAAAGGGGCGTGAACCGAGAAGGTGCGGCTGCCTTGGCGTGGCCAGTCGGTTGGTCAGCCGGTCTGGCCTTTCCTATCCACTACTACCGCGGCAGTGCGCATCTCGTCATACAAGACGGTTCCTGCCGGAATCCGTTGCCTAGAGGCGTTCGATCCGGTTGCCGGTTCGATCACATGGTCCTCGCGTGCGACCGTCCATGACCCGGCATAGCCGAAATCACGTTGATGGAGCAGGATCTGCGACGGTTCGGAATGCGGGGAGTCCTTCAGCCCGACGGCGATGAACTCCCGGCTTCCCGGGCCGCGGCGTACTTCCACGGTCTCGATCCCCGGGATGGTCGCCAGCGCACCGTGCCCAACGGGATGCGCAGCGCCTCAGCGACCTCCTGGTAGTTGAGGTCGGCCCAAGCGACCAGCAGCAGTACATGACGATCACCCGGTGATAGGGCGGCGAGTGCGCCCGCGAGCGGGGCCTGTGCGGCGATCCGGTCGTCGCCACGCTCACTCCAGGACTCGGTGAGAGGGTCGTCACCGGTCCTGGCCAGTGCGCGCAGAGCGCGTTCCTCGCTGCGGCGGTGCCCGCCGATGAGCTTGGCGGCGATCCCGTACAGCCAGGGCCGGGCGCTGGGCCGGGACATGTCGTACCGGCCACGGCGGCGGAAGGCGATGAGGAACGTCTCCGCCATGATGTCCTCGGCCGCGCCCTCCCTGAGGCGGCGCGCGGCATAGCGGTGGATGTCGGGCGCATGGCGGTCGTAGAGCAGGGCGAAGAGCTCCGGTTGCTCCAACGACTGGGCGACGACCTCGGCGTCATCACGGACGACCGGTGGTCCGGTCACGGCGACTCCAGAAGGTAAGACGGCAGGGTGTGTCATCTGCTTCTTGACCGCACCGGCCGAAATGGTTCACGCGGTCCTGGGCTGCGTCCCTTGCGTACCGTCGCACCGCACCGGCCGACCGGGGAACACGGCCGGCCGGCTGACTGTGGACGTCCTTGCTTCGAGTCCACTCCAAGGCGTTGGCTAGTCGACCATGGAGTACACGCAACTCGGACGCACAGGACTCAAGGTCAGCCGACTCGTCCTCGGGACGATGAACTTCGGGCCCCACACCACCGAAGCGGACAGCCACGCCATCATGGACGCGGCGCTGGATGCGGGCATCAACTACTTCGACACCGCCAACACCTACGGCGGCGACCCCCGCGGTCGCACCGAGGAGATCATCGGCAACTGGTTCGCGAAGGGCGGCGACCGCCGGGACAAGGTCGTCCTCGCGACCAAGGTGTACGGGAGCATGGACCCCAGCCGCGAGGACTGGCCCAACCACACCAAGCTCTCCGCGCTCAACATCCGGCGCTCCGTGGACGCCAGCCTCCAACGGCTGCAAACGGACCACCTGGACATCTACCAGTTCCACCACATCGATCGGGCCACCCCCGTCGAGGAGATCTGGCAGGCCGTCGACACCCTCGTCCAACAGGGCAAGATCCTCTACGCGGGCTCATCCAACTTCCCCGGTTGGAAGATCGCCCAGACCAATGAGCGGGCACGCCAGAAGGGCTCGTACGGGCTGGTCAGCGAGCAGTGCCTGTACAACCTCTTCGAGCGCCGCGCCGAGATGGAGATCATCCCGGCCGCGATCGAGTACGGCCTCGGCGTGATTCCGTGGTCACCGCTGCACGGTGGACTGCTCGGCGGAATGATCCGCAAGGAGGCCGAGGGCGGCCGGCGCGCGGGCGGTCTGACGGCGGACCGCCTCGCTGCACCCGGGGCGCGCGAACAGATCCAGGCGTACGAGGACCTGCTCGCCAAGCAGGGGCTCGACCCGGCCGAGGTGGCGCTCGCCTGGCTGCTCACCCAGCCGGGAATCACCGGGCCCATCGTCGGACCGCGGACCGCCGAGCAGCTTGAGGGCGCCCTGCGCGCAGTGGAACTGGAACTGGACGCAGAGCTACTGGCCTCGCTCGACGGGATCTTCCCGGGGCCCGGAGCAACGCCGGAAGCCTTCGCCTGGTAGGCGGGCCCAGCGGGGTCTAGGAGCGGGCGAGGGTCACATACCGGCCACGGATGCCACGGCGATGATCGCGAACATCAGGACGAGCACGCCTGCCATGATCTGGTTTCTGGTCTTCGTCTTCACCCCTTGAGGTTAACCGGACCGCTCCTCGTCCCCGCCCCCCAGGGGCCAGATTCCGACCGTCTCGTACCGCGGCTGCTCCCCGGGCACCCCGCTGACCGGGAGATTGCTCCGCACCAGGGCGAGACTCTCCACCTGCCAGACGGCGCCTTCGAAGTCGCCCAGACCGTCGGCGTACGCCCGCAGCTCCGTCTCCGTACGGCTGCGGGCGATCGTCAGGTGCGGGGTGTAGCGGCGGTGCTGCTCCATGGCGATTCCAGCCCTGCGGGCCGCCGCGTCCGCCCGCTCGGCGAGCAGCCGCATCTCGTCGAGGCCACCCGCGGCACCCGCCCACAGGGCCCGGTCGCCGAAGTGTCCTGCGCCGTGGATGCGCAGGGGGAAGCGGGAGCTGCGCCGGGCGGCACGGGCGAGGCGGGCCCGGAGATCGGGCAGGAGCGCCTCATCGACCTCGGCCATGAACGCCAGGGTGAAGTGCCAGCCCGCCCGATCCGTCCAGCGCAGCCGATCGGCGTCGGGCAGGGCCCTGAGCCGATCGACGGCCGCACCGAGTTCGGCGACGGCTCGGGCGGGCGGGAGCACGGCGGCGAAGATTCTCATACGGATGAGTCTGGCCGACCGCCGTCGCGCGATCGGTCATCGGCCCCGGCCGGACGGCCCGGTCGGGGCCACGGTCGCCGCGCCCGACAGCGAACCTCCGATCGACCGGCTCAGGACCCCAGGCCAGGAGGAGTGGATCCCCGTCTGGCCTGCAACGCCCTTTGGGTGGACGACACGTCTCCGTGATCACCTAGCCCGGTCCGGCCTTCGCGAACCGTGCGCCGGCTTCCGCCGAGGGCTCGGCCTCCAGGGACGATCCGGGCTCCCGGGTCGTCTGGCGGGGGACGAAGTCCAGATGCTTGTGTCCGCGCCGCATGTCCACCTTGAGCCGCAGACCACCCGCCCGGGCCAGCATCAGCCCGACCAGCAGCGCGCCCGCGAAGGACAGCACACCACCGGCGGCGAACCCGATCCGTGGCCCGTACACGTCGGTGATCCAGCCGAAGACCGGCGCACCCAGGGGCGTGCCGCCGACGAAGACCATCATGTACAGGCTCATCACCCGCCCTCGGACGGCCGGGTCGCTGGCCATCTGGACGGTGGAGTTGGCCGTGACGTTGACCGTGAGGCCGAACATTCCGATCAGCACCAGAAGTGCGGCGAAGATCCAGAAGTGGGGGGCGAAGGCCGCCACGACTTCGAGGATTCCGAAGATGACCGCCGCTCCCACCAGGAGGCGCAGCCGGGACGTACCGCGGCGGGCCGCCAGGAGTGCGCCCACCAGGGAGCCGACCGCCATGAGGGTGTTGAGCAGGCCGTACGTGCTGGCGCCCGCGTCATAGACGTCGTCGACGAAGGCGGACAGCCAGATCGGGAAGTTGAAGCCGAAGGTGCCCACGAATCCGACCAGGACTATGGGCCATATCAACTCGGGGTGGGCGGAGACATAGCGCAGCCCTTCCCGTAGCTGCCCCTTGCCGCGCGGGGTGCGGATGCTCCGGTGCAGCTCGGATGTCCGCATCAGCAGCAGTGCGACGATCGGCGCGATGAACGAGAGGCCGTTGAAGAGGAAGGCGTACCCGCTGCCGACCGCGGTGATCAGCACACCGGCGACGGCAGGGCCGACGAGTCGGGCCGACTGGAAGTTCGCCGAGTTCAGACTGACCGCATTGGCGAGTTGGTCGGGGCCGACCATGTCGGCGACGAAGGTCTGCCGGGCGGGGTTGTCGATGACGGTGACGAGCCCGAGGGCGAAGGCCGTCACATAGACGTGCCAGACCTGGACCTCACCGCTGAGGGTCAGCGCGGCCAGGGCGAGGCCGGTGATGGCCATCGCTACTTGGGTCGCGAGCAGCAGGGGTCGCTTGGGCAGCCGGTCGGCGAGGACTCCGCCGTACAGGCCGAACAGCAGCATCGGGAGGAACTGGAGGGCGACGGTGATGCCGACTGCGGATGCCGAGCCGGTCAGCGTCAGGACCAGCCAATCCTGCGCGATGCGCTGCATCCACGTACCCGTGTTGGAGACCACTTGGCCGGCGGCGAAGAGGCGGTAGTTCCGGTTCTTGAGCGAGCTGAACATGGTGGTAGGTGGGATTCCATCCGACGCCTTACCGGCGGGGGAGGAAGGCGCGGGTGCGGAGTCTGCTCCGGGTCCCGTACGCAAAAGTGGTCGCCTCCTTCGGGTTGAGCAATTACAGATGTGCGAGCTTCTCCAGTACGGGCGCTGCCGCACGGAGCTTGGCCCATTCGTCCTCGTTGAGTCCCTGGGCGAGCTCGGTCAGCCAGGCGTTCCGCTTGCGACGGCTCTCTTCGAGCATCGCTTCGGCTTCCTCGGTCTGGCTGACGACCTTCTGTCGACGGTCGTCGGGGTGTGGCTCCAGCCGGACCAGACCCTTGGCCTCCAGCAGCGCCACGATTCGGGTCATGGACGGCGGCTGGACATGCTCCTTGCGCGCCAGCTCACCCGGGGTGGCCGAGCCGCATCGGGCGAGGGTTCCGAGCACCGACATCTCGGTCGGACTCAGCGACTCGTCGACGCGCTGGTGCTTCAGCCGCCGCCCGAGCCGCATGACGGCGGAGCGGAGGGCGTTCACAGCGGCTACGTCGGCATCACTGCCATGGGACAGATCAGACATGTTCGTTAGGATAACTCATTACTCTGCCTAAATACCAGCCAATGAACCACCCCGCTCGACACCGCCTCCACACCACTCCAACCGGCACCCCACAGACGCTCGCCCACCAGCCGCTGACCAGCAGCACTCACCCAAACGAGTGACACGAATGCGAAAAGCGACACATCCAGCGCGGTCGGGCAGCAACCCTGACCGCATGGGATCGACGGTGCTCAGCCTGCGGATAGACGGTGAGCTGCTCGACCGACTCAGGCGTCGGGCGGCCAAACGCGGAATGAGCGTCCAGGACTATGTGCTCCGGACGCTCATCCGTGATGATTTCGACGAACGCTTCGAGGCGTCCGTCGACGAGACGGAGAAGTTCTACGGGGTGAACTGACCGAACGAACGCGGGGCGCCCGGAGGGTCATCCCTCCTCGGCAGCCCTGTGGGACCGGCCCACGGGACCAACTCGTCAGATCGGTTACGGAGGGACGCCAGGTCGGGCTTCGAAGCCCACGCGACCCTTCAAGGGATCCGCGACCCTTCAAAGAGTCAACGCCACCCTGCACCCGACGCATGCGACACAGGTCCGACGACCACACGCAAGGGCGGGTCCCAGGCCCCGCGAACCAGGATGCGACGACGCCCAAGGGGCCCCGAAAGTACCCTTGTTGGCCTGCACGGAAGCCCCGTAACATACCCCTCGGTGCTGCTGCCGACAGGTCGAGGGGCTTACCGTGGCGGATATTGCAGGAATTGATTTAGCACAGGTCCTGAGCAGCTTGGAAGAGCAGGGCTACTGCCATATCAAGCAGGTTCCCGATTCCTACGACTACATATCCGCGCTCTCATCGCTCGGCCCGCTCGTGGCGCAGTACCAGGGCGACCTCATCCGCGAAGTACAGCCCAACCCGGCCGTACCGGAAGGCGCCAACTCCGCCGCAAGCACATCGGCCGCCACCCCGCACACGGAATTCTATGAGTTCCCGGGAATGCCTCCTCGATATGTGGCCCTGTGGTGTGTCCGACCTGCCGTGCCCGACGGCGGTGCAACGACACTGGCAGACGGATATCGATTCCTGGCCGGATTCACGGCTGACGAAAGACTTCGACTCTCCAGCGAAGACCGCGACTGGCGCTCCAGGCCGACCCTGTCGGCCGAGGGCATCGCCCCGGCCTCCTGTCGTACCCCTGCGCTGGTGCAGCACCGCGGCAGGGTCGTGATGCGCTTCAGCACCCGCGACCTCACCCGGGACGGCGAACTGACCTCCGCCTACATCGACCGGGGCCAAGAGTTCTTCCACACCCACCACATCGCCGTTCGACTGGAAGAGCGCGCCATTTTGATCTGGGACAACTGGCGCATGATCCATGCCAGGACCGCCTTCGACGACCGACGTCGACATCTGCGCAGAATCCTCATCGGGGAAGCCGCATGACCTCTTCAGACCCCATCCCGGGCACGGTGTTCGTGGCCCTGCCCGACCTTCCGGACAACCCCCGGGCGTTCGATCTACTCCGGGCCAACTTCTCCAATGTCCGCGTCGCCGGGACCAGGGAGCGGGCCCTCACCGAACTGTCCGCCATCGGCCCCGATGTCTCGGCGGCCATCGTGGGGGTGAAGGAGCACATCACAGCCGGTGTCCTCGACTCCCTGCCCGGCCTTCGCGCCCTCGGTTCCGTGGGGACGGGCAGCAACCACCTGGACCTCTCCGCCCTACGGGACCGCGGCGTGGAGGTCATCACCACGCCCGGGGTCAACGCGGTATCGGTCGCCGAGCACGCGATGATGATGATCCTTGCGCTGGCGAAACAGACGGTCGCAGGGCACGCCGCCGCGCTCAGCGGAGAGGACCGGGCGGGAATGCCCGCGCCCGCCGTCGAACTCCGTGGACGCCGCGCCGGGGTGCTCGGGGCCGGGGCGACGGCGCGCGCACTGCTCCCCCTGCTGCGGGCGTTCGGCACCGACCCCGAGGTGTGGACCCGTACCCCGGACAACCATCCGGATCTGGCGACCCGCCCTCTGGAGGACCTCTTCCGGCACAGCGAGATCCTGAGCATCCACCTCCCGCTGACCAGCGAGACGAAAGGGCTCGTGGGCACTGACCTCCTGTCCCTCCTCCCGGAGGGGGCCATGGTCGTCAACACCGCACGGAAGGAGATCTTCGACCTTGCGCGTCTTCCGTCGGTGGTCCGAGACCGGCCCGATCTGCGGTTCGCGGTGGACGACTTCGATCTGGCAGCCGACGGTACGGCCGCCGCTCTGGGAGGTCATGCCCTGCTGAGCCCACACATCGCGGGTGTCACCGTCGAATCGCTCGCAGCCATGCAGGAGAGCGCGGTCCGCGGAACGATCGCCGCGCTTCGGGGCTGAGTCGCCTCGTTCCCTCGACGGAAAAGGAACACAGCGATGTCCTGGCTCGAACGCGCCAATACGGTACTGGGTGTGGTGGGCTTCATCATCACGATCATCACCTTGGTGAAGGTGCAGTCCGTACAGCGGGCTCAGTCGGAAGAACGGGCACTGCTGCGCAGGCTCTACGGCACTGAGTCATTGGCGGGCCATCTGAGATCGGCGGCCGGTTTCCTCAGGCAGGGTGAGCAGGACGCCCGTAACTTAGCCGAGGAATTAGTCAGAATGTGCGGCCAGATAGAAGGGATCAGCCGAGCCTTGGATTCGATGAACCGCATGCGCGGAAGCGGCACCGGAGAGCAGCGGATGATTCGGCTCGTGGAACGCGGCTATTACACACCGGCCTTCTACAGCCGGGTGGTCAATGACGCCCAGAGCAACGCCGATTTCTTGATGTACCGAAACCTTCAGATCTCCAACGTCGACATGTTGCAGGCGATGGAACGCGCGGCCAAGCGGGGTGTGAGCATCCGCATCCTCGCCATCTCGTCGGCGTCGAGCGACAGCGTCCTCGAACAGGCGTCGATGGTGCTGCCCTGGCCTCAGGTCCCACCGGAGACGCTGCGGCGCCAACTGGCCGAGTCCGAGGAGAGGGTCAAGAACGTGGTGGCCGCGTGGCCTGACCGGGCCCGCCGGAACTTCGAGTACCGCGGGTATGTGATCACGCCCAATATGCACTTCGCCCGGCTGGACGGCCTGGTCATGCAGGGCTTCGTCGGGACCCTCTCACCCGCCCAACCCGATCAGCTGGAGGACCGGGGATACGTGGAGCTGCCCCGGGATCGAGAGCCGGGAGCCACCTTGTCACGACACTTCGACGAACTGTGGGCCCAGAGCGCCTCGTCCGTGGTGGTAGCCGGGTAAACCCCGGGCGCCCCCAAGGGTGTTCCAGTCGATCGCCGGCGCTGCCGGCCCGGTCCCTCCCTGCCCACACCCCACCGCATCGCATCGCGTCGATGACGGCCTCATGGAGACGCCCTGCGCCAGATGAGTGCCGGTGGGCGGCTCATCTGCGGCAGGGCGTCCCGCACTGTCGGGTCTGTCAGGTCTGTCAGGTGAGGCCCAGGGCCGGCATCGCGTAGTAGAAGACGAAGACCGCCGAGACCGCGTACATCGCGATCGGCACCTCGCGTCCACGGCCGGCCGCCAGGCGCAGGACGCAGAAGGAGATGAAGCCGATGCCGATGCCGTTGGTGATCGAGTAGGTGAAGGGCATCATCACCATCGCCAGGAAGGCCGGGACCGCGAGCGTGTAGTCGCTCCAGTCGATGTCCCGGACGGAACCGGCCAGGATGAGGAAGCCGACCGCCAGCAGGGCGGGGGTCGCCGCCTGGGAGGGGACCATCGTGGCGAGCGGGGTGAGGAAGAGTGCCACCGTGAACAGCGAGCCGGTGATGACCGAGGCCAGTCCGGTCCTGGCTCCTTCGCCGACGCCCGCCGTGGACTCCACGAAACAGGTCGTCGCCGATGATGAGGTCGCACCTCCGGAGGCGACGGCGATGCCGTCGACGAAGAGGACCTTGTTGATGCCGGGGAGGTTGCCGTCCTTGTCGATCAGCTTGGCTTCGTCGCCGACGCCGAGGATGGTGCCCATGGCGTCGAAGAAGCAGGACAGCAGCACGGTGAAGACGAACAGCACACCCGTCAGATAGCCGACCTTCTCGAAGCCGCCGAACAGACTGACCTCGCCGACCAGACCGAAGTCAGGGGTGTCCACCGGGCTACCGGGCCACTTGGGGGTGGTCAGACCCCAGCTGGGGACCGTCGCCACGGCCTCGATGACCATGGCCACGACCGTCATCGCCACGATGGAGATGAGGATGGCTCCCGGCACCTTGCGGATGATCAGCGCGAGGGTCAGCAGGGTGCCGACGGCGAAGACCAGGATGGGCCAGCCGACGAGGTGGCCGCCCTGGCCGAGTTGGAGCGGCACGGTGGTCTGGGCGATGTCGGGGATGCGGGAGACAAAGCCGGAGTCCACCAGGCCGATCAGCATGATGAAGAGGCCGATGCCGATCGCGATGCCCTTGCGCAGACTCCGCGGTACGGCGCTCATCACGCGTTCCCGCAGCCCGGTCGCAACCAGCAGCATCACCACGAATCCGGCGAGGACGACCATGCCCATCGCATCAGGCCAGGACATGCGGGGTGCCAGTTGGAGGGCGACGACGGTGTTCACTCCGAGGCCCGCCGCGAGCGCGATCGGAACATTGCCGATGACGCCCATCAACAGGGTGGAGAAGGCGGCGGTGAGCACCGTCGCGGTCACGAGCTGACCGCTGTCGAGCTGGTTCCCGTACATATCCTTGGCGCTGCCGAGGATGATCGGGTTCAGCACGATGATGTACGCCATCGCAAAGAAGGTGGCGAATCCGCCCCGCACCTCGCGGCCGACGGTGGAACCGCGCTCGGAGATCTTGAAATAGCGATCCAGACCGCTGAGTGTGCCCTTCGGCTGATTCTCGGGGGCGGCGGCGGGGGCCGAGGGGCTCATACGGTCCTCATCAGAGCGGTTCTTGTAGGTTCATACGAATGAATCCGGTCAATAGCAAACCGTTTCAGTATGAACATATAAAGAAGAGAAAGCCATCTCCGCGCGTAGACACCCGTGGCTCCTGGCGTCCGCGCCGCCCGATGGTCTAGATCACCGCCGCCTACACTGTCCCCATGGCGAAGTGGACCCCCCGACACGAGGCACCCGAGCCCCTGGAGGGGCCCGTCGTCGCCACCATCACCGGCGGCACGATCGTCTGGTTCGTCCTCTTCCTGGTACAGATCCCCTTCTACAACTGGTTCGCCGACCGCGATCTGATGTGGTGGGTGTGGACCTGTCTGGCCGGTGCCGGACTGGGGCTGATCGGCATCTGGTACGTACGCAAGCGGGACGCGGCCATCAAGCGTTCAGCGGCCGAGGAGCAGCCGCCCGTGTGACGGTCGCCTCTCCCGTTGTGGACAGGCACGATCGCGCGCCTTCGTCGGCAGGATCCGCGGGCTCGCCAAAACCCCACGTTGGCGCGATCTCGACCAACCGCGTACCGCACCCGCCCACCGGCCCATGGCCGCGCTGATCCGTTCCGGCCGACCGCCCCGCCACGGCGGGTGAAGCCGTCCCACCAGCCGTACCGTACGAACCATGAGTCAGCGGGCGAGGATCGACACGGAAGGCCCGGAGCCGGGCGGCCCCTCCATCAGTGCGGGCGCCGAACTCGACCCCGTCCACCCCGTGAAGCCGCCCGCGGCCCGCAGGGAGCATGTGACCCCGCCCACCGGACTGACCTCCGCCGAGGTCGAGGAGCGCATCGCCCGGGGCGAGGTCAACGACGTACCCGTACGGTCCTCCCGGTCGACCGTGGACATCGTCCGGGGCAATGTCTTCACCCGCTTCAACGCCATCATCGGCGTCCTCTGGGTGATCATGTTCTTCGTCGCGCCGATCCAGGACAGCCTGTTCGGCTTCGTCATCATCGCCAACACCGGCATCGGCATCATCCAGGAGCTGCGGGCCAAGAGGACGCTCGACGGACTCGCGGTCATCGGAGAGGCCAAACCGACCGTCCGACGCGATGGAAGGGCCGGCGGGATCTCCACCTCGGCGATCGTCCTGGGCGACCTCATCGAACTCGGTCCCGGTGACAAGGTCGTCGTCGACGGCGTGGTCGCCGAGGCCGACGGTCTGGAGATCGACGAGTCCCTGCTGACGGGCGAGGCCGACCCGGTGGTCAAACAACCCGGGGACCCGGTGATGTCCGGGAGCTTCGTGGTCGCGGGCGGCGGGGCCTTCGAGGCGACGAAGGTGGGTCGTGAGGCGTACGCGGCGCAGCTCGCCGAGGAGGCGTCCCGCTTCACCCTCGTCCACTCCGAGCTGCGCAGCGGCATCAGCACGATCCTCAAGTACGTGACCTGGATGATGGTCCCCACCGCGACGGGGCTGATCATCAGCCAGCTCATCGTCAAGGACAACGACTTCAAGGACTCCGTCGCGCGGACCGTCGGCGGCATCGTGCCGATGATCCCCGAGGGTCTGGTGCTGTTGACCTCGGTGGCCTTCGCGATCGGCGTCGTACGGCTGGGGCGCAAGCAGTGCCTGGTGCAGGAGCTACCCGCGATCGAGGGGCTGGCCCGGGTCGACGTGGTCTGCCTCGACAAGACAGGCACCCTCACCGAGGGCGGTATGGACGTCACCGAACTCCGCCCCCTCGACGACGCGGACCCGGCGTACGTACGCCGGGTGCTGGGCGCCATCGGCGCGTCCGACCCCCGCCCCAACGCCTCGCTCGCCGCCGTCATCGACGCGCATCCGGACGACGGCACCCTCAAGCCGGTGCAGTCGCTGCCCTTCTCGTCGGCGCGCAAGTACAGCGGGGCCCGCCTCTACGACGGGGAGGGGACGACGACCTGGCTGCTGGGAGCCCCCGATGTGCTGCTGGCCGAGGACGATCCGGCGCTCGCCGCCACCGAGCAGCTCAACCAGCAGGGCCTGCGGGTTCTCCTGCTCGCCCGGTCCACGGCGGAACTCGACTCCCCGCGGGCCGCGACCGATGCAGAAGCGGTCGCGCTCGTCGTGCTGGAGCAGCGGTTGCGGCCGGACGCCTCCGACACGCTGCGGTACTTCGCCGAACAGGACGTCGCAGCCAAGGTGATCTCCGGGGACAACGCGGTGTCGGTGGGCGCCGTCGCCGCCAAGCTGGGACTGCCCGGCGCCGAGCACACCGTGGACGCCCGCCGGCTGCCCACCGACGCGGATGCGCTGGCGAGCGACCTCGAAGCGGGGTCGGTCTTCGGCCGGGTCACCCCGCAGCAGAAGCGGGACATGGTGGGGGCGCTCCAGTCCCGCGGCCACACCGTGGCGATGACCGGCGACGGCGTCAATGACGTCCTCGCCCTCAAGGACGCCGACATCGGGGTGGCGATGGGGTCGGGCTCGGAGGCCACCCGGGCCGTCGCCCAGATCGTGCTGCTCAACAACAGCTTCGCGACCCTGCCGTCCGTGGTGGCGGAGGGGCGACGGGTCATCGGCAACATCACCCGTGTCGCCACGCTGTTTCTGACGAAGACGGTGTACTCGGTCCTCCTCGCCGTCCTCGTCGTGTGCAGCCAGGTGGAGTACCCCTTCTTGCCCCGGCATCTGACCCTGCTGTCCACCCTGACGATCGGGGTGCCCGCGTTCTTCCTGGCACTCGCCCCCAACAAGGAGCGCGCCCGGCCGCACTTCGTCAGCAGGGTGATGCGGTACGCCGTGCCCGCGGGGGTGATCGCCGCGGCGGCCACTTTCAGCACCTATCTGCTCGCCCGCTCCCACTACAGCGGACCGGGCTCGCTCGAAGCGGAGACAAGCGCGGCGACGCTGACCCTGTTCCTGGTCTCGATCTGGGTGCTCGCCATCATCGCCAGGCCCTACACCTGGTGGCGTCTGTGCCTGGTGGGTGCGATGGCGCTTGGTTTTGTGATCGTGCTGATCGTGCCGTGGCTCCAGGACTTCTTCGCGCTGAAGCTGGTGGGCGTCCAGTTGCCGTGGACCGCGGTGGCGGTGGCCACGGCGGGGGCGGTGCTGCTGGAGTTCAGCTGGCGCTGGGTGGACCGCAAGCACCCCGCCTGAGACCCGGGACGATCCAGCCGAGGCCCCGAATGATCCGCCTGAGACCCAGGACGATCCGCCTGAGGCCCGGGGCGATCCCTTTCGCGGCCCCGGATGATCCGGCCGAGCGGGGGGCGACCCATCCGCCACTCCCCACCCAGCCGGCCCCGGGCGCAAGCGGTCAGCGCAGGGGGTCGAACCAGCGGTCGCGGCCCAGTTCGGCCGTACGGGACGGGTCCTCCAACAGTGCGGCGACCTCGAAGCGACGCGGCCACTGGCCAGCCGCCCAGGCCAGCCCCGCCGCCACGCCCTCCAGCGTCGCCGCGTGCAGGACCCCGTCCGGGGTGCGTCGCCACTGGAGCTCGACCCCGCCGGCGATGAGCTCCTCGTGCTCGATGTAGCTGCGCGGCACGAGCGGCCCCAGGAGCACCCGTACCGACTCGGGGACCTCGTGCTCCTCGCCGTCCGTCGTGACCTCCGCCGTGACGGTCTCGCTGAGGCGGCGCACCTGGAACAGCTCCGCCAGATCCGCGGCGCGCTCGGGAGCCACCGGCAGCAGGGGCAGCCCATCGGCGAGGGGCAGCAGGTCGGGAGTGTCGGCGACCACCGCGTCGCGGGCGTCGACGACCTGGACGTCACCGTCCACCACGGCCCGTAGGTCATCGGGCAGGGTGACCTGTTCCGGATCGAGGTCGGCCAGTGCCGTGTAGAGGCCGTGCAGTTGGGCGGGGTGCACCGGCAGATCGGGGTCGGCCAACCGGCCGAGGAGTTCGGCCGCGCCACCGGGCTCGTCGAGGAGCGCGCCGAGCGAGGTCCGCACTCCCAGTGCCCGCAGCACCTGGACATCGTCGAAGCCCGTCGCGTCCACGGCTTCGTACAGTCCGTCGAGCAGGGGATCGCCGCCCGCGGCCCGCAGACCGGCCGGCCGCCGGCCGTCGAGGACGGGGTGGTCCCGCAGCCACCATGCGGTGTGGGAACGCACGGTCTGCGTCGTGCCGTCCGGCAGGAGCACGCGCACGGGTTGAGTCAGCGCGTCCCGCAGCGGCGGCCTGGCCAGCAGGGCGAGTGCCTGGGGCCAACAGTCGTCGTCGACCAGTTCGAGGTCCCGCACGGCGACGATCTCCGTCGCGACGGGTGGCACCGCGGTTTCGGGAAGCCGGTCGAGCACGTCCTCGCACCAGACGTCGACCGCGTCGAGCAGCCCCGCGTCATCGGGTTCCGCGTAGTCGCCTTCGCGGGGCTCCAGCTCATCGGGGTCGAGGACCACGTCGGTGGCCCGTACGAGGGCGAAGTCGGCGAGCACTCCACAGGCGGCAAGCGGCTGCTCGCCCCAGCGGGCGGCCAGGTCGCCGTCGCACAGGGCCAACTCATCACGTCGCATGACCAGCGCGAACGGGCTCCCGGGAAAGACCAGTTCGCCGGCAGGTGCGAGTTCGCCCTCCTCGTCGGGCAGGGCGAGCGCCCCGAGCCAGGGCTCGTCGCCCGGTTCGAGGTCGGCGTCCCGCACCAGCGCGAGCACGGTGTCGGCGAGCTCCTCCGCGTCGGGGGCATCCTCGTCGCCGAAGTCGAAGAGCTCGCCCTCGTCGAGGGAACCGGCGACGGCCGCCCGCACCTGGGGCGTCGTCAGTACGGCGCGCGGGGTCGCGGGCAACGCACCGAGCTTCTCAAGCAGCGGATGTGCGGCGTCCGGGTGGACGACCTTGAGACCGAGTCGGGCGAGCCGCGGCGGGGTGTCGGCGAGCGGCAGCAGGGTCTGTCGGGGACCAATGACCGTACGTCCGTCGGCCAGCGGTACGGGCAGTCCCGAGAGCCGGTCGGGGTCGACGCCGGCCAGGCTGTCGTACAGCCGCCGCCACCAGTCGGTATCGCGTTCGAGTCCGGCGAGCCGGTCGATGGCCTCGGTCAGCGGTACGCGGGCGATCCCGAGCGTGCGCAGCTCCACCCGGCGCTCCAGCCCGGCGGGCAGCAGGCTCGGCAGCACCTCGGAGAGCACCTGGACGGTTTCCGCACCGGCACCTTCAAGAACTTCCGCTTCGATCGGGCGCAGCGCACCGGGGATCTGACGGTCCGGCAGCCCGGTGTCGGTCGGCTCGGGGTAGTCGGCCTCTCCGCGGGGTGCGGCGGCTTCCAGGAACGCCGTGCGCGGCAGGAGCCGCAGGATCGCCTCGCGCAGGGCACCGTCCAGTCCGCCCTTGCCGAGCGGCCCGGGAACCAGGTCGATGGTGGCGCGGGTCACCGGTTGCCAGCTGCCGAGGAGTTCGGCGTAGGCGTCGGCGGCCCGTTCGACGAGGAAGTCGGTGAGCGGACCGGGCGCGGGGTGCCGGCGGGTGGTGTCCAGCGGCAGTGACGCGATGAGCAGGGCGGGCACGCCCAGCGGCTCATCGGTGGGCGTGGGCGCATGGACGACGGGTGCGGTGCGCGGCCGGTCGGGCGCGCCTTCGGCGTCGACGGGAACGGCCCAGGTGAGCGTCCAGTGCGGCCGAAGGCGTTCCTCGACCGGGCGGTCGGCGAGCAGTTCGGGAGCGATGTCTCCGCTGTGGCTGACGACCCGCCAGCGTCGGTCGCCGCGTTCGCTGTCCTCGATGTGGATGTGGGGCGCCTGCTCCGAGCGCCGCAAGGTGCGCACCCCATCGGGCGTCTCGATCACGACTTCGGCGAGTCCGGCGAGGGTGAGCAGGAGGGCGTCGTCCACGTCGGCCAGTAGGCGTTCGACGAGGTCCGCCGCCGAACCGTCGCGCAGGGGAAGAACGACGACGGTGTCATAGCCGTCGGGTGCGGTGCCCTCAGCGGGCAGAGGGAGACGCAGGAGGGGCACATGGCCGTCGCGCCGACGGCGCTCCTCGCCGAGCCCGGGGCTGGTGCCGGCTGCTTCGTCGACGAGATCGCGTGCTTCGGCGAGCGACCAGCGCACTCCTCCGTGCCGGCCGACGACCGCGGGTTCGTCGCTGACGGCGAGCACCGCGGCGAATCCGACGCCGAACCGGCCGACGCTGCTGTCCGCTGCATCACGTTTGGCGGAGGCGCGCAGGGTGCTGAGGGATTCCACACCGACCGCGTCGAGGGGTGCGCCGGTGTTGGCGGCGGCCAGGACGGCGGGGGTGTCGCCCACGGCGGGCTTGAGGGTGAGCCGCAGTCGGCCGAGTTCGCCGGTGCGGGCGGCGGCATCGGCGGCGTTCTGGGCGAGTTCGACGACGAGCCGGTCACGGTAGCCGCCGAGGACCAGGTCCTCTTCCGCATTGGCGTCCTCGCGGAACCTGGCAGGGCTGGCGCGCCAGGCGTCGAGCACGCCACGTCGCAGCCGTGCGGTCTCGAACGGGTCGGCGCCCTCGGTGGTCGTGACGCTCACGGTGTGACTCCGCTCTTTCCGGTAACGCTGTCGCCTTCGGCCCTACTGGGGCCGAAGGTACTGCCTGGGTCGTGGGAATCGCTCCCGGCAAGGGAGGTGACGCTATCGTGCGCCGGTGTCGGTCGGTCCGGTGCGGGAAGGTGCCCGCTGGTCAGAGCCGGTTGGCTGGTTCGGCTGGCGGGGCGCGGAAACTTCTCGTCGCACGCGTACCCCCGACCGGGCTCCCCACCGGACGACGGGACCCCGGACCCCGCTGGTCGGCGCCAGGAGGCGGGACCCGGCTCCACGTCATGGGGCCTGCGCCACGGGCGGGTTCGAGGGGGCGCGAACCACCTGTCGTGCCTGCGGTGCCTGTCGTGGCGGTCGTGCCTGCGGTGCCTGTCGTGGCGGAATCGTCAGCGAGTACCAGCGTCCGTCCGGGCGAACAGTCGTGTCACCCGGTCCGTCCTGAACACAGCTCGAACATGGCCGGAACCAGCCGGGTTCCCGGTGCCTACGGGCATACGGACGCAGGGACCGGCGTACCGCGAAACGGCCGCGTCGGAGCCGACGTACCCGATAGTGGGCGCCGACGGACTCCGGTAGCCGATCCTCCTACGGCACGGTCACGGACCGTGTTCTAGCCGTCGGCGACGAGGGTAGGAAACCCCGGGCCCGGGCCGCCGTCGCCCGGCGCAGGACCAGAAGCGGCCCGGCACAGGACCAGAAGTGGGCCCGCCCCGGATCAGGAGTGACCCAGGTCCTCGTCTTCGTCTTCGCCTTCGCCTTCGGCACCCTGCGTGGCCGACGACACCGAAACGTCCTCCGGGTCCGGGTGGAGCCGGAACTCATCCGTCCCCATGGAGTCGAAGACCGGTAGCGCGGGCTGCGGCGGCTTGGGCATCACCGCGGCCTCCGAATGTCCACCACACCCATAGCCGAGGGACACCACTCGACCGTCAGCAGGTGAGAACTCATTGGCGCACACCCCGAACGCCTGCCGGAGCGATCCTGCGAGGGGTACGAGGAATCCGCAGGTCACACAGGCCGCCGGAGCTGCCTGCGCCATGGGGGTCTTCGGCCCGAAGGACTCGTCCCAGCGGTCCGCGGCGATGTGGAGGCCATAGCGGGACAACACCCGCGCCCGGCGCATTCCGAGCTCCTCGGCGATGGCCGCAAGCTCGCCCCGCGCATTGAGGACCGTGTCCGCGGGCGCCCGGTCGACGAGCTCCGCGTCCTCCGCTTCGACGCGTTCGGCCAGGTCGTGGGAGGTCTCGGCGATGATCGAATTCGGCGGTGGTGCGTCCTCGCCGGTGAAGCCCGGCTCCAGCCGCAGATCCTCCGCCTCGGTGGGCAGCAGATCGCCGGGGCCCATGTCACCCGGTCGCAGCCGCTCGCTCCACGGCACCCATTCGGGGGCCAGCAGCGCATCCGGGCCCGGCAGCAGGACGGTTTCATCAACAGTGACGAGCTTGGCCCGCGACGCCCGAGCCACGGTCACCGCCCAGCGCCACCCCCGATAGCCCAATTCCTTGGACTCGAAGAAGTGCGTGACGACACGGTCCCCCTCGGAGACCAGGGACACATGCTCACCCACCACCCCCGGGGCCGCGGCCTCCTCGGCCGCCTCCCTGGCGAGGTCTACCGCCTCGGCGCACAGGCGGTCGGGGGTACGGCTTCGCGTCGTCGCAGCACTCACAGGTCTCGCTTCTCTCCTACGCCGTCTCACGGGTGCGCCGACCGATTCGTGAGGTTCGAGCCGCAGGCGGAGCGGACCAGGGGGCCGCATCGACGTCCGCGCCCGAACCAAAGCGTCCCGGGCACACCTACCGTCATCCATTCTGCGGGATGCCGAAGAGGAGCGCGGCCGAGAACAATCGCCGGTGGCGCCCTACGCACGCTACCCCCTCCACAGCGCCGAGCCCACCTGCGCGCTCCAAGAAGGGGCCGATCAAGAGCCGATCAGCGACCACTGAGACGTCCCTGAGACATCAACGAGACATCAACGAGTCGCCGAAGGCCCCCGCCGCCGACCTGCGCGCGGCCACCGCGCAACCACTGTTCACGCCGCGGAGCCCGGCGGTCCGTACGGGGAGACATGATCGCCCCGTCCACCGGGACAACATCGCATCGGACCTCCTACGGCCCGCCCTTGGGGCACTATGGCCAGGTGGCAGCCGCGAGCTCGTCTGACAGGTCCGGCCCGTTCGCACGAGCGGGCCGGGCGATCGGCCGTGCGCTCCACCTCCCGTTCACAGGCACGGCGCGCGGCATCCGCAAGGCGACCCACGCGCACGGCGCGGGCGAGTCGGGTCTCGGCAAACTGATCGAACTGCACGCGGTGAACGGCGCCGGCGACGTCATGATCACCGTCGCCCTGGCGTCCACCGTCTTCTTCTCCGTACCGACGGACGAGGCGCGCGGGCGGGTCACGCTCTACCTCGCGATCACCCTCGCGCCCTTCGCACTGCTGGCACCGGTGATCGGACCGCTGCTGGACCGCATTCCCCACGGCAGGCGCGCGGCGATGGCCGGGGCCATGCTGACGCGAGCCGTGCTGGCGGTGCTGATGTCGGTACTGGTGGCGACGGGAGGGCTGGAGCTGTATCCGGCAGCACTGGGGGTACTGGTCGCTTCCAAGGCGTACGGAGTGGTCCGCAGCGCCGTCGTGCCGCGCCTGCTGCCACCCGGGTTCTCGCTGGTGAAAGCGAACTCCAGAGTCACCCTGGCGGGCCTGCTGGCCACGGGCGCCGCCGCGCCCATCGCTGCCGGCCTACAACAGGTGGGGCATCAGTGGCCGCTATACGGGGCGTGCGTGATCTTCCTCCTGGGCACCTACTGGGCCCTGCGGATGCCGCCCAAGGTCGACTCGGCCAAGGGGGAGCACAAGGTCCGCATCCTCGCCCACGGCGAGAAGAGGCCGAGCCTGCGGTCGGTGGGCCCGTCCGTGGTGCACGGACTCCAGGCGAACGCAGGGTTCCGGATGCTCTCCGGCTTCTTGATCTTCTTCCTTGCGTTCCTGCTGCGCGAACACCCGCTGGACGGTCAGAGCGCCGCCCTGTCCCTGGGGATAGTGGGTGTCGCGGCAGGGCTGGGCAATGCGCTGGGGACCACGGTGGGCGCCTGGCTCAAGGCCCGCGCCCCGGAAATGATCATCGCGACGGTGCAGGGCCTGGTCCTGACGGCGGCGATCCTGGCGGCGATCTTCTTCGGTGCCGGAATGGTGGCGGTGCTGGGGGCGACGGCGGGTCTGTGCCAAGCGCTGGCGAAGCTCTCACTGGACGCGACGATCCAGCGGGACGTCCCAGAGGAGATCCGCACGTCCGCTTTCGCCCGGTCGGAGACCCTGTTGCAGATGTCATGGGTGGTGGGCGGGGCGATCGGCATCGTGCTGCCGTTGAACGGGGTGCTGGGCATGTCCGTGGCAGCCGCCATCGTCTTCACCGGAGCGACCGCGTCGGTACGGGGGCTGCTGGAGGCGGCCCGGGGCAGCGGCAGCGGCAACGCCCGACCACGCGTGGCATAGCGCGGAACGGCACGAACACCGCCAGCCGGCGCCAGGCAGCGCCAGGCACCACCAACCGCCAGCCAGCAACGACAGCCCGGACGGCGCAGCCGGCACCGACGGCCAAGACCGCGACCAGAGAACGGAACCGGTGCGGCAAGACGGCCGTCCATCGCTGCCGGGAGCACCGCGACACCCGGTCGGCGGTCCCTGAAAAGCGGCGGTCCGGCACGGCGTGCGGGCGGCGCGCCGGACCCCCACACAACCAGGCGCGGTGGGACCGATAGCCTTTCGGCCATGACCGTTGCGTTCTTCTCGGGCAAGCGCCGCCGGGCCGCTGCCACCATCGGTGCCGTCTCCGCCGGGCTCCTCGTCCTCTCCGCCTGCGACAAGCCGACGCCGCTGGCGACCATCACGGTGGGGACGGACTCCGTCAACTCCGAGGCGGCCTGCTACAACGACGGCAAGGCCCTCGCGGAGTCCAAGGTCCAGGGCTGTCTCTCCAAGTCCAGCGGAAAGACCGTCAAGGTCGCGCTGGACGACAAGATCCGCTTCGGTGTCGACACCGAGATCGCGGAGAACGGCTGGGTGCTCTTCCTCGGAGGACAGCGCGCCGAGGAGGAGCCGTACAAGAACACGTACCGGACCATCCCCGCCAGCGCCTTCTTCGCCTCGCAGACCGGGGAACCGGTCAACAAGGTGAACGTGAGCATCATGGAGCAGAAGGGCAAGAAGGTCCTGGGCATCTGGCACTTCACGCTGGAGAAGAAGTGACGAAGTCCTGACGCCGGGAGGCCGAGCGTGCGCGTACTCGTCGTGACCGCGGTGGCGGCGGAGGCGGACTCCGTCACCGCCGCACTGCCCGCGTCCCTGCTGGACCGCCATGACCCGGAGCACCGGGTGGAAGTCCTGGCGGGTGGCGTCGGTCCCGGCGCCGCCGCGGCGGCCACCGCGACCGCCCTGGCCAAGGGCTCGTACGACCTGGTCGTCTCGGCGGGCATCGGCGGAGGCTTCCAGCCCCAGGCTCCCGTCGGTTCGCTGGTCGTCGCCGACGCCATCGTCGCCGCCGACCTCGGGGCCCAGACCCCCGACGGCTTCATCCCGGTCGTCGAGCTCGGTTTCGGACACTCGACCCACCGCCCACCCGCAGCCCTCGCCGCCCGCGCCGCGCAGGCGATCGGTGCGCTCCACGCACCCGTGCTCACGGTCTCGACCGTCACCGGTACCGCCGCCCGCGCCGCCGAGCTGAGCTCCCGTCATCCGGGCGCCGGTGCCGAGGCGATGGAGGGTTTCGGCGTCGCCGAAGCAGCCGCCGCGCAGAACGTTCCAGTACTGGAGATCCGGGCGATCTCGAATGCGGTGGGCCCGCGGGACCGCTCGGCCTGGCGCATCAAAGAGGCCCTTTCCTCGTTGGAGGGCGCCTTCCACGCCCTTCGCCCGCTCCTGGAGGAGTCGCCGTGACCTTGCGCATCGCGTACTCGCCCTGCCCCAATGACACCTTCGTCTTCGATGCCTGGGCCCATGGCCG
Organism: Streptomyces sp. NBC_00690; assembly: GCF_036226685.1. NCBI lineage: Bacteria > Bacillati > Actinomycetota > Actinomycetes > Kitasatosporales > Streptomycetaceae > Streptomyces > Streptomyces sp. NBC_00690. Next base: position 3,911,541 of record NZ_CP109009.1, read on the forward strand.
GGTGCCCTCGGCGCCCGCTATCGATGTGACGTTCGCCGACATCGACATCACCAACGGCATGGCCGAGCGCGGTGAGTTCGATGTCCTCAAGGTGTCCTATGCGGTGCTCCCCTGGGTCCTGGAGGACTACGCCCTGCTGCCCTGCGGCGGCGCGCTGGGGCGCGGCTGCGGCCCGTTGGTGCTCACCCGCACTCCGGGGATGGATCTGACGGGCAAGACGGTCGCCGTCCCGAGCGAGCGCTCGACGGCGTATCTGCTCTTCCGGCTGTGGGCCGCGGACCTGGTGCCCGGCGGGGTGGGACAGGTCGTCGTGATGCCGTTCCACGAGATCATGCCAGCAGTGCAGGAAGGGAAGGTGGACGCCGGCCTGGTGATCCACGAGGCACGGTTCACCTACCAGAACTACGGACTGCACCGCCTCGCCGACCTCGGGGAGCACTGGGAGTCCACCACCAGCCTGCCCATCCCCCTGGGCGCCATCATCGCCAAGCGTTCGCTGGGTGAGGCCAAGCTCCTGCAACTCACCACGACGATCCGTACGTCTGTACGGATGGCCTGGGATGATCCGGAAGCGTCCCGGCCCTATGTGCGGGCGCACGCCCAGGAGATGTCACCGACCGTCGCCGACCAGCACATCGGCCTGTACGTCAACGAGTTCACCGCCGACCTCGGTGAGGACGGCTACGCGGCCGTGCGCGGACTGCTGACTCGCGCAGCGGCCGAGGGACTCGTACCGCCCCTCGGCCCGCGTGCTCTCGCGTTCGTGTGAAAGCCCCGGCCGGACACCGGCCGGGGCTGCGCATCGGATTCGGGCGTACGGGAATCAGACGTCGAGCTGATCCGCCACCGCCCTGAGCAGACCCGCGATCTTCTTGCCGTGGACCTTGTCGGGGTAGCGACCGCGCTCCAACATCGGCGTGATGTTCTCCAACAGGGTCGTCAGGTCCTGGACGATCGACGCCAGTTCATCGGGCTTGCGCCGTTGGGCGGCAGCAACGGAAGGAGTGGGGTCGAGGACCGTGACCGACAGCGCCTGGTCGCCACGCTGTCCGGCGACGACGCCGAATTCCACCCGCTGACCGGGCTTGAGCGAATCGATGCCGTCGGGCAGCACTGACGAGTGCACGAAGACGTCGCCGCCGTCGTCGCGGGAGAGAAAGCCGAAGCCTTTCTCGCTGTTGAACCATTTGACCTTGCCGGTAGGCAAAGCACGCACCCCATTCCACCAGTCAGCCAAACCACTGTTTCCGCGGGTCAGGCTATCCAGCGCTTGCTCGTGCCTGCCGTTTGAAGCCTCCCCAGCTTGATACCCCCCGTCAAGCCGCTCCACCCATCCGGCCACTGGCGGTGGCCGACATTGATCGCAGCTCGCTCGGAGGCGAGAAGGCACGCACATCACAGCACATGTCGGTGACACCGGGACAGTGGATACCCCTCGCGCATACGGCGAATCCCCCTCCCGTGGTGAATGCGAGAGGGCGATTCGACAGGTGGGAGTACGGACATCGGAAAACCATCCGCCGACACCACGAGAACGAGAGGGGACGGGCGAATCGGGGAGAGCCGATCAAGGCCCGGAGCGCAGTGGGCGAAAAGGAGCTTCCCCGACGATCGAGCCACCGGGGCGGAGAGGAGTCGACCGGTACTCGTGGGTGTCTCGATACGGTTTTCCGCAATGCGGCGGTACGGGCGGCGGGCGAACGATCCGGGTACGGAACTCCCGGTACGCCCTCGAAGCGGAGAGTCGGATACCGGGCACCAGACACACAGCAACTGCTCGAAGCGCTCGGCACGGTCGACCGGGTCCACGCCCTGGAGCCGGCCCCGGCCCAGGGTCGGCCCGGCTCAGCGGCTCAGCGGCTCAGCGGCTCAGCGGCTCAGCGGCTCAGCGGTGACGATCCGACGCCCCCGAACGGTTTCCCGACGCCGGGAACTACCCTGGCCGGATGACTGCTACTCCTTCCGACCCGGGTGACCGTCTCGTCCGCATCGGAGCCATCGTCTTCATCGTCGGCGCGGTGGCCACTTTGGTCACCTTCGCCCCGCTCTTCCTGGGAACCGAGCCGTTTCCGCCGGTCGCGTACGCGGTGTGCATGTTGATGGGCGTCGGCTTCATGATCGCCGCGGCGGGTGTGCTGCGGTCGATCGCGGCCCAGCGACGGGCGGCACGGTCCCTCTCCTAGTTCGGCTGCGGGCTGTACTGCTCCGAAGTTGCCGCCCGCTGTGAGCGTGCCTCAGGACACGGGGCGAGGCCGCCCCGAAAGAGCATCACAAACCGGGCGTCACACCGTGGGAGCCGGAGCCCGAGTCGGAGTCGGAGCCGGAGTCAGAACCAGCGTCGGAGCCCGCCCGACCCGCTGCCGCGGCGTATGCACGCAGCCAGTCGGGGAAGGCCAGGAGATCGTCGAGCACCACATCGGCACCGGCGTCGTGCAGTTCGGCACGGCTGCACGGACCGGTGGGCACCGCCACGGCGAGGGCTCCCGCTGTGCGCGCTCCCCTGATGTCCCCGAGGTGGTCCCCCACGTACACACTCGCCCCGTACTCGCGCAGCGCCAGCGCCTTGCCCTCCGCCCACAGCCATCCGATCACCGCGTCCGGGGCGATGCCGAGGTGGGCGAGGTGAAGCCGGGCGTTGGGCTCGTGCTTGGCGGTGACGACGATCGCCCGCCCCCCGACGCCCTGCACCGCGGCCACCGCCTCACGGGCCCCCGGAAGGGCCTTCGTGGGGGCGATCGCATAGTCGGGATAGATCTCGCGGTACCGATCGCCCATGGCTTGAATGCGCTTCTCCGGGAACCAGTGCGCCAGTTCCTGGTCCAACGGCGGACCGAGCCGGCTCACCGCGAGATCGGCATCGATCCAGACACCGGTCTCGGCGGAGAGCGCCGTGAAAGCGGCGTGAATACCGGGCCGGGAATCGATGAGCGTCATATCGAGGTCGAAGCCGATGGTGAGCGGTGCAGTCGACGGATCTGGAGCCATGGGGTCCATTGTGCCGGTGGGGTCGCACATCCCGATCGCTGATCCGCGCCTTTCGCCCCGGCGGCCCCCCTCGCCAGCCGCTGCGGGAGCACGACACGCGCGACGTCGACCCCGCCCCGGTCATTCCTTCCGTCGGAACTCCCAGCAGCGCCCGGCGTCCGGCCGCTTCCCTCGGAGCACCCTCCCCTGATTATCTGGCGCAGCTTGCGTATTCGGCGCGCAAGCACCTCACTCCACGACCTTGCGGGCCCGCCACACCAGATACAGAGCCGAAGCGATCGCCGCCCCCTTCAACATCCAGGGCCAGGTCTCCACCATCGCGTCCCGCATCCCGTCCGGTGGAACGGCTCCACCCCAGCGGCCGGCCGAACGACCCCAGAGCCAGACCAGCCCCGACGTCAAAGCGGCACCGGGCAGAACGAAGACGGCGACCTTCTTCTGGGCGGTCGTGAGCTTCCGCGAGGCCCACACCAGCAACCAGCCGAGCCCGAGTGCGAGCAATGAGCCCGCAAGGGCACCCCCCAGCAGGGCGACGGCGGCCACCAACAGCAGCGGACTGCCGAACCGCGGACCGGTAGCCAGGCCAGCCGCGCCAGCCGCGGGCTCGACCACGGCGGCGACCGGGCGACGCCGGAGCTTGGCCAGCGACCGTGGCACGGGCACCCAGCGCAACCAGCCCTTCCGGGCCTCGGCTTCCGCGGCCTCATCCTCCTCGGTGGCTCCGGCCTCCTCTTCCTCCGGCGGGGGTTTCAGTATTTCCGGGATCTCCACCCCGCCCGTGAAGCCGGGCACCTGCTCGCCCACCCCGAACGGCGTCGACTCGATGCGCCACCAGTCCACGTCCGGGCCCGGGTCCACATAGCCGAACTCGCCCGGCTCCGCCTCGTACGGGGGCAGCCCGCCATCGGGGAACAGCGGATCCGGCACCGGTTCCGGTGCGACGACGTCGGACTTGGTCAGCCAATTCCGCGGGCGCGGAATCCGACGGCGCGCCGGCTTCTCAGGCTCGATCGGCGAGGCCGCCGGAGCAGCCGCAGCGGGCGGCTCCTCGGCCTCCAGCGGTGGAGCGGCTTGCTGCGGGGCCAAGGGCTCGGGCGTCTCGGACGGGGACGGGTCGCCCGAACCGACCCTGTTCACCACCTCGTCCGGGGTACCGAGCCGCCCCAGGATGCGCCGCACCGAAGCGGGCCCGTCACCCAGCGCACGGGCCCGCTGCCGATCGATCTCCCCGCGCAGCGAAGTCACCAACTGCATGCGCGCGCCCGATGACAGCTGCCGCTGTTGCGCCAGATCCCCGACCCGGCTCAGATAGTCGTAGACGAGCTGATCGCTCTCGATCCCCACGGGCTTTCCCCTGCCGTTCCCTGCCCCGGGCCGCCCCGTCTTCCCCGGACCGGCCCGCCCTGCACCAGACCGTAGCGTTCCAGGGGCTAACGTGGGGCGGATGGGGACCACACCCGAAGGAAGCAGCCCGCGCACACTGGCCGAGGCCCTGCGCTCCCGAGACGACGGGGAGCTCGCGGCCCTGCTGCGCGCACGCCCCGACCTGTTGTCCCCGGTCCCCGGCGATCTCACCCAGCTGGCGACCCGGGCGGGCACCAGGGCCTCGGTGGTGCGCGCGCTGGAACGGCTCGACAGGTTCACGCTCCAGACCGCCGAAGCCGTCGCCGTGGCGCCCGATCAGGCGTCGTACACAACACTGCTGGCCCTGATGGCGGGCGACGACGGCAACGAAGCGGTGGCAGCCGCCCTGCCGCGGGCGGTGACGCTGCTGCGCACCCAGGCGCTGCTGTGGGGTGGTGACGACCGACTGCGGCTGATCCGCACCGCCCGTGAACTGCTCGCGCCCTCGCCCAGCCGACCGTCTCCCACCGGGCTCGGTCCGACCGTCGCGGAATCCACGGCCGGGATGTCGCCTGGGCGCCTCCAGGAGATCATCGCGGCGGCGGGCCTGCCGACCACCCACGATCCGGTGTCGGCAGTCGCCGGGTTGACGGCGCTGTTCACCGACCGGGAGCGCATGGCCGCCCTGCTGGACACCGCCCCCTCCGAAGCACTGACCGTGTTGGACCGACTCGTCTGGGGACCCCCGTACGGCGAGGTGACGTCCAGTCCGACACCACCGGTGCGCTGGCTGCGCGATCGCGGACTGCTGCTACCCACCTCGCCGCGGACGATGGTCCTGCCGCGCGAAGTGGCGCTCCATCTGCGCGCGGGGCGGGCCCACCGGACTCCCGAGCCGGTACCGCCCGCGGTCGAACCGGCCGTGTCCGCGCTGGGCGAGGGCCGTCCACAGCTCGTGGACGCCACGGCAGCAGGTCAGGCGCTCACCGCCCTGACGACCGTCGAGGACCTGCTCCAGGACTGGCACGAGGGCGGCCCTGCCGTGCTGCGCGCCGGTGGGCTGTCGGTGCGCGACCTCAAGCGGACCGCGACCGCGCTCGACACCACCGAGGCGATGGCCGCCTTCTGGTTGGAGTTGGCGTACGCGGCCGGGCTCCTCGCATCCGACGGTGAAACGGACGAGCGGTACGCCCCCACGCCCGCCTACGACGAATGGCTCACCCTCGCCCCCGCCGCACGCTGGGCCGAGCTGGCGCGCGCATGGCTCACGGCGACGCGTACGTCCGGCCTGGTGGGCAGCTTGGACGGCAAGGGCCGCACCTATGCGGTGCTCGGCCCCGACCTGGATCGTTCGGCGACCGTGGAGACCCGCCGGCGGGTGCTGGAGCTGCTGGCCGCACTGCCCGAGGGCACGGCGCCGGTTCCGCAGACCCTGCTGGCACGGTTGCACTGGGAGCGCCCCCTGCGGTCGCAGACCCCGAGCAACACCCTCACCAGCGGCCATCCCGCCGACCGTGCGAGCGGCCCGGTCGACCTGCGCTCCAAGATCGCGTCCTGGACCCTGGCGGAGGCGGAATCACTGGGCGTGACCGGTCGGGGCGCACTGGCGAGCCACGGCCGGGCGCTGCTGTCGGCCACTCCCGGTGCGGGAGAAGGTTCTCCCGCACCGGGAGTGGCCGACCCGGCCCGGACCGCCGCAAGCGTCCTCACCCCCCTGCTGCCCCACCCGCTGGACCATGTCCTGCTCCAGGCCGACCTGACCGCCGTCGCGCCGGGCCCGCTGGAGCGGCCCCTCGCGGAGACCCTCGCGGTTCTCGCGGACGTCGAGTCCAAGGGCGGTGCAACCGTCTACCGCTTCACGCCCGGTTCGGTGCGCCGCGCTCTGGACGCCGGCCGCTCGGCATCCGATCTGCACGCCTTCCTGGCCGCCCACTCCCGTACCCCGGTCCCCCAGCCGCTGAGCTATCTCATCGACGACATGGCCAGGCGCCACGGTCACCTACGGGTCGGCTCGGCCTCCGCGTACGTACGCTGCGACGACGAGGCGCTGTTGGATGAGATCCTCGCGGACCGGCGCTCGCAGCCGTTGGGCCTGCGGCGCATCGCCCCCACCGTGCTCGCCGCCCAGGCCGACCCGGCGGGGCTGCTCACCGCACTGCGCGGCCTCGGGTACGCACCCGCCGCCGAGTCGTCGGACGGCGATGTGATGATCGCCCGCGCCCATGCCCGCCGCACCCCGCCGCGCACCCCACCCGCTCCGGTGCCAGACGGTCCGCCGATGCCGGACTCGACCCTGCTCGGGGCGGCGGTCAAGGCGATCCGGGCCGGCGATCTGGCGGCGACGGTGGCCCTGAAGCCGGTGGCATCCGACGCGCCCCAGCCGAAGGGGGGCGAACTGCCCCGGTCCACCCCGGCCGAGACCCTCGCCACGGTCCAGGCGGCTGCCATGACGGGGTCGGCGGTCTGGATCGGCTATGTGAACGCGGAAGGATCGGCGAGCCAGCGGGTGATCGCCCCGGTGCGGGTCGAGGGCGGCTTCGTCACCGCGTACGACCACACGGCCGACGAGGTCCGCACCTATCCGCTGCACCGCATCACGGGCGTCGCGGAGCTCGCGGACGATCCGAGCTGAATCCGTCGCGGAACCTGAGCCTGAGCCGGGTCAGTGCTTTGGTCCGGCCGGCGCCGGGGGCTGCCGGCTTGCTCTGTGGGGCCGGCTTGCTCAGCGAGGGGGCGGGCGCTACCGGTTCGCCCTGCCGGTCGTCCGTCTCCCGGCCGGGTTCGGTGCCCCTCGGGTCCGCGGCGACCTGGGACGGGGTCGGCTCGGCCAGGGTGTGGAAGCGATGGCTGATCCGCCGCCCCAGGAGGAGATAGGCGATCAAGGCACCGCTGGTGTTGAGGATGACGTCGTCCACGTCGAACGCACGGCCCTCCACCAGCGCTCCCTGCGTCAGCTCCACAAAGATCATCACCACCGCGGTCAACACCAGGACCCGGAGCATCCGCAGTTTGCGGGGCACGAGCAGCGGCAGGAGCAGTCCGAACGGGGCGCCGAGCAGCAGATTGCCGCCGACCTGCTTGCAGGCGGCGAGGAAGGTGTACTCCTCGGCGTACTGCCGCAGCGACCTTCCGGGCTGGAGATTGGCTCCGGCGATGTCGGCCGATGCCGTCGAGGGGGTGAGGGTCAGTCTGGCCAGCACCACCGAGAACACGACCAGCGCCGCCAGAGCCACCGCCATGATCAGCAGCCGCAGGGCCGTCGTACGCCATGGAGCACCCGAAGCGTCCGCCGAGACAGCGACTGCCGGGGTACCCCCTTCGCTCTGTGTTCCCCTGGGTCCGGTCATATCTCGCGGATGCCCCCGAAGGCGGCGATCAGGCGTGTCGAACACAGATGCTGCCCGGGTGTTCGGCGCCGTCGATCGGCCGTGGCGGCCCGCGTCACACCCCACAGGGGCATCCATGCGGCACACTGGAGGTTTGGCTCACCGAAAGGGCACAGGTGTGAACGGCCCCCTCATCGTTCAGAGCGACAAGACCCTCCTCCTCGAAGTCGACCACGAGCTGGCCGACGCCTGCCGCCGCGTCATCGCTCCCTTCGCCGAACTGGAGCGCGCGCCCGAGCACATCCACACCTACCGGATCACCCCTCTCGGCCTGTGGAACGCCCGGGCGGCCGGGCACGACGCGGAGCAGGTCGTGGACGCCCTCGTCGAGTACAGCCGCTACCCCGTGCCCCACGCCCTGCTCGTCGACGTCGCCGAGACCATGGCCCGCTATGGCCGGCTCACACTGTCCAAGCACCCCACGCACGGTCTGGTCCTCACCAGCACCGACCGGCCGGTGCTGGAGGAGATCCTGCGCTCCAAGCGGGTGCAGCCGCTCATCGGGGAACGCATCGACGCCGACTCGGTCGCCGTGCACCCCTCCGAGCGCGGGCAGATCAAGCAGACCCTGCTGAAGCTGGGCTGGCCCGCCGAGGACCACGCCGGATATGTCGACGGCGAGGCCCACCGCATCGATCTCGAAGAGAACGGCTGGGCACTGCGCCCCTACCAGAAGCAGGCCGTCGAAGGCTTCTGGCACGGCGGCTCGGGCGTCGTCGTACTGCCGTGCGGTGCGGGCAAGACGCTGGTCGGCGCGGGTGCGATGGCACAGGCGAAGGCGACCACGCTGATCCTGGTCACCAACACGGTCTCCGCCCGCCAGTGGAAGCACGAACTGATCAAGCGGACTTCGCTGACCGAGGAGGAGATCGGCGAGTACAGCGGCACGAAGAAGGAGATCCGCCCGGTCACCATCGCCACCTACCAGGTGCTGACGACCAAGCGGAAGGGCATCTATCCGCATCTGGAGCTGTTCGACTCGCGCGACTGGGGGCTGATCCTCTACGACGAGGTGCATCTGCTGCCCGCGCCCGTCTTCAAGTTCACCGCCGACCTCCAGGCCAGACGTCGCCTCGGGCTGACCGCCACGCTCGTACGGGAGGACGGACGCGAGTCGGACGTGTTCTCCCTGATCGGTCCCAAGCGGTTCGACGCGCCGTGGAAGGAGATCGAGGCGCAGGGCTACATCGCGCCCGCGGACTGTGTGGAGGTGCGGGTGAACCTCACCGACGCCGAGCGTCTCGCGTACGCCACGGCGGAGACCGAGGAGAAGTACCGCTTCTGCGCCACGACCGCCACCAAGCGGAAGGTGACGGAGGCTCTCGTCGCCAAGCACCAGGGCGAGCAGACCCTGGTCATCGGGCAGTACATCGATCAACTCGATGAGCTCGGCGAGCATCTGGACGCGCCCGTGATCAAGGGCGAGACGTCCAACGCCCAGCGCGAGAAGCTCTTCGAGGCGTTCCGGCAGGGCGAGATCTCTGTGCTCGTCGTTTCGAAGGTCGCCAACTTCTCGATCGACCTTCCGGAGGCGACCGTCGCCATCCAGGTGTCCGGCACCTTCGGTTCCCGACAGGAGGAGGCCCAGCGGCTGGGCCGGGTGCTGCGGCCCAAGGCGGACGGCCATGAGGCGCGGTTCTACTCGGTGGTCGCGCGGGACACGATCGACCAGGACTTCGCGGCGCACCGTCAGCGCTTCCTGGCGGAGCAGGGATACGCCTACCGCATCATGGACGCGGACGAACTGCTCAGCTGATGTATCCGTGGGGACGCCCGGTGGGCTGCGAGCCAGGAGTCGGGTCGTCCTCGGCGCCCGCGGTGCGAGGTACGGGGGCGGGGTATGGGTGCTGCGGATTCAGCGGCGCCGGACACCCGCCTCCTCCGCGTACTCGCCGAGGACGGCGACGCTGAACACGGTGCCGACGAACACCTTGACCGCGCGTAGCGCATTGCCCGCGCGGTGGGGTGAGTGGTGGGCGCCGCTCGCCGATGCACCGTGGTGGGCGCGGGGTCGAGGGACCTGGGCGCTGGGTGTGAAGGTTGCTGTACTCATACCTCCATGGTGGTCGGCCGGCCGTTCGAACACATCGAACCAAGGACTGAACCGCGTCCCCACCCGCCTACGACTCCAGACATAGGGGTTCCCCTACGGGCACGGGACCTGGGGAGGAGCGGCGAGTCATCCCTGTGGCAGGCAACCGATGGGCGGGTGGAGCCCTCCACCCCCGGCGGGGCTCACACCACACGATGGACCGACCACGCCGTGTCACCGCCCGGTGGGAAACCCGGTCGCCCGGGACCCGCCCCCAGGACTAGACTCCGCGCCTTGCCCGCCTCCCACTCGTGGAGCGCCGCCGTCCGGACGGAAACCGGACGGCTCAGCCATGCCCGAATCGCTGTTGCTCCGGAGGCGACCCGTGCCCGCGCACGCCCCACTCCCAGCTGTCCCCGACCCTGACCCCGAAGCCGTACCTGCCGCCGCCCTCGACCCGCTGGCGCGAGAGCGTGCCCATCTGCGCGCGTCGCGCACCGCCCTGCGCGCCATGCGCGAGGAGGTGCAGGCGCTGGACATCAAGGACGTCACCGCGAACTGGGTCAACGCGGCCGTCCTCCAGGCACAGATCGACGGGCGCATCGCGGAGTTGGCCGACCTCTCCCACACCCCTCTCTTCTTCGGCCGGCTCGACTTCCTCCACACCACGCAGGAGGGGCAGCGCTTCTACATCGGCCGCCGCCATGTGCACGACGGCAGCGGCGATCCCATGGTGGTGGACTGGCGCGCCCCGGTGTCACAGGCGTTCTACCGGGCCTCGCGCAAGGACCCGCTCGACGTCCGGCTGCGCCGCAGGTTCGGCTACACCGGCGGCGAACTCACCGCGTACGAGGACGAGGACCTCACCGTTCCCACCGAGGGCGACGCGTACGCGAGCAAACTGCTCCAGGCGGAGATCGAACGTCCCCGAGTGGGCCCCATGCGGGACATCGTCGCCACGATCCAACCCGAGCAGGACGAGATCGTCCGGTCCTCGCTCGGCGGCACGGTGTGCGTGCAGGGCGGGCCGGGCACCGGGAAGACGGCCGTGGGCCTGCACCGGGTCGCCTACCTCCTCTACGCCCATCGGGAGCGCCTGGCCCGCACCGGCACCCTGGTGATCGGACCGAACCGCTCCTTCCTCCACTACATCGAGCAGGTGTTGCCCGCCCTCGGTGAACTGGACGTCAAGCAGGCGACGGTGAACGACCTGGTGGCCCGGGTCGAGGTGCGCGGGGTGGACGAGGCGGCAGCGGCGGTCGTCAAGGGGGACGCCCGGCTGGCCCGGGTGCTGCGGACCGCCCTGCGCTCCCACGTCACCCTGCCCACCGAGCCGGTGATGGTGGTGCGGGGTTCACGGCGCTGGCGCATCCCCGCGTACGAACTGGAGGAGATCGTCCAGGAACTGCTGGACCGGGACATCCGGTACGGCGCGGCCCGTGACGCCCTGCCGCAGCGCATCGCCCATGCGGTGCTGATCCGGATGGAGGCGGCCGGCGAGGCACCCGACGACCGGGTGCAGGACGCGGTGGCCCGCAATCCCGCGGTGAAGGCGGCGGTCAAGTCCATCTGGCCGCCGGTGGACCCGGCCAGACTGGTCCTGCGGCTGCTGTCGGACGTCGACTTCCTGGCGGAGCACGCCGAAGGGGTGCTCACCGCCGAGGAGCAGCGCACGATCCTGTGGACGAAACCGGCGAGGAGCGTGCGCAGCGCGAAGTGGTCGGCGGCGGACGCCGTACTGATCGACGAGGCCACCGATCTGGTGCAGCGCACGCCGTCGCTGGGCCATGTGGTGCTGGACGAGGCGCAGGATCTGTCCCCCATGCAGTACCGGGCGGTGGGTCGGCGCTGTACGACCGGATCGGCCACGGTCCTCGGTGACCTCGCTCAGGGGACCACTCCGTGGGCCACCGGGAGTTGGCGCGAGGCCCTGGCGCACCTCGGCAAGTCGGACGCCCACGTGGAGGAGCTCACCGCGGGCTTCCGCGTGCCCCGGGAGGTCATCGCGTACGCCTCCCGGCTGCTGCCGCACATGTCGCCGGGGTTGGCGGAGGTGCGTTCGGTGCGGGAGTCCCCGGGGTCGCTCGACGTGCGCCGGGTGGAGTCTCCCGGGTCGCTCGACGAGGCCGTGGTCGGGGCCTGCGTCGAGGCGCTGGCCCATGAGGGGTCGATCGCCCTGATCGCCGCGGACGGCCGGGTGGAGGCGCTGGGTGCCGCTCTGTCCGCGGTCGGGCTCGCCTTTCTGGCGCCGGGCGAGGAGACCACCGTGGACTCCCGGCTGACCCTGGTTCCGGCGTCCTTGGCGAAGGGTCTGGAGTACGACTACGTGGTGTTGGACGATCCGGCGACGATCGTGGCGTCCGAGCCCGATGAACGCACCGGGCTGCGGCGGTTGTACGTGACGCTGACGCGTGCGGTGTCGGGGCTGACCGTGCTGTACGAGGACGAACTGCCGACCCAGTTGGGGTAGCCCGGCCCGCTCACGGCCTTGGGGCCACCACCACCTCGACGGGGTGGTGGTGGCCCGTCAGGCCCGCTCAGGCCCGGTCTGGCCGCTCAGGCCCGGTCTGGCCCGTTTCGCAGCCGGTCAGGCGTCGAGCACGGACCGCCATTCGCGTACCGCCGATGCCGACACCGGCCCGGTCCAGCCGTCGGGGCGGGCCGCTCCACCGATGTGGAAGCCCTCGATGCCGGCCGAGAGCAGCACTGATACATGGTCCAGGCGCAGTCCGCCGCCGACCAGGATCTGGGCCTCGTACCCGGGCTCGCCCGCGCGGGCCACCTCCGCGAGGAGTGTCGGCAGTCCTGCGTCGACGCCCGTGGGGGATCCGGCGGTCAGATAGGTGTCGAGGCCGGGCACGTCCGCCAGTCGCGTGCGCAGGGCGTCCCGGTCCTTGGCGCGGTCGATGGCCCGGTGGAAGGTCCAGGCACAGCCGGAGATCTCCACCAGGATGCGTTCGACGGTGACCAGGTCGGGGTTGCCCGATGCGTCCAGGTAGCCGAGGACGAATTCGTCGGCGCCCTCGGCCCGTAGTCCGGCGGCGGCCTCCACCAGGTTCTCGACGTCCTGGGGTGACCCGGCCGTGAATCCGTCGGTCAGTCGCAGCATGACGCGCAGCGGGATGTCCACGGCGGCCCGGATGCGGCCGAAGGTCTCGCGGGACGGGGTCAGCCCGTCCGCCGCGATGTCCGTGACCAGCTCAAGCCGGTCCGCGCCTCCGGTCTGGGCCGCGACCGCGTCCTCGGCGTCCAGAGCGATCACCTCTAGGACTGCACGGTTGCTCATGTGACCCCATTCCTCCAGGGAGACGGCTTATCGCTCCAATAGGTCTAGTCCAATAAACAAGACTAGTGCTCAGCCTGCGCAGCCGCAGCAGCACCCCCATGGGTCCACACTTGCATGAGATACGGGCAGGGGGTATACATGGACCCAGAAGAGATACCCCCTAGGGGTATCAGCCGCCGGACAGGGAGGACTCATGGCGCACACAGCCACCCACCAAGAGGTAGAACTCGCCATCGGCGGGATGACGTGTGCCTCCTGCGCGGCCCGCATCGAGAAGAAGCTCAACCGCATGGAAGGCGTCGAGGCCACCGTCAACTACGCCACCGAGAAGGCCAAGGTCACCTTCGCGGGCGAGATCTCCGTCCAGGACCTGATCGGCACGGTCGAGGCGACCGGATACAGCGCCAAGCAGCCCAAGCCGGCCCCCACCCACGGTACGACGGGCGGAGCTGACGACGGCGACCAGGAGACCGAAGGCGAGGACCGCGAACTGGTGACCTTGCGCCAGCGCATGATCACCGCCGTCACCCTCTCGATCCCGGTCATCGCCATGGCGATGATCCCCGCCCTCCAGTTCCAGTACTGGCAGTGGCTCTCGCTCACCCTCGCCGCTCCGGTCGTCACCTACGCCGGCTGGCCCTTCCACCGCGCGGCCTGGAAGAACCTGCGGCACGGCTCGGCCACCATGGACACCCTCGTCTCGGTGGGCACATCGGCCGCGTTCATCTGGTCGCTGTACGCCCTGTTCTGGGGCCACGCCGGAATGCCCGGCATGACCCACCCCTTCGAGCTCACGATCTCCCGCAGCGACGGCGCGTCGAACATCTACCTGGAGGCCGCGGCCGGCGTCACGGCGTTCATCCTGGCCGGCCGGTTCTTCGAGGCGCGCTCCAAGCGGAAGGCGGGCGCGGCCCTGCGTGCGCTGATGCACCTGGGCGCCAAGGAGGTCACGGTCCTGCGGGACGGCCAGGAGGTCCGCGTACCCACCGGTGAACTGGCGGTCGGCGACCACTTCCTGGTGCGCCCCGGAGAGAAGATCGCCACGGACGGCGTGGTCGTCGAGGGCTCGTCCGCCGTGGACGCCTCGATGCTGACCGGTGAGTCCGTGCCGGTCGAGGTCTCCCCCGGTGACGGTGTCACCGGTGCCACCCTGAACGCCGGCGGCCGACTGGTCGTCGAGGCCACCAGGGTCGGCGCGGACACCCAGCTCGCCCGGATGGCACAGCTCGTCGAGGACGCCCAGAACGGCAAGGCGTCCGCCCAGCGGCTGGCCGACAAGATCTCCGCGGTCTTCGTCCCGATCGTGATCCTGCTCGCCCTCGGCACCCTCGCGGTGTGGCTGGCGACCGGCGAGGGCTGGGCGGCTGCCTTCACCGCTGCGGTGGCCGTACTGATCATCGCCTGCCCCTGCGCGCTCGGCCTGGCCACACCGACCGCCCTCATGGTCGGCACCGGCCGGGGAGCCCAGCTCGGCATCCTGATCAAGGGGCCCGAAGTCCTGGAGACCACCCGCAAGGTCGACACCGTCGTCCTGGACAAGACCGGAACCGTCACCACCGGCAAGATGACCCTGCTCGCCGTCCACACCGCCGAGTCCACCGACGAGACCGAGGTGCTCCGGATCGCCGGCGCCCTGGAGAACGCATCCGAGCACCCCATCGCCCAGGCCGTCGCCGCCGGCGCCATCGAGAAGACCGGCGCCCTGCCGACCCCCGAGGACTTCGCCAACATCCCCGGACTCGGCGTCCAGGGAATCGTCGAGGGCCGTGCGGTCCTGGTCGGCCGGCAGAAGCTGCTCGCCGAGTGGGAGATCCACCTCCCGGTGGAGCTGGAGCGCGCCAAGGCGGACGCCGAGGCCGCGGGCCGCACCGCGATCGCGGTGGCCTGGGACGGCGAGGCCCGTGCGGTCCTGGAGGTCGCCGACGCGGTGAAGGACACCAGCGCCGAGGCGATCAAGGGGCTGCGCGCCCTGGGACTGACCCCGATCCTGCTCACCGGTGACAACCGGGCGGTGGCCGAAGCGGTGGCCGCCGAGGTCGGCATCGACGAGGTGATCGCCGAGGTCATGCCGGAGGACAAGGTCGACGTGGTCAAGCGGCTCCAGGCCGAGGGCCGGAGCGTGGCCATGGTCGGCGATGGCGTGAACGACGCTGCGGCGCTCGCCCAGGCCGATCTGGGGCTCGCCATGGGCACCGGTACGGACGCGGCGATCGAGGCCAGCGATCTGACCCTCGTACGGGGCGACCTGAGGGCCGCGGCCGATGCCATCCGGCTCGCCCGTCGCACCCTGGGCACGATCCGCTCGAACCTGTTCTGGGCCTTCGCCTACAACGTGGCCGCCCTGCCGCTCGCCGCGCTGGGGCTCCTCAGCCCGATGATCGCGGGTGCGGCGATGGCCTTCTCCTCGGTGTTCGTCGTGGGCAACAGTCTGCGACTGCGCCGCTTTAAGTCGGCCGTCTAGGAACCGGCCCTTAAAGCCGACGAGGCAGAGGGCCGGATGAGCGGGAGTCGGGGCGTCAACCGCCCAGGCTCCCGCTTCCGAATGCCCCGCCGCCGACGTTCTTCCCGTGCATGGGCCTGGCTTCCCGCCCCTTGCCGGTGCTGTGGGAGCTGTGCGCCTTCATGTTGTACGGCAGCAGACGTTCCCCACCGTGCGGGAAGTCGTCGACGTCTTCCTCGCGGACCTCTTCGATGTGCTCCCGGTGGGCCGGTTTGTGCGGCTGCTCATCGGGCCGCGGCGGCTCGTACTCCTCCCGGCGGCGCGAGTCCCACCACATGGCCGCGGTCAGCAGGGCCACCAGGAAAATACCGATGATGAGCATGAGTGCGATCATGGTGTCTGCCTTCCGTACGGGGTGGCACGCACCTCTTCTTCCCTCCAGTATCGCCCTCTTTGTACGCTTTAGGCTGATCTGGTGGAATAAGATCGCTCTGACCTGCATGAACGGGATGCAGACGACCATGCGGACACCGCGAACCGTGCCGCTCTAGAGTCGGACGCATGAGCCCCGCCGACGCCGGCCTCCCGGAACCCCGAGCACACCACGCACTCCAGGCACCCCCGTCACCTCAGGTGCTCGTCGAGCGCTTCTCCCGCGCCCTGCTGGCCGCCCGCGCCGATGCCCCGGGCCCCGACCCCCGGCCGTACGCCGATGCCCTCCTCGCCCGCTGGGACGAGCCGCAGCGCCGCTACCACACCACCGCCCACCTCGCCGCGGTCCTGGACCACATCGACGCGCTCGCGCCGCACGCGGCGGACGCCGACCTCGTACGACTGGCGGCCTGGTTCCACGACGCGATCTACCTCCCCGACCGCTCGGAGAACGAGGAGCGCTCGGCCCGGCTCGCCGAACGCGCCCTGCGCGAGGCAGGGCTGCCCGACTCCGCCACCGCGGAGGTCGCCCGACTCGTCCGGCTCACCGTCACCCACGCCCCCGAGCCGACCGACACCAACGGCGCGGTCCTGTGCGATGCGGACCTCGCGATCCTCGCGGCACCCCCGACGGCCTACGCGGCCTATGCGGCGGCCGTGCGCGAGGAGTACGGATTCGTCCCGGACGACGCCTTCCGCGTCGGCCGGGCCGCGGTCCTGCGCCAACTCCTCGCACTGCCCGCGCTGTTCCACACCCCGCAGGCGGTACGGGAGTGGGAGGAGGCCGCGCGCACCAATCTGGCGGCCGAGATCGGTCGACTCGACGCCGACCCACCGCACTCGACGGGCACCCACCCCTCACCCGCGTGAACAATCCTGCGGGCCGATACGCCTAGATCGTGGCTAAGCGCACTGGGGCCCGGAGTCCGGCGCGTACCGCACCGGCATATCACCGGAATTTCCTGGCCGAAATTCACTGTGGCGGGAATGCAGACCCCAAGGCGTCCCGTTGCCACTGCTATGCCCGACTCCACCCAGCGCTCCCGCATGCCCCTCGCCGTCTACATCCTCGGCCTCTCCGTCTTCGCCCTCGGCACCAGCGAATTCATGCTCTCCGGGCTACTCCCTCCCATCGCCGACGACATGGACGTCTCCATCCCGCAGGCCGGCCTGCTCACCTCCGCCTTCGCCATCGGCATGGTGATCGGAGCGCCCCTGCTGGCGGTCGCCACCCTCCGGCTCCCCCGCAAGACCACCCTCATCACCCTGATCTCCGTCTTCGGCCTCGGGCAGGTGGCCGGCGCAGTGGCACCGACGTACGAGATCCTCTTCGCCTCCCGGGTGATCAGCGCACTGGCGTGCGCCGGCTTCTGGGCGGTCGGCGCGGCGGTCGCCATCGCCATGGTTCCGGTCACCTCACGGGCCCGAGCCATGGCCGTGATGATCGGCGGGCTCTCCATAGCCAATGTCCTCGGCGTTCCGGCCGGGGCGTTCCTGGGCGACCACCTCGGCTGGCGATCCGCGTTCTGGGCCGTGGGTCTGGCATCGGCCGTCGCGCTCGTCGGCGTGATCACCCTGATCCCGCACATCCCGCTCCCGGCCGAGAAGCCGAGGCTGAAGCGGGAACTGCTGATCTACCGCGACCGACAGGTCTGGCTGTCCATCGCCGTGACCGCGCTCGCGGCGGGCGGAGTGTTCGCGGTGTTCACCTACTTCGCCCCGCTGCTGACCGATGTGGCGGGCATGGACAAGAGTTCCGTCCCGATGGTGCTGGGTCTCTTCGGCCTCGGCGCTCTGGTGGGCACGGTGGTCGGCGGTCGGGTCGCCGATGCGCACCTCTTCGGAGTGCTGCTCTCCGGCATCACGGCATCGACGGTCTTCCTCGCGGCGCTCGCCCTCTTCGCCTCGACGCCCGCAGTGACGATCGCGCTGGCGTTCCTGCTCGGCCTCTCCGCGTTCTACACCGCGCCGGCGCTCAACGCCCGGATGTTCAACGTGGCGGGCGCAGCCCCCACCCTGGCGGGCGCGACGACGACCGCCGCCTTCAACCTGGGCAACTCGGGCGGCCCTTGGCTCGGCGGCAAGGTGATCGACGGCGGGTTCAGCCCCGCGGCGACGGCCTGGGCCGGGGCGGGAATGACGATCGTGGCACTGGCCCTGGTGGCCGTCTCACTGCGACTCCACGGCACCTCCCGCCTGGTCGCGGCCTCCGCACCGGCTTCCGACTCCCCCGTCCTACCTGCGACACCGAGCCCCGAGCGCGTCTGATCCGGTGCACGATTCACCCGGCCGTGGGACGCAGGACAAAACGGCCACGGCCGGGGAAACCATCGACGGCGCCTATCAACACGCCGAGCGGGTGCCCTTCGGGCAGCAGGTCCGGCTACCGGTGCCGTTCGACCTCAAGCTCGACACCGCGCCCTTTCCCCACTGACCCGCCGCAGGCGGCTACCAGGCCCGGCCCTTGGGGCGCCGCAGGCCGGCCGTCACCAGCAGCCGCACCACTTCGCGGCTCGACACCTCCACCGCACCGGCCTCCACCGCGTCCGCGTACCGATGGGACGGCACGTCGTAGTGATCGCGTTCGAACGCCCTCGGCGGACAACCGATCGAGGCGGCGAACACATGGAGTTCCTCGTACGACAGATCGCTGATGAGGTGGGACCAGAGCCGACCGTGGCCCGGCCAGGTCGGTGGGTCGATGTACACGGTCACGCCAGCCCGCCGACCTGCGCCACCACCACGCCTGCCTTATGGCACACCCACTGGGGATCGGGCCCCAGTTCCGGTTCCACTTCGAGGGCGTGTGGATCACCCTGATCGCACACGGGGCACAGCGGCCAGCGGCCATGTCGTTCCAAAAGGGCGTCCTGTACGTCTTGGGCGACGAGGCCCGTGATGTACTCAATGCCCTGTGGCCACTGCTCGACCCACCAGCGCCGATGGGTCACCGAGTCTTCCACCAGCGATACGACTGCCGCGTCGGCCACGTCGCGAGCGGCGAGATCCGCAAGCACGAGGGCCCGGGCCAGATGAAGGGCCTGCTCAAGAGGGTCGGCGTCGTCCATGGAGCCATTGTCACCCCTTTGGAGTACCGACCGCGGCACCGTACAGGGTCTTGACGTGAGGGTATTTTTGAAAATATCTTTCATAATGTGAGTGATTCCGTGAAGGATATTTTCAGCACGCTTCCCCCTACCGGGTCAAGGGGGCATACGCCCCCTGCCCCGGCCGCCCTGGCCGCGAAGGTCCGCACCCTCGCGCCTTCGATGACCCGCTCCATGCAACGGGTCGCCGAAGCCGTAGCCGAAGACCCCGCCGGCTGCGCCGCCCTGACCGTCACCGGACTCGCACAACTGACCGGCACCAGCGAAGCCACCGTCGTACGCACCGCGCGCATCCTGGGGTACCCCGGGTACCGCGATCTACGCCTCGCACTGGCCGGTCTCGCCGCCCACCAGCAGTCGGGTCGATCCCCCAGCGTCACGGCTGACATCGCTGTCGACGACCCGATCAGCGAGGTGGTCACCAAGCTGGCGTACGACGAACAGCAGACCCTCGCCGACACGGCGGCCGGTCTCGACATCGCCCAACTCTCCGCGTCCGTGGCCGCTCTCGCCACGGCCCGTCGGATCGACATCTACGGCGTCGGCGCATCCTGCCTCGTGGGGATGGACCTCGCCCAGAAACTGCTCCGCATCGGCCTCGTCGCCCAGGCCCACGCCGATCCGCACCTGGCCATCACCAACGCCGTACAACTGCGCTCCGGTGATGTCGCCCTCGCCATCACCCACTCGGGCAGCACCAGCGATGTGATCGAGCCACTGCGCGTGGCCTTCGACCGCGGCGCCACCACGATCGCGGTCACCGGCCGCCCGGATGGACCGGTCACCCAGTACGCCGACCAGGTGCTGACCACGTCCACCGCCCGCGAGAGCGAACTGCGGCCGGCCGCCATGTCCTCCCGTACGGGGCAACTGCTGGTCGTCGACTGCCTGTTCATAGGTGTCGCCCAGCGGACCTACGACACGGCGGCTCCCGCACTCGCCGCCTCTTACG
Organism: Streptomyces sp. NBC_00690; assembly: GCF_036226685.1. Lineage (NCBI taxonomy): Bacteria > Bacillati > Actinomycetota > Actinomycetes > Kitasatosporales > Streptomycetaceae > Streptomyces > Streptomyces sp. NBC_00690. Next base: position 3,931,505 of record NZ_CP109009.1, read on the forward strand.
AAGCGCTCGCCCACCGCCACAACCACCGCAACCCGAGATGAAGAGCGGCGACGGACCACCTGATAGAGAGCAGGGCTCCATGACCTCCACGTCGGCATCGACGTCGACCTCCGCATCGGCCTCCACAGCAACCTCCGCGCACTACCGCGAACTGCGCGCCCAACTCGACTCCCTGACCACCGAGGCGTTCCGCCCCGAGCTGGCCGACATCGACGAGCTGCCCACCCTGGACATCGCGCGGATCATGAACGGGGAGGACCAGACCGTCCCCGCCGCGGTCGCCGCCCAACTGCCCCGGATCGCCGCCGCGATCGACGCCATCGCCGAACGGATGGCCCGCGGCGGACGGCTGGTCTACGCGGGCGCCGGTACGGCCGGCCGGATGGGCATCCTCGACGCCAGCGAGTGCCCCCCGACCTTCAACACCGGCCCCACGCAGGTGGTGGGCCTCATCGCCGGCGGTACGGAGGCGATCTCCGAAGCCGTCGAGGGCGCGGAGGACGATCCCGACTTGGCCGCCGCCGATCTCGACGGGCTGGCACTGACGCCGGACGACACGGTGATCGGCGTCTCCGCCTCCGGTCGCACCCCGTATGCCGTGGGCGCCGTCGAGTACGCCCGTTCCCGGGGCGCGCTCACGGTCGGACTGTCCTGCAACGCGGGCAGCGCGCTGTCGGCCGCAGCCGACCACGGAATCGAGGTCGTCGTCGGACCGGAACTGCTCACGGGCTCCACCCGGTTGAAGTCCGGCACGGCACAGAAGCTCGTCCTCAACATGATCTCGACGATCACCATGATCCGGCTCGGCAAGACCTACGGAAACCTCATGGTCGATCTGCGTGCCTCCAACGAGAAGCTGCACGCCCGTTCCCGGCGGATCGTCTCCCTGGCCACCGGTGCATCCGACGAACAGGTCGAAGCCGCGCTCGTCGCCACCGACGGCGAGGTCAAGAGCGCGATCCTGACGATCCTGGGGAAGGTGGACGCCTCCACGGCCACCCGGCTGCTCACCCAATCCCACGGCCATCTCCGCGCGGCCCTGTCAGCAACCGGCTAGCCCCCTGAGAAACCGGACGAGAACCGGACGAGAACCAGCTGAGAACCGGCTAAGAACCGGCTGAAGCAGCCACCACGCGGGCCCATAGAGAACACCGCGCCATGAAGAACACCGTGCACGAAGGCAGACACAGAGAACCGGAGCGCACGGAGCACACGGAGCACACGGAGAGCACGGAGAACACACCGTTCGTGCAGGAAGGATTCGCGGCGCCCGAAAACCGGTCGTGCCCCTGGCCCCTCGGCCCCACCCGAGGCCCCGGCACCACCCTAGGGTCGCCCTCCGCCTTCCTCGCACACCGAGGGAACAGCGCGCAGCAGTACCCCCACCGTGCCCGTATCTCAGCCGCCGACAGCGTCCAGCGCCTCGACGAGCCGGCGAGCGCGGGTGTCGTCCCGCAAGAGGGCTTCCACCAGGGGCCCGGTTCCACTGTCGGACGCGGCTGCGTCGAGGTACTTCCCGACGGCCCGGGAATCCTCCGCCCCGAGGGCGAACCTCTCCGATTCGTCACGATCGATCGCCGACCACACCGAGGCGTAGTCGACACCCATCTCATGGAGTCGTCGACCGCCCGCGTACCGGGTGTCCAGGAGGTTTGCGCCGGCCAGCCCCTCGGCCGCCAGATGCGGGTAGTGCACGGCCACTTCATGGGTTGCGAGGACGGCCAGCAGCAGGTGTTCGGTGCGCTGTTCATCGTGGCCGAGCCACTTGACGTGTACCTCGGCCTCCATCTTCACCCAGGCGATCGGGGTGGAGGACCAGTTGACCCCGGCGGATATGACCAGCCACCGCTTGAAGAACCCGAGGCTCCGATAGGCGCGGTGCCCCAACAGGCCGTCGCGGGTCTTCCACAGCATCAGGTCGAGGCCGTCATCGGGGTCGGGCTCCGCGCCGTCGAGGAGGGCGATGACGGCGGCGGGGGTGGTGCCGCAGATCCGCAGCGCCTCGGCGGCCCGGCTCTGTTCGTCCTGGAGTACGGCCCGTAGGAGCATGATCGTGGTCAGTTTCTTCGCACGTTGCTGTACGGCCGTGGCCATGGCGGTGTCGACAGCTCGTCGGGCGGCACCGGTCAGTTGGACGCCCTTGGCCGCGTGCTCGCCCAGCGCGACCTGGATGTCCACGCTCCGGGCGATGTCGTCGGTGCTCGTCCAGGCGTCGGCGCGGCCCGCCCGGTCGCGCAGCAGACTGAGCATGACGGTCTTGGTGACCCGTGCGTCGGCCAGCGCGCGCCTGGCGGTGGAGCCCTCGTCGGTGAGGGCGGCCAGGAGTTGTTCCGTACCGATGGGACCTTCGTCGTCACGGGCGCCCCGGGCGGCGCCGAGGACTCCGGCGGTGCTCCAGTCGGGTTCGACGACGGTCGGCGTCGGGCTCTGGCCCGGGTGGCTGGTCATGGGCCCACCATGCCCGAAGAGGGTGCATATGGCATCGACTGCGAGGTGGAGCCCCGGCGTTCTCATTGGTCGTGGTGGACCGGCCCAAAGAGCACCCAAAGAGGGTTGCGCAATCCGGCCATGTCATGCCGGGGCGGCGATCGGAGGGCCCGAGGACGACGGGTCCAGACACGGGCTGCAAGCGGGTGCCCGCATTTCCCTGCGCAGGGCAACCATATGACCCTCTCCCAGGTCAGACGGGCGACAACACATGATCGACCGGCACCAGCCCGACATCTGATGGGGAAGCTCTTGAGACGGATCACCGCGGCGTGCGGCACAGCCCTCGCCATTTCCGCCACCACGCTGATAGCGGCGCCGACCGCACAGGCGGCCGAGGTGGATCTGAAGTCGAGCACCTGGAGCAGCCAGTCCGACAGCAAGGTGCACGTCGGTTTCGAGCAGCACGACACCACGTACCGCCCGGAGGACGTGACGATCCGCATCCGGAAGAACGGCAGCGAGGACGTCCTGTCGAGTCTCAAGCTCCAGAACACGGACAGTTGCTCCGTGACCTACGACTGCTGGGACATGCACTTCTCCACCGGGGCGGTCACCCTTCCGGACATGGGCGTCTACACGCTCGACGTGGTCGTCCGGGAAGGGCAGCAGAACGAGTTGGTCGACCGTGACAACGGGGTCTTCAACTACGTCCTCGACCCGAAGCTGACCGTCGAGCCCGAGCGCCCCTGGGTCTCCTTCGACACCCGGACCGTGCAGGTGTCGGGCAGCCTGGTCGCCAAGGACCCGAACACCCTGGCGGTCAAGCCGTTCCCGGGGGCGACCGTCAGCAGCCGCCAGCAGTTCCACGGCGACCCGAAGCGCATCCGTACGGATGAGAACGGTCGTTTCACCGCCCGGTACGACGCCTCGCACCCCACCGACATGACCCTCAGCTACTACATCGACAGCGCGAGCGAGCAGGTCGTCCTGCCACTTCGGCAACAGGCGTTGAAGATCGCGCTGACCACGCAGACCGGGACGATCTCGGCGCCGTACGGAAGCGATGTGCCGGTGCGCGGCACCGTGAAGCGCATCGCCGATGACGGCCGTGAGAAGCCGCTGGAGGGCGCGGCGGTCACGATCGCCGGACAGCAGACCGTCCAGACCCAGAGGGACGGGTCCTTCGCGGGCGCGCTCTCCGTGACGCAGAAGACGACGGCCCGGGTCACGGCGTCCCTCGACGGCTGGTTCACCCCGCTGAACCAGACCTTCGCCGAGGTGGCCAAGCCGAAGAACACCACGACGTTCAGCCCGGTCTCTGCCAGCGTGGACAAGTACCGCAAGGTGACGTTCAGCGGAAAGCTGGGCGTCACGGAAGGTTCGTACCCCGCGGGGACGACGGCGACCATCACCATGGAGCACTCGACGGACGGGCGTACCTGGAAGAGCACCGGGACCTTCACCGCCCCGTACGGGAGCGCCTTCCGCCAGAGCCCGCCGCAGAAGGCCACCGGCAGCGGTCATTGGCGTCTGCACCACACGCGCTCGGGGGTGACCAGCAAGCCGGACAAGCTCGGCCGCAAGTCCACCATGGTGTGGAACGAGGACTTCACCCCTGAGGGCGTCCGCAAGGGGGCGACGATCACTGCCAAGGGGGGTCTGGTGCAGTACTCGGGCTCCACCTGGAAGCCGTACGCGGGTCAGACCGTCCGTATCTACTTCAAGCCGGCCACCCGCGGCGGGGCATGGCGACAGCTGGGGACGGTCAAGACGCTGTCGAGCGGCAACTTCAGCAGGCAGTTCTCGGCCGTGCAGGACGGCACCTGGCAGGTGCGGTACGTGGACACGGCCAGCACGCACTACGCGGACAACGGCCGTGAGGACTTCATCGACGTCCGCTAGGCAGCGGCAGCAGCAGACCCGACCAAGCTCTCGTACGAGGTGCACCGCCCGCGGCCGTTTCCACAGGCCGCGGGCGGATGTCCGGGCGGGTCCACCCGGTGCGCAGCGCTCCGGCTCAACTGCCCGGTGCTCGGCGCTCAGGGGTGGCCGCTCGGCGCGCAGTACTCCGGTTCAGCGCGCAGTGCTCCGGCTCAACCCAGGGACGCCGTCAGGTCCACCTCGATCAGCTGTCCCGGGTAGCCGAGTTGGGCCACGCCCAGAAGGGTGCTCGCCGTGGTGAAGGCGGGGGCGAGCACGGAGTCGTTGAGGCGGAACCAGGCCGCCGCCAGCACCTCCGCATCGGCACTCGCCACATAGATCACCGATCGAACGACGTCCTGCGGGGTGGCGTCCACCGCGGTGAGGGCAGCCACGGCATTGGCCGCGACCTGGTCGATCTGGGCGTTGAGGTCGGCCTCTCCCACCAGTTCGCCGGCCGGATCCAGGGGGCATTGCCCGGCCAGATATGCGGTCCGGCCCGCTTCGACGACGGTGATGTGGTGGTAGCCGGGGGTCGGGTGGAGATTGTCAGGGTTGATTCGGGTGATGCGTGCAGTCATGGTCCGAGTCTCATCGAAAAGCGGAGGGGGCGCACCGGGATTTCGCTCCCGGCTCGCCCCCGCGTCCGCCTCCGTATATCGGCGGTCGATCAGCCCCTGACCTGGTGGAGTACGACAGCGAGTCTCATCGCCGTATCCAGATTGCACCGCCCCAGATCGACCAGGGGGTAGGGGTCATCGCTGGCGAGCGAAATGGGGTCGACGCGAAGCGACGGCAATGTCACTCCCATTTCCCTCAGTTCGGTCCTCAACTGTTCGATGACCTCCTCGGCCGCCCGTAGGCGCTCCGCCGATTGCGTTGTCACAGGCCCTTCACCTCCACGCCGTGGTCGCGACTTACGTACACAGCGTGTCCAAGAACTGCCCCGCCTGAACAAGGACAATCCAGCCCTAATAGTCCTACTATTTGGCGGGCGAGTCGGCGCCGGGCCAGGGCTGCTCACGACGGCCTACGCGGGTGTGCCGGAAGCCGGTCCCGACGCTGGGAGCTTGAGCTTCGAGTCACGGAGATCGCGTTTGGCGCCGGTCGGGCCAGGGCAGCCAGTCATCGGATCTCGGGCCCACCGGGATTTGAGCCCCGAGCCGCAAGCCCTCTTTTCAAGGAACGGGAGGAGGGCTTCAACCCACCCACCCACCCCAGCAGTTGACTCCGGGCTACCGGTTTGCCACAGAGCGTCATAAGGCTCTAGCGTGCCCACAGCGGCACGACTTCCGTGCCCTCAGCACGAAACAACCCCCGCCAGGCGCTAGCAACACCTGCGGGGGTCTGACCAAACAAGATCACAAGACCAGAAGAGTGATCCAGATGGCTGACGCCAAGCTTAGTGCTGGCCCGTCCCAAGTGCACGCCCACACCCACCCGATGGCCAATCCGGGCTACGGAAAGCGCTCAGCGCCGAACCAACTAGCGCCCACCAAGCAGACGTTCGCCCACCTCCCCCGTCGGGAGGCCGCCGTCGCCGCCTACATCGACCGGCTGGCGGACGGCTCGGACATCTCCGTCAAGACCCTCGCCAAGGTCCTCCCGTACGGGCAGTGCGCCTTGCGTACGGCTCTCAACCGCCTGGCCCGCGCGGGCCACTTACGCCGTGGTCGCGAACACCTCAAGGGCTCGAACAGCGCCCGCTGGGTCACCCGTACCTGGTTCTCGCGCACCGCACGGGAAGACAGTTGGTGGACCGCCTTCGCCGGTGGGGAGCTTCGGGAGGACGATCCGCCCCGGCCCACCCGGTCACGGGCCCTGATCCTGCTGGCAGCCCTGGGCCGTACGGCTCCCGCGCTCTCCCTGTCGGCGGCGGAGTGCGCCTCCCTGGAGCCGCTGGTGTCCCAGTGGTTCACCCGTGGCGCCACGGAAGCCGAGGTGCTGCGGGCGCTGACCACGGGGTTGCCCGACCCGATCCACAGCCCGGCGGCCCTCACCCGCAACCGACTGCTGCACAAGATCCCCCTGGCGACCCCGGCACCCCCGCCCGCCCTACGCATCCTGGAGTGCGACACCTGCGGCGCGCCCGGACGCCCACAGGCGCTGCCTGGTGGCACCTGTGCCTCTTGCCGAGGAGAACGCGCCCCCTCCACGAACCCCGCCGCCCTGCCACCGTCCCGGGTGCACGCCCACGCCCAACTGGCCCGCAGATCCGCCAGGGCCACACGTTGACGTGCGCTGGACCCGATCGTCAGGAGAACCCCGGTGTGAGCGGATTGCTGGGCCCCGGGAGCGTTCCGGTGCGCTCCGGCTCCGACGGGGAGGGACAGTTCAGATTGCTCGCCGGCAGCCGGCCGGACACCAGATAGGCATTGGCCGCGGTCTCGGCGCAGACATTGCCGCTGAGGTCGTACACGCCGTGCCCCTCACCCTCGTCGACCGTCACCAGACGCGAACCCTTGAGCGCCTTGTGCATGGCGATCCCCGTCGACAAGGGGGTCTGGGAGTCCCACTCGTTGTGGAGGATCAGCGCACTGCCCCCGTGGTTGATCTTGGTGGCCGGCTCGATCGCCTTGGTCCAGAACGCACAGGGGGAGACATTGGAGGGGTGGTCCCCGTACAGCGGATAGCGACCTGCGTCGTGGTACGCGTCCCGTCGATAGGTCTGGGGGTCGCGCGGCCAACTGCGGCTGTCCCCGCACAACAGGGCGTACAGGGCCGCCACCGCATTGTCCGACACCGGCTTCAACTCGGGCAGCGCCGGTACGGGTTCACCCTCCGCAGCCCGCTTCAGATCGGCCATGTACCCCGCACCAATGCGGGGCGAGAAGAACGTACCGCGGAACAGATCGCGGATGTCCGCACCGGTCAGGGAGTGCTCGCCCCAGACGATGGGCTCGCGGTCCGCCCGGTCCACCAGCCCCCAGAAGGTCCTGATCACCTCGTCGCGGGTGTCCCCGAGCCGATAGGTGGTGTGGCGCTCGGCGGTCCACTCCGCCCACCGCTGGAAGGCGGGCTCGGCCTCCGACGCCCACTTCTGGAAGGTGCCCCGCCAGATGAGTTCGGGGTCGATGGCGCTGTCCAGGACGAACCGATCGGTACGCCGGGGGAACAACTGCCCGTAGACCGCGCCCAGATAGGTGCCGTACGAGTAGCCGAAGTAGGAGATCTTCTGCTCGCCCAGTACGGCCCGGATGATGTCCATGTCCCGCGCGGTGTTGCGGGTGGTGGTGTAGCGCATCCGGTCGCTGGACTCGGTGCGGCACTTGCTCGCGATGGTGCGCGCCCATGCCACCTGCTGGGAGAACGCCTTCTCGCGGAAGGGCCTGAGCCACTTCCGCTCGTCCTCGGTGGTGCGACAGCTCAAGGGGGAACTCTGGCCGACGCCCCGCGGGTCGAAGCCGATCAGGTCATACCGGTCGGTGACCGACTTGGGCATGGCGGTCGTCATCTCGAGCGGCATGCCCAACCCACCGGCACCGGGCCCACCGGGGTTGAGCAGCAGCACTCCACGGCGCTTGACCGGGTCTCCCGCGGTGAGCCGCGATATCTCCAGATCGATCGCCCTGCCGCCGGGCGTCTGGTAGTCGAGCGGCACTTCGATTGTCGCGCACTGGAAGTCGGGAGTGGTGTCGGCACAGGACTGCCACACCGGGGTCTGGCGGATGTACCGGTCCAGCGCGCTGGCCGCACTGGCCGGTTCCACGGAGTAGAGCGCAGGGGCGAGCGTCGCAAGCACGGTGACCGCGATCAGTGGCACCAGCCGCTGTGCACGCATGGAAAGTCCTTCCGATCTCGGCCCGGCGAATGGGCTGGCATGACTTTGCCGTGTCGGACCGTCCGACGGAAAGCCCCACTTGTGTGTGCCAGCGGCATGCACAGGGCTCCGAAGAGCTGTCCGACTCGCCCCACGGTGGTACCGGATTCCCCCCGTACGCATCCGACTCCACCGACAGACCACGCCTTTTACCGGAAACCGCGCACTGTTCGGACGGACCGTCAGGAGCTCTGCCGGCCCCCGGCAGCGGATGGCGAAACGGGCCTGTGACCTTTCCCACCCTCGGGGCCGGTGTGATTTCGTACACCTTTGCCGCCGATGGTCGGGGCCGAGCACCGGTACGGCCACCCGTGCCGTTCCTTCACCTGCCCGACACCTCTGCTGACGGTGCCGCTCGAACGAACCCTCTGCTGAGGGTGCCGCTCGAACCAACCCCCTCCCCGGCGCACGGCCTTGCGGATCACGAGCGCCGGGGGAAGGACCTCAGAAGCGGTTGGGCAGTTGGGGCAGCGGGATCGGGCTGGTGCGCGGACCGGAGGTGCGCTGCGACCCGCTCGCCTGGCAACTGACGTTCTTCGTCGGCAGCTTGCCGGTGTTGAGGTAGGTGTTGGTCATGCTGTCGGCACAGAAGTTGAGGCCCCCGTAGACGCCGTGTCCTTCGCCGCCCTTGACCGTGAGCAGCTTGGAGCCCTTCAACGCCCTATGCAGACCGACAGCGGAGGAGAGCGGGGTCTGCGGGTCCCATTCGTTCTGGAGGATCAGCGCGGGCACCTTGTTGTCGACCACGGTCGCCGGCTCGACGGACTTGTTCCAGAAGGCGCACGGCTTGATATTGGAGGCGAAGTCTCCGAACAGGGGATAGCGGGCCTTGTCGCGGATCGCGTCCTTGCGGTACTGCTCGGTGTCCCGGGGCCAGGCGGCGGAGTTGTCGTTGCACACGACCGTCCAGAACGCCGAATCGAGGTTGTCCAGGGTGGCGAAGTCGCCCGAGGCGGCGAGGTTGCCCGACAGAGCGGGGTTGCCCGACGGAACGAGGTTGCCCGACGGAACGAGGTTGCCCGACGTCGCGAACGAGCGGGGCGCCTCGGTCGGCGCGATGCTGCGCTTGCCCGATGTGGCCTTGCCCGCCGCGGCCTTCTTGAGGTCCGAGACCATCCTGCTGGCCGTGTCCACGAAGAAGAACACATGGCGCCCGGCGCGGATGGCGTCGCCGCTCAGGACTTCACTGTCGATCTTGATGGGCTTCTTGTCGGCCCTGGCCACCAGGTCCCAGAAGGTCTTGCTGACCTTGGCCGGGGTGTCGCCGAGCCGATAGGTGGTGTGGCGCTTGGCCGCCCACTCGGTCCACCGCTTGAACGCCGGCTCCGTACCCTCTGCCCACACCTGGATCATCCCGCGCCAGGCCAGCTTCGGGTCCACCGCGCTGTCGAGGACGAACCGGTCCGCCCGGCTGGGGAACATCTGGCTGTAGACGGCGCCCAGATAGGTGCCGTACGAGTAGCCCAGGTAGGAGATCTTCTTCTCGCCGAGGGCGGCACGGATGACGTCCATGTCCCGGGCGGTGTTGCGCGTGGTGAAGTGCGGGAGCTTGTCGCCCACCTTCTTGCGGCACTTGTCCGCGATCCCGCGCGCCCAGGAGACGTCCTTGTTGTACGTGGTCGCCTTGTAGGGGCGCGGCCACTCCAAGTCCTTGTCGGTGAGACCGCAACTGACGGGCGAACTGTGGTTCACGCCCCGCGGATCGAAGCCGATCAGGTCATAGCGGTCGCGCACCGACTTGGGCAGCATCTGCATCATGTCGTAGGGCATGTAGAGGCCGGAGCCACCGGGGCCGCCCGGATTGAAGAACAGCACTCCGCGACGCTTGGCCGCGGTACTGGTCTTCATCCGGGATATCGCCACCTCGGTCTTCTTGCCGGTCGGCTTCTTGTAGTCCAGGGGCACCTTGATCTTGGCGCACTGGAGGGTGGCCGGAAGATCGGGAACGCACCGCTTCCACTTGAGCTTCTGCTGGGTGTACTGGGCCAGCGGCTGAGCGGCTGCGGGTGTTGCGGCGAGACCGGGGGCGAGTGTCGCCATGACGCTCACGGCGAGCAGGGGCACCAGTCGTCGTCTTTGCACGTGGGGATTCCTTCCGGCATATGCAGGGGACATGACGACACTGCCGTGCGGGACGATCCGCGGAATCCATCGCTCAGATGGCTTTGAATCCACCTGTGGTCGGACAACCGATCGACGCTCTCCTCCTACGGCTGTAGAGAAGGAACAGCCCGTTCCGAGGGAGGAATTGAAAGGGAACCGGAGAAGTCCCCTCGGCCGGCCGAGATTTCCCTGAGCGGGTACACCTGGCCCCATGCGGACACCCGGGCACACAGGCACACGGCGTATGCAGACACGCGGGGTACGCAGACACGCAGACATGCCGAAGGGCGGCACCCCCTGGGAGTTGGGGTGCCGCCCTTCGTACGTACCGGGCTACCGATCCTCAGAAGGATCAGAAGTCCATGTCACCGCCGGGCATGCCACCGGGAGCACCGGCGGACGCCTTCTCGGGCTTGTCAGCGATGACAGCCTCGGTGGTGAGGAACAGCGCGGCGATCGACGCGGCGTTCTGAAGCGCCGAGCGGGTCACCTTCGCCGGGTCGAGGATGCCCTCGGCGATCATGTCCACGTACTCACCGGTCGCGGCGTTGAGACCGTGACCCGGGGTGAGGTTGCGAACCTTCTCGACGACGACGCCACCCTCAAGGCCGGCGTTGACGGCGATCTGCTTCAGCGGGGCCTCCAGGGCGAGCCGCACCGCGTTGGCGCCGGTCGCCTCGTCACCTTCGAGGTCCAGCTTGTCGAACACCGAGGTGGCCTGGAGCAGAGCCACGCCGCCACCGGCGACGATGCCCTCCTCGACGGCCGCCTTCGCGTTGCGAACGGCGTCCTCGATGCGGTGCTTGCGCTCCTTGAGCTCGACCTCGGTCGCGGCACCGGCCTTGATGACGGCCACGCCGCCGGCCAGCTTCGCAAGGCGCTCCTGGAGCTTCTCGCGGTCGTAGTCGGAGTCGGAGCCCTCGATCTCGACACGGATCTGGTTGACCCGACCGGCGACCTGGTCGCTGTCACCGGCACCGTCGACGATGGTGGTCTCGTCCTTGGTGATGACGACCTTGCGGGCGTTGCCCAGGAGGTCGAGACCGGTGTTCTCCAGCTTGAGGCCGACCTCTTCCGAGATGACCGTGCCGCCGGTGAGGATGGCGATGTCGTTCAGCATCGCCTTGCGGCGGTCACCGAAGCCCGGAGCCTTGACGGCCACGGACTTGAAGACGCCCTTGATCTTGTTAACGAGCAGCGTGGACAGGGCCTCGCCCTCGACGTCCTCGGCGATGATCAGCAGCGGCTTGCCGGACTGCATGACCTTCTCCAGGAGCGGCAGCAGGTCCTTAACGCTGGCGATCTTGGAGTTGACGATCAGGATGTACGGGTCGTCGAGCGACGCCTCCATACGCTCCATGTCGGTGGCGAAGTACGCCGAGATGTAGCCCTTGTCGAAGCGCATGCCTTCGGTGAGCTCAAGCTCCAGACCGAAAGTCTGGGACTCCTCGACGGTGATGACGCCTTCCTTGCCGACCTTGTCCATGGCCTCGGCGATGAGCTCGCCGATCTGGGTGTCGGCGGCGGAGATGGAGGCGGTCGAAGCGATCTGCTCCTTGGTCTCCACGTCCTTGGCCTGCTCAAGGAGAGCACCGGAGACGGCCTCGACGGCCTTCTCGATACCGCGCTTGAGGGCCATCGGGTTGGCACCGGCCGCGACATTGCGCAGACCCTCGCGCACAAGCGCCTGAGCCAGAACGGTGGCGGTGGTCGTTCCGTCGCCAGCGACGTCATCCGTCTTCTTGGCGACTTCCTTGACCAGCTCGGCGCCGATCTTCTCGTACGGGTCCTCCAGCTCGATCTCCTTGGCGATGGACACACCATCGTTGGTGATCGTGGGCGCGCCCCACTTCTTCTCAAGGACGACGTTACGGCCCTTGGGACCGAGGGTGACCTTGACGGCGTCGGCGAGCTGGTTCATCCCGCGCTCAAGGCCGCGCCGTGCCTCCTCGTCGAACGCGATGATCTTTGCCATGTGAAGTGTCCTCCACGGACTGGGTGGGAAGCTCTGGGGGACCGCGCTGGCGCCCGCGACGGACGGCCTGCCAGCCGGATGGTTTTCTGTACCGTCCGGCTTGCGGGCCTCACCGACCCGGTCCTTCTTTTTGTCACTCTCACCCGGAGAGTGCTAACGCCAATGATTAGCACTCGCCCCCTTCGAGTGCAAGCGCCTTGGAGAGAACCACCCCCCGCGCTACCCCCCCGAAATCCGCCGCGCACGGGGTGCCCTTCGATGCATGCGCCCTGGTGGTACGGGGTGTCGCGGCGGAGCGCGGGAGGTGCGGAAGCCATCTTGGACGGGAGTTCCATGACGTCGGCGTGATGGCGTTCGACCGTTCCCCGCACCATCCGGGCACCACGTTCCCTGACCGTCACGGGCGAAATCGGGAGCCCGCGGAGGTCGGCGTGCCGGACCTGAGGGACGGCCCGGAGAGGTCGCGGCCGGTCCTCGGTGAAGGCACGAGGGAGCGGGTCCGTGAGCGTCCTGGGTGCGGGCGGCGGAGGGCTAGCGACGGCGGGGTTCGATGCTCCCGGCCGGGGTGGGGTGCGGATGCAAAGACCGGTCGACGGGGGACGAGCGGGGCCCACCGGCGCGCGGGGCACCCGGCCGTGTCCACCCGCGCGCATCGGGCTGACCGTTCACCACGGTGCCGGTGTACGGGCACGCACATGGGGTCCACACCCCCCGGCGGGATGTGGACCCCATGTACATATAGATGAGCGCGTCGGTGGCCGATCGCGTCGCAGTTGCCGCGGAGTCAGACCGCGAGCTTGACCATGTCCGCCTGCGGACCCTTCTGCCCCTGCGAGATCTCGAACTCGACTCGTTGCCCCTCCTCCAGGGTGCGGTAGCCGTCCATCTGAATCGCGCTGTAGTGGACGAAAACATCCGCACCACCGTCGACCGCGATGAAGCCGTAGCCCTTCTCCGCGTTGAACCACTTGACGGTGCCCTGAGCCATGCCTAACTCCCCTATTACTGGCCCTTGCGCAGGACCGCACTTCGCGGACCCGGGTCAGACCTCACCTGATTCGGTTTTCCTCGCCGGAGTGGCGAGGTGACTTCATAGGCGTGCGCCGGAACGCGTCGACCGCGGCTGAATGTATCTGCCCAACTGCCCTCTGCAACAGGTCAATCGGACGACAATTCGCAGGCTCAGCTAACGGGAAATTGATATGAATTCAAGAAATTCCGGGGCAAGTCGGGCCCGACAAAGAAGACTTATGAGACAAATCCCCGAAGCACATTGGCTGTTTCTTATCGGAGCTGGGGCGCATTCTGTTGCTCGGCTGAGGGAGCAGCGCAGGGGCCTTCCCCAACTGTATCGCGCTCAACCATGCAGAATTGCCCCCTCCGTTTCTCTCACGGAGGGGGCAATTGAAATGACGTTGCGTAATTAGCCACCGGCCACGGCGGGGATGATGGAGATGCCCGCACCGTCCGGGGTCGCCGTCTCCAGGCCCTGCTCGAAGCGGACGTCGTCATCGTTCACATAGACGTTGACGAAGCGCCGCAGCTTGCCCTGGTCGTCCAGGACGCGCGCAGCGATGCCCGCGTGGTTCTTCTCCAGGTCCGCGATCACCTCGGCGAGGGTCGCCCCCTCGGCCGGGACCTCGGACTTGCCGCCCGTGTAGGTGCGCAGAATGGTCGGGATGCGGACGTTGACGCTCATCTTCGGGTCTCCCAGTGATCCGTTGGTCAGTTGGCCAGGCCGGCGGCGCGGAAGGCGTCCAGGCTCGGGCGGATGGTCGCCGAAGGGCCGGTGGTCGGGGCGACGGCGTCCAGGGTCTTGAGGCCGTCACCGGTGTTGAGGACGACCGTGGTGAGCGAGGGGTCGAGCACGCCGCTGTCGATGAGCTTGCGCGTCACTCCGACGGTCACGCCGCCCGCGGTCTCGGCGAAGATGCCCTCGGTACGGGCGAGCAGCTTGATCGCGTCCACGATCTGCTCGTCGTTGACGTCCTCGACGGCACCGCCCGTGCGACGGGCGATGTCCAGGACGTACGGGCCGTCGGCGGGGTTGCCGATCGCCAGGGACTTGGCGATGGTGTCCGGCTTCACCGGGCGCACCACGTCGTGCCCGGCCTTGAAGGCCGCGGACACCGGGGAGCAGCCCTCGGCCTGTGCACCGAAGATCTTGTACGGGCGGTCCTCGACGAGCCCGAGCTTGATCAGCTCCTGGAACCCCTTGTCGATCTTGGTGAGCTGGGAGCCGGAGGCGATCGGGATCACGATCTGGTCGGGCAGCCGCCAGCCGAGCTGCTCGCAGATCTCGTACGCGAGGGTCTTGGAGCCCTCGCCGTAGTACGGGCGGAGGTTGACGTTGACGAAGCCCCAGCCCTCACCGAGCGGGTCACCGATCAGTTCGGAGCAGAAGCGGTTGACGTCGTCGTAGTTGCCCTCGATGCCGACCAGCTCACCGCCGTAGACCGCGGCCATGACGACCTTGCCCTGCTCCAGGTCGTGCGGGATGAAGACGCAGGAGCGCAGTCCGGCACGGGCTGCCGCAGCGCCGACCGCACCCGCGAGGTTGCCGGTGGAGGAGCAGGACAGCGTGGTGAAGCCGAAGGCGCGAGCGGCCTCCACGGCGATGGCGACGACCCGGTCCTTGAAGGAGTGGGTCGGGTTGCCGGAGTCGTCCTTGATGTGGAGCGAGCCGGTCACACCGAGTTCGCGGGCGAGGTTGTCAGCCTTCACGAGCTTGGTGAAGCCGGGGTTGAGATTGGGCTTGTCCGCCACGTCGGCGGGGACGGGCAGCAGCGGTGCGTACCGCCAGATGCTTTCCGGGCCCGCTTCGATCCGCTTACGCAGCCCCTCGGGGTCGCCCGTCGGAAGGTCGTAGGCGACTTCCAGCGGCCCGAAGCACGAGGCACAGGCGAAGATCGGACCGAGTTCGAAACGCTCGCCGCACTCGCGACAGGAAAGCGCCGCGGCGGGTCCGAGATCGAGCGTGGTGGTGTCTGCGACAGTCTGCACAGCCATGGAGGCGAGGCCCTTTCTCCTCATCTTCCTCATGACGCATTTCGCCATGAGACGGATTTGGCACCTTCCCGAGCCGGGAGCCTCGCGGCGCTGAATCGGCTGCCTCGCACGACGGACAGTTCCGTACGGAACTGTCTGCGGGTGGCGGCGACTCTTGATGCGACGGAGACCGGCTGGAGGGTTGCCGGGGCTTCAACGGGCCGTATCCCTCTGCCCCTCTGGATGAGCGGTATTCGATTGTTGATCATGCGGGGCGGTGATCGCTCCGCACCGGTGTACGCATCACCCCGACGTGCGCCGGGCTTCAGCGTTGCTCAAGACTGTAACCGAACGACCGGACTGTTGAGATAGTCGTCCGAACCGCGAGATGGATCACAAAGTGCAGGAGTGGCGAACGTGCTGGAAGAGGTGGAGCGCTGGCTGACCAGGCGTTCCTGGTCAGCAGCCGACCGCCCGCTGGCCCGGATGATGGCGGCGAAACGCGCATCGGGAACCACCGTCAGTGTGGTCCTTCCCGCCCTGAACGAAGAGGCGACGGTCGGCGAGATCGCGACCGTCATCCGACGTGAGCTGATGGAGGCGCTGCCGCTCGTCGACGAGCTGGTGGTGATCGACTCGGGCTCCACGGACCGTACGGCCGAGGTCGCGGCGGCGGCGGGGGCACGCGTGGTGCACCGGGACACGATCCTGCCCCGGATCCCTGCGGTGGCCGGCAAGGGCGAGGTGCTCTGGCGCTCCCTCATGGTGACGCACGGTGACATCGTCTGCTTCGTGGACGCGGACCTCAGGGAGTTCTCGGCGGACTTCGTGTCCGGGATCGTGGGGCCGTTGCTCACCGAGCCCGAGGTGCACTTCGTCAAGGCGATGTACGACCGCCCGCTGGGTGAGCTCGCAGGTCAGGGCGGTCGGGTGACCGAACTGGTGGCCCGCCCGCTGCTGAATCTGCACTGGCCGGCCCTGGCCGGGTTCGTCCAGCCGCTCGGCGGCGAGTACGCGGCACGGCGCTCCCTGCTGGAGCGGCTCCCGTTCCCCGTTGGTTACGGGGTGGAGCTGGGGCTTCTGGTGGACGCACTGCACACGGTCGGGCTCGATAGCCTGGCGCAGGTGGACGTCGGCTCCCGCAAACACCGCCACCAGGACGGCCAGGCACTCGGCCGGATGGCGGCGGCGATCTACCGGACAGCTCAACTTCGACTGTCCCGAGGTCACTTGGTACGGCCGGCGCTAACGCAGTTCGAGCGTGGCGAGAAGGGGTTCGTGCCGCGGACCCATCCGGTGGACACGGAGGAGCGTCCGCCGATGCGCGAGATCGGTGAGTATGCGGCGCGTCGCGCCGCATAGTGATGACTAGCACCGTTTCAGTGATGACTATCCTATTTATGAACTTTGGACGTCATGTACTGAGAGGCACCGGAATCTTCGTCATCGTCGCCGCCATCGTGGGTGCCGCCGCCCCCACGAGCCCGGCGAGCAGCCCTGCCACGGAACGCCTCTGGCTACTGGGCGGGCTGGCATTGAGCCTGACGGCGGCGGGGGTGGTGGCGGTGGCGGCGGCACGGGGGCGGCGCAAGGGGTGAGATCTGGTGGTGTGGGCTTGGCTGTTTCCGGGTGGGGCTGTGCCTGGGTTTCCGCCTTGGGTGGCGGGGGGTTCCGTCCTCAAACGCCGGACGGGCTGGGGTGGGGCGGGGCTGCGGGTTTTGGCTGTTTCCGGGCGGAGCTCGTTCTGTGAGTTCAGCTCTGGGGGGTGCGGGGTTCCGTCCTCAAGCGCCGGACGGGCTGGGTGGGGCGGGCGGAGCTTGTGTGTTGGGGGCTGGTCTGGGGGGCGGGGCTTGGGTGGTCCGGCTGGGGTTTGGGTGGGGTGCGGGTGGTGGGGGTGCTTTCGGGCGTGACTCCTCAGCGCCGGCGGCCAGCGGCTGATCCGTTGGTGGCGGCTCTGAAGCCGCCGACGCTTCCGGGGACACCCCCTGCGCGCCCCCAATACCGCAACTGGCTCTGCCTGCCCCCGGCCCATCCACAAGTCGAGCTCAGGAGGGCGCTACCCAGTACCGCGACCAGGTCTTGCTTGCCCCACGCTCGTCCATGGGTCGGGAAGTCGGGAAGTCGGGCTCAGGGCCAGGTGCCCAGTGGCGCAACCACGTCTACCTGCGCCCAGCCCATCCATAGATCGGGCTCAGGACGGCGCTACCCAATACCGCGACCAGGTCTGCTTGCCCCTCTCAACCCATGGACAGGGCCACGGGCAAGCAGAGCGTCGCCGCCGCTGGGTGCCCGTCCTACCCGACCTATGGACGAGCGGCCGTGGATCAAGCTTCGGCCCCAGGGAAGGGAGTTTGCGGGTCCAAGGGGGGCAGGCGCATTTGCGAGGCGGGCCCAGGGGGGCAAACAGGTCTGCTTGGCACTGGCCCTTGGGGTGGCCAGGGGTGGGGGGAGGGATTGAGCCAGTTGTGGTGAGGGGGGACTCTTGAGGGCGAACGCACGTTTGGGGGTTTGCGGGACGGGCTAGGTTCGCGACATGGTCTCCGAGCACTCAGCTGCCCAGATCCTCGTCGCGTCGAACCGCGGCCCCATCTCCTACACCGTCCGGGATGACGGGACCCTCGACTCGCGGCGCGGAGGCGGTGGTCTGGTTTCCGGGCTCTCCGCCATCGGATCGGAAGCCGACGCCCTGTGGGTGTGCTCGGCCCTCGGTGACGGCGACCGGGAGGCGGTGCGTCGCGGTGTCGGCGAGCAGGGCGTCCTCATGCTCGACATCGACGCGGACATCCACCACGACGCCTACAACGGCATCGCCAACTCCGTGCTCTGGTTCATCAACCACATGCTCTACCAAACCCCACTGGAACCGGTCTTCGACCTGGAGTTCCGACGGCAGTGGGGTGCGTACGAGCAGTACAACCGCGCCTTTGCGCAGGCCCTCGCCGACCGTGCTGGCGAAGGTGCCGCGGTCCTGGTGCAGGACTACCATCTGGCGCTCGTCCCCGGGATGCTCCGTGCGCTGCGGCCCGATCTCAAGATCGGTCACTTCTCGCACACCCCCTGGGCCCCGGTGGACTACTTCCGGTTGCTGCCCGACGACATCTCCCGCCAACTGCTGCGCGGGCTGCTGGGCGCCGATCGAACCTGTTTCCTCACCCGGCGCTGGGCAGATGCGTTCACCGACTGCTGCACGGAGTTGCTGGGAGCAGAGGCGCTCAAGGGCATCGACATCGGAGTGCACGGGCTCGGCGCGGACGCGGAGTTCCTGCGCGAGCGGGCGCACCGGCCCGATGTGGACGAGCGTCTGGCCGACCTGCGGCAGCAGATCGGGCCGGAGGGGACGGACCGTCGGACCATCGTGCGCGTCGACCGCACCGAGTTGTCCAAGAACATCGTGCGCGGGCTCCTGGCCTACCGGGAGCTGCTGAGCACCAGGAGCGAATGGCGCGAGCGCGTGGTGCACGTGGCATTCGCGTACCCCTCCCGTCAGGACCTGTCGGTCTACCGCGACTACACGGCCGAGGTCCAACGGGTCGCCGATGCGATCAACGCCGAATTCGGAACGGACGGCTGGAGCCCGGTCGTCCTGCATGTGAAGGACGACTTCGCGCGTTCTCTGGCCGCGTACCGCTTGGCTGACGTGGCGCTGGTCAACCCCATTCGCGATGGCATGAACCTGGTCGCGAAGGAGATCCCGGTGGTGTCGGAGGCGGGCTGCGCCCTGGTGCTGTCACGGGAGGCGGGCGCCCATGAGGAGCTCGGCGAGGACGCGATCACGGTCAATCCCTATGACGTGACCGGCACAGCGGAGGCCCTGCACGAGGCGCTGACCATGCCCGCCGCCGAGCGCTCCCGCCGCACTGCCCGACTGGCCGCCGCTGCGACGGCGCTGCCGCCGCAGCGGTGGTTCCTCGACCAGTTGGACGCCTTGCGCGAGCAGCGCTGATCGGCGCTGCTAAAGGCTCTCCGCCAGGGCGGCGAGGAAGTCGACGACGGCGGCCGGACCGGGAAGGAGGAGGTCTGCCCGTTCGGCCAGTTCGGGGACTTCCGCGCTGCCGCTGCACACGAGCAGTCCGGGCAGACCGTCCGAGCGGAGCTTCTCCACGGCCGCGAACGCGGGCAGGTCGCCCAGGTCGTCACCGGCGTAGAGGACGGCTTCGGCGTCGACCTCGCGTACGTAGTCGGCGAGGGCGACGCCCTTGTCCATGCCAGGTGGGCGGATCTCCAGCACCATCCGGCCCGGTTCCAGGATCAGACCGTGGCGGGCCGCAAGGGTGGCCAGTGGTTCGCGCAGGGCCTCGAAGGCTCCCTGCGGATCGCTGGCACGGCGGGTGTGGACCGCCACCGCCTGGCCCTTCTCCTCGATCCAGGTGCCCTGCCAGGCACCGATGCTGTCGAGGAACCCCGGCAGTTCGGATCGTACGGCGGCGACGCCCGGATGTGGTGCGGGTGTGTTCACGGTGCCGGAAACAGCGTCCCAGCGTTCTGATCCGTAGTGTCCGAGGACGACGAGGTGATCGAGGCCCGCCACTCCGGCGAAGCCTCCGTAGCGAACGGCGACACCCGCGGGGCGGCCGGTGACCACGGCGACGGAGGCGACCTTGGGCGCCAGTTGCGCCAGTGCGGGTACGGCGCCCGGGTGGGCGCGTGCGCGCTCGGGGTCGGGAACGATCTCGGCGAGTGTGCCGTCGAAGTCGAGAGCGACGACGGCCTTGTGCGGTCTGGCCAGAAGCGCGGCGAGACCTTCACGGCCCGCGGGCGTCGACGGCGACGGCAGGGAGTGCGCGTGCGGAGAGCTGCCCATGCTCCGACCCTATCGGCGGGCGCGTTGTGCGTCTCTGATCCGGCGCAGGCGATTGACGGTGATCGGGTCGTGGGCGAGTGCCCGCCGATCGTCGAGGAGGGCGTTGAGCAGCTGGTAATAGCGGGTCGGAGAGATCCCCAGGTCCTCCCTGATGGCCCGTTCCTTGGCGCCGGGCCCGGGCCAGGAACGGCGCTCCATCGCGAGCACCGCCCGATCGCGCTCGGAGAGCTCGGTGGGACCGGGGGAGGCGGCCTGATCGTCGGTCATACGATCCAACCTATCGGCGGATGCCTCCCCCCGCCCCTCACCCGGTTGCGCCGGGTCGACGGCCCGCTCGGTCAGCGCGAAGGACCGAAGGAGCGATGTCGGGGAGGCTCGGCTACTCCCGTTGCTGCGCCTCGCGGGCCTTCTGGGCGATGTGCTCCAGGACCTGCCGGGGGCTGCCGCCGGGCTTCACCGCGTTGCCGATGTTCTGCTTGAGCTCCTCGCTGACGGTCGCCCAAGACGTCTTGTCGACCGGGGGCAGCACCGACTCCGGCAGCTCGTCGAGGAACTGCTTCAGGTCCTGGTGTTTCGGGTCGGCTTCCATGGCTTCCGACGCGGAGACCGTGACGGGCAGCAGGGCGTTCTGGGCGGCGAAGTCGAGGACGTTCTCGTCGGTGAAGAGGAAGTTGAGGAAGTCGCCTATCTCGGTCTGGTGCCCGTTCTGCTTGAAGCCCATGATCCAGTCGGCCACGCCCATGGTCGACCTCGACCGTCCGGCGCGGCTGGGCGTGGTCACCATGCCGACGTCGACGCCGGCGGCCCTGGCGGACTTCATCAGGGAGGGATGGCCGTTGAGCATGCCGACTTCGCCCCGCGTGAAGGCGGCGAACGCCTCCTTGCGGTTCAACTTGCCGGGAGCCACTGGGCCGGTGAGCTTCTGGTCGACCAGGTCGGACTTCAGCCACTCAAGGGCTGCGGTGTTGTCCTCGGAGTCGATGTCGTAGACACCACTGGGGTCGACGTAGCCGTTGCTCCCTGCGCCGAGGAGCCACACCATGGTCTCGGCCTGGGCCTCCTCCGGCCCGAGGGGGAGCGCAATGGGATAGCTGACTTTGGTGTTGGTCTTCAGGAGCTGTGCCGCTGCGCCCAGTTCCTCCCAGGTCTGCGGGGGCTTGACTATGCCCGCCTTCTTGAAGTGCTCCTTGTTGTAGAAAAGCATTCGAGTGGAGGCTGTAAACGGAAGTCCGAAATGCACGCGCCGCTGCTTGCCCGCTGCGACGAGGGGGGCGAGGAAGTTCGCCTGGACGGGGATGGAGAGGAGTTCATCGGCGGTGTAGAGCTTGTCACCGGCTGCGTAGTCGGCGTACGCACCGATTTGGGCGATGTCGGGAGCCTCACCGGCTTTGACCAGCTCGGCGACCTTGCGATCGATATTGGTCCAGGATTCGATCTGGACTTCCACATTGATGTCGGAGTGCGCTGCTTCGAACTTGTGAACGACGCCGTCCCAGTAAGCACGGCTGCTGTGACCGCCGTTGACGTCGTAGTCAGCGGCGATCAATTTCAGGGTGACCACATCGGCTTCGCCCGATGCGCCGCACCCCGCCAAGGCAACCGCCATACCTAGTGCGGCCGTAGCCGCGGTCAGTCTCAAGAAGTGCCGTTGCACAGCTCTTCCCCCACTATTGGTACTGATGGCTGGATTTACTCCGGTCCGCTCCCCGTGGCGCCCCCGTTTATGCCCCCCGTGGCGCCCCTCGCGGCCTCATTGAGGCCCCAGAGATGAGCAGCGATTTTCCACCATGAAACCTTCAGTGGTCTACGCCCTCTGATCTCACTTTTGCAACGTCTCTTCCGAAGGAACCTTTCAGAAAGCTGTGCCTAAAGTGGCGGTCGTTGCCCGTGTGTGTGGTGGGCTGCTAAGCACATATCGGCACGTCGTCGCCATCACGACTGGGTGCCGGTCCGAGAACAGCATGTACGTCGCTAGGAGCCATGCCAGATGTCCCGTACCGCAGCTGAGATAGCCACCCAGCCCAATTGCTGGCGACGCGCGGCAGAAACCGCCAAAACCTTCGATGGACTCCCCCGGTCGGGCGAACGAGTGGCCGTGACGGGGTGCGGCACATCCTGGTTCATGGCCATCGCCTACGCCGCTCTGCGCGAGGCAGCCGGGCTCGGCGAGACCGATGCATTTGCGTCATCGGAGTTCCCGTCGGGACGGACGTATGACCGTGTCGTGGCCATCACCCGGTCCGGGACCACCACCGAAGTCCTGGAGCTCCTCCAGCGGCTCAAGGGACATGTCCCGACGGTGGCTCTCACTGCCGACCCCGCAACGCCCGTGATGGAGGCGGCGGACACGGTGGCCGTACTGGACTGGGCGGACGAGGAATCAGTGGTCCAGACCCGTTTCGCAACCACGGCCCTGGCCTTCCTGCGGGCCGGCCTCGGTGAGATTCCCGGAGTGAAGTCGATCGCCGAAGCCGCGGTGGACGCGGAACTGGCCGTGACGGAACCGCTGCCGGACGGGGTGCTGGGAGCGGAGCAGTGGACCTTCCTGGGCCGGGGGTGGACCTACGGTCTCGCTCTGGAGGCCGGCTTGAAGATGCGTGAGGCGGCGGGGGCCTGGACCGAGGCGTATCCGGCAATGGAGTACCGCCACGGACCGATCGCCATCACCGGACCGGGACGGGTGGCCTGGGTCTTCGGCGAGCTGCCGGAGGGCCTCTCGGTGGACGTCGCCGGGGTTGGGGGGACCCTGGTGGCGAACCGGGGAGTGGACCCCTTGGCGGACCTGGTACGCGCCCAGCGACTGGCGGTGGAGCTCGCGGAGTCAAAGGGCTACGACCCCGATCGCCCCCGCAACCTCACCCGCAGCGTGATCCTCCCCCAGTCCTAACCCACCCCACGCCCGGCTCTGCCCCCACCAGGCAGAGCCGGGCCCCGAGCCCGATCCACACCCCGCCGACCGCTCCCCCTGGGCCCGCCTCGCGAATGTGCCCCGCCCCCCTTGGACCCGCAAACTCCCCTCCCCCCGGGGTCGAAGCTTGATCCACGGCCGCTCGTCCATAGGCCGGGCTCAGGACGGGCGCCCAGCGGCGGCGACGCTCTGCTTGCCCGTGGCCCTGTCCATGGGTTGAGAGGGGCAGGCAGACCTGGTCGCGGCATTGGCTAGCGCCCGTCCTGAGCTCACCCCATGGACCGGGCCAGGGCCAGGCAGACCTGGTTGCGCCACTGGGCACCTGCCCTGAGCCCGACTTCCCGACTCCCCGACTCATGGACGAGCGTGGGGCAAGCAAGACCTGGTTGCGGTGTTGAGTAGCGCCCTCCTGAGCTCAACCCGTGAATGAGCTGGGCGCAGGTATGCCTGGTTGATGTTCTGGGGGCGCGCAGGGGGTGTCCCCGGAAGCGTCGGCGGCTTCAGAGCCGCCACCAACGGGCCAGCCGCTGGCCGCCGGCGCTGAGGAGTCACGCCCGAAAGCACCCCCACCACCCGCACCCCACCCAAACCCCAGCCGGACCACCCAAAGCCAAGCCCCCCAGACCAGCCCCCACAGCAAGGGCTCCACCCGCCCCACCCAGCCCGTCCGGCGCTTGAGGACGGAACCCCGCACCCCCCAGAGCTGAACTCACAGAACGAGCTCCGCCCGGAAACAGCCAAAACCCGCAGCCCCGCCCCACCCCAGCCCGTCCGGCCCTTGAGGACGGAACCCCACCCCCCAAGGCGGAAACCCAGGCACGGGCCCCACCCGGACCAAGCCAAGCCCCTCCTAAAACAATCCCCTCACCCCACCCGCCCCCCACACCCCACCACCCCCACCCACAACAGCGTTAATCGATCAAGACAAACCACCCCACACCCCACCCAACCCCATCCGTTCGGTTTTGTACGGGCCCGCAACAATCACAGCTAGTGGACTAGACCTTTCGGTGTCTCTCGCGCCAGACTGTCCACGTGAGACACGTCATCGCCCTGGATGTGGGCGGCACCGGCATGAAGGCCGCCCTCGTCGGGGTGGACGGGACCCTCCTCTATGAGGCCCGCCGCGCCACGAAGCGAGACCGTGGGCCTGATGCCGTCGTCCAGTCCATCCTCGACTTCGCCGACGACCTTCGCACCCATGGCAAGGAGCAGTTGGGAGAACCCGCACTCGCCGCAGGTGTCGCCGTCCCCGGAATCGTCGACTCCGAGCTCGGCGTCGCCGTCTACGCAACCAACCTCGGCTGGCGTGACGTACCCCTGCGTTCGATCCTGAGCGACCGACTCGCAGGCATCCCCGTCGCCCTCGGCCACGACGTCCGCACCGGCGGGCTCGCCGAAGGCCGTATCGGAGCCGGGCAGGGCGCCGATCGCTTCCTGTTCGTGCCCCTGGGCACCGGCATCGCCGGTGCCATCGGCATCGGCGGCACCATAGAAGCCGGCGCCCACGGGTACGCGGGCGAGATCGGCCATGTCATCGTGCGGCCCGACGGACCGCACTGCGGCTGTGGGCAGCGCGGCTGTCTGGAGACGCTCGCCTCCGCAGCGGCCGTCACCCGCGCCTGGGCCAAAGCCAGCGGTGACCCGGGCGCCGACGCGGCCGACTGCGCCAAGGCCGTCGAGTCCGGCGACCCCAGAGCCATCGCCGTCTGGCAGGACGCTGTCGACGCCCTCGCCGCGGGCCTGGTCACCGCCATCACTCTGCTGGACCCGCGCACCCTGATCATCGGTGGCGGGCTGGCCGAGGCCAGGGAAACCTTGTTCACACCCCTACGGGCAGCGGTGGAAGCGAGGGTCACGTTTCAGAAGCTGCCCTCGATCGTCCCCGCAGCCCTCGGGGACACCGCTGGATGCCTGGGCGCGGGCCTGCTCGCCTGGGATCTGATCGCCACCGACTCGGAGGTAACCGCCTAATGGCCGCACGCGCCGCACTCGCTGATAGCGCCGCACGCGCCGCACACGGGGCATCCGGCGACAGCACGATCCTCACCGGAGCCCGGGTCGTGCTGCCCACCGGGATTGTCGAGAACGGGCAGGTGAGCATCGAGGGCACGAAGATCACCGGTGCTGCACCGGCCACCGCACCCCACCGTGATCTCACCGGGCACTGGATCGTTCCCGGCTTCGTCGACATCCACAACCATGGCGGTGGCGGCGGCTCCTTCACCGGCGGCAGTGCCGAGGACGTGCTCCAGGGCGTCCGGACGCACCGGGAGCACGGCACGACCACGCTGGTCGCCTCGATGGTCACCGCGGAGATCGACTTCCTCGCCCACCGGGCTGGAGTCCTCTCCGAGTTGGTCGAACAGGGCGACCTCGCCGGCATCCACTTCGAAGGCCCCTTCATCTCGCCCTGCCGCAAGGGCGCACACAGCGAAGAACTGCTGCGCGACCCCGACCCGGCCGAGGTGCGCAAGCTGATCGACGCGGCGCGCGGCACCGCGAAGATGGTGACGCTCGCCGCCGAACTGCCCGGTGGCATCGACTCCGTACGGCTCCTCGCCGAGCACGGCGTCATCGCGGCGATCGGACACACGGACGCCACCTACGAGCAGACCGTGGAAGCCATCAACGCCGGCGCCACGGTGGCGACGCACTTGTTCAACGCGATGCCTCCGCTGGGCCACCGCTCCCCCGGCCCGATCGTGGCACTGCTGGAGGACGAGCGGATCACCGTCGAACTGATCAACGACGGTACGCACCTCCACCCCGCCGCACTGGAGCTGGCCTTCCACCGCGCGGGCGCGGGCCGGGTCGCCTTCATCACGGACGCCATGGACGCCGCGGGCTTCGGCGACGGCCGCTACCAACTCGGTCCGCTGGCCGTCGACGTCATCGACGGGGTGGCCCGCCTCACCGAAGGCGGTTCCATCGCGGGCTCGACCCTCACCTTGGACACCGCCTTCAGACGGGCCGCCACCGTGGACCGGCTGCCCGTCACCGACATCGTCCAGGCGATCTCGGTGAACCCGGCGAAGCTGCTCGGCGCGTACGACCGGGTCGGCTCGCTGGAGCCCGGCAAGGACGCCGACCTGGTGGTACTGGACGATCAGTTCCGCCTCAAGGGTGTTATGCGCCAAGGCAGCTGGGTGATCGAACCCCAGTAACCCGGGCCCGGCAAGGTCCTCCCGCAAGGGGCGACCGGACGGTGGCCGGCACATCATTGCTGGTACGGCGAGGCGGTTGGCCCGGGGTCTGGGCCGACCGCCTTCCGTTTGGCATGATCAGTACCAGCCAGCAATCCGGTTCAGCAGGGGGTGTCGCGGTGATCCTCACAGTCACGCTCAACACCGCGCTCGACATCACCTACCAGGTCAGCGCACTGACCCCGCACGGCAGCCACCGAGTGGACAACGTAGTCGAGCGGCCAGGCGGCAAAGGGCTGAATGTCGCCAGGGTGCTTGCCGCCCTGGGTCAGGAATGCGTCGTCACCGGCTTTGCGGGCGGACCGGTCGGGGCGGTGCTCCGGGACCTGCTCGCCCCCTTGGCCCCAGTGGACGCGCTCGTTCCCATCACCGGGTCCACCCGCCGCACGATCGCCGTCGTGGACGGCGCCAGCGGGGACACCACCCAGCTCAACGAACCCGGCCCCACGATCACCACCGCGGAGTGGACCGCGTTCCTCCGTGCGTACGAGACGCTGCTGCGCGATGCGGACGCCGTGGCGCTGTGCGGCAGCCTCCCCCCGGGAATCCACGTCGGCGCCTATGCGGAGCTGATCCGTCGCGCCCGGACCGCGGGCGTACCCGTACTCCTGGACACCAGCGGGGAACCCTTGCGCCGGGGCATCGCCGCCCGCCCCGACCTCATCAAACCCAACCTCGATGAGCTGGCCCAGCTCACCGGCTCCCGTGAACCGCTGCGCGCCACCTGCGCAGCGCGCCGCCGCGGTGCGCGGGCGGTCGTCTCCTCGCTCGGTGCCGATGGGCTGTTCGCCGCCACTCCCGAGGGAATCTGGCACGCCGCCCCGCCCGCGCCGGTGCGCGGCAACCCCACCGGCGCCGGCGACTCGGTGGTCGCGGCGCTCCTCGCCGGCCTGGTCGATGAGGTGCCCTGGCCGGAGCGGCTGGCCCGAGCGGTGGCACTGTCGGCGGCGACGGTACTGGCCCCCGCGGCGGGGGAGTTCGACTCCCCGGGGTACGCAACGCTGCTGCCCCGGGTCACCGTGACCGAGCACCAGGCAGCGGCATGAGCCCCGCCGGGAAACACCCCTTCGTACCCGCCCTTCGGACGCCTTCGCTCCTTCGCACCGTGCACCATCGCACCACCGGGGGCTCGCCCCCGCGCACCACGGGCCCTCGCCCGGGAAATGGGACCGCACCATGCCACTCGTCAGCACCGGTGAACTCGTCTCGGCCGCCGTGGCCGACGGCCGGGGCGTAGCCGCCTTCAACGTCATCACGCTGGAACACGCCGAAGCCATCGCGGCGGGGGCGGAGAGCACCGGTGTCCCCGCGATCCTCCAGATCTCCGAGAACGCCGTCAGGTTCCGCGGTGGCCGGCTGTCGGCCATAGCTGCGGCTGCGGCTGCCACCGCCCGCTCGTCGTCCGCCCGCCTCGCCCTCCACCTCGACCATGTGGTCTCCCCCGACCTGTTGCGCACCGCGGACGGCGAGGGCTTCAGCTCGGTGATGTTCGATGCGTCGAAGTTGCCGTACGGGAAGAACGTCGAGGCCACCGCGGAAGCGGTCCGCTGGGGGCACGAGCGGGGCATCTGGGTCGAGGCCGAGTTGGGCAAGGTCGGCGGCAAGGAAGGGGAGGCCCCGCTCGACGCCCACACCCCGGGAGTGCGTACGGACCCGGCGGAGGCCGCGGCCTATGTGGCGGCGACCGGGGTGGACGCCCTTGCGGTCGCCGTCGGCTCGTCCCATGCGATGACCGAGCGCACCGCCACCCTGGACCACGGGCTGATCGCGCGGTTGAGGGACGCGGTTCCCGTCCCGCTGGTGCTGCACGGCTCGTCCGGTGTTCCGGACGACGAGATCCGTGCCGCGGTGGCCGCGGGAATGGTCAAGATCAATGTGGGTACGGCGCTGAACACCGCGCTCACGGCAGCGGTCCGCGACCATCTGAGCGCGAACCCCCAGGTGGTGGACCCGCGGAAGTACCTGGGACCGGGCCGCACGGCCATGACCAACACCGTGGCGACCTTCATGCGGCTCTTTCTCGCTGCCTAGCGATGGCAGGGACCGGAATCACGCTCACGATCACGCGGGAATCACCGGGCGTTGATCGACGGGGAGTTCCCGAATGAAATCCGCCCCGTCGGCATGCCGACGGGGCGGATTCTTGGCTTCTCACGGTCCCGGCGAGCGAGTCGACTCAAGCTCACCGAGGTCCGTGGGGAGTCAGCGCTTGTTGCCGGCTTCCAGCCGGACCTGGTCGAGTATGGCCTCGCACTGGTTGCCCTGCTCGCAGGAGATCTTGAGGTCGTTCTTGCCCTTTTCAAGATCGATCCAGACGAACGTGCGCGTCCAGCCCTTCTCCCAGTCGCCCTCGGCGGCCTTGGCGAAGTTCGACATATTGATCTTGCGCGGTGTGCCGTCGTTGATCGTCAGCGAGGTGTGGGCGTCCTTGCCGGGCACACCGTAGGTGATGTACATCGTGTGCGGGCCGCCGGCGGGCACGTCCACCGACCAACTCGCGGAACCGCCGACACCGTTGAACTTCACATAGGCGCCGTCAGCGCCCTTCGCGCCCTTGATCTCCGTACCGAGCTCTGCCGGCGCACCCAGCTTGAGCGTCGCCGCGTCTTGCTTTGGCAGGTCAGCGGGCTTGTCCTCACCGGAGTCGGGCTCATTGGGCTGCTGCGACTGCGATGGGCTCGGGGCGTTGCTCGGCTTGACCTGACCACCGGTCTTGTCGTCCGTGTCATCGGGATTCATCAGCGCGGCGGCGATGCCGATCACGACGACCGCGACCACGGCGATCGCACCGATCAGCAGTCCCTTGGTGTTGGGTCCGCGTCCGCTGCCCCGACCGCCCGTGGACGGTTGCTGGGCTGCGCGCGGTGTCACCCCTCCGGGGTAGGTCTCGGGCGCCGCGTACTGGGCTGTCGGATGGCTGCCGTAACCCTGCTGCTGGTATCCCTGCTGCGGGACCGGCTGGCCCTGGTTGTGGCCGACCTGACGCTCGCCGACCGCACGTACGTGGTTGTAGGAGGTCCTGGGCACACCGGGCTGCGCGGCCGGTCCGGGGTAGCCGTAGCCGCGGCCCCGGCCCGAGGGCGATGTGGCGCCCGCTGCGTGTCCGTCCTCATACAGATAGCCGAACGGATCGTCGTCCTCGGGCGTATTCGCGCCGTTGTTCCCGGCCGTCATGCCTGGTACCTCCTCACCCTCGTCAGCCCTACGCCGACCCCGGCGAGCCTACCCGGTTTGGATTAACGCAACGGATGGCCTTGACCTCGATAGGTCACTCGTCACAAGACCAGGACAGAATCACTACACAAGAGGAGAACCGGCCGACCCGACGATCAACCCGCGCGCCGGTGCACCTTCGAACGCGAGCGCTTCTCGACGTACATCCGTTGATCTGCGGATTGCAGCACCTCGTCGACGGTCATGCCGCAGCTCGCCCAGCTGATGCCGAAGCTCGCCCCGACGCGCACGCCGCGTCCTCCCACCCGGATCGGCAGGACGATCGCGTTCCGCAGCCGTGCCGCCAGATCGGCGGCATCGGCCGAGCCCAGACCGTCGGCGAGGACCACGAACTCATCGCCGCCGAGACGGGCCACCGTGTCCCCTTCCCGTACGCCCGTGGTGAGCCGGCGGGCGACCTCGACCAGAACGGCGTCACCGGTCTGGTGCCCGAACCGGTCGTTGATCGACTTGAAGCCGTCCAGGTCGCAGAAGAGGACCGCGAGCCCCTTCGTACCGTCGTCGACCTCCTCGTCCGGCGCGACGGTGTGGACGTGGTGGTCGTACGCGGTGCCTGTGGGGCCGAAGTCGAAGCCGTCGCCGAACAGGGCTCCGGGGTCCTGGTCGTACCCCGCGCCCAGGTGCTCCAGCTCGGCCTCATGGCTGCTCGGCGGTCGTTCGCAGAGCTTGGCACTCAGTCGGGTGCGCAGCTCAGCGCTGTTGGGAAGGCCGGTGAGGGCGTCGTGGGAGGCCCGGTGCGCCAGTTGGAGTTCATGGCGCTTGCGATCCTCTATGTCCTCGATGTGGGTCAGGAGGAAGCGCGGGCCGTCCGCGGTGTCGGCGACGACGGAGTTCCGCAGGGAGACCCACACATAGGTGCCGTCCCGCCGGCCCAGCCTCAATTCCGCGCGACCGCCTTCGGCGGAGGTACGCAGGAGGGTGCCAATGTCGTCCTGGTGCACCAGGTCTGCGAAGGAGTAGCGACGCATGGCGGATGCGGGGCGGCCCAGGAGCCGGCACAGCGCGTCATTGGTCCGCAGCAGTCTGCCGTGCTGATCGCCGCCCATTTCGGCGATGGCCATACCGCTGGGGGCGTACTCGAATGCCTGCCGGAAGGACTCCTCGCTCGCTCTGAGGGCCTGCTGTTCGCGCTCCAGCCGTACCAGCGCGCGCTGCATGTTTGCTCTGAGGCGGGCATTGCTGATCGCAATCGCGGCCTGGGAGGCGTACATCTGGAGCGCTTCTTGGCCCCAGGCGCCGGGACGGCGTCCGTTGCGCGGTCGATCGACGGAGATGACGCCGAGGAGTTCGCGACCGCCGCCCGAGGCGTACATGGGCGCGTAGAGGCGGTCCTGGGGGTGCCACTCGTCTTCGAACCGGGGGTCGGGTCCTTCGGTGTGCCACTGCGGGACGTCGTCCTCGATGAGCACCCAGCCCTCGGTGTGGGGTATGAACCGCAGTTCTCCCCATGCCTCGCCCATGGACAGCCGACGGTCCCAGGAGGGTCGGGAGCCGACGCGCCCCGTGATCAGGGCTTCCGCGGCGGCGCTACCTGCGAATGCGGCGACGACCAAGTCGCCGTCGGCCCGGACGAGGTTGACGCAGGCGAGTTCGTAACCGAGCCCGGCCACAATGCCGTCGGCGACGGTCTGGAGGGTGTCAGCAAGGCTGCGGGCGGTGTTGAGGTCCGCGACCACCTTGTGCAGCTGCCGCAGGGTAGCAAGACGGACGTACGGCTCCGACTCGGTCTCCATGCTCGCTCTCCCCGAGACCTCGACAGCAATCTTCAGAAACTCCAGGTTCCTCTTCGGCCTTCTCGTTGCGGTTTCCCGGCCACTGAATCACAGCGAGCACTTCACCCGGTACACAGGGTCAACAAATACCGCCCTCTGTGACTCAAGTCACATCATCTGATGAAGACGGGCTCTGGCCGAATGGATGTGCGTTTGGTCTCTACCAGTGTTCTACGAACGCAAATCCGCCCGTTTCCGCCGTACGGGCGCACTCCTCACAAGAGCCTCCCAGACGCTCCCCTCAAACGGTATGGCGCGTCCTTCGGGCCGCCGACCCTACAGAGGTCCTAGGACTTTCGCTGGGTCTGGTGGCCGATGCGCACACCGGGTGACGACAGTTAGCGTCTCATGTGTGTTGCATACGACTTCGCACTCCTGGCCTGTTACTCCCCCGAGCCCCGCACGCCCCTTGGGACCACCGGGACCCCGGAGTCCCGCCCAACCGGACTCCGCTCCCCGCGTCCCCCATGCTGAGGGGGTGACAAATGAGGAGTTCCGCGCCGCGATGTCCCAGCTTGCCGCCGGGGTGGTCCTGGTGACCGCGCACGACGCGGACGACGGCCCACGCGGTGAGGACGTGGGCATGACCGCAACCGCCTTCCTCTCCGTGTCGCTCAACCCCCCATTGGTGATGGTCAGCCTCCGCAACGGCTCGCGCATGGACGACCTCCTCGCGGAACAGCCAATGTGGGGAATCTCCGTACTCTCCGAAAGCCAGCGGCACATCGCGGGCAGGTTCGCCATGAAGGGGCGGATCAGCGACCGACTGCTGTTCGAGGACATCCCCTACGCACGAGGGAAGGTGAGCGGGGCGCTACTGGTGCGTGGAGCGCTGGCGACCTTGGAGTGCCGCACGGAGAACCGGGTCGTCGCGGGTGATCACACGCTGGTGATCGGACGGGTGCTGGGAGCGGATCTCTACAGCACCGAGGGCGGACCGCTGATGTACTTCAGGGGCCGCTACCGCCAACTGGGCTGATCAGAGCAATCGCCGATGTATGAGTCCCTACCACGTCGAACCCTCTGTGCCGGGTGGGGCACCGAGCGGTCGACGCGGCCCGCGTCCCTTTGTCGACCCTTCTGCTGACCTGCGCTCGATCCTGTTATTGATCCTGCTGTTGATCCTCGAAGCATCCCGGTGCGGCACATCGACCCCATCGGACCCATCGGCCAGATCGATGCCTTCAGAGCACATCCGGCGCCTTCAGAGCCCCAGCCATCCGGCCGCGGTCGCCGCTTCAGTGCCAGTCACGGCCTGAGCGACCGCGTTTGACGTCCGCGCGCTGCTTCTTCTCCTTCAGACGCCTCTCGTTGATCCCTCGCGGCACCCGCACGGCTCGGCGCGGCTTCGGCGGCGGGGCGGTCGCATCCGCGAGGAGCGAGGCGAGCCGGACGGCCGCCGTCTCGCGATTGCGCCACTGCGAGCGGTGCTCGGACGAGCGCACGGCGATCACTCCGCCGACCAGACGGCCGGCCAACCGCTCCAGAGCGCGTTCCTTCCACACCCTGGGCAGGGCATCCGTCTTGCCGAGGTCGAAGCGCAGCTCGACCTGTGAATCAGTGGTGTTCACGTGCTGGCCACCAGGCCCAGATGACCTGGAGAAACGCCAGATCAACTCGGCCTCCGGCAAGGAGACCGAGCCACGGATGACATAGGGCCCGGACATGCCCCCATGATCCCGCGACGACGGAGCGCACGTCATCCAGTTTTCCCAGCGCGTCGCATATGAGCACGCACTTCACCTTTGGCCGGCACCCACCGTTCGGGCAGCCCACGGCATCCGGCGCAGGCGGCCGGGGAGCGTGGGTTGCCGCAGCGGACGCGAACCCGGCGAAGAACCCTCAACCACATGGAACCTGGCAGTCCCCTGCCTGCGTTATGACGGGTACCGGTAGCTTCGTACGACAAGAAGCCGGATGATTCGATCACGAAGGGGACTTCCCAATGGCAGTTAGCCTGACCAAGGGCGGCAACGTCTCGCTCACCAAGGAGGCACCGGGCCTGACCGCCGTTACGGTCGGCCTCGGCTGGGACGTCCGCACCACGACGGGCACGGACTTCGACCTCGACGCCTCCGCGATCGGTGTGAACCCCGCGGGCAAGGTCGCCTCCGACGCCCACTTCATCTTCTTCAACAACCGGGCCACGCCGGACCAGACCATCGTGCACACCGGTGACAACCGCACCGGTGAGGGCGGCGGCGACGACGAGCAGATCAATGTGAACCTCGCGGGTCTGCCCGCCGACGTCGACAAGATCGTCTTCCCGGTCTCGATCTACGACGCCGTCACCCGCGCCCAGAACTTCGGCCAGGTGCGCAACGCCTACATCCGCATCCTCAACCAGGCCGGTGGCGCCGAGATCGCCCGCTACGACCTGAGCGAGGACGCGGCGGTCGAGACCGCGATGGTCTTCGGCGAGCTCTACCGCAACGGCGCCGAGTGGAAGTTCCGCGCGGTCGGCCAGGGGTACGCGGCCGGGCTGGAAGGCATCGCCCGCGACTTCGGTGTGAACCTCTAGGTACCGCTTTCGGCGTGAGCCTCGACAGCCGCGCCGAGCGCAGGGCGCCGTGCCCCGGCAGGGAGCGATCCCAGCTGGGGCACGGCCATGTCCGCTCCCGTGTTGCCTCCGAAGAGGGCACAAGGCCCCTCCCGCCAGCCCCTCTGATCGCGCTCACATGAGAAGATCACTTCGCGCCAAGCGTGCCGATTCCAGCCGTGAGAGGTGACGATGTACGCAATATCCCTAGGTGATGACGGCGCCGAGCTGCGTCCGCTCGAACCCTGGCAGGCGGCCG
Organism: Streptomyces sp. NBC_00690; assembly: GCF_036226685.1. NCBI lineage: Bacteria > Bacillati > Actinomycetota > Actinomycetes > Kitasatosporales > Streptomycetaceae > Streptomyces > Streptomyces sp. NBC_00690. The sequence goes on from NZ_CP109009.1 coordinate 3,965,460, forward strand.
AGTTCCTGGCCCACGTGGACCGCGGGCGGGAGTTCATCGGGCAGTTCAACGGCCTGCCGGACGTGATCAAGGATCTGGAGTCGAGCCGGGCGTTCCTCCAGGCGTACGCCGAGAAGACCGCGGCCGACACCGGACGCATCTACGGCATCCGCACGGACGGCACGCTGGTCGGCGCGGTCATCTTCCGCCAACTGGACGCCGCCCGGGGCACAGCCGAAGCGGGCTGTTGGCTGGAACCGTCCGCGGTGGGCCGGGGCCTGGTGACCCGGGCGGTACGGACCATCATCGACTGGGCCGTCGAGGAGCGGGGAATCCACCGGGTCGAGTGGGTGGTCTCCGCGGGCAACGCCCCGAGCATCGCGGTCGCCCGCCGCCTCGGAATGACCAAGGAAGGCGTCCTGCGCGAGAGCTACCTCTACCGGGGCGAGCGCCACGACGAAGAGATCTGGTCGGTCCTGGCACCGGAATGGCGGGCCGCCAAGCGGGCTTCCTGAGCCCCACCGGCCACCGGAAGCGGGGGCAGTGCGCCCAAGGCCGCACGAGCGTATTCAGCGCCGCGTTCTGCGGGCCGCCGCAGAGTCGCCGCGGACCGCTGCGTGTGCACCTTGCCCATGATGGCGTTCGACAGACCGCGGGCGAGCCCCCAAGTGCCCGGCGGTCTCGCCCCAGGCGTCACGCCCTTGCCGGGCGGTCCTCGCCGTACAGCCAGATGCGCCAGAGGTCGTCGAGTCGGTGGCCCACCGTCTTCTCCGCGTAGGCCGTGAAGTCCTTCGTCGAGGCGTTGCCGTGCCGGTGTTCGGCGGGCCAGCCCTTCAGGATCTTGTCGAAGGTCTCGTCGCCGACTTCCTGCCGGAGCTTGTGGAGGACCATCGCGCCCCTCCCGTACACCGGGGAGCTGGAGATCCTGGCCGGTGACGGCGGATCGGCCGGTGGGAATTCCCAGTTGGACTCGTCCTCGAACGCCTTCTCGTAGTTCTGCTGGGCCGGTACACCGTCGAAGTCCTCGGCCCACAGCCATTCGGCGTAGGTGGCGAAGCCCTCGTTCAACCACATGTCGCGCCAGTCGGCGGGGGTGACCGAGTTTCCGTACCAGTGGTGCGCGATCTCGTGGACGAGGATGTCGAGTTGGAAGTGCTCGGCGGGGAAGACCGGGCGGTTCTGGGTCTCCAGGGCGTAGCCGACCTCTCCGTCGGGGACGACGATCGCGCCGATCGACGAGTACGGGTACGGGCCGAACCGCCGCGTGGACCATTGCATGACCTTCGGGATCTCGGCCAGCAGCGCCGCACTGTCGTCGGCCACCGAGGGATCCACCGCGGTGATGACGGGCAACCCCGTCGGGGTGCGCGAGGTCTTGGTGTCGTACGCGCCGATCGCCAGCGTCGCCAGATAGCTGGCCATCGGCCGGGCCGACTTCCATCTGAAGGTGGTGCGACCCGCCCGAGTGGTCTCACCGGCCAACTCTCCGTTGGAGATCACATCGAGTCCTTCGGGGACGGTCGCGGTGACGGCGTAGGTGGCCTTGTCGCTCGGATGGTGGTTCCCGGGGAACCAGGCCATCGAGCCGGCGGGTTCACCGACCGCGAGTGCGCCGTCCGCGGTCCGCAGCCAGCCCTCCTCGGAGCCGTCGGAGTCGGTGATGGTCCGGGGGTTGCCGGAGTAGCGGACGACCGTACGGAACGTCTTGCCCCGGGCCACGTCCTTCCGGGGGCGCACGGTCAGTTCGTCGCCTGCCTGGTTGGCGGCTGACCCCAACCCGTCGACGGTGACCCGGTCGGCCCTCAGGGCGTGGAGGTCGAGGTTGAAGGCGCTGAGGTCAGCGGTGGCGCGGGCGGTGATCTCGGCGGTGCCCGTCAGCCGTCCGGTGCGCGGCTCGTAGTCCAGGGTGAGGGCGTAGTGCTGGACGTCGTAGCCACCGTTCCCCAGGCGCGGAAAGAGGGGATCGCGCACTCCGGACCCGCCCGGGGTGCCTTGGACGCCCTTCGGTACGGATCCGCTCGCGCTGCACCCCGTCAGCGCGCATGCCGCGATGAGAGCCAGGGCGACGATGGGCGCGAAAGGGCGCGAGGAGAGGGGCGGACGCACGTCGCGATCCTAGGGGCGAGGCGCTGCGATGCCGGGGAAAGCCCTGCTGGGGCAGGGTGTCCGACAGCCGTGACATGGCCTGGCGGGATGCTGACCGAACCACCCTTGAACGCCCTTGAACGTGTTCCAAACCGCCGCGGGCAGCCCACAACGCCGCCCCCGAGTCGTCGTTTCAACGTCTCGGGGGCGCCCGCCGGGGTCAGCGGGTCAGAGCCGCCACACCCGCTCGGGCGAACTCCTCGTCCTGTGCGCCGCTCGGCGCGCCCGCCACTCCGATTCCCGCGATCGGAGCACCCTTGACCTGCACCGGGGCTCCGCCGCCCAGGAAGAGGGTGCCGGGAATGTCCTTCAGGTTCGGGGTGGAATCCAGACGCTTGACCAACTCCGAGGTGGGGGCGTTCCAGGAGACCGCCGTGAACGCCTTCTGCTGCGCGGACTCGTACGACTGCGGACCCGCGCCGTTGCCGCGCAGGGTGACGAGCGTGTTGCCGTTGCGGTCGACCACGGCGACCGTGATCCGCTGGCCGGCCCGCTCGGCGGCGTCCAACGTGGCCTGCGCGGCCCGGGACGCGGCGTCGACCGTGAGCTGGGTGGTCTGCTGGAGGTGTCGGTTGGAGGTGTCCGCCTTGACCGCCGCACGGGACTCCGCCGCGGGCGCATCGGCGCTGGCCGTGACGGCACCGACCGTCCCGACGCCGAGGGCCGCGGCGACGGCGGCCCCAGTCAGAATGCGGGTACGGACCGAGATCGACGACATCTTCTTCATGATCGTTAGCTCCTGGGGGCTGAGTTCCGGTGGTCAGCGGGACCATCTGCCATCGATCTTGGGGTTCACCAGGGCCTGTGAGCATCGGCGTACCGGCTGCCCCACACATGCATGATGGAGGAGGGGCGGGTCAGCCGATCGGCTGATGCGGCCGTGCTCCCCCGGGGTCACGATGCTGAGGAAGACCCCCTGTCCCGCCGGACCGATGCGCCCGGATCAGACGTACGTAGGAGATGGCCATGCCCCCCACACCTTGGGCCGCACCTCGGTACGGCCGGGTCCGGCACCGGGAGGGCGAGCCCGCGCGGGAGAGCGCGTACGACGCATCGGGGGACTCCCAGGGAGCGGACCGGGAGACCCGCTGGCTGGAGACGGTGATGAACATCGCGTTCCTCGCCCTGCTCGCCGGCGCCCTGCTGCGCTTCCTCACCCGGCACTCCGACAGCCCCTCGCTGCCCTGGGTGATCGGTCTCAGCGTCGCCCTCGCGGTCCTCCAACTCTCGGGAAACCGGCTGACCGCTCGCCATGGGCACGGAGACCTGGTCCGACTCGCGCTGATCGTGGGCTGCTGGACGGTGGTGGTGCTGCTCGCCCCCAGCTTCGCCTGGTGCGCCGTACCGCTGATCTACACCGGTCTGCGGTCCCTGCCGACCCGCGCCGCCGTCGCCCTGGTGGCCGTCCTGTGCGCCCTGGTCATGATCGCCGAATGGCGGCTGCGGGACGGTGTCGACCCCAATCTCTTCCTGGTGCCACCCGCCGTGGCCGTACTGGCCACCGCGGTCTTCCTCCACATGGGCCGGCAGGCCGACCGGCTCCGGGCGCTGATCGACGATCTGATCCGCACCCGTCGCGAACTGGCCGCCACCGAGCGGCGCGAAGGGACACTCGCGGAACGGCAGCGCCTGTCCATGGAAATCCACGACACCCTCGCCCAGAGCCTGTCCAGCCAACAGATGCTCCTTCAGGCCGCCGACCGCATCTGGGCGAGCGACCCGGGGACAGCGCGCGGCCACGTCCGTACCGCGGAGTCGATCGCCGAACGCAGCCTCGCCGAAGCCAGACGCTTCGTCCACGATCTGGCGCCCGCGGAACTCGCGGAGGGCGGCGGGCTGGAACAGGCGCTGCGCACGCTCGCCGAGCGGGAGTCCACTCCGTCCCTCCCGGTCCGCTTCCACCTCGACGGCCCTCCGCGGCAGTTGTCCGACCGGGTGCAGTCCGCGCTGTTGCGGATCGCGCAGGGCGCCCTGGCGAACGTCCGCGAACACTCGGGCGCCGGCTCGGCCGCGCTGACCCTGAGCCATCTCGACGACCAGGTGGTGCTGGACATCGCGGACGACGGGACCGGGTTCGTCCCGGGGGACCCGGCGCCGGGAGTACGCGGCCATGGCCTCGCCGCGATGCGGGCGCGCATACAGCAACTCGGCGGCACGCTGACCATCGAGTCGACACCGGGCGAAGGCACCGTCGTGTCCGCCGCGATCCCCGGGGAGCAGCGATGACCGCCGTACGAATCCTGTTGTGCGACGACCACGCTGTCGTACGGGCCGGACTGCTGGCACTGCTCGGCAGCGAGCCCGACATCGAGGTGGTCGGCGAGGCCGGCAGCGGTGAGGAGGCGGTCGCCATGGCCGCCAAGCTGGAGCCGGACGTGGTGCTGATGGACCTCCAGTTGGGAGCCGGTATCGACGGGGTGGAGGCGACCCGGTTGATCGCCTCCCCCACGGTGCACGTCCTGGTGCTGACGACGTACGACACCGACGCGGACATCACCCGGGCGATCGGGGCGGGGGCGACCGGATATCTATTGAAGGCGGAACGCCCTGAGGAGCTGTTCGCCGCGATCCGTGCGGCGGCGCAGGGCCGCACCACCTTGTCGGCGCCTGTCGCGAGCCGGGTCATGGACCGGATGCGGGGCACCGGAAGCCCACAGCTGACCGAGCGGGAGCGGGACATCCTGGGCCAGCTGGGGAGGGGGCTCGGCAACCGGGAGATCGCGAGGGCGCTGTTCATCAGCGAGGCGACGGTGAAGACCCATCTGGGCCGGATCTACGCCAAGCTGGGTGTGGACACCCGCGCGGGCGCGGTATCCGTGGCCAAGGAGCGACGGCTGCTGCCCTGAGCCCCCGGGCCGGTTCGGTCGGGCCTGTTCCATCCGGGCCCGGTGGCGGCCGATGGCCGGGACGGCCGGGGCGGGGGCACGTCCCGGGGCGTGACACCATCGGGCGGTGCTCGATATCGGCTACTCCCTCTCCCGGCGCTTCCCTGACCCCCCGCAGACCGACTACCGGCGCGCGGACACCCAGTCACTGCGCCACGATCTGTTCTGCGGCGACGTCTACCTCGCCGACACCAAGGCCGACCGCGAACTGTCCACAGCCTGGGGATGGGTCCCGGTGCTCGACTTCGCCTGGGCACTGTGCGACATCGTCGAGCGCGTCGACCGCGATCCGCGCGGCAACAGGGCCTCCGTTCCCCAGTACGCCGAGTTGGACTTCACCGAGTCCTCGGACCGGATGGTCTTCGAGCGGCGCTTCGGCTGGGTCGATGTGGAAGCCGACTGGATGCCCAGCGACGAACCGGCCCTGACCTTCAGCCACCGCGAGCTACGACGCGAGGCCCGCGACTTCCTCCACGATCTGCTGGCCGACCTCTTCGACATGCACGAGGGCCTCGCGGACAACCCGGTGGTCTGGGACCTCCAGGCCCGATTCCCCCGGCTGTAGGTCGCGCCCGCCGGCGATGTCACATCGCGCGGCCCTGGACCGTCCTTCCTTCGAGAGCGTTCACCAACGCAGGGAAGGGATGCCCTCATGCATGAGATCACTGTGATCGGCGGCGGCTTCGGCGGACTGACCGCGGCCATCGCCGCCGCCGAGTCCGGGGCCACGGTCCGCCTGTACGAGGCGCACCGGACGTTCGGCGGCCGGGCCCGCACCAGCGAGGCGCCCTACCGCACGAATGACGGCCCGCACGCCTTCTACCGCCGTGGACCCCACTGGGGCTGGCTGAAGCAGCGGGACCTCATCGGGCCGCTGGCCTCGATCCCGGCACGGGAGGCGGCGCGCTTCCGGTTCCGTCGTGGCGGACGGCTGCGGCGGACGCCTCCGGCAGCCCTGGTCAAGCTGGCCTGCTGGGATCCCGGGCACGTACCGGTCGACGAGGACTTCACCGGTTGGGCGAGCTCCCGGGTGGGCCTTGAGGGAGCGCGGGCCGCGGCCCGGTACACGGGGGTGGCGCTCTTCGACCACGACCCCGGCTCGCTCTCGGCCGCGTTCGTCCACGAGCGGTTGCGGCGCGCGGCCTCGCTGCCGCCCGAGGCGAGCTATCCGCGCGGCGGCTGGGGCCAGGTCATCGCCCGCATGCTCGCCCGTGCCACGACGTTGGGCGTACGGATCGAGAGCGGCGCCCGGGTCGACGTACTGCCCGAGCGCGGCCCGGTGATCGTCGCCACCTCGCTCGATGCGGCGCGCGGGCTGCTGAAGGACGAGGCGCTGCGCTGGCCGAGCGGACGTACGACCCTGATCGACCTGGCGGTGCGCACCCACCGCAAGGACCCGTTCGTACTCTCCGATCTGGACGCACCCGGCTGGCTGGAGCGCTTCACCGCACAGGACCCCTCGCTGGCACCGGCCGGACATTCGCTCGTCCAAGGTCAACTGCCCATTGCTCCTGAGGAGTCGAAGGCGGACGGCATCCTGCACGCCGAATCCCTCTTGGACCTGGGCTTCCCTGGCTGGCGCGAACGGACGGTGTGGCGACGGGACGCACTGTCCCAGGGCCGCACCGGAGCACTCGACGCACCGGGAACGACCTGGCGGGACCGGCCGGCGATCGACCGCGGTGACGGTGTGTTTCTGGTCGGCGATCAGGTGGCGGCTCCCGGCGTCCTCTCGGAGGTGTCGTTCACCAGTGCCCTGTCGGCGGTGTCCCTGGCCATCCGGCATCCCGCCACGGGGGTTGACCTCAATCGAACTTGAGGTTGGAAGCTGGAGGCAGACCAGGGAACGACCACTCCAGGGGAGCCCACCATGCACGCCGTACGCCTCCACGCCTTCGGCCCCGCCGAGAACCTCCGCCACGAGCAGGTGGAGGACCCGCGCCCCGGTCCCGGCCAGGTGCGGATCACCGTCGAAGCGGCGGGCGTCCACTACCTCGACACCCTGCTGCGCACCGGGCTCGAAGGACACCCGGCGGCACCCGCCGCGCTGCCCAGCATCCCCGGCCGGGAGGTCGCAGGAACCGTCGACGCCGTGGGCGATGGCACCGACCACGACTGGCTCGGCAAGCGGGTGGTGGCCCATCTGGGGATGGCCCCGGGCGGCTATGCGGAACTCGCCGTCACCGATGCGACCAGGCTCCATGAGGTCCCGGCGACGATCGACGCCGCCGAAGCCGTCGCCATGATCGGCACCGGCCGTACGGTCATGGGCATCGTCCAGTTCACCGAGCTGGGCCCGGACGACGTGGTGATCGTTTCAGCGGCGGCGGGCGGCATCGGCACCCTCCTGGTCCAGTACGCCAAGAACGCCGGCGCCACCGTCATCGCCCTCGCTGGCGGCCCGTCCAAGGCCGCCCGGGCACTGGCGAACGGCGCCGACCTCGCACTCGACTACCGACGGCCCGAATGGGTCGAGCAGGCGCGCGACCACCTGGGCGACACCCGGGCCACCGTCGTCTTCGACGCGGTCGGCGGAGACATCGCCCGGCAAGCCGTCGACCTGCTCGGCAAGGGGGGCCGGCACCTCGTCTACGGCGGCTTCGGGGACGACGTGACCTTCACCGCCGATGAACTGATCGAGCGGGGCATCACATCCGAGACCGTCGTGGGACCGGCAATGATCGAAAAGGCGGGTGGGAACATCCGCGCGCTGGAGGAGCGATCCCTCACGGAGGCGGCGACCGGGCGGCTGCGCCCCGCGGTCCAGCGCTTCCCCCTCGCCGATGCGGCCGGCGCCCACCGCGCGTTGGAGACCCGCGGCACGGTCGGCAAGGTGGTGCTCGTCCCCTGATCACGGTCCCCGGGCCGACCGTGGGCGCTGCCGGCCCGCCCGGCGAACCCGGCTGGCTCGAAGGAAGCCCCGACGACCGGGGCCGCAGCCTCCCCGGACGTCTCGGAAACGGCGCCTAGTCCTTCTTGCCGAGCTTCCGCAGTGCGTCGTCCGTCAGCCGGTTCACGGTCCACTCGTCCATGGGCACCGCGCCGAGCGACCGATAGAAGTCGATCGACGGCTTGTTCCAGTCCAGGACCGACCACTCAAGCCGCTCATAGCCGCGCGCCACGCAGAGGCGGGCCAACTCCGCCAACAGAGCCTTCCCATGGCCGCCGCCACGGCTGTTCGGACGGACGTAGAGGTCTTCCAGATAGATCCCGTGCACCCCTCGCCAGGTGGAGAAGTTCAAGAACCAGAGCGCGAACCCGACCGTCTCACCAGCCTCGTTCACCGCGATGTGCGCATAGGCCGCGGGATTCTCGCCGAACAGTGCCTCACGGAGTTGGCCCTCCGTGGCATGAACCTCGTCCAGGGCTCTCTCATACTCGGCGAGTTCACACACCATGCGGTGGATCTCGGGAACATCTGTGGGCACAGCGGTACGAATCATAGGGCCGAGCCTGCCCTATTTTTTGATCAGCGAGCCAACAGTGTCCGAGCGATGGACAGCTGTTCGTCCTCCAGATCGGACTCGCCGTCCTCGATGGACCACAGGCTGTTCTGGAGCACGCGCCCCAGGACCCACGCCCGCGCCCGCTCGCGATCCAGATCCAGCGTCTCGGTGAGCAGATCGAACCGCCACTTCGTCTCGGCGGGGTCGAAGAGGTTGTCCAGCGCGGGCATCAGATCGAAGCCGGGGTCCCCGGCCAACGGCCTGGGATCGATGACGAGCCAGTCTTCCCGCTCGGCACCGAGAACGTTGTCGTAGTGCAGGTCCCAGTGCAGCAGCCGATCTCCGCTCTCATCCGCCACCTCCCGCACGGCGGCGGCGCAGTCCAGCAACACCCGGCGCCTGTCGTCGCGGAGGGGTTGCACCGCGTCGGGGACATCAGCGAGCATCCCGGCGGCGATGTCCTTGAGGGTGCGCATCCCCTCGGGTGCGGGCCCCGCCGTCAGACGGGCCAACAACTCCGCCAGGATGCGCACCGCCTCACGCTGGTCCGCCAGCGCTGACAGGGGGCGCCCGGAGTCGAGCCGTTCGAGCAGCAGCGTATTGGTGTCCGCGTCATGGTCAAGGAGTCGTACCGCCCCATCCCCGTCCCAGATGCGCAGGGCGACGGGCTCCCCCTCGCTCTCCTCGTCGAGCGCCTGGAGCTTGAGTGCGGCCGACGTGCCATCGGGCCGCTCCACCGGCAGGACCAGGGCGGCCATGCCGTGCATGGCCGGCCCCGTCACCCGCAGTTGCCAACGCTCCAGGAACTCGACCGCCCGTTGCGGCAGTACTTCGATGAAGGCACGCCCCGCTTCCCCTCCGTACTTGCGCTGTGAATTGGCCAGTGCTTCCGGTACCTCGATCATGCAGGCGATCGTATGGACACAGTGCCGACCCGCTCGCCCCATTTTCCGGCACCCGCACCAGGGCGCTCGGCCGTTGTGTTGCGTACAGTCGCCCGCAGACAACGGGCCCGAGCAGCACCTTCACGGCCATCGGATCACCGCAGCGCGAGTTAGAGCGGCAGGGACACCATGACCAGCACCACCGCGAACGGCGGAATCTCGTTCTGGTACGCCCGGGACGGTCTGCCCACTCCCCGTGAACCGCTGCCCGGGGACGCCTCGGCCGATGTGTGCATCGTCGGCGGTGGATACACCGGTCTCTGGACGGCCTACTACCTCAAGAAGGCCGCCCCCTTCCTGAACATCGTGGTCCTCGAAGGCAAGTTCTGCGGCTACGGGGCTTCGGGACGCAACGGCGGCTGGCTCTACAACGGCATCGCGGGGCGTGATCGCTACGCACGGCTGCACGGCCAGGACTCGGCGGTCCGGCTCCAGCGGGCCATGAACGACACCGTCGACGAGGTCATCCGGGTAGCGGCCGAGGAGGGCATCGACGCCGACGTCCACCGCGGCGGAGTGCTGGAGGTCGCCCACACCCCGGCCCAGGCAGCCCGGCTACGGGCGTACCACGCGGCCGAAGTCGCCTTCGGCGAGAAGGAACGCGTCCTGCTCGGCGCGCGGGAGACCGCCGAACGCATCCGGGTCAACGGCGCGATCGCCTCCTCGTGGACCCCGCACGGCGCCCGCGTGCAGCCAGTGAAACTGGTCAAGGGGCTGGCCGCGGCGGTGGAAGCGCTGGGCGTGACGATCCATGAGTCCACCCCCGTGACCGAGATCCGCCCCCGGCACGCGGTCACCCCCTACGGAACGGTCCGCGCCCCGTACATCCTGCGCTGCACCGAGGGGTTCACCGCCGCACTTAAGGGACAGCGGCGGGCCTGGCTCCCCATGAACTCCTCCATGATCGCCACCGAGCCGTTGCCGCCGGAGGTGTGGGCGACCATCGGCTGGGAGGGACGCGAAACACTCGGCGACATGGCACACGCCTACGTCTACGCCCAACGCACCGCCGACGACCGGATCGCACTTGGCGGCCGGGGCGTGCCCTACCGCTTCGGTTCCCGCACCGACCACGACGGCCGTACGCAGTCGGTGACGGTTGAGGCGCTGCGCGAGATGCTGGTGCGCCTCTTCCCCACCACCGCAGGTGTACGGATCGCCCACGCCTGGTCGGGCGTGCTCGGAGTGCCGCGCGACTGGTGCGCCACGGTCACCCTGGACCGCTCCACGGGACTCGGCTGGGCCGGCGGCTATGTGGGCTCCGGCGTCGCCACCGCCAATCTCGCCGGCCGCACCCTGCGCGATCTGATCCAACAGGACTCGGGACAGGCGGGCGCGACGGACCTCACCGCCCTGCCGTGGGTCGGCCACCGGGTCCGCAAGTGGGAGCCGGAGCCGCTGCGCTGGCTGGGCGTACAGACGATGTACGCGGCCTACCGGGGCGCCGACCGGCGCGAGTCGCAGGCCCGCAGCGCACGAACGGACCGGGTGGCACAGATCGCGGACCGCGTATCGGGCCGTCACTGAACGTCCGTGGGGTGCTTTCCATGCGGTGCTTCCCGTGGGGAGTCACGTCCTCCCCCACAGGAAGCGCCCCACGGGAACACGGATCAGCCGATGGATCGCATCAACCGGTGACGCAGCTCAGCGAGGCAACGCATCGACCGGTGAGGCGGGTCAGTCGGTGAACCGGGTCAGGATCCCGCCGAGGGGTTCCCAACCCTGCACGGACGGACCCCACGCACTCCCGTCCCACCACTTGTGGTGCAACGCCGAATCCGTACCGCGCACGAACAGATCCAGTCTGCCCGGCTCCCAGGCCACCGCTTCGGGCGAGCTGGTGCAGATCCCGCCCAGCGACTCCCAGCCCTGCACGGACGGACCCCACGCACTCCCGTCCCACCACTTGTGATGCAACGCCGAATCCGTACCGATCACAAAGACATCAAGCCGGTCGCGACCCCAGGAGACCGCAGCGGGCGTGCCGTTGCAGATCCCGCCCAGCGACTCCCAACCCTGCACGGACGGACCCCACGCACTCCCGTCCCACCACTTGTGATGCAACGCCGAATCCGTACCGACGACGAAGAGGTCGAGCCGATTCGGTCCCCAGGAGACCGCGGCGGGTGCTCCCATACAGATTCCGCCCAATGATTCCCAGCCGGTCGGCGACGGTCCCCAGGCACTCCCGTCCCACCACTTGTGGTAAAGCGCCGAGTCGGTTCCGACACTGAAGAGATCGAGCCGGTCCGCGCCCCAGGAAACCGCGACGGGATCACTCATGGAAATACCGCCGAGCGATTCCCAACCCTGTACCGAAGGGCCCCACGCATTTCCGTCCCACCACTTGTGGAAGATCGCGGAATCCGTGCCACGCACAAAGAGATCGAGCCGGTCGGGCGCCCAGGAGATCGCCTCGGGCGGACTCATACAGATTCCACCGAGCGACTCCCAGCCCTGCACGGACGGACCCCACGCACTCCCGTCCCACCACTTGTGATGCAACGCCGAATCCGTACCGATCACAAAGACGTCGAGTCGATCGTGGCCCCAGGAGAGCGCGGTGGGGCGGCTGGTGCAGATTCCACCGAGCGATTCCCAGCCCGGCACCGAGGGGCCCCAGGCGTTCCCGTCCCACCACTTGTGGAAGAGGGCGGAGTCGGTGCCGATACCGAAGGCGTCGAGCCGGGCCGACTCCCAGGAGACGACCGGCCCCGAAGAGGGCGAGGGTCCATACAGCGCCCGCACGGCGGCGATGTCATCGGTGCTCAGCCCGGTCCGCTGACCGATGACCGCCCCCGCCTGCGTGGGCACGACGGTGTCCTGCCCATTGCGGGAGAAGGCCGTGCGCGGGTAGTGCATGATCGAGCCGTAGTCGTACGGGCCCACGTCGTCCCCGTCGGCGATGTGCTGGTCGAAGTTGTGCTCGAAGCCCGGGCTGATGTTGGCCCAGACGATCGAGACGAACTGGTCGCGGTCCTCACGGCTCTGCTCATGCCAGAGCCCCACCGCATGGCCGATCTCGTGGATCGTGTTCCCGGTCGTACAGCCGGCGCCGAGCGTGATGTTCTGACCGCCGCGCTGGCGTCCGACGAAGGAGGAGCAGCCACCGCCCGGGACGAAGCGCACGAAGTCCGGGAAGCGGGCCGCGTTCGACGTGGTTCTCCGAACGAACCGGATGGAGGTGCGCCCCTGCCAGTGGGCGATCGCGTCGGTGACCCGCTGCTGATTGGGCAGCGCCGCATCGATCTCGAACGGCACCAGCGCGCCCGGCCAGCGAAATTCCCGCCCTGAGATGCTGACCGCGGACTGCGGCTTCGCATCGCCCTGCGCCTTCAGTTGCGCCGTACGCCGTTCGACGGCCTCGGCCGCGCCCAGGACGATGTCTCCTTCGAAGATCGCCTGCCCGTCGATTTCGACGTAACGAACGGGCTTGGCCTGAAAACTTGCTCCGTCGATCAGTGCGGTTTTAACCTCCCCCGAGGAACGGAATTCACCGTGGCCCTCTCCAGCAACACTGGTTTCCGCGTTGGACATGATTTCCCCCTGCCATTCGGCTTCTTGTCCGCGCACACCGCAAAATCGATTTGCGGAACGTACTGTGGAATATCAGTGCCAGCGGGGGCCGACAAGGGGGTGCGCGAGCGTATGCCGACCGTAGAAATCACGGTGCGCCTCGCGCCGGGAGCGAGCGCCCCCGGCGCGGCGATCACCTTGCGCGCCCAGGTGGAAGAAGTGGGTCCTGCGGACGCTCCGGCACGCGTGGTGGCTCGCGAGGTCGTCCGTGGAGTACTGCTGAACGAACCCCGGCAGTTGTCGCTGGAGGTGGCAGAGCCGAATCCCACCCGCCGCTACACGGTCCGGGTGCACGCCGATGTGGACGGCTCGGGCCTTGTGGCCGTGCACGACCTGGTCAGCACCCGCTCCCACCCGGTCCTCACTCTGGGCGGCCCGAACACGATCACGGTCGAGCTGAGCCCGGCATCACCCTGACCCAAGCGGACGGACAACGGACCACGGCGGAACGCACAGGGAGCAGTGGGGCACCTACGGACGTGCCGGGAGTACGAGGCCGAAGAAACAGCCGGGGCGCCTGATGCCAGAGCCCGCTTCGGACAGAAATATGTCCCGGGTCAGAGTGATCCGGGACACATCTGAAGACTTCCAGAGCCCCCTGTCGGATTCGAACCGACGACCTACGCATTACAAGTGCGTTGCTCTGGCCAGCTGAGCTAAGGAGGCAGCCGTAGCAGTGTAACCAACCGTGCGCCCTGGTCGACCGGGAATCTGGTTGCCTACGGCAGCTGACAGATCAGAAAAGGGCAGGTAGCGTCACCCCACGTCCGCACAGGTGGACTACACCAATCCTTTACTCGGATCGTCCGGCACGTTCCTGCCGGTGAAGGGAACCATCAGCATGGCCAGCGTCACGTTCGACAAGGCGACCCGCATCTACCCCGGCGGGGACAAGCCTGCGGTCGACCAGCTCCAGATCGAGATCGAAGACGGCGAGTTCCTCGTCCTCGTCGGCCCTTCCGGTTGTGGCAAGTCCACTTCCCTCCGGATGCTCGCCGGACTTGAGGACGTCAACGGCGGAGCGATCCGCATCGGCGACCGCGATGTCACGCATCTGCCGCCCAAGGACCGGGACATCGCCATGGTGTTCCAGAACTACGCGCTCTACCCGCACATGTCCGTCGCCGACAACATGGGCTTCGCGCTCAAGATCGCCGGCGTCAACAAGAGCGAGATCCGCAAGAAGGTCGAAGAGGCTGCCAAGATCCTCGACCTCAGCCCGTACCTCGACCGCAAGCCGAAGGCGCTCTCCGGCGGTCAGCGCCAGCGTGTGGCCATGGGCCGCGCCATCGTCCGTGAGCCGCAGGTCTTCCTCATGGACGAGCCGCTGTCGAACCTCGACGCCAAGCTCCGCGTCTCCACCCGTACCCAGATCGCCTCGCTCCAGCGGCGCCTGGGCATCACCACCGTGTACGTCACCCACGACCAGGTCGAGGCCCTCACCATGGGCGACCGGGTCGCGGTCCTCAAGGACGGTCTGCTCCAGCAGGTCGACTCCCCGCGCAACATGTACGACCGCCCGGCCAACCTCTTCGTCGCCGGCTTCATCGGCTCCCCCGCCATGAACCTGGTCGAGGTGCCGATCACCGACGGCGGCGTGAAGTTCGGCAACAGCGTGGTGCCGGTCTCCCGCGAAGCCCTGAGCGCCGCCGCCGACCGCGGCGACACCACGGTCACCGTGGGCGTCCGTCCTGAGCACTTCGACGTCGTCGAGCACAACGGCGCCGCCGCCCGCTCGCTCTCCAAGGACTCCCAGGACGCGCCGGCCGGTCTCGCGATCTCCGTCAACGTCGTCGAGGAGCTCGGCGCCGACGGTTTCGTGTACGGCTCCGCCGAGGTCGGCGGAGAGTACAAGGACCTGGTCGTCCGCGTCGGCGGTCGTTCCGTGCCCGACAAGGGTGCTGAGCTGCACGTCGTTCCGCGCCCGGACGAGCTGCACGTCTTCGCGACCTCGACCGGTGAGCGCCTCACCAACTGAGTCAGCTGAACGGCTCAACACAGAGTGACGGCCCCGCAGTTCCTGCGGGGCCGTTTCGCGTTTCCCGCCAAAAGCCCCACCGCTCCGGGCATTTCGGTCCCCGCCGTCAACACCGGATTCGAAAGGGCTCGTCGAACCGTCCCCCGCGCGAGTGACTAAATGTCGCCAAATCATCACTGACCGCTACGCTCGCTCGCGTGACCCACTCAGCACGCCGAATCGGCCGCACTCTCGCCCTCGTTCTGCCCGTCGTCCTGGTGCTCTCCGGAACCCTCGCGGTCACCAGCGTCCCGTGGGCAGGCCAGCCGAGCCAGTCCCAGATGCTCACCGCCTCCTCCCAGGACGTCTCCGTACGCGCGAAGCCACGGGCCCCCCAGGACGTCCTGCGCGACCGCCTCCTAGCCGAACTCCAGGAGAAGGACCCGGGCACCGCGCTCACCCACCTCCAGCGCGAGGTGGAAGCCCGTCCCTCACTCGCGCAGCACTGCATGTCCATCGCACGCGCCCTCGGTCGCGCCGCCGTCGAGCGCCTCGGCCCCACTCGCGCCCAGTCCTACTCCAAGCCCGTCTGCGACACCTCCTTCGCCACCGGTGTCGCCGCTCAGACCCAGGGCAGCTGAGCCGCCGGGGCCTCCCGGCCCGCGCCGCATATGGTTCACGGCATGAGTACGCCTACGCATCCGACGCAGGCCGTGGTCCTGGCGGGCGGCCAGGGGTCACGGCTGCGCCCGTACACCGACGACCGCCCCAAGCCGATGGTCGAGATCCCGGGAACCGGGACCCCGATCATCGGCCATCAGCTTTCCTGGCTCGCTGCCGAAGGCGTGACCGACGCGGTCGTCTCCTGCGGCCACCTCGCCGAAGTGCTCCAGGACTGGCTGGAGAACACCGAATTGCCGCTGCGGGTCACCACGGTCGTCGAACCCGAGCCGCTAGGCCGCGGCGGTGGACTCAAATACGCCGCCGCCCGCCTGCCCCGTCCCGACCTGCCCTGGTACGCCACCAACGGCGACATCTGGACCCGGTTCCCCCTGCGTGACATGGCCGCCTTCCACGCCGAGCGGGACGCCGTGGCGACCCTTGCCCTCGCCCGCCCCCGCATTCCCTGGGGAGCCGTGGAAACCGATGCGTTCGGGCACATCACGGACTTCATCGAATCCCCGCCGTCGCCCTTCCTGATCAACGCAGGCGTGTACGTCTTCTCCGCCACCTTCACCGAGCTGCTGCCGGATCGCGGCGACCATGAGCGTACGACGTTCCCCGGACTCGCCCGAGAGCGCCTGCTGGCCGGCTTCCCGCTGCCTCAGGGCGCCTACTGGCGGGCGATCGACACGGCGAAGGACCTGACCGAGGCCGCGAAGGAACTGGCCGCTCAGCGGCCGTCCTCGTAACGCGTACTCGTACGTTCGCCTCCCCTGCCGCACCGGCCTCGCGCCAGCACTTCGGTACGCCCTGGTGGCTGACCCGTCCCCCATGGCTCCGTGCCCCCCGTATGCCCGGGTGGACCTCGACGAAGGCACCCTGAGCCCTCGCCCTCAGGCATGCGAAAGGCGGCCATCGGAGCCTTCCGATGGCCGCCTTCGTGCTGTTCGCGGGCGGGGGCTCAGCCCAGCAGACCGCCGATCACCCGGCCGCTGCCACCGCTTCCCGAACCGCCGCCGGAACCCGAGCCGGAACTGCTCGTGGACCCCGGGTCCTCGGCACTGCTGTCCGTGGCGCCGGTGCCACCGCTGCCACCCCCGGACGACGACGGCCCCGAAGTGCCCGACGGTGCCTGCTGGGCGGGCTCCGAGCGGGTCGGAGGCTCCTGGGCGCCACCGCCCGTACCCCGCGGCTCGCTGGCCCTCTCCTGGGCCTCCCGGGCCGGCTCACGGGCCTTCTCCCCGGACGGCGTCGTCTGTTCCTTCTTCGGCGTGTCCACCCGGCTCACCGAAGGCTTGGGCCGCTCGGACTTCTCTCCGGTGGGGCCGGACGAACTGCGCTCGCCCGTCGGTTCGTCCTGCGGTAGTGCGGACCCGGGCAGATGGTTCGTCGGATCCTGATTGGGCCCGGGCACGGTGACCATGTCCGTGGAGCGCACCGCCCCGCCCAGCATCGAGCCGAGCAGCAGGGTGAGACCCACCACCACGGTGGCCACGACCGCTCCCCGCCTCAGCACCCGCTGGCGCAGCTGCCAGAGCTCGGAACGCGGCCCGAGTTTGCGCCACGCCTCGCTCGCCAACCGACCGTCCACCGAGTAGACCGGTGCGCCCGCGATGATCAGCGGGGACCAGGCGGCGAGATAGATGATGTCGGGAGCGTCGTACACAGGCACGGTCCGCCAGCTGACCGTGAGGATCAACGCGGCCGACAGCAGCGCGCCCACGATGGCGGCGACCCGCTGCCACAGCCCCAGCACGGTCAGGACGCCGACGACGATCTGGAGGAAGGCGACCGTGAGACCGGCACCCACCGGGTGGGAGAGGGCGAAGTCACGCAGGGGTTCGGCCAGCGCCCACGGGTGCAGCGAGTTCAGCCACTTGACCATGGACCCGCGCTCGCCGCCGTCGAAGTAGACGGGATCGCTGAGCTTGCCCATGCCGGCGTAGATGGAGATGAAGCCGAGGAAGACGCGCATCGGCAGCAGCACCACGCCGAGGTTCATCCGGCGCCCGGGGTAGTAACCGTGCCGAACCGCGTCCTGACCCGCCCGGTGGCCGGCGGTGTCGCCCACGACGTCGTCCAACTCGTCGTCGTAGGGCTCCTGTTCATAGGAGGCGTACGAGCCCGAGGTGTCATAGCCGTCGTAGCCGTCGGGAGAGTCGTAGGCGCCGACGGCCTGGCGCATCGGCGGCAGGAGCGGGCTCTCCGAGCGGCTGTGGGGCACTGCGGGATACACGGGGTGCGGCTCGGTCGGCTCCCCCTCGACGCCTGCCACACCGACCCGCGGGATCACCTGGGTCGAACCGCCGTCGTAGCGCTGGTCGTGTCCGTCCTGGTACCCCGTGGTGGCGTTGTTGCGGACGGCCTGGAGCAGTCCGGTCGCTCCCACGTCGCCGGGCGCGGACCGACCGCTCCACACGACGGGAGCCCGCCGCCGGGTCACCGCACCCGTAAGGGGGACGCGCGTGGTGTCCGCCATGGCTCGTGAGGGGCGCGAGCTCGGAGCGAGCCGCACCCGGAAGCTGGCGTGGTTCACGATGACCTGCGCGGGGTCGCAGTCAACCTTGACCATGCTCAGCGCAGGCTGATCATCGAACCCGGGCCGGGGCGTTCTGGTGTCCACACTCATCTAACCGAGTGACAACGAGTTAGGACACTGCCACGACCGGCCCTATCTGTCCGAGACCCGTCAAGGCTGGTGAGCGGCCCGCAAAGGGCGTGGCGGGCCGACGTCAACCCGCCACGCTGGGGTCAGGCGCGCCGCTTCGCCGCCTCGTACAGCACGACGCCCGCGGCGACACCGGCGTTGAGTGACTCGGCGCCACCCGGCATCGGAATGCGGACGAGGAAGTCACATGTCTCGCCGACCAGCCTGGACAGGCCCTTGCCCTCGCTGCCGACGACGATGACCAGCGGTCCGCCGAGGGCTGCGAGGTCACCGACCTCGTGCTCACCGTCGGCGGCGAGACCGACCACGGTCAGACCCGCCTTCTGGTACCCCTCCAGGGCACGGGTCAGATTGGTGGCCCGGGCCACCGGTGTACGGGCAGCGGTGCCGGCGGACGTCTTCCAGGCGCCCGCGGTCATACCGGCCGCGCGGCGCTCGGGCACCACGACGCCGTGCCCGCCGAAGGCGGAGACCGAACGCACCACGGCGCCCAGGTTGCGCGGGTCGGTCACCCCGTCGAGCGCGACGATCAGCGGGTCCTCGCCCTCGTCGAAGGCGGCAGCGGCCAGGTCCTCCGGGTGCGCGTACTCGTACGGCGGGACCTGGAGCACCATGCCCTGGTGGTTGAGGCCACCGGTCATCCGGTCCAGCTCGGGGCGGGGGGCCTCCATCAGATGGATGTTGCCCCGCCGGGCCGCCAGCTGGAGGGCCTCGCGGACGCGCTCGTCGTTGTCGATGAACTGCTGCACGTAGAGCGTGCTCGCGGGCACCCCGTCGCGCAGCGCCTCGAAGACGGGGTTGCGGCCGACGACCATCTCGGAGCTGCCCTTGCCGCCGCGGCGGGCGACGGGGCGGCGCGCGGTCTGCTTCGCCTTGGCGTTGGCGACGCGGTTCTTCACGTGCCCCTTGCGGGCGGAGGCGGGTGGGGTCGGGCCCTTGCCCTCAAGCGAGCGGCGCCGATTGCCACCGCTGCCGACCTGCGCGCCCTTCTTGTTGGACGTGCGGCGGTTCCTGCGCTGGCTGTTCCCGGCCATGGCTACTACCTGTTTCCTGAAAGCTCGAAGGCGTACGTACGTATGTATGAAAGTGTGCCGCCCGGAGAGCCGGGCGGCACATCGCGGATGGGCGTCAGCGCGGTCCGAGCGTCCAGCGCGGTCCGTCCGGGCTGTCCTCGATGACCAGACCGGACTGCTGGAGCTGGTCGCGGATGGCGTCGGCGGTGGCCCAGTCCTTGCGGCTGCGGGCGGCCTCGCGCTGCTGGAGCACCAGCCGTACGAGGGTGTCGACCGCGCCGTGGAGGTCCTCGCCGCTCTCGGTCTCACCCGCCCAGTGCGGGTCGAGCGGGTCGAGACCCAGTACCCCGAGCATGGCACGAACCTCGGCCAGACGGGCTACCGCGCTCTCCTTGTCGTCCGCGGCGAGGGCCGAGTTCCCCTGTCGGACAGTGGTGTGGATGACGGCGAGGGCCTGCGGGACCCCAAGGTCGTCGTCCATCGCCTCGGCGAAGGCCAGGGGGACCTCGGCGGCGGGCTCGACAGTGTCGCCGGCCTTCTCGCAGACGCGCTGCATGAAGCCGACGATCCGGGCGAAGGCCGATTCCGCCTCGCGCAGGGCCTCCTCGCTGTACTCGATCATCGACCGGTAGTGAGGAGTTCCCAGGTAGTAGCGCAGGACGATGGGCTTCCAGTGCTTGACCATCTCGGAGACGAGCACCGAGTTGCCGAGCGACTTGGACATCTTCTCGCCGCTCATGGTGACCCAGGCGTTGTGCACCCAGTACTGGGCGAAGTCGTCGCCGAACGCCTTGGCCTGCGCGATCTCGTTCTCGTGGTGCGGGAAGACCAGGTCGATCCCGCCGCCGTGGATGTCGAAGCTGGTGCCCAGGTACTTGTGCACCATGGCCGAGCACTCCAGGTGCCAGCCCGGCCGGCCGCGCCCCCAGGGCGTCTCCCAGTTGGGTTCGCCGGGCTTGACGGCCTTCCACATGGCGAAGTCGCGCGGAT
Source organism: Streptomyces sp. NBC_00690 (assembly GCF_036226685.1). Lineage (NCBI taxonomy): Bacteria > Bacillati > Actinomycetota > Actinomycetes > Kitasatosporales > Streptomycetaceae > Streptomyces > Streptomyces sp. NBC_00690. Next base: position 3,985,726 of record NZ_CP109009.1, read on the forward strand.
CGCGCTTGCCGGTCTCACCCTCGCCGGAGGGCTGGCGCAGATCGTCGATGTCCTGGTTGGAGAGCTGGAGGTAGCCGGGGAAGGAGCGCACGTCGAAGTAAACGTTGCCATCGGCCTCGTAGGCGTGCCCGCGCTCGATGAGCCCGCGCATCATCTCGACCATCTCGGTGATGTGGCCGGTGGCGCGGGGCTCGTAGGTGGGCGGGAGGCAGCCGAGTGCGGTGTAACCGTCGTTGAAGGCCCGCTCGTTCTCGTAGCCGATCGACCACCAGGGGCGGTTCTGTTCCGCCGACTTCTGGATGATCTTGTCATCGATGTCAGTCACGTTCCGGATGAACGTCACGTCGTAACCGCGGTACTCGAACCAGCGGCGCATGATGTCGAAGTTCAGTCCCGAGCGGATGTGACCGATGTGAGGGGCGGCCTGCACCGTGGCGCCACAGAGGTAGATCGAGACACAGCCCGGCTTGAGCGGGTTGAAGTCACGGATCTGCCGGGCGCTGGTGTCGTACAGGCGAATAGTCACGCAACAAGGGTAGTGGGCGCACGGCAGTGCCCCGCGACCCAGTGGGGGACGCGGGGCGAAACTTTGCTCGCGTGGCCTGTGTGACCTCTGTCTTGTGGGGTTCAGATACGCCCGACGACCTTCCGCGGGGTGATTCGGACAACCACCCGGGGAGCGTCCTGGGCGGAGGTCGGATTGAACTCCGCGTACTTCTTGCCGGTGTACTTCACGGAGAGCTCGTCGATGAGCTCCTGTCCGCCCTCGGTGGTGATCGAGGCGGTTCCCCGGATCTCGGCGTAGGTGTACGGGGCGTCGAAGGGCTGGAGCAGGACCGTCACCCGGGGGTCGTGACGCAGGTTCTGCTCCTTGCGGCGGCCGACGGTCGTCGAGATGAGGACGTCGTCGCCGTCCCGCTTCACCCACACCGGGGACACCTGAGGGCTGCCGTCGGGCTGGATCGTCGCAATGTTCACGAAGACGGGGGAGTCGAGGAGCGCCCTCAAGTGGTCCGAGAGTTCGGCGGTCATGTACGCGGCCTTTCGGGTGGGTGAAGGCTGGACGACGGACTGGGGAACAGGGCTGACGGGACGCAGTGAACCCGCTACCTGTTCACCCCCGGTGGATACCTGAAACCCGCCGGAGCCGGCTCGGTATCGGATTCCATCGGTCCGATGGAGACGAGTCCTGGTACGAGTACCCGCCTCGGGCGGCCCGTCACACCCTTCCAACGTTTCAGCCTGACGAACTACTCACCCGTACGGAACACCAGTGCCGTGGCGATGGCGGCGATGCCCTCGGCACGACCGGTCAGGCCGAGGCCGTCCGTCGTCGTGCCCGAAACGGACACCGGGGCCCCGACCGCGGCGCCCAACGCCTTCTGCGCCTCGGCGCGACGCTTACCGATCTTCGGGCGCACCCCGATCACCTGAATGGCGACATTTCCGATCTCCATGCCCTCGGCACGGACCAGCCGGGCGGCCTCGGCGAGCAGGGTGACGCCTGAGGCGCCGGACCACTCGGGGCGGTCGGTGCCGAAGTGGGCTCCGAGATCGCCGATGCCCGCGGCCGAGAAGAGCGCGTCACACGCGGCGTGCGCCGCGACATCGGCGTCGGAGTGACCGGCGAGACCCGTCTCGCCCTCCCAGAACAGGCCGGCACACCACAGCTCACGGCCGGCCTCGAAGGCGTGGACATCGGTGCCGATGCCGACCAGGGGGAGGTTAGAAGCCGTCATTGGCCCTCCTGCGGGCGAGCACTGCTTCGGCGAGGACGAGATCGAGGGGGCGCGTCACCTTGAACGCCTCCTCGTGGCCGGGAACCACGACCACAGGGGCGCCCAGCCGCTCCACCATGCCGGCGCAGTCGGTCGCACCGTCGCCACCGGCGACGGCCATGGTGGCGTGGGCGTTGACGAGCGTGGCGCGGTCGAAGCCCTGCGGTGTCTGTACGGCCCGCAGTCGGGCCCGCTCGGGAGTGGCGACCACGGGCTCGGGGCCTCCCGAGGGTGCCGGCTCGACCTCCTTGACGGTGTCCGCGAGCGGTAGGGCCGGCACGACGGCCACGGCACCGTCCCGTACCGCCTCGATGACGGAATCGACCGTGTCGACGGGTACGAGCGGGCGGGCAGCGTCATGGACCAGGACGATGTCGATCCCCTCGGGAATGGCTTCCAGACCGAGGCGTACCGACTCCTGACGGGTGTCGCCGCCGGGGACGACGGCGATGTCGGTGCGGTCCGGCAGCGCGAGGTCCGCAAGGAGGGCCTTCACCCCCTGCGTCTCGTCAGCAGGGGCGACGACCACGACGAGGGTGACCGCACGAGAGGCGGCCATGGCGCGTACGGCGTGGATGAGCATCGGTGTGCCGTTGAGCGTACGCAGCGCCTTGGGGGCACCGGGTCCGAGCCTCACCCCCCGTCCGGCAGCCGGAATCACCGCTGCGGTGCGGGGCGGATGCGATACGTCTGACATCGGTTGCACTCCGGCAGGTTTGTTTCCTCGGCCGACATGGGTATGGCCTCAAGCGTGCCGGGCGCGACGCCTTAACGGACCCTTCCGTGACTACTGGTCTGCGCCAGCCGCCCGGGCCCGGCACACCACAGGGATCAGTGGTGCGGTCCCTGCGGTTGGCACCGAAGCAGTACCAGCACGACCAATACGGGCGGGACCACGAAACATGCCGCAGCGCCCGGCGACAGGACCGTGATCAATGGTGATCATGTCATGTCATCGGGCACCGCGGCATTGGTGCGTCACGCGTCAGGACGCGAGGACCTCGTCGAGCAGAGCCTCGGCCTTGTCTTCGTTGGTGTTCTCCGCGAGGGCAAGCTCGCTCACCAGGATCTGGCGAGCCTTGGCGAGCATGCGCTTCTCACCTGCGGAAAGTCCACGCTCACGCTCACGACGCCACAGGTCACGCACTACTTCAGCGACCTTGATGACATCACCGGAGGCAAGCTTCTCCAGATTTGCCTTGTACCGACGGGACCAGTTAGTCGGCTCTTCGGCATACGGTGCGCGGAGCACCTCGAAGACCCGGTCGAGCCCGTCCTGACCGACCACATCGCGTACGCCGACGAACTCCGCATTGTCCGCTGGCACGCGAACAGTCAGGTCACCCTGAGCGACCTTGAGCACCAAGTAGGTCTTGTCCACGCCTTTGATCTGGCGAGTTTCGATGGCCTCGATCAGCGCGGCCCCGTGATGGGGATAGACCACGGTGTCGCCAACCTTGAACGTCATGTGACAGGTACCCCTTCCGTGGCTATCCAGGGTAACACGGATACAGCTTCTTCTGAATGGCGTTTTCGCAGGTCAGGGCATATCTCGGGGCTTGACAACAGCAACAGGAACGTGCTGCGAACGGCTTCCGGAAGACGGTATTCGCAGGTCGGAGCGGCTGCACGGGCCGAGTGAAACTCGTACGTTACCCCCCGTACCGACCCCTTAGACATGGCTGAACGTCCCGATATGCCGGGTTCTTCACGGTGAACTTCCCGTACTCCGTTCGGCCGTCGTTCACCCGTTCGGCCTGATGGGCGGGGGAATCCGCAATTGATCATCTGAGGTGTGTCGACGTGTGTCGAAGCTTTCACCTGCACGGTATTCGGAAGGAATGCGGAGCAGCCCGGGGAATTGATCACCGGTGATATGCGAACGCCTGCGAACGCCAAGGGGAACACCAAGGGAATCCTGCTTCCGTGGTCGTGGTCGGAAGTCAGCTGGAAGATCGGCTGTTGTGGGTCCGGTTCGTCGCCAGGTCGGTTGTGTAGTTCGTCGTGCCGTTCGCTACCAGGCGGTGCCACAACGCGAAGGGGCGGGTCGGGTGCAGGACGGAAGCGACGGCTCTGTAATCTGTCGACGAACTGAAGTGGTCTCGGCCGGTATCGCGAACTGTCGCGGTCCCGGCCGGTATTACGCCGGTTCAACCGGCCCGCCCACCGTCGTTCGGCAGGCGGCAGCCCGACCAGTCCGCAGTCCGTACGTCCAAGGAGATGCCGCCGTCGTGAGCCTCCACCACACTCCGTCGGGAGGCCGCACCCGCAGCCTTCGACGCGGTGCCCTCGCCGTGACCGCTGCCGTGCTGTCGACCGCCGCTCTCACCGCCTGCGGCGCGGGCAACAACGCCCAGTCCCTCGGCGTCAAGCCGGACACGGCAGCAGTGACGGTCGACACCATCAGCGTTCAGAACGCCAACGTCATCACGCAGCCGAAGGCTGACGCGGAGGGCCCGGCCGCCGTCTCTGCGACGGTCTTCAACAACGGCCGCAAGGCCCAGACGATCGACTCGATCACCCTGCCGGGTGCGGGTCGGGTGCAGTTGAAGCCCGCGAAGGGATCCGGTCCCATCACGGTGCCCGCCGAGGGTTCGGTGATCATCGGCGGCAAGGGCAATGCCTCCGCGTTCATCGAGAACGGCCGGGATCTGACGAAGAACATCGGCGGTGTGCAGGAGACGGTCTTCCGCTTCAGCGACACCGGTGATGTGAAGCTGAAGGCGTTCGTGATGGCGTCGACGGGCGACTTCAAGGACTTCGGGCCCACCGCGCCGCCGAAGCCCGCTCCCGCGAAGCCCAAGCCGTCGGAGCCGGCGGGCGAGCCGGGCAGCGACCCCTCGGGAAACCCTGAGAACGCAGAGAATGCTGCGAACCCCGACGACGGTGCCAACGCTGAGAACCCCGGCAACGGGGAGAACTCGACCGAGCAGGGCACGGAAGGCCAGCCGGGCGCCGAGGGCGAGCAGAGCGACCAGGCGAATGAGCAGGCTCAGAGCGAGCAGGGCCAGGACGGCGAGCAGGGCCAGGGCGACCACGAGGGCGATTCCTCCGACTCCGCCCACAGCTGACGTCTGAGACTTCTGGCTGGCCGTCTGAACATCTGGCCGTCTGAACGCCGAAGCACCGGTGCCGGAAGGCCCGGGCTCTGGATCGGACGGCCTCCACAGCACGAAGAGAACGCCCCACCGGTTTCGGTGGGGCGTTCTCTTCGTCAGCGGGCACCTATCGGCCCCGAGGGACCGGGACCGGCTAGGGCTCGAACTTGTAGCCGAGACCGCGGACCGTGACCAGGTAGCGCGGCGCACCCGGGTCCGGTTCGATCTTGGCGCGCAGCCGCTTCACATGGACGTCCAGGGTCTTGGTGTCGCCCACGTAGTCGGCTCCCCACACCCGGTCGATGAGTTGCATCCGGGTGAGGACGCGGCCCGCGTTGCGGAGCAGCATCTCCAGGAGGTCGAACTCCTTGAGCGGCAGGTCGACCTTGCCGCCGCCGACGGTGACGACGTGGCGGTCCACGTCCATCCGGACCGGGCCGGCCTCCAGGGCGGCGGGGGTGACCTCCTCCGGCTCGCCGCGGCGGCGCAGTACCGCGCGGATGCGCGCCACCAGTTCCCGGGACGAGAAGGGCTTGGTGACGTAGTCGTCCGCCCCTATTTCCAACCCGACAACCTTGTCGATCTCGCTGTCCTTCGCGGTCACCATGATGACCGGGACATTGGACCGACCGCGCAGTTGGCGGCAGACTTCGGTGCCGGGTAGGCCGGGGAGCATCAGATCGAGGAGGACGAGGTCGGCGCCGTTGCGCTCGAATTCGTCGAGTCCTTCGGGGCCCGTGGTCGCCACGGCGACTTCGAAGCCTTCCTTGCGGAGCATGTAGGACAGGGCGTCGCTGAAGGATTCCTCATCCTCGACGACGAGCACTCGGGTCACGGAAGGACCTCCGGGGCAGGGGTGTCGGTGTTCGGATCGGTGTCGTGGGGCCGGTTGTCGTCCTCAGCGGGGCGATCCGTGCCGGTGGCGGGGCGGCCGTCGGGCGTGGTGACGCCTTCGGGTGCGTCCGTACGGGTGGCGGGGGCCTGGCTGCTGGCCGGGCCCTGGCCGTTGACTGAGCGGTCCCTGGCGGCGCCCGCTTCGGGCAGTCGCAGGGTGAAGGTGGAGCCCTGTCCCTCGGTACTCCAGACGCTGACCTCCCCGCCGTGCGAGGCGGCCACGTGCTTGACGATCGCCAGTCCGAGCCCGGTGCCCCCGGTGGCGCGGGAGCGGGCCGGATCGACGCGGTAGAAGCGTTCGAAGATCCGCTCGCGGTCCTTCTCGGGGATGCCGATGCCCTGGTCGGTGACGGCGATCTCGATCAGGTCGGTGCCCATGTCGGAGATCCGGCGTGCGGAGATGCCGACGCGGGTGCGGGCGGGTGAGTAGTTGACGGCGTTCTCGACGAGATTGCCCAGTGCCGCGGCGAGCTGGCCGCGATTGCCCCAGATTCGCAGGTCTTCGGCGCCAGCGGCAGCCATGGTGATCTGTTTGGTGGAGGCGGGGTGGCGGGAGCGGTCGATGGCCTCGGCGACCAGCTCCTCCACCCGTACGGGTTCGGCGTCGTCCAACGGGTCGTCGTTCTGGACGCGGGAGAGGTCGATGAGTTCTTGTACGAGGTTGGTGAGCCGGGTCGCCTCGATCTGCATCCGCCCGGCGAACCGGGTCACCGCCTCGGGGTCGTCGGATGCGTCCATGACGGCTTCGGAGAGCAGCGAGAGCGCGCCGACGGGGGTTTTGAGCTCATGGCTGACGTTGGCGACGAAGTCCCTGCGCACCGCGTCTATCCTGCGTGCCTCGGTGAGGTCCTCGACCAGCAGGAGGACCAGGCGGGAGCCGAGCGGCGCGACCCGGGCGGAGACGGCGAGGGCCTCGCCCCGACCGGTGCCGCGCCGCGGGAGATCCAGCTCCACCTGGCGTATCTCACCGTCTCGACGTGTATCCCTGGCCATCTGAAGCATGGCGTCAACAGTGAGTTTTCCGCCACGAACCAGCCCGAGGGCGTACGCGGCGGAGCTGGCCTTGACGACGGAGTCGCCCTCGTCGAGGACGACGGCGGATGAGCGCAGCACGGACAGGACCGTGTCGACGCCGGGTGGCAGCACGGCATCCGTGTGCAACGAGCTACGGGTGGGTCTGCGCTGTTCCCGCTCGCTCCAGCGGAACGCCAGCATCGCGATCACACCGGTCAGGAGACCGGCGATCGCCGCTGCTGCGGCGACTGCCGCGTTCACGTCCATGCATCCAGGTTATGCGTGGTCACGGACATGCTCACAGCCAATCGGGTGGCAGCGGGAACACTCGTCGCCCAGAGTTCACCAAGGGGATGGGACCGGTTCATTTGGCCGGGAGGATCTGGACGGGTTATCCGTGCACCGTGGGAGCGTGGAGGTCCGAGTGCCCCACCCGGACCTCTGTTCATCAGCAGAAAGGGAACCCGATGCGGGACGCGTACCACGAGGAACTGGATTCCATCGGCGAGGGTCTTGTCGAGATGGCCCGACTGGTGGGGTCGGCGATTGGACGCGCCACCACGGCCATGCTCGACGCCGATCTGAAACTGGCCGAAACCGTGATCGCCGCGGATCAGAAGGTCGATGACCTCCAGCACGACCTGGAGGCGCGGGCGATTGCCCTACTGGCCCGGCAGCAGCCGGTCGCCACGGATCTTCGGATCGTGGTCACTTCGCTGCGGATGAGCGCTGACCTGGAGCGTTCCGGGGATCTGGCACAGCACGTGGCGAAGCTCGCCCGGCTGCGTTTCCCCGATTCGGCGGTGCCCCAGGACCTCCAGGCGACCATCCTGGAGATGGGCCAGCTCGCCCAGCGGCTGATGGCGAAGGCCGCCGAGGTGATCATCACCAAGGACGTCGATCTGGCACTTCAGCTGGAGACGGACGACGACGAGATGGATCTTTTGCACCGCACCCTCTTCCAGCATCTGATGGACGACCGCTGGAAGCACGGGATCGAGACGGCAGTGGACGTAACGCTTCTCGGGCGTTACTACGAGCGCTTCGCCGACCATGCGGTGTCGGTGGCCAAGCGGGTCGTCTATCTGGTCACGGGCGAGCACGCCGACGAGATCCAGCCACTCACCCCGGTGGACGGGACCTGAGGGCTGCACCCTTCCGTCCTTCCCGTCCCACTCCCGCGCCGGCTCTCGGGGAACCACAGCCCGGGAGCCGGGGTAGGGCCTTCGCAGGGGCCCGGGCGGCTGTTCGATGCGTCCCGGGCACGCTGCGACTCTCCTGGCCCGTCGGGCGCTCACCGACGCCTCCGCCCGCCACCCCCGGCGGAGACCCGCCGTCCGCCGGCACTTCGCGGTTTGCGCCGGATCGCGGGACGACGTCGGGCCATGCGCCCATGCCTCAACGCGCTGTTGATGCGCCTGCCCCGGCGGGCATGGAATGGCGAGAGGCGACCCATCTCGTACGTCTTGTACGGCTCGTACGCCATCAGGAGGAACTCATGACCGATTCCCCTAAATCAGCGATAGCGACTCCGCAGGAGATCGCGGCGGAGGTGGTGCGGTTCGCACTGCTCCGCGCATGCAGTTGCGGCGCAGGATGCAGTTGCGGCTGCCAGTCGGGCGGCTCCTGCCAGTGCGGCGGCGGCTGCGGCTGACCGACCGCTGACCCACACGGCAACAAGGACATGCCCCGCCCGGTGTCATCGGGCGGGGCATGTTCGTCGAAGGGTGTAAGGGCCCTTCGGCATCGGGTCGGATCGTGGTGGCCGCTACCGCCTACGGCAGTGCGCTCGGATCGGTGCTGGCATAGCCCTTGCCCTCCTGCCAGATGACAACGCACCGCTGACTCTCGGCGAGGGCCAGCAGGTCTTCCCGCGGCTTGGACGGGAGCAGGATCGCGCGGTGACGGTGGGAGACGAACCTGCTGTAGTCCGCGAGTTGACCGATCGCCATCCGCAGGTTCTCCCGGGTCACACTGCCCTTGGCCTCGACGAGCAGCCCGAGCCCCGGGGCGTAGAGGTCGGTGAACAGGGGACGACTCTCGCCCGGCGGCAACAGCCGGTGGCGGTGCGACTGGTGCCCCTTCACGGTGAGGTAGTCGGCGAACGCCAGGACCAACTGGACCTCCCTGCGCTCGGCCTCGTACGCCTCGCGGTTGGGATTGACGTACGTCCGCTCGGTCTCGCTGCGCTCCAGGGGCAGTTCGTCGACCTCGTGAGGGCGGCGGTCCAGCAGCCGTCCCAGCCTCGTGGTCGGCGGCTGGGGCGCGGTGTCCACCGGCTTGAGCCGGAAGACGATGACCTTGCGCAGCGGCCCGTCGCCGGTCTCCGGCGCATCGGTCTCGTACCAGGGTGACTCCTGGTCCACGACGAACTCGCCGCGATAGGTGACGGTGCCGCGGGCTCCGCCGAAGACGCGTAGGGCGCGTCCCTCTGCCCGGTGGTTGAGGATGCTGGCGTTGCCGGAGAGCATCCGCTGATCGCCGTACTGGCCTTCTCCGCTGTAGTGGAAGAGGCCGTCGGGCATCCAGTCGTCGTAGTAGCCGTGCTTCTCACCGGCGACCGGGTCGGTGAAGACGAAGACGTTGGGGCTCTTGGCCGAGGGGCCGATGCCGCCCTGCGTCCGCCCGCCGTAGGTGCTGTGCAGCAACTTGCGCTCGATCTGCTGCCCGGGCTCCAACGTCCACTCCGGCACTGCCGTGGCCGTCTCGCTCATGGTCCTCCGTCACTAGACGCCGACGCCTTGCACGCCGAGCATTCCCTCATACTGACATGCCTCATCCGAATCTGATGCGGAATTTCCGCATCAGATTCGCTGGCGCGACCTCTACATCGCTCGGGAGTTGGCCTCCGAATCCCTCACACAGGACGCCACCGGCACCGACCATGCGCACTTGTGTGATGCACCGTCAGGAGTCACGGTCGAAGAGGTCAACTGTGCTGACGGGGAGGGCGACAGACATGACCTCATCGACACCATGGGCCCGCAAGACCTTCGGTGATCTGGCCGGACCACTGGCTCTGGCCGTTCCGCTCTGTCTCGCCAGGGCTCACGACAGGGCGCGCAGCGGCCACCAAGGCGTCCACACCCAGACCCTGGAGGCTTATGGGCACGGGTTGCACGCGGTGCAGTACGAAGAACTGGCCGCCGGCCTCGAACACCTGCCGGGCGCAACGGCCGTACGCCTCCAGGCCCGTACCGTGATGATCGTCTCGGGTCAGGTGATCTACCCGATCCGCTATGCCAAGACAGACGTGCCCGTGACCGCGGCCCGGCTGCGCAGGGCGTCCGGACTGCGCGCCGACCTCATCCGCCAACACGGACCCGACCCCAGGCAGGGCGAACTGGATCTGGGGCTCGACGAAGGGACGGACGGCGAAGTCCACCCCGACCTGGCCCAGTTGCCGCCGGACGTGGGGCTGGTCCTGGTGGCGTACGCGTGCTCCATGAGCCGAGGGGTCATCAGGCTCGAATGGGGATCCGCGGAACTCAGCCGCGAGGACCGGTATTTGATCTGGCACCATCACGAGCCGCTGACGGTGCCGGGTGGAGCGGCCGAAGGCTCCTTCTGAAGCCAAGACCCACTGAGACCCACTGAGAACCACCGAGACCCACTGAGAACCACCGAGAACCGCTGAGAAGCACTGAGGCAACCCGAGCAACACCAAAGGCTCCGACCAGCCGGCGCCACGGGAACGGCAACGAGCCCCCTGTCTGCGGGAAGACTGTGGACAGGGGGCTCGAACGGTACTGCTGCCTGCTGCTGCTTACTTCTTCTTGCCCTGGTTCTTGACCGCCTCGATCGCCGCCGCAGCCGCGTCCGGGTCGAGGTACGTGCCGCCCGGCTTGAGGGGCTTGAAGTCGGCGTCCAGCTCATAGGCCAGCGGGATGCCCGTCGGGATGTTCAGCCCGGCGATGGCCTCGTCGGAGACGCCGTCGAGGTGCTTGACCAGCGCGCGCAGCGAGTTCCCGTGCGCGGCGACCAGGACGGTCCGTCCGGTCAGCAGGTCCGGGACGATGCCGTCGTACCAGTACGGGAGCATCCGGACGACGACGTCCTTGAGGCACTCGGTGCGCGGGCGCAGCTCCGGCGGGATGGTGGCGTAGCGCGGGTCGCCGCTCTGCGAGAACTCGGTGCCGTCCTCAAGGGCGGGCGGCGGAGTGTCGTAGGAACGGCGCCAGAGCATGAACTGCTCCTCGCCGAACTCGGCGAGGGTCTGCGCCTTGTCCTTGCCCTGAAGCGCGCCGTAGTGGCGTTCGTTGAGGCGCCAGGAGCGGTGCACGGGAATCCAGTGCCGGTCGGCGGATTCCAGGGCGAGCTGGGCGGTGCGGATGGCACGCCTCTGGAGGGAGGTGTGCAGCACGTCGGGGAGCAGACCGGCGTCCTTCAGCAGCTCACCGCCGCGGACCGCCTCCTTCTCGCCCTTCTCGGTGAGATTGACGTCCACCCAGCCAGTGAACAGGTTCTTCGCGTTCCACTCGCTCTCGCCGTGGCGGAGGAGGATCAGCTTGTACGGTGCGTCGGCCATGCCTCCGAGCCTAGTGGACGGCCTTCGCCGCCTCGCCTGCGGCCGGCGTCAAGTCACTGGCGGCCGGATGACCACCTATGTAATGTGCGCAATACCGAAAGAGCTATTACATGGCCTGATCGAGGCTGCTGGGGGGACCTATGCCCATCGCCCGTGCGCGACGCGCGCTCAAGGAGAGCGTGTCCGGGCTGCCCCGCGAGTTCTGGTGGCTGTGGACCAGCACCCTCGTCAATCGCCTCGGGGCGTTCGTCGCAACCTTCATGACCCTCTACCTCACCCTGGATCGCGGCTACTCGGCCTCCTATGCGGGGCTGGTCGCCTCGCTCTACGGACTTGGCGGAGTGATCTCGTCCATCGGTGCGGGAGTCATGACTGATCGGCTGGGACGTCGGCCCACCCTGCTGATCGCCCAGAGTTCGTCGGCCGTGTCGGTGGCCGTACTGGGTTTCGTACAGCACCCGGTGGCCATCGCCGTCGTCGCGACGGTCGTCGGTGCGGCGACCAACGCCTCGCGGCCCGCGGTACAGGCGATGATGGCCGACATCGTGCCGCCGAAGGACCGGGTGCGGGCGTTCTCGCTGAACTACTGGGCGATCAACCTCGGCTTCGCCATATCCGCCGCAGCGGCGGGATTCATCGCCGAGTACAGCTATCTGGCGGGCTTCATCGGGGAGGCCGTGATGACGCTGGCCTGCGCGATCTTCATCTATGTGAAGCTGCCGGAGTCACGGCCCGAGCAGGGCGGGCCAGGCACTGCGGACGCTTCGGCGCAGGAGGAGCAGGAACGGGTCAGTCTGGGCACGGTGCTGCGCGACGGCCGGTTCATGGGCATGGTCGGGCTGTCGTTCCTGATCTCGCTCATCTTTATGGAGGGATTCGTCGGGCTGCCCCTGGCGATGGGCGCCGCCGGCTTCTCGGCCGCGGACTTCGGCCTGGTGATGGCCCTCAACGGCGGGCTCATCGTGGCCCTTCAGATCCCCCTCACCCGCTACATCGAGCACCGCGATCCACGTCGACTGCTGATCGTCTCGTCACTGCTGGCGGGGTACGGGTTCGGGCTGACGGCCTTCGCCGGGTCGATCGCCGTGTACGCACTGACCGTCTGTATCTGGACCCTGGCGGAAATGGTGAACGCACCGACCCAGACGGGGTTGGTGGTCAGGCTCTCGCCGGTACACGGGCGGGGCCGCTACCAGGGGATGTACACCCTGTCCTGGGCCGCTGCCTCGCTGGTCGCGCCGGTGCTCGCCGGCACGATCATGGACGGGTTGGGTGCCGCTTGGCTGTGGGGCACGTGCGCGGCGCTGGGGACGGTGGCCGGGGTGGGCTACTGGGGTCTGATGCGCAATCTCCCGCCGGCCCTCACGGGTTCCGAGATCGCGGATGCGGCACCCGTCACCGTGCCGAAGGCGGACGGCGCGGCGAGGTCGCCCATCGCCGCCGACTCCCCGTCCGACTGACCGCCTCCCGGGCGGGCGATCCACCTCGTGTCACGGCTCGGCCGCCGTCGCGGTGTCGCCCCGCCCACCCGGCAAGATCCGGAGAGCTAGGGCCGGCGGGGCGGTGCCGGCGCATGGTGATCACCGAGCACGCCGGATTCGGGCACACCCGCGAACGATCCGGCGCGAGGGGCAGCAGCGCCCGACGGCGGGCCGGAGTTCGCGGTGGCTAATGCACCGGCGCCTGACACGAGGAGTGCGGCAAGGAGCGGGGGCAGGAGGAGGCGTCTGATCTGGGGCACGTGGCCCTCCTTTTCCATTGTCGGGGGTGCCGTGCGGCACGGGAGTCTGCGCTGAGGTGCGGTGACACCGTTCCAGTCCGATCGTCGTACTTGATGACCGGCAACTTAACGAAGCCGAACGACGACATACAGGGTGCGAGGCGACGCTCACGCGCACGGCACCCGGATGAGGAAGCGTCCCATCGGCGGCAAGGGGGCGGGTGGCCTGTGCGGCTCCCACAGCGCGCTTCCTAACCGGACTGACCAGCGCCAACACCCCTGTGTCGCACATCACTTCGGGGCGATCGCGCGACGGTCCGGGAGGGGCGAGGGTGGCGCGCCGTACCCCTCAGCCGCGGATGGAGCCGTCGTCCGTCACCCGGGTGCCCGGGTGGGCCAGGGCGCAGAGGAAGGCCACGCCCAGCGCGATCGCCATGCCGTAGAACACCCACTGGTTGGCCTCGGCGAAGTCCATCCGCAGATGTTGTGTCGCCTCCTTCACCAACACCGCGACCCCTCCTTCCCCCGCGGGCCCCCGCTCCTGCGCATGGCCGGTGACCTGTTGGGTCACCTTCTGTGCCGCCTGCCGTGCCAGTGCGGCCGGCACCCCGCGCTCTTCCAGGGTTCCGGCCACCCGCTCGGTCGTGATGTGGGCGAGGACGGTTCCGTACACCGCGAGACCCACCGCTGCGGCGTAGTTGCGGATGGTCTGGGTGATGCCGGTGACCTCGCCGTAGGAGGCGCCGATGGCGCGGTTGACCGCGTCGGTGGACGCGGGCGCCAGCAGGAATCCGATGCCCGCTCCGGCCAGGACCACATAGGGCCATTGCGCGCTGAAGGAGAGGTCGGTGAGCTTTCCGGCCCACAGGGCGAATCCGACGGCGCCCAGCGCCGTACCCAGCAGCATGGCCGGTCTGGCGCCGCGCTTGTCCAGGATGCGTCCGCCGATCTGGGAGGTGATCGCGAAACCGATGAAGAAGTAGAGGAGATAGAGCGCGGCCTCGTTGGGCGAGGCGCTGAGGGAGACCTGTGCGTACACGGAGGCGAAGAAGAACAGCGGGACGAAGGCCAGCATCGCGAAGAAGAGAACCGCGTTGTCGACGGCGAAGGCCCGGTCCCGGAACACCCTGAGTTGGATCAGCGGGTGTTCCGACAGACGGAGTTCATAGCGACAGAACGCCGCCAGGACCAGGAGGCCGCCGACGATGCAGACCCAGGTGGCCGCCGAGTCCCAGCCCCACTCGGATGCCTGTTGCAGCCCCAGCACGCTCAGCCCCATGCCCAGGGCGACCAGGACCGCACCCGGTACGTCGATCCGTTCCTCGCGTTCGACGTTGGGAATGCGGGCGAGCACGGTCAGGACGATCGCGATCACCGCGACCGGGACGTTGACCCAGAAGATCGCCCGCCAGGTCCAGGTGGTGAGCCAGCCCCCGAGCAGGGGCCCCAGGGCGGTGAGACCGCCCGAGACCCCGAAGAAGAGGGCCAGTGCCCGACCGCGGCGTTCCACCGGGAAGACCGCGACGACCACGGCGAGGGCGGCCGGGAACATCAGCGCCGCCCCCAGCCCCTGAGTCGCCCGGAAGACGATCATCCACGCCTGTGCGACTTCGCCGGTCGGTACGCAACCGCACAGGATGGACGAGACGACGAAGACCAGGGTCCCGATGAGCATGATCCTGCGGTGGCCGTAGACGTCAGCGAGGCGCCCGCCGAGTGCGAAAAACGCGGCGAGTGAGAGCAGATAGGCATTGACCACCCAGCGCATTCCCGCCGAGGAGAGACCCAGTTCATGGGTGATGTCCGGGGCTGCGATGGCGACGATCGTCTGGTCGATGAAGGTCATCGCCACGGCGAACATCATGGCGGCGAGGGCGAGCCGCTCGTTGGGGACGGGCTCCCGGGGTGCGGAGGGGCCGCGCGACGACCTCCCCATTCCCGACTCTCCGGACATTTCACTCATGCGCAGATTCTGCCGCGCGGCTCTCACGGCCGCACCAAGGGACGAGCGATCGGCGGAGCCCGATCCTGGCCGTCAGCAGGGATTCGCTGTGCAGAAAGGTTCCGGAAACCGGCTGTATGATCCCACCGCCATCATCACCAAAGGGGGAATCATGGAGAATTTCGCACCACACACACCCACACCCGAACCGGCTCCGGGCCGAAGACGGAATCCCTGGATGATCGCCAGCGTCGTGCTGGCGGCCACCGTGCTCGCGCTCGGCGGCTTCCTCACCGGGCAGGCGTTCCCGTCGGACGGTCACCACAAGTCGAAGGGCGACTGCGGCGAACTGCGCGACCTGGCGAAAAAGAAGAAGCGCAAGGCCGAGTCGCTGCAATCGGTGGAGACAGAACGCACCGCGTGGCTCCAGACCGTGCGCACCCACGCCTATCTCATCAAACAGAACCGCCGTTGCTTCTCCGCCGAGGACCGGGCAGAAGCCCATGCCACGCTGGACCAGTTCCGCGTGGTGTCCTGACGCCCCCGGCGCGGGGGCGGGCATCCGCGCGTGCGCGCTCCGGGCAGGACACAGGACCGGTGCCTGATCCCCCGGCGAATCAGCCAACCGGCTAATCCCTGGTCAGTCGGTCGAGCCCCTGGTCAGTCCGGTGAACGCATCCAGGTTCTTCGTGGACTCGCCGCGAGCCACCCGCCAGGCGTACTCCTTGCGGATCGCGGTCGCGAACCCCAACTCCAGCAGGGTGTTGAACGCGCCGTCGGAGGCTTCGAGCACCGACCCGAGCAGACGGTCGAGCTCAGCCGCGTTGATCACCGAGAGCGGCAGCCGCGCGGTGACGTAAACATCGCCCAGTTGGTCCACCGCATAGCTGATCCCGTACAGCTTGAGGTTGCGCTCCAGTAGCCAGCGGTGGACGGCCGCGTCGTTCTCATCGGGGTGACGGATGACGAAGGCGTTCACCGACAGCGAGTGCCTGCCGATGCGAAGCGAGCAGGTCGTGGAGAGCTTGCGGGTGCCGGGGAGGGTGACCACGTAGGAACCGCTGGCCGGGCTCTCCCACTCCAGGCCGGCGTCCTCCAGGGCGCTCTCGATGATCAGCGCCGGCTGCCGTGCGTCAGACATGGTGCGAGCGTACCCGGCGGCGCCGCTCCCACATCGCTGCCGTGTAGACGTCCGCGGTGGCGGCGGCTGCGGTGTCCCAGCCGAAGCGTTCCGCGTGCTGCGCCGCGTCCACGCCCATCCGGGTGGCGAGAGCGGGATCGAGCAGCAGTCGGTGCAGCGCCGTGGCGTAGTCGGCGGGGTCATGGCCGTCGACGAGGATCCCCGTATGACCGTCGGACACCGCGACCGGCAGTCCGCCCACGGCTGCGGCGACCACCGGCGTGCCCGCGGCCTGGGCCTCGATGGCGACCAGCCCGAAGGACTCGCTGTACGAGGGCATCACCAGCGTGGATGCGGCCCGGAACCAGTCCGCCAGCACGTCCTGCCCCACCGGCGGATGGAAGTGGACGATGTCAGCGATACCGAGGCGCGCCGCCAGCTTCTGGAGCCCTTCGGGCCTGGCCAGCCCACTGCCGCTGGGCCCGCCGACTACGGGGACGTACATCCGTGAACGCAGCCCCGGTTCCCGCACCAGCAGTTGCGCGACGGCTCGCAGGAGGATGTCGGGGGCCTTCAGCGGCTGGATGCGTCCCGCGAAGAGAGGGACGAAGGCACCCTGAGGCACCCCGAGGCGGGCTCGGGCGGCGGCCCGCCCGTCGGCTGGACGGAAGCGGTCGAGGTTCACACCGGGGTGGACGACGGCCACCTTCGCGGGCTCCGCGTCGTAGAAGCGGACCAACTCGTCGGCCTCTTCGGCGGTGTTGGCGATCAACCGGTCGGCGGCGTGGACGATCTGGGTCTCGCCGATGACGCGCGAGGCGGGCTCGGGGGTGTCGCCGTCGGCGAGCGCCGCGTTCTTGACCTTGGCCATGGTGTGCATGGCGTGCACCAGGGGGACGCCCCAGCGTTCCGCGGCGAGCCAGCCGACATGGCCGGAGAGCCAGTAGTGGGAGTGGACGAGGTCGTAGTGCCCGGGGCGGTGTCCGGCCCACGCCTGCATCACACCGTGGGTAAAGGCACAGAGCTGACCGGGCAGCTCCTCCTTGGCCAGCCCCTCGTAGGGGCCGGCGTCCACATGGCGTACGAGGACTCCCGGGGCCAGTTCGACCACGGGGGCGAGGCCGCCGGCGGTGGCCCGGGTGAAGATCTCCACCTCGATGTTGATGGCGGCGAGACGCTTCGCGAGTTCGACGATGTAGACGTTCATCCCGCCCGCGTCGCCCGTCCCCGGCTGGTGGAGGGGGGAGGTGTGGACGCTGAGCATCGCGATTCGGCGCGGTTTGCGGTGGCCGCCCGGAAATCTGATACGGGGAGCCAAGAAGCTGCCGGAGAGGCGGGAGACGTACTGGCTCACGTCGAAGGTCCTCCTCGCTCGGGGCACGGCAAGCTGCGGCCACCAGCAGCCCTCCACCCGCGCACAACAGCGGACCGCCGCCTTCCATTTCCCGAGTGTGTCCGCTTTACCAAATTATTGCCAACCACTCTCCGACGCCGGAGGCGGCCAGGGGAATGCCGGGCAGCAAGTCGTCGGCAGCAACCGACACGGTTGACCGGACGCCTCCACACTCCCTCGGAATTGCACATTCCGAATGCTCTGGGAGAGTGTCGCCGCCAGGGCCGGGCACACCGGGCACCACATACGCTCGCTCATATGACACGCCCCGTAGGCACCGCCACCCGCGGGACCACCAACCCCAATCGACTGCGTCGCATGGACCGCTGGATCGCCGCCGTCCACGGCCCGGCACTGCGCCGGAGCGAACGCCCGCTGGCCGTCGACCTCGGCTACGGCGCGGCACCCTGGACCACGCTCGAACTGCTGCGCCGACTGCGTACCGCCGACCCGCGCTGCGAAGTGATCGGCATCGAGATCGACCCGGCACGCGTCACGGCTGCCGAACCCTACGTGCGCGAGGGGCTGAGTTTTCGACACGGCGGCTTCGAGATCCCCGTGCAGCCCGCCGTCAGTCTCATCCGCGCGGCCAATGTGCTGCGGCAGTACGACGAAGGCGCAGTCGACGCCGTCTGGGCCCGACTGCGGTCGCGGCTCGCCCCCGGAGGGCTGCTGGTCGAGGGCACCTGCGATGAGGTCGGACGACGGCACGTATGGGTGGCGATCGGCCCGGAAGGGCCGCGGACCGTGACGTTCGCGGCCAGGTTGGGTTCGCTCGACCGGCCTTCCGACCTGGCGGAACGGCTACCAAAGGCGCTGATCCACCGCAATGTCCCGGGCGAACCGGTCCATGCGTTCCTACGGGACTTCGACCGCGCCTGGGCGACGGCCGCACCGTACGCAGCGCTCAGTGCCCGACAGCGCTGGATCAGGGCGGTCAGGGACCTGGGCGCCGACTGGCCGCTGCGGGACGACCACAGGCGATGGCGGCAGGGCGAGGTGACCGTGGAGTGGTCGGCGCTCGCGCCCCGATCCGTCTGAGCGAGGCGACGGCCAACCGCGGGCATCCGGCCGACCTGCAGGGACGCCCGGACGAAATCGCTCCATGGGGAACGACACGGGTACGTCGTTCGTCTTGTGACTTCGGGGAGGGTCGCACGGCCGACATGGCTCAGGGACCCTGTCGCTTTGCGCCGCACCGTGGCAGCATCGCCGAAACGCCCACACGTTACTGACGGTAAATCAGCTGGGTTGGGGAGGGGAGCCGTGCTTCGACGCCACTGCGCCACCGCGGCGGTCACGCTGGTCTGCGCACTGACCGCCTTGGCAGTACCGGGCACCGCCTTCGCCTCCCCCGTCTCACCCAGGCCCGCCGTGGCTCCCGGCACCCCTCTTTTGCCCAACGCCCCCGAACCACCTCCACGGAGCGGCACGGCCGGTACGCCGGCCGCGCCCGAGAAGTCACTCGACGAGATCCGCTTGGAGATAGAGGGCCTCTACCACCAGGCCGTGTCCGCCACGGACACCTATAACCTCGCCGAGGAACAGGCCAAACAGCAGTCCAAGGAGATCACCGAACTGGCCCAGCGGATCGTCAAGGGCCAGACCCGCATCGACGATCTCAAGCTTCGTGCGGGCGCGGCGGCCCGCGCCCAGTACCAAAGCGGTGGTCTACCGCCCGAGGCCCAACTCATCCTCACCGACGACCCCCAACTCTTCCTCGACGGAGCCAGCAGGGTGAAGGACGGGATGAAGGCGACCCGGGACCTGTTGCGAGAGTTGGAACAGACGCAAGCCGATCTGGAGTCCTACTCCCTGGACGCGAACACGCAGTGGCGCAAGTTGGAGGCCAATCGCGTCCGGCAGGCCAAGGCGAAGAAGGAGATCGACGCGAAGATCGCGGCGGCCGAGGCGCTGGAGGGGCGGCTGCACAAGGAGGAGCTCAAGCGCATGCTGGTCCTGGAGCGGCGCGCAGCGGACAAGGCCCAGTCGGAGTGGCTGAGGTCGTCCCCGCTCAAGCGCGGCGCGAAGGCCACCACGCGGGGGGCTGCGGCGGTGCAGTTCGCGACCGGACAGATCGGCAAACCGTATGTGTGGGGGGCGGAGGGCCCCGGTTCGTACGACTGCTC
Source organism: Streptomyces sp. NBC_00690 (assembly GCF_036226685.1). Taxonomy (NCBI): domain Bacteria; kingdom Bacillati; phylum Actinomycetota; class Actinomycetes; order Kitasatosporales; family Streptomycetaceae; genus Streptomyces; species Streptomyces sp. NBC_00690. The sequence continues at coordinate 4,005,342 of NZ_CP109009.1, forward strand.
GGGACTGACCTCGCAGGCGTGGGCGTCGGCCGGGCGCCCCATCCCCCGGACCTCGCAGGAACAGTGGCGCCAACTGCCCAAGGTGGCGGTGGCGGACTTGCAGCCCGGCGACCTGATCATCTATCACGCGGATGCCAGCCATGTGGGGATGTACGTGGGTGACGGGACGATCGTTCACTCGCCTCGGCCCGGTCGGCATGTGACGCTCGCGGGCGCTGGTTCGATGAGGATCCTCGGCGTCGTACGCCCCTGAGGCCCGTGGGCGGGCCTTGGTTGCGCGTAAGTCCGGGCGTAGGTGCCTGCCGGTCGCCCTTGGGGTACGAGTTCCGGGCGTACGTGCCCGTCGGTCGCGCTCAGGTCCCGGACTGGGGTCAATCCGGACTGGGTTCGGTCGGGCCTCAGGTGTGCTCCGGCCCGGGTGCGTGTGCGGCGTGTGCGCGAGCCCGGAGTACGAGTTGGCCCACGGCCGCACCGAGGCTCCCCGGCCTATCCATGGGCGCCAGCACATGTCCCGAACCCGGAGTGCACCTGAACTAGGAGTGCACCCGAACCCGAGGTGCACCTGAACCCGGGGTGACAGGAGCCGCCCACCGATGCCCCGCTATAGCGTCGAAAACACGCCTAGTCGGGAGTAAGAAATGAGACATGCGCAACACTCACCCCGCCATATCCACAAGAACATTGGGGCCAGTGTGGCTGGTGATGCTTCATGGCATCTATGGGAGCTTGATGCCCCCGGCTAGCGCAGGGGCCACACGCCTACCCCGAACGCCGGGGAGAATGCCATCGAAGGGCGCTCACGCCGCTCGAACGGCCCGCGCGACCTGCCGCAAGAGCGCTTCGGAGCCTTCCGCGGGCGCCCTATCCCGAGCCCCGTCCCCACAGAACCCCACCGCCACTCCCGCACCGCCATCACCAGCCCAACCGGCTCCGTCGCCACCCGGTAACCGGGCGTGTTCAACGGCGTGATGTTCGTCATGAGGGCCTCGCCAACCGCCCGTGGACCGCGTAGAGATGACGCCACCCGCTCCTCGGACGCCATTCCACTATCGGCGGGGCTACCGCTATGGTCCCCGTCTGGCGGGTTGTCGATCGTCGTCCCGCCGTGCCCTCGGGGGAGGGAAGGAATCCGGATCAATGCCAGCACCTGTACCGCGACAGCGGAGAGTCCCCGTCGCGGAGGCCGCACAGGGCGCCACAGCCGTGGACGCACCCCGTGGCGGAGCTCCCGACACCGAAGCCACCGCTGCGCGGGAGCTCAACGGCGCCGGCCCCGGCACCCATGACGCCACCGGTGGCACCAACCTCACTGATCTCACCCTGCTGGTGATCGAGGACGACCCGACGGGCCCCTTCTCGGTACCCGAACTGCCCACCACCGCGGCCACCCGGGTACGCATCCGCAGTGCACGCAACCTCACCGAGGCCGAGCGCCTCCTCACCGACGACGTCCATTGCGTCCTGGTGGACCTCGCCCTGCCGGTGCCGGGTGACGACGGACTCGCCGCGCTCAGGCACGTACTGCGCATCGCGCCGCGACATGCCGTGCTCGCCCTGACCACCTCCGACGACACGGAGCGGGCCACGGAGGCGGTACGGGTCGGAGCGCAGGACCATGTGTTCCGGGACGAGCTGGACGGGCGGCTGCTGAGCCGGACCGTTCGGTACGCCGTGGAGCGCAAGCGCGCCGACACCACCCAGATCAAACTGGCCGAGTCCCGGCTACGCGCCCAGGAGAACGCACGGCTGGAGCGCGGACTCCTGCCAACCCCGCTCCTCGAAGGCTCGAACCTGAGGTTCGCCGCGCGCTACCGTCCCGGCCGCTCCCGCGCCCTCCTCGGCGGGGACTTCTACGACACCGTCCGCACCCCCGACGGAACCGTCCACGCCATGATCGGCGATGTCTGCGGACACGGCCCCGACGAGGCCGCACTCGGGGTGGAACTGCGGATCGCCTGGCGGGCCCTGACCTTCGCGGGCCTGTGCGGAGACGAACTGCTCTCGACCATGCAACAGGTTCTGGAACACGAGCGGGAGAGCGAGGAGATCTTCGCGACGCTCTGCACCGTGGACATCGCACCGGATGGACGGCGCGCCGGGCTCTGTCTGGCCGGCCACCCCTCACCACTGATCACCCGGGCCGGCCGGGCCGCGCAGATGCTCCCGTACGAGAGCGGAGGGCCGGCGCTCGGGCTGCTGCCCAGGGCGCGTTGGCCGCGGCTCCAGGTGGAGCTCGGTGGAGCGTGGAGCCTGATGATGTACACCGACGGGCTGATCGAGGGCCGCTCGGGGCCTGGCGCCACTCAGCGCCTGGGTGACGAGGGCATGGTCCAGATGATCAATCGGCAGCTCGCGGCCGGGCTACAGGGCGAAGAACTGCTGGACGCCGCGGTGACCGAGGTTCGGGAGCTCAACGGCGGGGAGCTCACCGACGATGTGGCGGTACTGCTGCTGAGCAGGGGCTGAACCCCTGCTCAGCACGGTTCGAACGGGATGGTGCGGGGCGGGTGTGGGCACCTACCGCCGTGGTGCAGGTCACCTACCGCCGTTGTACGGGCCGTAGGGGCCGTCGCTGCTGGAGCCGCCACGCTTGCCGCCCCCACCACCGGTGACCGCCTTCAGCGCGGGCCGCACATCGACGAAGAAGACGATCGTGGCGATCAGACCTGCGATGGACAGGAACAGGATGTTCAGGAGCAGGTTCACCACGACGGTGATGCCGAGGATGATCAACCAGAAGTTCTTGGTCTGCTTGTCGGCGGCGCGGTAGGCGTCCCCCCGCGCCATGGCAGCCATGACCAGCGCGGTCACGGATGTCACGGCAAAGACCAGGAAGAGCAGGAGCGAGAGGGTCGCGTCGAAGTTCGCGCGAAGCATGTTGAGCACCGCCTTGTCTGCTGAGGGCACCTCGCCGCAAAGGTACCTGGAGAACGGGCCGGACACTCCAAAGGTGCCCGGCCCATTCTGCCCGTACGCATATGCCTACTCGGCGGGCGGGGGCGTCTTCTTCGCAGCGGGCTTGCGGGCCGGGGTCGTCTTGCGAGACGCCGCAGTGCTCTGGCGTGCGGCGACCTTGGGCTGCTGGGTCTTGGCCTCGGACTTCGGCTCGCTCTTGGCCTCCGCCTTGGCGGCGGGCGAGGTCTTCGGCTGGGCGGTCCTGGCCTGCCGGGGCTTGGGCGGCTGGGCCTTCGCGGGCTGCGGCTTCGCCGGCTCGGGCTCGACGGCCACGGCGATCTCCGTGATCTCCTCGGCCGCCTCGCCACGCCAGGTCCGCACGGCCTGCTCACCGTGCTCGGCGACCCGCTCGTAGGTCTCCCGCGCCCTGACGGCGTACTCCGCGGCGAGCCCGACACTGCGCAGGGCCAGGTCCTGGGCGCTCTCGCTGAGCTTCTTGAAGTCGGCGTCGAAGCCGCCGAGCACCTCGTTGACCTTGGTCTGCACGGTGACCTGGGCCTCCTTGGCCTGGACGGTCACCTTCTCCTGCACGGCCTTGGGGTCGGCGTTGCGCACGGCGTCGATCCGCCCGGGCGCCTCGGCCGCGAGCTGCTCAAGGATCGCGGGCACCTTCCGGGCCTCCTGAACGGCGAGGTCGGCGGTGCCGGCGAAGAAGTAGAGGGGCTTGGGGTCGGACAGGGTCTTGCGCAGGTCATCGGTGATGGCCATGGGTGGTCCTCCTGGACGCAGGTTCAGTGTGAGGGTCGGTCGGGTCCACCGCCGTCGCCCGCACTCGGGCCTTCGGCAGTGGTGTCCGGGGCTATGTCCATACGGGTGCCCTCGCCGGCTGGGATCACGGCATCGGCGTCTTCGACGGCATACGCCGCTTCCGGATCGTCCGAGCCAGCGGCGGTCTCGAATCCGTTCTCCTTGCGGAAGGACTCGTAGATCTGGAGCAGTACGGCCTTCTGCCGCTCGGTTATGGAGGGGTCCGCGATGATGACTGCTCGCGTCTCCAACTCGTCCCGGTCCCGCTCGTCGAGGATGCCGGCCCGCACATAGAGCGTCTCGGCGGAGATCCGCAGGGCCTTGGCGACCTGCTGGAGCACCTCCGCGCTCGGCTTGCGCAGTCCGCGCTCGATCTGGCTCAGATAGGGATTGGACACCCCGGCGGCATCCGCGAGCTGCCTCAGCGAGAGCTGGGCGTTTCGCCGCTGCTCGCGGAGGTACTCACCAAGATTGCCGACGTTGAGTGATGCCATGAACCGATGGTGCAACAGGTCTGCTAACTATTGCAAGCAAGTGCTTGCAATAGTGTTACGAACAACAGTGCGAACACTCGTGTGACTCGCGGCGCTAGCTGTCACTTCGCAGGAGTTTCTGTCACCAGCCGTCCGTAGCCGTCGAGCGGTGACGGGCTAGCTGGAACCTGGTCACGCTTGCTGGAACCGGTGATGGCGCTCTTCGAAAGCGGCCACCGCCGATCGGGAGTCACCCCATGCCTGCTCGATGGATCTCCCCAGTCATGGGACACCTGACCTGCAGCCGGGCGCCACAAGGGAGAGGTCAGCACATAGCGCCGCCGTAGGCGCCGAAGCCGTGCGGGCACCGCCGACGGCGCTGGTTATCTAGGGTTGTCAAGCTCATTCGCTGGTCAGTGGCCTGCTCATGGTGCAGACAAGTAAGGCAAGGGTTCGGCGAGTTGATCAGTCTTCGGGGACCCGCCAATATCCTCGTTGCACGACAGCATCGGATGCCCACGTCCAGTCTGCGGCCCCGGCCTTCTCCTGGGAGGGCGTTACTGATGCGGGATGTGGATGCCGGCCGCGCGCAGGTTCGCTTCGATCAGGGCGTTCAACCGGGCGATGGAGGGTCCCTGGTCTTCCCGGTGGTGGTTGACCAGTCCGTACCGGGCGGCGGCGTCTGACTGGTTCTGAAACCCGGTCGGCACCGCCTGCAGCGCACGGTTGGTCAGCAGATTGGCGGCCACCGCGGACGCGAGCCCGTCGATCCGCGGGTCGTCGGGATCCCAGGATCTGGCGTCCCAGCTGCGTTTGGTCAGCGCGATGAACTCGGGGTCGGCGAGCGAGTGTTCGAGCTGGGTCAGGAAGCCGTCGAAGATCTCCGGAATCAGTGCCCGGGCCAGCACCAGACCCTCGCGTTGCACGGCCACGTAGTCGGGGCTGAAGCCGAGCTCGGTGAGTCGGTCCAAGATCGCGCAGGCCCGGTCGGGCAGCAGGGCCCGGTCGCTGTGATCGAGCCGGTGCAGCGTGTCGCGGCGTGCGGTCAGGTCCTCGATCCGTTCGGTGAGGCGGCGATGGACGTCGTCCAGGGCGGCGGCGAACCGCTCGGGATCGGCGTCGAGCAGGTCGCCGATCTCGGCCAGCGGCACGCCGGCCCCGGCCAGGGTCCTGACCTGGATCAGCCGAAGCAGGTCGGCCGATCCGTACCGCCGGTAGCCGGAACCGTCACGTTCCGGCTCGGCGACCAGGCCGAGCCGGTGATAGTGCCGCACCGTCTTGATCGTGACGCCGACGAACGCCGCCGCCTGACCGATCGTGAGCCCGTTCGCCATCGGCTCAGCACACCTCCAGATCGTGGGCGGCCGCAGTCGCGAGGTGCGGGTTGCGGGCGATCACAGGGGCGAGGGTAGCGCGCAAGGATCGGTGCCGGTCAGCCCATGGTCGCGATGGAGGTTGACCTTGACCTTGGGTCAGGGTGCACGCTCATCGCAAGGCCGCCTCGAAGGGGCCGGTAGCCGCCAGGGCCAACTGTCGCGAGATTGAGGACTGACCATGAGCGAGTCCCTCCACACCACAGAGAACTCCACTTCCGGACAGGATCGCCCGGAGCTGCAGAAGGCCATCCAGGAGATCGTCGACTCCGGTCTCGCCGGGGTGTCACTGCGCGTGAACGATGAGCGGGGCGAGTGGGTCGGCAGCGCCGGGGTGGCCGAGCTGGGCGAGGCCGCCAAGCCGCCGGTCAACGGGTACGTCCGGATCGGCAGCAACACCAAGACCTTCACCGCGACCCTGGTGCTGCAACTGGTGGCCGAAGGCAAGATCGAACTGGACACCCCGGCGGCCGACTACCTGCCCGAGTTCGGCCTTGACCGGCGGATAACGGTGCGGATGCTGTTGCAGCACACCAGCGGGGTGTTCAACTTCACCGGCGAGCTCTTCGAGGACGGGACGGTCGTAGCGGGGATCCCCTGCACCATCTCGGGCCAGGAGTGGGTGGACAACCGGTTCAAGACCTACCCGCCGGAGGAGCTGGTACGGCTGGCGTTGTCCAAGCCGGCGCGGTTCGAGCCGGGGACGGACTGGAGCTACTCCAACACCAACTACGTGCTGGCCAGGCTGCTAGTCGAGAAGGTCACCGGCCGCTCGTGCGCCGAGGAGACGCAGGAGCGGATCCTGGGTCCGCTCGGAATGTCGGACACCGTGACGCCGTACACCTCGCCGGAGATTCCCGAGCCGCACGCCCACGCCTACTACCGGTACGAGGAAGCCGGCCAGCAGAAGACGGTCGACATCACCCGCCAGAACCCTTCCTGGATCTCCGCCGGCGGAGACATGATCTCCACCACCCAGGACCTCCACACATTCATCTCCGCGCTGGCGGGCGGCAAGCTCCTGCCGGCCGGGCTGCTGGCCGAGATGCGCACGCCGCATCCCAAGAGCGGCTTCGGCCTGGGGCTGCGTGTGCAGGACGCGGGCCCCAGCGGCGGCACCCTCCTCTTCCACAACGGCGGCGCTGCGGGCCACGCGGCGCTGATGTACAGCACGCCCGACGGCAGCAAGACCCTTATTGCCTCGCTCAACTATGTGGACGACGCCGCAATGTCCCTGGCCGGGGCGTTTCTGAAGGCGATGGAGAGGCTCGTCGATGAGGTGTTCGGTGGCGAGCAGGCCGGATCGACTGACGAGGTGGCCGAGCCGGCGCAGCCGACGGACTAAGCACCTCGCATGTACTGAAGCCCGGGCCTGTGGCGCTGCCGCCGATGCCACGAGAACCAGCGAACCGGCCCGACCCCGGGAAGCGGAACCTGGGCAAGGTCCCTGACCGGCACGATCAGTTCGCCGCCTCCGAGGTTCAAGGTGACCGCCCAGCAACGAGTCCAGCCATCCGAGAGATCCAGATCCTGACGTCCAGAGACAACCGACGCACGTACGAGCAGGTCGTCCCAGCGGCAGCGGTGCGACCACACCGCCCCCGCCTCGGGTGCCGCCGCAGGCAGCAGTCCGTACTCATCGGCCATGCCTTCAAGCAGACGCCCACCACGGCGCCCAGCACCATCACACTTCGAAATCGGTGACAACCCGACTGCGAACACGAACCTTGTGACAACTAGCCCGAGCAACTGGTGACAACTATCGCTGCGAACTCGACCGAGACGACCAGGTCAGATCCCCCGCTCGGTGACAGTTATCGCTGCAAGTCACAGCTCGCGCCCCGACCCTTGCACCCCGCCCCACCGGAGGCACCCGAGGGGCAAGATCGAGCGGGGCGCCGAGACTGCGACCGACGGGCAGCACCCTGAGCGCGATGGGCAGTCGTTGCGCCTAGCGCGACGCCGCGACGCCTCTGCCGGGCAGCCTTCCTGGGCAGGGCAGCGCCAAGCCCCCCGTCCATACACGCACGGAGACGAGAAAGTCCCCTTCCGGATAATCTGCCACAGTCCCAATTGCTACCCTCGCGGACATGACCGCCCAGGCACCCATCCGGACCCAGCCCGATCTCTCGTTCCTGCTGGATCACACCAGCCATGTACTGCGAACCCAGATGGCCGCCGCCCTCGGCGAGCTCGGGTTGACCGCGCGGATGCACTGCGTCCTGGTGCACGCCCTGGAGCAGGAGCGCACCCAAGCGCAGCTCGCCGAACTCGGGGACATGGACAAGACCACAATGGTCGTGACCGTGGACGCGCTGGAGAAGGCCGGCCTTGCCGAGCGCATCCCGTCCCCGCACGACCGTCGCGCCCGGATCATCACCGTCACCGACGAGGGCGCGAGGGTCGCCGCGGAGAGTCAGCGGATCGCCGACCGCGTCCACGCGCGTGCACTCGACACACTGGACGAGGGCGATCGACAGGCACTGCTCCAGGCACTGAACCAACTGGCCGCAGGACATTTGGCCACTCCCAGCGAAAGCCCACGGCCCGCACGGCGGGCGCGCCAGCGGGAGCAGTGAACGGCACCAGCCCCCCAAGGCGACAACGGCACTCCACAGCAGAGACCATCCGAGATAGATAGTCTGCAACAAAACTATCTGCTACGGTCGATCTTACTGCTCCCTGGAAGCTCCCCGGAAGAGGAGAACTGCCGTGCCCACACCGTCCACTTCTGCCACTGGCCCCGGAATGACCGACGACCCGCCCGGCGGCGGTCCCGCCCCCCGCGCCCTGAGCGAAGAGGAGTTGGACGCGCTCCTTCGATCCCAGCAGTTCGGAGTGCTGGCGAGCGTGAAGCGCAGCGGACATCCCCATCTGACCACCGTGCTCTTCCACTGGAGCCCTCGGGAACGCATCGTGCGCGTGTCGACCACGGTCGATCGCCTCAAGGCACGTCAGTTGCGGCGCGATCCACACACGGCCCTCCATGTCAGCGGTCCGGACGTGTGGTCGTTCGCCGTTGTGGAGGGCGATGCGGTGGTGTCGGAGCCGTCCACCGAAGTCGGTGATGCCGTGGGGCGCGAACTGCTCTCCATGACGCCCGGATTCACCGATACCGGCGAGGAAGCCGCCTTCCTCCAGCAGTTGGTGAGGGAGCGTCGCGTGGTCGTACGTATCGGAGTGACGCGTCTGTACGGGACGGCTCTGGACGTGCCGCGAGGAGACTGACCGCACAGCAGTGCGCCACCCCTGGCGCACCGACTGCCCCCGAGGCGCGGGGAGTCAACCCACCCGCAGCGCCATGGACCGCAGCGGTGCCGACGGTGGCGGTATCGATCCGTACGCGTGAGTCGGTTGGGGAATGCGGGGTCTTTCGCCCACTCCCCGCCCCGGCGCCCCTGGTCCGCTCTACCATCTGGGCATGAGCATGATCGGTGAGTACGTGCGGGTGACGGCGGCGCAGCTCGACCAGGCGATCAAGGACCCCGAATGGGCGTCGGACCTCATCGACGAACTGATCGAGGCCGACTGGGAAGGGGGTGCGGCCCCCGAGGAGGATCCATCGAGCACCACCCCCGATGCGGCCCGCGCCTTGGGGGCTCGCTCCCTCGACGTGGACAAGGCATGGGATGCCCTGGACTTCCTCCTGCGCCGCCGGGACTTCCCTGTCGACATCATCCACGGCGAAGCGCCGATCCCCGGGGCCGACGACTGGGGGTACGGACCGCCCCGCTATCTCACGCCCGCCCGGGTGCAGATCGCGGCCGACGCGCTTGGTGGACTCACCGCCGATGAACTCGTCGCGGACGTCTCCCCGCAGGAGTTGGCCGGTGCGGACGTCTACCCCCGGATCATCTGGGAGCGGGGCGAATCCCTGGACTACGTCCGTGGGTACTTCGCGGTGCTCGTCCCGTTCTTCCAGGCAGCGGCTCAAGCGGGCGACGGGATGCTGATCTGGCTTGATTGATCTGCTGTAGTCCCACCAGTGCAGAGTCCCGCAATACCACGAGTACAGGGCAATTGGGCGTATCGTTCCAGCCAGATTGAAGGCCCGCGAACCCGGGCGAAGAGGCCGACACGCTGAGCCCTGGGGCCAACCACCCCGGGCAACTGCGCTATTTATATTGCGTTTTGCGATTTTTATACCATTTCTTGAATGCCCATAGAACATGTGGCGCAGATCTCTTCCGCGCGCTTCCGCCCGCCCGAACTCCGCACCGACGGCGCGATAGCCGCTTGGGCGTGTCGCATTCGAGCCATCGCCAACAGCCCCCTGTCATCAGGGGATCTCGGGCACGAAGCGCACCGACCCGGGAGCGCAAAAGGGGCTCCTTTTTGCGCCACTAAAGCGCGCCGGAGCGAAGAACGGGCGCATACACGCTCTCCATGGTGGCGTGAAGGCTCCATTGGATGCCCCCTGACCAGTGAGTACTATGCGCCGTAGTTGATCAGTCGCGTGGCGTCACCCGACGCACCAGCAACGGGCGACCCACACACCATGTGCAGAGAGGTGGCCGAAGGTGGGGCCAGAACTGACCGTTCCGCCGATCTTCTCGCCGATACCCCCAGCCATCCATCCGCGCCATGCAGCCATCGACGCCCGAACGGCCGCATGGGCGGAGGCGTTCAGCATCGGCAATCCGGAGCTTCGGGCCCGGCTCGTCCGCCATGACATTGGTACGTTCTCCGCCATGATCCTCCCCGAAGGCCGGGAAGAGGTCGTCAGCATCCTGGCGGACTTCGTCCTCTGGCTCTTCGGTGTCGATGACGGCTACTGCGAAGAGAGCGATCTCGGCCACCGTCCGGGAGATCTGGCCGCCGTACTCCACCGCCTGTTGCGTGTCGCCCAGAACCCCGACACCCCACTGCTGGAATCCGACCCGATCGCCACCGGACTGCGCGACCTGCGGGCCCGGATCTCGCACCACGGCACACATGGACAGGCGGCACGCTGGATAGACGCGCTGCGCGAGTACTTCTTCTCCGTCATCTGGGAGGCGAACCACCGTCAGTCCGGGACCGTCCCCGACCTCAACGACTACACGTTGATGCGGCTCTACGACGGCGCGACCACGGTCGTGCTGCCCCTGCTGGAGATCGCGCACGGCTATGAACTCCAGCCGCACGAACGGGACCACCCCGCCACCCGCGCCGCGGCCGAGATGGCGTCCTTCATCATCACCTGGGACAACGACATCCTCTCCCACCACAAGGAGAGTCGTTCGCCCGGCTACTGGCTCAACGTCCTGCGCGTACTGGAACACCACCACCAACTCGACCCGGACGAGGCACTGGCGGTGGCGGTGGCCCAGCGCGACCGGGTGATGTGCCTCTACTTGCGTCTGCTGCGCGATCTGACGCCTCGCGCGAGTCCGCAGTTGCACCGGTACCTCGCCAGCATCACCCACTTCATCCGCGGTGCGCAGGACTGGGGCATCAGCTCCCACCGCTACACCACGCCCGACGACCCCGCCGACCTCCCCACCACCTTCAGCGACGTCCCCACCGACAGCAGTGAGGAGCCGCTCGACATCCCCGTCATCACGTGGTGGTGGGATCTGGTTCCCGAGAGCGCCGGCGCCACGAACATCGAGGCCGTGGTCCCGACGGCCCAGTTGGTCGCTCCCGCCTGACCCTGCTCACAGCCCGTGGGGCGTTCGGACAGCCGGACGCTCCACGAGCTCCCGGGCCGCCGCCTCCGCAACCACCGCGTGCTCCTCCTCCTTGCGCGCGACCAGGACGGCCACACCGTCCAGGACCGTGTCCAAGCCGAAGGCAAAGTCCTCGTCGGGGTCGCTCGCCCCGGTGAACACCCCCGTGTCCAGGAGTCGGGCCAGAGCCGGATACCGCGCCGGGTCGGCCAGTTGCCTAAGGACGCGCTCATGGCGGCGCATGGCGTCCTCCGGGCTCGCACCGCTGGAGGCCACGGCCTCCTCGATCTCCGTCATCATCTGGACCTCGTTGCGGACGAAGCCGGTGATCACCACGATCATCGCGAGCTTCTCCCCCTCGTCCAACGCGGTCGCCTCCAAGGCGGTGAGGCCGCGCTCCCACCAGGCGAAGGAGTGGGGGGTGACGGGCGGACCTGAGACGGGGATGCGCAGGGACCAGCGGTTGCGCTGGAGCGCCTGTCGGTACGCCTCGGCCCATGCGGTCAGTGCCTCGCGCCAGCCGGCGTCCGCGGGCGGGGGCGGTCCGGGAGGACCGACCGCGGCGTCCAACATCAGGACGTAGAGCTCGTCCTTGGCCGCCACGTACCGGTAGAGGGACATCGTCGCCACGCCCAACTCCTTGGCGACCCGCCCCATCGAGACCGCGGCCAACCCCTCCCGTACGGCGAGCGCGACGGCCGCGTCGACGATCCGCTCCAGGGTGAGGCCGGGCCTCGGGCCCTTCGTAGGACGCTCACGCAGACCCCAGGCCGCCGCGAGGCTCGCGGGCAGGCCCGTATCGCTGTCGTCCCCGCTGTGCGTCATCGATGTCGCCTCACGTCGTCGGTCCGGCCCCTCTTGACTCCCATCCTAGTAATGCGTAAGCCTTACGCAATAAAGCGTAACCCATACGCAGTAATAGGAGGCGTGATGACTATCCAGCACACTCCCCCCGTCGAGACCGTCGGCCTCACCAAGAAGTACGGGGAGTCGACCGTCCTCGACGGGCTCGACCTACGCGTCGAACGCGGTGCCGTGTTCGCGCTGCTCGGGCCCAACGGAGCGGGCAAGACCACCACCGTCCGACTCCTGGCCACACTCACCCGCCCCTCAGCCGGCACCGCCCGCGTCGCCGGGCACGACGTGCTCGCCGAACGTTCGCGAGTACGCCGTGCCATCAGCCTGACCGGCCAGTTCGTCGCACTCGACGACAAGCAGTCCGGCGCGGAGAACCTACGCATGATGGGCAGGCTCCGGGGACTGTCGCGTCCGGCAGCCCGCCAACGCACCGCCGAACTGCTGGAGCGCTTCGACCTCACCGCCGCCGCGCACCGCCGCATCGAAACGTACTCCGGGGGGATGCGCCGCCGGCTCGACCTCGCAGCGGGGCTGCTGGGCGACCCCGAGATCGTCTTCCTCGACGAGCCGACCACCGGTCTCGACCCGCGCAGCAGAAAGGAGTTGTGGCAACTTGTACGGGAGTTGCGCCGCGGCGGCACCACCGTCTTCCTGACGACGCAATATCTGGAAGAGGCCGATCGGCTCGCGGACCGCATCGCCCTCGTCGACGGTGGACGACTGGTCGCCGAAGGCACGGCGGACGAGTTGAAATCGCAGGTCGCCGGCCATCGACTCGATGTGATCGCGGCCGACCCTCCGGCGTATCTGCGCATCGTGGAGCGCACGGAAAAGCAATCGCGCCGACTGCACCACATCCCGGAGACTCTCACCATCGGCCTACCCACGGATGGATCGGCAGCCGGCGTCCGCGCGTTGTTGGACGAAGCGGACCCGGACCGCCGCGACATTCTGCGCTTCTCGGTCCACCAAGCGACGCTCGACGACGTCTTCCTCGCACTGACCGGAAAGGAGCACCAGCATGTCTGACGTACTGGGGGGCATGGGCCGCGCCACGACCATGGCCGGCCGCAGCATCCGCATCAGCGGGCGCAACACCGATGCCTTCATCACTTCACTAGTGCTCCCGGTGATGTTGATGCTCGTCTTCGTCTACCTGTTCGGCGGGGCGATCGACACGGGCACCGCCTATGTGACCTACGTCGTTCCCGGCATCCTGATCCTCTGTGCGTCGTTCGGCGGAGCCACCACCGCGGTCGGGGTCAGCGAGGACATGAAGGGCGGGATCATCGACCGGTTCCGCTCGCTGGACGTCGGCGGCACGGCGATCCTGGCCGGCCATGTCGCAGCCAGCACCGTGCGCAACCTCGCCTCCACGGTGCTAGTGCTCGCAGTTGCCCTGCTGATCGGCTTCGAACCGACACCGACGATCGCCGGTGCACTGGCGGCGACCGGACTGCTGGTCGCCTTCCTGGTGGCGATCTCCTGGCTCTCGGCGGCCTTCGGACTGCTGGCCCGCACCCCCGAGACCGCCGGAGGCTTCACCTTCCTGATGACTTTCCTGCCCTACCCCAGCAGTGCCTTCGTCCGCATCGACTCCATGCCGACCTGGCTGCACGACTTCGCCCGGCACCAGCCGGTGACCTCGCTGATCGAGTCACTGCGCGGTCTGCTGCTCAACGAACCCGTGGGAACCGCGCCCTGGACGGCACTCGCCTGGTGCGCGGGCATCCTGACCGTCGCCGTCGCCCTGTCGGGCGCACTCTTTGGAATGAGGACACGATGAACACCGCACGTGCGCCGCTGCGCACACCCCCCACCACGGCAGTCGTCCCGGCGATCGCCTTCTCCTCGGGAGGAAGTTCGTCGGGCGGCCCCGGTGAATGGGACCCGGGCCTCCGGGCCGCGTGCATCGCCGGCCCTGCCCCCTGAGTCATCGGTGGGTCCTCCGCCGGCGCCGTGCCGGTGTGCAGGACCCACCGACCCCAATTTCCTGGACGAGTACGGCCGGGAGTCCTCGGCCATCGGCGTCGGACCGGCCACGGCGGGACGCCCTGGTGTCCGATCAGCCGGCCTGCGCCCGCCACCACTCCGTGTACACCGTCATCACCTGGGGAAGGTTCGGTACGCCCCGCAGCTCCAGCGGCCGTTGTGCCGCGACCAGCGCCCGTCGGACCTTCCAGGCCGCTGCGGGCAGCCCGCGCCAGTGCGGATCGGTGCCGTCGCTCAACATCCTGGCCGTACGCATGACGTCGGTGAAGACCGACTGGGTGCGCTTGAACGTCAGGAGGTGCGGCAGATCGCGTTCCCAGCCGCGAGAACTCCCCGGCAGCACGCCCTCCACCGCCTGTGCCCACATGGCACCGATGCGTTGGGCATCACGTCGTGCGTAGCGCATCAGATGGAGATGGGTGGCCAGTTCATAGAGCGGGTCGCCGATCATGGCGAGTTCCCAGTCGATGGTCCAGAGGTCACCCGTGGTGTCGACGATGAAGTTCCGTCGGTGCAGATCGCCGTGGACGAGCGCGAAGGGGCGTTCGGTGAAGGGGCGCCGCGGGGCCTTGAGGGCTTCCAGGGCGCTGCCGCGCACACCCAACCGCTCGAAGATCTCGCCGTAGACGTCGAGCCCGTCGCGGTACACCCGGTTCTCGGTGAAGGAGATCAGCCGGTGCAGGAAGCCGAGCGAGTCCTCGCTGTCGACGCCGGGCCCATCGGGCTCACAGCTGCGCGGTACACCGTCCAGCTCACTGGTCTTCACCGCCACCAACTCGCGGAAGAGTTGCAGAAGTTGGTGCTCGTGCCGGGCGGTCAACGGACGGCCTGGCAGCGCTCCGGCGTTCGGCGGCGCCCCTTCGATGAATCCCTGGAGGAAGATGTTCTCGGCCACCTCCACGGTGTCCGGAATGCGAGAGACCCGGCCCTTCAGCGCGGTGAGCAGCCGGTCCTCGGATGCGAAGCACCGTCGGTCGTACCAGAACACTCCGGGGCGGGGCGCTCGTAGCTTTCCCCGCTGGAAGCGTCTGCCCAGGGGATTGCCTTCGGGCAGCGAGAACGCGTAGGTCTCGTGGTGGTAGCCCTTGAGCGGTCCGAAGACCTCGCCATCGCCGTTGCTCAGCTCGACGGCCTGTCGATGAGCTGCTGAAGCCGTCTCGTCTGTCATCGCTGGTGCCTTTGGTGCTCTTGCCTGCGGGTGGGGTGTCCGTGCCGGTGGTCCCGTCGGGCTCGCGCCCTGCCGTCGCCGTGGTTCACCACCCGTACGACTGCCGCCTTCCCCGTCTTCCATCTCTTCCATGTTGTCCATGGATCTCTGACACTCGGTGGCCCTGGTGCTCCTGATACTCCTGATGTTCTGGAGGAAGGAGTGACCGGAAAGCGATGTAAGGAAGCTACTCCTCCGGTCCCCATCCGGTGGCGGTTTCCCTGGATGCGCTCCGCGGCAGACCGCACTTTCGGGAGGAATCCCTTCGGGCCCCACCGTCTCACGCAAAGGGGACGCCCGACGACCACCGCATGGGCAACTCAGATCAGTTTGGACCCACTTGGCCGATCCCCCCGGGGGCGCTCCCGGTCCGCGCCGTCGAGCACCGGCAGCAGTTCGACCATCGAGGAGACCACGTGCACCGCTCCCGACTCCAGAAGCAGGGAACGCTTGGCGCCGTCCCGCGCGTACCCGAGGAAGGGCACGCCCAGCCGGGCCGCGGCCTCGCCGTCGGCGACGGAGTCGCCGATCATCAGCGACTCGTCGGGAGTCGAGCCCGTGGTGTCGAGCGCCCTGCGCAAGCAGTGCGGATCGGGCTTCATCAGCTTGGGCTCCTCCGGCGCCCGGCCGTGGACGTGCCCGGCGAAGAAGTCCGACAGCCCGACGCGGGCGAGGTACTGGTGCGCCGCGTCCGGGGAGTTGTTGGTCGTGACGGCCAACCGGTAGCCGGCCCGGTGCAGTCCGCGGATCAACGCCCCCGCGCCCGGGGTGGGTTCCGCCTTCCGTGCAGCCCGTACCTCCTCCCCCGTGAGCCGGCGCTCCAACTCCTGCACGACGGGGTCCCCCGGATGGGAGTCGGCCACCGCTCTGAGCAACGCCAGCGGATCGTCTTCGGCCCCGGGTTCCACCGACACCCCGCCCGGGATGCGCCGCTCGGTCCACTCCCTGAGCCCGGCGGCTACGGAGGCGGCCGGATGACGGCCGAAGAGACGGCAGACCGGGCCGTCGAAGTCGAAGAGCACACATCCGGCAGCGGAGAAGAGGGCGGCTATCGCAGCCGGGGGCGAGTCGGTCACATCGCTCCGTCCGTGGGACCAGGCGGGTGGCACCGTTCGGCCGGCGCCGTCGCCTCCATACTGCCCGCCGGGGTCGTGGGCGGGCGAAGCGCCTGATGCGGCGGGCACCGCCCCGGGGGTGCGGCAACGTCGTCAACCGAGGGTGATCTCCTTGGCCAGCGTGCCCCACAGACCGTCGAACCACGCCTGCGACTGGGCCACGAACACCTCGTCGCGCGGCTGCCCCACACCCTCGAAGGGAAAGAGCACCGACTCGCTCCCCAGGGCGTCGTAGATCTCCGTGGACGTTCCGTCGATCTGCTCCTTGCGCTTGGTGACGGTGTAGAAGGCGAACAGGGCCGTCTCCCCGTTCAGCAGGTAGAGCTTCACCGGCGGGGTGAAGGGCAGTGCCCGCAAGGTCACCTCCACATCGAGGTCCCTGGTGGTGCGCAGGGCGCGCAGGCTGGAGCGGAGCACCTGGCCGTGGCTGTTGCGCAGCGCGAGCCAGCGCTCGTGCACCA
Organism: Streptomyces sp. NBC_00690; assembly: GCF_036226685.1. Classification (NCBI taxonomy): domain Bacteria; kingdom Bacillati; phylum Actinomycetota; class Actinomycetes; order Kitasatosporales; family Streptomycetaceae; genus Streptomyces; species Streptomyces sp. NBC_00690. The sequence continues at coordinate 4,022,174 of NZ_CP109009.1, forward strand.
GGCGCACCTTGCCGATGTCTCCGGCTGGCCGGGGGAAGGCGAGTTCCAGGTCCCGGGAGGGCACCATCAGCCGGACCCGTACGGTCGCGGGGCTGAGTTGGCCCGTCCGCATCAGCCGCAGCGGTTCGGCGAGGGCGAGGTTGAGCGACTCCGCGGTCAGGGATACGGCATCGATGCGGACGTGGGGTTCCTGGAAGGCCGCCATAAGCCGGGGGCCGAGCCCGGCATCGGTCTGTTCGGGGCGTTGGGCCGACACGTCCGAGGCGTTGGGGCGGGTGATGCGTGCGGGGGCGCCCTTGACCGCCGCACTCAGCAGGCCGGCCCTTCGCAGGAGGTCCAGAGCCTGCCGAATCGCCCGGCGCTCCACACCGAACTCGTCGGCCAGTTGTTCCTGGGTCGGCATGCGCTGCCCGTGCTGGAGGAGGCCCGAGCGGATGCGCCCGGTCAGGATCTCGGCCATCTCGGCCGGCGAGGGCTTGTGACGGCCATCTGCCATGTGCTGCGCGTGCTCGGAGTTCACAGCAGAACGCTACAACTCCCGACCATCTAAGGGGAGAGAGCTGCAAGTTGTTTATCGATCGCGACCAAGTGGGGACAACTTTATTGAAGTTGGCCGACAGTTGGCCAAGTTGATGCGCTCTTCGGCGCATCCCGGCTTCCCGTCCGATGGCGTACGGGGTGCTGTGCGGCTCGTACCGCATCACCAACCACACCCCCCACGGCACCGCTGGCTCCGCGCACCCGCGCTGGCCGGCCAGGCGCACACGGCCAGACGACCATGAGGAGGGACGCCATGCCCGTGATCACCCTTTTGATCGAGCAGTACGTACAAGTGCGGTTCGGCTTCATGGCCGCCCTGGGGCTCGCCCTGCTCACGGTCGGCGTGAAGTCCGAGAACGCCACCTGCGCAGGTATCGGCGGACTGCTGCTGATGGCCCCGCTGATCTCCTCAGGCGGCTGATCCACCCCGAGCGGGCGGCGGGACCCGACCGCCGCCCCATCCACCCGGGGCGCCCGTGTGAACGACGGGCACATCTCACCGGAGTGCCCCCGCTCAGCAATACGCCCTGCTCACTCAAACGCCCTGCTCACCGAAGCGCCCTGCTCACTGGAGTACCTAGAACACGTCCGGGCACCAGGGCCGCTTCGGTGTGCGGAACACCCGCTCGGCCACCCGCGCCGCGCCTTCCCGGTGCTCCTCCAACGTCCCCAACTCGACCAGCCGCAGCGCCGATTCATCGCCGAGGTACAGCGCACCCAACTCCCGTACGTCGAGAGTCAGATCCGCGGAGTCCGTCGTCCTCGTACAGTGCGCGCCCTGTTCGGACACCTCCAACCGGTAGCGCCCCGACGCCAGACCGAGCCCGTCGTGGATCTCCAGCACCAGAGTCGCCGATACGTCGTAGGTGCGCGCCTCTAGGGCCCGTACGACATCGAGGACCCGCAGCCACAGGAAGTCCGCGTGGGTGTGGACCTTGGCCGCCCGGGGGTCGGGCAGCAGTCGGGGCAACAGGTCGTCCGGAGCGCGATGTCCGGAGCGCAGTGTGGTGACCCAGTCGATAGAGCAGACGTAGTTCCACAGCGCCCGCTCGGCGGCGGGATTCAGGGCGATCATCTCGCTGACCTGGGCCGTGTTCTGCGGCTGCTTGGCGCGGCCCCAGTGGTCGTCGCACTGGTAGGCGAGCAGCCCGTCTACCTGGCCTTCGGCCGTGCGGTGGACGGCGTAGAACTGTTCCTTCAACGGCTGGCTCGGGACCTTCAGCGCACCGGTGCTCACCTGCCACCAGCGCTCGGTGCGGCTCACCGTGCCCGGCCGGTCGGCCGCGAGGCGCTCATGCAGTTGCGGACCGAGCACCCGGACGTCCGCCGGGTCCACCAGGTCGATGCGGCCACCATCCGTGGGCCCCGCCCATCGGCGGTCCAGGCCCGTGCGCGGCAGATCGATCTCCCATTCGGTCATCCAGGTCGCCGGGCCGAACCCGTAGCGCCCGTAGATCGGGTACTCGGCCGAGATCAAGGAGGCCACCGCATCACCGCGCTCCTTGGCCACCGCGAGGTCCGCGGTCATCAGCCTGCTGAGCAGCCCGCGACGGCGGTGGGTCGGGGATACCGTGACATTGGTGATCGCGTTCGACGGCACGGTGGCGCCGCCGACCACGGTGAGCCGCTGGGCGAAGGTGCGGTACGTCGCCACACAGCGCCCGTCGTCGAAGGCACCGAGCGTCCGGGCGAGGTCCACTCCGGTACGGCGGGCCGCGATCTCTTCGGCGGAGGGCGTCGGGGGTTGCAGGAACCCGGTGGCCACAGCCCTGAGCCAGTCGGGGAACTCGGATTCCATGACAGCACGGGATTCGATGGTCATGCCATCCAAGCTAGGCAGAGTGCGCTCAGAATGTCGCGCGGATTTCGCCGACCTCACGACCGCCGCCGAGGAGTGGTGCCCGCCCGATCCTGGTCAGCACCGGAGCGTGCACGCCCATCCGCTCCACCGCCCGTGCCAACACCGGCCCGAGCGCCCTGCCCCCACCGTCGTCGATCTTGAAGGCGAGGGCGCGGCCGTCGGCGAGCGCGATCGCCTGCACCGCCTCGGCGCCCATCTTCGCGAGCGTCCCCGGCACCTCCCGCATCAGCCAGGTGTCGGCGCGCCGCGTGCCGGCCACGTACTCGGGGTGCGCGCGCATCGCGTCCGCCACCCGCCGCCCCACCGTGCCGAGGTCGGCCCGGACCAGCGAGGAGAAGGCCCGGGCCAGCCCCACCAGACTGATCGCCATCAGCGGCGCACCGCACCCGTCCGTACCGACGGCCGCGACCCGCTCGCCCGCGGCCTCCTCCACCACCTCACGCACCAGGAGTTGCAGCGGGTGCGCGGGGTCGAGATAGCCCGCACGGTCCCAGCCGTTGTGCGCACAGGCCGCCAGCATCGCCGCATGCTTCCCGGAGCAGTTCATGGTGATCCGGTCGCGTATCCCGCCCGCGGCGAGGTACGCCTCGGCTTCGACCGGGTCGAGCGGCAGATCGGGGGGCGTACGGAGTTCGTCGACGGAGATGGAGTGCTCGGCGAGCATCGTGCGGACCAGGTCGAGGTGGAATCCCTCACCGGAGTGGCTCGCGGCGGCCAGCGCCAACCGCTCCCCGGACAGATCGAGCCCCGCACGCAGCACCGCCGCGGCCTGGAACGGCTTGCTGCTGGACCGGGGGAAGACCGGCGCGAAGGGGTCCCCGAGCGCGAACTCGACCTCGCCGTCCGCCGTGAGGGCCACCAGGGAGCCGCGGTGGTGCCCCTCGATGAATCCGGAGCGTACGACCTCGGCCAGCACGGGGGGTACGGCAGGAGTGGTGCTCATCGTCGTTCCTCCACAACGGCGACCCACCCCCGAAGGATCGCTTCAGGTCAGCAGGTCATCAACTTGGGCTTCGCCCTCACGGTACCTGCGGGCGATCTCCGCGCTGCATTCGTCCGCCGTGCGTTGCAGCGCCTGGCGCCGATGGGAAACCTGCTGCTCATAGCGGCTGAGCCGGCCGAGTCCTGCCCGGAGCTCATCGCCCGTGCGGGCATCGAGGTCGGACAGTTCCACATCGGCGAGCATGTCGGCCGCCAGCCGTCGGTACTCCTCGGTGTGGGGCGTCGACAGCGTCACATGACGGGCGGAGGTGCGGTGCCGCGAGGGCGTGTCGGTGAGGATCTCGGAGAGCCGGTCGACGACCGCGGCTTCGGGGTCGATGGGGGTGTCGGGAGCGCTGCGCCGGGCCAGTTCCGCCCGGAGGATGTCGATCCGCCCTTGCAGCAGGCGTCGTACGTAGCTCAGATCGGCCTCGTCGCGCTGGGAGTCGCGGCGCAGGGTGCGCAGTTCGGGCAGCCGCAACGCCGGCAGTTCGTGCCGCACCGCATCGGGCAGGACTTCGGTGCGGGAGAGCGGATCGGTGTCGGGCCGGGCGCCGTCCGTGGGGGCCTGGTCGGTTCGCACGGTGGCGTCCACGGCGCGTTGTTGGGGTGGGAGGGCCGGTCGGGCCGTCGCCATCGCCAGGGGAGAGGTGGGGTTCGATGCAGGACCGGCAGGCTGTCCCGTGCCAGATGTATTCATCGGATACCTCCGTGGGTGCTCCGCCCGACGGGGCGGAAGGGGGAAGGACTCCTGCGGAGCTCGGTGGGAGCGACGCGTGCGGAGCGGGGCAGGAGCGGCGACTCGTACGCGAGGACCGGGAGCCCGTGGTGGCGGGCCCGGCGCGGCGGGGCGCAATCGGGTACCGGAGCCCTGTCGGCGCCGTTGAGTTCGGTGGCGGTGGCGGCGGCGCATGGCGTGGGATGCGGGGGCGGTGGCAGGGCGCGGCCGTGGGGTACGGCCGCCATCCGGTGGTCCCCGTCGACTGGCCACCCGCACCGGGGCGTCTGCGCGCTGCCCGAGCCCCGAAGGCCCGAGCCGCGTCGGGGGACCTGTTGGCCGCCGTACGGGCGGTGACGGGCGGTGGAGCTGGTGTAAGACCTCAACGGAGCACTCCGGGCGGGCGGCCGGCAACGAAGCAGAAACGGCACGGCACGAGCCGTGTGATCCCCTCCCCTCAGGGAGGAGTGCGTCAGTCACGCATTCCGTCTCCTCGACCTCGACCGGTGCATGGGGTCTCCCCGGGCCCCGAGGGCCGAAGGTGAGGCCGCACCCGGCCGCAGGGGCCGGATGTGGGGCCTCCCACGACCGGACGGGCCCGGGACGGCTCTCCCCGGGCGCGGGATCGAGGGGAAGCACCGCCTCTGAGTGCATCGTGCCATTCCGCTACCGTCCGACGCAGGTGCTCTGCACCCGTTCAGCCCCAGATAGGTTGGTCTGTATGCGTGCGGTGGTGCAGAGGGTGGACGGCGCGAGCGTCGTCGTGACGGACGGGTCCGGGACCGAGACGGTCGGCGAGATCATCGGCGAGGGGCTGTGTGTGCTGGTGGGGGTCACCCATGAGGACACCCCGGAGAAGGCGGCCCAACTGGCCCGCAAGCTCTGGTCGCTGCGGATTCTTACGGATGAGAAGTCCTGCTCGGACGTAAATGCGCCCTTGCTGGTGATTTCCCAGTTCACTCTCTACGGGGACGCCCGCAAGGGCCGCCGCCCGACCTGGAACGCCGCCGCGCCCGGCCCGGTCGCTGAGCCCCTCGTGGACGAGGTGGTGGCCCAGCTCAGAAGCCTGGGCGCACGTGTGGAGACGGGCCGCTTCGGGGCGGACATGCGGGTCACGCTCACCAACCAGGGACCGTTCACAGTGCTGGTAGAGATGTAGCCGACCGGCTGCCGTACGGGCACCCCGTAAGTACCGGATGTCCCGGACGTACCAAACGCCGTCCGGGCGCCCCCGTACCCGACGCTTGTGCGGGCACCTCGTCCGTACCGGGCGCTGTACGGGCCCGGAGCCCCCGGCCCCGTCCCCGTACAGCACACAGGCGCCCCTACGGCTCCACCACGGTCTCTTGGGCCGCGGCGGTGTCGCCCGCCAGCAGTTCGGCGTCCACGGGCACGTTCCGCTTCACCAGCGCGAGGGCGATCGGACCGAGCTCGTGGTGGCGTACGGACGTGGTGATGAAGCCGAGTTTGCGACCGTCCTCGCCGCCGTCCGAAGCCAGCCGCACCGGGGTGCCCGGGGTCGGCAGATGGACCTCGCTGCCGTCGAGGTGCAGGAAGACCAGCCGCCGCGGCGGCTTACCCAGGTTCTCGACGCGCGCCACGGTCTCCTGACCGCGGTAGCACCCCTTCTGGAGATGGACCGCGCTACCGATCAGACCCACCTCGTGCGGGATGGTGCGGTGGTCCGTCTCGAAGCCGACCCGGGGACGGTGGGCCTCCACGCGCAGCGCCTCATGGGCCAGCACTCCCGCCAGCGGGCCGTGGGCGGCGGCATAGGACTCCAGTTCGGCCCGGGGCAGGAACACATCCCGTCCGTACGGGGTCTCCCGCACGGCCACGTTCTCGGGGACTTCCGCGATGGACCCGGCGGGCAGCTGGATCAACGCGATGTCCTCGGTGCGGTCAGCGACCTCGACCCGGTAGAAGAACTTCATCGATTCCAGATAGGCGATCAGCGCCTCCTGGCTACCCGGCTCCACATGGGCCCAGAGGGTGTCACCGGTGTCGACCAGGGAGAGCCCGTGTTCGATGTGGCCGTTGGAGGAGAGGATCAGGGCCTCGGTGGCCTGACCGGGACGCAAGTCGGTCAGATGCTGGGTCACCAGCAGATGCAGCCAGGTCAACCGGTCTTCCCCGGTGACGGTGAGGACTCCCCGGTGGGACAGGTCGACCAGTCCCTTGCCGTCCACGAGGGTGCGTTGTTCGCGGAAGATGTCGCCGTAGTGCGCGGCGACGCCTTCGTCGACTCCTTCTGCGGGGACGGCACCGGGAAGGGACAGCAGTGGGCTCTTCATGGGAGCAAGCCTACGACTCGGTCGTGGCGGGCCGGGTGGGCGTCTTGGCCGCACAGCTCTGACAGCGGCCGAAGATCGCGAAGTGCTTCATGTCCGTGTCGAACCCGAAGGTCTCCCGGAGCTTCGCGGTGAACTCCGCGGCGACCTCGATGTCCGCCTCGATCACACCGGTGCAGTCACGGCAGACCAGATGCATGTGGTGGTGGCGATCGGCGAGGTGATAGGTGGGAGCGCCGTGCCCCAGGTGCGCATGGGAGACGAGCCCCAGCTCTTCGAGCAGCTCCAGCGTCCGGTAGACGGTGGAGATGTTCACGCCCGACGCGGTCCTGCGCACCTCGCAGAGGATGTCGTCGGGCGTCGCGTGTTCCAGCGTGTCGACGGCTTCGAGGACAAGCTGGCGCTGCGGGGTCAGCCGGTAGCCACGCCGCCGTAGGTCGCTCTTCCAATCGGTGCTCACCACGCCCCCAGTGTAGGCAGGGGCGCGGGGTGTGCTCGGGCTCCGAGCCCGGCGGTCCCCGTGGAGACCGCCGGAGCGGGTCCTACCGGAAGTGCCGGAGCGGCCTACCGGAAGAAGGCGATGCCGTCGTCCGGGAGGTCGCCGAGGTCCTTGGCCCAGTTCTCGACCTGGTCCGGAGTGACGACCTTCTTCAGGTGCGCGGACATGTACGGGCGCAGGGGCACGTCCGGGGTGGTCTTCTCGCCCACCCACATCAGATCGCCCTTGACGTAGCCGTAGAGCCGCTTGCCACCGCTGTAGGGGCCGGATGCGGCAGTGCGGGCGACCGCGTCGGTGACCAGGTCGATCTGCGGCTTCTGGTCGGCGAGCTCGCCGTACCAGACCTCGACGATGCCCTGGTCACGGACCATGACCGCTTCGATCTTGCGGTCCTTGTCGATGCGCCAGTAGCCGTGCTCGCTCTCCAGCGGCTTGACCTTGTTGCCCTCGGCGTCGAGGACCCAGGAGCGCGAGGTGTACTCGACGAAGTCCCGACCGTCATGGCTGAAGGTGACCGACTGGCCGAAGTTGCACTTCTCGGCGCCGGGGAAGTCGGAGACTCCAGCGCCCTCCCAGGTACCGAGGAGAAAGGCGAGGGGGACGAGGTCCGGGTTCAGGTCGGACGGAATCTCGATCATGAGGGCTCTGGCGATCTGTAGGGGAAGGTGCGGTACGGGAGCACGAAGCGGTCGGGGCCTTGCTGACGGATCGAGCCATAGGGCTTAGATCCAGCCAGGAGGCAAGATCCACCGACTGGACGCTAGCGCTGCCCCTGGTAGAGCTTCTTCACGGTCAGCCACGCGAAGGCACCGACGCCGACGCAGACCAGGACCAGCAGGGCTTCGAAGAATGCCTCAAGCACAGTGTGCTCCTCGCGGTGACTCGACATGAGCTGTGGTGAGCGGTGGGCCGACGGGAATCGGACCGGGCCCCAGCCTAATGGGTTGGGGCCCGGTCAGATGTGTGAGGTCGCCCGACGTGACGCGGGCCCCATCGCGGCCGGGCGCCGGCCGGGTGCCGGCCGGGTGCCGGCCGGGTGCCGGCCGCCGCTCCGGATCAGCTCAGCAGCTGCATCTGGAGCGCCACCGTCTGGTGGAAGGGGACCGCCGCGGCGTTGCCCTCCTTGGCGTGGACGACGAGCCCGATGGTGTCGCCCGCCAGGACGTACGCCTGGCGGACATGGACGCCTGCGGCCGGCTTCATCTCCACGAAGACGTCCACCAGCTCCGAGAGCGGGCTGTTCTGCCCGGGGTCCTTCCAGCTGAGGTCCGGCTCCGACAGGGTCTCCTCGGCGAGCCGCACCGACGGGTAGTCGGTGCCGCCGAAGTGGTCCATCTTGAATGCCGCCGCCGTGTCGCCCGAGTCGAACCTCAGCAGATAGGTCCGTGCCGAGGTGCCGTCGGGCATGGTCCAGCCGCGACCCGCGATGTGCCGCAGGCCGTAGTCGACGAGTGCGGTCTTCAGCTCGGCCTGGTGGACGGACTCCAACTCGTCCGCGAACCGGTCGGGAGTGACCCATCCACCGGGCAGCTTCTGGTCCGGGCGGGCGCCCTTCGGTGCCGGGAGCAGAAGCTTTCGCAGATCGGCATGGTGGATCTCGCCCGCATTGGTGTGGGTGAAGGGGCGCGGGCTGCCCTGGGGGAGGGCGGGAAGGGTGAGCTTCGGGTACTCCCATCGGCCGTCGCTCTCGGTGGCGAGACCGGGGACGTCGGTGCGCTCCATGGCGGTGATGCCGTACGCCGTTCCCGTCGCGAGTCCGGCACACAGCAGCAGGGCGACGCTCCACCGGCCCGCGGTGCGCAGGACCCGACGGCTCCGGGGCGCGGCGGGCGTCGTCCCCGGTGCCACGGGCTGGGTCTGTGGTTCCACGGGGGCGGTCGGCGCGGATGCGGGTTCAGCGGCCTGGGGTGCAGGGTGGGTGGTCGACTCGGTCATACGTACTCCCCCGGGGACGCGATGTGATCCAACTGCTGCTTGACCAGCGCGGTCGCCGCAGACTTCTTGAAGGGCACGGTCCCGCTGATCCGGAAATTCACCAGGACCTCGCCCGTGTACGCCGCGCAGAGCATGCCGTCGAGCCCGGTCGCCTTGCCGTCCTCGTCCACCACGCTGTCCTTGGGCGCCAGTTGGCAGAAGGACTGCGGATGCCCTTCTATCTTGGGGCCCTTGCGCGCCTTCGTCAGCTCGCCGTACTGCATCCGCTGCTGATACATGGCGCGGAGTTGCCGCTTGTTCTTCGCCCGGACGATCTCGATCCCGACCACGAGGTCGTTGTCGTCGGAGGCATAGGAACGCGCGGCGAGCCCCTCAAGGCCCAGCGAGTCGACGAGACGGTCGAACACCCGGCGTTCCTTGCTGGTCAGTTCGCGGCGCGCGGCCCCTTTCAGCACGGTCGCGGCGCGAGCACCGCTGATCTCATCGTCGTTGCCGTACTCCTCGACGTCCGGGCCGAGTCGATAGCCCTCGGGGACCGGTAGCAGCAGTTTGCTGAGCGGGGTGGAGGTACGACCGCGGTGGGCGTCGGCGGCGGGGTCGTCCCCTGCGGGAGTCAAGCTGCCCCAGGTCACCGTGGGTACGGTGCGGTCGGCGTCCTGCGCGGCGACGGTGGCATAGGTGGCGCCACCGCCGATCACCGCGAGGACGAGCGCGACGGGCAGCACCGTGCGCACCAGCACGGAACGCAGCGACCGGGCGGGCCTGCCCGGGGCAGCGGCTTCGTCTGTGTCTGTGGCTATGTCTGTGGCTGCGACGGGGCTGCTGCTGGAGGTGAGTTCCACGTCGGAGACAAGTCCGCCGGCCCCTGCCGACGCGGCCGGGCCATCACTCGTCGTACCCGTCGTGCCCGTCGTGGGGACTGAAGACGCAGCGGGCGCCGAAGACGTCGGCTGCACGGGGGAGTTCGGGGTGCTCACAAGCGCTCCAGCTGTTGCTCGGCCAGCGTGCGAATCTCGTTCTTGCCGATGGGCTTGCTGTCGAGAATGTTGATGTCGGCCACGGTGGAACCACGCTGTACGAGTGCCCTGGCCTGGTAGAGCGGCTCATAGCCGGCCTCTTTGAAGGGCTTGTAGACGTAGTAGCGCCCGTTGCCGCTGCCATGGATCACGTCGCCGTCGTTGCCGGCGCCGAACTCGTCGTCCCACGGCATGTAAGCGTGCTGTTCTTCGGCGAAGTCCTGGGCCTGACGGGTCTGGCCGAACTGGACGAGCCGTACGTGGATGTCCTTGTCGCCCTGGTACCAGGACGCTGCCGCTGCCCGACGGAAGTCGGCTTCCAGGATGCTCTCGTAGATGTAGTCCGGCTGGTCGAAGTCCAGGGCGAAGTTCTCCAGGTTCGTCCAGCCGTCTTGGATCCACCAGGCTTGGTCGTTGACCCGAGCACCGGCCGGCTTGGGGATCAGCAGCCGGCGCAGATCGCCGTCGACCTTCACCTTGCTGTCCTCGGCCGCAGAGAGCGCGGCCGGCTGCTGGCTCGCGGGGAGCGGTTTGTCCGGGTGGGACAGGCCCGACTGGCTGAGCGGGGGCAGTGGGGAGGGGTCCCGGTCGGCCTGGATGCCGTAGCCGACGGTGGCTCCCACGGCTATGCCGATCACGGCGGCGACGGCGAGCAGCTTGACGAGTCCGCCGCGACGCCCGGCCGGCACCGCGGGGGAACCGGCTGCGCCGATGGAATCCGGTACGGGTACGGGTACGGGGTCCGCGGCCGGTTCGGTCTCGGGCAGCACCGTGAGTGCGGCTTCGCGGTCGGCCCGTGCCGGTGCCGGTGCCGTCGCGCCCGGAGCGGGCTGCGATGGGATGTCGAGGAGGGCGACCGTCACCGTCACCGTCTCGGCATCGGCATCGGCATCGGCATCGGCAACCGGCGCCTCGGGTACGGGAGTTCCGCTCTTCGCCGCTGTGTCGGCTGCTGTATCGGCCGCAGCCTCCTCGTCCGGTTCAGCTGCCGTTCCGGTTGCCGCGTCCGTTCCCTGCGTCGGCAGAGGGGCGTCCGGCGCTCCCGGCGGGGAAGTCGACACCGTCCCGGTGATCGGCTCCCGATGCTCCCCGTCGTCGGTGTCCGTCGTTGCACCCATGCCCGTACTCGTCTCCGTAAGCTCCTCCTCCCGCTGCGAGGCGAAGCGTTCCTGCTGTGATGTGACCGGCTGCTTCAACAGTCCGACCAGTGATTCCTGCGAATCCTGCGTGCTCAAGGGGGTCCCTCCACGAGACCTGACGTACGCGTTCCGTTCCGTATGCACCCAAGTGACACCCGGGCGAGGAATGAGGTTGTGGTGCCGCGCATTACAGTTCGGACATGGCGAAGAAGCTCGTGATCAAGGTGACCTCCGGCGCGGACGCGCCCGAACGCTGCTCGCAGGCATTCACCGTGGCGGCAGTCGCCGTGGCCAGCGGTGTGGAGGTGTCGCTCTGGCTGACCGGGGAGTCGGCGTGGTTCGCACTGCCGGGACGGGCCGCGGAGTTCGAGTTGCCCCATGCGGCGCCGCTGCCGGAGCTGATCGCCTCCATCCAGGCGGCCGGAACCATCACGTTGTGCACCCAGTGCGCGACTCGCCGGAACATCACGGAGAAGGACGTGCTGGACGGTGTGCGGATCGCCGGGGCCCAGGTGTTCGTCAGCGAGATCATGCCGGAGGGCGTTCAGGCGCTCGTCTACTGACACTCCTCGGCGCTGGGCGCCGAAACGTGCGTCAGGGGCTCTTGTCCCGGTCCGAGTCCGAGGGCGGTTCAGGGCGGCGTTTACCGTCCAGTTCGTCCCACCACTCGTCTGATTTGGGGTCCCCGCTCGGGTCATCCCACCAGCGGTCCTCGGGGCCGCGCCGGTTGGCGACCATCGCCGCGATCGGCGGAATGACCATCGCGACCACGCACATGGCGACCGCGGCGGGGACCGACCACAGCCGCACGAAGGCCCAGGCGGATACGAAGAGAACGAGGCATCCGCCCATCAGGACGAAATAGGCACGCCGACGCCGTGCGTACATGACTCCAGCGTACGGCCGCAGTGCGGCGCCCGGGCAGTCTCCGCCCTGGCCAGTGGGTGTTTTCTGGCCGCCACAGAGCAAGGCCCGGGCTGATGGGTGCGCAAGGGCACCCATCGCACGTCGAGCGGGCCCCGCCACCATGCACGCATGCACGCATGAACGACCGAAGGGCCGCACCCCGTTTCCCAGTGGCGTCCAACCCCCGGGGGTGCGGCCCTTCGGCCAGTCAATCAACGCGGTTGTCGACCGCGATCCGTTCGCATGCGATCCGTCAGACGGCGATCGCGACCTCGGCCAGCCCGCCCGTCTGGGCGACGACCGTACGGTCCGCGGTGCCGCCGGGCACCAGCGCACGCAGCGTCCAAGTGCCCTCGGCCGCATAGAAGCGGAACTGTCCGGTCGCCGAGGTCGGGACCTCGGCGGTGAACTCGCCCGTCGAGTCCAGCAGTCGGACGTAGCCGGTGACGGGCTCGCCGTCGCGGGTCACCTGGCCCTGGATCGTGGTCTCACCAGGCTTGATCGTCGAGGCGTCGGGGCCGCCCGCCTTCGCTCCACACATACAGCTCTCCAAAGATCCGGAATTCGAGAAGTCGAAAGGTCGGGAATTACTTGGCCGCGCCGAGCTCGATCGGCACGCCGACGAGGGAGCCGTACTCGGTCCACGAGCCGTCGTAGTTCTTGACGTTCTCGACACCGAGCAGCTCGTGCAGCACGAACCAGGTCAGGGCGGAACGCTCACCGATGCGGCAGTACGCGATGGTGTCCTTGGCCAGGTCGACCTGCTCGGCCTCGTAGAGGGCCTTCAGCTCGTCGTCCGACTTGAAGGTGCCGTCGTCGTTGGCGTTCTTGGACCACGGGATGTTGCGCGCCGAGGGAACGTGGCCGGGACGCTGCGACTGCTCCTGGGGCAGGTGCGCCGGGGCGAGCAGCTTGCCGCTGAACTCGTCGGGCGACCGCACGTCGACCAGGTTCTGCACACCGATCGCGGAGACGACGTCGTCACGGAAGGCGCGGATCGCGCTGTTCTGCGGCTTGGCCTTGTACTCGGTGACCGGGCGGGACGGCACCTGGGCGCCGTCGACGAGGTCGCGGGAGTCGAGCTCCCACTTCTTGCGGCCACCGTCGAGGAGCTTGACGCTGTCGTGGCCGTAGAGCTTGAAGTACCAGTAGGCGTAGGACGCGAACCAGTTGTTGTTGCCGCCGTAGAGGATGACGGTGGTGTCGTTCCCGATGCCCTTGGCCGACAGGAGCTTCTCGAAGCCCTCCTGGTCGATGAAGTCCCGACGCACCGGGTCCTGGAGGTCCTGGGTCCAGTCGATCCGGATCGCGTTCTTGATGTGGTTCTTCTCGTAGGCCGAGGTGTCCTCGTCGACCTCGACAATGGCGACCTGCGGGTCGTCGATGTGGGCCTCGACCCAGTCGGCATCTACCAGGACGTCGCTGCGGCTCATGCTTTTTCTCCTCCGGGGCAGTGTGCGGCGGGCTTTGCAATGAAGGGCGATGTGGGTACGCAACAAACGCGGGGAGGCGGGCGTACCGCACGGGGCGGCCCTGATCAGAGGTCGAGGGGCCAGGGATGCCGGAGCGGAGCTCCAGCTCAGACGGCGCGACAGAGCATGGCGGCGACGCGGCACAGGTCTACTGCCCGCCGCTTCGTGAGGTCCGCCTGTCGCTTCATGGGTCCGATCGTAGGGACGATCCGGGCGGGATGTCACCGGTGTGTCAAATAATGAGACACGATCATCCATCATTCGAGACGCTTATCGGGTCGAATCCACCTTCGGGCACCCCGCGACGGGTTGTGTCTGCCCACCTTCTACACAGCGGACACACCCGTCTCACGATGCGGAAGATTCGCCTCAGGGGTCGGACGTCAGGGAGCAGCACCCGGACGCGCAGGCCGGACAGCACGAAGGCCGGGCCCCGGGCCGACGCGGAAGTCCGCGCCGACCGGTGACCCGGCCTCTGAGACGAGCGGTACGGGATGTGCATGAGGGGATGAACAACAAGGGGATGAACAACAAGGGGTGCACGGGTGGTCGTAGGTTCCAGAGGTCGGACACCACGAACGGTCCCGGGGCCACCGCACATCACGGCGGTAGAAGCCTTGACGGACGGACATCCGACCTTCCGCCCACCCCTCTCGCGGCCCCGTGAACGGCTACAGGGACGGGCTGCCCCCGAGGTTCCATTCGAAGCCGCTCACGCCGTCGTTGGCGATGTCATAGAAGAATGTTCCGTCAGTCGTCACCGGACTGGAGAGCGCCTTCCACGACGAGATACAGGTGAATCCGTAGCCGAAGGGGTCCTTATTGACCTCGGCAGTGAAGTCGCATATGTGCTCCTGAACGATACCGTCGAACTTCTCCAGGCGAATAATGAGGTCCAGGTTGTTGAACTTGTTGCTTCCGCCGTAGTCCCAGCCGAAGTCAGCCTTGGCCCGGTAGTTTCCCGCCGAATTGCGCTCGACGCACAGCTTCACATCGAGTCTGGTGTTGGTGCCGCTGGTGGGAACAGCCTTGTCCTGCCACACACTGCAACTCACCGCGGTCACCGTCGCGGCAGCCGGAGGCGCGGAGACCATGAGGGGCACGACAGCGAGGGCCGATACGGCGGCAGCACTGAGCAGACGCGATTTCACAGGTTCCTCCTCATAGGAATTCAGAGGGACTAATCCGACTGGACCCGACGTGGGGAATTCTGCGTGCCGCAGCCCATGGGAGCACTTTCCACTGCGCACGCTTCTTTCCCGGCTTGCCGGCGGGACCCGCCTCCCCCTTGTGGTCAGGTCAGCCCGGTGGGCCGACCATCGAAGGCGAGACTCTACTCAGGGAGAAGCAATCGGGTAAGCGGCGGATAAAATCACGGAGGTGATTTCCATATCCGGAGAACTCAATCACGAAGAACATCGGCAATCACGGTGCGATGTTTATTCCGTAGGAGTACCGATCGCATGCCCGGAGAAGGGAGTGCGGCCGGTTAATCCATCGGCCGAATTCCACCCGGCCATCACCGGGCGATGGCCGCCGACACCCGGCTCGACACCGCACGGCTCGAAGTGGCCCGTGGCCCCATACCGGGCCCTCGTATCGGCACCGCGCAAGGTCGTCCGCACAGATCAGCGCGCCGGATGCCGCTCATCGTCGGTGTCTGCACACCACGACGGGCGCCGGTGGACGACCGGGTACAGCAGGGTGGGCGACCCGCACCAACCACACGGGGAGGGTTCAAGGATGGCCGGTTCTCAACCCGGTCGCACCGGGTGCCGCATCCGGCCTCGCGTGGTGCGACAGCAGCGCTCAGCCGACCAGGGAGACGTTCGTGCCCGTCCCCGTGAACTTCAGCCCGTCCTCGGTGACTTCCGCCCGGTCGAGCTTGAGCCCCGCGGGCATCCCCTCGATCTTCAGGTCGTAGTCCAGGGCACGCCGGATCTCGTCGTCGAAGCCCGGCACGGGCAGCTTCGGCAGGGAGTCGGCCTTGAGCTTGACGGTGTTCCCGCCTTCCAACTCGACCGTGCTGTAGACGGTGGCCTCGCGTCCCTTGAGCAGGCTCTCGAAGGTGCGGGGCACCTGGATACCGGCGCCCTCCAGCACTTCGAGCAGCGGACCGACGACCTTGACCTGCCCCTTCGCCGCCCGTTCGGCACCCGCATAACCGACCTTGGCACCGGCGGGGGCGGCCTTGCCGAGATCCGCGTACGAGATCCGGGCGGAGCCCTCGGCACGTGCCGCGACGGCGGACGAGTAGTTGTCCTTGATCTTCACCTCGACGAGCTCGGCCCTGACCTCGGTGACATTGACCGTACGGCCGCTGGCGGTCGCGGTGATCCCCTGGAGGCTGATGCCGACCTCGTCGAGTTCCTTGGCCATGACCTGCGTCAGGAAGGGGAAGCCCTTGATGGATACCTCCGGCGTCGAGCGCAGCCCTTGGGAAGACCTGATCTTCTCCGCGGCTTCCGACTCCGCCATGGAGAGCGCGAGTCGGTCAGCTGCGACGAAGAGCCCGCCGAGGATGACGCCGATGATCAGAAGTATTCGCACTGCACGCATGGCCCGGTGTCCCCCACCCTGGTTCGTCCCTCCGCGTGACGCCCGAGGGACTGGCTGGGTTCCGGACGACGCCCTGTCATGAGCGAACGACGTATGAGCGCTGGCTTTGGTTCCGTTGTTCGAACCGGAAGGTCTAGGCCAGGACCCGCCCGATCAGATAGACCGCCGGAGCAGCCGCGGTCAGGGGCAGCGCCACACCAGCGGTGAAGTGGACGAAGCGGGAAGGATAGTCGTAGCTCGCGACCCGCAGACCGACCAGCGCCAACCCGCCAGCCGCCACACCGAGCAGCGCAGCGCCCGTACCGAGGTCGGTCAGTGGGCCTGCGACCGCACCGGCACCCGCAGCCGCCAGCAGGGCCGCCCCGATGGACGCCACAGCCGGCAGGGGCAGCGCCCGGACGAACACGGCGACCGCGACGGCGATGCCACCGACCACCACCGCATCGTCGGACGCCGCGAAGTACCCGGCGGCCAGGATCGCCAGCGCGGCCGATGCCACGGTCGCCATCAGTCCGGACATCCGCTCGTCCGCACCGGCACGGCTGCGGAGTTGGAGCACGATGGTGAGCAGCACCCAGACGCCGAGTGTGCCGAGGATCGCGGTGAGCGCGTTCTCCCGTCCCGCCCACAGCAGGGCGGCATCCGCGGCGAGCCCGCCCGCAAACGCGAGCGCGATGCCCTGACGCGCGGGCCACATGCCGTTCAACCGGAACCAACCGGCCGCGGTGACCGCCTGGAGCGCGATGAGCGGCAACAGCAGACCGTAGGAGCCGATGGCGGCGCCACCGGCGAGGAGCAGTCCGAGTACGGCGGTCAGCGCCGCGGGCTGAATCCCGGGGGCGATGATCGGCGAACGCCCTTCGGCCCGAGCGCGCTGGGCATCGGTGATCCGGGTGTTTCCGCCGGTGGTGGGGGTGCTGTAGCTGTCCGGGGTCGGTGCCGGCACGGCAGTGGGTCGAGCCTGCGCGGCACGCCGTCCGGAGCCGGCCGCACGCGGGGAGCCCGGACCGGCCGGACGCTGGGCTGCCTCGGGAGGCAGTGGCGCCCCGCCACCTCCGGGTCCGGCGGAACGAGCGTCGCGCACGGGCGGCAGATAAGCGGTCTCGGCGGCTGCCGGAGCAGGACTGTCGTCCCGTACGGGCGGGAGGTACGCGGTCTCAGCCGCCGCAGGTGCCGGGCGCTCGTCCCGTACGGGGGGAAGGTAGGCGGTCTCGGCGGCCTCGGGGGGCATCGCGCCGCTCGGGTCGTGGGGCGGGACCGCAGGCTGGTACGTCGTGTCCCACGTCTCGCCCTGCCAGGTCTGCGCCGAGGCGACCGGGTTCGGCTGTGGATAGGGCTGCTGCCCCTGTGCGTACGGCTGCGCCGGATCCTGGGGGTACTGCACGGCCCCCGCCTGCGGATGGGTGGCGTGGGCCGACTGAGCAGGGGGGTAGGGCTGCTGTTGAGCAGGGCTCTCGCCGTACTGCCCCTGGACCCGTCCCTGCTGCTCCTGCTGCGACTGTGGCGCGTACGGGTCGTACGGTTGCCCCTGCTGTCCGGGCTGCGGAGCGTACGGGTACTGCTGGTCACTGCTCATGCTGTGGGGTTCACCCTCCTGCGAACGGCGGGAGCACCTCGACCGTGCCGCCCTCGGCAAGCCGTACCGTCTCATGGCCACGGGTACCCACGGGCGCGCCGTCCACGAGGAACGAACAGCGTTGGAGCACACGGGTCAACTCGCCGGGGTGCCGCTGTCGCACCACGGCCAGGGCCTCGGCGAGCGTTCCCGCCGCATAGGGCTCCTCCGCGGTGCCGGCCGCCGCCTTCGCCGCGGCCCAGTAGCGGATCGTGCCCGCCGCCATGTGCCACTCCTCTCGTCGCCGTCCATCATCGTCCATCGGCCCGGCGGCTCGGGGATCAGTAGGTGTGCGATCCGGCCGCGCTCCCCGGTCAGGGAAGGCGGGAGCGGCCACCCGAATGGTCGTGTCCGCGCGAGGAGAACGAGATCACGTACGCGACTGCCGCTCATGTCGTCCGTCGCACGTCGCACGGCCCCACGCTCGACGGCACGGCGCAAACTCGACGCCGCAGACGCTGCCCCGCGCGGCGACATGGCTCACACCACCGGTACAGGGCTGGTAAAACGCCTCGATCCGTACCGCGTCCGCGATACGAAGGACGGGACGCCGGGAGCCGTGAGTGACCTGAAGAACATCCACAGTGTGAAATCGGCCCCTTGGCTCAGAAGTCATCTGGGCTATTCTGCTGGGAAGAGACCCGGGCGATGCAGCCCCCGGGTCCTTTTGCGTTTTCCCGCCGTTGTTACAGGTAGGTGAACGCAAGGAGTCAACGGTGATCCACGGCTCGGATCACGGCTGACGCCACCAGGAGCGGGACCAGCACCACGCGCAATATGGAAGCAGCAGGGCCGCGATACGTCCTCGCAGGGACCGAGGAGGAACCGACGTTATGGGCGAGCGAACCGTGCACCACCAGACAACGACGAAGCCGGCAGGTGAGACGCGATGAGTTCACTCCTGCTGTTGACCAATGCACTCCAACCATCGGCAGAAGTACTTCCCGCGCTCGGACTGCTGCTGCACGGTGTGCGCGTGGCCCCGGCCGAGGGCTCAGCCCTTGTGAACACCCCCGGCGCCGATGTGATCCTCATCGACGGCCGCCGCGAGCTGCCGCAGGTGCGATCCCTGTGTCAACTGCTGCGGTCCACCGGCCCCGGCTGTCCCCTGATCCTCGTGGTCACCGAGGGCGGGCTCGCGGCTGTCACCGCGGACTGGGGCGTCGACGACGTACTGCTCGACACGGCAGGTCCGGCCGAGGTCGAGGCCCGGCTGCGGCTCGCCATGGGCCGCCAGCAGATCTCCACCGACGACTCCCCCATGGAGATCCGCAACGGCGACCTCTCCGTCGACGAGGCCACGTACAGCGCCAAGCTCAAGGGCAGAGTGCTGGATCTGACCTTCAAGGAGTTCGAGCTGCTGAAGTATCTGGCGCAGCACCCCGGCCGGGTCTTCACCCGCGCCCAGTTGCTCCAGGAGGTCTGGGGCTACGACTACTTCGGCGGCACCCGCACGGTCGACGTCCATGTACGGCGACTGCGCGCAAAACTGGGACCGGAACACGAATCCCTCATCGGAACCGTACGTAATGTCGGATATCGCTTCGTTGTACCGGAAAAAGTTGAGCGGGCGGCCGAGGAAGCCGCTGCTTCTGCGGTCACTCGAACGGAGGAAACCTCCGGAGTTGAAGAAGCAGCCGGACGGCCTGCCCGGAGGTAGGACACCGCGCGTAGACTCCGCTCGTGGCCAAGGTGACGCGGGACGACGTTGCGCGACTGGCGGGGACTTCGACCGCCGTCGTGAGCTATGTCATCAACAACGGACCCCGGCCGGTCGCACCGGCCACCCGAGAGCGTGTGCTCGCAGCAATCAAGGAGTTGGGGTACCGGCCGGACCGGGTCGCGCAAGCCATGGCTTCGCGACGCACCGATCTCATAGGCATGATCGTTCCCGATGCCCGTCAGCCCTTCTTCGCGGAGATGGCGCACGCGGTGGAGCAGGCGGCGGCCGAGCGCGGAAAGATGGTGCTCGTCGGGAACTCCGACTATCGGCGTGAGCGCGAGGTCCACTATCTGCGGGCGTTCCTCGGGATGCGGGTCTCGGGACTGATCCTGGTGAGCCAGGGACTCGACGAGAAGGCCGCGGCCGAGATCGAAGCCTGGGACGCCCGGGTAGTGCTGCTGCACGAGCGGCCCGAGGCGATCGACGACGTTGCCGTCGTCACCGATGACATCGGCGGCGCCCAGATGGCGACGCGCCATCTGTTGGAACACGGCTACGAGTACGTGGCGTGCCTCGGCGGACCGGAGCCCCTGCCCTCGGTGGGCGACCCGGTCACCGACCACGTCGAGGGTTGGCGCCGGGCGATGCTGGAGTCCGGACGCTCGGTGGAGGGTCGACTCTTCGAGGCGCCGTTCAACCGGTACGACGCCTACCGGGTCGCTCTCAAGCTGCTCGCGGGCCCCGACAGACCGCCCGCGATCTTCTGCTCCACCGACGACCAGGCATTCGGCGTGCTTCGGGCGGCCCGCGAACTGCGGATCGACGTACCGCAGGAACTCGCTGTGGCCGGCTTCGACGACGTGAAGGAAGCCCACCTCACGGACCCGCCCCTGACCACGGTCTCCTCCGACCGCCCGGCGATGGCCCGAGCCGCGGTGGACCTCGTCCTGGACGAAAGCCTGCGCCTGACGGGCTCACGCCGGGAACGGGTGAAGCAGTTCCCGTCGGGGCTGGTGATCCGCAGATCCTGCGGATGCGAGTAGTCACACGGCCCGCTCTCAGGCGTCCAAGCGAGAAGGCGCCTGTGTCTTCAACTGCGTGCCGTCCTTCTCTGACTCCGGAACTGTCCGGGGTCAGAGAAGGCGCACGAACACCCTGGCGGCGTTGTGGAAGCGCACGGTCACACCGAAGTAGCCGGGGCGGGCCTCTTCTCGGGTCGACCAGCGTTCGACCTCCGCGATCTCCGCTGAGCCGGACTGGGCGAGCAGCGCGGCCAACCACTGCTCGGGAGGATCGGTCGCCTGCGGCGGGTCCTGGGGTTTGATCGGGTCTCCGTGGACGGGGGTGTCTTCGAAGTCCGTGTGCTTGGCGCCATCGGGGAGTTGACCGACGACACCCCAGCGCGAGATATCGGCGACCGTGATCGCGAAGCCGCAGGGAACGGAGGACTCCCCCGTCTCGGCGAGCGTCTTCGCCGTGATCGCGGTGTGATCCGCCTCGGCCAGGCCGATCACGAATTCCTGGAACCTACCGGGTCGCATCCATGATCTCTTTCACTCGGCACGGATCGGCCACCCTAGGGGCACGAACAGAGGCCGTGGCCTGTCCCGACGACGATCCACCCGAAGGAGCGATGGCACGGGTGAGGAGTTCATCGGGGCTGGGCGCTGGCGGCAGATGAGGTGCACAGGTGGGGCATGCGTGCTCTACGACGGGGCTCCAGCGGATGGTGATGGGTGCCGTGGTGTGACGTCCGCATGAGCAGCAGTGGGCAGAGCGCGGAAGTGGTACGGGAACAGTGATGCCGTCGTGGTTCATCGGACCGCCCCGGCTCGCATGGTCCGCAGGTCGGTGATGCTCAGCCCGTGGGAGGCGTAGTGCAGCGCCCGCGAGGGGCGGTGACGAGGTGCGTACGGGCGGGCGGCCGGGAGGTCCTCCCCCCGCAACGGAGTGTGTCGCTCCACGACATGGGCCGGGACGGCGGTGGGCCAGGGCTTCGCCCAGGGGCCGGCCGGCTGGACCGGAGGCCGCGGCGGATGCGCACAGTGGCGCCCTCGTGCCGGAAGCAAGCGGTTCAGCATCCGGGTCAGGGCATGGCGGATAGCATTGCGCATACGTGGTTCAGCTCCTCGAAGGCTGTGCGGCGCAGCCTCGGTGGACCGGTCGCAACGGTCCACCGGGGCGCTTTGCGTCTCAGGGGCGCCGCGGAAACAGGGCGTTGATCTCGGCCAGGAGTTGATCGTGCTCGGGGCTGCCGACGATCGCCTCCGCCTCGGGGTCGCGGTAGCCGAAGCTGTGGACTCCGGGATGACAGGCGAAGAGGGTGCACGCTTCGTTGAGACCTGCGGGTTCGCCGTTGTCCGCGGAGCAGTCCGGAAGCAGCAACACGGTCTGGGGCGGATGCTCAGTCACCCACGCCGCCCACATCTCCCCGCGGGTCGTGTCGTCCAACTGCCAGACCAGGTCGTAGTGCAGACCGATGGGGTGCGCCTCCAGTTTGCAGCTCAGCGTCGTCTCGATGTACATCGGATCACCGGCATCGGGAGCGGTGTGCAGCATGAGCGCGACCAGCCGCATGGGCAGCACGGCCCGCACTCCGCAGATGAGTGGCCCTTCCTCCTGTACTGGGACATCCGGGTTCATACACGGCTCCTTGATCAGAGCGATCGCATGGGGGCGATCTCACGGTCACCATTGACCTACTGACCGTCAGAATGCCTACAGGCAAAGGCCGGAAGTACCCCACGTCGGGGTACTTCCGGCCGTGACCTCATTCGCCCTACGTCCTGACGCCGAGCCAAGTGGTCAGGGTCCGCAGTTCCTCGGTGGAGCGTCGGTACTTCGTGGTCAGCAGACGGGCCGTCTCACGGGCCGTGGGATGGAACTTCGTCTGTTCGGGAGCGATCTTCCGTGCCTTCTGGAGATACCTGAGCGCGTCGTCCCTGCGGTCCAGGTCGAAATGAGCACGTGCCACGGCGACGAAGTGGTGGCCCTGTCGCGTACGAGCCATGTCTGCCGGGAAGCGGATGCCCGCCGCCTTGCCGACTGCTTCCGTCGGGTTCTTCAACTCGACCGAGGCCGCCACATCGTGAACAGCGACGTTCGCCGGGCCGAACGTCATGTGGTTGTGCAGGTGATCGCTGTCTCCGGGGAGTTCCGTGGCAAGCCGGGACGCCGCGTCGATGTGGTGCGCTGCTGCATCGCCGTCCCGGGCGAGGGAGGCGATGGTGGACTCCCGCAGATGCAGACTCCCCAGCATCGTGAGGCGCTCCGGCGTCCGGCTCGGGTCGTCCTCTTCCAACTCCTGCCGCGCGGCGGCGAGAACACGCAGACCGCCCGCGTAGTCACCGTGGGCGTCGAAGGAGTAGGAGTGTGTCCACTCGGCCAGGGCGCGCGTCAGCGGATCTCCGGAGAGGCCCGCTGCCCAGCGCATTCGGTCCTCCAGTTGCCCGATCAGGTCGGAGTATCCGAGTCGATAGGCCAGGCCGTGCGCCATGTAGTACGAGGAGGCCAGGAGCCGGGCAGAGGTGCGCTGTGGTTCGCCTGAGTTGAGCTGGACCGCAGCCGTCAGCTCTTCGAGCAGCCCCGGGAGCATGGTGCCGAGACGGCCATAGCGGGCACCGGCACGGTGGGCCGAGGCAGTACGGACGTCCGCGGTCAGTTCGCGCATCGGCCTGGGATGCGAGTACCAGTCCGCAGGAAGGTCGTAGCGCCTGACCGCAGCGCGAATTCCCTGGATCGGGGCGTGAACGCGCTCGTCGGAGCGGTTCTCACCACGGTACGGCTGCCCCGTCAGCTCCTCCACGGCCACATGCAGTGCGCGCGAGGCTGCGATCAAGAAGCCCTGTGTGGGCAGACGCTCGCCCCGCTCGACCTTGCGGACCGCCCCGAGCGAGAGATAGGCGGCCTCGGCGAATCCACGCTGGGTGTACCCACTGAGCTTGCGGTAGGACGCGATGCGCGCGCCGATGTGTTCGTCAGTGCCACCGGACATGCTGGCATCTCCGTTCGGTGAGTCGACACCGAAACCGTACCCATGGGCCGCCCACCGGGAACGGCGATCGGCCAGGGCCTCAACCGGAGGAGTACTCGGGGTCGGCCGGACCTTTATCTCGGGCATACGGGGTTCTTCGCCCCTTCTCAGCGGGGACTCAGACTCCTCTCATCTACGGCGGCGACAGTCAATGACATGACGGACTTCCCTCAGACTCCGCCCCACTCCTCCTGGCCCCCGTTCCCGCCCCAGCCCCCCGAGCCCCAGCAGCACCGTCGTGCGCGGCGACCCGTTGCGCTGATCGTCGCCGTCGCGATCGCCGCGGCGGCCATCGGTGGCGGGGCGGCCACCCTGTTGGACGGAGTCACCGGCCAGCAGAGCGCCCCGGCAAGCCAGGGAGTGAGCGGCACCACCGTGTCCACCAGCAGTGCGGGGACCGTCGCCGGTGTCGCCCAGGCCGTGTCGCCGAGCATCGTCGAGATCGCCGCGAACACGGGGGCGGGCGCGTCCACCGGCTCGGGGGTGATCATCTCCGAGGACGGCGAGGTCATCACCAACAATCACGTGGTCTCGGGCGCGGCTGCGGTCAAGGTGCAGCTCAGTGATGGCAAGTCCTACGAGGCCGAGGTCACCGGGACCGACGCCAGCAAGGACCTCGCACTGATCAAGATCAAGGGGGCCAGCGGGCTCAAGCCCGCCGCACTCGGTGACTCCAGCAAGCTCAGGGTCGGCGAAGACGTGGTGGCGATCGGTTCCCCCGAGGGACTGACCGGGACCGTGACCAGCGGTATCGTCTCGGCGCTCGATCGCGACGTCACTGTCGGCAAGGAGCGCGAGAGCCAGCAGCAGGAGTGGCCGTTCGAGTTCGGCGGCCAGGAGTTCAACGGCGACACCGGTGACTCCAAGACCACCTACAAGGCCATCCAGACGGACGCCTCCCTCAACCCGGGCAACTCGGGTGGCGCGCTGATCAATATGCGCGGCGAGATCATCGGCATCAACTCGGCCATGTACGCACCGAGCGCGGCGAACGGTTCCGCGGCCGGCAGTGTCGGACTCGGCTTCGCCATCCCCGTGAACACCATGAAGGGTGTACTGGGCGACCTGCGGTCCGGCGAGAGCATCTGAGTGCGTGCAAGGCTGACCCCATGACGATCCCCCGTGACGGCGAACGCATCCTCATCGTCGATGACGAACCGGCCGTGCGCGAGGCTTTGCAGCGCTCCCT
Source organism: Streptomyces sp. NBC_00690 (assembly GCF_036226685.1). NCBI lineage: Bacteria > Bacillati > Actinomycetota > Actinomycetes > Kitasatosporales > Streptomycetaceae > Streptomyces > Streptomyces sp. NBC_00690. The sequence continues at coordinate 4,046,591 of NZ_CP109009.1, forward strand.
CGCCTTCGAGGGCTACGGCACCGAAGTGGCCGTCGACGGCCTCGATGCATTGGCGAAGACGGAGTCGTACGCACCCGATCTGATCATCCTCGACATCCAGATGCCGAGGATGGACGGGCTGACGGCCGCGCGACGCATCCGCGGTGCCGGATCGACCGTGCCGATCCTGATGCTGACCGCCAGGGACACCGTCGGCGACCGGGTGACGGGGCTCGACGCGGGCGCGGACGACTATCTGGTGAAGCCGTTCGAGTTGGACGAACTCTTCGCCCGCATTCGCGCACTGCTGCGGCGCAGCGCCTACCAGGCCCCGCCCGACGCCGAGCAGGACGGGGGTCATGACGTGCTGTACTTCGGCGATCTGCGGATGGACCTGGCGACCCGCGAGGTGCACCGCGGCACCCGCGCGGTGGATCTGACGCGTACCGAGTTCACCCTGTTGGAACTCCTGCTGGCCCATCCCCGGCAGGTGCTGACCCGGGAACAGATCCTCAAGTCCGTCTGGGGCTTCGACTTCGAACCCAGCTCCAATTCACTGGACGTCTACGTGATGTATCTACGGCGGAAGACCGAGGCCGGCGGCGAGCCGCGGCTCGTGCACACCGTGCGCGGAGTCGGGTACGTGTTGCGGTCCGGCGGCGGTGAGACATGACCTCGCTGGTCGACCGCTTCCACGGGCTGGCGCTCAGATCCCGGCTCGCACTGCTGGTGGCGACCGCCGTCGCGATCGCCGTGGCGGCGGTTTCGGTCGCCTGCTGGCTGCTGACCCGGGCCCAGTTGAACGATGAGTTGAACACCACGCTGGAGAACACCGTCGCCTCCGAGGGTTCGGTGCAGGCGGCGTGGGACCAGTGCTTCAGCAAGGGCAGCGCGACCGAGGAGTATCCGCGTTTCGCCTACCTCCAGATCATCGATGCGGCGGGCAACCGCTGTGTGGCGTCGGGGTCCAAGGCGGTCAAGATCAAGTCGCCGGACATCGCCGTGGCCGGGGGGCTGCGCGAGAGCACCCTGCACGACAGCACCACCGACGACGGGGACGCGGTACGGGTCCACACCACCGCGCAGGTGCTGCACGGACGGCAGGTGGTGCTCGCGGTCTCGGTGTCCCGACCGCTGGATGAGATCAGCACCTCGTTGAACCGGCTCGCCCTTCTGCTCAGCGGGCTCGCGGGTGTCGGTGTGCTCGGCGCTGGCGCGGCCGGGTTGTGGGTGGCGCGTGCCGGTCTGCGGCCGGTGGATCAGCTGACCGGCGCGGTCGAGCACGTGGCGCGCACGGAAGACCTGACCGTACGCATTCCGGTCGAGGGTGAGGACGAGATCGCCAGGCTGTCGCGGTCGTTCAACTCGATGACCGCCGCGCTGGCCTCCTCGCGGGACCGGCAGGCCCGGCTGATCGGGGACGCGGGCCATGAACTGCGTACCCCGTTGACCTCGCTGCGGACGAACATCGAACTGCTGGCGCGCAGCGAGCAGACCGGTCGGGAGATCCCGCCGGCGGACCGTCGGGCGCTGATGGCCTCGGTGAAGGCACAGATGTCGGAGTTGGCGGCGCTCATCGGCGACCTCCAGGAGCTGTCACGTCCCGATGCGGTGCAGAGCGAGCCACTGACGGTGGTGGCCCTGCACGAGATCGTGGAATCCGCACTGGGTCGGGCCCGGTTGCGCGGACCGGAGTTGTCGTTCGAGACCCGATTGGACCCCTGGTACGTACGGGCGGAGCCGTCGGCGCTGGAGCGTGCCCTCGTCAACGTCCTGGACAACGCGGTGAAGTTCTCCCCGTCGGGCGGGGTCGTCGAAGTACGGCTGACCGCGGGTGAACTGATCGTGCGCGATCACGGGCCCGGTGTGGGCGCAGATGAGCTTCCGCATGTGTTCGAACGGTTCTGGCGCTCGCCCTCGGCGCGGGCCCTGCCGGGGTCGGGGCTCGGGCTGTCGATCGTGGCCCGCACGGTGCAGCAGGCGGGCGGCGAGGTCAAACTGCGTCCGGCACCGGGTGGTGGGACGCAGGCGGTGATCCGGCTCCCGGGTGCCGCCCATCCGCCGCCCTCGTTGGACTGAGCGCACCTCGCGCACTTCATCGCGTGAATCAGCCTTTGAGGCTTTGATGAACTCTCTCCAGGTACATCTGCGAAAAGTCTCACAGGGTATGTCAGTGAAACCATGGAGGCATGAGATTCATGCTGGAAGTGGATATGGACGGGTTCGCGAGCACCGAGGAGAAGACGGAGGAGTTGGGTCGGATCCTGCGGTACTGGGCCGGAAACCTCCGCCACTACGCGTTGCAGCCGGGCGACGGGGCCGCGGTGAGCGATTCGGAGTACCGCGAGGTCGGCAGTTGGAGCATCAGGGCGTGAGCCTGACGGCGAACGGTGACTCCAGCTGACGGACTGAACCGAGCGACTGAACCAAGCGACTGAACCAAGCGACTGATCAGCTGGCTGACCGGCGTGAGGCGGAATTTCGGACCGGACCGGAATCGATTGCCTCCGGAACGCCCCGGAGTTTCCGCCTCGCGCGAATGAATCGACCCTCCACCGGGGGCCGCAATCGACCGATTCCGCCCCCAGCAGCGCTTGCCTCGGCGAAGAGCGCCGGGCCGCGCGAGCCAGGAGCAGCGAAAACGCCCGGCCGTGCTTCTTGATAGATGCGGATAGATGCGGATCACGAGCCGGTAGGCGATCTCCCGCAGTGAGTGGTGTTCGGTGTCACGCAGTCGTACGGCTGGTGGCGAGCACGGTCGCGGGGCTACTAGACATTGCCAGGTACTGGCCTTAGCTTAATACCGTGACATCGACACCAGACCCCCAACTCCTCAAGGGCGTCCTGTCGCTCCTGCTTCTGCGGCTCGTCGCCGAACGAGAGTCCTACGGCTACGAACTGGTGCAGCGTCTGCGAGTGACCGGACTGTCCGAGATCACGGACGGCACCGTGTACCCGGCATTGGCCCGTCTGGAGCGGGAAGGCCGGATCAGCGCCCGGCTGGTCGCATCCCGTTCGGGCCCCGCCCGCAAGTACTACCGCCCCACCGAGGAGGGGTACCGGGCGCTGGCCGAAGGCGCGCGCAACTGGCTGTCCCTGGCCGAGCTGGTCACCCCGGTGCTGTCCCGTCCCGTACCCGCCGAACCCGCCCCGCCCTCCGAGGAGAGCTGATATGAACCGCACGAGTGACTCAGAGCTGGCCCTGGGCGACCGGCTGCGCATCGAACGCGCCGTGTGGACCCTCGACTCACACCTCGACAACCTGCCCCTTCGGTCCAAGCGCGCCAAGCGACGCGAGACGCGGGCCAACCTGCACGCCGCGGCGGCCGACGTCGGTACCGCCGAGGCCATCCGCCGACTGGGGAACCTGCGGACCCTTGCCGCCGGCTACCTGGCCGCCGAGTACGGGGAGCACGGTCCGCGGCCCTCCTACACCATGGGCGCCATCTGGCTGATCATGGTGCATGTGATCGCCGGACTTCTCGCAGTGGCCGGGAAGGCCGCCTTCATCACCGGCGTCCGCGCCGCCAAACCCCATGCCACCGGAGACTTCCACTGGCCCGGCGTGCGCTACGTGATCAACGAGGCCACCATCACCCTCCGCGACGGCGCGACAAGCGCCACGGTCGGCGGCTCCTGGACGCCGCTCGTCTACCTGGTCTCGGTGATCGCCTTCGTCGTCGGCGGACAGCTGTGGCGACTGCTGCCGCAGTGGCAACGCCGGTACTCCCAGGCCGCGCCCCAAGAGTGATCCGACCAGCGCGCCGAACAATCTTGGTGCAACAGAGGCTGGCGACGTGGCCGTGGGCGGCCTGACCGACGGACCTGACCTGGCCGGACCGAACCGGACCAGACCAGACCGAACCGGACCAGCGAGACGTAACGTCTTGCGATAAGCGCTGGGGTGATCTACCGTGAGAGCGGGAGACGAACCGTATCGTCTCTCACTCTCGATCGCCATCCCTGCCGTCCAGCCCAAGGAGTCACCGCTTGTTCCCAGTCGCCCAACTCACCCTGACCGATGTCACCAAGCGCTATGACGACCACACCGTGCTCGACCGTATCTCCCTCACCGTCCGCCCCGGTGAACGCGTCGGCATCGTCGGCGAGAACGGCTCGGGGAAATCCACCCTGCTGCGACTGCTCGCCCGGCGCGAGGAGCCCGACAACGGCTCGGTCACCGTCATCTCCCCCGGAGGCACGGGCCATCTCGCCCAGACGCTGGAGCTCCCCGACTCCGCACTCGTCTCCGACGCCGTCGATCTCGCCCTCGCCGAGGTGCGCGCCATCGAGCGACATATCCGAGAACTGGAACACCGGCTCACCGAGCCCGGTGCGCTCGCCGCCTATGAACGGGCCACCGCCGAGTTCGCAGCGCGCGGCGGCGTCGACGCCGACCGACGGGTGGCGATCGCACTCCGCTCCCTCGGCGAACGCGAACCCCTCGACCCCACCCGCCCCCTGGGCACCCTCTCCGGAGGCCGGCGCTCCAGGCTCGCCCTCGCCGCCACCCTGGCCTCGGCACCCGAACTGCTACTGCTCGACGAGCCCACCAACGACCTCGACGACCAGGCGGTGCACTGGCTGGAGGAACGGCTGCGCAACCACCGGGGAACGGTCATCGCCGTCACCCATGACCGGGCCTTCCTGGACCGGGTCACCACCACCGTCCTCGAAGTGGACCCGGACCGAAAGACCGTGAGGCGGTACGGAAACGGCTACCGCGGCTTCCTCACCGGCAAGGCCGCCGCCCGGGCCCGCTGGATCAGGGAGCACGAACAGTGGCGCGCGGACCTCGACCGGCACCAGGCACTCGCCGAGTCGTCGATCGGCCGGCTCGCCGCCATCCCGCGCAGCGCCCCGTACGCCTTCAGCGGCGCAGGGCAGTTCCGGGCCCGCTCCCGCACCCACGGTGCGATGAGTCGCATCCGCAACGCCAAGGAACACATCCAGCGGCTCACCGCCGATCCGGTGCCACCGCCCCCCGAGCCACTGCGGTTCGCCGCCCGCATCGCCAGCGGGCCGGACGAGACAGTACGGCCGGTGGAGTTGAGCGGGGTCGACGTGCCCGGGCGGCTCCATCTGGACGCCCTCACCCTGACACCGGGTGACCGGCTCCTGGTCACCGGCGCCAACGGGGCCGGCAAGTCCACCCTCCTCGACGTCCTCGGGGGCCGTCTAAGCCCGGTCCGCGGTCGGGTCGAGCGGCCCGATCGCGTAGGACTGCTGCGCCAGAACATCGCGATCGGTGACGATCCCCGGCCGCTCGCCATCGCCTTCGGCATCGAGCGGGCCGCCCTTCTCACCGAGATGGGCCTATTCCGCACCGAGGACCTCACCACCCCCGTACGGTCGCTCTCCGTCGGCCAGCGGCGCAGACTGGAATTGGCACGGGTGCTCGCCGCACCCGCCGATCTGCTGCTGCTCGACGAACCGACCAACCATCTCTCACCCGCGCTGGTAGAGGAGTTGGAGTCGGCGCTCCGTGACTACGACGGAACGCTCGTGGTCGTCACCCACGATCGCCGACTGCGGGAGTCCTTCACAGGACAGCGGCTGGAACTGACGGCTGCCGTGCCGACGGGCAGGCGTTGACGGCACTGACGGCACTGACGGCACTGACGGCACTGAAACGGTACGCGGAAGGGGGCGGCGGGTCCCTCCCGGACCCACCGCCCCCGACCGTTCGAGCGACTACCTGTCAAGCAATTGCCGTTCGGGCGACTACTGCACGACCGTGATCCGGCCGAGCGCAGGCGGCGCCAGCGGGGTGCCCGCGCTGGAGTTCGCCGTGAAGTAGTCGAGCAGCACATCGAGGTCGGACGCGCCGACCAGCTTGTTGGTGTGCTCCTTCAGGACGGAGAAGCCGTCACCGCCACCGGTGAGGAACTCGTTCATCGCCACCCGGTAGGTCTTCGCCGGGTCGATCGGCTCACCGTTCAGCTTGATCGAGCCGGTGACGATCCGATCCGCACCCGCCTTCGTCAGATCCAGGGTGTACGTGAAGCCCTTCGACACCTGGAGGATCCGCGGGGCGGCCTGGTTGGTGCCGCTCACCTGCTGCTGGAGCGTGGTGATCAACTGGGCACCGGTCAGATCGACGACGTTCATCATGTTGGTGAACGGCTGGACGGTGAACGCCTCGCCATAGGTCACCACACCGTCGCCTTCGGTCCCGGTGCTCTTGTGCACCAGACCGGCCCGGATACCGCCCGGATTCATCAGGGCGAGTTGTGCCCCGCCCTTGTCGGCTGGTGCGAAAGCGGCGAGTTGGGCATCGGCGATCAGATTGCCCAACGGCCGTTCATGGGTGGTCGAGTTCTCGATGTCCGCCGAGATATAGCCGACCGGACGGCTCGCGATGGGTGCCGCCAGAGCGTTCCAGCGCTGGATCAACTGGGTCATGTCCGGAGCCTTGGGGACATCACGGGTGACGACGTGGTTCGCCGAGGTGACCGCCGTACGGACGATGTCCTTGGTGCGCCGGTCGTACGTCAGAGTCGTGTCGGTGTACAGCCGACCGAAGGAGGCGGCCGACGTGACCGTGCGCGGCTTGCCGGCCGGGTCGGGGATGGTGCACGCGTACGCCTGGTGGGTGTGGCCGGTGACCAGGGCGTCGACCTGCGGGCTGATCCGCTTGGCGATGTCCACGATCGGTCCGGAGATGCCGTCACCGGGGCCGGGGCTGTCGCAGTTGTAGTTGTACGAGGTCGAAGCGGGGGCACCGCCCTCGTGCAGCAGCGCGACGATGGACTTGACGCCCTTGCGCTCCAGGATGCGGGTGTACTTGTTGATGGCCTCGGCCTCGTCACCGAACTTCAGGCCCTTGATGCCCGCGGCGTTGACGATGTCCGGAGTGCCCTCCAGGGTCACGCCGATGAAGCCGATCTTCACGCCCTTGCGTTCCCAGATGAAGTACGGGTCCAGCAGCGGACGGCCGTTCTTCTCATGGGTGACGTTCGCGGTCAGATAGGGGAACTCGGCGCCCTTGAACTTCTTGCCGCGCTCGTAGCAGCCCTCGGTGGGGTGGCAACCGCCGTCCTGGATGCGGGCCAACTCGCGCGCGCCCTCGTCGAACTCATGGTTGCCGACGGACGAGACGTCCAGGTCCAGCTTGTTCAATGCCTCGACGATGGGCTCGTCGTGGAAGAGGCCGGAGAGCAGCGGGGTGGCACCGATGAGGTCACCCGCGGCTGCCGTGACGGAGTACTGGTTGCCCTTGCGCGCCTCGCGCAGATGGGTGGCGAGGTACTCCACACCGCCCGCGTCGATCGTGCGGGTGGTGCCGTCCGGGTTGGTGTGGGTGACACGCCCGGAGGAACCGGACGGCGGCTCCAGATGGCCGTGGATGTCGTTGAAGGAGAGCAACTGGACATCCACCGTGCGGCCGTGCCCATGGCCGTGTCCGTGTCCACCGCCCTTGCCGTGTCGATCGTCGCGCTCCTTGGCCCCTGCGGGCACGGCGGCGACCAGTGCGCCGACCGTGGTGAGCGCGGCGACCGCGGTGAGCAGGCGGCGCCGGTTCCGGTGCGGTCTCGTCTGACGCGATCTTGCTGTCATGTGTCCCCTTAGTCCCCTTGCAACTCGGCCGTGGCGGTACTGCTGCGAGCGGCAGCCTAGAGTCAACGCGCGTAGCGCGACAGGGGTTGAGGGTTACGAGCTGATTGCCTTCTACGGAATCCACCTCCCCGCAAGAGCTCCCGCCGAACCGGGCAGCTCTCTTGAGCGAAAGCCCCAACAGCCCCTCTGAGCTGCAATTTTCACCCGTATCCGACTGCCCAGGAGCAGGCGCGACCATCCAGCGGCGGCCTCGGGCAGCAAGAGCCCCGACTGACGAAGTACGCCGAACCCGCGTCGATTCGCCAGCGAGCGGACCGTTGGGGACCTCGGCCGGCCACCGAGCCGAGGCCGGCCCCCAAACCCACTTCGGCGCCCCATTTTCAGCCACCGGAAAGGGCCCGCCTTCAGTGCGCGCTCCCACCCCTCGACAAGACCGTTTCGATTCGACGACCTGTCCTGAATATCCCTCAAGGGGGCGAAATCCAGACAACCGTACGACATGCATCAACCCATGCATGTCTGTCCATCGTCATCCTCCACAGTGTCGGCTGGGGTCGGCGGGATCGGTTGGGGTCGGCGGGATCGGCTAGGGCGGCTAGGTCGACCGAAACGCCCGCGCAGCGGCCGGGCCCGGTGCACCGACGCTCGTCACCCCCATCGCAACCCCCGTCAGGGGACGATCGAGGAGCAACACATGACAGCACGACGGACGACGCGCACCGGCGTAGTGGGCCTGATCGCGGTTGCTCTGGCCGCCACCGCCTTCACGGCCCCGGTCCAGGCATCGGAGTACAAGGCCCCGCCCACCAAGGGGCACACGGAGACCCAGCGCGCCATGGACGACCTGGTCGCCGCCGGTATCCCCGGGATCGTCGCCGGCGCCAGGGACAAGCACGGCACCTGGCGGAGCACCTCCGGCATCGGCAACCTCAACACGGGCGCACCGCGCGGTGTGAACGACCGCTTCCGGGTCGCGAGCATCACCAAGACCTTCGTGGCCACCGTGCTGCTCCAGATGGAGGCCGAGGGCAGACTCGACCTCGACGACACGGTGGACCGACATCTGCCCGGGGTCGTCAGGGGCAACGGCAACGACGGCCGGAAGATCACCGTGCGTCAGCTGCTGAACCACACCAGCGGGCTGTTCGACTACCTCGGGGACGCCGCGTACGTGAAGAAGTACATGGAGGCCCCCGGCTTCCTCAAGCACCGCTACGACACGGTGACCCCGGACCTCGCCGTGCGGACCGCCCTGTCCCACCGGCCCGAGTTCAAGCCCGGCACACGCTTCAGCTACTCCAACACCAACTACGTCCTGTCCGCGCTGATCATCGAGGCCGTCGGCGGCAAGACGTACGAGGACGAGGTCCGGAAACGCATCATCCGACCGCTCGGACTGCACGGCACGACCATGCCCGAGAACACCTCCCACGTACCCGGCCCGCACAGCAGGGCGTACTCCCTGCTCTCCAACGACCCGACCGCGACCAAGGTCTACGACGTCACCCTCCAGAACGCCTCGCAGTCCTGGGCGGACGGCGACATCATCTCCACCACGGCCGACCTCAACCGTTTCTACAGCGCCCTGATGCGCGGCAAGCTGCTGTCCAAGAAGCAGCTGAACGCGATGAAGACGACGGTCCGGGACTCCGACGACCCCCGCACCGGCTACGGCCTGGGCATCGCCACCTTCACCACCAGCTGCGGCATCAAGCTGTGGGGCCACAGCGGCGGCTGGCTGGGCTCCCTGTCGCACGCCCTGACCACGGAGGACGGCAGCCACACGCTCGCCTACAACCTCAACGGCGACTGGGGCTGGTCCTCCTACATCGAAGAGGGCGAGTTCTGCGGGGTCGGCGGACCCGCGCAGGGCACCGCGAAGCTCGACCGGACAGCGCCCCGACGCTGATCCGCCCCGACGTCGTCCACCGGCCCGGACGAGCCGGTGGACGATCAACCCCGGGGCGGTCCGAACCCAGTGCTCAGGCACCCGCCCCGGGCCACGCCCGCCTGCGGACAAGGTCTCGCCCAGCCGCCGACGCTCGTGGCTCGCCGGAGCCCACGGCAGCCGCCGTACCCTTTTTGCATGACGACTGACGCAGTGATCCCGGAGCCCGGCCGCCAGATCCACACCCATGACGAGCTGACCCAGGAACAGGCGGAGGCCGTATCCACCCTGCTCGCCGATGCCGCGGCCATCGACGGCACCCAGGCCGTCTCCGAACAGGGGCGACTCCAACTGCGCGGCGGCAGGCGCGAGGGAGTGACGCACCTGCTGCTCACCGTCGGCGGAGAACTGACGGGCTACGCACAACTGGAGGACACCGATCCCGTCGAAGCCCCCGCCGCCGAACTGGTCGTCCACCCCTCACGCCGTGGACGCGGCCACGGCAGGGCCCTCGGGAACGCACTCCTCGCCGCATCCGGCAAACGGCTCCGGGTGTGGGCACACGGCGGCAAATCAGCCGCCCGACACCTGGCCCAGGTGCTGGGACTGACCCTCTTTCGTGAACTGCGCCAGATGCGTCGGCCCCTGACCGACCTCTCCGAGATCCCGGAGCCGGTGTTCCCGCCCGGGGTCACCGTGCGCACCTTCGTCCCCGGGCAGGACGACGCCGCCTGGCTCGCCGTGAACGCCGCCGCATTCGCCCACCACCCCGAGCAGGGCTCCCTCACCCAGCGCGACCTCGACGACCGTACGAGCGAGTCCTGGTTCGACCCACAGGGCTTCTTCCTCGCCGAACGCGAAGGCCGGCTCATCGGCTTCCACTGGACGAAGGTCCACGCCGCCGAACAACTCGGCGAGGTGTACGTGGTCGGAGTGCTGCCCGACGCCCAGGGCGGCGGCCTCGGCAAGGCCCTCACCGCGACGGGACTGCGGCATCTCGCCGCGCAGCAACTGACCACGGCGATGCTGTACGTCGACGCGGACAACAAGGCCGCGGTCCAGGTGTACGAGCGGCTCGGCTTCACCACGCACGAGGTGGACCTGATGTACCGCACGGAGTCCTGAGCCCTGTCACCCGCGAAACAGTGGCCCTACCCCGCCGGGGTAGGGCCACATCTGTTCCGATTGCCGCCCGGGCCGAGCGAGGCCCGCGGATGTCACCGGGCATCACCGTGTCCCCCGCCAGAGCGAACCCTCACAGGGCGCCCGGGCCCGTACCGCCGCCGTCGAGAGCCCCGCCGCCCCCGCCCCAGGCCCCCACCAGGCACCTCACCGGCCCCCACAGGCCACCCTGGCGTCACCCGGCATTCAGACTGCCCTGGGAGCCTCACCCCATGCAGCGCCCCGCGTCTGACTCCGTACGCTCTGTGCCGTCACCGCCGGCCGGGAGAATCCACCTCATCTCGGTCCGCTCCGACGCGCCTGTCGGGCCTTTCACGCGGAAGAATGGGTTCATGAGTCAGCAGCCTGCCGATGCCTCGGTCCAGCACCCCCAGCCGTCCGTCGGTTCGATAGCCGCCCACCGACCGCACACCGTCGCAGCCACGGTCTCCGATCTGGAGCCCGACCTCGATGCGGACCTCGACGGCTACGAAGAGGACGATCGCACCGGCTCCGGGGACGAACTGCCGCAAGGACGGTTCCTCGACCGGGAGCGAAGCTGGCTTGCCTTCAACGAACGCGTACTGGAACTGGCAGAGGACCCGGCGACCCCGCTACTCGAACGGGCTAACTTCCTCGCCATCTTCGCGTCGAACCTCGACGAGTTCTTCATGGTCCGCGTCGCCGGCCTCAAGCGCCGCATCGCCACCGGCGTCGCCACCCGTTCCGCGTCCGGGCTCCAGCCCCGTGAGGTCCTCGACCTGATCTGGACCCGCTCCCGCGAACTCATGGCCCGGCACGCCGCCACCTTCCAGCAGGACGTCTCCCCCGCCCTGGCCGACGAGGGCATCCATCTGATCCGGTGGCCCGATCTGACCGAGAAGGAGCAGGCCCGCCTCTTCACCCTCTTCCGGCACCAGATCTTCCCGGTGCTGACCCCGCTGGCGGTGGACCCGGCGCACCCGTTCCCGTACATCTCCGGGCTCTCCCTCAACCTCGCCGTCGTCGTCCGCAACCCGGTCAGCGGACACCGGCACTTCGCCCGGGTGAAGGTGCCGCCGCTGCTCTCCCGCTTCCTGGAGGCGTCCCCCCAGCGCTACGTGCCGCTGGAGGACGTCATCGCGGCCCATCTGGAGGAGCTGTTCCCGGGCATGGAGGTGCTGGCACACCACATGTTCCGGGTCACCAGGAACGAGGACCTGGAGGTCGAGGAGGACGACGCCGAGAACCTCCTCCAGGCCCTGGAGAAGGAACTGATGCGGCGGCGCTTCGGCCCTCCGGTGCGGCTTGAGGTCGAGGAGTCGATCGACCCCTACGTCCTGGACCTGCTGGTCCGCGAGCTCAAGATCACCGACGCCGAGGTCTATCCGCTGCCCGGCCCGCTCGACCTGACCGGACTGTTCGGCATCGCCGCCCAGGACCGGCCCGAGTTGAAGTACCAGAAGTTCATCGCGGGCACCCACCGGGACCTGGCCGAGGTCGAGTCCTCCTCCGCGCCGGACATATTCATGGCACTGCGCGAACGGGACGTCCTGCTGCACCACCCGTACGACAGCTTCTCCACCTCCGTACAGGCATTCCTCGAACAGGCTGCGGCGGACCCCGACGTACTGGCCATCAAGCAGACCCTCTACCGGACCTCCGGCGACTCCCCCATAGTCGACGCCCTCATCGACGCGGCCGAATCCGGCAAGCAGGTCCTCGTCCTCGTCGAGATCAAGGCCCGCTTCGACGAGCAGGCCAACATCAAGTGGGCGCGCAAGCTGGAGGAATCGGGCTGCCACGTCGTCTACGGACTCGTCGGCCTCAAGACCCACTGCAAGCTCTCACTGGTGGTGCGCCAGGAGGGCGACACCCTGCGGCGCTACTCCCACGTCGGCACCGGCAACTACCACCCCAAGACCGCACGGCTGTACGAGGACCTGGGGCTGCTGACGGCCGACCCGCAGGTCGGCGCCGACCTGTCCGACCTGTTCAACCGGCTCTCCGGCTACTCCCGCCGCGAGACCTACCGCCGGCTGCTGGTCGCCCCCAAGTCCCTGCGCGACGGACTGGTCTCACGGATAAACAAGGAGGCCGCGCACCACCGCGCCGGCCGGCCCGCCTATGTCCGCATCAAGGTCAACTCCATGGTGGACGAGGCCATCATCGACGCCTGCTACCGGGCGTCCATGGCCGGTGTCCCCGTGGACATATGGGTACGCGGAATCTGCGCCATCCGACCCGGGGTCGCGGGGCTCTCCGAGAACATCCGGGTGCGGTCCGTCCTGGGCCGCTTCCTGGAGCACTCCCGTCTCTTCGCCTTCGGCAACGGCGGAGAGCCCGAAGTGTGGCTCGGCAGCGCCGACATGATGCACCGCAACCTCGACCGACGGATCGAAGCACTGGTACGGGTCACCGACCCGGCCCACCGTGCGGCCCTGACCCGCTTCATGGAGAGCGGCATGTCCGACTCCGTCTCGTCCTGGCACCTGGGCCCCGACGGGGCATGGACCAGGCACTCCACGGACGCGGAAGGACAGCCGTTGAAGCATGTCCAAGAGATGTTGATCGATGCGCGGAGGCGCAGGCGTGTCAAGAACTGAATCGACCCCGGCCCCCCGACCCGCGCCCGTGGACCGTGCGTCCACCGACCGGGAGGCTCCGGGGGGCCACCTCCTCGCCGCGTATCTCCACGAACGGGCGGGGGACTTCCTACGCGGGCTGCGCCTGTACGGGGAGCCCGGGAGCGAAGCCGCGGGTGCTGCCGGAGGTGCACGGGCCGCGCTATCGCTGCGGACGGCGGCCCGCCGCATCGGCGGCACCCTGCACACCTTCCGCCCGCTCCTGGACGTGGAGTGGGCAGACGGACTGCGTACGGAACTGGCCTGGATCTCCGGCACGCTGGCGCAGGAACACGCCTGTACGGCACGGCTGGAGCGGCTGCACTCCGCGCTGGGCCGACTGTCGGGCACCGGCCCGCCGACCCGCGCGCACCCGCCCGTGCAACAACACCCGGACCGCACGGATCATGTAGGCCAGACGGACACCGTGCCCGCTCCGCGCGGCCAGGCACAACGAGCCATCGGCACGGGGACGCTGGCGGTGGGCGCCGCCCGGGCTGCGGCACTGTTGGAGCGTCAACTGACCCTCGCCAGGACCCGGGCGCACTCCACCACGCTCCAGGCCCTGGGATCGGCCCGGCTGCACGCGGTGGCCGACGCAGTGGCGCTGCTCGCCTCGGAACTCCCGCTGGGCCCCGCCGCCAGGACCCATCGCAACGGCAGCCCGGGTCTGTTGACCGGACCCGGCTCCCTCGAAGTGCTCGAAGGGATGACACAGGTGGCCGAGGAGCGGTTGGGGCAGGCGGTCGCCCTGCTGCCGCTGGCCCGGGCCGGCCACCCGTACAACGCGGACGCCCTCGTCAACGATCTGGCCGCGTCCTCGGCCGAGGACGCCCAGGACGCCCCGTGGCACCAGGTCCGGGTCCTGCTGAGGCTGCACCGGTACGCGGCGGAGGTGCTCGCGCCGGCGAACGGTGATGCGCCGGCCGCTCGGGGACTCCCCCAACCACTGCATCGGGCCGGTCTGCTGTTGGACCTGCACCGCGATGCGGCCGAGGCCGCCGGCGCCGCAGCCGCCGCGGCCCGCACCCCACGCATCGCGCCGGCCACCGCCTATGCGCTCGGGGTGCTCCACGCGGACCAGCGACATGAGGTGGAGGCGGCCCGGTTCGCCTTCCACGAGGTGTGGCAGAAGTGCTGCCCGGTGGAGGTGGGCCGATGACTGACGAAGAGATCAGGAATGGGCGGGTCGAGGGCGGACCGGCCGGGGAGCCGGCGCCGGAAGCACCCGCGCCGGTGCTGGCGGCCGGATGCGTGCTCTGGCGGCGCCGGGAAGCCGGCCCGTCGGGCCGGGCGACCTTGGAGGTCTGTCTGGTGCACCGCCCGAAATACGATGACTGGTCGCATCCCAAGGGCAAGCTCAAACGCGGTGAGGGCGCGCTCGCCGGCGCACTGCGCGAGGTCAAGGAGGAGACCGGGTGCGACTGTGCGCCCGGGATCGAACTGCCCACGGCCCACTATCTCGTCGACGGACACCCCAAAGAGGTCCGCTACTGGGCCGCGGAGGCACGCGGGGGCACGTTCGCGGCGAACAGCGAGGTCGACCGCCTCGCCTGGCTCGCTCCGGACGCGGCGCGTGCCCGGCTCACCCAGGAACGGGACCGCGAAGTGCTGGACGCCCTGCTGGCGGACCTGCCCTGACAGACCGGCGGTGACCTAGCCGGGCGGCGGCGCACCCCAGAGCCGGGCGAGCAGGGTGGTGAGCGCCTCCGTCACCGACTGCTCGGAGGCTTCGGGGTGATCAAGTGCCCAGCGGTCGAGTACGTCGAAGATCCCGCGGGTGGCGGTGGCGACCAGGAGGGCGTCCGGCCCGGGATCGATCACCCCGATCCGCAGACCGTTGGCGACCAACTGGCCGACCCAGTCGTCACCGCCCCCTTCCTCGTCCTGGCTCCCGCCGACGCGCTGCTGTTCGGCGAGGACGGCCCTGTCGTCGGGGTGCTCGCGCAGTTGGGCCCGCAGCCGCCGGGCTCCGGTCGCCAACTGCTCCCACAACTCGTCCGCCGCATGGACGTCCGTCCAGGGGCCGAGCGCGCCGAGCGTCCGCCGCGCAGCATCCGCGACGACCTCCCCGAACAGATCGTCCTTCCCGTCGAAGTAGTGGTAGGCGGACGTCTTGGAGATGTTGGCCTCGGCGATGATCTGGTTGAACGAGGCCGCTTCCTTGCCGTCCCGGGCGAAGTGGGCGCGGGCGACGCCGAGGATGGCGGCCCGGGTGTCGGCCGGGAGCCGGTGGTAGCGAGGCAGGGGCATGGGTTCCCTAGGAGTGGTGGGCGAGCGGGGCGAGCGACCGCGGACGGGCGAGCCGCCGATTGAACCGGGCCGTCATGATCCAGTGTGCCGCCCAGAGGACAAGGGCGACCGCGCCCCCCAGATACCCGGCCACTCCGGGGAAGAGGGAGAGGATCTGCGCCGCGCACCAGCCGTATCCGACGGCCGCCCAGCGCCGGACCGCCCGGGACGGGGTGGCGGGATCGGCGGCCAGTGAGGCGGCGACGTTGCGGACGATGAAGAAGTCCTCGGTGAAGTTGTAGGGGATGGCGAACATCCACCACACGGATGCCGGTGCGGCTGCTCTCGCCGTCGGGGGCAGCAGGGCCAGGGTCCGTTGCAGGGACCGGCAGTAGAGGGCCACGAGGCCGAAGAAGACGGCGATGGTCAGCAGCGCTCCCAGCGGCCCCTGGTTCTCGATTTCACCGAGGATGCCGCGCCCCCAGCCGGGAGCCCAGAACGGATACATCAGCAGGACCGTGACCAGGGCGGTGCCCACAACCCTCAGAATGATGGTACGCATAACTAGAGCGTACTGCCAGTACACCCCGCTGGTTCACGCTCGATCGAGTGATCACCCACCCGAGTGTTTCCGGCGCTTCGCCGGCGGGCGCGCGCTACTTTGCGTAAAGGGCCCGAACGCAGGCGCACACCCCTCGCGCCCGGGGCGGGGACCGGGTCCTGCCAGCGGGTACCGCAGGCGGCACACACCACCGGGGGAAGGGCGTCAGGGGAAGGTGACCAGGGTGGGGCAACAGGCAGATGGAGCAATCGCCCGCGCCTCGGCGACGGGTCCCCTCCGGTCCGGGCAGCCCGGAACACCTGCCGCATCCCGCCGGAACAACGGGCGGGTGCGCACCGCGATACCGCCCGTTCGAGCGGACCGCGCACCGCTCGACCGCTGACCCCCACGCCGTCGAACACCCGCTCAACATCCCTGGTCGCAGCAGGTGTACGGATGCTCCCGGACCACCCGCACCACCCCTGAAGCGGGATCGGGAACCCGGGCACCCAGCCGCCCGACACGGTTCACCTCCTGTTCACTCACCCCCATGGGCGGCTTCATCTGATCTGCCTAATTTCGGTCTTACGCGGTATCCGGCAAACAGGCCGGCGCACTCGCACCCCCGACATACGCCGCCAGGCGGACACCCGGCTCCGGTCGGCACCCCGGCGGACTCTGGAAGGAACACCCGAAAGTGAAGCTTCAGCGCAAGAACGGGCTTCGCGCCACGGCGCTCGGCGCCCTCGCCGTCTCCGGCGCCCTGGTGCTCACCGCGTGTGGTTCGGACGACAACTCCGGCAGCACGGGCGGTAACAGCGGCCAGACCAGCGCGGCGTCGAACATCGCGTGCGACGGCGCCCAGGGCAAGCTCCTCGCCTCCGGTTCCAGCGCGCAGAAGAACGCCATGGACCTCTGGGTCAAGAACTACATGGCGGCCTGCTCGGGCGTGGAGATCAACTACAAGTCCTCGTCGTCCGGTGAGGGCATCGTCGCCTTCAACCAGGGCACGGTGGGCTTCGCCGGCTCCGACTCGGCCCTGAAGCCGGAGGAGGTCGCCGAGTCC
The DNA here is from genome assembly GCF_036226685.1 of Streptomyces sp. NBC_00690. Lineage (NCBI taxonomy): Bacteria > Bacillati > Actinomycetota > Actinomycetes > Kitasatosporales > Streptomycetaceae > Streptomyces > Streptomyces sp. NBC_00690. The sequence continues at coordinate 4,063,621 of NZ_CP109009.1, forward strand.
AAGAAGACGTGCCAGAGCGGCCAGGGCATCAACCTGCCGATGGTCGGCGGACCCGTCGCACTCGGCTACAACCTCTCCGGCGTCGACGATCTGACCCTGGACGCCCCCACGATCGCCAAGATCTTCAACGGCAAGATCAAGAAGTGGAACGACCCGGCGATCGCCAAGCTGAACGACGGCGCATCCCTCCCGGACAAGCCGATCCAGGCGTTCCACCGCTCCGAGGACTCCGGCACCACCCAGAACCTGGGCAAGTACCTCGGCGCCACAGCCGCGAGCGACTGGCCGTACGAGGCCGAGAAGAAGTGGCCCGCACCCGGCGGCCAGGCCGCCTCCGGCTCCTCCGGCGTCGCAGCACAGGTGAAGCAGGTCGACGGCGCGATCGGCTACTTCGAGCTGTCGTACGCCACCTCGCAGTCGATCCCCACCGTCCAGATCGACACCGGTGCCGCCGCCCCCGTCCAGGCCACCTCGGCGAACGCCTCCAAGGCGATCGCCGCCGCCAAGGTCAAGGGCACGGGCAAGGACCTCGCCCTGGAGCTGGACTACGCGACCAAGGCCGACGGCGCCTACCCCATCGTCCTGGTGACCTACGAGGTCGTCTGCGACACCGGCAACAAGCCCGAGACGCTCGGCACGGTCAAGTCCTTCCTCACCTACGCGGCGAGCGACGAGGGCCAGCAGGTCCTGTCCAGCGCCGGGTACGCCCCGATCCCCGCCGAGATCAACGCCAAGGTGCGCGAGACCGTGGCGGGCCTGAAGTAGTCACGACCCGGCTCCGTCCCGACCGGTGGCAGCGACCACCGGTCGGGCGGATCACCCCGAGCCCGGCCTGAACCGGAACCGGCCCGAAGCCGGAACCGAAACCCGGCCCGAACCCGGCCGAACGGGCCCGGCCGGAACCAGAACCCCGCCAGAACCCGAGAAGCCCGCCCACCAAACCCATCCGGTGCACCGCCGCCAGGGGAGCCCCCACCAGGCGACTCCCCCACACAGACCGGAAAGACCATGGCATCGACGACACCCATAGACACACCCCCACCCCCTCTCGCCCCGATCGCCCCCCTCGACGCGAAGAACGGCTCCACCGGGCGGGCGGGCGACAAGATCTTCCTGGGCCTCTCCCGCGGCTCGGGCATCCTGCTGCTGCTCGTCATGGCGTCGATCGCCGCGTTCCTGACCTATCGCGCGGCCATCGCCATCTCGAAGGACGAGGGCAACTTCTTCACCACCTTCGACTGGAACCCGGCCGGGAACCCGCCCGTGTTCGGCATCGCGGTCCTCCTCTTCGGCACGGTCGTCAGCTCACTGATCGCGATGATGATCGCCGTCCCGATCGCAGTGGGCATCGCCCTGTTCATCTCCCACTACGCGCCCCGCCGGCTCGCCGGCCCGCTGTCGTACGTGGTCGATCTGCTGGCCGCCGTGCCGTCGATCATCTACGGCATCTGGGGCGCCCTGTTCCTCGTGCCTTACCTCGAAGGGCTCAACCTCTGGCTGGACGACTTCTTCGGCTGGACGTACCTCTTCGAAAAGACCGAGGTCGGGGTGGCCCGTTCGCTGTTCACCGTGGGCATCCTGCTCGCGATCATGATCCTGCCGATCGTGACCAGCGTCAGCCGGGAGGTCTTCCTCCAGGTCCCGAAGATGAACGAGGAGGCCGCGCTCGCGCTCGGCGCGACCCGCTGGGAAGTCATCCGGATGTCGGTGCTCCCCTTCGGCCGCTCCGGTGTCATCTCCGCCTCGATGCTGGGACTGGGCCGCGCACTCGGCGAAACGATGGCGGTGGCGACCGTCCTCTCCCCGAGCTTCGTGATCTCGCTCCATCTGCTCAACCCGGGCGGCGGCACCTTCGCCCAGAACATCGCGGCGAAGTTCGACGAGGCCAATGAACTCGGACGGGACGCGCTGATCGCATCCGGTCTGGTGCTGTTTGTCCTCACCCTGCTGGTCAACGGCGCGGCGCGGCTGATCATCGCCCGCCGCAAGGAGTATTCGGGGGCCAACGCATGAGCCACACCGCAGTACAGGACCGGCCCGCCAGCCCCGCCCCGCCCAGCCCGGACAGCCTCAACGGCCAAAAGCTCCCCCGCTGGGCACCGCTCGGATTCGCCGCCATCGCCACCGCCCTGGGCTGTGGCCTCGGCGCACTCGCGGGCTGGCAGAGCAAGATCCAGTGGGGGATGGTCTCCGCCCTCCTCTTCCTGACCTTCTCCTACGTGGCGACCTCCCTGGTGGAGAACCGCCGCCAGGCCAAGGACCGACTGGCCACCAGCGTCGTCTGGGTGTGCTTCATCCTGGCCGTCGTACCGCTGTTCTCGCTGATCTGGGTGACCGTCAGCCGGGGCGTGAAGGTCCTCGACGGCTACTTCCTCACCCACTCGATGGCGGGCGTCCCCGGCTTCGAAGCGGGCGGTGGCGTCTACCACGCCATCGTCGGCACCCTCCAACAGGTCGGACTCGCCACCCTGGTGTCCGTACCGATCGGACTGCTGACCGCCGTCTACCTCGTCGAGTACGGCGGCGGGGCGCTGGCGAAGGCCGTCACCTTCTTCGTCGACGTGATGACCGGCATCCCGTCCATCGTGGCGGGCCTCTTCCTCCTCTCGGTCATGTTGATGTTCGAACTCAGCCCGTCGGGGCTGATGGGCGCGCTGGCACTGGCGATCCTGATGCTGCCCGTCGTGGTGCGCTCCACGGAGGAGATGCTCAAGCTCGTGCCGAACGAGTTGCGTGAGGCGGCACTTGCGCTGGGCGTGCCCAAGTGGCGAACGATCCTGAAGGTCGTCATCCCGACCGCCCTCGGCGGCATCACCACGGGCGTGATGCTCGCGATCGCCCGGATCGCCGGCGAGACCGCCCCGATCATGCTGCTGGTCTTCGGCAGCCAGCTGATCAACACCAATCCGTTCGAAGGTGCGCAGTCCTCGCTTCCGTTCTACATCTGGGAGCAGTACCGGGTCGGCAGCGAGGCGTCGTACGACCGCGCCTGGGCCGCCGCACTGGTCCTGATCGCCTTCGTCATGATCCTCAACCTGGTGGCCCGCGGCATCGCCCGCTGGAAGGCACCGAAGACCGGCCGCTGAGCGGCCCACGGGAAGTGAACACAAAGATGGCCAAGCGAATCGACGTCAGCGGACTGACCGCCTACTACGGCTCCCACAAGGCGATCGAGGACATCTCGATGACCGTGGAGCCCCGCTCGGTGACGGCGTTCATCGGCCCCTCCGGCTGCGGCAAGTCCACCTTCTTGCGCACCCTGAACCGCATGCACGAGGTCACCCCCGGCGGACGTGTCGAGGGCAAGGTGCTCCTGGACGACGAGAACCTGTACGGGGCCCAGGTGGACCCGGTCGCGGTGCGCCGCACGGTCGGCATGGTCTTCCAACGGCCCAACCCCTTCCCCACCATGTCGATCTTCGACAATGTGGCGGCGGGTCTACGGCTGAACGGCTCCGTCAAGAAGGGCCAGCTCCCCGACGTCGTCGAGAAGTCACTGCGGGGCGCGAACCTCTGGAACGAGGTCAAGGACCGCCTCCACAAGCCCGGCTCGGGCCTCTCGGGCGGCCAGCAGCAGCGGCTGTGCATCGCCCGCGCGATCGCGGTCGAACCCCAGGTGCTGCTGATGGACGAGCCCTGCTCGGCGCTTGACCCCATCTCCACGCTGGCGATCGAGGATCTGATCGGCGAACTGAAGGAGCGCTTCACGATCGTGATCGTGACGCACAACATGCAGCAGGCGGCGCGGGTCTCGGACCGGACGGCGTTCTTCAACCTGTCAGCGGTGGGCCAGCCGGGGAGGCTCATCGAAATAGACGAAACCGAGCGGATCTTCGCCAACCCCTCGGTCCAGGCCACGGAGGACTACATCTCGGGCCGCTTCGGCTGAGCCCGCCCCACCAGTCCGTCTCGCGGTGCTGCCTGGCGGTGCCACCGCAAGACACGGGCCCGCCCCACTCCCCGGGGCGGGCCCATCCGCATCCCCAGGCACCCCGCCGCAGCGGCCTCAAGCCTGCACCCCACGCCACCGCCAGCGGGACCGGGTACCGTGCCGAAACCCTCGCCACGGCCCCACTCAGCCGCGCTACGAATCCCCGCCGCCCGGGCCTGCGTCAGCCCCGCCCATCAATCGGTCATGCCGCTCCCGCGTGCTCGCCAACAGCACGTCCCGCATGGCCTCCCGCGTACTGCCACGTGTCTTGACGGCATGGCAGTTGGGGCACAGGGCCGCCATCTGACTGGGATGGTCCCGCCCGCCGCGGGTGATCTCCACGATGTGGTCGACTTCCAGTATCGGTTGCCCGGCATCGGTCACGTCATTCGGCTGACCACCGCAGTGCACGTGCTCGCAGTTGCCCTCGCTGCGATACAGCACGGCCATGCGTGCGGACGCCAGCCGGATCGGGTTGTTGACAATGCGCTCCACCCGTCTGCCACGACTCCCCGCCTCCTGGCCCTCGGCGCGTGCGCACAACAACTCGTACTGGGCGGCCCGGACGACCGCGGGATCGACCTCGCCCAGCCCGAGGTCCTCGACGAAGAGGCCGACATCCCGGAGCAGCGGCTCGCAGTCGAGCCCGACGAAGTAGGTACCGAGCACGACCTCCAACACGGCGAGACGGGTTTCGCCGAAGCGCCGCAACCGTTCGTAGACGGGCTCGCTGAGACCGCCGACGGGTTGATTCCCTGCGAACCACCGTCGAAGTCCGGCATCACCGTGTGCGGTCGGCACCGCATCCTGGTGCGCGGGCAACGCCCAGAGCCCGGCACGGCTCAGGGCCGCCACGGGGTAGTCCACCCGCGGCCGTTCACCACGAACGCCGTGCCGCTCAACCAGCGCGCGCACCGCGGCTTCCGTCTCACTCCAGGACAGCAGCCGGTCCTCACCCCGCAGGGCGCGCCCCATGGCCCACAACAGGGTGATGGGCTGGTGGAGTGCGGGGGCACCGTTGGCGCGACTCACCTTCAGTCGGGACACCAGCCGGACGAGTTCGTCGTGGGAGAGGGAGCTCAAAACGGGCAGCGGTTCGGCTTCCACCGGGTCGTGATCTTCCCCCACGACGGTGAAACCGAGCTCGCGGAGCAGTCGGGCAGCGTGTTGGGCGCCTCCCGAGAAGTTATCCGGCCGCAGCGGGGCCAGCCCCGGCAGAAACCCATGGGCGGCGCCGAAGATCGCCTTGGAGTCGTAGTGCCGACCTTCATGAACGAGGAAGTAGCTCCGGGCCGGTCGGAAGCCGTACTTCTGGAGGAAGGTGTCCCGACCGAGCCGGTCGAACTCCTCGATCGCCTGCAGGACCGCGGTGTGCGTGATGTCTGTCCGCCCCATGGCGAAGACTGTAGGCGAGGGCACCGACAGTGGTGGGAGCCCTCACAAGGCTCAGCCGAAGACGAGGTAGACGACCCCGTAGCTCATCGCCGCCACCGCGGCTGCCGCGGGCATGGTGATGAACCACCCCATGACGATGTTCTTGGCGACCCCCCAGCGGACCGCGTTCACCCGCTTCGTGGCCCCCACACCCATGATCGCCGAGGTGATCACATGGGTTGTCGAGATGGGGGCGTGGAACAGGAAGGCGGAGCCGAACATGATCGACGCGCCCGTCGTCTCCGCCGCGAAGCCCTGCGGCGGGTCCAGTTCGATGATCTTGCGGCCGAGGGTGCGCATGATGCGCCAGCCGCCCGCGTACGTCCCGAGCGAGAGCATCACCGCACACGCGATCTTCACCCAGACCGGGATCGCGTCGCCCTGGTCCTCCACGTCCGCGATGACCAGGGCCATCACCACGATGCCCATGGTCTTCTGCGCGTCCTGGAGGCCGTGGCCCAGGGCCATCGCCGCCGCCGAGACCGTCTGGGCGATGCGGAACCCGCGCTTGGCCTTGTGCGGATTGGACTTCCGGAAGATCCACATGATCGCGACCATCACCAGATAGCCGGCGACCAGGCCGACGACGGGCGAGATGAACATGGGGATGACGACCTTCTCCAGCACCCCCGACCAGATCACCTCCGTACCGCCGGCGAGCGCAGCGCCCACCATTCCGCCGAACAAAGCGTGCGAGGACGAGGACGGCAGACCGAAGTACCAGGTCACCAGGTTCCAGACGATCGCCCCGATCAGTGCGGCGAAGAGGATTCCCATCCCCTTGCTGCCCTGCGGGGTGGCGATCAGTCCCTCGCTGACGGTCTTGGCGACGCCCTGCCCGAGGAACGCGCCCACCAGGTTCATCACGGCCGCCATCGCCAGCGCGGCGCGCGGCGTCAGAGCCCTGGTGGAGACGGAGGTGGCGATCGCGTTCGCCGAGTCGTGGAAGCCGTTGGTGTACGTGAATCCGAGCGCGACACCGATGGTCACGATCAGAGCGAAGGTGTCCACGAGGTTCAGGACTCCTTGACCGCGATGGTCTCCACGGTGTTCGCCACGTGCTCGAAGGCGTCGGCCGCCTCTTCCAGCACATCCACGATCTGCTTGAGCTTCAGCACCTCCATCGCGTCGTACTTGCCGTTGAAGAGCTGGGCCAGGAGCTTGCGGTGGATCTGGTCGGCCTGGTTCTCCAGCCGGTTGACCTCGATCCAGTACTCGGTGAGGTTCTCCATGGTCCGCAGGTGCGGCATCGCCTCGGCGGTCAACTCAGCCGCACGCGCCAGCACCTCGATCTGCTGCTCGACGCCCTTGGGCAGCTCCTGCACCTGGTACAGCACCACCAGGTCGACGGCCTCCTCCATGAAGTCCATGATGTCGTCGAGGGAGGATGCGAGGTTGTAGATGTCCTCGCGGTCGAAGGGCGTGATGAACGAGGAGTTCAGCTGGTGGAAAATGGCATGGGTGGCGTCGTCGCCCGCGTGCTCCGCCGCCCTCATCCGTTCCGCGATCTCGGCCCGGGAAGATGCATCGGCCCCGAGCAGTTCCATGAGGAGCTTGGAGCCCGTGACGATGTTGTCCGCCGACGCGGCGAACATGTCGTAGAAGCTCGTCTCCCTGGGGGTCAGACGAAAGCGCACGTGGGGTCCTCGGGGTGCTGTGGATTCGGACAGGCTGATGCTAGGCGCATTCTTCCGGCCACGGCCAACCATCGTTCTTCAGTGTCGCCCATCGGGCACAGTGAGGATCATGGGCCCCGACCTCCCGCTCGGAGATTGGGTACCATATACCCATGAGGGGTATAGCGCCCCTCTTAAGTCAGCACCATTCGGATATGCATGGCGCGGATCAGTACGGCCAGGACCAACGGGAGGACCCGATGACGACCACCGAGGCGGCCGGCCCCCCGGTCACCGAAGCCACCCCTCTCACCGACCACGACAGGGGCGTGCACGGCTACCACCACCAGAAGGACGAGCACCTCAAGCGGCTGCGCCGGATCGAGGGCCAGGTCCGCGGCCTCCAGCGGATGGTCGACGAGGACGTCTACTGCATCGACATACTGACCCAGGTCTCCGCCTCCACCAAGGCGCTCCAGTCCTTCGCCCTCCAACTGCTGGAGGAGCACCTGCGCCACTGTGTCGCCGACGCAGCGGTCAAGGGCGGCACCGAAGTGGACGCCAAGGTCGAAGAAGCCACCAAGGCCATCGCCCGACTGCTGCGCACCTGAGCGACTCCGCCCCCTGCCGACCGGGCCAGCGCTTCGCCTCCACCTGCTCGCGCCCCGCAGGCGTACGGGTCGGGGCGCAACATCGCCCCGACCCCGCCCGCGATCACCCCTGGTGGGGCGGGCGCTCGGTCACTACCTTGAGTACCTCGTCGATGCGGTCCGAACTGAGCCGCTCCCCATCAGCGGCCGAAGCAGCGATGATCAACTCGCCGCACAGTTCGATCTCGGCGAGGGCCACGTAGTCCTGGACCAATGTCGTACTGGGCGGAGCCACGTGCATTCACCTCTTCCTGCCGGTACCGGCTTCCTAGCGTAGGGAGTGATGCACGCGCCGCGCATGGCACGTCCGGACCATTTAGCCCCTGATCCTCCCGGCATAAATGTCACGTTCAGCTGGCAGTCGCACGGCCACCGGCAACCCGAAGCCGTCGAGCACCGTGATCGAGGTGACGGTGACCGTGCCGTCCCCGTTGGCGAAGGTGAAGCGGTGCCGCACCTTGCGCATGCGTCCCTCGTCGTCCAGGTAGACGTCAAAAGCGACTCGGTCCCTGGCGAACCCTTTCGCCGCAGCCGCCAGCGCCGGACGCGCGGCGGGCCGCGCCACCCGGGCCGCCCGCGAGAGGTCGGTGCTGCCGCGGAAATGTCGTACCGCCCCACCTTCGAAGACCTTCTCCCCCAGGTAGATCACTTCGCCGGCACCCCTCAGCAACTCGGCCGCGGTCAGCGGATCGGTCGCCCCTCCGGTCACCAGATTGCCGTCCGCCAGGGTGGACGTGTCGATGCGCACCCACTTGTCGGCGGGCACCCCGGCACCCCTGTTCTTCATATAGAGCGCCCCCGGCGCCAGCAACTCGACCACGGGACGGTGTTCCTCGGCGCCCGCGAGGTCCTCCGGGAGCGTGACCGTCAGCCGCCCCATCCCACGGGCGAAGTCGTACCGCCCCTCGCCGTGGAGCGTCACCCGGGTTCCCCCGGTCGCCGTCTCCATGGACGTGCGCGCCCGAGCGCTCCGCGCCGCCAACAGCGCATCGGCGGCAGACCTCACCGCATCCGCCGCGGCGATCCCGGGGCCCCGATCGGATACGGCACCCGATGGCCCGTCACCATCGCCGGGTGCGCTGGCGCTCGGGCCCCCGCGCTCGGCGGGTGTCCCTGAGCGGTCCGGCTGCGCCTGGCCTCCGCCAAGGTGCCCCTGGGCGTTCGCCAGGCCCGGATCGCGATCCGCACTGCTCCCATCGCTGCCAACGCCCTCGTTGACCGAGCAGCCACCGGTCACGGTCACCACTGCGAGTACGGCGGCGACCGCGACCACCCCGCCGCTCCGCCCGTGCTGTCGCACCACCATCGCTGCCAACCCCCAACAACCGGAACCGCTGCTTCTACTGCTTGAGGCCCCTGGAGGGCGTTCGGGGCGAGACCACAGCCCGTCCCGCCTAACGAGTGCCGCGGTCCGCCGTCACGCGAGGACCGCCGCCGAAGCGCCCCCAGTACCGTGGTGACGTGCCCCAGCAAGACCACCCCGGCAACGGGCAGACGACCACCGTCGAGCGCGGTTCCTTCGCCCTGGCCCACTGCGTCTGCGGCTGGACGGGTCCGGCCCGCCGCTCGCGCGACCGCGCCCGTACCGACGCCCGGGAGCACGGTTGTACCTCCCCCGCCGTACCCCGCCCCACGCCAGCACCAGCACCAGCACCAGCAGACGAGAGCGTGCCGAGCGCCTGAAGACCCAATCCGTCGCATCGCATCGCCGCGCCAAGCGGCTCCGGGCCACTCCGGGCGGCGAATTCCCGATCCCTCGCAACCCGATCCGCACAACCCGGTGACATCGAGCCCGCCGACCGGAACACTCTGCCCCGACGACAGGCCACGCCCCGGGGAGGTCGGATGGACCGGCGCGCACTGCTCACCACCGCGGTCGCCCTGGCCTCGACCGCGGCCTGCGGTCGAGGAGACACCGATCCGCCCCCTTCCCCCTCGGCCAGCCGCCCGACCACACCCGGCAGCCCGTCGGCCCGCACGCCCACCCCCACCGCCACGCGCTCTCCACGGAACTGGCGTTCCCTGGCCGCCGGTCTCGACGGCCGACTGATATCCCCGGACGACGCCGACTACCGAAGCGCGCGTCAACTCTTCAACACCCGGTTCGACGACCAGCGCCCCGCCGCCGTCGTCTACGTCAGCGGCGAAGCCGACATCCAGGAGTGCCTGGCCTTCGCCAGGGCCCACCGCGTCCCCGTCTCCATCCGCAGCGGCGGCCACTCCTACGCGGGCTGGTCCTCCGGCAACGGCCGCCTCGTCATCGATGTGTCGACCCTGAACCGTGTCACCCCCGACGGCCCCATCGGCGCCGGCGCCCAGCTCATCGACGTCTACCGAACCCTGGGCGCAGCCGGTCGCACCCTCCCCGCAGGCTCCTGCCCCTCCGTCGGCATCTCCGGTCTCACCCTCGGCGGTGGACATGGCGTTGCATCAAGGGCGTACGGGCTGACCTGCGACAACCTCACGGCAGCAACCATCGTGACCGCGGACGGCACCGTGCGGACCGCCAGCGCCGAACGCGAGAAGGACCTCTTCTGGGCGCTGCGCGGCGCGGGCAACGGAACCTTCGGCGTGGTGACCTCCCTGGAGTTCCGTACCCACCCCGCCCCACCGGTCGTCCTCGGCCGCCTCCAGTGGCCCTGGTCGAAGGCGGCTGCCGTGCTCACGGCCTGGCAGCGCTGGGGCCCGGACCAAGGGGACGAGATCTGGTCGGCCGCTCTCCTGGCAGCGGACCCCGGCGGCGGCAACCCGACCTGCGCGATCAACCTGTTCTCGCTCGCCACGAAAGGCGACACCCAGAACGCCGTGGACCGGCTCGTGGACGCAGTGGGCTCCCCGGCCGACTCCGACTCCCTGCGATCGCGCGACTACCTCGACGCCATGCTCGACTACGCGGGCTGCTCCTCCCTCACCGCCGACGAATGCCGACTACCGGGCTCGGTGCCCGGCCGCAGCAGCGAGGGCACGCTGAACCGCGCCACCTACACGGCCGCATCCGACTTCTTCCACCGCGAGATCCCAGCGGCGGGCATCCGCTCGCTGCTGAACGCGGCGGAGGCGTTCAGGAGGCTTCCGGACGGACAGGGCAAGGGCTCCATCTCACTGACCGCGCTCGGGGGCGCCATCAACCGGATACAGCCGCTGTCGACCGCCTTCGTACACCGCCGCTCCCGGGTACTGGCGCAGTACAACGCCTCCTGGCGGGCGGGCACCTCCGGCCGGGCCGAACAGTCCTGGCTGCAACGGACGCACGGGGCGATGCGCGGCCATGCGTCCGGGGCCGCGTATCAGAACTACACCGACCCCCTGCTGACGGACTGGCGGCGGGCCTACTACGGCCCGGCGACGGGACGGCTCACGGAGCTGAGGCGGCGGTACGACCCCGACCGCCTGCTGGACTTCCCGCACGCCTTCTGACGGCTGTCCCCGCACCACCCGTTCCCGGAACCGACGTCACTACCCCGAACGGCGGCGGCTGAATGGCCATGAGGGCCGGCGCGGGGTGCCCTGGTCCTAGAAGGTCCCTCCCGGCGTTCCGAAGGGTTCCGGAGCATCCACCGCGATGACGAGTCCAGCGGCCCCGCGCCCTGTGACGGCTCCGTGTTGCTCCAACGCCCTCCAGCCGCCCGCGCCGAACGGAACTTCCGCTCAGCCAGCGACAGCCAGCGCACCAGCAGTACGCCCTGTACCGCCGATGCCGATCCCCGAGCCAACCGCCTCCCGAGCCAACCGGCAGCCGACACCAGCCAGCAAGGACGTCCCAGCATGAAGGGTTCCCTCAGCCGCGGCGGACGAATAGCCGCCGTCACCGCGACCACCGCTCTCGCCGTCGCCCTGCCCCTGTGCGGCACCGCCACCTCTCCCCCGCCCGGTGGCGACCCTCCGAGCGGCCTGGCCGGCCCGCAGAACAGCCGGCCCGCGTCAGCCGAACGAGAAGCGGCCGAGCAGGAGTCGGCCGAGCAAGCCAACACCGCGCCACCCAGCGCATCGAAGCCGGACGGCCCCATCGAGTCGTCGCTCTCCGTCATGGGTACGGGAGTGGTGGCCGGGGCTGCGACCGTGATGATCGTCCGCCGCCACCAACGTCGCAGCCGCAACGGCCGCCGCTAGGAACTCCCCGTACGACCCCACCGCCCCCGTGCTGCCCGTCCCGTATACCGCGGGGCCGTCCCGCACTGCGCGCAGGACCAAAAGACCCACATACGACGAACGGCCATCGCATGAGCCCGTGGGGCACATCGCGATGACCGTCACCGATCAGGGGGCACAGACCTAGGCGGCTAGATCCTTCTCTCCGGTGCCCTCGGCCCGGGGCTCCGGGATGCCGAGCGCCTCGGCCCGTCCGCCGTCCCGGTCAAGGAGCGGCGAGCGGACGAGCCAGCCGGCTCTTGATGCGGCGATCGCGCCGACCAACGGGGTCAGCAGTGCCATGGCGAGGGGCGCCAGCAACAGCGTGATCGCCGTACCGAGGGCGAAGCCGCCGATCACGTCCGTGGGGTAGTGCACGCCCATGTAGACGCGCAGGAAGCCTTCGGCCAGCGCGAGCCCCAGCGCGGCGTATCCCAGCGAACGGTGGGCGAGGAAGATCCCGACGGCGATCGCCATGGCCATGGTCGAGTGGTCACTGACGAACGAGTAGTCCGTCTTGCCCAGGACGAGAACTTCCAGGTCCTTGTGGTCCACGAAGGGTCTGGGGCGCTCGACGAACCCCCGGATGGGGATGTTGACAACGATCGCCAACGCGGCAGCGAGCGGCGCCCAGGCAAGGGCTGCGACGCCGGTGATCGAGTCCTCCGCAGTACCGCGGCGGCGCATCGCCCACCAGCTCAGCAGACCGACGGCGACCAGGCCGAACATGATCCCGTACTCGCCGACGAATCCCATGATGCGATCGAACCAGGGGGGCGCGGCCTTGGAGAGGTCGTTGATGTCGTAGAGCAGGGCGACGTCGGGACTGGCCCCACCGCCCGACTCCGCGAGGTGGGTACTCGTCTCCGCGGTGGGAAGTCCCGTCCTTGGCTCCGCCAGGGGAATCCCCGATGCGAGTCCAGCCATCTGCTGCGGCCCCTGCCTTCTGTTGCCCTGTAGTGCCCTGTGTCCGCCGCGGCACACAGTGGTGCACCGCTTTCTGCCACCCCCGTGATCAGTGTCATGTGACTGCTGCATGGTCAGTGCGGCTGCTCAGTCCAGGGAACGGCCTGTTCCCCGCAGAGGTTCCACACTCCACCGAACGATCACCATGACGTTACCGAAGAGAAATACATCGCCGCAGCTCAGCGCCTTGGCTTAACGGAGAGTTCCGGCCACGCGACAGCCCTGTCAGGCCGTCGGAGGGTGCGTGGGAAGCGAATTCGCGCCGTCCTCGGTAACCCGGGTCGCGCCAAAATAGTCTGGGGTGTCGATTTTGTCGAAACGAATCACGGCGCCCGGCCGCGGCGCGTTGATCATGTAGCCGCCGCCGACGTACAGACCCACATGCCGGATCGCCCGTGAGTTGGTGAGGTCGTCGGAGAAGAAGACCAGGTCACCGGGGAGCAGTTCACCGCGTGAAGGGTGCGGGCCCGCGTTGTACTGGTCGTTGGCGACGCGGGGGAGATCGATGCCAACCGTTTTGAAAGCGGCCTGAGTCAGCCCGGAACAGTCGAACCGCCCGTCCTGTTCCGGTGTGCCGTTGCCGCCCCAGAGGTACTTGGTTCCCAACTGCCGCTGCGCGAAGTCGATGGCTCCCGCGGCCTGCCGGGAAGGGTCCACCCGCCCGATGGGCCGGGCGAAGCTCTTCTCCAACGTACGGATGACCTTCACGTAGTTCTGGGTTTCCTTGTACGGGGGAACACCGCCGTACCGGATCACCGCGTAGGCACCGGCGTTGTAGGCGGCGAGCATGTTGTTGGTGGGATCGCCGCCGGCCTTCTTCACATATCCGGCCAGTTTGCAGTCGTAGGTGGCTGCCGACGGAATGGCGTCGGCCGGGTCCCACACATCGCGGTCGCCGTCCTTGTCGCCGTCAACTCCGTGCGCGGCCCAGGTGCCGGGGATGAACTGGGCGATGCCCTGGGCGGCTGCGTGGCTCTGCGCCCGGGGGTTCCAACCGCTCTCCTGGTACAGCTGGGCGGCGAGGAGCGCGGGGTTGATCGCGGGGCAGAGGTTGCCCCACGTCTGCACCAGCGCCTGGTAGCGCGCGGGCACGGCACCCTTGGCCAGCCCCACGGCTCCTGACTTGCCGTTGACGCCGCCCCCGAAGAGTCCCGAAGCGGCGGAGAAGGTGCCCACGACCAGCAGGGCGATGAACAGAAGGCAGGCCCCGACGGACATTCCCGCGATCAGCCATGCCTTACGCACCGTCAACCACCCTTCACCCCATGGGAGTACGCCCTGCGCCAGTGTAGGCGGCGCAGGGGCATTTCAGGAGATGGCCCAAGAGGGCGGTACGGGGGTGTTCGGCGGCCGGATTCCGGCCGCCGCAGCCGGACGTCACCCCTCGCCCGAGGGCCGCACCCACCCCTTCACGACATGAGCCCTTCCCGAACGGTCCGGCGTCTTCGCGCATCTCACGCCTCACCCGCCCCCTTCACGGTTTGCGCCCCACCCCCGCGTACATGGCCACCTCGGCCGCCCCCTCGCCGCTGGCGCCCGGGCGCCAGCGCGAACACGGGACCACGCCGGGTTCGAGCAGTTCCAGACCGTCGAAGTACCGCTCGATCTGGGTCGGGTTGCGCTGGGTGAGTCGGGGTGTCCCGTGCTCGTTCCAGAAGGCGACCGCGGCATCGACCTCGGGCATCGAAGCACTGGTGATCGTGTGCGACAGCACGAGGTGGCTGCCAGGCGCCAGCGCAGACATCAGTCGCCGTACGAGGTCGTACGTCTCCTCATGGTCCTCGACGAAGATGACGACACCCAGCAGCATCAGCGCGACCGGCTGGGACAGGTCGAGCGTCTTGGCCGCGCGCTCCAGGATCAGGTCCGTGTCGCGCAGATCGGCGTCGAGGTAGTCGGTACGGCCCTCCGGGGTGCTCTTGAGCAGCGCACGGGCATGGGTGAGGACCAGGGGGTCGTTGTCCACGTAGACGATCCGCGACTCGGGTGCCACCCGCTGGGCGACCTCATGGGTGTTGTCGCCGCTGGGCAGTCCCGTCCCGATGTCGAGGAACTGGCGCACCCCTGCCGTCGTGACCAGATGGTTCACGGACCGTCCGAGGAAGAGCCGGTCGGCGAGGGCGTACTCCCCGATACCGGGATGGATCGATCGGATGCGATCGCCCGCCTCACGATCGACGGGGTAGTGGTCCTTGCCGCCCAACCAGTAGTTCCAGATCCGGGCGGTGTGGGGCCGTGTGGTGTCGATCCGGACGAGGCTGTCCTGATATTCCGTCACACGACCCACCGTATCCAAGTAGCCACTCTCAGACAGGCGTTGCGGAAGGCAGGGACTTCCCCCCAGAACCGGGGCCCGGGAGGACGGGTCACCCTCACCCCGGCGCAGCGCGGGAGCCCCGTCTGTATCCACCACCGCACCACCGGGACAGACGTGACGCAGTCGGCCTCAAAGCGGACAGCGCGCGCCGGAAACGTGAGGAACGCCCCAAAGGTGGAACAACGACAGTCATTGCCCGGAGTCACTCTCCGTGATACACAGAGTGACGGTACGGGCTCCTCGCAGCGGATTGGTCCACCTCTCCGCAGGTCAGGGCGGGTGGGATCGGTCATACGTGCGGAGATCGGGTAAAGAGACCAGCCAAGTCGGCATACGCGGACGGTTTCATCAGCGAAGATAGAGCGATGACCCATGCCGAGGGGCACGGGCGGCTAACAACCCGACAGGGGCGGTGACTTACACATGATCCTGGCAGCCGAAAAGGGCGACATCAACACCATCATCGGCGGAATCGCTCCAAATTGGGGGCCTTTCGGCGACCTGGGCCAAGAAGCCCGGGTGATGATCGAGGTAGTGATGGCCGTGGCCATCTTGCTCTGCCTGGGCATCGCGATCTGGGGCGCGGCCAAGCAGCGCATCGGCGCGACCGCGCTCCGCGACACCTTCAGCGCCGAGCAGGGCAAGGGCCTGATCGTCGCCGGTCTGACCGGCGTCTTCATCATCGGATCACTGGGGACCGTCTTCACCATCGTGTACGGGATGGCCGTCTGACCCGCCCCGTCCGCCCCGACCTCATTCGTCCACGCCCCGCACCCATTCCTCCCCTCTCCTCAGAGGTTGCGTCTCCCTGATGTCGAGTCACCACACCGCGCCCACGCGGAACCCAGCGCGACTACCGTCGTCGTACGACACGGAGTACGACTCGGATTACGACAGGCAGTGCGGCACGGAGTCGGCCTCCGCGGATCTGCACACGGTTGGGGGAGGACGTCTCCCGCAGCGGAGCGAGGGGACGGGCACACGATGAGCCACGGGGACGAACACGGATACCGCGGCGACCCCGGCAGCCGTACCGACGACGACTTCGGGGGTACGGGCCAGACCCGCACCCGGCTGCCAGGCGCCGGCGACACCGACGAGTACGGAGTGGCCCGCCGCCCCGCCCGCAGCTCCCGCTCACTGATCACCGTGATCGGCATCGTGGTGCTCCTGATCGCCGCCATCGCCTTCGTCAACCGGGGCGACGACGGTGACGAACCCGACAGCTCACCGAAGGGCGCCGACGCCCAACCGACATCGGCCACGGGCGTGGACCCCGTCAAGGGCAAGACCGCGAACATCCCCACCGGCTACGCACGCGACGAACAGGGCGCCCAGAGCGCGGCGGCGAACTACGCGGTGGCACTGGGGTCTGACGGGATGTATTCCCAAACCAGCCGCGTCGACATCGTGAACACCGTGTACGCCCCCGAGGTCGCCGAAGCCCGCAGAGGCGATCTCGACAAGGTGTACTCGGACGAGAAGTTCCTCAGCGGCATCGGGTTGAAGCCAGACGGATCAGCACCTGAGGGAATGACCTTCGTCACCCGCACCAACCCGATGGGCTCCAAGGTGGAGAACTTCAGCGCCGACACCGCGAAGGTCTCCGTCTGGTACTCCGAACTGTTCGGGCTAGCCGGCGAATCCTCCAAGACTCCGGTCACCCAGAGCTGGTACACGAACACGTTCGAACTGAAGTGGGTCAACGGTGACTGGAAGGTCGCCGACTTCACACAGAAGGACGGCCCAGTTCCCGTCGGCCGCGATCAGACCGCTTCCGGCGCCAAGGAGATGGCCGATGCCGTCGAACAGTTCGGAGGGTTCACCTATGCACGCTAGTCGCCGCACTCTCTCCGTCGCCACCGCGTTCGCCAGCATCCAGACCGCGGTGGTCCTCCTTGCCTCCCGAGCGACCGCCGCACCGACTCCGACTCCGAGCCCGTCGCCCAGCCCGAGCAAGAGCAGCGACTCCTGTGAGCTGGTGCGCGGTCCGGCCCGCGACTTCTGTGACAGCGGCGAACCGGGTGGAGCCCGTCGGAGCAGTCCCCTCGACGACCCCGCCAACGCCGCCGACCCCCTCGGCGCCCTCGCCCGCGGCTGCGCCGACGCCGCCTCGTGGACCGTGGAGACCCTCTCCAAGGCCGTGAAGTCCACCGCGACCGTCGACTTCACCAACACCACGTTCCTCTCCCAGTACGCGATCGTCTTCGCCGCCGCCACGATCCTCACGCTCATCCTCTGGCTGCTCGCCGTCGCCAAGCGCGCCATCCGCGGCGTTCCGCTGATGACCGCCGTCTCCGAGGCCATCGGATTCCTCTGGCTGACCGTCCTCGCCTCGGCGTTCACCCCGCTGATCCTCTACACCTTGGTCTCGGCCACCGACGGGGTCACCGACGTCATCGCGGGCGGCACCAGCAGGGACACGGATGTGTTCTTCGGGACCTTCTCCGAGGCCCTGAAGAAGGGCGAGGGCATCGGTGGCGGCCCGATCATGCTCATCGTGGTCTCCCTGGTCACCATCGTCGCCGCGGGAGTCCTGTACCTGGAGCTCTTCATCCGCGCGATCCTGCTGTACGTCGGCGCCCTCCTCGGCGTCGTCGTCTACTCAGGACTTGTCGACAAGAACATGTGGGGCAACGCCCGCCGCTGGGTCGGCATCATGATCGCGATCATCCTGGTCAAACCGGTCATCGTGATCGTCCTGGGACTGGCGGGCGCGCTGTCCGCCGACGACGGACCCGACTCCTTCTCCGCCGTGGTCTCCGGACTCGCCATCATCATCCTGGCCATCGTCGCCTCCGCGATGATCTACCGGTTCGTCCCCGGCTTCGGCGACGAGATCGCGGCCTCCCGGAACAACCGCCTCCAGGGCGGGGTCGAGAACCGGGCCGCCGCCGTCATCAGCTCCCCCGCCGCCCTCGTGTCACAGGGCATCAAGACCCACAGCGCCCGCGGCAACCCCGGCAGCGAAAGCAACAGCAGCAGCGCCGCCCGTCCCGCGAACGCCGTCGGCGGGGGCATGGCCGCCCACAGCAGCCGCCCCACCGGAGGTTCCGGCGGAGCCGCACCGCCGCCCCGTAGCGCACCCCCCGGCACCGGCTCCCCGCACGGCAACCGCAACAGCACAGGAGGTTCAGGGCGTTGAGCACCCAGGCCCACCCCATCACGCCCCGCCGTACGTATCTCATCGGCCGGGCCCGGCCGAACGCGATCATCGGCAAGAACCGCGAGACCGGCGAGATCGCCCTGATCATCGCCGGCGCGTTCCTCGGCATGATGAGCGGGCTACTGGTCCCCCTCCTCACCCTGCGGATCGTGCTGCTGATGGGCTTCCCGATGATCGCACTGGCCGCGGTCTACGTGCCGTACAAGCACCGGACGTTCTACAAGTGGTTCGAGATCAACCGCAGCTTCAAGCGAACCGTCCGAGCCAACACCGTCTACCGCTCCACCGCCGTCGAAGCGGGCACCCGGCTCGACGGACGTGAGGTCGAAGTCGGGCCGCCGCCAGGCATCGGCAGGATCAACTGGCTCGCCGCGCCCTTCGGCCCCGACGAGATCGCCGTCCTCCTCCACGCCGACCGACGCACCGTCACCGCCGCCATCGAGATCGAGGGCCCCGGAGTCGGTCTGCGCGACAGCGAGGACCAGGAGGCGCTCGTCGACCGCTTCGGCACCCTGCTGAAGCACGTCGCCAACGGCGACGGATTCGTCACCCGCATCCAGATGCTCGCCCGTACGCTGCCCGCCGATCCGGACGCCCACGCCAAGGACGTCGCCCAGCGCGGCGACATCCACTCGCCGGTCTGGCTGCGCGACTCCTACGACCAGCTCCAGTCGATGGTCTCCACATCGAGCGAACAGCACCGCGCCTACCTGGTCGCCTGCATGCACTACACCCGCGACCTCGCCGCCGAGGCCCAAGCCATGGCCCGTGCCGCCCGCGCGGCCACCAAGTCCCGCAAGCTGGACAAGGACGCCGGACTCGCCGTCGTCATGGCCCGCGAACTCACCGACATCTGCGCCCGGCTCGCCGAAGCCGACATCCGCGTCCGCCAACCGCTCGGCCAGAGCCGGCTGGCCTCCCTCGTGCACTCCATGTACGACCCCGACCACCCCATCGACCACATCCAGGCCATGACCAAGCGCAACGCCTGGCCCGCGGAACTCGACGCCATGCAGCCCACCTACCTCCAGGCCAAGACCCGCGAGTCCTCCACCCGCGCACCCTGGTGCCACTCCACCGCCTGGGTGAAGGAATGGCCGATGACACCGGTCGGCGTGAACTTCCTCGCCCCGCTGCTCGTCCACACCCCTGATGTGATCCGTACGGTCGCGGTCACCATGGACCTCGAACCCACCGAAGTCGCCATCGAACGGATGCTCACCGAGAAGACCAACGACGAGGCCGACGCCAGCCGCGCCGCCAAGATGAACCGCACGGTCGACCCGCGGGACATCGCCGCCCACGGACGACTCGACCAGCGGGGTGAAGATCTCGCCAGCGGTGCGGCGGGCGTCAACCTGGTCGGGTACATCACTGTGTCGTCCCGTTCGCCCGAGGCCCTGGCCAGGGACAAGCGGACGATCAGGGCCTCAGCCGGCAAGTCGTACCTCAAGCTGGAGTGGTGCGACCGCGAGCACCACCGGGCCTTTGTGAACACCTTGCCGTTCGCGACCGGCATCCGGCGTTAGGGGCCCTTGTGCGAGATCCGATGACCGTCCTCACCGAGGCGTTCACCTCCTTCGTCTTCGGGAAGGTGGAAACGACCCGGATGCCCGTCCGCACCTCCACCGGACAGGCCCAGGCCGTCTACCTCCCGACCGCGGCCCCCGGCCTCGGCGACTCGGGCGTCATCATCGGCCGCGAGGTCTACAGCGGAAAGGGCTACATCTACGACCCGTTCCAGCTGTACGGTCAGCAGCTCCCCGCCCCGCACTGGCTCGTGCTCGGCGAGTCCGGGAACGGAAAGTCGGCGCTGGAGAAGACGTACGTCCTACGGCAACTGCGGTTCCGGGACCGCCAGGTCGTCGTGCTCGACGCGCAGGGCGAAGACGGCGTCGGCGAATGGAACCTCATCGCGCAGGAGCTGGGAATAACCCCCATCCGGCTCGACCCGATGACCGCCATGGACGACGGCATCCGACTGAACCCGCTGGACCCCGCGATCGCCTCCACGGGCCAGCTCGCCCTGCTGCGCACGATCATCGAGGTCGCCATGGGCCACGGTCTCGACGAACGCTCCGGCTTCGCCCTCAAGGTCGCCCACGCCTTCGTCAACGAGACCATCACCAACCGCCAGCCGGTCCTCACCGACATCGTCGAGCAGTTGCGCCACCCGGAAGCGGAGTCGGCGGAAGCGATGAACGTCGACATAGACGACGTACGCGCCTGGGGTCTCGATGTCGCCCTGGTACTCGACCGGCTCGTCGACGGTGACCTCAGGGGCATGTTCGACGGTCCCACGTCCGTGGGCATCGACCTCGACGCGCCGCTGATCGTCTTCGACCTCTCCCACATCGACCGCAACTCCATCGCCATGCCGATCCTGATGGCGATCGTCGGCGTGTGGCTGGAGCACACCTGGATCCGCCCCGACCGGAAGAAGCGCATCTTCCTGGTCGAAGAGGCATGGCACATCATCAATTCGCCGTTCGTGGCCCAACTCTTCCAGCGCCTCCTGAAGTTCGGCCGTCGGCTCGGCCTCTCGTTCGTCGCCGTCGTCCACCACCTCTCGGACGTCGTCGACGGGGCGGCGGCCAGAGAAGCGGCAGCGATCCTCAAGATGGCGTCCACCCGAACCATCTACGCACAGAAGGCGGACGAAGCCCGAGCCACCGGCCGGGTCCTCGGTCTGCCGCGATGGGCGGTGGAGATCATCCCCACCCTCACACCGGGCATCGCCGTCTGGGACGTGAACGGCAATGTGCAGGTCGTCAAACACCTGATCACCGAGGCGGAACGGCCGCTGGTCTTCACCGACCGGGCCATGACGGAGTCCTCGGGACCGACGCTCCCCGAGGACCTCGCAGCCGCGGAGTGGGAAACCGAGCAACGCGCCGCCCGCATCGAGCAGCAACGCCTCAACGAGGCGACCGAATCCTCCGAGTCGACCGTCGCCTGATGGGGGTGTCCGAGCCGAAGGAGTGAGATGAGAACGCACGAGCAGCCCCAACGGACCGGTGGAGTCCCCGACGGTCTCCTGGTGGGCCTGCTCGGCCTCTTCCTCGGATCACTGGTCATGGCATGGACGGCGACCGGGCTGGCCGGGCTCTTCGCGCACGGCGCCTGGCCGACCGGAGTGACCTTCAAGAACACCCCACAGGCATTGCGTTCCCTGATCTCCGCTCCCCAGGATCTCGCCGCCGCCTGGCCCGCCACCCCTGCGGAAGAACTCTCCGGATACGGGATGTTCTGGGGCATCCTCATCGGCCAACTGATGGCGCTGGGAGTCCTGACGGTCTTCGCCGTGGGCACCCTGGCCCGTTGGAAGTCTGTACGGGCGGCGGCCCGGCGCGACGGACAACCGGCGCAGGCAGCAGATCCGGACCAGCGGCAGACCAAGGACGGCCAGGAGACCGAACCCGACCAGGGCCCGGCCCTCGGCGTCTGGGACCCCTACGGCCCTACGTCCGCAAGTCGGGAGAACGCCACCACAGCACCGAACCCGGTGGAACAGTCCATGGAGCCCGCGGCACCAACCCCACCGGCCACCGCCGTGGCGCCGCCAGTCCCCGTACCCGTACCGATGCCCCGCACTCCGCGACTGCTCTACGGAGATGCCGCCACCCGGCGCCCCAGCGCGGTCCAGGCCGTCCTGGAGGCAGCGGGACCGGTACTCGTCATCACATCCGACCCCACCGTGTGGGCGGACACCAAGGACGCACGATCCAAGTTGGGACCCGTGCACATCTATGACCCAGGGCACCTCTGCGACACCCCGGCCCGCCTCCACTGGTCTCCGCTGACCGGTTGCGACCACGCCGACACCGCCGCCGCACGTGCCACCGCGCTCCTGGCCCCCGTGCGTCCGCGTGCCCTGCTCGACACGGCCATGGCCGACACCGCGGAAACCCTCCTGCGCTGCTGGCTGCACGCCGCGGCGATCGATAGCCGCCCGTTCAAACAGGTCCTCCGCTGGGCCCAGGGCGGTGGCACCCAGGAGGCCGTACGCATCCTCCGTACGCATCCCAAGGCCGCAGCCGGCCAGGCGGGGCTGTTGGAATCCGCGCTCACGGGTCACCCCGAACGCCGAGACATCGCCCAGCAGTTGACGCACCGCGCGCTCTCCGCACTGTCGTCGGTCCACATCCGTGAGGCGTGCACCCCAAATCGAAATGATTCGCTCGCCTTGGAATCATTCTTGGACGAAGGGGGAACTCTGTACCTGGTGGGGGAACCCATCGAAGACCCCCGCTCCGCCCCGGGGGCAATGCCACTGCTCACCGCTCTGGCCTCACACGTGGTCGAGCACGGCCGCCGCATGGCCGCACGGTCATCCGCCGGCCGGCTCGACCCACCAATGACCCTCGTCCTCGACGATGTCGCGGCCGTGGCTCCCGTTCCCCATCTCCCAGCGCTCCTGGCGCACGGTGAGGAACAAGGCATGATCACTCTGGTGCTGCTGCGCTCGGCCGAACAGGCCCGGGCCCGCTGGCCGGAACCGCTACCGCAGTAGCGCCTGTCCCCAGAACCCGTTTGCCTCGGCGGCCCGTTTCACGGTTGGGCGTTGAGTCGGGCCGCCTGACGCGTCAAATGGTCGCGCTCGGCAAGGTTGGGGGCCTTTCGGGCCGCCTGGGCGTACAGCCGTGCCGCCGTCACCGGGTCCCCGTCTCGTTCATGGAGGTACGCGGCCACCGCCGCATGGCGGGGCAGGGTGTCATCCAGCACCGCGAGTTCCGCCAGTCCGGCCCGCGGCCCGTCGGCCTCGCCGACGGCCACCGCACGGTTGAGCCGGACGACCGGACTGTCCGTCAACCGCACCAGTTCGTCGTACCACTCGACGATCTGCACCCAGTCGGTCTCCTCGGCGGTGAGCGCGTCGGCGTGCAGTGCGGCGATAGCGGCCTGGGCCTGGAACTCCCCCAGTCGATCGCGGGCGAGCGCCGCCTGAAGGATCTCGACGCCCTCGGCGATCGACCCGGTGTCCCACCGACCGCGGTCCTGCTCGGCGAGCGGAACCAGGCTGCCGTCCTGTGCGGTCCGGGCAGCACGCCGGGCGTGGTGCAGCAGCATCAGAGCAAGCAGCCCCGCCACCTCGGGATGGTCGATCGCGGCGGCAAGCTGCCGGGTGAGCCGGATGGCCTCGGCGGCGAGGTCCACATCGCCGGAGTAACCCTCGTTGAAGACCAGGTAGAGGACGCGCAGAACGGTCGCCACCTCCCCTGGCTGCTCGAACCGTACGTCGGAGACGGTGCGCTTGGCCCGGCCGATGCGCTGCGCCATGGTCGCCTCGGGGACCAGATATGCCTGAGCGATCTGGCGGGTGGTCAGCCCACCCACGGCGCGCAGGGTGAGTGCGACCGCTGACGACGGTGTCAGCGAGGGGTGCGCGCACAGGAAGTAGAGCTGGAGAGTGTCGTCCACGGCGGGGGCGGGCCCCGGTGCAGGCTCATCGTCGACAAGCCCTTCGCGCCGTCGACGGGCAGCGTCCGCCCTGGTCGCGTCGAGGAACTTGCGCCAGGCGACGGTGACCAACCAGCCCTTCGGATCCCGCACCGGGGTCTCGGGGGAGGAGCTCGGAGAGGGTTCTGTCGGCCAGTGGCGGACCGCCTCGATCAGCGCGTCTTGCACCGCATCCTCGGCCGCCGCAAAGTCTGCTCCGCGGCGGACGAGGATTCCGAGCACGCTCGGTGTGAGACTCCGGAGCAGAGCCTCATTCATCGGAGACGTCATTCGGTGATGGTGGGCGGCGCGGACAGGAACGGACGCAGCTCAAGCCACTCATGGATCGGCTTCCCGCCGGCCCCGGGGGCGGCCGAGAGTTCACCGGCCAGTTCGACGGCGCGCTCATAGCTGTCGACGTCGATCACCATCCAGCCGGCGATGAGGTCCTTGGTCTCGGCGAACGGCCCGTCGGTGACCGGTGGGCGACCCTCTCCGTCGTACCGGACGAATGTGCCCTCGGGGGCGAGCGCCTGACCGTCGATGAACTCGCCGGTCTTCTCAAGCCGGGCGGCGAAATCGTTCATGTACTGTACATGGGCTGAGATCTCCTGCGGCGTCCACTGGTCCATCGGCACGTCGTTGACGGCAGCCGGGGCGCCACGGTAGTGCTTGAGCAGCAGGTACTTGGCCATGGTGCTTCTCCTCGATGCTGTACGACCCATCGTGGTCGCGTTCACTACAGGGACGGAGCCAGTCACGGGTTCTCGACATCCCCCGACGACTTTTCTGACCCGTTTTCCTGATCCGCATTCTGGTGGACATGCCCCAGTTCGACTTCAGCGCAACGAGGCAAGTACACAGAGTCACTCTTCGAGATCTGCGACGGCCATCAGATGCCGCAAGTGGCAGCCCTTGTGCTGTGCTCCCGTTCAGGGCACTTCGGAAATGACCACGAAGTCCAGATGGGGAAAATGTGTCGGGGAATGCGAAAGGGCCCTGTACCTACCCGGTACAGGGCCCTTATCACAATGATTGTTCGGCGGTGTCCTACTCTCCCACAGGGTCCCCCCTGCAGTACCATCGGCGCTGAAAGGCTTAGCTTCCGGGTTCGGAATGTAACCGGGCGTTTCCCTAACGCAATAACCACCGAAACACTATAAAACCAACCGGAAATGTCACGGTCGTGGTTTCAGAACCAACACAGTGGACGCGAGCCTCTATGGACAAGCCCTCGGCTTATTAGTACCAGTCACCTCCAGCGGTTACCCGCCTTCCAGATCTGGCCTATCAACCCAGTAGTCTCCTGGGAGCCTTAACCCCTCAAAGGGGGTGGGAGTCCTCATCTCGAAGCAGGCTTCCCGCTTAGATGCTTTCAGCGGTTATCCTTTCCGAACGTAGCCAACCAGCCATGCCCTTGGCAGGACAACTGGCACACCAGAGGTTCGTCCGTCCCGGTCCTCTCGTACTAGGGACAGCCCTTCTCAAGACTCCTACGCGCACAGCGGATAGGGACCGAACTGTCTCACGACGTTCTAAACCCAGCTCGCGTACCGCTTTAATGGGCGAACAGCCCAACCCTTGGGACCGACTCCAGCCCCAGGATGCGACGAGCCGACATCGAGGTGCCAAACCATCCCGTCGATATGGACTCTTGGGGAAGATCAGCCTGTTATCCCCGGGGTACCTTTTATCCGTTGAGCGACGGCGCTTCCACAAGCCACCGCCGGATCACTAGTCCCGACTTTCGTCCCTGCTCGACCCGTCGGTCTCACAGTCAAGCTCCCTTGTGCACTTACACTCAACACCTGATTACCAACCAGGCTGAGGGAACCTTTGGGCGCCTCCGTTACTCTTTAGGAGGCAACCGCCCCAGTTAAACTACCCATCAGACACTGTCCCTGATCCGGATCACGGACCCAGGTTAGACATCCAGCACGACCAGAGTGGTATTTCAACAGCGACTCCCAACACACTGGCGTGTGCTGTTCACAGTCTCCCACCTATCCTACACAAGCCGAACCGAACACCAATATCAAACTATAGTAAAGGTCCCGGGGTCTTTCCGTCCTGCTGCGCGAAACGAGCATCTTTACTCGTAGTGCAATTTCACCGGGCCTATGGTTGAGACAGTCGAGAAGTCGTTACGCCATTCGTGCAGGTCGGAACTTACCCGACAAGGAATTTCGCTACCTTAGGATGGTTATAGTTACCACCGCCGTTTACTGGCGCTTAAGTTCTCAGCTTCGCCCCACCGAAATGGAGCTAACCGGTCCCCTTAACGTTCCAGCACCGGGCAGGCGTCAGTCCGTATACATCGCCTTACGGCTTCGCACGGACCTGTGTTTTTAGTAAACAGTCGCTTCTCGCTGGTCTCTGCGGCCACCCCCAGCTCACCGAGTAAATCGGATCACCAAGAATGGCCCCCTTCTCCCGAAGTTACGGGGGCATTTTGCCGAGTTCCTTAACCATAGTTCACCCGAACGCCTCGGTATTCTCTACCTGACCACCTGAGTCGGTTTAGGGTACGGGCCGCCATGAAACTCGCTAGAGGCTTTTCTCGACAGCATAGGATCATCCACTTCACCACAATCGGCTCGGCATCAGGTCTCAGCCTTAATGTGTGACGGATTTACCTACCACACGGCCTACACCCTTACCCCGGGACAACCACCGCCCGGGCTGGACTACCTTCCTGCGTCACCCCATCACTTACCTACTACCACCTTGGATCAGCGGCTCCACCACTCCCCCTCACTCCGAAGAGATCAAGGGCGGCTTCACGGCCTTAGCATTAATGGGCTCGATATTGGGCGTTTCAAAGCGGGTACCGGAATATCAACCGGTTGTCCATCGACTACGCCTGTCGGCCTCGCCTTAGGTCCCGACTTACCCTGGGCAGATCAGCTTGACCCAGGAACCCTTAGTCAATCGGCGCACACGTTTCCCACGTGTGTATCGCTACTCATGCCTGCATTCTCACTCGTGAACCGTCCACCACTCGCTTACGCGGCGGCTTCACCCGGCACACGACGCTCCCCTACCCATCACAACAGGCGTTAGCCCTATATGCTGCAATGACACGACTTCGGCGGTACGCTTGAGCCCCGCTACATTGTCGGCGCGGAATCACTTGACCAGTGAGCTATTACGCACTCTTTCAAGGGTGGCTGCTTCTAAGCCAACCTCCTGGTTGTCTCTGCGACTCCACATCCTTTCCCACTTAGCGTACGCTTAGGGGCCTTAGTCGATGCTCTGGGCTGTTTCCCTCTCGACCATGGAGCTTATCCCCCACAGTCTCACTGCCGTGCTCTCACTTACCGGCATTCGGAGTTTGGCTAAGGTCAGTAACCCGGTAGGGCCCATCGCCTATCCAGTGCTCTACCTCCGGCAAGAAACACACGACGCTGCACCTAAATGCATTTCGGGGAGAACCAGCTATCACGGAGTTTGATTGGCCTTTCACCCCTAACCACAGGTCATCCCCCAGGTTTTCAACCCTGGTGGGTTCGGTCCTCCACGACCTCTTACAGCCGCTTCAACCTGCCCATGGCTAGATCACTCCGCTTCGGGTCTTGAGCATGCTACTAAAACGCCCTATTCGGACTCGCTTTCGCTACGGCTCCCCCACACGGGTTAACCTCGCAACACACCGCAAACTCGCAGGCTCATTCTTCAAAAGGCACGCAGTCACGACATACCAAACAAAAGCTTGATATGCGACGCTCCCACGGCTTGTAGGCACACGGTTTCAGGTACTATTTCACTCCGCTCCCGCGGTACTTTTCACCATTCCCTCACGGTACTATCCGCTATCGGTCACCAGGGAATATTTAGGCTTAACGGGTGGTCCCGCCAGATTCACACGGGATTTCTCGGGCCCCGTGCTACTTGGGTGTCTCTCAAACGAGCCGCAATCATTTCAGCTACGGGGGTCTTACCCTCTACGCCGGACCTTTCGCATGTCCTTCGCCTATGACTACGGTTTCTGACTCGTCTCACGGCCGGCAGACCGTAAAAGAGAGATCCCACAACCCCGCATACGCAACCCCTGCCGGGTATCACACATATACGGTTTGGCCTCATCCAGTTTCGCTCGCCACTACTCCCGGAATCACGGTTGTTTTCTCTTCCTGAGGGTACTGAGATGTTTCACTTCCCCTCGTTCCCTCCACATGCCCTATGTGTTCAGGCATGGGTGACAGCCCATGACGACTGCCGGGTTTCCCCATTCGGAAACCCCCGGATCAAAGCCTGGTTGACGACTCCCCGGGGACTATCGTGGCCTCCCACGTCCTTCATCGGTTCCTGGTGCCAAGGCATCCACCGTGCGCCCTTAAAAACTTGGCCACAGATGCTCGCGTCCACTGTGCAGTTCTCAAACAACGACCAGCCACCCATCACCCCACCCAAACCTGAGCGAGTACACCGGGACCGGCAGAAGGAACACAAGCAAAAATCGCCCATGCCCTCAGACACCCAACAGCGCGCCCAACAAACCCACCCACCAGCCACCACTTTCCACACCACTCAATAAATCAAGCAGTAGTACTCGTGATGAACCAGCAAGCAAGCTCACTGAATAGTCAACGTTCCACCCATGAGCAACCAGCATCGAACATTCGCCGATGTACTGGCCTCTGAACCAACCCCGAAAGACTGGTTAAGAAGTGCTCCTTAGAAAGGAGGTGATCCAGCCGCACCTTCCGGTACGGCTACCTTGTTACGACTTCGTCCCAATCGCCAGTCCCACCTTCGACAGCTCCCTCCCACAAGGGGTTGGGCCACCGGCTTCGGGTGTTACCGACTTTCGTGACGTGACGGGCGGTGTGTACAAGGCCCGGGAACGTATTCACCGCAGCAATGCTGATCTGCGATTACTAGCAACTCCGACTTCATGGGGTCGAGTTGCAGACCCCAATCCGAACTGAGACCGGCTTTTTGAGATTCGCTCAACCTCACGGTATCGCAGCTCATTGTACCGGCCATTGTAGCACGTGTGCAGCCCAAGACATAAGGGGCATGATGACTTGACGTCGTCCCCACCTTCCTCCGAGTTGACCCCGGCAGTCTCCTGTGAGTCCCCATCACCCCGAAAGGCATGCTGGCAACACAGAACAAGGGTTGCGCTCGT
Source organism: Streptomyces sp. NBC_00690 (assembly GCF_036226685.1). NCBI lineage: Bacteria > Bacillati > Actinomycetota > Actinomycetes > Kitasatosporales > Streptomycetaceae > Streptomyces > Streptomyces sp. NBC_00690. The sequence goes on from NZ_CP109009.1 coordinate 4,092,402, forward strand.
TGCGGGACTTAACCCAACATCTCACGACACGAGCTGACGACAGCCATGCACCACCTGTATACCGACCACAAGGGGGGCACCATCTCTGATGCTTTCCGGCATATGTCAAGCCTTGGTAAGGTTCTTCGCGTTGCGTCGAATTAAGCCACATGCTCCGCTGCTTGTGCGGGCCCCCGTCAATTCCTTTGAGTTTTAGCCTTGCGGCCGTACTCCCCAGGCGGGGAACTTAATGCGTTAGCTGCGGCACCGACGACGTGGAATGTCGCCAACACCTAGTTCCCAACGTTTACGGCGTGGACTACCAGGGTATCTAATCCTGTTCGCTCCCCACGCTTTCGCTCCTCAGCGTCAGTAATGGCCCAGAGATCCGCCTTCGCCACCGGTGTTCCTCCTGATATCTGCGCATTTCACCGCTACACCAGGAATTCCGATCTCCCCTACCACACTCTAGCCTGCCCGTATCGAATGCAGACCCGGAGTTAAGCTCCGGGCTTTCACATCCGACGCGACAAGCCGCCTACGAGCTCTTTACGCCCAATAATTCCGGACAACGCTTGCGCCCTACGTATTACCGCGGCTGCTGGCACGTAGTTAGCCGGCGCTTCTTCTGCAGGTACCGTCACTTTCGCTTCTTCCCTGCTGAAAGAGGTTTACAACCCGAAGGCCGTCATCCCTCACGCGGCGTCGCTGCATCAGGCTTTCGCCCATTGTGCAATATTCCCCACTGCTGCCTCCCGTAGGAGTCTGGGCCGTGTCTCAGTCCCAGTGTGGCCGGTCGCCCTCTCAGGCCGGCTACCCGTCGTCGCCTTGGTAGGCCATCACCCCACCAACAAGCTGATAGGCCGCGGGCTCATCCTGCACCGCCGGAGCTTTCAACCCGAAGAGATGCCCCTTCAGGTGGTATCCGGTATTAGACCCCGTTTCCAGGGCTTGTCCCAGAGTGCAGGGCAGATTGCCCACGTGTTACTCACCCGTTCGCCACTAATCCACCCCGAAAGGCTTCATCGTTCGACTTGCATGTGTTAAGCACGCCGCCAGCGTTCGTCCTGAGCCAGGATCAAACTCTCCGTGAATGTCTACCCGAAACCGGGTCAAACACCACACAAGAGCGGAACCATCCGAAGGAATATTCGGAACGGTTCACAGCGTCCTCGCTGTAGTGCGCCCCACACCAAACCAATGGCATGAGGACTTTTTTCAAAGGAACCACATCTCCTAAGAGACGGGGTATCAACATATCTGGCGTTGACTTTTGGCACGCTGTTGAGTTCTCAAGGAACGGACGCTTCCTTCAAGTCCCTCTCAGGACTCTCCGGGCTTTTCCCTCCGGTCTTGCGTTTCCGACTCTATCAGATCCTTTCGGGCCTGATTCCCGGTCGAAATCGGGATTGTCTTTCCGGCCCTTCGGCCGTTCCGACGTTTCAAACTCTAGCGGATTTCCTCGGCGACTCATAATCGAGTCTGCGAAATTGATTCCGGCATGCCGAAATCGCTCCCGTTTGAGGAGAGTGTTGCTGAGTTTGGTTGCCGCGTGCGCGGCTGGAGTGGCTATCGAAGAACCGTTACGGCCCCGCGACAACTCGAAGAACCTTACGGAAGGATGAAGTCCGTGTCAACTTCCCCCTGCGACCCAGCCGTATCAACGTTCTCACCTGCGGATCTTCGCCAGCCTGACCCCTCGTACCCCGTCCAAAAGCTCGGGGAGTGAGGCGCAGGACCGGCAGCGCGGGGTTCGACACGTGACCCCGCGAGTGTCGGCTCGCTAGTCCAGATCGGTGAGTCGACCGCCCGCGTCCGGCTGGGTGTGTTCGACCCTGCGCAGTACGCGGATCAGGAGCTCCCCGAGAACTCCCCGCTCGTCCGCCGAGAGGTCTTGGAGTAGGTCCTCTTCAAAGCTGGATGCCATGCGCATCGCCTCCAGCCACTTGGTCCGCCCCTCGTCGGTCAGTTCGACGATCACCCGGACGCGGTTGTTCTCGTCCCGATCGCGAGTGACCAGCCCTTCGTTCGCCATGCGGTCGATGCGATGGGTCATGGCGGCAGGGGTGAGACCCAGCCGCTTGGCGAGTTCCCCCGGGCCCATTCGATAGGGGGCGCCGGCGAGCACCAGGCTCTTGAGGACCTCCCACTCGGCATTGCTGATGCCGAGGGCGGCGACCTGCCGCCCGTAGGCGACGTTCATCCGCCGATTGAGTCGGCCGAGCGCCGAGACCACTTTCTCGACCTGTGGGTCCAGGTCTCCGTACTCGCGTTGGTACGCGGCGATCTGCTCGTCGAGGGTCGGCTCAAGGGTCGGGCCGGTCGCTGCTGGGCCTTCGGGGCTCGCGTTAGGCATACGCCGCAGTATCGCATGCGCCTCGTTGGCATTGAAGTCCTTCTCTGTGTACTCTTCACTGTCGAACTTTATTGTTGAAGTCTTCAGGCTTTGGGCCTACGAGTGTTGAGGCAGGTGAGTGTGACCAGGGTGATGGGTGCAGCGATGCGCCGAATCCAGGCAGGCAGCGCGCTGAGCGCGTTCGGACTCGGTTTTACGGTTCCGTACCTCTACGTCTATGTGGCGCAGGTGCGGGATCTGGGGGCGACGACGGCGGGCATCGTCCTGGCGACCTTCGCCATGGCCGCACTCGTCGCACTCCCCTTCACCGGGCGGACCATCGACCGGCGAGGTCCACTGCCGGTGCTGGTCGCCGGCTCGCTGCTCGCTTCCGTCGGGGCCCTGTCCATCGGCCTCGCGAACAACGTGACCACCGTCGTGCTCTCGGCTGCACTACTGGGTGCCGGTACGGCCGTCATCCAGCCGGCGCTCGCGACAATGCTCGTGTGGTGCTCCGATGCCTCCAGTCGTACGCGCGCCTTCGCCATGCAGTTCTTCCTGCAGAACCTGGGCCTCGGTCTCGGTGGTCTGATCGGCGGGCAGCTCGTCGACAAGAGCCGACCTGACAGCTTCCTTCTGCTGTTCGGCATCGAGTCGGTGATGTTCCTGGTGCTCGCCGGAATCGCCTTGACCGTGCGGATCCCCCGTCCGGCGCCCATGTCGGGAGCGCCCCAGGTCGACCCCACGGCGCAGGCCAAGGGTGGAATGCGTGCCCTGCTGGGGCACAAGGCGATGGTTCAGCTCTCCGTCCTGGGCTTCGTCCTGTTCTTCGCCTGCTACGGACAGTTCGAGTCCGGTCTGGCTGCGTACGGCACGGAGGCGGCCGGAATTGAGCCGTCCACCCTGGGATCGGCACTGGCCGCCAACACCGCGGTGATCGTGATCGCCCAGTTCGTGGTGTTGAAGTTCGTCGAGCAGCGCAAGCGGTCCCGCGTGATCGCAGCGGTCGGGTTGGTGTGGGCGGTCGCCTGGGTCATCGCCGGCTACGCAGGGCTGGGGACGAACAGCCAGACGATGGCGACCGCGGCCTTCATCACCACCTATGCACTCTTCGGGCTGGGTGAGGCGATGTTGTCGCCCACCGTGGCACCGTTGGTCGCCGATCTGGCGCCGGAGTCGATGGTCGGGCAGTACAACTCGGCCTTCGCCCTGGTCAAGCAGCTCGCCCTGGCGCTAGGCCCGGCCGTGGGCGGCCCCATGGGAGCCGCGCTGCACGGGCCGTACATCGTGACGTTCGTACTGTTCTCGCTGGGAATCTCCGTGCTGGCCGTACGACTGGGTCGCGAACTGACTCCCGTACAGAACCAGCCGTCGCTGGCCGTGAAGTCGCGGGTCGTGGCGCAGCACAAGGCGGCCGAGCCGGTGGAGGTTGTGGCCTAGAGGGGTGTCCGTCGACTGCCGCACGTTAGCGGGGCAGTGCGAACTCGCACCAGACGGCTTTGCCGCCGCCGGGCGTACGGCGGCTCCCCCAGGACGAGGCGATCGTCGCGATGATGGAAATCCCGCGGCCCGCCTCGTCCTCGGTTTCGGCCCGACGGCGGCGCGGGAGGTGGTCATCGCCGTCGGTCACTTCGATGATCAATCGGCGATCGGTCCGACGGAGCCGCAGCCGCATGGGCGGGGTGCCGTGCTGGAGGGAGTTCGCGACGAGTTCGCTGGTGGCGAGGACGCCGAGGTCGTGCAGTTCGGAGGAGAACCGCCAGGACGCGAGCACTCCGGAGGCGAACGCCCGGGCCCGGGGCGCCGCCTCGTTCCCCCCGAGCAGATCGAGGGCCGCATTGTGGAACAGCTCCGCGGAGACTCCCTTGCGCGCAGGGTGCTGAACGACGAGAACGGCGGCGTCGTCGTCGTGTTCCGCGGTCACCCCCATCGCCCGGAACAGCCGGTCGCACATGACCTGAGGTGTGCCGCTCGCTCCGGACAGGGCGCGCTCCAGCGCCGCCACCCCTTCGTCGATGTCCTCGTCGCGACGTTCGACTAGCCCGTCGGTATAGAGGACGGCGGTGGAACCGGGCGGCAGCGCGATCGTGCCCGATGTGTGAAGCCAGCCCCCGGTGCCGAGCGGCGGCCCGGTCGGATCTGCCGCGCGACGGACCGTACCGTCCTCATCGCGGACCAGTACGGGCAGATGGCCAGCCGACGCATAGACCAGTTGCCCCTCGTTCGGGTCGTGGACCGCGTACACGCAGGTGGCGATCTGGCTGGCGTCGATCTCGGCGGCCAGGCCGTCGAGCAGTTGGAGGACTTCGTGCGGTGGGAGGTCGAGCCGGGCGTAGGCGCGTACCGCGGTGCGGAGCTGGCCCATCACGGCAGCGGCACGGACCCCGCGTCCCATCACATCGCCGATGACGAGCGCGGTGCGCCCGGCGCCGAGCGTGATCACGTCGTACCAGTCACCGCCGACCGCGGCGTCCTCGCCACCGGGTTGGTAGGTCGCGGCGATGCGCAGGTCGTCGGGCTGTTCGAGGTCCTGGGGAAGGAGGGAGCGTTGGAGCGTCACCGCCATCTCGCGCTGGCGGCGCTCGCTGGCCCTCAGTCGCTCGGCGGCTTCGGCGTGGTCGGTGACGTCGGCGGCGAAGACACAGACTCCGGTGATCTCACCAGCCCGATCCGGGTGCTCGATGGGCAGACAGGTGACCGTGTACGAGCCGCCGGTGTGGACCCTGCGCGATTTGATCGTGCGCGGCGTACCGCTGCGCAGCACCTGGTCCATAAGTGGGGGCAGGCCCAGTTCGGTCAGCTCGGGGCAGACGTCGACCGCGGGACTGCCGATCGGGCGCGGGCCGAATGCGGTGGTGTACGCGTCGTTCACATAGGCGACGCGGTGCTCCGGGCCATGGGTCAGGGCGACCAGCGCGGGCAGTCGGCCGAAGATCTCCCGGGCGGGGAAGTCCTCCAGGGCCGGGAGGGAGGGGAGGGAGTCCGGTTGTTGATCACTGTCCCCGCGGGCGGCCGGGACCGATCCTTCGCCACGGCTCTCACCCCTGCTCTCGGTGCGCTGGGCAGGGCGCGGAGGCGCCGTGGAGATCCCGCGGTCGTTCCTCCGCGAGGCGGCGCGGCGCTGCGTACCGGGGAGCCTTGCGCTCCAACGCGTGAAGTTCACTGACTTTCTGGCCTCAATGGTTGTCGGCAAGGGTCACGGGGTCACTCTGTGCAGATGTGAGCCCACCTATGGTCACACGTCCCGTGTGTCCGGACGGACTGACCGGGGGTGTCGGCCAGCCGTCCATATGGTTCCGGCCAGTGCCAGAATTCCCTGACGGCGAGCCGACGCCTGAGTGTCGGATCGGGCGGGTGAGCTGCGGGTCAGTCGTCCCGGTCGGTGGCCGGCGGGGGCTCGTCCGAGGGGCGGGAAGACTGGCCGTGGTCGTCGGCAGGACGTCGTGGCCGGTTCTGCGCGGAGCCCGGCGACGGGTCGGGGTCCGCTCCTCGTCCGGCTCCGTTTCTGCGGTCGGAAGCTGAGCCCGGGGCTGGCGGGGTGCCCCGGGTGCTGCCAGTGCCGAGGGTCGGGCCCGATCGGTCGCCGTCGTGCGATCCGCGCGGGGGGTGGTCCGGGCCGTGGCCGGGTCGCCTTCCTCCGGCGGCCACCTCGAATTCGGCGCGGGGGTGCTCCAGTGAGCCGAGGGAGACGATTTCCCGTTTGAAGAGTCCGGACAGGGTCCATTCCGCCAGTACGCGGGCTTTGCGGTTGAAGGTCGGCACCCGACTGAGGTGGTACATCCGATGCATCAGCCAGGCCGGGTATCCCTTGAGCTTGCGGCCGTAGACATGGGCCACGCCCCGGTGGAGACCGAGCGAGGCGACGGAGCCGACGTACGCGTGCGCGTACTCCTTCAACGGTTCGCCGCGCAGTGACGCCACCAGGTTCTCGGCGAGGACCTTGGTCTGACGAACCGCGTGCTGGGCGTTGGGCGCGCACTCGGCGTCCGGTGCCTTCGCGGTGACGTCGGGGACTGCGGCTGCGTCGCCGGCGGCCCAGGCGTGTTCGGTGCCGGCGATAGTGAGCTGCGCGGTGCACTGGAGCCGCCCGCGGGCATTGCGCGGCAGATCGGTGGCGGCGAGCAAGGGGGCCGGTTTCACACCCGCGGTCCATACGACGGTACGGGTCGGAAATCGGCTGCCGTCGCTCAGTACGGCGACACGGTTCGAGCAGGAATCCAGTCGGGTCCGAAGACGTACGTCGATATTGCGCGAGCGCAGCTCACGAATGGCGTACTTGCCCATCTCCTCGCCCACCTCGGGAAGGATTCGATCACTGGCCTCGACCAGAATCCACCTGAGGTCTTCTGGCTTGATGTTGTGGTAGTAACGCGAGGTATAGCGCGCCATGTCCTCTAGTTCACCCAATGCCTCGACACCGGCATAGCCGCCGCCGACGAAGACAAAGGTGAGTGCGGCGTCCCGGATTGCCGGATCGCGGGTGGACGAGGCGATATCCATCTGCTCGATCACATGGTTGCGCAGTCCGATGGCCTCTTCGACGGTCTTGAATCCGATCGCGTAGTCGGCAAGGCCGGGCACCGGGAGCGTGCGGGACACCGATCCGGGCGCGATGACGAGTTCGTCGTAGGGGACTGCGACGGCGCCCGTGCCCTCCTCGGCGCTGGCCAGGGTCGTGACGGTCGCGGTGCGCTTGGCGTGGTCGACGGCGGTGGCCTCGCCGATGAGGACGGTGCACCTGTTCAGAACCCGACGCAGCGGAACAACGACGTGCCGCGGGGAGATGGACCCGGCAGCCGCTTCTGGGAGAAAGGGCTGATACGTCATATATGGCTCGGGTGTAATCACCATGATTTCGACGTCGCCACGTGCAAGCTCCCGTTTCAGCTTTCGCTGGAGATGGAGTGCCGTATACATCCCGACATAACCACCGCCGATGACGAGAATGCGCGTGCGGTTGGTTCGCGCGGCCGGCGGGGAACCGGGGGCCGGGTCCTGGGAGTCTGGAGCCTTCACCATCCCATGACGCAACGGTCCCCGGCGTTTGTCCACAGGCGCGGCAAATTGTGTGACCGGAAGCTTGGGGGGCGCGTGCTCCGGAAGGGTGTCGAATGAGGGGAAAGGAGCGCAGGTCAGGGAGGGCGCAAGGGGTGGTGCGAGGGGGCGTAAACCGGAGGCTTCCGGTCCTTGCTCCGATCGGGGGGCGCTCCGTGCGGAACTACCCTCTTCTGAATTGACCCGGGCTCAACTATGTTCGTACCTCGTCGGGGTGCTTGGCCAAGGCTCGTCCGACAGACCAGGCGGGGAGGTCTCCGGGGGGAGACTCAGTGACCGGGGGAACATGTATGACCATTCAGGATTCACATTGGCAGGCAGCCGTCCCGCAGACCGCGGACGGCCATGTACACGGCGGACATCAGGCCGAACTGCACGGAGCGAACAGCGGGAACGGACGGTTGGCAGCGGGCGGTAGCAGCCGCTCGGCGCCGCTCCGGGTGGATGCACAGCGCAATCTGGAGCACGTGTTGCGAGCCGCTCGCGAGGTCTTCGGCGAGTTGGGCTACGGGGCGCCGATGGAGGACGTGGCGCGCCGGGCGAGAGTCGGCGTCGGCACGGTCTACCGCCGGTTCCCCAGCAAGGACGTGCTGGTGCGCCGCATAGCCGCGGAGGAGACCTCCCGGCTGACCGAGCAGGCGCGCACGGCACTTGGGCAGGAGGAGGAGCCCTGGTCCGCCCTGGCTCGCTTCCTTCGTACGTCGGTGGCGTCGGGTGCGGGGCGGCTGTTGCCGCCCCAGGTGCTGCGGGTCGGTGTCGACGCGGAGGACTCGGTTGAGGCGGCGTCAGATGAAGCTGCCCCAGCGGCGACCGCGGCCCTGCGGGACGAGGCTCGGGTGCCTCACCAGCGTTCCGGGGCCGAGGAGCCGATACCGGCGATCGAGCGGAGCGGGCTGACACAGCCCGACCTGCGCGTCGTCGGACAGCGTTCCGTTCCGGCCGGCGAGCGGGAGGACGGCGGGGCCGCCGACCTTCTGGAGGTCGTCGGCCAACTGGTCGACAGGGCACGGGCGGCAGGTGAGCTGCGCGGAGATGTGACCGTGGCAGACGTGCTGTTGGTGATAGCCACGGCCGCGCCCTCACTACCGGATGCGGCTCAGCAGGCGGCGGCCTCCGCCCGGCTGCTGGACATCCTGCTGGAGGGGCTGCGGCCTCGGTAGGACGAACCGCTGGCATTCGGGGGCGCGGTGGAGACGCTGTCGGCCCTGCATGGCATCCCGTCCATGGTGGCTTCCGAGTGTGATGGACCCGGTTGAGGGGTGTTTGACCTCAACCGGGGCACACCGGGGGCATGGGTGGACGCCTTCCGGAGCATCACCGCCTGCTAGCGGGATGACGCGCACACGATGGGGCTTCCAGCAAGGCCATCAGGAACGGGACGGGCCCTGCGAGCGGGCACATCCGCTCGGGTCGGGTGACTCGGCACGGGGTCCGGAGTGGGTCAAGGGTCGCGTGGTCAGCTAGACACGGGCCTTGGGTTCGGTCTGACCCGGTCCCGGTCGACGATGAGATGACCCCCCGTCGATCTGATGGTTCATCGCATCACCATGAACCCCAAATCTTCTGGATCTCGCGGATCTCGCGGATCTCGCGGATCTCGCGGATCTCGCGGATCTCGCGGATTTTCCTGGGCTTCTGATTCCTCGACACCCAGCTGATGGCCTCAGGGTTGTTCGCCTCTTCGAGGCCCGAGGGGACTTGTCCGGCTCTCGGCAGCCATGGACGCGGACCACTAAGAGGAGCTAACACAATGCCTGGACTCGTCTGTAGGTGATCACGCAGCAGGCGAGTTTCAGGAACGCTTCGTGGATGTCGTCGCGGATGTCCCAGCGGATCCGTAGCCGTCGGAAGCCATGAATCCAAGCGTTCGTGCGCTCGACGACCCACCGAACAGTGCCTAGGCCGGAGCCGTGGGGCACGCCCCGGCGAGCGATGACTGGTTTGATGCCGCGCTTCCACAGCAGTCGGCGGTACTTGTCGTAGTCGTAGCCTCGGTCGGCGAACAGCTGCCGGGGACGGTGGCGTGGCCGGCCGGTGGTCCCGCGGATGCGGGGGATCGCGTCGAGTAGGGGCAGTAGCTGGGTGACGTCGTGGCGGTTTCCGCCGGTCAGGGTGATGGCAAGCGGTGTGCCGACGGCATCGGTGATGATGTGGTGCTTCGAGCCGGGCCGGGCGCGGTCGACCGGGCTCGGCCCGGTTTTGGGCCGCCCCGACGGGCTTGGCGGTGCGAGCCGTCGATCACCGCCCGGGACCAGTCCAGCTTCCCCGCGCGATGCAGTTCGGTGAGAAGCAGCTGGTGCAGCCGGTCCCAGACACCGGCCTCGTGCCAGTCCCGCAGCCTCCGCCAGCACGTCATTCCGGAGCCGAACCCGAGCTCCTGCGGCAGCCACTCCCACTGGATCCCGGTGTGCAGCACGAACAAGATGCCCTGCAGGCAACCGCGGTCATCAAGCGGCAGCCGCCCCGGGTTGCACGACCGGCGCTGCCTGACCGGCAGCAGCGGCTCGACCCGCATCCACAGGTCGTCCGACACCACCCACGGCGGACCATTCCCCTTCCCCATACCCCGCCCAACGATCCGCCAGGGGAAGAGGACATGGCTTCCACCACAGCTTTCTGTTAGCTCCTCTAAGTCATCAGAACGCTCTGCCATCCCGCCATCCCGCCATCCCCCATCTCGCCATCAGGGTCTGGGCTGGCTGTTGCCCCCATGGCTCGACCCAGGGTCTGTGCTCCATTCCTCCAGGCGCCCTGGTTAGAGCATGAATTCGGTCAGATCTCCCCGGATGAGTGGTTGAGCACCATGCGGGCTTGGTGTGCTCTCGCCGTATGGCACGCTTGCCCGGTGTTCGGGTCTGAGGGTGCTGACGGGGGCTTCCGTGACGAATAAGGGCTTCCGCGATGAGTGGTGACAGTCGGAGCGCGCGGGACGAGCCGGACGGCGGTAGCGAAGAAGCCGAACGCGGGGGACCGCCCTCGGGCCAGGTTCCCGAACAGGGTGGGCGCAGGCGAAGCACGTCCGGAGCGTCCAGCAGCTCTATCCCGATGACACCGGCTGCCCCGGCTGGCGGCGGGGCGGCTGATATCCCCGGCGCAACCGGTCCCAACGCTTCGAACTCCGCAGGGCACCAGCCAGATCCGGGAGCTGTCGATACTCCGAGCCCTGTCGACGTTCCGAGCTCTGCCAACATTCCGAGCCCTGTCGACGTTCCGGGTTCCGTCGACGTTCCGGGTGCTGTGGGCGTTCCGGGTTCCGTCGAAGCGGGGGAGCACGGACACGTCGTACCCAACCAAGGGCCGAGCGGGCCCATGCCGGACGATTCAACCGCCTTCAGTTCCGTACCCGGTCCGCATTTCCCTCCCCACACACCCCCCGCCCCTGGCGCTCCCCCGCACTCCGGCCCGCCCACCGACTCCCCGTCTGGACACGGTTCGGCTCCGGTCCCTGATTCGCCCTCCGACTCGGCGGTCGAGGGGGACGCCCCTCGGTCCGGCACGGACGGTGAGATCCATGCCGTGCCCAGCCAACGCGAGGGTGGTAGCAGCGGATTCGGTTCCGTACTGCCGCCGCCGCGCGAAACACCGCCGTCCGACGCCGATCTGATCCAACGGATGCGCGAGGGCGACGACGGGTCCTATGCGGAACTGTTCCGGCGCCACTCAGCTGCGGTCAGGCGGTACGCGCGCACCTGCTGCCGGGACGCCCACACCGCCGACGACCTCACCGCCGAGGTGTTCGCGCGGACGCTCCAGGCCGTCCGTGGAGGTGCCGGACCGGAGCACGCGGTCCGGGCGTATCTGCTCACCACGGTTCGGCGCGTCGCCGCGACCTGGATGAGGAGCGCGAAGCGAGAGCAGCTGGTCGACGATTTCGCGGTGTTCGCGGCCGAGGCGGCGCGCAGCGCCGTCGTCACGGCCGACGCCGCCCTCGATCTCGGTGCCGATGTCCGCGCCATGCACGAGGCCGAGCAGTCGCTGGCCATGCAGGCGTTCCGCTCACTGCCCGAGCGTTGGCAGGCGGTCCTGTGGCACACCACCGTCGAGGAGGAGTCGCCGAGCGAGGTCGCGCCGCTGTTCGGACTCACCGCGAATGCCACCGCAGTGCTGGCGAGTCGGGCGCGCGAAGGGCTCAAGCAGGCGTACCTCCAGGCGCATGTGAGTTCCGCGCTGACGTCCGGCGGGGATTGCGCACGCTATGCGGACCGCCTCGGTGCGTACGCCCGTGGTGGGCTGCGGATGCGCGCCGAGCTGGGGTTGCGCAAACATCTGGACGACTGCGTCAAATGTCGTCTCGCAGCCGGCGAGTTGGCGCATGTGAACGCCGGGATTCCCGCGCTGCTCCCGATCGCGGTCATCGGTTGGATCGCCGCCGGGTACTCGGTCAAGGCGGCCGGAGTCGTGGCGGGTGGAGCAGCAGGAGCCGTGGGAGCCGGTGCCGCGGCTGCCGCGACCGGTGGTGCGACGAGCGGTGGCTCCGGTGCTGCTTCCGGTGGCGCGGTGCTCTCCGAGGGTTTGGGCGCGCCGGCCAAGGCGGCGATCGCAGCAGCGGTGGCGGTGGCCGCCACCGCCGGGCTGGTGTGGGCGTTCGCGGGCGACCCCGAACCCGTCGCCCAGAAGGCGAAGCCACCAGCCGTGCGGCCGGTCGCACCCCCGCCACCGGCAGCACCCCGGCCAGCGCCGTCGGCATCGCCCCGACCCGCTCCCAAGCCACCGGTGAAGGCATCGCTCAAGCCCGAGCCCAAACCGACTTCCCCCACCCCCGAGCCGCCCGCCCCCGTGAAGGTGACGCCTCCCCGGCCCTCGCCCGAGAAGCCGAGTCCGACACCGTCGCGCAGCCCGGCCCCACGCCCGACGCAGTCACCGACGCCCCGGCCGAGCCCCACCCCCAGTGCGCCGCCTGAACCGGAGGTGTACCAGCTCAATGAGCTGGAGTACGGGGTGGTCGGCGACCGGAGCGGCCCCGAGGTGCGGCTGAGCGAGAGCAGTTGGCTTTGGCAGCGCAAGAGCATGAAGATCGGAGGCACCTGGTACGGCCATGGGGCGACGGTCCACGGCAGGTCTTCCGTGCTCATCGACCTCAATCGCAGCTGTTCCAGCTATGCGGCGTCGGTGGGGGTCGACGACATGACCATGAAGCTGGGCGCGGTGCGGTTCTCCGTCTACGGGGACGGGGTGCGGCTGTGGCGTTCCTCGGTGGTCCGTGGTGGTGACGCCGCCGTGCCGGTGCGGGTTTCGCTCACTGGTCGAAAGACGATGCGACTGGTCGTGGAGCCGCAGACGGAGTTCGACTCGGTGACGCTCGCCAATTGGGCGATGTCCCGAATCAGTTGTCGCTGAACAGTCCGGACTGTCAAGCGGTGCCGTACCCGCACGGTCAGTGCCGTACCCGCGCGGTCGGCCCGGGCCCGGTACAGCAGGTTCGGCAGTGCAGCAGTGCAACAGGTTCGGCGGGGCAGCAGGGCAGCAGGCTACGAGCGCAGCGTCGGTCGTGGGGGGACACCACCCGCGACCGCGCGCTGTTTGGGTGCCGCCGTACCCGTCCAGCAGGTGCCGCGCCGTGACAGCAGACGGCGCAGCCACAGTTCCGTCGAGACCAGGTCGGCCAGACCGTCGAGCGGCACGGGTTCGCCTTCGGACGCGGCGCGCAGCGCCTTGCGGACCACTCGCGCCTCCACCAGTCCCGCATCGGCGAGGAGGGGTGCGTCGAAGAGGGCCATCAGCTGGTGCAGCGAGACCCTGAGGCCCTTGCGGGCCGTCTCCGCCGAAGTGGCCTGGGTGGTCGCTCCCCAGCCTGCGGGCAGATCGTGGATGCCGGTGCTGGCGAGGACCGTACGGAGGATCTCGGCCCGGGCCCCGGGGCGGACCCTCAGTGACTCGGGGAGGTCGCGGCAGGCCCGTACGACCTGGTTGTCCAGATAGGGGGCGTGGAGGCGCTGGCTGCGGACCTCCGCCGCCTGTTCCAGGATGCGTTGGTCGTTGGCGTGCCGGGTGAGCGCCGCCCGTGCCCTCGCCTCACCGGGACGCTGCACCGATATGGGGCGGGTCGCCGCCTCCATCAGACGAACCGATACTTCAGCGAGCGCCTCACCCGTCAGCCAACGCGCGGCGGGCCCGGGGCGGGACCAGGTCAGCGCGTCGAGGGAGGCGCCGAGCGGACCGATGCCGTTCTTGCCGCGCGATCCTTGGCGGTTGGCTTCGACCAACCGGTCGGCCGCGGTCTCAAGCCCGGTCCGGTACGGGGTGCGGGCGAGTCGTCTGGCCGCTCGATAGATCGTCAGGGGGATGAAGATCGACCTCGGCGAGGGGCCTTCGGCGCGGGCGAGCGCCGTCACCGGCCGCAGCAGATGGCGTCGTTGTCTGTCCAGCAGCAGATCGGCGAGGCGGGCGGGGTGGGCGTCGAGTACCTGGCGCGCGCCCGCGCCGGTGAAGTGGTCGGCGCTGCCCGAAGCGAGGCGTCCGCGGTGTCGTTCGGCCGTCACCAGAGAAGGTGCGGGCTCGTCCGTCAACGGGCCGTTCTCCAGACCGGCGTAGGGCAGGCTCTCCTCCCCCGCGGCGACCACGACGTGGTGCAGACGGGGGTTCTCGGCGATGGCCCGGGCGCGCTCCAGTTCGGCTTCCCGGCCTTGCTCGGTGAGGTCGTTGTACGTGAGGGCGAGCAGTCGTTCGCCCGCGCCCGCCCCGTGGCCGATGACGGTGCCCGGGACCCCTGGCAGTCCGGCAGCGAGCAGGGCCAGTGTGCTGGACGCGCTGCCGCCGGAGAGATCGGCACCGATTCCGGGTGCGGGCGCGCCGCGGCGGGCGCGACGGTCGGCGGGCCCCATCCCCGGCACGGGTCCTGGGTCCTGCGGGAGCATTTCGGGGGCGTGGCGGGGAGCGGTCAGTCGGGCGCGTACCGCTTCGACCAGGGCGTCGCGCACACCGTCGACCGCACGCTCCGGGTCGATCTGCGGACCGGCGACGGCGAGCGAGGCGACGGGCTCGTATCCGGTGATCTCACGGGAGCCTTCGCGCAGGATCAGGGCGTGCCCGGGCGGAATGCGCTTGACCCCTTCGTACGGGGTGGAGTCGCGCAGGGCTTCGGGGGTTTCGGGGCAGGCGAGGAGCGCCGCGAGGTGGCCGATGTCGAGTTGGGCCTCGATGAGGTCGGCGAGCGGGAGGGCGGCGGTGGCGTAGGCGGTGCCGTTGGCCCACGGTGTGTAGAAGACGGGTCTCGCTCCAGCGAGGTCCCCGACGATGGTGATGCGTCGGCCGGCCTGGACGACGGCGGTGTAGCTACCGGGCCAGGCGGTGAGGTGGCGGAGTGCACCGCCGCGGGCGGAGATCAGTCCGGCGCGCAACTCGTTGTCGCTGGCGGCGCAGCAGCCGAGGATGGCGAGTCTGGCGATGGGTGCTTCGCTGAAGCCCGGCGGCGCCTCGATGGTGACGATGCGCACCTCGTCGGGGCGCCAGTCGCCGACGGCCCAGAGCGGGTCCGGATCGCCCCAGAGCAGTTGGGAGCCGACGGGGTGCACGGATCGGCCTTCGTGGGACGGTCCGACCGCCCCTGCCGTACCGAAGTTAGCGGCGATACTGCTCCATCCCACCAACCACCGCATCGCCGCCTCCACAGGCTGTGGACAAATCATGATCCGTCAGGCCCGGTCGGGCCCGGCCGCACCGGAGCACGCTACGCCCGGGTCGAGGTGTCTGCCAGGGACAACGACCCGACGGACGTGCCGCCCGGCAGTGAACGGATGGGCCAGATCCGGCCCTCGGGTTCGCGCCATACCCGGTCCAGGACCATGTCACACCTGCACCAGGACCATGTCACATCCGCCCGTTCGGGAACATGCTGCCACGAGACGGCGCAAGGAAACGGCTCCAGGTAGCACCAGCAAATGCGAACGGGCGCCTGAAAGAGTGGATTTGACGCCAGTTCAGTGGGAAGCGGAATGCTCACGTCATTCCCATGACTTGACAAATTAGACAAGTCCGACAGTCGACATTCGGCCAACTTCTCCGAGGTGGAAGGCAGCAGAAGACGTCCTGTCGAGGCCGTCGAGCCCTAGAAAATCGGTCTCATGACAGTGTCGCTATCTAGCGGCATATGACACTGCATGTTCCGACATCGCCGAAGGCCCGGATATGCAAGTCCGGGAGGCGGTGTTCGCCTCCCGGACCGCTCCGCCGCCCGCGGGGATTGAAGGCGGCAGTGTCCCCCAGCCCGCTGGTTCCAGTACGCAGCGGGCCGACCCACGCAGCACTCATGGAATCGCTCCCGCCGGTACCGCGGCCAGAGCGCACGCACAGGCGCACGGCCACACGGCCGGGGCACAGCGAGAGCACACTGCGCGCTACCGGCGCCCACCGGTAGCGCGACGGCGCTGCTCCAACGCACAACAATCTCGCCATCCGGAACACCGCCCCTTAACGGTCGGGATGCAGCGAACTACGCTGGGTTTACTGATGTCCTCACCCGAGGGGCACAACCCAACAGGCTCCGCCAGGCACTTTTGCAACCGGGATCGTACGCGGGACGAGCAGTGCCGCTGACGGGATCCGTGCGCAGCGCCGCGATCGACATGCACCAAGAACCGCGTGTCGGCCGCGTCATGTGCCGGGGGCGAAGGGCAGCCCACCGGGGAAGGACTCAGTACGAATGCCGTGCGCCGAGCAGCGACACGGCGGCCGTCTGCGTGTCGAGGGGTGGGGCGCATGTCCAGGGAGCAACGCGGGCCGAACGAAAAGCTCGGCACCGTTCTCGCCCTCGCGGGAATCAGCAACGCCGGCCTCGCCCGGCGCGTCAACGACCTCGGAGCGCAACGGGGTCTGACCCTTCGCTACGACAAGACGTCCGTCGCCCGGTGGGTGTCCAAGGGCATGGTGCCGCAGGGCGCCGCCCCTCATCTCATCGCGGCGGCGATCGGCGCCAAACTGGGGCGTCCCGTACCCCTGCACGAGATCGGTCTCGCGGACGCCGATCCGGCTCCCGAGGTCGGGCTTGCCTTCCCGCGTGACATCGGCGCGGCCGTGAAGTCGGCGACCGAGCTCTACCGGCTGGATCTCGCGGGGCGGCGGGCCGGCGGCGGGGGCATCTGGCAGTCGCTGGCCGGTTCCTTTGCGGTGAGCGCCTACGCCACTCCCGCCTCCCGTTGGCTGATAACGCCCGCGGACCCGTCGGTGGAGCGGCTGCCCGGTACGACGGCCGGAGCAGCGGCGGGCGGTGTGGAGGTTCCCTTGGAGGACCCCGTCGCCCGCGTGGGCCACAGCGACGTCGCCAAACTGCGGGAGGCCGCGCAGGACGCCCGCCGCTGGGACTCCAAGTACGGCGGCGGCGACTGGCGTTCGTCGATGGTTCCCGAGTGTCTGCGGGTGGACGCCGCCCCCTTACTGCTCGGCTCGTACTCGGACGAGGTGGGCCGGGCCCTGTTCGGGGCCACCGCCGAGCTGACCCGACTCGCCGGCTGGATGGCCTTCGACACCGGTCAGCAGGAAGCGGCCCAGCGCTACTACATCCAGGCGTTGCGGCTGGCCAGAGCCGCGGCGGACGTGCCGCTCGGCGGCTATGTGCTGGCATCGATGTCACTTCAATCCATCTACCGTGGCTTCGCCGACGAGGGTGTGGACCTCGCCCAAGCCGCCCTGGAGCGCAATCGCGGGCTGGCCACCGCGCGCACCATGAGCTTCTTCCGGCTGGTCGAGGCGAGGGCCCATGCCAAGGCGAATGACGCGGCGGCGGCCGGGGCGGCGCTGAAGGCTGCGGAAGGCTGGTTGGAGCGATCCCGGGACGGCGATCCGGATCCGTCCTGGCTGGGTTTCTACTCCTACGACCGCTTCTGCGCGGACGCCGCCGAGTGTTACCGGGATCTCAAGGCCCCCCGTCAGGTGCGGCGCTTCACCGAGCAAGCGCTGTCCAGACCGACCGAGGAGTACGTCCGCTCCCACGGGCTGCGGCTCGTGGTCAGCGCGGTCGCCGAGTTGGAGTCGGGGAACCTGGACGCCGCCTGTGCGGCGGGCACCCGAGCCGTGGAGGTCGCCGGCCGCATCTCATCGGCGCGGACCACCGAGTACGTACGGGACCTGCTGCACCGGCTCGAACCGTACGGGGACGAACCGCGCGTGGCGGAGTTGCGCGAGCGGGCCCGTCCGCTGTTGGTGGCCCCTGCCTGAGCGTCTTACGCAAGGCTCCTGCACAATTCGGCTGAGGGAACGGTTGCGCGGAGGACCGACTTTCGGGTCGTCCACCGCACTCTTGAACCTCCGGATGTGAAGATCGCCTTGGTTCGGGACGGTCGGATCACCTTCTACTGGTTCTGCCGGTTCGATCTGGTGTGATCTGTTGGAACGATCCGGTCGGGTCCTTCGGACGCGCTCGGGCCTGCTCGGGCAAGGGCGAATCGGGCGTCGGACCAGCAAGTACAGCCAGCAAGCACGGCCAGCAAGTACGACCAGAAGGTACGAACGGTCAGGACGGTCAATCGCACGATCACCGTTCGCACCGAACCGATCGAGTCGATCACATGGCTCGCTCAGGTCTTGGGACTCCGGGGTTCTGGTCCGTATGGTCCAGTGACCAAGGCTAGGGCCATCTGGACGCGACGGACGGATCGGCCCAGGATCGACGTGGGCGCGGGTGCCCGGTCAAGGTTCGGTGCATTCCTCGTGGGCGACCGCGGGGAGCCAGCCGCCCATGACGGCGGCTCCCCGAGGCTGACGGGTGCCCTATCGGGGTGGGAGGTGGCGTGGTGATGGTGTTGTCCGAGCGGGACTTCGACTGCGATGTGCTGGTGGTCGGCGGCGGAATCGTCGGCCTGTCCACCGCGTACGCCGTGACCCGCGCCGCACCGGGCACCACGGTGATCGTCCTGGAGAAGGAGCCCGGGACGGCCCGCCATCAGACCGGGCGGAACAGCGGCGTGATCCACAGCGGCATCTACTACCGGCCCGGATCCCTGAAGGCGCGCTTTGCGGTGCAGGGCGCGGCCGAGATGGTGTCGTTCTGCGCCACGCACGACATCGATCACCAGGTCACCGGCAAGTTGATCGTGGCCACCGGTCGCGATGAGCTGCCCCGGTTGCACGCCCTGGTCCAGCGCGGCCGGGAGAACGGCATTCCGGTACGGGAGCTCGGTCCGGCCCAGATCACCGAGTACGAACCGGAGGTCCGCGGGCTCGCCGCGATCCATGTGGAGACGACGGGGATCTGCGACTTCGTCGGGGTGGCTGACCGGCTGGCACACGAAGCGTCGCAGAACGGCGCGGAAGTCCGCTGCGGCGAAGAGGTCGTGGCGATCGACCGCCGACCGTGGGGGGTGGCGGTGAAGACCTCATCGGGATCCATTCTGCGAGCACGGGCGATGGTGAACTGTGCGGGGCTGTACTGCGACCGGTTGGCACAGCTCGCGGGCGACGACCCGGAGATGCGGATCGTCCCCTTCCGAGGTGAGTACTACGAGCTGACCGACCCCTCACTCGTCCGCGGTCTGGTGTACCCGGTGCCGGACCCGGCCTTTCCGTTCCTGGGAGTCCATCTGACACGCGGCGTCGACGGAGGGGTCCACGTGGGACCCAATGCGGTGCCGGCACTGGCCCGTGAGGGGTACGACTGGTCGACGGTACGGCCGCGAGAACTGGCCCAGACCCTGGCCTGGCCGGGCTCCTGGCGGATAGCGGGCAGGCACTGGCGGTACGGAGCGGGCGAGCTGCACCGCTCCTGGTCGACCTCGGCCTTCACCACGGCGGTCCGCAGACTCCTGCCGGCGATCACCGAAGCCGGGCTGCGCCCCGCCGCGGCGGGGGTCAGGGCCCAAGCGGTACTCCGCGACGGCACCCTGGTGGACGACTTCCTGATCAAGGAATCCGTCCGTATCGTCCATGTGCTCAACGCCCCCTCCCCGGCGGCGACCGCCTCCCTGCCCATCGGCCGGGAGGTGGCCCGAAGGGTGCTGGCGCAGCTGTGATGTCCACCACGGCGACGCTGGACGGGCACTGCGGGCCCGGTGGGGAGTGGCCGAGGGCAGTGGGCAGCCGGGCACGGGCACGTAGAATCGGCTCATTGTGTCCGAGCTTCGCCACCAGAACCCCAGCGCTCCCACCCCCCTTCGCGACCGCAGCGCGCCGCGATTCCCCGGTGGGCCCATCGCCGACCCCGCCGGCTCCCACCACGAACGGCGCATCCGTAGCTTCCAACCGCGGCGCAGCCGGGTCACCACCGGCCAGGGCGATGCGCTGAAGCGGCTCTGGCCCGACTGGGGCCTGGAGATCGACGGACTCCGCGTCCTCGATCTGGTGGAGGTCTTCGACGGACTGCCGGTGGTCCTGGAGATCGGCTTCGGGATGGGCGAGGCGACCGCACAGATGGCCGCCGCCGACCCCGGGACCGGGATACTCGCCGTCGATGTGCACACCCCCGGACAGGGAAATCTACTGGGTCTCGCGGAGCGGAACGGTCTGTCCAACATCCGAGTGGCCAACGGTGACGCGATCATCCTCCTGCGGGAGATGCTCGCCCCGGACGCCCTCGACGGGGTGCGCGTCTACTTCCCCGACCCCTGGCCCAAGTCACGGCACCACAAGCGGCGTCTGATCCAGCCGGAGTTCCTCTCCTTGGCGGCCCAACGGCTCAAGCCCGGCGCGGTGCTCCACTGCGCCACGGACTGGGAGCCCTACGCCGAGCAGATGCTGGAAGTGCTCTCGGCGCACCCGGACTTCGAGAACACCCAGCAGGACGGCGGGTACACGCCCCGGCCCGCGTTCCGGCCGTTGACCCGTTTCGAGTCGCAAGGGCTGAACAAGGGTCATGCGGTCCACGACCTGATGTTCCGCCGGGTCGAACGGATCGCGTCCCGGGTCGTCTAGCCGCCGTCCTGCTGGGCATCGGCCCGAACCGTCAGGTACCGGGTTTCATCGCGACCGTGCTGGCGCTTCGACGCTCATCCCGGGCCGCGCGACTGCCTGGCGGGACTCTCCCCCTCCGGTGCTGTCGGTCGCGGTGTGCTCGGTGCTGACCGCGCCGCGGCGGCGTCCTTCGTGCGCAGGCCCACGATCAGCGCAGCCGCCACCGCCAGATGCATCAGGGCCAGCGCTGCCCGGGTGCCGCCGTCCGTGCCGTCGCCGGTCAACGGCAGGAAGGACAAGGCCAGTACGGCGACGGCCACCCCGGTCCAGAGGGCGCGGGCGCGCCGCACCCAGAACCGCTCCAGGGCTGCCCGTAGTCCCCAGCCGGCGAGGGCCGCCAGTAAAGCGGCCAACACCACCGCCACCGCGCCGATGTCGAGTGTCTGCTCGCCGTTGACGATCCGCAGCCGGTGCCCCAGCACCGGGTCCGCGACCAGCCACACCAGGAGTGGTGCCAGGACGGTGAGGCCCATGACCCCCAAGCGCCCTCTGCGCGCACTCACTTGGCGCCACCCCCGAGTGCGCCGTGGAGGAAGACCTCCACCAGTTCCTGCGTGGCCAGGTCCGGCTCGCCGTCCGTACGCGGCTGAGTGAAGAGCAGCCCGAAGAAGAGGGCCGCGATCTGCGTCGGCGGCCGGCGCAGCGTGGCCTCGTCGGGCTCCAGGAGATCCGCGAGCGCCTCGCAGATACGGGTCGTCGACTCATTGCGGGCCGCGCCGCGGACCGTGCCGGGGTGCTTGCCGCCTCGGTGCCCGAGTGAGCCGGCGATCGCTCCCATCCGGTCCAGGTGCGCCTGTAGCGCCTCGGCCGCCTCTGCGAGCCGGTCGGGCAGCGGCTGGGACACGTCGACGGCCCCGAGTTCACGGATCGCGTGCTCGGGGGAGAACGCCTCAGCCAGGCATGCCTGGAGCAACTCGTCCTTATCGGCGAAGACCCGGAAGATCGTGCCCTCGCCGATCCCCGCGGCGCGGGCGATCTTCGCGGTCGTCACGGCGTCGCCGTACTCGGTGATCAGCGGGATCGCGGTCTGGATGATCATCGCGCGCCGCTGCTCCGGCAACATACCGGGTGCGCGACGGCGGGTGGTCTGGTTTTCCTTGGGTGCTGTCATACCAGCAAGAGTACGGAGTGAGCCCTCACTCCGTCAATGAGTGAGGGCTCACTCCGTCGGATTCTCGGTGCTCGCCTCCTCATCGACGGCAGCTCACCAAGATCCACATCCACGGCTGGAGCACGGAGGGTACTCCCTTTCGGATCAGCTGATTCTCGGGACCTGGTTGCCGGTTCCTGAAACAGCATCGCCAGGTGTCACCGCCCGTCGTTAGGGTCGTTGGGTGTCCGAGCCGCTCCCCCAGCACCAGCAACCACATCAACAGCCCCACCCCACCGCCCATCCGCCGCCGCGATGGGGGCCGGGGTCAGGGCCGCCCGGAGCGGCTCCCGCACCCCCGTACACCGCCCCTGCGCCGACCGACACCCCGTACGCGCCCGGTCCGCGCGCTGCGCACCCCATCGGGCAAGGGCCCGCGGTGCCAGCCTACGACCCGCGGCAGCCCGTGTTCGACGCCGTACCCGATCGTGCACGGTGGCGGTACAAGCCGCGCAACGCCTCCCGGCTGTGGCAGAGCAAGGCGGTCCGAGCCGGGATCCTGATCACCCTGCTCGCTCTCTGCGCACTCGTCATCCTGGCGCTGGTCCGCGAACAGACCGGAACGGAAGGCTTCCTGGTCGGACTCGGGCTCGCCACCCTTCCCGTACCCCTGCTGATCGCCGCCTTCCGCTGGCTGGACCGGGTGGAGCCTGGGCCCTGGCGGAATCTGCTCTTCGCCTTCGCCTGGGGCGCCTTCGCCGCCGCGCTCGTCGCCATCACCGCGAACACCTTCGCCACCCGCTGGATCGCGACCGCCACCGCGGACCCCGCCAGCGCGGACACCTGGGGGGCGACCGTCGTGGCGCCGGTGGTGGAGGAGAGCGCGAAGGCCGTGGCGATCCTGCTGATCTTCATCTTCCGCCGCCGCGACTTCACCGGGATCGTCGACGGTGTGGTCGTGGCCGGCTTCACGTCGACGGGGTTCGCCTTCACTGAGAACATCCTCTACCTCGGCAACGCCTTCGGGGAGGACCAGGCCCTCGGCTCCTCGGGCTTCACCTCGGTGACCGCGGCGACCTTCTTCGTACGGATCGTCATGTCGCCCTTCGCCCATCCCCTGTTCACGGTGCTGACCGGCATCGGCTTCGGCATGGCCGCCCTCGCCACCCGCCGCCAGCGAATACGGCGCATCGCGCTGCCCCTGGTGGGACTCGCCCTCTCGATGGGAGTGCACGCCCTGTGGAACGGTTCGGCCTCCCTCTTCGGACCGTGGGGCTTCTACGCCGTCTACGGCGCGTTCATGGTGCCCGCCTTCGGGTTGCTGACCTGGCTGACGATCTGGACGCGTCAACGGGAACTGCGCACCATCGCCACCGAACTGCCCGCCTATGCGACGGCCGGTTGGCTCGCGCCCGCTGAACCGCTCGCACTGGCTTCCATGAAGGCGCGCGGCATGGCACGGAACGTCGCCCGACGTGCTCAAGGCCCGGCTGCGGCACATGCGGTCGCGGAGTACCAGCGGTTCGCGACATCGTTGGCGTTCTTGCGCCATCGGGCGAGGCGGGGCACGGCGGGTGCCGACTTCATCGCCCGTGAACAGGAGTTGTTGCACCACATGTGGGAGCGCAAGGCGGTGGCGAGTCCGGCGCTGACCCATGCGGCGCGGGCGACGGGCAAGGTGTGGGTGCCACCGCCGCACCGCGACTACGAGGGCTACAACCCCTATCGCGGCTGATGGCAACGCGCGCCCCGCCATTGCGGCTGCCACTGGCACTGCCAACTCCACTGACACCGCGTCCGACAATGCCGACGCCGACGATGACGCCGCTGTGGCCAACCGGCTCGGGCACCAAGGGAGCCAGACCGTCCGCTCGGAAGAAGAGGTGCGGTGCCAGTGCCCGCTGACGAAAAGACCGGCAGCCCTGGCGTCGGGGGGTGTGCGCCAGGGCTGCCGGAGTTTGGGTACCGGCTGGGCAAGCCGGTGTGTGCGCCTTCAGGATGGCGCAGGGAGCTTGAGAGGACCTAGTGCCCCACTAGGGCTGACAGCGCCCACCGGGCGGCTCGGCACCAGGTCAGATCTTCGAACCTGTCGGTGTCCACGGGGCGTTCCCCCGTAGACACCGACACGGACACGGACATGGTCACCGCAAGCGCTGGCTCAGATCGTCAGGCCCTTGCCGCGCAGCCAGGACAGCGGGTCGATACCCGACCCACCGGGGGTCTTGACCTCAAGGTGCAGATGCGCGGCGCTGGCATTGCCGGTCGCGCCGACCCGGCCGATCATCTGGCCCGTGCTCACCTTCGCGCCGGCGCTCACGCTCATGGACGACATGTGCGCGTACATGACCTCGGTGCCGTCGTTCAGCTTGAGGATGACGTTGTAGCCGTACGAGTTGGACCAGCCGGCCGACTTGATGGTTCCGCTGGTGACAGCCTTGAGGGGAGTGCCCGTCGAGGCCGCGAGGTCAAGGCCGGTGTGCTGGCCCGAGGACCACATCGGACCGGACTGGCCGTAGCGGGCCGTGATCGTGTACGAGGAGAGGGGGAGCGAGAAACTCTTGGCCAACTTGGCCAGGCGCTCGGCCTCGGCCTTCTCCTTGGCTTCTGCTTCGGCCTTCTTCTTCGCATCAGCCGCCTTCTTCGCGGCCTTCTTCTCCGCGAGTTCCTCGGCCTTCTTCGCATCCTGTGCGGCCTTCGCCGCGGCGGCCTTCTCGGCGGCGAGCTTGGCCGCAGCATCGGCGCTCGCCTGCTGCTGCTCGGCCTGCTGGAGGATGCGGGAGCGCAGTGCCTCTCCGGCACCGGCCTGCCCTGTGCTGACCTCCTGGCCTGCGAGCCCCATCGCCGCGTAGGAGGCGGACTCATCGACCTCCGGAGCGTCCTCGGAGCTCAGGGAGTCGGGAAGGCTCTCGGTGATGGCGTCGGGAAGCGATATGGAGACCGCGGGCTTGTTCTGGGCGGTGGCCATGCCACCGGCACCGACAGCCGCGATCACACCGACCCCGAGCACCGTGGAGCTACGGGCGAATCCGCCCCGCTGCTTCATGACCCGGTGCTTGTGGCGACCGCGCGGCCGGATGGTCTCCGCGGTGGGGTTCCACTCGCCGGTGGAGCGGGCTGCACCCTCTTCGCTGAAGATTCCGGATTTGAACGGTGCTTCCGGGGCAGGACTATTAGACGCCACTGAGGCGTGCTCCTTTCCTTCCTTCTCGCCTACCGGGTTAGCTGACGGGTTCGGAGCAGGAAGGTCTCCTACGAGCGTCATCGACCGCGAACTGCACGGCAGAATATGCCCGATTCACCCCAATTAGTGGTTCCCCGGTTCCCTTGCGGAATTCGGCGCATGAGCACGGCGCCGTCCTGACGACGGCTGGGACGACCGCGCTGCGTTATCGAACGTTAATAGACACCAGGACTTTATTCCAAGCTGTTCTGAGTGATCTTTAATCTCTTTGCCACAGACTTACCCGGACACAAGCGGCCGGATTCGGGCGACTTGAACGGGACAAGGCGTGCGTCACACCCCTGACGGTTCGTCAAATGTTATGCGCAGGGCTCCCCTTCAACTACGGAGAGTGCGTGGGCTCGTGGTGCCTCTTCCCAGAGTCACCGGAAACAACCCAACGGGCGACCCGTCAGCAAGTCGAAACCGAGCCACATCAAGCCACACCGAGCAGCGACGCGCGACCGGCGACACCGGGTAGAACCGAGTCGCGCCGAGCGGTCACCCTGACCGAACCGACGCGCCGGTCGCGTCCAAGGGCCGAGAGGGGGCTTCCACAGCCACCCGGCCCTCAGCCGTGGCCCCGGGCCCCTCGGCCCTGGCCCCGGGCCTCAGGGGCCACGCCCCCGCCGTACCGCGCCGCCTTCCGCCGGCCGGGCCAGCGCCAGCAGGGCCATATCGTCGAAGCTGCCGCCTCCGGTGTGTCTACGGACGTCGTCGAGGAGCGCGTCGAGCAGTTCCCCCGGGCCGACGAACTGCCGTCCCGCCAGCCATACGGCGGGGTCGTAGAACGTTCCTGCCCCGTTTCGTGCCTCGGAGAGACCGTCGGTGTAGAGCAGCAGGGTCGCCCCCGGCGGCAACGGGTACTCCTCCGCCCGATCGGGCCAGGACCCCAGATCGCCCATCGACAGCGGAAGGGCCGGCTCGGTCGGCGGGAGCCCTTCCAGCAGGCCGTCGGCGTACAGCATCAACGGCTCGGGGTGCCCTCGGTTCACCATCCGGACGATGCCGCCCCCGCGCGGGATCTCCGCCAGCACCGCCGTGGTGAACGTCTCCTTGGCATCGAGGCTCTCCCGGCGGTTCGCCTCGCGGGTGAGCGCGCGCTCCAGCCGCTGAGTGACGCCCTCCAACGAACTCTCCTGCTCCGCCGCCTCCCGGAAGGCGCCGATGGCCACGGCGACCGTCTCCACGGCGCCCAACCCCTTGCCCCGGACATCGCCCACCACCAGCCGTACACCGTGTGGCGTCTCCTGTACGGCGAAGAGGTCACCGCCGATGAAGGCGTCCGCGACTGCGGCCTCGTACCGCGCGGCGACCCGTAGGCCGCCGATGTCCTCGGCGGGCGTGGGCAGCACCGCCCGCTGGGCGGCTTCGGCGATCACCCGGGCGGACGCCAACCGTTCGCTGCTCCGCTGGATGACCCAGTTGATCAGCAGCGCGAGCCCGGAGACCGTGACCACCGTGATCACCTCGGTGTAGGTGGTGGGCTCGAACAGGGTGCGCTTGGCGTAGTGGAGCCCGATCACTCCGGCCAGGGCCGCGATCCCCGTCAGCAGGGTCGCGATCCAGGAGAAGAAGGGTGCGGCGAACAGGGGCGCCGCCGCGAACATGGGTGCGGCGGTGAACATCGGCGGGGTCAGGGCATCGAAGACCACACCGCCGACGATCATCAGGACGGGCAGCGTACGGACGAAGCGCCAGGTGCCCAATCCGAGGTGCTGTTGCTCCTGCTGCCCCAAGACTGTTCTCCTGCCCGGTCCGCCCACGGCTGCGGACACGGCTCCCGCGCCCCCCTCAGGCTGGCTGCAACGGGGACAGGTGGCGAGCCACCACCGTCCAACCGGGCTAAGCCCCGCCCAATTCGACCGGTCGGAAAGACGGCCGCCCCGAGAGACGACGAAGGCGGTGCAGAGGAGAGGTAAAGAAAGTCAGGAGATGGCGACGGCTACGAGAAAACGCATTAGCCCGACACTCAAAAGAGTGCCGGGCTAATGTCTTACTAGTAGCGGGGACAGGATTTGAACCTGCGACCTCTGGGTTATGAGCCCAGCGAGCTACCGAGCTGCTCCACCCCGCGCCGTTGAACACAACCTTACGCTATCCGGAGCAAGATCAACTCCAATTGCGCCGAGGGTTCTCCGACGCCCCGGACGGGGCCGTTGGGGACGGTGAGATTCCGCCCGAGGTCCACCGGTCTGCCCGGGTATACATACCGGGCAGAGACGCCTTGCGGTGGTACGGACGGTGTCCCGCGCCCTTCTGAGTCCACCGGCAGGAGCAGCCGCCCACCACAGGGGGCGGCGACCAGTGATCCGTGGGCGGTGATCAGTCGTCGAGATGCCGCTCCCCGTACACCCGCATCGCATCGCGAACGAACGCCGCGGTCCCCACCCCATGCTGGTCATAGACGGCGGTGAACCGCTCGTCCGCCACATACATGTCGCCCAGCCCGATGAAGTGGGACTTCGACGGCGCCTCCAGCACCGAGAGCCAGTCGTACTGCCGTCGGGCAATCGTCTGCGCCGCCGCGCTATCAGCGGCGATTCCGTCCTGGAGCGCCCGCGCGAAGTCCTTGGCGATCGTCGTCTGCTGCGCCATGAACTCCCGCCGCTCCGCATCGGTCAGGGAACGCCACCACTGATCACCCTTGCGGTACGCGTCCCGTCCCCAGCGCTCGGACACCTCCTGCTCGTACTGCGTGTGGTCAAAGCCGTCGAGCACTTCCTCGGCCATGAGCTCCTCCCCTGACTCGGTCTTGTGGAGAGTGGTCCGCACCGAGGCGATCTGTCGCCCGATGCGTTCACGTTCCCGCTCCAGCAGCCGCAGATGCGTCCGCAGGGCGGCTGCGGTGTCCCGCTGGCCCTCCAACACCTCGGCGATGGCCGGCAGCCCGAGCCCCAGTTCGCGCAGCAGCAGGATCCGCTGGAGCCGAATGAGCGCGTCCGGACCGTAGTAGCGGTAGCCGTTGCTGCCCACGCGGGTGGGTTCCAGCAGGCCCAGCTCGCCGTAGTGCCGCAGGGTGCGGCTCGTCGTCCCGGCGCGCCGGGCGATCTCTTGGATCGACCACTCCATGCCCTGAACGGTAGAACTTGACGTTACGTAAAGGTCAAGCCGGACATCCCGCCGTCCGCCCGGATACCCGAAAGTGCGCGATCCGCACCTCAGGATGGAAGCCAGGACGGCAGTAGGGACGGGCGTCAGGACGGGAGCCGGGACGCCCTGGTGAGCAGATAGCGGGCCTCGGGCTCGCTGAGGGTGCGGCCCGCCGCGCGCAGATAGGCGGCCCTGGCCTCTTCGACGTCACCTGACCGCTCCAAGAGATGGGCGCGCACGGACTCCAGCCGGTGGTGCCCGGTCAGCCGGTCCTCCAGCACGGCCACCTCGCGCAGCCCCGCCTCGGGTCCGTGCACCATGGCCACCGCCACCGCACGCCCGAGTTCCGCCATGGGTTCGGGGGCGAGCCGTACGAGGACGTCGTACAGAGCGAGGATCTGCGGCCAGTCGGTCGCGTCCGAGCTCTCGGCCTCGTCGTGCAGGGCGGCGATCGCCGCCTGGAGTTGGTAGGGCCCGGCGGGCCCCTGCGACAGGGCCTCCTCGACCAGGGCGATGCCTTCCTCGACGATCCGCCCGTCCCACAGCGAACGGTCCTGCTCGGCCAGTGGAATGAGGTCACCGTGCCGTCCGGTACGGGCAGCGCTGCGGGCCTCGGTCAGCAGCATCAGGGCCAGCAGTCCGGTGACCGCCCCCTCCCTGGGCAGCAGCGCACGCACGGCACGGGTGAGCCGGATCGCCTCCCGGGCGAGGTCGGCGCGGTGCAGGGTGCTGCCCGACGTGGCCGTGTACCCCTCGTTGAAGATCAGATAGAGCACTTGCAGAACGACCGCGAGCCGCTGGCCGCGGTCTTGGGGGCCCGGCTGACGAAAGGGCACGCCCTTGATCTTCTGCTTCGCCCGGCTGATGCGCTGGGCCATCGTCGCCTCGGGCACCAGATGCGCCCGGGCGATCTCCGCGGTGGTCAGTCCGCCGACGGCCCGCAGTGTGAGGGCCACCTGTGCCGTGGGGCTCAGCACGGGATGGCAGCAGAGGAAGAGCAGGGTGAGCGTGTCGTCCTCGGCGGGAGCCAGGCTCTCGTCGGGGGGAGCGGTGGTGAACGCATCGCGCGGAGTGAGGCTCGCCGCGGTCTCCTCACGTCGCCGACGGGCTTCGTCGGCCCGGAGGAGGTCGGTCAACTTACGGGAGGCGACCTTGATCAACCAGCCGCGCGGATTGTCCGGCGGGCCCGTCCTGGGCCACTGGATCGCGGCGGCCAACAACGCCTCCTGTACGGAGTCCTCCGCCAGGTCGAAGTGCCCGTACCGCCGTACCAACGCACCGAGGACCTGCGGCGCGTTGAGGCGCAGCAGGTCCTCGGTATCCGGGGAACGTCTCATCCCGTTGTGACTAGCACACATCGCCTCCGCCGGCGTCCTGGATGGGGCGAATGACCACGGGGTAGACCGGAATGCCCGCGGGCTCGGGACAGCGGGCCACCCGCTCGGCGATCTCGGTCACCCGCTCAAGGCTCTCGCAGTCCACCACCCAGTAGCCGGCGAGGACCTCCTTCGTCTCACCGTACGGGCCATCGGTGATGACGGGGCGCCCGTCGGCACCGAGGCTGACGTGTCGGGTCTGGGCCGGCTCGGTCAGTCCCTGGGAGTCGACCAGCTCGCCGGATTCGGACAGATCGTTGCTGATGGCGCCCATGTACTCGAACATCGCCTGGAGATCCTGCTCGTTCCAGGCCGGGCTGTGCGGGGATGCCTTGCCCCCCATGGCCTCGTAGTCGACCTGGGCACCTTGGACCATCACCAGATACTTCATGACGCCACTCCTTGGGGGACCGGGCCGCCCTGGCCGGGCGACTCTCGTAGGAGACGTCGGAGCCGACTACGGGTTCTCGACAGGTCCCAGGAAAGAAGTTCGAAGAACTTTCCCCGGCTACTCGGCCACCCACCTGGCAGCCCGTCCGCAAAGGGCGCGAAGGGTGCGGTGGGAGGGGCCGAGTGCCCCGCTACTGGATAGCGCCGGCGACCTGGGCGACCGGGTCCAGCAGGGGAGCGAGGTGCTGGGGCACCGTCATCAGCTGGTTCAGCTGGTTGAGCTCGTTGAGCTGGTCGAGCTGCCCCAGCGAGGTGGAGCCGCCGGTCGTCTGCTCGTCGACAGCGACCGCGGCTGACGCACCGGACACGGCCATGGCGGAGGCACCGGCGGCGAGGGCAACTGCGGTGAGGATGCGCTGAGTCTTCGTCATGCCGAACACAACGGGCGTACGGCACAGGGGTCACGGGACGGAGCCAGGGACAACCCGCAAGGAGCGGCACGTTCGGACCCGTGGCCGGCGAGGGCCGTCAAGGTCGTACCGAGCGGCGGCTGCCTTCCCTTCACGGGTCGGTGGGCGGGGCGGGGCCGGTTCGGAGTGACCGGCCTTCCGGGGTGAACCCACGGGCCCATATGGCGCAGCCGTTCGGTTCACTCCCTCCCCCAAGGGTGAAGTGCCCGTATCCCAGTTGACGTGATCAAGAACCTGTTGCGCGCCGCCACGGCTGCCGCACTCGCCCTGGCTCCCCTCGTCCTCTCCACCCCGAACGCCCATGCGGCCGAGACCGTGCCGATCGCCGTCGGAGTCAGCCGTCTGGCCGTCGAGACCGAGAGCAGGGAAGGGTACGACCGCGATCTGTTCAGACACTGGAACACCGGTCTCAATGCGACCGATGGGTGCAACACCCGGGCGGAGGTCCTGATCGCCGAGGCGGTCATCGCGCCGACGGTCGGTGCGCGTTGTGCGCTGACAGGTGGCTCCTGGTGGTCGTACTACGACGATGCCACGGTCACTTCCGCATCCGCCCTGGACATCGACCACATGGTTCCCCTCGCGGAGGCGTGGGACAGCGGGGCCTCGGGTTGGACGGCGGCCCGCAGGGAGGCGTACGCCAATGACCAAGGGGCCCATGCGTCCTTGGTGGCGGTGACGGCCCGGTCGAACCGGTCCAAGTCGGACCAGGACCCTGCCGAATGGCTGCCGCCTTCGGCTGATGCGCTGTGCCGTTACACGGCGGAGTGGACTGCGACGAAACTGCGTTGGAACCTCGCCATCGACGAGTCGGAGCAGGACCGGCTGTACTTCATCGCTGCGGGCTGTACGGAGACCACGGTGACGTACGAGCCGGCTCCCTAGGCACTGGCACAACGGGCTCGGTCCGATCGTCGGGCGATCCCCCGTCGTTCGGGCCGGGCCCTATGGCACATCGGCAGCAGGCGGGGCCGGGCCCTAAGGCACATCGGCGACCACCACATACAGCGTCACCGCGGCGAAGAACGGCCCCTCAGCAAGGTGGTCGAGCCACTCCCGCGCATCCTTCGCCGCGAGATAGCCGGCCGCCACCGCGCGATCCGTGTTGCGGCGCAGCCCCAGCACATCGTCGGCTGCCCTGACCTCACGGAACACCGAAGTGACCGGAATGACCTCGCTCACGGTGAAGCCCGCGGCCAGCGCGAGCCGGGGCAGTTCACGGCCGATGACCCCGTTGCGCACCACCCGGTCCGTGAGGTGGCGGGTATAGGCACGCGCGGTCTCCAGACGGGGGAAGTCGATCGCGAGCGAGTCCCAGTCGGGCTCGCCCATCACGAGCCTGCCGCCGGGCCGGAGCACCCGACGGGCCTCCCGGAGTGCCCGCGCGGGGTGCTCCACATGCTGAAGGGTCCGATCGACTCGGGCACGGTCCACGGTCGCATCGCGCAACGGCAGCGATTGGACGTCGGCCTGCTGGACCGTCAGCCCCGCAACGTCTTCGCTGCGTTCACGGGCCCGTCGCACCATCTCCGTATCGAAGTCGACGCCCATCACGGACCCGGCCGGGCCAACTGCCTGCACGAGCGTCGTCAGATCGGTTCCGGGTCCGCAGCCGAGGTCAAGTGCGAAGTGACCCGGGCGGAGGTCCAACTGCTTCAGCATGACGTGCTTATAGGAACGGGCGATGTCGGTCGCAGCCAGTCGATCGAGATAGCCGATGCGGTCGGGTACGGCCGTTTCGAAGACGTGCTCGGTCACCCGGGCCATGGACTGGGCCTCGCGCTCCAGCACGGCGCGCCCTTGTGGCGTCAGGCGCACCGGTCGCTGGCGGCCCTGCTCTTCGAGTGGCTCCACCAACTCCTTGGCTTCGAGCCGTGCCAGTGCCCCGTACAGGCTGCCCGCTCCGAGGCGCTTGCCGGACAGCTTCTCGATGGCGGTGTTGATGGCGTATCCGTGGAGCGGCCCGTCGGCGAGGGTGCAGAGCACCAGCATCTGGGCGTCGTTGGTGCGCATGCGGCTCCTGTGCCTTGAATCCGAATCCCGGTCCTGCCGTGCCCCGGATCAGAAGGGCCGTCCCCGGATCAGAGGGGGCCTTGCCCGTATTCGTATCGCGATCCGGGATCGGTGCGGTGCAGGGGGGTCGCGTTCTGTCCGAATCCACTCACCGATACCTGGTTCACCATGAACCGGGCCTCTGGCACCCGGATGCCAGAAGCTCATGCCCATGCTCCGCGCCATAGTACGTGTCACGAAGTACGTACCCCGTACTATGCCCCCATGAAGGCCATGTTCCCTCTGGTGCGGCGGAGTTGCCAGGCCCTGTACACCCGTCGACTGCGGCAGCGCACGGCAAACGGCCCCCTGCCCCGGCACATCGGGCTG
The DNA here is from genome assembly GCF_036226685.1 of Streptomyces sp. NBC_00690. NCBI lineage: Bacteria > Bacillati > Actinomycetota > Actinomycetes > Kitasatosporales > Streptomycetaceae > Streptomyces > Streptomyces sp. NBC_00690. Next base: position 4,124,668 of record NZ_CP109009.1, read on the forward strand.
ATCATGGACGGCAACCGTCGCTGGGCCCGACAGATGGGTCTCGCCGAACTCGGCGTCGGACACCGCTACGGCGCCGAGCGGGCCCTCAAGGTCCTCGGTTGGTGCGAGTCGCTCGGCATCCGGCACGTGACCGTCTTCGTCTGCTCCACGGAGAACCTCGCCCGCCGCGAAAAGGCCGAAGTCGCCCTGCTGATGCGCACCATCGAAGAGATGGTGACCACCCACCTCGCGCGACCGGGCAGCCCTTGGCGGGTACGGATCGCAGGCACGCTGGAGGCCCTGCCGACGACGACCGCACGGGCGTTGGCAACGGCCGTGGAATCGACCGCGGGTCGCACCGACGGCCCGCACATCACCCTGGCCATCGGCTACGGCGGGCGTCAGGAACTCGTCGACGCCGTACGGAACCTCCTGTCCGAACAGGCCGCGACCGGCGCCGGACTCACCGGCATCGCCGAACGGCTCACCGTCGACGACATCACCCGGAATCTGTACACGGCCGGGCAACCCGACCCCGACCTGATCATCCGCACCAGCGGCGAGCAGCGCATGTCCAACTTCCTGCTCTGGCAGAGCGCCCACGCCGAACTCCGCTTCTGCGAGGCGAACTGGCCTGCGTTCGGCGAGATCGACTTCCTCCGGGCACTACGGAGCTACGGCACTGGGCTGATGCACTGCGACGCTTAGCGGGCACTCCTCATCAGCAACCCGCCACGTCCCGAGCTCCCGGCCACGACCCAAAGATGCGCCCTGCCCGATCGAACCAGGCAAGGCGCATCTTTGCAGGTCAGCAGCTGAGAGCCGCTGCCCCGCGATTCGTAGGCCGTGTGGGACTCGAACCCACAACCAACGGATTAAAAGTCCGCTGCTCTGCCAATTGAGCTAACGGCCCTCGACGAGTCACCACTGAGCATAGCCCGATCAGGCCCGTGCGCCGATCGGGTATCGGATCACCGGTGTGGTGAAGTCCGCTGATGTGACCGGCCGGTAGGCATTCGCGGGGTCCGACTGTGAGATGGACCACTTCGTACGGTCGTTGCCCGCCCGTCTGTCGATGGATCACCCGGTGGCGCGCCTCTGGCCATGAGTACGAACAGGGCCCGCACCCCTGGAGGGGTACGGGCCCTGGTGCCGAGTCAGTCGTTCGCCCGGCGATCAGTCAGACGGTGCGTCAGCCGTTGCGCTTCCAGCGCGGCTTGTCGTCGCGGCGACCGAAGGAGGAGCCGGTGTTGGTGCCGGTTCCGGTGCCCCGGTGGTCGTCACGACGGGCGTAGGGACGGTCCGTCGAGCCGGCACGGAAGCCGGTGCCCGCCGGGCGGTCGTCACGACGGTCACGGTTGAACGGACGGTCGCTGCCCCGGTGGGCGCTGGGACGGTCGTCACGACGGAACCCACCCGAAGGCCGGTCATCGCGACGGAACCCACCACGGTCACCACCACGGTCACCGCCGCGGTCATCACGACGCTCGAACGAACGGCCACCACGGTCATCGCGGCGATCGTCACGACGGAACCCACCCGAAGGCCGGTCATCGCGACGGAACCCACCACGGTCACCACCACGGTCACCGCCGCGGTCATCACGACGCTCGAACGAACGGCCACCACGGTCACCACCACGGTCATCGCGGCGATCGTCACGACGGAACCCACCCGAAGGCCGGTCGTCACGACGGAACCCACCACGGTCACCACCACGGTCATTGCGGCGGTCGAAGTTGCCGCGGTCGTCGCGGCGCTCCGAAGGCTGCTCGGGGATGGCAGCAGCAGCAACCGCGGCTTCCAGCTCGGCCTCGGCGGCCTCGGTCACCTCGGCGACAGCGGTCTCGGGGTCGTCGCCACGCTCGCGCGCCGCACGGGCCACCAGACGGTCGGCCTCCTCGCGGAGTTCGACGGCACGACGCTGAACCCGCTCAAGCTGCTTGGTCAGATCGGCTGCCTCGCGCTCGGCCTGCTTGGCCGCGTTGTTCGCGGAGTCGGCCTGGACCTCGGTCAGCGAACGAGCACCGGTGATCTCAGCGACCTCCGGGTCGAACGCGCCCGCACCGCCGACGATGTGACGCGAGGCGTCGACGCCCGCGTCCTCCATCAGACGGAAGATCTGGCGCCGCTGGTGCGGCAGCGACAGGGAGACGACCACACCGGACTTGCCGGCACGGGCGGTACGCCCCGAACGGTGCAGGTAGTCCTTGTGGTCACCGGCCGGGTCCACGTTGAGGACCAGGTCGATGCCATCCACGTGGATGCCTCGGGCGGCCACGTCAGTGGCGACGAGCGCGTTGACGTAGCCGTCCTTGAAGTCGGCCAGCGTCCGGGTGCGCGCACCCTGCGTCATGCCGCCGTGCAGCGCATCGGCCTTCACGCCCGAGTCGCGCAGCTGCTCCGCGATGCGGTCGGCACCCAGCTGGGTGCGGACGAAGATGATCGTGCGGCCCTTGCGGGCGGCGATCGCGGCCGTGACCGGGGCCTTGTCCTTCGGCTTCACGACGAGGACGTGGTGGGTCATCGTGGTGACGTTGCCCTGGGCGCTGTCGACCTCGTGGCTGACCGGGTTGGTCAGGTAACGCTTGACCAGCGTGCTGATCTCGTTCTCCATGGTGGCGGAGAACAGCATGCGCTGACCGCCGCTCGGCACCTGGTCGAGCAGCTCGGTGACCTCGGGCAGGAAGCCCAGGTCGGACATCTGGTCGGCCTCGTCGAGGATCGCGACCTGGACGTTCTCCAGGGAGCAGGCGCCGCGGTTGATGATGTCGCGCAGACGACCCGGAGTGGCGACGAGGATGTCGACACCGCGCTCCAGGGCGTAGATCTGGTTGCCCATCGACGTACCGCCGCAGACGACCTTCATCTTCAGGCCGAGCACATCGCCGTACGGCTGGAGGGCATCGGCGACCTGCATCGCAAGTTCGCGGGTCGGGGTGAGGATGATGCCGCGGGGCTTCTTCTTGTCGGTGTGACCGCTGCTCAGGGTCGTCAGCAGGGGCAGACCGAAGGAGAGCGTCTTGCCGGAGCCGGTACGGCCACGGCCCAGGATGTCCTTGCCCGCCAGCGCGTCCGGGATGGTCGCGGCCTGGATCGGGAAGGGCGCGGTCACGCCGTTCTGTGCGAGCTTGCGGACGACGCCGTCAGGCAGTCCCAGCGTCGCGAAGGTGACCTCGGGGACCTCGGGGACCTCAGGGGTCTCGGTGGCCTCGATCTCGTCGACGGCGTCACCAGCGTCAATCAGGTCCGCGACCTCGGCGGAAGTGTCGACGTCGGCGAGGATGGTGACGTCGGTGATGATCTCGGTGACCTCGGGGGTCACGGTCTCGACGGCGTCGACGACTGCCTCGTTCTCGGGCAGGACGGCGTGATCAGTGCTGAAATTGGACATGCGAAATGCGAAACCTTCCGGAGTCTCGGCACGCGCCCAAACTCCGTGATTTCGCAATTCGACCGCCTCTATGCGGTCAGCCACGGCTAGGGAGAGTACGCGCCACACGGCGCGCTTCTGTTTCGGCGCCGGGCAATGGGATCAAACGATCTACCACCATACGCACCCTCCCCCGCCGAAGGCAAACCGCCTCCTGGTGACCCCCGCTACACGGCCTCATGCAGGGCCAACCTCGGCCCCGACCTGGGGGGAGGACTCGGGCTCGCGACCCACCTTCCGCCGTGCCGCCTCGGCCATCCTCAGCGCGCCGGCCTGCACCTCGGGCGGCGGGGAAGCGACTGGCGGCTCCGTGGGTTCGGTGGGCTGTTCGCTGGGGGTCTCCTTCGGCGGCTCCGGCGGCTGCTCCTGGGTCGGCGTGGGCAGCGGCACCGTCGGGGTCGGCGCGGGCACGGTGGGCTCGGGGGCCTTGGGCGGTTGCGGTCGGCTCACTCCGAGCGTGGGCTTGGGAGCGGGCGGGGTGGTGGGGCTGCGGGGGCTCGGGGTCGCATCCGGGACCACGGACCGCCGCGCTGACCTGCCCGAATCCGCCCGGCCTCCGCCGGCGTGGTGTCGCCCGGGGCCGGCCTGCCCGCCCTCGGGTTCGATCACCCCACCGGACGGCGCGGACGTCTTGCGGGGCTCGGGGGCCTCGTCCTTGTCGTCGCTCACGCTCATACAGCCCGCCGAGGCCGCGATCGCCAAAGAGGCGGCGAACGCGACAGCAAGACGGCCAGGGGTGGGCAATTGGCGCACGAGGGCACCTCCGGTGGGCAGAACACGGGTTTCACTGCCCAACTCCCGCCGCCCTAGGAGGGACACGCCCAGCGCCTGACGAGTACACGCCCCGTGCGGCGCAGTTCCTGACGGGACGGATCATCCCGTGAGCGACTGCGCCAACTCCACGCCCAGGACCAGCGATCCCAGCCCCACCAACACGGAAACACCCACATTGGCCGCCATCAGCCCCTGACGCTCGCGTTCGGCCAGCCTGAGCGTTTCGTACGAGAACGTGGAGTAGGTGCTGAGCGCGCCGCACAGACCCGTGCCCAGCAACGCAGAGGTCGGGGAGCTGACCGCCGCCCCGGCGAGCCCGCCCAGGACGAGACATCCGACGGCGTTGACCGTCAGCGTTCCCCAGGGGAACAGCGCGTCATGGCGGGCCTGCACGGCACGATCGGTCAGATAGCGCACCGGCGCCCCGACCGCGGCACCGAGCGCCACCAACAGCCAGGTCATGACGTAACCGCCCGACGGCGGTGCACCACGGCCCGCCTGGTCACCGTGGCGGTGAGCCACACCGCGGCCATACAGCCGAGCACCGTGCCGACCGCGTACGCCAGCGCGAGCGGGACGCGGCCGTCCACCAGAAGTACGCGCAGGTCGTACGCGTACGCCGAGAAGGTGGTGAATCCGCCGAGCACCCCGGTCCCGGCGAAGAGTCGGACGAGCGGACGTTCCTCATGCCCGTCCTCGGACACGAGCGGCAGCAGTACGCCGATGAGTCCCGAACCGAGGACATTGACCACCAGGGTGGCCCAGGGGAAGCCGTCGTCTGCGACCGGCCAGGCCAGGAAGATCGCATATCGGGCGAGCGCGCCGATCACCCCGCCCGCCGCGACGGCTCCGAGGACCTGCGCGAGTCCGGCACCGGCGGTCTCCGCGCGCTGTGCCGCCCGGTGCAGATCGACATCGGGGTCGACCGGTTCCTGCGGGGCGGAAGGGTGTGCGCGCCACTGGCCGCGGTCGGCACCCCGCCCGGCCGGATCCTCATCGGGCGCAGGGTTGGCACCAGCCCCCTGCTCCCCCGATGCCCCATGGCTCACCCGTAGCCCAGTGCGTGCAGCCGTTCGTCGTCGATCCCGAAGTGGTGCGCGATCTCATGGACCACTGTGATCTCCGTCTCCTCCACCACTTCCTCGCGGCTCTCGCACATGCGCAGCGTCGGCCCGCGATAGATGGTGATGCGGTCCGGCAGCACCCCCGCGTACCACTCCCCGCGATCCGTCAGTGGAGTCCCTTCGTACAGCCCGAGCAGCTCCGGGTCGTCAGCGGCGGGTTCGTCCTCGACGAACACCGCGACGTTGTCCATCAGCCGTGTCAGCTCGGGCGGGATCCGGTCCAGGGCCTCGGCGACCAGTTCCTCGAACTCCTCACGCGTCATCTCCAGCACCCGGCCATTGTCACGTACATCCGGCCGTTGGTCCCCCGGGCGGGCACCGCCCGCACGACCACCGCCACCGCCTCCTCTCCGCTCCCCGTCCCGGCCCGTGTCCCAGTCGGTGGAGCGATGCCGTGTTGGCACGTGTCGCCAGGCGGCAGCGCCTTGATCGCATGGCAACACACCGCCGGGGGCATACGGGACCAATGGCACGTGCAGTCCCGGAACCGATCCGTTCCACGCTCCACCGGCTCCAACAGCGTCACCGCTCCCGCCGCGGCGACCCCACCCATGCTCTGGTGCACCACCCCCACCCATGGGCCCGCGGGCTGGGCATGACGGCCGTCGTGATCGTCGGAGCGTGGCTCGGACTGCTCGTCGTGGGCAGTGTGCACACCACGATCGGGCCGATGGAGACGAGCATGACCCTGCGGCCCGACCTATCGGGCGGCACCAAGATCAATGTCTCTCCGCTGGGTGCGCTCGAACTCGACTCCCACACCGCGCCCGTCCGGCTCGACGTGGACGTCGACCAACTCGACCCCGTCCGTTCCACCGCACTGGTCGAACACCCTGAACGGCTCGCGGGCCTCCAGGACGAGGTGGCGAAGGACGTCGCGAACGGCACCACCGAACTGGCCGTCCGCTCCTGCGTCGCCGTCGTGTCCGGTGCCACCGCGCTCGGGCTCGTCGCCTATCGCCGCCCCCGCCGCGCACTGGCCGCCGGTGGGCTGGCACTGGGCCTCCTCGCCACTTCGGGCGGCGCGGCCGTGGCCACCTGGGACCCCGAGTCGGTGTTGGAGCCGAAGTTCTCCGGACTGCTCACCAGCGCACCGTCCGTGGTCGGCGACGCCCGCTCGATCGTCTCGGACTTCGACGTCTACCAGAAGGAGTTGGCCCGCCTGGTCACCAATGTGACCAAGCTCTATGACGCCACCTCGACCCTGCCGACCTACCAGCCCGATCCGCTCACCATGCGGGTGCTGCACGTGTCCGACATCCACCTCAACCCGGCGTCCTGGCATGTCATCAGCTCACTCGTGGAGCAGTACGACATCGACGTGATCATCGACTCCGGCGACACCATGGACCACGGCACCGCCGCCGAGAACGGCTTTCTGGACCCCATCAGCGATCTGGGCGCGCCGTACGTCTGGGTGCGGGGCAACCACGACTCGCAGATCACGCAGAAGTACTTCTCCCGCTTGAAGAACACCCATGTCCTCGATGACGGCAGGACGGTCACGGTGGGGGGACTGCGGATCGCGGGCATGGGCGACGCGCAGTTCACCCCCGACCGCACCGCGGCCGACGAGGGCAAGGACGCGCACCGGATGGCGGGCATCCGGCTGGCCTCGGCGCTGCGCGGTCAGATCCACGCCGGCACCCCGGCCGACATCGCCGTGGTGCACAACCCCGTCGCCGCCCGTGAGACGGACGGCGCGGTCCCGCTCGTCCTCGCCGGACACCTCCACAACCGCGCCAGCGAGATCCTTCAGGACGGCACCCGGCTCAAGATCGAGGGCTCCACGGGCGGCGGTGGCCTGCGGGCCCTGGAACAGGACAAGCCGGAGAAGGTACGGGCGTCGGTGCTCTATCTGGACCGGACGACCAAGAGGCTCCAGGCATGGGACGAGATCACGCTGGGCGGGCTGGGGCTGACCACCGCGGAGATCAGTCGTCGGCTCCCGAAGGGGAGCGATCCGGAACGCCGACCGGAGGAGACGGCCTCCCCGTCGCCCACCTCACCCGCTTCGCCCGGGGCGCCGAGCGGCCCGGCGGGGCGGCAGACGCCCGCTCCCGGTGATCGACCGTCCTCCGCCCCAGGCCGCTCCCCCCAGCCCTGACCTGCGCATTTATCCCGCTTCGACCGTCCCTTGGGGCGGCCCGGACCAAGTCCCCCCGCCCGTCCCGTAAAGCGTTTTGGCGATACCTCCCTGCATCCCATATGCTTCTCACGTCCCCGACGCGCTGCAAAGCGCCCAGGCGGGCCCTTAGCCCTCATCGTCTAGTGGCCCAGGACGCCGCCCTTTCAAGGCGGTAGCACGGGTTCGAATCCCGTTGGGGGCACGCTTTAGCTGTGCGAGACTTGTGCTCGCACAACTTTGGTCCTGTGGAGCAGCTTGGAGTGCTCGCCACCCTGTCAAGGTGGAGGCCGCGGGTTCAAATCCCGTCAGGACCGCTTGCAGGTCACTTAGGTGAACTGCGTGGCTGGGTAGCTCAGTTGGTACGAGCGATCGCCTGAAAAGCGATAGGTCGCCGGTTCGATCCCGGCCCCAGCCACCGTAGCCCATCTGGGCAAACAGCCCCACCGAAGGTTTTCGGCGGGGCTGTTCTTGCTTTCGTACGCCAACGCATACGTCAGCGGACCTCTGATGGCCCCAACCACCGGTTGGGGCCATCGTCCTTCCCGCTACGCCCCCTCGCTCTCCCGCTCCAACGGGCGACCGCCGGTCGGGTGAGGCTCAGTTGCCTCCTGCCTGCGCCCCGGCCTCCTCGATGACCAGCCCCACACCAGCGCGACCGCCGCCACCACGCCGAGCAGCAGCGCCCAGTCCGGCACGGCCGCGCCGACCCGGCCGGCCCACTGTTCGGCGGCAAAGGAGTCCTCGGGCCTGAGGAGTCCCGGCAGGGTGGTGGTGCCGTCGAAGGCCAGGAAGACCGTGCCGAGGGTGATGAAGAACAGCCCCGAGAACAGTGACGTCGTATGCAGTCGAAGCCTGCCCAGGCTCAGGGAACGACCCCTGAGCCAACTGCGACGGCCCAGGTCGAAGCGGTTCCACAGGAGTGCCAGCACAAAGAGCGGCACCGCCATCCCCAGGGCGTAGACGGCCAGCAGCAGACCGCCGTACACGGGGCTGCCGGAGAGTGCGGACACGGTGAGCACGCTGCCGAGGATGGGCCCCGCGCAGAACCCGGCCAGGCCGTAGACCAGACCGAGCGCATAGACCGGGGCTGCCGTCGTGGGACGGATACGGCCGGACAGTTCCGCCATCTTGCGGGAGGCGAAACCGAGCCCCAGGATCTGCGCCACGCCGAGCACGATGATCAACCATCCACCGGTCGTGACCAGCAGATCGCGATGGCCGTAGAAGAACCGACTGGCGTAGGAACCTGCCACCCCCAGCGGTACGAGGGTGGTCGCGAGGCCCGCGTAGAAGATCCCGGTGCGCAGCAGGAGCCGACCGGCGGAGTCGAGGGAGTAGGCGAAGAACGCCGGGAGGAGCAGGGCGCTGCACGGGCTGACCAGCGCCAACAGACCGCCGAGGAACGCGGCCAGATAGCCGATGTCCGTCATCGGGAGGGTGTTTCGGCCGATGTGTCGCCCTTGGCGCCGTCACCGAGCCATTCCGCCGTCTCCCGGGCCGTTTCGATGGCCCTGCCGAAGCTCTCCAGGGGTTGGGCACCGGAGATGGGTCGGCCGTTGATCAGGAAGGACGGGGTGGAGGCCACACCCAGGTCCTGGGCCTCCTTCTCGTCCCGGGCGACGGCGGCCCGCGCGGCCTTGCTGTCCAGGTCCTTGGCGAAGCGGTCCAGATCAAGGACGCCGGCCTCTTCGGCCAGTGCCTTCAATTGGTCCTTGCCGAAGCCCTTCTCCTTGGCGCCCTCGGCGTACGCGGCGGTGTGGAACTGCCAGAACCGGCCCTGCTGTCCGGCAGCCCAGGCCGCGCGGGCCGCGTCCTCGGACTCCTCGCCGAAGATCGGGAAGTTGCGCCACTCGATGCGCAGTACGCCCGACTTCACATACTTGTCCACCAGTTCTGGCTCGGTCTCCCGGGCGAACTGTCCGCAGTAGCCGCAGAGGAAGTCCGCGTACTCGATCATCACGACGGGGGCGTCCGCGCGGCCCATGGCCAGCGGGTCCTTCGGATCGCGACGGGCGAGCTTCGCGGTGCCGTCGTGGGCGCCCCCGTCCGTGGAGACCTCCGCACCGGCGGAGGCTCCCCGCGGGTCCGTGGGCTTGGTCGCGGTGTACGAGGCGAACCCGAGCAGGAGAGCCGCGACGACCACACCCGCCCCGATGGCGATGGGACGTGCGGACGAGGCTGGGCGTGAGGAAGGGGCAGGCATGGTGGTGCATCACTCCTGGGCGAAAGGTGAAGGAGAACAGGCGCGCTGGGGAGTGGAGTCGCCTACACGCGAAGGACCGACAGATCGACCGGGGTGGGGGGAGCGAGCGGCGGCGGGCCGCGATCCGGTGACCTCACAGCGCAGAGCGGGGAGTCGTCCAGGGCGCTGTCTGCGCAGACCGTCCCGCAAGGGGCGGTCGGCTGCTCGGCGGCGGCACTCCGTGAGGGGGCCAGCGGATGGGCCCCTCGGTCGTCGGTGAATTTCAGGGGTCCCCTGCCGCAGCCGGTCGACTTGCCCTGTGCGGTGACGACCGTCCCCGTGCCGTCGGTGGAAGAGGGGGAGAAGTCCGCCGACGCGGGCGCGCACAGTGCGAGCAGCAGCGCACAGACCATGGCCAGCAGCACGGACGCGGTCGCCGGCAGGCGGTACCGATCGGCGCGGCTGTGCGACATGGCGGCGCTGTCCCTTCAGCACGAGGAGGAATGAACAGGAAACGGCGGAACAGTCGGAATGATCTGCTCCATACTGCACCAGTCCCACCCGCCGTCCGCATCCGCCCACGGGTCGACGCCGGGTCGTACTCCGGTGCTGCGGACCCTGCGCCCCGGCTCCGAAGCGCCCGCGAGGAGCCGTCGAGAAGCCCTCGACGACCCCCCGCAGCCACCCGCAACCCGCTCACCCACCGCGACGCCACCCGCACACCGGTGAAATGCGTTCGCCAGTGCTTTCCTCGGGGTGCGATCCTGGGGACCGTATGTCTACTTCCTTCGCCGACCTCCAGACACAGCTGGCCGGGGTATCGCTGCGCGACGCCCATCGGCTGGGCCGCCGTCTGGAAGGCGCCCGCCGCATCCGTAAGCCCGAGGCGCGGCAGGCCGTGCTGGACGAGATCGCCGCCGAGACCGAGCAGTGCGCCGCGCGGCTGAGTCGACGTGCCGCCCGGGTCCCGCAGGTCAGCTATCCCGAGCAGCTGCCGGTCAGCCAGAAGAAGGACACGATCCTGGAGGCGATACGGGACCACCAGGTCGTGATCGTCGCGGGTGAGACCGGGTCCGGCAAGACAACCCAGATCCCCAAGATCTGTCTGGAGCTGGGGCGGGGCGTGCGCGGCATGATCGGGCACACCCAGCCGCGCAGGCTCGCCGCGCGCACGGTCGCCGAACGCGTCGCCGACGAGCTGGACACTCCCCTCGGGGAGGCGGTCGGCTGGAAGGTCCGCTTCACCGACCAGGTCGGCGGCGACACCTTCGTCAAGCTGATGACGGACGGCATCCTGCTCGCCGAGATCCAGACGGACCGCGAGCTGCGCGCGTACGACACGATCATCATCGACGAGGCCCACGAGCGGTCGCTCAACATCGACTTCCTGCTGGGCTACCTCGCCCAGCTGCTGCCCAAGCGCCCCGATCTCAAGGTCATCATCACCTCGGCCACGATCGACCCCGAGCGCTTCTCCCGGCACTTCGGCGATGCGCCGATCGTCGAGGTCAGCGGGCGTACGTATCCGGTGGAGCTGCGCTACCGCCCGCTGCTGGAGGACGACAGCGAGGAGAGCGACCGCGACCAGATCACCGCGATCTGCGAGGCGGTCGAGGAACTCCAGGGCGAGGGCAAGGGGGACATCCTCGTCTTCTTGTCCGGTGAGCGCGAGATCCGGGACACGGCAGATGCGCTCGACAAGCGGAAGTACCGGTTCACCGAGGTCCTGCCGCTGTACGCCCGGCTCTCGCACGCCGAACAGCACCGGGTCTTCCAGCAGCACACCGGCCGCAGGATCGTTCTGGCGACCAATGTGGCGGAGACCTCGCTGACCGTTCCCGGCATCAAGTACGTCATCGACCCGGGCACCGCCCGGATCTCGCGCTACAGCCATCGCACCAAGGTCCAACGGCTGCCGATCGAGCGGGTCAGCCAGGCCAGCGCCAACCAGCGCAAGGGCCGCTGCGGCCGTACCTCGGACGGCATCTGCATCCGGCTCTACTCCGAGGACGACTTCGAGGCCAGGCCCGAGTTCACCGATGCGGAGATCCTGCGGACGAACCTGGCCTCGGTCATCCTCCAGATGACGGCGGCCGGCCTGGGCGAGATCGAGAAGTTCCCCTTCATCGACCCGCCGGACCACCGCAACATCCGCGACGGCGTGCAGTTGCTCCAGGAGCTCGGCGCCTTCGACACCGCGCAGAAGGACCCCCGCAAGAGGCTCACCCCGCTCGGACGAAAGCTCGCCCAACTGCCGGTGGACCCCCGCCTCGCCCGCATGGTCCTCGAAGCCGACAAGAACGGCTGCGTACGCGAGGTCATGGTGATCGCCGCGGCGCTCTCCATCCAGGACCCGCGCGAGCGGCCCGCAGAGAAGCAGACGCAGGCCGACCAGCAGCACGCCCGCTTCAAGGACGAGACGTCCGACTTCCTGGCCTTCCTCAACCTCTGGCGCTACGTCCGCGAACAGCAGAAGGAGCGCGGCTCCTCCAGCTTCCGGCGGATGTGCAAGCAGGAGTATCTGAACTTCCTCCGCATCCGCGAGTGGCAGGACATCTACGCCCAGCTCCGCCAGGTGGCCAAGTCCCTGGGCGTCCACGTCAACGAGGAGGACGCGCCGGAGACGAGCGTCCACATCTCCTTGCTGTCGGGGCTGCTCTCCCACGTCGGCCTCAAGGACACGGACAACAAGAACGAGTACCTCGGGGCGCGGGGCGCGAAGTTCGCCGTCTTCCCCGGGTCGGCGCTCTTCAAGAAGCCCCCGCGACTGGTGATGTCCGCCGAGTTGGTGGAGACCTCCCGGCTCTGGGCCCGCGTCAACGCCAAGATCGAACCGGAGTGGGTCGAACCGCTCGCCCAGCACCTGATCAAGCGGACCTACAGCGAGCCGCACTGGGAGAAGGACCAGGCCGCGGTGATGGCGTACGAGAAGGTCACGCTGTACGGCGTACCGATCGTCGCCCAGCGCAAGGTCAACTACGGCCGGATCGACCCCGAGACCTCACGCGACCTGTTCATCCGGCGCGCCCTGGTCGAAGGGGACTGGCGCACTCACCACAAGTTCTTCGCGGACAACCGCAAGCTGCTCACCGAGGTCGAGGAGTTGGAACACCGGGCCCGTCGGCGCGACATCCTCGTGGACGACGAGACCCTCTTCGACTTCTACGACCAGCGCGTCCCGGCCGATGTGGTCTCGGGCGCGCACTTCGACTCCTGGTGGAAGAAGACCCGCCACGACGAGCCGGACCTGCTCGACTTCGAGCGCGAGATGCTCATCAACGAGAAGGCCGGGGCCGTCACCAAGGACGACTATCCGGACTCCTGGCGCCAGGGACGGCTGAAGTTCCGGGTGACGTACCAGTTCGAACCGGGTGCGGACGCCGACGGGGTGACCGTGCACATTCCCCTCCAGGTGCTGAACCAGGTCACCGACGAGGGCTTCGACTGGCAGATCCCCGGGCTGCGGACCGAGGTGGTGACGGAGCTGATCCGCTCGCTGCCCAAGCCGGTGCGCCGCCACTACGTGCCCGCGCCGGACTACGCGGGCAAGTTCCTCCAACGGGCTGTGCCGCTCCAGGAGCCACTGCCGGTGACCTTGGCGCGCGAGCTCAAGTCCATGGTGGGCGTCCCGGTGACCGCGGACGACTTCGACTGGTCCAGGGTCCCCGACCACCTGAAGATCACGTTCCGGATCGTTGACGAGCGTCGCCGCAATCTCGCGGAAGACAAGGACCTCACAGCGCTCCAACTGAAGCTGAGACCTCGGGCCCGGCAGGCGCTCTCCCAGGCCGCCGCGGCGAGCGTCGGACCATCGGGCGAGTCCATCGAGCGGACCGGGCTGACCGACTGGACCATCGGCACGCTCACCAAGGTCTTCGAGACCCGTCGGGCCGGCCAGCCGGTCAAGGCGTATCCCGCGCTCGTGGACGCGGGCGACACCGTCTCCGTACGGCTCTTCGACTCGGAGGCGGAACAGCGGCAGGCGATGTGGCGGGGCACCCGGAAGCTCATCCTGCTCAACATCCAGGTGAATCCGGCGAAGTTCGCCGCGGACAAGCTGACCAATCAGCAGAAGCTCGCCCTCTCGGGCAATCCGCACGGATCGATACAGGCGCTCTTCGACGACTGCGCGATGGCGGCGGCCGACAAGTTGATCGCGGACCACGGCGGCCCCGCCTGGGACGAGGAGTCCTACCGGAAGCTGTACGACAAGGTCCGTGCCGACCTCGTGGACACGACGGTACGGACCGTGGACCAGGTCCAGCAGATCCTGGCCGCGTGGCAGGCGTGCGAGCGGCGGTTGAAGTCGACCACCAGCCCGACGTTGCTGCGCAATGTCCAGGACGTCCGCGGGCAGTTGACGGCGTTGATGCCGGCTGGCTTCGTCACCCGGACCGGTCTGCGGCGACTGCCCGATCTCATGCGCTATCTGCTGGCGGCCGACCGTCGGCTCCAGCAGATGCCGACTTCCGTGCAGAGGGACACCACACGGATGGAGAAGGTCCAGGAGATGCAGGACGAGTACGCCTGGCTGCTGGAGCAGCTTCCCCAGGGACGGCCCGTTCCCCAGGATGTGCTGGACGTCCGGTGGATGCTGGAGGAGCTTCGGGTGAGCTACTTCGCCCATGCGTTGGGCACGGCCTATCCGGTCTCCGACAAGCGGATCGTGAAGGCGATCGACGCCCTGGTGCCGTGACGGGCCTGTCGCCCACAGTGAGTTCGACCACCGGGGGCGCCCTGCTGTAGAGTCTCTTATCGCAGCCCAGCGCAACAATCGGACTGCGAAGCTTGGTCCTGTGGAGCAGCTTGGAGTGCTCGCCACCCTGTCAAGGTGGAGGCCGCGGGTTCAAATCCCGTCAGGACCGCACAGCTGAACGATCGAGGCCCGTACCTTTCGAGGTGCGGGCCTTCTTCTTGTCTGCGGACCCGACCTCCGGACCCGACCTCCGGACCACCCCCGGCTGCTCTCCGGACCTCTGCAGTCTGCCCGTTGGGGCCGTAGACCCTACCCCTCCGGGGCGCGCCGAGGGCGGCTGGTCACGCGCTGAGACCTCGGAGCCCCATACGGGAGTCCGCCAGCCGATCTTCCCCGCGCTCTCCTCATGCCCCCAGACCATCCCTCACCCGCCTTTTCGCACATAGGCGGTGAACCAGGCAAAGAGTGAGGTAGCTCGCCGATTCGTATGGCCGTTCCCACCGCCGAGGTGCCGATGTGGGCCCGGCGCTCCACGCCGGCACCGGCCGCAACGCCCTCACAGAGGAGGATTCAAGGCCGTTCGGGGCCCGATCGCCGGCTGCCGGCCGTAATTCGGGGACGCGGGAGAGAAAGCCGGGAGTACCCAAGAATGGCTGAGACTCACACCCCAGCAACGCGTCCCGGATCGCCGTCCCTGCCCCTTTCGAGACCGTCAGACGTGCGTGCTCCGGCATCAACTCGCCCAAGGCTCGCCACTTTGTCCCCAATGCCCTCTTGGGCGCCAGAGCAATGCACCCCGCTCCGCGCATCGTCTTGACGGCCCTCCTCCCCGCGGGTACCCACTCTTTAGGGGGCAGGGCTCTAACGGACGCGGAGGTGGCGCGCATGGCGGCGTCCACAGCGAGGCGGCACGAGACCAGGGCACTACTGCGGGCGCATCTCGCCGCGGCATCCGGCTATCGACACCTGACACGGCACTGCCCGATCTGCCATCGCCTGCATCGGCTCGCCATGGAGCCTGAAGGCCCATCTGACGTCCCGCCAGGGCCTACCGCGGCACTTCGACCCGAGACGACATCGGCGCCGGCGGCGGCGCCCGGGGCGGACGCAGGCCCACGGTCGGTGAGCACGACGAAATCCGGTGTCGCAGTGCCGCCGGAAGGCCCGCCAGGGGCGGCGGACGCACCTGCCACGGCACGGGCCGTCGTCGAACCGGCCGTCGCCACCAGCCCTCTCGCGGGAATCAATGCGGAGCGGGTGCCGGTGCAGAGGGCCGCGGATTCCGCAGCTGCGGTGCCCACGGCG
Organism: Streptomyces sp. NBC_00690; assembly: GCF_036226685.1. Taxonomy (NCBI): domain Bacteria; kingdom Bacillati; phylum Actinomycetota; class Actinomycetes; order Kitasatosporales; family Streptomycetaceae; genus Streptomyces; species Streptomyces sp. NBC_00690. The sequence goes on from NZ_CP109009.1 coordinate 4,140,289, forward strand.
CCCCTGAGGTCCTGAGCGCCGGCCCGAGCCGGGGCCGAAGGTCCTCTCACTGAGTGACTTCAGCCCGAAGAATCCGCTTCGCCGAAGTGACACGCTGGAGGTTGGCAAGGGTTGCGCGGTGTGACGGGTGTCACCGTATAGGTTTTTGGAACCTCGCCGCTTAGCCCCTACACCTAATCGACCAATTTAATATGTGCAATTGCACTACCTCTGGAACACCTCCCCCATCTTCTATGCGCCCCTCCCTCCACTCCGCAAAATCGACCGCTGGAGTGCCACCGCCACCATCCGCACCACGAGCCCCGGCAGTACCGCAGAAAGAAAAATCGCGCTGGACTCGGCGGAGTCCAGCGCGATCGACGACAGAGGTCTGTTGGGGCAGACGCCCGTCAAATGGAGCTATAGGTGGGCCTTACCGGGATGGGGGTCCCAGCGCGAGCCCGAGCAGCAAGGTTGGTTATGCCTCGCTGCGCTGCTGCGGAATGCCCGCGAGCAGAGCACGTACCTCTGCTTCGCGGTAACGGCGATGCCCGCCGAGCGTACGAATCGACGTGAGCTTGCCTGCCTTCGCCCAGCGGGTGACCGTCTTAGGGTCCACGCGGAACATCGTGGCTACCTCAGCCGGGGTCAACAGCGGCTCGGCATCAGGGGTGCGAGCGGTCATGAGCGGCCTCCTCGGAGAACCGAACCTTCTCGGTTCATTCCTCTAAATTCTGCACCTTGACCCACGTTGCCCGAAATGGCAGACGCAGGCCGAGTCGGTTATAGGACGAACGGCTTGTCCTCGGCACTACAACTACACCATCTGTCCAGCCACGTCGGCCAAACCGACGGAATTGCCCTCTGAGGTGTTCATCAGTGGCTGAACGACGATGGACCATGCCATAGCGGACAGTCACATGACGGTAACGATCAGTCACACCGCAATCAGGAGCCACCAGACCCCCCATAGAGCGCAATGCCGAGCATTCCACCCTTACTTGGGCGGAAGGAACCCTCCCCGGACTCCTTGTCCTATTTTGACACGAGGGTGGGCGATCGACGCAAGAGCCCAGTTAGTGCAGTCCGTCACGCTTGAGGCAAAGGCCCGGATCGGGACCAAGGACCCTTCAACAACGGAACCCAATCATCCACAGGATCGCTCAATTGGCGAACCGAAGATCGCGTACGGCCCGCCAGCGGTCCGCCAGACGGGCATATGCCACCTGCGCCGCCTCGCCGTCGTCGGCCCGCAGAGCCGCGATCCCGGCCGCCACATCGGCCGCCGAGTGATCGTCCGCGAGGCTCGGCCCCAGCGCGTGCACCAGGCCGCCGTAGTCCAGCTCGACCAGGGAACGCGGATGGAACTCCTCCAGCCACTTCCCCACGTCGACCAACCCCTCCGCCAAACCGCCCGAGTCCTCGGACTCCCGCAGCGCCTTCAGCGCCCGGGCGATACGCCGACGCGCCTGGGCCATGGGGGTGCGGTAGCGCAGCACCGCCGCACCGGTTCCCGCCGGCTCGTACTCCCGCTCGTCGTCCGCGAACAGCACGAACCAGCGCACCGGAACCTGCCAGACCGCCGTCCTGATCCACGGCCGGGCGTCGGGGTTCCGCTTGCGCCACCGCTCCCAGTCGGCGGCGGCCTGTCCCCGTACTACAGGCGGCAGCACCGCATCGAGCAAACTGGCCGGAAATCGCTCGGTCAGCTCTTCGAGTGCGAGCCAGCCGCGGAGCCTGGTCTGCCACGGACAGACGCACACCACCCCGTCGACGACCGCGACGAAGGCATCCCCGCTCTCATGGACGGGCACCGGGACCGGCGGAGTCGACACCAAGTCGGCCAGCGACCGCCTCAGTTCGTCCTGCACGGTCGGAGCGTCCGCACGCCGCGCGTACTGCTCCCAGTGCTCCCGCTCCGGCGCCGGAAAGGCGGTCAGCGGCTCATAGACCCGCAGATAGGAGGTGTAAGGAACGAGAACCGAGGACACGGCTGGCATGTCGTGAATCCTTCCACGCTGACGCCCGGCACTACCCCTCTCGGGGGTGATACTCGGCACTGCTGGAGAACTACGGGCACGTAGGACTTACCCTCTTGCCCAGCTGGTACCTTGCCCGCTCTCCCCCTGCCACAAGCGAAAGGGAGAACCGGGAAAGCCCCCGCCCGCCGCCTCGTATCTGGGAGTCACCACCGTGACCGATCTGCCCGGCGCTCCTGTCCGTGTACCTGACGTACCCGGCGTACTGCACACCCTGTTCCGATCGGACCAGGGAGGCCACGAGCAAGTCGTGCTGTGCCAGGACCGCGCTTCCGGCCTGAAGGCCGTCATCGCCATCCACTCCACCGCCCTCGGCCCCGCCCTGGGCGGCACCCGCTTCTATCCGTACGCCTCCGAGGAGGAGGCCGTCACGGACGCGCTGAACCTCGCACGCGGGATGTCCTACAAGAACGCCATGGCCGGCCTCGACCACGGCGGCGGCAAGGCCGTCATCATCGGTGACCCCGAGAGCCTCAAGAGCGACGAGCTGCTGCTCGCCTACGGCCGGTTCGTGGACTCGCTCGGCGGACGGTACGTGACCGCCTGCGACGTGGGCACCTACGTGGCGGACATGGACGTCGTAGCCCGCGCCACCCGTTGGGCCACCGGCCGCTCCCCGGAGAACGGCGGCGCCGGGGACTCCTCGGTCCTCACCGCCTACGGGGTCTTCCAGGGAATGCGGGCGTCCGCCCGCCACCTCTGGGGCCGGGACTCGCTCCAGGGCCGCCGCGTCGGCATCGCCGGCGTCGGGAAGGTCGGCCACCACCTGGTGGAACACCTCCTCCAGGACGGCGCCGAAGTCGTGATCACCGATGTCCGCGCGGAGTCGGTACGACGCATTCTGGACCGTCATCCGCAGGTCACGGCCGTCCCGGACACGGGTGCGCTGATCCGCACCGAGGGGTTGGACGTGTACGCGCCCTGCGCACTCGGGGGTGCGCTGAGCGACGCGACCGTCCCGGTGCTCACGGCCAAGGTGGTCTGCGGGGCGGCCAACAACCAACTCGACCACCCGGGCGTGGAGAAGGACCTCGCCGACCGGGGCATCCTCTACGCACCCGATTACGTGGTGAACGCCGGCGGTGTCATCCAGGTCGCGGACGAGTTGCACGGATTCGACTTCGACCGCTGCAAGGCGAAGGCGGCAAAGATCTACGACACCACCCTGGAGATCTTCGCACGCGCAAATGAAGACGGTATTCCGCCAGCAGCGGCGGCGGACCGGATCGCCGAACAGCGCATGGCGGAGGCGCGTCCGACCTGAGGACGAAGCCCATCCGCTCCCCGTGGCCCGGCCCCCGCGGGGATCGGTACGGACCCCTCGACCCGCCGTTTCGGGAGACAAGACTCACCCCGGTCGGCGGGTCGGCCGCCAAGAAGAGGTTAATATCGCAGTTGACCAGCGAGGACGGGGCTCCTTGCGGGTTCTGTGAAGTGGCACGTCATGCGGGCGGCGTACCGTATGGCCGCGGAAGCAGGTACCGTTGAAGCCCTACGGGCCGGTCTCTCCATGGAGAGTCCGTTCCGAATCATGAACGCGTGTCAAGACTCTGGGGCCGTCGAGCCCCGTCACCGAGGGGGTCGAGCCATGGGGCGCGGCCGGGCCAAGGCCAAGCAGACAAAGGTCGCCCGCCAGCTGAAGTACAACAGCGGCGGGACTGACCTGTCGCGTCTGGCCAGCGAGCTGGGCGCTTCGACTTCGAGCCAACCTCCGAACGGCGAGCCGTTCGAGGATGACGACGAGGAAGACGACCCGTACGCACAGTACGCGGACTTGTATAACGATGACGACGACGAGGACGATGAGTCCGGTCCGTCATCGCAACACCGCCGCGGCGCTTGACGTTGCAGTGATCACCGACCCGGTCCGGCTCACCCGGACCGGGTTCCGTGCTGTTCAGCTCGTCCGTGCTGTCCAGACCGTCCGGTTCGGACGACGAGTCCATCGGGCGCAGGGAACCGACGCCCGATGCGACTCATTCACCGTGCGTAGTCGCCCGTGAGGGCAGCGCCCACGGTGTGATCGCCGCGGTCCACAATCTCCCCGGCGACCCATGCGTCCACCCCGCGGTCGGCGAAGAGTTCCATCGCCACGTCGGCCGACTGCTCGGGGACGATCGCGATCATGCCGACGCCCATGTTGAGCGTCTTCTCCAACTCCAGGCGTTCGACCTGTCCGGCCTTGCCCACCAGGTCGAAGACCGGTCCCGGAGTCCAGGTCGAACGGTCGACGATCGCGTGCAGACCATCGGGGATGACCCGCGCCAGATTGTTGGCGAGGCCGCCACCGGTGACATGGCTGAAGGCATGGACCTCGGCCGTCCTGGCGAGCGCCAGACAGTCCAGGGAGTAGATCTTGGTGGGTTCGAGCAGTTCCTCGCCCAGGGTCCGTCCCAGCTCGTCCACGTGCTGCTCAAGGGCCATGCCTGCGCGGTCGAACAACACATGGCGGACCAGCGAGTACCCGTTGGAGTGCAGTCCCGAGGAGGCCATGGCGATGACCACGTCTCCACCGCGGATGCGGTCGGGCCCCAACAGCTGGTCGGCTTCCACCACTCCGGTTCCGGCACCGGCGACATCGAAGTCGTCCTCGCCCAGAAGCCCGGGGTGCTCGGCGGTCTCGCCGCCGATGAGCGCGCAACCGGCCAGGACACATCCCTCGGCGATGCCCTTGACGATGGCGGCGACCCGCTCCGGGTGGACCTTGCCCACGCAGATGTAGTCGGTCATGAACAGCGGCTCGGCCCCGCAGACGACCAGGTCGTCGACGACCATGCCGACCAGGTCGTGGCCGATCGTGTCGTACACGCCCAGCCGGCGCGCGAGGTCCACCTTCGTGCCGACGCCGTCGGTGGCGGTGGCCAGCAGGGGACGCTCGTAGCGCTTGAGTGCGGAAGCGTCGAAGAGTCCGGCGAAGCCGCCGAGACCACCGAGCACCTCGGGGCGGCGGGTCTTCTTGACCCACTCCTTCATCAGCTCGACGGCGCGGTCGCCCGCCTCGATGTCGACGCCCGCACTTGCGTAACTGGCTCCTGTGTTCTCTGTCATGACAAAGAGAGCTTTCGTGTCGTTGCTGCCGAGAGCGGGTTCGGTGGCCCCGAGAGGGTTCGCACCGCCGTGCGCGGAGGGGTCTCTCGGGGTGGGAAAAGGACCTGCGGGGAGATCACGGCGATTGCCTAGGGGCGACGCAGCGCGTCGGCAGCGTCCGCACCGCCCGCCAGCTCGGTCTCAAGGAGCTGCTTGCCGAGCAGTTCCGGATCGGGCAGGTCCATCGGGTACTCGCCGTCGAAGCAGGCGCGGCAGAGATTCGGCTTGGCGATGGTGGTCGCCTCGATCATGCCGTCGATGGAGATGTACGACAGTGAGTCGGCGCCCAGCGAGGCACCGATCTCCTCGATCGTCATTCCGTTCGCGATCAGTTCCGCGCGGGTGGCGAAGTCGATACCGAAGAAGCAGGGCCATTTCACCGGCGGGGACGAGATCCGGATGTGGATCTCGACAGCTCCGGCCTCGCGCAACATCTTGACCAGGGCGCGCTGGGTGTTCCCGCGGACGATGGAGTCGTCCACGACGACCAGGCGCTTGCCCCTGATGACTTCCTTCAGGGGGTTGAGCTTGAGTCGGATGCCGAGCTGTCGGATCGTCTGGGACGGCTGGATGAAGGTCCGGCCGACATAGGCGTTCTTGACGAGGCCCGAGCCGTAGGGGATGCCGCTCGCTTCCGCGTAGCCGATCGCGGCGGGGGTGCCGGATTCCGGCGTCGCTATGACCAGATCCGCATCGGCGGGCGCTTCCTTGGCCAGTTTCCGTCCCATCTCCACTCGGGAGAGATAGACGTTGCGTCCGGCGATGTCCGTGTCCGGGCGGGCCAGATAGACATACTCGAAGACACAGCCCTTGGGCTTCGCTTCTGCAAACTTTGAGGTGCGGATGCCGTTCTCATCGATGGCGATCAGCTCGCCGGGCTCGATTTCGCGGACGTAGGTCGCACCGCAGATGTCGAGGGCCGCGGACTCGCTGGCGACGACCCAACCGCGATCGAGGCGTCCGAGGACCAGCGGGCGGATGCCCTGGGGGTCACGGGCCGCGTACAGGGTGCTCTCGTTCATGAAGACGAGTGAGAACGCGCCCTGGACCGATGGGAGCACCTTGGTGGCGGCTTCCTCGATGGTCAGCGGCTTGCCGTCGGCGTCGGTCTGGCCGGCGAGCAGCGCAGTGACGAGATCGGTGTCATTGGTGGCGGCGACCTGGGTGGCGCGGCCGTCCTTGCGGGGCAGATCGGCGACCATCTCGGCGAGCTGGGCAGTGTTCACCAGATTGCCGTTGTGGCCGAGGGCGATCGATCCGTGGGCGGTGGCGCGGAAGGTCGGCTGGGCATTCTCCCAGACGGAGGCGCCGGTGGTGGAGTATCGGGCGTGGCCCACAGCGATGTGGCCGCGCAGAGAACCTAGGGAGGTCTCGTCGAAAACCTGGGACACCAGGCCCATGTCCTTGAAGACGAGAATCTGGGAGCCGTTGCTGACCGCGATTCCCGCGGATTCCTGGCCCCGATGCTGGAGGGCGTAGAGCCCGAAGTAAGTGAGCTTGGCGACCTCTTCACCCGGGGCCCAGACACCGAAGACGCCACATGCGTCTTGGGGGCCTTTCTCGCCGGGGAGTAGATCGTGATTGAGTCGACCGTCACCACGTGGCACGGCACCGAGTGTAGGCGAGATCGACCACCGGTCCGAATTGGGGAGGGGGTCAAGGCTCTGGGTGACGGTTCGGTCACCGGATGGCCGAGCCTTCACGGGCGGTCTGGGGTGGGCGTCGAATCGTGTCCTGGGCGCGGTTGCCCGGGCGGCGGGCGGAAGGGCGGATTCCTACTCCTGGCGGGCCAAGCGGGCTCGATGGAGTGGATGAGAGCGGGTGCGCCGGGCCCCACAGGGCCGTCGTGTCATCGCGGCCGGAGGTCGCTTTCACCGGTCGGCACCCCGACCGGGCGGTGAGCAAGGTCACCGCCCGGGAGCGGGACGGAGGTACCGCGGGCGGGTTCCCGGAGCGCGAAACCCGACCCTCGCGCGAAGGGGTACGCGCCTTCGGGCGCGCTGGACTTCGATGCCGTGGTGCGGCGCGGAACGCGTACGGATGCAACGGGCCCCTCGGCGGCCACGACCGCAGCCGCAACTACGCACCGACCGCCGGACTCACCTTGCGGCCTTCACGGCCGAGAAACCCGTGCCATCGGGGCCCTTGAGGAAGAGGCCGCGCTGATGGATCTCGTACGTCGCCTGCCCCGCCAGGGCCTTGAGGAGATGTGCCTCCACCTGGCCCGATGTCCCCGCACACATCTTCCGGGTGCTGGAGATGGATCCGAAGGTGAGCTGGGTGCCGCTGACCTTGACGGTGGCATTGAAGTCGTTGCAGCCGAGATTCCCCGTGACCGTGCCGTCCTTGGCGAAGGTCAGGTGCGCGTTCTTGTCCGTACCCGGGGGCAGGGATTCGACGGTGTCCTGCTGCTGGAGCGAGTTCACCGTCCACTTGGTGCCGATGAACGGGGCCGGCGGTTCGGAGACGAGCCCGATGACGTCGCCCTTTTCATTGGTGAGGGTGAGCTTCTTGTCCACGAGCTCCGCCTTGAGCCTTCCGGTGAAGGCTTCCCTCAGGGAGTTCTCGAAGTCCTGGATGGGCTTCTCGCATCCGATTTCGGTCATATTGGCCGATCCGACCGTAAGGGTCTCCCCGTCGAGCGCGGCTTTGGCTCCGAACTGATTGCAGCCGAAGTTGCCCTGGGCGCGGTCCTTGGTGGTCACCTCGACATAGGCGTCGCCCGGGGACGTGGTCTTCTTGCCGTCGACCGTGACGGTGTCGACGGTCCAGAACACTCCGGTGAGGGGCACGTCGGCCACGGCTGGTTTCCCACCGGGGGTGCGGGTTCCGGAGTCCGCCTCGGACCCAGAATCCGCACCGCACGCGGCCAGCGCGAGAAGGGCCAGAACGGTGACGGGAACGCTCAGCTGAGTACGCATGCCCTTGGGACGGACGGCCCCCGGGTCCGGTTCCCCTGCACCGCCCACTCGTTGCAGCCTGACACCGAGTGCCGGGGATCAGCCCAGAAGCGGAAGGAAGGCCGCGAGATCAGCCCGCTCCCCGCTGGCACTGACCTTTCCCGCGTCGCGGGCTTCGGCCCAGGACGTACGACCGGTGGCGAGTCGGAGCCAGGTCAGGGGATCGGTCTCGACGACGTTGGGCGGAGTGCCCCGGGTGTGACGGGGTCCTTCGACGCACTGCACGACGGCATGCGGCGGCACCCTCACCTCGACCGACCCGCCAGGGGCCTTTTGTGCGAGTACGTCGGCGAGCAGTCGGGTGCAGGCGGCGAGCGTCTGACGCTCGTGGGGGATGTGCAGTCCGAGTGCGTCGTTGAGGTCGTCGGTGTGGACGGTGAGTTCGACGGTACGCGTGACGAGGAAGTCAGCCAGTCGCATGGCGCCGGGCGAGATGCCCAGCAGCCGATCGGGCGCGGCGCCGTCGAGGGCACGGGTGAGGCGGTCGGCCGCACGGGCGTAGCGGGCCTCAAGATCGGGCTCAGCAGCTGCGAGGGACCTGGCCGCCTCGTCGACTCGGGGGCCCAGGGAGGCGGTGGCGGCGGGCCAGTCCAGCAGGGCCAATTCAACGCGCGGTGGTGCCGGCCGGTCGAGGAGGTCGGGGATCGCATCGACCATCAGAGCCGTGTGCGCGACCAGTTCCCGTACGGTCCAGTCGCCAAGCCGGGTGGGCAGCGCCAACTGCTCCGCGGTGAGTGTCCCGACCGCCCGTCCGAGGTGGGCGAACTGGGAGGTGACCGCGGCACGGATCGTGGTGTCGTCGTAGGCGCGTGCGCGCCTTCTGGCCGGTGGCATGGGAGCGAGACTAGTCAGTCACGGTGAACTTCCACTCGCCGCCGTCCGCGGGCGCCGCGGCATCAGTCGAGGCGTCGTCGGTACCGGGGCCCGCGGTGAAGGACTCGTTGTTGGCCGGGATGCCGATACCGCGCCATCGGAACGGCACACCGCGGGCGATGTCCGGGTCGGGGTCGTCCATGAGTTGGAAGTGGACGTGCGGTTCGGTGGAGTTGCCGGAGTTCCCGCAGCGCGCGATCTCCTGCCCGGCGTGGACCCGCTCCCCCTCCCGGACGCTGATCGAGCCGCGCTGCACATGGGCGTACAGGGCGTACGTACCGTCCCCGAGGTCGAGGACCACACGATTGCCGATGATGCGCGAGGGGCCGAAGACATCCCGGAAGAACGCCTCGATCAGCATCAGATAGACCAGCATGGGCAGTGAGGTCCGGCTGTGGTGGTCGCGCTGGCGGTCCCGGACGGCCACCACGGTGGCGTCGGCGACGGCCAGCAGCGGGGCACCGAAGGCGGGGAAGGCACTGTTCCGGCGCAGGAGCGGCCAGAACCAGGTGAATTCGGGTCGGGTGGTGGGCCGGGCCTCGATTGCGGGGTCCGCTGCCTTGATTGCGGGATCCGGGCCCTCGGCGACGATGTCGATGGCGTACGTCTGTCCGTAGGCGTGCGTCCCGTGGCTGGGCACCTTGTCCGCGGGGCTGTTGAGCGCCAGCCAACGTCCGGTCACGGGCGCAGCCACTTCGACGGCGTCGGGGCGCGCCGCCGAGTGCGCCGCGCCGGCCGTACGGTTCAGCACCGTCATCACGGCGATCGCCAGTGCGGCGGGCGGAAAGACCCACGCCCAGTGGAAGGGGTCGAGCACCACGCTGACCAGCAGGAGTGCGACGAACGCCAGCCAGGACGTCCGATAGGCGGCGAGCAGGAGTTTTCGTCGCCGGGCTGCGGGTGCGTTCGTTCGAGCGGGCATGGTGTTCTCCCCCAGGGGTCGTTCTGCGGTCACGGCTGGGCTCCGGTCCGAGTCGGGCCGCGGTCAGGGCGGGACGGGGCCGGGTCGGGGCCGGGCTGGGGCCGGGCTCCGGTCAGGGTTGGGCCGCGGTCAGGGCCACCAGCAGCGGCACCACCCGTACCGGAGGCACTTCGTAGCGCCCCCTGCCCGCGGTGTGCAGCCACCCGACGGCGGTCAACTGGCGTAGGTGGTGGTAGATCTGGCCGGTGGTGCCGAGCCCGTCCAGTTCGGTAAGTTCGGCCGCCGTACGACGGCCGCCGAGGATCTCGCGCAGCAGTCTCAGTCGCACCGGATGTCCCAGCGCGGCGAAGGAGTCGGCGGCCCGGTTCCAGTCCTGCTCCCACAGGGACTCGGTGAGGGTGCCGTACTGCCACTCGTACCGTTCGTCCGTCGGCAGGCGCACCGCCCCGGTGAACATCACACCGCCGTCGCCCGCTCCCGCCTGCGCGAGCCGGTCCTTGAACCCCTCCAGCGCCCAGAAGTCCCCTCGGCCACCGGCCCGTACGGGCTCCTCCTGGCCGTCTCGCTCCTCCAGCGCGGCGAGCCTGCGTTCCAACTCGGCGACCCGCTCCTCCAGCTCCATGAGATGAACATACGTAATTACGTAATCTCGCGCAACGGGGAACGAAGAGAGCCCCCGCCCGGCAGGTGCCGGACAGGGGCTCGGTGATTCCGCGGTACGTCAGACCAGCAGCGCGGGAATCGTCTCTTCGTGGGCCGTACGCAGCTCGGCCAGCGAGAGGGTGAACTGACCCTGGACCTCGATCTCGTCCCCGTCGACCACACCGATACGGGTCGCGGGCAGTCCGCGAGCGCCGCACATGTCGGTGAAGCGGAGCTCCTCGCTGCGGGGCACCGAGACGACCGCGCGCCCCGCCGACTCGCTGAAGAGGAAGATGAACGCGTCGAGACCGTCCGGGACGACCAGCCGTGCGCCCTTGCCGCCGCGGAGACAGGACTCCACGACCGCCTGCACCAGACCGCCGTCGGACAGGTCGTGCGCCGCGTCGATCATCCCGTCACGGGAGGCGGAGATCAGGATCTCCCCGAGCAGCTTCTCCCGCTCCAGGTCCACGGCCGGGGGCAGCCCGCCCAGATGGTCATGGACCACCTGGGACCAGGCCGAGCCGCCGAGCTCCTCCTTCGTGTCCCCGAGGAGGTAGACCAACTGCCCCTCCTCGGCGAAGGCGATCGGCGTACGACGGTTCACGTCGTCGATCACGCCGAGGACCGCGACGACGGGCGTCGGGTGGATGGCGGTCTCACCGGTCTGGTTGTACAGCGACACATTGCCGCCGGTGACCGGGGTGCCCAGCACCAGGCAGCCGTCCGCGAGACCGCGCGTGGCCTCCGCGAACTGCCACATCACACCCGGGTCCTCCGGCGAACCGAAGTTCAGGCAGTCGGAGATCGCCAGCGGAGTGGCACCGGAGGCGGCGACATTGCGGTACGACTCCGCCAGTGCGAGCTGAGCACCGGTGTAGGGGTCGAGCTTGGTGTACCGGCCGTTGCCGTCGGTCGCCAGGGCCACGCCGAGGTTGGTGTTCTCGTCGATGCGGACCATGCCCGCGTCCTCGGGCTGGGCGAGGACGGTGTTGCCCTGGACGAACCGGTCGTACTGGTCGGTGATCCACGCCTTCGACGCCTGGTTCGGCGACGAGACCAGCTGGAGGACCTGCTCGCGCAGCTCCGCCGCGTCCTGGGGGCGGGGCAGCTTGTTGGCGTCGTCGGCCTGGAGGGCGTCCTGCCACTCGGGGCGGGCGTAGGGACGCTCGTACACCGGGCCCTCGTGGGCGACCGTGCGCGGCGGTACGTCGACGATCTGCTCACCGTGCCAGAAGATCTCCAGCCGTTCGCCCTCGGTGACCTCACCGATGACGGTGGCGATGACGTCCCACTTCTCGCAGATCTCCAAGAAGCGCTCGACCTTGTCGGGCTCGACGATCGCGCACATGCGTTCCTGCGACTCGCTCATGAGGATTTCCTCGGGCGAGAGGGTCGCGTCCCGCAGGGGGACCGAGTCCAACTCGACGCGCATGCCGCCCGAGCCGGCGCTCGCCAGCTCACTGGTCGCACAGGAGAGACCGGCGCCGCCGAGGTCCTGGATGCCCGCGACCAGCTTCTCCTTGAAGATCTCCAAGGTGCACTCGATCAGCAGCTTCTCCTGGAACGGGTCGCCGACCTGGACGGCCGGGCGCTTGGCCGGGCCGGTGGCGTCGAAGGTCTCGGAGGCCAGGACGGAGACTCCGCCGATGCCGTCGCCGCCGGTGCGCGCACCGTACAGAATGACCTTGTTGCCGGGTCCGGACGCCTGTGCGAGGTGGATGTCCTCGTGCTTCATCACACCAATGCAACCGGCGTTGACCAGCGGGTTCCCCTGGTAACAGGGGTCGAAGACGACCTCGCCACCGATGTTCGGCAGACCCAGGCAGTTGCCGTAGCCACCGATGCCCGCGACGACACCGGGCAGTACGCGCTTGGTGTCGGGGTGATCCGCCGCACCGAAGCGCAGCGGGTCCACCACCGCGATCGGCCGGGCGCCCATCGCGAGGATGTCGCGCACGATGCCGCCGACGCCGGTGGCAGCGCCCTGGTAGGGCTCGATGTACGAGGGGTGGTTGTGCGACTCGACCTTGAAGGTCACCGCATAGCCCTGGCCGACGTCGACGACGCCCGCGTTCTCCCCGATGCCGACGAGCATTGCGTCGTTCTCGGGAGCCTTCTCACCGAACTGCTTCAGATGCACCTTGCTCGACTTGTACGAGCAGTGCTCGGACCACATGACCGAGTACATCGCCAGTTCGGCACCGGTGGGACGGCGACCGAGGATCTCCCGGATCCGCGCGTACTCGTCCGCCTTCAGACCGAGCTCGGCCCAGGGCTGCTCGGTCTCGGGGGTCCCCGAGGCGTGCTTCACGGTATCGAGGCTCATGCGGTGACCAGCTTCTTGAGGATCGAGGTGAAGAAGGCAAGCCCATCGGTGCGGCCGGTGCCGATCAGTGGCTCGACGGCGTGCTCCGGGTGCGGCATCAGACCGACGACATTGCCCTCGGCGTTGGTGATGCCGGCGATGTCGCGGAGCGAGCCATTGGGATTGCCGTCCAGGTAGCGGAAGGCAACCCGACCCTCGGCCTCCAGTTCGTCCAGCACCCGCTCATCGGCGACATAGCGGCCGTCGATGTTCTTCAGGGGTACGGAGATCTCCTGGCCCTGCTCGTAGTCGCTGGTCCAGGCGGTCGTCGCGTTCTCCACGCGCAGCCGCTGGTCACGGCAGATGAAGTGCAGGTGGTTGTTGCGCAACATCGCACCGGGCAGCAGATGCGACTCGGTGAGGATCTGGAAGCCGTTGCAGATACCGAGGACCGGCAGCCCTGCCCTGGCCTGGTCGATGATCGTCTCCATCACCGGCGAGAACCGGGAGATGGCTCCGGCGCGCAGGTAGTCGCCGTAGGAGAACCCTCCGGCGAGCACGACCGCGTCGACCTGCTTGATGTCTTTGTCACGGTGCCAGAGGGAGACGGGCTCCGCGCCCGCTAGGCGTACCGCCCGCAGACTGTCCCGGTCATCCAGCGTGCCGGGAAAAGTGACGACTCCAATACGAGCAGTCACGACTCCACCTTGACGATGAAGTCCTCAATGACGGTGTTGGCGAGGAACGTTTCGGCCATCTCATGGATGCGGGCGAGGGCGGCATCGTCGACCGGACCCTCCACCTCCAGCTCAAAGCGCTTTCCCTGACGGACGTCCGCGATTCCATCGAACCCGAGGCGAGGTAGTGCACGCTGCACCGCCTGTCCCTGCGGGTCGAGGATCTCGGGCTTGAGCATGACGTCGACTACGACGCGTGCCACGGGCACTCCCGGATTGATGTGTTGCGAGGGCGGTTCCCTCAGCGTACCCGGCTCAGGAATCTACTCGCGTAGATATCTGGAGAAATCCGACACTCACCAGGCGGAACGGCCCGAGTAACCAGAAGCAGAAATCCAGGGAAAATAACCCGATCCTCATTGCTCCTGACGCGCGCACATAATTGGGTGGGCTTCACAATGCACTACCGGTCGCTGTACAAAGGAATACACAGGAAAGCAGTATGGCCCCTCGACAGCCGGAAAGCCGGTATCACCGCACGTCAGAATCGGTGCCGTGCGGGGCACCGCGGGAAAGGACCGATATCCGTGGCTCAGCGAGTAGTGGTCACACTCTCCGACGACATCGACGGCGGGGAAGCGGCGGAAACGGTCAGGTTCGCCCTGGACGGGAAGTCGTACGAGATCGACCTCAATAACGCCAATGCAAAGAAACTGCGCAAGGCGCTGGCGCCGTACGTGGCGGCAGGACGAAAGCAACTCGGCGGCGGGAAGCGCGACAAGCCCCGGACCGGCACGTACAAGCACACGACCCTTGAGCCGGCACCCGCCGCGGTGCGCGCCTGGGCACAGTCGAACAAGATGGACGTACCGGCCAGGGGGCGCATCCCCAAGGCGGTCTACGAAGCGTTCCGAGAGGCGAGTTGAAGTCTGCCCGGGAGGGCGTCCCCAACGCGGTGACCACGGCGAAACGGGTCCGCCACCGACGGCGGGGCTCCAGCAGCAGTGGCCGAATCGAATCGGTAGAAGCGAAGTTGGCCCATGGGTGTCCGAAGTGGACCCATGGGCCTGCTGCGTTGTGTTGCGCGTCCTGCGTCGGGCCCCCACGGACCGGAACGGTGGGGTGGGGACAGGAGACAGACGGCACCGCTCTCGGCGCGGGGCTCGGCGCCGTCTCTGGCTCGCCGGGGAGCACTCGGCTCCCGCACCGACTGGCAGTGGGCAGGCACTGCCCCGTTCCACGGCCATCGGCGTTGGTTCCCCAAGGGTCGAGTCCCTGCGGACCTGGTAGTGGTCATCCCCGCCCGGACCGGGGCCGACATGACCACTGTGCCCCCTGTGGCGGATGTGACCCACTCCTCAACGGTCGGCTCCGAACCCTTGGCGCCCGGCGGACAACTCCACCCCGAGCCGCTCCCACCCTGAAGATCCACTTCTTCGGCCCCGGAAGATCCACTCACGGCACTGCCTCAGGTCAGCGCCTCACGAGCCCCCGACACCCCTGCGCCGATGCCGAGTTGCGCAGCACCCCCAAACGTCGGCTAGAGTTTGAGTCACGCCGAGGGGCAAGGCCAAAAAGGCCCCACCTCAGCAGCGTGCGGGTGTAGTTCAGTAGTAGAACATCCCCCTTCCAGGGGGAAGGCGCAGTGTGCAATTCCTGTCACCCGCTCTCATCGCTTTACCAGCTCATCGATTTCGATCAGGTAGAGTGGTGCCCGCGCCGACCGGTGAGAGCCGGGCGGAAGCAATGCGGACGTGGCTCAGTTGGTAGAGCATCACCTTGCCAAGGTGAGGGTCGCGAGTTCGAATCTCGTCGTCCGCTCAGTGCAAAAAGGCCCTGGTCATCTAGACCGGGGCCTTTGTCATGCCGTCGGAAAGCACACGGAGAACATCCCGGTTCCGGATGTCGGCATCCCGCGCAGCGCTCCCATGACAAATGTCATCGCCATCGGTGACGCCGCGCACTGATCCCGTTCCCAAAGCGGCGGGACGCTGTTCCCATGACCACAGACCAGTACGTGATCACGGTGGACGGGCTGCGGCGCAGCTACTCGGGGGGCTTCGAGGCGGTGGGCGGAATTTCCTTCTCCGTGGCCCGGGGCGAGGTCTTCGCCCTCCTCGGCACCAACGGCGCAGGAAAGACCTCCACCGTCGAACTGTTGGAGGGGCTCGACGCCCCCACGGCCGGCAGCGTCCGCGTACTCGGCCATGACCCCTACCGCGAGCGGGCAGCCGTACGGCCCCGGATCGGCGTGATGCTCCAGGAAGGCGGCTTCCCCTCCGATCTGACCGTGGCCGAGACCGCCCGGATGTGGGCCGGCTGCACCACCGGTGCCCGCCCGGTGGCGGAGGCACTGGGGCTGGTCGGCCTCGGTGAACGAGCCGCGGTGCGGGTCAAACAGCTCTCGGGCGGCGAACGCCGACGGCTCGACCTGGCACTCGCGCTCCTGGGCCGACCCGAGGTGCTCTTCCTCGACGAACCGACCACCGGATTGGACGCGGAGGGGCGCCGTGACACCTGGGACCTGGTGCGGGCGCTCCGGGACTCCGGCACCACGGTCCTCCTGACCACGCACTACCTGGAGGAAGCCGAGTCACTCGCCGATCGGCTGGCGATCATGCACCGGGGGCGCATCGTCACCACCGGCACACCGGCCACGGTGACCGCCGAGCGGCCCGCACGCATCCGCTTCCAACTGCCCGAGGGAGTACCGGCCGCACGGTTGCCGCTCTCCCTCCAGGCCGGGGCCGACGGTCAGCGCATCGAGATCCGTACCCATCAGCTCCAGGAGTCCCTGGAAGAACTGCTGCGCTGGGCACGGGAGTCGCAGATCCGGTTGGAAGGGCTCGACGCCCGCTCAGCCTCCCTCGAAGAGGCGTTCCTCGACATCGCGCAGACCGAAACGGTGGGTGTGTGACATGCCGACGACCTTGAACGGCGACAGGACCACCCGTACGTCCACGGCGGGCAAGTCCTCGGCTTCCTCCCCGCGCCGGCGGCTCGCCGCACTCGGCCGGGCCGAATGGACCCTGCTCATCAGAAACCGGACCGCCCTCTTCGTGGCCCTGCTGATGCCGTTGCTCATGGTGGTCGTGACGAAGTCCTCGCTGGACGGAGTGGATCTCGACAAGGCCGGGATGAGCGTCGTGGAGGCGGCGCTGACCGCCGGCGTCGGAATGGTCCTGCTCCTGGTGGTCCATCTCAATCTGGTCTCCGCCTATGTGGCCAGGCGCGAGGAGTTGGTCCTCAAGCGGCTGCGTACGGGAGAGGTCCCCGACCACGAGATCCTGGTGGGGACCGCGCTCCCCGCGATCGGCCTCGCGCTGACGCAGTGCGTCCTGCTGGTGGTGGGCGGGGTCGTCGGGATGGATCTGAGCTGGCCCCGCCGCCCCGACCTCCTGATCGGGGGCATCATCATCGGTGTCGTCCTGCTGACGGCACTGGCCGCGGTGACGGCGACGGTGACCCGCACGGTGGAGAGCACACAGATCACCACCATGCCGATGTTCCTGGTCTCGGTCGCGGGATCGGGCCTGCTCGTACCGCTGGAAGTGATGCCCGAGAAGATGGCGTCGGTGTGCGAGCTGCTTCCCGTGACGGGGGTGATGACGCTGGTACGGGCCGGCTGGCTCGGCGGCGCGGATTCCACCGATGTGATGCGTGCCGTGCTGATCAGCCTGGTCTGGATGGCGTTGTCGGTGTTTGCTGTTTCGAAGTGGTTCCGCTGGGAGCCGCGCCGCTGATCGCCCGCCCTGCTGATCACGGCAGGGTGCCTGCCGGGCCGACGGCCCGGATCATCAGTGAGTGTGCGAATCGACGGAGGTGGCTCGTGCGGGTGAAGGGTTGGAGCGGTCGCAGCGGGCTGGCCAAAGTGGATCTCTACACCCGCGGCACGCTCTATGTGATCGTGTGGATGGGGCCGATCGGGTTGACCCTGATGCTGCTGACCCCTCCCATACGGGTCGAAGGCCCCCTGGCACTCGCCGTCGTCGGGCCGCCCCTCGCGGTGGCGACGGGCGTGCTCTGCGGAAAGCTCAGCTACCGCGGAATGGACTTCTACCTCCAGCGGGCCCAGGCACCTTGGCGGCTGATGGCCTGGGCTGCGGCCGTGACGGCCGGCGCCGTCGGCGTGGTGCTGACCCTGTCATCGCTGGAGGCCCTCCCCGACGACGACGGGATGCTGGCGGGGATGCTGATGGCCTCCCTGGCCCCCTTCTTGACGGCACACTGCCTCTTCGTGCCCAACCGGGTCACGGCGCTGGTCCAGTTGTCCGTACTGAGCCTGCTGGCCGGGCTGCTGGTCGTGACCGGGCACACGGCGGACACGGTGCTGGCCGTCTTCATCGCCGTGGGGTTCACCACCGGCTGGGCCGCGTTCACCGGGCGGGCCTCCATGTGGATCCTCGGGGTGTTGTGGCAATTGCGTGAGGCCCGCGATGTGGAAGCACGGCTCGCCGTCGCCGAGGAGCGCCTGCGCTTCGGCCGGGACCTCCATGACGTGTTGGGCCGCAATCTGGCCGTCATCGCCCTGAAGAGCGAGTTGGCGGTGCAGTTGGCCCGCCGGGGCAGGCCCGAGGCGGTCGACCAGATGTCGGAGGTCCAGCAGATCGCGCAGGAGTCACAACGCGAGGTGCGGGATGTGGTCCGCGGCTATCGCGAGGCCGATCTGCGGGTGGAGTTGGAAGGCGCCCGAGGGGTCCTGGGCGCGGCCGGGATCCACTGCACGGTGGTGGCCCCGGAGCTGGACCTGCCCGCGGACGTGCAGTCGGCGCTGGCCTGGGTGGTGCGGGAGGCGACCACCAACGTGCTCCGCCACGGGGACGCCCGCCGCTGCCGGATCTCGGTGGGGCTCACGGACGGCGAGGCCGTGTTGGTGGTGGAGAACGACGGAGCGCACAACGGCGCGGGCAGGTCCTCGGCGGCCGGGGATGCGACGGCCACCGACGGTGGAGCAGCCGCCGTACCGCTGACCACCACGACTGCCGACCTCCCTCCGAACCCACGGCGGGACCGGTCCCGGCGGCCGGGTTCCGGGCTCACGGGCCTCAGGGAGCGGCTCTTGGCGGTGGACGGCACGCTGGAGGCGGGTGCTGCCCCTCGGGACTGCTTCCGGCTGACGGCCCGGGTGCCCGTGGAGGGGCGCGCAGGGCATGGCGAGGTCGAGCAGGGGGCCCGTGGGCGTACGGGACCCGAGGGCGGGCAGGAATCCGCCGACGGACCGGGCGACCGCGGCATCGGCCCCACGGGCGTCGACACCGCAGGGACGGGTTCGTCGCGAGGTGGACTCGGGGCAGGTTTGTCGCGGGACGGCGTCGGGGCGGATCCATCGCAGCTCGGCGAAGGGCCGTACGCGTCCGACCAGCACCTGTGCGCGTCCGACCAGAGCACCGCGGGCGTCTCGGTGGAAGCGGCGGTCAAGGCCGGTGGAAGCGACCCGCGGGACTCCGGATGACCACAGTCGGCAGCGCCTGGCCCGAGCGCCCGGCCTGGCTGCGCCCGCACCGATCGAGAAGAGGCACCGGATGACCGTACGGGTACTGCTCGCCGACGACGAGCATCTGATCAGGGGCGCGCTGGCGGCACTGTTGGCGCTCGAAGACGACCTGGTCGTGGTCGCGGAGGCCGCATCGGGAACCGAGGCGCTCGCCATGGCCCTCGCGCACCGTCCGGACGTCGCCGTGCTCGATCTCCAGATGCCGGGAGCGGACGGTGTGAGTGTGGCCACATCCCTCAAGGCGGAGCTGCCCCGGTGCAGAACCATGATCGTGACCAGCCATGGTCTGCCGGGCCACCTCAAGCGGGCCCTGACCGCGGGGGTGCGGGGGTTCGTCCCCAAGACGGTCAGCGCCCAGCGGCTCGCCGAGATCATCCGTACCGTGCACGCCGGACACCGCTACGTGGACCCGGAGTTGGCGGCGGACGCGATCTCGGCCGGTGACTCGCCGCTGACCGCTCGGGAGGCGGAGGTGCTGGACCTGGCGGCGGACGGCGCACCCATCGCGGAGATCGCGGAACGGGCTTCGCTGTCGCAGGGGACGGTACGGAACTACCTGTCGTCGGCCGCCATGAAACTGGGGGCGGAGAACCGGCACGCAGCCGCCCGTCTCGCACGGGAGCGCGGTTGGGTATAGTGGGCTGCGCGCCACGGCGCATGCGGACGTAGCTCAGTTGGTAGAGCGCAACCTTGCCAAGGTTGAGGTCGCCAGTTCGAACCTGGTCGTCCGCTCAGGTGAAGGCCCCGATCCTCCAGGATCGGGGCCTTCGTGCTGTTCCCACCTGTTCCCACCTGTTCATGCCCGCCCCGCCCGTGCACGCCTGTGCGCAGAGGCCGATGCGCCGACCCGCCCGGTCCTGGGAGATGCGCGTCAGATCGCGAGACGGAGAATCGCCCTCGTACTGGACTCGTACTGGGCTCGTACGAGATGTACTCGGGCGACTCTCGACAAGGCGGGGCATCACACACAGACCAGACGGGCTGGGTCCGACGCGTCCTAGGACCAGGGCGTACCGGTGAGCAGCTCGTACGCGTCCAGGTACTTCGCCCGGGTCGCGTCGACGACCTCCTGCGGCAGGGCGGGCGGCGGCTGCTCGCTGCGGCGGTCCCAGCCGGACGCCGGCGAGGTCAGCCAGTCCCTCACGTACTGCTTGTCGTACGAGGGCTGGGCGTGGCCCGGCTGCCAGTCGGCGGCGGGCCAGAAGCGCGAGGAATCGGGCGTCAGCACCTCGTCGGCGATGACCAGTCCGCCGTCCGCGTCAAAACCGAACTCGAACTTCGTGTCGGCGAGGATGATGCCCCGGTCCCGGGCGATGTCGCGGGCCCGGCCGTAGACGGCGAGGGTCGTCTGCCGCAGGAGGGCGGCGGTCTCGACACCGACCTGTCGGGCGACCTCCTCGTAGCTGACGTTCTCGTCGTGGTCGCCGACCGCGGCCTTGGTGGCGGGGGTGAAGATGGGCCCGGGCAGCTCGGAGCCGTCGCTGAGCCCCTCGGGGAGGCCGATTCCGCAGACCGTGCGGGACTCCTCGTACTCGGCCAGGCCGGAGCCGGCGAGATAGCCGCGGGCGACGCACTCGACGGGGACCATCCGCAGCGACTTGCAGACCAGGGTGCGTCCGGCCCAGTCGGCGGGGGCGCCCTCGGGGAGCTCTGTGCTCAGGACGTGGTTCGGGACGAGGTCCGTGAGGCGCTCGAACCACCACAGGGAGAGCTGGGTGAGGACCCGCCCCTTGTCGGGGATCTCCGTCGGCAGCACCCAGTCGTACGCGGAGATGCGGTCGCTGGCGACCATGACGAGGTCGCCCGCCTCGTTCCGGTACAGCTCCCGCACCTTGCCGGTGTGCAGATGCACCAGCCCTGGCACCTGAAGCGGTTCGGGCTTTTCCACAAAACCGGACATGGTTCCTCCCCGTAGCTCTGACTGACAGCTTCGATTCTCCCGTATGGAACGACGGAGTCCGGTGTAGGGGCGCAGCTCAGCGGCGCAGGTCGTCGTACCCGGAGGATGGAAGCCCCATCGCGGGGGCACGCAAACAGTCGTGAGGGAGCTGTCTGGGCTCATCTGTATGGGCTCGTCTGTATGGGCTCGTCGGGGAAGGAAAAGCCACAGCCATTCTCCGTCCCGCTCTAGCCCCGCTCTCAGTCCCGCTTGCAGATGCGGTCCAGCAGATTGGCAGTCGCGCGCTGGATACGGCTGTCCACATGGCCCGGACGGTCGAGGGCGGGCGCCCAGGCGAAGGTGCCCGAAGCGAAGACGAGCCCGCCGGAAGGCGCCCGATAGAGGGAGGTCTCCTGATGCCGAAGGGCCCCCTTGCCGTCCCGGTAAGGGGAGTGGGCGAGGAGGATGCGGCGCTGGTGCTCAGGGAGCGCGGTGCGCGGGAAGTATCGGTCCGCCTCACCGGCGACCAGGCCGGCCAACTCGTCGCCCTCGCCGGCGCCGGTCGCCTCCCAGAGCCAGTGATCGGCGTTCCGTACGACCAAGGGGTGCGGCTCGGGGACACGGCCCGCGTACTGGATGCCGAGCAGTTGCTGTTCGGGCCGGTCGATCTCACGCCAGAGTGCGGCCTTCCCGGGGCCTCGGCGTTTGCGGCAGGTGAGGAGCCGGTCGGGCACGCCGGAGGGGGACGGGCCGAGCTCGACCTGCCAGTAGAGGGAGTTCGCGGAGAGGAAGACCAGCGAAGTGCCCTGGTCGCGGGCCGCCTCGACGGTGCGGCGCATGGGCACGGACCAGTACTCGTCATGGCCGGGGAAGACCAGCCCGCGATAGCGGGTCGCATCGACGCGGCCGGCGTGGAGATCGCGGGCGTCGGCGTAGGCGACGTCGTAGCCGTACCGCTCGGCCCACCGGATGAAGTCGTAGGCGTGGCCGACGTGGAGGGGGAGCCCGGCACCGGCGTAGGGGCGGTCGAAGGACACGGTGACGGCGGCGTCCCGCTCGCCGAGAAGCCGACCCTTGTCGTCCCAGGCGTGGTAGAAACTCGCGCCGGTACGACCGTCCTCGGGGTAGAGGTTGTACGCCTGCCAGGTGATGTCCGGCAGGACGAGCAGCAGATCCGCCGGCTTGTTGTCGCGCACGGTGAAGGGGATGTGGGAGCGGTAGCCGTCCACCGTGGTGAGGACGGCGACATGTGCGCCGACCGACCAGGACGAGGGGACCTGGAGCCGCCAGGAGAGCCACCAGTGGTGGCAGGAGACCGTGCGGTCGGCGGTCAGCGGCGGGAGTTGCACGATCCCGGAGAGCCGTGGACTGGTGGCGATCTTGGATGCCCCGGCCCCGGCGTAGTGCCCGATCCGATAGATGTCGACGGAGAACTGTTGCGGCGGGTCCACGGTGATGTGGAAGTCGATCGCCTCACCGGGGGCCACGGCACCGGTCGAGGCGAACCCCTTGATCTGACGACGCACATCATCGGCGGTACGGGGTGCCCTGGCGCTACGGCCCCGATCGGGCTCGGCGTACCAGGCGACGACCTGGCCGCTGGAGTCCACGTACTTCTCGGAACCGCGCAGCCAGGGGAGGGGGCCCTGCCCGAAGGGGTCCGTCACGGCATGAGCGAGCGCACCCGACTCCCACCGCCGGATCTGCTCCGCCCCCATGCGCCCTCCCTCAATGCCCCCGGACAACTGCGCTACGCCGAATGGTCGGCGCCGATCCCCAGCACATCACATAACGCATGCGGACCGTCACCCTTCGTCGCGAATTGTTGAGGGAGTGAGCTTTCTGCCGCGGTGGACGCATGTGGTGCGCGCGAACCCGGTGTACATGCATGGGGTACGCACGGATGGGGTGCACATGGATGGGGTGCGCCACGGATGTGGATCAGCGAGCTCGACGTCCGAGGGTGCCGTTGCACACGGGACGCCGTCATCCGCAACGGCCGTACGGGAACGATCCCGGCCTGACGGCAGGGGGACGCCGTGCCTCCGGGCGCCAGGAGTGCCCCGGCACGGGGAGTGCGCGCGGGCGGGGTGCGCGGGTGCGGGGTGCGCGGGCGGGGAGAACGTCGTACGCCGGACAGAACGGCGGCCAGAAAGAGGCAGGAAGCCGGCAGGACGGCGCGGTCAGACGAGCCGGACGGGCTTCTCGGGGCGAACGCCCGTCCTGGTCAGCCAGGCCCGCAGCGGTCCGGGATCGCCGTCCTCCGTCAGGCTCAGCACCGGCGACATCAGATCGGCCGAGCGCTCGCCCCGTATCAGCAGGGCCGGCCCGTCCAACCAGTCCAGCCCGGGAGCAGCACCCGCGGTGTCCACAGCGGCACAGCAGACCATCGCGGTGACATGGTCGGCGAGCAGTTCCCGCCCCGTGCGCGGGGGCTGTAGGGGGAAGAGCGGTAGCGGGTCGGCACCCCAGCCGTTCAACGCGTCGCCCTGGCTCCGCACCACGGGAAGACTGGCCGCCGCCTCCTCCCGCGCGACCTCGGCGCTGATGCCGGCCGCGAGGTTCTCCCCGACTTCGGGGGCCGGCCGCCCCAGGTGGGTGATCACCCGGGCGAGCGTCGGACCGTGGGGGCCTTCCGAAGGCGTCACACCGAGACCGTCCAGCACGCGATGGAGCCGGGCCGCCTCCGTACGCCACTTCCGGTCCACGACCTCCTCCGGATACTCCTGCCAACCAACCGGTGACCAGTTGACGCCGGTCTCCGCAGGGCCTCCGTGGAAGAGGCGGGCCGCCAGGAGGGACGCGGCCTCGTCCACGGCACCGGGCTCTTCCAGCAGATCGCAGGCGGGGCGCTCCCCGAGTCGGGAGGTGAAGCCCTCGGCGAGCCGGTCGCGCCGGGACAGTTCGGTGAGCGCGGAGACCACTCCGGCATCCAACCGGGAGGGCCAGCGGCCCATCCGCCAGGCCGGCAGGGCAACCCTGGTCAGGAGTCTGTCCCAGCCCGCGTAGGCCAGTCCGACCTGCTCCTGGGCGACGATCCGCAGACCGTAGTCCACCGCTTGGGCCCGCTCGGACGCGGCTACGGCCACCCCCCGTTCCATCTCCCCCGCGTAGGTGTGACAACTGCGCAGCAGCATGCGGGATATGGGGCCGATGAAAGCGAAGGCCAGCCGTCCCAGCAGTCGCCGCGGGGTCGATCGGACGGCTCGTTGCGCGGAGTCCGACGCCAGTGCGACCGCAGCGTCCAACCCTCGTACGAAACGTCGGGCGGCGGCTATGTCCGGGTGCGCGGACGGCGCGGTCCCCGCGACGACGGGAGCCAGCACGGCCCGCAACTCGGCCACGCGCATCCACCACAGGAAGGGGGAGCCGATGACCAGCACCGGCGCCTCCGTCGAACGCCGTACACGGGGGCCGCTGCGCACCACATGTCGAAGGGAGTGCGCCGGGTGTGTGCGGTCCTCCAGCCAGCTGTCGCAGTCGGGGGTGAGCGCCAGCGCGGAGGGCGGGGGCACATCGAGCCGCTCGGCCAGGTCCCGCACCAGGCGGTAGAGGTCGGGGGCGGATCTCTCGGGGAGCTCGACGGTGGGGCTCAGCGCGGGCTCGGCGCGCACGATCACCGCTGCGACCGCCACGGCGAGCACCAGCACGACCAGCGCGCACACCGAGCTGACCCAGCGTGCGGTGTCCCAGCCGCTCCCGCTCATATGACCGGTCACACCGCCGGCGAACAACACCACGGCCACCGCGGCGGGCAGCAGGGCGACCGCCACTGCCCTGCTGCGGATGCGCAATACGGCGAGCGCGCGCAATCGCGCGGCCTGCGAGCCGATCGACTCGCCCATACCGGTACCGGACACGCCGGTCCTCACCCCCTCTGCATGGCGACGGTGAAGGTCACTCCCCCACTGTGACACCCGTCACTGACATCGCAATGCCGATGAGCCAAGTGCCGGAACGCTTGCGCCGCACCATAGTTGGGGTGCCGGCGGTCGTCATCCAGATGGCTCAGTCGTCACTCGATGGAATGGCCTTGGGCAAAGGTGAGGACGGGCTGAGAAGGCGCTGGGTTCGCTCCCGGATCGCACGGTTTCTCCCACCCTCCGCGCTCGCCCGGAGTCGCTCCGTAGTGGGCGCGGGCTCGCATGCGGAGTGCGGAGACGGGCAGGCACCGTCACCGTTCGCCCTCAATGGGCCCATCGACGGCGCACGCGTCGCGGACGGTCGCTTGTTCCGTCACGCCCGCACGCACGCACGCATCCAGACGAGGCACAGGGTTCGGTCTCGCGGAGGTCGGCGGCAACACCCCGAGGAGTGCCGCCGCCCCGCTGCATCAGCCCTCGATCAGCCCTCGGCGACCGCGCGGGCGATGTCCGTCCGGTGCTGGGAGCCGTCGAGCCTGATCCGGGCGACGGCCCGGTAGGCCCGCTCGCGGGCCTCGCTGAGATCCTTGCCGGTCGCGGTGACTGACAGCACCCGCCCGCCCGCACTCACGACCGCATCGCCGTCATGCTTGGTACCGGCGTGCAGGACATACGCATGGGGCGCATCCTGCGCCGCGACCTCGTCCAGCCCCTCGATGGGGTCGCCGGTGCGCGGGGTGTCCGGGTAGTTGTGGGAAGCGATGACCACGGTCACCGCCGCCTCGTCGTGCCAGCGCAGCGGAGGCTCGTCGACGAGCGTGCCCTTGGCCGCGTGCAGCAGCACCCCCGCGAGCGGAGTGCGCAGCCGTGCCAGCACCACCTGGGTCTCGGGGTCACCGAAGCGGGCGTTGAACTCGATCACCCGTACGCCACGGGAGGTGATCGCAAGACCCGCGTACAGCAGCCCCGAGAACGGTGTACCGCGGCGGCGCATCTCGTCGACGGTGGGCTGGAGCACCGTCGTCATGACCTCGTCCACCAGCTTGGGATCGGCCCAGGGCAGCGGTGAGTACGCGCCCATGCCACCGGTGTTGGGGCCTTCGTCACCGTCCAGAGCACGCTTGAAGTCCTGGGCGGGGGTCAGCGGAAGGACCGTCTTGCCATCGGTGATGGCGAACAGGGAGACCTCGGGGCCGTCGAGGTACTCCTCGATGACGACCGCGCCGCCGCAGGCGATGGCGTGGTCACGGGCCTCGGTCAGATCAGAGGTGACGACGACGCCCTTACCAGCGGCGAGACCGTCGTCCTTCACCACGTAAGGAGGCCCGAAGGCGTCCAACGCGGCGTCGATCTCCTGTGTGTTCGTACAGACGTAGCTACGGGCCGTGGGCACTCCCGCGGCGGCCATGACGTCCTTCGCGAACGCCTTGGAGCCTTCCAGCTCCGCAGCCTCGCGAGACGGTCCGAAGCAGGGGATGCCAGCGGTGCGCACGGCATCGGCGACACCGGCGACCAGCGGTGCCTCCGGGCCGACGACGACGAGTCCGACCTCCAGTCGGACAGCGAGTCGGGCGACTGCGTCGCCGTCGAGGGCGTCGACCGGGTGCAGCTCCGCGATCTCGCCGATGCCGGCGTTTCCGGGCGCGCAGTGCACAGCGGTGACGTCGGGGTCGAGGGAGAGAGAGCGGCACAGGGCGTGTTCGCGGGCGCCGCCGCCGATGACGAGGACCTTCACGCCCGTCAGCCTAACCGCCGCGGACCGTGCTCTCGTACGGCCCTCCGAGCAGAGGCGTCCTATTCGTTCGTGTATTCCTCCACGACAGTGGCCCCCAGCTCACGCACGATGAGGTCATGGCCCGAGAGTGCGGACTCCACCAGATCCGGATCGTCGTCCTCGGGGACGTCGTCCTCGGGCGAGACCGGCGGCGGAGTGTGCACGGGAGCAGGACGCGGGGGCTCGGAGGCCACCGGTCTGGACGGCGCGGGCTGGCTCGGACGCTGCTCCTGCGCGGCAGGAGGTTGACTCGAAGGTCCGGCCGACCCGGATGACGGACCGCCGGAGCCGCTCTGGGGCGCCGCCGAAGGCGCGGGAGCGGGACGCTGCGCGGGCGCACCCGACCCCGACCCGTATCCGGCCGGAGCGGGACGGCCTCCGCCGAACCCGGAACCGCCACCGGCGGGACCGGAGGTGCCGGGACCCCCCGTACCGCCTGAGGGGTCGATGATCGCTTCGATCTTCCACTGCACGTGGAACTGCTCCGAGAGCGCCTGTCGGAGCACTTCCTCGCTCCCACTGCTCGCGAAGTTGTCCCGCGCGCCGGCGTTGAGGAAGCCGAGTTGGAGCGTGGTGCCGTCGAAGCCTGCCACCTGTGCGTTCTGGCTGAGGAGGATCCAGGTGAAGCGACGGCGGTTCTTGACCGCTTCCAGGATCTCGGGCCACATGTTGCGCACCTGGCCGGCGCCCTGAGCCATGACGGGAGCGGATGGTGGCGCTGCGGCGGCCCGGGCGGGCGCGGAAACCTGCGGGGCGGGGGCCGGAGCTGCGGCCGGTCGGGGCCCCTGCCCGGGGGCGGACGCGGTGGGCCAGGCACCGGGGCGGGCCCCGGCCGCCGACGGCTGGGCGGGCTGCGCCTCGGCGGGCGGGGACGGGGCGACTGGGGCCGGCGGAGGGGTGGCGTGCGCGGGAGGCGCCGTCTGCGCCGGGGGTGCCGGCTGCACGGGTGCGGCGGGTCGGGACACCGGACCGTCCGGACCGGGCATATGGGCGTGCATCTGCGGGCCGGGGACATAGCCCACGGGCGGTCCACCACCGGCACCGGCGGAGCCCACAGCGGCGGCCCCGCGCTCCAGACGATCGAGCCGGGCCTGAGTGGAACGCTCGTCGTCGTACGCGGCGGGAAGCAGCACCCGCGCACAGATCAACTCCAACTGGAGCCTCGGCGAAGTCGAACCGCGCATCTCGGTGAGGCCGGTGTTGACCAGATCGGCGGCGCGACTCAGTTCGGCCGCACCGAACACGGACGCCTGGGCCACCATTCGCTCCACGACATCGGCGGGGGCGTCGATCAATCCCTTCTCCCCCGCGTCGGGCACCGCGGCGAGGATCACCAGGTCCCGCAGCCGCTCCAACAGGTCGGCGACGAAGCGCCGGGGGTCGTTCCCACCCTCGATGATCCGGTCGACGATCTCGAACGCGGCGGCCCCGTCCCCGGAGGCGAAGGCGTCCACCACGGCATCGAGCAGGGAACCGTCCGTGTATCCGAGCAGGCCGGTGGCCATGGCGTAGGTCACACCCTCTTCGGTGGCCCCGGCGAGCAACTGGTCCATGACGGACATGGAGTCCCGCACGGATCCGGCGCCGGCCCGCACGACCAGGGGCAGCACGCCATCAGCGACCGGGATGTCCTCCTTGCCGCAGACCTCACCGAGGTAGTCACGGAGGGTCCCGGGAGGCACCAACCGGAAGGGGTAGTGGTGCGTACGCGAACGGATGGTGCCGATGACCTTCTCGGGCTCGGTCGTCGCGAAGATGAACTTGAGGTGCTCGGGCGGCTCTTCGACGACCTTCAGCAGGGCGTTGAAGCCCTGCGGGGTGACCATGTGGGCCTCGTCGATGATGTAGATCTTGTACCGACTGCTGGCCGGGCCGAAGAACGCCTTCTCCCTCAGATCACGGGCGTCGTCCACACCACCGTGGGAAGCGGCATCGATCTCGATGACGTCGATCGATCCCGGGCCGTTCCGGGCGAGGTCCTGACAGGACTGGCACTTACCGCAGGGCGTGGGGGTGGGCCCCTGCTCGCAGTTCAGACAGCGGGCGAGGATGCGCGCACTCGTCGTCTTGCCACAACCCCGCGGTCCGCTGAACAGGTAGGCGTGATTGACCCGGTTATTCCGCAGGGCCTGCTGCAACGGGTCAGTGACATGCTCCTGCCCGATGACCTCGGCGAAGGACTCGGGACGATAGCGGCGATACAGCGCAAGGGACGACACGCCTACGAGGTTATCGGGGCCCGCTGACAACCGAAGCCCACCCGCCCCCACCTGGGCAAACGCAAGCGCCCCCCACGCACCCGCCAGAGCCAACCTACCCTTGCTGCCTTCCGGCCCTGGGGGAGTTCAGTCAGATAGCGCCACGTGAGGGGCTCCGCACACAGTACCCGATCGCCGGGGTGGGAACGAGTTCGCGAGCATCCCCCGGCGTCTTGTATTGTTTGCCGCGGAGGATTCGCCTAGTGGCCTAGGGCGCACGCTTGGAAAGCGTGTTGGGGGCAACCCCTCACGAGTTCGAATCTCGTATCCTCCGCCAGTGCCTCACCGGGCACGATGTCGAAGGGCCCCACCGCTTGCGGTGGGGCCCTTCGACATGTGTGGTCTCAGTTTTGGTCTCAGTCGCGCAGGGTGGGCAGCTGCGGGACCTCAGCCAAGGGGCCCCGGCCAGGCGCAACAGCGTCATAGCATCAGAACGGCTCATGCCCCGCATACCGGAGCAACGGATCCACGTCCACCCCGGAGGTTCAGCTTCATGGTCCCCAGCGACGCAGGCAATGCGATCGACCGGTTGCGCAAGCACCTGACCGGCGCCACGCGCCTGGACTCGCTGTCGGAGTCGTTCTCCCTCTTTGTCTACGAGGCGCTCCAGGACGAGCTGACCGACGTCGAACTGCGCCTGCTCCTGCACGGCCACAGCCTCGAAGAGTTCCCTCTCAACGGACTTGAGGAGGAGAACCTCAAGCGTGCACGGCTGGACCAGCACCGCATCGCCTACGCGTTCGTGACCTGGGCCGAAGAACACCTCCGGGCAAGAACGCTCAAGCGGCGCACTCGCGGCACCTGGACGAGCGTCGACGGCCCGTTCCCCTACGTGGTCGACGGCGTGGGTCTCGAGGCCGAGAGCCTTGGCCTGGTGGCATCCCAGGACCTGTACTTCCCCCCTGGAGACCACGGACGCAGACAAGGTGGCACAGACCGTCGTCAACTTCGAGCGGATGTGGTGCGACGGTGCGACCACCGGCTCCATCCAGGAGGAGTTCCTCGCCGCGGCCCGGGCTCTCTTCGAGGACAGGGCCCCCGAGTCCGTCTACCTGCGCGTCCTGACCTCCCTGTTCAAGGACTTCGTCGAGGAGGCCGGTGAGGAGACTGCCGAGCGCGGCAAGACCGGCTTCTACGACTCGGTCGTGTGGAACAAGCTCTACAAGTTCCAGCGCGACGGTGTACTCGGCGCGATCGAGAAGCTTGAGCGCCACAACGGCTGCATAATCGCCGACAGCGTGGGCCTGGGGGAGACCTTCGAGGCCCTTGCGGTGATCAAGTACTACGAGCTGCGCAACGACCGCGTCCTTGTCCTGGCACCCAAGCGGCTGCGGGAGAACTGGACCGTCTACCGCGGCAACGACAACCGCAACCCGCTGGCCGAGGATCGGTTCCACTACGACGTCCTCAACCACACCGACCTCAGCCGAACCAGCGGGTTGTCCGGGGACATCGACCTGGCCAACACCAACTGGGGCAACTACGACCTTGTCGTGATTGACGAGTCCCACAACTTCCGCAACAACCCGCAGGTCAAGGGCCGGATGACCCGCTACGAACGCCTCATGAACGAGGTCTTCAAGAACGGCGTCAAGACCAAGGTCCTCATGCTCAGCGCCACGCCCGTGAACACCCGCCTGGCCGACCTCAAGAACCAGGTCCTGTTTGCCACGGAGGGTGACGACCAGGCCCTGGCCACAGACGGGATCAAGAGCATCCCCAGCGACCCTGGCCAAGGCGCAGAAGCGCTTCAACGAATGGCAGCGCACGCCTGCGGCCACCCAGAGCACGAAGTCCCTGGTCGGAACGCTCGGCATGGACTACATCCGCCTGCTGGACCTGGTCACGATCGCCCGCTCGCGCAAGCACATCCAGAAGTACTACGGCACGAAGGACGTAGGAAAGTTCCCCGACCGACTGGTCCCGATCAACCTCATCCCGCCCATTGACGCGGCCAACACCATGATCCCGCTGGAGCAGATCAACCAGTCGATCCTGCGCTTGAACCTGGCGGCCTACAAGCCCACCTCTTACGTCAGCACGAAGTACGAGAGCAAGTACGCCGCCATGTACGACCAGAAGGTCCGCACGGGCGGTCAGCGCGTGTGGAAGCAAACGGACCGCGAGAACAACGTGGTTCACCTGCTGCGGGTGGGTCTGCTCAAGCGTCTGGAGTCCTCGGTCAACTCCCTGGGCAAGACCCTCGGCAAGATCCTCGCCACCATCGACAGCGCGATCGCCAGCATCGACGCCTACGAGGCAACGGGGAACGAGGGGAACTCCATCGACGGCTTCGCCGACCTGGAGAACATCGACCTGGACGACCCCCAGTTCGAGGACACCGAGGCGCTCTTGCCCTCCTGACGCGCGGGTGCGGGCGCGGAGGAGGCCGGATCGTCGGCGGGGGTGCTTCTGGTGGAGCAGCCCGCCAGGGCCAGGACGGTGAGGGTGCTCAGGCTGAGGGCGGTCGTGGTGTTAAGGCGCATGCGAAACCCCAAAGTGGCTGCGGAGCGGACGGTCTGACCAGCCGGGCCTCCTGCGCCGGTGATGTGGAGGGGTAGGGACGAGGGATTTCGGGGGTCAGTGGCCGAGGTGACGCAGCCCGTCCTCAAGGGTGGGGTGCCAGTGGTCGACCGGGCCGGAGTTGCGGTTGAACCAGGCGGCGTCCAGATGCGGCTCCTGTACCTGGTGACCGGCCGGGCAGCGTAGCCACACCGAGTCGTCGCGCAGGCAGAAGACGATCCAGTCCCGGTACACATCGCACTCGGGGCACGTACGGACCTCGCCCTCGATGACGAGCGGCTGCATCCAGCGCATCATCACTCCCTCGGCATCCTGCCGGGACGGCGCCCCCAGATCTGCCGACGGCAAGTCCGGCATAACCGCTTCCGAACTCGACCCAGCCGACGCCGGTGCCTGCACCGTGTCGAACGGTAGCGGCTCGCGCGTGCATCTGGATCAGCGCGAGCGCCTCACGCTGGGCCTCACGGAGTCCACAGTCGGCGCGGGCACGTCGTCGGAACACGGAGTCTCCATCTCTGTCATCGGACGGGCATAGGAAACGTGCGACTCGGGCCAATCGGCGACGAGCTGTCGGTGCCACTCCGGTGCGCGGATCGTCAGCTGCTGCGGACGACGCTGAGCCGGCCCTCGGCGCTCTCGGGCAGCGTGCGGCGGGGCACCGGGTCCGGTGAGGC
Source organism: Streptomyces sp. NBC_00690 (assembly GCF_036226685.1). NCBI lineage: Bacteria > Bacillati > Actinomycetota > Actinomycetes > Kitasatosporales > Streptomycetaceae > Streptomyces > Streptomyces sp. NBC_00690. The sequence goes on from NZ_CP109009.1 coordinate 4,172,241, forward strand.
GAGCGAGTAGGCGAAGGCGGCGACCAGGTCATGCGGGACGCTGGCGCTGAAGCTGGCGCACCACAAATACGGGGCGCGGAGAACGGGTTGCGCCCATGCCTGCCAACCCGCCAGGTCGGGACGCGGATCTGCGTCCTCGATCAGCGGCGGCAACATCTCCAGGGAGACGCTGGAGGAGAACCCTGGGTCGATGGCGGTGGTGTGGGGCCGGTCCACGTCGCGGACCCAGCCCCGCGCGCTGAGTGCGTTGACGACCGTGTCGGGCCCCGCACAACCGACGTCCGGCGCCTCACGGGCGTCGAGCGCGACGAGGAGATCGGCGAGCGCCTCGTACGGGACGCCGCTGGTGAAGTACGCATTCCACTCCGCCATTGCGGAGGCGGCATGCGGGCGGGCGCTCAACTGCCAGGCAACGGGCAGCCCACCCAGCTCGAACGGGTGCGCGGCCAGGATCCACTCGGCGCCGCACGGCCCGTCCGGGCTCACGTACAGCAGGGTGTGGCGGGCCGTGGGCCACATGCGCCAGCCGAGGCCGGCCAGGCTGTCGCCGATCCGCTCGGCGAGTACGCCGTCGTCACCGGCCAGGTGGCGAGGGGTGACCCAGTACACCGGGTCCGGCGAGTCCGGACGGGAAGGGTCGTTGAGGTGGTGCGGGTGCAGGGGCGCCTCCGTGGGCTCAGGGTGTTTTTCCGGCAGGGCGTTGTACGTTCGCATCCTTCGCCGCAGAGCACCAGTCCCTTCTGGATCTTTCCCGTCTGCCTCCGGCGAACTGGTGTAAAGGTGGACAGATTTGTCCCGGCAAGCGAGCTCGATCGCTCCAGAATTCTTCCTTCAGATGCCCAGTTCCTTCTCGATCGCCATGGCCACGGCTGGCCATGGGACATTCGGCTCGCCGAACAGTCGCCAATAGCGATACGAGGCGCGGACCAGAGAGCTGACACCCAGCCGCGCCGAATCAGGGTCGATCGTTCCGATCACCCGGCGTGTGATTCCGCCGGCCCCCCGCGCGGCGGGACGGACGCCATGTCCAAGGAGGAGAGTGGCGGTGCGAACGGCGTCCAGGGTTGCGGGGGGAGCCAGGGTCGCGAACCTGCCGAAGACGAGGTCTCTCCACCCCAGTTGCGTACGTGCCCAGGCCAGCCGTTCCAGTCCGGCGCCGAGGTCTACCGCCATGCGCTCAGGGTTGTCGGTATTCCAAAGGAGGACGACGTCCCCGAGAGTCAGGTTGAGGTGGCTGAAGCGAAGGGTGATGCCTTCGACTTGTCGGCGCCTCCATGTTGCCAGTTTGCCCTGGACGCTGATGTGGCGCGCATGGAAACCCAGTCGCGACAGCACACTGAGCCAGCCGTCCAGGATCACACCGTATTCGTCGATGCGCTGAATCGGCTGGACACGGGAAACGTTGACGAACGAGGTCAGAAATCCTTCCCGGAGGTCGCCCGATGCGTCACGCTGCCCGGTGAAACGGACAACAGGCTGGGGCAGGAAGCCGCTGCGGTAGGTCAGCGGACGCCCGTCCTTGAGGAGGGGGTCAAGGGCTTGGACGGCCGAGATCGTCAGCTCGGTCTCGCGGCCCCACCGAATTGGCAGGCAGGTGTCCTGCGGGACGCCCTGGGCCGCGAAACCCGCCTTCAGCCCTGCCAGCAGCTGTTCCCACGACGGAGCCCGACGAGGCGGACAGTACGGCGATCCTCTGTGCACATGCTCGATCGCGATCCGTCTGTCGGAGACGGTGAACTCCCATTGTGCTCCGAAGACTTGACGTAGGACCGCAGGCAAGCGGACCTCCGAACAGGCCGACGGCCCCAGTACGAGCTCTCTGGAACCGCCCGTCAGCATGACCGCGTCGACATCGCGGTGAAGTGGCGGGCCGGATCGAAGCGATGCATCCCGACCTCCTGGACCTCCGTGTGCTTGAGGCCCTCGGCCTGCTCGATCGCAAGCGCGAGAAGCTCCGCTGCTGCCTCGTCGTCTTCGTCGGGGTCGGCCACCGTGATCACGCCTGTCTGATCGCACAGGGCCGCCTCGGCGCAGGTTCCCTCGCGCCACGTGAGCGCAGCCATAGGGGTGCCGGCGCGGAGAGACTCGCCGAAGACGGCGGCGCCGGCCTCCACGTACGTACGGGCATAGGTGTAGACGAAGACGGAGGCGTCGCGGATGGCAGCGGTCTTGGCGGGGCCGCCGAGTTCGCCGGCCCGCTTCACGTGGCCTGCGCTGAAGAGTCGCTCGTGGCGTCGCACGTATGCCTCATCGAAGACGGGGCCGACGATCCGTATCCGGCGGCCGAGGATCTGGGCGGCTCGGACTGCGATGTGCGGCGCCTTCTCCTCATCTATACGGCCGAGCCAGACGAGGTCGTCACCGGCGACGGCCGGCGGCTCCTCCTCGTCCAGACCGAGGTGGACGGCGAGTTCAGGTATCGGCCGGTGGTCTGCGTACCGCTCGATCATTTCGGGTGAGTAGCAGTAGAGCCGCGACCGTTTGCCGTCGAAGGCCGCGTCGGCGTGCTGGAAAACGGGCGAGTGCTGGAACGTGGCGACGTCGCAGTCCAGCTCACTCCACGTGCGGGTCCAGGCCGGAAGCGACGGGTACTCGTGCCCCACGACCAGGAGGTCGTACCCGCTGTCGCGCAGCTCGCGCTCGGCGAGCGTTCCGGGAGTGATGTCCTCCAGGCGGACCGGCTTACGGACCCAGTCGTGTTCCAGGTCCGTGAGCCAGCCCGGCCCGAGGAGGTGTAAGTCGGCGCCTGCGGCTCGGGCGCCTACGGCGACCGCCCACAGCCATCGTTCGATCCCGCCGTAGCCGGCAGGTGGGAAGGCGTAGCTACCAGGGAAGTCGCAGACGCCGACGAGCACGTTATGCCTCCGGTGTTCCGTCCGCCGAGATACGGCGGAAGCCGAGGTAAGGGACGAGAGATTCGGGCAGGACGATGGATCCGTCCTGCTGCTGGCCCTGCTCAAGGAGAGCGGCCAAGGTGCGGCCGACGGGGAGACCGGAGCCGTTGAGGGTGGCGACGAGCTTGGGCTTGCCGTCCTCGCCGCGGGTCCGGATGTTGGCCCGGCGGGCCTGGAAGGTGCCGAAGTTGGAGACCGAGGAGATCTCGCGGTACGTGTTCTGGCTCGGGATCCAGACCTCGATGTCGTAGGTGAGCTGGGCGGAGAAGCCCGTGTCACCGGCGGCCAGCTTGACGACGCGGTAGGCGAGGCCGAGTTCCTTCAGGCATGCCTCGGCATGGCCGACCATCGTCTCCAGCGTGGCGTCCGCGTTCGCAGGGTCGACCATCTGGACGATCTCGACCTTGGCGAACTGGTGCTGGCGGATCAGCCCCCGGGTGTCGCGGCCGTACGAGCCTGCTTCGGACCGGAAGCACGGAGTGTGCGCGGTGAGCGCCAGCGGCAGCTCGGCCGGCGGGATGATCTCGTCCGCGTAGAGGTTGGTCAGCGGCACCTCGGCCGTCGGGATCAGGAACAGCTCGCGGTCGGCGACGCCGGTCTTGAACAGGTCCTCCTCGAACTTCGGCAGCTGCCCCGTGCCGGTCATCGTCTTACGGGTGACCAGGTACGGGACGGCGTGCTCGATGTACCCGTGCCGACGGGTGTGCAGGTCGAGGAAGAGTGTGGCCAGGGCACGCTCCAGCGCTGCTCCGGCGCCGCGCGAGACCGCGAAGCGCGGGCCGGACAGCTTCGTCGCCCGAGCGAAGTCGAGGATGCCGGTGGCCTCACCGAGGTCGACGTGGTCCTTCGGCTCGAACGGGAAGGCCGGCGGAGTGCCGACCCGCCGGACCTCGACCGCGAAGTCCTCGGAGTCGCCGTCCGGGGCCGCGTCGTCCGGCAGGTTCGGGATGCTGAGAAGGAGGTCGCGGAGCTGCCCCTCGACCTGATCCTGGCCGACCTCGATGTCCCGGATCTGGTCCTTCAGTTCGCGGGCGCGCTCCTTCAGCTTGGAGATGTCGCCGCCCTGCTTGGCCGTCTGCTGGACCTCACTCGCCGTCCGCTTGGACTCTGCCCGCAACTCGTCGGCCGAGCGGATGTTCTGGTTGCGCCGAGACTGGAGGGACTCCAGCTCGGACAGGTCCAGAGAGTAGCCGCGACGAGCGAGCCGACGAACCGCTTCGGCACCCATTTCGATTAGGGCGCGGGCATCATGCATGAGGAAGATCCTTCTGATCCGGCGAGTGGGATACGAGATCGACGGTAGCAACCGCCGAGCCCTCGCCGATCCGGAATATGTCCGCGCCTCCGCGGTCGGCGCGACCTCCGGGAACGTCTCTGTCGAGATGACTCATCAGCGCCGTGATCCAGTCCGGCAGCTCGTCGTCGGGTATGGCAATCGGCTCGACGTACGGAGCCTCCGGGAAAAAGAGCGGCATGGCCTCTTTCGGCGATCGGCTCTGCTGCCAGAGGAGCACGGAGGCCAAAAGGCCGTGGCCTACCAGAACACGGGGACCTGGGTGCTCCACGGCGGCCAGTACTCCCGTGAGCATCCTCCGAATGCCGTCGCGCTGTGACTCGGTGCCACCCGTCGGCCGCTCGCCCGGACCCTGGCCGTCAAGCCAGACCGCGTACTCCAGGAACGGGCGGCCCTCGAACTCCCCATAGTCGAGTTCGTTCAGCCGAGGGTCGATGACCAGGTCCGCCGCCGGCACACCCATCAGCAGACAAGCCGTCTGCTGGGCACGCGGGAATTCGCTGGTCAGCCACGTCCGCACGGTGTGGAGTGGGAGGGTGGACCAGCCCAGGCTCAGCGATTGCCGACCCTCGGCGGTCAGGTGGATGGGTTGGGACGGGTCGCCGTTGACGAGGTATCGCTTGCTGTAGTTCGTCTGGCCGTGGCGGAGGATGTACGTCGTCACGATCCGCTCCGAGACGTCGATGCCAAAAGGTGGGTGAGCACTTCGGCCATCAGATGCGTTCGCGGGTCTCCGGACTCCACGTAGAAAAGGAGGCCGTCGACGGCGAGCAGGCGACACCAGGGCGCGAGCACCGGGACAGGAATCCGGGAGACGCGTGAGGCGGTGGCCAGCCTCTCGTCGGTACCGCGCCCCAGGTCGTAGTAGACGGTCCAGAAGGCCCAGTCGAACGCCGGGTCTCCCACCATGGGAAGCGGATCGATCAGCCGGGGGTGCCCCTGCCAGTCGAACAGCACGTTCTCCCGATACAGGTCCGCGTGTAGCACCGTCGCCTGGCGGGGGACCTCCTCCAGATCGATGGCAGCAGAGATACCGACTTCGGCCAGGGAGCGCCAGCCGCCGAGATCGAGCTTCTGTAGCCGCTGTTCGGTCCGGGGCCGGATTTCCTGCGCGAGGTGGTCAGCAAGGCGTGGAAGCCCGTCTGGCCGGCGCCTGTGCTGCCCAAAGGTGTGCAGCCCTTGGATGGCCGCAGCCACCATCTGAATCTCTCGCCTTGGCCGGTCCGCACCACCGGGCTGCCCTCCAACGAGTTCGAGTGCGGCCACAGCCAGGTCGTCCGTGGCCTCCACAACGCCGACTGTCGGTCCGCCGGCCCAGAGTCGCAGCGCGTCCACCTCACGGCGGTAGCGGGAGGGATCGAACCACGCTTTGAGGAGCAGGGGACGACCGTCAAGGCAGGCCGCTGTCGCGATCACCGAGGCGTGTCCGGCGTCGTGATAGGCCGCGAGCGACAGCTTCCAGCCTTCCGCCGCGCGTGCCAGCCGCCCCGGGACGGCATCGAGCCACTGCTGGGTGGCAGGCCCGTAGTGCGCGAGCAATCGCCGTCGGCACCCGGCAGGGATCTCTCCGAGCGTCGGCTTCGTCATCAGCTCAGCACGATCCCGTCGGAGACCAGCTCGTCGGTCAGCGCCGGGAACTCGCTCAGCGTCTCCATGACGAGGGCCTGCACCTTGTCAATCTCGGCGTCCGGAGCCGAGAGGCGGACCAGTATTCGCCATGGCTGATCCAGACGCTGGCCGGTGGTGCTGACCAAGTGCACTTCCGCGTGCCCGTCCGTGGTCTCGTGCAGGCGCTCGGCCAGACGCTGTGCAGCGATGTTGTAGAGCTTGCCCACGTGGTACACGGGGTTCTTGCCGTTGGCTCCCTCCAGGTTCATCGGCCGCAATGGCGTGATCAGGCCGTTGACCCGGTTGCCGCGACCGACGACGCCCTCGTCCCCCGACTCGATCGAGCTTCCGGTGTAGGTCAGGTACAGCTCGTCCTTCTCCGGGACGTCGCGGGCGTTGAGCCGGAAGCGCGCCTGCGCACCGGACAGCCGGAGACCGGCCAGGCGGTAGCACTCGGCCAATACGGTCTCCGCGTTGCGGATGTATTCGGCCCGGCTGGCGACGTGGCGCGACTTCTGCGGGACGCACAGCACGACGTCGGCCTGGCCGCCGTCCCAGTAGCCCATGAGCTTGACGTCGGCCCCACACCATGGGTGGGCGCGGGTGAACTCGCTCGCGCCGGAAAAGTGATCAACCAGCTCGCGAACGAACGACTCAAAGACGTTCTCCGGAGCCCAGCCTGTGCCGAGGGACGTGTCGTTCGACAGCCGGACCCGCCGTTCCCGCAGGTCATCGACGGAGCGCGGATTGAACCAGCGTGTACGGTCCGGGACCCCGTCGCCGGTGAGGACCGCGCCCGGACTGGAGTTGCTGGTGATGTTGAAGACGATGTCGAGGTGGTCTGACACCTCAGGGAGCCGCTCGGCGAAGAACGCCCTGACCTCAGTCTCGACGATCTCCTGGACCGGGATCTCCTCGCCCCCGCACATGGGCGCTGCCCGCCCATTGACCAGGACACGCACCGGGTCCGTCATCCTGCCGGCGCCGTATCGGACCTCGCTGGCCCCGCCGAGGAGGGCGAGCTTGTCGAAGTTGTGGTGCAGCACGGCGCCGAAGCGCGCGACGGTGTAGTGGCTGTAGGCGCGGGATAGCCGCTCGGCGAGGTGGTCGGCCAGGGTGTCCGGATGGCCGAGGCCCTTCCGCTCGACGATGGTCGTCGTGTCCGGCCCGGCCATGGCGGTGTCGATGACGAGGTGACTGTTGTTGATGATCGTGCTCGTACGAGGCATGACGAACTCCCGTTCAGGGTGGGCAGAAGGTGAATGAACGCAGGCGTCAGCACGCCTGGACGAGCGATACGCGAAGGAATCAGCGAGGTACGCCGGCGGCACGCAGGAGCGAGACGGCCTGAGTCAACGCCGCGCAGGCGGCTGAAGCCTGTTCCTCGGCCGCAAGGCGGCCGACGTCGCGGGCCGTCACGAGGTCGATGTCCTCAGGGCGACGGCGATCGACCCAGAGAAGCAGGCGCCAGGCCAGCACAGGACCCCTGAACGGCAGCCGGGTCACGAGATGCGGAACACCGTCCAGGATCCGTCCTCTCCCGTGCCCGTGGCCAAGACTTCAGGGACCGACAGACCCCAGTGAGCGGCGCGCTGCACCGTCTCCACCTCCCGCTTACGGCGGCCCTCGGGATCAATTCCTATGTAGACCTTGAGCAGGAAACGTTCGTCGACTGCCCGCCGCGTACTGGCGAACGGCTTCGTGATCGCCTGGCCGAACGGGCCGTGCTTGAACTCGATCTCTCGCATCGTCTCGTCATCGCTGGGCACAAGTCACCTCCTGTCGCCGGGGTCTCGCCGTTCTCCCTTGCACCACCAGAGTGCTGGCAACCACCGTTCCGCCGGAACGTCCTCCCACCGCCCCGGGACCGAACTTTCACCGAACTTAGGCGCCCTCCCAGAAGGTTCACGGCTGAGAGGCCCGAGCTGGGTGGCACGCTGGCCGCATGGCAGAACTCAATGGAGAACCGGTCGAGCCGGATCAGCTCCAGAACCTGGCCCTGACCAACTACGGCCACTTCACGTCCATGCGGGTCGACGACGGCCGCGTACGCGGCCTGTCTCTGCACATGGACCGGCTTCGGCGCGACTGCCGAACGCTCTTCGGCACCGACCTCGACCCGCAGCGCGTCCGCGAGCTGACCCGCCGTGCCGCTCCCGCCGCCGGATCCATCACGGTCCGCGTCACTGTCTTCGACCCGAGGCTCGACCTCGGGCACCCCAGCGCGGCCAACGATCCACACGTGCTGGTGACTTCCCGGCCGGCGGGCACCCTCCCGCTTCCGCCGCTCAGGGTGCGGTCCACGACATATGTACGCGACGTACCGAGCGTGAAGAGCGTCGGGCTCTTCGCTAGCCTCCATCACCGCCGCCAGGCCCAGCTGAGCGGGTTCGACGACGCCCTCTTCGCTGACCAGGATCAGATCGTCTCGGAGGGAGGCACCTGGAACATCGGGTTCTTCGACGGCAGCCAGGTGATCTGGCCGGACGCCGACTGCCTCGTCGGCGTGACCATGGAGCTTCTGAAGAGTGCCCACGCCCATGACACGCGGACAATCCGGCTGAGCGACCTGCCGAGCATGCGGGCCGCCTTCGCCACCAACGCAGCCATCGGTGTCCGCGCGATCCGCGCCATCGACGGAACCGAACTGCCCGAGTCCCACGCAATCATCGACGCGCTGCGGAAGGAGTACATGGAGATCGAAGACGACTTGTTGTAACGCTCCGAAGCCGGACTCCTACTGACTAGGCTGACCAGGAACAGCCTGCAACAAGGAGTCCTGGAGTGGCCACAGTTGAACGGTGGTCCGGACTGGAAGTCCGGGCCTTACGCGAGGCATCGCGGATGAGCACCGAGGAGTTCGCCGCGCGACTCGGTGTCAGCGACCGCATGGTGTCGAAATGGGAAGCGCGCAAGGACACGATCCGACTCAGGCAGGTGAACCAGGCAGCCCTGGACACACTCCTCGCCCAGTCCGCCCCTGACATCCACGAACGGTTCGCCAGTCTCGCCCGCCCCCTGGGCACCGTCCTACCCGCCCAGCAACCGCCGCCTCCCGGGCCGCAACTCCAGCAGCGCCAGGTCCGCCATCCCCGCGACGGCAAGATGATGAGCCTCGTCGAGGCCGGCACCTTCCTGTGCGGCAAGGAGAACAAGCCGGTCTGGCTCCCGTCCTTCTACATCGACGTCTTCCCGGTCACCAATAACGACTACGCACGCTTCATGGCCGCCACCGGACACCAGCCGCCCCAACACTGGCACCGCGGCAAATGCCCCGAGGCCGTCCTCGACCACCCCGTCGTCTTCGTCACCTGGCACGACGCCGCGGCGTACGCGGAGTGGGCCGACAAGGAGCTGCCGACCGCACAGCTGTGGGAGAAGGCCGCCCGAGGTGCCCATGGCGACACCTATCCCTGGGGCAACCAGTCCACGCCGGCCAAGTGCAACTCGCGGGAGAGCCGCATCGGCTCCACCACCCCCGTGAGCCGCTACCACAGCGGTGTCTCCCCATACGGGGTCTACGACTTGTGCGGCAACACCTGGGAGTGGTGTTCCACCCGCTCCGAGCCCGGCCGCTACGAACTGAAGGCCGGCGCCTGGACCAGCCCCTTCCCCCGCGTCATCCCCGCCGTCTTCAACGACGCATCCGCGGAGATGCTCGACGACGACACGGGGTTCCGCTGCGCCACCCCCGCGACCGCCATCGACGCACTGCTCGGAGAGCAAGACGAGGCAGATCTGGCCTACGGATCACGGCCAGGGATGGGTAGGCGGTAAACGAAGTGGCGAAGAGCCGGCGGGGGCGGCGCCCGGACAAACTGCGGCAGCAGCGCGAAGCCCACAGTCTGACGCTCGAAGGCGCGGGCGAGTAGCTGTGCGAGATGGCCCGGGCCGCAGGGCTCACGGTGCTGGCCGCCAAATTCCAGACGCTGTGGCAGCACGAGCAGGGTGAGGTCTATCCCGGACCGTACTACCGTCGCGCGTACCGCCTGTTGTACCGCCGACAGACCGGCAGTTTACACAGCACGGCCCGGCTGCAGCACATGCACACCCGGGTCTCAGCTGCCTCACGCATAGGCGCACGGTCATCCCTCACGCCCTCTGGCACTCCCCAGCGCTTGCGTGGTCAGACGGTCGCCCGAGAGCGAACGTGAGTGCCTCTATGCGCAGCTAGTTCGCACTCCCTCCGCCTGCCCGTGAAACGTCACGATGCTTTTGGAACAGCGGCCGGACACACCACCCGGCAGTGCTGCGACCGCGAGACATGCGGCCCTCCTGCGCTTCCCGGCGGCCGATCCGGATGAGACAGCTGGAGGCTGCCATGGTCGATGTCATCCCTCCGTCGGTGTTCAAGGAAGACGAGTGGCAGGCGTACGTAGAGAAGGGGCGCCGGCTCGTGAAGCAGATCGGCGATGCGAAGTTCGAGCTGGGCGACACGCTCGTCGAAATGCTCGACTCCTCGGAGCGCCAAGGCGACGTGGAGAGGATTGTCGAGGTCTATGCCGAGCAGATCGGCGCAAGGCCGAGCACGCTTCTGAACTACCGTTATGTCTCCCGGGCGTGGCCGCCAAGCATGCGGCGGTCCGACGTTTCCTGGTCTGTGCACGCGCGGCTGGCCGCGGAACCCGACCGGTTTCACATGATCCGCGAGGAACCACCGGACCCCACCGACCCCGACGAGACCGTGCCGTGGACCCAAGACGAGGCGCTGCGTGCCCGGCAGCTCATGCCCGTCCACCCCAAGACTCCCGACGAACGGATCGACAAGGCCAAGCACATCCTGCGCGACACCGACGAGGCCGCGGCGGCCATCGCCCAGCTGGCAGAGCGGACTGAGGTGATCGAAGCGGTCGTCGAAAACCCTCGCTTCCGTCATGCCGTACGAGAGGCAAATCGCCAGCGTGGCAAGAAGCTTGAGGAACGCGCCGGTGAGGCCCGCGCGCTGGCAGGACTGTCCGAACCGCCCTCCCAGGCAACGTCGCAGGAAGGGCCCCTGGCCCGACAGGCGCCTGCCGTCGACTACCGGGATACGCCCTCAGCTGTGCTGAAGATCCTCGGCCTGGCCACCAGCTTCTGCGTCTCCATGCAGAACGCTGTCGTCCTGCTGCAGACCGAAAACTGCGACGAAACCGCCATCGAAGCCGTGACCGACAGCATGCGGAAGGTCCGCGCGATCTGCGACTGGTGCGACCACGTCGCGACCACCGGGAAGACTGACATGGACGCCGCCCTGGCCGAGATGCTGCGCGATGAGGCGGGAGGGGAAGGCTGATGACAACGCGCCGCAGGTCACCGCATGACCTTGGGGAGGAACTGTGGGAGGCCATTGGTGACTTCGGTGGCGACGGCATGCCGCGCGAGGTCGCGCTGGAAAAGATGACCGAGGGGCAGTTCGAGATCGCCAAAGCCTGGGACAAGGACAACAAGTGCATCGTGGAGCAGGAGTGTCTGCTGTACCTCTTCACCCTCTACATGCGCACCCGCGACCCCCAGCTCGCCCTGCTCGCCATCAGCCGCGAAATCGCCCAACTTCACCGGCGAGCCGTACGACTGCACCGCAGCGCCATCGCGCCCCTCACTCCGGCTGACCAGCAGAGCCCTCAGATCATCGTGGCCAGCCAGGCGGTGAACGGCATCGTCCGGGCGACGCAGCGGATGCGCGACGCCGGCTTCTCGGTGGACCTCGCACTCCGCGGCGAGGGCCCCGCCGAATAGGGACAGGAGGCGGTTGCGCCGTGCCGGAGCCAGGAAACAACATCCCTCTCTTCTGGAGCCAGGAGGGACGCACGGCCGAAATCGTGAAGTGCCACTTCGGCCACTTGGCGGCTCGGAAAACCTTCGAATCGGTCGGCGGCTGCCCCTACTGCAACCACACCCCAGGAGAACGCGTCGCCGCGCTTCGGACCGCTCACAGGGCACCCCAAGTAGACCCGCCTGCACGGGCCGGGACGACCGATGAGCATCACCCCGAACTCGTAAGGGCCGGGAGGGAGATGGTACGAAGTGCCAGTGAGGTCCAATTCAAGTTGGGCGATCTCATCCTTGAGGCAATGCCACCGCACGAGAAGCAAGACCAGGGATTCCAGCCGCTGGAAAAATTCGCTGAGGCTCTCGGGATATCACCGGCTGCTCTCGCGAGGTATCGCAGAGTTGCAGCTGCCTGGCCCCGGAACAAACGCGATTCGCATACCTCGTGGTCGGTGCACGCCATCCTCGCCGGCCATCCGGACCGGTTCGACCTCATCAAGCACCCGCCTCCAGGACGGGAAGCGACCTGGACCTGCGAGGCGGCAAAAAAACGCCGTGAAACGAAGCAACGCCTGAGCAGGCGGAGTGTGGCGTCCCCAGGGTTGGCGGGCTGGCTTCGGCAGCCGGCCTGCCGTCGCCGCCCGAGGCTCCTAGGCTCTCGGCATGACGATGACACCAGCTGAGCTGGCAGCTCAGGAACCGACGCTGGAGCTCCTCAACAATGAGGCGGCCTCGCGTCTGGCACGCCAGTCAGACTCGCTGGCGAAGATCGACACCAAGGCGGTGTTCCTGATCGGGTTCGCGGCTACCGCTGCCCAGTTCCTGGCGACGCACAAGCACCACGACCTCCTCGCCTATTGTGCCTTCGCCGCGTACGCGGTCTCTCTGCTGGCAGGGGTGCAGACCTTCTGGGTAGCTGAGTACAAGGACCTGGAGCCGCGTCCCCTGGTCGTCAACTACGCGCGCTTGACCAAGGAACTGGCTCTGATCCGGCTGGCCTCGTCTCGGGCGTCACTCTTCGAGGAAAACCAGCGGCGCCACCAGAAAAGGGCCAGGTGCTGGACGGCGAGTCTCTGGTCGCTGATCGTCGGCCTTGGCCTGTCGACTGTCGCCCTGCTGCTGCCCACTTGAGCCCATGAGCAACGGACAGAACCAGGGGGACTGGCCAGCCCACTCCTCCACCGGCCTCTCCTGCCCCGGCCCCAGCGCCTCAGCCGGACATCGTCGACATCTACACCGACCCGGCGATCATCGGGACTGACAACAGGCACGAAACCACCCCTGCGGAAACCGGGGTGGTGCGTCCGCAGGACAACATCGAGACTCGCTGAGAGGGATCTCCGAAGCCAAGGGGCCCGATCCTCCTACCGGAGGGCCATGCCGCGCGCGTGTCTGGCACTGTGGCCCCGCTGCGTGAGACCCCGGCACCCAGCCGGAACACGTAAGCCGTCGAGGCGCACCAATGCCGAAGCACCGGGACCCAGATCACTCCGACCGCGCCCCCGATACTCCATCGATGATCCGCGGCGGCGGGACCGAAGGCGGCATTCCCCACCGTCGCCAGCATGCGGATACTGGCCGCCATGACTTCGTCTCCGCAGGAAGAGATCAAGAACGCTGCACAAGCCATCTCAGACATGCATATCGCCACGGTTCCCGGCGAGCATGCCCGTGTCGCCGGCCATGCTGCGGCCAACCTCTGCTCGGGCGCCGGACATCGGCTTTTGTACGCGTCGACGGAGCTGCAGCAGCTGATCACAGAGGCCATCGAGATCGGTTACGCGACGGCGCTGCAAGACGTACGCGACGGCGACTTCGACGGAGCGATCCGGGAATGGCGACCCGGCCTGTCCGAGGAGTAAACCGCAGCATGGAGGCCAGAACGAGAACCCTCCGTGGTTGCAGTTCTGGTTGCATTCACCGGCGTACAGCACCGTTCAGAACCCCCGCCCGGACCGGCCGCACCGCAGGTCAGAACGCTCCCGCACACCCCTGGACCCCCGTACGAACAGTTGGAAAGCGTGTTGGGGGCAACCCCTCACGAGTTCGAATCTCGTATCCTCCGCCAGTGCCTCACCGGGCACTAACGTTGAAGGCCCCCATCGCAAGATGGGGGCCTTCAACGTTTCTCCGTCACGTCCCGTCTGGTGAGAAGCGTCGCCCCAGTCCCGCGCCTGCGCTCCACTCCAGGCATCCTCCTTCTACGGGGCGGATCAGCCTGTCGGCATTGCAGCAGCAGCCGGACCTCGCGCCACGCTCGAATCGCCTCGGCAGGCTCCACCATCAGCTTCCGGACCTGCGGGAGCAGAAGCCTCGCAAGCCCTACGGCCGCGACGACACCCACCAAGATGGTGATCCAGCCCATTTCGACACCTCCTGCCCCGCGCCCTTTCACCGACCATGCTCGCCACTTCAAAGATCGAAGTCAGCGTCCATGTAGACGCTTTCTGTGATCTCGGGCAAGGCTGCACGACAGGCCAGTGCAAGATATACTCGATACACGAGTTGATATCTTCGGAGGTGCATGGATGAGTCGCACAGTGATCGACCTGGACGACGAGCTGCTGGCCGACGTGGCGCAGGCGCTGGGGACCAGCACCAAGAAGGAGACGGTCAACACCGCCCTGCGCGAGGTGTTGGAGAACCGGCGCCGGGCTCTCGCTCTGGCCAGGCTGCGCGCAGCGGCGGTCGACGGGGGCTTCGACCTGGACGTCTTTGACGACAAGGGAAACTACCGACGGTGAGCGCAGCTCAGTTTCTGATCGACACCAGCGCACTCGCCCGATTCCTTCGCGGGGACGCCGAACAGTACGGCTGGGACCAGGCAGCCGCAGCCGGGCTCATCGCGACCTGTCCGATCACCGAGCTGGAGTTCTTCTACAGCGCACGATCGGCCGAGGATCGCGCCCGGGGCATCGAGGACATGCGGATGATCTTCGGCTGGGTCCCCGTCGACGATCGCGCCTACAATCGCGCCTGGCAGGTTCAGGAACTGCTGACCGGGCGCGGGCAGCACCGCAGCGCAGGCGCGGTGGACCTCGTCGTAGCAGCTACGGCGGAGTTGCAGGGGCTGACCCTCCTGCACCGTGATCGCGATTTCGACTGCATCGCCGCTGTCACCGGTCAGGCTCTGCAATGGTTCGGTCCCGAGGCGGGCAAGTAAACCGCCTCCTACCTGAACTCAGTTCTGGTCGCATCCAACGGTGTTCAGCACGGTCCGCAGATACCTCAGCACCCCGATCCGCCAGAGTTCGGGACATGTATGCATGCGCCTGAGCAGTATTGGGGACATGGGAAGGCGTGTTCCGGGCCAGGTGCACCCTCCAAGGGTCGTCATCCTGGAGGTAGGGCCGAGAGCAAGGTCGTCAGCGCTGCCGTGTAGGCATGGTCCTCACTTCTTCTCTGCCAAGGAGCAGGCCGCGCTGGCCCCTCACCCAGGCCGTGACTTCGTTGGGGCAGGGAGGGGTGCCTGATGCCGTCTACGGCCGGGCGGCCACGCACTGTGCCGAGGAGGAGTTGGCGCGGCTGCTGACGCTGATCTTCACCATCAACACCTGGAACCGTGTCGCCCTGAGCACGGCAAGATGCCAGGCACCGATCAGCGGGGCGCCCACTGATATCGGAGGGCATCGCACGAGGTCAGCCAGGCTCCCCGGCCCGGCGTCGAGGTGCGGAGCGGGGCCGGCGACGGATAATGGGTGGGGCGGCCGGACTGGCAGTGTTCCCACCGGTTCGCGCTCGGACCGGAGGAGCGCTCCATGGCCAAGGGCAGTGGGAATTCCGTCGCGGACGTGTTGCGTCCGTCCATGCGGTTGTCGCCCCGCGAACGGGCGGATCTGGGCAGGGCGGCCCGGCAGAAGGTGCCGAGGTCGAGCCATGCCGGGTTCGACCCTGGTGCCGGACGCACGGACCCACTAGATGTGATCGAGGAGCAGTCGGCTTCCCGGGTGGGGGAGTTGATCCCCATTCGCTATGGGCGGATGGCCGAGTCGCCGTTCCGCTTCTATCGGGGCGCAGCCGCGATCATGGCCCAGGACCTGGCCGACACGCCCCGTTCCGGTCTCCTCGCCCAGCTGTGCGGGGATGCGCACCTGATGAACTTCAGACTGTTGGGGTCGCCCGAGCGACGATTGGTCTTCGACATCAATGACTTCGACGAGACCCTGCCGGGCCCGTGGGAGTGGGACGTCAAGCGGTTGGCCACAAGTCTGGTGATCGCCGGTCGGGAGAACGGCTACTCCGCGAAGGTCCGGTCGGACGTGGTGCGGGCAGCGGTGCGTTCGTACCGGGAGCGGATGCGGTTCCTCGCCGGCATGGGCAACCTCGACGTCTGGTACGCGCACGGTGACATGGAGCAGCTCCAGTCGCTGGCGGATCAGCGGCTCGATGCGCGGGGCCGGGAGCGTCTGCGCAAGGTCATGGCGAAGGCGCGGACCCGCGACAGCCTCCAGGCGTTCGAGAAGCTCACCCGGCTCCAGGGCATCGAGCGCCGGTTCACCCCGGATCCGCCGTTGATCGTGCCCATCGACGATCTGTTGCAGGGGGCGAGGCGCGATGACCTCAGCGGCGAACTGCATGCGTTGGTGGACCGCTACGCCCGGAGCCTGTCCACCGAGCGCCGACATCTGTTGCGCCAGTACCACCTGGTCGACATCGCCCGGAAGGTGGTCGGTGTGGGCAGTGTGGGGACGCGTTGTTGGATCCTGCTGCTCCTGGGCAAGGACGCCGAGGACCCGTTGATCCTTCAGGCGAAGGAGGCGGATCGTTCGGTGTTGGCCGCGCACGTGGGCGAGAGCGCGTACGAGAACCAGGGGCAGCGGGTCGTCGCGGGGCAGCGGCTTATGCAGGCGGTGGGTGATGTGTTCCTGGGGTGGGACCGGGTCAAGGGCATGGACGGGAAGCAACGGGATTTCTACATCAGGCAGTTGCATGACTGGAAGGGGATCGTCACGCCGCAGGTGATGGTGCCGCGCGGTATGCGGTTGTTCGGCGAGCTCTGCGGGCAGACGTTGGCGCGCGCCCACGCCAGATCCGGTGACCGGATCGCCATCGCCGGCTATCTCGGCGGCGGGGACGTCTTCGACCGTGCGGTGGCCGAGTTCGCGGAGGTGTACGCGGACCAGAACGAGCGGGACCATGCGGCCCTGGTGGAGGCGATCCGCGTGGGCAGGGTGACGGCCGCGGCGACCTGAGGTGCGGATGAGCGCGGTCAGGGGCCGCGGCGACCTGAGGTGCGGACGGCCGCGGTCAGGAGGCCGGGGCGATGAGCACCTTGCCGCGGGCGTGACCGTCCCTGAGGTGGGCGATGGCCTCGGGCACCTGGTGCAGCGGGAAGGTGCGGTCGATGACGGGGACGAGATCGCCCGCGGCCACCGAGTCGGCCAGGATCTGTAGGTCTGACGAGCGCTCCACGGAGAACAGACCGCGCAGCGAGTGGCGTACGAAGGGGGAGACGAGCAGGGCGCGCAGGACCCGGTCCGTACCGCCGAGCAGGCGTCCTTCGGTTTCGCTGCCCACGATGACGAGGGTGCCGCGCGGGGTGAGGGCTCGGCGGAGCACGGACAGGGGGCGGCCGCCCGCGGTGTCGATGATCAGGTCGTAGCGCTCGGATCGTTCGGCGAAGTCCTCGCGGGTGTAGTCGATGACCTCGGACGCGCCGAGCGAGCGGACCAGGTCCATCTTCGCGGTGCTGCACACTCCGGTGACGGTGGCGCCCATCGTTTTCGCCAGTTGTACGGCGAAGGTCCCGACTCCCCCTGCCGCTCCGATGATCAGGACCTGTTGGCCCGGTCGTACGCGTCCGCTGTCACGCAGCGCCTGGAGTGCCGTGACGCCGGAGATGGGGAGGGCTGCGGCCTGGTCGAGCGGGAGGTTCGGCGGTTTGCTGACGAACCTGTCCTGCGGTGCGCTGACGTATTCTGCGAACGCGCCTTCGCAGAAGCCGAACACCTCGTCCCCCGCTCGGTGGCGGGTGACTCCGGCGCCGACGGCCTCCACATGTCCGGCGACTTCCCGGCCGCGGACGCGGACGGCGGGGCGACGCACTCCGAAGCCCATCAGCCGCAGCAGTTGGGGTCGGCCCGTCATCAGGTGCCAGACGCCCGCGTCGAGGGCGGCGGCGCGGACCCGGATGAGGACTTCGCCCGGTTTAGGGGTGGGCCGTTCGACGTCTTGGAGTTTCAGCACGTCGGAGGGTCCGTACTCGTCCTGTAGCACTGCTTTCACGAGGATTCCTCTGCGTCGTCCGGATACTGGAAGACCTGGTCGAGCGGGACGGCGAACACCCGGGCGATCTGGAAGGCCATCTCCAGCGAGGGCGAGTAGCGGCCCTTCTCGATGGCGATGACCGTCTGGCGGGTGACCCCGATGCGGTCGGCCAGTTCGGCCTGGGTCATCTCGTCCCGTGCGAAGCGCAGGGAGCGGATGGAATTGGTGATTCGGGTCGGTTTCACCACGGGTGGAAGCCCCGTCGGTAGGCGACGATCCGGGCGGTGGAACCCAGCGCGGCGGAGAGGACGAATGCCAGGTAGATGGTGTTGGCGATCCAGAAGTGGTCCAGTTCGGCAAGGGCCATCGCGAGGACGGCGACCGCGCCGAGGATGACGAAGGACTGTCCGACGTGGTCGACGAACCGGCTGATCTCCCGGTCGCGTTGGTCCACCCTGGCGGTGCCGCGCCGGGAGGTGATTCCGAGGGCGATGTCGAGCGCGATGGCCACGCCGATCGCCGCACCCACGACCCACAGCAGCGGTGCCGCGTACGACACCTCGGTCAGGGGTTCGCTGCCCGCCCGTGGGAGGACGATGGCCAGATAGACGGCGTAGCCGACGATCGCGATCCCTCCCATGATCCAAGCGCGTTTCTCCTCGTGGGCCACGCCTCCCCCTCCATGTAAAGCAAACCTGACATTGGAAAGGTACGACTCTCTTTACATCAAGTCAAGGATTCTTTACAACAGCGGCAACGGAACCCATGAACGCGCAGGTGATCCGTCCAGAATGCGGGCCTCGACGCTTGGTGCTGAGATGGGCAGACGGCGACCGGGCCGGTCCCGGACGAGCCGGATGCCGAAGCCCACGGGTCGTGGACGCGCAAGAACCGGCGCCGACCGGAGCATCGACCACCGCGGAACGGAGCAGCCATGTCGGACCCGACGGCCCTCGCCTTCGACGACACCACCGACTTCGACAACGCCGACCGCGGGTTCATCGCCGCCCTCAGCCCCGCCGTGGTCAAGGACGCGCAAGGAGAGGTCGTCTACGACAACGACGCCTACGCCTTCCTCGCCGGTCAGTGCCCCGACACCGCACACCCGAGCCTGTGGCGGCAGGCTCAACTCTGCGCCCGACAGGGCCTCTACGAGGTCACCACGGGCATCTACCAGGTGCGCGGGCTCGACCTCTCCAACATGACCCTGGTCGAGGGGGAGCGGGGAGTCATCGTCATCGACCCGCTGATCTCCGCGGAGACCGCCTCCGCGGCGCTCGCGCTCTACCGGGCGCACCGCGGCGATCGCCCGGTCACCGGTCTCATCTACACCCACTCGCACGGCGACCACTTCGGCGGTGGCCGCGGAGTCCTGCCCCACGGCACCGAGGCGGGCGTCCCCATCCTCGCCCCTGCCGGCTTCCTGGAGCACGCCGTCAGCGAGAACGTCTACGCCGGCAACGCCATGACCCGCCGTGCCGTCTTCATGTACGGCGACCGGCTGCCCAAGGCACCCGACGGGCAGATCGGCGCCGGCCTCGGCATGACGACCTCCACCGGGACCATCACCCTGATCCCGCCGACCGTGGACATCACGGAGACCGGGCAGGAGGAGACCGTGGACGGCGTCCGGATCGTCTTCCAGCTGACACCGGGCACCGAAGCGCCGGCCGAGATGAACTTCCTGTTCCCGGAGTTGCGCGCGCTGTGCCTGGCTGAGAACGCCACCCACAACATGCACAACATCCTGACCCTGCGCGGTGCCGTCGTCCGTGACGCCCGCATCTGGGCCCGCTACCTGGACGAGACCGTCAACTACTTCGACGGCCGCTACGACGTCGCCTTCGCCTCCCACCACTGGCCCACCTGGGGACACGACGAGGTCGTCACCTTCCTGCACGCACAGCGCGACCTCTACGCCTATCTGCACGACCAGACGCTACGGCTGCTCAACGACGGACTCACCGGCCCGGAGATCGCCGAAGTCCTCCAACTGCCGCCCGCACTGGAACGCGCCTGGCACGCACGCGGCTACTACGGATCGCTCTCCCACAATGTGAAGGCCATCTACCAGCGCTACCTGGGGTGGTTCGACGGCAACGTCGCCCATCTCTGGGAGCACCCGCCCGTGGAACTCGCCAGGCGGTACGTCGATGTGGCCGGTGGGCCCGAGCAGGCGTTGACCAAGGCACGCGCGTACGTCGACGAAGGCGATCTGCGGTTCGCGGCCACCCTCCTCAACCACATCGTCTTCGCCACACCAGGGAACGACCGGGACACCGCGACCGCAGCCGCGGCCCGGGAGGCGCTGGCCGATGTCTACGACCGACTCGGACGGGGTGCGGAGAACGGCCCCTGGCGCAACTTCTACCTCGCCTCCGCAGCGGAACTGCGCCACGGGGTGGCGCCCGCGCACATCGACACCGGTGGGGCCGAGATGATCGCCGCCCTGACCACCACGATGCTGCTGGACTCGATCGCCATCCGCATCGACGGGCCCGCCGCCTGGGACGACGACCTGACCATCGACCTCGTCCTGACCGACGAGCAGAGCCGGCACCGGCTCACCCTGCACCACGGCGCCCTGACCCATCGTCAGCTCCGGGGGAAGCCCAAGCGGGATGCAGGACTCACACTGCGGCTGAGCCGGGCCCAACTGTTCGGCATCCTGTCCGGCAAGGGGCTCGACGGGGTGTGGACGGAAGGGGACAAGACGCTCCTTGAACACCTGCTGTCCCGGGTCACCACTCCCGATCCGTCGTTCCCCATCGTCACTCCCTGAAGCCCCGGCTTGCTCCTCGACCCCGAAGCCCCGGCTTGCTCCTCGACCCCATGGCTCGCTTCCCAGGCTCAGCGGGCTCGCTTGCGGAATTCCCGGGACGCGCTTGCGGGATTGCCTCGGGGCTCCTAGAAGTCCTTGAACTCCACGGGCCCCGCGTCCATCGTGATCGTCCCGTCGCGATGGAGCACCGGCCTGCGCTCGGTCCCCTCGGAGCTGTACTTCTCGATGTGCCGCACGGCCGCCCCCGCGGGAGCGGTGAAGTCCACCAGCGCTATCGCCACCCAGTACGAGGTCTCGCTCTCCTCGTACAGCGGGACGGTGACCATCGAGCCACGGCCGTCGTCGATCACGACATGGGCGCCGAAGCTGCGGAAGGAGCCGGCGCCGTTGCTCAGCGCGGAGTAGGCGCACAGGAGTACGTACCCCTGCTCGTCGGGGCGCACCATCCGGATCACTTCACGGCCCGGGGTCTGGGAGTCCCCGTCCAACCGGATGTACGGCTCGCCCTGCACCGACCCGAGGTTCTTGTAATAGACGGCGTTGCGTTCGTCCTGGCCGCCCAGCGTGCTCAGGGTGCGCTTCTTGCGGCGCAGCCACCTTCCGCGGCCCGGCTCCTCGTCGGACACCTCGTCGGGTTCTTGGCCGGAGTCCGGGGCGATGTCTGCGGGACGGTAGGGGTTGCCCTTGGGGGTGTGGCCCACGCCCACCTTGGTGCCGGCCTGCACGGCGCCCAACAGGGCCGTTTCGGCCGGGACGAAGAGGGCGTAGAAGTCGAGGTCAGCGCCGCGCGTCCGTCGGTCCTCGCTACCGCCGTCCCATACGAGCGTGGCGACGATCTCCACCTCGCGATCGTTCTTGTCGAGGCTGACGACGGCCTGGGCGCCCTTGTCGAGGCTGAGTCGGCCGAGTGTTGTGGTGGCGGGTGCCGACGGGCTCTCGGCGCGTGGTGCGGGGGTCGGGTCCGGGGTCATGGGCGAGGGGGCGGCTGGAGGAGGAACGGCTAGGGCGGGGGTCAGTGTCGGCGCTTGATCAGCGGGCCCGCCCGGCTGGGGTACGGCAGGCCCGTCTGACCGCGGCACGGAGGGCTGGTCCGGCTGCGGTGGCGCGGGCTGGTCCGGCTGCGATAGCGCGGGCTCGTCGGCGACCTGGATGCCGAAGTCGCCGGCCACACCCGCCAGACCCGAGCGATACCCCTGTCCGATGGCGCGCACCTTCCAGTCCGGGCCCCTGCGGTAGAGCTCCAGCAGTACGGCGGCCCGTTCCCCCTCCGTCATCGGGGGCACCGGGAACACCACGGGCTCCGCGCCGGTCTGCACCGCCCGTACGGTCAACTCCGTCACGCCTGCGAGAGTGCGGCTCTCGTCGTCCGGATCGCAACTGCCCACCAGGACCACGCGTACCACCGAATCGGGCAGGGCCGCGGGCTCCACCGTGATCCGCTCGGGTGCATCCCCGTCGGCAGTTTCGTGCCGAACCGCCCCGTCACCCGCGGTC
This sequence comes from Streptomyces sp. NBC_00690, assembly GCF_036226685.1. Classification (NCBI taxonomy): domain Bacteria; kingdom Bacillati; phylum Actinomycetota; class Actinomycetes; order Kitasatosporales; family Streptomycetaceae; genus Streptomyces; species Streptomyces sp. NBC_00690. Next base: position 4,194,268 of record NZ_CP109009.1, read on the forward strand.
GGTTGGTTGAAGAACACCATGTCCGCGTCGGATGCGACCTTGCCGTCCTCATGGAGCAGCAGGGCGGTGAGGTCCACCGGATCCCCGGTCCGATGCAGTTCGACCGTGATCGGCACCCCCGCGATCGGGGCGTTCGCACCCTTGCTGAGCTCTCCCATCACCAACACCCCAGACATATCATTCGGCCACCTTGGCACGTTTCCGCCCCAGGGTGAATGTGTCGGCCATGAGTACCGGTCGTGATGTCCGCGCAGGCCACGGCGGCGACCAGGTGCGGGTCCGGGGCCTCAGCCCGTCGGACGGTAGGTCGAACACCGGCGCGGCTCGGTTCACCCACAGCCCGTGGTCCGGGTTCGCCCACGCCCCAGGTCCGGGGAACGCCCGGTGATTCCGTTCCCCGTACAACCGTTCGGCCTCGCGGCGAGTCCTGTCTGTACTCCCGCCGCTCGTCGGCCGGTTCGCAGAGCCGGACGGGATGCCCCACACCAGCGCGGGTGGCCGCAGTGGCCCTCGTACGCCCAGGAGACCCGAATGCCCATGAGCAAGAACCTCCGTGCCGCAGTCGCGACCGCGCTGTCCGTCGCGCTCGCCGGAGGGTTCATCAGCCTGACGACGGTTGCGGCATCCGCCGCGACCGCGCCCGCGAAACACGCCGACGACTACAACGGCGACGGCTTCCGCGACTACGCCACGGCGGAGAGCCTGGCGGGCAAGGTCACCGTGACCTACGGGACCGCGAGCGGACCGGGCACGCAGAAGCGGACGTTCACGCAGAACACCGCCGGCATACCCGGCTCCGTCGAGGAGAACGAAGCCTTCGGCATCTCCTTGGCCCCCGCCGACTACAACCGCGACGGCTATGCCGATCTCGCCGTCGGCGACCCCCTCCAGAAGGTGGGCAAGCGGGACCGACAGGGCATGGTCGTCATCCTGTGGGGATCGAAGTCCGGTCTCACCGGCAAGGTCTCGACGCTCCGCAACGACTCGCCCGTATCGGGCCAGTGGTTCGGCGAGTCCCTCGCAACCGGCGACTTCAACGGCGACGGCAAAGCGGACCTGGCCGTTTCACAGCCCACCGCCGTCACCGTCTACCACGGCGGCTTCAGTACGTCCGGGGCCACCGGGAAGGTCACCGGTTTCGCGGTCACCGGCGCGAACAAGCACATGGAGCAGGCGTCCTCCCTGGTCGCGGGGAAGGTCGACAAGGACAAGTTCACCGATCTGTACGTCCTGGGCCGGGGCACGTCGAAGGGGCGGGACACCTCGGCTGCCTGGTTCATCCGGGGCGGCTCCACGCTCAAGCCGGGCAAGACGGAGACGTACAACGCCCTCGGCTCCTGGTACCAGCCCGCCGCGGCGATCGCCGACTTCGACAAGAACGGCTACGGCGATCTGGCCGTGAGCGACCCCATGTACAACAAGGAGGCGGGAAGCGTCTTCGTGCTCCGCGGCGGGAGCACCGGGCCCAGCACCTGGTACCGCCTCTCCCAGTCCAGCGCCGGTGTGGCAACCGGTCCCGCCCCCTACGAGTGGTTCGGATTTGCGCTCTCCGCAGGGGACGTCAACCGCGACGGACACCCCGATCTCGCCGTGGGCGTGCCCGGCGAGAAGGTCGGGAGCGCCCCGCTCGCGGGCGGCGCACATGTCCTGTACGGCGGGAAGCAGGGGCTCAGCGGTACGGGTTCCCAGTGGATCACCCGTGGGACCTCGGGGATTCCCGGCAGCGTCACCGAGTACGACTTCTTCGGAGGTGAGCTCCGGCTGCGGGACTTCGACCGGGACGGCGACAGCGATGTACTGGTAGGCGCCCAGGACAAGCCGAGTGTGCTGATCCCGAGTGCCGGCCGGCAGGGTCTGGCGACCGCCTCCGCACGCGAGTTGCCCTTGGAGCCGGTCTTCCCCCAGTAGGACCAACGACCGGGTCCGATGCGCTGCACGTTGATGCGCCGTCCGCGTGGGTCACTGACGAGCTGGAACGGCTGACCGGTCGCCCCTCCGACAGCACGGCGAAGGCCCCGACGGAACACCGTCGGGACCTTCGCGGCACCGCCCGATCGTCACCCCATCGGGTACGCGTACGGGCGGGAGGGGATCAGCTCTGGATGACTCGTACGCTGCCCGCCTGCGGCCCCTTGGGGCCCTGCACCAGTTCGAATTCCACGCGCTGGGCTTCCTCCAGCTGGCGGTATCCGGAGCCCTGGATCTCGGAGAAGTGGACGAAGACATCAGGCCCTTCGTCCTGCGAGATGAACCCGAAACCCTTCTCGCCGTTGAACCACTTCACATTGCCCTGTACCGCCATCGTGCTCTGCCTCCAAGCCGCGAACGTCAACGCCGCCAGGTCTACCCGCCAACACTGGACATCGAAACCCCTGCAAACGTGGGCAAGTCGGTACAAGTTTCATCAACTTACATGACCTTTCATCGATTTCATCGACGCACCTGTTGGTCATGGACGGCCAACCCCACCGAATCGACCTCACAGCCGGGCCACGCCCCCAGCCGTTCGATCCAGCTCCGTCCCGTTCGATGAGAATGCGCGCCGCGTCCTCCCGAAACAGGTCTGCTCAGATACCGCTCACCGGGTGAAGCGGGCGCCGTTGCCCTTGCCCTTGAGGCGGCGGGGCCGTTGCGGTGGTGAGGACGCGGGCGGTCAACCCGGAGCATCCAACAGCGGGCCATACGGGGGGCTTTTTCACCTCTCCGTGACTGCGGGAACGGTTCCGCTCCCCCGGATGGCACTTCCCATGGAAATGATCATGCCGATAGGTACGACCTTTCGTTCGCGAGGAGTTGACCATGCCCGTACGTGGAAAATGGCTGGCCGGACTGGGTGTTGCCGTGGCGACCCTGGCGCTGGCCGCGGTCCCTGCCGCACCTGCCGGCGCTACGGCGGCCCAGCAGGCCGCACCGCCCGCGCTCCAGCAGTTGACCCTTCGCCTGGCCGACGACCCCGGCCAGATCGCCGATGTGCGGGGCGCCTCTCAGGCAGACGGCGCCGAGGTCATCCAGTGGGCCTGGTCCACCGGTCGCAACGCCCGCTGGACCGCCGAGGACGTGGGCGGGGGCTATGTACGCTTCGCCGCCGTGCACAGCGGCAAGTGCATCGACGTGCGGGGCGTGTCCACGGCCGATGACACGGACGTCATCCAGTACACGTGCAACGGCGGGGCCAATCAGCAGTGGCGGTTCGTCGCCAAGGGGAACGGCTACCAGATCGTGGCCCGGCACAGCGGCAAGTGCCTGAATGTCCGCGGCGGTACGGGTCAGGGCAACCGGCTGATCCAGTACACCTGTTCGAGCGCGGGTGAGGAGAACGACGTCTGGCTGCCGGTCTGGGAACCGGTCACGGTCTGACCACCCGGCCCCGGTGATGTGTTCGGCTGCGATCCCGGCTCAAGTCCGCAGCCGTCGTCCCTTCCCCGGCCCGTCTGTCCGACCGCCGGAGCACGGTCACCCCGTCGCCCGGTGCTGAGGTCCCCCACCCCACCGACCTCGACCTTCCACTCATGTCGCACCCTGCGCACCCCGCGGGGCACCGGCATCGCCCGGGCCTTCGGACCCGGGCGACCATCGGTCCGCCACCGCGGGCGCACGCGAGTCGTTGAGGTGGGGCGGGGCCGTCTGGCCCCGCCCCACCTCAACGGCGAACATCAGCGGTTCGCGACCGCTTCGGCATCGCGGTCCTGCACGACAGGGGCTTCGGAACCCGCCAAGGCGTCCCGCCCGTCCGGCGCTCCCCCACCCATGGCCTTCGGGAATTCGGCGGGCTGTCGGCCGTACTGGACGGGCTCGCGGCACGCCGTTCGGCCACGAGCTGACCTGGTGCATTCATGAAGAGGCCCGGTGCCGCCGTTGGGCGGCACCGGGCCTCTTGTGCTGACGACGGGGCGCTGCCCTGACGGTCACGGACGCGGTCAGCCGCGACGCAGCCGCTCCAGGGTGGCGCCCAGATCGGCCGCCTTGGGCCGGTTGTGCGGCAGCTTGGCGAGCATCAGGGCCATGCCACAGGTGTTGGTCAGGGCCGAGAAGACCAGCCCGCCGGCGATTCCCGCGGAGAGCAGCAACCAGAGCGGGTGCAGCAGGCTGAGCAGGATGCCGAGCAGCACGATCGTGCCCGCGGTGAACCGCACCTGCCGCTCCATCGCCCAGGTGCTGCGGGTGCCGCCGGCCGAGCCCGCGGTGGGCCGGTCCAGGTCGTGACCACCGGCCGTCCAGGCGCTGGTGCCGCCGATGAGCGTCGCGGTGGTGATCCCCTTGTCGGCCAGCAGCGCGCAGGCGCTCTCGGAGCGGGTGCCCGAGGCGCAGACCACAAGGATCTCACCGCGGTGGCCGGCCTCGGTGAGCTCTGGCAGCGCCTTGCGGAGCTGGTCGAGGGGGATGTTCAGCGCGCCGGGCAGATGGCCCGATGCGTACTCTCCGGGGGTGCGGACGTCGATCACGGTCAGTTCGCCGAGTCGGGTGCGTGCCTGGTCGACGTCGAGTGCGGGGGTGGCGTTCATTGCTGTGTGCCTTTCTTGAGCTGCTACGCATGGGGGACTCAGAGGAAATTCGGGGATGCGCGCCTAGGGGGTAAAATACCCCTAGGGGTATCGATCAAGGAGTTGTCGTGGAGCTGGATCTCGCTGGTGCCGAACTGAAGGCCGTTCTCAACCGGCTGCGCCGGGTGCAGGGCCAGATCTCCGGTGTGATCCGGATGCTGGAGGAGGGCCGCGACTGCGCGGAGGTCGTGATGCAGCTCGCCGCCGCCTCGCGAGCCCTGGACCGGGCGGGCTTCTCGATCATCGCCACCGGTCTTCAGCAGTGTCTGGCCGACGTCGAGTCGGGTCAGAAGACCGAAGAGGACCGGGCCGAGATGATGGGCAAGCTGGAGAAGCTCTTCCTCTCGCTGGCCTAGGCTCCCGGGCCGCCCCTGCACGGGGTGCCCGGCCCCGAAGTCCACACCCGTGGCTGCGCCCGTGCCCCTACGGGTGCCCACGAGCTTCCGGTTCATATCAGCGCGGCCCCGGTTCACATCAGCGCAGTTCCGGTTCATATCAGGCTGTCCACGAGCATCAGCGCCGCGACGGCGAGCAGGACGTACGCAAAGATCCGCTGGAGCAGTCGCCCCGACACCTTCGCCGCGAGCCGCTTCCCGTCCCAGGCACCGAGCACCGCGGCCCCCGTGAACGGCGCTATGACCGCCCAGTCAAGCCCCTCGGCGGTCCCCGCACGGGTCGCGAGGGCGGCCAGCGAGTTCACCGTGATCACCAACAGGCTGGTGGCGACCGCCGCGCGCATCCGTAGACCGACCGGTTTCACCAGGGCGGGCACGGCGAGGAAGCCACCGCCGACACCGAGGACTCCGGTCAGCGCCCCGAGCCCCCCGCCCGTGCCGACGGTGACGGGCCAACGCGCCCTGACCCCTTCCAGCTCGACCTGGGCCGATGGGCGGAGCATCGCGACCGCGGCGAGTGCCGCGATCACCGCGAAGGCGGCGGTCAGCAGCGCTGCGGGCAGTTGCCCTGCGAGCACCCCGCCGAGCGCCGCGGGAACGATTCCCGCGGCGGCGAAGACCGCGCCCGTACCCCAGCGCACCTGTCCCTCACGGGCGTGGGCGAACAGCGCGGTGGCCGAGGTGATGGTGACGATGATCAGACTGGCGGTGGTGGCCGCGAGCGGGCTGAAGCCCAGGAGGTAGATCAGCGCGGGGACGGCGAGCACGCTGCCGCCGCCGCCGAGCGCGCCCAGCACCAGCCCGACCACGCCGCCTGCGGCGAGCGCGAGAAGCAGGGCACTCACGCGATCGAGCCGTGCTCGCCGTGAACGTCGACGACCGGAAGGCCGGCCGTCGCCCAGGCCCGCATCCCTCCGATGAGGTCGACTGCGTCCACCCCTCGGGCGGTGAGCAGCCGCACCGCGGTGCGGGAGCGGTGCCCGGAGCGGCAGACGACCACGAGCGGACGCCCCTTGGCGGCTGCGGGCAGCGGAGCGCCCACGGCGAGGGCGGAGAGCGACAGGGGCACGGCATCGGATGCGTGCCCGTCAGCCCACTCGTGCGGTTCGCGCACATCGAGGAGTACGGCGGTGCCGGGTAGGCGGCCGGTGTCGTCGACGTACGGGAACGTACCGGTCGTACATCGGCGGGCTTCGGCCACCGTGAGGCGCGGCTGTGCGAAGACGGACATCCGTCAGCCCTCCCGCAGGGGCAGACCGGCGGCCCGGGCCGCATCGAACCCGTCGTCGACGGCGACCACGTCACGCCCCGCCGCATCGAGCATCGAGGCGGCGATGGCGGCGCGCATTCCGCCGGCGCAGTGCACCCAGACCGTGCCGGGCGGCACCTCGGCGAGCCTGGCCCGCAGCTGGTGCACCGGGATGTGGACCGAGCCCTCGATGTAAGCGCCCGTGCGCTCGGAGTCCCGGCGCACGTCGAGGATCACCTGTGTGCCGTCGGCGCCGGCCAGATCGGCGAAGGTGGCCCGGGGGAAGGACCGCGGCCGGTCCCCGGCGCGCACCCACTCCTCGGGCGTGCCGGTGGCGGCAGCGGCGGGCCGGTCGATGCCCACGCGGACGAGTTCGCGCTGGGCGTCCGCGAGCTGCTCGGTCGATTCGGCGAGGAGCGTGATCGGCTTGCCCCAGGGAATCAACCAGGCGAGGTAGGTGGCGAGCTGTCCGTCCGCCTCGAAGTTCAGCGAACCGGCGACGTGGCCGGCGGCGAAGGCGATGCGGCTGCGCAGATCGACGACCCACTCCCCCTCGGCGAGGCGCCGGGAGATCTCGTCGGCGTCCGCGACGGCGGGCGGCGCGAGGTCGGCGGGGGCCGGGCCACGGGCGTTCATCGGGCCCATGTGGGTGTAGTAGGCGGGGATGTCGTCGAGGCCCGCGAGGAGTTCCGCGACGAACGTGTCGGCGTCCCGCGTCAGCGCCTCGTTGGCGTGACGTTCCGTGCCGATAGTGGTCGCATCACCCGTGGCCTGCGAGGACGAGCAGAAGCTGCCGAAGCCGTGGGTGGGCAGGACCGCGGTCTCGTCGGGGAGCTCCCGGGCGAGCCGGTGCGCGGATGCGTGCTGCGCCCGCGCCAGCTGCTCGGTCAGTCGCGGTTCCACCAGGTCGGGGCGTCCGACGGTGCCGATCAGCAGCGATCCCCCGGTGAAGGCGGCGACGGGCCGGCCACCCTCTTCCAGGACGTACGCCGTGTGGTGCGGGGTGTGTCCGGGGGTCGCGACCGCGCGCAGGGTCAGCTCGGGGCCTATCTCGGCGCGGTCACCGTCGGCTATGGGCACCCGCTGGTACGAGACGTTCGCACCGGCCGGTACGAGGTACTCGGCACCGGTGGTGCGAGCGAGCTCCAGACCGCCGGTCACGTAGTCGTTGTGGACATGGGTCTCCACGACATGGCTGATGCGCACCCCGCGCCGGGCGGCTGCGGCCAGGACGCGATCGATATCGCGGGCCGGATCGACCACCACGGCGCTGGTCGCGTCGCCCGCGAGATAGCTGCGGTTGCCGAGGCCGGGCACCTCGATGGTGTCGATGAAGAACACGGGCCTGATCCTTTCGTGTGGCACTTACCCCCGGGGGTATGCACTTCACCGTAACAGAAGTACCCCCGGGGGTATTTTTCGACGAAGGCGCCCCTTGAGAAATGGCGCTGGCGGCGCCGGGAGGAGGCTGTTACGTTGCCCCCATGACCGACATGACCGAGTACAGAAAGGGCCATGCCGCGTAGGCGCCCTTCCGTCCTGAGGGACGACATCCCCAGCCGTGCGAACGACCGTCACCGCTACTCGACGATCAACGGGCTCTCCGGAGGCTGCACGGCCCAGATCGTGCGGCTCGAACGAACCCGCTCCTACCCGGGCGAAACCGCCAGGGCCTTTCGCGCCTGGTGGGAACTGGCCCATCACTCCCGGCGCTGGTTCATCCCGGCCGAATACTGGCGCACGGCGGACGACCACTGCGTACCTGAGTGCTGCGGGACGATCTTCTTCCCCCGTGACCACCTGGACGAAGTCCTCCGGGCGCTTCCCAAACGATCCGCCCGTGAGCTGAGCGCCCTGGTACGGCAGTTGGACGTCAAGATCCTCGCCAGATCGCCGATCCTGCTCGCCGAGCCGTCCGACGCCCATTGGTGGCGGGCCGAATCATGAGCGGGCAACGCCTTGGCCGCGGCCCGCCCGGTCCGCCCCATGTATGCGCCCGCCCGGTCCGCCCCATGTGTGTCCGCCCCATGTGTGTGCGCTCCCGACGAAGCCCCGCCGAGCGCGATGCGGTCGACGGGGCTCCGGTCCGTAGCGCGCAGCAGCCAGCAAGCGCGGATGGGATGCCTCCCACGGTAGTGCGCGGCACTGACAACGAGGCTCTGACAACAAGGCACTGCCCATGGGGTGTTGCCGCACCGGCCGGGGTTCTTCCACCCCATGGCGCTCGGACACGGCCCGGGAGCAGCGGTCACCGCCATCCATCCGCCCCCGGCGCCCGCCTCCGGACGCCCGTCGGCGGCCATCGGCGGGGGCGGCGCGGGGTCAGCCGCTGTCGGTGCGGTCCGGTAATCTCCGCGTCTTGGATCGGCGGCGGGCACCCGGAGGTGTACATGGCATGGCGCTGCACCGGGCTCAGCTGGCCCCAGGGCGCGCGGATGGCGGTCCTGCGCTGGGAGGGCGGGCGGGTCAGCCCGCTCGTCCCCGGCAAGGCGATCGGCTTTCGCGCCGAAGGCATCCGCTCGTGCGTCGGGGCGCGGGGCACCGCCTGCCCGCTGCTCACCGAGGTCGCAGGCCACCTCACCCAGGCGCGCTGTGCCGATTGCGCCCGGTTGGAGCGGGCCCATTCGGTGGCCGCGGACACCCTCGCCGACGACCCGAGGACCTATCGCGTCTATCTCGCCTGGTTCGGCCCCGGACTGGTGAAGGTGGGGATCACGGGCGAGGAGCGCGGGAGCGCCCGCCTGCTGGAGCAGGGGGCGATCGTCTTCAGCTGGCTGGGGCGCGGCCCCTTGATGGCCGCCCGACGGGCCGAAGAGCTGTTGCGCGGCGCCTTCGGAGTGCCCGACCGTATCCCGTACGCCGCCAAACGCGCCGTGCGCGCCTCGCTGCCCGACTCCGCCCGGGAACGTGCGACCGAGGTAGAAGAACTGCATCGACGCGCCGTCGACCTCGGTCTGTGGGACGAGACGCTGGAACCGTTGGGCTGCGAGATCGTCGACCACACCGAGGTGTTCGCCCTGCAGGGGCTGCCCGCTCCGGCGACCGCGGTGCGCGAACTCGTCGACGGCGGGGCGGTGGCGGGCACCCTGGTCGCGGTCGCCGGTCCCGATCTGCATCTGAGGACGGCCGGGGGCAGCGCGGTGGTCCTCGACACCAGGTTGCTGCCCGGTTGGTCCTTGATCGGGGCCAATGCCCTGGCCGGCGTCTCCGTACCCACCACGAGCACCACCACCGGTGGCGGGGACGACCCGCTCCAGGACGGTCTTTTCTGACGGCTGTGCGTGGAGCCCTGGGCGGGCGGCCCCGGAGGCGTACGGCGACGGTGTCGAGCGCCCGTACCGCGGCCCCGCAGAAGACCTGACGGGTGTCGGTTGCTCAGGGACACCTTTCTCAGAGAAATCACAGACTCGCGCAAGGGCGTTCTCAGAGCGGGCTCACACACTGACCGCCATGACCACGACTTCGCCCCGGAGACGTACCGAGATGCTCAGGCCGGACGGCACCCCCGTCCGCGTGCTCATCGTGGACGACGAGGCAGCACTGAGCGAGCTCTTGTCGATGGCCCTGCGCTATGAGGGGTGGGAGGTGCACAGCGCCGATGACGGCGCCGACGCGATCCGTTCGGTACGGGAGTTCCGGCCGGACGCCGTGGTCCTCAACGCACAACTGCCCGACATGGACGGGCTCTCGGCCCTGCGGCAAGTGCGCAGGGAGGTTCCCGATGTGCCCGTACTCTTCCTCACCCCGGAGAACGCCGCCGTCGAGCGCATCGCGGGACTGACGGCGGGCGGCGACGACGTCGTCGCCAAGCCCTTCTCGTTGGAGGACCTGGTGGCCAGGCTCCGCGGGCTGATCAGACGGTCGGGCACCACAACCGCGCGCCCGGAGTCCCTGCTCTGCGTGGGCGACCTCCTCCTCGACGAGGACAGTCATGAGGTCAGCCGTACTGGGCTGTCGATCCATCTGACGGCCACCGAGTTCGAGTTGCTGCGGTATCTGATGCGCAACCCCCGCCGGGTGCTGAGCAAGGCGCAGATCCTCGACCGCGTCTGGTCATACGACTTCGGCGGCCAGGCGAACGTGGTCGAGCTCTACATCTCCTACCTCCGCAAGAAGATCGACGCCGGCCGGCCCCCCATGATCCACACCCGTAGGGGCGCGGGCTATCTGATCAAGCCCGGAGAGTAGGAGCCACCGGTTCGACAGTGCCGACCCTCGCCTATACGGCGTATGGGAATCCTTGTACGGTGTATGAGACATTCATGCACCGCATAAGGAGCTGGCATGACGGCCACCGTCGAATCCGAACCGGCGATCACCGGACGCCACCCCCAACGCTGGCTGATCCTCGGCGTGATCTGCCTCGCCCAACTCGTCGTCCTCCTCGACAACACGGTGCTGAGCGTGGCGATCCCCTCGCTCACCCGGGAGTTGGACGCATCCGCCACGGACATCCAGTGGATGATCAACGCCTACTCGCTGGTGCAATCGGGGCTGCTGCTCACCGCGGGCAATGCGGCCGACCGCTACGGCCGCAAGAAGATGCTGATCAGCGGTCTGGCGCTGTTCGGCATCGGCTCGCTCGCCGGCGGCCTCGCCCAGACCTCCGACCAGTTGATCGCCGCACGGGCGGGCATGGGCATCGGCGGCGCCCTGCTGATGACCACGACCCTCGCCGTCGTGGTCAATGTCTTCGACGACACCGAGCGGGTGAAGGCCATCGGCCTGTGGGCCACCGTCAACTCCCTCGGCTTCGCCACCGGCCCGCTCATCGGCGGCATCATGCTCGACCACTTCTGGTGGGGCTCGATCTTCCTGATCAACCTTCCGGTGGTGGCGCTCGGCCTCTTCGCCGCCATCGTCCTCGTCCCGGAGTCGAAGAACCCCCGCGGCGAGCGCCCCGACCTCCTCGGCGCCGTGCTCTCCACGATCGGCATGACCACCCTCGTCTACGCGATCATCTCCGGTCCCGAACACGGCTGGACCTCCACCGAGGTACTTCTCGCGGCCGGCGTGGGCACGCTGGTGCTGGGGCTCTTCATCACCTGGGAACTCCGCATCCCCCACCCCATGCTCGACATGCACTTCTTCCGCAACCAGCGCTTCATCGGCGCCGTGGCGGGTTCGATTCTCGTCGCGTTCGGCATGGGCGGCTCCCTCTTCCTCCTCACCCAGCACCTCCAGTTCGTCCTGGGATACGGCCCCTTGGACGCCGGACTGCGCACGGCGCCCTTCGCACTCGCCGTCGTCGCCCTCAACCTCACCGGTGTGGGGGCACGGCTGGTGGCCCGGATCGGCACCCCCGCCACGATCGCCCTGGGCATGATCCTGGTGTCATCGGGGCTGTCCGCCGTCGCACTGCTCGGCAGCAACGGCTACGGCGGCATGATGCTCGGCCTGGTGACGATGGGCTCGGGCGTGGCCCTGGCGATGCCCGCGATGGCCAATGCGATCATGAGCGCGATTCCGCCCGAGAAGGCCGGTGTCGGAGCCGGGGTCAACGGCACCCTCGCGGAGTTCGGCAACGGTCTGGGGGTCGCCGTCCTCGGTGCCGTCCTCAACTCCCGGTTCGCCGCACTCGTGCCCGCCCTCGTCGGGGCCACCTCCCTGCCGGCTGCACTCGCTGCGGCGGGCAGCGAAGGCGAACGGGCCGAGATCTCGGACGCCTTCGCCTCGGGCCTCCAGACGAGCCAGTTGGTCGGAGCCGTCGCCGTGCTGGCAGGTGGACTGCTGGCCGCCCTGCTGCTAAGACGAGCGGAACGGGCAGACTCACTTCAGCAGACCACATAGATCACCGGACGGGACCAGTACTCCCCACCGGACACCGAAGCCCCGCGGTCGGACCCGTCGGTCCACCGAGGGGCACGCTGACACGACTGAGGAGGACGGCGCGATGGTGAGTGCGGCCGACCGTGCGAAGGGGCCCGCACGGTCCAGTGTGTGGCTGGGCGACAAGCGGGACCGCAGCCGTCGGCAGGCCCAGCCCGCCGGCCTCGACCGCGCGAAGATCGTCGAGGCGACGGTACGACTCCTCGACTCCGAAGGCGCCACCCGCTTCTCCATGCGCCGGCTCGCCGCGGAGCTGGACGTCACGGCGATGTCGGTCTACTGGTACGTGGACACCAAGGACGACCTGCTGGAACTGGCCCTCGACGCGGTGTTCGCCACCGTACGGGTGCCCGATGTGTCCGACCCGCAGGAGTGGCGGGAGCAACTGCGAGCCCTCGCCAGCGCCTATCGGACGGCCCTGGTGCGCCACCCCTGGGCGTCCTCCCTGATCGGTACGTTCCTGAACATCGGGCCGCACTCCGTGGCCTTCGCCCGCTCCCTCCAACGGGTCGTGGGGCACACGGGACTGCCACCCCACGGACAGCGGGGCGCCCTGGCCTCCGTACTCCAGTTCGTCTATGGGTTCGGCACCGTCGAAGGACACTTCATCCAGCGCTGCAAGGCGCTCGGCATGAGCCAGGACGAATTCGTACGGGAGGCGATGGCCACCGTCGAGGAGGAGCCCCGGCTCAAGGGCAACTTCGCGAGCCTGGCCGATCTGATGGAGGCACACGGTGCCGAGACGGTGGCGCAGATGAGGGACCGGGACTTCGACTTCGCGCTGGAGATCGTGCTGGCGGGGATCGAGGCGATGGTGGCCCGGGAGGGCGTCGACGGCTAGGCAGCGGGTCACCCGAGGGACGGTCCGCTGCTCCACACCGGACCGCCATCGCCGTCCTTGGCCTTGGCCTTGGCCTCACGACAACGGCTCAGGACTCCTGTGCCGCCGCCTTCGGCGTCGAGTGGTTCCGCAGCGCGACCTCCTTGATGAAGACCGTCAGCACCAGAGCCACCAGCGCACAGGGCGCCGAGTACAGGAAGACGTCCGCCACCCCGTGGCCGTACGCCGCTTCCAGCACGGTGCGCAGCGGCTCGGGCACGGCCGTCAGATCGGGGATGCCACCACCGCCCGTACCGCTGTCGCCCAACGCCGCACCGCGTGGGCCCAACTCCGCGACCCCGGTCTCCACATGGTGGGTGACCCGGCTGCCGAGGATCGCACCGAGCGCCGAGACTCCGATCGCCCCGCCCAGCGAACGGAAGAAGGTCACCGTCGAGGACACCGATCCCAGATCCTCCATGCTGACCTGGTTCTGCGTGCACAGCACCAGGTTCTGCATGACCATGCCGAGGCCGAGACCGACGACGGCCATGGAGAGCGCGACGATCCAGTAGTCGGTGTCGTAGCGCATCGTCCCCAACAGGGTCAGTCCCGCGGTGACCAGCGCACCCCCCGCCACCAGCCATGACTTCCACCGGCCTGTTTTGGTGATGAGCCAGCCGGAGACGGTCGAGGAGAGGAACAGACCACCGATCATCGGGAAGGTCATCACGCCCGACATGGTTGGGGACTCGCCCCGGGCCAGTTGGAAGTACTGGCTGAAGAAGACCGTGCCGCTGAACATCGAGACGCCCACGAAGAGGGAGGCGAGCGAAGCGAGCGCGATCGTACGGTCCTTGAAGAGCCGCAGCGGCATGATCGGCTCGCTCGCCCGGGACTCCACAAGGACGAAGGCCGCGCCCAGGGCCACCGCGCCCCCGATCATGGCGGCGGTCTGCCAGGACGCCCAGGCGTACCGATCGCCGGCGAAGGTCACCCAGACCAGCAGGAGCGAGACCGCGGCGCTGACCAGGAATGCGCCGGTCCAGTCGATCTTCACCTTCCGCTTGATCACGGGCAGGCTCAGGGTCTTATGCAGGACGACCATCGCGAACAGCGCAAACGGCACCCCCACAAAGAAGCACCAGCGCCAACCGAGCCACTCCGTATCGGTGATGACTCCACCGAGCAGCGGACCGCCGACCGTCGCCAGCGCGAATGTCGCCCCCAGATAGCCGCTGTATCGGCCGCGCTCGCGCGGGGAGATCATCGCCGCCATCACGATCTGCGCCAGGGCCGACAATCCCCCGACCCCGACTCCCTGGACCACCCGTGCGGCGATCAAGGACTCGGGGCTCTGCGCCAGGCCGGCGAGTATCGAGCCCGCCGAGTAGACCAGCAGGGATATCTGGACCAGCAGCTTCTTGCTGAACAGATCGGCGAGCTTGCCCCACAGCGGAGTGGTCGCGGTCATGGAGAGCAGCGTCGCCGTCACGACCCAGGTGTACGCGCTCTGGCCACCGCCGAGATCACCGATGATCTGCGGCAGGGCATTGGTGACGACCGTCGACGACAGGATGGCGACGAACATGCCGAGCAGCAGCCCGGAGAGCGCCTCCACTATCTGGCGGTGGGTCATCGGCGGTGCGTCGTACGAGCTGTGTCCCCCTCGTACACCGGCTGGTGCGGTCGTGGCCATGGGTGTCCTCTGCTTCTGCTCTGTCTGGCGTGCGGGAAAGGCGGTCGATCGGTGGGGACGAAGGCGGTCACCGGGCCGGCGTGCGCGGCTCCACGGCGGGCTGCGCGGCGGCGCTCCCGACGGCATCGCGCGGATGGAGCAGCGACCGGCCGTCACCGAAGGAGTCCCGCAGCCGGGCGAGGAGGGTGTTGAGTTGGCCCAGATCGTCGTCTGACCAGTCGTGGAGGGTCTTGGCGAACATCTCGGTCGTCCGCCGTGCGAGCTCGTCGATCATCACCCGGCCGTCGGGGGTGAGTCGCAGGATGCGCGACCTTCGATCACCGGGGTCCTGAAGGCGTTCGACCCAGCCGCAGTCCGCCGCGTGCGCCACATGTCTGCTGGTGACGGATATATCGACGGCGAGCAGGTCGGCCAGTGTGCTGATGCGCATCGGGCCATGGCGGTGCAGGAGGGAGAGCACGGCGGCCAAGGCGGAAGGGCATTCGGCGGGCAGGGTTCGGGCGAGGCCCCTCCGAAGTGCGCCGATGGCACTGATCTGGCGCGCCAACTCGGCGTACTGACTGTCTGCGGCCACGACGCCCAGCCCTCCCAAAGATTTATTGCTTAGGGCAACCATAGAAGTGGTTGGTTGCCGCAGGCAAACGAAAATCCCCGGATGGGAGTAAAGGAAGTCAAAAACTCCGCCCCCGTCCGCTGCGGACGGCGGCGCACCCGGGGTTGGGGACGAAACACGGGATTCGCTAGGGTCGTGGCCCATGGCACACAACCCGCATGCTCCCCAAGGCCAGGGCCCCGAGGGCAACCACGACCCCGCGGGCAGCACTCAGATGTTCCGCGCGTTCGTCGATGAGGCTGCGCCGACGGGCGGCGGCAGCCGCCGACGGGCAGCAGCCCCCCGCTCAGGACCCAAGATCGGCTTGATCCTCGGCGTAGTGGGCGGCGTGATCGTCCTCGCCGTGGTGACCTGGCTGGCGGTCAGGTAACACCGGCCGCACAGCTCGCGCGCCCACCGGGCCGGCCGGCTCGCTCCAGCCGCCCGGAAGCACGGCTCCGGATGTCGGCGGCGCCCCTGGTCATCGACTCCGCATCAGCCAGAATCAGCCGCGGCCAGACGGGATCCGTCGGGGGCAGCCGGAACCCGTCGGGATCAGTCGGGATCAGCCGGGTCGATGAAACGCCATACGGCGCCGCCGGATCGGTGCATCGCCCGTCAGCGCTGCGGTGCTCGCGAAGGGTGCGCATCCTGAAGTCAGCGGCGGCGCAGCTGAGTTGGCCCGGGGAGTGGGCACCAGCGAAATTGCGCGGTGGTCGCGCTCCACGCATCTGAGGGCTGACCGTCCATCAGGGCGGGCCGCCACCAGCGGTCGACGGGGCATTCTCGAAAGGCACCCGGCCGCGGGGTCATATCCGAAGTGGCGATCGGCACCCGAGACCATTTCATCGGGTGCCCCAACCGCGCTTCGTGAGGTCTGCCGACCAACGGACGGCGATCGCCCGCCGGAGTGCAGACCTCCACACCGTCGTCAGTCGGAGATCAGACCTTCACGCAACTGCGCGAGCGTGCGCGTCAGCAGGCGGGAGACGTGCATCTGGGAGATGCCGACCTCTTCGCCGATCTGCGACTGCGTCATGTTCGCGAAGAAGCGCAGCATGATGATCTGCCGCTCCCGCGGGGGGAGTTTGGCGAGCAGGGGCTTGAGGGACTCGCGGTACTCCACGCCTTCCAGCGCGGTGTCCTCGTACCCCAAGCGGTCGGCAAGGGAGCCTTCGTTGCCGTCGTCCTCGGGGGACGGAGAGTCCAGCGAGGAGGCGGTGTAGGCGTTGCCCACGGCGAGGCCGTCGACGACGTCCTCCTCCGACACGCCCAGTACGGCGGCCAGTTCGGGCACGGTGGGCGAGCGGTCGAGGCGCTGCGCCAGCTCGTCGCTGGCCTTGGTGAGCGCGAGCCGCAGCTCCTGGAGTCGGCGCGGCACCCGCACCGACCATGACGTGTCTCGGAAGAAGCGCTTGATCTCGCCCACGACCGTCGGCATCGCGAACGTGGGGAATTCCACGCCCCGTTCGCAGTCGAAGCGGTCGATCGCCTTGATCAGCCCGATCGTGCCGACCTGGACGATGTCCTCCATCGGCTCGTTGCGGCTGCGGAAGCGGGCTGCCGCATAGCGCACGAGTGGGAGGTTCAGCTCGATGAGCGTGTCACGCACATAGGTGCGCTCGGGGCTCTCGCTCGTCCCTTCGTTGTCCAGCGCCCTCAGGCGAAGGAACAAGGAACGGGAGAGAGTACGAGTGTCGATGACTTCCGAGCTGTCAGGCGTGACAGGTGCGGGAGCGCTCTTGGTGAGCGTAAGCACCTTCGAGCTGCCCTGTTCTGCGGACATGCCACCCCCTTGAGGTCGCGGACGGTCGCGGTGGCCGCGACCAACGGAGGAACGCAGCCTGCACCTGAGATACCGGCGGCGAGGCTGCGGCAAACGCGTCTCCCGCAGAATGTCACATGTCGGCAACGCGTCGAAGCGATTTGTCGATACGAGTTTGATGAATCCCCGCAGGAAGCAAGGGGTATGCGCATTCCGGTTTGGCTGAAAGTTGCCTGAATGGGTTCTACCCGTTACAGCTAAGCCTCGATCCTATTTGCGGATCGCAATCGGGCGAAGCTGCGGGCCAGCAGCCTTGACACATGCATCTGGGACACACCCAGTTCCTGACTGATCTGGGACTGCGTCAGATTGCTGTAGTAACGGAGCATCAGAATCCGCTGCTCCCTCTCGGGCAGTTGCACCAGCAGATGGCGAACGAGATCCCGATGTTCGACCCCGGCCAGCGCCGGATCCTCGTACCCGAGTCGATCCAGCAGACCCGGCAGCCCATCACCCTCCTGAGCCGCCTCCAAGGAGGTCGCGTGGTAGGAGCGCCCGGCCTCGATACAGGCGAGCACCTCGTCCTCGCCGATCTTCAGCCGCTCGGCGATCTCGGCGGTCGTCGGGATGCGTCCATGCAAGGTGGTGAGGTCCTCGGTCGCCCCATTCACCTGGACCCATAGCTCATGGAGTCGTCGTGGCACATGGACCGTGCGAACGTTGTCTCGGAAGTACCGCTTGATTTCCCCTACGACGGTAGGCATCGCAAACGTAGGAAATTGGACACCTCGATCGGGGTCGAAGCGGTCGATCGCATTGATGAGACCGATCGTGCCGACCTGGATCACGTCTTCCATCGGCTCGTTGCGACTGCGGAAGCGGGCTGCCGCGTACCGCACGAGGGGCAGATTGGCCTCGATCAGCGCTCCGCGCACCCGTGAGTGTTCGGGAGTTCCGACCTCAAGCCCCTTCAGCTCGCCGAAGAGGACCTGGGTGAGCGCTCGGGTGTCCGCCCCCCTGCTCTGGGCGCGGGTCCTCGGGGTGTCGTCCTCGGTCTCGACCAACAGGATTCCGTCCGCCGGGGCGGTCGTCTCCGAAGTCGCGCCGACTGACTCCACGGTCACGGCGCCCCGGGCGGTGGGCGTGCCCGGGCGTGGATCTGGGGTCGGGCGTGGATCTGGGGTCGGTCCTGGCAGTGGGCCGCTCACCCCCGACTCCGGGGTACGGGCCCACGGCGGGCGGTCGTCGGGACGCTCGTTCTGGGGCAGCGCCTGAGGTGCGGTACTGGCCGGCACGTTACGCCACCCCTTTGCGGTCAACCACGGTCAACTCATCCGTCAAAAGCGGTCATAGCATCACAAGACATGTCCACTGTGTGCAAGCACCAGATATCGACGTGTTGAAGGCAAGTTGGGATTTAAACCTCAAAAACCCCTCACCCGGAGAGGTGAGGGGCCAAATGAGGGCCATGAGAAGTCATTCGCGGATCAACCGCAACCGACCCGTGCAACCACCGCCGTACGAGCAGCGGCGCTCGCGGAGATCAGAACTCGTAGTCGGCGATCACCCACGTGGCGAACTCGCGCCACTGCGCGGCGGCAGCCTGATGATCGGGGTGCTCGACATAGCGCTTCAGCGCATCGACGTCGACGACGGCCGAGTTGATCGCGAAGTCATAGGCGATCGGTCGGTCGGTGATGTTCCAGGCGCACTCCCAGAACTCCAGCTCGGGGATGACCCCGCCCAGCTTCCGGAAGGCTTCCGCGCCGGCGACCACGCGCGGCTCGTCGCGCTGGACGCCCTCATTGAGCTTGAAGAGGACCAGGTGGCGGATCAAGGGGCACTCCTCGTGTGTCCGAACGGGCGGCGGTCCTAGTTGACCAGTTGGGTCATAAACTCGCCCACGCCCTTCGCGGCGTCCGATATGCCCTCGAACCATATCTGCACCAGCTCGGCAGCCTTGTCCGGAGACGTAATGATCGTGTAGAGCACGAAGACGACCACGATATAGAGAGCAACCTTCTTCGCCTGCACCATCAGCCCCTGTCTCCCCGACGGACCTCTGTGGCCCCCTACGGCCCGCTGCGGCTCTCCGATCATCTGATCATCGTGGAGAGTCGCGGAAGTCTAACCGAGGCTTTATGGACCAAGGGCCCTGCGATCGAGGCCCTTTGCCGACACCTTTGCGCCGGGCGACGGAGCACCATGGTCATGAGCCCGCTTGGATCTGGCAGGAATCCGGCGGGCGAGGGACCGGCCCCACGCTGCGGGGCCCACCGCCGCGTGTTTCCCCCGTTCCGCGGCACCGGGCTTGTGGAGCCGGCATCCCACGCCGGGGGGAGCGGTATCCCCCGATGCTGCTCCCCCCGACCCACCCCCGTCCCAGAGCCCCGGCCGACCTCACCCGCGCCGGGGCTTCTTGAACCCGTCTGCCGGCGTGAGCAGGTCGTGGGGCAGCCGACGGCGGCCCGGGCCGTCGGGCATCACTCCCCGTAGAGGGTGGGCAGATCAACCAGGAGGACGTCGTCGCGCTCGACGGCGGACTCGACCAGATCGGGATGGAAACCGTGCAGGGAGTACAGGGCCAGAGTGGTGCCCTCGATGTCGTACCCCTGCTCGGCGAGGAGGGTACGGATGTGTTCCAGGCGTTGCAGGTCGCCGGTTCCCCGGCGGGCGGCGGTCGCCTTGGCCTCACCGAGGAGCGCGATCCTCGCCCGGGGCACCTGCGGACGCTCACCGGCGGCCAAGGCGATGACATCGACCTCGTGCTTCGTCCGGGCGGCCTGGTCGGCGACCTCGGTGGTACCCACCGGACCGGTCAGTCCACCGGGCAACAGGGTGTGGGCGTGGCGACGGGTGAAGTCGCGGGCGAGGTCTTCGAAATGCGGGCCGAGGATCTTGGAGTTGAAGGTGGGAGCGGCCTGCCGCCATACCTGCTCGGCGAAGCCCTGCTCCACTGCGGCTGCCTGCGGCAGGGTGATCAGCCGACCAACTGAGACGGAAACTGAGACGGAGGCACCAGAAAGGGGTGGACCTCATGAGGTCCACCCCTGCCTTTCACCAGCGGTAGCGGAGGGATTTGAACCCTCGGTGACGGGTTACGCCACACTCGCTTTCGAGGCGAGCTCCTTCGGCCGCTCGGACACGCTACCGGGAGAGAGCTTAGCCCAAAGTGGCCCGTGCTCTGAAATCCTTATCCGAACCGATCGGAGCGAGGTGCCCACCCGTTGCCGGATCGGGCTCCCACGAGGGCCGGGACAGGCACGGGACCGCCCGGGAGGCCAGCAATGAGCGCGCGCCGGGGCCTGCTCGAACAGGGGCCGGGCACAACTCGGCGGAGCGTGCACGAGGTGCGGGACGCCCCCTCGACCGATGCCCGGTGGCGCCCGGATCCGATCAGCGGTCGCGGAAGAAGGACGTCAACTGCGCGGCACACGTGGCGGCCAACACACCGCTGATCACCTCGGGCCGGTGGTTGAGTCGACGGTCCCGTAGGACGTCCCAGAGCGAACCGGCCGCTCCCGCCTTCTCGTCCACCGCCCCGTAGACCACCCGATCCACCCGGGACTGCACGATCGCACCCGCGCACATCGTGCACGGCTCCAAGGTGACCACCAGGGTGCAGTCCGTCAGGCGCCAACCGCCCAGCTGCTCGGCCGCCCGGCGGATGGCCAGCACCTCGGCATGGGCGGTCGGATCGCCCGTCAGCTCACGTTCGTTGTGCCCGACGGCGAGGAGCGCGCCGCTCGGGCCGAGCACGACTGCACCGACCGGCACATCACCGGACAGCGCCGCCCGCTCGGCCTCCGCCAGGGCGAGGCGCATCGACGCCTCCCACGGACCCCGTACGGGGTCCCGTTCAGATGCTGCTTCCGTCACTACCGGACGGTCTCCAGCACATCGGCGACGCCCAGGGCGTCCGCGATCTCCGGCAGTACATCCGTCTCCAGCGCCAGCAGCTCCTTATCCGAGAGGCCGAGGTCCGACAGGATGTCCCGATCGCCCACGGGCCCGGGCGGCACCGCGTCCCCCGTCGCCGAAGGCTCCGCGGCGGTGCGGGCGCCATCGTGGTCGTCGGGCTCCCCGTCCTCGGTTCCGTCGAGGTCGAGTGCGTCGAGGTCGTCGGCAGGGTCGTCCTCGTCCCTGCCGAGAAGTTCATTGGTGAGGATCTCTCCGTAGGAGGAGCGAGCCGCAGCCGCCGCGTCCGAGATGAAGATACGAGGATCGTCCTCGCCCTCCACCCGGACGACGCCGAACCAGGCGTCCTCCTGCTCGATGAAGAGGAGAACCGTCTCCTCGTCCACCGATGCCTCGCGGGCCAGATCGGCCAAATCGGACAGGGTCTCCACATCGTCGAGCTCTGTGTCGCTCGCTTCCCACCCGTCTTGAGTGCGCGCGAGCAGTGCGGCGAAGTACACCGTGACTCTCCCACTGATCAGAGGTGTGACGATTGGGCAGGGCCTCGGTTCGTGCCCCACCCACTCGGAATCGTGGCAGAAAGCTGAGCTTTGCGAGAGGTCTTCGGTCGTTGCGTCGGCCACCAGTTCTCAACTGGGCCTTTTCGCAGAAGCGCCGCGGACCTCACTGAGAGCGTGTTCACCGGTGTGTCGCAAGGGGTCTGCGGGACGGCCCGCTTCGGTCGTGCCGGCCCGACCGGAGGCATGAACGAGCCGTTGAAAAGGCGCCCCGACCGGGGCGAAGGCCGGGTGGGCATCCTGCGGGGACGGGAAGCGGCGGCGATGCACACCGTCCTGGCCGAGGACGTCAGCCCGACGACCCGGGAGCGAACACGGGCCCCCGCCGAGGAAGGGCGCCCGGGGCACACATCACCCCATGGGCGGAGCCGGACGATGGGGCAAAGGGGCGAACGGACCGAGTGGCCCACACGGTGAGAACGCCCGAGCACCGCGCGCCCGGCCACCACGCCTGGTGCCGCGAACGCACTGCACGACCTGCCGAGGGGCGGGCTCCCGATCAGCGAAGACGGCGGGGCCTTGCGCAGACGTCTGTCTCAAGCCCGTTGACCACGGGCCCACCGGGCACACGGGCTCACGGGCCTATGCCGGCTGCTCATTCGAGCGGTTACGCCGGGGGAGGGGGAACGATCTACCAGCGAAACGTTCGCATCCGCATCTGCTGACGCATCCGAGCCGCCCGGGCCCGTCGGGGCTGCACCCGGTCGCGGAGCGCCTTGGCCTCATTCAGTTCACGGAGGAACTGGGCCCGGCGCTTCCTACGCTCCGTGTCGATCTCGCTCTCGCCCTCGTGTTTCCTGGCCTCTTCGCCTTCCCTGCCCTCCGTTCCCTGCTTCAGGCGCCACTCGCGCTCCCGCTCCGGATGCTCCGGTTCCGGCATCGGCCACACCACCCCTGGGCTGGACGTCTGCCTCCACCTTCCCTCTCGAACCTTCCTTGATGCGAACCGGGCTACTGTGGGGAACATGCGGATTCACGTCGTCGACCACCCGCTGGTGGCGCACAAACTCACCACGCTGCGCGATCGGCGCACCGATTCCCCGACCTTCCGGCGGCTCGCCGACGAGCTGGTCACCCTGCTCGCCTACGAGGCCACGAGGGACGTGCGCACCGAGCAGGTGGACATCGAGACCCCGGTGACGGGAACGACGGGCGTGAAGCTCTCGCACCCCCGTCCGCTGGTGGTGCCGATCCTCCGGGCCGGCCTCGGCATGCTCGACGGCATGGTGCGGCTCCTGCCGACGGCCGAGGTGGGATTCCTCGGCATGATCCGCAATGAGGAGACCTTGGAGGCGTCGACGTACGCCACCCGGATGCCCGAGGACCTCTCAGGCCGCCAGGTCTACGTCCTCGACCCCATGCTCGCGACCGGCGGCACGTTGGTGGCGGCGATCCAGGAACTGATCAAGCGCGGTGCCGACGATGTGACGGCTGTCGTGCTGTTGGCAGCGCCCGAGGGCGTCGAGCTGATGGAACGGGAGCTCGCGGGAGCTCCGGTGACCGTGGTGACGGCCTCGGTCGACGAGCGCCTCAATGAGCAGGGCTACATCGTGCCCGGCCTCGGCGACGCGGGAGACCGCATGTACGGGACGGCCGATTAGCCACCCGCCAGAGCGACGAAGGGCCGAGGGCCCCAAGCCGACACGTGCCCCGCAGCTGGTGGAAGCCAGGTCCGGGGCACGGTTGTGTCCGGTGGGAGTACGCGGTGGCCTCGTCGCAGAGGGTCGTCCCGTCAGCACTTCCCGGACGGTACGGGGGCCGGCTTGGCCAGCGCGGCGAGTGCGGCGTCCGCCGCCGGCTTCGGCGCGAGCGTGGTGAACGCGGTGCCGAGGATCAGATCCACATCGGCGGTCTTACGCGCATCGGTCTTGCTCGTGGTGCCCTTCACCTGGGTGCCAAGCACCTGGAACGAGCCCTTGACCGCGGTGGGGGATCCCAACAGCAGACCCGCGCTCGGCACCTTCTTGTCGTACGCCGCTGTCGCGTTGCCGACCTTGCCGATCGTGAAGCCCCGCGCCTTCAGCTCATCGGCCGCCGTCTTGGCCAAACCGCCTCGCGGTGTGGCGTTGTAGACGTTGACCGTGATCTGCGCCGGTCTGAGCATCACCACCGGTTGCGCCGAAGCCCCGGGGACGGGCTTGCAGTCCGTCTTGCGTCCGGCGGTCGTCGTCTCGCCGTCACCGCTGAACACATCGATGAGCTGGACCGTTCCCCAGCCGGCCAGCCCGAGGGCGACCACAGCGGCAATCGCGGCCACCACGATCCTGCGGCGATTGCGGGGCCGTCGCATCCGGGGATATCTATCGCCCGTGATGCGGTACTTTCCACCCATGCCGGGAGGAGTCAGCATGCTCATGGGCGCAGCGTAATGCGACCCGGCGCCCAAGCCTACAAAACGATCAACCGTTTGCGTCCGTACGGCCTCTGAAAAACCCCGAAAGGGTCATCGGCGACTGTCGGGCCGGCATTCGGGCCGCGGCCAGGAGGGGCCGGTTCAGCCCAGCTCAAGCACCCTGGCGTGCAGGACCTGGCGCTGCTGGAGCGCCGCCCGCACGGCACGGTGCAGACCGTCCTCCAGATAGAGGTCGCCCTGCCACTTCACGACGTGCGCGAAGAGGTCACCGTAGAACGTGGAGTCCTCGGCGAGCAGCGTTTCGAGATCCAGCTGCCCCTTGGTGGTGACGAGCTGGTCGAGGCGGACCGGGCGCGGCGCGACGTCCGCCCATGCCCGGGTGCTTTCCCGGCCATGGTCGGGATAAGGCCGGCCGTTTCCGATGCGCTTGAAGATCACACGGAAAGCCTACCGGGCAAGCGGCTCCGGGCGCAGCCATGACAGCCGAGTGCGATCCTGGACAAAACGCCCAACGCTGGAGAATCAGGGGTCCCTTATGGCCGAGAGTACGGCGCAACCCGTGCAGAACATCGCCTCTGGGTACTCCTTCGACGGTGCGGCACTCGATCTGGGCGCACTTCTCTGGGAGGGAAAGTGCTTGCCCGAGGCTCCCATTCGCATTCCGCTCGCCATGCTCAACCGCCACGGTCTGGTCGCAGGAGCCACCGGTACCGGCAAAACGAAGACGCTCCAGCTGCTCGCCGAGCAGTTGTCGGCGAACGGGGTCCCGGTCTTCCTCGCCGACATCAAGGGGGACGTCTCCGGGATCTCCGCGCCCGGCACGGCGGACGACCGGGTGCGGGAGCGTGCCGAACAGGTCGGCCAGACCTGGACTGCGGAGGGCTTCCCCACCGAGTTCTACGCTCTCGGTGGCATCGGCCCCGGCATCCCGCTACGGGCGACGGTCACCAGCTTCGGCCCGGTGCTGCTGTCGAAGGTGCTCCAGCTGAACCACACTCAGGAGCAGTCACTGGGGCTGATCTTCCACTACGCCGACGCCAAGGGCCTTGAACTGGTGGACCTCAAGGACCTCCGGGCGGTGGCCGCGTTCCTGGTGTCCGATGCGGGCAAGGCGGAGTTGAAGACGATCGGCGGCCTCTCCACGGCCACGGCCGGGGTGATCCTGCGCTCGCTCACGGCGTTCGAACAGCAGGGGGCGGGGGACTTCTTCGGGGAGCCGGAGTTCGACACTGCCGAGTTCCTGCGCACGGCACCGGACGGCCGCGGACTCGTCTCCGTACTGGAGCTGGCCGCCGTACGCGACAAGCCGCAGCTGTTCTCGACCTTCCTGATGTGGCTGCTCGCCGACCTCTTCCACGATCTGCCGGAGGTCGGGGACGCGGAGAAGCCCAAGCTGGTCTTCTTCCTCGACGAGGCGCATCTGCTGTTCACAGGGGCCAGCAAGGCGTTCTTGGAGTCCATCACCCAGACCGTGCGACTGATCCGCTCGAAGGGCGTCGGGGTCTTCCTGGTGACCCAGACGCCCAAGGACGTGCCGTCCGATGTGCTGGCGCAACTCGGCAACCGGGTACAGCACGCCCTGCGGGCCTTCACCCCCGAGGACGCCAAGGCGCTCAAGGCGACCGTACGGACCTTCCCCAAGTCCCCGTACGACCTGGAGGAGGTGCTCACCGGGCTCGGTACGGGCGAGGCGGTGATCACCGTACTGAGCGACCGGGGCGCACCGACCCCGGTGGCCGCGACCCGACTGCGGGCGCCCCGGTCCCTGATGGGGCCGATCGACGCGGCGGCGCTGGAGTCGGCGGTGAAGTCGTCGCCGTCGTACGAGCGGTACGCGGAGGCGATCGACCGGGAGTCCGCGTACGAGAAGCTGACAGCGGAGACGGCCGAGACAGCGCCGGCCGCAGAGGCAGAAGGACGGGCCGCACCGAAGGAGCCGCCCCGGAGCGATGACTCCCTGGTGGAACAGGTGGTGGGGAGCGGAGTGTTCCGCTCACTCGCCCGTTCGGTGGGGACCCAACTGGGACGCGAGATCACCCGTTCGCTGTTCGGAACCTCCCGCAAGCGGCGATGAAAGCCACCCGGCGCTGAGCCGGTTCGCTCAGTCGTCGGGCTGCTCGATGGCGATCTCGTACGCGATCTCCCACCGCACGTCGGCGACCACGACGTCCGCGGTCTCCACCGGGCGGCCCTGAGCGTCGTAGTAGGTGCGCTCGATGATCGTGATCAGGTCGCCCACGGAGATGCCGAGCAGATTCGCCTGCTCCTGTGTTGCACGGGCAGGCCGCGGCACTTCCACCGCCGTCTCGACGTCGACCCCGATGGACCGCATCCGGTCCACCACTCCGGCACCCGCGAGCGGGCCCATCTCGGGCAGCACGATCGGGGTGTCACCCGTGATCGCCATGGGCTCCCACGACTCAGACAGCTGAACGGGCAGGCCATCGGCCAAGAACTCGTACCGGGTGAGGACGCACGACTCACCGGGGTCGATCGCCAGGCGCTCCGCAATGTGATCCGGTGCCGGTGTGCGGGCCTCGCTCCGGGATTCCCAACCACCGGCGCGACCGTGCTCGCGCATGTCTGCCCGGAACGGCGAACCACCACGGCGCTCCCGGTGGCGAGAACGAACCATCCGCAGCCGTTCGCGCGGGCGCCGGACATAGGTGCCCGAACCTGCGCGGCCTTCGAGCAGCCCCTCGATGATGAGCCGCTCCATGGCGCGCTGCGCAACGCTCTGACCGACCCCGTACTCCTCGGCGAACCGGGCCCGGGACGGCAACTTGTCGCCGACCACCCACTCACCCGCCTTGATGCGGACGCGCAGAGCGTCGGCCACCTGCAAGTACGGCGTCTCACGAGGCATATGGGCCACTCCGGGGTTGTACGTCGACATTGACAAAGCTAACCCATCAGGTTGAAGCTGAATACTCAGCTTTACTAAGGGTGATCACATGCCTACCGAGAGGTTGCTTGTTCGCTATGCACGCGCGGGTCGCAGCACTGGCCGGCATGATCGCGGCCACCACCGGCAACCGGCCGCGGATCGAAACGACCGAACACGGCGTACGCATCGAGGCGGACCTACCGGACGTGCTGAGTCCCACGGCTCGGACCGCGACCCTCGTCGCTCTCGCAGCAGCTGACCGCTACGGCCATGTCCGCACCGAAGACAGCAACGCAATCTGGGCGGAAATCACCGAAGGGAAGCCCCTGAGACGGACGAACCATCACTGCGCATGGTGTGACGAGTGCACCGACAACGCCATCGCCGTAGCGATCGAGCACGCCAACTCCGGTCCCGGCAGGACCCTGTACGCCTGCCCGCGGTGTCGGAAGAAGGGGCGACTGCTCCCGCTCGACGAGCATCCGGAGGACAGCTGGGGCCTTCTACAGCGCGAGCGCGCGGTCAAGATGATCGCCCCCTGAGCAACCACACCAGCACGGAAGGATCGGAGCCATCCATGCTCGACGCCATCACTCGGGTGCTCGCCCGGACCATGCAACTGCTGCGGGTGGGCGGCGGATGTCGCCGCGAGGCCCCGCCGGCCGTCGGGCCCACCCGGACCCACCGCGGCAGCCTCCACCTGGCGCGGGCAACCATCGCCTGGCCCACCCCGCCTCCACCGCACGTACGGGAGCGGCAAGAGCTGCTACGCGGCGAGGACAGTGCCATCGTGCGGCCCTACGCCCGGGCCGAGACCACCCTTCAGCTCCCGGTCGTACGGGAACGTCTGCGTACGGCCGCCCTGGTCGGGTTGGGGTTCGAGCTCACTCACCCCCAGTGGCGCCCTGGTGGATGAGGGCCCGAACGCACTCCGGCTCCGCACGGCGCACGTCATGCGTCGGGCGGAGCCGGAACGTATCAGCGGGTGAGGCTACTCGGTGACGTCCTCGTGGCCGTCGTGCAGTCCACCACCGCTACCGGTGCCGGGCTCGGTCGGGACCGAGACGACGGGCTTCCGCAGGGAGCTCAGGTCGTGGGCGTAGGTGCCCACCGCGTTGGCGATGATGCCGATGTTGACCTTGAACGCCTTCAGGCTGATGTTGTTGATGTCGTCGCCCTTGGCGTGGTAGTTCGGGTCGTAGGCCACACCGGCCGTACCACCGAACTTCGCTGCCTGAGCGGCGGACTTGATGCCCTCAGCACCGGTGAACGTGCCACCGGACGGGATGCCGACCTCGATGAACGGGCCGTAGTCCGAACGACCGCTGAAGTCGGTTCCCTCGTGCGGGGTGCCGCGCTTGTCGAGGAACTCGTTGATGTCGCGCTCCAGCTGCGCCGAGCCCTCAGGCCCGGGGCCGGCGCCGACGCCGTCGGAGTTGTCGCCGTCGTACACGAACAGCCCGTAGTTCGGCGAGGCGATCATGTCGAAGTTCAGATAGAGCTTGATCTCCTTCTTGCCGAGGGAGCTCAGGCCGGCGACGTACGCCTTCGAGCCGAGCAGGCCGCTCTCCTCCGCGCCCCACCAGGCGAAGCGAATCTTGTTGGTGGGCCGCTTCTCCGCCTTGGCCAGCTGTTCGGCAACCTCCAGCAGACCGGCGGAACCGGAGCCGTTGTCGTTGATGCCGGGGCCCTCGATCACCGAGTCGAGGTGCGAGCCGAGCATCACGGTGTTGGCCGCGTTGCCGGAGCGAGTCTCCGCGATGACGTTGTTGGTGGTGCGCTTCTGCTGGAGCTGGCGGATCTCGAAGGAGACGTTCACCGGTCCGGCGGCGAGGTCTGCGACCAGCTTCTCGCCCTCGTCCTGGCTGACTCCACCCGTGGGGATCTTGGCCGAGGTCAGATCGCTGAGGGTGCCGCCGAGTGTGCCCGCGGTGTTGTTGTAGATGATCGCTCCGGTGGCGCCCGCCACCGCTGCCGCCGCCTGCTTCTCGGCGAAGGTGCAGCCACCGCGCTTGATCAGCGCGATCTTGCCGGTGAAGGTCCCGGATGCGTAGTCGGTGGCCTCGCAACCGGTGGTCGCGTCCGCCGGAACGGCAGCCAGATCGGCCTTGACGCCGCCCACCGCAGTGGACTTGGTGTACGTCATGGCCTTGATGGCTATGTCACGCGGCGTGGGCGTGACGACCGAGAGCTTCTCGGCGAGGGTTTCGGTGTAGATGAAGTCGAAAGACTCGTACCGGACGTCATAGCCGCCGTACTTCTTCAACTGCTGGTAGACATACGCGGCGGAAGCGTCATAACCGAGCGTGCCCGCGGCCCGGTGGCCGCCGGTCGTGTCGGCTATCTGCTGGAATTTCTCCAGGTGGTCATGGGCGTCGTCGACGTCCGATTTGGCCACCAACTTCTTTGCCAGCTTCGCGGCCTTCTGCGCCGCCTGCCCGCCCGGGTCCTGGCGATGGGCGGCAGAGGGGGAGGCAGATGCCAGCAGGAGCGGGGTCGCGAGTGTGGCGGCGGCCAGGGTGGCCACGGCTCTGCGACGGGATGCCTTCACAGAGTTCCTTCCCGGAATGGACTGGGTCGAAGGGAAGCTAGCGACAATGCCGGGTATCTGGGAATGCTTGTGCCCCAACTCACGCCGAATTTCATCTCATTGCCATCGGATGAGCTGCGGCGGCAGCCGTAAAAACACCCAATGTCAGCCACCCTTGGCGGATTTCGCCTCTTTCGCGGCCTGCTTCATTTCCTGTTTGTGGGCGCGCACCTTGGCCAGTGATTCTGGTCCCGTAATATCCGCCGCCGAGCGAAAGGAGTTCTTTTCGCCATATGCACCGGCGGCTTCACGCCACCCCTTGGGCTGGACCCCGTACTGCTTGCCCAGCAGAGCGAGAAAGATCTTGGCCTTCTGCTCGCCGAAGCCGGGCAGCGCCTTGAGGCGGGCCAGCAGTTCGGCACCGCTGTCGACGCCCTGCCACACGGCGCTCGCCTCGCCGCCGTACTCGTCCACGAGGTGCTGGCACAGCACCTGCACCCGCTTGGCCATGCTGCCTGGGTAGCGGTGGACGGCGGGCTTCTGCTTCAGCAGTTCGGCGAACGCATCGGGGTCGTACGCGGCGATCTCGGCCGCGTCGAGGTCATCACCACCCAGCCGGCCGGCGATCGTGTACGGGCCCGAGAACGCCCACTCCATGGGAACCTGCTGGTCGAGCAGCATCCCGACGAGTGCGGCCAGCGGACTGCGCGCGAGCAGCTCATCGGCTTCGGGCTGCTGGGCGAGGTGAATGGTGGGACCGTTGGGACTCATAGCTCGATGATCACCCGGCCGCGGCGAGCCCGCCAGTGAACCGGGCAGCGCGGGCGGGAGAGCGCTTCTCCACCATGAGGGTCACTCTCCGCAATCGAGGGGTTCCGAGCGGCACCGGCCCCGGGGCGGATGCGCATGGCCGGGCCCGGGCAGACGAAACCGCGCCGGCGGAGCACCTCTGCTCGCCGACGCGGATACGGAATGTGACGATCGCCCGCTGGGTCTCAGTTGAGGACGTGCGTGGTGTCCAGGACGTCGTTGGTGCCGAAGATCGTGGCGTGTTCCAGCACGTCTTCCATCGGGTCATCGATCTGCCCGATGTGGATGACCGAGATCCGAGGCCCGTTGTGGGAGTCGATATTGGTCTCGTCGGCCATTGCCGCGGTTACCGGGAGTACCGATGCCAGAACCGTCGCGCCCAGCACCGTAAGGGGGAATTTGACCTTCATATCCGTTTCGTCCACCTGTTCGTTGTGTACGTCGACGAACGGTGTATCCACGAAACCGACCCGATGGTCACGGCTACCGGGCCATTCAGCAGATCATTCCCCCATGTGGGTTACTCCGGCACTCGTGTGTAGTAGATGACGATGGTCTCGCACGGCCCGTCCGCGAACAGCTTCAGCACTTCGAGTTCCGCCTTGTCGGTCGTGAGCCCCCAGCGGAGCTTGGTGGCCACCCAGTCGCCGATGTATCGGCACTGCTGGGAGGGGGCGGCGGGGAGCCAGCCGGTGAGATCCTGATCCGCCTTCTCGCGCTTGCTACGGACCGTGACCGCGGCCAACGTGCCCGGGGCGCCCTGGTCGTTGGCGAATGCCTCCCGGCGTTGCGCAGTCCAGGCGGATGCACCCGAGCCCCAAGCCTCCGCGAGCGGCACGACGTGATCGACTTCCACGCTGGCCAGCTTGGTCACCGACTGCTCGTCGTAGTACGAGACCCAGCGGCCTCCGGTCAGCTTGCAGCCGGCGCCGACCTCCGGCGCCTCGACCGCCTCCGCAATCAGCACTTCCTCCCGGGTGGCACAACCGTCCGCGGTGTCTCTGCCCTTGTTCCAGTGCCGAAAGGAACTGGGGTGATATCCGGCGCGGTTCTCGTCCTCGGTCGGGATGATCGAGATGGCGTCTTCCAGTTGTGCCACCTCTGCGGCAGCGGCGAAAGCGGGTTGAGCGAGCACCGAAGGGGTTCCGGGAATGCCAGGGACCCCGGAGAGGACCGGAATTCCGGGGACGATGGGGATGACGGCGAGGGTCAGTACGGCGAGGACGCGTCCAAGGTGATGGGTCATGACTGAGAGATTGCTGTCCCGCACCCATCTGCCGGGCTTGTCCGCATGTACTCCACCCATATGAGCGGACTTCTCCCCCACCGCAGCATCCCGTTGTCGATTCCATCGAGCCGTCGGGGGACCTCGTTGCCCTTGTCGTTCGCGCCCCAGGAGGATGGCGGTGAAACGATCAGGGCAAGACGGAGGCAATGCATGGTCCAGCAGTGGGTGCGACTCGAACTCGATGTGCGCGCTTTCGACAGGGAACGCTTCAACGGCCGGGTGGATAAGTGTCGGAAAGAGGGTCTCGTTCTGACCACCTTGGCCGAGTTGGGGGATACGCCGGAGCACCGCCGGACGCTGTACGAGCTGAACAGGGAATGCTCTGCCGACATACCGGGTCGGGGCGAGTTCTACTCCTACGAGGAGTACGTCAAGCAGCGCCTGGAAGTGGCCTCCTTCGACCCGCGCGGGGTGGTGATCGCCCTCGACGGAGACACCTGGATCGGGATGGCGGCGACCTCCCACCACGGGCGGTTCGTGTTCAACGAGATGACGGGGGTGACCGCGCCCCACCGGCGCCGGGGCCTCTCCATCGCCATGAAGACCTTCGGTCTGGACTTCGCCCGGCTGCACGGCGTCCACATCGTTCGCACCGTCCACCACCCGGCCAACACCCGCGCCATCGCGATGAACCGGGCGCTGGGGTTCGTCGATGCCCACTGGGAGACGCCCTGAACCCCTGACGCGCGCTCGCTGCCTTGTGTTGATGGGTCTCAGAGACACGCGCGTGTGGGGGCGGCCACCGACTCGCCGCCCCCACACCCGGTCAACTGCTCAGTTGTTCAGTCGCTCGGCCGATCGACACCGGGCCGTTCTAAGGCAGCCCCGTGTGCAGGGCGTTCATCAACGTACCGCTGGGTGTGTCTCCGGACATCTCCCACACCATCGCCCCCAGCAGCCCCTTCGATCTGACCCACTCGGCCTTCTTGCCGATGGACCAGGCGTCGTCGAAGCTCCACCACTGCCCACCAGGGCCGGTGTAGCCGTAGGTGGAGATGGACTGTTCGTCGTGGTAGACGGTCATGCTCGGGAAGCTGCTGAGCAGGTTGTGGTAGCCCCTGGTCCCGGCCTCTTCCGGGAACTGCCCGGGTGCCGCGCCGTTCGCGCTCTGCCACTCGCCGTTGGTGCCGGCGGGACCGCTCGCGACCTCCTTCCAGCCCCTCCCGTAGAACGGGAAGCCGATCGTCAACTTTCTTGGGTGCACTCCGGCGTCGAGATAGGTCTGGATCGCCTTCTCCACGCTGAAGTCGAAGGTGTACGGGTCCTGGGCATCGCGGCGGAGATTGGCCTGGTGCCCGGCGCGCAGAGGCTCCCAGGAGTTGTCACTGCCAGCGCCGTGGAAGTCGTACCCCTGGACGTTGGCGAAGTCCAGATAGTTGAAGATCTTGGAGATGTCCCAGCCGGCCTCGATCTTCACGGGGTCGGCGGGGGTGAAGGCGGTCAGGAGTTTGTGTTCGCCGCCGAGCGCGTCCAACTGCGCACGGAACTCGGCCAGCAGGGCGGTCAGATTGTTCTTGTCGGCCGGCCCCCAGTGGTTGCCCAGGTGGCCTTCGGAGCCGGGCCACTCCCAGTCGATGTCAATGCCGTCGAAGACGCCAGCGCCGGTCCCGGGGCCGCCCGCGCCGTTGTAGACGGGCAGATTGCCCTTGATCCAGACGTCGATGCAGGACTTGACGAACTTCTCCCGGGACGCCGGGGTGGCCGCCGCGTCGGCGAAGTACTTGGAGAAGGTCCAGCCGCCGAGCGACACCACGAACTTCAGGTGCGGGTGCTTGGCCTTGAGCTTCTTGATCTGGTTGAAGTTGCCGCGGAGCTTGCCCCAACCGTCGTCGGCGACCCCGTCCACCGACTGTGCCGCGGAGATCGGACGGGCGTAGTCCGCGTCCGCGTCACCGGCGCCGGTGCCCTCGTTCGGGTCCTGCGGGTTGCCGGAGATGCCCTTGGTGACCCCGGCCTGGCAGGTGAGGTTCACCGGGTCCACGTTCTCGAAGGCGTAGTTGATGACGTCGAGCTTGGCCGCGGCCCCCGAGGTGTCGAGGTTCTTGACGAAGTATTGGCGGCCGTAGAGCCCCCATTGGATGAAGTAGCCGACCTTGTAGTAGTTGCCGGGGCCGGCCACGTCATCCGTCGTGACGGGGAGCGCGTTGGAGGCGGGCGACGAGTTGTCCGCGGTGTCCCTCGCCTTGACGGTGAAGGTGTACGCAGTGGCCGGCGACAGTCCGGTCACGGTCGTCGAGGTCGTGGCCACCGTGGCGACCAGGGTCGTTCCCTGGAACACGTCGTACGCGGCCACGGCCACATTGTCGGTCGATGCGTTCCAGGCCAGGGCCACGGTGGATGCGCTCTTGCCGGTGGAGCGGAGGTTTCCGGGGGCGGTCGGCGGCACCGGATCACTGGCCGGGTCGACGGTCTGCACGGTCCGCGGTGGGCCCGTTGCGCTCACATTGCCGCGGCTGTCCTTGGCCCGGACGGTGAAGGTGTAGCTGGTCGCCGGGGTCAGACCCTTCACGGTGGCGCTCAGCCCGGCCGTCGTCGCCACCACGGCGCTGCCGTTGAGCACGTCGTACGAGGCGACCGGATAGTCGCCGACGGGCGAGGGCGCCCAGCTCAGCGAGATGGTGCGGGCGGTCACCGTCGTCGCTTGTGGCTGGCCGGGCAGACCCGGCGGCACATCCGGCGTGCCGTCGCACTTGTCCCCGTTGACGGTGCAGTTGGTCGGGGTGAAGGCAGCGCCGGTGGCCAGGAACCAGTAACTCCACGGCTCGGTGGTGCCGTTGGCCGGGACGGTGGCGTTGTAGTAGGCGTTCGTGACGGTCACCCGGTTGCCGCTGACGGTCGCGTCACCGTGGTAGTGGCCACCGAGCGTGGTCCCAGGAGGCAGATCGAAGGCCAGTGTCCAGCCGGTGACGGGGGTGGGCGCGCTGTTGCGGATGACGAACGAACCACGCCACCAGGAACCGTGGTTCTGCGTGGTGAAGCTCGCGGTGAGTGTGCCCGCTGCCTGGGCGGGGGAGGCCAGGCCGGTCAGGGTGGCGAGCGGGAGGAGGAGTACGGCGAGGAGGGCGACGAGTCTGTGCCGGGTGCGTCTTGGGGTGATCTTGCGTCGGTTGAACATGGCTCTCCCTGAGGGGGTAGGGGGTGCGTGGCCGTGCTCAGTCCGTGCTGGGTGCTCTGAAGGCCGGGGCGGCTGTCTGCCCCGGCCGTTGATCTCTGTCGGGGCTGGGTGGGGGTGGGGGTGCTAGGTGGGCGTTCTAGGCGGTCGGCGGCGGGTGGGTGGCCGGTGGGTGAGTGGGGTCCGGTTGTTGGTCTGCGGCGGGAGTGACAGGGACTTGCGGGCACCTACGGGGTGTTCGGGCAGTGGGGGGACTCGTGGGGGGCGAGCCGTGGGGGGATGAACTGGTGGGGGGAAGGGCGTGGGGGGTGTGGGGGGCTGGATATGTGGCGGCGGGGCCCTACAGCGCGGCGTACATGACAAACTTCGACGGTATTTGGTCTGGACCAAAGCGGAAGGGGTCCGGACGCCGGATGTCCGCCACTGTCGCCTTCCCGACACCCCGATCGCGACGAGCCCGCTCGCCGACCGAACCGTTCACCACCCGCCCCATCGGCACCTGCCAGCCCCCGTCCGCACCGGCCACACACCAACCCGGCACCCGCCCACACCGGCCCGTCGCCGCATCCGTCCAAGGTCCGGCAGAGGTCTGTACCTGTCATGGGTGACCGCCCTACCGTCAGTACCCCATCAGCCTCAGGAGGCGCAGTGACGGGCAGCGCGGACATCGTCGGCGTTCCGGATCGACTGCTGGCCGCCCTCGGTGTTCCCGCGGATGAGGAGCGGCTCTACCGGGCGCTGTTGACCCGCTCCCGCGCCACCATCGCCGAACTGGTCACCGCTACCGGCTGGGACGCGGCGCGGGTGCGCCGCCGCACCCGCGCGCTGGAGAAGCGCGGCTTGTTGACCAGGCTTCCCGGTCGCCCGGTGCGGTTCCGTCCCGCACCCCCCGACGCGGCGATCGAGGTACTGGCTCTCCAGCGCCGAGGAGAGCTCGAACGGGCCAGGTTGTCGGCCGCTGCGCTCGGCGACGCGTTCCGATCAGCCGCGCGGCACCAGGTCGACGGCCTGCCCGCCCTACAACTGCTCAGCGAGTCGGAGCAGGTGGCGCAGCAGGTGGCCCTGGTGCAGCGGTCCGCCCGGAAGGAGTTGCTCATCGTGGACCGCCCGCCGTACGCCGTACCGTGCGAGACGGCACCGGCGGGTGTCCGCCGACGTACGATCCATGATCGCCGCATTGCGGACCTGCGCTCCGACGGGGGCGAGGAGAGCCGTGCGCTGCTGGACGCGCCGTTGAACCTGGTGATCGCGGACCGTCGGATCGCGGTCGTCGCCCTGGACCGGTCAGGCGATGCGCTGGTCGTCCCGCCGTCCACCCTGCTGGACGGACTGGTCGCCCTGCACACGCTGCTGTGGGAACGCGCGGTGCCCCAGGGTCCGCAGGAGTACCGCCCGCTCGATGACTTGTCCTACGACGACGAACGCCTGCTGGCACTGTCGGCCTCGGGCCTGACGGATCAGGCCATCGCCCGCCGACTGGGAGTGGCCCAGCGCACGGTGGAACGCAGGATGCGGCGGATCATGGACGTACTGGGTGCCCGTACGCGCTTCCAGGCCGGCCTTCAGGCCGCCCGGCGCGGGGTGATCAGTGCGGAGCGTACTGGCCCAGGAACATATCGACGCCGCTGATCAGCAGTCGCTCGGTGAGGTCGTCGTCCATGACCGTGCCGTAGTGGCCGAACACCATGTGCGGATGGACCAGGAGGGCGTACAGCTGGAGCGTGGCGACCTCCAGATCGGGGATGACGAGCCTTCCCTGGTCTGCGAGCGCCCGGAGGGTGTTCGCGACCACGGGGTGATGACCACTGGGGGTGTCGCGGTGCCAGGCCCTCCCCAGCTCCGGGAAGCGGTGCAGCTCCGCGGCGACGAGGATGCGCAGGGCGGCGACCTCGCGGTCGTTGCGTACGGCTTCGATCCAGGCCCGCGCGGCATCGACGAATGCCGGGCGAAGGTCTTCCGCATCGGCGAGCCGGGCCAGCGGAGCGGCTGAGTCCTGCTGTACGGGCCTGTCGAGCGCGCCTGCGACCACGGCGGTGAACAGGGATTCCTTGCTCCCGAAGTGGTTGTAGACGGTGACCTTGGAAACGCCCGCCTCGGCCGCGATGGCATCCATGCCGACCCCGAACCCCTCACTGAGGAACAGGTCCCGGGCCGCCTTGACGATGGCCTCGCGCTTACGTTCGGCCCGGGGGCCGCTGGGTGCGGGCCGCTGCGGGCTCATCTCCTTGTCCACGCTCATGGAAAGCGAGCCTAGTCCACATCTGAACTGAACTGTTGAGTTCATCTGTACTGAACTGTACGGTTCAGTTATTCGTCGAGCCGCACCCGCGGCCCACCGCCGAGCGAGGAGCAACCGTGCCCTGTGCGCCCGTCCACCCCACGCACCCCCACCACGACCACCCGCCCCCGGACCCCCGGCGCTGGACGGTGCTCGCCCTCATCTGCGTCGCCCAGTTCATGCTGGTCCTCGATGTCACCGTGGTGAACGTGGCCCTGCCCGACATGGCCGCGGACCTCGCACTCGACCGGGCGACGCTCACCTGGGTCGTCGCCTCGTACACCCTGTGCTTCGGCGGACTGATGCTCCTCGGCGGCCGACTCGCCGACGCCCTCGGTGCGCGCCGCACCCTGCTCGCGGGATTGGCGATCTTCACCGCCGCCTCCTTGTTCACCGGGCTCGCCCAGAACGCCCCCGCACTGATCGGCGGACGGGTCGCCCAAGGAGTGGGCGCGGCCCTGCTCTCCCCCGCCGCCCTCGCGATCGTGACCACCGGATTCCACGGCGCCGAGCGCAACAAGGCCCTCGGGGTCTGGGCGGCGATCGGCGGCACCGGCTCGGCAGCGGGCGTACTCCTCGGCGGCGCACTGACCGCAGGGCCGGGCTGGCCCTGGGTCTTCTACGTCAACGTCCCCGTCGGCCTCGCCCTGCTCGCCGCCCTGCCCGCGCTGGTACCGGCCAGGGCACCCTGGCCCGTCCGACTGGACGTCCCCGGCGCGCTCCTGGTCACCACCGCAACGGGAACACTGATCTACGGCCTGGTCAGAGCGGGCGACAGCGGCTGGAGCGACCCGCTGACACTGCTGGCGCTCATCGGAGCCGTCGCCCTGTACGGAGGGTTCGCAGCGGTCGAACGGTCAACCCGGGAACCGCTGATGGACCTGACGATGCTGACCCGCCGTCCGGTGGTGGCCGGATCGTTTCTAATGCTGATCGCCACCGCCCTGTTGATCTCGTACTTCTTCCTCAGCTCCGTCCACCTCCAGCACATCCGGGGCTTCAGCCCGATGGAGACCGGACTGATCTTCCTCCCGGTGGCGGTGGCCGTCGCCCTGGGCGCCCATCTCGGGTCACGCCTGGTCGGCCGGATCGGCAGCCGGGCCAGCGCGGTGGGCAGCCTGACCGTCGCGGCGGCCGGCAGCACCCTGCTGACGTTCGCCCCGACGGCCGCGAACGTGTACATCACCCTGCTGCCGGGCCTCGCCGTCGCCTCGCTCGGCATCGGCGCGGTGTTCGTGACCGCGACCACGACCGCGCTCGCGATGGTCGCCCAGGAGGAAGCCGGGCTCGCTTCCGGAGTGGTCAACACCTTCCACGAGGTA
Source organism: Streptomyces sp. NBC_00690 (assembly GCF_036226685.1). Classification (NCBI taxonomy): domain Bacteria; kingdom Bacillati; phylum Actinomycetota; class Actinomycetes; order Kitasatosporales; family Streptomycetaceae; genus Streptomyces; species Streptomyces sp. NBC_00690. Next base: position 4,232,213 of record NZ_CP109009.1, read on the forward strand.
GGCGGTTCGGTCGGTGTGGCCATGGTGTCGACGGCCGCGGCGACCGGCATAGCCCAGGGCACGTCCGCCGGATTCACCGGCGCGTACACCCTGCTCGCCGTGACCGCGGCGATCAGCGCGGCCCTCTGCGTCGCCCTGGTCCCGCGCGGAAAGCCGCAACTGACCGGGGGAGTCCATGTCCACTGAACCGCACGGCACGGACCTGCTGATCAGGGAGCTCTGCCGGGCGATGCTGGACGAAGTGGCCACGTCCGACAGCGGCATCCGACGATTCCGAGTGACCGGTCTGGGCCGCCACTTCGCCATCCCCGCCGAGGACGCATACCGACTGACACATGCGGACGGGCCGGAAGTCACGTCGTACGTGTCGCACATCGAAGCCGAGTGGGAGCCCCCCTGGCTTGCGGACACCGACAGGACCTGGGAGCCACTGCACCGCTGCCTGCTGACCGGCCCGACACCCCTGCGGTACGCGATCCTCGGCGGCCACTCCCTCACCGACGGCAGCGACTATCTGACCCGCCTGGTCACCCCGGGCCAGGTGTCCCTGACCGCGGACGCGCTGGCGGAGGTGGAAGAGGGTTGGCTGTGGGGGAAGTTCTCCGGCCTGGGCCTGCGGGGCGACTTCCACTGGGCACGCGAGGGCCTGACGGAGGTACGGGAACTCTTCACCCTGGCGTCGAGGACCCGTCGAGCAGTCCTGTTCACGGCGACCGTCTGACCCCCACGCCATGGCCGAGCGCTTCTACCGAGGGTCGCAGCGCACGTCTCGATCAGACCCAACGGCGAGCCTCCGCTGACACCCCGACCGACCCGAGTGCCCACGGACGCTTCACCACACGGGGGGCGACACACGAAAGAGCCCCGCCGGAATGATCCAGCGGGGCTCTCACCTGTGTGCACTCGGCAGGATTCGAACCTGCAACCTTCTGATCCGTAGTCAGATGCTCTATCCGTTAAGCTACGAGTGCTTGGCTTTCCGGTTCTTTTCGGCCGGTCGGCGTTGCGGGAACAACATTACATGACCTGCGCCGTCAGGTGAAATCCATTGAGCAAACGCACTCTGACCTGCGGAAACGTGTCGATCGAGTGAGCTAGTGGCAGGCCGCGAGGAGCGGGGCGGGCCGGTCTGGGTGATCTTCGTAAACAGCAGAGAAGCCCCGTCCATGCGGACGGGGCTTCAGTGATCAAGCTGGCGGAGGCGGAGGGATTTGAACCCTCGATGGGCTTTAAGACCCAAACCGCATTAGCAGTGCGGCGCCATAGACCGGACTAGGCGACGCCTCCAGCACACTCACAGCGCGCGAGTGGTGTGCAGATGATGACACAGACGAGCGCGGTGTCACCAATCACGGACCACGGTACTAGCCAGGTCGGCCACAGGGCAAAGCGCTGGCCGCGCAGGTGGACGTGCACGGTTGGCTGCGGTCGGGTTGCGCAACGCGTGGGCGCGCTGAGCGTTAGAAGCGTTGGGGACGCCGGGGCACCCGCCCCGGCCGGGAACCGTGCGCGGAGGTCGCGGGCGGTTCCCGCGCGGTGACCCTCGCCGAGGTCGGCGGGCGGGCGTCAGCCCGTCGCCAATGCGGCGCAGGTCGTCGCGGGCGCCGCCCCTCGACCGAGATCCAGGAGCGTCCATGCTGCGTCGCATCATCCTCACCGCAACCACGTCGGCCGCCGCACTCATCGCCGCGGTCCCCGTCGCGGGAGCCACCACGCTGCCCTTCCCGCTGCCGCTGCTCTCCTCCCCGCTGCTGTCGTCGGAGGCCGATCGGCTCACTGTGATCGTCTCCGAGACGGGGTACACGCGTGCGGACGGACGGTATGAGTTGGAGTGCAGCTCATCGGGCGGCGCGGGCGGCACCCACCCCGCGGCCGAGCGGGCCTGTAGCCGACTCGACGAGATCGCGCGGGAGGGGAGCAACCCCTTCGCTGCGGTGCCCCAAGGGCAGATGTGCACCCAGCAGTCGGGCGGACCCGCCACCGCCCGGGTGACCGGAACCTGGCAGGGACGGCCCGTGGACGCCGTGTTCAGCCGGACGGACGGATGTGAAATCTCCCGCTGGCGAACCATGGAGCCGGTACTGCCCAGCACCAGGTGACAGTGCCTAGGTCACGGCATGTACACGAAACCTGGAGCAGCCCTCCCCCCGATCCACCGCCCCACTCTCATCTGCTGCCTTTAGACTCCCTCCTGTGACAGGCGGAGACCCAAGCAGCACGAGGGGAACCGAATGTCCCTTACACACGCTGTAGGTCAGGGAGGAACCGTCGTCGTGAGCAGCAGGCCATCCCGAGGCGCTGCTCGCCTCGCGGCAATACTCGACGCACTTCCCGACGGCTTGGTGCTCGTCAACTGCAATGGCACAGTCGTCAACGCGAACACGATTGCCCTGGAGCTCTTCGAGACTCCGGGCACCGCGCTCGTCGGGCGCGGGCTGCTCGATCTGCTGCCCGCGTTCGACTCGCGGTTGATCCCCGGCTCGATGCGCCGCCCCGAAGCGGCGGACGAGCGGGGGCGCACCAAGCCGACGCGCATGGTCGCCCGGCGCACCGACGGCGGGGAGTTCCCCGTCGAGGTGACGAGCGCCAGTCTTGAGGACGGGCGCAAGGCGTACGACATGCACAGCGCCAGCTACACCGGCGACGAACTGCTGATGCTCGTGGTGCGCGATCTCTCGGGGACCGTGGACACGGAAGCCGAACTGGCCCGTTCTCAGCGGCAGACCGAGATGATCCTGCGGGCCGCGGCCGAAGGCGTGGTCGGGACGGACACCGACGGTCGGGTGGTGCTCGTCAATCCGGCGGCTGCCCAGATCCTCGGTTTCCGCGCCAGCGACCTCGGCGGCCAGGAGCTGCATCCGCTGATCCTGCACTCGCGCGAGGACGGCAAGCCGTTCCCGTACGCCGAGTCGCCGTTGGCGGACACCCTCAAGTCGGGGCGCAAGCACCGGGTGCGGGGGCAAGTGCTGTGGGCGAAGGACGGTTCGCAGGTGCCGGTGGACCTGACCACCGCACCGGTGCGCGACGGGGACCAGTTGGTCGGCGCGGTCATGACCTTCACCGACCGGCGGCCGTACGAGGAGCTGGAGAAGGCCCACGCGGCCGAGTTGGAGAGCACCACCGAGGGGCTGGAGAAGAAGCTCGCGGAGACCACCGAGAGGCTGACCGAGGAGCTCGCCGAGACCACCGAGCAGTTCACCATCGAGTTGGCGGACAAGGCGGAGCGCTACACCTCGGAGATCGAGCGGCAGGACGAGCGCTATCTGGAGCTGGCTGCCAGCCATGAGCAACTGACCGCGGTGCTCGGCGGCTCGCTTCGCGGGCCTCTGGAGGAGCTCCGCTCCGAGCTGGGCACGCTGGCCGCCGACCCGGCGGGTCAGCTGTGGCCCGAGGCCAACCAGATCCTGCACCATCTGGCCGCCGGGTACGCCCGGATGACGACGCTCATCGACAACGTCCTCGGCTTCCAGCGGCTGGACGCGGGTGTGGAGCGGCTCTACAAGGGCCCGGTCCAGCTCGACGGGGTGGTCGCCGCCGGTGTCGAGGGTGCGGTGGAGCTGATCGGCCCCGGGCGGGTGCAGTTCGCGGTGCACGCTCCGCCGATGGAGGTCGAGGTGGACGCCGTTCGGCTGGCGACCGCTCTGGCCCATCTGATCGCGGATGTCGCCGGGGTGGACTCCACCGGCAAGGCCCGGCTGCTGCCCAACGGCGGCTATGTGGACTCCACGGTCGTCGTCGCGGCGGCGCAGCGCGGCGAGGTCGTACGGATCGAGGTTCGGGGCCCGTTCTCCGGTGGCGATCCGGTGCACCAGCCGATCGTGCGGGGGATCGTGCAGGCGCACAGCGGTGTGCTCCAGACGCACGAGGTGCCGGGCATGACCGGTAGCGCATACGTTCTGGAAGTGCCGCTGGGCGAGGGTACGGGGAACGTTCCGCCGGTCGCCGAACCCGTTGCCGCCGCTCCTCACGACGCCGCGACCGGGAGCGAAGTCGCCCTGCCGGAACAGCAGCTGTCTCCGGAGACAGCCGGGGGCGGGCGCCGACGGGCTCGCAGGGGCTCGACGGATGCGTTCTTGGAGAGCCCGCTGGTGGCCCAGGGCGCCGATGAGTCGCCCGACGCACCGCCGACGGGTCGACGCAGGGCCCATCTGGACCAGCCTCAACTGCCGGCTGTGGCCGGGCGGAGCATGATCCCCGCGCAGGACTCCGGGGACGGCAATGAGACGAACGGCGGGGACGGGACCGGGCGGCGGCGTGGGCGTCCCAGTTCCGGCGAGGGCCACATGGCGGTGACCGCGGGCAGCGGTAAGCCGACCGAGGGTTCCGTGGTCACGGCCGCCGAGGGTGCCGCGTCGACCGGGCGCCCCGCATTCGGCCAGACCGTGCCGCCGCAGGGCGTGCCCGTTGACGCCCAGGGGCTCCAGCGCAGGCCACAGGGCGTGCGGCACGAGCTGCCCACGGGCGCACCGGTGCCGGCGCGTCAGTTGTCCGGTGGTGCCGAGGCCGCGCCGGGCGGACGCCGAGCGCGGCGGGCACTCGGCCCCGCACCAGCGCAGGCGCAGGAAGGCGGGCGTACGGCGTTCGCCCTGCCGCCGGCCGATGCCGATCGCGCGCCCGTCGGGCCCGGACAGCCGGACGTCTCACCGGCCGGTCAACACGATCTGGTCCGTACGGATCCCAGTGCCGGACACACCCCGCCGCAGCCGCATCCGACGCCGACGGGCCGTCGCCGGGCCGCCGAGTTGGCGCAGCCGCAGGGCTGGCATGAGCCCGGTGCGATGGGCACGGCCTTCACTCCCGTACCCGCCGAGGAGGCGGTCGGGCAGCACACGGCGGCTGCGGACGAGTCCGCGCCGGGTCAGAGCCCGATGCCCGAGCCGGGCACCGGGCCCCTCTCCCTGCCGATTCCCGTCTTCGGAGAGTCGGGCCCGCCTGACAACGTCACCCCGGGCGCACCCGCCACCGAACAGCCGCCGAGCGTGCCGGCGCAGCCGGGCGAGGCCCAGTCGTCCGGCTCACAGCATGTGGCGCCGCACTCCGCGGGACCGCAGTCCATCGCACAGCCGCTGCCCGCCGAGGAGCCGTTGCCCGCTGACTCCTCTCAGGGGCGGGCATTCAGCGTGCGCACGCTCGGGCAGGGCGTTTCCTTCACCCAGCCCCCCGAGGCGGACCAGCAGCCGGGCGAGCCCAGGTCCCACCCCGACAAGCAGGGCGGCCAGGGGCTCGGTTCGGGTCGGCGGCGCAAGTTGGGTACGCCCCCGGATGGTGAGCGCTCGGAACCGGCCGCCCGGCCGCATCCCGCGTCGCAGCCGCCCGCGACTGTTCAGCAGGGCGCCCGGCGGCCCGTCGAGCGGTCCGAGGGACGGGCCTACGCCATAGGCGCACCGGTCGAAGGGGCCGAAGGGCCCGAGCCGCTGGACGGTCCCGGTGGCGCTGTCGAGGTGGCGAACCGCCCGCAGCCGCATCCCGTGGACGATGAGTTGCCGCCCGAGCCGCTGGACAACCCGCGCCGGCTGTTGGTGTGGCCCGCCCCCGACGTCTCGACCCAGCAGGCGTTGAGCGAGCGGGGCTACCGCCCGGTCGTGGTGCATTCCCGAGAAGAGGTTGACGCCCAGATCGCGGCCTTCCCCGCAGCGCTCTTCGTGGACCCGCTGACCGGTCCCATCACCCGTACCGCTCTCCAGTCCCTGCGGCAAGCGGCCGTTGCGGCCGAGGTGCCTGTGCTGGTGACGGCGGGGCTGGGGCAGGCGACCCGGGAGGCCGCCTACGGCGCCGATCCGGCCATCCTGCTCAAGGCCCTGGCGCCGCGGGACAGTGAGCAGCACCCGCCGCGGGTGCTGTTGATCGAGGAGCACGAGGAGATCGCCCTCGCGCTGACCGGGACGCTGGAGCGGCGGGGCATGCAGGTGGCTCGGGCCGGGGCGGACACGGACGCCGTCACGCTGGCGGCCCAGATGCGGCCGAATCTGGTGGTCATGGATCTGATGCAGGTCCGGCGCCGCCGGGCGGGCATCATCGACTGGCTTCGGGCGAACGGCCAGCTGAACCGCACTCCTCTGGTCGTCTACACCTCGGCGGGCCTCAACCGGGCCGATCTGCCGCGTCTCTCCTCGGGCGAGACGGTGCTCTTCCTCGCGGAGCGGTCCACGAGCAGCGAGGTGCAGGCGCGCATCGTGGATCTGCTGGCGAAGATCGGCACGAACTGACCGACAGGATCGGCTGGGGTGCTCGACCGGGTGCCTCAGAAGGTTTCGAACGGACCGGCTACCGAGTGCCGCGCGTGGTACTCGGCGTACGGCCCCCGCGGATGTGCCCGCGAGGGCCGGTCGGGCCCTCGCGGGCGTACGGCTACGCCTCGGAGACGTCCAGTGCGCCGTCCGCGTACTGACGGCGGATCACCTTCTTGTCGAACTTGCCCACGCTCGTCTTGGGGACCGCGGCGATCACCGCCCACCGCTCGGGCAGCTGCCACTTGGGGACGCTCTCGGCGAGGAACTCCTTCAGCTCCGCGTATCCCGCGGTCGCCCCCTCCTTGAGGACGACCGTCGCGAGCGGGCGCTCGCCCCACTTCTCGTCCGGTACCGCCACGACGGCCGCCTCGGCGACCTCGGGGTGGGCCATCAGGGCGTTCTCCAATTCGACGCTGGAGATCCACTCACCACCGGACTTGATCACGTCCTTGGCCCGATCGGTCAGGGTCAGATACCCGCCGGGGGCGATGACGCCCACGTCCCCCGTCTTCAGCCACCCGTCCTCGCTGAACTTGTCCTCGGGCTTGAAGTCCTCGCCGCCCGCGCCCCCGTAGTACGCACCGGCGATCCAGGGTCCACGGACCTCCAGCTCACCGGCGGATGTGCCGTCCCACGGCAGGAGGTCGCCGGCGGGGCCGATCAGTCGGGCTTCCACACCGACCGGGAAACGGCCCTGGCTGATGCGGTAGGGCCACTCCTCCTCGGGGGTCAGCCCGGCCGGAGGGTGCGACATGGTCCCGAGCGGGGAGGTCTCCGTCATGCCCCAGGCGTGACAGAGCCGAACGCCGAGCCGGTCGTACGCCTCCATCAGCGCAGGCGGACAGGCCGATCCGCCGATGGTGACCTGCTTCATGGAGCTGATGTCACGGGGCTTCGCCGTGATCTCCGCCAGCAGGCCCTGCCAGATGGTGGGTACGGCCGCGGCGTGCGTGGGCCGTTCCTTCTCGATCATCTCGGCGAGGGGAGCGGGCTGGAGGAAGCGGTCGGGCATCAGCATGTTGATGCCGGTCATAAAGGTGGCGTGCGGCAGTCCCCAGGCGTTCACATGAAACTGCGGCACCACGACCAAGGTGGTGTCGCGATCGGTGAGACCCATCGCCTCGGTCATGTTGACCTGCATCGAGTGCAGATAGATGGACCGATGGGAGTAGACGACGCCCTTGGGGTCGCCCGTGGTGCCGGAGGTGTAGCAGAGGGCGGCGGCGGTGCGCTCGTCCAGTTCGGGCCAGTCGAAAGTGGTGGGCCGGTCGGCGATGAGTTCCTCGTACTCGTGCACCTGGGCAGCGGCCTCGGCGAGCGGGGACCGGTCACCCTGGCCCGCGACGACGATGTGCTCAAGCGTCGGCAAGTGCGGCAGGAGGGGTGCGAGGAGGGGAATGAGCGACCCGTTGACGATGACGACTCGGTCGGCCGCGTGGTTGACGATCCAGACGAGCTGCTCGGGGGGCAGCCGAAGGTTGAGGGTGTGGAGCACTGCGCCCATCGAGGGAATCGCCAAATACGCCTCGACGTGCTCGGAGTTGTTCCACATCAGGGTCGCCACCCGCTGATCGGCGTCGACGCCCAGTTGGTCACGGAGCGCATTGGCCAACTGCGTCGCTCGTCCACCTACCTCGGCAAAGGTGCGGCGCTGCGGTTCGGACTCCCCCGTCCACGTCGTGACCTGCGACTTCCCATGGATGGTCATCCCATGGCGCAGGATTTTGGTGACGGTCAACGGTATGTCCTGCATGGTGCTCAGCACGGCGTCCTCCTGATGGGCGCTGGCGCTACGTGGCAGTAACGGTGTGCAGATTCTGCGCACATACCAAGTGGTATGTCACTACTGCCAGAGGAGTATCGACATGCCCCTCGATGAGCGCCACGGGACCTTCACCGTGCGGCCTGAGCAGGGTCTCGCGCGACCGGGAGGATACGGCGAAGAGCTCTACCGCGGCCTCCCGGTGTGATGTCAAAGGGCCGGCGCCAAGAACCCGCGCACCGCCGCAGAACGGACGTGCGGGGTGGCAGGACAGGGCACCGCAGCGGTGCCGGATGGGCCTTGGCGGGCACGGCCGGGCACGATGTCGACGGCCGTACGCGCTCACCCATGGGAGTGAGACGCATCGAGCCGATCGAGGTGCCCTGACGCTGGTCAGCGCACCGGCGCCAACTCCGCGTCCTCGCGCAGTTTGCCGAGCGCCCTGGAGACCGCGCTCTTGACCGTGCCGACCGAGACCCCGAGCACCTCGGCGGTCTGGGCCTCGCTGAGGTCCTCGTAGTACCGAAGGACGACCATGGCCCGTTGTCTGTCCGGCAGCTTCATCACGGCTCGCCACATCGCGTCGCGCAGGGCCTGCTGCTCCGCGGGGTCGGGCGCGGGCACGGTGTCGGGTTCGGGCAGTTCATCGCAGGCGAACTCGTCCACCTTGCGCTTGCGCCACTGCGAGGTGCGGGTGTTGAGGAGGGCCCGGCGGACATAGCCGTCGAGCGCACGATGGTCCTCGATCCGCTCCCAGGCGACATAGGTCTTGGTGAGCGCGGTTTGGAGCAGGTCCTCCGCATCGCTCGGGTTGGCGGTGAGCGAACGTGCCGTGCGCAGCAGTACGGGCCCCCGCGCCCGTACGTACGACGAGAACGACGAGTAGCGAGCATGGGTTGCATACCGTGCGTCGGCCCCGTACGACGGAGGCACCGGCACGGCAGCCTTCGAAGCGCTTGTGCAGACTGGCGTAGTCATGGCTCCACGCTAGGAGCGGGCGCACCCGCGGGGATCGGCCACAGGTCCTGAAGACATGTCCCTCTCAGGTTGTAGTGGGATGGTCGTGGTCACCTCCTGTAGGTGGAGGAGACCCTCAGAGGCGATGACCTGGTTCTCAGGGCCGCCGCAGCGGTGTTCCGCCTCCGCGGACGGGGGCGCCGATGCCCCGCCACCTCGGAAGAGAAGGTTCCGGCACGGCGGGTGGGATCGAGGGCGGCCCTTCGACGGCGAGCGGTCCGAAGGCTTCGAGTGGGCAGGGGTGGGCGGAGGACCACCCCTGCTCTCACCGGCTGACCTCGTCTTCCTCCGCTGTTGTTGCTCTTGGACCGGCCGGCCGACAGGGGCCAGCGGTGTGTGGCTTCGCGGGCAGGCGCGCTACGGGAGCCAGGACTCCAGGGGCGGCTGTCGTACGGTCCGCGCCCGGCTCCGATCCCCGGCAGCCGTGCCCGGTGCCGGCCGGGGGGACCTCGGTGGAGACGTACAGCCGAAGGTGTACGGGGTGGCCGGCCGTTTGATCACCGTCTTGATGGGCCCGGGCGAGGCCCCGGCCGCGCCCGTACACGCGAAACCGCCTGTGCGGTGGCACCGAAGCGCCACCGCACAGGCGGTCGTTCACCCCACGATCGATCCCCCCTACGGGCCGGTCGTCACCACAGGTTCGTGAAGTTCACCACGGCGTTCGTCTGCTCGACTGCGGTGAAGGCGGAGCCGCTCGCACTGGCGATGTTGCTCTGGTTGTTCGCTCCAGGTCCGCTCGCGACCTGCTGACTGGTGGTCGAATTGCCCAGGTTCACACCGGCGACGCCGCTACCGCTGATCGAGGCCGCCGTCGCATTCGATCCGTTGTCCGCGAAGGAGCCGTTGTCCGCCGCCGCGACACCCGAGAGAAGGGCGAACGTCAGGGGCAGGGCAGCAACAACGGCGGTGATGCGGGCGGTACGGATGCTTGCCATTCAATTCCTCCAGGAACCAGAACACAGAAGTACGGCTCGTCCCGGGCGGATGGCCATCCGTCCCGGTTTCGCGGTCACGACGTCGCGACCTCAGAGTTGCCCAGGGGATTGCCGACGAACCATCTGAGAACCACTGATTCCCCCTCAAGCGTGAGGAGTCTTCGATAAACCCGCTTTCCCTCCCCGAACGCACCTCGGAGACCCGGAAGGGAACCAGGAAGGGACCCGGAAGGGACCCGGAAGGGACCCGGAAGAGATCCCTCCGCCGCTTGGATCGACACCGCACCACCGCACCACCACACCTCCAAGGACAATCTCCCCCTCTTCCCTTCATCGAACATTCGTACGAAAATAGAGCCATGGCCACCATCGATCGGCAGACCGCCGCCCTGGCCCTCGCCCATGCCCTCTTCGCCGCCGAGCGCGGACTTCCGGTCATCCCGCTCTCGTCCAACAAGCTGCCCGCCCTGCGCTCACCGCACCGGGACGACGTCGAGCCGACGCACTGCCGCGGGGAATGCGGCCTGCCGGGACACGGAATCCATGACGCCACCGTCGACCCGGCCGGAATCCGAGCGCTGTTCGCCGCCGCACCCTGGGCGACGGGCTACGGCATCGCCTGCGGCAGACCCCCACACCATCTGATCGGCGTGGACCTTGATGTGAAGCCGCTGAAGCGCCGCTCGGACGCGACGCCGGCTGCGGGAACCCACCCACCGGGCGCCCCGGATTCGACCGGGCCACCGGAGCGGGCGAGGGAACATCCGCCGACCCGCGGGCCACTGAGCACATGGGCCCCCGCCTCCGCCTCGTCGAACAGTGCGCCGAGCCGCTCCCAGAACTCCACCCGCTCGCTGGCGGCCCTGGCCGCCATGGAGGTGCTGGGCACGATGGAGACACAGGAATCCACCACCGATTCCCTTGCCGCACTCCATCACCTGGCGCTGCGCCACCTCTTCACCATCCCGGAGACGATCACGGTCCTCACTCCGAGCGGTGGCCGCCATCTCTGGTTGACCGGTCCGTCCGACGTCGTCGTACCGAACTCGGCCAGCAGGATCGCCCCCGGCATCGACGTCCGAGGGGCCGGCGGCTATCTGGTCGGCCCCGGTTCGGTCACCGCCCAGGGCACCTATCGGCTCGCCCCCGGTACGGCCGGACTCTCCCCCGCCCCCTGCCCCACCGCACTCCTCCAGTTGATCGCACCCCCCGTACGTCCCTTGCCCACCGCACCCGCAGGGGCCCATCGACAACACGGGCGCGGACTGGTCCAGTTCGTACTCGCCGCACCCGAAGGCCAGCGCAACGCACGGCTGTTCTGGGCCGCCTGTCGGGCGTACGAGAACGGCATCGGCAATGCCCTGGCGCCGGCGCTCACCCATGCGGCCGTCCGCACCGGTCTGACCGAACGCGAGGCGCGGGCCACCATCGCGTCCGCCGCCCGACTCACATCGAGCCCCCGCCACTGAACGACGCCCGTGCATGGAACCGGACCTGCGCACGGGATCGGCCCTGTGCACGGACCGGGTGCCGAGGCCGTGGCTCACACATCCGCAAGCGTCCCGGGCCGCACCGCCCACGGACCGAAGCGGGCTCGGGCACGGTCGGCCGACGCCTCGATGCGTCGGGCCCGGTCGTCGACGGGGTCGAAGGTGAGTTGGGTGATCGCGCACTCGGCCGGCTGGAGCTCCTCGGCCCGCAGGGAGATCCCCCGGACCCTGGCCCGTTGCAGTCCCAGCGTCTCGTAGAGGTCGTACGCGACCCGGACCAGCGCGACGCCGTGCTGGGTGGGCTCGGACAATGTGCGCGTACGCGTGGTGGTGGAGCCGTCGGCGTACCGCACGCTCAGCGTGATCCGCCCCGTGATCTGCCCCTCGGACCGCAACCGGACGCCCAACTGCTCGGTGAGCGCGAGAACCGCCCGGCGGTGCTGATCCGGATCGAGTTCATCACGGACGAAAGCGTGATCGGCGCTGGCCGAACGGGCCGGGGCCTGCGGGATCACGGGACGCTCGTCCACACCGTGGGCCCGTTCGTGGAGCCTTCTGCCTTGCGTACGACCGAGGATTCGCTGCAAAGTGCCCACGGGTGTGTCGGCGACCGCCCCGATGGTGTGCAGCCCGTGCCGTACGAGAAGACCCGCCATGGCCGGACCCACACCGTGCAGCGCCCCCACCGGACGCGGACGAAGGAACCCGGCAATGGCTTCCGGTTCGGGTCGGAGCCAGGTGAGCTCACCAGGTGCGGTGGCATCCGCAGCCATGGCAGCCAGCATCCGATTGCCGGCCAGGCCCATGGTGGTGTCAACATCATGGAGCGCCCTGATCCGCATCTGGACCATCTGGGCGAGCTCATAGGGCCCGCGGTGGAAGTACCGCAACGCACCGGAGATGTCGCAGTCGACAGCGGTGGGAGGAATCGCCTGGACCCGGGGAGTGACCCTGTGGAGCTGCTCGATGAGCCGTAGGTAACGCTCGGAGTCGTCCCAGCCGTCGGCATGGTGGAAACGGTCCCCCAAGTGGTAGTGGATGCGCAGCACATATCGACCGCCCCGCGGAACGGGTCCGGTGTACGGCGCGCTACCCCAGGCACTCATCCCGCGCTCCCCGGACTGGTGTATCCGAGCGAGGACAGATCGGGCGTCTTGAGATCACCAGCGGGCTGAAGGTCCGCCCAGGGATGGAGGCTCGCCCCGGTCTCCTGCTCGATCGTGCGCCGGGGGCGGCGACCGCGGGAATCCCGTGCTCCGGACGTTCCTGTCACGGGGGCGACGGCAGGGCCGAGCAACCGGTAAACCGCCTCCGGACCCTGGTCACGACGGGCCACGGCAAGGGCCTCCAGGTCCCAGGCCATCGTCCCGACGACCGTACTGCGTCCACCCCGGCGTTGGACCGTGCCGCGGACCAGCAGCAGTCCGGAGTGGAAGACCGTATGGGCGCAGTCGTCATGGCTGTCCTCGAAGAAGGCGAGGTCGACCATGCCCGAACCGTCGTCGAGTGTGACGAAGATGATCCGCTTGCCGGACGCGATGGGCGGGGTCTGGGTGGCGGCCCGCACACCGGCGACGAGGACGTTCTCACCGGCCTTCAGCTCCGAGAGGTGCCGGGCGTCGGTGGCGCCGAGCTCCCTCAGCAACTGGTGGTGATGGTCCATCAGATGCCTGCTGACATCGATGCCGAGGACCCGCAGTTCGGCGCCCAACTCCTCCCGGCTCGTCATCTCCGGCAGTCCCGTGCCTTGGGCCTGCGGTTCATCCGTACGCAGCGGGAGTTGGCCGTCGTCGAGGGGGCGACCACGGTACTGGCGGTGGAGTTCGGCGATCTGGAGCAGCAGATCGCGGCGGGTCATCTCACCACGAACCGAATGGAACGCACCGATGTCGGCGAGCCGTTCGGCGGTCGGCCGGCTGGGGCGTGCCCGCTGCCAGAAGTCGGACAGCGAACTGTAGGGACGGGCGGCGGCGATCCGGGTGATCTCATCGCCGCTGATGCCCCGCACCTCGGACAGGGACAGCCGTACGCCCCAGGTGTCGTCGGGTGCCTTTTCGACAGTGTGGTCCGCGCCGGAGTGGTTGATGTCGACGGGGAGTACGGCGATGCCGTGGCGTCGGGCATCGGCGACGATGACGCGCTTGGGCCACATCCCGGGGTCGTGTTCGAGCAGCCCCGCGTAGAGGGCGGCGGGGTAGTGCGCCTTCAGCCAGGCCGATTGCAGGGCGGGCACGGCGAAGGCGACCGCGTGGGCCCGGGCGAAGCCGTAGGCGCCGAAGCCCTCGATGGTCTTCCACACGGCGGTGAGCACATCGGACGAGTAGCCGCGGGCGGACGCCTCCCGATGGAACCAGTCACGGACCCGGGGCAACCGGCCCGGAGTACCCAGGGCCCGCCGGGCCAGATCGCCGAACGCCCGGTCGCAGCCGGTGAACCGGTGGAAGATCTCGATGATCTGCTCATGCCAGATCAGCACTCCGTAGGTGTCAGAGAGGATCGGTTCGAGATCCTTGTGCGGACTGGGTACGGGCCGGCCGTGGCGGGCTGCAACGTACTGCTCCGGCATCCCACCGGCCACCGGGCCGGGCCGGAAGAGGCTGATGTCGGCGATCACGTCCTGCGGATCGCGGGGTTGCAGCCGACTGAGGAGGTCCATCTGCCCCGGCGATTCCAACTGGAACATGCCGAGGGTGTCCGACGCCTGGATCAGTTTGAAGGCGAAGTGGTCGTCCAGCGGCACCTGGCGGGGGTCGTCCAGATCGATATGGCGACCCGTGACCCGCTCGATCTCCGCGGTGGCGTGGGCCATCGCGGACTGCATCCGCACCCCGAGGATGTCCAGCTTGATCATTCCGAGGTCCTCGACGTCCTCCTTGTCGGCCTGGACCATCGGATAGCCGCCCGTGGGGGTGGGCTGGACGGGGAGACGGTCGAGCAGCGAGGAGTCGGTGAGGATCACTCCGCAGGGGTGCATGGCGATCCCACGGGGCAGCGCATCCAGACCCTCGGCGAGTTCGAACAGCAGTCGGTACGGGGCGGCTTCGGCGGCCAGTTGGCGTAGCTCGGGCAGCTCGGCGAGGGCGGTCGTGATGTCGGACGCTCGAATATGAGGAAACGATTTTGCAATGCGGTCGACTTCGGCCGGGGCGATGCCGAGGGCGAGCCCCGTGTCACGCAGCGCATGGCGGGCCCGATAGGTCTCGGGCATCCCGGTGATCGCCACCCGCTCCCGTCCGAACCGCTCGATGACCCGGTCGTACACATCGAGCCGACGAGCGGACTCCACATCGAGATCGATGTCGGGCAGATCCGCTCGGCGACGCGACATGAAGCGCTCGAACAGCAGTCGATGGTCGAGGGGGTTGGCCGTGGCGATGTGGAGCACGTGATTGACCATGCTGCCGGCACCGGAGCCCCGAGCGGCGACCCGAACGCCCATCTCCCTTACATCGGAAACCACTTGAGCGACGGTCAGAAAGTACGTATCGAACTCCAGTTCGGAGATAATGGCCAGTTCTTCTTCGAGACGAGTGCGAGCGGCCGAGTCACCGTCGAGCCCCCGTCGAACCAGCCCGGCCTCACAGCGCTCCCGCAACACCCGCGCGGCATCGACGGCATCCTTCGCCCCGACGGTCCCGGGCTCGGGAAAGTGCCGCTGCTTCAGACCGAGGTCGGCGGTGGTGTCCAACCTGCACGCCCCTGCGGTGTCCTCGGTGACGGCGAGCAGTCGGGAGGCATCACCCTCCTCACCCGCGGCCCGGGCGATCCGCTCGGCAACGGCCCTCATGGCATCGGGGCCCTTGAGCCAGCGCTCTCCGGAGTCCAACCGACGGCGGTCGATGGGGCGCAGCAACCGGGCCGAGTCCAGCACGTCGGCGAGGCGGTGCTGGGCGGGATCGGCGTAACGGACGGCATTGGCCAGGACGACCGGCACCCCGACCCGACCGCCGAACCCCAGCGTCCGAGCGGCAAGCCGCAGCGACCCCGCCCCGGTCCCTGCGCCGGCCGTGGCTCCGATCCCTGCCCCAGCTCCTGCCACGGCTCCGGCTCCGGCTCCGGCTCCGGCTCCGGCTCCGGCTCCGGAATGACCGTGCCAGACGGCTTCCAGCCGCAGCGAAGGACCGAAGACCTCGCGCCAGGGAACGAGCAGCCGTTCGGCAAGGTCCGAACGCCCAGCAGCGAGCGCCCGCAGGGGCTCGGACACGGGCCCCAGCAGGGCGAACAGTCCCGTACCACCCCCCGCGTACTGCCTGAGCGCCTCCCAGGACACGACGGGATTGCCGGCGACGGGGTGAGCATGGGCCGCGGACGTGAGCCGACACAGCGCCGCCCACCCGACCCGGTCCTGTGCGAGCAGGGTGACGCGTAGGGGAGGCTCGGGGACATGGGCTCCACCGCGTACGGGGGTACGACGACGGGGCGAACGGTCGGGGCGCACCGGGGCCAGCGGCTCCACGGCGAGATCGACCCCGAAGATGGGACGCACACCGTGCTCCAGCGCCGCCTTGGCAAAGCGAACCGCCCCGGTGACCGCATCCCGATCGGTCAGCGCGAGCGCCGCCATCCCACGCTCGGCAGCGCGTACCACCAGGTCACGGGGGTGCGAGGCGCCATAGCGGGTCGAGTAGCCGGACGCGACATGCAGATGGGTAAAACCCTCCATGCCGCACCTCCCAACCTGACCCCCTTTGCCAGTCTCGTACGAATCACCCCGAAAAGTGTCATCGAACTTCTGTTCGAGCAGAGTAGCGCGTGCTGTCGAGGGATGCGAACGGGAAGCCTGAGACATTCCAGCAGCTGAGGCAGGTACCGACCGCTACACGAACACCGACACACGGCACGGTTGGCCCACCACTGAGGGCCCGCCCGACGGCACGAACGCCCGGGTACGAGGACGGCGTCAGCCATGGCGGCAGCGGGTCGGACACCGCATCGCGAACGCTGTTTCGGCTCTACGCCAAGATCCTGAGCGGCGATCAGTCGCGCACCAATCAGCTCATTGCCAGGGGACTCAACGGCGACGAGTGAGCCGACTGGCCCACACATGGCCCATACGCACTGGTCAAAGGTGGGATACGGGCGAGTCAGGGTGAGACAAGCCGAACACAGAAGGGGTGCCCCTCATCGAGGGGCACCCCTTCTGACCTGCACATAAATCCATCTTGCGGTGGGTGTGGGATTTGAACCCACGGTGACATCGCTGCCACGACGGTTTTCAAGACCGTTCCCTTAGGCCGCTCGGGCAACCCACCAGTGCCCCTGCCGGCTGGCGTGGAGCGGCCTACAGAGTACCGGCCCCGGGGTGAGGCACGCAGCAGCCTTTCGTTTGGCGGCTGGTGGGAGGGTCAGGGTCAGCTGTCGCCCTCGCGTTGGCCGAGGGTGAGCGTGACCTTGTTCTCCTTGCCGGCCCTGTCGTACGTCACCGTCACCTTGTCGCCCGGCTTGTGGTTCCAGATCTCGCTGATCAACGTCGGGCCACTGTCGATCGGCTTGTCGTTGAAGCTGGTGATCACATCGCCCGACTTGAGGCCCACCTTCGCGGCAGGGCCGCCCGCGACCACCGCTGCCGTGCCGCCGGCTCCCTGGGAGGCGATCTTGGCGCCGGCGCCCTTGCCCGCCATGTCCACCGTCGCTCCGATGACCGGGTAGACCGGCTCGCCGGACTTGATCAGCTGTTCCGCCACGTTCTTCGCCTGGTTGATCGGGATCGCGAAGCCCAGACCGATCGAGCCGGCCTGGGTCTGGCCGAAGCCGCCCCCCGTGGACTGGATCGCGGAGTTGATGCCGATCACCGCGCCGCGGGAGTCGAGCAGCGGGCCGCCCGAGTTCCCCGGGTTGATGGAGGCGTCCGTCTGGAGCGCGCTCATGTAGGAGCTCTTGCCGCTGGAGCCGTCCCCTGAGGCGACCGGGCGGTTCTTGGCGCTGATGATGCCCGTGGTGACCGTGTTCGACAGGCCGAACGGGGCGCCGATGGCGATCGTCGAGTCCCCGACCGCCACCTTCTCGGAGTCGCCGAGGGCCAGCGGTGCCAATCCTGCGGGGGCGTTCTTCAGTTTGAGGACGGCCACGTCGTATCCCTGGGCCCGGCCGACCACCTCGGCGTCGTACTCCTTGCCGTTGGAGAACGTCACCGAGAGCGTGCCGCTGTCCGCGGCGGAGGCCACCACATGGTTGTTGGTGAGGATGTGACCCTCTTGGTCATAGACGAAGCCGGTGCCGGTACCGCCCTCTTCCTGGCCGCCTTCGATGTCGCCCCCGCCCCCACCCCCGCTGGCCTTCGCCTCGATCGTGACCACGCTCGGCAGTGCCTTCGAGGCGACGGAAGCCACCGTGCCAGGATCGCGCTTGAGGTCCTTCGGGGTGTCCGCCGCGGAGACGGTCGTGGAGTTGATGCCGTCGTCGTTGCGCTCGGCCGCCCAGTAGCCGATGCCACCGCCGACTCCGCCCACGACCAGCGCCGCGACCAGCACCGCCGCGACCAGTCCGCCCGACCTCTTGCGCCGGGGTCCGCCACTCGGCGGGACCGGGGTTCCCCAGCCGGAACCGTCATGGCCTCCGGAACCGCCCGCGGGGGCCGCGCCGTAGGCACCGTACGAGGGCAGGGTGGGCGGGGCGGGCGGCCAGTCAGCCCCCTGAGGAGGCTGGCCACCGTGACCTGGGGTCGGCCCGCCGTGCTGTGCGGCGGTCGGGTAGTCCGGCTGCGCCACGAAGGCACCGGCGCCCGGCTCATGGCCGGGGCTCGGGGCGCCTTGGCCGGCAACGCTCGCCGGGGCGGCGGCAGGTGGCTGAACGGGCGGGCCGTCGGAGACGGGTGCCGCAGGTGCTCCCTGGGGTCCCCCGGCCACGGGGGGTTCCGGTGCCGCAGCCGACGCGGGAGATCCACCGGGAGCCACTGCCGGCACAGGAGGTACGGACGGGGCGGCCGGCTGCGCAGTGCCCTCGTTGCCCTCGTTCTCAGTGCTCACAGCTCTCTTCTCCTCAGGTTTTGCAGATCGACGAGATGCTCGGGATGTACGAGATCCCTCGGCCCCGGTCGCCCGCGGTTGCTCACTTCAGCAGGGTGTCCGCTTAGGCAGCCGGCCCAGTCTGTCCAGGTCAGCATTTCCCACGGCTCGTCAGGCCACTGTAAGCAGGACCTGTGCGTATTCCAGCAATCCTTTACTTCCGACAAAGCGGGCGCACCTGCGGGGCGGCCGAGCGAGCTCGTCGCCGGCTGTCGACAAGTGCCGGAGACGGGCCCCTGCACACGCCTTCCCGTTCTCGATGACACCATGACCCAGGTGACTCAAGCACGGCAGCACCACATTCAGGTCGTCGCTCACCGAGGAGCGTCCGAAGACGCCCCGGAGCACACACTTGCCGCCTACATGAAGGCCATCGACGACGGCGCCGACGCACTCGAATGCGATGTCCGCCTCACTGCCGACGGCCACCTGGTCTGCGTTCACGACCGCCGCGTCAACCGCACCTCCAACGGTCGTGGCGCCGTCTCCGCCCTGGAACTCGCCGACCTCGCCACCCTCGACTTCGGTACCTGGAAGGGCCGCGAGGACTCCATGGAGAGCCCCGACTGGGGCGATCCGTCGCTCACGTCGGTGCTCACGCTGGAACGGCTGCTCGAACTGGTCGCCGACTCGGGGCGGAGGGTCGAGTTGGCGATCGAGACCAAGCACCCGACCCGTTGGGCGGGCCAGGTGGAGGAGAAGCTGCTCCAGTTGCTCGGCAGGTTCGGCCTCGCCGGGCCGAGCGCACCCGAGGATTCGCCCGTACGCATCATGAGCTTCTCCGCCCGTTCGCTGCATCGGATCGCGGCGGCGGCACCGACGATCCCCACGGTCTATCTGATGCAGTTCGTCAGCCCCCGACTGCGGGACGGTCGACTTCCGGCCGGGGCGCGGATCGCGGGTCCGAGCATCCGGATCCTGCGCGGCAATCCCGGCTATGTGGAGCGGCTGCACCAGGCGGGCCACCGTGCCCATGTGTGGACCGTGAACGAGCCCGAGGACGTGGAGCTCTGCACCCGACTCGGCGTCGAAGCGATCATCACCAACCGGCCGCGGCAGGTGCTGAGCCAGCTGGGCCGAACCAACTGACACCTGTCATCAGAGACAGCAGCTGCCACTTGCATCACAGGGTGTGCCCCGGCGCGTTCGGACCGTGCTCACCAGCCAAGAGTGCGCCACAGGCCCGCCTCCGACCGGTTTCCGGTCCAGTCCAATGGGGCATCCACACGGTGGCGTGGGGCAAAGGAGGTCTCGGGGGTGGCGTTGGTGGTGGCACAAGAAGTGCCCACGTCGTCGAGCATGGCCGTACCCCATGGCCCTGCAGGCGTGGGTGAAGCAAGGCACCGGATGCGGGAGCAGTTGCGCCGCGGCGGGGTGCCCGAATCGGTCGTCGACGATGCGGTTCTCATTCTTTCCGAGTTGCTCAGCAACGCCTGCCGACACGGCAGGCCACTGGGACATGCGGAGGTGGGCGACGGAAACATTCGCGCCGCGTGGCGCTTCGACAGAACCGGTGGGCTGACGGTCGAGGTGACGGACGGAGGCGGTCCGACCCGTCCCGTTCCCGCCACGCCCTCGGTCACCGCCAGGGGTGGTCGCGGGCTCAACATCATCAGTGCCCTGGCCCAGGAGTGGGGCGTGCGTGACAGCTCCACGGGTGAAGTCACCGTATGGGTGGTCGTCACTAAGGGTCACCGCCATGATGATTTTGCTACGCGCGTCACTGGGCCCGGATTCAACTTCTCGGAGGTCTATGACGATCTCAGCTGATGAGCGAGGTGCGCCAGACCTATGACATAGATCCTTGGCATATGCGGCAACGCGGTACAGGAGTGCTCCCCGCGTTCCCGCCGTCGGCCAAACACGAGCAAGACAGATATGGGCGGTCAGCCGACACCCGCTGTGCGAGCGTCACCCTTGACCCAGGATGACGGAGAGCGACGAAAACCAGCTGCCCGACCTCTCAGGGGCAGGGCGACGGGCGAATCACCAGGTGTTCGCTCCCCGCCCCATGGCTTTGGCCCGCCAAAATCCCCCAAGGGCATTTCCCTTATTCTCCCTTTACTTTTCTCTTGGGGCATTCCCGTAGTTCCGCTAGTTCCGTTAGTTCTGCTGGTTCTGCTGGTTCTGCTGGTTCCGTTGCGGCCCCTCGGCTCCTCGGCCCCTCCTGATGCTCTGCGCGCACTCGCGCATCCGACGCCCGGGCGGTGGCACTCCCGTTGCCCGACCGGTCTCCCGGACCACCCGGTGGTCGTACGGCACTCGCCCGTGGTCGTACGGCGCCCACTCGGTGCTCGTACGGCACTCGGACCACCAGACCCCGCGGCGGCGTGTGTGCGGGCGGCCGGTTGCCGGCACCAGAGCGGCGGACGACTAGGCTCGCGCAAACACAGCACCTCCGCCGCTATCGGGAGAAGCCGCACCATGGCCAAGAAGCGCCCCCAGACCAAGGCATCGAAGCCTCAGCCCCACTCGGGCCGCAGTGGCAACGAGCCCGTGCCCGTGGTCGGAGCACGTGAGCCCTGCCCCTGCGGATCGGGGCGCCGCTACAAGGCGTGCCACGGTCGCGCCGCAGCCCATGCCGTCACCGAGTTGGTCCAGCGACCCTTCGACGGCCTCCCCGGCGAATGCGACTGGGTCGCCCTGCGCGAACTGGTGCCCGCCGCGACGGTCGAGCTCACGCTCAAGGGCGGACTGCCTGACGGCGTGCCCTCCGTGACCCTGGCGACCGTACTGCCCATGGCCTGGCCGGCGCTGCGCCGCGATGACGGTTCGGTGCTGCTGGGACTCCAAAACGACACGGCGAGCGGCGACCTCAGCCGCGATCTCGCCGACACCCTCAATCGGGCGTTGGCGATCGAGCCTGGTAACCCCGTTGCCCCCGCGGCCAGGGCCGTCGACCAGGGGGACGCTCCGCGGCTTCAGGACCTCCTCGACCTGGACGCGCCCTTCGAGCCGAAGGTCCACTCCGGCTTCGAGTTCTGGGTGCCCCAGTCGTCGGAGGAGTCCGCCCCCGAGGTGGCCGCGTCCCTGGAGCGGGCCAACGCCGCCGCCATCCCCACCATCAAGCTCTCCGGTGTGGATGCGGCGTACTGGTGCGAGACGCCGGAGAAGAACCACCTTCGCTGGGTCATGCCGCACCCGGAGGAGAAGCTGCTCGACTCGCTCGCCCGGCTGTACGCGGCCGGTGAGGCATCGCTCGGCGAGGACACCCGGCTCGTCGGTTCGTTCCGCGCCCACGGGCTGGTGGTCCCGGTCTGGGACCTGCCGACCACGATGAGTGCCGAGGAGTGCGAGAAGCCCGCGGCCGAGTTCGCGGACCGGCTGGCGAAGGCGCTCACCGAGGACGCGCCCCTGTCGCCCGCCGAGCGTCGGGCCCGCAGCGGACTCACCAACCGTCAGGTCACCTTGAGCTGAGGTTCCTGACACCACGGCCGGGCCCGGCAGCGTCCGCAGTCACTCCGCTCGGCGGGACCGCACCCGGCCGGTGCCCGTCCTTGCCACCTCGGCGGGGAGGGAGCCATGGCGGGAAACCGCGTTCAGAGCGGACGCTTTAGGAGCTTGGTTCTGCCTCGTCAAGAGGCAGAACAAGCGTAGTGACTCCAGTCACAACTCCCGCTAAGCCGTACTGAATCATTGTCCGAATACCCGAGATCGAATTTGCGAACAGCAGATCTCTTGTTACCGTTCTATAAGCCCGGTCGCTGGTGCATCCCCCGTCGCCAGCGACCGGGCGTCTGTCTTTCCACGGAGGGATCACCTCCAGTGACAGTGCGTCAGCAAACGCCAACGCCCCTGTGGTGCAACGGAGTTGCTGCCCCGCTCTGCGGGGAGTCCGGCGAAGTCGAGATCATGAACCGTTCGCACTTCGCAACGGACCAAAAGTGCATGGCCCTACCGTTGGCCCTACCACCGGAATGTTTCCGCGGTTACTCGATCCGCGCCCGTCGCCCGCGTCGAACCGGTGGATGATCTGCACGGCATGCCGCTCGGGTGATGTTCCAGGCTGTTGCTGGGCGTGACGTTCCACGCCGTTACGGAACGCAATTCCGGCCCATGGCATTGCAGTGGCGGAACGGCTCCAGAGGCCACCGCCCCACACCCCGCAGGGCCCAGCGGTGCCTGTCCTGAAGAGAACCCCACTGCCCGCATCGCATCGGGCGGACGGCTGCGAAGTCGATTTCTTCCGGCCGTTCTCGGTGTGCCGGTCCTTCTGGCCGTTCTCCGTGTGCCGGCTGTCGACTCCGTCGCACCGGTGAGCCCGGGACGGGTCGATTCCCGTCGACGGGAGGTGACTGCCGGGGGCCATATGCCCGCCGGCCCCAGGCGGAGCGCCGGATCGATGTCGCATCCCGCACAACGCACTGGCGGCCGTACAACTGCGGCACCCGATCGTTCCCACTGCGTCGCACCGCCAGAGCCGATGTCAACGACAACTGTGCGCGGGTCACGCAAGGCGAACGGGATCAGTACGAGAGACGGCTTCCACCGTCGGGCGCGCTGGTGCTTGCTTCCACCAGGGCGTCCACCACAGCCTCCACCGGAGGCAACCAGGGAGTGGCCGAACCGGCCAGCGGTGCCCGCTCCCAACGGACCTGGCCGAGCCCGGTCTCCGAGGGAGGCAGGACCAGGTAGCCACCCTCGCCATGGAACCGCAGCGAGCTGGGCACGCAGTCCTTGGCGTAGAGGAGCTCGCCGAGCTGTTCCAGGCTGTAGGGCGCGACCAGCAGCGACCATCGCGTGGGGGTGGCGACCACCGGTCCCAAGCGCCGGTCCATGCGATCGAGCACCGAGAGCGCGCGGGCCCCGGCCACTGCCGGCAGGCTCACCGCACAGGGTGCGTTCTTGCCGGTGGCAAGGATGAGGGGGGCGGTGGGACGGTTCGTCCACCACCAACGGACCATCCGCTCGTCCGTCGTCGCTGCGAGCAGTCCGGGCTCGAAGGGGTGTGCACCGGGCACCACGCAATCGGGGTCAGGGCAGCCGCAGCCACGGGCGTCACCGCCACCGCGAGTGGTGGTTGCCTTCGGTCCCACGCCGGGGAGTACGGGCCACTGCCACTCGGTGGCGCAGGTGAGCGCCGCTTCCAGCTGTGCCGGCTGTACAGGTCCCCTCTTGCGCCGAAACCGGAGCCTGCGTCGCCTTCCGAGGATCTCGCGCATGAGCGCTCGTTCCTTTCCGTTGAACGCCGAGGTAAACATCAGACCATGTGTGCAGCTTCACCGGGCGTACACATGTCTATTGGGTGTACGAAGAGAACTGGTCGGCGTATCACCGCCCGCTGCCGATGTGGCACGGGCCACCCCCGCTTCGCCTGCGACAGGATCGCCGCCGGGGGCCGAACGTGGGCTGTGCTCCGTGAACGCGCGGCCAAGCATGGCGCGCGCCTGGCGCTCGCTGTCAGCGCCTGCCGTTCTGTCCCGTTATAACGGATCAGCCCCACCGCTGTGGGGATCTGCCGTGGACTCCTGGCGCGCCCTGCGTCGATAGAGACGCCTAAGCCGGTCGCAAGGTTCCGGGGCGGTGCCAACTGCCCCTGGCCATCACCGTTTACGTACCCACCACGCTTGGTATGACGCTTCCGCCGATGCACCCTTCAGGGTTCCCACCCTGGAGCGATCCATCGAGGGGATCAACTGCCGAACGCCCTCAGTCGACCTCAATTGACCTCCATCAGGTGCATTTTTCGGCCAAGTTCAAGAATTGTTCAAGGAACGTTCAAGCTCCCCCAGACACCATCAATCCCACTGGTGCAATGCTGGACATTCCCTTACTCGTGCGTGTACATGTGGATACATGGGTAGCGGCCCAGAATCACCTGGGGGTTTGCAATGCTATTGAGCGAAATGCACCAGTCAAAAAGTCGACTGCCATGAGCGCCCCTCACGTGCCGAAAGTGGCTGGAATCGACTCTGCACTTTCCCCTTCCACGGACACTCCGGCGGCGCTTTCGGGAATGCCTGCCGTTCCCGCCCCTCTCGAAGAACCCCCCGAGGCATGGGAGGCGTTGTCGGAGGGGGGTTCAGGCACGGAGTGCTGTTCCGGCCCCGGCGCGCACGAGGGGCAGCACCCCGGGCACCACAGCGGGCACAGCGAAGGACCGCACTGCGGCCCGAACTCCTGCACCAGCGCACCGCGTGAATCCACCGCCCCGCCCGATACGGCACTCCGGGACCGACTCAACGGCCGAGTGGCGGATCTGACCGCGCTGTACGGGCTCACCGAGCGGCTCGCCGGAACCGACACGCTCGACGCCGCACTTGAGGAACTGCTGGAAGCCGGTGCCGCCCTGCTCGGCGCCCGGCGCGGAATGGTGGTGCTCGAACCACCGACGACCGCGGTCGACCTCGGAACCGGTCCACTGGATCGGACGTGCCGCTCCGGCCCGGACCTCGACCCCCATCGCCGGCCAGGCCGGATCAGGGGCCACGGGCTCAGCCATGCCGAACTCGGTCACCTCCAGACGATTCCGTACGCCGCCCATGCGTACGGATCGCTGCCTCCGCCATGGGACGACCGCGATGCGCCCGCACGGGGTCGGTCAGAGCAGAAGCAGGACCACGACCAGAAACAGGACCAGAAGCACGACCAGGGCCAGGAGCAGCGGGAAGCACGAGCGGCCGTGGCGAACGTCCGAGAGGATCGCCCCGCTCCCGAGCCGGCTCCCGTCTGCCACCCCGACGTCCTCGGTGACACCTCGCTCGATCCGCGGCTCCGCGAGGTCGCCGCCCACCTCGGCTTTGCCGCCAGCTACGCCCAGCCCCTGACGTCCCCCGCGGCCGGAACCCTCGGCACGACCGTCTGGCTGTACGACGAGCCCGCCGCCCCGCAGGAACGACAGCGCCGGCTCATCGACGTCTATCTGCGTTTCGCCACGACACATCTGGCCCGGCTGCTGGAGTTGGATGCGGCGCGCGAGACGGTGGCGACCATCGCCCGTGAGCTTCTGCCCAGCAGACTTCCCCGGCTGCCCGGGGTCACCATGGCCGCCCGCCACCGCACGGGCCCGCTCGGCGGTGGCGACTGGTACGACGCACTACCGCTGCCGGAAGGCGCGCTGGGGCTCGCCGTCGGGTCCGTGAGCGGCTCGGGACCGAGCGCACTGGCGGCGATGGGGCGGCTGCGGGCCTCCTTGCGGGCGTACGCCGTGATGGAGGGCGAGGACCCCGTTGCCGTGCTCTCCGATCTTGAGCTGCTGCTCCGGCTGACCGAACCGGCCCGTACGGCAACTGCGCTCTTCGCCTATGCCGAGCCCGCCGCCAGGAAGATGGTGCTCGCGGGCGCGGGGCACACCCCGCCCCTGGTGATCGGCGAGCGGCGCACGGAGTTCGTGGAGACCTCGTTGTCCGCGCCGCTGGGAATGCTCGCCTGCTGGGAGGCCCCGAGTGTGGAGATCTCCCCCGCACCCGGAGAAACGGTGCTGCTCTACACCGACGGCCTGCTGCGACGCACCGGGGGCACCATGGACCGGGCCTTCGCCAGACTGCACACGGCGGCTGCGGGCGTCCCCAAAGCGGCTCGGGGCAACCCGGGGGCCATCGCCGACCACGTACTGCGAGAACTCCTTCCGGAAGGTCTGGACCAAGGGGCGAGCGAGGAGGACATCGTGCTGCTCGCAGTGTGTTTCGACTGATCCTCGCCAAGTTTGCCGGCTGATTCCGGTACCACCGTTTTTCGGCTACGGGTCGGTTTTCGTCCACCATCTGGCCCTGCCCGTTTTGGGGTGCTTCTCACAGAGCCCCGGGCGGTCTTCACGTCCCACATACGATGGACTCCGGTCCAGTGTTGTATCGAGGAGGCAGACGTGGCCGAGGAGCTCACCCCGAGTACCCCGGAAGAAGAAGAGCAGACGGTCAAGCCGCGCAAGAACGGCCTGTATCCGGGCGTGTCCGACGAACTGGCGGCCAACATGGCCGGCGGCTGGGCGGACACCGAGCAGAGCGATCTGAAGCCCATAGCTCAGGCTGCGCACACCGCCGCCCGTCGTGCCGCCCTGTCGCAGCGCTTCCCGGGCGAGCGACTGGTGATCCCTTCGGGCAATCTGAAGACGCGCTCCAACGACACGGAGTACGCCTTCCGTGCCTCGACGGAGTACGCGTACCTCACCGGTGACCAGACCGAGGACGGTGTGCTGGTCTTCGAGCCCACCGCCGACGGCCACGAGGTGTCGATCTACCTGCTGCCGCGCTCCAACCGGGAGAACGGCGAGTTCTGGCTGTCCGGCCAGGGTGAGCTGTGGGTGGGCCGCAGGCACTCGCTGGCCGAGGCCGAGCAGCTGCTCGGGCTGCCCGCCAAGGACGTGCGCGAACTGACGGAGAAGCTGCGCGAGGCGACGGGTCCGGTGCGTGCCGTACGAGGGCACGACGCGGGCATCGAGACCGCGCTCACCGACAAGGTCACCGCCGAGCGCGACGAGGAACTGCGCGTCTACCTCTCCGAGGCCCGCGCGGTGAAGGACGACTTCGAGATCGCCGAGCTCCAGAAGGCGTGCGATTCCACGGCCCGCGGTTTCGAGGACGTGGTGAAGGTCCTCGACAGGGCTCAGGCCACCAGTGAGCGGTATATCGAAGGAACGTTCTTCCTGAGGGCCCGCGTCGAGGGCAACGACGTCGGCTACGGCTCCATCTGCGCCTCGGGCCCGCACGCCACCACCCTGCACTGGGTGCGCAACGACGGCCCGGTCCGCTCCGGTGATCTGCTGCTGCTCGACGCCGGTGTGGAGACCGCCTCGCTCTACACCGCGGACATCACCCGCACCCTGCCCGTCAACGGCCGGTACACCGAGCTCCAGCGGAAGATCTACGACGCGGTGTACGACGCCCAGGAGGCCGGCATCGCCGCGGTGAAGCCGGGTGCCAAGTACCGCGACTTCCACGACGCCTCCCAGCGGGTGCTCGCCGAGCGGCTTGTCGAGTGGGGTCTGGTCGAGGGACCGGTGGAGCGGGTGCTCGAACTCGGTCTCCAGCGCCGCTGGACGTTGCACGGCACCGGCCACATGCTCGGCATGGACGTCCACGACTGCGCCGCCGCGCGGAACGAGGCGTACGTCGACGGGACGCTGGAGCCGGGCATGTGCCTGACCGTGGAGCCCGGGCTCTACTTCCAGGCGGACGACCTGACCGTGCCCGAGGGGTACCGGGGCATCGGCGTCCGGATCGAGGACGACATCCTGGTCACCGAGGACGGCAACCGGAACCTTTCCGCCGCGCTGCCGCGTCAGGCCGACGAGGTCGAGGCATGGATGGCCGCGCTCACCGCGTAGTCGAACGGCCCGGTCCTGACGTGCTGGCAGGGGTTGGTGCGTACGGACCGCGATGCGTGCCCGGATCGGGGGACTGACCCCGGCCGGTGGAGCCTGAGGGCGCGCTGCCGAGGCTGCTGGGACCCGTAGGGGCTCAGGAGACCTTGAGCAGCGCGCCCTCACGCCATTTGAGGACCTTGTCGAAGCTGACCACGGCCCCCCGGCCGGGCCTGTTGCCGAAATGCACATGGTCGGCAAGTTGCTCGATCAGACACAGCCCGCGACCGTTCTCGGCCGTCGTGGGGGCCTGGACGCGCGGGCGGATCCTGGCTCTGCCCTGACGGGACGGAAAGCCTGGTCCCGAATCGGCTACTTCGATACGGCACTTCTCGCCATCCAGATACGCGGTGACCCGATAGGCCCCGGGAGTCTCTCCGGGACCACGGCCGCCCCCGTGTTCGACGGCGTTCGCACACGCCTCGCTGAGCGCGACGGAGAGGTCGAACGAGATGTCGGGGTCGACTCCCGCGGTCTCCATCGTGCCGAGCAACAGGCGCCGTGCGAGCGGAATGCTCGCGGCTTCGCGCCGCAAGTGGAGTGACCACCAGATGCTCATGCTCCAGCCTCCTGGCTGCGGCTCGACATACCGTTACGTATTGCCCCCGGACGGGGTCCGTAAGCACCGGGCGGATGTGATTGCGCTCATTCGGCCGACGCGCGCCGTCATGAGCGGGGTGTAGGAAAACCCCCCTTCGCGGGACGTTTCGCACCCGCGAAGAGGACCTTCCGGACCTGCCTCACCACGGTCGGGCGCCCAGTGGGATGATGGGCCGGCCATGTCGTCCCCGAGGCCGCTGCCGCCCGTGCCGCTCCTGTCCGGTGTCCCTGCCGGAACGGGTCCGCGGTTGCTGAGGGCTGCGGTGTTCACCGCGGTCTGCGTGGTGTTGGCGGCGACGGGACATGCGCTCGCATCGGGTGCGACGGTCCCCGGGTGGACCGTGGTCGCCGGTCTCGTCGGGGTGTTCGCCCTGGTGATGCCGTTCACGGGCCGGGTGCGCTCGCTGCCGGCGGTCGCCGGCGCACTGGGCGGCGGCCAACTCGCCCTGCATCTGCTCTTCGGCGTCGGCCAGCACCGACTGAGCCTCGCGCCGACCGCCGACGACGTCTTCGTCAAGATGGCCGCGAAGTTGGTGTGCGGGGCAGGCGGCGCCTCCCTCAGCCCCACCGACGCGCACCGGATCGTCACCACCGCGGGTCTCGCCCCGCCGTCGCACGGTGCCGGCTCCCATGTGGTGGAGAACACAGTCGCCCAGCCGTCGTTGCTGCCGTCGCTCGCCATGTTGCTGGGCCATCTCCTGGCCGCCCTGGTGACCGGTTGGCTGCTGCGACACGGAGACCTGGCGCTGGGCCGGTTGGTCCGGCTGTCGTCCGGGGCGGCGCAGGAGATGGCTCGCGTGGCCCGGCTGTGTCCGCTGCGGGCAGCCCTCGCGCTCGTCCGGGCCCTGTGCGCCGGTCTCGTACGCGAGCAGGGACCTGCGGTTCGCGCACCGCGGGCCGCGGACGACCGTCCCGCGGACCTCACAGCAGAAACGCTCCAGCACACGGTGATCAGGCGTGGGCCGCCGGCGCGACTCGTCCTCGCAGCCTGACACGGCCCACTCGACGGGAGCGGGGCCGTGGTGTTCGCGCATCCGTTTGCGCCGACACGCCCTCGTTCTCCTCATCACCCTGTGGAGCGTTTCGCCATGAGCCTTTCCCGCCGTACGTCCTCTTCCGCCCCCGCTTCCCGCCGTACGTCCTCCATGGGCGTCTCGCGTGCCGTCACGGTCCTGGCCGGTGCCGGTGCCCTGTCCGTGCTGCTGCTCTCGGGCACCGCCTTCGCGCATGTGTCGGTCCAGCCGCAGGGCGAGGCCGCGAAGGGCGGCTATGCGACCGTCAACTTCAAGGTCCCCAACGAGCGCGACACGGCCTCCACGGTGAAGTTGGAGGTCAATCTGCCGACCGAGCACCCCTTGGCCTCGGTGCTGCCGCAGCCCGTACCGGGCTGGACCGTCCAGGTGACCAAGTCCAAGCTGGCCAAGCCGCTTGAGGTGCACGGGAACAAGATCACTGAGGCAGTCTCCAAGATCACTTGGACTGCGGCCGGCGGCAAGATCGGCCCCGGTCAGTTCCAGCAGTTCCCCGTCTCCCTGGGCCAGTTGCCCGAGAACGCCGACCAGGTCGTCTTCAAGGCGATCCAGACCTACGACAACAAGGAGGTCGTGCGCTGGATCGAGGTGCCGCAGGAAGGCAAGGAGGCCGCGCTGCCGGCCCCCGTCCTGGAGCTCACCGCGGCTGCGGAAGGCCACCACGGCGGTACCGGCGACGCCAAGAACGAGAAGGCCGAGCAAACTGACAAGACAGCCAAGGACGCGCACCACGACAAGGGCTCGACGGCCGGCAGCGAGAGCAAGGCAGCATCGGGTGATGACTCCGATGGCACCGCTCGCGTCCTCGCGGTCATCGGCATCGTCGTCGGCGCTGCCGGAGTCGCATTCGGTGTGCTCGCGGGCCGCCGTCGCGTCGCCTGACACACCCGTACACCACCTCTGGGATCTCTCTCATGCGCAAGAAGACCGCACTGGCGGCCATGGCCGTCGTGGCCGCACTCACCCTGTCCGCCTGTAGCGGGGACTCCGACGAGAAGCCCACGTCGAAGTCCTCCGTCGCCGAGGTATCGGCCGAAGGGGACACCAAGCCGGGGACCGTGCTGCACCGTCCGTTCACCAAGCCCGATCTGGTGCTCACGGACACCAAGGGGCAGAAGTTCGATCTGCGGGAGCGGACCAAGGGCAAGCCGACGTTGATCTTCTTCGGCTACACCAAGTGCCCGGACGTCTGCCCGTTGACGATGAGCAACATCGCCATCGCCAAGAAGCAGCTCCCCAAGGCCGACCAGGACAAACTCCAGGTCGTCTTCATCACCACGGACCCCGAGCGGGACACCCCCGCTTTGCTGGGCAAGTGGCTGCCGAGTGCGGGTGACCCGTCGTTCATCGGGCTCAGCGGTGACTTCCCGACGATCCAGGCGGGGGCGCGGCAGATGGGCATCGGCATCGATCCGGCCACGAAGGAGAAGGACGGCACGGTCATCTCGATGCACGGCGCCCAGGTCATCTCGTTCTCCCCGAAGACCGACGAGGGCTATGTGCTGTACGGCGAGGACACCAGCGCCGACGAGTACGCCAAGGATCTGCCCAAGCTCGTACGCGGTGAGAACCCGTGAGGGGTACGAGGCGCATGAGGGAGCGGACAGCGGTGGCACGGCGCCCGGGTCGTGCGAGCGTCCGGGCACCGCGCGGGTTCAGGGCCGTCGCGGGGGCCATCGCCCTCGGGACGGCCGTGGCCCTGACCGGGTGTTCCAGCGCCCCTGAGGAGCCGGAGCTCAAGGTCGACGGCGCCTTTATGCCACAGCCGGTCAACGACATGGCCGCCGGTTTTCTGACCGTGCACAACAGCGGTTCGGCGGCCGACGAGCTCACCGCCGTGACCAGTGCGCTCTCCGACAACGTGACGATCCACGAGTCGAAGGGCCAGAAGATGCGGCAGCTGCGATCCGTCGCCGTGCCGGCCGACGGCGAGCTCAACCTGGAGCGCGGCGGCAGCCACATCATGTTCATGCAGCTCAAGGAACAGCCCAAGAAGGGCCAGACGGTGGCGATCAAGCTGCACTTCGAGAAGTCCGACCCGATCACGGTCGAGCTCCCGGTCAAGGAACCCACGTACAACCCGGCGAAGCACTGAGTACCGAGGGGACTGACTAAGTCATGACAGCCATCGCCCCGCTCCTCGGAGCGCTCCCGTCCGGGCCTTTGCACCCGCGCACCGGCCCGGGGACCCGGCGCCCGCTGCACCGACGCGTGCTCGCCGCGACCGTACTGCTCGGCACGGTCCTCGGCCTGCTGCTCTTCGGCGCGGCCCCGGCATCGGCACACGCCGCGCTCACCGGGAGCAATCCGCAGGACGGGGCGGTGGTCGCCACCGCCCCCTCGGAGGTGAAGCTCACCTTCTCCGAACAGATCGCCATGGGCAAGGACTCGATCCGCGTCCTGGAACCCAGTGGGAAGCGCGCGGACCGTGCGACGGTCCGCGATCTCTCCGCAGGCGGGACGGTCGCCTACGGCGTCGAACTCCTCCCCGACCTGCCCCAGGGCACCTACACCGTCGCCTGGCGGGCCGTCTCGGCGGACAGCCACCCGATTTCGGGCGCGTTCACCTTCTCCATCGGCGCCCCCTCCTCCACGGAGGTGTCGCTGTCGGCGCAGGAGCCGGGCACGGGGGTGGTCGGCGTCCTCTACGACATCGCGCGCTACGCCGCGTACACCGGTTTCGTGCTGATGGTCGGCGGCGCCTCCTTCATCCTTCTGTGCTGGCAGCGCGGGGCGGGGGTGCGTCCGGTGCAGCGGCTCATCATCCACGGGTGGGTGACCCTGACCGCCGCCACCTTGGCCATGCTGCTGCTGCGCTCGCCGTACACCGGTTCCGGGAAGCTCGCGGACGCCTTCGAGCTGAGCGGGCTCAGGGACGTACTGGAATCCAAGACCGGCGCGGCGCTGGTCTCCCGACTGCTGCTGCTCGGGGCGGCTGCGCTGTTCATCGCGGTGCTCTTCGGGTCGTACGCCCGAAGGGATGCGGAACCGGACGGTACGCCCGGTGACGGTGGCGATGACGCGTCGGGCGTCGCCCGCAAGGACCTCACCTTCGGACTCGCTGTCGGCGGTACGGTCGTCGCCGCCGGGATCGCCGCCACCTGGGCCCTGTCCGAACACGCCTCGACCGGCATCCAGCCCGGCGTCGCCATGCCCGTCGACGTGATCCACCTGCTGGCCGTCGCGACCTGGCTCGGTGGGCTCGCCGCGCTGCTGACCACGCTGTACCGGGGCCCCTCGATCGAGGAAGGGGCGGTACGGAAGTTCTCCCAGGTGGCCTTCGTCAGCGTCGTCGCCCTCGCCGCGACCGGGCTGTACCAGTCCTGGCGGCAGGTCGGCTCCTGGTCGGCGCTGACGGGTACCTCGTACGGGCGACTGCTGCTGCTGAAGGTGGCGCTGGTGGGCGTGATGCTCGGCGTCGCCTGGCTGTCCCGACGCTGGACCCAGCGGCTGGGCCGGCAGACCGAATCCGACGACGCACCGGACGCAACAGAAGAGACAGCAGAGGAAACCGAGACGGAGACCGCGGTGGTCGGCGCCTCCACGGCGGCCGGCGGAACGGTTGCCGCGGCCGACCCGGTACGGGAGGCCCAGTTGGCCCGCCAGCGGTCCGCGGTGGCCAGCGCCGGCCGGAAGAAGGCCCGGGACGCCGACCCGCTCCGATCGGGGCTGCGCCGATCGGTGCTCGCCGAAGCCTCCATCGCCGTCGTGCTCCTCGCGGTGACGACGGTGCTCACCACCACCGAGCCGGGGCGCACCCAGGAAGAGGCCGCGAAGTCGACCGGCAGCTCTGCCGCGGGTGCGGTGGCACAGGGGCCCGCCGAGCTCAAGATCCCGTTCGACACCGGCGGGACGAACGGCAAGGGCACCATACGACTCACCCTCGATCCGGCCAGCCCGGGCGCCAACGCCCTGCACTTGTGGATCGACGACCCGGCCGGCGCCCCGCTGGACGCCCCGGAGATCTCGGTCTCCTTCACCCTTGAGGACAAGCAGATCGGTCCGCTGCCGACGACCCCGCAGCGGCTCGCCGCGGGACACTGGACAGCGCCGTCGGTGCAGATCCCGATGCCCGGCGACTGGAAGGTCCAGGTGACCGTGCGCACTTCGGACTTCGACCAGGTGACCGTCGACGAGAACGTGAAGATCGGCTGAGGCCAGTGAAACCGGTAGAAGCAGACATCGCGGCCCAGGTATCCACCACCGACCCCGCAGACGCCGTTGCGGACGGGGTCTCGCGGCGGCGACTGCTGACCGCCGCCGGTGCCGCGGGCGCCGCGGGTCTGACGCTGGGGGCGGCGGGTGGGGCGATGGCCCACGCCGCGAGTGCAGGCCCCGGGCCGACCGCCCTGTCGACGGTCGGCTCGACCGAGGTCGCCTTCCACGGTGACCATCAGCCCGGGATCACAACGCCGATGCAGTCGCACGGCCATCTGGTCGCGTTCGATCTGACGGCCGGTGCCGGTCGCGGCCAGGCCGCGGCGCTGATGCGGCGCTGGTCGGCGCTGGCTGCGGAGCTGATGGCGGGCGACACGGCCGAGCAGGCGGGCAGGGACACGGGCATCGCGCTGGACGCCGGCCCCTCCTCGCTGACCGTGACCTTCGGTTTCGGCCATGGCTTCTTCGACCGGACGGGGTTGGTCGCACGGCGCCCGGCAGGGCTCGATCCGCTGCCGGCCTTCTCGGCTGACCAACTGGACCCCCGGCGATCACACGGTGATCTCTGGGTGCAGATCGGCGCGGACGACGCCCTGGTCGCCTTCCACGCGCTGCGCGCGGTGCAGCGGGCGGCGGGGAGCACCGCCCGGGTGCGTTGGCAGATGAACGGCTTCAACCGTGCGGCGGGTGCGACCGCCCGACCGATGACCACCCGCAATCTGATGGGGCAGGTCGACGGCACCAACAACCCGAAACCGGCCGAGGCGGACTTCGACCGGCGGATCTTCGTGGCGGCCGGGTCCGATCAGGAGTGGCTGACGGGCGGCTCCTACGCGGTCGTACGGCGCATCCGCATGCTCCTCGACGGCTGGGAAGGGCTCCCGCTGAAGAAGCAGGAGGCGATCATCGGCCGTCGCAAGTCGGACGGCGCCCCCCTCACCGGAGGGACGGAGACCACCAAGCTCGTACTGGATGCGCGGGGGTCCGATGGAAAGCTGGTGATCCCGGACAACGCGCACGCCCGTATCTCGGCCCCCGAACAGAACGGCGGTGCGGCGATGCTGCGGCGCCCGTTCTCGTACCACGACGGCATCGGGCCGGACGGTGTTCCGGACGCGGGGCTGCTGTTCATCTGCTGGCAGGCTGACCCGTTGCGGGGCTTCGTGCCGGTGCAGCGCAAGCTCGACCGGGGGGACGCCCTGTCGGACTTCATCCGGCACGAGGCGAGCGGCCTGTACGCGGTGCCGGGCGGCGCGGGCAAGGGCGAGTACGTGGGACAGCGGCTGCTGGAGTCATGACCGTCTCCCCGCCCGATCCCGGTGGGGACGGTACGGGCGGGGTGTGCGCCCCGCCTCGGTCGGCCCGCGCCACCGGCCCGGCGCATTAGGGTGACGGGTATGTCAGCCACGCGCTACACCTACCTGGGTCCCGAGGGCACCTTCACCGAGGCCGCACTGCGCACGCTGCCCGAGGCAGCCACCCGCGAGCTCGTCCCGATGGTGTCCGTGCCCGCCGCGCTCGACGCGGTGCGCAACGGGGAAGCCGCCGCCGCCCTCGTACCCATCGAGAACTCCGTGGAGGGCGGTGTCACCGCCACCCTCGACGAACTGGCGTCGGGCGAGCCGCTGATGATCTATCGCGAGGTGCTGCTGCCGATCGCCTTCGCGCTGCTGGTGCGTCCGGGGACCCAACTGTCCGCGATCAAGACGGTGACCGGGCATCCGGTCGCCCAGCCCCAGGTGCGCCAGTGGCTGCGTGCGCATCTGCCGGACGCGGTCTGGGAGTCCGCCGCGTCGAACGCGGACGGCGCCCGGCTGGTGCAGGAGGGACGGTTCGACGCTGCGTTCGCCGGTGAGTTCGCCGCGAAGACGTACGGCCTTGAACCGCTGGTGACGGACATCCATGACGCGGAGAACGCCGAGACGCGCTTCGTGCTGGTGGGACGCCCCGCCAGGCCGGCCGCGCCGACGGGTGCGGACAAGACGTCCGTGGTCATCTGGTTGGGCGACGACCGCCCAGGTGCGCTGCTGGAACTGCTCCAGGAATTCGCCGTGCGCGGGGTCAACCTGATGTTGATCCAGTCCAGGCCGACGGGCGCCGGCATCGGGAACTACTGCTTCGCGGTGGACGCCGAGGGCCATATCTCCGACCGGAGGGTGGGCGAGGCCCTGATGGGTCTCAAGCGCATCTGTCCGAAGGTGCGGTTCCTCGGCTCGTACCCGCGGGCGGGGGTCTCGCCCGCTCAGGTGCAGGAGCCCCGGGCCGGGACCTCTGACGGCGACTTCACGGCGGCGTCGGACTGGCTGGCCCGCTGTCAGGACGGACGGTCCTGACCGACCTCTCCCCTTCTTCTCCGTCGGTGTTGCGTTGTTCTTCCCGTCGGTGCTCTCGTCGG
Organism: Streptomyces sp. NBC_00690; assembly: GCF_036226685.1. NCBI lineage: Bacteria > Bacillati > Actinomycetota > Actinomycetes > Kitasatosporales > Streptomycetaceae > Streptomyces > Streptomyces sp. NBC_00690. The sequence goes on from NZ_CP109009.1 coordinate 4,268,133, forward strand.
TGCTCCCGTTGGTGTTCCCTGTCTGCGATCGGCGACGGGGTGGTTCCGTCGTGCCGGCGTACGGGGGGCGGGGTACGGGACCGGGGTCGAGCATGGGCGGTGGCTCGGGATCGGTTCCCGCGCCACTCGGGTGGACGGGCCGGATCGGCTGGTATCGGCAGGGTCGGCAGGGGACGGAGTCAAAACCGGCTCAGAGCCCGCTCAGATCTGGGACGAAACCGGCTCGGACCGGCACAGGACCGGCTCGGAACCCGCCGTCGAGGACAGTCCTACCTGCCGATTTTCATCATCCACAGGGTTATCCACAGGCATCGTTCTCGACCTGGGGACAAGTCGACAACTCACTCCCGCTCGGTCGATAAATCGGTCCGATCGCTCCACCGTTGCCGCCCCAACCCCGGGGAACACCGCGCGCACCACATCACCCAGACGTCACCTTGATTCCATTGATCAACTCTAAATGGGGAGCAATTAACCCCTAAATGCGCGCATGAGGCGGGTTTGAGAGGCGACTCCCACGGCTTCGACGGTCGTCGTGGAAAGAACTGAACGACCATCCACAGAAAACACGCACAGCCTGTGGATAACTTTCCGGAAGTGCACATACCTGTGGACAACCGAACGTCAAGTCGCACACCACAGAAGGGATATGAGTCAATGCCAGCCGGGTCAGGTAGCTCGTTCCAGCGAATGGGATGCGCTTGTGTGACGCGTTGCCTATTTTTCTCCACTAAAGGTAGCAATTACCCCAAAAAGTACCCAATAGCGACAAAAGGTCGGCCGGTGCCGTAATCCAGTGGCCGAGCGGCGACGCCGCACCGGTAGCCTGGTGGGGTGATTGACCTTCGCCTGCTCCGTGAGGACCCCGACCGTGTTCGCGCCTCCCAGCGCGCCCGTGGAGAGGACGTCGCCCTCGTCGACGCCCTGCTCTCCGCCGATGAGCGACGCAGGTCCTCCGGGGTCCGCTTCGACGAGCTGCGCTCCGAGCAGAAGTCCCTCGGCAAGCTCATCCCCAAGGCGACCCCCGAAGAGCGGGCAGAGCTGCTGAAGCGGGCCGAACAGCTGAAGGCCGACGTCAAAGCTGCGGACGCCGTACAGGGCGAGGCGGACGAAGAGGCCCGCCGCCTCCTCCTCCAGCTCGGCAACATCGTCCACGAGGGCGTGCCCGTGGGCGGCGAAGAGGACTTCGTCGTCCTGGAGACCCACGGCACGGTCCGCGACTTCGCTGCCGAGGGCTTCGAGGCCAGGGACCACCTGGAGCTCGGCGAGGCGCTGGGCGCCATCGACGTCGAGCGCGGCGCAAAGGTCTCCGGCTCGCGCTTCTACTACCTGACCGGCGTCGGCGCACTGCTGGAGCTGGCCCTGGTCAACGCCTCGATCGCCCAGGCCACCGAGGCCGGATTCATCCCGATGCTGACCCCGACCCTGGTCCGCCCACGGGCCATGGAGGGCACCGGCTTCCTGGGGCAGGCCGCGGAGAACGTCTACCACCTGGAGAAGGACGACTACTACCTGGTGGGCACGTCCGAGGTGCCGCTCGCCGCGTACCACATGGACGAGATCCTGGAAGCAGACAAGCTCCCCCTGCGGTACGCGGGCTTCTCGCCCTGCTACCGCCGAGAGGCCGGGACGTACGGCAAGGACACCCGCGGCATCTTCCGGGTGCACCAGTTCGACAAGGTCGAGATGTTCTCCTACGTCACGCCCGACGAGGCAGCGGCCGAGCACCAGCGGCTGCTGGAGTGGGAGAAGCAGTGGCTGACCGCTCTTGAGCTCCCCTTCCGGGTGATCGACGTGGCCACCGGCGATCTGGGCGCCTCCGCCGCCCGCAAGTACGACTGCGAGGCGTGGATCCCCACCCAGGGCAAGTACCGCGAGCTGACCTCCGCATCGAACTGCGACAGCTTCCAGGCCCGCCGGCTCTCCATCCGGATGCGCGACGGCAAGAAGGTCCAGCCCCTGTCGACGCTGAACGGCACCCTGTGCGCCGTACCGCGCACGATCGTGGCCATCCTGGAGAACCACCAGCTGGCCGACGGTTCGGTCCGAGTGCCGCCCGTGCTGCGGCCGTACCTCGGTGGCCGGGAGATCCTGGAGCCGATCACCAAGTGAGCCCCGCTGCCCCATTCCCGTACCGCCTGATCGCCACCGATCTCGACGGCACCCTGCTCCGCGGCGACGAGACCATATCGGGACGGACTCGGGACGCGCTCGCCGCGGCCACCGCGGCGGGCGCCGCGCACATCGTCGTCACCGGGCGTTCCGTGCCCTGGACCCGGCACATCCTGGACGATCTGGGGTACGAGGGGCTGGCCGTCTGTGGTCAGGGCGCCCAGCTCTACCACGCGGGGGAGCACCGGTTGCTGACCTCCCTCACCCTGGACCGGCGGATCGCCGAGATCGCCCTGGCGAAGCTCGAAGGGGCGATCGGGCCCTTGGCACTGGCCGCGAGTCGGGATGGGCTGGCCGGGGAAGTGCTGGTCAGCGCCGGCTACGCCGTGCAGGAGGGGCCCCTTCCGGTGATCCCCCTGGGCTCCGTCGCCGAGCTGTGGACCGCACCTCTGAACAAGATCTACATACAGCATCCCGAGCTGGACGACGATGCGCTGGCCGCGATCGCGATGGAGACGATCGGCGGTCTGGTGAACGTGGTCATGGCGGGGCCGGGGATAGTGGAGATCCTTCCGCTCGGGCTCTCCAAGGCGAGCGGTCTTTCCATCGCCGCCCGTCGGCTGGGGCTGCGCGCCGCCGACACCATCGCCTTCGGTGACATGCCCAACGACATCCCCATGTTCGGTTGGGCGGCCCACGGGGTGGCCATGGCGAACGCACACGACACCCTCAAAGCCGTCGCCGACGACGTCACGACCTCCAACGAGGACGACGGCATCGCGGAGACACTGGAGAAGCTGCTCGTCGGCTGACCGCCGCCGATGAGCCACCCGGGCCAACCCTTCGGTGATCGTGCGGGCACGCAAGGGGAGAGCCGTCGATCGTCCTTCGGGGTTCTGCGGAGGATGCGCGAATCGAACGCGCGCGGGGATTCCCCGACCACGGCTTAGCAAGCCGGTGCCTTACCACTCGGCCAATCCTCCGGGAGGGGGCGGTCCGCGCTTTCGCGCGCTCGAAGCGACCGCCCCCTGGGCAGTTGCTCGCGAGCGGCTCCGCGGAGCCTTGCCGGCTACTCCGCTGCCTGCCCCGCGTCGCTGCCCTGTGGGGAGCTCGACGGACTCGGACTGATGTACCCCGACATCGTCGCGCTCCTCTCCCGGTAGGTGACATCGGTCGTACGTGTGTACGTCCGATGTAACTACTCTGCCTTTGCCCGCGGTTCGGCGCCACCGAGTTTTCTTTCCCTGCGCCGGGCCTGCCGGGGCATGGTGTCAGGCCGTCGAGGGGGCTCCCCGGCTGGGTACGACGGTGAAGTTGAACAGGTGCGAGTCGAGCGCCGTGGCGACGGACATAAAGAGGAGCGCCAGGTGCTCCTGCCCGCGGGAGCTCTCGATGCCCCCCAGGTCCAGCTGGGTGGCGTCCGGCCAGCCAAGGTCTTTGAGCAGGGCGGAGACCTGCGCCTTCGCATCCGCGTCCTCGCCGGAGAGGAAGACCGTGCTGGGTCCGGCGAGCTTCTCGGGCGCGATCATGACCGTCGAATCCATGGTGCAGAGGGTCTTGACGACCCTGACATCGGGGAACGCCTCCTGGATCTGTTCACCGATGCTGGAGTTGGGGTGGGCGAGCTCCCAACTCTCCGTGAGCCCCACGGCGATGTCGAGCAGCACCTTGCCCGCGAGCTGCGGCGCGAAGGGGGTGAGGAGGGCTATGGACTCGGTGCCGGGGGTCGCGTTGACGACCACCTCACCGTGATCGACGGCGTCGGCGAGCGACACCACGGGCAGGGAGCCGGGCGGTTTGGTGCGGGGATCGCGTGAGCCGAGCACGACGTCATGGCCCGCAGCCGCTGCCCCAGCGGCTACGGCCCGAGCGACATTGCCGGTACCGAGGAATCCGATTCTGGTCATGCGGATGACGCTAGGGGCGGGGGCGGAGTGTCGGATCGGGCGGGAGGACCAGACTGCCGGGGCGAAAGGTTCTAGGGCTGTGGGTCCATGCAGATCGCCGGCTGACTGTCCGGGACATGGCCCGGGCAGCCCGACGGACCAGGGGTGGGCCGGGGCGTTGGCCGCCGTCCACCTTGCTGAGCAGCGATGATCTACCCCATCGTGATGTGCCGTCGAGGAGTTGGGTGCCCCTGACATACATCTCGAACGACGGGCTCCAGGGCCAACGCCGCCTCGACGACCGTCCCTTCGGGCACTCACCCCCCGTACCCACCGCCGCTCCCGGACATGGATCAGCCCCCGTTCATCGGGTGTACCGAACGGGGGCCGATCCAGTGTCGAAGTGCCGCGGTCACCGCCGCGGCCGGCGCTCACTCCTCGCCGGCGAGCTTCAACACTCGAAGCTTCTGGCCCGCGTACCAGGTGGCCACCACCGTGACCCCGGCCAGCAGCGAGGCCGCCAGCGGCAGTCCCACGTCCGAGCCGATCAGTCCATCGCCCGCGATCCGCTCGGCGAGCGACAGTGCCCACTGCTGCACGCTCAGGGTGCGCGCCCCGGGCACCAGGCTGCCGAACAGGGCCTCCCAGACCAGGGCGTAGATCAGTCCGATGACGACCGCGTGCCTGCTCACCGTGCCGAGCAGCAGGAACAGCGCGCTGTAGGCGATGGAGGCGACCAGTGCCGCCACGGTGTAGGCGATCGCGACCTGCTGGCCGTTGCCGTTCAGGATGAAGCCGGCGATCAGGGTCGGTATGGCGGAGAAGGCCATCGTCACGGCGATCGCCACGATCAACTTGGTGAAGATGATCGTGGAGCGCTTCACCGGCTTGGCGAGGAGGTAGACGATCGATCCGTCGTCGATCTCGGGGCCGATCGATCCGGTTCCCGCGATGACACCGATCAGCGGCACCATCGCGGCGAGGGCGAACCCGCCCAGGAGGTCGGCGGCGATCTGGTCGTCCACACCGTTGAACATGCGGACGGCGATGGCGATGAACAGCAGAAGTGCGGGCAGGATGAAGAGGATCGCAGCCCGGCGCCTGCCGAGGACGGCCCGATAGGTGAGCCGGGCGACTGTGGGGTTGTACATGACGTCACAGCTCCTTTCAGGCCGCTACGAGGTACGAGAAGACCGATTCAAGGGATTCGTCCGACGGTGAGACGGTGAGCAGCCGGATGGAGTGCTCACGGGCCACCTGCGGCAGGAGTTGGGTGAACCGGCCGAAGTCGACGGCCTGGATGCGCAGCGCGCCTTCGACGAGGTCCACCTCGATTCCGGCCGTGGAGGGGTCGGCGATCAGTGCGGCGGCGAGCGCACGGTCGTCGCTTGAGCGCACGAGATAGCGGTGGGGGCGGTCCGTCATCAGTCGACGGATCTTGCGGAAGTCGCCGGAAGCGGCGTGTCGACCGGCGACGATCACCTCGATGTGCGAAGCGAGTTGCTCGACCTCCTCCAGGATGTGCGAGGAGAACAGCACCGTCCGTCCCGTGGCCCCCATGTGGCGCAGCAGATCCATCAACTGCATCCGCTGACGGGGGTCCATACCGTTGAAGGGCTCGTCCAACAGCAGCACGGCAGGGTCGTGGACCAACGCGGACGCCATCTTGACCCGCTGCCTCATGCCCTTGCTGTACGTGGCGATCTTGCGGTCCTGCGCGTACTCCATCTCCACGGTGGCGAGGGCCTGCTGGGCCGCCCGTTCGTCGAGTCCATGCAACTCGGCGTTGGCGACGACGAATTCCCGGCCGGTGAGGAAGTCGTACATGCCCTCCCGCTCGGGTACGACCCCGATCTGCCGGTAGACCGACTCGTTCCGCCAGATCGGCTGGCCGTCAAGCGTGACCTGCCCGGTCGAGGGAGCGAGGAAGCCACCCATCATGTTGATCAAGGTGGACTTGCCGGCGCCGTTGGGGCCGAGGAGACCGGTGACACCCGGGCCGATGGTCATCGTGACGTCATTGACGGCCACGACGTTTCCGAACCACCGCGAGGTGTGCTCGATGTTGATGGTGGTCACAGCCCGACCTTCCGGTAGCGGCGCATCAGCACGGCGTACGAACCGACGATGAGCGCGGAGATGACCAGCAGATAGACCACGCCCACGCCGGCGCCGGGACCGGCCCCGCCGGGGAAGGTGGAGGTGGCGCCGAGGAACGCCGTCTGGAGGCCGTCGATGAGCGAGGCGGGCGAGAACAGTCCGAACCACTGGATGACGCCCTCCGAGTCGGAGGCGCGGGCGATCTCCTGCACGGTGGACACGGCGCCGTAGCTGATGGTGAGCGTGGCGATGACGGCGGCGACGCCGAAGCCGCGGCGCGGGGTGAGCGCGGCGAGCACCAGACCGATCCCGCCGAAGAGCACGGAGAGGATCGCGATAGAGACCATGCCCTGGCCGAACCCCTTCGACTGGTCGGAGAAGTCCATCTTGGCGAGCAGGGAACCCAGGTAGAGGACCACCAGGGGAGCGGCGGTGAGGATGAACAGCGCCGAGGCCATCGCCGCGTACTTGGCGAGCACATAGTCGGAGCGTTCGATGGGGCGTGAGAGGTACAACGACATCGTCTTGAACCGCAGGTCGCGGGAGACGGACTGCGGTGCCTGCGAGGCGATGTACAGCCCGATGATGGGCTGGGTCATGATCGCGTAGTCGGTGTAGTCCACGGGGAGCTTGCCGGCGTTGGTCGCGACGGCGACCGCGACGATGATCGCCGCGGGCAGAACCATCACGCCGAAGAGGATCATCGGCAGCACCTTGGACTTGGCCGAACGGCCGAGTCCATAGGCACCGCGCAGGGACTGCGAGTACAGCGAACGGCGACCGTAGTCGCGGCCGAGGCGCTGCCCTTCGTAGTTCCGGTATCCGATGTTGTGGATGCGCGTGGCCGCGGGGGCCTGTGTCTTCTGGGTGTTCATCCGGCTTGCACCTCCATGGCCTGCCCGGTGCCGTTCGTGGCGGTCTGCTTGCCGCTCGGACGGAAGACCTCGGCGATGTGGTGGCGCCGCTGTTCCATGCGGACGAGTCCGAGCCCGAGGTCCGCGACGGTGTCGCGCACGATGTCGTAGGTCTCTTCACCGGTCGACTCGACGAGCAGGATGTGTCCGGCTCCGGGGAGCCCGTCCTCGACCCCCTGGTGGAGGGTGAGTCCTGCGTCGGTGAGTCGTTTCCGCAGGGCGGTGGTGCCGTCGGGGTGCTCGTCCGTGTCGGTGACCTCGACCGCGAGGGTGGCCGTGCTCTGCGTGAAGTCGCTGGTGGAGCTGGACCGCAGCAGGGTGCCACCGTCGATGACGACCACGTGGTCGCAGGTGCGCTCAAGCTCGCCCAGCAGATGTGAGGTGACCAGGACCGAAATGCCGAAGTCGGCGTAGATGCGGCGGATCAGGCCGAGCATCTCGTCCCGGCCGACCGGGTCGAGGCCGTTGGTCGGCTCGTCCAGGAAGACCAGTTTGGGGTCGTGGACCAGAGCCTGGGCCAGTTTGACCCGCTGCTTCATGCCCGTGGAGTAGCCGCCGATGGGGCGGTACCGCTCCTCGTAGAGGCCCACGTGTCGCAGGGTGTCCGCGGTCCGTTCCCGGGCCGCGGCGGGCGGCAGCCCGGATATGCGCGCCATGTGGACGACGAACTCGGTGGCCGACACATCGGGCGGCAGGCAGTCGTGCTCGGGCATGTAGCCCACCTGCTCGCGGATGGCGCCACCGCTGGTGGCGACGTCGAGCCCGAGCACCGAGGCCCGGCCTTCCGTGGCGGGCGACAGACCCAGCAGGATCTTGATCAATGTGGACTTGCCAGCTCCGTTGGAACCCACCAAACCGGTCACACCCGGTCCGATGTCCAAAGAGAGCCGGTCAAGAGCGGTCACCCTGGGGAACCGCATGCTCAGGCTTTCGGTCGCGATCACAGTCACGAGTTCGACGGTAGTGGCGCGCCGCACATCGAGCGTCAACCCTGGCGGCTGGATCGATGTCCGACTCCAGGGTGACGGGCCCGTAAGGGGTCCATACGAAAGAGGACAACCAGCCGGCTCGACGTCGACCTTCTGGACCTACCTCCGGACCTACCTCCGGACCTTCGTACGGCTCTGTGGGCTCCGGGAGGTGAATCGGGGTTTTCCACAGGCGGGGACGGGACCCTTGACGCAGCCTTCAGGCATTGTCACATTCATCAGTGTCACGTTACGGCTGCGTACCGCGATCGATAGGTGAGCGCGATGTCGGTGCCGATATCTGTCGGTGTCTGTCGGTGTCTGTCGATGCCGATGCTTGTCGGTGGGTGAACGGTCGGGGCAGGCAGGAGGTTCCGTCGGCCCCGTCGCCGTCCTCGGGGAAGAGGGACCGCCCTGGTACTTCAGCACATGGTCGGCCCTCCACCGGAGGGACGGGGACGGACGGACACCGAAGTGCAGGAATGGGAGCAGACGTGAGTCTCGAAGAAGCACGGGAGCGCCGGGTCCGCACCGGGGGGATCGACCTGTGCGTGGTCGAGTTGGGCGACCCCGAGCGTCCGACGGTGGTGCTCGTCCACGGCTATCCGGACACCAAGGAGATGTGGGGCCCCGTCGCCCAGCGGCTGGCGGACCGCTTCCACGTGGTGTTGTACGACGTCCGGGGCCACGGCGCCTCCTCGGCGCCCAAGCCGCTGCGGGGCGGCTTCACCCTGGAGAAGCTGACGGACGACTTCCTCGCCGTGGCCGACGCCGTCAGCCCTGACCGGCCCGTGCACCTGGTCGGGCACGACTGGGGGTCGGTGCAGTCCTGGGAGTTCGCGACCGTACGCCGGACCGAGGGGCGCATCGCGTCCTTCACTTCGATCTCGGGGCCGTCCCTGGACCACTTGGCGCTCTGGTACAAGCGGCGGCTCACCAGGCCCACGCCCGGGCGGATCGGTCAACTCATCGATCAGAGCGCCCGGTCCTGGTACGTCTATCTCCTGCACACCCCCGTTCTCCCCGAACTCGCCTGGCGGGGTCCCCTGGGCAAGCGGTGGCCCTCGCTGATCCGGCGGGCCGAGCGGCTATCCGACGAGGACTATCCGGGCGCGTCGCTGCCCACCGATGCGGCGCACGGCACCTGGCTCTACCGGGACAACGTTCGTGCGCGCGGCAGGCGTCCGCGCACCGACGCCCACGCACACGTGCCCGTTCAGCTGATCACTCCGCTCCACGACCGCTTTCTCTCCGAGCGGCTCTATGACGACCTCGCCCAGTGGGTGCCGCAGTTGACCAGGCGGACTCTGCCGGCGAAGCACTGGGTTCCGCGCACCCGACCCGATCAAGTGGCCGCGTGGGTCGCCGATTTCGTACTGACCCATGAGAAGGCGGTCGACAGCACTGTCACGACTGGGCCGACTGGGCCGACTGATAAGGCTCAGAAGGCTGATCCGACTGGCACGGGCATCGGGGCGCCGCGGTCGAAGACCGGCTCTCGAAGTCCTCACGCCGAACGGTTCGGTGGCCAGTTGGTCCTGGTGACCGGCGCCGCCAGCGGCATCGGACGGGCCACGGCCCTTGCGTTCGCGCGGGCCGGAGCGCGGGTCGTGGCAGTGGATCGGGATGAACGGGGCGCGCTGGCCACGGCAGATGAAGCACGGCTGATCGGTGCTTCCGGCGCCTGGAGCGAGGTGGTGGACGTCAGCGATGCGGATGCCATGGAGAAGCTCGCCGAGAAGGTCGCCGGCGAACATGGCGTGGTGGACGTCCTGGTCAACAATGCGGGCATCGGCATGTCCGGACCATTCCTCCAGACCACGGCCCAGGAGTGGAAGGACGTGTTGGACGTCAACCTCTGGGGCGTCATCCATGGATGTCGGCTCTTCGGCCGGCAGATGGCGGACCGGGACCAGGGTGGCCATATCGTCAACATCGCTTCCGCGGCGGCCTATCTGCCTTCGAGGACGCTCCCCGCGTACAGCACGTCAAAGGCCGCGGTGCTGATGCTGAGCGAGTGCCTCAGGGCAGAACTGTCGACGCAGGGCATCGGGGTCTCGGCGATCTGCCCGGGCTTCGTGCACACGAACATCACGTCCACCGCTCGTTTCGTCGGGGTGGACGAGGCCGAGGAGAGCCGCCGCCGCCAGAAGTCGCACCGACTGTACGGGCTGCGGAACTATCCACCGGAGAAGGTGGCCGATGCCGTACTGCGGGCGACGCTGCGCAATGAGGCCGTGGTGCCGGTGACACCGGAGGCCCGGAGCGGACTGCTGTTGTCGCGGTTGGCACCCCGTGTGGTGCGGCGCTTCGCCCGGCTCGATCCGCCACTCTGACCGAGATCGGGGGCGCGGGGGCGCTCGTAGGCCCACCGACCCGGGCCCGTTCCTCGTCACCTCCCGTCTTGTCTTGTCTCATCTCGTCCGGTGTCCGTGCGGCGCATCGCACGGACACCGAGATCGGCCAGTGATCAGCTCGGCAGGTCGACGATCGCCGAACGGCTGCCCCGGTACTGACGGGAAGGAAGCGCCCGGCGCTATGTCTGCATCCGAACACCAGCGAAGGAAGGAGCCTCTCGATGGAACCACCACGGTCGGCGCAGTCACCGAGCCGAGTGGACCAACGCGCCCCGCAGGAAGCCGAGTACCGGATCGAGGACCTGGCCCACCACAGCGGTGCCACGGTGAGGACGATCCGCGCCTATCAGGACCGCGGACTGTTGCCGAAGCCCGAGCGGCGCGGGCGGTCCAATGTCTACGGCTCTGCGCACCTGACCAGGCTGAGTCAGATCGCGGATCTACTGGAGCGCGGCTACACCCTCGCCTCGATCAAGGAACTGCTCGAAGCGTGGGACGCCGGGCGAGGGCTCGGCGGTCTGTTGGGGCTCGTCGCCGAGGTGCAGGGGCCCTGGTCGGACGAGGAAGCCGGGCGCATCACCCGAGAGGAACTCGTCGAGAGGTTCGGTGGCGCAGCGGACACCACGACGATCGCGGAGGCTGTCGCGTTGGGAGTCCTGGAGCTCGTACCGGACAGGGAAGGGGAGTTCGTGGTGCCGAGCCCCCAGGAACTCTCGGTCGCGGTGGAGTTGCACTCTGCCGGAGTCCCCATGGCGGCAATATCTGAGCAGCTGAGGGAACTTCGCATTCAGGTGGAGAACATGGCCGCGCGCTTCCTTGAGTTCACCACCGAGCATGTCTTCGCCCGCTATCTGGGCGGTCGTCCACCCACGGATGCGGATGCGGTCGAGGCAGCCGAACTGGTACGGCGACTACGCCCGCTGGCCCAGCAGACCGTTGATGCCGAACTGGCCCGCGCCATGCGCACTTTGTCCGCCCGCCACCTTCGGCATCATCTGACCTCGGACGCTGCCCTCCCCATGAGCAGGAAGACCCGTCCGGTGGCCCTTCCCGCGCGCACAATTCAGGCCGTGCAGAGGCTTGTCGGCGAGGAGGCGACGTCGGAATTCATCACCGTGGCCACGGAACGGGAGCTTTCCACAAGGACATTGGATGCTCTGGCTGCAAGGGAGCATCCAGCTAGGGATTTTGGCCAAAGCGACTGATACACAGGGAAGTTGTCCACAGGATTCTCAATTGACCTGTGGATAAATCAAGTTGACTGTGGATCAAACCTCGGTACGGGAGAAAATTTCCGTGGCGATGACCAGGAGAGGAGAGGCACGCTGTGCTCATGAGTAGAGCTTCACAACCCCCGCCGCCCACAGCGGAAGCCCTTCCGAAGACCCCTGACGAGCGGCGTACGGTAAAAGTATCGAAGTACCTTTCCCGGCATCTGCGCCACAGTCCTGAACGCATCGGCATCACGCTCGACGCCGGGGGCTGGGTGCCGATCGACGTGCTGATGCGGGCGGCGGCGGAGCATGGTTTCCCGCTGACCCGATCCGAGTTGGACCATGTCGTCGCCGTCAATGACAAGCGCCGCTTCACCATCGACGGCCCCCGTATCCGCGCCAACCAGGGACACACCGTCAAGGTGGACCTGGGACTGCCGCCGGCCGAACCACCGGCGTACCTCTACCACGGCACCGTCGCCGCTCATCTGGCAGCGATTCGAGGGGAAGGGCTACGGCCCATGAACCGTCACCATGTCCATCTGTCGCCCGACCGGGAGACCGCCACCCGTGTCGGCGCCAGAAGGGGGCGGCCGGTGGTGCTCTCCGTGGACTCCGGGGCCATGCACCGGGCCGGCCATGTCTTCTTCGTCAGCGCCAACGGGGTGTGGCTCACCGACACGGTCCCACCGGATTACCTACGGTTTCCCGGCTGATAGCGACTACCCGTGTCTGCCCTCTCACCCGCCGGCGCTCACCACCTTCGCTACCCTCGCCGCTCTCGGCGCTCTCAGGAGCCGAGTGGTGCCGATCGGTCTTGCCGCTCCTGCTCACCGGATCGAGCGGGGAAGTCATCGCCCTGGCTGGGAATCCCCAGCTGACCCAGTGCTTCCGTGGCGATCCGCTCGAAGACCCCGCGGTCCGACGCGAAGTCCGAGTCCGGGATCGGGGCGTGGATCACGATCTCGGTGAAGCCCAGCTCACCGTGGGTCCCTGCGAAGTCCACGAATGCATCGACCGACTCCAGGGGTGCCCCCCGGTCCGGTGTGAAGCCCGTGAGCAGGACCTTCTCCAATTCCGCCGCGTCCCGTCCGATCTGGGCACATGCCTTGCCCAATCGATCGAGCTGCCCCTTCAACGCGACACGCGAGTCCTCGGGCGTCCCCGTCTCGAAGATGGCGGGGTCCCCCGTCGTCACCCATGCCTGGCCGTACCGGGCTGCGAGTCGCATCCCCCGTGGCCCGGTCGCGGCTACCGCGAACGGCAGTCGCGGGCGCTGCACACAGCCCGGAACGTTGCGGGCCTCCACCGCCGAGTAGAAGGCCCCCTCCTCGGTCAGGGACTCCTCGGTCAGCAGCCGGTGCAACAGCGGAAGGAACTCGTCGAACCGATCCGCCCGCTGCGTGGGGGTCCATGCCTCCTGGCCCAGCGCCGTGGCGTCGAAACCCTTGCCACCTGCTCCGATGCCCAAGGTGAAACGACCGTCGGAGATGTCGTCCAGGGACATCAGTTCCTTGGCGAGGGTCACGGGGTGGCGGAAGTTCGGCGAGGTGACCAGGGTGCCCAGGCGCATCCGGGAGGTGGCGGCGGCAGCCGCGGTGAGCGTCGGCAGCGCGCCGTACCAGGGGCCGTCACGGAAGGTGCGCCACGACAGATGGTCATAGGTGTACGCGGTGTGGAAACCGAGCTGCTCGGCCCACAGCCATTCGTCACGGCCACCGTCGTGCCAGGGACGGATCGGGAGAATCACGGTGCTCAGACGCATGCCTTGAGCGTACGGGGGAGCTCCGAAGGGGGGTACCCCACCTCGGAGCGGCTCGGGAGCCCTGGATCAACGCGTCGGATTCAGTCGCCTTCCCGCCCGCTTCCCGCCGCCATAGAGCGCCAGGCAGGTGTCACGTGCCCCTCATGCGCCCCTCTTCACTCACCTGACCACCCGTTTACCACCTTGACCCCCCGGTCAATCCCTCAAATGTGCGCCCTTCCGCACGCCCGTGCGAGTCGTACGGGAGAATGGAACGGTGACTTCAGCTACCGATGCCCGTCAGCTGCCCGCAGCCGTCCGGTTGATCGCCACCGATCTCGACGGCACCTTGTTGCGGGACGACAAGTCCGTCTCGGAGCGCACGATCGCCGCCCTCGCCGATGCGGAAGAGGCCGGGATCGAAGTCTTCTTCGTCACCGGCCGCCCCGCTCGTTGGATGGATGCCGTCAGCGAACACGTCCACGGTCACGGCCTGGCCATCTGCGCTAATGGGGCGGCCGTGGTCGATCTCCGCGCCGGCGGAAAGCTGCTCGACGTCCGCCCGCTGGAGCGGCCCACCGCCCTCGCCGTCGTCAACGCACTCCGCGCCGCCGCCCCCGGGGTGACCTTCGCCATCGAAACGACGACCGGCTTCCACCATGAACCGGACTATCCGCCCCCGTACTTCTACGACCCCGGAACCACGGTCGGCAGCGCCGAGGAACTGCTCTCCGAGGACGCCTCGGACCCCGCCAGCGCAGTGATCAAACTGCTCGTCCGCCATCGTGAACTGGAGCCGGACGCCTTCCTCACCCTGGCGCGTACGGTCGCCGGCGAAATGGCTTCCCTGACCCGCTCCAGCCCCTCGTCACTGCTGGAGGTCAGTGGCCCCGGTGTGAGCAAGGCCAGCACACTGGCCCTGTGCTGCGCCCAGCGCGGCATCTCCGCCGACGAAGTCGTCGCCTTCGGTGACATGCCCAATGACGTGGACATGCTGACCTGGGCGGGGACCTCCTACGCCATGGGCAACGCCCACCCCGATGTGATCGCAGCCGCCTCCGGGCGGACCGCCGCGAACAACGAGGACGGTGTGGCCATCGTCATCGAGCAGATCCTGCGCGATCTCCACGCGAGGCAGTAGCCCCCGTCCGGGAAGCACCCGGATCAGCCGCTCTCACCGGCCGCACCGGTGCCGACCTCCGGGGCCGCCACCTTCACCCCGCGTTCGCGCAGCCATGCGACGGGGTCGACGCCTGACCCCAGATGGGGCGTGAGCCTCGATTCGAAGTGGAGGTGAGGACCGGTCGAGTTCCCGGTCGTGCCCGCCAAACCGATCCACTGCCCCGCACCGACCCGCTCCCCGCCCTCGACGGTGATCGACGCAAGATGCGCGTACTGGGTGTAGTAGCCGTCAGCGTGCCGTACGACGATCTCGATGCCGAACGAGCCACCACAGGAGATCGACACCACCCGTCCCGCACCGACCGAGCGGACCGGCTCCCCGATGCCCACGGCGAAGTCCTGTCCGGTATGCCGGCTCGCCCACCGCTCCCCTGCGCTGGCGAAACCCGCGGACAGTTCATAGTGCTCGACGGGCGTCACCCAAGGCGCCTTCTTGCCCTTCAGGGCCACGGTGTCGTGCTGGTCGAGCCGTACCGCGCCCGGACAGGAACCGGCCAGGGCGCTGCGGTCCGCCTCCTCCTGGAGCGTCCGCTGCGCCTTCTCCAACGTCGTCTCGATGTGCCGCTTCGCCACGGCCAACTCCGCCCTACGACGTTCCAGATCGCGCCAGGCAGCCCGCGCCTCCCGTTCGTCGGCGGAGAGTCGCCGTTCGACCCGTCGGGCCTGCTCGATCAACCGCCCCACGTGCTCCTCGGCCTGCCGGGCGTAGCGGCGGGCGCGCAGGAGTTCCTCGGGGTCCCGGGCCATGAGCAGCCGCGACAGTTGGGCCAAGGGACCGCCCGTACGGTACTGAGCGCTGGCGACCGCTCCCATGGCGTCCTGAAGGGCGGTGAGCTCCTGCCTCTGGTGGCCGAGGCGGGCTTGGAGGGTGGTTGCCGTCGCCTCTTGTGCGTTCGCCGCGCGCCGCCCCCGTTCATAGGCGGTGGTAGCCCGGGCCGCCGCCTGATAGAGCCGTACCACCTCGGCGCCAGCGGGGATCTCCGGCCCTTCGGAGGCACTGGCGACCGAGGGCACCACCGTGAGCAGCAGCGCGCCCACCGCCACCGGACCGAGCGATGACCGACCCGGGAACCTCAAGCGTTTCCAGCTCATGCCGGGATCGTCACCCGGAGCGGGGGCGAATCCGGGGACCGTCCGTGTGTCGTACGGCCACCTGGACCAGAACGTGCCGGACGTCGGATGCCCCTCGTGCGCAGGAGCAGCGGCCTGCCCGCCTACCCGCCTACCTGCCTACCTGCCTACCTGCCTACCTGCCTACCTGAGGGTCACCGGTGGACATCACGACTGCCGCGGCGTACAGAGCGGACATTTCAGAGGGGTGCTTCCCAGCGCACGGTCGTCCCCTGTCCGTCCTCCCCGATGCCCGGCTCACAGATACTGGATCCGCCCAGGGACTCGGCCCGCCGGGCCAGATTGCGCAGCCCGCTGCGCCGACCGCCGTCCGGGATGCCCACCCCGTCGTCGGCGACGGTGAGCCGTACCCCGTCCGTTCCGTCGGGCAGTTTCACGGTGGCGTCGACGACGACGTCGATGCGGGACGCCTGCGCATGGCGGAAGGCGTTGGACAGTGCCTCGCGCAGCGCTGCGATCAGGTTCTTGCCGGTGAGTTCGCTGACGACGGTGTCCACGGGCCCGTGGAATCGGTGCCCCGGCTTGAATCCAAGGGGGACCGCCGCCATGTTGATCTCCCGCAGCACCCGCGTCCGCAGCCCGGAGGGAGCCTCGGCGGGGCCTTGCTGGAGAGCGAAAATGGCGGTGCGGATCTCCTGAATGGTGACGTCGAGTTCATCGACGGCCTTGCCGACCCCGTCCTGAACCGCGGGTACCAGCGAGCGGCGCTGTGCGCCTTCCAACATCATCCCCGTGGCGAACAACCGCTGGATCACCAGATCGTGCAGGTCACGGGCGATACGGTCACGGTCTTCATAGACGGCGAGGCGCTCTCGGTCCCGTTGCGCCTCCGCCATGATCAGGGCCAGCGCGGCCTGTGCTGCGAACTGGGTGGCCAGGGTCCGCTCGGCCTCGCTGAACTGGCGGGCACCACGAGCCCGGGGGGTGGCCAGAGCGCCGAGCACCCTGCCTCCGCTCTGCAACGGCAGCATCATGCTCGGTCCGTACCGGGCGGCGAGCCTGGTGATCACTCGGGGGTCGGTGGCGGCGTCCGTCATGAAGACCGCTTCGCCAGCCAGGAGTTTGGCGACGACAGGGCTCTCCGGTGGGGCGACGGCACCGAGCGAGGTCACCGGTTGGGCGGAGGAGACGGCGACGATCTCCAGCCCGCCCTCCGCGGCGGGCAGCATCACGATCCCTGCCGCCGCGTCCGCGAGTCGACGCGCCTGTTCGGCCACGACCGTGAGTGCGTCATCCGCGTCACCGCCCGAGAGCAGCGCGGTGGTCACCGCGACCGAACCGTCGATCCAGCGCTCGCGCTGACGGGCCGCCTCGTAGAGCCGGGCGTTGCCGATGGCGATCCCGGCTTCGGTGGCGAGCACCCGCACCATGTGGAGGTCGTAGTCGTTGAAATCGCCGCCGCCGTTCTTCTCTGTCAGATAGAGATTGCCGAAGATCTCGCCCTGCACCCGAATCGGCACTCCCAGGAAGGTCCGCATCGGGGGATGTCCGGGAGGGAAACCGGCGAACCGCGGATCGGAGGTCAGATCGGCGAGCTTGACGGGTGCCGGGTCGTGAATGAGCGCTCCGAGGAGTCCCCGGTGGCCGTCCGGACGGTGTCCGATGCGGTCGGCCACCTTGTCGCTCACCCCGTAGGTGACGAAGTCGGAGAGCCCCTTGCCCTCCTCGTCGACGACTCCGATGGCGGCGTAGCGGGCATCCGCGAGTTCCGCGGCGGTCTCGCAGATCCGGTCGAGTGTGGAGTGGAGTTCCAGACCGGTCCCCACGGAACGCATGGCTTCCAACAGCTGGGGGACACGGGCGGTCAACTCCGTGGAAAGACCCTGGAGGCTTCGCGTCGCCTGAGTGGCGGCTTCGAGCGGGTCGTGGGAGTCGTCCGGATCCACATTCATGCCTTTGAGACTAGTAATACCTAATTCATGAGGAAAGTCGGCTGTGCTGGGGGTGGCCTCCAGCACCCCGTTCATCGCGGCCCGTCGTGCGCAGCGTCTCCGTGGTGACGGTACGGGGATGCGCCTGGCGCGGACCTCCCCTTTCCCTCCATCGCGCTGCGACATTTTCCCTCCGCCGCGCTGCGATCCATCCGGTCCCGTCAGAGAGTCCGCCCGGCCCGCTAACCAGAGCACGGCCCTGCCCGGACCCGTTTCCAGGGTCCGGGCAGGGTCGCTTCCATCAGCCGCTGGCCGTGGCGAGCTGCGCCCCCAACCGATCCGCGGCCCGCTCCCGCTCCGACATCCGCAGCAGCGGCCCGTCCACCGAAAGCAGTTCGGCATGGGTCCCGCGCTGCACCACTCGCCCCTCCGCGAGGACGATGATCTCGTCGACCTCTTCCAACCCGCGCAGCCGATGGGTGATCAGTACGGTCGCCGATCCGCGCGCCGTCCGTCCCTCGGTGGCCGCCAACAGGTCCGCCGTCAGCGCGTCCGCGGTCGCCAGATCGAGGTGCTCGGCAGGCTCGTCGAGCACCAGCACCGGGAAGTCGGCCAGCAGCGCCCTCGCCAACGCCAGACGCTGGCGCTGGCCTCCGGAGAGCTGCGCCCCGTGCTCACCCACCAGGGTGCCGAGCCCCTGGGGCAGTCCGTCGACCCACTCCAGCAGTCGGGCCTGCGCCAGCGCCCGCCGCAGTTCATCGTCGTCGGCGTCCGTACGGGCGAGCCGAAGGTTCTCGCGTACCGAGCTGTCGAAGACATGGGCGTCCTGCGCACACAGCCCCACCAGCCGTCGGACGTCATCTCCTTCGATCGTCCCGGCATCGACACCGCCGAGGGTGTACGTCCCCTCCTCGGCGTCAAGGAACCGGAGCAGTAGCTGAGCGAGCGTGGTCTTGCCCGACCCCGACGGTCCGACGACGGCGACCCGCTTGCCCGGTGTGAGGGTCAGGTCGAGACCGTCGATCGCCGGGTGGTCCCCGTCCGCGTACCGTGCCCTCAGCCCACGCACTTCGAGAGGGAAGGCGGTCGTCGGCGCGGTCACGGGTGAGGACGGTTCCACTACGGGTACGGGGGCGTCCAGCACCTCGTACACCCGCTCCGCACTGCGCTTGACACGCTGTCGGTACTGCACGGCGAGCGGCAGTCCGGTCACCGCTTCGAACGCGGCGAGCGGGGTGAGGACGACGACCGCCAGGGCCACTCCGCTCAGCGTGCCGTCCCCGACCGCCCGTACACCGGCCATCGCGGCCACGACGACGGTCAATCCGCAGGCGAGCGCGGAGAGCCCACCGCCGACGGCAGTGGCGGCTGCGCCGCGCGAAGCGATCCGAGTGAGCTTCCCGTCGATCTCCCTGACCGCGGCGAGCCTGGTGTCCACCGCACCGGCAACGGTCAGTTCGGCCGTGCCGCGCAGGAGATCGACCACCCGGGTGGCGAGCGCACCGCGCACCGGGGCGAGTTGCCGTTCCGCCCGCCGTGCGATCAGTCCGCTGAGCAGTGGCACCGCGAGGCCGGCGAACAGAAGGCCCACGGCCAGGGCCACACCCGCTTCCGGCACCAACCATGCGGTGAAGCCCACCGACCCGACACAGACGAGGACCGCGGAACCGGCGGGCAGCAGCCAGCGGAGCCAGTAGTCCTGGAGGGCGTCCACATCCGTGACCAGACGGGACAGGAGATCGCCGCGACGGCTGCGCCGCAGTCCGGCCGGTGCGATCGCCTCCAGCCTTCGATAGACCGAGATCCGCAGCTCGGCGAGCATGCGCAGGACGGCGTCGTGCGAGATGAGCCGCTCGGCGTACCGGAAGACCGCCCGACCGATACCGAAGGCGCGGGTCGCCGTCACCGCCATCATCAGATAGAGCACGGGAGGCTGTTCGGACGCCCGCGAGATGAGCCATCCGGAGACAGCCATGAGCCCCACCGCCGAGCCCAGGGCCAGACTGCCCAGCACCAGGGCGAGGCCGAAGCGCCCGCGCTGCCGTCCGGCAGCCTGCCGTACCCGGGTGAGGACGGAGACTCCGGGGCCAGAACTCTCGGCGAGCCGATATCCGTCGTCGGCCGCCGACGCTCCGAGTGCTTCCCAGTCCGTGACCCCGATCACGGTCCTGGTAGTGGTCGGCTGGGTGTCGCGGTCGTTCGTCACCGCCGGTCGACGGCACTCCACGGTGGGCTCTGCACTGCGCGTCAGGGTGACCACCCGGTCCGCCACGGCGAGCAGGGCCGGTCGGTGCACCACGAGGAGCACGGTCCGGCCGATCGACAGCCTCCTCACCGCATCGACAACAGCGGCTTCCGTCTCCCCGTCGAGCGCCGCGGTGGGCTCGTCGAGCAGCAGCAGGGGCCTGTCCGCGAGAAACGCCCTGGCCAGAGCGAGCCGCTGACGCTGACCGGCCGAAAGTCCGGCCCCGTCCTCGCCCAAGGCGGTCTCGATCCCCTGGGGCAGCGCGGTCACAAAACCATCCGCGCCCGCGTCCCTCAGGGCGTCCCGCACAGCACGGTCATCGGCGTCCGGACGGGCGAGCCTTACGTTCTCGGCGATCGTGCCCGCAAAGAAGTAGGGACTCTGCGGCACCCAAGCGATCTGCTCACGCCAACGGCAGAGGTCCAGGTCCTGGAGATCGGTTCCATCGATCCGTACGCGGCCCTCGGTCGGCTCCAGGAACCCGAGCACCACATCGAGCAGCGTGGACTTCCCGATGCCGCTCGGTCCCACGATGGCGACGGTCTCACCACTGTGGACATCGAGCGAGGTCGAATCCAGGGACGGTTCGCTGCGCCCGGGATGGCGTACGGTCACCGCCTCCAGTTCCAGCCGTGGTGCCAGACCCACGGAGGGCCGGGCACCGCCCGAAGCCATCGACGCTTGCCCTGCTGGGCTGCCCCCGATGGGTTCATCTGGTCCGAGCGCTGCCCGCAGGGTCTGGGCGGGCACCTTCCGTGAGTCGCTCTTCGCGGACCGCGCGGGGTCGGTTTCCAGGACCTCGAAGATCTCCTCGGCAGCCGAGAGCCCTTCGGCAGCCGCGTGGTACTGCGTTCCCACCATGCGGATCGGCAGATATGCCTCGGGGGCCAGGACCAGGATGACCAGTCCGGTGTAGAGGTCCATGTCGCCGTGGACCAACCGCATACCGATGGTGACGGCAACGAGGGCCACCGACAGGGTGGCGAGCAGTTCCAGGGCGAAGGAGGAGATGAACGCGATCCGCAGGGTTCGCACGGTGGCCCGGCGGTACTCGGAAGTAATGGTGCGGATGGACTCGGCCTGGGCCTTGGCCCGACCGAAGATCTTGAGGGTGGGCAGCCCGGCGACCACGTCGAGGAAGTGGCCCGATAGCCGGGACAGCAACCGCCACTGGCGATCCATCCGCGTCTGGGTCGCCATCCCGATCAGCACCATGAAGAGCGGGATCAGCGGCAGGGTCACCACGATGATGGCGGCGGAAACCCAGTCCTCGGTGACGATCCTCGCCAGTACCGCGAGGGGGACCACGACCGCGAGCCCCAACTGCGGGAGATAGCGGGAGAAGTAGTCATCCAGCGCATCAACCCCACGGGTGGCGAGGGCGGCCAGTGATCCCGTGCGTTGGCGGCTGAGCCAGCCCGGGCCGAGTTCCACGGCCCGGGCCAGCAGTCGACCTCGCAGCTCCGATTTCACGGCTGCACTGGCCCGGTGGGCAGCGAGTTCCGTCAACCAGGAGACAAGCGCCCGACCAACGGCGACCCCCGCCAGAAGTAGCAGCGGTGTCGTCAGATCGGAGACGGAAAGCCCCTGTTGGAAGGCTCCGACCACCACTTCGGCGATGAGCATCGCCTGGGCGACGACCAGCGCCGCCCCAACGAGTCCCAGCAGTACGACTGCGAGAAGGAAGAGCCGGGTGGCCCGGGCATATCGGAGCAGGCGCGGATCGATCGGTTTCACGTGAAACATCCCCCACTAGTGGGCATCGGCGATGTGCTGCGTACCGATGCGCTTGCGGAACACCCAGTACGTCCAGCCCTGGTAGAGCAGGACGACCGGGGTGGCGATACCCGCACACCAGGTCATGATCTTGAGGGTGTAGGGGGTCGAGGAAGCGTTGGTGACCGTCAGGCTCCAGGCGTCGTTCAGCGTGGAGGGCATGACGTTCGGGAACAGCGTCAGGAACAACATCGCCACCGCGGCGATGATCGTCACCCCCGAGAAGGCGAACGACCAGCCCTCGCGACCCCTTTGGTTCGCCGCGATGGCCGCTACCAGCGCCACCACCGCAATGACCATCGCCACCAGGCTCGTACCGTCGCCGTGGTTCAGCTGGGTCCAGATCAGAAACCCGAGTGCCAGTACGGCGGTGGCCAGACCCAGCTTCAGGGCGAGGGCGCGTGCCCTGGTCCTGATGTCCCCGACCGTCTTCAGTGCGACGAAGACCGCCCCGTGGAAGGTGAAGAGGGACAGGGTCACCAGCCCGCCGAGCAGCGAGTACGGGTTGAGCAGATCGAAGAAGTTGCCCACGTACTCCATCTCGGCGTCGATCTTGACGCCCCGCACGATGTTGCCGAAGGCGACGCCCCAGAGGAAGGCCGGGATCAGGGAGGTCCAGAAGATGGCGTTTTCCCAGTTGGTCTGCCAACGGTCCTCCGGCCGCTTGTGCCGGTACTCGAAGGACACTCCGCGCACGATCAGACAGACCAGGATGATCAACAGCGGTAGATAGAAGCCGGAGAAGAGGGTGGCGTACCAATCCGGGAAGGCAGCGAAGGTGGCACCACCCGCGGACAGCAGCCAGACCTCGTTGCCGTCCCAGACGGGGCCGATGGTGTTGATCAGCACCCGCCGCTCACGTCGATCGCGGGCCAGCAGTTTGGTGAGGACCCCGACCCCGAAATCGAACCCTTCGAGGAAGAAGTAGCCGATCCAAAGGACGGCGATCAGGACGAACCAGACGTCGTGGAGTTCCATGCCTCAGCAGCTCCTCAGGGCCTCAGTACGAGAAGGCCATCGGACGATCGGCGTCACGGTCATCGCCGCCGATCTTGGTGGGCGGGTTGAGGTCGGCCTCGGTCAGCTCGGGCGGCCCGAGCTTGATGTACTTGACCAACAACTTGACCTCGATGACGGCGAGGATCGCGTAGAGCAGGGTGAAGCCGATCATGGAGGTGAGGACCTCGCCCTGGGACACTCCGGGGGAGACCGCGTCCTTGGTCCGCAGGACTCCGTACACGACCCAGGGCTGACGCCCCATCTCGGTGAAGATCCAGCCCCAGGACGTGGCGATCAGCGGGAAGGTCATGGTCCAGAGCGCGATCTTCCAGTACCAGTTGCTGAATCGGGCACCCAGCGGCTTCTTGCGGAAGAGCACCAGATTCGGCACCTCCTCCTCACCAGTCCGCAGTGCTTCGGGAAGCAGGAACCGCTTGCGGGTGAGCCAGAGCCCCAGCAGTCCGACGGTGACGGACGCCATGCCGAAGCCGATCATCCAGCGGAATCCCCAGTACGCGATGGGGATGTTGGGCCGGTAGTCGCCGGGCCCGAACTTCTCCTGCTCCGCCTTGTTCACATCGTTGATACCGGGGACGAACGAGTCGAAGTCGCCGTTGGCGAGGAACGACAGCAACCCGGGGATCTCTATGGCGACCTTGTTGTGGCCTTCGTCCACATCGCCGTAGGCGAAGATCGAGAAGGGCGCGGGGGCCTCTCCCTCCCACAGGGCCTCGGCCGCCGCCATCTTCATCGGCTGCTGCCGGAACATGACCTTGCCGAGGACATCGCCGCTGATCGCGGTGAAGACACCGGCGATGATCAGGGTGACCAGTCCCAGGCGCAGCGAGGTCCGCATCACGGGGATGTGCTTCTTGCGTGCCAGGTGGTAGGCCGCGATGCCGACCATGAACGCACCGCCGACCACGAAGGCCGCCGTGATGGTGTGGAAGAACTGGGCGAGGGCGGTGTCCTGGCTGAGGACACGCCAGAAGTCGGTCA
Source organism: Streptomyces sp. NBC_00690 (assembly GCF_036226685.1). Classification (NCBI taxonomy): domain Bacteria; kingdom Bacillati; phylum Actinomycetota; class Actinomycetes; order Kitasatosporales; family Streptomycetaceae; genus Streptomyces; species Streptomyces sp. NBC_00690. The sequence continues at coordinate 4,291,631 of NZ_CP109009.1, forward strand.
GTTCGGCCCGTCCGCGCTCCTCGTTGATGCGGTACCCGACCGGGTGCTGCATCCAGGAGTTGGCGGCCAGGATGAAGTACGCGGACAGGACGGTGCCGATGGAGACCATCCAGATGCAGGCCAGATGGATCCTCTTCGGGAGCTTGTCCCAACCGAAGATCCACAGCCCGATGAAGGTGGACTCGAAGAAGAACGCGATCAGCGCTTCGAAGGCGAGCGGGGCGCCGAAGATATCGCCGACGAAGCGGGAGTAGTCCGACCAGTTCATTCCGAACTGGAACTCCTGCACGATGCCGGTGACGACACCCATGGCGATGTTGATCAGGAAGAGTTTCCCCCAGAACTTCGTGGCCTTGAGGTACTTCTCGTTCTCCGTCCGCACCCAGGCGGTCTGGAGGCCCGCCGTGAGGGCGGCCAGGGAGATCGTCAGGGGAACGAAGAGAAAGTGGTAGACGGTGGTGATGCCGAACTGCCATCGCGCCAACGTCTCCGGCGCCAGAGCCAAGTCCACGTCGTCATCTCCTTACATCGACGAGGTCGTGCGGCAGTTTGCCCGATTAATCCCATCTATCGCGGGATGAACAGGACACGCTTGTGAACGCGTTCACATTCACAAGGATTATGACTCATACGAAAACCGCACCAATGCCCGGGGGTCCTCTTCCCGACAATCCGGCCGGGTCGCCATACGGACCCCCCAATGGAGCCCTTGGGGCGCCTGGGCCGAACGGCTCAGGAGGGGCCATACGCACCGACTGCGGGAGGGGCCGGTGGGGCCCAAGGTGTACCCGGGGCACGTGCGGAGCAGGGCACCCCGGCACATGAGTCCCACCTCGACCTGGCAAATCACCCGATAATGCCTCATGAAGGTGCCGTCGATGTCTCCAACCTCACAGCGCGGACCGTCGGGGCGGGCCACGACCGGAGGGTTCGCCAGGGCATTCCTGCGGGCGCTGCGGACGAAGAACTGCCCCGGACCGAGAACCGGTCCGGGGCAGCACGATCAAGGAGCGAGGGCGGAATCAACACCGGGGGCACACAAGGCCGAGCGCCTTCCCGACGTACTACCACCGGCCGCAGCGGGCCCTAAAGAGTCTTGCGGAACTCCTCGGCCGTCCGCAGCAGCAGGTCATTGGCCTCGCATTCGCCAATGGTGATGCGGGTGCCCTCCCCCGCGAACGGCCGCACGACCACTCCGGCCTTCTCGCACGCGGCGGCGAAGTCGAGCGTCCGATCCCCCAGTCGCAACCACACGAAGTTCGCCTGGGTCTCGGGAACGGTCCACCCCTGCCCCACCAGCCCCTCATGGACCCGAGCACGCTCCGAGACCAGCGAGCCGACCCGGCCGAGCAACTCGTCCTCGGCCCGCAGGGACGCCACGGCCGCGTCCTGCGCCAACTGGCTCACGCCGAACGGAACCGCCGTCTTCCGCAGCGCCGCGGCCACCGGCTCATGTGCGATGGCGAACCCCACGCGCAGCCCGGCCAGCCCGTACGCCTTGGAGAACGTCCGGAGCACCGCCACATTGGGGCGGTCTCGGTAGATCTCGATGCCGTCGGGCACATCGGCGTCGCGGATGAACTCCCGGTACGCCTCGTCCAGAACCACCAGCACATCGGACGGCACCCGGTCCAAGAACCGCTCCAGCTCCGCGCGGCGGACGACCGTACCGGTCGGATTGTTGGGGTTGCAGACGAAAATGAGCCTGGTCCGTTCGGTGACGGCAGCGGCCATCGCCTCCAGATCGTGCACATCGCCCGAGGTCAGCGGCACCTGCACCGACTTCGCACCGCTGATCTGGGTGATGATCGGATAAGCCTCGAAGGACCGCCAGGCGTACATGACCTCGTCGCCCGGGCCCGAGGTCGACTGCACCAGCGACTGGGCGACGCCCACCGACCCCGTACCGGTGGCCAGATGCTCCAGCGGCACGGCGAAACGGTCCGCCAACTCGTTCATCAGACCGGTACAGGCCATGTCGGGGTAGCGGTTGAAGCCCTGTGCCGCGGCGATCGCCGTCTCCATCACTCCCGGCAGCGGCGGATAGGGGTTCTCATTGGACGACAGCTTGTACGCGGCCGGGCCGCCGGCCGCGGCTGGCTTGCCGGGCTTGTAGGTGGGAATGCCGTCCAGCTCGGCGCGCAGCTTGGGACTCGTCTCGCTCACCGCAGGTCCTCCTCGACCGTCCGTCACCGCGGGCAACAGCCCTTCCGTCACCGCGGCGACCACACTCCGGAACCAGCATTTCGGATACTCCGGAACCAATGCTCCTCACCCTATGAGGATTCCGGCCCGGAGCGTATGGGCGGAGTACGGAAATGGGGGGAGCGCTCGCTTCCATGGCGTACGCCGGTGGCTCACTCCGTGGCGCGCATCCCCCGTAGAGGTGAGTTGAGACCTCTTCGAAACATCGACCACCCGCTAGGTCAATAGCGTAAGACACCCGAAATGGCGTAGGCACAACGTGTAACTTCCTTACATTTCAAGGCAGTTGATGCGTTATGATCATGCATAAACGTGCCTGTCAACGACTGAATATGCGACCAGTCCAACCGCCCACGCGAGCCCTACTATCGGCTCGCCATGACAGCAGCAGGGAAGCACCAGGTGAGCCGGACGGACACATCCCGCCGGGGGAGCCGGCAAAGTCGGGCGGGCATCCGAGACGTCGCCGCCGCAGCCGGTGTCTCCATCACGACTGTCTCGGATGCGCTCAACGGAAAAGGGCGACTACCGGACGCCACCCGCAGACATGTCCGAGAGGTCGCCGATCGACTGGGTTACCGCCCATCGGCAGCGGCCCGCACTCTACGCACCGGAAAGTCGGGGCTCATCGGCCTGACGGTGACGACGTACGGGGATGAACCTTTCACCTTCACCGAGTTCGCGTACTTCGCCGAGATGGCGAGAGCCGCCACTTCGGCGGCTCTGGCACGCGGATACGCCTTGGTGATCCTCCCCGCCACCTCTCGTCACGACGTCTGGTCGAACGTCGCCCTCGACGGCACCGTCGTCATCGATCCATCGGACCACGATCCCGTCGTGACCGAGCTGGTCCGCCAGGGCCTGCCCGTCGTCTCGGACGGACGCCCGGCGGGTACGTTGCCCGTCACCGCCTGGGTGGACAACGACCATGAAGCCGCCGTACTCGACCTACTCGACCATCTGGCGGACGCAGGCGCCCGCCGGATCGGACTTCTGACCGGTACCACCACGGATACGTACACGCGCCTCTCCACAACCGCGTACCTGAACTGGTGCGAACGGGTGGGCCAGGATCCCGTCTACGAGTCCTACCCGGCACACGATCCGTGTGCCGGAGCCGTCGCAGCCGATCGGCTGCTCGCCCGACCGGACCGCCCCGACGCCGTGTACGGGCTCTTCGACCCCAACGGCACCGATCTGCTCGCCGCCGCCCGTCGCTACGGGCTGCGGGTACCCGAAGATCTTCTTCTCGTCTGTTGCAGCGAGTCAACCGTCTACGCCACCACCGAACCACCCATCACCACCCTCTCGCTCAAGCCGCGCAGAATCGGCACAGCAGTCGTCCAGCTACTCATCGACGCCATCGAGGGAATCAACGAGGACCGACCGGTCGAGCAGGTAATACCGACCGAACTGATCGTTCGGACCTCCTCGCAGCGCCGCTCCCCCCGAACGACGGTGAGTGCCCCCCGCTCGCCTTCTTCGGAATAGAACTCCTCAATCAGGACGAAACAACCGTCGTGTCAGGGGTGGGGACGGATTCACCACCCCTGGTGCGTCACAGAGCGCGGACCTCATTCCTATGATGGGCGCACGACACCGCGGACCACCCTGACCAGGCTGGGCCGAGAGGTGAACGGCGGCGCGACGGTGGTGGAGGGGTCGATGACTCAGGGGGCCGGTCAGGGACCCGTGGTGCGGACGGCAACATTGCGTGATTTCCGCGTACCACCGTATGCACAGGTGCCCGTACAGTCGCAGCTGGCCGAGGAGCAGGAGCCCCCGTCGGCTCCCCAGCCCTCCACGGCCTCAGAATCCGCATCACAGATGGAGGCACAGCAGGCTGCTCAGGTTCCTGAGGTGTCCCGAGAGCATGAGACACCCCACGCACCGCAGAGTTACCCCATGTCACCGATGCCCCAGCGGTCCGCGGCCTCGGAGCAGCGCCCTTCGCCCCACCCGGCTCCCGTCCCACCGCAGCCGTCCTCCACACCGGAGCCCCTGCACCAACAGCCGAGCCGCCTGCCCCCGCACGACACCCACCCCGGGAACGCCATTCCCGAGGACGAAATGCCCGAGGACTACACCCCCACCGAGCGCGACCTGCCGGTGATCCGGCGCAGTGCCGAGAACGACACGCTCCAGATGCCGACCACGTCGGGGGCCGCGGCCACCTCCGACGGCCTCGGCCCGCTCTACGTCGTCGGCGACGTCCATGGATACCTCGACGAACTGATCGACGCACTCACCGCCCAGGGGCTGATCGACGGTGACGGGGGCTGGGCCGCGGGCAACGCCCGTCTCTGGTTCCTCGGCGACTTCACCGACCGCGGTCCCGACGGGATCGGCGTCATCGACCTGGTGATGCGGCTCTCCGCCGAGGCCGCAGCGGCCGGCGGCTACTGCAAGGCCCTGATGGGCAACCACGAACTGCTCCTGCTGGGTGCCAAACGCTTCGGCGACACCCCGGTCAACTCGGGCGCGGGCACCGCCACCTTCCAGGCCGCCTGGCTGCTCAACGGCGGGCAGAAGGTCGATATGGACCGGCTCCAGGACGTCCATGTGCAGTGGATGGCCCGGCTCGACGCCGTGGTCGAAGAGGACCGGCATCTGCTGATGCACTCGGACACCACGGCCTACCTCGACTACGGCTCCACCATCGAGGACGTCAACGAAGCCGTTCACGAGATCCTCACCCGCAATGACGCCGACGAGTGCTGGGACCTCTTCCGCAAGCTCACCAAGCGGTTCGCCTTCCGTGACGAGGGAGGCGCCCAAGCCGTGCGAGACCTGCTCGCGGCCTACGGCGGCCAGCGCATCGTGCACGGTCACAGCCCCATTCCCTATCTGCTGGGCGAGGTCGGGAACGAGGACGGGGAAGAGACCGAACGCACGGTCATCGACGGCCCCCATGTGTACGCGGACGGGCTCGCCATCGCCATGGACGGCGGAGTGACCATGGCCGGAAAGCTACTGGTCGTCCAACTTCCCCTGCCCGATTAGCAAAGCGCGACCCCGATTTATGGAAACCCCCTGTCACGCCGTGCGGTAACCGCTCTACCATCTGCATATCCGTAGCAGGCTCTCCTCCGTTTCCGCCCAACCGTCCGTCAAAAGCGGGCGATTCGGGCCCTACGGAGCATCGGGGGATGCAGATGAAAAGCGCTCCGCACCTGCTGAACGAGGACCGCGCCGAATATGAGCGGGTCCTCGAAGAGGCACTGCGCAATGCGCCGGACCGACCTGATCTCGCTGCCATAGGGCAACGACTGAATGCAGCACAACTACGCACGATGGCCTTGAACGCGACGGCGTCGATCACTGGCGCCGCCGCAGCCGAGTACGAGCACTATGTGAAGATCCGCGAGGAAACCCGCGCATCCGCAGCGGCGGCGGTCACCCATGATTCCGTACAGGCACCGGACGGGCCGGCCGAACGGGGTGCGGGACTCGCGGCCGTGATCGGCGCCCTGGCACCGGTGCTCGCCGGCACGGCAGCGGTGATCTTCCTGTTGATCGGCTACAGCCTCAGAATGCTGGAGCCCGTTCCCACCATCGCCCGCTCACTGGTGTCCGCCGGCTGGTTCTTCGGCGCACTCGCCGCCGTCGCCATCCTCGCCGCGGGCATCGGACTGCTGGTGACAGCCCTGCGCAACGGGGCAACACAGGTACACGCGGCGGAGGCGCCGGACGAGTTGCCCGACGAGGTGGCCCGCGCCAAGGACGCCTGGCGACACGCCCTGGTGGAGCGCGGCGTCCTGCCCTTCCTCCAGACGGCCTTGAACGACCCAAGCGTCGACCCCGCCTCCACCACTCCTCCGCGCCCTCTGGGCCGGATCCCCAAGGTGGGCTACAGCGGACCGGACTACTCCAGTCCCAGCAAGGGCGCGACCAAGGGGCAGCGCCCCACCTTCACCAGCCCCGACTTCTCCAGCCCTGATTTCGGCGGTCCGGAGCACCAGCCGGACTGACCATCCCGTCCGATGGTCCGTGCGGGATGCCGACCATCGGGCGCGGGACCCGTCGTCTCCACGGTCCGGCCGAACGCCGGTGCCGTGGAGACGATCCGGGCCCGGCAGATGAACGCGGTACGGGCAGGAAGCGTGAGTCCGGGTGAAGTGCGGGACAACGTGGGCGTGGTACCGCGCGAGCACCCACAGTGGCCGCGCCGAGGTACTGGCATCGAGCCCCCGGAACCCCCACGCCAGCCTGGTCCACCCGCGGCCCCGCGAGTACCCCACAGGGGATTCGCCCGGCCCGAGCGGGCCGACCCCAGGCCCCGTACCGACGTGACTCGGCTCGGGAGGAAGTCAGCCCGCTGCCCGATCAGTCGGCCATGGGCAGATAGACCCGATTGCCGCTGGCTGCGAACTCCTTCGACTTCTGGAGCATGCCCGCCGAGACCTCCTCGTCGGACTTTTGCGCTTGATCGCCACCGAACTGCTCATTGATGCTGCGACTGATCTTCATCGAGCAGAACTTGGGGCCGCACATGGAACAGAAATGGGCGGTCTTCGCCGGTTCCGCCGGCAGCGTCTCGTCGTGGAACTCCCTTGCGGTATCCGGATCGAGCGCCAAATTGAACTGGTCTTCCCAGCGGAACTCAAAACGCGCATCGGAGAGCGCATCGTCCCATTCCTGGGCACCCGGATGGCCCTTGGCGAGATCGGCGGCGTGCGCTGCGATCTTGTAAGTGATCACACCGGTCTTCACATCGTCTCGATTGGGGAGCCCCAGGTGCTCTTTGGGGGTGACGTAGCAGAGCATCGCCGTCCCCCACCAGGCGATCATCGCCGCTCCGATGCCGGAGGTGATGTGGTCATAGGCGGGCGCCACATCGGTCGTGAGCGGGCCGAGCGTGTAGAAGGGGGCCTCCTCGCAGATCTCCTGCTGAAGGTCGATGTTCTCCTTGATCTTGTGCATGGGAACGTGGCCGGGGCCCTCGATCATCGTCTGCACATGCAACCGCTTGGCGATCCGGTTGAGCTCCCCCAGGGTGTGCAACTCGGCGAACTGCGCCTCGTCATTGGCGTCGGCGATCGACCCGGGCCGAAGCCCGTCGCCGAGCGAGTAGGTGACGTCATAGGCGGCGAGGATCTCGCACAGTTCCTCGAAGTTCTCGTAGAGGAACGATTCCTTATGGTGGGCGAGACACCAGGCGGCCATGATCGAGCCGCCACGGGACACGATGCCCGTCTTGCGGCGCGCGGTGAGGGGCACGTACCGCAACAGCACCCCCGCATGGACGGTCATGTAGTCCACGCCCTGCTCAGCCTGCTCGATGACCGTGTCCTTGTAGATCTCCCAGTTCAGCTCCTCGGCCCGGCCGTCCACCTTCTCCAGCGCCTGGTAGAGCGGAACCGTCCCGATCGGGACCGGGGAGTTGCGCAGCACCCACTCACGGGTCGTGTGGATGTTGCGTCCGGTGGACAGGTCCATGACCGTGTCGGCACCCCACCGCGTCGCCCAGGTCATCTTGTCCACCTCCTCCTCGATGGAGGAAGTGACCGCCGAGTTGCCGATGTTGGCGTTGACCTTCACCAGAAATCGCTTGCCGATGATCATCGGCTCGATCTCCGGATGGTTGACGTTGGCGGGCAGCACGGCTCGACCTGCGGCGATCTCCTCCCGTACGACCTCGGGGGAGACGTTCTCGCGGATCGCGACGTACTCCATCTCAGGAGTGATCTCGCCACGGCGCGCGTACGCCAGTTGCGTCACCGGCTGTCCGTCGCGCCCTCGACGGGGCTGACGCGGTCGGCCGGGGAAAACCGCGTCGAGATTCTTCAGTCCGCCGCGCGGGGAGGTGTGCTTGAGTCCGTCGTCCTCGGGACGGGCCGGACGGCCCGCGTACTCCTCGGTGTCCCCCCGAGCGATGATCCAGTTCTCCCGCAGCGGCGCCAGCCCACGCCGTACATCGGTGTCGACGACGGGATCGGTGTACGGGCCGGAGGTGTCATACAGCGTCACATCCTTCCCGTTGGTGAGGTGCACCTGTCGAACGGGCACCCGGAGGTCGGGACGCGAGCCCTCGACGTACCCCTTGTGCCAGCCCGGTTTCCGTCCGGTCGAAGCGGCGGATTCGATGGCGTCGCCCGATTCGGTGGATCCGACCTGGTCGACGGCAGGCGTGCGTGCATCCTGAACGGTCATAAGACCTACTCCCTACGCCGGCATTACCCGGTAACAGGTTCGGCGGTCGACGCAGCGGCTTCCGTCACTGCCGTGCTGGTTTAGGCCAGTCGGCTCTACGGAGGTCAGCGCCCTCTCAGCCCGGTGCTCCGAGCTCCCGCGTGTGCAAAGGTGCCACCACGCTAGCGCCCTTTCTGGCGCGCTGAACAGAGGCCCCCTGCCGTTCTTGCGATGATCGGTCGGTGACCTCTTCGCCGTCCGACCCCCAGCAAGGGCTCGATCCCCAGTGGGGACCTGTCTCTCCGGAGTCCCATCGTCCGCCACGGGAGTCGTTGGAGCGCTCGCAGGAGACACCGGACTCTCCCCCCAACCCCGTCCCACCGCGCCAGCGGCCGATGCCCGCGTGGCCCGAGCCCCAGGGCCAACCCCCGGGCCCCGCAGACGACTCGGGAAGCGTCCCCGCGCATCCGCCGGCCCATGGCTACGGCGCTGCCCAGTCGCCGTACGCCCCCGGCCCTCAAGGCCACCACGGCCCTCCGGACGCGGCGCTGCGGGACCGGCCCGTCCCACACGGCGCCCGGGGCCACGAGCCCAACGGGCAGTTCGCCACGCCCGTCCCTTCCACCGCCCCTGGCCACGACCACGACCATCCTCCGGGCCGTCCCTCTCCCGCCGCCCCGTCCGGTCACTCCCACTCGCACAGTCATGGCCCCGCCATGCCCGTCTCACGTCACCTTCGCAAGGTGATCGCCGCGGTGCTGATTCCTTTCGCCACCGCGGTCGTCGTGGGCCTCCTCGTGCTCTGGCCCGGCTCAGCGCCGGGTCATGAACGCACCGGCGTCGGGTTCGACCGGCAGACCGAGCAGGGCAAGGTGACCAGCGTGCAGCGGGTCGACTGCAAGGACGTGAACGTCGCCCAGGTGCCGCCGACGGGAGACACCAGCACTCCGGAGGGCCGGGAGGCGGTCAACGCCCAGCAGGGCCAGTGCAAGAAGGCGAAGGTCCAGCTCACCTCGGGCAAGGACATGGGGCGCGTCTTCACCGAAGTCATCCAGCCCGATGCCTCACGGCAGTTGCAACAGGGCCAGGAAGTGGTGGTCGCGTACGCTCCCGACGCCCCGCGCGACCTCCAGTACGCCGTCATCGATGTGAACCGTGGCTTCCCGATGACCCTGCTCGCCGGGATCTTCGCCCTCGCCGTGGTGCTCGTGGGACGGATGCGTGGGGTGATGGCGCTGATCGCGCTGGTCATCTCCTTCGCCGTACTGACCCTGTTCATCCTGCCCGCCATCTTGGACGGGTCCAATCCGCTGGTCGTCGCGGTGGTCGGGGCCAGTGCGATCATGCTGGTCGCCCTCTATCTGTGCCACGGACTGACCGCTCGTACCTCGGTCGCCGTTCTGGGCACCCTGATCTCCCTTCTGCTGATCGGTCTGCTCGGCTCGCTCTACATCGGCTGGGCGCATCTGAGCGGCAACACGGACGACAACACCGGTCTGATCCACGGGCTGTACCCGAACATCGATATGAGCGGCCTCCTGCTGGCCGGTGTCATCATCGGCTCGCTCGGAGTGCTCGACGACGTCACCGTGACCCAGACGTCCGCGGTCTGGGAGTTGCACCAGGCAGACCCGAGGATGGGGCCCCGCGCGCTGTATCGCGCCGGCATCCGGATCGGACGCGACCACATCGCCTCCGTGGTCAACACGCTGGTGCTGGCCTACGCGGGCGCGGCGCTGCCCCTCCTGCTGCTCTTCTCGATCGCGCAGAGCAGTGTGGGCACGGTCGCCAACAGCGAACTGGTGGCGGAGGAGATCGTCCGGACCCTGATCGGCTCGATCGGTCTGGTGGCCTCCGTTCCGGTCACCACGGCACTCGCAGCTCTGGTGGTGTCCGCCGACCGCACGGCAGCCGGTGACGAAGCGGGCAGGGGAAGAGGCGGCGCTCCCGGCGGGCTGGGTGCTCCCCGTACGGCCGGGGACGGCACGGCGGAGCCCACCGGGCGACGCGGCGAGGGCGGACTGCCGGGCGGCGGCGGGGTCTTGACGCGTGGGGGCAAGGGGCGACGCCGCAAGAAGTAGCGTCGGAGCGGGGTGGGCAGCTCCTCCGGCCCGTGCTTCGGCCCGTGCTTCGGCCCGGGGGCCCGTGGCCTGTGCGGCCCCGGAGTGGAGGAGGCGTTGGGGGAGACCCCGTCGCCGCCCTCCGCAGGTGACCGCGGCCTCAGCCGGCGTTCTCCTCGGCCAGGATCTCCTGGAGGGCCTTGTCCAGATTCCCTTCGAAGTCTCCGAAGGTTCGTTCCTGCCCCAGTGGCACCAGCTTGTCGGTGCGGTCGAGGAAGGCCACGACCGGTGCGGTGCGTACGTGGAACAGGGCCCGGTCCGCGCCGACTTGGAGCCGAATGGCGATGTCGGCCAGCTCCTCCGGGCCCGTGGGGCCGATGTGCACATCACCGTCACCGCTTGGCCCCAGCACCCCGTCCAGGAGGAGATCGCGACTGAAGACCCAGGTCACAGGCGCGTCTCCAGGTAGATGGAAGGTCATCCGCAGAGCGTACGGATCGTCCGTCGCATACCGGAGCTCCACCGGAATCCGGAACGACAGCTCCTCGGAGACAAGGAAACTCATCAAGACCTCGGCCTGGACCGACTCGCGCATCGTCTACCCCGCAGTGAATGAAACCCGCTGAAAGCCTGCCGAAAACGGCCAGGAATGATCCCCCTGGCGCTCTTGCCGTAATCGTGCTGCACACGCTAGAGGACTACAAGGAGTGATTTTTCAGATACTGATAGAGAATGCCAGCGCGTCGAGCAGCCCGGCAACTCCGCTGCGTAGTTGTTCGACTGCGGGAAGCAACCTCTCCTGTTGGTGGAGGGGTAGAGAAATGGCCATCGCGGCTGCGTTGGAGCCGACCATCATGGGGATGGCAGCGCACACCGTGCCCAAGGCGTACTCCTGGCGCTCGACCACCGGTTGCGTACGACCCGTGGCGGCGAGCCGCTCCACGAGTGCGCGGCGATCGGACACGGAGTACCGCGTGACGGGTTGCACGGGATGACGATCGAGGTGGTCCCCGAGCGCGGCGTCGTCGAGTTGGCTCAGTAGGCACTGGCCCACGGCGTGGGCGTGGCCGGTCTCCCGGAAGTTCGCCCACTCCGCGACGGCCGGGGCGTGAGGGCTGTCGGCATAGGCGACCAGCTCAATCTCGCCCTCGCGGTACAGGGCGAAGTAGACGGGGACGCCCAGCGCGTCCCGCCAGTGGTGGAGGGACTCTTCAAGTCTGCTGCGACGATTCTGCACAGCGCCGCCGACCGCGAGTCGTTCCACCGCGCCACCGAGGACGAAGACGCCCTTCTCCCGGAGCAGATAGCCCTCGTGGGTCAGGGTGCGCAGCAGATGGTAGGCGGTGGGAAGGGGAATGCCCGCCTCCCTCGCCAGTTGCTTCGCGGGCGCGCCGTCCCGATGGGAGGCAGCGGCCTCCAGCAGTCGAAGGGCCCGCTGCACCGAAGTGATCAGCGTTGGGGCAGCGTGCGGAGCTGTGGCCATAGGTCAACCCCCAGGCATGGTGACGGGCGCCGTGCCCGCCCGCGGGGGCCGCCCCCGCGCGCCCGCCGCACGGCCGCCCCGGAACCTACCTGAAGGGAGAAGTTCCGGGGGCCGAGGGACGGCTTGCCACTGTAATGGCCGTCAGACTGGAGGGACCTGGCCTTTGCCGGCCGTTCCCCCGGCCGGGTTAACACCCCTGCGGAGAGCGCCTACCAATCCTCGCGCGAACTGGGGGAACCGGTGAACTTCCGTACGACGAAGATGAGTCCGGCGACGAGGGCGACGAAGAGCAGCACGTTGAAGAGCAGGCTGACCACGAATCCGAGGACGTTGGCGATCAGCCCTCCGAAGACGGACAGGACGACCACCGGAACGGCAACCCACTTCACCCACCAGGGCAGTCCAGCGAAGATCTCCCGCATGGCCATCGCCTTACCTCTTTCTCCTCTGTGCATCATCGGTCCACCGGACGCCCCAGGTGTCCCAGAAGGGGTCTGCTGAACCTCCTGACCTCTGCCTTCGATGCTAGGCGGACCCATGGGGTGAGCGGGGCCCCGACAGCCCTTGCTCTCCCCTGACCGACCCCCTAGGGACCGTGGTGGACCCGACTCCGCTCGGAGCAGGAATCCTGGGCGGGGGCCTCAGCTCTCGGGAGGAGAGAAGACCACCATCACCCGCAGGTCCTCGGTGATGTGGTGGAACTTGTGCGGCACCCCGGCAGGTACGTAGACCACACTGCCGCGACCGACCTGGGTCGTCTCCATACCGACCGTGATCGCCGCGCGGCCACTGACGACGAAGTAGACCTCGTCCTCGGCATGGGGAAGTTGCGGATCGAGATCGCCGGAGTCCAGCGCATAGAGGCCGACGGACATGTTCCGCTCGCGCAAGAACTGGAGGTAGGCGCCGTCGTTGGCGGCCCTCTCGACCTCCAGTTCGTCCAGTCGGAATGCCTTCATCGTCTATCCGCCCCTGCCATTGGTCCGATCACGTCTGCCACGATCAGACGCATGATGAATCTTCTCGTCAAGACGATCGCCAATGCTGTGGCCCTGGCCATCGCCATCTGGTTGCTCTCGGACATCACGCTGACCGGTGACAGCACCGGCAAGAAAACAACGACCCTGATCGTGGTCGCCCTGATCTTCGGGCTGGTCAACGCGGTCGTCAAGCCGATCGTGAAACTGCTGACCCTGCCGCTGTTCGTTCTCACACTGGGCTTGATCACACTGATCGTCAATGCGCTGATGCTGCTGCTGACGTCCTGGTTCGCCGACAAGCTCGATCTGAACTTCCACGTCGAAGGCTTCTGGACCGCCGTACTGGGCGGCCTGATCATCTCGCTGGTCTCCTGGGCGCTCAGCGTCGCCCTGCCCGACAAGGACTGAGGCCGCACGGACCCCGCGCTCCGGGACTTTCAGGACTTTCGGGCCCTTCGGTGCTTTCGGTTCCTTCGGAGCCGGACCCGCCCACCACCCACCACAGCCGAGCAGGACTCAGCCGAGCACGACGAGGATCGAAACCACACGATGAACAGCGCACAGAGCCCGGGAGACGGGACGAGGGCGGTACGGGCCGGATTGCCCGAGCCGGTGAAGCACGAGCCGACCCTGCCTGGTCCGGTCTTCGCCGCCCATTTCCATCTGCCGGGCGAACCGACCGGACCGTACACCTACGGACGGGACTCCAATCCCACCTGGACCCTTCTGGAGAGGGCGATCGGTGAGCTGGAGGCGCCGGGCGTCCCGGTCGAGACCGTGACCTTCGCGTCCGGGATGGCGGCGATCTCGGCCGTGCTCTTCTCCCAGCTCAGAACCGGGGACGCGGTGGTGTTGCCCAGTGACGGCTACCAGGCGCTTCCCTTGGTGCGGGAACAGTTGGAGGCGTACGGAATCGAGGTGCGAACGGCACCCACGCGTGAGGACCGCCAGCTGTCGGTCCTGGACGGGGCACGGCTCCTCTGGATCGAGAGCCCGTCCAATCCCGGGCTCGACGTGTGCGACATCCGCCGGCTCACGGAGGCGGCACACCGGGCGGGCGCACTGGTCGCCGTCGACAACACCCTGGCGACCCCGTTGGGACAGCGCCCGCTGGAACTGGGCGCGGACTTCTCGGTCGCCAGTGACACCAAGGGCCTGACCGGCCATGGCGATCTCCTCCTCGGCCATGTGAGCTGTCGCAATGCCGACCTGGCGGAAGGCGTACGGCGTTGGCGCAAGGTGGTCGGCGCGATTCCCGGGCCGATGGAGGCTTGGCTCGCACACCGCTCGCTCGCCACGCTCCAGCTGCGGATCGAGCGCAGCTGCGCCAACGCCCTGGCACTGGCTCGGGCGCTGAGCGAGCGCGGCGAAGTGGGTGGGCTGCGGTATCCGGGGCTTCCCACCGATCCCTCGTACCCAATGGCTTCGCTCCAGATGAAGCGCTATGGCGGGATCGTCTCCTTCGTGCTGCCCGACCGGGCCCACGCGGAAAGGTTCCTGGACGCCCTGCGACTCGTGGACGACGCCACGAGCTTCGGTGGAGTGCGCTCATCGGCGGAGCGCAGGGGCCGCTGGGGCGGGGATGCGGTGCCCGAGGGCTTCGTACGGCTCTCGGCGGGCGCGGAGGACACGGAGGACCTGGTGGCCGATGTGCTGCGAGCGCTGGACGAGGCAGTCGACGAGCCGGCGACACGACCCTTGCGCTGACGGCGATCCATCCGTCGTACGGCGGCACATCAAGGCCCGGACGGAAAGGCTCCACAGGACGGTCACACGTGAATGCGGTTTGGCGGCGAGAACGGGGGCACCCATGGGTACGGACGGAGATCCTCGGGCAGTCAAAGCGGGCGCGCCCGTCAAGGACAGAAGGTCCGAAGCCGTTGGTGGGCGGTCCGAACCTCCCCCCTCGTGGCTCGGACCGCCCCGGTTCATCCCCCCGAAGAACCTCGTGACCAAGGCTAGTTGACTCTGCGTCAGTGTCCAATCACAGTAACGACAGCGACCTATCGACTTATTTATAGTTGTCCGATCCGCGAGCATCGTCGGTCGAGAGGGGCGCTCGACATGGATCTGGCGTTGCTACGCACATTCGTCACCGTCCACCGCGCAGGCTCCTTCACCCGCGCCGCCGCCTTGCTGGGACTCTCCCAGCCAGCGGTGACGGGCCAGATCCGCACCCTGGAACGCCAACTGGGCCGTCCGCTCTTCCTTCGACAGGCACGTGGCGTCACCCCGACCACCATCGGTGACGAGCTCGCCCATCGCGCCGCTCCCCACCTGGACGCCCTGGTCGAGATCGCCGAGACCGGACTGGACGAGACATCCGGCGTACGGACCCTGCATCTGGCCGGACCACCCGAATTCACATCCCTGCGCGCCCTGCCCGCCCTCACCCCGCTGATCTCCCAGGGGCTGGCCCTGCGCGCCTCGTTCGGGAACGCCGAGGAGACCCTCGAAGGATTGGCCGCCGGCCATCATGATCTGGCCATCACCACGGCCCGTCCCCGCGGCGGCCTCCTCACCGCGACTCCGCTCTGTGACGAGGAGCATGTCCTCGTCGCCTCCCCGCGGTGGGGGGCCCGACTGGGCCCGGAGGTGTTACGCCGCGGCCATGTGGTGCTGGAGCAACTGCCCGTGGTGGAAGTCCATGAGTCGCTCCCCCTGGTGGCCCGCTACTGGGCCGCGGTCTTCGACTCGCGTCCAGCCGCCGCAGGGGCCGTCATCGCGCCGGACCTCAGGGCGGTGCTGGAGAGCGCGGCGGCCGGGGCCGGCCTCGCGGTGCTGCCGCGATACCTCTGTGAGGACGCCTTGGAGCGGGGTCGCCTTGTGGCATTGCTGGACCCTCCGGTACCCCCGTTGCGGACGTACTTCCTCGTGGTGAGGACGGGGACGCTGGCGCTTCCTCCGATCGCCCGGGCGCACGAGTGGCTGCTGCGGGCAGCGGGCGACTGGTGAACGAACGCGTCCCAGGAGTTTCAGAACCGCCGTCGTGGGCCATTTTCTAGCCATGACCGAACGTCCCGTGGTCAAGCGCACCGCACGTGCCGTCCTGCTCGATGGCGACGATCTCGTTCTGATCAAGCGCACCAAGCCAGGGCTCGATCCATACTGGCTGACGCCGGGCGGCGGGGTCGAGTCGACGGACACCACGGTGATCGCTGCTCTGCACCGAGAGCTGGACGAGGAGCTGGGTGCGAAGGTCACCGATGTGGTGCCTTGCTTCGTCGACACCGTGGAGCACATCGCGGGCGGTGGCATCGCCGGGGTCAAGGTGCAGCACTTCTTCGTCTGCCGTCTGGAGTCCATGGACCCGTCCCTCCGACACGGCCCGGAGATCGACGAGCCATGTGGGGAGTACGAGATCGTCCGGGTCCCCTTCAGCCGGGTGGGGATCGCCGCGGTCCATCTCGTACCGCTCTCGTTGCGGCACTATCTGGACGGCAACATCGAGGGAGTGCGCGCATTGCACGCCCATGACCTGGGCTGATGGATCGAACAGAACGATCCGGTCCACTGCTGGACCGACCCGCGCCCGCCCCTGGCCTCCTGTCGTCACCTTGTCCCACCGACGACGTACCTGGTGCAGTCGGTCCGCCCGCTAGCTCCCGACGGTGATCAGGTCCTCGAAGGAGTCATGGCGGATGCGGTTGGGCGGTATGCCGATGCCCCGCAGGGCGTGCACTCCGCTACGGATCATCCCGGGAGGTCCGGAGAGATATCCGTCGTACTCGTGCCAGGGGCCGAACTCCCTCACCGCATCGGGAAAGTGCGCCCGGTCGTCGACAATGGGACGCACCGACAGCCAGGGATGCGTCTTCTGGAGCCGCAACATGGTGTCGATGTCATAGAGGTCGAAGTCCGTGCGCGCCCCGTAGAAGACCTCGACCGGCCGCCGGGTGCCGTGTTGGGCAACGTCTTCGACCAGCGCCTTGATGGGGGCGATTCCCGTTCCTCCACCGAGGCAGAGGAGACCGTTGTCGGTGGAGTGGTCGACCGTCATGGAGCCGGCCGGTGGACCCAGCCGCAGGATGTCGCCGGGGCGGGCGTGGCGAACCAGTGCCCCCGAGACCCAGCCGGCGGGCACCGCCTTCACATGGAACGAGAGAAGCCCGTCGGGGCGCGGTGCGCTGGCGAAGGAGTAGTGACGCCAGACCCGTGGCCACCAGGGCGTCTCCACGCTGGTGTACTGCCCGGCGACAAAGGGATAGGGCTGGTCGGGGCGCACCGTGACAACGGCTATATCGGGCGTTCGAAGATCGTGGGAGACCACCTCGGCATGCCACCAGGCAGGCGCCTGCACCTGGTTCTCCGCTGCGGCATCAATCATGATCTGCGAAATCGTGGTGTATGTACGCACCCAGGCAGCCTCGGTATCGGGCCCCCAGGTCTGTGTGGCATATCGACTCAAGGCGCCGAGAAGGGCCTCGCCCACGGCCGGGTAGTGGGCGGCCTGCGTCCCGTACTTGCGGTGTCCACGCCCCAGATGCTGAAGGTACTCGGTGAGGACGGCCGGATCGTCCATATGCTCGGCGGCAGTGAGCAGCGCTTTGAGCAGCCGGTCGCGCTGAGTGTCCATCGCGACCGGGAAGAGGGGGCGTAGTTCGGGGTGCCCCACGAACAGCAGGGCGTAGAAGTAGGAGGTGACCCGGTCGGCCGTCGGCTCGATCTCGGCCAACGTGCGTCGAACAAGTTCGGCGTCGGAGGGCACTTCGGATGTCGAGGCGGGGCTCAGGGTCGGCCTCGACGGTTCGGCTACGGGTCCCTGCTCGATGGCAAGGGCCTGGTGCTGACCGGGTAGGCGCAGTCGGGTGGGGGTGCCCAGGGGGCTGACCGCCTCGCGCGGCCAGGGAAGTTCATCTCGGGCCGGGGCGCGGCCTTCGGCCGGGTGGACGGGATAGAAGCGGGGCGGGTCGTCCATCGAACGCTGCGTGCGCTCCTCACCGATCCGTTCGCCACCCATGCTCCCGGAGCGCTGAGTGGTTTGCCGCCGGGCGGCCTCGGCCGGTGGTGTCCGGAGGTCATCCGGGGAGGGCTCCGGCGGGATGGCTATGCCTTCGTCGGAACCGTTGTCACCTGATCTGCTGGCCGACACGGTAGTTGTCGGAGCGTCCATTGTCTGCCTCGCCTCGAACATCTCTTGTTCGGTCTCCGCACTTCCATCTGCTCGGAACGTGCCTCACTTCAGTGCTCCTGCCCCAGGACTGCTGTCAGCCACAATCTCCGGCACGACTCGCCATCTCCGTAGTCGTATCATTACAGGGAGTGGGCCTCGGGTGGCTCAAAGCAAGGAAACTCCTCCTATCTCAAGCCGCTTGCCTTACAGTGCCGCTCCCTCTGTGGAGCGGCGCCGACAGCGCTCGTACGCCATGGCGCGTAGCAGCGGCTACTCCCGCCGTCAGATGTGGCGAAGCGGTTGGTTCGGCACGGTGTTTCACGTGAAACCATTGAAGCGACCAACCCGGCGAGCACTTCTTGTCGTCCATGTCTGCGCAGCCGCATCTTGGTTGGGGGTCACGCTGGGGCTGTTGGCTCTGGCGCTGAATGCCAGTACCTCCAAGTCTCTGGCCACCACCGAATCCAGCGTCCAGTCGATGAAGGTCTTCACGGACTGGCTGGTTCTTCCGTCGGCACTGCTGACTTTCGTCACCGGCGTGGTCTTGTCCTTGGGTACCGCATGGGGCCTTGCCCGGCATCGCTGGGTCTTGACCAAGCTCCTGCTGACAGCCGCCACTACGACGGCTTCGGTGTTCGCTCTCCGTCCAGGGGTGAACGAAGCAGCGGAGATCACCTCTGGGGGAGGATCGCTGAACGCACCTCTCGATCTGGTGATGGGCCCCGCTGTCTCCCTGTGTGCCTACCTCTTGATGATGGCTCTCTCCGTACTCAAGCCTTGGGGATTGACCCGCCGTGGGCGAAGACTGCGGGGCGGGGTCACTTCTCGGAAAGCACTAGACGAACGATCACTGCGTCAGACAGCCTGATCCCCATGCCGACCTCACTCCCAGACTCACCGCATATTCGTCGTCTCACCAGGGAGGATCTGCTCTTCTGCGCCGACCTCTCGGAGAATCGCGGATGGCCCAGGGAAGAGCACAAGTGGTCCCTGCTGCTGACCGCGGGAACCGCCTACGGCATCGATGACCCCTCCGGCAAGGGACTGGCCGCCTGTTGCACCGTGATGTCCTACGGTCCCGAACTGGCTGCGATCGGCATGATGTTGGTGGCCGAGCAGTATGCGCGCCAAGGCATCGGCCGACGCTTGATGCAACATGTCCTCAAGGAGGCGAGCGGCACACCGCTCACGCTGCATGCCACCCCGCAAGGGCAACTGCTCTATGAGGGGCTGGGCTTCACGGCCGTGGGACGGGCAGAGATGGTCCGCGGACGCTTCCGGCCCCCGGCGGATGTCGCCTGGGCTGCTTCCATCACCCGGCCTGCAACCGCCGAGGATCTGCCCAGCATCGTACGTCTCGACACAGAAGTGTTCGGTCCGGACCGAACCCATATGATCACGCGCCTACCGGCCTTCGCCGACCATCTTCGTGTGGCCGAGGAGAACGGCGAGCTGACGGGTTACGCCGCAGCCTGGCCCAATATGGAAACCCATGTCATCGGACCTCTGATCGCCCGGGACACCCGAACCGCACAGGCACTGATCACTTCGCTCGCCCCGGCCACGGACCGGCCCTTCCGCACCGATATCGACGATCGTCATCAAGAACTTCTGACCTGGTTGAAGGCACATGGTCTGCACTCCGTCGCTTTCAACACCGTGATGACCCATGGGATCGACGAGCTGCCCGGTGATTGGTCCCGCCGCTTCGCACCACTCTCGGTGGCAGCCGGCTGACCCCCAACTCCCGCTGTGAGCAAGGCTCTTGCGCAGGCATCCCGGAAGGATCGGGGACACGCCCCAAGCGAACCCGATGGTTGCGGGCGCGGTATATTGCGGCCCCCACCTTCCCCGGGGTGCCAGTGCTTGACCATCGCCATCGGGGAAAGGTCGCTGGGCACGAAGGAGGAAGACCGATGGCCGAGACCGAACCCTCGTACACCTGGCTCGCCCAGGGCTGGTCCGCCTTCTCTTTGCTCCACGGCAGAATCGAGGCCGACATCGAACGGGCTCTGGAGAGAGCCCATGGGCTGAGCGTGCGGGAGTTCTCCTTGCTGGAGGTCCTGAGCCGTCAGCATGGCGATGTTCGCGGCCATCTTCAGATGAAGCAGGTCGCTGAAGCGATCATCCTCAGCCAAAGCGCCACCACCCGCCTGGTCAGCCGTCTCGAGAGCCGTGGGCTGCTGCGCCGCTATCTCTGTGACACCGATCGCCGTGGAATCTATACGGATGTGACGGACGCAGGTCTGGCCCTGCTAGCTGCGGCCCGCCCCACGCATGACACAGCGCTGCGTGCGGCTCTCGACCAGGCAGCCACAGATCCCACTCTGACGTCCCTGGTACGGACCGTCGAGGAGCTTCGAGTCCCTGCCTAGAGTGTGAGTCATGAGCGATCTTGAGATACGCCCCGCCGAGGACGCCGACCTTCCGTCGATCGTGGCCATGCTCGCTGATGATGTGCTGGGAGCCACACGGGAGTCTCCCCACGACCTCACTCCGTACAGGAGCGCGTTCGAGCGACTCAAGGCCGATCCACATCAACACCCGACCGTTGCGGTACGCGGGGGCACGGTGGTGGGGACGCTCCAGCTCACCATCATTCCGGGGCTCTCCCGAGGCGGCGCCACCCGAGCTCTGATCGAAGGCGTTCGGGTACACGCCAATGAGCGCGGCAGCGGCCTCGGAAGGCAGTTGATCGAGTGGGCTATTGAAGAATCGCGCCGCCAGAACTGCCAACTGGTCCAGTTGACATCGGATGTCTCCCGCGTTGACGCCCATCGCTTCTATGAGCGGTTGGGCTTTGTCGCCTCTCACATCGGCTTCAAACTGCCGCTCTGATCCGAGGTTCCTTCCATGGGGCCCACCATGACTCCTGACGATCAGGAGTCCGAACCGGAAGCAGCCCCTTAGACAGCTCTCGTACCCGATCTTGATCCCAGGGCCAGGGATGGGTAGTTCGAGGCTGCCACCCTCGGTATTCGCGCCCGTGCTCCATCGACTGTTTCACGTGAAACATGCTGAGCCTCCTGCTGATCGGAGGTGACGTTTCACGTGAAACAGTCCTCATGTCTCCTCGTAGCTCCTCGTAGCGATTTCGTCGGCACGTTGAGTGGGAAGCCCATGACGTCAGCAGAATCAGCTGGGAAGCCCGCGCCATCCCTGCTTGTCCACACCACCAGGGATCCCGGTGTCCGGCTCATAGGGCTCGCGGGTAAAGACAAACGACCCCAGGTCGAGATGGGCAATCGAGCCGTCCGTCCGGCGCACTACGCGCAGGGTCTCCCCCGCGTAGTAGCCGTTCTGCCCGATCCAGGTTCCGTCCTCCGCATCAGTGAACCGCGCCCGACGACCAGGCCCGGTCAGAGGTTGAAGGGCGAGAACACGGTCGGGGAGCAGTTGCAGACCAAAGGCATAGGTCCCCCAGTACCAAGGGCCGGTGATCTCCAGCTGTTCTTGGTCGACCTCCGATAGCGGGCGCCAGGGCAGAGGAAGACGCGGTTCTGCCTCAGCCACGATCTGAATGAGGTCGGTGGCAACCAGGCTGGGGAGAGGGCCCGAGGTCGCATTGGCGAGAACCGCGGCGGTCACCCCGTCGTCGACGCCAACCCAGAGCCCGGCGACGAATCCCGGGAGCGAGCCTCCGTGACCGACCAACGTACGACCGTCTCGCCTGATGATCTGAAGCCCAAAGCCATAGGTGGTATCCCACTCCCCGCTCTCGGCAGGCACGGCGGGCGTCCGCATCTCCCGTACCGATGCCGCGCTGAGTACGCGGTCGTCTCCCTCGGCGAGAAATGCGCCGAACCGACACAGGTCGGTGGCGGTCGACCAGAGCTGGCCCGCAGGAGCCATCAGTCCAAGGTCCTCTGCGGGTTCGGGCAGAAGCACATCGGCCCACGGATGCACCGCCCACCCTTGGGCGGAGGGAGCTTGGGGTTCCATGCTCGTACGGGTCAAGGCGAGTGGCTCCAGGATCTCCCGCTGGAGAACCTCCTCCCACGAACCGCCCCTCACCGCCTCGATAAGGGAACCGAGAACCGTGTATCCCGGGTTGGAGTAGTGGAAGCGGCGGCCAACAGGATGCTTGCGCGGCTGCTCCCCGAGGACGTCGGGGAGGCCGGGCCGAAGCGAAGCGGACGAGCGTTCCCACCATGGCGACGGAGTCTCCGCACCCAAGCCCGCGCTATGAGCGAGCAGTTGGGCGATCGTCACCTCGCCGATCCCCGTACCGGGAAGATGCTTCTCCAATGGATCCTGAAGGTCGATCAGCCCGTCGTCACGCAGCCTCATCACCAGAACAGCCGTGAACGTCTTGGTGATCGAGCCGATCCGGTACTGGGTGTTGGCGCCCGTCTCATCCCCTTCGGCAAAGGGGCGCTCCCCGGTCCATACGAGCTGGCCATCGCGGGCCACAGCACCGGTCAACGAAGGAGCTCGCCCCTCCGACTGTGCCGCGGCGATGCGGTGGAGCAGCGCCCGTTCGGTGGTGGGCAGAAGTGCTGTCAGAGGTGCGGTCATGGAGCAGGTCTATCGGGTGTGATCGTGAGAAGTCGACTGTTCGCTTGGGCATTTCGCGACCCGCGGAATGCTCGGCCCGCCCGGGGGTCGCAGGGTCGTGGCTCAGTCGTCCGAGACGGTGTCGCGGACCGGCATGACCAGGGTCGTGAAGCTGCCCTGGTCGGCGGAGCGAACCACGACCGGCTCTGTCGCCGACGAGACTTCCACCAGGACATCGGGCCCCACACTGGCATCCAGTGCAGGTAGTAGCACCGCTGGATCGAAGGCGATGCGCAGGGGCGGCCCGGTGCAGATGGCCCGGAGGCCCCCGGCCTCGGGGAGCGGGCTTGGGCCAGCGCTGGAGAGCACCAGTTGCTGCTGCTCATTCGTGTGCAGGGTGATCGTCTCCCCCGGCGAGCTCATGGCCAGGGCCCTCCGGAGGGCCTCCCGGTCGATGACCAGCCGGTGCCGGGCTGCGGCAAGACCGTCCAGAACCATCCGGTAGTCGGGAAACACCCCGTCGAAGGCGTTCAGGAGGCGGACCTCGCCTTCGCCCCGCATCCGTACGACCGAACCGTCGACCTCAACGGTGACAAGCGCCTGGGACAGCGCCCACGAGGTAGCGTCTCTCAGATCGGCCAGGTCGATCAGTACCTGGCAGGTCTCGCACTCGAAGGGCTGGGAGTGGGGGCGCAGCACCCGCACGGCCATTCGATGACGGTCGGTGGCAACCAAGCGAATCTCCTGATGGCCGAGTTCGAGCAGTACACAGCCGAGTTCCGGAAAGCTCTCTCGGGTCGCGGCCGTGGCGACCGCGAACGCCACTTGTCGCACGGCACTCGACAACTCCGCCCCGCCGACGAGCGCCTGTGCCCTGCGCCGCCCCAACGGAAGGTCACTGAGGATGTCGTCGATCGCCGACTGTGCGGCAGCCGCCGTGACGCGCGTTCGCCGAGCATGCTTCTCCAGCACGTCCCGCGCCTCCTCGGCGGTGCCGTCCAGGACCAGTGAGGCATCCATGAGCGGCAGGCCGGCCTCCCGGAGGCGCCGGACCAGAGCGGCGCGCGGTTCCTGATCCGCGTCGTAGTAGCGATAGCCGGTCGTCGCATCCACCCGGGTGGGCCGAAGCACTCCGCAGTCGTCGTAGAACCTCAGGGCACTCGGCGCCAATCCCACCCGGCGGGCGAATGTCCCGATGCTCAACAGACCTTCGATCTCGTCCATGTCGCCGATTGTCGACGTTCAACCAACGTGAAGGTCAAAGGGTGTCAGCCGGGAGGAACCCAGGTGGCGTACGGCCCAAGATGGAGGCTGGCTATGGCTCGGCCTCCACTTGTTGCCGAACCGGCAACCACGTTTGACGCACTCTTCCCACCCGGCGACCCTGAGCCCAGGTGCCGCTGGCACCGCGCAGTCGTCGCGAAGGGGATCTCCATGTCGATACCGCTGCCCACCGGCCCGACACAGTTCTGGGAGGAGCGCTACCGCTCCAGCGAGCGTGTCTGGAGCGGCAACCCGAACGCACTCCTCGTACGTGAGATCAGTGCTCTGGAACCGGGCAGCGCCCTGGATCTGGGCTGTGGTGAAGGCGCCGACTCCGTATGGCTGGCGTCCCTCGGATGGCGGGTGACCGGTGTGGACATCTCCCCCACGGCACTGGAGCGGGCGGCGTACCATGCCGCGGAGGCCGGTCTCGCCGAGCGGGTGACGTTCGAGCGCCACGAACTCGGAGTGACCTTCCCGGAGGGAAGCTTCGATCTGGTCAGCGCACAGTTCCTTCAGTCGCCTGTGGCTCTGGACCAGGACGGCGTGCTCAAGCAGGCCGCGGAAGCGGTCGCACCGGGCGGTACCCTCCTCGTCGTCATGCACGCCGGATGGCCGACGTGGATGGAGGAGCACGAGTACCCGTTCGACGCCGCCTTCCCCACGCTCCAGGACGTACTCGCCGCGCTCGCGCTCCCACCCAGCTGGCGGGTGGAGACCCTGGAGACCGTGGAAAGACCCTCTCCGTCCCCCGACGGCAAGCCCGGCACCCGGGCGGACAACGTGTGGAGGCTGACCCGCACCAGCTGACCGGCTCCTGCGTCGACGCCACCGGCGAGGGCCTGGGCACGGACTGCCAGAGCGGCCCCCACATGGACAAGCCCCGGGAAAGCATGACCGGCTCAATTGCGCCGCACGGTCGATGCGCTTCCCGGGCTCCGGGCCGGTGGGCGGATCAGCGCAGTCCGGCGAAGAGATCGTTCTCGGGTATGGCGGCGCCGGTGGCGTCCTGGACGCGTAGGAAGGTCTCCATGCCCATCAGCTCGCCGAACCTCTCCTTGCCCATCTTGAGGAAGAAGATGTTCTCGCCCTGACTGGCGTGCGCGGCCAACGCGTCGAACTTCTGACTGCTGAACGCGATGGTGTCCACCCAGGTGGTGATCTCATCGTCGGGGAGGCCAATCTCGGCCATCGCGGCGGCCTCGGCAGGATCCGGCTCCGGCATGTCCTCATGGAACTCGTGCATGATCTCGCCGAACCGCTGCATCCCCGAGCGGGGCATCGTGGTCCAGTACACCTTCGGTGTCAGCTCGGTCATCTCCAGCGCCGCCATCGTGATGCGATGGGCCTGGATGTGGTCGGGATGGCCGTAGAAGCCGTTCTCGTCGTAGGTGACAACCACATCAGGTCGGTAGTGCCGCATGAGTTCCGCGAGTCGGGCCGCGCCTTCCTGCACGGGGGTCTGCCAGAAGGATCCGGGGGCTTCGTTGCTCGGCCAACCCATCATTCCGGAGTCGGCATAGTCCAGCATCTCCAGATCGCTGATCTTCAGGACGTCACAGCTCGCCTGGAGTTCTTGACGGCGCATCGAGGCGACCGCCGCCGGATCGTGCCCTGGATCGCCCGGCTTGACACCCCCCGGTCCATCACCGCAACCGCCGTCGGTACAGGTCACGAGAACCGTGCGGATGCCTTCCGCCGCGTACCGCGCGAGGACCCCTCCGGTTCCGGTGGCCTCGTCGTCGGGGTGTGCGTGTACGGCCATGAGCGTCAAGGGCCGGTCAGTCATGAAACTGTCCTCCTACAGAAGTAAGTGCTGGTCCGAGTGGGCGGCGGGCATACCGCGATCCCGGGCCTCGGACTCTGGCGTTCTGGCGTTCTGGCGTTCTGGCGTTCTGGTGGGGCGTATGGCCTGGTGGTCGCCGTGTCGCCGCCCCCGCGGTGCCCGGCCGTCAATCGATGCAACGGTTCCAGCCGAACCGACTGTTCCCGGCGCGGTCGTCTGGCCTTTCGGACGTCGGCATTCAACGCGAACGAGGTACGGACGCGACCTGTACGTCCCAGCTATGTCCCAGCCCACCGCGGCTCAGACTCCCAGCCCCCGACACCAACCGTGGGATGCCGACATGCATGCTGAGACCTGGCCGGCGGGCGTCTGTAAGGTCTCGCCGCTCGCGATATGTCGACCTTGCCCGACCTGGGCCTTCTTGGCTGTCTCACGGCCTTGTCACCCATGATCAGCCTCAAATACGTGGCACTTCCTCGCGAGGGCGAAGTCGAGATCAGGCGGCTTGCCCGTGTCGGCCGAGTACACCACGCTGAGCCCCGAGCACGAGGACTGCCGGCGAGCCCAGATCGCGCACCGATGAGTTCCCCGCACCACGCAGGTCCTATAGGCCGGACACCCACGGACGGAAGGCTAGGCCATGCGGAAACTGATCTACGGCATGAACCTGACGCTGGACGGCTTCATCGCCGCGCCTGGCGACGACATCGGCTGGAGCGTACCGAGCGACGAGCTGTTCCAGTTTTGGTCCGACCAGTTGCAGGCGACCGACCTGACGCTGTACGGGCGCAAGCTGTGGCAGACGATGAGCTCCTACTGGCCGACCGGCGACCAGCAGCCGGGCGCCACCCCGGCGGAGATCGAGTTCGCGCGCCGCTGGCGGGACATGTCGAAGGTGGTGTTCTCCTCGACGATCGACAAGGTCGACTGGAACACCCGCCTGGTCACCGGCGACGCGGTCGCCGAGCTCACCCGGCTCAAGGCCGAGGACGGCGGCCCGATGGACATCGGCGGCGCGACGCTCGCCGGGGCGGCCATGCGGGCCGGGCTGATCGACGAGTACGTGCTGGCCACCGCGCCGGTCCTGGTGGGCGGCGGCACGCCGTTCTTCACCGTGCTGGACAACTGGGTGAACCTCAACCTGGTGGAGACGCGCACCCTTCCCGGCGGCGTGATCTTGACCAGGTACGAGACAAGGCACTGAGCAGCAGCACCCACGCGCTGGTCTCACCGTCGTCTCAGGTCTGCGCCATGTCCACGAACCGCGAATAGTGCCCTTGGAAGGCAACCGTGATCGTCGCTGTGGGGCCATTACGGTGCTTGGCGACGATCAGGTCTGCCTCACCCGCCCGGGGGGACTCCTTCTCGTACGCGTCCTCGCGGTGCAGCAGGATCACCATGTCCGCGTCCTGCTCGATGGATCCCGATTCACGCAGGTCGGAGACCATGGGCTTCTTGTCGGTGCGCTGCTCAGGGCCACGGTTGAGCTGGGAGAGGGCGATGACCGGGACCTCTAGCTCCTTCGCGAGGAGCTTGAGGTTACGGGACATGTCCGAGACCTCTTGCTGTCGGCTCTCGGCTCGCTTGGAGCCGCCGGACTGCATCAGCTGAAGGTAGTCGATGACCACCAGTTTGAGGTTGTTGCGCTGCTTCAGCCTTCGGCACTTCGCCCGGATCTCCATCATGGAGAGGTTGGGGGAGTCATCGATGTACAGGGGAGCCTGGGAGACGTCCGGCATCCGACGCGCCAGGCGCGTCCAGTCGTCGTCGGTCATGGTGCCGGACCGCATGTGGTGCAGTGCCACCCGGGCCTCGGCGGAGAGCAGTCGCATCGCGATCTCGTTGCGTCCCATTTCCAGGGAGAAGATCACGCTGGGCAGATTGTTCTTGATCGAACAGGCTCGGGCGAAGTCCAGTGCCAGGGTCGACTTGCCCATCGCCGGACGCGCGGCGATCACGATCATCTGGCCCGGGTGCAGTCCGTTCGTCAGCGAGTCGAAATCGGTGAAGCCCGTGGGCACACCGGTCATCTCACCGCTACGGGACCCGATCGCCTCGATCTCGTCGAGCGCACCTTCCATGATCTCGCCGAGGGGGAGGTAGTCCTCGCTGGTGCGCTGCTCGGTGACCGCGTAGATCTCGGCCTGGGCGGAGTTGACGATCTCGTCGACGTCACCGTCGGCCGCGTATCCCATTTGTGTGATCTTGGTGCCTGCCTCCACCAGCCGCCGCAGCACGGCCCGCTCATGGACGATCTCCGCGTAGTAGGAGGCGTTCGCTGCGGTGGGCACCGACTGCACGAGGGTGTGGAGATAGGGGGCACCGCCGACACGGGTGATCTCTCCCCGCTTGACCAGTTCCGCCGCCACGGTGATGGGGTCCGCGGGCTCGCCCTTGGCATAGAGGTCGAGGATGGCCGTGTAGACGGTCTCGTGCGCGGGCCGATAGAAGTCATGGCCCTTGATGATCTCCACGACATCGGCGATCGCGTCCTTGGAGAGGAGCATGCCACCGAGAACGGACTGTTCCGCGTCGAGGTCCTGCGGGGGAACCCGCTCGAAGCCGGAGGAGCCTCCGTCCCAACCGCCGTTGTCCCGCCCGCGCTCGTGCTGGTCCTCGCGGCCACCGCCGCGCTGGTCGTTGCGGCGTTGGCGGGAGACGGGCAGACGATCGCCGGGGCCGGTTTCGGCCGCCCACGGGTCGTCCAAGGGCTCGGAAATGCTCACCGGGCCACCTCCTCCCGTCCGCTGAGCGGACCTCGCCGTGCCCTCTCTTTCTACGGCACGGCACTGACAAAACGAGCGGCTCGGCCCCGCTTCCGGCGCGTCGAGCGACGGTCCACGGTAGGCCCCTCACCACCGTCAGCCAATCTGGTTATCCACAGGCCATGTGGATGACCGACCAGATGCTGTGGAGAACTCGTCGTAACCTGTGCACGGACCGGGGGACAGCACTGTGGACAACATCCCATTCGCCGCGACGCACACACCTTGACCTGCGACTTCTCCATCCACCGGCTGTGGGGGAGAAAAACTTTTCCAACCGGACCAAGATCAGAACAATCGACGCACAGCCAAGTCGACTTCCTGGTCGAAAGTAAGGATCAATGTCATATTGCAGCTCTTACCTGTGGAAGATTACATTGGGCGCATGACACAGGCACCCACGGCTCCGAAAGCGCTTCGCCGACGGCACGATCGAGAGATCGTCGCCCTCGCCGTCCCCGCCTTCGGAGCGCTCGTCGCCGAACCGCTCTTCGTGATCGTCGACAGCGCCATCGTGGGCCATCTGGGAACGCACCAACTCGCCGGTCTCGCCATTGCGGCATCGCTCCTCCTGACCGCGGTGAGCATCTTCGTCTTCCTCGCCTATGCGACAACCGCCGCCGTCGCCCGAAGGGTCGGCTCGGGCGATCTCCCCGCTGCCATCCGACAAGGCATGGACGGCATCTGGCTCGCGGCGTTCCTGGGCCTGGCCATGGTCGCTCTCACCTTCCCGTCCGCTCCCTGGCTGATCGACGTCTTGGGCGCCTCCGACACGGCCGCCCCCTACGCGATCACCTATCTACAGATCTCCAGCTTCGGCATCCCCGCGATGTTGATCGTCTTTGCCGCCACAGGCGTTCTCCGCGGGCTTCAGGACACCAAGACCCCGCTCTATGTCGCCATTGGAGGCTTCACCGCCAACGCGATCCTCAATGTGGTCTTGGTCTACGGAGCCGGCTGGGGCATCGCGGGCTCCGCCTGGGGCACCGTCCTCGCACAGTTCGGTATGGCCATCGCCTATCTGGCCGTCGTGATACGCGGTGCCCGACGCCACAACGCCTCGCTCAGGCCCGACGCCGCAGGAATCCGGGCCAGCGCCCAAGCAGGAGCACCTCTGCTCATCCGTACGCTCTCGCTGCGCGCGGTTCTGATGATCGCCACGGCCGTGGCCGCCAGGCTCGGCGACACCGACGTCGCCGCCCATCAGATCGTGCTCTCCCTATGGAGCTTGATGGCCTTCGCCCTCGACGCGATAGCCATAGCCGGACAAGCGATCGTCGGCCGCTACCTGGGGGCTGGTGATGCCGAAGGAGCGCGCCAGGTATGTCGTCGCATGGTGCAGTGGGGGGTGGCCTCCGGCGTGGTCCTCGGCATTCTCCTGATGGCCCTGCGTCCCCTCTTCGTCCCGCTCTTCAGCGGTGACCAAGCCGTACACGACACACTCTTCCCCGCACTGCTCGTGATCGCCGTCTCCCAACCCATCGCCGGTGTGGTCTTCGTCCTCGACGGCGTATTGATGGGAGCGGGGGACGGCCCGTATCTGGCCTGGGCCATGCTCGCGACTCTGGCAGTGTTCGCACCCGTCGCCCTGCTCGTCCCGTCCCTGGGCGGCGGACTGACCGCGCTGTGGTGGGCTATGACTCTGATGATGACCATGCGCTTGGTGACCCTCTGGCTGCGCATGCGATCCGGCCGGTGGATTGTGGTCGGGGCGACTCGCTGACCCCAGCTGCGGCCGTCCGGATCGTGACCGGATGCTCCCATGGATTGCCGTGTTTCACGGTTTCACGTGAAACACGGCAGCCCACCGGAGCGCAGACAGTAGAAGAGGGCCGCACCCAGGGGGTGCGGCCCTCTTCCTTGTTCAGTCGCTTACCGCGTTCAGGCGGCGATGACCTCGACGCCAAGCTTCGCGGCGACCTCGGGGTGCAGACGCACGGACACCTGGTGCGAGCCCAGGGTCTTGATCGGCGCACCGAGCTCCACACGACGCTTGTCGACCTCCGGGCCACCGGCGGACTTGATCGCCGTGGCGATGTCAGCCGGAGTCACGGAACCGAAGAGACGGCCGGCGTCGCCGGAGCGAACAGCCAGACGCACCTTGACGCCCTCAAGCTTGGCCTTGACCTCATTGGCCTGCTCGATGGTCGCGATCTCGTGGATCTTGCGGGCGCGGCGGATCTGCGCCACGTCCTTCTCGCCGCCCTTGGTCCAGCGGATCGCGAAACCGCGCGGGACCAGGTAGTTGCGGGCGTATCCGTCCTTGACGTCGACGACATCGCCGGCGGCACCGAGGCCAGTGACCTCGTGAGTGAGGATGATCTTCATGATTCGGTCACCCTCCCTTAGCGCGCGGTGGACGTGTAGGGCAGCAGCGCCATCTCACGGCTGTTCTTCACGGCCGTGGCGACGTCACGCTGATGCTGCGTGCAGTTGCCGGTAACGCGGCGGGCACGGATCTTGCCACGGTCGGAAATGAACTTCCGCAGCATGTTCGTGTCCTTGTAGTCCACGTATACGGTCTTGTCCTTGCAGAATGCGCAGACCTTCTTCTTCGGCTTGCGCACAGGCGGCTTCGCCATGGTGTATCTCCTGTGTGATCAAGAAGTGGGGAACGAGCTCCCCTGGAGGAATCCCCTAGAAGGGGGGCTCGTCCGAGTAGCCGCCGCCAGAGCCACCGGAAGCACCGCCGGAGCTTCCGCCCCAGCCGCCTCCGCCGCCGCCCTGCTGCTGCTGACCGCCGCTGGCCGGAGCACTCGTGGCCCACGGGTCGTCTGCGGGTGCTGCCCCGCCGCCGCCCTGCTGGCCACCAGAGTTTCCACCCCAGCTACCGCCGCCCTGCTGCTGACCGCCGCCACCGCCGTAGCCGCCCTGGCCACCTCGACCGGTGGTCTTGGTGACCTTGGCCGTGGCGTTCTTGAGACTGGGGCCGACTTCCTCGACGTCCAGCTCGTAGACCGTGCGCTTGACGCCTTCGCGGTCGTCGTAGGACCGCTGCTTCAAACGGCCCTGCACGACAACACGCATACCGCGTTGCAGCGACTCTGCGACATTCTCCGCCGCCTGACGCCAGACCGAGCAGGTCAGGAACAGGCTGTCGCCGTCCTTCCACTCATTGGTCTGCTTGTCGAACATGCGGGGAGTGGACGCGATACGGAACTTCGCGACCGCCGCACCGGATGCGGTGAAGCGCAGCTCGGGGTCGTCGACGAGATTGCCGACGACCGTGATGACGGTCTCGCCTGCCATGGGTGAACCTCTCGGCGGGGATTGCTTCTGGCTGCTTGCTGCTACTCGAACCCGATGACCTCTGAGCTAGATGCTCAGTGGGTCTCGGGACGAAGGACCTTGGTCCGGAGGACCGACTCGTTCAGGTTCATCTGGCGGTCGAGCTCCTTGACGACCGCAGGCTCGGCCTGCAGGTCGATGACCGAGTAGATGCCCTCGGGCTTCTTCTTGATCTCGTAAGCGAGACGACGACGGCCCCAGGTGTCGACCTTCTCAACCTTTCCACTGCCCTCACGGACAACGGAGAGGAAGTTCTCGATCAGGGGGGAGACAGAGCGCTCCTCCAGATCGGGGTCGAGGATGACCATCACCTCGTAGTGACGCATGTAGAACCCACCTCCTTTGGACTCAGCGGCCACGGTCGTTCCGTGGCAGGAGGGTCGTGATGCGTTGCAACAGTGACTGAGTCAACCAGTCGCCACTGACAATCGCGGGCGATCGTCCTCCGGACTGGCCAGAGACTCGACAGACACTGGTGCAGACCGTACAGAGTACCCGTAGAGGTGCGTCCGGTTGAAATCCTGTGGGGAGGAGACGCAATCTGTACACATCGGGTGTGCGCGGGGCTACGAAGCGCCGCGCTCCGGCTACGCCAGGAGGTGCTCCATGGCACAAGCAATGCGACGCCATCCGTCCACGAATTCCCTCTTCGCCACGGATGGCAAGCCCCACCCCCTTCAGGACACCCTCGTCGCGGTGACTCTGGTCCTCGGGGTCGTCGCCTTCATCACCGCGATGTTCCACAGCCTGCATCTGCTCAGCTCATGGGCCGGGCTGGTGGGGATCCTGACCGGTGGCTACGGACAGTTCATCTCCGTCACCACGCGTGAACGGACCGCACTGATCATCGGACTCGGCGCATCCGCCTTCGGCTTCTTCCTCGGAATGGCGCACGGCGGCCTCTTCGGCGGAGTCCTCGGGTGAGCGACGGCTGAGCAGAGGAGACTCAAGCCGCGAGCAAAGCCGCCGGCCACCTCCTAGGCGACGGCACACGGCCATTCGGGGCGCTCCCCCAGCGCAGTAGGCTTCGGCCCGAGAGCCGGAGCCCCTGACCCATGGGGACATACCTGCTGAGGAGCGCCCCACATGAGCCTGACCCTGAGGACCATCAGCCGAGAGCAGCATCTGGCGTACATCCAGTCCCTGCCGTCGGCAAGTCACTGCCAGGTCCCGGCATGGGCCGATGTGAAGACGGAATGGCGCTCGGAGAACCTCGGTTGGTTCGACAAGAACGGCCAGCTCGTGGGTGCCGGTCTGGTGCTGTACCGCCAGCTCCCCAAGATCAAGCGGTATCTCGCTTATCTGCCCGAGGGTCCGGTCATCAACTGGTACGCGCCCAATCTGGACGACTGGCTCCGGCCGATGCTCGCCCACCTCAAGCAACAGGGCGCGTTCTCCGTGAAGATGGGGCCACCGGTCGTGATCCGGCGTTGGGACGCACCGGCCATCAAGGCGGGTATCCAGGACCCGGATGTGAAGCGGCTGCGGGACGTGGACGCGACGCACATCGAGCCCCGGGCCTTCGAAGTGGCCGACCGGCTGCGGAAGATGGGCTGGCAGCAGGGCGACGACGGCGGGGCCGGCTTCGGCGACGTCCAGCCCCGGTACGTCTATCAGGTCCCGCTGGCGAACCGGTCCCTCGACGATGTCCTCAAGGGCTTCAACCAGTTGTGGCGTCGCAACATCAAGAAGGCCGAGAAGGCCGGCGTCGAGGTCGTCCAGGGCGGCTACCAGGACCTTGAGGAATGGCAGCGGCTCTACGAGATCACCGCGATCCGCGACCGGTTCCGCCCCCGCCCCCTGTCCTACTTCCAGCGCATGTGGCAGGTCCTCAACACCGAGGACCCCAACCGCATGCGGCTGTACTTCGCTCGCCACAACGGTGTGAACCTGTCCGCGGCGACGATGCTCGTCGTCGGCGGCCACGTCTGGTACTCGTACGGCGCGTCGGACAACATCGGGCGGGAGGTCCGGCCCTCGAACGCGATGCAGTGGCGGATGCTGCGCGACGCCTACGCCATGGGTGCGACCGTCTACGACCTGCGTGGAATCAGCGAT
Source organism: Streptomyces sp. NBC_00690 (assembly GCF_036226685.1). NCBI lineage: Bacteria > Bacillati > Actinomycetota > Actinomycetes > Kitasatosporales > Streptomycetaceae > Streptomyces > Streptomyces sp. NBC_00690. Next base: position 4,325,261 of record NZ_CP109009.1, read on the forward strand.
TCCCTCGATGAGACCGACCACCTCTTCGGTCTGATCCAGTTCAAGGTCGGCACGGGCGGAGAGGCTGTCGAATACGTCGGCGAATGGGACTTCCCGCTCAACAAACTGCTGCACAAGGCCCTCGACATGTATATGTCGCGCCGCTGACGCGTCCCGCGCCGCAGACGTCCTGCGCACCCACGCCGTAACCTCGTAGTTCTTGTCCACACCTCTGATACACCGCAGCCACCAGAAAGGTTCCGGGCCGGCACATGGCGCTCTCCCTCTACGTCGACACCACGCGCTGGCGGGCGCACCAGAAGTCTGTGATCGACCAGTTCCCCGGTCTGGTGCCGGTCTGCAAAGGAAACGGCTATGGCTTCGGCCATGAGCGGCTCGCCGAAGAGGCATCCCGATTCGGCTCCGACATGCTGGCCGTCGGCACCACCTACGAAGCCGCCCGGATCAAGGACTGGTTCAGCGGCGATCTGCTGGTCCTGACCCCGTTCCGCCGCGGCGAGGAGCCCGTTCCGCTACCCGATCGGGTCATCCGCTCGGTCTCCTCCGTTGACGGCGTGCACGCCCTCGTGGGAGCACGCGTCGTCATCGAGTGCATGAGTTCCATGAAGCGCCACGGCGTCCTGGAGCAGGACCTGGGGCAACTGGCCGCCGCCATAGAGGACGTACGGCTGGAGGGTTTCGCGATCCATCTGCCGCTGGACCGGACGGACGGCTCCGACGCCGTCGAAGAGGTCATCGGCTGGATGGACCGGCTCCGAGCTGCACGGCTGCCGCTGCACACCATGTTCGTCAGCCATCTGCGCGCTGAAGAGCTCGCCCGGCTGCGTCAACAGTTCCCGCAGACCCGGTTCCGCGCCCGTATCGGCACTCGGCTATGGCTCGGCGACCATGACTCGACCGAGTACCGCGGTTCCGTACTCGACGTCACGCGCGTCGCAAAGGGTGACCGTTTTGGATACCGGCAGCAGAAGGCGGCGTCCGACGGCTGGTTGGTCGTCGTCGCAGGCGGAACGTCCCATGGAGTCGGGCTGGAGGCCCCCAAGGCCCTACACGGTGTGATGCCCCGCGCCAAGGGTGTCGCCCGGGCCGGCTTGGCGACGGTCAACCGGAACCTGGCCCCCTTCGTCTGGGCGGGCAAGCAGCGCTGGTTCGCCGAGCCTCCGCACATGCAGGTGTCGATCCTCTTCGTGCCCTCGGACGCCCAGGAACCCCGCGTGGGCGACGAACTGGTGGCCCATCTGCGGCACACCACCACCCAGTTCGACCGGATCGTCGACCGCTGACCTCCTCGTACCTGCCCTGACCAGGGCACATCGGCCTCGGGCGCTGAGACCCGGGGCCGGTGCCGTCCAGGCGAGAACACCGGCAGAACCGGGCTTGTCAGACACATCCCGTCTGGTCTGCGACGCCCTGCGGACGGACGCCGCTCCTGGTCGGACACGACCTAGAGCAGTCGCGAACCGCCCCCGCCACCCCAGCCGCTGGGCTGCTCGGGCGCCACGCCCCAGTCCACCTTGACGCCGTCCACCGGTTCCTCGACCTTCCCGGTGTCCCGGACCAGCGCGAAGACATCGGCAGCGCCGTCCAGGACTCCACCGGACGGATCGTCCGACCCGTCCTGGCGCACCCCGTCCCGCTCCGGCAGCAGGATGTCGCGGACCACCAGCGCACACAGATACAGCGTCCCCAACAGATGCAGGGCGATGGCGACCTGGTATCCCTCGGGCGGCAGGCCCTGGTGCTTGTCGCCCGTCGTGTACGCGAGGTACATCCAGATCCCCAGGAAGTACATGACCTCGCACGTCTGCCAGATCAGGAAGTCGCGCCAGCGCGGCCTGGCGAGCGCTGCCAGCGGGATCAGCCACAGCACGTACTGCGGCGAGTAGACCTTGTTGGTGAGGATGAACGCGGCCACCACCAGGAAGGCCAGCTGGGCGAACCGGGGCCTGCGGGGAGCTGCCAGCGCGAGGGCTGCGATCCCGGCGCACGCGAGCAGCATCAGCAGCGTGGCGTAGGTGTTGACCGTTTCGACCGCGATGGGCGACTTGGTGCGTTCGGTGATGATCAGCCAGAACGAGCCGAAGTCGATCTGCCGCTCCTGACTGAACGTATAGAACTTCTTCCACCCCTCGGGCGCCAACACCATCACCGGGACGTTCACCACCAGCCAGGCCCCTGCCGCCCCCAGGGTCGCAGTGGCAAACTCGCGCCACTTCCCCGTCCGCCAGCACAGCAGGAAAAGCGGGCCGAGCAGCAGTGCGGGATAGAGCTTGGCCGCGGTCGCCAGCCCGATGAGGATGCCGAAGGCCAGCGGCCTGCTCCGCGACCACATGAGCATCGCCGCGGCGGTGAGCGCCACGGCCAGCAGGTCCCAGTTGATGGTCGCGGTCAGCGCGAAGGCCGGCGCCAGGGCCACCAGCAGTGCGTCCCAGGGCCGTCGGCGGTGCGTACGGGCGACGCAGACCGCAAGGATCGCGGTGCAGATCATCAACATGCCGGCGTTGATCATCCAGTACACCTGCTCCTGGTGCTGGATCGACCCCTCGGCGAGATTCAGCCAGGAGGCGACCTGCATAAAGAGCCCCGTCAGTACGGGGTACTCCAGGAACTCCATGTCGCCGGGCAACCGGTCGAAGTAGGGGATGAGCCCTTCCGAGAAGCCGCGTCCCAGATACAGATGCGGAATGTCGGAGTAGCAGGCGTGGGTGTACTGCGAACTGGCTCCCCGGAACCAGGCCCAGTTGTAGCAGGGCATCTTCTGCACCATCCCCAGGGCGAACATCCCCAGGGCGACCAGCGCGACAACGCGTACGGGAGTGAACGGCCCGGTGCTACGGCGCTGGGCCCAGCGACCGAGGGGACCACCGATCAGTTCGCTGCCGGCGGCTGCGATGGAGTCCCGCCGGGTGGGACGTACGTCCGGCCGGTCCTGGGGCACGGTGGTCTTCTCTGTGCTGGGCATGGTGCTCATCCTGCCGTACGGCACCGACTGCGCCGTCACGGTCCGCCAAGACAGGCGCCCGTGGCCATGACACCACGCAGAAGTGCCCCACACCGATCACCACCGGTGTGGGGCACTGCCATCCGACGACCGTCGATCAGCCGTCCGGTCCTCCGAGCCATCCACCGCCCTTGCTACCGGGCCCACCCGAGCCCGATGGCGAGGGACTGGTGCTGGGACCCGGTCCTCCGCTGCTGTCGCCGTCTCCGGAACCGCCGTTGCCGGAACCGCCCGGATCACCGCCTTCGGAGCCACCCGGTTCACCGCAGTCCAGTCCCCACGGGTCACACGATTCACTCGCCGAAGGAGACGGCGAAGGCGAAGGCTTCGGGGTCTTCGACGGGGACGGGCTCTCGACGGGCTTCTCGGACTCCGACTCGGTCGGTTCCGGCTGCGGGGTCGGCGCCGGACTCTCGGCGCCACCGCCCCAGACAGCCTCACCGATGGGTTCGGGCTTCGGGAACGTCAGCTTCGGCTCGCCCTTGAGCGCCTTGGTCATGTAGCGCTTCCAGATCTCCGAGGGGAAGGACGATCCGTGGACCTTCTTCTTGCCACCGGTGCCGTACATCATCTCGAAGGAACGCTCTTTGTTCTTCTCGTCCGAGTCGAGGCGGAACATGTCGATCGCAGTCGACAGCTGAGGGGTGTAGCCCACGAACCACGCCGACTTGTTGCCGTCGGTCGTACCGGTCTTGCCCGCCACCTGACGCCCCGGGAGACGGGCGTTCCTACCGGTGCCCTCCTCCTCGTCGACCACGTCCCTCAGCACGTCGGTCACCGTATGGGCGACGTTCGCGGGGAACGCTCCCGTCGGCTCGTCCTTGTGCTTGTAGATGGTGACGGACTCCTTCTTGACCTCCTGCACCGAGTACGGATCGCGCTGCTGGCCGTTGGCCGCGAAGGTTCCGTACGCGCCCGCCATCCGGATGGCGCTCGGGGTGGAGATGCCGATGGAGAACGACGGCACGTTGGACTTGTCCAGAGAGGTCTCCAGCAGACCGGCCTTGACCGCGGAATCCCGCACCTGGGGGATGCCGATGTCCATGCCGAGCTGGACGAAGGGAGAGTTCGCGGAGACGACCATCGACTCACGGAGATTGAGGTCCTCGTAGGACTTGTCCCGGTCGTTGACCTGCAACCACTCCTTGCCCTCCTCGTTCCGCCAGATCGATCCGTCGTAGCGCTTGATCTTCAGCTTGTTCTTGCCGCTGTAGACGCTCTTGTCGGGGTCGACGATCTTGCGCTCTTCCAGCGACTGGTTCTCGCTGAGCTCGGGATCGCGAACCCCGTCGGTCATCGCAGATGCGAGTACGAAGGGCTTGAACGTCGATCCGACCTGGGCGCCGGTCTCATTGGCGTTGTTGATGAAGTGCTTGGTGGCGTCCTCACCACCGTAAATCGCCACGATCTTCCCGGTGGCGGGCTCCACCGAAGCGCCGCCGAACTGCACGAAGGTGTCCGTGTCCGGGCGCTTCTTGGGGTCGATGTTCTCGTCATAGACGTCCTTGACCGTCTTGGCGAGCTTGTTGACCTTGTCCTGGTTGAAGGTCGTGCGGATCTCGTACCCGCCCTGGGCGAGCTCGTCGGCCGTCGGCTTGCCGCCGTTCTTGCTGAGGAAGCTGGCCTTGGCGAGGTCGACCAGATAGCCGACCTGTCCGCTGAGGTTGGCGGCCTTCTTGACGGACTCGGGCATGGGATAGCCCTTTTGGAGGTACTTATCACGATCGGCGGAGTCAAGGTGATCGTCCTTGACCATCTCGCCGAGGATCCACTTCCACCGTTTGGTGGCCCGCTTCAGGTTCTTCTCCCGGGTGGCCGCGGGGTCGATGTCGATGGCCCCGGCCGGGTCGTAGTACGTCGGGCCCTTGAGCAGCGCCGTGAGCACCGCACTCTGGCTGGCGTCGAGGTCCTTGGCGTCCTTGTCGTAGTACGTACGGGCGGCGGCCTGGATGCCGTAGGCGCCGCGTCCGTAGTACGACGTGTTCAGATAGCCGGCCATGATGTCCTGCTTGTCCACCTCGTTATCGATCTTCATCGAGATGAACAGTTCTTTGAACTTCCGGCTCAGGGTCTGCGACTGGTCCCGGAGCCGGTTGTTCTTCACGTACTGCTGGGTGATGGTGGAGCCGCCCTGGGTCTGGCCGCCCTTGGCCATGTTCACCAGGGCTCGACCGATGCCCATCGGGTCGATGCCCTCGTCCTCCCAGAACGTCTTGTTCTCCGCGGAGATCACCGCGTTCTGCATGTGCAGGGGGATCTGCTCGAAGGAGATGTTCTGCCGGTTGATCTCGCCGCCGGTGGCGGCCATCTGAGAACCGTCGTCCCAGAGGTAGACGTTGTTCTGTGCGGTCGCGCCCTTGTCCGGGTCGGGGATGCCCACCAGCGCGTAGCCGATTCCGCCCGCGACCATCATGAGACCGATGACGCCCAGGCTGACGCCGGTGGCGAGCTTCCAGGACGGCGCCCAACGGCGCCAGCCGTCCTTGCCACCCCGCGGGTAGTCGATGAACCGCCTCTTGCCGGGGTCGCCGCCGTGGCCTGACCCCCGAGCACCGCCGCCGCCTCCACCACCACGTCGACCGCCACGGCCACCCGCAGCCCCACCAGCGCCACCGTCGACCCGCCGACGGCCGGAGCCGCGCTGCTGGGCGGCACGACGGGCTTCGGCCCGGCTGGTGTATGTGCGGTCATCCCCCTGAGGCGTGGGCTCCGCGGGGGAACCGGGGGGAGAGTCCTGCCCGTAAGGGGCGGAAGGTGGCTCCGTAGTGCTACGCCGTGGCGGTGCTGCGCGACGGCCGGATGGCTGCTGGGCGGCGCGCCTGGCAGCCGCCCGCCCGCCACCCTGCGGTTGTGGCGGTTTGCGACGGTGCTCGCTCATCGAACGACTACTCCTCGGGCAGGCGAGACGCCTGGAAGCGGCAGTTGTGTTCCGGGCCCCCGGAATGGATACGGACCAGACCAGACAAAGGTCTCATCCTCTGAGCACCCACGGCATTGACGTCTGCAGGCATCCCATGGTTCCCGGTGGTCGGCATCCGCACAGACTACGCACGGTCAAAGCTCCTCTAGCACTGAAGTTCATCCCAAAACAGGCAAGTTGCTCAACATCATTTGGGGATGTGACGCCGTTCACCATGAGCCCCCTTGTCGCACGCCAGACCTCGTCATATCGTGCTGATGTATCGACTCGATACATCAGCACGACATAAGCAGCCGGGCGAACGAAGGCGAGGATGATGAGCAGACGCTCCGGCATCCTTGAGTTCGCCGTGCTCGGCTTGCTCCGCGAGGCCCCGATGCACGGGTATGAGCTGCGCAAACGGCTCAACACCTCACTGGGAATCTTCCGGGCCTTCAGTTACGGGACCCTCTACCCCTGCCTCAAGACGCTGGTCGCCAACGGCTGGTTGATCGAGGAACCGGGAAGCGCTCTAGAGGACGCCCTGGCCGCTTCACTCTCAGGGCGCCGCGCCAAGATCGTCTACCGGTTGACGGCGGAAGGTAAAGACCACTTCGAGGAACTGCTCTCCCACACCGGCCCGGACAGCTGGGAGGACGAGCACTTCGCGGCTCGCTTCGCCTTCTTCGGGCAGACGGAGCGCGAGGTGCGGATGCGCGTGCTGGAAGGTAGGCGCAGCCGGCTGGAGGAACGGCTGGAGAAGATGCGCGCCTCCCTGGCACGAACCCGCGAGCGTCTCGACGACTACACCCTTGAGCTCCAGCGGCACGGCATGGAGTCCGTGGAACGCGAAGTGCGCTGGTTGAACGAGCTCATCGAGAGCGAGCGGGCGGGACGGGACCAACGGCGGCCCTCCTTGGACAGCTCGCCTCAACACGACAACACAACTGGGTCGGCGGACGGCCTGCCTCGGCTCGGGAGCTCCGAGTCCACCGAGGGCATGCCCTCAGGACCGGACACCCCTCCGAATCCGTCCAACGACACCGTCAACTGAGACCCCGCGGTCCGCAGGGTCTCATCCGGAATACCGAGAACAAACAGGGAGCAACCGGAATGGGTTCGGTTCGCGTAGCCATCGTCGGCGTGGGCAACTGCGCCGCCTCATTGGTGCAGGGCGTCGAGTTCTACAAGGACGCCGACCCGGCCGGCAAGGTGCCGGGTCTGATGCACGTCCAGTTCGGTGACTACCACGTCAAGGACGTCGAGTTCGTCGCCGCCTTCGACGTGGACGCCAAGAAGGTCGGCCTCGACCTGGCGGACGCCATCGGCGCCAGCGAGAACAACACCATCAAGATCTGCGATGTGCCGAACAGTGGCGTCACCGTGCAGCGTGGGCACACCTTGGACGGTCTGGGCAAGTACTACCGCCAGACCATCGAAGAGTCCGACGCGGCCCCGGTCGATGTTGTCCAGATCCTCAAGGACAAGCAGGTCGACGTTCTGGTCTGTTACCTGCCCGTCGGTTCCGAGGCTGCGGCGAAGTTCTACGCCCAGTGCGCCCTCGACGCCAAGGTCGGCTTCGTCAACGCTCTCCCGGTCTTCATCGCCGGCACCAAGGAGTGGGCGGACAAGTTCACCGAGGCGGGCGTCCCGATCGTCGGTGACGACATCAAGTCCCAGGTCGGTGCCACCATCACCCACCGGGTGATGGCGAAGCTCTTCGAGGACCGGGGTGTCATCCTGGACCGCACGATGCAGCTGAACGTCGGCGGCAACATGGACTTCAAGAACATGTTGGAGCGGGAGCGTCTGGAGTCGAAGAAAATCTCCAAGACGCAGGCCGTCACCTCGCAGATCCGCGACCGCGAGTTGGGCGAGGACAATGTCCACATCGGCCCGTCGGACTATGTGGCCTGGCTGGACGACCGCAAGTGGGCGTACGTCCGCCTTGAGGGCCGTGCCTTCGGTGACGTTCCGCTGAACCTTGAGTACAAGCTTGAGGTCTGGGACTCCCCGAACTCCGCCGGTGTCATCATCGACGCCGTGCGGGCTGCGAAGATCGCCAAGGACCGCGGTATCGGCGGCCCGATCCTCTCCGCCTCCTCGTACTTCATGAAGTCGCCGCCCGTGCAGTACTTCGATGACGAGGCCCGTGACAACGTCGAGAAGTTCATCGCGGGTGAGGTCGAGCGCTAGACGCTCCTCGTCACTCAGCATCGCTCAGAGCCCGGCCGCTCCATGGCACGGGATCCCGGTGTCGCCGATCAGTCGACACCTTTTGAATGCGGCGAAGTTCGCTGAGCGTTCTCCATTGAGCTGAACGACCGTGAAGGGTCCCCGGGTCATCCACTCGGGGACCCTTCGCATGTGTGACCCTTGATCGCATGTCTGCCGTACGTGATCTGCGCGTACTCCTCCGCCTGACCAACTTCCGTCGTCTGCTTGCCGTGCGACTGCTCTCCCAATCGGCCGACGGTGTCTATCAGGTTGCCCTCGCTACATACGTGGTCTTCTCCCCGGAGAAGCAGACCTCTCCGGCGGCCATTGCCTCGGCGATGGCCGTACTCCTGCTGCCCTACTCCCTCGTCGGGCCGTTCGCTGGAGTACTCCTCGACCGCTGGCGGCGGCGGCAGATCTTTCTCTACGGCAATCTCCTGCGAGCGCTCCTCGCAGGAGTGACCGCCGTGCTGATCCTTGCGTCGGTGCCCGACTGGATCTTTTTTGCGTCCGCCTTGTCCGTCACTGCGGTCAATCGCTTTGTTCTGGCCGGGCTCTCCGCGGCGCTTCCGCGGGTGGTCGATCAGGAGCGTCTGGTGACGGCCAACGCACTTTCACCGACTGCGGGCACTTTGGCGGCCACGGCAGGTGGCGGACTGGCGTTCGCTGTCCGACTGATCTCGGAAGACTCCGATGCTGCTGTGGTGACACTAGGGGCGGTGCTCTACCTCTGCTCCGCACTGGCCTCGCTCCGTATGGACAAACAGCTCCTCGGCCCAGATCCAGAGCAGATCCAACCCCGCCTGGGCGCCGCCCTCGCCTCGACGGCGCGGGGACTCAGGGCGGGGCTGCGCCATCTCGTGGAACGTCCCGCAGCCGCCCGAGTGCTGACCGCGATGACCTTGATGCGCTTCAACTACGGGGCACTGACCGTCATGGTCCTGATGCTCTGCCGCTATGCCTGGTACGAGAACGAGCAGGACGGCCTTGCCCTCCTGGGGGTCGCCGTAGGCATCTCCGGAGCCGGATTCTTCGCGGCGGCAGTACTGACACCCTGGGCAGTTCACCGACTCGGCCGCGTGGGCTGGATGGCCATCTGCTCGGGAGCGGCGGCCTTGCTCGTCCCTGCGTTGGGGCTCTCCTTCACTCCGGGCCCCACGCTGGCCGCTGCGTTCATCCTGGGATTCATCACTCAAGGCTCAAAGATCACCACCGATACGGTCGTTCAGACCTCGGTGGATGACGCCTATCGAGGGCGCGTCTTCTCCCTCTATGACGTGCTGTTCAACGTCGCCTTCGTAGGGGCGGCCGGAGTGGCCGCACTCATACTGCCCCCGGACGGGCGATCGCTACAGCTTCTCGTACTGGTCGCACTGATCTATGGGGCAACCGCCATCACCCTGGCCCGGTGGAATCGAGTGGACACGCGATCCGCATGACAGGGACGCCGTGGATCGCCAAGCACTCGGGGCGATGTTTCACGTGAAACATCGCCCTGCCGAAAGTGAGCCCAAGGGTGGGGCTTGGTGTTTCACGTGAAACATCAAGCCCCACCCCCACTACTCCTGACTTGCCCACCAGTCCTTCAGTGCGGCGACGGCTGCCTCTTGATCCATTGGGCCGTTCTCCAAGCGCAACTCCAGCAGGAAGCTGTAGGCGCGCCCGATCACCGGCCCGGGCCCCACGCCGAGGATCTCCTGGATCTGGTTGCCGTTGAGGTCGGGCCTGATGGAGTCGAGCTCTTCTTGCTCCTGTAGCTGAGCGATCCGCTCTTCAAGCCCGTCATATGTGCGGGACAGGGCGCTCGCCTTGCGCTTGTTGCGGGTGGTGCAGTCCGAGCGGGTGAGTTTGTGCAGTCGGGCCAGCTGAGGCCCAGCGTCACGGACATACCGACGCACTGCGGAATCCGTCCACTCGCCGGCACCGTATCCATGGAATCGCAGATGCAGTTCCACCAACCGCGAGACGTCCCTGACCATCTCATTGGAGTACTTCAGAGCGGTCATCCGCTTCTTGGTCATCTTGGCGCCCACCACCTCGTGATGATGGAAAGACACCCGCCCGTCCTCTTCGAAGCGTCGAGTCCGCGGCTTACCGATGTCATGCAGAAGGGCAGCCAGCCTGAGCACCAGATCAGGCCCATCCTCCTCAAGATCAATGGCTTGTTCCAGCACGGTCAGGGAGTGCTCGTACACGTCCTTGTGCCGGTGGTGCTCATCGCTCTCCAGTCGCAGCGCAGGCAACTCGGGCAGCATTCGGTCGGCCAAACCAGAATCGACGAGGAGCGCTAGCCCCTTGCGTGGATGCGCGGAGAGAACCAACTTGTTGAGTTCATCCCGAACCCGCTCCGCCGAGACGATCTCCAGACGGTCGGACATGTCCTTCATCGCGGAAACGACGTCCGGGGCCACCTCAAAGTCCAATTGAGCCGCGAACCGTGCGGCCCTCATCATCCTCAGCGGATCATCCGAGAAGGAATCCTCCGGCGTACCCGGGGTCCTCAGCACTCGGACCGCAAGATCTTCCAAACCGCCGTGAGGGTCGATGAACTCCTTCTCCGGCAGGGCAACGGCCATCGCATTCACCGTGAAGTCACGGCGGATGAGGTCCTCTTCGATGGATTCACCGTAGGAGACCTCAGGCTTGCGCGAAGTCCTGTCGTACGCCTCGGACCGATAGGTCGTGACCTCGATCTGATAGCCGTCCTTCTGAGCGCCGACGGTCCCGAAGGCGATGCCCACGTCCCATACCGAATCAGCCCAGGGGCGGATGATCTTCAGTACGTCCTCGGGGCGGGCGTCCGTCGTAAAGTCAAGATCGTTACCGAGCCTACCGAGTAGCGCGTCCCGGACCGAGCCTCCCACGAGGGCAAGACTGAATCCCGCATCCCGAAAGAGGCGGGCAAGATCGTCGGCGACGGGGGCTACACGCAGTAGTTGAGTCACCGCGCGGTGTTGCACCTGATTCAGCGCGGTGGAGATGTCTTCGTTGGCGTTCGGCACAACAGAAGAGGGTACGTGGCCCCGGCGACGGAAGCGCCCGTCTTTACTTGCGCCCCACGATGCCCGCCTGGCCACACAGACAACAGGAGCAAGATCCCAGCTCGCGGAAAGAGCACATTCGGCTAACCGTTGCGATCTTGTAAAACACTCCGCGGCACTTCAGCACAGCGTGCCTCGTTACCATGCGTGGACGCGATATGCGACAGCGACCAATGGCGACAGACAACAGGGACGGACGTGCGCGTGGCCGAGGCGGCAGACTTCCAAGGGGCGCTCCCTTCCCCTGCCCGCCGACGACTGGGTCGTGCAGCCTCCCTGGTGGCCGGCCTCCCCTTGGTGGCAGGTCTCCTCGGCGGGCCGGGAGCCTCCCTTGCCCATGCCGACGAAGCGCCTTCGGGCTCGCGCACGGTCGCGGTGTCCCTCTCCTCCTTCACACCGGCCGCACCGGTTGAGGACGACACCCTCACGATCTCCGGCACGGTGTTGAACCAGGGCAAACAGACCGTGACCGATGTCGAACTTGAGCTGTACGTCGGATCCCAGTTGCAGGGCAGGACGGCCATTGATCGAGCTGCCAAACGGACCGGCTACACCCCGGGTGTCGATGGGCGCCCCATCAACGACAAGTACACCCTGAAGCTCCCCGAACTCGTCGCCGGCATCAGCAGGGACTTCTCCCTCTCCGTCCCGGTGGAAGAACTGGACCTGGGGGACGGAGGGGTCTACCAACTGGGCGTCGCGCTTCAGGGCAGGACTCCGGCAGAGCCCATCGACCAGGTGCTGGGCATGGAGCGGACCTTTCTGCCGTGGCAACCCGACACCCTGGACAAGCGGACCCAGCTCACCTACCTCTGGCCTCTGATCTCCTCGACCCACCTCACGTCAGAGACGGAGACGGGCTCGGACGAACGCCAGACACCGGTCTTCGCTGATGAGTCCCTGGCCAAGGAACTGGCGCCCGAAGGTCGGCTGGGCCAGATGGTCGCCCTGGGCAAAGGGCTTCCGGTCACCTGGGTGGTGGATCCCGACCTCCTGGCCACCGTGGACGCGATGACGGGAAACTACCGGGTCAAGAGCGGGGACCGTACGGTCGCGGGGCGGAACCAGGCGGTCGCCAACCAATGGCTGACTTCTGTCGAAGCAGCCGTCGAGGGCCGCAAGGTGGTCGCGCTACCCTTCGCCGATCCAGATCTCGCCTCTTTGGCACACCGCGGCAAGCATGTGTCCGGTTCCCTCAGTCACCTTCAGCAAGCCACGGACGTCGCCGCCAAGACGGTGGAAACGATCATTCATGAGAAGCCGTCCACTGACTTCGCCTGGCCTGTCGACGGTGCCGTGGACTCGTCGATCGTCGATGTGGCGACCTCGGCGGGCGCCAGCAAGGTGATCGCGCGCAGCGACAGCCTGCGCGACAACCTGGAGTACACCGCGACGGCCGCCCGGCCGATCGGCGGTGGAACGACCGCCGTGGTCAGTGACGTCCGGCTCTCGAAGGCTTTCCAGGGCCCCATGCTGAACAGCGGGGATTCGACGCTCGCCATTCAGCAGTTCCTCGCCCAGACCTTGGCAGTGACACTTCAGGACCCGGGCAACCCCCGCAGCATCGTCGTGGCCCCCCAGCGCATGCCGAGCGCTTCCCAGGCCCAGTCCATGGCCCGCGCGCTCACGGCCCTGGACGCGCAGCGCTGGACCCGTCCGCTGGACCTGGTGTCTGCCGCGGCGGTCGAGCCCGATGCGGGGGCGACGACCACGGTCGCGCCTTCGTCCCGGTACCCCAAGAGCCTGCGGAAGCAGGAGCTGCCCGTGCGGGCGTTCCAGGACATCCGGGCCACGCAGAACGCCCTCGATAAGTTCACGGTCATCCTGACGCAGATGGACCGGGTGGAGACGCCGTTCGGGCGGGCCATCGACCGTGAGATGTCCACGTCGTGGCGTGGGAACCCGGTCGGGGCCCAGTCGTACCGGGACGGCGTACAGAAGAACCTCCAGTCCCTCACTGAGGAAGTGGAGCTGATCGACAAGTCGCAGATCACCCTTTCCGGACGGAGTGCGACGATCCCGGTCACGGTGCAGAACCGGCTGGTGCAGGGCGTCGACAATCTGGTTCTCCGGCTCAGCTCGGACAATGCAGCGCGACTGAGCCTCGGCGAGGACAAGGGCACCGCTGAACAGCCGGTCACCGTGCAGGGCGGACACAGCCAGTCGGTGAAGTTCGACGCCCTGGCGAATGCCAACGGCCAGGTCCGCATGACCGCCCAGCTCTATACACAGGACAACAAGCCATACGGCGAGAAGATGCAGTTCACGGTGAAGGTCTCGGAGATCACTCCCACCGTGATGCTCGTCATCGCCGGTGGGGTGCTGCTGCTGGTCCTCGCCGGTGTGCGGATGTACACGCAGCGCAAGCGGGCGGCTCTGCTGGACCCTGCCGCCGCTGAGGCGACGTCCGACGAGGACGACGCCGAGACGCCACGGCCCGTGAACGAGAACGAGAACGAGGCAGCAGCAGGAGAAGGGGAAGGGGCCACCGAGCGCCCTGAGGGCGACATCCGCGAGCCCGATCCCGGGCAGGCGAGTGACCCGACACCGGACACCGAACCGGAAAGCGGCAACGCATCGGGCCCGGGTGAGAAAGTGGACCGTTGAGCGATGTCGTGGCCGGCCGGCCGGGGACGATGAGGTGGGGTAGCAATGAACGCGCCGTACGACGGTGACCGCGGTCAGGGCGCGGGCGTGGGCCCAGACGGTCAGGTTCCGCCGCAGCCTGAACCTGACCCCGGCGCACAGCACCCGGCCCCTCAAGAGGGCTATGGACACGAGGGGTACGGACCTGCGGGCTATGGCCAGGAGGGATTCGGCCAGGAGCACTACGCGCAGGATCCCTATACGCAGGACGCCTATGCCCAGGACCCCTACCGGACCCATGATCTGTCCGCCCAGGATCCGGTCGCCGAGGCCCTCTACGACCGGGCTGCCCACCCACCGCCCCCTCCTGGCACCTACCAGCAGCCGCAGCCGCTGTACCAGCAGCCGCCTGTTGCGCAGTACGCACCCGATCCCCGGGTCTGGGCCCAGACCCCGCCGCCCGAGCCCGAAGGCCCTTCCCGGCATCTGCCCTACGGCGACGACGCGAGGACCACTCAGTTCACCGGTGTCGACGAGTTGGTCACCCGGGCGGGCGATCGGGAGCCGGAGCCGGACGCCTTCGCCCATCTCTTCCGGGACCAGCAGGCATCTCCCCAGCAGATCCCGGCACCAGCGGCAGAACCACTGCCTGCGCCACCGCCGCAGAAGCCGGCCAACAAGACCGCAGGGCTGTTGAAGTCCAGCGCCATCATGGCTGCGGGCACCATCGTCTCGCGGCTGACCGGCTTCCTCCGGACCTTGGTCATGGCAGCGGCCATCGGCGTGGGAACGCTCAACGACTCCTACCAGGTCGCCAACGTCCTCCCGACCATGATCTACGTCCTGGTCGGCGGTGGCGCCCTCAACGCGGTCTTCATCCCCCAGCTCGTGCGGGCCATGAAGAACGACGACGACGGCGGAGAGGCGTACGCCAACCGGCTGCTGACCCTCGTCATCGTCCTGCTCGCGGGTGTCACCACGCTCGGCGTTCTCGCGGCACCGATCCTGATCCAGATCATGTCGGAAGAGATCGCGTCCAACCCCCAGCAGATGGAGGTGGCGGTCACCTTCGCCCGCTACTGCCTGCCGACCCTGTTCTTCATGGGCGTGCACGTGGTGCTTGGGCAGATCCTCAACGCACGCGGTCGATTCGGCGCGATGATGTGGACCCCGGTCCTGAACAACATCGTGATCATCGCTACCTTCGGTGCCTTCATCTGGGCGTTCGGCAGCTTCACCGAGACCGGAGTGGACAGCTCGACCATCACTCCCGAAGGTGTCCGACTGCTCGGCATCGGCACCCTGCTCGGACTGGTCGTTCAGGCGCTGGCAATGATCCCGTACCTGCGCGAAGCCGGTTTCAAGATGAAGCTGCGCTTCGACTGGAAGGGGCAGGGCCTGGGCAAGGCCGCCGGCCTCGCCAAGTGGACCTTCTTCTTCGTGCTGGCGAACCAGCTCGGCATGATCGTCGTGACCCAGCTGGCCACCTGGGCCGGAGGCACGGCCGAGAGGGAAGAGGGCGTCACGGGCGCCGGCATCACCGCCTACAACTACGCCCTGCTCCTGTGGCAAATGCCGCAGGCGATCATCACCGTATCGGTCATGACGGCCGTCCTCCCGAGGATCTCCCGCTCCGCCAGCGATGGCGACTCGGCGGCCGTACGCGACGACATCTCCCACGGCCTACGAACCTCTGCCGTCGCCATCGTGCCCTGTGCCTTCGCCTTCCTCGCGCTCGGTGTACCGATGACCAGCCTGCTGTACGCCGGATCGGGGGAGGAAGGTGCCCGAAACATCGGCTTCATCCTGATGGCATTCGGTCTCGGGCTGATCCCGTACTCGGTGCAGTACGTCGTACTCCGTGGCTTCTACGCCTACGAAGACACCAGGACGCCCTTCTACAACACGGTGATCGTGGCCTTCGTCAACGCGCTGGCCTCCGCGATCAGCTTTGTCGTACTGCCAGCCCGCTGGGCGGTCGTCGGCATGGCGGCCTCGTACGGGCTCGCCTACATGGTCGGCGTCGGTGTCGCCTGGTCCAGGCTGAACAAGCGCCTGGGCGGAGATCTCGACGGTCCGCACGTACTGCGGACCTACGCCCGGCTCTGCTTGGCCTCTCTTCCCGCCGCAGCCCTGGGCGGGGCAGCCGCGTACGCCATCCTCAAGACCCTCGGTGGCGGAGCCGTAGGTTCCCTTGCCGCACTGGTGGCGGGTGGAATCGTGCTCCTGGCCGTGTTCTTCCTGGCGGCGAAGCGGATGCGCATCGAGGAGCTGAACTCCATGGTCGGAATGGTTCGCGGGCGTCTCGGCCGCTAGTCGACTGCAATACCGCACAACCATCGCTGTCCGCTGTGTGTCGTGCATAGCGGCGGACTGTGGGCACAATTGGCATGGCTGTTTGTTCATGCGCAACGGATGGGGAGGCAGGAACGACGGTGGCGGAACGTAGCACGGCTGCCGTCGACGTGGCCGACAACAGCGGAGACGAACCGCTGACCGCGCAGGCGGACAAGGCCACGACCGACGGGGCGGCCCAGACGGAGAACACGGCGGAAGGCGAAACGCCGGAGACGGGCCCTGAGCGGCAGAGGGCCGAGCCTTCGATCGCCCCGCCCGAGCTGCACAGCGGCCACAAGCTCGCCAGACGCTACCGCCTGGAGGAGTGCGTCACCCGTCTGGACGGTTTCAGCAGCTGGCGTGCCGTGGACGAGAAGCTGCGCCGTGCTGTCGGGGTCCATCTCCTCCCCGCCGACCACCCACGAGCCCGCTCGGTCCTGGCTGCGGCGCGCTCCGCGGCCCTCCTCGGAGATCCGCGATTCGTCCAGGTGCTGGATGCGGTCGAGGAGAACGACCTCGTCTATGTGGTCCATGAGTGGCTGCCGGACGCCACAGAGCTCACGGCGGTGCTGGCGCTCGGCCCCATGGAGCCGCATGACGCCTACCACCTCGTGGATCAGCTCTCCCAGGCCATGACCGCCGCGCACCGCGAAGGGCTGGCGCATCTCAGGCTCACGCCGGGGGCCGTACTGCGGACCTCGTCCGGCCAGTACCGCATCCGTGGGCTGGCGGTGAATGCTGCGCTACGGGGCATCACCACCGACCGTCCCCAGCGGGCCGACACCGAGGCGATCGGCGCCCTTCTCTACGCCGCCCTGACCCATCGCTGGCCCTACGAGAGCAATGCGTACGGCCTCTCCGGGCTTCCCAAGGGCATCGGACTCCTCCCACCCGACCAGGTCAGGGCCGGTGTCCATCGAGGACTCTCCGAACTCGCCATGCGGGCACTGGTCAACGAGGGTGCAACGGCTTCCCGACAGGAGCCCCCTTGCACCACCCCGGAAGAACTGGCCAAGGCAGTCGCGTCGATGCCACGGATCCGCCCTCCAGAACCGGCCTTCGCCTCGCCACCCGACTACCAGCGGACCACCTACCAACAGGGCGTCTACGGGCGTCCTCCTCGCCCCGGCGTCATGACCACGCAGGCGATCCCCACTCCTCCCGCACCGCTCGAAAGTCGTACGGGCAAGGTGCTGAAATGGGGAGTGGCCGCCCTGCTGATCGCCGCTCTGGGACTTGGTAGCTGGCAGGTCGCCGACAGGTTGATCGACCACGGCAAGGAACGAGTCGACCCGGGCACCACCCAGTCAGAGACCGGAAACAAGAACGAAGGCGCCAATCCCCTTCCCGAGACCGGAAAGCCGATCACCATCGAGTCGGCGCGAGACTTCGACCCCTTCGGCCAGGACAGGTCGGAGAAGCCTGCGGGGATACAGAAGAGCTTCGACGGAGACCGCAGCACCTACTGGAACACGGACGGCTACCGCGGCAAGTCCGACTTCGGCGGACTGAAGGCCGGTGTCGGCCTCATTCTGGACCTCGGCAAGGTGCAGCCGATCGGCACTGTCGATGTGTCCTTCCTCGGAGGGACCACCTCCGTGGAACTGCGGGCCGCGTCCGAATCGGCCGGATCGGAGCCCGACACGTTCGAGGAATACGCCAAGGTCGCCGAGGGGTCCGGAACCAATGTCTCCCTTAAGCCTGGCAAGCCATTGAAGTCGCGGTACGTTCTGGTCTGGCTGACCAATCTTCCGTCAACCGGCGAGGGCGATTTCCGAGGCAAGGTCTCAGAAATCAAGATCACCACCTGACGGCACCAGGGGAGGGGCTGCACCGTTGGACGACGCGATACCTCGCGACACCAGCGACCAAGACCTGTTGGCCAGCCATGTCGCGGGGGACCCACACGCCTTTGGTGAGCTGGTGCGTCGGCATCGTGACAGGCTCTGGGCCGTCGCCCTACGGACCCTGGGGGATCGCGAAGAGGCGGCCGACGCCGTCCAGGACGCTCTTGTCTCCGCCTTCCGGGCAGCTCACACCTTTCGGGGTCAGTCCGCCGTGACCACATGGCTTCATCGCATCACGGTGAACGCTTGTCTGGATCGTGCGCGTAAGGCAGCGACCCGCAAAACGTCTCCCATCGATGACGCACAGCGCCTGGAGCAGCTACTGGAACCGCATGAATCGGCGGAAGCGCCGGCTGAGCGCCAGGACCTCAACCGAGAACTCCTGGCGGCACTGGCCAAGCTTCCCCCGGATCAGCGAGCCGCACTCGTCCTCGTCGATATGCAGGGATACCCGGTGGCGGAGGCCGCTCTCGTCCTCGATGTGCCGGTAGGAACGGTCAAGAGCAGATGCGCCCGAGGCCGGGCCAGACTGCTGCCCATGCTCACCCATCTGCGCGCTGATGCTGGGGATAGCCGTGGGCCCAGCGGGGGAAGGAACCGGACGCCGGGGGATTCCGTCCCATCGGCATCGGGACCACGAGACACAGAGCCAAACGGCTCGGCTGCTGCGAAGGGCGGAGGTGGGCGCGCGTGACATCCACGGCCGATATGACTCAGCACCCGGACGTCTCGGAGATCTCCGATCTCACCGAAGGGTTGCTCTCCCCTGCCCAGAGCAGCGATCTCCGACAGCATCTGGACGACTGCGCGCTGTGTGCAGATGTCCATGCCTCCCTGGAAGAGATCCGGGGCATGCTCGGCACGCTTCCCGGAACGCCGCGCATGCCGGCAGACATCGCCGAGCGCATTGACGCAGCCCTCGCCGCCGAAGCGCTACTCGATTCCACAGCTCCCGAACGCACGACGCATGTTTCACGTGAAACAACGCTTGTCTCGTCAGAGCAGGAGACCCACCCCGCAGCGGAGCGCCCTTCAGGTCATGCACGCGGCACCACTGGTCCCGGGCGCACTCGGACGAAGCGGCGGCGACGCACAGCCACCCTGGGCGCCGTCTTCACCATCGCCGCCATCAGCATGAGCGTGCTTCTCCTTCAAATGGTTCGATCCACCGATGACGGCGCCTCGGAGAAACGCTCCACCAGCGCTGGCGTAGCCGACCTCGGTTCGCCTGATGACTTCGCGGGCCCAGCGCTGGAGAGCACCGTGCAGTCGCTCGTCGGGGGCAACGCCTCCGCCAGGCGGTCCGTGCCGGAGAACAGCAATGGCGTCCGCACCCATGAAGCACCGTCTTCGCCACAGGCCCTGAAGGGCGCCGCGGCACCGACCTGTATCCAGCAAGGAACAGGACGCCTCGACTCTCCGATTGCCGTGGAGCAGGGAACGTACGAAGGCGGCAACGCCTATCTGATGGTCTTCCCCCACTCCTCTGACACGGGGCTCGTTCAGGCGTATGTCGTCGATGCCGTCTGTGTGAACAGCTCACCGCCGGCCGCTGGAAAGCTGCTCTTGGAAGAGACCTACTCTCGTCGCTGACGCATTGGTTCGCGCTGTATGCCGTCCCGGGAATGCGAGCCCCTTAGTATCCGTTGGGTGGGGTGAGGAGTCATTGACCCGGCACCCCGGCAGCAGCGCAGCCTTCAGAGACGAGGAAGAACCCGTGAGCGACGTCCGTAACGTGATCATCATTGGCTCCGGGCCAGCCGGGTACACGGCGGCGCTCTACACCGCACGGGCTTCGCTGAACCCGTTGGTGTTCGAAGGTGCCGTCACGGCCGGCGGCGCACTGATGAACACCACCGATGTGGAGAACTTCCCGGGCTTCCGTGACGGCATCATGGGCCCGGACCTTATGGACAACATGCGCGCCCAGGCGGAGCGCTTCGGTGCCGAGCTCGTTCCGGACGATGTGGTCTCCGTGGACCTCACCGGTGACATCAAGACCGTCACCGACACTGCGGGCACCGTGCACCGCGCCAAGGCCGTGATCGTGACCACCGGCTCCCAGCACCGCAAGCTCGGTCTGCCCAATGAAGATGCGCTCTCCGGGCGAGGCGTCTCCTGGTGCGCCACCTGTGATGGGTTCTTCTTCAAGGACCAGAACATCGCGGTGATCGGTGGTGGCGACACTGCGATGGAGGAAGCGACCTTCCTCTCCCGCTTCGCAAAGTCGGTGACGATCGTCCACCGTCGCGACACGCTGCGGGCTTCGAAGGCCATGCAGGACCGAGCCTTCGCCGACCCCAAGATTTCGTTCGCCTGGGACAGTGAGGTTGCCGAGATCCATGGCGACCAGAAGCTCACCGGACTGACCCTGCGCAACACCAAGTCGGGCGAGACATCCGAGCTGGCGGCCACTGGTCTCTTTATCGCCGTCGGTCACGACCCTCGGACGGAGCTCTTCAAGGGGCAGCTCGACCTCGATGACGAGGGCTACCTGAAGGTCGCTGCCCCTTCGACCCGCACCAACCTCACCGGTGTCTTCGCCGCGGGCGATGTCGTCGACCACACCTACCGTCAGGCCATCACTGCCGCTGGTACTGGCTGCTCCGCAGCTCTGGACGCCGAGCGGTTCCTCGCGGCCCTCGCCGATGGCGAGAAGGTCGCCGAGCCCGAGAAGACCCCTGCGGTCTGATTCCTCGACCGTCCTTTCCCACCCCCAGAAGAAGCTAAGGAGGCCGCCGTGGCCGGCGCCCTGAAGACCGTTACGGACGACACCTTCGAAGAGGTTGTCCTCAAGAGCGACAAGCCTGTACTCGTGGACTTTTGGGCCGAGTGGTGCGGTCCGTGCCGTCAGATCGCGCCGTCGCTGGAGGCCATTGCCGCCGAGCATGGCGACAAGATCGAGATCGTGAAGCTCAACATCGATCAGAACCCCACCATCACGGCGAAGTACGGCGTCATGTCCATCCCGACGCTGAATGTGTACCAGAACGGCGAGGTGGCGCAGACGATCGTCGGCGCCAAGCCCAAGGCTGCGATTCTTCGTGAACTGGAGCCGTTCCTCACCCACAAGTGACATGGGCCGATGTTTCACGTGAAACATCGGATGTGAAACGAAAGAGGGGCTCATCCCGTACGGGATGAGCCCCTCTTTCGCGCTCATAGACATCCCCATGGTCAAAGCGGTCTGAGTACCGGCTCCTTCTGAACGGCGCCGAGCAATCGATCAAGCGCGAGTTCCATGTCTTCCTTCCAGGAGAGAGCAGTCCGCAGCTCCAGCCTCAACCGTGGATAGGAGGGATGAGGCCGCACGGTCTTGAAGCCAACTGCGAGAAGATGATCAGCTGGTAGAAGACAAGCAGGTTCCTTCCAACGGGCGTCACCGAATGCTTCTATCCCCCGGAACCTTCTGCGCAGCAGATCCTTCACGACTGTCTGCACCATGACACGACCCAAGCCCTGCCCTTGGTACCCGGGGCTGATCCACGCGGTCATCAGCTGCACGGCATCCGCTGAAACAGGGCTCGTCGGAAATGCCTGGGATCGCGGAACATAGGCAGGGGGCGCATAGAGAACGAACCCAGCAGGGACATCGTCCACATAGACCACTCTGCCGCAGGACCCCCAGTCCAACAGGACCGCCGAGATCCAGGACTCCTTCTCCAGCTCCGATCGCCCCGCTCGAACTGCGGCGTCTCCCCGGACAGGGTCGAGCTCCCAGAAGACGCATGCCCGGCAAGGCCGGGGCAGGTCCGAGAGATTGTCCAATGTGAGAGGTACAAGCCGACGCCCCATGGAGGCTGTTCCTCGCTTCCTGCCCTGGCTCGCAAGATGCACGACACCCTGTTCGCCGGCCCTACAGACCCTGCTTCCCTCAGCTGAAGACTGCGGCTACCTGGCAACTCCAGAGTGGTCACTGGTAGAGGGTCGCAGTCAGGCAATGAGGCGCAGTGACCATCCACCAGCATCGTATCGAGCGCGTCCCCACGCGGAAGGGGAGAAAGAAACACAGGCGGACCGTGTCCGGTCGTTCTCCCGAACATGGCCCGCCTCATGACTCCCGCAGAGAGCCTCAGTCAGCTCGCGTCGTGGGAGTCCTCGTCATCAAGACTCTTCTCCAGAACCCTGCCCTCCCCCGGCGCCAGGGTGCCCAAGATGCGCTCCAGATCCTCCATCGAGGCGAACTCCACGACGATCTTGCCCTTCTTCTGACCGAGGTCGACTCTCACCCGAGTCTCAAAGCGGTCCGAAAGGCGGGTTGCTAGATCGCCCAGGGCAGGCGACACACGTGTTCCGGCCCTGGGGCTCTTGGGCTTGGCCGTTGCCGCAGAGCTGGAGTTGAGGAGGGTCACGATCTCTTCAACCGCTCGGACTGACAGACCCTCGGCCACGATCCGATGCGCCAAGCGGTCCTGCTCCGCGGAATCATCCACAGAGAGCAGAGCCCTCGCATGGCCGGCGGAGAGCACACCAGCAGCGACCCTGCGCTGAACGGGCGCCGACAACCTCAGCAACCGAAGGGTATTGGAGACTTGAGGCCGAGAGCGGCCGATACGGTCCGCCAACTGGTCATGAGTGCAGTTGAAGTCCTTGAGCAACTGGTCGTAAGCGGCTGCCTCTTCCAGCGGATTCAGCTGAGCGCGGTGCAGGTTCTCCAGCAAAGCATCCAGCAGAAGCTTTTCATCGTCCGTATCCCGAACGATGGTGGGGATCCGCTCCAGTCCGGCCTCACGGCAGGCCCGCCAGCGACGCTCGCCCATGATCAGTTCAAAGCGATCCGGGCCCAGCGGCCGTACGACAACCGGCTGAAGAAGTCCGACTTCCTTGATGGAAGTGACGAGCTCGGCGAGGGCGTCCTCGTCGAAGACTTCACGGGGCTGCCGCGGGTTGGGGGTGATGGCGTCGATCGGCACTTCAGCGAAGTACGCACCCGTTGACTCAGCCTGCTCGGATGAACGATCCGAAGACTGTGCGGGCAGCATAACTTCGGGTACGGCTGCCAGCGCCGTCACCTTTGCGGCTGCCACCCCACGGTCAGTGGTGGGCGTTTGTGGCGCTCCAACAGGCCCCATGGACACACTGGAAGACGCCTGCTGCTTCTCCTGGGGAGCGGCAGGGATCAAGGCACCGAGCCCACGCCCCAACCCTCTACGTCGCTCGCTCACTGAATCCCCTCCGAGACGTTCTGCTGACTTTTCTGGCCGCCCACATGGGCGTGCTGCGGGTCGTAGTGGACTCCGACCCCGCGGAGTGCAATCTCGCGTGCTGCCTCAAGGTAAGACAGAGATCCACTGGAACCGGGATCGTAAGTCAAAACCGTCTGCCCATAGCTCGGAGCCTCCGAGATACGGACCGAACGCGGAATGCTGGTCCGTAGCACTTCCTCACCGAAGTGGGTACGGACCTCCTCGGCCACCTGTGAGGCGAGGCGGGTACGGCCGTCGTACATGGTGAGGAGAATCGTGGATACATGGAGCGTGGGGTTGAGATGACCACGCACCAGATCCACATTCCTGAGCAGCTGCCCCAGCCCTTCCAGTGCGTAGTACTCGCACTGGATGGGAATCAGGACCTCCGCGCCAGCCACCATCGCATTGACGGTCAGTAGACCCAACGATGGAGGGCAGTCGATCAGGATGTAGTCCAGAGGCTGCTCATACGCCTGGATCGCTCGCTGTAGCCGACTCTCCCGAGCCACCAGAGACACCAACTCGATCTCCGCACCGGCGAGATCGATTGTGGCGGGTGCACAGAAGAGACCTTCCACATCGGGGACCGGCTGCACAACCTCAGAGAGAGGTCTGCTGTCCACGAGGACGTCGTAGATCGAGGGAACTTCCGCGTGATGATCGATCCCCAAGGCCGTTGAGGCATTGCCCTGAGGATCCAGGTCGACCACGAGGACACGCGCACCGTGCAGGGCGAGTGAGGCTGCGAGATTGACGGTGGTGGTGGTTTTCCCAACGCCACCTTTCTGATTGGCGACAACCATGACGCGGGTCTGCTCAGGTCGGGGCAGGCCCGCGCCGGCACGCCCCAGCGCCTCCACGGCCAGCTGGGCAGCTCGACCAATGGGGGTGTCGTCCATCGGGGGCGGTGTTTCACGTGAAACATCTTCTCCCCCCGACTCGGTACGGGGACCGGGGACCGGATCGGTCATCGGTCCCGCAATGTTGGCGTCGGACCGCAAGGATTCACTCTCCTCGACTTCAGGCTCGCGATGAACAGAGCCTGCCATGCTTTCGGGGTCATGAACCAGCGAGGCCCGTGCTTCTGTGGATGAATCCACCTCTGTGGACAACGCCCTAACCCCAACGAGGGGCTTACGGCTACGAATCGGGGCGGCTGCCCGCCCGCGGCTGATGATTCCCTGCAGCAGTGAGCGACGTTTCACGTGAAACACGATGCATCGGGTACCGCGTCGACCCCAGGGCGACACTCCGAAATGTGTACGTATGGCAGCTTGTATGGAGCATCTGGCCCAGGAATCCAGGGACGACTCAACCGAAGCAGGGCGCCCTCGCAACTATCGGAGACACAGTCATCCGATCCCAGAGCAGAAGACGGGGCAGGGTTCGGAGCCAGGAAAGGTGCGGTCTCATCGCCCCCGAACGCTCCCGGTCGAGCAGCTCCGCTCGCCGATCTCGCAGCAAACGGGAGCCAGTGCCCACCCCAGGAGACATCCATCACAGCGGGCAGGTTCCACCGGCCGGTCACGTGTCGGTCATCGCCTCCGGCGTGTACGGCTGACCCGTGCAGCCTTGGCTCGCTTCGCAGCGAATCGCACTCCGCCCGGACTCTCACCGACTTCAACACGCACCACGGTGGCCAGCGGGTCGACCAGCCCTTCCCCGACATGCAGCACCGAGCTGCTCACCACACCCAATTTACTGAGGGCCGCCCGGGCCCCCTGAAGCTCCTCTTCGGCGGTGTCTCCCTTGAGGGCGAGCATCTCTCCATAGGGACGGAGAAGCGGCACACCCCAGCCGGCAAGCCGGTCCAGCGGTGCCACCGCACGCGCCGTCACCACATGAACCGGCGTAAGGGTCCCCAAGACCTCCTCCGCCCGACCACGCACCACCGTCACATGATCCAGCCCCAGCAGCTCGACCACTTCCTGAAGGAAGTTGGTACGCCGCAGCAGAGGCTCCAGCAGCGTGATCTTCAGATCCGGTCGGACCAATGCCAAAGGAATACCTGGCAGCCCTGCCCCCGAGCCCACATCACAGACCGTGACGCCCTCAGGGACCACCTCGGAGAGCACGGCGCAATTCAGAAGATGGCGCTCCCAGAGTCGTGGCACCTCGCGAGGACCGATCAGGCCACGCTTGACTCCGGCATCAGCGAGCAGTTCCGCATACCGCACGGCTTCCGGATAGAACTCTCCGAAAACCCTCCGGGCCGCTTCAGGCGCCAGGGGAAGCTCTGCTGCCTCCGTCACGGGGACCGTCCTTCCGTACCGCTGGGTCGCAATATGGACCGTGGTGGCTGACTATCAGGCTGACAAAGATCGGCCCCGCCTGCGAAACAGACGGGGCCGATGGAACAACAAAGGTCAAGCAGGGAGCACGACGACGAAGCGCTGCGGCTCCTCGCCCTCGGACTCGCTGCGCAGCCCCGCGGCGGCGACCGCGTCGTGGACGACCTTGCGCTCGAAGGGTGTCATGGGCTGGAGCTTGACCGGCTCTCCGGAACCCTTGACCTCAGCGGCGGCCTTGGCACCCAGTTCGGCGAGCTCCGTGCGCTTCTTCGCCCGGAATCCCGCGATGTCCAACATGAGCCGGCTGCGGTCGCCGGTCTCCCGGTGCACGGCCAAACGAGTCAGTTCCTGGAGTGCCTCCAGAACCTCCCCGTCCCGGCCGACCAGCTTCTGAAGATCCCTACCGCTCGAATCGCTGATGATCGAGACCGCAGCCCGGTCGGCCTCGACGTCCATGTCGATATCACCGTCCAGATCGGCGATGTCGAGCAGACCTTCGAGGTAGTCGGCGGCGATCTCCCCTTCCTGCTCAAGGCGGGTCAGGGTGTCGCCTTCCTCGGCGGCGGCGGGGATGGTGCCTTCCGTCACGGATGGACTCCTTCTTACTTCTTGGACGACGGGTGCTTGGGCCGCTGCTGGCCCTTGCGCTGTCCCGCCTTGGGCTGCTGGCGTGCGGCAGACTTGCCAGCCGTCTTCGGCTTTGAATCCTGCGGGGTGTCCTTCCGAAGCGAAAGCTTCGCATCGGGCTCAGCGGCATCGCTGGTCTTGGCACCCGGCTGGGTGGCTGCCGTATGCCGCTTGGCCTTGGTCTGCCGCTTGGGCTGCTGGCGCTTGTGCGGTGCTCCGCCGCCCTCGACGTCGGCAACTGCGGTGTCGCTCTTCGCCACATTGCCGTCGGCCTGGGCCGCGAAGCCTGCCTTGGCAAGACCGGAGATGAACCGACGCTCGTTGTCATTGCGATCCGGACCCTTGGCCACGATGGCCGCCACGACATTGCGCTTGCGCCGGGACCGCACATCACCGCGCGTGGTGGCGCTCTTCAGCAGACGCCCCAGGTACTGGTCCTGCGCCTTGCTGCCGGGGGTGGGGTTCTGGTTGATCACGTACATCTGCTGGCCCATGGTCCACACGTTGGTGGTCAGCCAGTAGACGAGGACGCCGACGGGGAAGTTGATGCCCATGACAGCGAAGATGACCGGGAAGATGTACATCAGCATCTTCTGCTGCTGCATGTACGGCGTCTTGACCGTCAGGTCGACGTTCTTCGCCATCAGCTGGCGCTGGGTGTAGAACTGCGACGCCGACATCAGGATGATCATGATTGCCGTGACGATCCGCACATCGAGCAGGGTGGCGTTGAGAGCCTCGACCTTGCCCGGGCTGTCCGTGAACTTGGACGCCAGCGGAGCACCGAAGATGTGTGCCTCACGGGCACTGCTGAGCAGCGACTCATTGATCACACCGACGGTCTTGCCGGATGCGATGTTCGAGAGCACGTAGTACAGGGCGAAGAAGAACGGCGACTGCGCGAGGATCGGAAGGCACGAGGAGAGCGGGTTGGTGCCCGTCTCCTTGTACAGCTTCATCATCTCTTCGGACTGACGCTGCTTGTCGCTCTTGTAGCGCTCCTGGATCGCCTTCATCTTCGGCTGAAGCGCCTGCATGTTCCGCATCGACTTGATCTGCTTCACGAAGAGCGGGATCAGACAGATGCGGATCAGGACCACCAGCGACACGATGGACAGTCCCCAGGCCCAGCCCGTGTCAGGACCGAAGGCCGCCCCGTAGAGCTTGTGGAACTGGACGATGATCCACGAAACAGGTGTGGTGATAAAACTGAAGAGACTGGCAATCGTGTCCACTAATCAGGCTCCTTGAGCTTTGGGCGAGGTCTCTGCGGCCGGTTCCAGGGGCTTGGACGTCGACCCCTGGGAAGGCACTTCGGCGGCGGAGTGCCCGCCCTTGTTGCCACGTACGGCATCGCGCAGCATTTCGTGCCACCGCGGACGCTTACGGGGCGGCACATGGTCCACACCGCCCGGCGACCACGGATTGCACCGCAGGATCCGCCAAGCGGTGAGAGCCGTGCCCTTCACCGCACCGTGTCGGTCGATGGCCGTGTATCCGTAGTGGGAACACGACGGGTAGTACCGGCAGACGGGTCCCAGCAGGGGACTGATCGTCCACTGGTACAGCTTGATCAGAGCCAGCAGCGGGTACTTCATCGCGCGCCCCCTCCCAGCAGCCGCTGGAAGGCGGCATCCAGGTCTCGGGCCAGCTGTTCATAAGCGGCGTCACCCGCGCCGGGCAGCGCCCGTACGACCACCAGGCTACCGGGGGGCAGCTCGGCGAGCCGATCACGCATGAGATGCCGCAGTCTGCGCTTGACCTTGTTGCGCACGACCGCTCCGCCTACAGCCTTGCTTACGACGAAACCCGCACACGTCGGGGGAGCGCTCTCCCCAGGCGCGTGCGGGTCCGTTGAACCGCTGCGTAGATGGACGACGAGAAGCGGGCGACCTGCCCGGCGACCCCGTCGTACCGCGGTCGCGAAGTCCTCGCGCCGCCTCAGCCGATTCTCGGTAGGCAGCACGTCATGACCTGTACGCGATTAGGCGGACAGGCTTGCGCGACCCTTGCCACGGCGAGACGCGAGAATCGCGCGGCCGGCACGGGTGCGCATGCGAAGACGGAAACCGTGGGTCTTCGCACGACGACGGTTGTTCGGCTGGAAGGTGCGCTTGCTCACTCGGGGGCTCCAGAAATGATTCGTAGATGGCGGGACATCGCCTGGCTGTCACCGTGCGCCCACGAGTAGCTCGCGTTTCGCCCGAGTGCACCGCTTCACCATCACAGAGTGTGAGGTTTGCCCATCGGAGGCAGGCGGCAGCAGCCATCGACAACTCGACCTGTTTACGGTACGCGCGGCTACGCCATCCGGTCAAACCAGGGTCACACCCGCAGCCACTATGCACAGGCTGTGGACAACAACTTGAACCGCGCGGGTCGCCCTGACTACCTTGGCTGAACTCCGAACCTTTTCCTTTCTGTCCTTGCCTGTCCTTCCCATCCCCGTCCCGAGAACCACACCTTCGTGGGACCTGTGAGAGAGCGTGCCTTGTGGCTGACGTACCTGCCGATCTTGCCGCAGTGTGGCCACGCGTGCTGGAACAACTCCTCGCCGATGGCCAGCCAGGCATCGAGCCCAAGGACAAGCAGTGGGTCGAACGCTGCCAGCCGCTGGCGCTGGTCTCCGACACCGCGCTACTGGCCGCGCCCAATGAGTGGAGCAAGCGGGTTCTGGAAGGCAGGCTCGCTTCACTGATCAGTGAGACGTTGAGCCGGGAGTGCGGACGTCCCATTCGGATCGCGATCACGGTCGACGACTCGGTGGGCGAACCGCCGGCCGCGCGGCCCTCGGCACAGCAGTCCCAGGCACCGCGATACCAAGGACCGCAGCGCGACGAGTACCAAGGACAGCAGGACGAGTACGCAGGCCCGCAGCGGGACGACGCACCGGGCGACCGCTATCAGAACGACCGCTATCGCGGATACGGCCACCGCTCTGGAGAGGACGGGCTGCCGGAGATCCGGCCCGCCTACCCGGAGTATCAGCAGCAGCAGCAGCGGCCCGAACCCGGCGCCTGGCCGCGTTCACAGGAGGACCTGTCCTGGCAACAGCCGCGCCTCGGTGGCTTCCAGGACCGCGACCCCTATGCCTCGCCGCGATCGCACCAGTCGTCGCACGACTACCGCTCGCCCCAGCCGTCGGAGCGACAGCCGTACGAGTCGGGTCGGCCGGAGCGCCACGAGAGGAACGAGTCCCCCCAGTCCCACCGCGGCCCGACGGGGGCCCCTGGTCCACTGGGGGCACAGCCGTCCCCGGCTGCGAGGCCGGGTGAGCCGCAGGCCCGACTGAATCCGAAGTACCTCTTCGACACCTTCGTGATCGGCGCGTCCAACCGGTTCGCCCACGCCGCCGCCGTCGCGGTCGCCGAGGCCCCGGCGAAGGCGTACAACCCTCTCTTCATCTACGGCGAGTCGGGGCTGGGCAAGACCCACCTCCTCCATGCCATCGGGCACTACGCGCGGAGCCTGTATCCGGGGACCCGCGTGCGGTACGTCAGCTCGGAGGAGTTCACCAACGAGTTCATCAACTCGATCCGGGACGGCAAGGGCGACACCTTCCGCAAGCGCTACCGCGATGTCGACATCCTGTTGGTCGACGACATCCAGTTCCTGGCGAGCAAGGAGTCGACGCAGGAGGAGTTCTTCCACACCTTCAACACGCTCCACAACGCCAACAAGCAGATCGTGCTCTCCTCCGACCGACCGCCGAGGAAGCTGATCACGCTGGAGGACCGGCTCCGCAACCGCTTCGAGTGGGGTCTGACCACGGATGTGCAGCCACCCGAGTTGGAGACCCGCATCGCCATCCTCCGCAAGAAGGCGGTGCAGGAGCAGCTGAACGCCCCGCCGGAGGTACTGGAGTTCATCGCGTCCCGCATCTCGCGCAACATCCGCGAGTTGGAAGGTGCGCTGATCCGGGTGACAGCGTTCGCCTCGCTCAATCGGCAACCGGTGGATCTCGGACTGACGGAGATCGTGCTGAAGGACCTGATCCCCGGCGGCGAGGACTCCTCGCCGGAGATCACGGCGAGCGCGATCATGGCCGCGACGGCCGACTACTTCGGGCTGACCGTGGAAGACCTGTGCGGGTCCTCCAGGAGCCGGGTTCTGGTCACCGCCCGGCAGATCGCCATGTATCTCTGCCGCGAGCTGACGGATCTCTCTCTGCCGAAGATCGGCGCGCAGTTCGGCGGACGGGACCATACGACCGTGATGCACGCGGACCGGAAGATCCGGGCACTGATGGCGGAGCGACGGTCGATCTATAACCAGGTGACGGAACTGACCAACCGCATCAAGAACGGCTAGCCGACCCGCGCAGTGCGGGGTGCGCCACGCCCCGGCGGGACAGCGGCCAATCGATGGAGAAGGGCCCTGGAGCATGCTCCAGGGCCCTTCTCCATACCTGCGACTAGCACCAGGGATCTAGGTGCCCAGTGACCGGCGCCAGTGGGCCAGCGATGCGGGGTCAGCGATGCATACCGCGGGCCGATCGCCGTGGAATCTGGTCCCTGTGGCGTTCTCCTGAGCCGCGGGTGGAGGGCTTCCCGGCCCGTACGGAGCTCTCGGGAGGTCGTTCGCGGCGGTGGAGACCCGACCGGACAGGCTCTGAAGTGTTCGAATACCGCCGCTCCGCAGGGAGTTCTCCACAGATCAGGGGAGAATTCACCGTCCACAGCCTGGGGACTGCCAAGTTGTCCAGATTGCATCCACAGGCTGGAGGCTCAGGAGACGATCATCCCAGGTCACTCGGTTGTGGAATTGTGGTCAACTGTTATCCACAGCCTGTGGATGAAAAACTCATCCACAGGCTTTGATCAAACTTGTCCACCGGCACCCCACAGGCAAAGGTGGGTTGCCCACAGCTTCTCCACACCGCTGTCCACTGTTCGGCAACAGAACGCCCCCTCTCACCGTGTCGAGTGAAAGCCGTCACACCAAGGAGGCGGATTGGGCTGTGGGGAACCTGGGTAAAGCTGGGGACGGCCCTGGGGAGAACTGACCCCAACCTGTGCATGGGGTGTGCAGAACTTTTCGGTGTCCACAGGAACACGGAGTTGTCCACCGGTTCCACCCACAGGCACGGTGGACAAAAAACAGGCGTTGACCTGCAATAACGACGTTATCCACCGTTTCCACAGGCCCTACTACTACTGCCACACATAGTTAGCGGGGAATTGGTTTGGAAGTGGGCCCTGTGCACAACTCGGCTCGGCAGCCCGCGACACCTGTGGTCACGACTTGACCCGCAGCCGCACCGAGTGTCGGTGGCGTGCGTCAGACTGGTCCCCGGCAACACAGCCAACGACAGAGGCCAGCAACGGCGAGTCAGCAACAGCAGGAGGCGGTTCCGGTGAAGATCCGGGTTGAGCGCGATGTACTGGCGGAGGCGGTGGCCTGGGTGGCCAGAAGCCTCCCGGCCCGTCCGCCGGCGCCCGTACTCGCTGGCCTTCTGCTGAAGGCCCAGGACGGAGCGCTCAGCTTTTCCAGCTTCGACTACGAGGTCTCCGCGAAGGTCTCCGTCGAAGCCGAGGTCGACGAGGACGGCACCGTCCTCGTTTCCGGCCGTCTGCTCGCCGACATCTGCCGTGCCCTGCCCAATCGCCCGGTGGAGATTTCCACAGACGGTGTACGGGCGACGGTGGTCTGTGGCTCCTCGCGCTTCACCCTCCACACCCTGCCGGTGGAGGAGTACCCGGCCCTGCCGCAGATGCCGACCGCGACCGGGACTGTCCCCGGTGAGGTCTTCGCCTCCGCCGCCGCCCAGGTCGCCATCGCCGCCGGGCGCGACGACACCCTGCCCGTCCTCACCGGCGTACGGATCGAGATCGAGGGCGACACCGTCACCCTCGCCTCCACCGACCGCTATCGCTTCGCCGTCCGCGAGTTCCTGTGGAAGCCGGAGAACGCGGACACCTCTGCCGTCGCGCTGGTGCCCGCCAAGACGCTCCTCGACACCGCAAAGGCCCTGACCAGCGGTGACACCGTCACGCTCGCACTCGCCGGCTCGGGCAAGGGCGAGGGCCTCATCGGCTTCGAGGGCGCGGGCAGGCTGACGACGACCCGGCTGCTTGAAGGCGATCTGCCGAAGTACCGGACGCTGTTCCCCACCGAGTTCAACTCGGTCGCCGTGATCGAGACCGCCCCCTTCGTGGAGGCAGTCAAGCGCGTGGCGCTCGTCGCCGAGCGGAACACCCCGGTGCGACTCAGCTTCGAGCAGGGCGTCCTGATCCTGGAAGCCGGATCGAGCGACGATGCACAGGCTGTGGAGCGTGTTGACGCCCAGTTGGAGGGCGATGACATCTCGATCGCCTTCAACCCCAACTTCCTGTTGGACGGGCTGAGCGCGATCGACTCACCGGTCGCCCAGCTGTCGTTCACGACATCCACCAAGCCCGCGCTGCTGAGTGGCAAGCCCGCCGTTGATGCCGAGGCGGACGAGGCGTACAAGTACTTGATCATGCCTGTACGGCTCTCGGGCTGAGTTCCCGCCTCTTTGTAGCCAGGCACTCCCGGTGTCCTCCCACGGGCCTGCTCAGACCCCGAGCAGGCCCGTCAGGCTGCCTACGTCACTCCGGCGTAGGCTCGGAACCGGTTACGCATCGGCATTCGACGCTTAAGGACAGTCAAGATGGAGCTCGGCCTCATCGGCCTCGGCAAAATGGGTGGCAACATGCGCGAGCGCATTCGCCGCGCAGGCCACACCGTCATCGGCTACGACCGCAACCCCGACCTCGCCGATGTCCACAGCCTCCAGGAGCTTGTGGACAAGCTGAAGGGCCCGCGGGTGGTGTGGGTGATGGTCCCGGCCGGAGCCGCGACCCAGTCCACCATCGATGAGCTGGCTGAGCTGCTCTCCCCGGGCGACATCGTCGTGGACGGCGGGAACTCCCGCTGGACCGACGACGAGAAGCACGCCGTCGAGTTGGGCATCAAGGGCATCGGTTTCGTCGACTGCGGAGTCTCCGGCGGCGTGTGGGGCCTGGAGAACGGCTACGCGCTCATGTACGGCGGTGAC
Source organism: Streptomyces sp. NBC_00690 (assembly GCF_036226685.1). Lineage (NCBI taxonomy): Bacteria > Bacillati > Actinomycetota > Actinomycetes > Kitasatosporales > Streptomycetaceae > Streptomyces > Streptomyces sp. NBC_00690. Next base: position 4,358,317 of record NZ_CP109009.1, read on the forward strand.
ACCGAGCACGTCGCCCGCGTACAGCCCGTCTTCGACGCGCTCAAGCCCGAGGGCGACTTCGGAGCCGTCCACGCCGGCAAGGTCGGTGCAGGTCACTTCGCCAAGATGGTTCACAACGGCATCGAGTACGCCATGATGCAGGCGTACGCCGAGGGCTGGGAGCTGCTGGAGAAGGTCGACTCGGTCACCGACGTGCGCGAGGTCTTCCGCTCCTGGCAGGAAGGCACGGTCATCCGTTCCTGGCTGCTGGACCTCGCGGTCAATGCGCTGGACGAAGACGAGCACCTCGACAAGCTGCGTGGATTCGCCCAGGACAGCGGTGAAGGCCGCTGGACGGTGGAAGCCGCCATCGACAACGCCGTACCGTTGCCCGCCATCACCGCATCTCTCTTTGCCCGGTTCGCCTCCCGTCAGGACGACTCCCCGCAGATGAAGATGATCGCCGCACTGCGCAACCAGTTCGGTGGCCACGCGGTGGAGAGCAAGAAGTAAGCCCTGAGCCGGGGGAGGTCGGCCTACATCCATGCACGTCACGCATCTGTCACTGGCCGACTTCCGCTCGTACGCCCGGGTCGAGGTCCCACTCGACCCGGGCGTCAGCGCGTTCGTGGGCGCCAACGGGCAGGGGAAGACCAACCTCGTCGAGGCCATCGGCTACCTGGCCACGCTGTCGAGCCACCGGGTCTCCTCCGACGCCCCACTCGTGCGGGCCGGCGCTGAGCGCGCCGTGATCCGGGGCGCCGTCACCCAGGGCGAACGCTCGCAACTGGTGGAGCTCGAACTCAACCCGGGGCGCGCCAATCGGGCCCGGATCAATAGGTCGTCGCAGGTCAGGCCCAGAGATGTGATGGGGATCGTCCGTACGGTCCTGTTCGCCCCCGAGGATCTGGCCCTGGTGAAGGGCGACCCCGGCGATCGCCGTCGCTTCCTCGACGAACTGGTCACGGCCCGCTCACCGCGCATGGCGGGGGTGCGCGCCGACTACGAGCGCGTGCTCAAGCAGCGAAACTCCCTGCTCAAATCGGCGGCGATAGCCCGTCGCTACGGAGTGACCAAGCCGGGCCGCGCGTCGAGCCGCGCGGTTGCGGAACCACCGGGCGAGCCCGATGACTCCGGCACGCGCGGCGGCTCCGGTGCGGACCTCTCCACCTTGGACGTGTGGGACCAGCACCTGGCCCACACGGGCGCCGAACTGCTGGCCCAGCGGTTCGAGCTCATCCGGGTCCTCCAGCCGCTCACCGAGAAGTCGTACGAGGCACTCGCACCCGGTGGCGGCCCGATCGCCCTGGAGTACCGTTCCTCCGCCGGACTGACCGTGACTCACCCGGATGAGTCCCCCGACCGTTCCGAGATCTACGAACAGTTGCTCACCGCGCTCGGCGAGACCCGCAAACAGGAGATCGAGCGGGGAGTCACACTCGTCGGACCGCACCGCGACGACCTGGTGCTCGGCTTGGGCCAGTTGCCCGCCAAGGGATACGCCAGTCACGGCGAGTGCTGGTCCTACGCCCTGGCCCTACGGCTGGCCTCCTACGATCTGCTGCGCACCGAAGGAAACGAACCTGTGCTCGTCCTGGACGACGTATTCGCCGAGCTGGACGCCCGGCGTCGGGAACGGCTCGCCGAGTTGGTGGCTCCCGCCGAACAGGTCCTGGTGACCGCGGCCGTCGACGACGACGTACCCGGGGTGTTGGCCGGGACGCGCTACGAGGTCGCCGGTGGCGAGGTGAAGCGGGCATGAGCGCGGAACTGCCGCTCCCTGTGGCTGCCGGGCTCCCTGCGCCGGCCGAGGTCTCCGGCGTGGACCTGGCACGCGTAGCCCTGCGGGCGGCCAAGGAGCAAGCCCGGGCCCGCGGTGCAGCCGCGCAGGAGAAGAAACAGGCCAGAAGGGGTGGGGGGCTTCGTTCCGGAGCCCATGCCGACGGTCGTGACCCGTTGCCCCTGGGGGCGGCGATCAATCGACTGATCACCGAGCGCGGCTGGGAGACCCCGGCCGCGGTGGGCGGAGTGATGGGTCGCTGGCCGCAGATCGTGGGTGAGCACCTGGCCAATCACTGTGTGCCGCTGCGCTATGACGAGGCCCCTGACGCACGGGTGCTCACGGTGCAGTGCGACTCCACGGCCTGGGCGACCCAGCTGAGGCTGCTCGCGCCACGCCTGGTGGCTCGGCTCAACGAGGACCTCGGGCAGGGCACCGTGAGGCTGATCAAGGTGTTGGGACCGGGAGGCCCCTGGAAGGGGTACGGGCCGCTCCGTGCGCCCGGGAGCACCGGCCCGGGCGACACCTACGGATAGGGCGGTTCGGATCGATCTCGGGTACCACCGTCGGATTCCGGTACCACTGTCGGATCGGTCGTGGACCCCGCCCTGGATTGTGAAAATTCCGTGCAGAACCGCTGTGGTGCGCCTTGTGTGCTCCACCGCCCACGGCTCAGCCTTTCCGATCGACCCGGCGCCGCTCAGGGCCTCCTGGATGCGGCGCCCGAGCAGTGGGGGTGTCCGGACGCCCGGCGCCCGCCCGGCCCACGCGGTCGGCCGCTCCGGGTGCCGAGGCCGGGCGGGCGCCGGGCGGCAGGGCGGGGACGCGCCCGCTCCTGCTTCGTCCCCGCACCGGTTTTGGGGTCGTTCCCCCGCCGCTTCCCAGCCCTGATCGCGGGGCCGTTCCAGCGCCCGGAATGGGGCCTTTCATGATCCGTCCCTCACCGTAGCCGTTCGCTGACAGTCCAAAGCGCTCAATGCCGGTGTCAGCCTCCTGTAGCCCCTTCCCGCATATGGGGAGTCGGACCGTCAGTGTTTAGGGCGGCACATGCGGACTCAAGCACCGGCAAACCCCCATGAGTGTCGGCGGTACCGGTAGACTGATGGACAATCCCGCCACCTTGCGGAACATGTCGAACGACGCAGCCGTCCCCGCCTGTCCGGAGAACGGCTTGTGCTGTGCCAGAAAGGGCGCTTCGTGGCCGATTCCGGCAACCCCAACGAGATCACCCCGTCCACCCTCAATGGCGGCGTAGAGGTCACTGCCTCGTACGACGCCAGTGCGATCACCGTCCTGGAGGGGCTGGACGCGGTTCGCAAGCGCCCCGGCATGTACATCGGCTCGACCGGTGAGCGTGGGCTTCATCACTTGGTGTACGAGGTCGTCGACAACTCCGTCGACGAGGCCCTGGCCGGGCACGCGGACCTGATCGAGGTCACGATCCTCGCCGACGGTGGCGTTCGCGTCATCGACAACGGCCGAGGCATTCCGGTGGGCATCGTCCCCTCGGAGAACAAGCCCGCGGTCGAGGTCGTCCTGACCGTCCTCCACGCCGGCGGCAAGTTCGGCGGCGGGGGCTACGCGGTCTCCGGCGGTCTGCACGGCGTGGGTGTCTCCGTCGTGAACGCCCTCTCCTCCAAGGTCGCCGTCGAGGTCAAGGCCGACGGCTTCCGGTGGACGCAGGACTACAAGCTCGGTGTCCCGACCGCGCCCCTCGCCAAGAACGAGGCCACGGACGAGAGCGGCACCTCGGTGACGTTCTGGGCCGACGGCGAGATCTTCGAGACGACCGAGTACTCCTTCGAGACGCTCTCCCGTCGTTTCCAGGAGATGGCCTTCCTCAACAAGGGCCTGACCCTGACGCTGACCGACGAGCGGGAGTCCGCGAAGGCCACGGTCGGCGCCGACACCGCCGAGGAGGCCGAGCAGGAGCAGGTCCGCACGGTCACGTACTACTACGAGGGCGGCATCGTCGACTTCGTGAAGTACCTCAACTCGCGCAAGGGCGAGTTGATCCACCCGACCGTGATCGACATCGAGGCCGAAGACCGCGATCGGATGCTCTCGGTCGAGCTCGCCATGCAGTGGAACTCCCAGTACACCGAGGGCGTTTACTCCTTTGCGAACACCATTCACACGCATGAGGGGGGCACGCATGAGGAAGGGTTCCGCGCCGCGCTCACGGGCCTGGTCAACCGCTACGCGCGCGACAAGAAGCTGCTGCGGGAGAAGGACGACAACCTCTCCGGCGAGGACATCCGCGAGGGTCTGACGGCGATCATCTCGGTCAAGCTGGGCGAGCCCCAGTTCGAGGGCCAGACCAAGACCAAGCTGGGCAACACCGAGGCGAAGACGTTCGTCCAGAAGGTCGTGCACGAGCACCTCACCGACTGGTTCGACCGCAACCCGAACGAGGCCGCGGACATCATCCGCAAGGCGATCCAGGCGCAGACCGCCCGGGTGGCCGCCCGTAAGGCGCGCGATCTGACCCGGCGCAAGGGCCTGCTGGAGTCGGCCTCACTGCCCGGCAAGCTCAGCGACTGCCAGTCGAACGACCCGATCAAGTGCGAGATCTTCATCGTCGAGGGTGACTCCGCCGGTGGTTCGGCGAAGTCCGGTCGGAACCCGATGTACCAGGCGATCCTGCCCATCCGCGGCAAGATCCTGAACGTCGAGAAGGCCCGGATCGACAAGATCCTCCAGAACACCGAGGTCCAGGCGCTGATCTCGGCCTTCGGCACCGGGGTCCACGAGGACTTCGACATCGCGAAGCTCCGCTATCACAAGATCATTCTGATGGCGGACGCCGACGTCGACGGTCAGCACATCAACACGCTGTTGCTGACGTTCCTCTTCCGCTTCATGCGCCCCCTGGTCGAGGCGGGGCACGTGTTCCTGTCCCGCCCGCCGCTCTACAAGATCAAGTGGGGTCGGGACGACTTCGAGTACGCGTACTCGGACCGTGAGCGCGACGCACTGGTGGAGCTCGGCAAGCAGCAGGGCAAGCGGATCAGGGAAGACTCGATCCAGCGCTTCAAGGGACTGGGCGAGATGAACGCCGAGGAACTGCGCATCACCACCATGGACGTGGAGCACCGCGTCCTCGGCCAGGTCACCCTGGACGACGCGGCCCAGGCCGACGACCTCTTCTCCGTGCTGATGGGTGAGGACGTCGAAGCACGTCGCTCCTTCATCCAGCGCAATGCCAAGGACGTCCGCTTCCTCGACATCTGAGTCGGTCTCAGCTGACCGTACGAAAGGACCGAAGACCAGCAATGGCCGACGAGACACCTAACCCTGCCACCACCGAAGAAGAGCCGGTCATGCGGATCGAGCCCGTCGGGCTCGAAACGGAGATGCAGCGCTCCTACCTCGACTACGCGATGTCCGTCATCGTCTCCCGCGCCCTGCCGGACGTGCGGGACGGACTGAAGCCGGTCCACCGTCGAGTGCTGTACGCGATGTACGACGGCGGGTACCGGCCCGAGAAGGGCTTCTACAAGTGCGCCCGCGTCGTCGGCGACGTCATGGGCACCTACCACCCGCACGGCGACTCCTCGATCTACGACGCCCTGGTCCGGCTGGCCCAGCCGTGGTCGATGCGCTTGCCGCTGGTGGACTCCAACGGAAACTTCGGTTCCCCCGGCAACGACCCGGCCGCCGCCATGCGGTACACCGAGTGCAAGCTCAAGCCGCTGTCGATGGAGATGCTCCGGGACATCGACGAGGAGACCGTCGACTTCCAGGACAACTACGACGGCCGCAACCAGGAGCCGACGGTCCTGCCGGCCCGTATCCCCAACCTCCTGGTCAACGGATCCGCGGGCATCGCGGTCGGCATGGCCACCAACATCCCCCCGCACAACCTGCGGGAAGTCGCCGCGGGCGCCCAGTGGGCGCTGGAGCACCCCGACGCCACCCATGAGGAGCTGCTCGACGCCCTCATCGAGCGGATCAAGGGCCCGGACTTTCCGACGGGCGCCCTGGTCGTGGGGCGCAAGGGCATCGAGGAGGCGTACCGGACCGGTCGCGGCTCCATCACGATGCGCGCGGTCGTCGAGGTCGAGGAGATCCAGAACCGTCAGTGCCTGGTGGTCACGGAGCTTCCGTACCAGGTCAACCCGGACAATCTCGCGCAGAAGATTGCCGACCTGGTGAAGGACGCCAAGGTCGGCGGCATCGCCGACGTGCGGGACGAGACCTCGTCCCGCACGGGTCAGCGGCTGGTGATCGTGCTCAAGCGCGACGCCGTCGCCAAGGTCGTCCTGAACAACCTGTACAAGCACACGGACCTCCAGACGAACTTCGGCGCGAACATGCTGGCGCTGGTGGACGGCGTGCCGCGGACGCTGTCGATCGACGCGTTCATCCGTCACTGGGTGCACCACCAGATCGAGGTCATCGTCCGGCGCACACGCTTCCGGTTGCGCAAGGCGGAGGAGCGGGCGCACATCCTGCGCGGTCTGCTCAAGGCGCTGGACTCCATCGACGAGGTCATCGCGCTGATCCGGCGCAGCGACACCGTCGACATCGCCCGCACGGGTCTGATGGAACTGCTGACCATCGACGAGATCCAGGCCAACGCCATCCTGGAGATGCAGCTGCGCCGACTGGCCGCACTGGAACGCCAGAAGATCGTTGCCGAGCACGACGAGCTGCAAGCCAAGATCAACGAGTACAACGCCATCCTCGCCTCCCCCGCCCAGCAGCGGCAGATCGTCAGCGATGAGCTGGCGGTCATCGTGGATAAGTTCGGCGACGACCGGCGTTCGATGCTGGTGCCCTTCGACGGTGACATGTCCATCGAAGACCTGATCGCCGAGGAAGACATCGTCGTCACGATCAGCCGCGGCGGCTATGTGAAGCGCACGAAGACCCACGACTACCGGTCGCAGAAGCGGGGCGGCAAGGGCGTCCGGGGGACGAAGCTCAAGGAAGACGACATCGTCGACCACTTCTTCGTTTCCACCACCCACCACTGGCTGCTCTTCTTCACCAACAAGGGCAGGGTCTACCGCGCCAAGGCGTACGAGCTCCCCGATGCCGGCCGTGATGCACGCGGTCAGCACGTGGCCAATCTGCTCGCCTTCCAGCCGGACGAGCAGATTGCGGAGATCCTGGCGATCCGCGACTACGAGGCCGTGCCCTATCTGGTGCTCGCTACCAAGGGCGGTCTGGTCAAGAAGACCCCGCTGAAGGACTATGACTCGCCTCGCTCCGGCGGTGTCATCGCGATCAACCTCCGGGAGACCGAGGCGGGAACCGATGATGAGCTGATCGGCGCAGAACTGGTGTCGGCCGAGGACGATCTGCTACTTATCAGCAAGAAGGCGCAATCGATCCGATTCACCGCGACGGACGATGCCCTGCGCCCGATGGGGCGTGCCACATCGGGTGTCAAGGGGATGAGTTTCCGCGAAGGAGACGAGCTTCTGTCGATGAATGTGGTGCGGCCCGGTACGTTCGTGTTCACTGCTACTGATGGCGGTTACGCGAAGCGGACCGCTGTCGACGAGTACCGCGTCCAGGGTCGTGGCGGCCTCGGCATCAAGGCTGCCAAGATCGTGGAGGACCGTGGATCGCTCGTGGGCGCTCTGGTGGTCGAGAAGACGGACGAGATTCTCGCCATCACCCTCGGCGGCGGTGTGATTCGTACGCGAGTCAATGAAGTCAGGGAGACCGGCCGTGACACCATGGGCGTCCAACTGATCAACCTGGGCAAGCGCGATGCCGTGGTCGGTATCGCTCGTAACGCCGAGGCTGGTCGGGAGGCTGAAGAGGTCGAAGGGGCCGAAGAGGCCGTGGGGACCGATGAGACCTTCGCCGCTTCGGCCGAAGCGGCAGCCGAGGGCACCGAGCCTTCGGCCGGGGAGCACGAGGAGTAGAGCGTGAGTGGAGCCACGGGCGCCGGTTCGGCCGCTGCCGGAGCTTCTGGAGCGAGCGGTGCCCGTGGCTCAGCCACGGACTCCCAGGGGGTTACGGTGACAGACACCCGGGGGAAGCAGCCCCCGTACGAGACGTTCAGTGGCGACCAGCCGGCGCCCCACCAGGGCGGGCAGCCCTACCGCCCGCCCCAGGCTTACCCGTCGCCGCACGGCGACGAGGGGACGCAGGCCGGCGTGCGGCTGCCCCGCACGGGTGCGCGGACCACACCGCGCACCCGTAAGGCGCGACTGCGGGTGGCCAAGGCCGATCCGTGGTCCGTGATGAAGGTCAGTTTTCTGCTCTCGATCGCGCTCGGCATTTGTACGGTGATCGCTGCTGCGGTGCTGTGGATGGTGATGGACGCCATGGGCGTCTTCTCCACCGTCGGCGGCACGATCAGCGAAGCCACGGGCTCGACCGACAGCAATGGGTTCGACTTGCAGTCGTTCCTTTCGCTGCCGCGGGTGCTCATCTTCACCTCGATCATCGCGGTGATCGACGTTGTGCTCGCCACCGCGTTGGCGACCCTCGGAGCGTTCATCTACAACCTCTCCGCCGGCTTCGTCGGCGGTGTGGAATTGACGCTCGCAGAGGACGAGTAGTCCCAGGTCCGGGGCCTTTGGCCCCGGGATTTGGGAGCTGCGCCCGACGTGCGCTAATCTTCAGAGGTCAGCGCGCAGCGCGGCGGGGCTATAGCTCAGTTGGTTAGAGCGCATCCCTGATAAGGATGAGGCCACAGGTTCAAATCCTGTTAGCCCCACAGTGTTGAATCGGCCCGTACGGAGTGACTTCGTACGGGCCGAACGCATTATTGACTGCGGAAGTTGAGCTGAGGGCGAGCGTCCACGTAGGTCACCGATCGGTATCGGTCGGTGTGTATAGTCGGGCGGCAGAAGTCCTCATACGTCAAGGAAAGACGAGGTCGCGCGGTGAAGAAGCTTCTCCTGGTCGCACTGGCCGCCATCGGCGGGCTCCTCGTGTACCGCCAGATCCAGGCGGATCGCGCCGAGCAGGATCTGTGGACGGAGGCGACCGACTCCGTGCCCGCAGGTTCGGGTGTGTGAGTCGCAGCAATCTTGGTCGAAGCCCCGGTCGCACGAAGCGACCGGGGCTTTCTGCTGCCCTGGCATCCTCACCTCGTGCTCGGCGCGGTGATCGGGGTGGCCTGCATTCACTCAAGTGAATATTTGAATTGCTCAAGCAAAAAGCCTGTGGGGGGCTCGTTTCAGAGCTGGAGAAGCGCCCAGACGCCCACGGTGTAGCAGATCAGGGCCAGGAACAGCACGGGGGCGGCGACCTTCAGTGGCGGCCCGGGGCGTTTGGCCGCGCGCCGGGCTTCGGCTCGGGTCAGGGGAACCCGAGGGCTCTGAGCGGTGTATGTACGAGTGAGGGGCGGCTGGTAGTGCACCGGTGAGGTCGGCGCGGTCTGCGTGGTGTGGGACTGCGGCAGCTGCTCGGGAGCGTAGGCGTAGAAGGGGGCGACGCTGTGATCCGTCAGCAGGTCCGATACGGGGGGCGGGGTGGACTCGGCAGCGGCCGGAGGTGCGGGCGGCTGCTGGATCGGTTGTGGTGTGGGAGTCGGCGGCTGGGTGGGCGGTGGAGGCAGCACCGGCCCGTTCGTGGGCACCGGGGGCAACTGCGGTGGTGTGAGGGGGTGTGGCGCCGGGAGCGCGCCCGGAGCGGGTTCGGAGCCGTGGGTGAGAAGGCCGGGTTGCTGCTGGAGAGGCCGTGGTGGCGTGCTGGGTGGCTGCGGGGGCAGCGGCAGCGGTTCGGCGGCCTCGGCCGGAGTGGAGGGTCCCGCGGGGGGCGGGGCCACGCCGGGGCGTTCGACGACCGATGGGCCAGAGGGCGGCCCCGCGGTGGGGAAGCCGGCGAGCGGTGGGGCGGCGATGTGGGGAGCCCCGGGCTCGGTTCCGGTCGGGTGGGGAGGGCTGCCGTCGATTGCCGGGAGAGCGGATGGCACCGAGCCGGTCGGGCGGCGGGCCGGTCCCAGCGCCTTCGGCCTCTCCGGGCCGTCAGGGCCGAACCCCATCGGCAGGGGACCGAGCTGGTCGAAGATCTCGACGGGCTCGTCGTCGGGGCCGAGATCCGGAAGCATCTCGCCCGCAGTCGCGAGCGCCTTGCGCGCTCCCGTGGCGCTACGGAAGCGGTCCTCGGGGTCCGGCTGGAGAAGTCCGGCCAGTACCTGCCAGAGCGGCTCGGGGATGCTCTGGGGCGCCCCCGGAGTGCCATGGGCGACGAAGTGGTCGACGAGTGCCTTGGAGTCGGGCTTCTGGCCTTCGAGGAGATATATGGCGACCAGGCCGGCCGCGAACAGGTCCGCGGTGAAGTCCGGTTCCGCACCGGTCATCTGCTCGGGTGCGAAGTACCCGGGCGTACCGACCACATAGTTGGTCTCGGTGAGCCTGGGCTCGCCCTTGCGCATCGAGATGCCGAAGTCGGACAGCCGCAGATGCGGACGTCCGGTGCCGGTGGCCTCCATCAGGACGTTCGCGGGCTTGATGTCGCGGTGCACGACCCCCTCGGCATGCACCGCGGCCAGTCCAGACAGCAGTTGGTCGAGCAGACCGCAGACATAGTGGGGAGGCAGCGGGCCATAGTCGCCGATCACATGCGCCAGCGACCCGCCGCTCACCAGATCCATGGTGAACAGAACCTTGTCGTCGTCCGCGGCCCAGCTGGCCGGGGCCAGGACATGGGGATGATCGATGCGGACGGCCTGTTCGCGGACGAAGCGCAGCAGGGTGTGCGCATCGCTCTGCTGGAGCACCTTGGCCGCCACATAGCGGCGGCGCCGGTGGTCCCAGGCGCGCCACACAGCGCCGACGCCACCGCGTCCGATCGGGTCGACCAGCTCATACCGACCGGCGAAGACCTCACCCATGGCGCTGCGCCCGCTCCCCGTCCTCGTGAGGCGTCAGGTGGTGCTCTGGTTCAGCCTCGGTGATCAGTTCTGGTGCGACTCGTAGTGTGCGACGGCATCCGCCGTGCGCCCGGCTCCGTAGACCCGGAGGAACTCTGCCAGTTCCGGATGGGTCGGGGCGAGCGTGTCCGCGGCGTCGATGATGTCGCCCGCGGCGGAGACGGACCGCAGCAGGGACTGGATCTCCCGCACCACCCGGCGCACCGTGGGGGCGCCCGAACTGCTGGTGGTCTGGCTGGTACCGGTCAACACGGAGCCTCCCTGTGACTTCTTGACCTCTTCCATGCGATCGGTGGCCTCGGCGGCACTGACGCTTCCGTCGGCGACCAGACTCGCCAACTCCTGGAGCGCCTGGACCCGCTGGACCACCGCAGGATTGCCGATCTTCGCCCGCTGGCCGCTCATGAGCTGGGAGAGCATGGGAGCGGACAGACCGAGAACGGCAGCGAGCCGGGCTTGGTTCAGCCCCAGGTCGTCGATCAGCCGCCGAAACAGCGCCCCCAATGGCTCCCCGTACCAGCTTCGCTGGAGCTCCCTGGCTCTTGCGGTCGTCTCCTGCTGCACGGCGTCCATGTGCGTCTCCCCATCGCTTCCCCAAAGCGGGCTTCGCTGCTGCGAACCTCGTCGTGCATCTTACGGAGAGTGGTCGCCCACGGGGAGTCCTAATCGTTTTGCAGGATCACCCGAAACACCCGGTACTCTGGGTCTGCGGATGTGGCCCGGGCCCATGGTCCAATCGGTCTTGTCCTCCCATGAGGGGCCTTAGCTCAGTTGGTAGAGCGCTGTCTTTGCATGGCAGATGTCAGGGGTTCGACTCCCCTAGGCTCCACACGATGAATGCCCTTCGACCTGGTGATCGCCGGTCGGAGGGCATTTTGCTGTGTGGGCTGGGCTGTGTGGGCTGGGCTGGGCGGTGGACGACTGTCTCCCTCTGAGAGAGAGACGTGGTCTCCGTACCTCGCCCGCAGGCTCCCGTAGCCGGCTGGGGGCTCCGGGGCAGTGGCGCCGTACGCCGTTGCCGAGTGTGGCCGGGCGATCGTCCCCGGTGCCGGCGCAGGGCGATCGTTCTCGGTTTCCCGGGCATCCAGCGGCCAGAGGTCCGGTAGCTGCCCATCGGGGATGGGTCGGGTGGATGGTCGAGCCGGTGTGCGGATGCTGTGGTTTCGACGCAGACTGCCGGAGAAAGTGGTTGAGCGGAGAGAGGGTTCGTAGCAGTCTGGCGACGGGTTCGGGCCACTCGGCGACCGGGGACCCCGACACGGTGTCCTGGTTGAAGATCGCTGCACTCGGGTGCGGACGGTCCCGGCCACTCTGACCGGTGGTGGAGAGGGCGGTTGCGCCCGTGGTTCGGCTGATGTCCATCCGCTCGATCGCTTCCGCCCCTTCCAGGGGGTCACTACGCTCGATGGGCGACGCACAGGGCGAGGGGTGGCGCGAGCAATGAGCCTGGTGGGGCGAGGACGGCCGTTTCTCCATGGGCTGGGGAAGCAGGCCAGGGAAGAACTGCTGGGCCTCGGCGCTGAACGCAAGTTCGCTGCTCAGGAACATCTGTTGCGGGAGAACGAAGAGGGCAGCCATGTACTGGTGATCCTCACGGGCTGGGCCGTCGTCTCCACCGCGACCGAGCGGGCGTCCTCCCGACTGATTCTGGCCCTTCGCGGACCCGGGGAGCTGGTGGGTGAAATGGCGATGCTGGACGGCTCGCCACGCAGTGCCACCGTCACCGCCCTCGGTCCGGTGTCCGCTCGGGTGATCATGAACGAGCGGTTTCGACGTTTCGTCGCGGGCACCCCACAGGCGAACGGCCTGCTGATGACCCAACTCGCGGCCCGGCTGCGCAGCGCCGATGAGGAGCGCAGATCACTGGCTTCGCTGACCGTGCTCCAGCGTTTGGCAGAACGGCTGTTGGAGCTGCCCGCGGTTGGTCCGGCCACGGTCTCGCGTGGGGCGAAGACGGCTGCCGAGGTGGTGCTGGTCGATCTGGCGCAGCACGATCTCGCCGATGCTGTGGGTGCCACCCGTGAGGCGGTGGCCAAGGCTTTGCGGTTGCTGCGTGACGCCGATGTCGTCCGTACCGGGCAGCGTCGGATCGAACTCGTCGACCCGACGGTGCTTCAGCTGCTCGCCTCCGGCGGCAGTTTCGACTTTCGCAGCCGAACGTCCTGAGGATTTCTCCGTATCGGTGTGGGCTGATGGAACGTAGTCGTGCCTCGGCTCGGTGTGGCGCTGAGACGGATTCCGGTCGCGGCCGTATCCAGGGGTGACGCACCCCGTTGGAGTGGCGGCTTCTCGCTCTCTGAGCTCGATGTTCATCGGTGTTCCATCGGTGTTCATCGGTTCCGACGGGCGGTGGGAGCAGCGGTTCTGAGCAGGGGGCGCGGGGGCGTGCGCTCAGTGGTGGGGTGGTGCGCAGGGGGCGTGCGCCTCCACCAGGAGATCCCAATGCTTCAGAACGATGTGTAAACGACCACATGCCAAAGCCCTGGGGGCGGGGATGCTGACCTGCATCCGTGAACACCAGGGGAGGCGCAATGGGTGCCGGGGCTGTCTACAAGTTCCTGATGAGTGTGGATGCCCGTGGGTCAGGTCGTTATCTGGACAACGCCAAGCTGCGGATGCGTCGGCGCATCTACGCATGTGCTGACGATGCCTTCGACTCCAGCGGGGTGGGCAGGTCGTTGATCCATCGGGAGGACCGGGGCGACGGATTTCTCGCCGCCGTGGACGCCCGAGTGCCACCCGCACAGTTGATCGGCCCTTGGCTGGCCGAGTTGTACCAGGTGCTGCGCGATGGGAACGAGGAACTCTCCGTACCGCTCGGATTGCGGGTCGGCATGCACGTGGGACCCGTTCAGCACGACGACGACGGGTTGGCGGGCGAAGCCGTCGACCAGGTCTGCCGGTTGGCCGAATCCGATGTGACCCGCGATGTGCTCGCCCACTCCGGCCGCGACCTCGTCTGTGTGGTCTCCGACTCGCTCTACCAGGCGATCGTGAAGCACGGCGGTCGGTTCATGGAGCCGTCGACCTACCGTCCGGCGCGGCTGATGCTCAAGGAAGGCCCCCTCACCGCCTGGTACCACATCCCCGGTGAGACGCGGCCTGCCGTGCCGGGGGACGCGGAGTTCGGGGCGTTTCGGGGCGCCGGTGCCGCGCCCGAGGGGGGACGGGGTGCCCGGAACGGGGCCCGGGCACCGTCCCGTTCGGATCTCGGTACGGACGCACGGGCCGTTGCTGCCGGTGCCGCCGCCGGACCGGACGGACAGCAGGGGGCGGACGGGGACGCACAGGGGTTCGGCGCCTCGTCGGACCCCTGGCTGGTCGGTGATCCGACGGTGGAGGGGGAGTCCGACCGGGACCGGGAAGGCGCCCACTTCGAGGTGCAGGCCGAGGGGGACAGCATCTTCGTGGATCGTGGTGACTTCCGCTACGGGACGACCCACTTCGGTGGCCGTCATACGGCACCGCCCAAGGAGGAGCGGTGAGTGCGGAAGCCCCTGGTGCGGGGGCCGCACCCGTCCGGGCGCCCGCCGCCCCGAACGCCGGCAACCCCGGCAACGCTGGAAACGCTGGTAACCCCGGCAACGCTGGAAACGCAGGTAACGCCGACCGGGGCCGGGAGCGGGGGCCGGACCGGGAGAACCGGGAGCGTGGGCAGCGTGACCGGGAACAGGACCGAGAGCGAGGCCAGCGCGACCGCGATCGGGACAGGGACCGCGATCGAGACCGCGACAGAGACCGGGACAGGGATCGAGACCGCGATCGGGACCGGGACCGCGATCGGGACCGGGACCGGGATCGAGATCGGGGCGATGACCATCGAGGGCGGGAGGAGCGCGGCGACCGCGATGACTCCCCCGGCGCAGGTGGGCAGGACGACGATGCCGATGGCTCCCGCAATGAGCGCGCGGAACGGGAACAGCGACAGGGCGAGCGCTTCCGGGAGGCCATGGGAGATCCCCTGGCCGACACGGGGGCGTCCGGTGGCACCCGGGCCTCCACCCGGGCCCGCCGTGAGGCCCAGGTCCGGTTCGAGGTCCGCGGCAACAGCGGGGTCTTCGACCGCAGCAGGTTCGGTCACGCCCACTTCGGCGATGTGTACGTCGGCGGGAGCGGCACGACCAGGGCACCCGTCTTCGGCATCGTTCCGGATGAGGAACTGGCCCGTCTCCGCCAGGTCTATCGGGCACCGACCGGCTACCAGTTGCTCAAGGACGTCCTGCGCAACCGACGCGTACTGCTGCTCGGCGGACCGCCCGGAACCGGACGGTCGACCACGGCCCTGTGCCTGCTCGACGAGCTGACCACGGCCAGCAGGACCCGTGGTGCGGAGGGCGCGGACGGGACACCGAGCGGCGGGCGCGTGACCCGGCTCGATCCCTCGGCCGCCGCCCATCTCGTACGCGATCTCCCGGCCATCGTCGCGGGTGTGCCGCAGGGCGGCGGCATGATCATCCAGCTGCCCGAGGAAGCGGGGGACTGGCCCGTTCCACAGGAGTTGCACCTCGATGCCCTGTCGTCGGCCCTGGCCGAACGAGCCGCCTACGCGGTACTGGTGGCATCGCCGTCCTCACCCGGCGGCGGCCTGCTCACCGGCCGCTACGGACGTCAGTGTCCGCCGGCGCCGGCGCGCGAACTGCTCTCCTGGCACCTCGTACGCGGACTGTCCCGTGAGTCGGCGGCGGCGGAGTCCGCGCTCGACGCCGGCAACCAGATCCTCGATCACGCCCTGTTCCAGCAGGCGTTGGGGATTCGACTGGATTCCCTGCGGCCGGGGGAGACGGAGCACGTCGCGCGGCTGGTCGTCCAGCACGTCAGCGGCGGGCTGAGCCGCGCACAACTCCTCAACTCGTGCGGAGAGGTGGCCCGGGGGCAGGCGAGGGAGTGGTTCACCGGACGCGGAGGTGCCCGCGTACCCGTTCTCGCCGACGAGTCCGGCCGGGGCGGCGAGCAGTCGGCGGACAACATGGACGGCTGGCTGCGCGAGATGGCCTTCCGGGTGGCGCTCGCCGTGTTGGACGGGGAGGCGTTCAGTGCCGTCGCCGACGCCGCCGACCTGCTGGCGTGGGAGCTCTTGCAGGCCCGCGATCCCGCCAGGGCACCGGGCAGGCCGGTGTTCACCGAGAACCTGGAGGGGCTGTTAGCCGCCTGCCGGGCGGACCTCTCGGTCAAGGAGGACGACACGTTCGGCGGGGTGCCGTTGCCGGTGCGCACGGTCGCCTACCGGGGCGAGGCCCTGGCCGGAGCCGTACTGGCCGAGGTCTGGGAGCGCCATCACTCGGCTCGGGGGCCCGTGGTGCGCTGGCTGCGGTCGCTCGCCGACGACCCCCGTCCCCAGGTGTGGACACGGGCCGCCGTCGTCGCGGGTGAACTCTGCGCCGCCGACGTGGGGTACGGCTTCGCCGAACTCATCCGTCCACTGGCCGCGGCGGACGCCCCACGGCGCCGCTTCTTCGCGGCCACGGCCCTGGACCAGATGGGCGGCCGTGAGCCGCACCGGGCAGCCGTGCGCTCGGTCGTACGGGACTGGGCGGAGGCCACGGAATCGGAGCTGTGCTGGACGGCCGCGATCGTCCTCGGTTACGGACGTACGGAGCATGACACCCGACACGCGGTCGAGTTGCTCGGCGACATCGGAAGCCGGGAGGAGGGCAAGCACCTCCAGGTGGCGTCGTTCTCGTTGGCCAGGCTCGCATCGGGCAGCAGGGCCACGGAGGTGCTCACCGTCCTGAAGGAGTGGGCGGCGGAGCTCACCGGCGAGTTCCGCAATCTCGCCCTGCTGAGTGCGCTGCGCATCGCCTGGGCGCGTACCGACGAGCTGTGGGAGCCGGAGAGCGGAGCTCCGGGGACCACGGAGGGCGAGGACCCGGGCCTGCACGGTGCGGAACCCTCGTCGTCGGGGCCGCCCGTGCACCGGTTGCCGCCCGCGGTACGACCGAACCGGCGCTCTCCCTCATTGCGCTGGCGCTCCACCACGCTCTCTTCGGCTCCCCGTGCGTCCACCGAGGAGACCGATCGCGAACTGGAGCTGCGGGCCCACTGGCCGCTGGCGCTCGCCGTCGCGGTGGCGGTCCCAGGTGCGGACGCCCCGCTGGCCGATCTGCTGTGGCGGGCTGCGGACACCCATCTGTCCAGCGAGGGGACCATGGACGCCCTTCGGGACTGGCTGCGGGTGGCCGAGGAGGACGCCGTGGTGCCGGGGCCGGATCGACGGCAGCGGATCTATGTCTTCGAGGACCATGAGGCCGCCACGGGGGCGGAACTCGATCCGGTGCCCGGTGAGGTCCTGCGTGCCCTGCTGTGGTTCCTGCCTCAGTTGATGCGTCAAAGGCGGGACTGGGACCGGCTCTTGTGGCTGCTCCGAACCATGGCGGACGCCCCCGATGAACCTCTGAACGAAGCCTTCGCGAGTCATGTGCGGGACGTAGTGGGGGCCGGGCTGCCCGGCCGGAGAGAGGAGCGGAGTTGACCCAGTACCCGGAAGAAGACGGGCAGCAGATGGAAGCGGAATGGCCCGAAGCGGTCGCTGAACCGGGGCAGGAGAACGGAGCGGAGTTGCCCGACAAGCCAGGGGAGAACAGCCGAAGGCTTCCCGAGAGCATTCCGGGACCGTTCCTGCGGGAGACACCGCTCCCCGGCCGGGGCTATCGCCACGACGGCGGGGCCCAGTCGGCGTCGGTGGTCTTCTACGAGGGCGGCGGCTGCACCGTCTACACGGTGAACGGACCCCACGAGGTCCGGGAACGGCGTTGGTGGGCACGTCCGCTGAGTGTGTGTCATGTGGCGTGCGGGCGGCACATCACCACCTTCGAGGTCAGGCTTCCCGCTGCGGGGGCGGCCACCTTCTTTGTCACCAAGATCACTCTGCGGTGGCAGGTGACGGACTACGAACGCGTGGCCGTGAACCAACTCGCCAGTGTGGAAAGGGACCTCGGCGAGGAGATCGTTGACCGGCTGCGGGAGGTGTCTGAGCGCTATCCGGTACGGGAGGCCCAGCAGGCCAACACCGCGATCCGCGCCGACATCCGGGCGGGGCGCTGGCGGGACCTCGGTGCCGAAGTGGGGCTCAGCGCGGAGCTGTTCGTGGACGTGGGCACCGATGAGGTGATCCTCGACCAGGTCCGGGAGGCCCGTACGGACGAGGGCGAGGAGCAGCGGGTGGGGCGGCGCTTCGCCGCGTACTCGAAGCTGGCCGCCGGATCGGCCTCGGACCGGCTCGCCTATCTGATGGCGTCCGGTACGAAGCAGGACGTCAAGGGCGTCATCACGATGATGCAGGAAGACGACGCCCAAGGGCGCAGCGACACCAGGGACTTCTTCCTCCGGATGCTGGAGCAGGACCGGATCACCAGCCCCGAGTTGGAGGCGCATCTGCGTTCGCTGATCCTGCCGGGGCAGCGGTCGACCGACCCGCAGTACGTGGCTCTCGCCGAGCGGGCACTGTCGCCCGCGCCGCCGCCTCGGCTCTCCCTGCCGCCGGGTTCGTCGGGGAGTGGTGGCGGCGAGCAGCCTCGGAGCGGTACGGGCCGGCAGGAGCCGCCGTGGCCCAGTGCGGATGCCGGATCGAGGGGCGGACCGCCGCGCGAGGGGCGGGTCTGGAACGACGGCTCCTGGGTGGACGAGTACGAGGACGGGGTGTCCGTCGCTGACGCTGACGCCGGTGGCGGACGGGCCGGATCAGGCCGGCGTCCGGAGCGCGATCTCTGGGACGACGACGATTCCTACGGTTCGGCTCGGGCTGAGCCGCCTGGGGACGAACCGGGGCGCGGTCGAACCTCGTCCGGAGGAAGGTCGGGGGACGGCGGTCCTTCCCGTGGTCGACCGCAGGGCGGGCGGTCCGATGGCGAGCGCTCGCCCGGTCGCTCGGGTTCGGATAGGTCGGGACCGGACCGGTCGGGACCAGATCGCTCCGATTCAGGCTGGTCGGGTTCGGATCGCTCGGGTTCGGATCGGTTCGGATCGGATCGGGGCTCCCGCGGTCGGTCCGGTGCCGCTCAGGACGCCGACTCCCGTACCGCGGACCGCTGGTCCTCCTCCGGTCGATCGGAGCGCGGGCGCTCGGACGACCAGGGGTGGCAGGGCCGCCCGCGAGTTGTTCGCGACAGTGACGGCGACCGTGATCGGGACCGTCATCGCGACCGCGACCGCGACCGTGACCGTGATCGGGACTGGAGCGACAGCAGCCGGGACCGGGGCGACCGGGGCGGTTCCGCTCGGGCGGGTCGCGACGACCGTCCTCAGGACGGCCGGGACGCATCACGTCGACCCGGTGGGCCACGGCCGGTGGGGGGCCGCGGTGAGGCCGCCCGCGCCGGGGACGAGCGGCCGGAGCGGGCGCGCACACACCGCGACCCGTCGTGGGACGACGAGGAGCGGGACCGTTCCGGCGGATTCCGGCGAGCCGGTGACCGGGGGCGTGAGGAATGGTCGCGCGACGATGCGGGACGGGACGACCGAAGGCGCGACGACCGCTCGTGGGACGGGCCCGACAGCCGACCGGGCTCGGGTCGCCCGGGCGCGGACGGTGGCAGGAGCGGCCGGTCCGACGTCGACCGAGGGCGTGATGGTTCCTCACGCCAGGACCGGTACCGGGACGACCGTACAAGGGACGACCGCCCGAGGGACGGCGGCGGCAGGGACAGCCGTGACGCAGCCGACCGACACCGGGATCGGGATCGGGATCGTGACCGGGACGAGCCTTCCCGACGTTCCGACGACCGACAGGAGCGCGGCGGCGACTACTGGTCCGTCTCCGACGACGAACGGGGTCGAGGATGACCGCCCCCGCGCTCGTCGACACCGTCGAGAGTTCCGGCGCCGGCTATGCGGCCAGCCGTCTGCTGACTTTCGTACGGGAGGACCTGGCGCGCGCCGACACCAAGGCGTCCGTGCTGCTCTCCTTCGTCCTCGCCCTGCCCGCACTCGTGGCGAGCAATGCGAGGTTTTCTGACCGGCCGTCCACCGCGGGCATGGGGCTGCTCGCGGTGGGCGGTCTCGTATGGGTGTTCGGTGCCATGTCACTCGTTCGGGCGATACTCCCCCGCTTTCGAACTGAACGGGACGGGCCCGGCATCACCTTCTACGCGGATGTGCTCGCGATCCACCGTGAGTCGGGCCACGCCGGAGTCCTGACCGCGGTGACGGACGCGGGCGGGCAGCCGGCCGCCTGGCTGGTCACCCAGACGGTCGACCTGAGCAGCATCCTCGCCCGGAAGTACCGGTGCATCCGCTGGGGCGTGGGCTGGCTGCTCCTGGGGGTGGTGTGCGTGACGGCCGGATTGCTGACGGTCTGACCGCGACAGGGGGCGGCCCGGGCGGGGGCCGAGGACGGGGCCGGAGACGCGCAGCGGAGCGCGACGGCGGCAGGTACGAGCACGAGTGGTTGGCAGGAAGAAAGACGGGGTGGAGACGTGAGCACAGACCCAAGCGGCGACCAGAGCCGCGCAGCCCGCGGCGCACCGGCGCCGACGGGAGCCGGCCTGCGGGGAGACGCGGGCCATGAGCCGGGGGGCCGGGTGGGCACGCCCAGCGGGATCGATACGGGGGATTCCGCTGGGTGGCCCGCCTCGGATGGGCTCGGTGCGCGCCGTCACTCGCCCCGCACCGCGGGTCGCCGTCGGGTTCTGGGCGGTGGCGCGGCGCTCGGCGCCCTGGTGCTGGCGGCCCTGACGCTGTCCCCGTCGCCCGTCCAGGGCGCGGGCAGCGGTTTCGACTCGGCGGCACTCGCCAAGGCGGAGACCCAGGACCCGGTCAACGCCGCCATCGTGGTGGATGTTTCCGGGTCCTTGGCCCAGAAGGATGTGGAGCGGGAGCGGGACGCCGCCGAGCGCATCGTCGTCGGTGAGATGTCGGACCTCTCCCGGATGACCGTGCTGGGGTTCGCCAGCGCGGACAACGACCGGCAGTCGCCCGTGGACGAGGTCTGCCCGGCCACCACTCTCAGCGGAGTGGCCCGGGAAAAGCTCAGCGACTGCATCGGCAAGCTCAAGAGCCGTGAGCAGAACGAGGGCAACGGCACCGACTTCCCGTCGGCCATCCGCCAGGCCGTGGACCGGCTCGGCGAGGGCGAACCGAATGTGCCCAGGGTCCTGTTCCTGCTCACCGACGGCCTCCTCGACGTCGAGGACAGCCCGATATACGGCGACCCCAAGGACCGTGAGGCCAATGGGAAGCGCGAACTGGCGGAAGCGCTCGCGGAGGCCAAGGCCGCCAAGGTGCAGATCTGGCCGCTCGGGTTCGGAAAGGCGGATCCCGCCAAGCTCAAGGAGATGGCCGCCGGTGCCCACCAGGGCTCCTGCGTCAATCTGCCGCAGGCCAAGCCGCAGGCTCGTACGGTGCCGGACGCCGAGGCGGTGGGGGATGCCCTTCAGGCCGCCTTCGCCGGCGCGCGTTGCCTGGTCTCGGAGAAGCCGGTCAAGGGCACCCCGCCGACCGATGTCAAGCTGCGGATCTCCCCGCTCGCCACACTCGCGAGCATCGTTGTCTCCAAGGGAGATCCCAAGGTCACCGTCACGTACATCGATCCGCTCGGCAAGAAGGTCGAGCCGGGCAAGCACCGCGACGGGTCGACCTTCACCCTCGCCGGCGAGGGCAAGAACGTGGAGGCGCTGCGGGTCACCGATCCACGGCCGGGGAACTGGACGGTGCACCTCGACGCCCCGGAAGGGCACCGGGACAAGCTCGCCAGCGTCGGTGTGCAGTGGCGCGGTTCGCTGCGTTCCTCCATCAGCATGAAGCCCACGGCACCGCGTCCGGGCGAGAGCCCGGTGGTGGAACTCCAACTCCAGACCCGCGACCACGAGTCCATCACCAACCGTGAGGACCTCGATCGCCTACGGGTCTCGGCGACCCTCACCGGCGACGGCTTCGACCCCGTACCGATCTCCCTCAGTGACGACGGCGAGGGCGAGGACACGAAGGCGCGTGACGGGATCTTCTCCGGCACGGTCAAGGTCCCCGAGACCGCGACCGGCGCACTGAAGGCCGTGGGCGTGCTCGGTGCGGTCGGCCTGACAGCTGACCACCGGCCCTTCCCCACCCGGATCGGTGGCGTCAACGAACTGGTGCGGGCGGACATCAAGGTCTCCGACACCACCGTCCACCCCGGCGAGGGAGCCCGCTTCACCCTCAAGGCGGAGAACCACACCACCACCGCCCGGACACTGAGCCTCAACGTCGAGGATGCCGCCCCCGGCGATCTGACGCTCTCGCGCCGCGAATACGCCCTGGATCCCGGGGAGTCCATCACCGAGTACGGCACCCTCCGCGTCGGCGACAACACCGAGGGACGCACGCTGGCCGGGAAGATCCGCGTCGTCGACACGGCCGCGGACGAACAGGTCTTGGAAGCGAAGCTGGTCACCATCAAGGTGGTGCCCGTGCCGTCCCTGCCCGAGCGCGTGTGGCGGGACTACTGGTGGGCCGTGGTGCCGGGCGCGATCCTGCTGGTCGCCCTGATCGCCTATGTGATCTGGGCCTGGCGCGCCCGCAAGATGCGCGCCGACCCCTCGGGGCTGGTGCTGAGGCTGCTGGTGCCCCACGGAGGTGGCCACCGGGAGGGCAGTTCGCTGCCCGTCAGCACGGGCGGGGTGGTCCCGTACCGCTTCGAAGTGGTCGACGAGGAGAGTGACGATCCCCGGCTGGAGCCGCGTCCCACCAGCGGTGGCTACTACCTGCGGCGCGGACCCCGGGGCGGGCTGCTGCGGATGCCGGGTCGGGCCGAGGAGTCGGTACGGATCGGAACCGCGGTGACGCTGCCGGGCAGCACGGTCCAGTTGCGCATCGAGCCCGGATCCGGACGGGGTGCGTCAGGCGGTGGCGCGTTGCGGCGCCTGGTCCGGCTGCTGGACGGCAGCGGACGCCGTGGGCCGGGCGGCCAGTCGGGCGACCGGAGCGGCCAACAGCGCCCGGGCGCCACCCATGGATCGGCCTATCCGTCCTCATCGGGCGGTGTGGGGGCTTCCTCAGGCGGCGGTTCGCCGCATCCGGACCTCTAGCCGAAGCGGTTGACCGGCGCGGCCCGGGCCTCGGCGGGCCCGGGCCACGCCGGCATCACATCCCCCACGCGAGCACGGCACTGCACATCCCTCACCCACAACCGGCCGGGTGCTCCGGCCCTCGCGGAGAGAAGAAATCATGAGGATCTTCCAGCCGATGCTGTTCGTCGGCCTGGGTGGTACCGGCGGTCTGGTCGGCGCTGAACTGGAACGGCGGTTGCGCGCCGAACTGTGCGGGCCCGATGGAAATGCGCTCACAGCGGGAAGCCAGCGCAAACGTCACCAGCTGCCCGACTGCCTCCAGTTCGTGTACGCCGACTACAGCGAGTCCGAACTCGCCAGGCTTCCCCACATGAACGCCGACCGCACCCTGCGCGACGCGTACGCCCGTACCGCACGCGCCACGCACGATCTGCTGCCCGCCAGCTACCTCAGCTCCCCGGACGTGACCCGGATGCTGCGCGCCGTACTCCGTGACGAGGTGTCCGACTGGCTGCCGCCGCGCGAGGGCGAACCCAAGGTGGTGCCGCTGCGCAACGGCGCGGGCCAGTGGCCGACCGTGGGCCGGGCCGCCCTGTTCGGCACCCTGCGCAACGGCACCGCCCCGGTCGTGGAGCCGCTGCGCGAGGCCATCGACATCATCAGCCGGTCGGGCAGTGAACTGGAGGAGCTGGAGGGCGGTCCGATCAGCGGCTGCGACGTGTTCGTCGCCTTCTCCGTCGCGGGCGGCACCGGTACCGGCATCTTCCTGGACTATCTGCACCTGATCGGCCAGACGTTCAAGGACAAGAACTTCACCGGCGCCAGGATCTATCCGCTGGTGGTGATGCCATCGGCCTTCCCCGAGGGCAACGGCGGCGGGCGGGCGGCCAAGCTGAACGCGGCGCGCGCCGTGGTGGACCTGTTCCGGCTCGTCGACCGGCAGAACGTACCGGACGCCGAAGCCGACCTGGGGGCGACCGAGCAGCTCAACGCCCTGCGCATCCGCTACCCGGACATGCATCCGATCCGGCTGGACAACGGAACCGTACCGACGGGGTTCCTCTTCAGTCTGACCGCCGGCATCAGGCCGGACGACCTGCGTCGATCCATGGTCTCGCTGGTGCTGTCCCTGATCGGCACGGAACTGCGCGAAGGCCCCGCCCACGCGGACGACGACTACCAGACCTTCGCCGCCAACTTCATCAACCGGGGCGTGACCCGACGCACCAGGGCCGCCAGTGGAATCGGCCACCGAGGGGTCTCCACCAGTCTGGTCGCCTCCATGACCGCGCCCCTCGACGAACTGGCCGAGTTGGTGTCCGCGCGGATGCTCGCCAGGGCGGTGCCCCGGCTGCTGGACCGCAGGGTGCCCCGGACCGCAGAGAACGCCCCGCTGGTGCGTCAGATGTTCGAGGCCGCGGGGCTGGGTGACCTCTGGCGGCGGGAGGCCATTCCCGTACCGGAGCCCACGGTGGTCCCCAAGGGCAGCAGCGACATCGAACAGGCGCTGCGCGACCGGCTGGAGACGATGCGGCGTCAACTCGGAGATCTGGAACGCCGGGTGGGCCGCAAGGTGATCACCCTCGCGGAGGCATTCGAGCCCCGCGCCGCCGCCGAGCGGATGCTCCGCGACATCGACCTCTTCCAGTTGGAGGGGGTCATCCGCGGCATCCCGGACGACGCGGACCCCGTGGCGGGCCTCGGCTTCCTGGGAGTGCTGGAGAACCGTCGGCAGGCGCCCGCCGGGCTGGAGAGCGGAGCGCTCCCGCCGCCGATCGTGCCACGCATCCGGGGCCGGATCGGTGGTCTGTCCCGGCCGCGCTGGGCCGACGACGAAGTCGCCACGGTCATCCAGGAACAGAACGACTGGTACCAGTTGAGCGCCCGGGCGGTCTGGCACCGCGCCTGGAACGAGCAGGAGCCCCGCTGGCGGTCCGCCGCCAATGACCTCCAGGACGAACTAGGCCAGCTCATCGACGCCTTCCGCGATGCCGTCGAGGAGGAGCGCACCGCGGACGCGGCGAAGGTCAAGGAGCTGTACGACGACCGTACGGGCGTCTCGTACTTCCTGCCGCCGCAGTCCAGCCTCGGCGAGTTCTACGAGGACCTGATGGAGCGTCTGATCGAGAGCGAGGCACTGCGCGGGAGCGACGACGAGACGGCGCTGCTGCTCACCCTCGTCAGCTCCGACCACTGGCAGAGCACGTTCGCGGAGGGGCGGCGCAATCCGGCCGCCGCGGTGTCCGGGGTCAAGGGCGTGCTGAAGGAGCGGGTGCAGAAGCTGTTCGCGGAGAGCGGGCGCCAGCAGCGCTCCCGTCCACTGATGCCGAGCCTCGGCACCCTGTTGTCCGCGGCTGCGGGTGACTCCAAGTCGGCGGAGCAGGTCAGCTCCGGTGCTCTGCGTCAGTTCGGCTTCAAGGTGGCCGGGCTGCTGCCCGCGGGATTCACCCCTGAGG
The DNA here is from genome assembly GCF_036226685.1 of Streptomyces sp. NBC_00690. NCBI lineage: Bacteria > Bacillati > Actinomycetota > Actinomycetes > Kitasatosporales > Streptomycetaceae > Streptomyces > Streptomyces sp. NBC_00690. The sequence continues at coordinate 4,383,358 of NZ_CP109009.1, forward strand.
GCAGTGGGCCGCTCAAGATCCTCATCACCTATCCGCAGGCGCACAGCAAGGACGCGGCGGAGACCTACCTCAAGCGCGCGCTGCATCTGCCGCGCGACAGCCAGCGCACCATCGAGTGCCGCGGCGTGGACTCGGACACGATCACGGTCGTGCTGTTCCGCAGCGAGATGAGCGTCACCGAAGTGCCGGAGGCGCGGGCCGTGCTGCGCCAGTGGGCCCGGGCACAGGACGACCAGCGCGACGATGACCTGTTGCGCTGGCGGCAGCGCCTCGGCTACCAGGACGACTGGCTGGCCAGTACAGAGGAGGACCGCGAGCACATCCTGCACCGGTTGCTGTGCGCCATGTGGAACGGGCAGCTCGACTGCCTCGGCGACCCGGCGTCGCCGCGCAAGGTCCGCATCCGTCTGCACGACCGGGTCGGCAACGACGTGCCCGCCATGACGCTGCAACTCGACGAGCACCACGACGAGATCTCCAGTTGGGCGAGCCTGCTGCGGGCCTACGAGCACTGGGCGCTGCTGAGCGAGGGCGACGGGGACGGCGACGGCTCGATCGTGGAGGACTACTGCCGGGAGCTGATGCGGGTCCTGCCGCAGGACCTGACCACCTCCGGTAGCAAGCCGTCTGAGCTGTACCGGCGCTTCGTCAACGAGATCGCGCCGCGTCAACTGCGGCTGCTGGAGGAGCGGGAGCACCAGTACGGGGACCGGGTCGCCGAGTGGGTGCGTCCCCTGCGCCAGTTCTGGGAGGAGACCCTCGTCGGCGCACTCGAAGTCCCCTTCCCCGAGGGCAAGCGCCCGGTGCAGCCGAACCTGCGGCTGCTGGAGGAGTGGGTGCGCGATCACCACACTCCGGTCCGGCGCGGCGAACCGGCGCGCAGCCCCCGCGGTCGGGACGAGGACTGGGACCAGGGCTGGTCCGAGCCCGACGCCGCGACCCATGAACGCCGGTACGAGGAGCGCTCACGGGACGATCGGTACGGCGGTGAACGGGCAGGCGGTGAACGGGCGGGCGGTCAGCGTCATGAAGGGCCGGCGGGACGCGGCCACGCGGACCGGTACGAAGACCGCCTCGACAGTGACGACCGGGTAGAGGCTGACGACCGCGCGGACCGGCACACCACGGACGGTGAGGCGCGGTATGCGTCGGACCGGCCGCGTCGGGAGCGGTACGACGAGCCGTCGCCGGCCGACCGGTATGCAGACGTGCCGCGCCAAGGCCCTGACCGCGGTTCGCCGCGCTCCGCTGCGGGCGCCAGGGGTTCGGCACCGTCCGGGCCGCAGGCCGGTCGAGCCGGGGCCCGCCGCGACGATCGGACGGAGGGGTCGTCCCGAGCCCCCGAAGGGCGCCGACGCAGGGAGTCGGCACGCGAGGAACAGGGCGCCAGGGAGGACGAGTACGACAGCGGGGCGGGCCGGGAACCAGGCCCCCGGTCGGGCGGCGCCGATCCGGACTGGCCCGTACCGCCCCGGGCGGGGCACGGCCAGCCGCCCGCCGATCCTGCCGGAGCCGCCCGCCGGCCCCGACAGGCCCGCGCGGACCACACCAACGGGCAGTTGACCGACCCGGCCGACCGCTCAGATCCCGCCGACCACGCAGATCCCGACGAGCCCGCAGGGGCCGTCGAGCCCGACCGGAACCGAGGGCCCCGGGCCGATGGACCCGTGACCGCGCCCACCGCGGGCCGAGTGGCCTCGGCCGCGGCCTTCATCCCCGACCAGGCGTCCTCCGAGCCGGCCTACGCCCCATACCCGGACGAACCGCTCCAGGACCCCGGCTGGCCCGGTGGTGAATCGCCCGTTCCCTGGGGGCTCGCCGACAGCGACGGCGAGACCGAGTGGGACGGCGAGCGGGACTCCGAGGGCAAGGGCCGCGGCGTCTGGGACGGAGACCCCGAGTGAGCGGCTCCATCGTCGTCGTACTCGACTTCCGCTCCGAGCACGAACGCCCCGTCGACCAGGCGCGATTGCGCGACCTGGTGCTCCATCAATGGCGTCAGGAAGGGGAGGTGGCGCCGGAGCGGGATCTGCGCTTCCTCCTCGTGGACACCCCGCAGGGGCTCACGGCCCACGCCGACGCCTATGAACTCGTCATGGGCTACCCCACCCTTGGCACGGTCGAGGTGGTGTGCCTGGCCGTCGGTGAACTGGACGATTCCGCAAAGGTCTCGGAGTGGGACGACGAGACATCATGGGCGGCCGGGCAGGAGGAGGATCGCTCGGCCAGCAGGCTCCGTCTGGTGTCCGCCCTGAACTCCGAGGGCGTGGGCGTGCTCTGGACCGCCGACCCCCTTGCCGGTGCCGCGGCTGACAACGGCCAGGGGGGCTCGGACACCGCGCGGACCGCGGCGCTCGGCATCCTCGTCGACCTGTTGCGCAAGAGGGAGCTCTTCGACCGCGTCCTCGGCGCCCTGCGTCACTGTCCGTCCGCCACCGCCGCACCCGCGCTGCGTGCCCTGGAACACGATCTGGCAGCACCAGCGCTGGAACGGGCCTGGCTCGGTGCGCTCACCCGGTTCACCGGTCAGCCCGGCACGACCGGGCCACGGCTGAGCGCCCAGAACCTGCCGGCTCGGCTGGCCGAACTCGCCGGCGAGGGGCCGCCGCCCGCCCCGGCTCGCATCCATGTGCCGGGCGGTCCCGCCGAGCGGGCTCACCGGGCGTACGGGGAGGCCCTGATGCGGGCCAGACGGTTCCGTTCTGAGCTGGCCCGTCCGGTGGGCATCCTCGTGGGGCGACGCCCGGCGCAGGAACTGAGCCGCGCGATCGAGGAGTCCGCACAGGAGCTCCGCCGCTACCGGACCCTGGTGGCGGGGGCACTGCGCGCCAGCGCCTCACCCCATCTGGCACCGGGCGATGCCCAAGGACTGCTGGCGGAAGTGGGTATTGCGCTCCCGCCCGCCGAGGACCGAGGACGTCCAGGGGAGGGGCAGCGGTACGCCGGGCTGGGATCGGTGGGTAAACGCCCACGTGGGGACGTGGTCGACGATGAGATCAACCGTTTCACCCTCACCATGCTGGAGGACGGGTTCGATCTGAACACCGTCGCGGAGCGGCTCACCGCCCTCTCCGAACAGATCGCTCCCCTGCCTGCCGAGGGCCGGATCGCCGAGTTGCAGCAGGGCAGTCCCGAGGTGGCGGCGGTCACCATCGCGAATCCGTTCCGGTTCGCCCGGGCCCGCCCCGGAGCCTGGACCGCCGTGGCCGCGCTGTCATCCCTGGGCTCCCTCTGGTCATGGCCCGGCACGCTGCTGGCCCTGTTGCCGCTGTCGATCCTGTTCGTCGGGCATGTGCTGGCCGCCCGCGCCCGTCCCAACCGGGCCCGCGGTGGCGCCCTGCGGATGGCCACGGGCACTCAAATCATGTCCGCCGCAACCGGTGTGGCGGGCGGCGGCGCACTCGGTCACACACTGCAACCGCCGTCCTGGTTGGGCTTCACCACCCTGTTGCTCGCCACTTCCTGGACCCTGCTGCTGCTCTGCATCCGCTGGGCCCGGGCGGTCGACGACTGGTGGGACGCCACCGGCGTGGAGCGGCTCGACGTGGGATTGGAGACCGTGGACCGGTTGGTCGCCGAGATCGTCCGCCAGCAGTGGTGGGCCGCCGCGGAACGGACCCGTACCGCGGACGGCGCACGGGCCCTGGCCGGTGCGCTGCGTTCGGCCGTCCGCCTCGCCCCGGCGAGCACCTCCCAGGAGGGCGCGTCGGACGAGTGGGGCGAGGGCGACCCGGAGGCGCACTGGGGTGCACGGGGAGCCGAGGACGGTTGGGGAGCCGACGGCTGGGACGTCCAGGACTGGGACGACGACGAATGGTCCGCCGACCCCTGGCCGGACGACTCACCGCAGGCCGACCCCGCGGGCGTACCCGGTCAGCGCAGGCGCACCGGCCGTCCCCACGGCCTCGCCGACCAGGAGGCCGTGTACGCCGACGGCTGCTCGCCCCCATGGCTCGACCAGGGCGGCGGCGAAGGCGGTCCCGAGCTGGACCGGACGCTCCTCACCGACCTCGCCGACGCGACCGTCGACGCCCTGCGCCGCCACTGGGGCGCCGTGGTGCCGGGAGTGCCCGCGCCACAGGACCACCCGGCCACCACGGACGAGGCCGTCCGCAGGGGCATTGAATCGGTGCACCGCCAACTGCGCAGCAACGGCGTCCTGCCCGTGCCCGCGTTCGCCCGCCGCGGTCGTGACCGCGGTGATTCGATGGCGCTGCTCGGGGTGGGACCCCAGCGGGTGTGGGAGGCGCTCATCCCGGAGTTGGCGGGGCGAAGGCTGCGCCCGCTGTGCTCACCGTCCCAACTGGCGCTCCTCAGCCGCGACCCGTCGGCGGCGCGCCTGTTGAGGTTCGCCCCCGCAGCCGTCCGGCCGGTGCTGGAGTCCGATCGGTCGGGTCGATCGGGCCAGTTCGGCGGCGACGGCGAAACCGCGCTGGACGACGCGGTGTGGATGTCCTCGGGTCGGTTCGTGGGCGTCCTGGAACTCACCCCGCTGCGTGCGGGAACGGTACAGACGGTGTGGACCCGGGCCGATGAGTTCGCCCGGGAACTGCCGGACCAGCGACACAGGGGGCCTCGCCATGGCGACTGACCACTCACCCGGGGCGTACGGAGAGGCGAGGGGAGCCGGACCGCGGGATCCGTTCGCACCGGGCCGCTCCTCGGCGGAGGGCCCCATGGGCGGCCACGAAGGCGGACCGGGGGAGCGACGCTTCGACGACCCCGTCGGCCGGGGCGGCCGTGCCGGCCCCGGCGACAACGGTGCGGGCCAGAGCGGCGGCGCCCGGGTCCGCCACGAGTTGGGCTTCGTCACCCCTCAGGGGGGACACCACACCCTGCGGGTGCAGTTGGGCCCCGACCGGCCGCGCCTGGTGCGCCCGCCCGTTCTCGCCCGCCCGGTCCAGAGCGAGGACTGGAAGGGCGTACAGGTGCGGCTGCCCGCATCGGAGAACGGCAACCACACCGCGTACGGCCTGCTGGAGGCCGAGACCGCCGCCGCACTGGCCCTGAACCGGGCCTACGGCGGCACGCGCTTTCGGGGTCTGTTCCCCATGCCCGTGGGCTACGACATGAATGCGCCGGAGCCCTTCATCCTCTACGCGGCCCCCCGGGGCCGTCCCGTGTCCGGGCTCAACCAGGGTGTGTCCACCGGCGAACAGCGGATCATCGAACGCGATCTGGTGCTCGCGGTGCGGCTGATGGAGGCCGTGGGGCTGGTGCACCAGGGCATCGTGCCGGCCGCCGTGCGCTGGGACGGGCAGGGCGCCCAACTCTGGGACCTCGGCTCGATCACCCGCATCGGCCGGGCGCGCACCCCCTGTGGAGTGCCTCCCTACGCCTCGCCCGAGCAGCGGGCGGGTGTGGGCGAGGTCGATGCGCGCGATGCGCTGTGGAGCGTGGGGCAGGTGCTCCACCAGATCGTGACGGGCCGTCAGGGCAGTGCGGACGGACCTTCGCCCGACCTCGCCCGGCACCGGTCGCTCGCACAGACCCTCACCCCCGTCTTCGCCCCCCTCGCAGCCGATCGACCGTCCGCCGCTGCCCTGCTCTCCCGGCTGATGCCGGACGCGGACACCCAGACGCTCACCACCGCGCTCCCCGACCCCCTGGAGCCGCACCGCAGGGACTTCGACGAGGCCATGCGGCGCAAGCACGCCTCGCTGGTGCGGGCCGCCCGGGGCGCGAGCAGCGGTCCGCCGCCGCCCGACTACCCGCCCGGCGGTGGCCGCAGGACCGGAAGTCGACGCGTCGAAGACCGCAGGGAGCAGGACGCCTGGCACGTCGGCGGTAGCGCCACCCCCAAGAACCCCGGCCCAGGCTCCCGAGGAGACCAGCACCGATGACGACCTCCGCCTCACCCCCGGGCCAGGCACCCTCCCGGGAGACGCTCTGCCCGTACTGCCTGGAGCCCATCGGCTTCGACGAGCGGCAGTTGTTCGTCCGCGACGATCGACAGCAGTACGCGGCCCTGGACCTGTCCACGCAGAACAGTCCGCTGCGCCGGGCCGACACCCTGCGCTCCGCCTACCAGCGCTGCCGGAACACCGACGGGGTACCGCAGCACTACATCCCGGCGCCCTACCTCACCCACGGTGACCCGCTGACGGTCGCCATGGTCGGTGACTCCGCGACGGGCAAGACGCATCTGCTGACCCAGATGATCGCCGAGATCATCGACGGCGGTCTGGAGCGCTACGGAATCACCTGGCAGTCCGTCAATCCCCAGGACCACCGGGTCTTCATCGAGGAGCACGTCACCCGGCTGCGCTCCGGTCGAATGCTGGAGCACACCCCGCCGGAGTCGTTCGCCTCCTTCGTGGCGGCCCTGCTGCTGAGTGGCCCCGACGGCAGCACCCGGCCGGTGGCCTTCTTCGACCTCAGCGGTGAGGACCTGCGGCGTACCGACGCCATGCTCCGGTTCATGCTGGGCGTGGACGCCCTGGTCTTCGTCGTCGATCCGCTGCGGGCGGTGCCCCTGCCCCATCTCGACCCGCTGCGCGGCGAACTGGGCCTCGCCAGTGGTGGCGACCCCGCGTTCCAGACCGTGTTGGACCGGCTGCCGCGCAGCGGGCCCTACCACGGTGTCGCGGCGGCCGTCGTGATCAACAAGTCCGATCTGCTGCGCTTCGAACCACCGGTCGACCGCTGGTTGGCCGAGCCACCCCCCGCCCGGCTGTCCGCGACCAAACTGCGGGACGAGAGCCGGGACGCCTACGCCTTCCTGCGGCACCACTGCGGGCCCGCCTGGGTGCAGCCCTTCGACGGCGTACTGCGTTGCACCCTGCACTTCGCGTCCGCCACGGGCAGCCACGGTCACAAGGACAGCTTTCCGCACGGCACCCGGCCACGGCGGGTGCTCGAACCGCTGGTGTCCGTGCTGTCGATGTGCGGGGTGCTCGGTGACGCCGGCGGCGACGGCCCGGGAGCGGTGGGGATGTGACCGTGCCGCACGACGAGGGGGACGCCCAGATCCACCAGATCGTCTTTCGATGGGCGGGCAACCGAAGCGGTGCCGGCGCGGGGATCTCCGCCGTCGCCCAGTCCTGCGGGGAGCGGGACGCACGCGAGATGGCGGAGCAACTCGGCCCGATCCTGCGGGTCCGCGGCGGTGATCAGCGCAGCATCGTCCGGGTGATCTGGAACGACCGGGCGGTGTTGGTCAGGCGTCGGCCCAAGGCGGACGCCCAGGGCCGTGGCAGCACGGTCTGTCACGCCCTGATCAGTCCGACCAGGCTCCTCACGGCGAGCTTCTGTCTGGGGCTCGGTGCCTCGCCCTGGGGCGACGACACCTGGACGCAGGCGTCCGGAACGTTGAACCCCATCCCCTACGACCGGCTTGACGCGATGGCGAACCACGCCATACCGCGGCTGGACGAGGCGGTCTTCTCGCTGGTCGGGCCGCTGGAGTCTCTCGTAGCGCAGTTGCTGCGCACTCCTTCGGGACGGATCTCCGCCCTGACCCGTGGCCTCGAAGGCGCCGGCACGGTCGGCTCCGACCAGGCGCCCGACCCGGCGCTCGTGGCGCTACGAGGGCTGTGCGAGGTGTTCGGGGCGACGCTCGGCGGGGAGGGCTGGACCTATGCCTCGTACGCGACGGTGGACTCCCATCCACTGCGGGTCACCTTCGTGCCCAGTTGGCGTGCGTCCCACGAGGAGGACGTCCGGCTGCGCCGCATCGATCTGACCGAACAGGGCTCCGACCGGGCGGCCGAGTTGGCACGGGAACTGGTTCGGCACTACCTGGACCACATCGGTGCGGGGGGAGTGGCGGCGGACGGCGCCCGGGAGAAGTACGAGCGGCCCCTGGAGCGGTTGCGGGGTGCGCTGGCGGAGATCGAGGACGACGAGGAGCGGTACGAGGCCGTCGACCGTGCGCTGAGGGGGTTGCCGCCCCGGGACCGGACGGTACGCCCCCAGCGGGGAACGGACCGGCGCACTACCGCGGGTGCGCACGGCGAAGGGCGCACCGGGGGACCATCGGGCCGGTCGACGGGTGCGGCGCGGCGTGACGGTCACCCCGGCTACGACGACGAGCAGGGGTACGAGCGGGGCGGGGGCTCGCACTCGGGTTCATGGACGCACTCCGTACCGTCCGGATCGGGGAGCACGGGACCATCCCGATCGGGGAGCACGGGCGGGCAGTTGCCCGGCTCCGGGCCCCGGGCGGACGAGGGGAGACCGGCTGCCGGGTATGCCGGGACGCACTCCGGTACGGGTGGGCGGCCGGTCACCGGTACCGAGCCGGCGACCGGCTCGAACCGCTCGTCCACCGGTACGGGAGGCCATCGGGGCCTCCCTGTTCAGGTGGACGGCAGCGGTGCGGTGGAGTCGCCGCGGACCGGCATCGAAAGTGGTGGTGCGGCAGCCGGTGGTAGCACCTCGACCCGGTTCGACGACGGGGCGGCTTCCGGAACCTTCGCGATCGGGTCCGCGGCGGGTGGGCACGATGTGGGTGGGCACGATGCGGGCCGAGCGTCGACCACGGGTTCCGGTTCGATGGCGGCGCCCGAGCCCGACCCTGGCTCGGCCGGTTGGAACTCGGACGCCCTGGTGCACGGCTCGTCCTCGGCCCGCTCGTCGTCCACCGGGCAGCAGTGGGACGCCGGCGCTGACGGGGGGTTCTTCGCCAAGGGCTCCGTACGCGACGCACCAGACACACGAGACGCACCAGACGCATCATCAGGCGCAGCGAGCTCCTATCCGCCCGAGCAGGACGCTTCCAGGCAGTACGCATCCGATGCGCCGTCGGTCGCCGCGGCCCTCCCGGCGCCGCCATCGGGCTTCGACCTGGCTGTCGGGGCCGACCCGGTCGGTGCCACTGAGCATGCGGAAGCAAGCATCCCGCCACGACCGACATCTCCACCGCCCCAGAGTGGTCCCCAGCCAAGCCATCAGAACCAGATGTTTCACGTGAAACCTGAGGAGTTGCTGGGCTTCTCCTCCCCCTTCCCCCGCACCACCAAGTGGGTGGGAAAGCGCAAGCCCAGACAGGTCTTGACCGCGCCCCAGCGCCGTCAACTGCACCAGGACCTCAGCTATGCCACGGCGGGGGACCATGAGGGCGGGGACCTGAAGGTGAAGGTGCTCCAGGACCTGGAGAGATGCAGCGACGAGGATCTGCTCGCGGTCATCGCCGAACACGCGCTCCTGTCGTACCAGGCGCAGAACATGGTCCTGAGGAAGCTCGCCGAGATGTCCCGTACGGAGGACGAGTCGGAGACCCTGTGTGGACTGCTGCTCGATCGCCGGTTTCTGTTGGAGGCGCCGCCACCGGACGACGAATCCCTCTGGACCTTGCACGGCCAACGTGTGATCAAGGTGGCCTGCTGGCTGTTCCGTTCTCTGCAGAAGCCTCTGGCGGGCGATGCGGTTGCGGAGCGCGTAGGCCGCTTCCTGCGGCAGTTGGCCGCCTCCCGGGACTGGCTGCCGACGGAGTTCCTGGACACGCTCCTGCTCTACTGCCCCTCCGATGAGGTGCCCGTCCTGCACAACCTCGTCTGGCGCGAGTTGGCGCTCGGACTGAAGGAACGCGCTTCCAGGTCGTCGAACGGTGGATCGGCGACCGGCTGAGCACCTCGATCCAAGGAGGGGCCCAACCAGGGAGGAGGGAGCTTCCGATGGCACTCCTGGTGGCCGTCGGGCGATCTGTTCGCGCCGGGTTCGGGAGTGGTCGAGGCATGGAACCAGCCATACAGAGCGGTTGCGTTATACAAATTTTATGTCTGGTGTGCGCCTTTTGTGCCTCTGACCTGCGATGGGACGTTTATGGTTAGCCAAGCCTAACCAAACCTTGCGCGCTGGTTCGGGCGTCCGGAAACCGCCCCTGGGCACCGGGCGTCGACGGCCGCACCGTCCGATTGAGTGTCAGATGCCAGCCCCAGTACCGCTTCTGGTCGGTACCGCGCCCACCGGTGAGGAATCCTCCGCACCGGCCGGACCGGAATCGACGCGCAGCCGTGCGGTGACGGCCGTTGTCCTCCTGGCGGCATTGGCCGCGCTCTGCGCCGCGGTGCTGCTGAGCCTTGCCGTCGGCGCCCGTCACATCTCCCCGATGGTGGTCTTCGAAGCACTCTTCCAAGGCGGTGGCGGTGAGGACGGCGAGGTCGTCCGGGACCTGCGCATACCGCGGACGATCATCGGCGTCCTGGTCGGTGCCGCGTTCGCGCTCTCGGGCACCGTCCTCCAAGGACTGACCCGCAATCCCATAGCCGACCCCAGCATCCTGGGCATCAGCCAGGGAGCCGCCGCGGGCGTGGTCTTCGCGATCACCTTCGCCGGCATCCACACCATCCTGGGATACGTCTGGTTCGCCCTGGTGGGCGCGGCGCTGGCCACCGTGGCGGTGTACGCCGTCGCCCACAGCAGTCGAGGCGGGGCCAGCCCGGTGAAACTGGCGCTCGCAGGTGCGGCGATCAGTGCCCTGCTGGCGTCCGTGACCATGGGGGTGCTGAGCACCCGGGTCGCCACCCTGGACGAGTTCCGCTTCTGGCAGGTGGGCGGCATCGCCGGCCGGGACGCCGAAGTGATCCACCGCATCTGGCCGTTCCTGCTGGTGGGTGCGGTGTTGGTGGTCTCCGTCGCCCGGGGGCTGGACGCTCTTGCCCTCGGTGAGGACATGGCCAAGGGGCTCGGCCGGAATGTCGCCGCCGTACGGATCGTGGGCGGCGTCGGCGCGACCCTGCTGGCGGGGGCCGCGGTGGCCGTCGCCGGGCCGCTCGCCTTCATCGGACTGGCCGTACCCCACATGGCCCGTCGGCTCGTGGGCTCCTCCCACGGCCGGGTGATGCTGCTGGGGGCGCTGATCGGGCCCGTGATGCTGCTGGCGTCCGACGTGGTGGGAAGAATCGTTTTCCCGCCGGGAGAGATACCCGCCGGAGTCATGACCGCCCTCATCGGCGTGCCGTTCCTCGTGGTCCTGGTCCGGCGCAAGGAGGTGCCGGCATGAGCATCTCCCCCACCCAGTCGCCGCCGCACCGGGCACCCGACCACCCGGACCCGGCATTCACGTCCCCCTCTCGCAAGTCGGGAGTCCGTCCGGCCGGCTACAGCCTCGTACGCATCGGCCACCGAGCCTCCTTCCTGATCCACCGGCGCTCGGTCATCACCGCGACCGTCCTCGCCCTACTGCTCGCCGCCGCCTGCGTCTGCTACCTCTCCCTGGGCGAGAGCACCGTCGCACCGGCCGAAGTCCTGCGCGTACTCCTCGGCCAGCCGTCCCCCGACGAACTCGTCGTGGGCACGCTTCGGTTGCCCCGACTCGTCGTCGGGCTCTTGATCGGCGCCGCGTTCGGCATCGCCGGCGCGCTCATCCAGACCGTCGCCCGCAACCCGCTCGCCAGCCCCGACATCATCGGCATCAGCCAGGGCGCCACCGCGGTCACCGTCGTCGGACTGACCTTCGGGGTCACCTCGTACACCGTGCTGCCCTACTTCTCCGTCGCGGGTGGACTGGCGGCGGCCGTACTCGTGTACTTCTTCGCCTGGCGCGGCGGACTCAACGCCATCCGCTTTGTGCTCATCGGCATCGGCATCGGGGTGGCCCTGCGCTCCATCACCCAACTCGCCATGACCAAGGCCGACCAGCACGTCGCCCAGCAGGCCCAGATCTGGATGACCGGCTCGCTCAACGGCCGCGGCTGGGAAGAGGTGCAACCCCTCGCCTGGGTGCTGCTCGCCCTCATCCCCGCCGTGCTCTGGGCCGCCCGAGCACAGCGGACCGTATCGCTCGACGACGGCACCTCCACCGCGCTCGGCGTACGGCTGGGACGGGTGCGACTCGGTCTGGTCACGGTCGGAGTGCTGCTGGCCTCGGTGGCGACGGGTGCGGCGGGCCCGGTGGACTTTGTGGCGCTCCTCGCCCCGCAGACCGCCCGACGGTTGACGCGCACCGCACAGATCCCGCTGCTCTGCTCGGCGCTGATCGGCGCGCTGGTCGTGGTCCTCGCGGACCTCGCCGCGCGTCGGTTGTTCTCCCCCACCGAGCTCCCGGTGGGAGTGCTCACGGCAGCGGTTGGCGCGCCGTATCTGATCTGGCTGATCATTCGCGGGCGTACCGCGGCAGGAAAGGCGTAGGGCATGGGCAGCACCGGTTCCCCCGTCACGGCGAGCGCCCGCCCGGGTGGTGCGGACCTCGATGCGAAGGCGTCGAAGGACAGCAGGCTCAGCACCCGCCGGCTGACGCTCTCCTACGACGACCGCACCGTCGTCGAAGGGCTCGACTTCGACGTTCCCGACGGTCGGGTCACCGTGATCGTCGGCCCCAACGCCTGCGGCAAGTCGACAACCCTGCGCGCGCTGGGCCGACTGCTCAAGCCCGCCGGCGGCTCGGTGCTCCTCGACGGTCGCGAACTGTCCCGCATCCCGAGCAGAAAGGTCGCCCAGGCGATCGGACTGCTCCCCCAGACGCCCGTCGCGCCGGAGTCCATCACCGTCGCGGATCTGGTCTCCCGCGGTCGCCAACCCCATCAGCACTGGTGGCAGCAGTGGTCCCAGGAGGACGAGCGAGCCGTCACCGATGCCATGGACCGCACATCGGTCACCGAACTGGCCGACCGGTCGGTGGACGAACTCTCCGGCGGCCAGCGCCAGCGGGTCTGGATCGCCATGGCCCTGGCCCAGGAGACGGAACTCCTGCTCCTGGACGAGCCGACGACCTTCCTGGACATCGCCCACCAGGTGGAGGTGCTGGATCTGGTGCGCCAACTCAACGACGAACGCGGGCGAACCGTCGTGGCCGTACTCCATGACCTCAACCAGGCCGCCCGCTACGCGGACCACCTCGTGGCGATGAAGGCAGGCCGGATCGTCGCCGAAGGACCCCCGTCCGACGTGGTCACCGCCGACCTCGTCCGGGAGGTCTTCGGCCTGGAGGCGGTTGTGGTGCCGGACCCGGTGACCGGCTCGCCCCTGGTGGTGCCGGGACCGCCGCGCCGTCGCAGCGCCCGAGCCGGTACGCAAACGGACCGAGACCTCGCCCCGGTTCCCGCCCCGGTGTCAGAGGCGCCTCCTCGATCCGATCGACCCCGGCATCCCGACGCCGGCTGACTCGCCGTCAGCCCTGCTGCTCCCTCGTCAACCCTCTGTCACCCGAACCGAAAGCAAGGCCATGATCAGCAACTCCCTTCGGCGCCGTCGCGCCGCCGCCCTGGCCACCGTGGTCGCGGGCGCCCTCGCCCTCACCGCCTGCGGCTCCGACTCCGACTCGGGCACCACCAAGGAGAAGAAGGACGCCAAGGCCGCGGAGAAGCGCACCCTGAAGACGGTCATGGGCGATGTGCAGGTCATTGCCGAGCCGCAGCGGGTCGTCGTTTTGGACACCGCGGAGCTCGACTCCGTCATGACCCTCGGGGTGAAGCCTGTCGGGACCACCCGTACGGACTCGGCCACCGGCTTCCCCGCCCACCTGCCCGCTGACCAGCTGAAGGACGTCAAGCTCGTCGGCGAGATGACGACCCCCAACCTGGAGGCCATCGCCGCGCTCAAGCCCGATCTGATCCTCACCAGCAAGCTCCGCCACGGTGACAAGTACGCCGAGTTGAAGAAGATCGCACCGACCGTGATGACGGAGAGCACCGGCCTGCCCTGGAAGGAGAACTTCCTGGTGCACGCGGAGGCGCTGAACAAGCAGGACGAGGCGAAGAAGACGGTGGCGGACTACACCGCCCACGTCGCCGAGGTCACCAAGGCGCTGGGCGGCAAGGAGAAGGCCGCCGCCACCGAGGTCAACATGGTTCGCTTCGTCGAGGGTGCGGACATCCGCATCTACGGCAAGGAGAACTACATCGGTACGGTTCTCGCCGATGTCGGTCTCGGTCGCCCGGCCGTCACCGACAAGGCCGAGGACGGCTTCATGCTCAATGTGAGCCCCGAGAAGATCAACATGGCCGATGCCGATGTCATCTTCCACTCCACGATCGGTGACCCGAAGAAGGCCAAGGCGACCGAGGTGCTCGGCGGGCCGGTCTGGAAGAACCTCGCAGCGGTGAAGGCCGGCAAGGTCTTCTCCGTCCAGGACGAGCTGTGGATCCAGGGCATCGGATACAGCGGCGCCGACAAGATCCTCGACGAACTCCAGGCCGCCCTCACCAAGTGACCTGTTCCGCTACGGGCCGAGGCCCCCGCACCTTCGGGTGCGGGGGCCTCGACATTCCTCGGAGCCGGGCGAGCGGCTGCGTCAGGGACGCTTCCACCAGGCCCGGGACATGTCCCGCAGCGTGTTGGTGCCACAGTGCACCTCACCGGCGCCCATGTGGTACGTGTACCAGTCATCGATGTACGCCGTCGTGAAGCCAGCCTTCGCATAGGCGGCGGAGACCGCCGTGCCGAAGATGTCCTTCCCGCCGATCACCGGCCCCCACTGCTTGGCCGACAGATAGCGGGAGTCGCTCAGGACCACGCCGTTGACCGCGCCCGGCACATAGGCCAGGTTCTGCCAGACCCCCGGCGCCGCCTTGGCCGCGGCCGACTGCTTGGCCTGCGGCCCCATCTTGGACTTGCTGAAGTAGTCGCCGCCGAGCCGCTGGAGCTTCCTGTCCCGCTGCCCCGCGGCGGTCGTGCCGTCCAGCGAGCCGCGGTAGTACAGGCCGGGCACCCGTACGACCTCGGCGTCAGTGACACCCGTCTCGGCCTTCAGCGTCCGCAGATTGGCCTCGATGCGCTCGCTGGCCAGCTTGTTGTCCGCCTGGAAGGTCTTGCTGGCGAGCACCTGTGCGATGGTCTCCGGGGGCGCGGGCGAACCGAACTTCCCGGGCACCGAGAACATCTTCTTCTTGCCGTGGCCATCGGCCTTGGCCTTCTTCAGCAGAGCCACCCCGGCCTGGGGGTCCGTGATGCCGATCCGCCAGCCGCGCGCCGTCTTCGCTGGCAGGAACTGCACGAACTCGTCCACGTGGCCGACCGCGAGCCAGGAGGTGTCGAGGAGCAGCGGCGACTGCATGCCCTGCGAGGCGAGGAAGGTCCGCATCGACTTCGCGGGCAGCGACTTGGAGTCGGGTCGGTGCCCCATGATGATCCGGCCGGCCGGGTACTCCTTGCCCTGGTGGGCGTAGGGCGGAACGGTCTCCAGGTTGCCCATGGAGTTCAGCGTCCATTCCTCGCTGCTCAGCGCGTCGGCGACCTGCACCACACCGACGTCCCTGCCGCGCAGCTTCTCGAACAGCTCGCGTCCGGCCTCCCGGTCCAGTTGGGCGGAGCGGATCAGCACCCGCATGGCGTGGGTCTTGCCGCCCGGGCCGGTCATGCTGACGTAGCCGGGCTCGACGAAGTCCTGTGCCCACGGGTCGCCGTACTTGGTGAACTTCTTCACCGGCTTGGTGATGCCCGCCGCCTTGACCTCGCGCTCCAGGTTCGCGACGAACTTGTGCTGCTCGGCAACCAGCTCCGGGTAGGTGACGTCCGGGCCGATCTTGGTGACCAGGACCTCCTGTGCCTTCTGGAGGTGATGGTGGGTCAGTACGGGCGCGGTCTTCAGCAGGACCTCGTCCGAAGCGGTGGTGGTGCCGTCGGTGATGCTCAGTCGGACGCGGACCTTGCCGTCCCACACCTTGGCGTCCCGCACCACGTCGGTCGCCTCGATGCCCAGCTCGACGCCGGAGCGAAGTTCCGCCGAAGTGAGCCGGTCGGACGGCTTGAAGTGCTGCCACTTCCCGCCACGGTTGACGAACAGCCTGGCCTTGCCCCCGCCCACGATCGTGACCGCGCCGGTGGCCTGACGGGAGACGTCAGGGGCCGGCACGGTCTTCAACCGGGCCAGGTCAGCGGCGTCGCTCGCGCCGTTCAGCACGGTGTCCGCCGCATCGTGGCAGGCGGCGAGCTGGGCGTCCGTCAGCGGCTTGCCCGCGGCGTTGCGGATCGGACAGCGCTTGGTGTCGTCGTCGATGTTGGGCAGCACCACCGCGCCCCGGTGGCGGGTCCAGCCGTCCTCGCCCGCGGTGTCGGTCGTTCCGGTGGTGTCGACGTTGCCGTCACGGTTGACGTCCGCTCGCAGATCCGTTTTCGGTGCGGCGGTCGGTGCAGCAACGGCCGGTATGACGGCCGTGCCGATGAGGACACCGGCAATACCGGTGACCGCTGCGGCAGTTCTCCAGCCTTGGATACCCAAGGGTTCCTCCTCGATCGCTTGCCTTTCGACCAGGAGGAGCTTGTGAGGAGTCGCAGGGTTGAGCCGGTTCCGACAGCTGTCCGAATTTCTGGCAACTGACTTGATAGCGCATGGCGAGTACAACCGGGGAATGACTTCCAATACCTCTGAAGAATGAGCAAAGCCGCACCCTGAGAATGACGCCGATAAATGCCGCGATCGGCTCTCCGGGTGGGCACGCATCGGTCGGGTCGGGTGCGCGCCCATCGGTCGGACGGACGGGGGCGGCACGGGATCGCTGGGATCGGGCTCGGTTCCTTCCGAGAACCCGTCGAATTCCAGAAGGCATTCCGGTCGTGGTCGGTGGTATTACCCCGAACCGGTCTAGTTCGGCCGTACGGAGCCGCTCACGGAGCCCATCGAGCTCAGGGGAGCGATGCGATCCCGGAAGGCAGTCAGGACTTCATGCGCTCGCTCCGGTTGCGTACCGCGCGGCCCTATGGCAGCGGTCCGGGGGATGACCGAAAGTGATCAGCTATGCCCCGGAGACAGGGCGCGATACGCGAGGACGGCCGTGCTCCGTGCCCCGGAGAGCCCTGGAGAGATGGCCTGGAGCCCTCATTCCCAGAGCGGTTCCGGCGATCGCAAGACAACTACTCTCGGTGCTTTCTGACGGTGGGTGCTTTCGGCTGACGCACGGTCATTCGCCGTTCTCGGCGGCCGTCCCCGGGCCTCGATTGAGCCGACCGGGTGGTGTTCATCAGAAGAACTGCGTAGCGGCTGCGTCGGTCCTTCGCAACTCGGGATGCGTACACATCATAAGGAAGGTAGTAGATCGCCCAACACGAAATATGGGAAGTGAGGGATCATGGCCGTCGTCAAGGTCAGAGATCTGTGGACCACCTTCATCACTGCATTCTTCGCGCTGCTCGCGTCGATCGGACTCACCAAGAAGCACGCCCCCGCCGCCGTACTGCCGACCGCCCGGCCGTCCGCGCTGCCGGTGCTCCCGCAGCAGGAGCGCCCCGACGACAGCGCCGCCGTTGTCGGCACCAGAACCAAAACCGAAGCCGCACGGGCACTGGTCCCGGCCCAGCGGAGGTGCTGGCGCCCGGCGGTGCGCGAACGGTCGCTCCCGCCGACCATCAAGCAGCGCATCAGAGCCGAAGCCCACGGCTCGTCCCCGTCGGTGCGCAAACTGCCCGTACTCGAAGCGGAGTCCGACGCAGCGACGACCTCCGGATCCCGGTTGGGTTCGCTGTTCGGCCTCGGTAGGGCCCGCTGGCTCAGCCGTGGTGCCGACGCCCGATCGGCCGTCGATGCGGGTGCCACCCCCCGCTCGACCTCCGCTGCCCCTGCCCCTGCCCCGGCCAGTGTCGGTGTCCACCCGGCGACTGGCGTCGGCGCTGATGCACCCCTGACGATCGATGCGACCTCGCCCGCCGAGCCGTCACCCGCCGTCGCGCCCGCTGCCCGCTGTGGCGACTGGCTCGACCAGAACGGCCACCGCGCCATGGACTCGACGCACGGGGGCACCCTTCGTCCGGATCGCGTCCGTGGCATCGACCAGTGCTCGGACCGTGCGTCCGTGCGCCGGGAGAGGGTCCTGGAGTTGGACCGGTTCCGTGCCCCGAACGCCGAGGCAGGCACCGACGAGGACGACCCGGGCACATCGAGCGTCTTGAAGGCAGCATGAGGCACCGGGAGAACTTCTGCCCTCCCGGCACCTCACACGGCGGTCAGCGTTCGTCCTGGCCCTTGGCCTCCGCCTCGTCCTGCTTCGCCTGGACCTCGGGATCCAGCGCCTCCGGGCTGCCGTCGACGGCAGCCAGCGGATCGCGCTCCGAGACCTCGGTCGCCGCGGGCGGCTCCACCAGCCAATCGGGATTGGCCTGCCGGTCCCACCACTTCCAGAGGGCGAAGGCGCCCCCTGCGACCACTCCGACGATCGCCAGCCCCTTGCCGAAGCGTGCAGCCTTCGAACGTCGCTCGTGCTTTCTGATCAGCCGATGAACTTCCTTCGCCGTCACCTGTCCGCGTAGCGCGGCCAGCGCGGCAGCGGAGCGAGATGCAGCCTCTTCCCGTACGGGACCTGCGGCTGCAACCGCGTGCTCGATGCGCGGCTTGGTGTATTCCGCCGCCTGACGAGCGGCCTTCCGGGTCTGCAGTGCGGCTCGGTGTGCAGCCTCGTCGACCTTCGGCGGCACATGCGGTGCGACGAGTGCGTCGTACTGAGTACGGGCCTGGTAGCGGGCCTGCTTCGCGGCCTTGTTGACCTTGGGTGCGATCCGTACGCGAGTTTCGTGTGCGTAGAGCGCAGCCTGGTCTTTGGCCGTTCCGGCGTATGGCGCCACCACTTCCGCGGCGTGCAGCACGCTCTCCCTCGCCGAATCGGTCGCGGCGCGCACGCTGTCCATGCGGGTCACGGGAATCCTCCTCCTCGGTGGCGTTCCTAGCCCTGGGGCAGTCCCCAGCGCGGCATTTCTCGCCTTTCCGCCTGTTCCGAAATCATGCCTGCTGACCGGCGTCCCGGCATGCGGGGCGGGCATCCGGGTCAATCCGGGCGGTGGAGCGATGTCTCCCACCCCTACCCGGGGACCTCGGTGCCCATCCGGGGTGCGCACATTTCCCTGCTGGGACGGGACGGCCCGGGCGTCGGCGGCTCGGGTGGCACGGACACCCCGGGACTTGGCCGAGCGCGTCCGCTTCGTGCGAGGATCGAGGCCGCATCGAGCTTCATCGACGAAGGACGTGACCGTGGCCGAGCAGCTTTTCGCCACCCTGAAGACCAACCACGGCGACATCGAGATCAGGCTCCTGCCGAACCACGCACCCAAGACGGTGAAAAACTTCGTCGAGCTCGCCAGCGGTACCCGTGAGTGGACGAATCCGACGACCGGCGAGAAGACGAAGACCCCGCTGTACGACGGCACCATCTTCCACCGCGTCATCCGGGACTTCATGATCCAGGGCGGAGATCCCCTGGGCAACGGCATGGGCGGCCCGGGCTACGAGTTCGCGGACGAGTTCCATCCGGAGCTGGTCTTCGACAAGCCGTACCTGCTGGCCATGGCGAACGCCGGCCCGGCGACGAACGGCTCGCAGTTCTTCATCACCGTGGTGCCCGCAGCCCTGCTGAACCGCAAGCACACCATCTTCGGTGAGGTCACCAATGCGGCCAGCAAGAAGGTCGTGGACCTGATCGCGACCACCGAGACCGATCCGCGCTCCGATCGCCCGACCAGCGATGCGGTGATCGAGTCCGTCGTCATCGACAAGCGCGGCTGAGCACCGCGACCCGGTCGGACGTGTTCCCGGTGATCTGGGGAACAATTCCGCCCCGCCCATCCGTCTGGATGGACGGGGCGGTGTGTTGCTTCGGGAGGATTGAGGGATCTCATGGACCAGGCGCCAGGCAGTCCGCAGCGGCCACAGGGCAGTCCGAGCCTGCCCACCTGCTACCGGCACCCGGACCGTGAGACGGGCATCAGCTGCACCCGCTGCGAGCGTCCCATCTGCCCGGACTGCATGATCAGCGCCTCGGTGGGGTTCCATTGCCCCGACTGTGTGCGCACCGGCTCCGGTACGGGACACGCGCCGGACGCCAATCGTCCGCGCACCATAGCGGGCGGCAGCATCGCCGAGGACTCGTTCTTGGTCACCAAGGTGCTGATCGGGATCAACGTCGCCGTCTTCGTGCTGGTGCTGGCCCTCGGCGAGCGCTTCCTCGCCGAGACCGAGCTGATCGGACTGGCCTTCAGCCCCCAGCTCGGTGAGGTCGTCGGTGTCGCGGACGGCCAGTGGTACCGCTTGATCACCGCGGTCTTCCTGCACCAGGAGCTCCCGCACATCCTCTTCAACATGCTGGGGCTGTGGTTCCTCGGCCGGATCGTGGAGCCGGCCCTCGGGCGGAGCCGGTTCATCGCCGTCTATCTGCTGTCCGGCCTGGGAGGAAGCGCCCTCGCCTATCTGCTGGCGGCTCCCAACCAGCCCTCGCTGGGTGCGTCCGGTGCCATCTTCGGTCTGATGGGTGCCTTCGCCGTCCTGGCGCGTCGCACGAACCTCGATATGCGGCCGGTCCTGATCATCCTGGCCGTGAGCCTGGTGCTGACCTTCACCCGGCCCGACATCTCCTGGGAGGGGCACATCGGCGGCCTGGTCGCGGGTGTCCTGATCACGCTCGGACTGGTCTACGCACCGAGGGATCGGCGCACCCTGGTCCAGCTGGCCACCTGTGCATCAGTGCTCTTGCTGCTCGTGGTGACCGTGGTCGGCAGGACCGCTGCGCTCATCTGATCCACCGGTTGTCCACAGTGTGTGCCCGATCCTGCGCAGGGGGTCGGGCAGGGCCGGCCGCTCGCCCGCGCAGATGTGTTTCCCCAGTAGGGACAAGGGTCCCGAGGCGTCACCAGGATGACCCAGTCGGTCACACGGCAGTCACACCGGCGTCAACACATTGAAGGTTATCCACAGATCGTCTGACCTTTTCCCCACTGTGGACAACTCTGTGGATAACTTGGGGGTAGAGCTCGACGACAAAGGGCCAACGGCACTGAGCGGCCACCGCACCACCCGCTTCAGGGCATGACGAAGAGGCCGCGGGCGGCTCAAGACGCACGACGCGGATACCTCACAGGTTCAGACGTTCGGACCTGTCGAGAAACCCGGCCGCCAAGGGCTGCCCAGCCGCCTAACGGGAGAAGACGCCCTGTGGACACGGCTCCGAGCGGAATCCGTCCGCGCGGACGTTCACGGGCCGCCGAGGGGCACTCCTTCGTGCCCGCCGGACGAGCGAAACGGCGCGAACACGCACAAGGGCGCTCGCGCAGGCATCAGCCCCGCTCACGCGTGTGCTCCCACCGTGACGCGACTTCCGTGGAGCTACTTCCACTGAGTGGAGACGCCGAAGCCCGCGGCGATGAAGCCGAAGCCCACGACGATGTTCCAGTTGTGGATGGACTCGATCGGCAGCCTGCTCTCGGTCACATAGAAAATGACGATCCAAGCGAGGCCGATCAGGAACAGCGCCAGCATGATCGGAGCAACCCAGCTCCGGTTCGTCAGCTTGATGCTGGTCGCCTGCTTCGTCGCCGTGGGCGGCGTGAACTCCGACTTCTTGCGGATACGTGACTTCGGCACGAGGGACTCTCCTGTCGATGCGCTGCGTGACCGCGCAGATAACTTTGGCTGGCGCCGGGGCTGGAGCGACGGGGATCACTGCCTCCCCCGGGCGTCCGTTAGCGTAGTGCTTCCGCGGCGCCTGAGGAGATAAGGGTACGTTGAGCAATTCTGCCGACTCCCGGCACGGGCCGGAAGACAGCCGGGCTGGTCATGGCCATGAGACGGTCCGCGCGCTGAAACGGCGCACGGGCCGGGTGCTGACCGCTGCCGTCTTCGCCCTGGCCGGAGTGATCTTCGTGACCAGCTTCAACACCGCCAAGGGCACCAATCTCCGCACCGACGATTCGCTGCTGAAGCTCTCCGATCTCATCCGCGAGCGCAGCGCCCGCAACGGCGACCTGGACGAGTCCACGGCCGCGCTGCGCCACGACGTCGACGGTCTCGCCGAGCGCCAGCACGATCTCACCGATGCCGAGGACAAGCGGCTCGGCGCCCTGGAGCGGGCCGCGGGGACCCAGAAGGTCGATGGCAGCGCACTGACCGTCACCTTGAACGACGCTCCCCCCGGTGCCCAGGCCGCGCCCGGATACCCCGAGCCGCAGGCCAACGACCTGGTCATCCACCAACAGGACCTGCAAGCCGTGGTGAACGCCCTATGGCAGGGCGGCGCGAAGGGCATCCAGGTCATGGACCAGCGATTGATCTCCACCAGCGCGGTGCGCTGCGTGGGCAACACCCTCATCCTCCAGGGCCGGGTCTACTCGCCGCCGTACAAGATCACGGCCGTCGGGGACCAGGACGGGCTACGCAAGGCGCTGGACGCGTCCCCTGCGCTCCAGAACTACCAGCTTTACGTGAAGGCGTACGGCCTCGGCTGGAAGGTCGACGAGCGCAAGGCGGTCACCCTGCCCGGCTACTCGGGCACCGTGGACCTCCACCACGCGAAGCTCGCGGAGTAGCAGCCGACGCCGCTCGGACGGAACGATTCTCCCGGCGGTGGGACGGGATTTCGAGCTCCGACCGACCCTGAACTGCGCCCCCGCCCTGGGCGCGGGACGAGCGCGCACCACCCAGACCGTGACGGACCGCTGGTCGCAAGCTTCGCGCAGCCGACCCACTGGCCCCTGCCGCCCTTTAGTCTGGAGCGGGCACCGAATGGAAAGGGACGGCATGTACGGCTGGATCTGGCGGCATCTGCCGGGCAATGCGTGGTTGCGGGCGCTTCTCTCGCTCGCGCTGGTCCTGATGGCCGTCTATGTGCTGTTCCAGTACGTCTTCCCCTGGGCGGAGCCGCTGCTTCCCTTCAACGATGTGACGGTCGACGGAGCGGGAGCGGCAGTGGACACGGCGGCAAGAGAGGGAGCGGCCCGGTGAGTGCACGCATTCTGGTCGTCGACAACTACGACAGCTTCGTCTTCAACCTCGTCCAGTACCTCTACCAACTCGGAGCCGAGTGCGAGGTCGTACGGAACGACGAGGTCGAGCTCGCACACGCCCAGGACGGCTTCGACGGCGTACTCCTGTCCCCCGGCCCCGGCGCCCCCGAGCAGGCGGGTGTCTGCATCGAGATGGTGCGCCACTGCGCCACCACCGGAGTGCCCGTGTTCGGGGTCTGTCTGGGGATGCAGTCGATGGCCGTGGCGTACGGAGGGGTCGTGGACCGTGCGCCCGAGTTGCTGCACGGCAAGACCTCCCTGGTCACCCATGGAGGCAAGGGCGTGTTCGCGGGGCTGCCCTCGCCGTTCATCGCGACCCGCTACCACTCGCTCGCCGCGGAGCCGAAGGAACTGCCCGCCGAGTTGGAGGTCACCGCACACACCGCCGACGGGATCATCATGGGGCTGCGCCACCGTGAACTGCCCGTCGAGGGAGTGCAGTTCCATCCGGAGTCGGTGCTCACCGAGCACGGCCATCTGATGCTCGCGAACTGGCTGGAACAGTGCGGCGACACAGGGGCGGTCGGCCGTTCGGCAGGGCTCGCGCCAGTGGTGGGCAAGGCCCTGGCGTGACCGCCCGGCGTCCCGGGGATGAGTACGACCCCCTGGCGGACCCGGAACCCCCCGTGGAGCCGTGGCCGCGGGGGCGGCCGGTCCACGGGTCGCAGCCGCCGGGGCGGGCGGAGTACGGACATCCGGGAGAGCCCTCCCCAGGGGCCAGGGCCTACACGGAGAACTACCAACAGGGTTGGTCCGACCGTCCGCAACCACCAACACGGCCGGCCGGACCCGGAGGGCGGCCCGGGCCCGCCGATGGACGAGCGGGCACGGGGCTGCCAGGATCGGCGCCGGCCGGCGGCCCTCGACCCCGGGGCGGACGGGCTCCGCAGGGCCATCGGCCGGTGGGACCGATGGACGCGACGACCGCCTTCCCCCGTACGCCCGGCGCCCGCCCGGTGTCCTCCGCGGAACCGGTCACGGCCCCCATGCCCGTCATCGACTTCAACGGCCCGGGTGGCGCACGGCCCGGTACGGCTGCCCCGGGGGCCGAACGCCCTCCAGGGCCCGGCCGCGCCGAGCGTAGGAGGGCCGCCAAGTCCCGCGGTCGCAAACGGGCCGCTCCGCCCCCGGGAGCGCCAGCCGCGAGCGCCTCCGCCTCCGGGCCTCCCGGTCGTCCCATGACCCGTGTCGAGGCCCGTCGTGCGGCACGAGAGGCGAAGGACAGCCCGGCCGTGATCGCCAGCCGGGCCATTGGGGAGCTGTTCATCACCTTCGGCGTGCTGATGCTGCTCTTCGTTACGTACCAGCTCTGGTGGACCAACATCCGAGCCGGTCAGGAAGTCGACCGCGAGACGAGCAAGATCCAGGACGCTTGGGCCGAGGGACGCAAACCCGATGCCTTCCAGCCGGGTCAGGGCTTCGCCATCATGCACATCCCCAAGCTGGACGTGGTCGTTCCGGTGGCGGCCGGCATCGACAAGGAGAAGGTGCTCGACCGGGGCATGGTCGGCCACTACAACGAGGGCGGGCTGAAGACGGCGCTGCCGTCGGCCCGTACGGGCAACTTCGCCGTCGCGGGCCACCGCAACACCCACGGTGAGCCGTTCCGCTACGTCAACCGGCTGAAGCCGGGCGATCCCATCGTGGTCGAGACGCAGGACGCCTACTACACCTACGAGATGGCGAGCATCCTGCCGCAGACGCCGCCGTCCAACGTCAGCGTGATCGGGCCCGTACCCCCGGGGTCCGGTTTCTCCGGACCTGGGCGATACATCACGCTCACCACATGTACACCGGAGTTCACGAGTACTTTCCGAATGATCGTATGGGGCAAGATGGTCGAGGAACGACCTCGCAGCAAGGGCAAGCCGGACGCGCTCGTAGGCTAGGGACTCCAGGTGTCCAGTCAGCCAGACGGGAAGAGAAGCAGTGTCACGTGCTCGCAGCCGGATCGCCGGTGTCGTCAGCGTATTCGGCGAACTGCTGATCACCGCGGGCGTGGTGCTGGGACTCTTCGTCGTCTACTCGCTGTGGTGGACCAACGTCCTCGCCGAGCGTGAGTCCTCCCGCCAGGGCAACGAGATCCGCGACGACTGGGCGAAGGGTCGTGGACCCGGCGACCTCGACACCAAGGGCGGCATAGGCTTCCTGCACGTTCCCGCCATGAAGAACGGTGAGGTGCTGGTCAAGAAGGGCACCGAATCCAAGGACCTGAACGACGGCACCGCCGGCTACTACACCAAGCCGATCAAGTCCGCGCTGCCGGCGGATACGAAGGGCAACTTCACTCTCGCCGCCCACCGGGACGGCCATGGGGCGAAGTTCCACAACATCCACAAGATGAAGGTCGGCGACCCGGTCGTCTTCGAGACCCGGGACACCTGGTACGTCTACAAGGTCTACAAGACGCTGCCGAAGACGTCGAAGTTCAATGTGGACGTGCTCCAGCCGGTGCCCAAGGAATCCGGGAAGACCAAGCCGGGCCGCTACATCACGCTCACCACCTGCACACCCGTCTTCACCTCGGACTTCCGGTACATCGTGTGGGGCGAACTGGTGCGTGAGGTCAAGGTCGACAACGACCGGACCCGGCCCGCTGAGCTGCGCTGAACGATCCGCGCCTCCTCCACCTGCCAGCCCTTGCCACCGCCCCCGGACCGTCGACCCGCCTGACGTCTGACCGTTCAGGGCAAGGGCACACGTCCGTCCGTCCGCCCCCTCGGGAGAAGAGCACCCCGATCGCATGGGCAACGGCGGCCCTGCGACGACGGAAGTCCCGACCCCCAGATGACAGGGGCCGGGACTTCGGCGCTACGGAGACCGTTCGATCGATGCGGTCCTGAGGTCTTCCGGTGGATCAGTCGCTGCGGCCGATGCCCCCGCCGACCAGTCCTTCGATGGCTCCCTCGCTGCCGCCGTTCCCATCGCCCCCGCCGCCCGCGGTCTTCAGGTTCACCCGCTGCTCGGGAGTGCCCTGGGCGCCGCCCTGCGGGTCCTGGGAGATGACGATCGCGTTGTCGTCGTCGGAGCCGTCGATGTCGCCGAGTTGGAAGCCCGACTGCTCCAGGATGACCTTGGCCTGGGCGAGCGTCTGGCCGAACAGGTTCGGCACCGGCGTGTTCTGCTGTGCGGGGCCCTTGGACACCTTCAGCGTCACGGTGCTGTTCGGGTCCGCCGTGGTGCCGCCGGGCGGATCCTGCTCCAGAACCTCGTCCTTCGGCTTGTCCGAGTCCACGTACTGCTCACGGACCTGGAACTTCAAGGTGGTGAGCTGCTGTCGAGCGCTCGCCAACTGGTTCCCCACCAGCGGAGGCACCGTCACCTGCGCCCTCTTGGAGACCGTGATGGTGACCGTGGACTTCTGCTCGGCCATGCTGTTGGCCGGGGGGTCCTGCTTGATGACCGTGCCGGGCTCCTGGTCGGACTCGACCCGCTTCACGTCGACCACGAAGCCCTTGCGCCCCAGCTGTTCCTCGGCGCTCTCCTGTGACTTCTCGGTCACGTCGGGCACCTCGACCTTGGGCGCACCCTCGGACAGGACGTACTGGACGGTCTCGCCCTGTTGCATCCGTCCACTGGCCGGGGTCTGGCTGCAGATGGTGTCCTTGGGCTGGTCACAGCGCTGAGAACCGGACTGGGCGATCTTGACGCGGGCATTGGTCGCGAGGCCCTGGGCCTCTTCCACCGTCTTGCCGACGAAGGTCGGCACCGCGATGTCCCCGACCTTCTTGTCGTCGTCGAAGATGAACCGGCCGATGAGCACCGCGCCGATGAGCACCAGGATGCCCGCCGCGACCAGCAGGATCGTCGACATGTTGGACTTCTTCTGCTGGCGGCGACGATCACCCCTGCGGTCGTCGTAGCTGCCGTAGCCGCCGTCGTCCGGGTTCATCGGAGGCAGCATCGATGTCTGGGCGGCGGCCGGGTCCTGGTGACGCATGGCCGTGGTGGCCTGGTCGTCGGAGCCGTAGCCGCCGTAGCCGACCGCGCCCAGGGAGGCGGTCGCGGCGACCGGCTGGCCGTCGAGGCACGCCTCGATGTCCGCGCGCATCTCATCGGCGGACTGGTACCGGTAGTCAGGATCCTTGACCAGGGCCTTCAAGACGATCGCGTCCATCTCGGGCGTGATCTCGGGGTCGAAGGAGCTGGGGGCCTGCGGCTCCTCGCGCACGTGCTGGTAGGCGACGGCCACCGGCGAGTCGCCGATGAACGGCGGACGCACGGTGAGCAGCTCATAGAGCAGGCAGCCCGTCGAGTACAAGTCGGAACGGGCGTCGACCTGTTCGCCCTTGGCCTGCTCGGGGGAGAGGTACTGGGCCGTTCCGATGACGGCCGAGGTCTGCGTCATCGTCATCCCGGCGTCGCCCATGGCGCGGGCGATGCCGAAGTCCATCACCTTCACCTGACCGGTGCGCGTCAGCATGACGTTCGCCGGCTTGATGTCCCGGTGCACGATGTTGTTGCGGTGGGAGTATTCGAGTGCCTGGAGGATGCCGATGGTCATCTCCAGCGTGCGCTCGGGCAGCAGCTTGCGTCCTGAGTGCAGCAACTCCCTGAGTGTGGAGCCGTCGACGTACTCCATCACGATGTAGGGGATGGAGACACCGTCGACGTAGTCCTCGCCGGTGTCGTAGACAGCGACGATCGCCGGGTGGTTGAGTGAGGCGGCCGACTGGGCCTCGCGGCGGAACCGGGCCTGGAAAGACGGATCGCGGGCGAGGTCCGCCCGCAGCGTCTTGACAGCGACGGTGCGGCCGAGCCGAGTGTCGTGGGCGAGGTAGACCTCGGCCATGCCACCACGGCCGAGCACCGAGCCCAGCTCGTACCGGCCGCCGAGGCGACGCGGCTCTTCCATAGCGGTGAACCTCTCCCTGAACCAGTTGTGGCTGCCTGGGATACGGTACCCGTCGCGTCGGATGTAACCCGGCCCTCCCGGGTAGCCGATATCCGACCGGTATACGAGTTCCGAATCCCTCTGCGAGCAGCTCACCAGGGCTGACCGGGCCATGGTGAATCCCTGGTCGAGAACCGGGTGCTCCAGCCGATCGAACCGACCTTTTCGGGCGGGCTGCCAGGAATGATGACGGCGGACCGCACTTCACCACTCGTACGCGGGAGTGGGGGAACTGCGGGAGGGCCTTCGGAATCCGACCGTGGTGAATCACCCGGAAAACTGCCCTCCGAAACGAGCCGAATCGAGCCGGAACGCTCTCCACGGGTGATCACGTCTGTGACGTAGCCCACGGAATCGAGGGGTGAATGCCTCCGGGACGGCCAGGACGGGCGGTCGGATCAGAGCGGCATCGAAGCCGGCCCGGAGAGCAGCTCGGTTCGGCCGATCTGTTCGGGCCCCGACGGAAGGGGCCCGGGTTCTCGCTCTGCCGCCGAAGATCGCTCCTGGCCAAGGGACGAGAACCACGGGCACCCCCGGTCGATCACTTCTTGTCGAGGACCGCCTTCATGACCGCCTTGGCGATCGGTGCCGCCAGTCCGCCACCGGAGATGTCACCGCCGCGGGCGTCGCTGTCCTCGACCACGACCGCGACCGCCACCGGAGAGCCGTCACCCGTCTTCGCGTACGAGATGAACCAGGCGTACGGCGTGCCCTCGTTGTTGAAACCGTTCTCCGCCGTACCGGTCTTGCCGCCGACCGTCACCCCGTTGATCTGCGCATTGCCGCCCGTGCCCTTCTGGACGACGTTCTCCATCATCTTCTGGAGCAATTGGGCGTTCTCCTGGGAGACGGGGCGGCTGAGCTCCTGCGGCTCGGTCTTCTCGATCACATCGAGGTTGGGAGCCTCCAGCTGGTCGATCATGTACGGCTTCATCAGCTTGCCGTCGTTCGCGATCGCCGCGGTGACCATGGCCATCTGGAGGGGAGTGGCCGTGGTGTTGAACTGGCCGATGGAGGACAGGGCGTTGCCACCCCGGTCCATGTTCTTGTCATAGGTGGAGGACGAAGCGCGAACCGGTACAAAGTGCTCGGCGTTGAAGCCGAACTTCGAGGCCGTCTCCAGCATCTTGTCCCGCGACACCTCATCGCCGAGCTTGGCGAAGACGGAGTTGCAGGAGACCTCCATGGCCCGGTTCAGGGTCGCGTTCTCGCATCCGCTGGCGTGGTTCTTCATCGGCTGGGTGGAGAGCGGGATCTTCCACGGCTCGGGGGTGTCCGTGGGCTCGTCGATGTCCTTGACCACACCGTGCTCCAGCGCCGCCGCGGCCGTGACCACCTTGAACGTCGAGCCGGGCGGATACACCTCGCGCAGCGCGCGGTTCAGCGTGGGCTTGTCCTTGTCCTTCTCCAGCGCGTTCCACGCCTTCTCGTCGGCCGCGCCGTAACCGGCGAAGGCCGAGGGGTCGTACGAAGGGGTGGAGGCGAGTGCCAGGATCTTGCCGGTCTTGGGGTCGATCGCCGCGACCGCGCCCTTCTTGGAGCCGAGGCCCTTGAAGGCTGCCTGCTGGGCGGCTCCGTTGAGGGTGGTGACCACATTGCCGCCCTTCTTCTTGTCGCCGGTGAACATGGCCATCGTGCGGTCGAAGAAGAGCTGGTCGGAGTTGCCCGTGAGGATGCCGTCCTCAAGGTTCTCGATCTGGTTGGCGCCGAACGCCTGTGACGCGTACCCGGTCACCGGCGCCCACATGGGGCCGTTGACGTAGGTCCGCTTGAAGGCGAAGTCCGTGTCGTCGGTCTTCGCCGAGCCGGTGATGGGCTTGCCGTCGACGATGATGTTGCCGCGCTCGCTGGCGTACCGGTCGATCAGGACACGGCGGTTGCGGTCGTGGGTGTTCAGTTCCTCCGCTTCGACGAACTGGAGCCAGTTCGTGCGCACGAGCAGCGCGAGGATCAGCAGTCCACAGAAGATCGCGATCCGGCGCAGGGGCTTGTTCACGGTCGGACCACCTGGGTCATCTCGGCATCGGGGGACGGGGCGGGTGCGGGCGCTGGCCGGCGGGCGGTGTCGCTGATGCGGATCAGGATCGCGATCAGCGCCCAGTTGGCGATCACCGATGAACCACCTGCTGCGACGAACGGCATCGTCATACCGGTCAGCGGGATCAGGCCCATCACTCCACCGGCGACGACGAAGACCTGGATGGCGAAGGCTCCGGAGAGGCCGATCGCCAGCAGCTTGCCGAAGGGGTCACGGGCGGCGAGTGCCGTACGCACGCCGCGCTCCACGATCAGCCCGTAGATCATCAGGAATGCCATCATCCCGGCCAGCCCCAACTCCTCGCCGAAGCTGGAGAGGATGAAGTCGGAGTTGGCGGCGAACATGATCAGGTCGGAGTTGCCCTGCCCCAGGCCCGTGCCCAGGGTGCCGCCCGCGCCGAAGGACATCAGGGCCTGGCCGATCTGCTCGCTCTGTGCCCAGGTCTTGTCCGCGAAGGGGTTCAGCCAGAACTCGACGCGCTGTTGGACGTGGCGTTCGAAGGTGGCGACGCCGACCGCACCGGCCGCGGACATCAGCAGACCGAAGACGATCCAACTGGTCCGCTCGGTGGCCACGTACAGCATGATCACGAAGAGGCCGAAGAACAGCAGCGAGGTACCGAGGTCCGTCTCGAAGACGAGGATCAGGATGGACATCGCCCAGACCATCAGGATCGGACCGAGGTCTCGCCCGCGCGGCAGGTACAGGCCCATCACCCGACGGCTAGCGAGGGCCAGCGCATCGCGCTTCACCATCAGATAGCCGGAGAAGAAGATCGCGATGATGATCTTCGCGAACTCGCCGGGCTGGATGTTGATCGGACCGAGGCTGATCCAGATCTTCGCGCCGTTGCGGGCGGGGAAGAACATCGGCAGGACCAGGAGGACCAGCGCCAGGGCCATGGAGATGTACGTGTAGCGCTGGAGGATGCGGTGGTCCTTCAACAGCAGCAGGACGCCCACGAAGAGGGCGATGCCGATCGCCGAGTACAGCATCTGCTTGGGGGCGTCCGGAGTGAAGGAACCGAAGGCGCCCTCCGCGCGCTGGATCAACCGGGGCGACTGGTCGAGCCGCCAGATCATCACCAGCCCGAGCCCGTTGAGCAGCACCGCGAGCGGCAGCAGCAGGGGATCGGCGTACTTGGCGAACTTTCTCACCACCAGGTGGGCCACGGCCGCGAGCAGCCCGAGCCCCAGCCCGTAGCCGAGGACACCGGCGGGCAGCTTGCCGTCGAGGGCGAGCCCCACATTGATGTACGCGAGCACCGGGACGGCGACCGCGAAACCGAGCAGCATCAACTCGGTGTTGCGGCGACTTGGTGCGTCGATCGCGCCGATCGTGGTGGTGTTGGTCACAACGCTCATGGTGGAGAGGGCCCCCTACGGCTGAATTACTGCTTCCCGCAGTTCGAGGCCAGCTTCTGCTCGTCCTCCGACAGGGTGGGGCCCGGCGCAGGAGACGGAGAGGCCGTGGACGGCGTGCTGACGTTCGTCTGGTCGACGTTCTGCTCGGTGTTCTGCTTGGCCTGGGTGGCGGGCACTCCGGTCGTGCCGCCCGCCTCGCCCTCACCGGGCGGCGCCGCACTCACACGATCGGCCGCATCGCGACGCTGCTCCTCCTTCTTGCAGGCGGAGGCTTGCGCGGCGAGTTCACTGATCTTGGAGCGTGCCTTGCCGAGACTCTTCTGGGTGATCGTGGCCTCGACCTGCTTGCGCTGGTAGGGCGGGAGGTACTTGAGTTCGATCTCGGGGTGGTTCTTCTTCACCTTGGAGAGCGAGACCCAGGCCAGATCCTGGCTGATGCCCTGGTAGAGGGCGACATTCTCGCCCTCGGTGCCGACGTAGTACTGCGTCTGCGTCCAGCGGTAACCGCCGTACAGACCGCCGCCGACCACCGCGAGCGCGAGCCCGATGAAGAACGATCTCTTCAACCAGGAACGCCCACGGTTGGGCTTGTTGAAGTCGTCGTCGTTGTAAGCGTCGTACGAGCCACCCGGAGGCATTCCGCCGTATCCCGGGTCGTCACCACTGCCGGGCGGGCCGAATCCCCCGCTCTGCGGTGGGACGGGACGTCCAAGCCCTGCCGCGCGCCCCGCCGGGGTCTGCATCGCTCCACCGTCGTTCAGCTGGTGCTGAACCTCCGCGACCGCACCGACGACGACCGGCGTGTCACTGAGCTGACCGGCCAGGGTGTCATTGGAGTCGGTGTCGAGGACATCGGCGACGATGCAGGTGATGTTGTCCGGTCCGCCGCCCCGCAGGGCCAGCTGGATCAGGTTCTGGATGGTCTCCTGCGGGCCCTGGTAGCTGGCGAGGGTCTCTTCCATCGTCTGGTGGGAGACCACGCCTGACAGGCCGTCGGAGCAGATCAGATAGCGGTCGCCCGCACGGACCTCACGGATCGACAGATCGGGTTCGACGTGGTCACCGCTGCCGAGCGCACGCATCAGCAGCGAACGCTGCGGATGGGTGGTGGCCTCCTCCTCGGTGATCCGGCCCTCGTCGACGAGCCGCTGCACCCAGGTGTGGTCCTGGGTGATCTGCGTCAGCAGACCGTCGCGCAGCAGATAGGCGCGCGAGTCACCGACGTGGACCAGGCCGAGCCGCTGGCCCGTCCAGAGCAAGGCGGTGAGCGTGGTGCCCATGCCTTCGAGCTGGGGGTCCTCCTCGACCATCTGGCGCAGCTGGTCATTGGCCCGCTGTACGGCCATCCCCAGTGACGTCAGCAGATCGGAGCCGGGCACGTCGTCGTCGAGCGTCACCAGCGTGGAGATCACCTCCGACGAGGCGACTTCACCCGCCGCCTGACCGCCCATGCCGTCGGCGATCGCCAGCAGCCGGGGCCCGGCATAGCCGGAGTCCTCGTTGCCCTCGCGGATCATGCCCTTGTGCGATCCGGCGGCGAAGCGCAGAGACAGACTCATGCGCACCTCGCCCGTCGGCTCGGGGTACAGCCGGTCTCGCGCCACACTGCCCACCCTCCGGTCGGGAGCCGATCCAGGTCCGCTTTCGGGACCGCGGCGGCTCGCTCGCTCCGCTCGCGCGCTGTCATATGTCCTACTACTTCCGCAGCTCGATGACGGTCTTGCCGATGCGGATCGGCGCGCCCAGCGGAATCGGCGTCGGAGTGGTGAGCCGGGTCCGGTCGAGATAGGTGCCGTTGGTGGACCCGAGATCCTCGACGATCCACTGGCCGTCACGGTCCGGGTAGATCCTGGCATGCCGGCTGGACGCGTAGTCGTCGTCCAGCACGATTGTTGAGTCGTGGGCCCGACCCAGGGAGATGGTCTGGCCCTGTAGCGCCACCGTAGTACCGGTGAGGGTGCCTTCGGACACCACCAGCTTGGTCGGTGCCCCGCGGCGCTGACGTCCACTCGGTTGTTGCCGCTGCTGCGGTGGCGCGGCGGTTTGACGCGCCTGTTGCGGTCGCGCGTCGGCATTGCGGCGTGAACCGCGCTGCGTGACCCGCGTACCGAACAGATCGCTACGAATGACCTGAACGGCCACGATCACAAAAAGCCACAGAACGGCCAGAAAACCTAGCCGCATGACCGTAAGGGTCAGCTCTGACATTGCCCCCGCTTCACCCTTCGGCTTGCCGGTAAACGATGGTGGTGCTGCCCACGACGATCCGCGAGCCGTCGCGGAGCGTAGCGCGGGTGGTGTGCTGTCCGTCTACCACGATGCCGTTGGTGGACCCGAGATCCTGGATCGTCGAGGGCGTTCCGGTCCGGATCTCACAGTGGCGACGCGATACGCCGGGGTCGTCGATGCGCACATCGGCGTCGGTGCTGCGACCGAGGACCAGCGTCGAGCGGGAAATCTGATGGCGGGTGCCGTTGATCTCGATCCAGCGCCGCACCTGCCCCCCGGGCAGCGGTCCGGGGTTGCTCGCCGGGCGGCGGTCCCCGATCGGCGTGGGACCTGGACGGCCGCCCGGAGGCGGGGCGTCCGGCATGGGCGGTGCTCCGGCAGGGGCGCCGCCGACCGCGCGGGGCGGATAGCCGCCAGCGTCGGTGTCGGGCCCACCGGGAGTCTGTGAGGTGCTCGACGCGAGGGTGCGGCTGCGCACCCGGTAGAGGCCGGTGTCGAGATCGTCGGCCTTCTCCAGATGGACCTTGATGGGGCCCATGAAGGTGTACCGCTGCTGCTTGGCGTAGTCGCGGACGAGTCCGGCGAGCTCGTCGCCCAACTGGCCCGAGTAAGGACTCAGCCGCTCGAAGTCGGGTGTGCTCAGCTCGACGATGAAGTCATTGGGGACGACTGTTCGCTCGCGGTTCCAGATCGTCGCGTTGTTGTCGCACTCGCGCTGGAGGGCACCGGCGATCTCGACGGGCTGGACCTCGGACTTGAACACCTTGGCGAAGGTGCCGTTGACCATGCCTTCGAGCCGCTGCTCAAAACGCTTCAGGACTCCCATCGGGCACCTCCTCCATTGCTGCCGTCCTGATACTGCTTACTGATCGTATCCACGCGTCGGGAAATCGGCTGGTTCCCCTTGTCTGCACCGTCGATGAGTGTCACCTCTCACACGGATCGTAGAGGCGGCTCTATGACAGTGTCCCGCACCCGGGGTACGCCGAGGAGGAGCGGGTGCCCGACCTTCCGCGGCGTCGGTGTCGCTTGCCGTCTTCCATAGTCTCTCCGTTGTCCGGTACTCGATGCATCCACTGCTCTGCCGCTGATCCCGCCCGGTTCCCCTTCGTCGGTATGCCCGCTCAGAGGCTGGTCAGAGCCTGCTGGGCGGGTGTCGGTCGAAGTCGGCGCCTTTTCGGTGCCCGCTGCCGGCAGTAGTTGTCGGGCCACGGATGCACCGCTCGCCCGCACTCCGTCCGGCCCGCGGGATCACCTCTCTCACCTCTCCGGTCTCTGGGCCCAGCTCGTTCTGGGGGACGGGTTCCGTGGTCGGGGACCTGTTCGCCCCCGCGCCTTGTTTCCCGTTCGTGCCACGGTTGTGCCCCGGTTGTGGGGACCGTGACGAATCGGTCGCCCTGCCAGGTGCCCCGGGCAGCGCACTCGATGCGGCGCGCTCGGTGCCGAAGATCGCCGAGCGCTCTCCCGCTCCGGGGGACCGCCCGGGTCCGCTGCGCACATGCTTTGCTCCCGGCTCTTGGCTCCCCCGGTTTCCGGCTCCCCCGGCTCCCCCGGCTCCCGGCTCTTGGCTCCCCCGGCTCTCCCGGTCTCCGGCTTTTGGTTCGGGCTGGCGCCGACGGCGCTCTTCTCCTGAATCAGTCTTCCAACCAGGGTCCGCCGCTGCGCGCAGGCGTCGGTGCACGCCAGCTGCGGGCCCTGCGCCAGGAGCCGTTTTCGTCTTGTGCACGAGTGGCTGCGAGCGGGTGCGAGGCCCTCACTTCCTTGCGCTCTGCTCAGCGCCTGCACCGTCCCGACCGCTGGTGGTGCCCGGTGCTGGCCTACTCCGCCACCGCCTGTTCGCCCATGCCGGAGGTCAAACAATCGGATTCGAATCCACCCTGTGCACCGTGCTAATCTTCTGCATGTCGCCAGGGGACACACCAGGCCGGTGAAGATCCGAGTGGCAAACACCCAATGCGCGGGTGGCGGAATAGGCAGACGCGCTGGATTCAGGTTCCAGTGCCCGAAAGGGCGTGGGGGTTCAACTCCCCCCTCGCGCACCATGAGATTCGATGAAACGGGTCTCCACAGTGACGAAAGTCGCGGTGGAGGCCCGTTTCTCGTATGCCGCCATTGTACGGGGGCAACCTGGCGGGATGAACAGCTGACAACAGCGCCACGTCATGCGGCGAGGCGGCTGAAGCGCGGTGGGGGCACGTGATCCAAGACCGCTCCACCGACCGCACACATCCACGTCGATGATCAGGGCTCGGCAGCGCGACGTTCGTCTATGGGGGAGGGGACGAAAGTCGGCCGAGGGCGATCCGGGCCCTTGTCTATGGTGCGGAGGTGATTGTCTTTGGAAAGGTTCTGGCCACCCTGAGGGCTGGTTGGATCTGGCTCATCGGGCCCGATCTACACGCTCCGCCCACAGGCGCACCGTCGGTGACCCGGCGACGCACCGCCGGCGAAGTGGTGCTCGCGGTGGTGCTCTCGCTCGTGGCCGCCGGGATCGAGGACCTGGTCCAGACCGACGGGCTGCTGCTCGCGCTCACCGCGGTCGGGGCAGCTGCGCTCAGCCTGCTGCGCCGCCGGCTGCCCACCCTCGTGCTGATCATCACGGCTGCCGTGGGCGGCCTGGCGGCCGGCTTCGCGCTGCTCCTGACAGTGGTCGCCTGGTCGGCCGGGCGCCGGATCGTGGGCGCGGGACGGGCACTGGTGGCCTTCACGATCGCCTACGTCCTGTTCGTCGGCTCCTCACTCCTGGGCGCCTGGTCGGAGAAGATGCCGCTGACCCTGGCGCTGCTGACTACGCTCTACTTCCTGGCCACCGCGGTCGTACCGGCCCTCGCCAGCCGCTACTGGAGCCAGCGGCGGACTCTGCTGCACGCCCTACAGGAACGCAATGCGCAACTGCTCTGGGAGCGCCAGATGGTGGCGGGGCAGGCCCGGCTTCTGGAACGCCAGCGGATCGCCCAGGACATGCACGACAGCCTGGGGCACCAACTGGCGTTGATCTCGGTGCATGCGGGCGCGCTGGAGGTGGACCCGGAGCTCACCGAGCGACAGCGTGAGGGGGTCGGAGTGCTGCGGACGGCCTCGGTGGCCGCCATGCACGAACTGCGGGAGGTCGTCGGAATCCTGCAGGACGGGGTGCACGCTCCCACCGAACCCGTGGATGAATCAGGGCGGGCCGTACGGGGCACGGCGGGGATCGAAAGCCTGGTGGAAGCGGCCCGGGCAGCGGGCAACACGGTGAAGCTGCGGACCAAGGGGGAGCTTCGCCCGCTCGCCGCCGCGGCAGATCACGCGGCGTATCGGATCGTTCAGGAAGCGCTCACGAACGCCTACAAGCACGCCCCCGGTGCGCCGATCGCCGTGGAACTGCGATACGAGCCAGATTCTTTGGTCGTGGAGATTGTCAGCGCCGCCGCACCGCAGGAGCCCGACGAGGTGGTCAGCGGTGGGCAGGGGCTGACCGGTCTGCGCGAGCGGGCCCGGCTGGTCGGGGGGATGGTGCACGCCGGCGCCCTCGACGACGGAGGGTTCCGGGTGGCAGGTGTCCTGCCGTACGGAGTGGTGGAGGCGACACCGTTGGTCGCGGTGGAGGACGACTTCCACCAGCAGGCGCCGAAGGCCGTAGGCGTGGACGGTGTTCCGGTCCAGGACTGGAGCGCCGGGGGAATGGCGCCGATGATGAGCAAACTGGACGGCAGAGTGGGTAGGGGGCGCGCCGGGGGGATCGGGCTGGGCTGCGGGATATCCCTGGCAGCCCTTCTGGTCCTGGTGGTCGTGGCCGTGGTGGGGGTCTTCTTCCTGTTGAGCACGGTGACCGAGGGAATGATCGACCCCGAGCAGTACGAGCAGGTCCGGGTCGGGGACGACGAGGACTCGGTACGGAAGCAGCTGCCGAGTGGCGACACCATCGCGACCTTGGGGCTGGACGGCAAGGGACCCAAGCCTCCGGAAGGCTCCGACTGTCTGGTGCTGATGTCGTCCGAGGTGGGCAACAACATCGATTCCGAGCCCGTGTTCCGCTTCTGCTTCAAGGACGGCAAGCTCGTGGAGAAGAAGGGGTACGAGGTCGGACGCTAGTGGGGCACCCGCTCGGGTCGTGGCGTGGGAAGTGGCGGATCACCCTCCTCGATCGCTGACGATGTCGATCTGAGGGGTGGCCCACGGGGCGGGCCCGGTGGGACCGGGGCATACCGTGGGGCCCGGTTGGTCCTGCCGCGATCCTGGGAGCAGCCGGCAGGGGTGCCCTTGGCCGATGCCCTGGGGATCCGTGGAGAAGGTCGGCGCTGCTGCGTTCCGGCGGAGAGTACGGGGTTGGATATGACGGGGGCGCCGATCCGGGTGGTCATCGCTGACGATGAGCCGCTCATCCGGGCCGGAATTCGAATGATCCTCACCTCCGACCGCGAGATCGAAGTCGTTGCCGAGGCGTCGAACGGGCGGGAGGCGGTGGACCTCGCCCGACTGCACAGCGCCGATGTGGTGCTGCTCGACATCCAGATGCCGGTCATGGACGGGCTCACGGCGATGGGCGAGTTGCGGCGAGCGGTTCCCGATACCCGGGTCATCATCCTGACGACCTTCGGCGAGCGGGACAACGTACTGCGGGCCCTGGAGTCAGGCGGCGCGGGCTTCCTCCTGAAGGACACCGCGCCTGCCGAACTGATCGGAGCCGTCCGGGCGGCCGTAGCGGGAGATGCGTATCTCTCTCCTGGCGCAACCCGGCATGTGGTGGACCAACTCGCCACCGGTCGGGCCGCGGCTCGCGGTGAACAGGCTCGGTTGAGGGTGGCCGGGCTCAGCGTTCGGGAGCGGGATGTCCTCGCGTTGCTGGGAGAAGGACTCTCCAATGCGGATGCGGGAAGGCGCCTCCATATGAGTGAGGCCACGGTGAAGACCTATGTGAGTCGGATTCTGGCGAAGCTGGACTGTGACAACCGGGTGCAGGCCGCTTTGCTGGCGCGCGACGCCGGACTGGGTGACTGATCGCTGATCGGTTCCGTCGGCACGCATCGCCCGGGGCGGGGTTCTGGCGGGGCCAGCTGAGCTGCATGGTCTTCGATCGACCGTCAGGAGCCGGTCGGTGTCACCGTGGGTCGGCTGTGGACGGACGGCTGGTGGAGAACCTCATCCGGGGTTTGACTGGGTTCGGGACGCGTTGGGTTCTCTGGGGCGGATGCTGGCTGTTTCACGTGAAACGTTTGTTGGCCGCTCCAAGGCAGTGGGATCGGCACTCGGGATGTGAGGCGTAGAGCGACGCTGACGGATCGAGGGTGGAGAACATGGACTTCTGGCCGGCTGATCACCGTGGTGAAGGGGACCTGTCAATGGTTATCCACAGGGGGAGACGGTCCCCGGGCGCCGGGGGTACGGTCAGCTCGATTGATGTTGGCAGTGTGACGACATAGGGGGGATCGCACGATATGGGCGACGGCAAGGGCGTTCCTGGGAAGCGGACAGGCTCCACCGAGGGTGCGAGGGTCGCGGAAGGCGATGCTCAGGGTGTTGCCGTGGTGGGAGATGGGCGCATTCCGCTGGTCCCGGGCTTTTCGTGGCGCACCGGTAGCGAGCCGTCCACCGACGGGGCCGGAGTGGAGGCTCGGCCATCGCCCAAGCAGGAGGGCAAGGGGCTGCGGAGTCGTGTGCCTCGGGCGTCACATGATTCCCTGGTGCTCGCCGTGGGGCGTCCTGATGCGGTGAAGGCCGTGGAGGAGTCCAGCCAGGGGCGGGTCCCCGAGCTGACACCGATACGAGTGGGGAGGATGGCTGCCTCCCCCTTCGCCTTTCTCCGTGGGGCCGCCGGTCTGATGGCCCATGACCTCGTGGGCACGCCCATGACCGGTATATCCGCCCAGCTCTGTGGCGACGCCCATGCTGCGAACTTCGGTCTGTACGGGGATGTTCGCGGGCGCCTGGTCATGGATCTGAACGACTTCGACGAGACCGTCGTCGGCCCTTGGGAATGGGATGTGAAGAGGCTCGCTGCCTCTCTCGTTCTTGCCGGACGGGTCGCGGGGGCCAATGAGGGCGTCTGCCGTGATGCCGCCTTCGATGCCATGGGTGCCTATCGACGGACCATGCGGCTGCTGGCGAAGCTTCCCGCGATGGAAGCCTGGAACGCGATTGCCGATGAGGAACTGGTCTCCCACACCGATGCGCGTGATCTGCTCGGTACGTTGGAGCGAGTCTCGGAGAAGGCGCGCAACAACACGAGCGCACGGTTCGCAGCCAAGGCGACGGAAGTGGTCACCGACCGCGCGGGTGAGGCCAGAAGGTTCGTCGATGCGATACCGGTCCTGCGAAGGGTTTCGGACGCGGAGGCGGCGGCTGTGGCGTCCTCTCTGGAGCAGTATCTGACCACGGTCGCGGAGGATCGGCTTCCCCTCCTCGCCCGCTATGAGATCCACGATGTCGCGTTCCGGGTGGTCGGCACGGGCAGTGTTGGTACGCGGTCCTATGTGGTCCTGCTCCTGGACCACCTCGGTGATCCGTTGGTGTTGCAGGTGAAGGAAGCGCGGCCTTCGGCATTGCTCCCCCACCTCGCCGCCTCCGGGTTCCAGACGCCTGAAGTGGACCATGAAGGTCGCAGGGTGGTGTGTGGGCAGAAGCGCATGCAGGTGGTCAGCGACATCCTGCTCGGTTGGACGACGGTCGACGGGCGGCCCTTCCAGGTGCGGCAGTTCAGAAACCGCAAGGGCAGTGTGGATCCCGCCGCGCTCACCCCCGCTCAGCTCGATGACTACGGACGGATGACGGGTGCCCTGCTGGCCCGCGCGCATGCCCACAGCGCGGACCCACGGCTGATCGCCAGCTACTGCGGGAAGAGCGAGGAACTGGACGAGGCGCTGGCTCGGTTCGCGGTGGTCTACGCGGACCGTACGGAAGAGGATCACGCGGACCTGCTGACGGCGATCAAGGGCGGACGAATAGCCGCCGAGTTGGGTGTGTGAGTAAGCCGGCACCTGGCCGGGCGACTCCAGGGATCGGCGCGGTGGGGAAGCCGGCACATGGGAGCGTCCTGAGGAGTCGGCGCTGAGGGTGTGGTCGGGGCAAGCCCGTGGGGCTATGGGCTTGCCCGCGACGTTCGCTGTGTTGAGGCTGGGGCCCATGGTTGAGCGCCTCGGGGTGGAGGCAGCAGCAGGGGCAGGGCGAGAACCCGGCTCCCGACAGGTGGCCGGCCACCAGTGCACTGGGTGGTCTGCGGCGGCGAGGAGCGGTTCCGAGGAATTCTCGTCCCCCCTCGGCAAGGGGATCGGGGTGTTCCGAGCGTCTTTCGACGGAGGGTGAGAAGGGCAGCGCTGCAAGATCGGAAAGGGAGGCCCTAGTCTGGGCGGGTGACCCAGGGTGCCTCCGGGGGGCAGACGTCCCGGAATGACGAAGTGCAGGACACGCGACCACGGCCGGAAGACCGGCTGGAGAAGGCGGTGCGCGCTGCCGAACAGGCGCTGATCGAATTTGAGATCGCGTTGGAGACGTTCCGGGTGGAGATCGAGAACTTCTCTCGACTGCATCATCAGAAGCTGGGCCCCATGTACACCAGGCTGGACGAGCTGGATGCCTTGATCGCCGAGGCTCAGGCTGCCCGCACGGGTGACCCGGATGATCAACGCAAGGCTCAGGAAGCCCGAGCCAGGGTGATGCCGATGCCTGGTGTGGACGAGCTCTTCCACGGGTGGATGGACTCCGAGGGCATTCCCCCCGAGGCTGCGGCGATGCTCAACGACCAGCCTGTGCGGTCGCCCAAGCGGGTACGGCCCAGCGAGGAGGCCCGCAAGCTCTACCGCGAGCTGGCACGCAGGGCGCACCCTGATCTTGCGCAGGACGAGCCCGAGCGCGGGCGCCGGGAGGAATTCATCACCCGGGTGAACGCCGCCTATGCGCTGGGCGATGCCGAGGCGCTGCGGACGCTTTCCGAGGAGTGGGACGCAGGTCCTGCCCCCGTCGAGGAGCGGCAGAGCGAGGCCGAGGAACTGTACGCCCGGCTGGAATGGCTGTCGCAGCGCAAGGAATTGCTCACCGCTGTCGCCAAGGAGTT
This sequence comes from Streptomyces sp. NBC_00690, assembly GCF_036226685.1. Classification (NCBI taxonomy): domain Bacteria; kingdom Bacillati; phylum Actinomycetota; class Actinomycetes; order Kitasatosporales; family Streptomycetaceae; genus Streptomyces; species Streptomyces sp. NBC_00690. The sequence goes on from NZ_CP109009.1 coordinate 4,424,547, forward strand.
GGAGGAGAGCGCGATCGGCGGAATGCTGCGTCTGGCTCCCGATGACCCGGACCGACTGCTGGAAGAGATCGCTGAGCAACTCCTCGCACAGGTCGCTGAACGGGAGAAGGAACTGTCGCGGCTGGTGGAGTAGTTTTCCCAGAGGTGGCCGGTCCGTTCGGCACCTTGCGTGGTGTTCTCATTTCGCTGCGTTTCGACGAGAGAAGGCTTGACCATGAATTTCGCTCCGCTGCCCTCGGTGGATGTCGCGGCGGTGCCGTCCGACGGGCTGGTGCTGGATGTCCGGGAAGCCGAGGAGTGGGCTGCCGGACATGTCGACGGAGCCCTGCATGTGCCGATGAGCGACTTCGTGGCGCGTTTCGGTGAGGTGACCGAGGCCGTTGCGGACGGGCGCCGGGCCTTTGTGATGTGTCGGGTGGGAGGCCGTTCCGCACAGGTCACCCAGTACCTAGTGCAGCAGGGGATCGATGCGGTGAACATCGAGGGCGGCATGCTCGCCTGGGACGGCGCGGGCCGCCCGATGGTCACGGACAACGGGACCGAGGCCCACGTCTTGTGAGCTGCGGAACGACGGTGGCGGTGGTTCCGGAGGTGCGCCCCAAGAGGTCCGAGCACATGGGCCGTGTGCCGCAGGCACTGGCTTGGACGACGGGGTCAGCAGATCAAGCCTGAGGCGTTTCAGTACTACGAGGGGTCCCCCGGACGTCAGCGATCGAAGTCCAACACCACCTCTGGTGTTGCCGGGTGGGATTGGCACGCCAGCACATAGCCCGCCTCGGTCTCCTCCGGCTCCAGGGCGAAGTTGCGGTCCATCTGGACCTCGCCCGAGACGAGGAATGCCCTGCACGTGCCGCAGACTCCGCCCTTGCAGGCATAGGGCGCATCGGAGCGGCTGCGCAGGACGGTCTCCAGCAGCGAGTCCCCTTCGCGCACGGGCCAGGTGCCCGACCGACCGTCGAGGGTCGCCGTGAGGGAGGCATGAGTGGGCGTCGCTACCGGTGTACGAGCGGGCGAAGAACCATCGTCCACATGGAAGATCTCCTGGTGGATACGGGCTCGCTCGACTCCGAGTCCGCGTAGCGCTCGCTCGGCGCCCATGACCAGCCCGAAGGGTCCGCAGAGGAACCAACCCTCCACGTCGGCCACCGGAAGCAGGGCGGGCAGTAGCGCGGCGAGTCGTGCCTCATCAAGGCGCCCCGATGGCAAGCCCGACTGCTGCTCCTCCCGGGAGAGCGTGGTGACCAGCTGAAAGCGCTGGGGAAAACGGTCCTTGAGGTCTGCGACCTCGTCGAGGAACATCGTCGACCCCACCGTGCGGTCGCTGCGGATCAGACAGAACCTGGCTTCGGGTTCGCGATCCAACAGCGTTGCCGCCATCGACAGCACCGGCGTGATTCCACTGCCACCGACCACCGCCGCGAAGTGACCACGACGCGGGGTGAGACGGAAGCGACCCATCGGGGGCATCACCTCGACGGTGTCCCCGACCGCCAGTTCCTTCAGTGCGTACGTGGAGAACTCCCCGCCTTCCACCATGCGGATACCCACCCGCAGGCACGGTGCGGCAGTTGCTGTCGATGCTGGGGAACAGATCGAGTAGGTGCGGCGTATCTCTTCGCCGTCGACCACACGACGTAGTGCCACATGCTGCCCGGGGGTGTGGCGAAAGGTCTCGGACAGCTCCGGGGGCACTGCGAAGGTCACGGCCGCCGAGTCATCCGTGAGTTGCTCGACCGCACTGACACGGAGCGCATGGAACATCTCACAACTCCTTGAAGTGGTCGAAGGGTTCACGGCAGGAGACACAGCGCCGCAGAGCCTTGCAGGCGGTGGAGGAGAACCTGCTGAGCAGTTCGGTGTCGGCCGATCCACAGTGGGGACAGCGCACGGAGAGAACGAGCGGAACGGGCTCGTCCAAGGCGTGGGGCCGCGGTGGCGCTATCCCGAACTTGGCGAGCTTTCGTCGTCCTTCGGCACTGATGTCGTCGGTGGACCAAGCGGGGGAGAGGACCCGAACCACGGAGACCTCCGCCATCCCGTGCTCATGGAGGACCCGCTCGATGTCCGCCGTCATCGCCTCGATCGCCGGGCAGCCCGTGTAGGTGGGCGTCAGCTCCACCATGACCTTGCCGGGGCCGGTGAGCTGTACTGTGCGCACCACTCCCAGCTCGCCCAGTGTCACCACCGGAAGCTCGGGATCCGGTACCGAGCCCGCCAGACTGCGGAGCTCTGCCTCCAGCCGGGTGTCGGTCACCATGACGCCCCCGGGTGACTTCGGTGGAGATGCTGCATCTCCGCGATCATCCGTCCGAACGGCTCGGTGTGCAGACCCTGACGGCCTGCCCCTGCCGCCCAGCCCCCCGACCGCGGGCCCGACGGCACGGTGAGGGTCGCCCGCTCCAGGGTGGCCGACACCGACCCCAGCCAAGCCGTCTCCAGGGCGTCCCAGTCGACGGCCAGCCCCTCAAGGGGCTCGAACATCTCACCGGTGAAGCGCCACAGCGCCGTGCACGCCTGCTGCATCCGCTCATGGCTGTGTGCCGTGCCGTCTCCGAGGCGCAGGGTCCACTGCTCGGCGTGGTCCTGGTGGTACGCCACCTCCTTGACGGCTTTCGCGGCGAGGCCGCCCAACTCTCCCTCCACGGAGACGAGCTGCCGGTACAACTGGTGCTGCCAGACGGAGAAGTAGAGCTGACGGGCGATGGTGTCGGCGAAGTCGCCGTTCGGCTGCTCGACGAGTTGAAGATTGCGGAAGTCGCGCTCCTCACGCAGATAGGCCAACTCGTCCTCGTCCCCCACGAGAGAGAGCAACACCCTGGCCTGGCCCAGGAGGTCGAGTGCGATGTTGGCCAGTGCCACGTCCTCTTCGAGAACCGGAGCGTGACCCGCCCACTCCCCCAGCCGCTGGGAGAGCACCAGCGCGTCGTCGCCGAGGGCGAGTGCCGCGGCGTTCACCGTGGTGGTCACAGGTGCTTCACCCCGTCCGGGATCTCGTAGAAGGTCGGGTGTCGGTACGCCTTGTCGGCGGCGGGCTCGAAGAACGGGTCCTTCTCGTCCGGGGACGAGGCCGTGATCGAGGCGGAGGGAACCACCCAGAGGGAGACGCCCTCGCCACGCCGGGTGTAAAGGTCACGGGCATTGCGCAGGGCCATCTCCGCATCGGGAGCGTGGAGACTGCCGGCGTGGGTGTGGGACAGTCCGCGGCGGGGGCGGACGAAGACTTCCCACATCGGCCACTCGGTCGAGCCGCTCATGGGGTCGCCTCCTGTACGGGCCGGTCTGCCTGGCCCTGTTGTGGTTGAGGCATCTGCGGCGGTTGGGGCCTGCGCACGGAGTCCCTACCGCGGGGCGAGTGCTTGTCCGCGTAGGCCGCAGCGGCCTCACGGACCCATGCGCCCTGCTCATGCGCCGTGCGCCGCTGTGCGAGGCGCTGTTCGTTGCACGGTCCGTTTCCCCGGAGGACGGCCTGGAACTCCGCCCAGTCGATCGGGCCGAAGTCATGGTGTCCCCGCTGCTCGTTCCACCGCAGATCGGGGTCGGGCAGTCGGAGCCCGAGCGCCTCTGCCTGGGGGGCGGCTATGTCCACGAAGCGCTGGCGCAACTCGTCATTGGAGTGGCGCTTGATCTTCCACGCCATGGATTGTGCCGAGTGGGCGGACTCGTCGTCCGGCGGGCCGAACATCATGAGGGAGGGCCACCACCAGCGGTTCACCGCGTCCTGCGCCATCTCGTGCTGTGCCGGAGTCCCTCGGGAGAGCGTGAGAAGCAACTCGTAGCCCTGGCGCTGGTGGAAGGACTCCTCCTTGCAGATGCGGACCATCGCACGGGCGTAAGGGCCGTACGAACAGCGGCACAGCGGCACCTGGTTGGTGATGGCCGCGCCGTCCACCAACCAGCCGATCGCTCCGACATCGGCCCAGGTCAGCGTGGGGTAGTTGAAGATGGACGAGTATCGCTGACGGCCGGCGTGGAGCTTGTCCAGCAGTTCGTCGCGGCTGACCCCCAGCGTTTCCGCGGCGCTGTAGAGGTACAGCCCGTGTCCTGCCTCGTCCTGGACCTTCGCTATCAGGATCGCCTTACGGCGGAGGGAGGGCGCCCGCGTGATCCAGTTCGCCTCGGGTTGCATGCCGATGATCTCGGAGTGCGCGTGCTGCGCCATCTGACGGATCAAGGTCGCCCGATAGGCGTCCGGCATCCAGTCGCGTGGCTCGATGCGCTCGTCGGCAGCGACGGCTTGGTCGAAAACCGCCTCATAGCCGTCTGCCGCATCCATCGTCACTGCGGTCATCCGAACCCCCTACCGACCGATCGTTCGGTTCATTGACTTCAATGGTGAGTCGCTGCCCCTTAGGGTGTCAACCCTGTGGATGACCGAGGGTGGGGCGACGCGGGATCGGGGCGGGATGCACTCGTACGACAGCGGTGGCACCAAGGGCGCCGACGGCCAACGGCCCCGAGATTCGGCCGATCGGGTGGACGGGCCCCCTTCGAGCCCTGCTGAGCAGCACAAACGCCCGCTGAATGGACGCCTGGACTCCCATGGGAGCCCTGTGGAGCCCCAGCCCCCTGTGAACACCGAGTCGGAGCCGGGGAGCCCCGCCGCCCCGGAAGAGAGCGCCGCGGATGGTGTGGATCCCCCGGACAGCGCCGGACCGGGCGGTGTCTCTGCCGATCCGCTCCCTGCCGATCCGTCCGCTGGCGAGTCCGGGGCCCAGATACCGGCGGCGGATCTCCACCTGGCCGACAGCTCCACGGCCCACCTCGACACCGTACGGGCCCCCTCGGGCGGGGCTGCTGTGCCCGAGTCCCTCAGCGGCGGCGCCACCACTCCGCAGCGCTCAGCCCCTATCGATGATGGCTCCTGGCGGGAGGCGCCCGGCGCTCCTCGCCCCCTGCCGCCCTCTGTCGGGGCATGGAGTGCAATCCCATCCCAGCAGGCGCAGGCACCCGTCCCGTCACTGGAGGCGACCCGTCCGCCTCCACCAGGCTCCGCAGTACCTGAGAGCCCCATACCTCCCCCCGGCACAACCGGTGCCGTTGAGCCGCCGATGGACGGCACCAGTGGCCTGGCGGCCCTCTCCCGCCCCTACCAGGCCGTCCTCGGTGCTGCTCTCGCGCTGATCGCCCTGCTCGCCTCCACGCACGTGGCCATGGTTTTTCTGCATGTCGCACCCTCGAACACGGTGACCAAGGAGTACGGCAAGGCCGTCGACGCCTGGATCTACCCCGAATTCGAGCAGAACTGGAAACTCTTCGCTCCCAACCCGCTCCAACAGAACGTCTCCGTACAGGTGAAGGCGGAAGTACGAAGGGCGGACGGCGGACGGATCGTCACCGAGTGGATCGATCTCACCGCCGAGGACAGCGCGTCGATACGCGGAAATCTGCTGCCCAGCCATGTCCAGCAGAACAAGCTGCGGCGGGCCTGGGACCTCTACTCCAACTCCCACGATGACCAGAACCGTCCCAACGGGCTTCGTGGTCGGCTCTCCGAGAGCTATCTGAAACGCATCGCCCTGGTGCGCCTCGAAGCACACGACCTCCGCGGAGTGGTCGAGCGCGTCCGCTTCCGTGCGACGACCGTCCTGGTCGAAGCGCCGAAATGGAGCGACGAGCAGACCGACACCCGGCCGTCCCATCGAGAACTGCCGTGGTGGACGATCTCCGCCGATGACCGTCCGGGCGATGACGGCGAGAAGAGCGTCGAACGTACGGAGGCGGTCCGATGACCTACCCTTCCCGCAGCCGGATCGCCGACGCCGTGCAGACGGTGACCTCTAAGGCGATAGGGCCCTACCAGACGGCCATCGTCCGGATCGGGTTCGCCGCCACCTGGTTGCTGTTCCTCCTGCGCGAGTTTCCCAACCGCCAGGCGATGTACGGCCCGGACGCGCCCTGGAGTTGGGAGATGGGGCGCCAGCTCATTTCCGGCAACGACGCCTTCACCACCCTCATGTGGTCGGACGGCGGACTGTGGTTCGAGACCGTCTATGTGATGTCGGTGCTCTCCAGCGCCCTGCTCATGGTCGGTTGGCGCACCCGCACCATGTCCGCGGTGTTCATGGTGGGCGTGCTGTCCCTGCAGAACCGCTCGATCTTCATCGGCGACGGCGGCGACAACGTCATCCATCTCGTGGCCATCTACCTCGTCTTCACCCGCTGTGGGCAGGTCTGGTCCTTGGACGCCCGGCGCGCTGCCCGCACGGCTGAGGCACCGCCCGGCAAGCACTCCTCCGACGACGTCGGCCCCGCCCTGTGGATGATCCTCGGCACCTTCCTCCTCATCGGGACCTTCCTCAACCAGACCGGCTGGCACGTCCTTCTGCTCCTGTGGGCCCTGTGGGCGGTACAGGGCGTGTGGTGGCTGCTCGGGCGGTACGCCCCGAACGGTCAGCCGCGCCTCCTGCTGGACGCCATCGCCAACCTCTGCCACAACGCCGCGCTGCTCGTCGTCATGGCGGAGGTGTGCCTGATCTACGCCACCGCCGGTTGGTACAAGGTCCAGGGGTCCCGCTGGCAGGACGGCACCGCGCTGTACTACCCGCTCCAACTCGACTACTTCACGCCTTGGCCCGCCCTCTCCGATCTGCTGGCATCCGGGGGCGTGATGGTGCTGGTGCTCACCTACGGCACCGTCATCGTGCAGGTCGCCTTTCCCTTCACCCTCTTCAACCGGCGGGTGAAGAACGTGCTCCTCGCGGTGATGATGCTGGAACACGCCGCCATCGCCGTGCTGCTCGGGCTGCCCTTCTTCTCGCTCGCGATGATCGCCGCTGATGCGGTGTTCCTTCCCACCGCCTTCCTGGTGTGGCTCGGGGCCAGGGCGGCCCGAGGTCGGTCCCGAGTGAGCTCCCGCTTCGGGAAGGGCCGGGTGCCCGACCACAGGGAGGGGCAGGAGCATCCCAGCCCGCAGGGGGCGCCCCCCGCGGGGCACGAGGTCATGGCCAAGGCGGCGCCTGAGCGATCGCCCCAACCCCCGTAACCTGGGCGGATGAGCGACGACGACACCATCGAAGCGGTACGGCGCTGGCAGGAGACCCTGCCGGACGCAGTGCTGCTCGATGGGTTCCACGCCCTGAAGCACGCTCTGCGCTTCGGTGCCGAGGTGCAGATGGCCCTTTCCAGCGACAAGGGCGCGGTCCTCGCTCTCGCGGAGGACCTGGCCGGTGACGTCAGGGAACGGGTGCAGGACTTGGTACGGGAAGTCCCAGCCGCCACCCTGCGGGAACTCCTCCCACGCGTGCATCCCACTCGGGTCGCTGCGCTCGCGACCCGGCCCAGCCGTGCGATGAACGTGAGCGCCCTGGAGCGGCTTCCGCGGACATCGCCCGTGGTCGTCCTCGACAATCCGCGCAATCTGGGGAACGTCGGCGCGGTGGTACGACTCGCCGCCGGCTTCGGCGTCACGGGGGTCGTCACCACCGGCGACATGGACCCCTGGCACCCGAATGCCGTCCGAGCCGGAGCCGGGTTGCACTACGCCACTGCCGTCGAACACCTTCCCGCCGACGGGCTTCCACCTGGTCCGCTCTACGTACTCGACCCGGAGGGAAAGGACATCCGGTCGGTGTCCCTTCCCGATGACGCCCTGATTGCCTTCGGGTCAGAACGCCATGGCATCTCGCCCGAACTCCGCGACCAGGCCACCGAACTGCTCGCTCTGCCGATGCGGCCCCAGGTGTCCAGCTACAACCTCGCGACCAGCGTCGCCATGACCCTCTTCCACTGGGGTGGCCCCGCACTCCAGACCACTTCGGACGCCGAAGCGGGCCACTGAGCGAGGTACCGGGACCGTGAGGCCCCCGAGGCCCCGATGTGCCCACGGCGGCGACCCATGGCGCCGGTGAGACGGGGCCGGCTGCTCGCGGAGGGGCTGGGCGACGGGGGAGCGCAGTCCGGCGCAAGAGGTCGTGCGGGGCAGTGGTGACCGCCCCGCACGATGCTCAGGCTTGCCGCCGGACCTCCACCACGCGGAATCGATTCGAGACGAACGCCCCGTCGCACAGGGCGGCGTTCGCCGCTGGGTTGCCTCCCGATCCATGGAAATCCGAGAACGCAGCGGTCTGGTTCACATACACCCCGCCCGTCAGATTCAGCGAAAGCTGCGCCGACTCCTCCAGGCAGACGTCCTCGATCGCCCGTTCCACCTCCGGCGAGGTGGTGTAGGCGCCCACCGTCATGGCGCCTTGGTCGCGAATGGTGCGCCGCAGCAGTTCGACCGCGTCCGCGGTCGAGTCCATCGCCACCGCGAATGACACCGGACCGAAGCACTCCGAGAGATAGACGGATTCGGTCTCGGGCTTGCCCCCGTCGAGCTTCACGATCGCGGGCGTCCGCACGACCGCTTCGGGAAACTCCGGATTCACGATCGCCCGGGAGCCCAGCGCCACTTCCCCCAGCTTGGCGGCGCCCTCCAGACGCCCTCGTACGTCCTCGTTGACCAACGCACCGAGCAGGGCGTTCGCTCGGGCGTCATCACCGAGCAGGCCACTCACCGAGGCAGCGAGATCGCTGACGACGTCGTCGTAGGACTTGGGACCGACGTCCGTGGAGATCCCCTCTCGGGGGATGAGGAGATTCTGCGGGGTGGTGCACATCTGGCCGCTGTAGAGCGACAGGGAGAAGGCCAGGTTGGACAACATGCCCTTGTAGTCGTCGGTGGAGTCGATGAGGACGGTGTTGACCCCCGCCTTCTCCGTGTACACCTGGGCCTGACGGGCGTTGGCCTCCAACCAGTCACCGAAGGCACTGGACCCCGTGTAGTCAATGATCTTGATCTCGGGGCGGGTGGCCAGGGTCTTGGCGATGCCCTCACCGGGTCGCTCCACGGCGAGGCAGACCAGATTCGGATCGAACCCGGCCTCGGCGAGCACCTCACGAGCCACGCGCACGGTGAGGGCGAGCGGCAGCACCGCCCGGGGGTGTGGTTTGACCAGCACGGGATTGCCGGTGGCCAGCGAGGCAAACAGCCCGGGATAGCCGTTCCACGTGGGGAAGGTGTTGCAGCCGACCAACAGGGCGATGCCCCGACCCGCCGTGGTGAACGTCTTGCCCAGCTTCAGGGGGTCCCGCTTGCCCTGGGGCTTTGACCAGTCAGCCGCGGCTGGAGTCCGGGTCTGCTCCGCATAGGCATACGCAACCGCCTCCAGACCACGGTCCTGTGCATGGGGACCGCCCGCCTGGAACGCCATCATGAACGCCTGGCCGCTCGTGTGCATCACGGCGTGGGCGAACTCGTGCGTACGGGCGCTGATGCGGGCCAGGACCTCCAGACAAAGCAGAGCCCGGATCTCGGGCCCGGCAGCCCGCCAGGCTGGCATCGCCGCGCGCATTGCAGGAAGGAGCACCTCGATGTCGGGATGGGGATACTCGATGGCCAGCTCGGGTCCATAGGGGGAGGTCTCGGCGCCGGTCCAGCCGTCGGTGCCCGGCTGGTCCAGGTCGAATCGGGTGTGGCGGAGCGCTTCGAAGGCCGCGATCCCATCGGCGGGCGCGCTCTCGCCGTATGCCTTGGGGTGTTCCGGATGAGGGGACCAATAGGCACGGGTGCGGATGGCTTCGAGGGCCTGGTCGAGCGTGGCCCGGTGGCTCTCGGTCAGCCGGGTCTCGGTCAGCTGCATGACGGACCAACTCCTCGTCGAGCTGGGCAGGAACGGAAGGACAGAGTTAGAGTAACCGAACGATCGGTCGGTACAAGGGGGCCTGTCAAACCTGTGGATAACTCATCCGGGAGGATCACTCCCATGACTGCCGACGAGCAGAGCGCAACTCCTTCGGCACGTGCCGTCCCTACGGAGGGGCGCACCCTGCCCGGCGATCTCGGCCGAACGACCCCGAGCACGCCGAACGCCGACCCACTACAGACGGTCCTGCCCCCGGCGGGCTCGGAACCGGCTGCTGCGCGCCCGACCGCCTCGCGCGATGGCCGCGCCCCGGTGGGCGTCCCACTGGACCCCGCCCGCCCCGTCGCCGTCGTGGGTACGGGGACCATGGGACAGGGAATCGCTCAGATCGCCCTTGCCGCAGGTCATCCCGTACACCTCTACGACACCGCGCCGGGACGAGCGGCCGAAGCCGCCACCGCGATCGGCGCCCGAATCGACCGGCTGGTGGCCAAGGGGCGAATGGCCCCTTCCGAACGGGATGCCGCCCTGCCCCGGCTCACCGCGGCGTCGGAACCGTCCGAACTCGCCGGCGCGGGGCTGGTCATCGAGGCGGTCGTCGAGGATCTCACCGTCAAGCAGGAGTTGTTCCGATCATTGGAGGACGTGGTCGCGGACGACTGTCTGCTCGCCACGAACACCTCCTCCCTCTCCGTGACGGCCATCGCCGGTGCTCTTCGTCTCCCCGGCCGCTTCGTGGGCCTCCACTTCTTCAATCCGGCACCGCTGCTTCCGCTGGTCGAGGTGGTCAGCGGCTTCGCCACGGCACAGCAATCGGCCGCCGATGCCCTGGCAACCGTCGCAGCCTGGGGAAAAAACCCTGTGAGCTGCGCCGATCTACCAGGCTTCATCGTCAATCGGGTGGCGCGGCCGTTCTATGCGGAGGGGTTCGCCCTCCATGAGGACCGGATCGCGGACCCCGCCACCATCGATGCCGTGCTGCGGGAGTCGGGCGGATTCCGGATGGGTCCCTTCGAGCTGACGGACCTGATCGGTCAGGATGTGAATGCGGCAGTCACCCGTTCCGTGTGGGAAGCGAACTTCCAGAGCCCGAAGTTCACGCCCTCGCTGAGTCAACGACGGTTGGTGGACGCCGGCCTGCTGGGGCGCAAGACCGGCCGTGGTTGGTACGACCACACGGAGGGTGCGCCCAGCCCCGAGCCGCAGGTGGCAGCGTCCGCGCAGCCGCCCGCGTACGTCATAGCCGAAGGCGGACTGGGTGCGGCTGCCGCACTGCTGGAACTGATCGCCGAGTCGGACGTCCCCTTGCGTCGGCAGGACGAGAGCGTACGGAGCCAACTGGTGCTTCCCGGCGGGGGCCGACTGGCGCTCACCGATGGATCCATGTCCGGAGAGTTCGACGATCTGGTCCACTTCGACCTCGCCCTCGACTACCGCGCGGCCACCCGTGTCGCGCTCGCACCCTCTCCCCGTACCTCCGAACGCACCCTCCGTGAGGCGATCGGCCTCTTCCAGGCCCTTGGGAAGCAGGTCAGCGTCATCGGTGACGCACCTGGGATGATCGTGGCCCGCACGGTGGCGATGCTGATCGATTTCGCCGCCGACGCCGTGACCAAGGGGGTCGCCACCGAGGACGCCGTCGACACGGCGATGAAACTCGGCGCCAACTATCCACTCGGCCCGCTCGCTTGGCACCGAAGGCTCCCGCCGGACTGGGTGCACACCCTGTTGCAGAATGTGCACACCCGGATCCCCAGCGGTCGTTACGGGCCGGGTCTCGCACTCTTCCAGCACCTTCACACCGGTGCCGGCAGGCATGCGGAGGGCGGCCCGACGACCGGTGGCCGGTGGGGGGACGAAGCGGGCCACACAGGTCCCGGGCGCAGCGGGAACAGAGGAGCGAACGGATGACCACGGCCAAGCGCGACACGTACACCCCGGAGACATTGCTGACCGTCGCCGTACGGATATTCAACGACCGCGGCTACGACGGCACGTCCATGGAGCACCTCTCCCAGGCGGCCGGGATCTCCAAGTCCTCCATCTACCACCATGTGTCGGGCAAGGAGGAGTTGTTGCGCAGGGCGGTCAGCCGGGCGCTCGACTCGTTGTTCGCCGTGCTGGAGGAGCCGGGCGCCCAGCGGGGGCGGGCCATCGAGCGGGTCGAGTACGTGACCCGCCGTACCGTGGAGGTGCTGATGGCGGAGTTGCCCTATGTGACGCTGCTCCTGAGGGTGCGGGGCAACACCAAGACCGAGCGGTGGGCCCTGGAACGGCGCCGGGAGTTCGACCAGCGGGTCGCCGATCTACTGAAGGCGGCGGCAGCCGAGGGCGATCTGCGGGGGGACGTGGACATGCGGCTGGCGACCAGGCTGCTCTTCGGGATGGTGAACTCCCTGGTGGAGTGGTATCGACCCCACCCGGGCGGCGGTCATGATGTCCAGCTCGCCGAGACGGTCGTACGGCTGGCCTTCGACGGGCTGCGTACGGACGGGACCGCCGGCCACGCCTGATCCGATGTGGCGCCCGGGCGCGAATGGCTTTCCATAGATGACTTTCCGCAGGTCAGCGGAGTGTCCGCTGCTGGCTGCTGCGTCGTCCAGGGCCGGACCGCAGGTGCGAGGGCTCTCTTGAAAGCGCTCCCGCTTGCCCTGAGAGGTCTCAGACGGGCTCCTCGCCGGATGTGGAGAGGGTGGGCGTCATCGGGTGCAGGTCCGTCTCCTCGAAGACCAGCAGGGTACGCGTGGACAGGACCTCGGGGATGGCCTGGAGACGGGTGAGCACCAGCTCGCGCAGGGTGCGGTTGTCCGGGGCGTGTACGAGGAGCAGTACATCGAAGTCGCCGCTGACCAGGGCGATGTGCGCCGCGCCCGGTAGGGCCTCCAACTGTTCGCGGACCGTACGCCACGAATTCTGGACGATCTTGAGCGTGATGTACGCGGATGCTCCCTGCCCCGCCCGTTCATGATCGACCCGGGCGCTGAAGCCGCGGATCACGCCGTCGTGGATGAGCCTGTTGATCCGTGCGTACGCATTGGCGCGGGAGACGTGGACGCGTTCGGCGACCGAACGAATTGAGGCACGGCCGTCGGTTTGAAGGATGCGCAGGATGTCGCGGTCGATGGGGTCCAGCGCGCGAGACGGAGGGACCCGTCCGCCGTGGTCCCCGCCTTCAGCCATTTGTTCAGCTGCCATATCCCCCCGCCTCCCCAGCATGGACGACCGGTTTCCATCACAGGTTGTGGAGAACCGTTTGTCCACAGGCTGAAGGTGCCTGTAGCCAAATTGCGCCAACGACCGAACAATCGGTAGGTGAGGCGCGCCACATTCGGGCCGCTTCGTCATCGCTCCCACGAGGAGGTGCTCGCATTGCGCAAGAGCAGCATGACGGTCCAGGAGCTGCCCGGTGCCGCCGCCTACCGACCCACCCCGCCCCCGGCGTGGAAGCCCCGCATCGACCCCGCCCCCCTGCTTCCCGACCCGGAGCCGCATCGCGTGCTCGGCACGAAGGCCGCCGCGGATGTCGACCCGGAACTGCTGCTGACGTTGTACGCGCAACTGGTTCGCGGCCGTCGCTACAACACCCAGGCGACGGCGCTGACCAAGCAGGGCCGGCTCGCGGTCTACCCCTCCAGCACCGGGCAGGAGGCGTGCGAGATCGCCGCCGCGCTCGCGCTGGAGGAGCGGGACTGGCTCTTTCCCAGCTATCGGGACACGCTCGCGGCCGTGGCGCGCGGCCTGGATCCGGTGGATGCGCTCACCCTGCTGAGGGGTGACTGGCACACCGGGTACGACCCGCGTGAGCGCCGGATAGCGCCCCTGTGCACCCCGCTGGCCACCCAATTGCCCCATGCGGTGGGGCTGGCTCACGCGGCCAGGCTCAAGGGGGACGACGTCGTCGCGCTCGCCATGGTCGGCGACGGCGGTACCAGCGAGGGTGATTTCCATGAGGCACTGAACTTCGCGGCGGTCTGGCAGGCGCCCGTCGTCTTCCTCGTCCAGAACAACGGCTTCGCGATCTCGGTTCCGCTGGCCAAGCAGACCGCGGCGCCCTCCCTCGCCCACAAGGCCGTCGGGTACGGAATGCCGGGCCGTCTGGTCGACGGGAATGACGCACCCGCTGTGCACCAGGTCCTGGCCGAAGCCGTTGCGCGGGCCCGACGGGGCGGCGGTCCCACGCTGATCGAAGCAATCACCTACCGCATCGACGCACACACGAACGCCGACGACGCCACCCGCTACCGCGCTTCCGGCGAGATCGACGCCTGGCGGGAGCATGACCCCATCCGTCTGATGGAGCAGGAGCTGACCCGGCGCGGACTCCTCGACGACACGGTCAAGGAGGCCGCCTCGGAGGCGGCCGAAGCCATGGCGGCCGATCTGCGGCAGCGGATGAACGCCGATCCGGTGCTCGATCCGATGGATCTCTTCGCCCATGTCTATGCCGAACGCAGCAGTCAGCTACGGGAGCAGGAGGCGCAGCTGCGCGCCGAGCTCGAAGCAGAGGGGGATCAGCGATGACCACGGCCGCGGCGCACTCCGCCCCCGCCAAACCGGCGACCATGGCATTGGCGCTCCAGCGTGCGATGCGCGACGCCATGGCGGAGGACCCGACCGTCCATGTCCTCGGTGAGGACGTCGGCACCCTCGGCGGTGTCTTCCGGATCACCGACGGGCTCGCCAAGGAGTTCGGCGACGACCGTTGTACGGACACCCCGTTGGCCGAGGCCGGGATCCTCGGCACGGCGGTCGGCATGGCGATGTACGGCCTGCGACCGGTGGTCGAGATGCAGTTCGACGCCTTTGCCTATCCGGCGTTCGAGCAGTTGATCAGCCATGTCTCACGGATGCGCAACCGCACCCGGGGAGGGCTGGCGCTCCCCATCACCGTGCGTGTGCCCTACGGCGGCGGCATCGGCGGGGTCGAGCACCACAGTGACTCGTCCGAGGCTTACTACATGGCCACTCCGGGGCTCCAGGTCGTCACCCCGGCGACCGTCGAGGACGCCTACGGGCTGCTTCGCGCCGCCATCGCCTCGGACGATCCGGTGGTCTTCCTGGAGCCGAAGCGGCTGTACTGGTCGAAGGCGGCCTGGTCACCGCAGGAGCCGGCTGCTGTGGAGCCCATAGGCCAGGCTGTGGTCCGGCGGGCGGGCCGCAGCGCCACTCTGATCACTTACGGCCCCTCCCTGCCGGTCTGTCTGGAGGCGGCACAGGCTGCTGAGGCCGAGGGCTGGGACCTTGAGGTCGTCGACCTCCGGTCGCTGGTTCCGTTCGACGATGAAACGGTCTGTGCGTCCGTTCGACGCACGGGTCGCGCGGTCGTCGTCCACGAGGCCACCGGGTTCGGCGGACCCGGTGGAGAGATCGTCGCCAGGGTGACCGAGCGCTGCTTCCACCATCTGGAGGCGCCAGTACTGCGAGTGACCGGTTTCGACATTCCCTATCCACCACCGATGCTGGAGAGGCACCATCTGCCTGGAGTGGACCGGGTGCTGGACGCGGTGGCGCGATTGCAGTGGGAGGCGGGGAGCTGATGGCGCAGGTACTGGAGTTCAAGCTGCCGGATCTCGGCGAGGGACTGACCGAAGCGGAGATCGTGCGCTGGTTGGTTGCCGTGGGTGACGTGGTGGCGATCGACCAGCCTGTCGTCGAGGTGGAGACGGCCAAGGCGATGGTGGAGGTGCCGTGTCCCTACGGGGGTGTGGTGACCGCCCGGTTCGGTGAAGAGGGCTCCGAGCTGCCGGTGGGGGCGCCCCTACTGATGGTCGCTGTGGGTGCGACAGCCGGCGAGGAAGCTACCGGGACGTCCGGGGGACAGCCCGCGGACCATGCCGCGCCTGCCGCCGGGGGCACTACCGCGACGGGTTCGGCCGAGGTCGCCGGCACGACCGCGGATGCGGGCCGGTCCCGGTCGGAGGACGTGTCGACCGGATCGGGGTCGACCGGATCGGCATCGGACGGGCGTACGGAGGGCTCGGGGAATGTCCTGGTCGGTTATGGCACGGGGGCGCCGGTTGCACGGCGCCGCAGGATCCGGCCGACGGCTCCCGGAGCGGCGCCGCACGGCCCGGATCGGTCCGTGGCGCCTGCTCGAACGAACGCCACGACACCGGCACTGACCGCCACCCGTGCGGGAACCGCCCATTCGATGGCGACCTCACAGCCCGGTTCCCAGGGTTCCACCACGGGAAGTCGGGCCATGGACCGCGACTCCGCCGATCCGAACGGAGTGAGCGGGCCCCTGCCCGTGATCTCACCCCTGGTGCGGCGCCTCGCCCGGGACAACGGGCTGGATCTGAGGCAACTGCCCGGATCGGGTCCCGATGGACTGATCCTGCGTGCCGATGTCGAGTACGCCCTGCGGGCAGCCAGTGCCGCCACGGCTTCGGCCCCGCCCGCACCCAAGCTGGTCCCCCAGCCGGCCCCCGTGGCCGTGGCCTCGGTCGACAGTGCTCCCCGCGGCGAGCGGATACCGCTGCGCGGACTCAGGGGGGTGGTCGCCGACAAGCTGTCCCGCAGCCGTAGCGAGATCCCCGACGCGACCTGCTGGGTGGACGCTGATGCGACCGAACTCATGGCGGCCCGCGCCGCCATGAACACGGCCGGGGGTCCCAAGGTCTCACTGCTGGCCCTCCTCGCCCGGATCTGCACCGCTGCCCTGGCCCGACACCCGGAGCTCAACTCCACGGTCGATCTGGAGGCCCGCGAGGTCGTGGTCCTCCCCGAAGTACATCTGGGGTTCGCCGCACAGACCGAGCGCGGACTGTTCGTACCGGTGGTTCGGGACGCTCATCTGCGGTCCGCCGAGTCGCTCTCGACGGAGTTCGCGCGACTGACAGAAGCTGCCAGGGAAGGTGCCCTCACCCCCGCAGAGCTCACCGGCGGCACCTTCACCCTCAACAACTACGGTGTGTTCGGCGTCGACGGCTCCACCCCGATCATCAACCACCCCGAGGCCGCGATGCTCGGAGTGGGAAGGATCGTGCCGAAGCCATGGGTGCACCAGGGCGAGCTCGCCGTACGACAGGTGGTTCAGCTCTCGCTCACCTTCGACCACCGGGTGTGCGATGGAGGCACTGCGGGAGGGTTCCTGCGCTACGTGGCCGACTGTGTGGAGCAGCCGGCGGTCCTCCTACGGGGTCTCTAGCCATACGGACGCGGTCTCTAGCCTTACGGATCGGGCAGCGGCTCCGGCCGCTTCGCCGACCGAGGCGGGCGCACGATACTTCAGCCATGACCGACACGACATCCACGGACGCCTTCGACGCCATCGTGCTGGCCGGAGGCAGGGCACAACGACTGGGCGGGGCCGACAAGCCAGGGCTCAGTGTGGGTGGGCGCACCTTGCTCGACCGGGTGCTCGCCGCCTGCCGGGGTGCGCGGCGCACGGTGGTCGTCGGAGGGCGCAGGGGTACCGAGCGTCCGGTGGTCTGGGCCCAGGAGAACCCTCCGGGTGGCGGTCCGGTGGCCGCTCTGGACGCGGGGCTTCGACAGTTGGCCAGGGAGTGGCAGCAGTCGACCGCCGATACCCGCCGCACGGGGGACAACGATCGAGCCGTGGCGGGGAGCCGAAGCGAGGAGGACGGACGCGGTCGGAGCGGGGCGGGCAGTGCACGTTCGACAGCCGGAGCCGGAGCCGGAGCCGGGGGCCAGGAGCCGGGCGAGCCTCGAAACGTCCTGGTGCTCTCGGCGGATCTGCCCTTCCTGCGAGAACCGACCGTCCAGGGCCTGATCCGCGCACTGGAGGATGAAGGGAGCGGCCGAGAAGGAGTGCTGCTCACCGATGCCGCAGGGCGTGAGCAGCCATTGGTCGCCGTCTACCGGGCCGAATCGCTGCGTCGGGAGATCGCGCTCCTGGCCACCGAGTACGGGAGCCTGTCCGGACTGTCACTACGGCTGCTCACCGGAGAACTGGACCTCGGGCGGCTGTCTGGTGAGCCATCGGCCGCATTCGACTGCGACACCTGGGAGGACGTCTCCGCTGCCAGGGCCCGCATCAGGGAGCATGGACATGTGCTCGATGAATGGATTGCCGCGGTCAAGGATGAACTCGACATCGAACTCGATGTGGATGTCTCCGGGCTGCTCGACCTCGCCCGGGACGCCGCCCATGGGGTGGCACGGCCTGCCGCGCCCCTGACGACCTTCCTGGTCGGGTACGCGGCCGGTGCAGCAGCACATCGAGGCGAAGAGGCCGTTGCGGAAGCCACCCGGAAAGCCGAGGCGCTCGCTCGCCGCTGGGCCGAGGAGGCCACCACCACTGGTACCGCGAGCCAACCTCAGGCCGCCGAGTCACGTCCTGCCGCTGATCAGCCGGCGCCGGGTGAGGGCAAGGACAACGGCCGGGGTGCTCCCCCTGCCTCCGAGTCCGGTCCGGGAGAGACGGGTGCCAGATGAATCGTCGACCTCGCAAGACCACTCCAGGAGCGGGCTCACCAGCGACTGAAGCCACGCCCAAAGTGAGCACGCCAGAGGCCGGTGCCGCGGCAGGAGCCGATGTCAGGTCAGGGACCGAAGCCCCACCCCGAGCGCGTACACCAGGAGCCGGTGCCGCACCCCAAGCCGGTGGAAAAACCATCGGAAGCTCTCCGCCCGCGCACGAATCGCCGACCGAGAGTCATGAGTCTCAGCCTCGGCCGACGACCAGGAGCACCGCCCGACGATCTCTCCGAGCAGCGGCCCCCGAACCTTCCGAAGCCCCTGACGGCAAGGGCAACGACACGGCGGATCGCTCCGACGACGGTGGGAACACGGTGCATCGCCCCGAGCCCGAGCAAGGCGAGCTGCCGGTGGGCGAGCCCGATGGCTTTGCGGAGGCACTCGCCCTCGTGGGCCGCCAGCAGCCCTCCGCCGCTGTTCTTGGGAGAAGCCGGAATGACGCTGCTGATCCGACAGGCGGACCGCGACCCATGTCGTGGGACTCGGCTCGAACCATGGCGGCACGTGCCGGCCGAGCCTGCCCGCCGCGGATCCGACAGGTCTCCCTGGAGCAGTCGTTGGGCCACCTCCTTGCGGCTCCGCTTGTCGCACTCTGCGATCTGCCCCCCTTCGACACCTCCGCCATGGACGGATGGGCGGTTGCCGGACCGGGGCCCTGGAAGATCATCGGAGGCGGTTCTCTGCTGGCAGGACAGGGCGCCACGACTCCCTTGGAGGACGGGTCAGCGGTCAGGATCGCTACCGGTGCTCGTATTCCCCCCGAGGCCACCGCCGTGATCCGTACCGAACACGCCCGCACGCATGCAGAGCACCGACAGCTCAGCACGGACCGTTCCACCAGCCCCGGGCAGGACATCAGGCCACGAGGGCAGGAATGCCGCTCCGGCGACCAGTTGCTTCCTGCCTCCGCCCGGGTCACCCCCGCAGTCCTGGGGATGGCTGCCGCCGCCGGATACGACGAACTCTCGATCGTCGTGCGACCACGTGCCGAGGTGCTGATCCTCGGAGACGAGCTGTTGACCGAGGGGCTGCCACACGACGGGTTGATCCGGGACGCCCTGGGCCCGTTGGTCGGCCCCTGGCTTGCCGCGCTCGGTGCCGATGTGATCGGTACGCGGCTCATCGGTGATGACGCAGATGCGCTCTACCAGGCCGTCACCACCTCCGAAGCCGATCTCATCCTGACGACCGGTGGTACTGCGGCAGGCCCGGTCGACCATGTCCACCCCGTGCTCCACAAGGCGGGCGCGGAGCTACTCGTCGATTCGGTGGCCGTCCGTCCGGGGCATCCGATGCTGCTGGCGGCCTGGGGACTCCGCAAGCATGGTGGTCGCCCGCGCTATCTGGTGGGGTTGCCCGGCAATCCGCTCGCCGCGGTCTCTGGACTGCTGTCTCTTGTCCAGCCGCTGCTGAGGGGACTCATGGGGCTGCCCCTGACCGACCCCCACCGTGCACCGATGAGGGAGCCACTGTCAGGCCACCCACAGGACACCCGACTCGTCCCCGCTGCCCTCCGCGAAGGCCAGCTGGTACCGCTGCGCTATGGCGGACCCGCCATGCTGCGTGGTGTGGTCGCTGCTGACGGCCTGGCCGTGGTGCCACCGGGCGGTGTTCGCTCCGGAGAGGTTGTGGAGCTTTTGGGTCTTCCCTGGGCCCTGGGAGCGCAGACCGCGTCGCCATGTTTCACGTGAAACGTGCCAGATGGGTCATGTATTGCGCCCATGCCACTCCACTCCGCCGTTCCCTCACTGCCGTTGGGTAGTCAGCACGGGCCTCGGTCGTTCGCCGGCTGAGAGCTTCGATCAACCCTGGGAGACGTTGGGCTGCGCCGGCCGTCCACGCTGCCTCGATCCGGCCGTCCACGCTGCTCGCTTTGGATTGCCTGAACTTCAGTGAGGCGTCTGGGAACGGAAACTATGGCCCAGCTCGGGGCCGAGCCCGAAGTAGTGGCGGAAGTTGTAGATCAACGGGCTCCACCGGGCCGGGTCGATGTGCTGGGAACCAGGGACGACGATGCGTGGATCCGCGTGGACCCTGAGCACTTGGGCTTCGACGATGAGGAATCCGCCGGAGACATCGGGTTGGACCCTGACGGCACGGGCTTCCAGCTGGAGGGGGCAGCCGGCAACTCGGGGCGGCCGGACCAGCTCGGAGGGCATGGACCGTAGGTCGGCAGCCGCGAACTTGTCCCGCTCGAATCGGAACCTGCCGCGTTTGTTCACCGGCACGGGGGAACGGCCGGTGAGGGGTGCGAGTCTCTCCACCGCCTGCCACTGAGGGGGCGCGGGCAGATTGATCACGAGCTCTGGGCGATCGCGGAGGTTGTACGCGGTCTGCCCCTCGGCTCCCAGACCGAGGACGATCGTCTGTCCCAGTGCCCAGGCCGAGGACATCGGGGCAAGGTTGACGGAACCGTCCTCGTTCTCGGTGGACAGCAGCACGACCGGTGTTCCGAAGTACAGGACGCTCGGCGTGATGGTCAGGTGATTGGAAGGCGCGGTGGAAGGAACGTCGGCAGGCTTGGCGCTGGGTGGCACGGTGGTGTTCATGGAGCTCGACGGTAGGGCGGGGACTCTTCGGGCCATGCCGAACGATCGCGGATGCAAGATGGAGGACCATGAACAGCCGTGATGCATATCTTCAGGGTCCGGATTTGGCAGCTCTGGCCGGCCTGCTGGCCGACAGCACCAGAGCGGGCTTCTGTCTCGCCCTCTTGGACGGCCGGGCCTGGACCGCGATCGAGCTTGCTCGCCATGCCGGAGTGGCCGCCTCGACCGCGACCGAGCACTTGAACCGCCTTGTCGCCGGAGGATTGCTGACCCAGGAGCGCCAGGGCCGCCATCGCTATGTTCGGCTGGCCGATCCCGCCACGGCGGAACTGATCGAGACCCTCGCCTCCATGGCCCCTCGGCAGACCGCCCCGCCCCGATCGCTGCCGGCTGTCAACCGCAGCCGGGCCCTGGCCCGTGCTCGTACCTGCTACGACCACCTTGCCGGGGCCCTGGGGGTCGCGATCACCAGGGCCATGACCGAGCGGGGACTTCTGGACTGGCAGCACGGACTGAGGCTCACCGGCGACGGAACCGCTTGGTTGGGCGAGCTTGGCATCACACTGCCGCCCGCCACCCGTCGTTCCCCCGTCCGCTCATGCGTGGATTGGACGGAGCGTCGGCCCCATCTGGCCGGTGCCGCCGGTGCCGCCGTATGTCGTCATGCCTTCGACTCGGGCTGGATCACACGGATCGGAACGGGACGCGCCATCGCGCTCACCGATGCCGGCCGCTCAGCCCTCCGTGACGCTCTGGGCATGTCCGACGACGCACTCACGGCCGAGCCTCACTCCTAGCGGCTCAGCGGGCATGGTCAGTCAGCGGAGAAGTCGGTCTCTTCCCGGCTGATCGTGATCAGTTGGTCACCGAACTGCAGTTGGGCGCACTCGGGGTCGGCATAGTCGAGCATCTTCTTCCTACGGACCACGGCCACGACGAGATCGGTGCATTCACGGGGTGATCGCCCCACTTCACCTTTGGTGACGGAGCGTTCCGTGAGGTTCAGCCCGCTGCCGCGCGTCATCAGATCTTCCAGTGTGTCGGCGACATGGGGACTCGCCATCGAGACGCCCAACAGCCTTCCCGCGGAACTGGAACTGGTGACCACCGTGTCGGCGCCGCTCTGTTTCAGCAGCGGTACGTTCTCGTCCTCGCGCACCGCGACCACGATGGCGGCCCTCTTGTTGAGCTGGCGCGCGGTGAGAGTGACCAGGGTTGCGGTGTCGTCCCGCTGCGGGGCGATGATCACCCGCGCCGCGGTCTGGAGCTCCGCCTTGAGGAGGGTTCGGGAGCGGGTGGCGTCCCCGAGGACCGCCACCAGTCCATCGGCGCTCGCAGCGTCGACAGCCTTCTGCTGGGGATCGACCACGACGATCTTCTCCTTGGGGATGCCCTGACCCCGGAGCGTCTCGATGGCGTGCCGCCCCTTGGTGCCGTAACCGACCACGATGACGTGGTTCCGCATCCGGGAGCGCCAGCGGTGGACACGGACCTGTTGACGGGTTCGCTCGGTGAGCACCTCCAGCGTGGTGCCGACCAGGATGATCAGGAACAGCACGCGCAGCGGGGTGATGATGAAGATGTTCGTCAGTCGCGCCCCGTCGCTGACCGGGGCGATGTCGCCGTAGCCGGTCGTGGAGAGCGTGACGGTCGTGTAGTACGCGGCGTCGAGGAAGTCGACCTTTCCATCAGCGTTGTCGCTGTAGCCGGCGCGGTCGAACCAGACCAGCAGTGTGGTGACGATCAGGACGAGCAGGGCCATGGCCAACCGGCGCAGCACCTGCTGGAGCGGCGGGACACTCGCCTGTGCGGGCATGGTGATGGCGCGCCCGGCCTCGTCATCGTCCCGGGCCTCACTGCGCGAGCGGTACCAGAGGGATCGCAGGATCGAGAGTCTCCCTGCCTTGGTCGGCGGTTTCTCGGCCCTCATCGGTGTTCCCCTCTGGCGGTTGCCCGGTCGATCGCTCAGGCATGTGCCCATGGTCCCCGATCTTGCGCGGTGAGGCGGTAACTCTGGATACCGCGCCGGGGTACGAGAGAGGTTGTCGCGGTGCCCCTCACGAGTACTCACGAGCACTTACGAGCACTGTCGAGGAAGAGATGCCACTCACAGGGCAAGGAAGGTCGTTGTCCGTGGTGCGTGTCGGGGGGCCAGTGGGTGGGCGCGGGGCGGGCGCCTAGCGGGACAGTGACCCGCTAGGGATGACCCCGTAGCCTCTTCAGCCGCTTCTTCTCCTGAACCCTTGCGGGGCAATGAGCGGATGGCAGTCGAGCCGCGGGCTTCGGGGGATCGGCCGATCGTCGAATGTCAGATCTCGGTGGCAGAGATCGGCTGTCGGCGCGGGACACTCGGCGCGGGACGTACGAAGGCGTCCTCGGTGGCCGCGTTGGCGGTAGCGTCGGTCACTCGGGCCGTGGGGTCCGGCCGCCCCCTGGCGCAGACCGTAGCGGCCAGCTCCTGGGCGGGGTCCAGAACCGTTGGAGGCTTGGCTTGCGAGAGCACACCGTCATCGTCGGATTCGGTACGAAGGGCCGCTCCGCGATTTTGACGCTGACCGCCACGGGGCTGGAGAAGGAAAAGATCATTGTTGTCGATCCCAGTACGAAGGTGATCGAGGCCGCCGCCGCCGAGGGCTTCGCCGGTGTCGTGGGCGATGCCACCCGCAGTGATGTGCTCATCCGGGCCGAGGTCCAGCGGGCAGGACGGATCATCATCGCCACTCAGCGCGATGACACAGCCGTCCTGGTTGCCCTCACCGCACGGCAGTTGAACCGGGAAGCGAAGATCGTCGCGGCGGTCCGCGAGGAGGAGAATGCACCCCTGCTGCGGCAGTCGGGTGCCGATGCGGTCATCACCAGCGCCAGTGCGGCCGGCCGGCTGTTGGGGCTTTCCGTGCTCAGTCCGAGTGCCGGTGCGGTGATGGAGGATCTGATTCAGCAGGGCAGCGGGCTCGATCTCGTCGAACGGCCGGTGATAAAGGCCGAAGTGGGGTTGAGCGTGCGAGAGACCAGCGATCTCGTGGTGAGCGTGCTGCGGGGCCATCGATTGATCGGCTACGACGACCCGTCCGCCAGTCCGCTCCAGTTGACGGACCGTCTGATCACGATCGTGCGCGCCAGCAACGTCCTGCCAGCACGCGACGTTTAGCCGGAGCCGGAGCCGGAGCCGGAGCCGGAGCCGGAGCCGGAGCCGAAGCCGGAGCCGAAGCCGGAGCCGAAGCCGGAGCCGGAGCCGGAGCGGAGTCGGAGCGGAGTCGGGCGTTGCTGGGCGTGGCGTGGGTCATCGAGCCCCGTCCGGGTGGATACAGGGTGGATACCCGGTGGATCCCGATGTCTGTAAAACGGCCGGACTCGTAGCTGACGGTCGGGCGGTCTCGGCTGGACGGTGCGGTCTTCGGCGTGCGTGTCGTGGGCCCTGCGGTGCCGGCCATCACCCGGGAGTACCCTCGCCGCCATGTATGCGATCACGATTCCCGAACCCGGTGGTCCCGAGGCACTGGTGTGGACGGCGGTGCCCGATCCAAAGCCGGGCGAGGGGGAAGTCCTCGTCGAGGTCGCGGCCAGTGCGGTCAACAGGGCTGACCTCCTCCAGCGACAGGGCTTCTACGATCCGCCGCCTGGCGCCTCCCCCTATCCCGGGCTTGAGTGCTCCGGACGCATCGTGGAACTCGGCAGCGGAGTGTCCGGCTGGGCCGTCGGCGATGAGGTGTGCGCACTCCTCGCCGGCGGTGGCTATGCGCAGCAGGTCGTCGTACCCGTCGGGCAGTTGCTTCCGGTGCCCAAGGGCCTCGATCTGGTCTCCGCGGCTGCGCTCCCGGAAGTGACGGCAACCGTCTGGTCGAACGTCTTCATGATCGCGCATCTGCGTCCTGGCGAGACGATCCTGATCCACGGCGGTGCGAGCGGCATCGGCACCATGGCCATCCAACTCGCCAAGGCGGTCGGGGCGACGGTCGCTGTGACCGCGGGCAGCCCCGACAAGCTGGCGCGCTGTGCCGAGTTGGGCGCGGACATACTGATCGACTACCACCAACAGGACTTCGTCGAAGAGCTGCGCAAGGCCACGGCCGGTGCTGGTGCCGATGTGATCCTCGACATCATGGGCGCCAAGTATCTGGACCGGAACGTGCGCGCGCTGGCGGTCAACGGTCGGCTCGCGGTGATCGGGCTCCAAGGCGGGGTCAAGGGTGAGCTCAACTTGGCGACCCTGCTCGGGAAGCGTGCGGCGTTGACCGCGACCTCCCTGCGCGGCCGTCCGCTCGGCGAGAAGGCGTCGATCGTGGCTGCCGTACGGGAACACGTGTGGCCGTTGGTGGAATCAGGGCGGGTGCGGCCTGTGATCGATCGACGGTTGCCCCTTGCGGAGGCGGTCGAGGCGCACCGGGTGCTGGAGCTCGGCGGACATGTGGGGAAGATCCTGCTCGTCGCGGAGGGGACCACCTCTCGGGACTGAGGCGAACTGAGGGGAACGCCTCCCGGCGCAGGAAGGCCGGTCGAACTGAACGGGCCGGTCGAACTGAACGCCCGACCGGCGTGAAGGCCCGACCGGCGAACCAAGTACCAGAGCGAGCGCCACCCGGAAACGACAGCGGCCGGTCGGGCTGAACGCCCGACCGGCCCTGCTGCTGTTCCTCGGGCAGCCGCCCACCGTCTTCGTAGATCACCCGTGCGGCCTGCGCCGACACATCGGGTCACCAGGCATCGAACGGCTCACCAGGCATCGAGCGAAACCCTTCAGATCCACCACGTGCGAAACCCCACGGAACCACCAGGTGCGAGGACCTACGGATCCACCGCGTGCGAGACCTACAGATAGGGCCCGGACCGGATCGCTCCGTGCTCGGGGTGGTCGTCGTCATCGTGGGACGCACCGGGCGGCAGCGCCCTGCGCATCTGCTCCAGTTGCGCTCTCGCGGCCATCTGCTGGGCGAACAGCGCCGTCTGAATGCCGTGGAACAGCCCTTCGAGCCAGCCCACCAGCTGTGCCTGGGCGATGCGCAGCTCCGCCTCGGAGGGGATCGCCTCATCGGTGAAGGGCAGGGAGAGCCGCTCCAGCTCCTCCACCAGCTCCGGAGCGAGGCCGTCCTCCAGTTCCTTCACCGAGCTCGAATGGATCTCCTTGAGCCTGACTCGGCTCGCCTCGTCCAGGGGGGCTGCCCGCACTTCCTCCAGCAGCTGCTTGATCATGCTGCCGATCCGCATGACCTTCGCGGGCTGCTCGACCATCTCCGTCACTGGGATCTCGCGCGACTCGTCGTCACTGCCACCGCCGCCGAGTGCCATCCCGTCCTGCCCCACGACAAGAACGTGGGGGCTGTCCTGCGACCGTTCATTCCTCGGCATCTCCATGTCGCCATTGTCTCGCACATGTGCGTCATCAAGGATCTGCCCCGGTACCAGAGTGATCACTCTGGTACCGGGGCAGGCGTATTTCGGCCGGTGTCTCAGCCGTTGATCACGTCGCTTCGCGGCGGGCCAGCGCGCCGCGGGAGCGGGTGACGAGCGCTGCCAGCAGTGCGGCACCGAGCGGTACGGCCACCAGGAGCAGGAGGAACGTGCCCCACGGCAGCACCAGCGGGAGGTGCGGCACCGAACCGGGATCCCAACCCGAGTCCAACCCCTCCTGGTACCACTTCATCTGTTGGCGCTCCTCAGCCAGCCGCAGACCGATCGCGGGGAGGATGCCCGCTGCCGAGCCGAGCACCACACCCATCACGGCCACCACCCCACACTGGAACCCACTGAGCGTCCTGCGCACCCTGGGCGGGGCTCCGACGGCGGCGAGGGTCTTCAGGTCCGCTTCGGCGTCCGCCTGGGCGAGACCGGTGGCGATACCGGCGGCACCAATGGTGATCAGGCCCGCGAAGATGGTCAGGGCGAGCAGGACGATGTCGTTCGGGCTCTTGTAGCCGTCTTCGACGTACAGAGCGACGTCGGTGCCCGTTCTGTCCAGCTGCCCGTCGAGCCGCTGCTTCTGTTCGCTGCTGGGAGCCTTCTCCGTGGTGAAGTACGAGCCGAAGGGGACGGTCGTGAGGCCCGACGCCTTGGCGGTGGCGGGCGGAATGATCATCATCACGGCGTAGGACTTCGTCGCCTGAGGCGCCTGGTAGGCGTCGAAGGTCTTGACTTCACCGGGCGGCTGCTTGCCCACCTGCCGGGCCTTCTCGCTCGCCTCGCGGTCGGTGATCAGGGTCATCTTGACCTTGCCGCCAGGTCCGACCTTGCCGCTCTCGATGAAGCGACGGTCGAACGAGACGACCTTGCCCTCCTTGAGGGCGCGCTCCGCGGCGGCGTCCTTGATGCCGAGGACCGTGAGCAGCTTGTGGTCACCGACCAGCACGCTGTCGCTGCCGCCCCAGGGGCCGCCGTTGGCGCAGCGCCAGTCCTTGGAGAGCTTGCGTCGTTCGGCCTTGCTGAACTTCTCCTCGGGCGACGCCTGAGGGTTGGCCGGATCGACCTTCCACAGGGGGCACTCATGAGCCGGCGGCAGCAGCAGCTGCATTTCGCCGCAACCCTTCGTATAGCTGTACAAGTCGCAGTTGATGTTGCCGACCACGATCCGTGCCACATCGGCCTGCACATCGACCGGAAGGTTCCGCACCACCGCGGCGCGTGCCAAGGGAACGTCTTTGCCGCCGCCTTCGTGTAGTTGCAGCGAGACCGCGCCAGTGGGCAGCTGGGGCGCGTACTGGGCCCTCATCTGGGCGTCCTCACTCGCGGCATAGGTGGCCACCGCCACCGTGCCCGCCACGGCTGCCAGCACCGCCGCCACGGCCGGAGCCGTACGCCCCCGGTTGCGGACCGCGTCCCGCAGGGCGAGCCTCGGAGAGAGCGGCATGAAGCGACCCACCCGGCCGAACAGTCCGACCAGTGCAGGGGTCAGGGCGATGATGCCGAGCTCCGCGAGGCCGCTGCCAGCTCCGACGAGCGTCACTTCCTCGCTCATGGTGGAGCCGTAGAGCGCGATCGCGCCGCCGATGAGGATCGCGACCAGGCCGATCAACGGAAGGACCCGGTTGCTCTTGCGGACACCGCGACGTCCGGTGAGCGAGGAGAGGACCGACTGCCGGGACGAGGTGATGGCGGGTACCAGCGCCGCCATCACACCCGTGAAGACCGCGAGCAGTGCAATACCGAGCAGCTCCAACGGCCGGATGTCCAGACCGCCGAAGCGTGCGCCCATCCACTCCTCCAGCGTCGACTGGAGCGCGAAGGTGAGCAGCAGCCCGAGGGTGGTGCCGATGATGGCCGCGGCCACGCCGATGACCAGACCGCCGGAGAGGACGATGGCTCGGATGTGGCTACGGTCTCCGCCGTTGGCCCCGACCAGACCCAGCTGACGACGGGAGCGCCTGGCGCCGACCGCGAAGGCGGGGCCCGCCAGTAGACAGATCTCCAGGATGGCCAGCCCCGCGACGGTGGCGATAGCCGCAATCGCCGTTGCCTGGCCGGCCGTGCTCATGTCGAACGTGCCCCAGCCGTCCCGCTCGTAGATGGGCACCTCGGACTTGGGCGGCGGATCCAGCAGCACTGCCCGTGAGGTGATCACCGCACCCTTGGCATTGGCCTGCTGGACCATGTTCCACGTGAAACGTCCCTCGACGTCCACCAGATAGCTGGTCGAGGACCCGCTGCCGCGCAGTCCGGCCTTCTCCTGGGCCTTGTCGAACGCCATGAGGAAAGCACCGGGCAGCAGGGTGACCTGATCCGTTTCCAACGCTCCGGGCAGCTCATAGGAGCCCACGATCCGGTACTCCCGGTCGAAGCCCCTGGCGCTGAGCTTCGACCCCACCTTGAGCTTGCTCTCCTCCAGGAAGTGCGTGGTCACCATCACTTCGTCGGGCTTCTGCGCGGGCCGTCCCTGAAGGACGGTCAACAAGCCCTTGGCCATGGGGTCCGTGGCGTTCAACTCACGCACTTCGGTGGCCAGCAGACCGTGCTTGGTGCGCAGTTTGGCGTTGCCCGACCTGTCGGCCAGCACCTTTGCACCGGCAGGCAGAGCCTTCTTGACGTCCGCGCTCCCGCCCTCGCCCGGCAGGGAGGGGTCCGACTCGTCCTTGGTCGAGGTGTAGCCCTCGCCGTCCGGTGTCTGGAGGACGGGCTCACCCCCCATACCGGGGTCGATCACCAGGGCATCCGCGGCGCCCATGGTGATCTCGATCCTCTGCTCGGTGGACACGTCCGAACTGCGCAGCGTCACATTCGCCGCACTCACACCGAGGATGGGGAGGGCGATCATCGCCAGGACCAGCGAACTGCGGCCCTTTGAGCGCCAGGCGTCACGGCGGGCGATGCGGATCGCAGCCCACCAGGAGTGGTACCAGTTCTTCACAGCTGGTCCGCTCCTCGGCCCGAGCCGTCCTGCCCAGGGGCGCCGGCCGTGGCGCCCGACAGCAGCGAGTCGGCCTGGCTGCGTACCGTCTGGTCGACGACCGCGCCATCGCGGAGGAAGACCACACGATCGGCCCAGGCGGCGAATCGGGGTTCGTGCGTGACCAGGATTCCGGCAGCACCCGCATCACAGCGGGAGCGCAGCAGGGCGAGTACGGATTCACCCGTCTCGGAGTCGAGTGCACCGGTCGGCTCATCCGCGAGAACCAGACGGCGGTCACCGACCAGTGCGCGGGCTATCGCCACGCGCTGTTGCTGACCACCGGACATCTCGTCCGGGAAGCGGTCGGCGAGATGACCGAGGTCCATCTCCTCCAGTGCGGCCACGGCCTCGACCTTGGCCTTGCGGGCGGAGACCCCGTCCAACTCGCGGGGCAGGGAGACGTTTTCCGCCGCGGTGAGCGCCGGTATCAGGTTGTAGTCCTGGAAGACATAGCCGATGCTGCGCCGACGCAGTGCGGCGAGCTTCTTGCGGTTGGCGTTGGTGATGTCGGTGTCCTCAACGATCACCCGGCCCGAGGTGGGCATGTCGAGGCCACCCGCGATGGTGAGCAAGGTGGACTTTCCGGAGCCGGACGGCCCCATCACGGCCACCAGTTCACCTGGGAAGACGTCGAGATTGATTCCGCGCAGGGCGTGTACCTCGGTGGCCCCGGATCCATGGACGCGCGTCAGGTCCTGGAGTTGCAGCACGGGTCGCCGTGACTGTTGTGGCTGAAGTGGTGCGGATGCGGACATGGGTAACGTCCCCCTAGGGCTGGTGGTCGAGCGGTGGGCCGGCGACCGAGCGGTCTTCGCGGCCGGATGACTGCTGCTGCGGGGCGGCGGGTTCGGTGCCGCGGTAGTGGTCCGAGGGCGGACCGGGGCTGTGGAGGCGGAGACGGGTCCGGGCCGTCCGCTCCGACTGGCGCGAGAGCGGGGCATCGACCGACCCCGGCGCGATGGTCGGGTCCGGATCGCGAACCGGGCCCGGGACTGTCGCTCCGTACGGTGTGAGAGGTGGCGCAGCGAAACCCTTGAGGGGTGCGCCCAGGGCCGGTACCCGTCGGCTGCGACGGATGTCGGCGGCTCCGAGACCCTCTGAGGCCGGTCAGTTCCCCCGTACGTCTCGGAGCGCGGGGTTCACGGCTTGGCGTTCGCTGTACTCAGGTGGAGGCCCTCGCCTGTTCGGTGCGGTCGCTGGGCTGTCGCGCTGGTCCATCCGAGTGAGGTTCCGCATCAGCGGCCCCGGATGTGCCGTGCGCTGTGTTCGGCGAGCCCGTCGCGGAGGGTGCGGTGCCCGGTCCGGTCTTGGCCGCGAGTCTGATGAGCCGCACTTCGCAGTGGTCGAGCCAACGGGCCTCGGCCTCCGTCTGGAAGATCAGCTGCTCCAGTACGAGCAGCCAGGCCACGTCGTCCCGCTCCCCCGTACCGCCGTGCTCGATGGCCTTCAGGGCCTGGGCCTTGAGCCGGGTGTAGTCCTGCATCGCCTTCACGGTGTGGTGGCGCTGGGACTGGATCACGGCCCGGATGTCCACGCCGGGGGCCCCGATCGCCATCGCGAGCTTGATGGCCAGTTCATTGCGCGGTGGGTTGCTGCGGTCCACCGGGCGCTCGAACCAGTTCCTCAGTTCGGTCTTCCCCGCTTCGGTGATGCCGTACAGCGCATGGCCGGCTTCGTCCTCGCCGGACTGCTCGACCATCCCGTCGCGTTCCAGACGGTTGAGGGTCGTGTACACCTGGCCCACGTTGAGCGGCCAGGTGGCCCCGGTGCGCGACTCGAACTCGGTACGGAGTTGTGAGCCGTACCGAGGGCCGTGCTCTAGAAGGGCGAGAAGCCCGTGACGGATGGACATACTCGGTATGTATACCGGGTATGCCCATGCGGGCCAACCGTCGATAGTGGGAACCGCGAGGTCCATCTCAAGGGGGACCCGGCGTAGTTCACCGGGGCGTTGCAGAGAGTGGGACCCCCGCGCCACCGCCTCGGGCAGGGCCTATCGGCGGCGCATCCGCACCCCGAGGAAGCCGATCCCCAACCCCATCAGCGCCATCCCGATGCCCAGGGAGAGCGGTGAGATCTGCTGCGCCGCCGGCGCGGGGACGGTCTGGCCGGGGTGCTGACGTGCCGCTGCGGGCGCCCCCGTACCCCGCGGGTCGTCCATGGCCGTGCCGGGCTCCTCCGCCTCAGGTGCCATGTCCTCCTCGGGAAGGGGGCCCGACGGGTCCGCGGATATCGCGGGAGGGGCATCGGGAGCCGACGAGTTGGGACGATGTTGTGACGCGGCGTCCGTAGGCGGTGCGGACCCATTGCGGGTCGCTGAATCAGGGTCAGAGTCCGAGACGGCAGCTGATGTCTCGTCCGTACGGGGGCTTTCCTCGGCCGCCGAGCGCCCCGGCCGGGTCCGTCCCTCGCCGGCCGCCCGCCCGGCGAGAGATGCGGTGGGTGAGGCGGTGGGGGTGGGGCGCTCTGCGGGCCGTTCCTGCTCCACCGCCTGGGCGAGGGGTGGGGCGTAGAGCACCATCGCGGCGGCAGCGGCGATCACACACCGCCGCCCGCGGAGCCTTGGAGTCACCCGGAACCCCTCCCGTGCCGAGCCGCTGAGTCAGTGAAGCCAGCGTCACATGCAGGGATGGATCCGGCATCTCGGGCGGCTACCTGTCCGACCGGCCGGGCAATGACCCCCCGCGCGGACGGCGGACCTGGACCCGCGGCGCGGGGAGCCTCCCGAGGAGGTCAGTCGGACTTGCCCGTGGAGATCGTCAACTCGAACTCCTGGTTCTTCGGCTCCACCGCGGAGTCCTTCCGCGGGAACTGGTCGATCACCGCGTCCTTGGGCCACTGGGGGTTGTTCTCCTCGCGCACCGTCCAGGTCCATCCCGCGGCGCGCAGACACTCCTTCACCGACATCACGTCTTTGTAGATGAGGTCGGGCGCCTGCACCTTCTTCGGGTCCCCGCTGTCCTCGTAGGCGTCGGTGCACTTGCTGGTCTCGATGGTCCGGGTGCGGTCCGGTGGGAGGGCGGTGTCCGTACCCGCCGTGTCGGCCGAAGCGGAAGGAGACGGGGTTTTCGTGGTCGTCCCGTTGGTCCCGTCGCCCTTGGTGCGGTCCTCGATCGCCGAGACGATTGCGCCGAGGATCACCAGTCCGAGGAAGACCGACGCCAGGGTGATCACGACCTTGCGCCCGGTGTTGCGGGGCGCGGGCGCGTTCTGCGCCGGCGAGATGGTGTACGAGTGCGGCGGGACCCCCGCCAGCGGACCGCTCGCCGAGTATCCGGGGCCCGGTGTGGGCGGCCCGGTCGGTTGTGGGGCGGGAGTGTGAGGCGCCTGGGGATAGCCGTACTGGGGTGTGGGAGTGCCGTACGGTCCCGGCTGGTAGGACGGCTGTACGCCCTGAGGCGGCGGTGCCGACTGGTCCAGCGGCGGGAAGACGGTCGAGGACACCCCCGCTCCGTGGGCCGTGGGAGCCCCGCTGACGATCACCGGTGCGGCGCTCTGTCCGGCGTTCGCCACCCGGGCACACTCGTCGGCCATCGCGGCGGCACTGGGGAACCGCTCGTTCGGGTTCTTCTTCAGTGCCCGTGCGACCAGGGCGTCCATCGCGGGCGTGACTGACCGGTTGATCGTGGAGGGCGCGACCGGCTCCTCCTGTACGTGTGCGTATGCGATGGCCAGCGGTGAGTCCGCCTCGAACGGAAGCCGTCCGGTGAGCAACTGGAAGAGCATGATGCCGACCGAGTACAGATCGGAGCGCGCGTCCACCCCGCGGCCGAGGGCCTGCTCCGGAGAGAGGTACTGGGGCGTTCCCACGACCATGCCGGTCTGCGTCATCGACGTGACGCCCGACTGCATCGCCCGCGCGATGCCGAAGTCCATCACCTTGACCACACCGCGCCTGGTCATCATCACATTGCCGGGCTTGATGTCCCGGTGGACCAGCCCGACCTCATGGCTGGTCTCCAGCGCGGCCAGCACATCGGCCGTCACCTTGAGCGCCTTGTCGGCCGGCATCGCGCCGTACTGCTGGACATCGGAGTTCAGTACGGAGCCCAGCGGCTGCCCCTCGACGTACTCCATGACGATGTACGGCATCAGGGCGCCGCCCAACTCGTCCTCGCCGGTGTCGAAGACGGAGACGATGTTGGGGTGTGACAGTTTGGCGACGGATTGCGCCTCGCGCCGGAACCGCTCGCGGAACGACTGCTCGCGTCCCAGTTCGGTGTGGAGTGTCTTGATCGCCACCTGACGATCGAGCGCCGAGTCGTAGGCCAGATAGACGGAGGCCATGCCGCCCTCGCCGAGCAGATCGCGAAGTTGGTACCGACCACCCGCCAGCGAACCGCCCGCATAGCGGCCCTGCGCGCCGTCCTGGCTCATGACTGTGCTTCCCCCTCGGCGCGGACGCTACGGAGAACAGGAAATTTCGGCTTACGCAGCAGACTGGTGCGAAAGGTGTTCATTTCCTGGCGATCCGTGTTCCGTGCCCCCGTTGAAGTTCGATGACCCCAGGTTCCTGGTGTCTCGTTCCTTAAGACCCGTTCCCATGAGGACCGGTGCCCTGTGAAACTGGGATCAGTGATCCCCATTACGGGGCAAGTCTGCCCGAGGGGTCCAGCACGTCAAGCCAGGTGCCCGATCCGTGACCGTACGCACAAGAAGCGTCCTGCAAGCGTTACAAGAGATCCATGGAATTTGCGTGGTCTGGCTCACAGCGGGTTTGATGACCGGTCGATCCCAGCCAGCCCTGTCCGGTGAAGGCTGTAGCGTGAGGCCACGCAACGGATACACAGATGAGACGGCGAGGACTGATGGCACCCGAACCCGAAGCCGGCGGCGGCGTGCCCGATGCACCGGACTCCTGGGGTGTCGGCAAAGTGGTCGGTGACGGCCGCTACCGCATGACGCACCGCCTGGGGCGCGGCGGCATGGCCGAGGTCTTCGCGGCGGAGGACGTACGACTGGGTCGTACGGTCGCAGTGAAGCTCCTGCGCACCGACCTCGCCGAGGACCCGATCGCCAAGGCCCGGTTCACCCGGGAGGCACAGTCGGTCGCCGGACTCAACCACCACGCGATCGTCGCCGTGTACGACTCCGGCGAGGACCAGGTGGGCGGCCAGCCGGTGCCGTACATCGTCATGGAGTTGGTCGAGGGCCGCACGATCCGCGATCTCCTCATCAATGCCGAGGCACCGCCGCCCGAGCAGGCGTTGATCATCGTGTCCGGGGTGTTGGAGGCACTGGCCTACTCGCACCAGCACGGCATCGTCCACCGGGACATCAAGCCCGCGAACGTCATCATCACCAACTCCGGTGCCGTCAAGGTGATGGACTTCGGCATCGCCCGGGCGCTGCACGGCGCTTCCACGACGATGACGCAGACCGGCATGGTCATGGGCACGCCCCAGTACCTCTCGCCCGAGCAGGCGCTGGGCAAGGCCGTCGACCACCGCTCCGACCTCTACGCCACCGGCTGTCTCCTCTACGAACTCCTCGCACTGCGTCCGCCGTTCACGGGGGAGACCCCGCTCTCGGTGGTCTACCAGCACGTCCAGGACATTCCGCTGCCGCCGTCCGAGGCTTCGGACGTGGTGCCGCCCGAACTCGACGGTCTGGTGATGCGTTCGCTCGCCAAGGACCCGGACGACCGGTTCCAGAGCGCCGAGGAGATGCGCGGACTGGTCCAGTACGGCTTGCAGATGCTCCAGCAGCAGGGCAGCCACAACGGCAGTTGGAACACCGGGCCCGTGCGCGCCCAGGACAGCCGTCCGACGGGGCCGGGGCTCGGGATGGCCGCTGCGGCGACCACGATGCACCACCCCGTCCACGGGGACACCTCGCAGGCGCCGATCCTGCCGCCGATGAACCCGGACGACGGGGCGTACGACGGTGGCCGTCGCGACGGCCGGGGCGGCAACAAGGGATGGATCGTGGCCGCGCTGGCACTGGTCGCCGTGGTGGCCGGGGTCGCCTATGCGCTGAGCCAGACCGATCCGCCCGCGGGCAAGGGCAAGGACGACACCAAGACCTCGCAGAGCCCGTCCGCGCCGGCCGTCTCCAACTCGCCGTCGGCGGAGAGCTCCGAGCAGGAGGACGAGCCCGACGACGAGCCGGACGAGAATCCCAAGCAGTCGTACTCGCGTCCGTTCACCAAGGACCCCAAGCCGTCCAAGTCGTGGGAGCCCAGCTACGACCCGGAGCCCACGAACTCCGTGCAGCCGTCGAACACGGACACCGGGACGGGTGAGCCCGAGCCGGGCAACTCGCCGTCGGAGGAGCCGCCCGGTCCGAGCAATGAACCCAATCCCGGTACGAGCGGTGAGCCCGGTGGCGACCCCGGTGGCGCCAATCAGGGCCCCGGCGGCACGAATCCGCTGGAGTGAGCACGACCGGAGCCCGGCCCGTAGGACGGGCCGGGCTCCGGTGCTATGCGGTGAAGGCGTCCCGCACCGCCTCGTACTCCCTCGTCCACCACACCGCCAGGGCTGACACCGCACCGAACTGCGGGTCGGCCCTGCGGTCGTGCAACTGGTACCGCCAACGCAATATCCAGAAGTCGTTGAGGCGTTCCCACCACACCCGGTGGACCGCCGCCGCCAGCTCTGCCGCGTCGGCTCCCGCCGCCCGTCGATACGCCCGGGCGTACGCCCGTACCTTCGGCAGAGCCAGTTCTCCGGCCGGCTGGACGAAGAAGATCGCGGCTGCCCGCACCGCCTCCTCCGCGCGGGGCTGCACCCCCAACCGGTCCCAGTCCACGATGGCCGCCGGCTCGGCGCCCCGGTAGAGCAGGTTCAGCGGGTGGAAGTCCCCGTGCACCCAGCCGCCCGCCGAAGCAGGCGGCGGTCTGCGGTCGGCGTGGAGTTCCAGGAGCGATCTGCGCTCCAGGAGACGGTGTTCCGCGAGGGTGTCGAAGATGTCGTGAGGCCGGGCGGACCGGGAGAGCGCGAGGAGCTCGTCGATCTGGTTGAAGGTTTCGGCGGGGTCGGCGCTCTCGCACATCCGGCGCTGGGTGGAGTCCATCACCCGTTCGAGGCAGACATGGACGAGCCCGAGCAGGGAACCGAGGCGCCGCGACTGGACCATGCTCAGCTGTGCCCCGTTGCGATGCCGCCCCTCGACCCAGGGGTGAAGGGCGTAGCAGTCGCCGCCGATCACCGCGACCGTGTCGCCGTGCGCGTCCTGGACGGGCGGGGCGACCGGTACGCCAAGCGTCTGGAGTCGCTGTGTGGCGCGGTGCTGATGGGCTATGGCCTCGTGATCGCCGTCGAGATGATGCTTCAGGAAGTAGGTGCCCCTGGTGGTGACGAGACGGTAGCCGCGGTTCAGGAGGCCCTGGGTGACCCGCTCACAGGAGAGCGGTGCACCGGGATCCTCGTAGCGGTGCAACAGGGCACCGACCGGCGGCGCGAGGACAGATGAGCGCAGCACTCACCAAATGATAGATCACGCAGCGTGTCCGTCGTGCAGCTCTTCGCAATAATCGAGGGTGTGCACGGTCACGAACTGCGGCTCGACCCGCATGAAGACCGCCTCGAAGTTCTCGCCGTCGGCCTGGATCGGCTCATGGCCGAAGAGCCGGATCACCTCGTCCGCCGGCTGGACGATCTCCGCCATGCCCGTGAACTGAACGGACCACAAGGTCGTGCCGCCCGAGTTGAAGTTGTCCGCGCCATAGGCCACGACACTGCCGTTGCAGGCGCGGTGGTAGCCGAAGCCGCGGTGGATGCGGAGCAGCACCCGGCCGTCCTGCACGATGTGTCGGGCCGGAGCCACGAAGGGCATGGCCCGCATGCTCGTCGCCAGTCGGCCGTACGAGACCCGGGTGAGCAGCTCGATGGCGCGGAGTTCCTCGGTGGACATAGGTCCACTTTCGATTACTTTGCCGTCGCGGGGAAGGGGCAGCCGCCCCTCCTCGACGGGGGCCGAAGGTCCCGTGATCCATCGGATCGGTGCGCACTCATGGACCTCGACGCCCCGGTCGGTACGCGTTCCCATGCGTACCGCGAAGGGTCAGTGGTGCTGACGCTCGGCCTGTATCCGGGCCACGTAGGCCGCGGCCTGCGAGCGGCGTTCCATTCCCAGCTTGGAGAGCAGGCTGGAGACGTAGTTCTTGATCGTCTTCTCTGCGAGGTGCAGCCGCTCGCCGATGACCCGGTTGGTCAGCCCCTCCCCGATCAGGTCGAGGATCTTGCGCTCCTGCTCGGTCAGCCCGGCGAGCTTGTCGTTGCTCTTGGGGTTGTTCCCGTCGCGCAGTCGCTCCAGTACGCGGGCGGTGGCCACCGGGTCGAGGAGGGACTTTCCGGCCGCTACTCCGCGCACCGCCTCCAGTAGCTCATTTCCACGGATCGCCTTAAGGACATAACCGGATGCACCGGCCATGATGGCGTCAAAAAGCGCCTCGTCATCCGCGAATGACGTCAACATCAGGCATTTGATGTTCTCGTCCTGGGAACGGATCTCCCGGCAGACCTCGACCCCGCTCCCGTCCGGCAGTCGTACGTCCAGCACGGCCACATCGGGTCGGGTGGCGGGGATCCTGACCATGGCGTCCTCCGCCGTACCGGCTTCGCCGACGACCTCGATGTCGTCTTCGACCGAAAGCAGCTCATGGACGCCACGTCGGACGACTTCATGGTCGTCCAAGAGGAATACGGTGATTTTTCGTTCTTCGCGCACGAATGCAGTCTCACACACCAGCTCTTCCCGTGCCCCGGGTGGCCGGTATACCGTGCCGATGTCTCGGCGGCCCACTGGGTCGTGACCGGTGCTGATCAGGGCTCCTGCCAGCAGTGATTCACCATTTTCTCCGTTTACTTGGAAATCCAAGCAAAAACGCAGGTCAAATGGGGTTTCGCAGGAATGTGCTGCACTGGGTAACGTGCCTTTTGACAGGGTCTCGTCGGGGCACCTGTCACGCCCGTTCAACCGTCTGCCGCACCCACCCCGTGCGGGAGCGGACGAAGGGGCGAGCCTCCCCCTGTCTTCGGCAGGGGCGACCCCAGGCTCCCGGCGAACCCGGGGGACCGGATAGACGGAGGAGCACGCACGTGACCGTGGAGAGCACTGCCGCGCGCAAGCCGCGACGCAGCAGCAAGCGGGTGAGCGCCGCGAAGAAGCCACTCAGTTCCGAGCCCCAACTCGTACAGCTGCTGTCGCCGGAAGGCCAGCGCGTCGAGCACCCTGACTACAGCATTGATCTGACCTCGGAAGAGCTGCGCGGGCTCTACCGGGACATGGTCCTCACCCGTCGCTTCGACGCGGAGGCCACCGCTCTCCAGCGACAGGGCGAACTGGGACTGTGGGCGTCGCTGCTCGGCCAGGAGGCCGCGCAGATCGGCTCGGGCCGCGCCCTCGACGACGACGACTACGTCTTTCCCACCTACCGTGAGCACGGCGTCGCCTGGTGTCGCGGGGTCGATCCCACCAATCTCCTCGGGATGTTCCGTGGGGTGAACCACGGAGGCTGGGACCCCAACAGCAACAACTTCCACCTCTACACCATCGTCATCGGCTCCCAGACGCTGCACGCCACCGGCTACGCCATGGGTGTGGCCAAGGACGGCGCCGATTCCGCGGTGATCGCGTACTTCGGCGACGGCGCCTCCAGCCAGGGTGACGTGGCCGAGTCCTTCACCTTCTCGGCGGTCTACAACGCACCCGTGGTGTTCTTCTGCCAGAACAACCAGTGGGCGATCTCGGAGCCGACCGAGCGCCAGAGCCGGGTACCGCTCTACCAGCGCGCCCAGGGCTACGGCTTCCCCGGCGTCCGCGTCGACGGCAATGACGTCCTCGCCTGTCTCGCGGTCACCAAGTGGGCCCTGGAACGGGCCCGCAACGGAGAGGGACCCACGCTCGTCGAGGCGTTCACCTACCGCATGGGCGCCCACACCACCTCGGACGACCCGACGAAGTACCGCCACGACGACGAGCGGGCCGCCTGGGAGGCCAAGGACCCGATCCTGCGGCTGCGCACCCTCCTGACCGCCGAAGAGCACGCCGATGAAGCGTTCTTCACCGCGTTGGACGAGGAGAGCGACGTACTGGCCAAGCGGGTGCGGGAGGCGGTTCGGGCCATGCCCGACCCCGACCACATGGCGATCTTCGAGCATGTGTATGCCGACGGCCATGCGCTCGTCGACGAGGAGCGCGCGCAGTTCGCCGCGTACCAGGCGTCATTCGCCGAGGAGGGCAACTGACCATGGCCGCACAGAAACTCTCCCTCGCCAAGGCGCTCAACGAGTCGCTGCGCAAGGCCCTGGAGACCGACCCCAAGGTACTGATCATGGGCGAGGACGTCGGCAAGCTCGGCGGCGTCTTCCGGGTCACCGACGGACTACAGAAGGACTTCGGCGAGGAGCGGGTGATCGACACCCCCCTGGCCGAGTCCGGCATCATCGGCACGGCCATCGGCCTCGCGCTGCGCGGCTACCGACCGGTCGCCGAGATCCAGTTCGACGGTTTCGTCTTCCCGGCGTACGACCAGATCGTCACCCAACTCGCCAAGATGCACGCCCGGGCGCTCGGCAAGATCAAGATGCCCGTCGTCATCCGCATCCCCTACGGCGGTGGCATCGGCGCGGTCGAGCACCACAGCGAGTCCCCCGAAGCCCTCTTCGCACACGTCGCCGGGCTCAAGGTGATCTCACCTTCCAACTCGTCCGACGCGTACTGGATGCTCCAGCAGGCCATCCAGAGCGACGACCCGGTCATCTTCTTCGAGCCCAAGCGGCGCTACTGGGACAAGAGCGAGGTCGACACCGAGGCCATCCCCGGCCCCCTGCACACCGCACGGGTGGTCAAGGAGGGCTCGGACCTCACGCTGGCCGCGTACGGGCCGATGGTGAAGGTGTGTACGGAAGCCGCCGCCGCGGCGGCCGAAGAGGGCAAGTCCCTTGAGGTGCTGGACCTGCGCTCGATGTCCCCGATCGACTTCGACACCATCCAGAAGTCGGTCGAGAAGACGGGCCGGTTGGTCGTGGTGCACGAGGCCCCCGTCTTCTACGGCTCCGGCGCGGAGATCGCCGCCCGCATCACCGAGCGGTCCTTCTACCACCTGGAGTCCCCGGTGCTGAGGGTCGGCGGGTTCCACTCGCCCTATCCCCCGGCCCGGCTGGAGGAGGAGTACCTCCCCGGGTTGGACCGGGTGCTGGACGCCGTAGACCGCTCGCTCGCGTACTGAAGGGGTGCCGAGAACATGACGCACGACACGACACTCCGCTACCGCGAGTTCAAGATGCCCGACGTGGGCGAGGGCCTGACCGAGGCCGAGATCCTCAAGTGGTTCGTCCAGCCCGGTGACACGGTCACGGACGGACAG
The DNA here is from genome assembly GCF_036226685.1 of Streptomyces sp. NBC_00690. Taxonomy (NCBI): domain Bacteria; kingdom Bacillati; phylum Actinomycetota; class Actinomycetes; order Kitasatosporales; family Streptomycetaceae; genus Streptomyces; species Streptomyces sp. NBC_00690. The sequence continues at coordinate 4,464,849 of NZ_CP109009.1, forward strand.
GTCGTCTGCGAGGTGGAGACGGCGAAGGCCGCCGTCGAACTGCCGATCCCCTACGACGGGGTGGTGCACGAACTCCGCTTCCCGGAGGGGACGACCGTCGACGTCGGTCAGGTGATCATCTCGGTGGACGTCACCCCCGATGCGGCACCCGTCGAGTCCGCCACGGCGCCGACCGCCCCGGCCGTCGAACCGGAAGCGGACGAGAAGCCTCAGGGTCGACAGCCGGTGCTCGTGGGCTATGGGGTCGCCGAGAGTTCCACCAAGCGGCGTCCGCGCAAGGGTGCCCAGGTGCCCGAGCAGCCCACCGCGGCGATCCAGTCCGAGCTGAACGGCCGCAGCGCCGCTGCATCGCCCGAGCCCGTGGCTGCGCCTCCGGCAGCCTCTCCGGCGGCGGCCCGCCCGCTCGCCAAGCCCCCCGTGCGCAAGCTCGCCAAGGACCTCGGCGTCGATCTGGCGGCCGTCGTCGCCACCGGCCCCGACGGGGTCATCACCCGCGATGACGTCCACGCCGCGGTGACCGTGCCCGAATCGGTCAGCAGCAACTCGGAAGAGGGCAAGAAGACCGAGCCGCAGGCTCCCGCACCCGTGCAGATGGGTGCGCGGGAGACCCGCGTCCCGGTCAAGGGCGTCCGCAAGGCCACGGCGGCGGCGATGGTGGGCAGCGCGTTCACCGCACCGCACGTCACCGAGTTCATCACGCTCGACGTGACGCGCACGATGAAGCTCGTCGGCGAATTGAAGGCCGATCCGGACCTGGCCGGGCTCAGGGTCAACCCCCTGTTGCTGATCGCCAAGGCACTCCTGGTCGCGATCAAGCGGAACCCCGAGGTCAATGCCGCCTGGGACGAGGTGAACCAGGAGATCGTCCAGAAGCACTACGTCAATCTGGGCATCGCAGCGGCCACCCCGCGCGGTCTGCTCGTGCCCAACATCAAGGACGCGCACGAACTGACCCTGCCCCAGCTCGCCCGCAGTCTGGGCGAGTTGGTGACCACCGCCAGGGAAGGCAAGACCTCCCCCGCGGCCATGCAGGGCGGCACGGTGACCATCACCAACGTGGGTGTCTTCGGAGTGGACACCGGTACGCCGATCCTCAACCCGGGCGAATCGGCGATCCTCGCGGTCGGGGCCATCAAGCTCCAACCGTGGGTCCACAAGGGCAAGGTGAAGCCCCGCCAGGTCACCACCTTGGCCCTGTCCTTCGACCACCGCCTCGTCGACGGGGAACTCGGCTCGAAGGTGCTGGCGGACGTGGCGGCGGTCCTGGAGAACCCCCGTCGACTGATCACCTGGGCCTGAGGGCCTCCGGAGATCGTCGGACATGTCCTGGCGCTGATCACCGGGGCCTGTGAAGCAGGGCCTTCGGGGCGACGAATATGAAGCGGGGGTCCGTGGCACGGCACAGTGCCACGGACCCCCGCTTCAGTTGCTGCGTACTGCGGTTGACGTGCTCAGTCCCGCTGGGCGCCGACCGGCAGCGACCGGAGCTTCATGCTCTTGGCGGTCGACGAGCCGAAGCCGTAGTCCAGCAGCTTGCCGGCGTCCTTGAAGCGGGCGTCCACGCTGGATGCGCCCAGGATGACCCCGACGTACGTCTTGGAACCGCGGGTGGCCGCGAAGATCAGGCAGGGTCCTGCGACGCTGCCGGTACCGGTCTTCATGCCGACGGCGCCGCTGTAGGTGCCCAGCAGCTTGTTGGTGTTGTACCAGGTGTAGGTGCGGGTGCCACCCGTGCTGGTGGTCGCCTTGGTGACGTACTTCTGCGCCTTCACGACCTCGCGGAAGGTCGCGCTGGAGAACGCATGCCGGGCGATCTTGGTCAGGTCGGACGGGGTGGTGTAGTTCCGCCCGCCCTGCGAGATGCCGTCGAACGAGTCGAAGTTGGTGTTCTTCAGACCCAGGGACTTGGCCTTCGCGTTCATCTTGCCGATGAACGACTTGGTCCGCGCGGCGGTGGTGGTCCCGGTGCCGAAGGTGTCGGCCAGCGCGTACGCGGCGTCACACCCGGACGGCAGCATCAGCCCCGACAGGAGCTGGCGGACCGTCACCTTGTCGCCGGTCTTGAGGTCGGCGGTGCTGCCCTTCTCCCGCGTCACGTAGTCGCGGTAGGTCTGCTTGACCGTCACCTTCTTGCTGAGGCTGACGCCCGGGATGGTGAGGACCGTTATGGCGGTCGCCACCTTGGTCGTGCTCGCCATCTGACGGCGGGTGTCGTTGCCCTTGCCGTACAGCGCCTTGCCCGACGCCTGGTCCATCAGAAAGGCGCCCTTGGCGCTGACCGTCGGGACCGGGCGGGCCGCGGCCTGCGCCGGTGCGGCGAGTGGGGAGACGGTGAGCAGGAGACCACCGGAGATGACAACCGTGGCGGCTCTGCGCACGCTCGTGTTGTTGAGTATCAAAGGAACGCTCCGAGTTCGCACATCCATCGAGAAGTCAGGACGGGGCGCCAGGAAGGATCGAGGGCCCCGGAGTGAGACACGCGAGAGTCAGGAAAGGATGTACGCGAATCAGGAGTATCTCGGGAGATTTTTGCGTCTCCCGGCCCACATCCGTGCCAAGGGGTCAGTCTTGGCATCAGGGCCGGCCCTGACTCGGCGGACCGCCCCATCTGCATCCGGGTGCCCCACTGACCACTCACACTCCAGCGGCCCGGTGGTTGGTTCCCCTGCACCGCATCGAACTGGAGTCGGTGCCCTCATCGCCCCGTGATAGCGGTTGGCCCGGGTGGCGGTGGCCCCGGATCGAGGTCGCCCGGGCGGTCCGGTCCTGCATGGTGGACGCCCGCTTCTGATGTACCTCTGTTGTATCTAAGCTGTGTGCATGCCCGCCGCAGCTCCCGTCACCGCGCCCGCAGCCGAACGCGTCTACACCCATGTCAAGCAAGCCGTCCTCGACCGCCGCTACGAGGGCGGAACCCTCCTCACCGAGGGCGAACTCGCCGACGCCGTGGGGGTGTCACGCACCCCCGTGCGCGAGGCGCTGCTCAAGCTGGAGGTCGAAGGGCTGATCAAGCTCTACCCGAAGAAGGGCGCGCTGGTGCTCGCGGTGTCGGCACAGGAGATCGCCGATGTGGTGGAGACCCGGCTCCTGGTGGAGGAACACGCGGCCCGCAAGGCGGTGCCCGCGTCCCCGCGACTGCTGGACCGCCTTGCCGAGCTGCTGGAACAGCAGAAGCGCCAGGGCAAGGACGGAGACCTGGCCGCCGTCGCCGCCACCGACCGGGCCTTCCACGCGGAGATCGTCCGCAACGGCGGCAACGAGATCCTCTCCCGGCTCTACGACCAGCTACGAGACCGCCAGTTGCGAATGGGAGTCGCCGTGATGCACGCCCACCCCGACCGGATCGCGAAGAACGTCACCGAGCACGGCGAGATCCTCGACGCCCTGCGCGCCGGTGACGCGGACCTCGCCGCCGAACTGGTGCACCGCCATGTGAGCTGGGTCAGGGCACTGGCTCGGGGTGAGGCCAGGTGAACCGACCGGCCGCCCTACCGGGAGACCCGCCGGGCGGACGTCGTGCCGCGGCGATCTGGTCCATAGGCGTCGCCGTCTACTTCGTCGCCGTCATCTTCCGTACCTCACTCGGGGTCGCCGGGCTCGACGCCGCCGACCGCTTCGACATCAATGCCTCCGCGCTCTCGACCTTCTCGATCGTCCAACTCCTCGTCTATGCCGGCATGCAGATACCCGTCGGACTGATGGTCGACCGACTGGGCACCAAGAAGGTCCTGACCCTCGGGGCCGTCCTCTTCACCCTGGGACAGCTGGGCTTCGCGCTCTCCCCCTCGTACGAGACCGCACTCGCCGCCCGCGCCCTGCTCGGCTGTGGGGACGCGATGACCTTCATCAGCGTGCTGCGGCTCGGCAGCCGCTGGTTCCCGGCCCGCCGCGGGCCGCTCATAGCGCAGGTCGCCGCGCTGTTCGGGATGGCCGGCAATCTGATCTCCACCTTGGTCATCGCACGACTGCTGCACGGTGTGGGCTGGACCACCACCTTCGCGGGCAGTGCGGTGGCCGGAGTGGTCGCGATCGCCCTGGTGCTGCTGTTCCTCAAGGACCACCCCCCGGGCCATGAACCCCCGCCGTCCCACCACCGCGGCGGCGCCTTCGTACGGAAGCAGATCACCCTGTCCTGGCGGGAACCCGGCACTCGGCTGGGCATGTGGGTGCACTTCACCACGCAGTTCCCCAGCATGGTCTTCATGCTGCTGTGGGGGATGCCCTTCCTGATCGAGGCACAGGGCCTCACCCGCGCGACGGCAGGCGCCCTGCTCACCCTGAACGTCCTGGTCAGCATGGTGATAGGACTGGTGTACGGGCAGGTCATCGCACGCCATCACGCGGCCCGGCTGCCACTCACCCTGGGCTCGATCGCCGCGACCGCGCTGATCTGGGCCATCACCCTCGCCTACCCCGGCGAACAGGCCCCGATGTGGCTCCTGGTCACCCTGTGCGTGGTGTTGGGCGCCGGTGGTCCGGCCTCGATGATCGGCTTCGACTTCGCCCGTCCGGCGAACCCGCCCCAGCGGCAGGGCACCGCATCGGGAATCGTCAACATGGGCGGCTTCACCGCCTCGATGACGACCCTGCTGGCGATCGGTCTCCTGCTCGACGCCACCGGCGGCAACTACCGGATCGCCTTCTCCTGCGTGTTCGTACTGGAGGCGCTGGGCATCGCCCAGATCCTGCGGTTGCGCAGACGTACGGCGCAACTGGAGCGCGAGAGGTTGGTGGCGAGCCGGGTGGAGGCGGTACACGTACCGGCGTGAGCGGACCGAGCTCCGGTGCACCGGCGGCCACCTACGAGCCCCACGGACACCGGCCCTACGTCACACGGCGGGCGGTACGAAGCCTCAGGGGGTGACGGCGAAGTGCCGCAGGATCGAGGCCCCCAACTCCTGGTCGCCGTCCACCTTGATCCGGTCGGCGACGGCCGCTGCCCGGACCCTGCCGCAGGCCAGTCGGTAGTACGTCTCCCAGTCCATCGCCAGGCTCACCAAGGGCCCGAGCGACGGCGAGCCGTCGACGGAACCGCGGCCGTCCGCGTTCACCCGGACCGTCCGCAGGAACTCCAGCGGCCCGTGCACATCGAGCACCATGGCCGAATTCGGCGGTGCGCCCGCGTCCTTGGCGACGACCTTCGCCAGGGCTTCCAACAGGTAGTCACGGGTGATGTGGGCGCCGGGGGAGTCGAGGTTGCCGGGCTGGTTCAGGGCGACCCGCAGGTCCTGCTCGTGCACCCAGGTGTCGAAGGCCCGCATCCGCATGGCCACTTCGAGGGTCTGCTCGGTGCCGAGGGGCGCGCGGACCATGGTGTTGGGCGCACGGTTCTCGTTGCGCAGCTGGCGCGCCCGCCGGATCATCGTGTACTCCAGCTCCGATGTCATCTCCGGAGCGGTGTGGTGCCGACGGACATCGACCTGCATCTCCATGTACCGGGCGAAGTCGCTCTGCACATGGTAAAGATCACGGGGGAGGGTGTGGATGGGCCGTGGATCGCCGAGCATCTCGGTCTCCATGCCGATGACATGGGAGACGACGTCGCGGATCGACCAGGCAGGGCACGGGGTGGCGCGGTTCCACTCCCCCTCGACGAGCGGCTGCACCAGCTCGGCTATCGACTCGACGGCGTGGGTCCAGGCATCGGCGTAGGTCTGGAGGCTGGGATGGACGGTCACGGGACCCCTCGGCGGTTCTGCGTGGACGCGGGCTTGGCTGCTTACTGCTGGCGGCGGACGGCTTGGCTGCGTGGGAGGTTCGGCGATTAAGTTACGCTGCCGCGCGGCGCGTCGGCAGTGCTTTCCTATGACGATCGTAGGCCCGTGTCCGAAGGCCGAAAACCATGGCATCGCAGGTGGGGGCAGGCTGTCCCACCAGGTCACCTCATATCCGTACGAAATGACTGACGGCCCGTCGTGAGGGCGTACGGGGCGGGTTCACACCTCTTTCGGCCCGGCTGATACCGCTGCTTCGACGGTGTGGAAGTGGCCGGGTCCACACACCCGACGGGCAGCGTCCGATTCCTCCGGGATGGCACCCTTGAACCATGAACGATGCCGCCCCGGCGCCCACCCCCGCGCCCGCGCCCCGCCGACGTGCCCGTGTCCGTGCCCCCGAGCTGATCGGCAAGGGCGGCTGGCTGAACACCGGTGGCAAGGATCTGAAGCTTGCGGACTTTCGGGGCCGCATTCTGATCCTCGACTTCTGGACCTTCTGCTGCATCAACTGCCTCCACGTCCTGGACGAGCTGCGGGAGCTGGAGGAGAAGCACCGCGACACCGTAGTGATCGTCGGCGTCCACTCGCCGAAGTTCGTGCACGAGGCCGACCACCGGGCCGTGGTCGATGCCGTCGAGCGCTACCAGGTGCACCACCCCGTCCTCGACGACCCCGAGTTGGCGACCTGGAAGCAGTACGCCGTACGGGCCTGGCCCACCCTCGTCGTCATCGACCCGGAGGGGTACGTCGTCGCCCAGCACGCCGGTGAGGGACACGCCCACGCCATCGAGCGGCTCGTCGCGGAGTTGGAGACCGAGCACGCGGCCAAGGGCACCCTGCGTCGCGGTGACGGGCCCTATGTGCCGCCCGAGCCCGTCGCCACCGATCTGCGCTTCCCCGGCAAGGCCGTCGTCCTGCCGTCCGGGAACTTCCTGGTCTCCGACACCACCCGGCACCAACTCGTCGAGCTGTCACCCGACGGCGAGTCCGTCGTACGGCGGATCGACGGCGGTGCGGATGGTGCGTTCAAGGAGCCGCAGGGCCTGGCGCCGCTGCCCGACGGCCGGATCGCGGTCGCCGACACCGTCAACCACTCCATCCGGGCGTACGACCCCGAGACCGGTGTGATCGAGACGCTCGCCGGGACCGGGAAGCAGTGGTGGCAGGGGGCGCCCAGCGAGGGCCCCGCACGCGAGGTCGACCTCTCGTCGCCGTGGGACGTGGCCTGGTGGCAGGGGCGGCTGTGGATCGCGATGGCCGGAGTGCACCAGCTGTGGACCTATGACCCGGCCTCACAGACCGTGCGGCTCGCGGCCGGCACCACCAATGAGGGCCTGGTCGACGGGCCGGCCACCGAGGCGTGGTTCGCACAGCCCTCCGGTCTGGCCGCGACCGACGAGCGGCTGTGGATCGCCGACTCCGAGTCGTCGTCCCTGCGCTACATCGAAGCCGACGACCCCGCCCACACCGTGCGCACGGCCGTCGGTACGGGCCTCTTCGACTTCGGGCACCGCGACGGGGACGCCGAGCAGGCCCTGTTCCAGCATCCCCTGGGGGTGACCGCGCTGCCCGACGGTTCGGTCGCCGTGAGCGACACCTACAACCATGCGCTGCGCCGCTACGACCCCGCCACCGGCCAGGTCACCACCTTGGCCACGGATCTGCGGGAACCGTCGGACGCCGTGCTCGTCGGCGAGGACATCGTGGTCGTCGAGTCCGCCCGACACCGGTTGACCCGGCTGCGGCTGCCCGATGAGGCGGTGCGGGTGGAGGCCGTGGCCCACCGCACCCAGCGCGCCGCGACCGAAGTGGCGGCGGGCGCGCTGCGCATCGATGTGGTCTTCCAGGCGCCGGCCGGTCAGAAGCTGGACACCCGTTACGGGCCCTCGACCCGGCTGTTGGTCTCCTCCACGCCGCCCGAGTTGCTGCTGTCCGGCGCCGGCGCGGGCACGGACCTGTTCCGTGAGGTGGAGATCGATGCCGCGGTGGGCGAAGGGGTGCTGCACGTGTCGGCGATGGCCGCGTCCTGCGACGACGATCCGGCGCAGGAGTACCCGGCCTGCCATGTGCACCAGCAGGACTGGGGGGTGCCGGTGCGGGTGAGCGCGGACGGTGTCTCCCGGCTGCCGCTCGTCCTCGCGGGTATGGACTGACTGGTTTGGCAGCGATCCCGGGGCCCGGCCGTCATTGCGGCCGGGCCCCGGGATCGGTGTTCGGTCACCCCGGGTCCCACTCCGGATCGCGTACGGCTGCTCCGTACACGGTGGCGGGCACGCGGGGGAAGGATCCTGAACCGGCAGTGGTGGCGTTGTTCCGTTTCATGGCCCCACCTTCACGGACCGTCCGTTTCCCGCCTGTTTCCGGTCAGATCGCCGAAGGGCGGTCAGCGAGAGCGGGGCCCTGGCCGTGGGCGGGTGCCGCCCACGGCCACGCGGATCAGGCGCCTTCCAGGAACGCGGTCAACGCGCTCGCCAGCAGATAGGGGTCCTGGGCGCCGCACAGCTCTCGGGCGCTGTGCATCGACAGGCACGCGACGCCGATGTCCACCGTCTGGATGCCGTGCCGGGCTGCCGTGATCGGTCCGATCGTCGTGCCGCACGGCATGGAGTTGTTCGAGACGAACGTCTGCCACGGCACCCCCGCCTTCTCACAGGCCGCGGCGAACACCGCACGGCCGCTGCCGTCGGTGGCGTACCGCTGGTTCACATTGACCTTGAGGATCGGGCCGCGGTTGGGGAGCGGGTGGTGCGTGGGGTCGTGGCGCTCCGAGTAGTTGGGGTGGACGGCGTGACCGACATCCGACGACAGGCACACGGTCGCGGCGAACGCCCGGGCCTTGTCCTCGTACCCGCCGCCGCGGGCGAACAGCGAGCGTTCCAGCACCGATCCGAGCAGCGGTCCATCGGCACCGGTGTCCGCCTGGGAGCCGTTCTCCTCGTGGTCGAAGGCGGCCAGCACCGGGATGTAGGGCAGTGCGGGGGTGGCAGCAGCGGCGATGAGCGCGGCAAGGCCGGCGTGGACGGAGAGCAGGTTGTCCATGCGGGGCCCGGCGAGGAGTTCTTCGTCCCGTCCGAGGTAGGCGGGGGCCTCGACGGAGTGGGTCATCAGGTCCCAGCCGGTGACCTCGCCCTCCGGAAGTCCGCTCTCCTGTTCGAGGAAGCGGATCAGATCGCCCTCGTGGACCTCGCCCAGACCCCAGATGGGCTGCATATGGCGCTGCTTGTCGAGCTTGAGGCCGTCGGCGTGTACGGAGCGGTCGAGGTGGATCGCGAGTTGCGGCACCCGCAGCAGCGGACGGTCGATCTTGACCAGTCGATGCGTTCCGTCACGCAGGCTGAGCCGTCCGGAGATGCCGAGGTCGCGGTCGAGCCAGCTGTTGAGCAGCGGGCCTCCGTAGACCTCGACGGCGATCTGTCGCCAGCCGTGCGAGCCGGCGTCGGGCAGTGGCTTGACCCGCAGGTTGGGCGAGTCGGTGTGGGCGCCCACGATGCGGAACGGAGTGTGTGTGGGGGCCTCCTCCGGCACGTACCAGGCGATGAGCGCGCCCCCGCGGATGACATATCGGCCACCGGTCGACGCATCCCATGCCTCGGTCTCCTTGACCTGGCGGAAGCCGGCCTTCTCCAGGCGCTCCGCCGCTACGGCCACCACGTGGTACGGGGAGGTCGCGGCAGCCAGGAAGGTCATCAGGTCGTCGGTGTGCCCACGATCGAACCGGAGGGATGCGTTGGTGCTCATGGAGCCACTGTAACGAGGCGGGGCGGGGCGTTCGTGGCTGAGTACCGCCGTTCTCGTACGGGCTCGTGGGCCGTGGTCGGAAGCTCGGACGAAGGTGCTTGCGGCGGCACTGGGGCGGGGGTGCCGTGGGCCGGTTCGTCGGGGGTTCCAGCGGGCAGGGGCGGGTCTGATGCCCCTGCCCGTCCCTCGACTGACCCCTCGACGCTCGGCTCGGACACCTGGACGACCTGCTGCCCCCGGCGGTCTCACCGGGGGCAGCAGGCCATGGGGGACGGGGATGGTCTAGAAGGCGGCCTCGTCGAGGTCCATCAGGGCGAGGTCCACCGATTCGGCGAGCCGCCGCTCGGCGGAGACGCCGGGCAGGACGTTGGCGGCGAAGAACTTGGCCGCCGCGATCTTGCCGTTGTAGAAGGGCACGTCCTTCGGGGTCGCGGTGGGGAGCTTCTCGGCGGCGACGGCGGCGCCGCGCAGCAGCAGATAGCCCACGACCACATCGCCGGAGGCGAGCAGCAGCCGGGTGGTGTTGAGCCCGACCTTGTAGATGTTCTTGACGTCATCGCCGGTGGCGATCAGGTCGTTCGTCATGACGCCGACCATCGCTTCCAGGTCCACCGTCGCCTGCGCGAGCGAGTCCCGGGCGGGTGCCAGGTCCTCGCCGCCGGTGCCGATGGCGAGGAACTTCTTGATCTCCTCGGAGAGGGCGTTCAGCGCCTGGCCCTGGTCACGGACGATCTTCCGGAAGAAGTAGTCCTGGCCCTGGATGGCGGTGGTGCCCTCGTAGAGGGTGTCGATCTTGGCGTCCCGGATGTACTGCTCGACGGGGTACTCCTGGAGGTACCCGGAGCCGCCGAAGATCTGGAGCGACTGGGCGAGCTGCTCGTAGGACTTCTCCGAGCCGTAGCCCTTGACGATCGGCAGCAGCAGGTCGTTCAGGGCGACGAGGGCCTTGGCGTCCTCTGTGCTCTCTGCGTGCTCGGTGTCCTGGCCGTCTTGAGCGGCCTTGTCGGTAGCTTGCTTGGCGGCGATCTCGTCCTGGATGGACGCGGTGTAGAGGACGAGGGCGCGCATTCCCTCCGCGTACGCCTTCTGTGTCATCAGCGAGCGGCGTACGTCGGGGTGGTGGGTGATGGTGACCTTGGGAGCGGTCTTGTCCATGAAGTTCACCAGGTCCTGGCCCTGGACGCGCTCCTTGGCGTACTCCAGCGCATTGAGGTAGCCGGTGGAGAGGGTGGCGATGGCCTTGGTGCCGACCATCATCCGGGCGAACTCGATGATCATGAACATCTGGCGGATGCCGTCGTGCTTGTCGCCGATCAGCCAGCCCTTGGCCGGGTGGCGGTCGCCGAAGGTGATCTCGCAGGTGTTGGACGCCTTGAGACCCATCTTGTGCTCGACGTTCGTGGCGTAGACGCCGTTGCGCTCACCGAGCTCGCCCGTCTCCCAGTCGAAGTGGAACTTCGGTACGAGGAAGAGGGAGAGGCCCTTGGTGCCGGGGCCGGCGCCCTCGGGGCGGGCGAGGACGTAGTGGAGGATGTTCTCCGACATGTCGTGCTCGCCCGAGGTGATGAACCGCTTCACGCCCTCGATGTGCCAGGAGCCGTCCTCCTGCTGGACCGCCTTGGAACGACCGGCGCCCACGTCGGAGCCCGCGTCGGGCTCGGTGAGGACCATCGTCGAGCCCCACTGCTTCTCGACGGCGATCTCGGCGACCTTCTTCTGCTCCTCGGTGCCCTCTTCGTAGAGGAGTCCGGCGAAGGACGGGCCCGACGAGTACATCCAGATCGCGGGGTTGGACCCCAGCAGCATTTCGGCGTAGGCCCAGATCAGGGAGCGGGGCGCGGTGGTGCCGCCGATCTCCTCGGGCAGGCCGAGCCGCCAGTACTCGGAGTCCATGAAGGTCTGGTAGCTCTTCTTGAAGGACGCGGGTACCGGGGCGGTGCCGGTCGTGGGATCGAAGACCGGGGGGTTGCGGTCGGAGTCGGCGAAGGACTCCGCCAGCTCGTTCTCCGCGAGGCGGGTGATCTCGGCGAGGATGCTCTTGGCGGTTTCGACGTCCATCTCCGCAAACGGGCCGGTGCCGTACAGCTGGTCGCGACCGAGGACCTCGAAGAGGTTGAACTCGATGTCGCGGAGATTCGACTTGTAGTGCCCCATGGCGACGGCTCCGTAAGGATCGGGAGTCAGTTTGCTCTTACCTACCAGCAAGTAGCTACGATGATGCTACCCGTCGGTAATAAGATGCAACCCCTCTTGGGCTAACTGTGACTGGTTACTCTTGCGGGCATGTACGGCTATGACCAGAGTCAGGGCGCTCACCAGCAGTACGCACCCCAGCAGCCATACGGGGGCCAGACGCAGGGGCAGCCGCTGTACCCGGAGCCGTCGCCGCCGTCGCTCGCCGATGCCGTACGGGCCTTCACCACCGGTTCCCTGTCCGCCGAGGACTTCCAGCAGATCTTCGCGACCTCGAAGGTCTACTGCCCGCGCGGCGACAATCCCGGCTTCCTGGCGCTCCACAACACCCAGCAGCCGGTCATCCCCATGTTCACCTCGCTCAAGGAGTTGCGGCGGTACGCGGGCAAGGAGTCCAAGTACTTCGTGATCACCGGCGCCGAGATGATCGACCTCCTTCCCACGGGTTACGGCTTCGTCCTCGACATGGAGGGGGAGCACCGCATGGTCTTCGACGCCAAGGCCGTCGAGCAGATGGTCGACTTCGCCATGCGCCGTATGTACGGGTAGCGGGTCATGCGTGATGCGTGGCGCGTGCGGCGCCGTGCATCGTGCGTCACACAAGGCATGTAGGTCAGGTGCGGCTGCCGAAATCGGCTCCTGCGAGTGCCCGGGAGGAATTCCTCCCGGGCCTTTCTCGTTTCCCGAGTAGCAGGAAGTTCAGGATTCAACTAAACTGGTCGCACAAGGAGGTACTGCCATGCCCGCAGTGACTGTCGAGAACCCGCTCACTCTGCCGCGCGTCGCCGCGCCCGCTGAGGCCGCGAACCGCCCGGTGCTCGCCGTGACGACCGCCCCCACCGGATTCGAGGGGGAAGGATTCCCGGTTCGCCGAGCGTTCGCCGGGATCAACTACAAGTACCTCGACCCGTTCATCATGATGGATCAGATGGGCGAGATCGAGTATGCGCCGGGAGAGCCGAAGGGCACCCCGTGGCACCCGCACCGCGGCTTCGAGACCGTCACGTACCTCATTGACGGAACCTTCATCCACCAGGACAGCAACGGTGGCGGTGGAACCATTCAAAACGGTGACACCCAGTGGATGACGGCCGGCTCCGGTCTGCTCCACATCGAGGCTCCCCCGGAGCAGCTGGTGATGTCGGGCGGACTCTTCCATGGACTCCAGCTGTGGGTGAACCTTCCGGCGGCGGACAAGATGATGGCACCGCGCTACCAGGACATCCGTGGCGGCCAGGTCCAGCTGCTGACCTCGCCCGACGGCGGCGCACTGATGCGTGTCATCGCGGGAGAGCTCGACGGGCACGAGGGGCCGGGCATCACGCACACCCCGATCACGATGATCCATGCGACGCTGCGGCCGGGTGCACAGATCAGACTGCCCTGGCGCAGTGACTTCAACGGTCTCGCCTATGTCCTCGCAGGTCGTGGCACGGTCGGTGAGGACCGCCGCCCCGTCCAGAAGGGGCAGACGGCCGTCTTCGGCGACGGCGGCGCACTGACGGTTCGGGCGGACGAGTCCCAGGACTCCAACACCCCCGATCTGGAGGTCGTGCTCCTCGGCGGCAAGCCGATCCGTGAGCCGATGGCGCACTACGGGCCGTTCGTGATGAACACCCAGGACGAGCTGCGCCAGGCGTTCGAGGACTTCCAGGCCGGCCGGCTGGGCACGATTCCGGCCGTGCACGGTATGTGACCTCGGCGTACGGGCTGGCAGTACCCCACGACAGAGCCCCGCACTCAGCTCGGTGAGTGCGGGGCTCTGTCGTGTCCTGCGCTGCTTTCCCCAGGGACGGGTGGGATAGGCGTCGCTACTTGCCTCGGGGGCGGGTGAGGTAGGCGTCGATCACACGCATCGCCTCTTCCGTCCCACCCCTGCGGTAGAGCCAGTGGCCTACGACGTCCATGGTGAACAGGGTCGCTTCCGGGAAGGCGCGTGCCATGCGCCGTGCACCTGGCAAGGGCGTCGCGAGGTCATGGGTGGCATTGGCGACGAGGACGGGCGGGAGGTCGCCTTTCGCCCGAGCGGGTCGGGGCTTGGGCGGCATGCTCCAGCCCTGGCAGCCGAGGATGGTGTCCAGTGCCTGGGAGTTGTAGCGGACGTGCGGGGCGGCCTTCGCGACCCGCTCCCGGATGGCGCGGTACTGGGCGTAGTCGCGGATGCGAAAGTCGTAGTCCCGGCAGAGCACGAGCCGGGACTCCAAGCTGGAGCCGACGGGGATCCAGCGGACCTCGCCCTTTCCGGTGTGGAGGGCGGCCAGCTGTTCCGCTGCCATGTCGGGGGCCGACTTGCCGAGGGCGAAGGTCAGGAAGTCGGACAGCCTGTCGGCGCTGACCTTGGTCCGGGTCGGTCCGTTCGGGCCCGGGTCACGGAGCGTTCCCGCGTCGGCGCGGGCGAACAGGGTCTTGGTGACGGCGGTCAGGTCCTTGCCCTTCAGCGCACAGGTCGGGTCCTTCTCGCACCAGGTCGCGAGCCGTTTCAGCGCACTGTTGATGGTGGTGCTGCCGTCGGTGAGAAAGCGTTCCGCGTTCGGGCGGTCGGGGTCCATCGCACTGTCGAGGGCCAGCGCGCGCAGCCTGTTCGGGAACAGGCGCGCATAGCGTTCGCCGAGGAAGGTGCCGTAGGAGTGGCCGATGAAGCTGATCTTGCGTTCGCCGAGGGCGGCCCGGATCGCGTCCATGTCACGGGCCACGCTCTCCCCGTCCATGTGCGCGGCGAGCTGCCCCGTCAGCTTCAGACAACTGTCCGCGAGCCGACCGTTGAGGGTGCGCAGCCGCTCGAACTCGGCCGCGTTGCGGGGGCGGTTGGGGATCTTGTCGAGGATCGCTTCATCGCAGCGGGCGCCCTGGCTGCGGCCGATGCCGCGCGGGTCGAAGCCGATCATGTCGAAGCGTTGGAGCATCGCCGGGGTGTAGCCCGAGAGGGGGTCGTCCGCGTACAGGGCGTCGTCGGCTCCGGGCGCTCCGGGGCCGCCCGGGTTCGACATCAGCACGCCGATGCGCCGCGCCGGATCGGTGGCCCGGTGGCGGGCCACGAAGATACCGATCTTCGCGCCCTTGGGCTTCGACCAGTCCAGCGGCACCTTGATCGTTGCGCACTGCGCCTTCGGGCTGGGGTCGGGATAGGGCGGATCGCCCTTGGGGCAGGCACCCCAACGGATCGACGGGGGAGGGGCGGCGGCAACACCGGCAGGCTGCTGGGCGGCTGCCGGACCGGGGACGGCCAGGGCGACGGTGGACGCGGAGAGGGCGAGGAGTACGGCCAGAGCTCGCCGACCCCGGTCCGGGGGCTTGTTCACACGGGTGCTCGTGTTCATGCGCGCCACTGTTGCGATCTTGTGTGACGGCGGCTGAATGAGCACATGGTGGGGACGTAACAAGCGGCTCCCCCCGGCACTCCACAGCGGCCATCTCTCCACGCTCCGACCGGACTTCTCCTGCCTGTACGGGCCCTTTCCCTACCTGTAGGGGACTTCCACTAGCCGTACGGGGGTTCCCGCTGCCCTGCTTCCTGCGGCTGGCGAAAACGCGTCCGAGGCCCCAGTACAGGCAACTTGACCTGCATCTTTGCCTCCGTCTGTGGGCCGCCCCGCTCCGAATCGCCGCACAGTGCCTTTGACTCCCGGGCCGACGCACCCCCATACTCACCATCATTCCACTAACTAACTAGTGAAAGGGGGGATCTGGATGAGCGGCGATTCCCATCCGTACGCCGTCGAGGCTCTGGATCTGGGCAAGAAGTACCGGCGGGGCTGGGCCCTGCGCGAATGTTCCTTCCGACTGCCCGCAGGCTGCGTCAGCGCACTCGTCGGGCCGAACGGCGCCGGAAAGTCCACCTTCCTCGGCATCGCCGCCCGTCTGCTCCGCCCCACCACCGGCAGCCTCCGCCTCTTCGGCATGGAGGTCAGCGACCCGGCCGCACTCCAGCGCGCGGCGTTCGTGGACCAGGAACGCCCGCTCTACAAGGGGTTCACGGTCGCCGAAACCCTGCGACTGGGCCGCGAACTCAACCCGCACTGGGACCAGGCCGCCGCCGAACGGATCGTGGAAGCGGGAAAGGTGCCGTTCGGCGCCCGGATCGGCACCCTTTCCTCCGGCCAGCGCACCCGCGTGGCACTGTCCCTGGCCTTCGGTAAGCGCGCCGAACTCCTCCTCCTCGACGAGCCGATGGCCGACCTCGACCCGCTGGCCCGGCACGAACTCTCCGCGCTGCTCCTCTCGGAGGCAGCCGAACACGGCCTGACCGTACTGATGTCGTCCCACCTCCTGTCTGAACTGGAAGAGATGTGCGACCACCTGGTCGTCCTCTCCGGCGGCCGACTCCGCATGGCCGGATACGTGGACGAACTGGTCCCCGCCCACCGACTTGTCACCGGACTCGCCGACCCGGGCCCCGGCACCGGCGCCAACGACAACGGAGTCCTTCCCGCCGTCTTCACCGAGCGCCACGCCGTCGTCGAATCCCGTGTCACCGGACGGCAGTTCACCGCACTGATCCGCCCCGGCGCGGAGCTGGGCGACTCGTACGAGAGCGTGGAGCCGAACCTCGAAGAGGTGCTGCTCGCCTATCTGCGCTCCGCCGATGTACCCGCCCTGATCACTCCCGGAGCCGACATCACCGCCACCGCGCCGGCCTCGCAGAAGGAGGGAATGGCCGCATGAACGTTTTGACGAAGACCGAGGCGCCGAGCGATTCGACCGCCACCCCCGGTCGCACCTTCCTGCGCGGGATGAGCTGGGTGGCCTGGCGCCGCAACCGCACTAGCCTGCTGCTGCTGATCGGCGGCACCACACTGTTCATCGCGTACTGCGTCTACCAGCGCAGTCTGCTCATCGACTTCCTGGACACACCGAAGGCCGCCGAACTCAGCCAGCTCCTGCCCCAGGACGAGGACAAGTTGGCGAACGCCTTCTTCGTACTCTCCTCGCTGCCGCTCATCCTCGGTGTGTTCCTCGGCGCCCCACTGCTCGGGGCCGAGCAAGAGAACAGCACGCTGCGGCTCACCACCACCCAGTCCCTTGCCCGGCTGCGCGTTATCGGGACGACACTGGCCGTGCCGCTGCTGGTCATCGCGGCCCTCACCACCCTGATCACGGTGGTCTTCACCTGGACCTGGCGACCGGTGGATACCTACTTCTCGGGAGGGGACTGGTGGAACAACAGTGTCATCTACACCACCGGCCCGGTGCTGGTGGCGCTCTCCCTCTTCACCACCTCGTTCGGCATCCTCGCCGGAGCGGTCCTCAAGCGCTCCGTGGCCGCCATGGGAGTCACCTTCATCACCCTCACCGTTGGGGCGATGATGGTGAAGGACCGCATGGCATCCTTCTTCGTCACCCCCCACCGGATCTCGTACCCGATGGGCGGCGAGAGTGGCGCCGGTCTGAAGCCCGGTGAAGTCCAGGTCGACAACTGGGTCGGCACCGCGGACGGAAAGCTTTACGGCTGGGGCACCTGCGTCCGTATGACCGAGGCGGAGAGCACGGCCTGTGTCAAGAAGCACGGCATCGTGAACGACGTGGTCGAGTACGTGAAGCTCGACCAGCTTCCGGCCATCCAGTGGTCCATGACAGGGATACTTCTGGCACTGACCGTCGCCATGCTCGCCGCCACGGTGTGGTGGATGCGACGCAAGTCGCTGTGAGTCGGCCCGAAGGAAGAACGAAGGAGTGACCGTGGTCGAGTTCCGGATCGACCGGCGCAGCGGGATGGCCACGTACCTCCAGATCGTGCAGCAGGTCAAGCAGGCTCTGCGACTGGGCGTCCTGGTGGAGGGTGACCGCCTCCCCACCGCCGCCCAGGTCGCCGCGACCACCCGGGTCAACCCCAACACCACCCTCAAGGCGTACCGGGAACTGGAGCGCGAGGGCCTGGTGGAGCCCCGCCCGGGCGTCGGCACCTTCGTCAGCCAGTCCCTCGCCCGCCCGCCCTCCAAGGACAGCGAGCGACTGACGGCCGAACTGATCACCTGGATGGACAGCGCCCGCGCGACGGGAATGGAACGGGAGGACGTACGGGCGCTGCTGAACGCAACACTGGACGAACAGTTCCCGGCGCCGGAGGGGCGCGGGTAGCGGGAAGTGCCCGAACGGGGCGGGTGCGGCCGGGGGGGCCGCACCCGCCCCGTAGGCGTCACTTGTGTCTATGCGTTCACAGCTCGCTGGTGCGGGCGAGAGCGATGAGCCCTGACCATGCGGAGGTGCTGACCACGAGGGTCGGGCCGGTCGGGTTCTTGCTGTCACGGACGGGGACGACACTGTTGGCAGATGCGTAGGAGGGTGCCCACTCGACGCAGGTGCCTCCGTTGTCGCTGTAACTGGACTTGATCCAACGGAGCGAAGGAGTTTCGATCATCACAGGGCGCCCTTTCGTACCTGATTGATCATGTCCACGGATGATGTTTGTGAAGCTGATTCGGCCTGTAGTTGATGGTATGCCGTCAGTAGAGGCACCACAGAGGTGGTTTCGCGGTCCAGGTGCCCCTGAGTCTGAGACTCGACGTAGGCAACCATGGAGCGGTCGGCAAGCGTTAGCAGGTTGACCGGTCGATTGAACGTGCGGCGTTCTCCTATGTCGAACGGCGCAACGTGCAGCCAGGTGTTGGGAAGTGCCGCGAAATCCACCAGGTGTTGGAGTTGGGCGGCCATGATTTCGGCGCCTCCGATTGGGCGGCGGATGCAGCTCTCGTCCATGACCACGAGCAGCATGGGCGGACGCGGGCGTTCTAGTACTCCAGCCTGCCGTTCTGCCAAGAACTCGATCCGCTCGCCTGCTTGTTCGGGTGTGATGGCTCCCCGTCGTATAGCGCTGTCTGTCAGCACTCTCGCGTAGTCGGGGGTCTGAAGGAGCCCCGGAATGATCCCGACCTCGAAC
This sequence comes from Streptomyces sp. NBC_00690, assembly GCF_036226685.1. NCBI lineage: Bacteria > Bacillati > Actinomycetota > Actinomycetes > Kitasatosporales > Streptomycetaceae > Streptomyces > Streptomyces sp. NBC_00690. The sequence continues at coordinate 4,483,371 of NZ_CP109009.1, forward strand.
AGTCTGATCTCTACTGCCCGGGCCTCGTACCCGATGTACTCCGGGAAGCCCTCCAGTAGCGCGCCATGGCGAATCTCGCGCCACTTGCGCTCGAACAGATCTCCCGTGCTTAAGGCCAGGTCAGCGCTTCGCGAAAGACGCAAGGTCGGGGATTTGCGTCCAGTTTCAACCGATGAAATATGCGTGCTGGAGTATCCCATTCGATCGGCTAGCTCTTCCTGTGTCCACCCATGTCTCTCTCGCGAGCTGCGAATCTCTGCACCGAATGCTGCTTGCGGCGACGCCCCTGGGGTCAACTCCTTGCGGTTCAAATGTCGATCACGAACCTTTCCCTCTCTCCCGACAAGTTGAATGGTTCTCGACTCTAGACCACGCTGACTTCACTTGGTAGTTGAGCAACTACGGAGAGGTGTGGTCCATGTGTTCACCCACCCGCCCGGATCGTGAGGGCGGCATGAGTCAGGAGTTCGCGGTCGGGGCCATGGTTCGGGATGCCGAGGCGAAGAGGGTGGGGGTGGTCATGGACTTCTCCCTGAGGAGCTATTTCCTTCGTCCTCTCGGGGGAGGGCGCGAGTGGAGTGTGAGCGGCGAGAGCCTGAGTGTCTGGAGTTGTGGTGATCGTCCGGGTGTGGCGGAGGTCATCGTCAGCGACAACGGCGTTCAGGAGGCGTCGACATGGAGCTGACCCGTCGCTTCAGGGAAGTCATCTGGACGCTCAAGCTCCATGAAGCCAACGGGACTTCCGTGCACGTCGCGTGTGCCTCGGGCGAGTCCGGGTGCAGGGCGGTCCCAGAAGGTGCCGAGGACTTCTGCGTCGACGATGCCGAAGCGTGGACGGAAGTCCACTTCAGACGCACCGGGCACCGTCGCTACTTGTTCTTCGAGTGCTATACGAAACAGTGGGACTCGCCCAGCGACGTCGACCCCCGGGCCATCCAGGGGGTGACCACATGAGCCCTGAGGGTGGTTTCCCCGATCCGTCCGCCTTCTGTTGTCACTGTGGCCGGCTCACCTGGGCGCCGATCATTGTTCGGTCGGTCGGGAGCGCCGGTGTGCCCGGACGGACGACGTTGTACGCGTGCCCCGACTGCTTCCCCGAGTTCGATGCGGGACCGACTCCCGGCGAGATGATCTGTACGGGTTAGGGGCCACCTGCCCGAGGGTGCGAACCGTTGATGGAGTGTCACCCGCCCGGCCCCCGAGCGCGCGACGGCCGCGTCTGGTCGTGGTCCGCTGGACGTGTGCAGTTCCCAGAGCGGTCGAGACTTCTGCCCGAGCCCGTGCGCCGGCTTGCCGCCTGGTGTGTCGTGTTGTTGCTGGTCGCCGGGGTGGCGGCGGTGGCGATTTGGTTGATCGGGTATCTGCGGACCGCCGTCACCCCCGTACTGCTCGCGCTGCTGGGCACCGCGCTGCTCGGGCCCCTGTACCGGTGGCTCGTACGGATGGGTATGCACCGCTCACTGGCAGCCGGGCTCACCTGTGCGGCCGTCGTCGCGGTGGTCGGTGGGGCCACCTACATCGTCGTCAGCGCGCTCATCGACAGCGGCGACCAGATCGTCTCCTCGCTGCGGGAGGCCGCGAAGGGCCTCGCTGAGCACTTCGGGGCTGCGGGCACTTCCCTCGACGACCTCGCGACCAATGCGAAGGACCTGCTCACCAAGTTCGGCGGGACCGCTGCCTCCGGTGTGATCAGCGGGCTGAGCGTGGTGGGCGAATCGATCGCCATCGCCGTGCTGGCCCTGCTGCTGATCTTCTTCTTCCTCCGTGACTCCGACAAGGCGGCGGGACTGGCGCGGGTCATCGCACCCGGGCCGAACAGGGAAGTCGTCGAGGCGATGGGACGACGCGCCTTCGAGGCCGTCGAGGGTTTTATGCGGGGGACCACGTTCATCGCCCTGATCGACGCCTTCTGCATCACCATCGGACTGTTGATCCTGCGGGTTCCCGGTGCCCTCGGGCTCGGGGCGCTCGTCTTTGTGGGGGCGTACATCCCCTATCTCGGTGCGTTCCTCTCCGGCGCGGTCGCGGTCCTGGTGGCGCTCGCCGACCGGGGATGGGTCATCGCGCTCTGGGCGTTGGGTGTCGTCCTCGCCGTCCAGGTGCTGGAGGGGCACGTGCTCCAGCCGATGATCCAGAGCCGTACCGTCCAGATGCACCCGGCCGTCGTGATGCTGGCGATCACCGCGGGCGCCGGTGTGGCGGGGATCCTGGGGATGCTGCTCGCCGTACCCGTGACCGCCGCGGCCTTCGGCATCATCGGTGAACTGCGGAAGGTCTACGGCAGCGGAACGACCGAGGGGGCACAAGGGGCCGGGACGGAATCGGCCGGCTGATCGCCGCCGCCTACTCCTTCGTCTTCGGCTCGTGGAGTTCGAACCAGATCGACTTGCCCTCGCCCCGCGGGTCCACTCCCCAGGCGTCCGCCAGCATCTCCATCAGCACCAGGCCGCGGCCGGAGGACGCCATCTCGCCGGGGCGCCGCTTGTGCGGCAGTTCATCGCTGGCGTCGGTGACCTCGACGCGCAGCCGCCGGCCGTCCCCGTTGCCGTGGGCGACCTCCGCCGAGAGCAGGGCGTTGCCGTCGGTGTGCACCAGGACGTTGGTCAGCATCTCGGAGACCATCAGGACCGCGGAGTCGAGCTGGTCCGGGTCGGACCAGTCGTGTAGCAGTTCCTTGACCTGGTGGCGGGCGACGGCGATGCGTTCCGGCTGGGCCTGGGCCACCGTCATGACCATCCGCCGTGGGGCCTCCGTCACCGGCTGCCCCTCGCGGGACAGCAGCACCAGTGCCACATCGTCCTCGCGCCGGTCGGCGAGCGGGCCGGTCGTGTAGTGGGAGACGGGTCCGTGGACCGCCTGCACCAGGGCGTCCGCCAACTCCTCCAGCGATTCGCCCGGGTCGTTCTCCAGCACCGTCCGCAGCCTGGCCCAGCCGGTGTCCAGGTCATGGCCGCCGGTCTCCAGCAGACCGTCGGTGCACATCATCAGCGTTTCGCCGGGCTCCAGCGTGAGCCGCGTCGTCGGATAGTCCGTGTCCCGGTCGATGCCCAGGGGCAGGCCGCCCTCGGTGGGCCTGAGCAGAACCGTTCCGTCAGTCATTCGGACCGCCGGCTCGGGATGACCCGCACGAGCCATCTCGATCCGCCCGTTCGCCGGGTCGACCTCCAGATAGAGGCAGGTGGCGAACCGCGGACCGGAGTAGTCGCCCTGCCCGTAGGAGTCGGTGATGCCGTGCAGGAAGCGCGATGCCCGGGAGAGCACCGCGTCCGGACGGTGTCCCTCCGACGCGTACGCGCGCAGGGCGATCCGCAACTGGCCCATCAGTCCCGCGGCCCGTACGTCATGACCCTGTACGTCCCCGATGACCAGGGCGATGCGTCCGGAGGGCAGCGGGATCATGTCGTACCAGTCGCCGCCGACCTGGAGGCCCCCACCCGTCGGCACATAGCGCGCGGCCACCGACATGCCCGGGATGGCCGGTCCCAGTACCGGCATCATCGACCGCTGGAGCCCCAGGGACAGTTCACGCTCGGTCTCCGCGACCCCGGCCCTGGCCAGTGCCTGCGCCAGCATCCGGGCGACTGTCGTCAGTACGGAGCGCTCGTCGGGGGTGAAGGTCACCGGGTGCCGGAACGCCGCCATCCAGGCACCCATGGTGCGGCCCGCGACGATCAGTGGCAGATACGCCCACGACTGCCGCCCCAGCCGCTGCGCCAGCGGCCAGCTGGTCGGATAGCGGTGGTCGTACTCGTCGGGGCTCGGCAGGTACACGGCCCGTCCGGTGCGGATGACCTCGGCCGCAGGATGGTCGGTGTCCATCCGCATATGGCTGAAGGGGTCATCCTCGGCCCCCTGGTGGCCGTGCTGTCCGATGATGGTGATCCGGTCGCCCGCGGCGCCGAAGACCGCCAGCCCGTCCGGGGAGAATCCCGGCATCGACAGGGATGCGGCCACCCGCAGCACCTCGGCGGTCGACCGCGCCTCGGCCAGTGCCCGCCCCGCGTCCAGCAGGAACGCCTCCCGGGAGCGCCGCCAGTCACCGGTGATCGGGGTCTGCGCGGCCGTGCCCTCGGTCGGCTCGGCGACCTCCTGGAGCGTTCCGTACAGGACGTGGGAGGCGCCCACCCGGAACGGCTTGGAGCGGAAGCGGACGGTGCGCAGCACCCGCCCGGCCTCGTCGACGATCCTCAGCCGCCCCTCGGCCAGGGTGTCCTCGGCGATGGCGAGGCCGACGACGCCGTTGATCTCGTTCCAGTCGATGGGGTGGAAACGGGCCCTCACGACGGACTCGGGGTGGGGGCCGGCTTCTGGGGTCAGCTCGATCAGCCGGGCGGCCTCCGCGTCGAGGGTGACCGTCCCGGATGCCTTGTCCCACCGCCATAGGCCGGTGGCGATGGCTGCCAGGACGTCCTCGGTGCGCATTGCCTCACTTTATTCCGATCTGCTGATGCCTGACCTGCCGGGGGCCACCCGCGGGTGAACGGGCCGTGGACGGACGGCAGAAGGGAGCGCGGGAACAGGCGCGGGCGGCACCGGTACGGATGGGCGCGGAAGCCGCTGGTACGGCTGTTCACCGGGTGAGCCGAGGCCCTCGCGACCCCCGACCTGCCTCTGGCGTGTATATGCCAATGAGGGGGGCGGGGGGTGGGCGGTAACCTTGACAGGCCCACCCCACCCCACTCCGCTAAGACTGGATGAACGACGATGCATCGGTACAGGTCCCACACCTGCGGCGAGCTCCGCGCCTCTGACGTCTCCACCGACGTCCGGCTGAGCGGCTGGCTGCACAATCGTCGAGACCTGGGCGGCATCCTCTTCATCGATCTGCGCGACCACTACGGCATCACCCAGCTCGTCGCCCGCCCGGGCACCGCGGCCAACGAGGCGCTGAGCCACCTCACCAAGGAGACCGTCGTCCGCATCGACGGCAAGGTCGTCAGCCGGGGCGCCGACAACGTCAACCCCGAGCTGCCCACCGGTGAGGTCGAGATCGAGGTGTCCGAGGTGGAGGTGCTGGGCGCGGCCCAGCAGATCCCGTTCACGATCAACGCGGACGACGGCGTCAACGAGGAGCGCCGGCTTGAGTACCGCTTCCTCGATCTGCGCCGTGAGCGCATGCACCGCAACATCATGCTGCGCACCGCGGTGATCAGCGCGATCCGGCACAAGATGACGGCGCTCGGCTTCAACGAGATGGCCACCCCGATCCTCACCGCCACCTCCCCCGAGGGCGCGCGTGACTTCGTGGTGCCCTCCCGGCTGAACCCCGGCAAGTTCTACGCCCTGCCGCAGGCCCCGCAGCAGTTCAAGCAGCTGCTGATGATCTCCGGCTTCGACCGGTACTTCCAGATCGCGCCCTGCTTCCGGGACGAGGACGCCCGCGCCGACCGCTCGCCGGGCGAGTTCTACCAGCTCGACGTCGAGATGAGCTTCGTCGAGCAGGAGGACGTCTTCCAGCCCGTCGAGAAGCTGATGACCGAGCTGTTCGAGGAGTTCGGCGACGGCAAGCACGTCACCTCGCCCTTCCCGCGCATCCCGTTCCGCGAGTCGATGCTGAAGTACGGCAACGACAAGCCGGACCTGCGCGCCCGGCTCGAACTCGTCGACATCACCGATGTCTTCGACGGCTCCGAGTTCAAGGCGTTCGCCGGCAAGCACGTGCGCGCCCTGGCCGTGCCCGACGTCTCCGCGCAGCCCCGGAAGTTCTTCGACCAGCTCGGTGAGTACGCGATCGAGCAGGGCGCCAAGGGGCTGGCCTGGGTGCGCGTCGCCGAGGACGGTTCCCTCTCCGGTCCCATCGCCAAGTTCCTCACCGAGGAGAACGTCAAGGTCCTCACCGAGCGCCTTGGCCTCGCCGCCGGGCACGCCGTCTTCTTCGGCGCGGGCGACTTCGACGAGGTCTCCAAGATCATGGGCGCGGTCCGCGTCGAGGCCGCCAAGCGCGCGGGCCACTTCGACGAGGGCGTCTTCCGGTTCTGTTGGATCGTCGACTTCCCGATGTACGAGAAGGACGAGGAGACCGGGAAGATCGACTTTTCCCACAACCCGTTCTCGATGCCGCAGGGCGGTATGAAGGACCTGGAGGAGAAGGACCCGCTCGACATCCTCGCCTGGCAGTACGACATCGTCTGCAACGGCATCGAGCTGTCCTCCGGCGCGATCCGTAACCATGAGCCCGAGGTCATGCTGAAGGCGTTCGAGATCGCCGGCTACGACCGCGAGACCGTGGAGCACGAGTTCGCGGGCATGCTGCGGGCCTTCCGTCTCGGCGCCCCGCCGCACGGTGGCATCGCCCCCGGCATCGACCGGATCGTGATGCTGCTCGCCGACGAGCCGAACATCCGCGAGACCATCGCCTTCCCGCTCAACGGCAACGCCCAGGACCTGATGATGGGCGCGCCGACCGAGCTGGACGAGTCCCGACTGCGGGAGCTGAACATCCAGCTCCGCAAGCCGGTGGCGAAGCCCGCCGAGTAGCGCCTGTCGGCCGGTTGACGGCACTCCGATCGAGTACGCGAGAGGCCCCGGACCGCGGTCCGGGGCCTCTTCGTGTTCCACCGGTGCTCTGCGTGCTCAGCCCCTTTGCTCCTCGTGCCCGGTTGTTCCTCGTGCTCCGGGGCGCGGACGCATCCCGTTGGGCGGAGGCGTTTGTTCCCGCGCATGCGGGCAACCCGAACCATTCCTCACCGCGTTCCTTCTACGTGGACGACGGAACACGAGAGCGGGGACGGAACCATGGGCTCCGAGTACGGGGACGGCGACTTCGAGGCGTTCGTCGCCGCCCGTGGCCCCCGACTGCTCCGCATGGCCTGGCTGCTGACCGGCGACGCCCATCTCGCCGAGGACCTGCTCCAAACGGTGCTGGCGAAGGTCTGGCCGAACTGGTCGAAGATCTCGCGGGAGCACCCGGAGGCGTACATCCGCAAGGCGCTGGTGCACACCCATGCCTCCTGGTGGCGGCGACGCTGGCGCGGAGAGGTGCCGCACGGCGACCTACCGGACTCCGTGACGTCGATCGACGCATACGCCAATGTCGATCTGGAGCAGTCGCTCGCGACGGCCATCCGCAGCCTTCCGGTCCGGCAGCGGGCGATCGTGGTCCTGCGCTACTTCGAGGACATGAGCGTCGAGGACACCGCGGCCACCCTCGGCTGCGCCACGGGCACGGTCAAGAGCCAGTCGTCGAAGGCGCTGCGCACCCTGCGGGCACTGCTACCCGCCACCATGGCGAAGGCAGGTGATCGCAGTGCTGCATGACCGCCATGACGCCCAGCTCCCGCACGGACCGACTTCGAACGGACCGACTTCGGGCGGATCGGTTCCGGGCGGGCCGGTTTCGGGCGGATCGGCTTTGGACGAGCCGCTGGAGCACGAACTGCGCGCCCTACTCGAACGCGGCACGCCCCGGCTCGCCACATCCGATGGCCTGCTGCGCCAGGTGCGGGAGCGGGTCGTACGACGTCGACGGATCAGGATGGCCCTGGTGACGGGGGGCGCCGCGGCGGTGGCCCTGGTCACGGCCGGAGCGCTGCTGCTGCCCACCACGGCGGACTCCCGGCGTCCGGCGTTGAGCGCACAGACCCCCGCCGCCGTCCCCCCGACCGAAGACACGGTGACGTTCACGGAGTTGGACGGGCTGACGGTCCGACTGCCGGGGGTGTGGCACACCCTGACGATGCCCGCGGACCGCCGCAACCTCGTCGAGCCCCAGGGGTTCATCGCCACCCAACCGGTAGCCCCGTTCACCCGCCCCTGCCAGATGAAGTACGCGGACGGCTGTCTGCCGCTGGACCGTCTCGGCCGTGGGGACATCCTCATCACCGTGACCGCGGGCGGGCCGCCCGGGAGCAAGATCGACAGGCGGGCCTCACGCAAACTCCAGGCCATGGGCGTGGACGACAACTGCGCGGCCATCGGCGGTGCCGTCACCCACGCGGCGAGTCTGGTGACCGACTCCAAGCCCTATCCCACGGTTCTGTCCGCGTTCCGGGTCTGCGCCGCCCCCGGCACCACCGCCGAGACCTGGGCCGATGTCCAGAAGATGATCGACAGCGCCCAACTCGCTGACGCGGACACACCCGATCCCACCACCTCGACAGGACGGTAGATCCCATGCACGCTCGTACGGGCGCGACATCGGCGGCGGCGCTCGCACTCGTTCTTGCGCTGAGCGGCTGCCAGACACAGTCCGGCAAGGCCGCAGGGCCGGGCCCCGCCAAGGAGACCGACCCTGCCGAGAGTGCTCCCGGGGCGCACCCGGTGCACGGCGCCGAGCCCTCGCCGCTCGCGGAGAAACCCACCGAGATACCGGGGCTCGGGCCCAAGACGCGTCAGCGCATGGGCCTCAAGAGCAGGCAGGCACTGGTGGTGCGCGCCGAGGGAGTCGACGCCAACCAGGGGACCGCCGTCCTCTACGAACGCGATTCCGCGGGCGCCTGGCGCCCCGCATCGGACACCTGGCCCACCCGCAACGGCGTCCGCGGCTGGACCGAGCACCACCGCCAGGGCGATCTGCGCACCCCGATCGGCGTGTACGGGCTGACCGACGCGGGCGGACTGCTGAAGGACCCCGGCACGAAACTCCCGTACGACCAGGGGCCCGGCTTCACCCCGCCGAACCGCACCAATGTCGAGGGTGAGCCGCTGACCGGCGCCTTCGACTACGTGGTCGCCGTCAACTACAACCGGGTGGCCGGGCACACCCCGCTGAGCTGGACCCGGCCGCTGGGAGACGCCAGGGGCGGCGGTATCTGGCTCCACGTCGAGCACGGCGCCGGTACGCAAGGCTGTGTGGGGTTGCCCCGGGAGCGCATGAAGGAGTTGCTGCGGCGGCTGGATCCGGCGGCCGAGCCGGTGGTGGTGATGGGGCCCGTGGCGGCGCTGGCAGCGTGAACCGTCCGGGCGCGCCAACGCGCGCCCGACGCCGTAGGACCTCGAACCCGACGCCGTACGACCCTGCACCCCGACGCCGTACGACACGACTCCCGGCCCCGAGCTCATGCCCGGGACCGGGGGTCGTACGCATTCCGGTGTTCCGGTGTTCCGGTACTCCGGTGTTCCGTGCGGATGCATCACGCGCCGCTGCCGGGTGCTACTGGTTCTTCGGCTCCTCCAGCCGCGGGAACAACACCGCGCCCTTGGTGACCGTCGAGCCCACCGGCAGCAGGCCCCAGGTGCCCGCGTCCTGCACCCTCTGGTCGGCCAGGGCGCCCAGGGACGTCTCAGCGCCCAGGGAATCCCACAGCGCCTGCGAGGTGCGCGGCATCACCGAGTTCAGCAGGACCGCCACACCGCGCAGCGCATCGGCCGCCGTGTACAGGATGGTCGCCAGGCGCGCCTGACCCTCGGGAGAGGTGTCCTTCGCGACCTTCCACGGCTCCTGCTCGGTGAGGTAGCCGTTGACCTGCTTCACGAAGTCGAAGACCGCGAGGATGCCGCCCTGGAAGTCGAGCTCCTCGCCGATCAGCCGGTCCGCCGTCGTGACCGCCGTCGCCAGACCGTCCTGGACCGCCTTCTCCGCGGGGCCGGACGCGGTGGCCTCCGGCAGCTGCCCGTCGAAGTACTTGCCGACCATGGCCGCCACCCGCGATGCGAGGTTGCCGTAGTCGTTCGCCAGCTCGCTCGTGTAGCGGGCGGTGAAGTCCTCCCAGGAGAACGAACCGTCCTGGCCGAACGCGATGGCCCGCAGGAAGTACCAGCGGTAGGCGTCCACGCCGAAGTGCGAGGTCAGGTCCTGCGGCTTGATGCCGGTCAGATTGGACTTCGACATCTTCTCGCCGCCGACCATCAGCCAGCCGTTCGCGGCCACCCGGCCGGGTACCGGCAGGTCGTTCGCCAGCAGCATCGCCGGCCAGATGATGGCGTGGAAGCGCAGGATGTCCTTGCCGACCAGATGGACGTTGGCCGGGAAGGTGTCGGCGAACTTCGCCGGATTCTCGTTGTAGCCGACCGCCGTCGCATAGTTCAGCAGCGCGTCGATCCACACGTAGATGACGTGCTTCTCGTCCCACGGCACCTTCACGCCCCAGTCGAACGTCGACCGGGAGATGGACAGGTCCTGAAGGCCCTGCCGAACGAAGTTCACGACCTCGTTGCGGGCGGACTCGGGCTGGATGAAGCCCGGATTGGCCTCGTAGAACTCCAGCAGCTTGGGGCCGTACTCGCTCAGCTTGAAGAAGTAGTTCTCCTCCTTGAGGAGCTCCACCGGCTTCTTGTGGATCGGGCAGAGCTTCTGGCCCTCGTAGGGGCCCTCGCCGTCGATCAGGTCCGCCGGGAGCTTGTACTCCTCGCAGCCCACGCAGTACGGGCCCTCGTAGCCGCCCTTGTAGATCTCGCCCTTGTCGTACAGGTCCTGAACGAACTCCTGCACCCGGTCCGTGTGCCGCTTCTCGGTGGTCCGGATGAAGTCGTCGTTCGCGATCCCCAGATGCTCCCAGAGGGGCTTCCACGCCTCTTCCACGAGCTTGTCGCACCACTCCTGGGGCGTGACGCCGTTCGCCTCAGCAGTGCGCATGATCTTCTGACCGTGCTCGTCCGTGCCGGTGAGGTACCACACCTTCTCGCCGCGCTGACGGTGCCAGCGGGTGAGCACGTCGCCTGCGACGGTCGTGTAGGCGTGGCCCAGGTGAGGAGCGTCGTTGACGTAGTAGATGGGGGTCGTCACGTAGTACGCCTGCACGTCTGCGCTCGATCCCTGCTTCTCGGTTCCAGTGGCCGCCATGGTCGAAATCCTAGTCGCCCCCGGATGCTCCCCTCACCCGCATAAAGCCCACCGGGAGCGGGTCCGCGCTGAGTGGCGAGGTGGTGGAGACATCCGCGAAACATCCCGCGGGATAGGAACGGGATGGAAGGACGCATCCTGGATGGACGATGCGTCCTTCGCCGGCGGGACGGGCAGTGGGCCCGGGAGCCCCGCGGCGCGGCGGTCATGGCAGGGGAGAAGGCGGTATGCGGGTACTGGTGGCCGAGGACGAGGAAATCCTGGCCGAGCTGGTCGCCACCGGGCTGCGCCGCGCCGGTTTCGCGGTCGACACCGTGTACAGCGGAGATGCAGCCCTGGCCTATCTGGGACTCCACGACTACGACGTGGTCGTCCTCGACCGCGATCTGCCGCGCGTCCACGGCGACCAGGTCGCCCGGGAGCTCGTCGCCTCCGAGTCCCGCACCCGCATTCTGATGCTCACCGCCTCCGCGTCCATGGAGGACCGGGTGGAAGGGCTCGACCTGGGCGCGGACGACTATCTGGGCAAGCCCTTCGAGTTCCCCGAGCTGGTCTCCCGGGTGCGTGCGCTGCGCCGCCGCAGCGCACGGGCCGTACCGCCCCTGCTGGAGCGCCACGGGGTCGTGCTCGACACCGTCCGCAGGACCGCCGTCCGAGAGGGACGGCTGCTGGATCTGTCCCCGAAGGAGTTCTCCGTGCTCCAGATCCTGTTGGAGGCGGACGGCGCGACCGTGTCGGCCGAGGAACTCCTCGAACGGGCCTGGGACGCGCACACCGACCCCTTCACGGGAGCTGTCCGGGTCTGCATGAGCAAGCTGCGGGCGAAGCTGGGCGAGCCCGCCCTGATCCGAACGGTCCAGGGAGTGGGGTACGCACTGTGACCCGGAGCCCCGGCGCCGGGCGGACGCCCGGAATCGCCGGTGCGCGGATCACGGCCGCCCGAATGCGACGCACCCGGCTCGGTCCCGTCGTGCGCGGAGGGCGAACCGGCCAGCGCGTCGACATCGGCCCGGGAGCCGCCCGCACCCGCATACGCCACGCCGGAGCCGGACGGCTGGGTCCCGGCTCCACGATCCGCACCAGGATCGCCCTCGTCTACGGGGCGGTCTTCCTCGTCCTCGGCGGGGTCCTGCTCGCCGTCGTCAATCTGCTCTCCCGCGCGGGCACGGAGGACCAGGCTGACTCCATCGCCCGGCGGGCCGTCCTCAAACCGCACCCGTCGTCACCCGGCCTCTGGTCGGTGAGCCATGGCGACCTCACCACCTTCAGGGCCCAACAACTCACCGAGAACGTGAGCGACGCGGCGTCCGAGGAGATGCTGTTCTGGTCGCTGACCGCACTGTTGATCACCGCGCTGTGTGCCGTCGCGGTCGGCTGGTGGACGGCTGGGCGGGTGCTGCGGCCCGTGCACGCCATGACGGCGAAGGCACGCCATCTCTCCGAACGCACCCTGCACGAGCGCATTGCGGCCAGCGGACCCGACGACGAGTTGAAGGAGTTGGGGGACACCCTGGATGCGCTCCTCGCCCGGTTGGAGAGCGCGTTCGACAGCCAACGCCGATTCATCGCCAACGCCTCCCATGAACTGCGCACGCCCCTGGCCACCCAGCGCACGGCCATCCAGGTCGGTCTGGACACCGGTGCGTCCCCCGAGGACCTGTTGGCCACCAAACGCGTGCTGCTCGACACCAACCGGCGCAGCGAGCGGCTGATCGAGGGGTTGTTGATGTTGGCCCGCAGCGAACGCGGACTGGAGGAGCGCGACGACATCGACCTCGGTGAGCTCACCCGGGAGGAATCGGTACGCCACGAGGTCCGGGCCGAGGTGGAGTACGGCGTCGTCGTGCGGGGGAACCGGCTGTTGTTGGCCCAGTTGGTGGGCAATCTGGTGTCCAACGCGGTCGCCTACAACATTCCGGGCGGGACGGTGAGCGTGCGGGTGGCCGCCGATGCGGTCGGCGAGGGTGTGCTGGTCGTGGAGAACACCGGGCCGAAGGTCGCCGAGGATGACATTCCCTCCCTGTTCGAACCCTTCCGGCGTGGGGAGGGCCGGGACCGGATGGGACCAGGGGCCGGCCTCGGACTGTCCATCGTCCGCTCGATCACCGATGCCCACGGGGGGCGGGTCTCGGCCGGCCCGGGCCCTGAGGGCGGGGGGCTGACCGTCACGGTGACCCTGCCCGTCGTCCACACCGTTGCGGACCGACAGCCGAGGTAGATGTGTTGTGGTGTGTTGTGCGATCGGTTGACGGACGGATGGACGGGTGGGTGGACGGCAAGCAAGCAGGCGGGCGGGACCGGGTGACGGGGGCGGTTTGGGGGACCGCTCACAACGCACATGCCGCCGGTACGAGGAGTACCGGCGGCACGAGGTAGGGGGCTGCGCGGGAGCTGCTACGGCTTCCAGCCCTGGAGGAGGCCGTCGAACAGCTCCTCGTCGGGGAGTTCGCCGGGCTTGGGACCCGCGTGGAAGAAGCCCGCGTTGTCGACGGAGAGCTTGCGGAGGTAGTCGAACGCCTTCGCCTCGTGCTCACCGAAGGCGATGAACTGCCAGAACACCGGCTTGTCGGCTGCTGCCGCCAGTGCGGCGGTCGCGGCGGTCTTGGACTCGGGGGCGCCGTCCGTCTGGAAGAGCACCAGCGCCGGAACCGGCTTGCGGGACCGACTGCCGGTCGCCGCCCGCAGGGCCTTGCTGGCCTTGGCGTGTAGTGCCAGGACCTCCTCGACCGCCAGGTGGTAGTTGGTGCGTCCCATCCGGCCGAAGGAGTCGTGGAGTTCGTTCACTCTTCCTTCGTACGCATCGGGGGTGAGCGTCCCGGTGCCGTCGACCTCGGTGGAGAAGAACACGACCTCGATGGCGGGTGCCGTGCCCTCGTGGAGGTGCGTGGCCAGCGCGAGGGCGCGCTCACCGAGGTGTTGTGCGCTGCCGTCCTTGTAGAAAGTGCGCATGGAGCCGGAGCGGTCCAGCACCAGATAGACGAGCGCCTGGGTGTCGCTGAGTCCCGCCCGCTGGAGTGCACTGGCCGCGGCGGCCCGCGTTGGGGCGAGCGCGGTGGGTACTGCGGGTGCTGTGCTTGCTGTGGGGCTGGTGGTCTCGGGGGTGGGTTCGTCCAGGTCCGCGACGCCCGCGACGCCCGCGACGCCCGCGGCGGGCGCGGCGGGCGCGGTGGGCTCGGTGGGCTCGGTGGGTTGGTCCGCCTCGACTTCCTCGGCTGCTGCCGGCTCGGCCTCGGCGGCGACCGGCTCAGTTGCAGACGCAGACGCAGGCTCGGACACGGACACGGACACGGAGTCCGGCGCCGGTGTCGGGTCGGGGGCGGCCACCGGCTGTGCCGGGGGCGCGGTCGCTGATTCCGGTGCGGTGACGTCCGCCGTGTCGGCGTCGGCGTCGCCCCCGTCTGCCTCGGGTGCCACCGCAGTGGGCTCCGGCTCGGTGGACTCGGCCAAGACCGGGGCGGTCTCCTCGGCGGTGACCGCACTGTCCGCTTCGTCTGCCTCCGCTGCCTCTGCTGGCGGTGCTGCCTGCGCTGCTTCTGCTGGCGGTGCTTCTGTTGGCGGTGCCTCCGAAGCCGGTGGCTCGGCCTGCGACAGGGGCTCGGCCGGCGCTTCCGCCACGGATGCGACTGCGTCACCCGCCGACTCGGTGACCTCGGCCCGGTCGTCGGCCTCGGTCTTGGTCTTGGTCTTGTCTTCGGGCTCGGCCTGGTCTTCGGGGTGGTCGTCGGCCTGGGCCGATCCCGTCTCTTCGCTGCTCACAGCGAGCTCCGGATCCGAGTCCGGGCTCTCGCCGGCAGTGCTGATCGATTCGGACCGGGTGGCCTCCGCGGGCTCTTGCGGCTGCTCGACCGGCTGCTCGACCGGTTCCGTGGCACTGGCTCCGGGGGCGCTCTCCGTACGGGCCTGGGAAGGGACCGATGCGGTGCGCGGCCGGGGCTGCGGATTGTCGAACGCGGCCGACACCAGATCGGCGGCCAGGCCGGAGGGTGTGGACGCGGCGTCCGCCGCAGCGGCCGGGGCCTCCTCCTGAGTGGGCGCGGGCGCGGGGGCCGGCGTCGTAGCGGCCTCTGCGGATCCGGACGCGGCCGACGCGGAGGGAGCCGCCTTTGCGGCGGTTGCCGACGCCGGCTCGGCGGTTTCCGTGGCGGGTGCCTCGGCCGGCGAGGGAATGACGGGTGTCTCGGTGGAAACGGCCTCGGTGGTGGTGGCCGGTTCTGGACGTTCGGACTGGGTCGGGACTGAAGCTGCGACCTGCTCGGTGGGCTCCGAACGATCGCGACCGAACACCTTACGCAGCAAGCTCCGAATGCCCATGTGCGAAACCTTTCGCATGAGTTGGGTGTTTTATATCCGCATATGGACCAAGTCGTTCTGAGGGTGTCCTGGCCAGGGCGGACACGTAAGGTTAGCGGCCACTCGTAGTAAACCCCCGCAGGGGCGGATTAACGGAAACTCGTCTGCGATCGGTTCCGTACGAGACCCTTCCCGGTCGGTACAGCTCATGTCTTTCCGTGCATTCATCCCTCGTTCACCCTGTGTCCGCCGCATTGCGTGCAAATCCTCCTAACGTCACGGCTGACGACATCCCGACAGACTGTCGGCGCGGGTGCGCCGGAGGAGGACGAAGTGCGCAGATTGCTGCCACTGTTGAGCACCAAGCCCCACGCGGGTGGACGTTCCGCGCTCACCTGCCGCTACCGGTGCGGTGACGCCTGCTTCCAAGAGGTCCCCAACACCAGCGACAACGAGTACGCGGGCGACATCATCGCCCGTGCCCTGTCCCGCCGCTCGATGGTGCGGACGGCGGCCGTCGTGACCGTGGCATCGGCTGCCGCCACCGTTCCCGTACTGGGCGCCGGTACGGGGCAGGCGGTGGCCGCGCCCCTCGACCAGCGCGGTCAGCGGCCCGGTGGGGGCCGTGGCCCCGACGGCGCCCGTGGCCTGCGCTTCGCCCCGGTTGCGCCCAACAAGAAGGACGCGGTCACCGTCCCCTCCGGCTACAGCCAGAACATCGTGATCCGTTGGGGAGACCCGATCCTGCGCGGTGCGCCCACGTTCCGCGCCGAGAGGCAGACGGCGAAGGCGCAGGCAGGCCAGTTCGGCTACAACAACGACTTCCTCTCCCTGCTCCCGCTCCCCGGCGAGCGCGGTCGACAACTCATGGTCGCCAACCACGAGTACACCGACGAGGTACTGATGTTCCGGGGGTACGACCCGGAGAAGCCGACCCGTGAACAGGTCGAGATCGCCTGGGCCGCACACGGTCTGTCCGTCGTCGCGGTCCAGGAGGAGCGCAGGACGGGCCGGATCATCGCGCTCAGCAGGCATCCTCTGAACCGTCGGCTCACCGCCACCAGCGCCTTCGAGATGACCGGCCCGGCAGCAGGCAGCCCCCTGCTGCGCACCTCCGTCGACCGTTCCGGCGTCAGGGTGCGGGGCACGCTCAACAACTGCGCCGGTGGCGAGACCCCGTGGGGGACGACGCTGCACGGCGAGGAGAACTTCAACCAGTACTTCGCCCACGGCTCCAGCGCCACCGACAAGCGCTACGGCATCGGCACGGGGCCAAGCGAGCGCAAGTGGGAGCGGTTCGACAAGCGCTTCGACGTCCGACAGGAGCCGAACGAGTCGCACCGCTTCGGTTGGGTGGTCGAACTCGACCCGTACGACGCCGACTCCGTACCGCGCAAGCGCACGGCACTCGGACGCTTCAAGCACGAGGCCGCAGCGCCCCGGCTCACCGAGGACGGCCGCCCGGTCGTCTACATGGGCGACGACGAGCGGTTCGACTACTTCTATAAGTTCGTCTCGTCGAAGCGGATGAAGAAGGGCACGTCGCGGGCGGCGCGCGAACACAACCTCACCCTGCTGGACGAGGGCACGCTGTACGTGGCCAAACTGACCGGCGACAGCCCGGAGTACGCCGCCGGCAGCGGTACGGGCGCTCTCCCGGCCGACGGCGAGTTCGACGGCTCAGGCGTCTGGATCCCGCTCGCCACCGGTGATGTCTCACACGTACCGGGGATGACCTCGGACGAGGTGTACGTCTTCACCCGGCTCGCCGGCGACAAGGTGGGGGCCACCAAGATGGACCGGCCCGAGGACGTCGAGCCGTCCCCGCGTACGGGCCGGGTCTATCTGGCGCTGACCAACAACACTGACCGCGGCAAGCCAGGTAAGCCGGGCGCCGACGAGGCGAACCCGCGCAACCTGAACAAGCACGGCCAGATCCTGGAACTGGCCGAGAACTGGGATGATCCGGCGAGCGACGGGTTCGCCTGGCGGCTGTTCCTGGTCGCGGGCGACCCGAAGGACCCGCAGACCTACTTCGCGGGCTTCCCCAAGGAGCGGGTCAGCCCCATTTCCTGCCCGGACAACGTCGCCTTCGACCCGCACGGCAATCTGTGGATCTCCACGGACGGCAATCAACTCGGCTCGCACGACGGACTCTTCGGAGTGGCGACCCACGGCGAGCGCCGTGGTGAGCTGAAGCAGTTCCTCACGGTCCCGATCGGGGCGGAGACCTGCGGCCCGGTGATCCAGGACCGGCGGGTCCTCGTCGCCGTCCAGCACCCCGGTGAGGTGGACGGGGCCTCGGCACAGAAGCCCGCCAGCGCCTGGCCGGACGGGCCGGGCCGGATGGTCCGCCCGTCCGTCGTGGCGGTGTGGCGCAAGGACGGCGCCGACATCGGAGTGTGAACACTCTCCTCGCGCCGCCCCGGAGCCGGGCGGCGCGAGGATACCCGCGCAGCAGCTCATCTGCGGTCCGGAGCGAAAACGATCCGCTGCGCGTCCTGCCCGAGCCGTAGAGTCGATGGCATGGATAGCGAAGGTGCACAGGGATCGGTGCGCGTCGACGCCTGGATCTGGTCCGTACGGCTCACCAAGACCCGCTCCCAGGCGGCTGCGGCCTGCAAGGCCGGCCACGTCCGAGTGAACGGCACCCGGGTGAAGCCCGCCCAGTCGATCCGTGTCGGCGATCAGGTGCGGATCTTCCATGAGAGTCGTGAGCGGCTGGTGGTCGTCGCACAGATCATCCGCAAGCGGGTGGGTGCGCCGGTGGCTGTGCAGGCGTACGTGGACAACAGTCCGCCGCCCCCGCCGAAGGAATTCGTCGCGCCGGTCGCGGTGCGGGACCGGGGTGCCGGCCGTCCCACCAAGCGGGACCGGCGAGAGATGGAACGCCTCCAGCCGGGCCAGCCGAAACCGGCGCGCTAGCGGCCCCCGCGCCGGTCGTCACCCGCGACTCTCGTCAGTTGTCACCCGTGTCGGTCGTTTCCCGGGGTCAACGGCCGGCGTGGAGGTCCAGTCGCACCAGGAGCGAGCGGTGGTCGGTGTTGCCCAGCTCCAGGAACCGGGCCTTGCGCACCGAGAACTCCTCGCTGATCAGCACATGGTCGATCTGTGTGCCCAGCGGCCGGCCGACCATCGTGGGCCAGGACGGGGTGCGGGAGGCTCCGCCGAGGGCCGAGCTGTTCCGCAGGTCGCCGTCGTCGAGGATGTTCCTGAAGGCGGCGTGGTCCTGGGAGGCGTTGAAGTCCCCCGCGACGAGCGTGGGTTCCCCCTTCGCCCCTCGGGCGTACTTCCGCATCAGCTCCAGTTCGGCACGCCACTCGTCCACCCCGTCCGGAATCGGCGGCAGCGGGTGGGCCAACTGCACATTGACCTTCTGACCTGCGATGACCGCCACCGAACCGGGCATCGCATGGAGGCTCTCGATCCCCGCGGCCTTCTGCAACGGGTACTTGCTGAGGATGGCCGAGCCGGACGCCGAGGCCCCTTCGACCACATTGCGGTACGGATACTCGGCCTGCGATATCTCCGCGGCCAGGGCGTCGGAGCAGACGGCCGCGCACTCCTGGACGAAGACGAGGTCGGGCTGCTCCCGCTGGATCGTGGCGAGCAGCCCCGGTGTGGCATTGCCGAACTCGACGTTCGAGGTGAGGACGTCGAGCTGAGCTATGACCTGCCCCTTCGGCTCATCGGCGAGCCCCGAGTCGTACGGTCTGACGAACCAGCCGATCAGTGCGAGGACCACGGTCGCCCAGGCCATGCCGGCGCGCCAGCGGGCCAGCAGCGCGAACAGCAGGGCGAGCGCCGAGGGCGCCAGCAGCCAGGGCAGGAAGGCGAGGAGTTGGGGCACGGGGGTGACCCCGTCCATGTCCATGATCCGGTGGACCACCACGACGGTGGGCACGATCAGCAGGAGGACGGCGAACCACCCGGCAGCTCGACGGCGGCCCGGAGGCCGCAGCGGGGCGTCCGGTACTGCGGCGGGTGCCGCGGTCGAGGTGGCGCTGTCCAAATCCGGCCTCCGAAGGTGTTTCACGCGTGCAGGGGTTCCGGGGTCGCGTTCCCGTGACCTCTGACGACGGAACGTCCCACTGTCATGACGCCAGTTTCGCCGACTCTGTTGCGCCTCTCGCCCGCTTGGGGATAACTCGTTGCAATCGGTCCGGGACTTTCCGGATCGGTCAGGGACCTTCCGGGTCTGCCGGGCCC
Source organism: Streptomyces sp. NBC_00690 (assembly GCF_036226685.1). Lineage (NCBI taxonomy): Bacteria > Bacillati > Actinomycetota > Actinomycetes > Kitasatosporales > Streptomycetaceae > Streptomyces > Streptomyces sp. NBC_00690. Next base: position 4,502,590 of record NZ_CP109009.1, read on the forward strand.
GTTCCGGGGTGGTCGTCCGCCTTGCCCGCCCGGTCGTGCGCCTGGTCCTGGGCAGTCTGACGGTCCTGGGCAGTCTGCCGGCGGCGGCCGAGCCACCAGATGCCGACCGCCGCGACCAGACCCACACCCATCAGCCACCACGATGTCGTCCGCAGGGACGCGGTCAGTGCGTCGAGCACCGCGCCCGCCGCCGGGCGGTCCAGGTCCGAGGGGAGGTCGTTCAGGGCCACGGCCCGCCCTACCCGGACGATGAGCAGCAGAAGGGCGCCGCCCACCGCGAGTGCGCACCCGAGCAGGGCCAGCGCCCGCCGACGACGGGGAGCGCAGAGGACGGCGGCCACGGCGAGCAGGGCCGTGGTCACGGGCAGCCATACGCCGGCGATCTGGAGGGCGTCGAACACCTCACGCGCCACACCGAGACGTTGTGACTCGACGATCGTGATCGTGATGTCACCGATCGGGATCTGGTCCGCGAAGGGCACCCCCTCGGCGGACAGCTGCCGTTTGACCTGTTCGATCACCGGACCCAGGTCGATGCTTGCGGTGTCGCCGTCATCGCTGGTCAGCGCCTGCTCGACGGCGGTGTGCGCGGCTCGGTTGACCGTGTTCCACGCGGTCTTGTATGCATCCGTCGCGGCGAAGCTGAGCACCGCATCGTGGATGAGTTCGCGTACGGCAGGGGTGAAGGGCCCGGCATCGACCTTCGTCAGCACCTCGTCGGTGATGCGGTCGGCCACGGCGTTCTGCACCGAGGGGTCGGAGGCGAGCGGAGCCATCGCGGAGACATAGCCGTCCGGGTCGCCGATCTCCCGTTCCGCCCAGACGGCCAGTGCGCTGAGCGGTGTCAGGACGGCGACGAGCACGAGCAGCACCGTCGACACCGCTGAGAGGAGACTCCGCACCCTTCCAGGGAACGCGGCCCGCGCCCTGGGCGCGACCGCTGCTCCGCCGACCGGGCGCGGGACCGACTGCCCCGGAGCCAAAGCCCTGGCAGCAGCCCCACCCTGGCCTCACCTCGGCTTGCGCCGCGCGGCGTCGCGTGGTGAGCGGGGGTGGTGGTCGAACGAGATGAGGCCCTGACTTGCCGGGTGCCGCGTGTGGGTGTGCCCTGAGAGGGAGTGACGAGCAGGACCGTGAGGGAAGGGGCCCGGCCATGGCCACACATGCAACGCCGTCCGCGCGGCACCACATTTCTCTCAGCTGGGGGGTGCCGCTGGCTCTCGGAGCGGTCTTCGGCTTCTACGCGGGGTTCCTGCGTCGGACCGGGGTCGCCGTCAGCTGGTGGGACGTCCTCTTCGGCGTGGTTGCCGGGCTGGTCTTCGTCGGGGTGGCGTACGGCCTCGGTCGGATCCAGCGGGCCCTGCCGCGCGAGCTGCGCGCGGCGGCCTACGCGGGGCTGTGCGGAATGTCGATCGGCTTCCTCCACAGCCTGACCGGGTGCAGCATCCTCCAGGCGGTGGGCATGGGGCTGTTCTTCGCCGCGGCCATGTTGGTGGCGTCGTACTACATCTTCTACATGCGGGAGAAGTGAACACCCCTTCTCGGTGTCGGTGTCGGTGTCGGTGTCGGTGCCGCCAGCCGCGCCCTGGTTGGTCGACCGCTGACCGTGCGGGCCCGGTCGACCGCTGGCCGTGCGGGCCTGGTCGCTGATCGCCTTCGTACGCCCTACGCGGGCCCCTGGCTTTCGTACGCCGTTGCATGACCCCTGCCGCAACCCCTGCCGCACCGCCCGGCCCGATCTAGCGGGTCATCGCCCGCCCACCCGGTCCGCCAGTTCCTGCCGCCAGATGAGATCTGGCGATCGCGCGTCGTGATCTCGCGCCTTAGGGGTGAGGGCTGGTTTCGACGGGAGGAGGGCCCAGCTGATGCGGGAGTGTGGCGAGCGGTCACCGGAGCCCTTGCGGGTCGCCGTGATCATCGGCAGTACGCGGGAGGGACGGGTGGGCGACGGCGTCGGCCGGTGGTTCACCGAGCGTGCCCGCGAGCGTACGGAGTTGGAGTTGGCGGTCATCGATCTGATCGACTTCGACTTCCCGACCCGCTATCCCGCACGGACGACCAGGGTGGTCGGCGAGTTCGCTGCTCAGGTGGATCTTGCGGATGCTTTCGTCGTCGTGACGCCTGAGTACAATCGGTCGTTTCCCGCCTCCCTCAAGCAGGCCATCGACTTCGCCTACGACGAGTGGCAGGCCAAACCGGTCGGCTTCGTGAGCTACGGCCATGGCTCACAAGGGCTGTACGCGGTGGAGCAGCTGCGTTCGGTCTTCACCGAGCTGCACACCGTGACACTGCGCAATGGCGTGGCGATCAACCTCCTCGACGAGCGTTGGGAGGAGCAGGACCGCGCGGTCCAGGCGATGCTCGACCAGCTCGGTTGGTGGGGCTTGGCACTCAGGGAGGCCCGTGCCCTGCGGCCGTACTGCTCCTGAGCACCACCAGCTTCACCAGTCCGATGAGCCCGTTGAGTGTGGAAAAACTTTCAGATGAGATGTGCCGACATTTCGCATGATGGATGCGAGGTGTGGCCGAATTCCTACGGTCCGACCGATGACTTCCGTCGATCGTGTCGGTCGAATCCCTAGAACCAACCGAAGACCACAGAACCAACCGAAGACCACGGTCCGCCGCTGACCGGGGAGGCCCTCACGACGCCTCGCCGCGCCAGTGGCCCGCACCCGAGCCTCACCGTGAAACCAAAGGAAAAGGCGTGATGAGTACAGAACTGGCAATCGAGAGCAAGGGCCTGGTGAAGGTCTTCGGTGAACATCGGGCGGTCGACGGCATCGATCTCAACGTGCCCGCAGGCACCGTCTACGGAGTCCTCGGCCCCAACGGCGCCGGCAAGACCACCACGGTGAAGATGCTGGCGACCCTGCTCCGACCCGACGGCGGCGAAGCCCGCGTTTTCGGCAAGGACGTGCGGAAGGACGCCGACGCCGTCCGCGCCAGGGTCAGCCTGACCGGCCAGTACGCCTCCGTGGACGAGGACCTCACCGGCATGGAGAACCTGATCCTGCTCGGCCGGCTCCTCGGCCACTCCAAGCAGGCGGCCAAGGCCCGGGGCGAACAGCTCCTGGAGGCGTTCGGGCTGCTCGCTGCCGCGGAGCGGCAGGTGAAGAACTACTCGGGTGGCATGCGCAGGCGCATCGACATCGCCGCGTCCATCTTGAACACTCCCGATCTGCTCTTCCTCGACGAGCCGACCACAGGGCTTGACCCCCGCAGCCGCAACCAGGTGTGGGACATCGTGCGCGCGGTCGTCGCGCAGGGCACGACGGTCCTGCTGACCACGCAGTATCTGGACGAGGCGGACCAGCTCGCCTCCCGCATCGCGGTCATCGACCACGGCAAGGTGATAGCGGAAGGCACCAAGGGCGAGCTCAAGGCATCCGTCGGTTCCGGCGCGGTCCATCTGCGGCTGCGTGATGCCCACCAGCGCCCCGAGGCCGAGCGGGTGCTTGCGGCGGTCCTCGGTGTGGAAGTGCTGCTCGACTCCGATCCGCTCGCACTGACCGCGCGGATCAATGGGGACGCCAGTGAGTTCGGTGCCGCAGAACAGGCCGCCAAGGCACTGGCCGAGCTCGCGCACAACGGAATCACCGTGGACAACTTCGCGCTGGGCCAGCCCAGCCTGGACGAGGTCTTCCTCGCCCTGACCGACAAGAAGGGGGCGGCATGAGCACCGCGACCACCACCAAGTCCAGTGACAAGGCCGACCTCGAATTCGAGGCCCCCAGGGCGGAGGATCTCGCAGCGCTCCTGGTGAACAAGGAGCGACCACCGCGGCCCAGTGCGCTGTCGGCGTCGATGACCTTCGGCTGGCGGGCGATGCTCAAGATCAAGCATGTGCCCGATCAACTGTTCGATGTGACTGCTTTCCCGATCATGATGGTGTTGATGTACACCTACCTCTTCGGAGGTGCGCTGGCCGGGTCCACCGAGGAGTACATCCAGTTCCTGCTGCCTGGCATCCTCACCATGAGCGTCATCATGATCACGTTCTATACGGGTGTCGCGGTCAACACCGACATCACCAAGGGCGTCTTCGACCGCTTCCGTACGCTGCCGATCTGGCGGCCCGCCCCGATGGTGGGCTATCTCCTCGGTGACATCGTCCGCTATCTGATGGCTTCCGTGGTGATGCTGACCGTCGGCATGATCATCGGCTATCGCCCGGACGGTGGGATCGTCGGTATCGCGCTCGGCGTCCTGGTCCTGATGGTCTTCTCCTTCTCCTTCTCCTGGGTCTGGACGATGTTCGGGCTGCTGCTGCGGAGCGAGAAGTCGGTGATGGGCGTCAGCATGATGGTGATCTTCCCGCTGACCTTCCTGAGCAATGTCTTCGTCGACCCGAAGACCATGCCGGGATGGCTCCAGGCATTCGTCAACAACAGCCCGGTCACCCATGTGTCCACGGCCGTGCGTGAGTTGATGGCGGGCGAGTGGCCGGCCGCGGACATCGCCTGGTCCCTTGCATGGTCCGTGTTCTTCGTGGTGGTGTTCGGCACCTGGACCATGCGGCTCTACAACCGCAAGTGAGGTTCCCGCACTGAGCGCGGGGCCGGGCGGCGGGTGTTTCCGGGGGGAACACCCGCCGCCCGCTCGTTACTCCCTGTGCCGCCCGCCCCGTATCGGTGGTCGCTCCCGGTGTGGGTAGGGGTGCCATCAACGGCATCGCTGGACAACGGCACGGCTGGACAAAGGCACGGCTGGACGAAGGCACGGCTGGATAACGGGCATCGCTGGACACGGGGTCGCTGGACAACGCCGGTCGTCGACTGGCATGGCGACGAGGGCCATTGACGAAGGCCCGTCCTCCCGCCGTTGACCTTCCTCCCGGGGGAAGCCCCAGCATCGGGGCATCGGGTGGACCACCACCCGGTGCGAGGAAGGAACCGCATGGTCCGGCTGACGATCGGGGCGTTCGCCCGTGTCTCTCGGCTCTCCGCCAAGGCGCTGCGCCGCTACGACGAACTGGGACTGCTGCCACCGGCGAGCGTCGATGCGTACTCGGGATACCGGTACTACGACGAGAGCCAGTTGGAGCGCGCCCGGCTGGTGGCCTGGCTGCGCCGCATCGGAATGCCGCTGGCGGACGTCCACACCGTCTGTGACCTCAGTGAGTCCGACCCGGCCGCCGCGGCCCAAGCCGTACGGGCGTACTGGGCACGGGTGGAGGCCGACACCGCCGCCCGTCGTGACCTGGCGTTCTTCCTCGCCGACCAGCTGACCCAGCTTTCCGAGGAGGAAACCGACATGCTCCAGCTCGGCATTCGCTACGCCGCCAGGACCGATCGCGGCCTGGTGCGCGAGACCAACCAGGACGCCGCCTACGCCACCTCACGGCTGTTCGCCGTCGCCGATGGCTACGGCGGCCAGGGCGCCACCGCGAGCCTGACGGCCATCGACGCCCTCCGGGAGTGGGACGCCACCACGGCGGGGCGGCCCTCCACCCGGGCCGGTGATCTCCTCAACGCCCTGGAGGACGCCGTCCTTCAGGCCAACACCGCACTCCACGGGTACGCGGACTCCGGCACCACCCTCACCGCGATGGTGTGGACCGGCTCCCGACTCGCGCTCGTCCACATCGGCGACACCCGGGCCCTGTTGCTGCGCGGCGGCGAGGTCTTCCACATCACCCATGACCACACCCTCGTCCAACGCATGGTGGACGAAGGCACGCTCACCCGGGCGGAAGCGGACTCCCACCCCCAGCGCGCGCTGCTGCTGCGCGCCCTGGACGGCCGTGAGACATCGGCCCGCCCCGATCTGCGGCTGCACGAAGCACGGGCAGGAGACCGCTATCTGCTCTGCTCCGACGGTCTGTTCTCGGTGGTGTCCGACGGTGATGTCCAACGGGTGCTGGCCTCCGTCGATGACCCGGAGGTCGCGGTGGCGGAACTGATCGACCTGGCCAACCGGGCGGGCGGCCCGGACAACATCGCCTGCGTGGTGGCGGACGTGGTGCCGGTCTGACGCCCATGCTGTGACGACCGCTCGACGGAGCGCAGTCCGTCCTCATGGATCCGCCCCTCCGCGGATGCGTACGCCTGGCCGAGGTCCCTGGCGCCCACCCGGCGTGAGAATGACCGCGCCGGGATGGATCCGGCCCGGTCAGCCTTCTCAGCCCCTAACGGTCCGTCCCGGAGCACTCATAGCCGCCACTGCACCGGCTCCGTCGGACGGTAGGCACAGTGGGCACCGGTCGTCACCGAATCCCGCAGATGCGCGGCCAGTTCGGGATGGAGCACCTTCATCTTGCGCAGGGTGTCCCTGATCCGCGCGGTCACCGTCTTACGGGCGCGCTCCGCCTCGTCGCCCAGTCGTCGGGTACGACCGCCCAGCCCGGCCGCGGTGCGCAGTTCATCGAGGAGAGCCGCCCGCTCGCGATCGAACTCCGCCGCCCTACGCGTGTCGCCCAACTCCGCCGCGCGGTCTATCTCCTCGTCCAGCCGCTCCAACCGTAGGCGGTAACGGGTCTTCGCCTCCTCGTCGAGCACCGGATCCGCACCGAAGCGGTGTGCCGCGAGAACCGATGCACCGCCCTCGGGGTCCAACAGGGCCACCGCGGGCAGCTCCGCCCCCGGACGGGACAGCAGCGCATGAAGATCCCTGAGCCCTTTGGCGTCCGGCATGTGCACCGCACGGTTCGCGAACCGCAGCGCCCAGACGGCGCCCTGCTTGTGGAACTCCCCGGCTGCCGCCGCGGGGTCCTCGGCAGGAACGCCCCTCCCAGCCTCCGACGCCGTCCCAGCGGTGCTGCCAGTCGTGGTGGCGGGACGGTCCCTTTCGATGACCGTGCCCGGCGCCACCAGCACATGCATCAACCCCAACTCCTCGGCTTCCCGGCGCGTCTGCTCGCCCAGTTCCACCGGTGTCGCCTCACCCAGCACCCGCATCAGTGCGGCCCGCGAGCGCACCGACCAGGGCCGGGCACGCATCCGGTCCGCCGACTCGTACGCCGCGGTCAACTCCGCCGCCGCAGCCTCCCGGCGCCCCCAGGCCGCGTCCAGCAGACCCAGCCAGAGATCCACCGGCCCGCCCAGGTCACACCCGTACAGCGAGACCACCCACTGACCGGCGTACGGCGCGAGAGCGGCCCTCGCCTCCTCGATTCGGTCAGGATCCCCCGACAGCGCCGCGGCCTGGGCGCGCAGCCGCATCCAGAGCGGGGTGAAGATCCGCGGCGGTGGCTCGGGCAGGGCGTCCGCCATGCGCACGGCGAGCGCCGCATCCCCCCGCTCGGCTGCCGTCACCCCCACCAGCAGTTCCGGGTAGGGGTGCCCGATGCCTTCCAGTTCGTCCAACACCGCCTGCGCGGCGGCGAACCGACCCTGGAGCAGCTTCAGCGCCCAATCCATATGTGCGGAGACAAAACTGAACTGCGTCTTCCCGTGCCGCATCGCGGCCACTTCGGCCATGAGCTCGTGCGCCTGCTCGAACCGCCCCCGCAGAGCGGCGATCAGAGAGTTGTCGATCAGCCGTGCCATCTCGAAGCGACGCAGCTCCGCCCGCTCGGCAAGGGCACTGAAGGCGCGCAGCTGGTCGAAGTACCGTGGATCGGCCAGCTCCAGCAGGGTCACCCAGCGCATGGAGTGGGCGTGCATCTCCATCTCCCGGTTGCGGGTGCGATGGCCGACGTCGATCATCTCTGCGGTGAGCGTCAGCCGCTGCTCTGCGGTGCCGAGTCCCCAGATCGAGTCGTGCCGGGCCCACAGCGAGAACGCCAACGCTTCATCGTCGTCCCCGCTGCGCGCCAGCGCGGTCGTCCGCACGGCCAGTTCCTGCGCCAGGAGCTCGGGGGAGAGCGTCGGTTCGTCTCCGCTGCCGATGAGCGCGCGATGCGCGTCCCTCAGCAACTGGGTGTGGTGTCCCTGCCCCGGCGCGAAGTGGTCGTTCTGGTGAATGGTGATCGCGACCCGCGCCAGCAACTCCGGGTCCCGCAGCGACCGGGCCAGTTCCACGGCTCGCTCGAAGGCTTGTATGCCCGTCGTCTCCTCGCTCTGGTGGACCAGTTCGCCGCCCAGGTCGAGATGGAGGAGGACCGCCCTGCGGGTGTCGTCCCCTGCGGCTTCGATCGCCCGCCGGTAGTGGCCGACGGCCTCCTCCCCCGCGAGCCTGCTCGATGCGTCCCGCGCGGCGAACAGCAGCAACTCGACCCGCTTCGCCCGGTCCAGCTCCTCTCCCGCCAGATACGCATGGCGGGCCAGATCGGCCGGCACCACCTTCTCGCCCAGCGTGGGCGTGGCGTCCAGGGCCTGGACGACCAGGGCGTGTCGGGCCCGTCGTTGGGGCTCGGTCAACTCGTCGTAGAGCGTCTCGCGCACGAGGTCGTGGGCGAAGGCGAACAGTCCGCCCGGTCTGACGGTCACCAGCCGGGCGGCCACGGCACGCTCCAGCAGCCGATCGACCTGGGGAACCGGTGTGGAGACGGCGGCGGCGAGTACCTGGCGGTGGATCTCCCGCCCCAGCACGGCGGCGGTCTCCAACAGGGTGACCACGGATTCGGGCAGCAGCGCCAGCCGCCGCCGCACCGCCTCACGGACACCCGGCGCGACGGTGGTGACCGGACTGCCGCTGCGCCAGATCCTGGCCGTCTGCTCCACGAAGAACGGGTTGCCGCCCGTACGTCGGAACACCTCGTCGACCAAGGGGGTCTCGGGTTCGACGCCGGCGGTCAGGGCGATCAGCGCGCCCACCTCGTCCCGCGCCAGACCGGTGAGCGTCACCGTCGCCGCGGAACGGGAGGTCAGTGGCAGGATCAGCCGGTGCAAGGGGTGGTCGGCCGCCTCCACCTCGACATCCCGATAGGTCCCCACCAGCAACAACCGCTCGTACCAGGCGTGTTGTGCGGCGAATTCCAACAGTCTCAGCGAGGCCGGGTCCGCCCAGTGGAGATCTTCGAGGACGACCATCACCGGCCGCTGCTGTGAGGAGGTGACCAGGGCGGTGGTCACGGCGTCATAGAGCGCGAAGCTCTCGTCCCGCTCGCGTGAATCGTCGGGTTGCTCGCCGAGCAGCGCCGCCAGCGGCCTCCCCGCCGCCTTCTCTATCTGCGGCCACTCGCTCCCCAGGCTGCGCCGCAGCCCTCGCACCACCTGGACCCACGGCCAGTACCCCGGGGCGCTGTCCGAGTCCCAGCAGGAGCCGCCGAGCACCAGCGCCCCGCGCCTGCGCGCTTCGTCGGCGGCTTCCGTCACCAGCGATGTCTTTCCGATTCCGGCTTCGCCTGTGACCAGCACAAGGCCGCCGTGGCTCGCCGTGGCCCGGTCGATCTCGGCTTTGAGGACGCCCGCGGGGTGGTCGCGCCCGATCAGTGCAGGGGTCATGACGAAACCATAGGAGGCACCACTGACAATGCGCATGGGGGATTGCGTTCGACAGGGCTGTCGCCGATGTCCTGCACCCGCCTGACCTGGGGTGCAAGTCCGTCGCACACCGCCGGCGACAGAGGCCAGGCCAGAGCAGGGCAGGCCAGAGCAGGGCAGGCCAGAGCAGGGCAGGCCAGGGCAGAGCAGGGACCTACGAAGCACGGCCCGGGCCATGGCTGGCTCGGGCCGTGCACCGTTTGCGGCGGCTCCTCGTACGATCGCGTGGCTCCTACGATCGCGGTCCTCGGATGACCGCGGTCTCAGGCGATGGGAAGTGCCGCCAGCGGTGAGGTGTCGACCGGCTCCCGTCGGGGAGTGGTCGCCATCAGCCGGGCGAACTGCTCACCGGCCCGGTCGATGCGTACCGGCAGGGTGTCGGTGAGCGCGTCTCCCGTGCCGCCCCAGTCCTCCGACGCCGCGTACACGGCCGTCGGCGCGACGATCGCCCGCAGATAGGCGAACAACGGACGCAGCGCGTGCTCCAGCACCAGCGAGTGCCGGGCCGTGCCACCGGTCGCCCCGATGAGCACGGGCTTCCCGGTGAGGGCGTCCGGGTCGATCAGGTCGAAGAACGACTTGAACAGACCGCTGTACGACCCCGTGAACACCGGAGTCACCGCGATCACCCCGTCGGCCTCCGTGACGGCTTCGATGGCGTCGTCGAGTGCGGGCGGCGGAAACCCGGTCACCAGGTGGTTGGCGATGGGAACGGCCAGCTCGCGAAGCTCGATGACGTGCACCTCCACGTCCACGCCCTGACCCATGAGTCCTTGGCGAACCGACTCGGAGAGGCGGTCGGCCAGCAGCCGGGTCGACGAGGGCACGCTCAGACCGGCGGACACGGCCACCAACTTCAGTGTCTGCTGCGGCTTCATCGTTACGCCTCCTTACGGGCAGCGATGACGGCGGGGTGCAGGGGCGCGCTCTCGGGGACTCCGGCGGGCCGCAGCTTCGCGAACTCCTTGCGCAGCACCGGGACGACTTCCTCACCGAGGATGTCGAGCTGCTCCAGGACCGTCTTCAGCGGGAGCCCCGCGTGGTCCATCAGGAACAACTGGCGCTGGTAGTCGCCGACCGCGTCACGGAAGCCGAGCGTCCGCTCGATCACCTGCTGCGGGGAGCCGACGGTCAGCGGGGTCTGCTCGCTGAAGTCCTCCAGCGAGGGACCGTGTCCGTAGACCGGCGCGTTGTCGAAGTACGGGCGGAACTCGCGCACCGCGTCCTGCGAGTTCTTGCGCATGTAGACCTGGCCGCCGAGTCCGACGATGGCCTGCTCGGGCGTGCCGTGGCCGTAGTGGGCGTACCGCTTCCGGTAGAGGTCCACCATCTTCTTGGTGTGGCTCATGGGCCAGAAGATGTTGTTGTGGAAGAAGCCATCACCGTAGTAGGCGGCCTGTTCCGCGATCTCCGGGGAGCGGATCGAACCGTGCCAGACGAACGGCGGTACGCCGTCGAGCGGGCGCGGGGTCGAGGTGAACGACTGGAGGGGCGTACGGAACTTGCCTTCCCAGTCCACCACGTCCTGTCGCCACAGCTTGTGGACGAGGGCGTAGTTCTCGATCGCCAGCGGTATGCCCTGTCGGATGTCCTTGCCGAACCACGGATAGACCGGCCCGGTGTTGCCCCGGCCCATCATCAGGTCCACCCGGCCGTCGGCGAGGTGCTGGAGGTATGCGTAGTCCTCCGCGATCTTCACCGGGTCGTTGGTGGTGATGAGGGTGGTGGAGGTGGACAGGATCAGGTTCTCGGTGCGGGCCGCGATGTGTCCCAACAGCGTCGTGGGGGACGAGGGGACGAATGGCGGGTTGTGGTGCTCGCCGGTGGCGAAGACGTCGAGGCCGACCTCTTCGACCTTCTGCGCGATGGCGACCGTCGCCTTGATGCGCTCGTGCTCGCTCGGCGTGCGCCCGTTGGTCGGGTCGGTGGTGACATCGCCGACGGTGAAGATGCCGAACTGCATGGAGCTCACCTCTCGCGTTAGGGCCTTCAACCTAAGTGGTTGAATGTTGAATCAAATCGTACAACGGGAGACCCCTCCCCGCTATTCCGCCCCCGGCACACCGGCTGGTTCCCATCCTGTCGAACCCCTTCCCACCTGGTGCTTTCCCATTTCGGCCGTTCCTGGAAGCGCCCGAGACGGGCCCGAGACACGCCCCGCGGGACGTTTTGAGACCCACCCCGAGGCGTGCATCGCCCTGGCCGACGCACCACAGGCAACTGGCCGATGCACCACAGACAAAGGGGGTGTCCGTCACCGAGTGACGGACACCCCACACCAGATCGCCGGTGGCCCGGCCGTCCTCTATCTCGCGGCGGAGAAGAGCTGGCGGAACGCATCGGCCGAGTCCGAGCCCGACCGTCCGAACGGCGCGTCGAAGTCCCACACCAGGAAGAGGAGGAAGGCGATCAGCGCGCTGAACAGTCCGGCGAGCAGCAGTTCCCGGCCGGAGCGACCGATGTGCATGGTGAAGATCAGCCCCACCGTGACCAACGCCCCGATGATCAGACCGAACCAGACCACCCCGGGCAGCGTCGCACCCGCGTTCTGCTCCCGTGCGTTGCGTGCGTCGTCGGCGATGGAGATCTGGTCCAGCATCGGCTGGTACGCCTGGGCCTCCAGCTCATTCGCGGGTTCGTGCTGGGCGACATCGCTCCGTACGGTGTCCAGGAGCTGGGTCCCACGGTCGGGCAACTCCTCACCCGCCGTCATCCGTGGCCACTCGGTGTGCACGACGTGGGAGACGTACCGATCGATGTCCTTCCTCAGCTCGGTCTGGACATCGGGCGGAAAGACCTCGGCGCGCTGGGTCACCTCGTAGAGCGCCTGTGCCTCGCGTCGCACATCGTCCTGGGCCGTGCTGCGCGCCTCCCAGACACCCGCGATGGCCAACCCCAGGACGATGGCGTACACCACACCCACCATCATCGTCATGTACTCAAGGACGTCGGGTGTGGAGTCGCGGTCATCTTCGATCGGGAGGGCCCGGGCCTCGCGTCTGCGATGGCTGAGCAGGGTTGCGGCGAGTACGACGGCGCAGGCGGCGGCCATCGCGATGGCCAGGACCAGCCATTCGGACATGGGGATCTCCGTGCTGTTGGGGGGTGCTGTGTGCGCTGTCCGGTCTGGTGCGCCGGTTTGCGTCGGGCAGTGCCGTGCCCCGGGCGCCGCTGGGGCGGCCGGGGGTCGGGTCAGCGACCGCGCCGGGGCCGCAGCATGGCGGCGGCCAGGACGGCGGGCGTGGTGGTGGTGAGCATGATGACGACCAGGGGCAGCCCGTCGGACTTCCGCTTCCCCGGGATGGGCCGGTACTTACGCACGACGGGCATGGCCTGCGGCGGCGGTGCGGCCTGGGGCGGGCTGGTGCGCGGGGGTGCCGGTAGCGGCCGTGGTGCGGGCGGTGCCGGGGCGCGAGCGGGGACGAGCGCGGGGGGCGGTTCGGCCGGCGGCGGGGCCGGGGGAGCCGGTGGCGGCTCGACCACGGGCGGCGCGGGAGCCGGAGGCGACGGGGGCGGACTGGTCGGGGTGGGCGTAGGAGTAGGAGTAGGGACGGGTGTGGGCGTCGGGGTCGGGGTCGGGGACGGTGTGGGCGTTGGAGTCGGTGTGGGGCTGGGCGTCGGGGTTGGAGTCGGCGTAGGCGTGGGAGTAGGGGTCGGCGTGGGGCAGGGGGGCGGCTCGGGAGGCGGGGGGCAGTCCGTGAAGAGGTGGACCGCCACCGATACGTCGATCGTCAGCGGAACGGTTCCTCCGACCGACACGGACGCCGAGGCGCAGACGAGTCCCGGTACCGACACATGTGTGGAGACCTCGAACGGCAAGGGGAGCGGGAACGACACATGTGCCGCGCCGTCGAGCACCCGGGCAGGAGCGGAGGACGAGCCGAGGGGGTCGTTCGATCGCGGGACCGACGCGGGCTCCGCTGCGGGCCGCGCCGCTCGCTCGTCTCCAGCGTTTTCAGCGGGTCCGGCAGTTCCAACACCCTCGGCGTTTCCGGCGTTTCCGGCGTCTCCGGCGGTTCCATTGGCCGGGTGCCGGGTGGTGCGCGATTCGCCGACGGTCGCAGCCGGGTCTCGATCGGCGGTTTCGTGCTGGATGTCCTGCCCCGCGGGTGCTGGCTTCGGGGAATCGCTCTCCCCACCGGCCGGGGAACTCGTCGTCCCTGATGGGCTCGATGCCTTCGCGGCCGGCGTAGGTGAGGCGTCGGGGCGAGCGTCCGTTTCCCTGGCGCCGGGCTCCTGCGCCGTCGGCCCGGGCGCCACCCCCGCCGTACCGTCGGCTTCCGGCCGATCAGACGTCCGTACCCGGCCGTCTCCTTCGGTCCCCTCGGTGCCCGCCCCGCCTTCGGGTCCGGCCATCGGCTCGGAGATCGACGCCTGCGCCGACTCCCTCACGGCCCCGGTTGCAGCAGCGGCCACAGCCACCCCTTGCGAACCCACAATCGCCGCGATCCCCAACGCGCTCAACTGCTGCCATCCCGCCACATTCGTACGTTAGGGGCAAGGCGGTCCGTGGTGCGGGGTGTCGCGCGGATAGGCAAATTAGACGTTTGTCTGACACGTAACCCACATGCTTCACCTCCAACACTGGCACCACATAGGTCGCTCCCAGCATCACCGAACGCCGTTCTGCCCCTGCCGGAGTAGCCCGACATGCGGCATCTGACGACCCGTGAGAGGTTCGCCGGGTGATGAGTTTCCTGATCGCCGCGCTCTCCGTCCCCATGGTCGCCGTCTGCTCCGCAGCGGCGCTCGCCCTGCTGGGCACCTCGGCCCTCCGGTTCTCCAGTGCGGGCCGTACCGACCCCTCCGACGAGGCGCGTTCGGTGACGCTCGCGCTCTACGGCTGTGTGGTCGCCGTTATGACCCTCGGCCTGTTCGTCACCCTGCTGTAGCCCGCGGCCGTACCTCGGACCCGGCCCATGGGCAGCGGGTCAAGGAGCCAAGGGTCGAGGTGGCAACAGGCCCAGGCGTCAAGAGGTCGGGAATGCACGAAATCTGATTGGACGTCAGCTCAGCGTGCCCGCATTCTTCCGCCGTGGTCGAGGGCTGGAAGGTGCGGATCTTCGCGAGGGTCCTGATCGGTATCGATGTGCGCGGGGGAGAACGTTCCTTCGGTCGTATGCCCGACGCCACGGTTTCTCGCCACATCCGGGAACGGAATATGCCTGAAGGTCGATCGGCGCCTCAATGGGCATTTGCAGCAACGGAGTTGAATGGCGGGAAAGGGGATCGCCGCCTCAAGCTTCAAGATCCTTTCTCCGGGAATTGGCGGCTTCCCCAAGATCGAAAGGTGAAGGTCATCGCCACGGGCTGCCAGGGGTGAACATCGAGGGTGAACATCGAGCGGCCTGGTGGACCGCTATCTCGCCCTACGGTCCGCAGTGCGCGATGGAGGCCCCTGGGTCGGGCGGACGTCCCGGGCTGCTCGGGCTGCTCGCGCTGTTTGGGCAGGGTGGCATCCCGGGCGCCATGGGTGGGCGCCATCGACGGGGCCCGGCGTCCCGCTGGAGCGGACCTGTCCGTCATGACCCTTTGGGGGCGCAGAAGGGGACGCAGAAAGGGACGGAGGATGACAGAGCGACACTCCTGTGCCCCGTGTGACGCATGGGCTGGAGATTCCGCAGAGTCATCCGGTTGTGGACTTCACCTTCGCGCCCAGTAGCGGCATCGTCGCTGTATGAGACGAACACCGCTGCAACGCGAGCGCTGCGCCCGCCTTGCGGACTCTGCCGCCGCCATCCCTGACGGCCCGTCCGACGCCGGTAGAGCCGGGGTCGTGCTGTACGCCACCGGTCAGCCGTCCGCGCTGGTCGGTCTGCGGCTCTTCGCGCAGGCGCGCCGGTGGCCCGTGGTCGCCGAGGTCGTCGATCCTGCGCCGGGCGGGCTGTGGTCCAGCACCCTCCACCTCATCCGCTCGCAGCGGGTCGCGGGAGTCCTCTTTGACGGACCCCTGGTGGACACGTCCTGGCTCGAAGACGCCTCGGCCTTCGCGGTCCGCCCCGCGGTCGAGACCGGAACGCTCTGATCGCTGCTTCCGGCCATCCCGCCCCGGCCACCGGCGGGTTCAGAGCCAGCCGTTGCGGCGGAAGCTGCGGTGGATGGTCACACAGGCGGTCGCCATCACGGTGAGCACCAGGGGATAGCCATAGGTCCAGCGCAGTTCCGGCATGTGCTCGAAGTTCATCCCGTACATCCCGCACACCATGGTCGGGACGGCGACTATCGCCGCCCATGCCGTGATCTTCCGCATGTCCTCGTTCTGGGCGACCGTCACCTGTGCGAGGTGGGCTTGGAGGATCGAGTCGAGGAGCGCGTCGAAGGAGGCGAGTTGTTCGCTTAGTCGGGTCAGGTGGTCGACGACGTCCCGGAAGTACGGCTGCATGGCGGGGCCGGCCGGGGCGAGCGGTGTGGTGGCCAGGGCCCGGATGGGCCGCTCCAGCGGACCTGCGGACCGCTTGAGTTCGAGTAGTTCCCGTTTGAGCTGGTAGATGCGGCCGGCGTCATGGCGGCCTGCCTGCTCGCTGAAGACTGCGGTCTCCACTTCGTCCACGTCGTGCTGTACGGCGTCGGCGGCGGCGAGGTAGTCGTCCACGATCTGGTCGGCGATGGCGTGCAGTACGGCGGCCGGGCCCTTGGCCAGCTGTTCTGGCCTGGCCTCCAGTGACTCTCGGAGCGGGCCGAGGGAGCCGTGTCCGCCGTGTCGGACGGTGAGGACGAAGTCGGAGCCGATGAAGACCATCAGGTCTCCGGTGTCCACCACTTCCCCGCCCGACGGGGACTGGGGGTCGGCGATGTAGCGGCAGGTCCGGAACACCGCGACGAGCGTGTCCCCGTGGGGCTGGCCGCGCACGGGCTCGTAGCGCTGGAGACCCGGTCGCTGCTGGGCCAGCGCCGCGTCCTCCACGGCCAGCGGGTGGAGTCCGAACATCTCGGCGAAGACGGCCAACTCCAGCGCGGTCGGCTCGTGCAGTCCGAACCAGACGAAGCCCCGCCCGTCCGAGCGCCGCACCTGTCGAAGGGCATTCTGGGCGTCGCCGTCGCAGGGCTGCCGCACACCGTCCTCGTACACCACGCAGTTGACGACCGTGCTGCCGAGAGGTGAGCGCGCCGGGTGGCTGAGATCGACGGTGGCGCGACGGTAGGTGCGGCTTATCACTCGGCGCAGCTTGCGCATCATCGGCACGGTGGAGCTCCTTCGGACGGCCGGGCGTCAGTGTGCCATCGGACCGGTACTGGAAGGCAGAGTTCCGCAGGCCAGGACGGTACGGCAGGGGTTCGAGGGGTTGCGGGAGGCGAAAGGGGCGACCGGGCTGCCGAGCTTGGCGGGCATTCGATGGCCGAGTCATGGTTCCCTACGCCCATCACGGCCATGGTGGCCTGAAGGCAGCCGCCTCAGCTGGCTTATGTGTACCCCTCAAGAGACATTTATGGGATCATCGCAAGGATTCACCACACGCGTCACACAGGCCCCTGTTACGGATAGGCCCCGGCGCGCCCATGCCATTCGCCGGTCCGGGGGGACGTTGTGCCATACCACCCTTCTACGGCTGTGAGATTGCTGAAATCCGCGTCGTATGTCGCAGCACTGCTGACCCTGTCGGTGCTGTTGTCCATGGTGGTGCCCGGAGTGGTCGATTGGGTGCCCGAGAAGGGAAAGGCGGCTCCGCGACAGGAGTCGACGGACCGCACGGTCAACGACTCCAAGAACGCCGCCGCGAGCGCGTCCGTGGGTGCCGCACAGGTGGACCCGCGCCCGCCCCGGGAGGCGGCGGCGGAACCCGCCCCCGCGGACATCGCCGAGTGCACGGCGCTTCCGCTGTCCGCCTTCGGTGACGCCGGCCACGCCGCCGGCCGGGCCAGCGTCCCCGGCGACGGCAGCGTCTGTTACACCGTCACCGCCGAGCGCCCCGGACTCCACCGCATCCTCCTGGACCGCCACCGCGGCGACTCCCACGCACTCGTCTTCGACGGCGCCCGCCAGCTCGACTGCTACGACGCTGCCGGTGGCGCCGGCTGGTGCGCCCTGCCCCGCGCTGGCGTCTTCACCGTGAAGGTCGTCAACTACGGCTCGGCCCGCAGCCGGACCGCCCTCGCCGCGATCTCCCTCGCCGACACCACCGGCTGTCGCACACAGACGGGCACCTCCTGGACGACCCCCGCGGTCACGGGCTCCCTGGACAGCGCACTGGAACTCCTGTGCCAGCCGTTCCGGGCCCGACCGGGTGACCGGGTCGTCGTCGACTTCTCCGCCGACCAGTGGATCACCGACCGCTCCGGCGCCCGGATCTGCCCGCGCACCAACGCCGACGGCAGCGACGGATGCGTCCTGCCCGGTGACGGCCCCTACCGGGTGATCGCTCGGATCAAGCATTCCGAAGCCGGCTTCCCCGCCGCGTACGCCTTGAGCATCCGACGGCTGTCCGACCCCTCGGGCTGTGGATACGCCCCGCTGAACGCCTATGACTCGCCGCCCGCAGCGGCCACCGCGAGCGGCTGCAAGATCTTCTCCGCTCCCACCGCCGGCAGCTTTGAGATCCATCAGGTGTCAGCCGCGGGCGTACGGTCCGGAGTGAAGGTCTACGACCGGACCGGCAGGACCGTCTGCAAGCCGTGGGGCCAGTGCCAGTTGCCCGACTCGGCCGACTACACCCTCGTCACCGATCAGGCAACGCTCGTCTACGACCGCACCGCCAGCGACGGCTGTCGGCCCGCGGTGCTCGGCGGCCAGCTCGGCGACTTCGGGGCCGCGGGGGAGACCGACTGTCTGATCCTGCCGGAGCCGGCCGGAGCCCGGTTGGCCGCACTGGGCAACCGCGGTGCGGTCAAGGTCGACCCCAAGGCCGTCGTCCTCGACGCGGACGGCACCCAGCGGTGCGACTGGGCCACGTTGAACGAGGGCACCTGCGGGCTGACCGGCAAGGCCCCGCACCGGATGCTGATCACCGCGGGGCAGTCGAACCAGCCCACCGGTGCCTATGCGATGGCGCTCTACCGCACCGACACGGCCGAGGGCTGCACCACGGTTCCCGCCGGTGACTTCACCGCCACCACGGCCGCCGCCCACCTGACCACCGGTGACGGCGTGTTCTCGCACTGTCTGACAATCCCCGCCGGCGATCACAGCGTGATGGAGAACCTCCAACTGCACACGGCGGCGGGTACGAGCAATGCCGTCGTCACGGTGGTCGACCCGACGGGTACCAAGGTCTGCACGCTGCGGCCCGTCCAGTACGCGCACACCACCTGCGGTTTCACTCCCGGCGCCGCCTACACGGTGATCTTCTCGGCCGAGGACACCGACGGCTCGTACACCCTCACCCGTCGCGATGTCACCGCCACGGCCAAGGGCTGCATCCCCAACCCGGCGACTGTCGTGGGCGGCCCGTCCGTCACGGCAACGGCCGGCGCGGCGGGCACCCTCCAGTGCCGTCAGGTGACCACCGACGACCCCAAGGACACGCTCTATCTGAACGCCCGCGACGAGCAGGCCACCGCCCACACCGTCGCCCATGGCGCGGACGGCGCTATCACCACCTGCGGCTACCGCGCCCGGGCCTGCGCGGTCACCGGCTCCACCAGCTACCAGGTCATCGTCACCGTGCCGCAGGACCGGCCGGCGGCCCCCGACTACCGCTTCGACGCCCTGCGGATCGGCACGGCGGCCGGCCCGGCACCCGAATGTCTCCGGATCCCGAGCGTCAGCTACGGCTTCGGCGCCCTCACCGGAACCCTGACCGAGCAGAACTCCGCCGTCTGTGCGGCGCTGCCCACCGGCACGAGCGACCAGTTCAACGCCACCGTCACGAGCGACACGGGGGTCGCCGAGCGTGGGCTGACCGTGGTGCCCAGGCTCTACGGCAGCGCGCTCGAAAACGGCTGCACCACCACCCGCACCGGCCGTTACCGCTGCGCCACCGACGAGCCCACCACCGCCCCGCTCCTGCCCACCACCCTGGTCATCGGGCTTCCCGAGCGGGCGTCGCAGACCTCCTACCGTGCCGCCTTCGACTGCCGCGCCAGCCTGTGCGGGAACGAGCCGCGCACGGTCGGCACGATCGGCCCGGCCACCGCTGTCAGCGGCAGCGACACCGTCCTCACCCTCACCGGCACGGCACTGCACCAGCAGGACACGGTCCGCATCAAGCGCTCCGGGAAGACCATCGAGTCGACGCCGATCTCCGTCGCACCGGATCGCCGGTCGCTGACGGTGGCCCTCGATCTCGACGGTGCCGCACCGGGCACCTGGACCGCGAGTGTGATCACCCACTACGGCTGGGAGTTCGGCCGGGGCGCCTTCATCGTCACCCCGGGCGCAGCGCTGAAGAACACCAGGGCGCCCAGGATCAGCGGCACCGTACGGGCAGGAGCCAAGGTCACCGCGGTCACCGGCGGTTGGACGCCCGTGGCCACGTCCCACCGCTACCAGTGGAAGGCGGACGGGCGCAGCATCTCCGGCGCCACCTCGTCCACCTACACCGTCCCGTCCTCGCTCGTCGGCAAGCAGCTCACGGTCAGCGTCACCGCCCGCCGCATCGGCCACCCGGACGGTTCGGCCACCAGTGCACCGACCACGGTCGCGCTGGGCAGTGCGCCGAAGGCCAGCAAGTCGCCGCGGATCACGGGGACGGCCGACGTCGGCCGCACCCTGAAGGCGAAGCGTGGCACCTGGTCGCCGAAGCCGACGTCGTACGCCTACCAGTGGTACGCCGACGGCCGGGCGATCGTCGGGGCGACCGGGTCCAGCCTGAAGCTGAAGTCGGCACAGGGCGGCAAGAGGATCACGGTCAAGGTGACCGCCCAGCGCACCGGGCACCAGATCGGGTCGGCCACCAGTAAGGCGACGGACTCCGTCGACCGCTGAAGCGCCGCACCGCCCGCCACCGGGCGCGTGGTGCCGGCGCCCGATCGCACCGGGTCGCCCTTCCGTGCCGCAACCGACGGCCCGGCGTACGCGGCCCTCGGTACGGCCATGGCCGAGGTGTACGGCCGGCCGATGTCCTTCCTCGGCCAGGGCGGCTCCATCCCGCTCTGCAACGTCCTCGCCGACGCCTATCCGCGCGCCGAGATCATCCTGATGGGGGTCGAGGAGCCGCAGTGCCTCATCCACGCCCCCAACGAGAGCGTCGACCCCACCGAGATCGAGCACATGGCCCAGGTCGAAGCGCTGTTCCTACGCCGTTTCAGCGCTGCTGCTTCTCCAACAACTGTGCGGTGATGAACCCCACCACCGCACACACCGCGATCAACGGCATCTGGTTCGCCGCGTCCTTGCCCATCAGCAGCACGGCCAACACGGAACTGGTCACCGGCAGTCGGGTCACCACCGCGGACGCCGTCGCCATGCCGAGCGCCAGCCCGGGTGTCACCCCCAGCCCCGGCAACCCCGCGCAGGCCACCCCGATCGCCGCGCCGAGCAGCACCGAAGGGAAGATCGGTCCACCGCGCAGAGAACCCAGACTCACGCCCCAGGCAAGGCCCTTGCACACCACCAGAGCCACCAGCGCACCCACCGACCACCCATGGGGATCGGCGGCCAGCACACCGAGCGTCACCTGCCCCGACAGTGCGGCCTCCGCGGGCGAGCGGCCCGACACCAAGGCGTACACGGCGATGCACACCCCCACGGCCACCGCACACACCACCGTCCGCAGCGCGGTGTGCCGCTCGGTCCACCGCAGCGACACATAGCCGATGCGATGGGCGTACGTCACCACCACACCGATCAGCACCGCGACCGGCACCCCCCACAGGAAGTCACCGGCGTCCGGGCCCACATTCGGTGGTACGTCGGGCAGTTGCAACGCCCCGATGGACAGGCCCGTCCACTTCCCGAAACCGGTGAATACCAACGCACCCACACCGCTGGCCAGCAGACACGGCAACAGCAACAACACCAGTTGGGGCCCGGCGAGCCCCGCCGCCTCCACCACCATCACCGCAGCGACCAACGGACCGCCCAGGATGGTGGAGATCGCGGTCGTCGATCCCGTCGTCCCCAACACCAGTGCGGCCTTGGGGTCCTCGGCGCGCTTAGCCGACCGCACGGCGAGCAGGGCGAGCCCACTGCCAAGTGCCATCAGCGGGGCCTCGGGACCCAGCACCACACCCAACGGCAGGGTCGCGAGGGCCGCCAACACCACACCGGGCAGCGCATCGGGCCCCAGTGGCGGCCCGCCGAGACCGTGCACCGGCTGATGCCCACCACGGCCCGGCAGCCGGGTCACGATCGGCGCGAGCAACAGCCCGGCGAGCAGCAGCGCGGGCAGCGACCACCACCACGGTGGCTCGTCGTACCCGACCGCATGGGGGAGGTCCTCCCAGATGGCGTGCTGGAGGGCGTGCTGCGCACTGACGAAGAAGAAGCAGGCCAGGGCGATGGGCGCCCCGATCAGAACGGACAGCAGCAGCAGTTTGAGATAGCCGCGGCTCCGGATGGTGTCCCGGAGCGTGGGCGCCTCGTCCGAGGCCGCCCCGGGCGCCGCCGTACTCATACGACCCTCCGCCCGCTACTGCCTGCCGTACGGCTCCACGCGGTCGGGGTGCGCACTTCCTGGCGATCCATGAGCCCATGCAAAGGCAGGAGAAGGCGGGTGGTCCGCCTGGGCGCGCTGCATTCGGGTGGCTCCACCCGGACGGCGGTCCACCGCTCGCCGCCACTCCACGCTTCGGGTTCGCTGACGGGACGGCGAGCGGGAGGCGTACGGCGATGGCGGACGGCAGCAGCGCACGGCCGGGGCGATGGACGGTGGCGTACGGCGAACACGTGCGGCACGGCGGCCCGCCCGCCCCGGGCTGGGGCCCCCGGCCATGACCGGGGGCACCGAGCTGGAGCACCTGAGGGCCAGGGTCGCCGCCCTGGAGACCTCGGCGCCCGGGCCCGCCCACCACCGGGTCCGCTCGTTCTTCTCCGCGCTGCTCATCGTCATCGGCTGTGTCCTCGCCCCGCTGGGCGCCGTCGCCGCCTGGAGTTCCGACGAGGTCGGGAACACCGATCGCTACGTGGACACCGTCGCACCGCTCGCCTCGGACGCCGACGTACAGAACGCGGTCGCCGATCGGGTCACCGACGCCGTAATGGAACACATCGACCTCAACTCCCTGCTGGAGGGCGTGGCTCCGGCCGATCGACCGCTGCTCACCAAGGCGCTCGGCAAGCTCGGTGACTCGCTGGAGAGCGCGCTGCGCAGCTTCGTCCACGACAAGTCGCAGGAGGTCGTCGCATCCGACACGTTCAAGACCGTCTGGGTCGACGCCAACCGCAAGGTCCATGACGCCGTGGACAAGGCCCTCACCGGCAGCGGTGGCGGCGCGGTCGAGCTCACGGACGACTCCGTACGGATCGATCTGGGGCCGATCGTCGATGAGGTGAAGCAGCGCCTCGTATCGGACGGCCTGACGGTGGCCGGGCGGATTCCCGAGGTCAACGCCGAGTTCACGGTGTTCAAGTCGGAGGACATCGGCAAGGTCAAGACGGGGTTCCGGCTGCTCCAGATCGCCGGCTTCTGGCTGCCGGTGCTGGCCCTGCTGCTGGTGGTCGTGGGCGTACTGCTCGCGGTGCGCCGCCGTAGGGCACTGGTCGCCGCCGCGCTGGGGGTGGCCTTCGCACTGCTGCTGCTGGGCCTGGGTCTGACGGGCTTCCGAGCGGTCTATCTGGACGCCCTGCCGTCGGAGGTGTCCCAGCCCGCGGCCGGTTCGGTGTACGACGCGATGGTCCGCTATCTGCGGACCACGGTACGGATGGTGGTCACGCTCGGGATCGTGGTGGCCCTCGCGGCCTGGCTCACCGGCCCGGGGCGCTGGGCCGCCCTCGTACGGCAGGTGTGGCACAGCGGCCTCGGGGCGGTACGGACGACCATCGCCCGCGCGGGGCTGCACACGGGGCCGGTGGGGCCCTGGGTGCGCCGCTATCGACGCTGGATCGTCTGGGTGCTGGTGGCGGGGGCGGTACTGGCATACGTGCTGTGGAGCTATCCGACCGCGTGGGTGGTGGTGGGGCTGGCGCTGGCCTTGCTGTTCGCCCTGGCGGTGGTGGAACTGGTGGCGGGCGAGCCGGGGCCTGGAGGCGGCACGGTGGGCCGGTCGGGCCCCGAGGAGAGCCCTCCGTCAGGACCGGCTGACGGTGGGGCCACGGCCGGTGGGAGTCCACCGTCGGGAGCGTCATCGGGACGGTCATCCGGTGGGAGCGCGGCTGACACACGGACCGGTGGATCGGCCGGCACCGGGACCGCGCCCACGCCCCAGCGTCCCTCCCGGCCGCCGCACATCCCCCAGACCCCACCATCACCCGAACGGCCGAACACCGATGGCGGTGGGCCGGGCGCGGGCTGAGGCTCGAATTCCCGTCCGCGATGGGCGCACGGGGCAAGGAAGCCAATGAAGGGACGTCCCATGAGCAGTGCATCGCAGCCGACCGGGACACCACCGCCGAGATCCACCCCGACGACCGGTCAGGGCTCCGGCTACGGGTCCCGTCACAACAGTGGCTGGGCGGTCGGAGGGGTCGTCTTCGCGGGCATCCTGATGATCTGCAATGGCGTGCTCGCCATCCTTCAGGGCATCTCCGCGATCGCCAAGGACGACGTGTACACCCGGGTCGGCGACTACGTCTACAAGATCAACCTCACTGGATGGGGTTGGATCCACCTCGTGCTCGGCGTCTGTCTGCTGATCACCGGCTGGGGCGTGCTGTCGAACCAGTCCTGGGCGCGGTACACGGGCATCTTCTTCGCCTCGATCAGCCTGATCGCGCAGTTCCTGTTCCTGCCCTATCTCCCGATCTGGGCAGTGATCATGATCGCGATCGATGTGTTCATCATCTGGGCCCTGGCCACGTACCACCCGGATGAGAGTCGAGGGGATCTGATCTGACGCAGGTTCCCCCGTGGGCCCGGTCCGTCCTGGACCGGGCCCACGAGTGCGTCCATCGCTCCGGTCGGCGGGTGTCGGTTGCGCTGCCAGGTGGTCGCTCTGCTCGCCCCGCCCGCAGACTGGGGAGCCCGTACACCCAGGCGCCGGGAGTGCTGGACGACCGGACCGAAGCGGCCGAGGAGCGGCACATGATGTTCAAACGGAACGTGCTCGACCGGGTGGTCGCCGGTGAGGTGAGCCTGGCGTTCCGGCGCTGGCTGCGCCCGGAAGCCAAGGCGGGCGGAACGCTGCGGACCTCTGTCGGTGTGATCGAGTTCGGTGCGGTGGACGTCGTCGCGGAGGAGGACATCACCGACGAGGACGCCCGCAAGGCCGGTTTCCCCGACAGGAGCGAGCTGTTGGGGAGTCTGCGACCGGGGGCGGACCGCCGGATCTACCGCATCGCCCTGCACCATGCCGGGTCCGATCCGCGGGAGGGGCTACGGACCGCGAAGGACCTGACGGAACGGGAAATCGCCCTGGACGCGGAGCGTCTCGCGCTGATCGACTCCCGCAGCAAGCACGGACCGTGGACCGAGGCCGTACTCACCCTGATTGCCGGGCGTCCGGCCGTACCGGCGCGGGAACTCGCCGAGTCCATCGATCGCGACCTCGTCCGTTTCAAGGCCGATGTGCGCAGGCTGAAGGAGTACGGACTCACCGAGAGCCTGGAGACGGGATACAGGCTGTCCCCGCGCGGGGAACTGGTTCTGGCCCGCCTCCGGGTAGATGGCACGCGCCCCTCGGAGTGACCCCGCCCGCTGGTGATCGACACATCGAGCGGGGCTCGGTCGGGGTGCGACGCGGTGTCGGCTAGGCCGCGGTCGTGGGGCGCGGTTCGCGCCACATCGCCCAGAGCACCGGACCGCCGTCGGGCAGTTGCAACTCGTTGCGCACGCTGAACCCGAAGTGCTCGTAGAACGGGAGGTTGTCCGGCTTGGACGACTCCAGATAGGCCGGCAGGCCCGCCGCATCGGCCTTTGCCAGCCCCGAGCGCAGCAGGGCGGCCCCGTGCCCCTGGCCCTGTGCCGCCGGGTCGGCGCCGATCAGCGCCAGATACCAGTGCGGCTCCTGGGGGGTGTGCTTGGCGGCCGTCTCGACGGTGTTCCTGAACAACTCGGCCCGGTCGCCGAGGATGTTCAGGAGCTCCTGGATGGTCTCCCCATCCGGCACGGCCTTGGCCTGGGCCTCCGGCGGCACCCAGAACGCGGCGGCCTTCTCGGTGACCTCGCACACGGCGTGCTTGACGTACTGCCGGGTGAAGATCGTCGTGAAGTAGCGGCTCAGATCCGCCTCACGCGTGGCGCCGTCGGGGAAGAACGAGCGCATCATCGGGTCATCGTCGAATGCGCGGGCCAGCACGCTGCTGACCAGCGGCGCATCGTCGAGCGTTGCCGTTTTCGGGGTATTCGATATCGACATAGGTTCATTCTGCACTCTTCGTTTTTCGAGGCTGGAGCGAGGTCCCCTTGCACGGTTCCACCGCCTCCCGCGGACCCCGCTCGACGCCGCGACGGACCGGCTGAAGGGCCCGTTCCCGCCCGCGGGGTCAGCCCAGAGTGCGGGCCCGTTCGAGCACCTCCGCCGACGCCTTGGCCACCGAACCGGAGTCGAAGGGGGGTTGCGGGTCGTACTCGGTGTAGAGCTGGATCGCCTGCGCGGTCACATCATCGCTGAGCAGCGCAGCCAACCGGACGGCCATGTCGATGCCGGATGAGACCCCGGCCGAGGTGATCACCCGGTCGTGCCGAACCACCCGCTCGGGGGTGTAGACGGCACCGTACGACTCCAGGTCGGCAGCCGCGTCCCAATGGGTGGTGGCGGTCAGGCCCTTCAGCAGACCGGCCGCACCGAGCACCAGGGAGCCGGTGCACACCGAGGTGGTGAAGCGGGTACCGGTGTGGATCGCGCGCACCCAGTTCAGGAAGTCGGCGTCCGCAACCATGGCCTGGAAGCTGCCACCGCAGGACATCGCAGCGCTCCACCTCGGCGTACCCGGTCGGAACGTGCACCGGCAGGGAGCCCAACACATCACGCACCAGACCGGGTTCGGCCGTGACGAACCGTACGGTGGCATCGGGCACGTACGCGAGGATCTCGTACGGCCCGATCGCGTCGAGCGGCTCGAAGTCGTCGAAGAGCGGGATCACTATGTCCATGCGCCGCAGCCTAGCCAGCCCTCACCGGGGTCGGTGAGGGCTGCTGCACGGCCCCGGGGGTGCCTCCGGCGGAACGCTCCCGCCGGGCGTCTCAACCGCCTTCCGGATCGGCGGGGTACGCGAAGTCGTACACGCTGATGTTCGTCACCGGCTCGTACCCGAGGCGCTGGTAGAGGGCGTTGCTGGTGGGGTTGGCCGCATTGGTGAACAACACGACGTCCGTCGCCCCCGCAGCCAGTGCGGCCCGGGTCACCTCGACCGTCACGGCGCCCCCGTAGCCACGACCGCGCAGGTGGGCCGGGGTGTAGACCGGGTCCACCCGGACCATGCGGGAGACCATCGAGGTCGAGCCCGCCAGGGACACGGGTGTGCCGTCCGGGGTCTCCCAGAAGGTGTAGTGCTTGTCGGCGAAGCGGGTGCTGGCCCAGGAGTCGGCGTCGATGGTGACGTCCTCCTCGACGGCCGTCACGAACCCGCGCAACCAGGACATGAGTTGCTCCCGGTCCTGCGCCCCCACGAGACGCCCTCGGCCCTGCGGGAACGGGTCCACCGGGGTCAGGGTGCCGAGACGGTACAGACCGAGCCGGATCCCGAGTTTCGGTGTGGCGCCCGTGAGTCGCTGCCATGCCTCGGCGAAGGCGGTGACGGCGTTGTGGTCCCCGGTGACGCCGGGGAGGGAGTGGCCGAGGTGCTTCATGCGGAGGGCGAGCGATTCGGCGTGCTCGGGGGAGAGCGCGGCGATGAACAGCCGAAGGCCCGCCAGGCGATGAAAGGTGCCGATGGTCTCGCCCGCCCGCTCCAACCGGCCGAAAACGGGGGCTTCGTCGCCGTACGCGTCCGACCCGCTTGTTCGCAGCTTGTCGGTCACCGTCAGCAGCGTGGTGTGCAGGGCCAGGCGAGGGCGCAGAAAGCCTTCGGCGCGGACGAGGAAGTCATCGACGTCTTGGGTGAGGTGCCAGTCATCGGGGCGCATGCTCCATGGTCCCGCAGGTGCTCGACTCCGGGGGAGCGCATTCGGTGATCACATGCCGTTTTGGCTGGTCAAACGCGTCTGTGTGCAGTGGAGGGAACGCCCTGCGATCACGCGCGTGATTCCCGCCTTCTTGGTCAGCCTTGGGCGCAGGGGCCTTCCAGGGGGCCTTCCGGTGCCGTACGCCCGGTTCGGGCAGGCTCGGTGGGACGTACGGAATCACGCCGCCGCCACCCTTGCTCGTGGTGGCGGATCACCGTATCTCCGGCCCGCCCGAGCCCAGCCCCCGAAAGGTTGGAGCGCTACTCAGCCGTGCCAGCGGATGTGAACCCGGTGCAGCCTGAGAAACAGCCAAGCGCCGGAGAACACGACGAGATTGAGAGCGAAGACCGCCGCGATGGCCAGCCATACGTGCTGCATGGGTACCCCCTGTTGCCGTCACGTACCGGGAGGAACGAGGAGAGTGCGGTGAACGGTGGGTCTCGGTGTCTTCGACGGTCAGCGGCATCGTGCTTCGACGACCGTCGGTGAGCCGAAGCTAGCAGGAACGGTTCGGCGGTCCCGAAAATCACCGATTCTCTGAGCAACATCTGAGCTGCGCGCCCGTGTTGGGCGGTTGTGGCAGACCACCCGACCCATGGGATCAAGATCATCCGAGGCGGCGTCGGTACGCCGCCGCCTCGGACCCGCCACGACCGAACGGGTCAGCCGCCGGCCGGCTCGGCCCCGTGCTCGGCGGCCAAGGCACTGATCCGTGCGGCGAGGGCCGTGTCCAGAGCGGTGATCGCGTCACCGGCGTCATGGGTGTTGAGCCCGAAGCCGATCGTCCCGTAGAGGATGGTGATCTTGGCGTGGTGATTCGCCTCGTCCTCGGCGGCGGCAACGGCCCGGTACAGCTCGGGCACCCTGGCGCGCTCGGCCTTGAACTCTGCGGCGAGGCTGCCGTCCTGCACACTCCAGCCGGGCAGGTCGGTCAACACCTGGTCCAACTCGTCGGCGGTCAGCGCGGTGGCGGGCATCGAGTGCTCCTTCGGATCGGTACTGCCCCAACGACCTGCCGGGCCCGGCCGCTGGCACTGTGGGTGCTTTCAGCTGTTCATGCCCCGCCCCGGGGTGTCCAGCGCTCCACGGCGGGGGATGGGGCGATTGCACCCGTTTGCTGGAGGGGCCGGCGTGCGCGCCGGGCCTCGAACACGGAGGCGGGAGGGATCACCAGCCGAGGCGCTGACCTCCTGCCTCCACATCCAGCCGCAGTCGCCCGGCCGAAGGACGGCCCGCGTCGCGCCAGCGAGCGATCTGCTCGCTGATGTCGTCCCACAGCCGTGCAGGTCCTCCCTGGCGGACGTACCACTGCCCGTCGTCCTCGAACATGACCGCCCAGGAAGCAGCTTCCACATCGATGACCACTTGCTCGTCACGGCCGTGGCGGGAGAGGGAGAACCGTTGGGCACGCGGAGCTGCGAACTGTGCGACGAAGCGGGCCGTCCCGTCGTCCAGTACCGTCCCGCCGATGTCCGTGGGCACGGTCTCCCCAGCGTCGAGGTCCGGCAACATGCCCAACGCGGGCGGCTGATGGGTGCGGGCGAGCATGAACGAGACATGACCCTCCAGCACGGGGCCGCTCGCCGTCCCATCGTTCGCGACGGTGAGACGCACCAGCTCGGAGGCGTTCATCCAGCCACCGATCGTTGCCAGGATCTCTCCCCCGGGGCGGATCTGGTCGATCCATTCGGCGGGAACCGTGTGGACGCC
The DNA here is from genome assembly GCF_036226685.1 of Streptomyces sp. NBC_00690. Classification (NCBI taxonomy): domain Bacteria; kingdom Bacillati; phylum Actinomycetota; class Actinomycetes; order Kitasatosporales; family Streptomycetaceae; genus Streptomyces; species Streptomyces sp. NBC_00690. The sequence goes on from NZ_CP109009.1 coordinate 4,531,746, forward strand.
ACAGGTGGCGATCAGCCGATCATAGGGAGCCTTGGCAACGTACCCGGTCAACCCGTCGCCGACGACGAGATGAGGCCAGTGGCCCAGTTCACCCAGAGCCACCTGGGCGCGGGCGGAGATCTCCGGATCCACTTCCACGGAGTACACATGGTCCTCTCCCGCCACGTAGGAGAGGAGGGCCGTTGAGTAGCCCGTGCCCGTACCGACTTCGAGTACCCGCATGCCCTCGGACACATTCAGTTCTTCGAGCATGTGCGCCACGAGCCCCGGCCGGGTCGATGACGACGAGGGCGTGTGCGAGATGCGCCCGTCCACCTGGAGTGGAGCGACGGAACACGCGACCTGGGTGACGAGCGTGTCGTCCTCGTAGACCCGGCCGAGCACCTGTGGTCCATCACCGGGACGCACCGGCCGGTACCACCCGCCGTCTTCGTACTCGAACCATCCGCCCTTGAGGAATGCTTCACGAGGTACGGCGCCAAACGCCTCCTGCCACTGTGGACTCCGGAGGTCTCCGGACTCGGTGAGCAACTGCACGAGGTCTGCCCGGAGCTCTTGTGAGGAAGGGTGGTCGCTCACTTCATCGTTCCGTTCTCCAACAGTTCGGCGATTGCCGCGGCGATCGGGAGTTGTGCAGCATCAAGGGCCGTCTCCCCTGATGCTGCGCAGGAGGGCGGCCACCAGGGAGCCGAAGAGGGTCAGGGTCGCGATGGCGAAGAAGACCCTGTCTCCGAGTGTTCTCTCCGATCTCGCCCGGGGAGCGGCGGGCGTCACTGCGTCGGACTCGTGCTCGACCCCCGTCATCGGTCGCCCTCCGTCTGCGAGGACAGGGCTGCGGTATGGAACGTGCAGGTCACGACCTTGCCCGTCGGCGTGACGTCAGATTTCCAGTGCTCGGTCAGTGCCGCGACCAGGAGCAGGCCGCGGCCGGTCTCGGCGCAGTCGGAGCGCTGGCGCACGGTGGGCAGATTGTGCACGGTGTCGCTGAGACGGAGGACCAGCCGCTCACCGCGAGGCTCGATCTCCAGATGGCAGATGCCTTCGGCGTGCTTGTGGACGTTGGCCAGCAACTCGGTTACCACAAGGCCCACATCAGGGGCCGCCTCCTTGAGCCCGACGTCCTTGAGATGGTTCACGACGGCTCGTCGTACGGCCCCGATCTTTGACGGTTCCACGGTCAAGCTCATGCTCAGAAGAGTCTCCGTTTCGCTCGTGACCCCCACTGCTCGGCCGGTCCCGAGTGGCCGTTCGGTGTTGTGGGGTGTGTGATCGCCCGTTTCGGGAGGGGACGTGGGTCGTACAACTGCGTCGTGTCTCATGCGTACGTCCCCCGATGTGCATACGGGTCGTGGTCCGCGCTCATGGCGCGTAGTTGCAGGGTCTCTTCCGCAACGACGTACGGGCGGACGGTTCGGCAGTCTTCACCCCTAAGCGTGCGTTGCCGCTCAACGACATGGGCGGGCGTCGGCGTGGACCACCAGCGGGCGGGAACCGGTGTCGGCTCGGGGATGAAAGTGGGCGGTGGTACGGCGTCGTCCTCTGCCGGAAGTAACCGGCTCAGAGCCCACAACAGGATTCGGACGATGGCGGTGCGCATCGTGGGCTAGCTCCCTCGAAAGCTGTTGGACGAGCCTTGGCGGCGATGTCGTTGCACTCTTCGGAGGTCCCTTGGTGGGCGCTGCTGGGCGCTGTAAGTGTCAGCCACCGAACTGGGATGCCCTCTGTAGGTCGACCGAATCGGCATCGGCTTTCGCAGGGGCATCGTCCTCGGTCCGTGACCAAGAGAGGGCCGAATACTCGTGGACGTGATCCCCTTTGTGGTCGGGGTCCTTGACGGTGCAGAACGTCTTTTCACGGGACGGCATCAGTTCGCCGCACAGGGAAAGAAGCCTCAAGCGCTGCGTAACGCACTGGTTCATATGGTTCACCTCTTGACACTGGAGGCGGCCACCACGGGGGCGTACAGGAACGCGCGAACGCGGAAAACCGCCGCTGCCAGGCGTATGGCCAGCAGCGGTTCGACGGTAGGACCGCCAGACATGCGTCCCGGGTACAGTCCGTACCCGTTCGACTACGGGTACGGACTGTACCTATGCGGCGGGGACGTTCCAGGCTCGCGCAAGTGAACGGGCGTTGCCGCGAATGGCCACCGGGCCGGACTCCACAAGGTCGGCAACAACTCTCCGCGCGAACAAGTTGTACTTGGCCGTCTCCGGTGACAGGTCATTGGCCTGTTTGAGGAAGTGCACGACCGCCACGTCTTCGCCGGCAAGACTGTACGCACGTGCTTGCTCGATGGCGTGGAAGCCGCGACGCGTAGCAGAGGGCATGGCGGAGGCATCAAGCCCTCCTGCCGCGCTCACCGCCGGGCCTGGCTGTGTCAGATCGGTGTACATAGTGATCCGATACGCATCCACCATGCCTCTCCCGAAGATCAGGTAAGGATGGGAGTACGCGTCCCCCAATGCCCTGGCTGCCTGGTCAGCCTTTTCCCAATGGTGTTCCGCGCTTCCGGCTTGGCCCACCTTTGCATAGGACAGGGCTACTGCCAGATGCAACAACCCCCATCGGGCGGTGTCTTCCTCGCCTCGTTCACACCGGAGCAGACCAGCTGCACTGAGGGCTAGTTCGGTTCGTGCCTGATGAGACTCTCCCGCGTCTCGGAAGACGTGGTTCATGTACCAGGCCGCCACGGCGATGGCATGGGGACTGTCAGCGTCCTGGGCGGCAGCCATTGCTCTGTCTCCGGTCAGCATCACGAGCTCTGGAACCGGTTGGAAGCTGAGGTAGAGCTGGGCCAGGTGGTAGGTCTCGGCCAGAGCGGCAAGTACGCGCCGGCGTGCCGTTCCGTCCAAGGTGCGAGCCGCGTGCTGAAGGTCCGAGAGCAAAGCCGGAAGCACATCGGCGATGTGTGTGCGATGGTCTCCGATGCCGTGCCACAGCAGCCATGCCTGCCGCACGCGACTCATCAACTGCGCCTCGCTCTGGGGCTCAACATCAGAGTGGCGGAAGGTGTACTTGGTGAGGGAGTCCTTCACTCTGCCGAGTGAGGGGTGAGATGTGTTGCTGTAGGCGGACGCGGTGACACGGTCGTCACCCGTGAGGTCCGAAAGGGAATCGACCCCCAGCACGTCGGCGATCCTCATCAACATGGGCAGCCGAGGCATGAGCAGTCGGCCGGTCTCAATCCCCTTCCACCACTCGTAGGAGTGGCCGACTCGTTCGGCTGCTGCTGCTCGGGTCATCCCCCGGCGTTCTCTGGCCTGCCGGACTCGTTTTGCGAAGGTGTCCGGCGCACTGCGTCCGTCATGTGGATCCGGCATACCGACACTCCGTTCTCGCGTAGACACTCAGAACGCTACTCCTTTGGGCAACAGGGGAGATGGCGACGGTGACCCTCCTGGGGTGTTGCGGGGGGTGCCCGCGTCCGTACACAGCGGCTTGCGACAGCAGGGACGGACGCGGGCTCGTGAGTTCTATTGATTGCAGTTGGGTGCTGGGCAAGCTCGGCATGACCCACGAGGGCCGGCATCGGCACACCGTGTGGATTCGGGACGGCTGGCGTGACTCCGATGTCTTCAGCATCCTCGACCAGGAATGGCACACCGGCCCGGGCGGGAATGATCGGTTGAGCGCCCGCCGCCATTCCCCGGCCGGCTTTTTCAGCGCGGCCGTTCGCCCAGAAGCAGGGCATTGAGAGCGGCATAGTCGTATCCACCCTCCAGGGCAGTCGTCGTGCCCTCGGTCAGTAGTTCGTGGGCTGCTCGTCGTACCAGTTCGTACGCCGCCTCGGCGATGGAGGAACCCGCGCTGACGCGGGCGACTCCCGCGGTGGCGAGATCGGGTACGGGCGGTGCTCCCGGGCCGGCCAGCAGGTTCACCGGCAGGGGGGTGAATTCGACGAGCGCCTTGATCGCATGGGTGTCCGGCGCGCTGAGGACGAAGACGCCGTCCGCACCCGCCGCCGCATAGGCGCCGGCACGGACGAGGGTCTCGTCCAGCCATGTTGCGCGGTCGCCCGGTGGCAGGCGGTGGGTGTCGATGCGGGCGTTGATGAACAGCGGGACGCCTGCCTCGTCCGCCGCCGCGCGGGCCGCTGCGATCCGGGCGACCTGCTCGGCGACCGGACGAAGGGTGTCCTCAAGGTTGATGCCCACGGCTCCGGCCGCCAGGACGCCGCGTACGGTCTCGCCCACACCAGCGGGATCGGTCGCGTAGCCGCGTTCGATGTCGGCCGTTACCGGCTGGTCGACGGCGGCCGTGATCCGGGAGATCGCGCCCAACGCCTGTTCGCGGCTCAGCTGGTCCCCGTCGCCGTGGCCCAACGACCAGGCGACCCCGGCGCTGGTGGTGGCGATCGCGGCTGCACCAGCGCTCGCCACCACCCGGGCGGAGGCCGCGTCCCAGGCGTTGGGCAGGATCAGCGGGTCGCCGGGAACGTGCAAGGAGCGGAAGAGTTGTGCCTTGTCGAGAAGCGTTGCCATGGCTGGCATTGCACCATGTGTCCCCGATCGACGAGCACTATTTCTCTCTGCCCGGGGGCGGGGATCGGACCCAATCAGGAGCGTCAGTTCACGCTCGAAGGGCTGACCGTGGAGTGTTCCCCCGGCCCGCTACCCAGGAGGTCCGGGAACTGGAAGTCGCGGATCAGTACGGTCATCGTGCAGTCGGGCTTGCGGCTGGCCTCGTCGCCGAGGGCATCTCGTAGGAAGGAAGCGAGGGCCTGGCGCGGGAAGGTCTCCGGCACACGACCGTGGGCGTCCACGGGCGTCCGGTGCCGCCACTCGGCGCGCCGGATGGCCGGGAATCGATCGGGGGGTACCCCCACCCAGGTCCACCAGCCTCCTGGATGGGCCCCGCGCGGGCGGTCAACAACCCTCTAGGGATGACGACTTACTCCACTCCCGCCCTTCTCCTCGCCCTCTCCGCAACGCTCACCGGTGTTGTCTCGCCCCTCGCTCAGGCGGCCCCGGCCGCACCGGCGTCCGGGCGTCTGGTGTGGCAGAACTGTGCCCGGGATGGCGGACCGAGGACCCAGGAGTGCGCCACCCTGTCGGTTCCGCTGGACCATCGCGACCCCCGGGGCAAACACATCCCCCTCGCCGTCTCCCGCATCCCCAGCGACCAGCCGCAGGCGCGCCGCGGCACCCTGCTGGTGATCGCTGGCGGGCCCGGGTCCTCGGGGGTGCAGAGACTGACGCAGAAGGGGATCGCCCTCCAGCGGGAGCTGGAGGGCGCCTACGACATCGTCAGCCTCGACCCGCGCGGGGTCGGTGGCAGCACCACCGACAGTTGTGGGCTGGACCCCGACGATCGGCGGATGCCGAATTTGCGGTCCTGGCCGGCCGCCGACGGTCGCATCGATGCGAACATCGCCCGGTCACAACGGATCGCGGACGCCTGCCATCGCAACGGCGGGGCCGTGCTGCGCAGCATGACCACCGCCAACGAGGTGCATGACATCGAGTCCTTCCGTGCCGCGTTGGGCGTGGAGAAGCTGTCCGCCTGGGGCAGCTCGTACGGTGCGTACGTGGGCGCGGTCTATGCGCAGAAGCATCCGCGGCGGACCGATCGCTGGGTGCTCGACAGCAGCGGCGATCCCGATCCGCGGCGTGTCGCCCGGGGGTGGCTCGCCAACACCGGGCGGGCCGTCGAGCTCCGCTTCCCCGACTTCGCGGCCTGGGCCGCCCACCCGGACCGCGATGCCGAGGGGCTCCGGTTGGTACGGCGGGCCCAGGACCTCAGGCCGGAGTTCCTACGGCTGGCGCGGGCGCTGGACCGCAACCCCCGGCCGACCACCACCGCGAACATCCCCCTAGACGGGAACCTCCTGCGCCAGGCCCTGCATCTCGCCCTCTACAACGACGCCGCGTTCCCCCAACTGGCGGGGCTGATCAAGGCCGCGCAGGACCCGACCGGTCGGCCGGTGCTCTCGGACGACCTGGTGAAGCCGATGAGCGACGAGGCCGCGGCGGTGACGATGGCGGTGATCTGCAACGACGTCCGGTGGCCCGGGCGCGTGGACTCGTACCGGCGTGCGGTGGTGGCCGACCGGGCGGCGTATCCGCTCACTGCGGGGCTGCCGCAGAACATCACCCCCTGCGCCTTCTGGAAGGACACACCGACCGAGGCGCCGACGCGCATCACCGATGAGGGACCGTCCAACATCCTCATGGTCCAGACCCGACGTGATCCGGCCACGCCCCACTTCGGCGGGTTGAAGATGCGCGAGGCGCTGGGGGAGCGGGCCCGGCTGGTCACGGCGGAGACGGGCGGCCACGGGGCCTACCTCGGTACGGGCAACGCCTGCGGCGACCGGGCGGTGACCGCCTTCCTCACCACCGGCGAGCGCCCCCGGCACGACATCAGCTGCCCGGGCCGGTAGGTCGTGTCTTCAGGCCCGGGCCCGGGCCTGAAGGCTCACCCCGGGCTCCCGGTCGGGCCTCCCCGCCCGACGATCGCCGCCTCCACCCCGGCGAGGCGCTGCGCCAACACCCCCAGCGCCGCCACCGCCCGCTCCAACTCGCCGCCCTGGGCCTCCCGCACGTACACCGCCTTGATCCGCTCCCAACGCGCCGCGCCGGCCTCGTCCAGCAGTCCGCGCAGCTCGGCCAGTTTCAGCAGATTGGCTTCCGCGTCCGTCGTCAGCGTGCGGGCCTCGGCCGCGTAGTGGTCGTCGATCACCGCGGACAGTTCGGTGTCGTTCATCACCGGACTGATCCGCTGGGCGATCCGGTTCAGATTGCGGTACGAGCCCTGGAGCCGGAACGGCGGCTCGGTCCGGGTGCTGTCCGATCGGCCCGCGGACACGATGTAGGCGGCGTTCACCGCGAGGACGGTCGCGCGGGCCGCCAGCAGATGCCGTAGGACGCTCACGATCCGGTCCAGTTCTTGGGCCGCGTACGGATGGGTGAGCCGGTCACGGTGGGCCGTTGGGTCGTCGGACGCCAGTCGTACCAGCAGTTCCAGATCCTCCCGGGCCCTGCCCGCCAGGGGTGCGAGCACCGGATGCGAGGTCAGCGCGTTCTCGACGAAGCTGAACGCGAAGGCGTCCTCCTTGCCCGTCAGGACATCACCGAGGTCCCACACATCGGCCCGGTTCGCGAGCATGTCGGGGATGCGGAACCGCTGCCCGGACTCCGTATACGGGTTGCCGGCCATGCAAACGGCGAACCGCTTGCCCCGAAGATCGCGCCCGCCCAGGGTGCGGGTCGCATCGGTCAGCGGAATGAACTTCTGGAGCAACTCGGGCGAGGTGTGCTGGATGTCGTCGAGGTAGAGCAGCACATTGCTGCCCGCCTCCAAGGCGAACGCGATCTTCTCGACCTCCTGGCGCGCTGCCGCGTCCGGTGCCTCCGCCGGGTCCAGGGAGACGGTATGCCGGCCGAGCGCCGGCCCGTCCACCTTCACCAGCAGCAGTCCGAGCCGCTCCGCCACGTACTCCACCAGCGTGGTCTTGCCATAGCCCGGAGGGGACAGGAGCAGCAGCAGGCCGCCGCTGTCCGTGCGCCGTGCGTCCCCTGCCGCACCCAGCTGTTTGGCGAGGTTGTCCCCGATCAGCGGTAGGCACACCTCGTCCACCAGCCGGTTGCGGACGAAGGCGGACATCACCCTCGGCCGGTAGTCGTCCAGCCGCAACCGGGCGCGCTCACGGGTCGCGAGCTGCCCCCGCAACTGCTGGTAGGCGCGGAATCCGGGGACGTCGTTGGCCGCGAAACCGGCCGTCCGGGACAGGAACTCATCCAGCCGCAGGGTGAGCGCGCCGCGGACGATCCGTGAGTGTTCGCCCAGCAGCGGGGCCGCCGTGCCCGTCACCGACGCGTCCACGTCGTGGCGCGCCAGCCCGGCCGTCAGCTCGATCGCCATCGCCTCCGCGATGTCCCCCGCCGCGAGGTGTTCGCCGGTCGTCCGAGCCCAGGCCGTCAGCCAGCCCTCGACCAGCCGGTGCGCAGCCGCGACCTCCCCTTCGGCCAACTGCGCCCGCACATCGTCCGCGTACGGGCAGGCGCCCACCGCCCGGGTGAACTTGTCCAGCAGTGCACGGGCCGTGCCGCTGGTCGTGAACGACTCCCCGGACGCCAACTCCGCGACCAGGTAGTCAGCGGCCCCCGGATGGTGCAGCGGCAGGGCCGCGCCCGCGAGGGCGGCGGCGATCTCGTCCCGCAGACCGTCCGTCGCGCCCACCGCTCCGAACACCTCCTGCGCCCTGGCCAGTGATAGGGCCTGCCGCGCCCAGCCCGTGCGCTGCGCCTCGGTCGTACCGTGCGCCCAGAACAGTTGCGCCGCGGCCCGGGCCTGCCCCGGATGGCTCAGCAGCCCGGCGTCCGCGCGCAGCCGCAGCAGCAGCCGCAGGATCTGCTCGGTGTCGTGGTCGTGGACCCCCCGCTCATAGCCCTCGTCGTACGAGGACTGCGCGGCATCACGCACCAACTCCGCTATGTCGCCGCCGTCGATCGCCGCGGGCAGCAGCCGGGCGGCCAGGTACTCGGCCCGGTAGACCTGCGGTGACTCGGACGGCAGGGTGCGCGTCCAGTAGGGCCGGGTGGCGGCGAAGGCGGGGTCGGTGACGGGCGCCCGGTAGTCGGTGCCGGTCAGCGCGAAGGCGAGGCCGGCATCGGGTCCGCTCCCGTCCGGTACGACGGTCAACTCCGCGGCCCGGGTGGTCACGGCGAACCGGTGCGCGCCCAGACGGATGGTGTCCCCGCCGTCCGCGAACAGCTCCGTGCGGTCCCGTACCGCCCGAGCGGCCTCCTGGCGGGCCGCCTTGAGCCGGCCCTCCAACTCGTCGGCGCGCACCTGGTCGCCGAGTGCCCGCAGTTCGTTCGCGGTACGACGGACCTTCACCGGCAGCGGGTCGGAGGCGAAGTAGGCGTGTGCCGCATCGGTGTCGGCCAGCGTGGCCGCGCGTCGAACGATCGCCTCCACCGTGCGCTCGGCGGACCGGGCCAGCCGCTGGGCCCGCCGTGCCCGGGTGTCGTCGAGGGTCTGCCGACGAGCCGTGAACGCCTCGTACACCTCGGTCCGCTTCTCGGCGATCCGGTCGAGGAAGTCGTCATGGGCGGCGAACCGGGACTCCAGCTCCTCCAACTGGGGCAGCAGTCGCGTGAGCTGGTCTTCGCAGGCGTCGGGTGTCTCGGCGGCTGCCAGGGCTCCGGTGACCGTCTGGGCGAGCAGCGCGAACTCGGCCGCGAACTCGGCCCGGCCCTCGTGGTCGAGGAGCTCACGTCGACGGGCGCGCAGGGTCGCCGCGGCCCGGTTGAGCGCACCCATGGCATCGGCGATCCGCTCCAGGATCGACGTGCGGACGGTGGTGTCACCGCTGTCCAGACCGGTGACGGACTCGCTCAGCGCCCGCAGACCGGCCGTGCGCTCGACCAGCTGGGCGCCGGCCTCGTCCGCCTCGGCCACCGTCGCCGACCGCGCCGCCGCCTCGGTCGCCTCCTCCGCCTCGGCGTGGAACGGGGTGAAGGCGTCCTTGCGCTGGAGGAAGGCCATCGCCCGACGGGCCGCCGATGCCGTGTCGTCCTCGATGCGGCGGGCGAGCGCGTCGATCGCCTCCGTGTCGGCGTACCGCATCTCGCGCAGGCCCACCACATGCCCGTGGCAGGCGCGCAGTTCGGCGATGCGCTCGACCCACTCCGTCGCACCCGCGGGCGCCTCGCCCTTGATGCGGCGCACCAGCCGGGTGATGCGGGCCGTCATCTCCGCGAGGGCCTCCGCGGACTGTGCGGTGAGGGCCTGTACGGTCCGGAACTCCTCCAGCACCTGGCCGGCGCTCGTCCGCACGGCCTCCAGCGGGGTCAGCAGATCCCCCGTGTCGGGGTCGTCCAGCCAGTGGCAGCGGTCGACGGTACGGGAGCACAGCGCCACCAGGGACTCGTACACCTCCGTGGTGGGGGTGGTCTCGATGGCCCGACGGGCGATGGACAGACAGTCGGAGATCCCCCGGACGAGGTCGGCGTTGCCGATGCGCGCCAGTGGGCCCGAGCCCGTGGGCGCCCGATGGGTGGCGCTGACGTAGGGGCTGCGCCACAGCTGGATCTGATGGACCAGGGAGGGCTCGTCGGTCTGCGGGTCGCGCAGCAGGATCAGCGTGCCGTCGTCGAACAGTGCATGCCCGACACAACCCAATGGGCTCGCGGCCTCCTTGCGGATCGTGTTGTACGCCATCAGCAGGGCCCGGCCGCCGCCCGGGTCCTGGAAGACGTACAGCACGTCCTCGCCACCGGGGGAGGGCTGCGCGGTCTCGAACTCCAGGCCGTCGGCGTCCACGTCGAAGACGCGCACCTCACCGCCGGCGAGGCAGTAGCCGCCGGGAAAGATGATCCCCTGGTCGTCGGGGAGCCGCCGGCAGGACTGACCGATGGCGTCCAGCCTGGCCACCGCGCGGGTGACCGTGTTGAACACCAGATGGCGAACGTGCTGCTCCTTGTAGGGCCTGACCCGCAGCAACAGCAGGGGGCCGACCCGGGCGTAGGACACATCGGCGTCGGCGAGGGCCTGGAGGGGCTCATCGACCGGCTCGCGGTGGATGCCGTCCGCGCTCTCGGTGTCGTTCTCCACCTTGAGGGTGAGCGCGCCGCCCACCGTGGAGACGTACAGGTCCTCGCCGACGGCGATGTGCGGATGGCGTCCGAGCACATGGCTGTCGCGCTGGAGCGCGGTCCACTCGATGTCGTACGGGGGTGTGCGGGCGAGGTCGCGGTCCCCCCGGCCGTCCAGGAAGCGGACCGTGCCGTCCGGGTGGAGCGCCCAGCGCAGTACGCGCACGGCGTCGGCCCGACCGCCCGTGCCGTCGCCCTCCGCTGCCATCCGAAACACGGCCAACAGCCGGTCCTCGACCCGGCGCAGCCGGATCAGTCGGGCGCCCTGGAAGTAGCGGCACAGGGAGGCGAACTCGGCGATGAACGCCGGATCGTCCAACAGCCCGGGGACTGCGTCCGACGAGAGCGGCTGCCGGCTGCGGCCGTGGAGGCTGAACACATCGGAGACGGCGGTACGCGGGGTGAGCGCGGCGGACGGGTCGGTGCCGAACAGGAACGCGTCCCCGACGGCGACGAGATCACGGGCGTGCCCGGGGGTGTCGACGGTGAGCGTCTCGGTCGCCGTCAACTGCATCTCGGTGGAGCCGAAGGCGGCGGTACGCGCGGTGTTGAGCGCCTCGGCGCGACGGGCGAGCTCGGTCGCGTGACCGCGGAGCCGATCGCGCAGCAGATCGTAGGTGGCGGACTCCAGCTGGACTTCGGGCGAGCCGTCGGCGCCCTGGTCCTGACCGGATGCCGCCTTACTGCCGTTGGTGCCGCCCGTACCACTGGCCGTACTGCGCGTGCGGCTCGTGTCCGTACCGCTGGTGGCACCGCTGGTGGCCGTCTCCCGGCCCGCGCGGGCCGTCCCCCGTGCGCCGCCCGCGCCCTGCACATCCGTCGTGTCCATCCCGATCTCCATCTGGTTCAGCTCCTCACAACACGGCGGCGGTCGACAACGCGGCCGACGGAACGCGGGGAATGGCGGAGCAGCTGCCGCCCCCCGCGCGGCAGCTGCTCCCCTCCCGACCCCGGACCGCATCCGGCTCCTACCGGACACGGCCGGGCGGTCAGGTCTTGACGACCCCGTTCATCGGGCGCTGCCCGGTCAGCGAGGCCAAGGAAGTCTCCCCGAGCCCCAACTGCTGGGCCGCGTCCAGGAGCTGGCGCAGCTGGCCGCTGTGCTCGCCGCCGCCCTTCATCAGCTGCATCAGCAGTGCCGAGACCGTCAGGTTCTGCACATCGGATGTGGACACCGAACCGAGGACCGCCGTCATGTCGTCGGTGAAGGACGACGAACCGTCCAGCCAGGGGCCGGCGAGGGTCTGGGCCGTCTGAGAGTGCTGGACGAAACCGTCCAGGCCCTTGCCCAGCGAGATCGACTGCACTAGTCGGTCGAAGAAGATCGAGTCACCGCCGACGATGTCGATGTCGGCGTTCTCCAGACCGGTCGCCAGGATCGTGGCCTGCGCCTCGGCGATCTGCCGCTGCACATCGAGCCCGGCGAGCCGGATGTCCTTCTCCGCCGCCAGCCGCAGTCGGTACTCCTCGTGGGCCCGCGACGCCTCGTCCAGCGCCGCCATCGCCGCGGCCTTGTCCGTCAGACCGGCGGCCTCCGCCTTCAGCTTCTCGCCGATCGCGGTGGCGTCGGCCAGGGCCTTGGCCCGGCTGCCGTCCGCCTCCGCGGTGAGCTGCGCCACCGTGCCGTCCGCCTCCGCCTTCATCCGGGCTGCCATGGCATCGGCCTCGGCCCGGCCCGTCTTCTCGATGGCGGACGCCTCCATCTCGCGCACCCGGACGGCCGCGAGACCCTCCGCCGCAGCCTCCGCCTGGATGCCCTCGGCCAGTCGGATCTTGGCGCGGGCGTCCAGGTCGGCCGTCTTGGTACGGGCCTCGGCGAGGGTGAGCTCCTCGGCTGCCCGGTGCACGGCCGCCTGCTCGGCGGCCTCGGCCGCCTTGATGTCCTTGACCAGTTTCTCCTGCGCCTCGGCCTCGGCCGCGATCACCAGGGACTGCCGCTCGCGCTCGGCCTGCTCGACCGCCCGCAGCCGCTTGATGGACTCCTCCTGCTCGGCGACCGTACGATCCACCGCGATCCGCTCCCTGATCACCTCGGCGATCTCGCGGCGCTCCGCCTCCAACTCCTTCTCGGCGGCGATGCGGTTGAGCTCGGTCTCCCGCTCCCGGGCGATGACCTCCAGCAGCCGGTCCTTCTCGATCCGCTCGCTCTCCACCGCGATCACCCGCTCGCGGTTCTTCGCGGCGACGGCGACCTCACGGTTCTGGTTCTCCCGCTGGATGCCCAACTGCTCCTCGGTCTTGAGGAACGCGCTCTGCGCACGCAGGCGCTCCTCCTCCACCACCCGGGCCGTCTCGGCTTCCTCCCGGGCCCGTACGGTGTCGATCTCGCGGCGCTGCTTGATCTCCGCGTCGGCCTGTCGACGCTCCAGCTCCAGGATTGCTTCCCGGGCGTCGACGTTCTGCCGGGTGATCTCCTTCTCCTCGTTGCGCTGGAACTCGTTGGTGCGCACGTGCTCGACCGCGGTGAGCTCGGTGATCTTCCGGATGCCCTGGGCGTCGAGGATGTTGTTGCTGTCGAGCTGGGCCAGCGGGGTCTGCTCCAGGTAGTCGATGGCCGCGTCTTCGAGGCTGTAGCCGTTGAGGTCGGTGCCGATGACCTGGATGATCCGGTCCCGGAACTCATCGCGCTTGGTGTAGAGGTCGGTGAAGTCCAATTGCTTGCCGACGGTCTTCAGCGCTTCGGAGAACTTGGCGTTGAACAGTTCCTGCAAGGTCGCCTGGTCGCTGGCGCGGGCCGTGCCGATCGCCTGGGCGACCTTGATGACGTCCTCCACGGTCTTGTTGACGCGTACGAAGAACGAGATGCGGATGTCGGCACGGATGTTGTCCTGGCAGATCAGCCCGTCCCGGCCGGTGCGGGAGATCTCGATGGTCTTCACCGAGATGTCCATGACCTCGGCCTTGTGTAGGACGGGCAGCACGACCTGACCGGTGAAGGTGACGTCGACGGTGCGCATCTTCGAGACGATCAGCGCTTTGCCCTGCTCCACCTTGCGGAAGAGTCTGCCGACGACGAAGAGCATCGCGATGGCGATCAGCACGACCACGGCGATGAGTAGGCCGATGCCCACGGTGATGGCGTCCATTAAATTCCTCGGGTGGGAGCGGGCGGGCCGTAGCCCGGGATGGAAGCGGAAGGGGCGAGGCCGGCGGGGGTGTGGGCCCCGCCGGGTCTGCGATCGATCGGCGCCCGACTGGCGGGGCGAGCCGAGGGAGCGGGTCCACCGGTGTCGGTTTCTGCGCATTGCGAGCGCGGTGTGTCGGTCCCGGACGCCGGATGCCGGCGCCGGGTGTCAGCGCTGGATACCGGTCCCGGATACCGGTGCCGGATGCTGGTCCTGGATGCCGGTGCCGGGTGCGATGCGTACGGCGGTGGGGTGCTGGGGTGCCGCCCGGTTCAGTAGGGCGCGACCCAGAAGAACTCGCCGACCTCGTCGTAGGCGTACAGCAGACCCGTACTGCCGAGGGCGAGTGCGGCCGTGACGTCGAGGCCGCTGCGGCGCACCTGGACCAGTGCCGTGGAGCCGTCCGACGCGGTGACCTCGGCCTGTCCGAAGCCCTCGTCGACACGCCTGGTGCGGATGGTGCAGGTGCGGCCGACGAAGTCGATGCGGGACGGCCCGGGTTCGTCCGGGAAGAGGGCGGCGAGCGGTCGGATGACCCATCGGGTCAGTCGCCATGCGCCGAGGACGGCCACGGGCAGGAGGACGGCGGCGAGGAGGTGGTGCAGGCCCCCGGAGACGCTGAGTCTGGTCAGGAGAACCGAACCGATGAGGCTGAGCGTCCAGGAGAGTGCGATCACCAAGGAGGCGGAGACGGCGACGGGCACTCCGCCCAGCCCCAATGCGTCACTGTCCAGGTCGGTGTCGAAGGAGTCATGGCCGACCGCTCCCACCAACGCCATGAGCCAGAAGCAGATGACGACGACGAGGGCGGCGGTGAACAACATCGTCGGGAAGCGGAACACATGGTCCAAGAACTCGCCCATCACTGATCCCCCTCCACCCGGGCCGTGCCCGGCACCTTCGTCGTCCCGCCCCCGTCGATCCCACGTTCTGTGGGCACTCAGGCGGAATCCCCATTTCCGCTGTCCGGCATGGAGCTGGTTCCCCGCCGGTCATGGAGCTGATTCTTGTCCGGTGGCACGCCTGTTCGCATTGCCGTTGACCGGCAATCTTTACGCCGTCTTAATGCCGGTCGCGGGCCGGTAGGTGCACATGGCACCCTTGCCCAGCGAGCGTTAGGAAAGCGTCAAGAGGGGGAGTTGAGCATGGCGGACCAGGAGATATACGAGGATCATCTTGAGGGGTATGCCCAGATCCTCGCCAACGCGTGTGCCACCGGGCGTCGGTTGAGCCGCGATGAACTGGAGTCGTTGCGCGGCCGAGGTGAACGGGCGGCCGAAGCAGGCATCGGGCTACGACTGCTGGTCCGCGCCCAACTCACCGTGGCCCAGGCCGTCCGGCCCGAACTCTCGAACCAGGCGGCGGAACATCTCCTTGCCGCAGTCGAGCAGGCGGTGGACGCGTTCGCGGCCGGTCATGAGCGGGCCCAGCGCCTCGCCGTCCGCCAGGAGGAAGCGGCGCGGCGCGAGTTCATCGACGATCTGCTCTACGGCCGCAGCGACCTCGGACGCCTCGCCCAGCGCGCCGAACGCTTCGGACTGCTCCTCTCCCACGCCCATGCGGTGGCGGTGGCGCAGGGCCCCGAGCCGTACGACGACGGCTTCCCGGTGGCACGCCAGGTGGAGTCCGCCCTGATCGCCCGGTTCGGGCACCGCAGCATCCTCCTCACCACCAAGGACGGCCGGCTGATCTGCATCGCACCGGCCGATCAGGACGAGGTTCTCGGCTTCTTCGCCAAGCAGGCGTATGCGGCGACGGACGGCGGGCGGGTGGCAATCGGCCGGCCGCACCCGGGCGCGGGCGGAGTCGTCCACTCCTACGAGGAGGCCCTGAACGCACTGGAGTTGGCGGCAACCATGGACCTGCCGGATCCGGTGCTACGGGCGGCGGACCTGTTGGTGTACCCGGTGCTCACCCGCGACCGACAGGCGATGAAGGACCTGGTGGAAAGCGTGCTGGGGCCGCTGAGCCAGGCCCGGGGCGGCGCCCGCCCGCTGCTGGACACCCTGACCGCGTACTTCGACACCGGATGTGTGGCGGCTGAAGCGGCCCGTCGGCTCTCCCTGAGCGTCCGGGCGATGACCTATCGGCTGGACCGCATCCGTCAACTGACCGGAGCGGACCCGGGCGATCCGGTACACCGCTACACACTCCAAACGGCGGTGATCGGAGCCCGGTTGATGGGCTGGCCCGACCAGGAGCGCTCACGACCGTAGGAGTTGCCCTATCCGACCTGTGGCAGCGCGTGCGCTGCCCTGCGCCGGTGCCTGTGCCCGTTCTGTGCGGCCCATCGCTGCGATGGATCGACGGTGATCCAGAGCGCCTAAACGCACGCGGAGAGTCACGAGGAGGAGGAGTTCCGGCGCTCCTGCACGGCCGCCGATGGGATGCGGATGGATGGTGTGGGGCAACCCTGGGTAGGCTCCCCGCCTTTTGCGCCGGCGCTGGCCCGGATCGTTCCTTCAGCTTGTCGCGTCATGACCCCTTCGCCCGGTATTCGGCTGCCGCGGAATGCATCCGTATCCGGAATCGACGGCCCAGAACGTCGATAGTGGACAAGCCGGATGGGAATTTACGACACACACGGCATATGCCCTGTGACGGTACTGTCTGAAAAGTGATTCCGCTTCTCGCAGGTCAGCGAAATCCATGAGTGTTCTCTCATTTGAGAATCCATTGACACAGGCATTGGTTACTCATAGCTTCCAGGAAACCGGAAGAGCGGCCACCGCCGCTCACCCGATCACACTGGAGGTCCGTTATGGAACGCCTCATCAAGAAGCTGGCCCAGGAAGAGAACTGGCGCGCGTGGAACTCCGCGAACTCGGCTGCGGCTGACAAGTCGGGTTGTGTCAGCGCCAAGTCGGGTTGCGTGAGCTCCGCGCCCAAGTCGGGTTGTGTCAGCGCTGCACCGAAGGCCGGCTGTATTTCCTAACGGATAGCCTTCGGGTAGGCGTGGGTCGGGCGGCGATTCTTCGTTCGCCGCCCGACCCACCCCGAAACATTTACGTAACCAGGCATTGCCCGTCGATTTCTCCGAGCTCTTGACCAGCCAACCGGAAGCTTCGCAGCAGAACCCTTGCGCGGAACGTACCGAGGTGCTGGAGCGGGCCGAGTTCATCGAGCTCCCCGAGAGTTCCCCGACATCCCGAGTGAGCCATATCCCCCTAGTGTTGAGCCCTTTTAGAGCCGATTGAGGTCAGACGTGGACGGTCAGCCGAGCTCCGACATCATCGATGAGATACGGGACATTCCCATCTATCGAAAGTCGATTGAGCAGGGATTCTTCCCCATCCTGGAGAAGCCGGAGATAGCCGACGGCTTCCCGGACAACTGGATGACCCCACGGTTGGCCAAGGCGCTGGAGGCGGGAGAAGCGGAGTTCGTCCTCTCCACCGGCACCAATCACGCCCGCATGCAGATCATTCGGCCGCCCTACTTCCTGCTGAAGACGTACTACCGGCTCTGGAGCGAACACCCCGACATCGCGGACACCTGGGAAGAAGGGTGCCGCCGCGTCTCGATCACCACGCTCCTCGCCACGGAACACGTGGCCCGCGTCAACGCCAAGAAGCAGGGAACCGGCCCCGAGGGCGTACCGGCCCTCGACGACCGGCGGCTCGACGAGAGAACCGTCTATCTGAACCTCCGGCTCGACCCCGATCTCTGGCTCCGCGAGGACGTCGAGCGGATGATCGCCGAGATCCGCACCGAGCAGCAGGCCCACCCCCTGGGGCGCTACCACCTCGACTGCTCCGGCTACCACCTGGCGCATCTCATTCGCAAGGCCCGCGAATGGGGCCTGTGGGACACCTTCCCGCAGCCCGCCAGCGTGATCACGGCCTACGAGTACACGCCGGCCAACGTCCGTGCCTATCTCGAAGACCACATGGACTGCCCGGTCGTCGACCTGTTCGGCAGCACCGAGCTGGGCTACCTGTACTACAGCGACCACACGGGCCGCTACTACCCCCATCTGGAGCGGATGAGCCTGGAGTTGGTCCCCGTCGCACCGGGCAGCCACATCCACAGCCTCATCGTGACCAGTCTGCGCAGCCCCCACATGCCGCTCATCCGCTACCGCTCAGGGGACTGCGTCCGCACCATCGACGGCTCCACCGACCCCACGAAGGTCACCCGCTTCTGCGGTCGGGAGAAGGAACTCCTGCCCACCCCGCACGGCCTGGTCTCCCAGGGCGACCTCGACGACGCCGTCGCCACCGCGGCCCCGGAGGTCTTCCTCTACCAACTGCGCGACGAGGGCAACGGGAGCTTCCAACTGCTGTACACCACCTTCGACGGGGTCCCTCTCGAACCCTCGGAGAGCGCGGGTCTGGAGAAGTTCATCGGCGAACTCACCGGATTCCATTGCGGCACCGAACACCGCACGCACATTCCGATCGGGATATCGGGCAAGTACGCCTGGCTCAAGAGGGATTCCTAGCTCCCCCCAGGTTTCCGATCCGGCTCTCGAAACCCCTGACTCTTGACTCCCACCTTCGGAGCACTTCCCCTGAGTCAGGAAACGGTATCGAGAGCCGGAATCCGGATTGCCCACGGACCCTCCACACGCCAACTGCCGGCCCCAGCCCAACGGCAGGCCGTGCACCCTCCGGGTCCCTACCCAAGCAATACACCAGCGAGCGACGCCGGACACACGGTCATCGTGCTCACGGCCGAACGCCGAATCCCCTCTCTGGAGAGTCATGCAGACAACGCAACTGGTCACCGAAGCCGACCTCACGAACCTCCTCGGCGACACTCTTCACACCGAAGTCGTCGAATACTTCGTGAAGGACACCGGCGGCTCGACCGAAGAGGTCGAACGCCAAGTGATCGAATGTATGCGTTACCTCTATCTGATTTCTCGCTACCGGACCGAACTCAGCGGCCTCTTCCTGCCCGTTGAGCAGCACATCGACGAGATCTGGCACTACCTCATCCTCCAGACGCGCGAATACGTGGAGCTGTGCGAGGAGAAGTTGCCCGGCCGGTTCTTCATCCACCACCGCAGCATCGGCTACGAGGACTACGCCCAGGAGCCCGGCCGCGAGCAGTCCATCGAGGAGGCGCTGCGCTGGATTCCGCTGTACTGCAAGGAATTCGGCCCCTTCGACGAGGGTGCGCTGCCACACTGGACGATCGTCCGCTTCCTTCGCCAGCGCATGGACATGTCGTTGGAGGAGATCTCGGCCCTGGAGCCCGCAGCGTCGGCGGCGTAGCGCGCAAGCGCTGCCCTCCCCGTGCCCCGGGGCCACCCCAAGCCCCCGGGGCCACCGCAAGCGCCGGGGGAACGCGAGGAGCGAGTAATGACGTCCCCGACCAGCGCCAACGGGCATGTGCCGACGGGCCCCACGGAACATCCCGCGCAACGCCGGATCCTCACCGTCCTGGTGATCTCCCAGATCCTCAGCGGGGCGGGCCTCGCCGCAGGAATCACCATCGGCGCCCTGCTCGCCGAGGAGATGTTCGGCTCCACCGGGCTTGCCGGCATCCCCAGTGCCCTGTTCACGGCCGGCGCGGCCGTCGGAGCGGTCGCGGTCGGGCGCGCCTGCCAACGCTGGGGCAGGAGGCCCGGTCTCACCGTGGGCTATGTCGCAGGGACGATCGGCAGCCTGGGCGTGGTCCTCGCCACCGCGCTGGACAGCATCCTCCTGCTCTGCGTCGGCCTGTTGGTGTACGGCATAGGCACGGCGACGATCATGCTCGTCCGCTACGCCGGTGCCGACCTCGCATCGCCCGAGAGGCGGGCCCGCGCGGTCAGCACCGTCCTGTTCGCCCTGGCGGCCGGCACCATCGCCGGCCCCAATCTCGTCGGGGTGACGGGCGACCTTGCGGACGACTGGGGACTGCCGCGGCTGTCGGGCCCCTTCCTGCTCGCCGCCCTCGCCTTCGGCTCCGCGGCGGTGTTCGTCTGGATCTTCCTGCGACCCGATCCGCTCCTGGTCTCCCGAGCTCTTGCGGCCGAAGCGGAGGCCGAGCGGCTGGCAGACCCCGCAGAGGCGGATGTGCCGGCTCCCGGCGCCACGATCTCGTCGGCGGAGCGCCGCATCCTGATCACGGGTGTGACGGTGATGGTCCTCAGTCAGATCGTGATGATCGCGATCATGACGATGACCCCGATCCATATGTCGGACCACGGTCACAGCACCCAGAGCGCGGGCATGGTCATCGGCCTCCACCTGGGCGCGATGTATCTGTCGTCGCCGATCTCGGGCATCCTCGCCGACCGCATCGGCCGTCCCTTCACGGCCGCGCTCGGCACCGTGACCATGTTCGCCGCGGCCCTGGTGGCCGCCCTGGCCCCCGGTCACTCCATGGTGGCCATGTCAGTGGCACTGATCCTGTTGGGGCTCGGCTGGAGCATGGGCTTCGTCAGCGGTACGGCCCTGGTCACCGACGCTCTTCCGCCGGCGACCCGCGCCGCGACGCAAGGCACCGTGGACGTGGGACTCGCCGTCGCCGCCGCCACCGGGGGCATGGCCTCCGGCCTGGTGTTCGCGGGCGGCGGCTATGACCTGCTGGCCCTCTCGGGCGGCTTCCTGATCCTGGTACTGGCCCCGCTCGCGGCCCTGCTCACCCTGCCCGCGTCCAAGGCGTCGGGACCTGCCGAGGCCCCGTCGGCAGCCGAGCCCGCCCACGACGACTCCGTACCCAGCAGGTAGACCGACCGCTGCCCCGGCCCACCGTCTCGTACGAGGGTCGGGGCCTGCGCGGTGTTGTGGTGGGGGCGCATCTCACCCGTATCGCGGTGCACGGCGGCTTACGCGGTGTACGAGATGTCCGCAGGACTTCAGCGATGGGTCACTGGACCAGGTCGGTGTGCGGATGACCGGGGCCGAGGTCGGCCGAGCAGACGTAGAGCTGGAGATGGTTGGCATCCGCGACCTGGACCCCGGGCGGGTTCGCCGCGCTGTTGTCGTCGAGCGAGGCGTGGCCTTGATCCTCGTACGGGATCCAACCCTCCTGTCCGCTGTTCCATTCGTCCGAGGCGATCGTCAACAACGGGCTCATCGCGGCGCCACAGACGATGCAGAACCGGGCGATGGGATCGGTGAGGCCCCACGGGGGCCAGCCACCGACCTTCCAGCCGGGGGCGGTGGACAGTTCGTCCATGTAGAACTCCTGCGGGGCGATCTCATAGGAATCGTCCACCGCGACGCCGCCCGCCTGCCAGTTGCTCCAGTCGCTCAGACGCTGCTGCAACTCCTCGTCCAAATCCAGGAAGTTGGGGTACTCGATGATCTGCTCGGGCGCGAGCACACAGGGCTCCGGTAGGTAGCCGTCGTACTCCGCTTCGGACGGCTTGGGCGGTGTGACCAGGATGTCGGTGACGTCCGCGGCGGTTCGCCAGAACAGTTGGGTCGGAGGCTTGGACTCGGGCGGGTGCTCGAAGGGGCACCACAGCACCTGGAGCACATCGTGATGTCCGCCCGGCCGGTGAGGTGGTCTCAACAGGGGTACGTCACGCGTGTACAGCTGGGCCACGGGCAACAACGGGCTGACGGGTCCGTCATGCCACTTGTCGCAGTACGGCCACCGCTGCCCGGCGGGCCACAGAAGCGGCCCACCGATCGAACTGTCGTGAGGCGAAGGCGACCCGGAGCGGGGGTGCAACCGGGTCGCCGGGCGGGCGAGCGGCGCCAGTTGCGGAAAGAGCTCGGTGACGTCGAACGGTCGTGGAGGCGTGGTGCGGGTGATGTTCATACCGGCGATGCTGCCAGCAGCCTCTGACAGACGGTTGTGAGAGCCCACCCCCGCCCCGGTCCGGAAGCAGCGGCTGGGATCCGCGCCCACTGCACATCAGTTGACGAGACGCCCGGACCAACGGCAACAACGGGCCGGAGGGAATTCCCTCCGACCCGTTCGGAATGTCAGGTGACACGAACCGGATCACCGAATATTAGTTGGCATCCTGCTGTTCCAGCCATTTGGTGATCAGCTGGTTCGTCTCTTCCGGCCTTTCCTGCTGAATCCAATGACCACAATCCAGATTAGTCACTTCCACATTGGGCACGAACTCTGCCAGCTTTTCGGACTTCTGGACCAGATCCCGGTCGCCGTAGATCATGAGCGTGGGCTGCTGGATGATCGGGTCCACGTCCGCCAGCAAGTGCCAGTTGCGGTCAAGGTTTCTGTACCAATTCACGCTGCCCGTGAACCCCGTCGATTGGAAGGCGGAGACGAAAACGCCCAGTTCGCGATCGCTCATGACGGGATCGCCGAGTGGCGCTTCCGCTCTGGCGAGATCGATCAGCGCCATGCCCGGCTGAGGCTCCTTGGGGGGCTCGTTCTTCCGGTACATGTTGCGAAGGAACTGGAAGGTGTTCTCGTCGAACACGGC
The DNA here is from genome assembly GCF_036226685.1 of Streptomyces sp. NBC_00690. Lineage (NCBI taxonomy): Bacteria > Bacillati > Actinomycetota > Actinomycetes > Kitasatosporales > Streptomycetaceae > Streptomyces > Streptomyces sp. NBC_00690. The sequence goes on from NZ_CP109009.1 coordinate 4,553,819, forward strand.
GTCCGCGACGCCTGGCTGCCGGTTGAAGTGGACGAAGTAGAAGTCCCCGCCAAGCACGAGTTCCATGAATTCGATCCAGGGCCGTTCTCCCCGCTCCTGGTAGGGCAGGCTCAGGTTGATCACTTTGTTCACACGGTCCGGATGCAGCAGGGTCAGTCCCCAGACGACCATGGCACCCCAGTCATGACCGACGAAGGTGGCATCCTCGTACCCGTAGTGATCGAGAAGCACAACGAGATCACCCGACAGGTGTTCAATGTCGTACTCCGTCACTTCGGCGGGACGGGATGAATTGCCATAGCCCCGCTGGTTCGGCACGATGACGTGGTAGCCGGCAGCAACGAGGGCGGGCACCTGATAGCGCCAGGAAAAGGCGTGCTCCGGCCAGCCGTGACAGAGCACAATGGGTTTTCCGGCATTCTGTTGGCCTGCTTCAAAGACCTCAAGTTCCACACCGTTGACTGGAATGAGGGTGGCCTTGGGGAAATCGGCTGGATCGAACATTTCATTTCCTCTTTCTTTCGGCACTATCAGACTCAGCCGACGAAAATTCCCGAAGACGGTGCCGCCGTACCGCTGACAGGCCGAGGGCCGATGCGGTCGTGGGCAGTGGGACTCGCCGGTGAGGTTATGTCGCCATCCTGCCGACCGAAACCGGTCAACCCATGACCGGTTTTATGTGAAATGTTGTCGGTATGCGAACCGACCGGCTGGTGGCCATCCTCCTCCTGCTCCAACGGCGCGAGCAGGTGACAGCAGCAGAGGTCGCCCAGGAGTTGGAGATCTCCGAGCGCACCGCCCGCCGCGACCTTGACGCCCTGGCCATGGCCGGGGTGCCCGTGTACTCGATGCAGGGCCGGGGCGGCGGCTGGCGCCTCGTGGGCGGCGCCCGCACCGACCTGTCCGGGTTGACCGCGAGTGAGGCCCGCGCCCTGTTCCTGGTCGCCGGCCCGGCCTCGGCTGCGACGCCGGCCGTGAAAGCAGCCCTGCGCAAGCTGGTCCAGGCCCTGCCGGAGCCCTTCCGGGCGCAGGCCGAGGCAGCAGCGTCGTCGTTGGTCATGGACCCACAACGATGGGGGTCGGATCGGATCGAGCGCCGATCACCTCGCTTCCTCGACGACCTCCAGGACGCGGTGATCCGCGGGGTCCAGGTGCGGATTCGCTACGTCGACGGCAAAGGAGACGAATCCGAGCGAACCGTCCATCCGCTGGGCATCGTCGCCAAAGGTCCGTCGTGGTACCTCGTCTCCCACACCGAGGCCGGCCGGCGCACCTTCCGGATCGACCGCGTGTCGTCCGCCGACCCGACCGACGATCCCGTACACCGACCCGAGGACTTCGACCTCGCCGAGAGCTGGCGGGAGATCGCTGACGAGATCGACCGCAGGCGAACGCCCCTCGAACTTGAGGCGGTATGCGTGCCCCACGGGATGGGCAAGCTCCGGATGGTGCTCGGCGGTCGGCTTGTGGTGGGAGGCTCTGCGGCCGACGGTCGCATCGAGGTCGTGATCCGCGGCTACAACGAGTACGCGCTCGCCGGCGAGCTTGCCGGGCTGGTCGAATGGATCGAGGTGACTGGCCCGCCGGGTGTGCGGGACCAACTGGCCTCGATCGGCAATGCGCTCGTCGAGCGATACGGCTGAGGCGGTTGCGTGGTGGCAACGCGCGGATCGTGGAGCGGACCCCGGCGCCCATTGTCGGCCGGATCAGCCGTCTTGATCCACCTCATCATGTGGAGCTCGACTTCGCTCAGCTGTCGGAGTCCAAGGCCAAGCCGGCTCCAGCCGCGTGAAGTTGACACACCACTCTGTGGATCACCCGAGGGGAGCCACTCTGCATGACGAGACTTAGCGTTTGCAATCAGCCAAGTTTCAACTACAGCTGAAGGGGCGGGCGCGACTTGCCGCGTTGCCGTTAACCGGAGTAACAGCCTCCGTCGAGTGTGGGCATCGATGGGCGCAAAGCAGACTCGGCCTATGGGGTGTTGCGATCCTTGCTCAATGTCGACAAGGTCCTCACCTCTACCCATGAGCGGGCTCTCACGAAGAATGCCTGTTCAGGTGGCCTCTGCCTGGCACCGTTTAGTTATGTCGAGTGCGGCGAGTGGGGTTGGATGTTCACACCTGTCACACAGGCCACATTCGCGCCATGGGTTCACTTGAGCAATAGGGGGCACCATTGACGCTCTCCCGCATATGCCCGGACCATAAGTCACGCCACCGTCCGGAGCTCAACCGGACGGCGAGCCGATGCGCGGCCCCCTCCGCGCATCCCCCTTCCGTACCACCAACCCCAAGGTGCGTTTACATGCGCAAGCGTCTTTCCGTAATCCTCAGTGCCCTGGCGATCGCTGCCGCGGGCACTGTCACCGGTGCCGGTACGGCCTCAGCGGCCGGTACCACCCCCAATGTGGTCGCCAGCGCCAAGAGTTCCGCCGCCGCGTTCGGCAGCATCTGCTACCAGGCCCACGTGCAGAACGTCGGCTGGCAGAACTTCACCGCGTGCAACGGAACGATCGCGGGAACCGTCGGCCAGGCACGAAACCTGGAGGCGCTCACCATCGCCACCGCAGGCGTGGGCGGCGTGTGCGCTCGCGCACATGTGGCCGGCGTCGGCTGGCAGACCTGGCAGTGTCGCCCCGACGGTCAGGCGCTGACGGTCGGTACCACTGGCCAGAACCGTGCGATCGAAGCAGTCGAAGTGGCCATCACCAGCACCAGACTGGTGAGAGGGAACGCGCACGTGGCGAACCTCGGCTGGCAGGGCTGGAAGGCATGGGGCGAGTCCACCACGGTCGGCACCACGGGCCAGGCCCGCGCCATGGAGGCCGTCCGCTTCGAGGTGTGACCCAACGGGACCACCGAGCCGAGTCCTCTGCCACGGAGGGACCGCTCGGGACCCTTGGTCGAAAAGACCCAACGACGAGAGGCACGGCCCCAACCCTGCTTCGTTGACGGGCGATAACCGCGTATCCAACGCGCCCCGCTCCGGTCGACCTCGTCGAGCGACGCGGACCCACGTCCCCCTCTTGTCCCTCCCACAGGGCCAGGAAGCAGGAGGCGTGGGGGCTGCTGCTCAGTCGGCTTCATCATCTGGCGAAACAGACCCACCAGGACAAGTGCCTACGCGACATCATCGCGAGGGTCGGCAGCGCCTGACACCCCTTACGGCAAACCCAGTTAGGTACCGAAGTGCGGATAGGGGCAGATCTCCAACCCCTCGCCTGGGCGATCGCTCCAGCCCCACCACAGGTGCCGATCCCCACACTGCCACACGCCTCGGCAGACCCGCTTTCCGTCGTCCTCCCGCTGTGAGAGGACCATTGCAGTGCAGGTCATCGACTGGTTGCAGGACGGGCAAGAGGGCGCCGTGCTCTTTGACTCCACCACCTGACGGTAACTCTTCCGCTCAGAGGGTCGCCCGCAATCCACGATCCCTCGCCAGTAGGGCAGGCGTTGCCTGATGCGACCCTAGGCCGAGCTCGGCCTCAGATCGGCAGATCCCAACCCGGACCGTCCTCGCTGCCGATCCACACCCGCTGCCGGGCGTCCGAGACCGTGATGCCGAAGCCCTCCTGATGCGGCGCCCCGGCCGCCTGCCAACTCTGTACTGCCTGCTCGACCCGATCCCACAACGGCACCGGCCCGCGCTGCACAACGACCCAGTCCGCATCGGTCCCGGAAGCCGTCCGCGCCTGCGAACCGGTGGACACGTCCAGCAGGATCTGTTCCGTCCCCATCCCCAGCCGCTCTGCCGAAGGCGCGGCGAGCTGGGCGACCCAACTTCCCGTCCACGTACCGACGACCGTAGGGTCGATCAGGCTCACGCGCTCCTCACCCGGCAACAGTGCTAGCGCCGGCCGCGGTGGACGATCATGCGGCCGGGCGATCATGAAACTGGTGTACCCGGGGAGGAATCGTCCGGTGGCTGCGCCAGGGCCGGTCACGGTGAGCAGCGCCAATCCGGACGCGTAGCTCCACCCCGAGAGCGTGACCAGGATCTTCCCGCCCGGTTTCACCTGGTGGAGCCACGGCACGGGGATGTACCGGACCGAGCAGGTCGCGATCAGACGGTCGTACGCTCCCCCCTCGGGGTCTCCCCGCAGGCCGTCCCCGATGATCAGCCGAGGGGTGTATCCGGCGGCTTTGATGGCGGAGTGTGCGGCGGTACCCACCACCGGGTCGTACTCGATGCTGGTGAGGTTGCCGTCCCCGATGCGGTGCGCGCCCAGGGCGGTCGAGTACCCCGTTCCCGTACCGACTTCCAAGACGCGCTGTCCACATCGGACGTCGAGTTGCTGCCACATCCGCAGTACGAGTGACGGGAGCGTGGAGGATGACGAAGGAGAACCGGAGGCTGTTCCATCCGCAACGTCGTCGGGACGGATGCGACCGTCGAGCTGGGTGATCAGCGTCTGGTCGGTGTAGATGCCCTCCAACCACCCTGCATCCCCCTGGCGGACCGGCCGATAGTGGGTCGTCGCACCCCCGGGAACCTCCTGAAAGTAGGCCCCCGCGAACAGTTCCCGAGGAATGGCCTCGACGGCGCTGCGCCAGCGGGAGTCGGTGAGCGTGCCGTCCTCGGTGAGAGCGTCCGCCAAGGTGGCACGCAGCTGAACGGATGTGCTCATGTGTCGGACCCGTTCTGTAGTTGGTCAGAGATGGCACGGGCAACAGCGTCGGTGATGAGGGGCGGCTGCCATGCCCACTGCCCGTTGGGATTGCACTCCAGGAAGTACCAGACCCCGCCATCGGTCACTGCGAAGTCAAAGGCGCCGTACACCAGACGAGAGGCACGGAGATAGGCAGCGATAGACAACGCAACCGCCTCGGGCACGGCGATCGGTGTGCACCGCATGAGGTCCTGTCGGTGGCGCCAGTCGAGTTCGGGGCTGTTGATCCGGAGCCCGAACAGGTGCTGGCCCACGGCCGTCACGCGCACGTCGTGGACCTTGTCGACCCGGGCTTGGAACATGTGGGGACACGTCGCCACTCCCGCGGTGATCTCCGGCTCGCTCACCTCCCGGACCCATACAGCCTGGGGCTTGCCGGCCACCGAGTACCGGCTGCCCCACAGAGGCTTGTAGACCACACCGCCGGTGTAGAGGGTTGTGAACGCCCGCGCTTCCTGTACGTCGTTCGTGATCAATGTGTCGGGTATCTGGAAGCCGACCCGCTGCGCGGTGGCGAGCTGGGCCGGTTTGTGCTCGGACGCTCGGTTGTCCCAGGGGTGGTTGAGGTAGTGCGCCCCGGGCAGGGACGCCAGGATGCCACCTGCCCCCCACAGCAGCTGATCGGCAGCGAACCGCCGCTCTTGTTCGGGCAGTTCGCCAGGCCCTTTGTACGGCGATGCCCTGCGCACCCATACCGAGCGAACCGCAGTCAGGTCGAGTTCGCGGCTTGCCGTGCGCAGAGTGCCCCGCTGGGAGCCCGTGCGATAGGTGGTGGTCAGGGAGGCATCAGTGGGGAGGTCGGCGCCGGGGTCGAGTCGGACCACCCGAACGTGTCGCTCGGCGAGTATCCGCAACACCAAGTCTGCGGTCACGTCATATTTGTTGGTCAGTACGAGCACCGATCCGCGTTGGTCACCCATCACCTGATTGATCCTGGTCGTAGGACTCGGTGCTGTCGGAGTCGGTTGCCGTGCCTGGTTGAGACCCGTCGCCGGGGCTGGTTGCCGTGGGTGTGAGACCACTCGTGCTCGTACCGTGGTCGCCGAGTTCGACCCTGCGCCCCTGTTCGTCCACGATCACGGCGATCTGAGTATCGGGGTCGATCACGGGCGTGAACTCCGGGACCGTGACGGTGGCCGCGTACGGACCCATCCTGCTCGTACCCCAGGGTGTGGGCGTCTGCCTCGAATTCACGATGTCTCCGTTTCCTGCCGGTGTCGATGGCTGTTGCGAGGGGAATCTGGGCCCGCTCACGCCGACTGCACCAATTGGTGCGCCGTTATGCATAGTCAACAACTGTGCGCGGAGAGTGAGTACCTTAGGGCGGTGGCCAATCTGTTCAATCCGTTCAAGATCGCGACAGGGGGAGCGTCCGGATGATGGCGAGCAAGAACCCCAACCGGCAATTGGCGGCCGTCATCGAAGAGGCTGGGTGTACCTACGAGGCTCTGGCCAGGGAGGTCCGAACCGTCGCGGCAGAGGCTGGGGAACCTCTGCACACGTCCAGGTCGGCCATCCATTCCTGGGTCGCAGGAGGCACTCCAGCGGGCAAGACGGCCGCCTATCTTGCTGAAGCCCTCACCCGAAAGGCCAAGCGCAGGGTGACTACGGGCGAAATCGGGCTGGGTTGCGGGGGAACCAAGGAGCATCTGGGACCTGACCCGCTGGCCACTGCTGCCGACCTTGGAAGATATGTGATCCTCCGTCGTCGGAACTTCCTCAACTCCGCATTCGCCACCGCAGCCGCGTCTTTGCCCCTGGCCTACGATCACGACGCTGTCACCACCACTCTTCGCGCGGTGAGAAGTGTTGGCCGGGTAGGGACCGAGGAGATCTTTACGGTCCGGGCGGTCACCGAGACGTTCCGGAGCGCGGATGACAAACTCGGGGGAGGGCATGGTCTCTCAACCGTGGCGGTCTATCTGAGTGACACAGTGGTGCCTATGCTCCGGGCGATCTTCCCGTCGGAGTCCGTGCGTAGAGCGGCCTTCGGCGCAGCGGCTGAGTTGGCTTGTCTCGTCGGGTGGAAACACCACGATCTCGGCAGGGAAGGCGCTGCCCAACAGTTCTACCTGCTCGGCTACCAACTGGCATGTGAGGCTGACCCGCACGGCCATGCGGCCTGGATGATGCGCGCGCTCACCCACCAGGCTCTTGACCTGCGCCATATGGCGCACAGCGTGGAGCTGGCCGAAGCCTCGATGGCCCGGGCCCGGGGGCGGGTGGACCGCAGGACGGAAGCACTGTTGCTGGTGACCGCGGCCCGCGCCTATGGAGCCAATCGCATGCCGGAGAAGGCTTCTGCCGCATTACTCAGCGCGGAGGACGCGATGGGTGCCTCTGCCGATGCTGTTCCCTCCTACGCCGCCGCTTCTGGTCCTGTCGCGTCCACCGTCGCATCGCACATGGGCAAGACCTTGACCGAGATGAAGGACCACAGGGCGGCCGAACGGCACTATCGCGCGGCCCTTGAGGGGCGTACGGCGCAGACGTATCAGCGGGTTCGTGGTCTGACCATGGCCAACCTGGCGAAGTCTGTCGCGGCCCAGCGTCGGCACGAGGAGGCCGTGATCTGGTGGAATCGGTCCTTGGACCTCATGACCGGCGTGGACTCCGTCAGAAGCAGGAAAGAGGTGTCCCGGGTGCGCTCGGCCATGGTCGTGTACGAGAAGCGCGGCGTTCCCGGAGCGGCTGAACTGGCACAACGTGCCGCTGAACTTGCCTTCCCATCAGGCTAGTGAGACCGGAGAGTCTTCGATGAGATCAGGTGCAATGGGCGTCACGTTGGGTGTGGTGGTACTGACGATGGGGGATCGCAACCCTGATCTCCTGGCCCTGCTGGAGTCGGTCGAGGCTCAGGACGGAGAGCCCGCCAAGGTCGTGGTGCTCGGCCAGGGAGCGGGGCTTCCCGAGCTTCCGGCCGCTGTGACGGGCGTGGAGCTCCCGGAGAACGTGGGGATTCCCGCCGGCCGGAACGCCGGGGTTCGATGGCTTCGTGAGCACGGCGGTGTTGATGTCGTGGTGGTCCTGGACGACGACGGTCTGCTTCCTCGGACCGACACCCTGGAACTGGTCCGGGAGTCCTTCGTCGCGAATCCACGCCTTGGAGTGGTGAGCTTTCGGATCGTGGACGAGGACGGTCTGACGCAACGCAGGCACGTTCCCCGCCTGGGTGCCTCCGATCCGACGCGCTCGGGTGAGGTCACGACCTTCCTGGGAGGCGGGCACGCCATTCGGATGAGCGTGATCGACGAGGTCGGCGAATTCCCGGGACGGTTTTTCTACGCGCACGAGGAAACCGACTTCGCATGGCGGGCTCTGGACGCCGGCTGGGAGATCCACTACCGGGCGGATCTCCTGCTACGCCACCCCCGTACCGAGCCCTCCCGGCACGGCGCCTACTACCGGAACACGGGACGGAATCGAGTGTGGCTGGCCAAACGCCATCTGCCGGCCGCTCTGATTCCGGTGTACCTCGCGACGTGGGCGCTCTACACCGTGGCTCGTCGACCACCCCTGGCTGGCCTTGTCTCGTGGTGGGCCGGGTTCTTCGAAGGAGTTCGGACTCCCTGCCCACCGCGCCGCCCGATCCGATGGCGGACGGTGTGGCGGATGACCCGATTGGGCCGTCCTCCGGTCATCTGATCTCCAGGGGAGAGGTGAGCGGGTTCGCGCGTGCGGAAGACCGACATCTCAAGGGTGCGCGGCACGTACAACCATTCGTTCGGGTGGTGGGTCTTGGTCGCATCAAGACGTGTGCTCCCTCGTTCGAAATCCCCGGGGCCTGGTCGGGTCCCGCACCGCACAGGAGACTCAGCCGTTCATGCACAGACACCTTCGGCTCACCCTTGCCACCGCTGTTTCCGTCGCCCTGACGGGTGGATTGCTGGCCGTGACGGCGGGAGCGGCGAGTGCCGCGACCAAGCCGGCCAAGTACCCGGACGACTTCAACGGCGACGGCTACCGCGATTTCGCCGCGATCGAAACGATGAACACTCCGCGTGGTGGCGCGGTGAAGGTCATCTTCGGCACCGCGAAGGGGCCCGGTACCAAGACGCAGGTGATCAGCCAGTCCAGCCCAGGGGTTCCCGGCACGGGCGAGACGGACGACGAGTTCGGCAAGCGGCGTGCAGCGGCAGACTTCAACGCTGACGGCTACGGCGACCTTGCTGTGTCGGCTCCCTCCGAGGACATCGGTGAACACCAGGCCCAAGGCGCAGTGACCGTCCTGTGGGGCTCCAAGAACGGGCTTGCCGGTGGTACGACCGTTCCCAACAAAGTGGCCGTGGGGCGATTCGCCGAGTTCGGCGGATCGCTCGCTGCGGGTGACTTCAACGGCGACGGCAGACCGGAACTCGCCGTGATCGGGCGGAGCAGGACCCATATCTATCAGGGCACGTTCACCCGACAGGCGATCAGCGAAAAGGTGACGAGCCCGGACCATCCGACCCTGTGGGACACCGGGCTGATGGCGGGCGCGGTCACCAAGGACAAGGCCACGGACCTGGTCGTACTGGGCTTCTCGTCGGATCCCAAGGTGCGGGTCAGCGAGGCGTGGTTCCTCAAGGGAGGCACGAAGATCACTCCTGGTAAGTCCCAGCGGCTCGGTGCCGACAACAATGTCAGCCTCAACGGAGTCATTGCGGACTTTGACAAGGACGGCTACGGCGACATAGCCGTGGGGAATCCGTGGGACGCGAACAACTCCGGTTCGGTCACCGTGTGGAAGGGCGGCGCCAGCGGGCCCGGTTCCGCAACACGCATCACACAGTCCACGTCAGGCATCACGGGCACCCCCGGCCGGATGGATCGGTTCGGTACCTCGCTCTCCGCGGGCGACATCGACCGCGACGGCCATTCCGACCTTGCGTTCAGTGCCTATGGTGAAACCGTGGGCGGCCATACGTTCGCCGGAGCCCTCCACGTGCTTCGTGGCGGCAAGGGCGGATTGTCCGGCACGGGCTCGCAGTTCATCACTCGCTCCACGGCAGGGGTCCCCGGATCCGCCCGGCAGGACGACGACCTTGGTTCGTCGGTTCGACTGCGGGACCTGAACGGCGACGGCCTTGCGGACCTCCTCGCACGCTCCACGAGCTCCTCGCTCCTGATGCCCGGTGGCAAGAGCGGAATCTCCACCCTGGGGATCACCGAGATCGCCCCGGAGTTGATCGACGGAAGCGTTCAGTAGCGCTCCCGCCGAAGCGGCGTGCCCGGTGCGGCGATTCCCGCTGCACCGGGCACGCCCGACCCGTACGTGATGGTGATGCTCACCAACCGCTGTGCCGGTGACCACGGCGGTGTGGTGGCGTCAGTCGAGGAAGTGGTCGAACTCGCCTGCCTTGACGCCTTGGATGAAGGCGGCCAGTTTGTCGCGGTCGGTGGTGATGACCGCGCTCGGGGTTTCGCTCTCACGGATGAGGATGGTGTTGGCGTGCTCGGCTATCTCCACGCAATCCTCCCCCTGTGCCCCTGAGAACGTCGATTTCTGCCAGTGAATGGGTGCGCTCAAGTCTCTGACCTCACAGTTCTCGCGCGATGTTGTGATTGATCTTGCGTAACTCTGTCGGGTCGAGCGAAGCGTGTGTTGCCATCGACGCAGTGACCCACGGAGGACGTCATGGAGAACTCCACAGCGAACGTCATGGAGAACTCCGCGGCGAATGCCTCCTGCCCCATCGCATCGACGACCCGGGCCGTGATGCGGTCCACATCACCGCGCTCTGCCTCGGGCAGCGGAGCGTCGGTGTGTGCGCGTGCGCGGGCCGCCAGGCCCAGCAGCCGGGCGGCTTCCGCAGGCTCACCGCCGAGTGCACGGGCGCCCGCGAGGCCCTCCCATGCGAGGGCGATGGCCCGCGGGTCGCCACTGTCGCGGGCGACGGCGAGTCCCTGGGTGTGGAGGGATAGGGCCGCGGTCGCATCGCCGCGCTGCTCGGCGAGGAAGCCGAGTTCGGCGAGAAGGAGTGCGGGGCCGGGCCCGAACTCGACTTCGCGATGCCAGGCGAGTGTCCGGCGAAGGTGCGTCTCGGCGAGTTCGAAGTCGCCCGTCCTGCGGGCCCCGAGGGCAAGGCCGATCTCGCCGTGGATCTCGCCGGCCGCGTAGCCATGTTCCGCGGCGAGAGCCATGGCCTCGTGATGGAGTTCGGCCGCGCGGGGGAAGTCCCCCGTCAGAAGGGCCACCCGACCGAGCCCGGTGAGCCGGTCCGCGGCCTCCGGCCAGAACTCCAACTCCTGGGCCAGATGCAGCCCCTGTTCATGCAACTGCGCGGCCCTGGCGTAGTCACCACTGATCGCGGCCAGCGCCGCCAGCGGGTACGCGGTCTGAAGCCGCCCCCAGGCGTCTGCGCAATCCTCGAAGATCGCGTGGGCCTTCGCCGCGCTGCTCCGGGACGCAGTGAGATCACCCCTCAGCAGCGCATGAGTGGCCCGGGTGCTGAGCGCGGCGGCGATGCCCCAACGGTCGTCCGACGGAATCAAGTCGGTCAGCGCACGGTCCACCAGCACCTCGCTGCGGGCCAGGTCCTCCCCCGCGGTGAGGGAGGCGTAGCCGAGGAACCACACGGCCCGTGCCCCGCCGTCGGCGCTCGCCGCTGGCAGGGGTGCCCGTTCGCTGCGGACCCCTCCGGCCAGCAGGGCGAAGCCCGCGTGCCACAGGGCGGCTCGCGACCGTACGTTGTCCTGGCCCCTCCCGGTGATCCGCAGCGTCTCACCGAGCGAACGAACGGCCTCGCTCAGCCGGCCGCGCAGAAACCAGTACCAGGTCGAGGCGAGGGAGATGCGCGCTGCTCCGGCCGTGTCCTTCCGACGCACCGCCCACTCCAGTGCGGTGCGCAGATTGGCGCTCTCCCGGTCGAGGCTCGACAGCCAGCGCCGCTGTTCCGCGCCGTGGAGCCGGGGCGCGGCCCGCTCGATCAGTTCGGCGTAGACGCAGTGGTGGCGTTGTCCGACCGCCTCGAACTCGCCGGCTTCCGTCAGCCGTTCCAGGGCGTACGCGGCGATGGACTCCGGTAGTCGATAGCGGGGCCCGTCCGCCACCGTGACCAGGGAACGGTCCACCAGCCGGATCAGCGGGGTCAGCACGTCCTGTTGATCACCGCACACTGCTTCGGCCGCTTCGAGGGTGCAACCGTCGGCGAAGACGGACATCCGGCGCAGGACGATCCGCTCGTCGTCGCCCAGCAGCTCCCAACTCCAGTCGATCACCGCGCGCAGTGTTCGTTGCCGCGCGGGTGTGCCGCGGTGGCCACCGGCCAGCAGTCGGAACCTGTCGTCCAGCCGGGCGGCCAGCTCATGAACGCCCAGTGCACGGACCCGGGTCGCGGCCAGTTCCAGTGCGAGAGGGATGCGGTCGAGGCGGCGGCAGATCTCCGCAACGGCATCGGCGTCGTGCTCGGCCAGGGCGAATCCGGGTGTGGCGGCCGTGGCGCGCTGGACGAACAGCCGCTCGGCGTCGGTCTGTGCCAGCGGCGGCACCGTCCACACGGCCTCTCCGGCCAGCCCGATCGGTTCCCTGCTGGTGGCGAGTACGGTCAGCCCGGGAGCTGCGGTCAGGATTCTCCGTATGACGTCCGCGGCCGAGTCGATGACGTGTTCGCAGTTGTCGAGCAGCAACAGCATCCGGCGGGGTCGCAAGGCGTCCTCCAGCCCTGCCGCACCCTCCTCACGCACCCCGAGGGCCGCACTCAGTTGCTCGGCCACCTCCAGGGAACCGGCGAGGCCGACCATCCGTACACCGTCGGGATAGCTGTCGGCGAGTTGGCCGGCGACGGCTTCGGCCAGCCGCGTCTTGCCGACCCCACCGGGGCCGATGAGCGTCACCAGCCTGTGCGCGGCGAGCAGTTGGCAGATCGCTGGCACCGCTCCTTCCCTGCCGATGAGCGCCGTGAGCGGGGCCGGCAGGGCGTTTTCGTTCCGTCTGCGGGCGACGGCCGCCGTCTCCAGTGCCCCATCGTGTTCGAGGATCGCCTGGTGGAGGGCGACCAGCTCCGGACCGGGATCCACGCCCAACTCATCGGCTAGTAACTTCCGCACCCCGGCGTAGGCGGCCAGTGCTTCGGACTGCCGGCCCGATTGGTAGAGCGCCCTGATGTGTACGGCGCGCAGCCGCTCCCGCAGGGGGTGCCGGAGCGCCAGCTCACCGAGCTCATCCGCGAGCGCATGGTGTTCGCCCAGCTCCAACCGGGCCTCGGCGAGCGCTTCCCACCCGGTGAGCCGCTGCTCCTCCAGATTGCTGACCGCAGCGTCGAGGAACCCGACATCCTTCAGGTCGGCGAAGGGGTCACCCCGCCATAGGGCCAGGGCATCCGTCAGCAGGTCCGCCCGGGTCCGGGGATCCTCGATGGCATAGGCGGCTGCGGTCAGCTCGATGAAACGGTGGGAGTCCACCTCGCCCGGGCCCGTCCGCAGCAGATATCCCGGTGCTCTCGATTCCACCAGCCTTCCCGCGCCAGGCTCGCCCTGTGCAAGGGCGCTGCGCAGTCGGGAGACCTTGGTCTGGAGGGCGCCCACCGGGTTGCGGGGCACCCGCTCGCCCCATAGGTCGTCCACCAGTCGGTCGGTCGAGACCGTCCGTCCCGCATGGATGAGCAGGGCCGCCAGCAGTGCGCGGACCTTGGCCTCGGGGATGTCGACCGGATCGCCGGCCGTCGTGGAGACGGTGAGTGGACCGAGCACGGAGAAGCGCATGCCGGAACGGTAGCCGGGCCCTGCGGAAGCGCGAACGTGCGCAGTCCGCCCGCAGCTCGTCCGTACGCCGTCCACCGACCGCCCGTACGCCGCCCGCAGACGTTTCATCGGTCGTCCGCGGACCGACAGCGGTCCGACAGGGGTCCGACAGTACGGGCGGCGAAGGTGATGTCAGCCGGAAGGACCGGCTCGGTGCAGTCAGCCGAAGAAGGAACCAGGAGTCAGAGATGACCGTGCTGGAGAACGAAAACCACGAGCGTTCCACGGTGTCCGTGATCGGTCTGGGGCAGTTGGGAACCCGGCTCGCCCAGGCGTTCCTCGGCGCCGGCCACACCACGACCGTGTGGAACCGCACCGAGGCGAAGGCCGACGCACTCGTCGAGCAGGGGGCGGTCCGGGCGGACAGCGTGGCAGCGGCGCTGGCCGCGAGCGAACTGGTCGTGGTCTGCCTGCCGGACTACGCGACCGTCCAAGACCTGCTCGGGCCGGTGGTGCACGGCCTGCGCGACCGAGTGTTGGTGAACCTCACCTCCGGCACTCCCGAGGACGCAACCAGGACGGCCGACTGGGCTGCTGCGCACGGTGCCGGCTATCTCGACGGCGCAGCCATGAGCGGCACCCGACTGGTCGGCCGCCCCGAGGCGCTGTTCGTCTTCAGCGGCTCGCAGGAAGCCTTTGCCACCCAGCGACAGGTGTTGGCGAGCCTGGGCAACGCCGTGTACCTCGGCAGCAACCCGACGCTGGCCCCCGTGTACGACACTGCCCTGTTCGGTCTGGTGTGGGGCGCGTTGGCCGGTTTCTACCACTCCGTTGCGCTGGTGGGTGCGGCCGATGTCGACCCCACGGCCTTCGCGGCGGTCGCGAAGGGGCACATGCCGTTCGTCACCTCGCTGATGGTCGATCACGCCCGTCAGATCGAGGACGGTGGCTTCCCCGACGACGACGGCACCGTTGAGGTGCACCGGGCGGCGATGGAACACCTTCTGCACACCAGCAGGGCGCAGGGCATCGGCACCGATGTGCCTGAACTGTTCCAAACACTGCTGAACCGGGCCGCGGCGGGCGGGCATGGCCAGAGCGGCATTGCGAGTGTCGTGGCAACGATCGCGACGGGAGAGCGAAATGTCTGAGCCGACCGAGCTGAATGAGTTGACTGGGCTGACAGGGGGGCCGACTGGGCCGGCCGTGACGGTCATCGGGCTCGGCCGGATGGGCACACCGATCGCCGTCGCCTTCCTCGACGCCGGGTACACGGTGACCGTGTGGAACCGCACGACGGCGAGGGCCGAACCGCTCGTCGCCCGCGGCGCGGTTCTCGCGGACACCGTCACGGAAGCCGTGGCCGCCAGCCCGTTGGTGATCGCCCCGCTTCTCGACCACGACGCGGTACGGCAGGCACTCGGCCCGGCCACCGCCGCGCTGCGCGGTCGAACCCTGGTCAACCTCGCCAACAGCACCCCGGAGCGGGCCCGGGAACTGTCGGCCTGGGCCGTCGGACACGGCGCAAGCTATCTCGACGGCGCCATGATGGCCCTTCCCCAGACCGTTGCGACCCCGATCGGATTCTTCCTCTACAGCGGTTCCCCTGATGCCTTCGCCACCTACCGGACCGAGTTGGAGGTGATGGCACCCGCGCACCACTTCGGCGCGGATCCCGGTACGGCAGAGATCCACGATCTCGCCGTGCTCGGTGTCGGATACGCGGCTCTGGCCGGTTTCCTGCACGCGGCGGCAGTGCTTGACTCGGTGGGCACCCCGCCGCAGGTCCTCGCCCCGCTCGCCGCGCGATGGCTCCACGGCATGGCCGAGTTCCTGCCCGAGTTGGCACGGGAGGCCGGGTCGGGGGCGTACGCGGAAGGCGTCTCCACGATCGACTTGAACCGGGCCGCGGTCGACGGCCTTGTCGACCTCAGTGACAGCCGGGGCATCGCTGCCGATGTGCACGCCCCGCTGAAAGCGCTGCTTGACCGGCGGGCGGCCGACGGCCATGGGCAGGACAGCTTCTCCAGCGTCTTCGAACTGCTCCGGGCCCAGCCTGCCTCACCTGCGGATTGAGCTCCGAACGCCTTCGAAGACACGACCTGGCCAGCAACGAGTGCCGTAGCCGGCGACGAGGGCCCGAGCCCGGCGAGCCGCCGATCACTTCCCGGTGTCCGCCGCGGTGCGTTCGCTGTCCGACGTCGTCCCCTCCGCATGGAGGTTCGGCATGATCCGATCCAGCCAGCGCGGCGTCCACCAGGCCGCTTTGCCGAACAGGGTCATCACCGCGGGCACCAGCAGCAGCCGTACGACCGTGGCGTCGATCAGGACGCTCGCCGCCAGCCCCAGACCCAGCATCTTCACGACGATGTTGTCGCTGATGATGAATGCCGCGAACACACTCACCATGATCAGTGCGGCGCAGGTGATGACCCGGGCGGTGATTTCCAGAGCATGGGCCACGCTTGCCTTGGGGTCGCCCGTGACCAGCCAGGCTTCATGGATGCGGGAGAGCAGGAAGATCTCGTAGTCCATGCTCAGCCCGAAGACGATGGCGAACATCATCATCGGGACATAGCTCTCGATGGGCACATCGCCCGAGACGCCCAGCGCCGGGCCGCCCCAACCCCACTGGAACACCGCCACGACCACCCCGTAGGAGGCGGCGATCGACAGCACATTGAGCACCGCGGCCTTCAGCGCGACCAACAGTCCTCGGAAGACGACCAGGATGACCAGGAACGCGAGTCCCACGACGACCGCGATGATCAGCGGGAGGCGGGCCGAGACGATGTCGAGGAAGTCGACCTGGGCCGCGGTCGTACCGGTCACATAGGTCTGGGCGTCCGTGCCCGACACCCCGGCCGGAAGGGCGTCGCTCTCCAGCCGGTTGGTCAACTCCGTCGTCTTCTCGTCCTGCGGTGCCGCGACCGAGTAGGCCGTGCCGATCAGTACGTCACCGTCCGCGGTGGGTTGGAGCGGTGTGATCGTGGCTGCGTCCTTCACCCCCGTCAGCGACTTCTGCAGTTGGCTCGCCAGCGCGGCCCGGTCCGACTGGGGCACGTCCGACTGGTCCACCACCAGCGTCAGCGGGCCGTTCGAGCCCGGGCCGAAGGCGGACGACATCAGATCGAAGGCGCGCCGGTCCGTGAACGACTTGGGGTCGGCGCCGTCGCCGATGTGGCCGAGTTGGATGAAGAACACGGGGAACGACAGGATCAGCAGCAGCACCACACCGCCCGTCAGGAACCACCAGGGCCGGCGTTCCACCCGCTGGGCGTACCGGTGCCAGCCGCCGCGGGCCGGCTCGCCCGGCTCGGCGTCCGTTTCGGCGATGGGCCTGCGGACGCGCAGTTTGTCGATGTGTCGTCCGACGAGGCCCAGGATCGCCGGTACGAGCGTGAGCGCGCCGATCACGGCGGTGACGACGGTGACGGCCGCCGCCAGTCCCAGTTTGCCGATGAAGCTGATGCCGGAGACCCACAACCCCGACAGGGCGATGATCACGGTGCAGCCGGAGAGCAGCACCGCATGGCCGCTGGTCGCCGCGGCCATCCCGGCCGCGGTGACGGGATTCTCGCCGTTCATCAGGTTCTGTCGGTGCCGGGTGACCAGGAACAACGCGTAGTCGATGCCCACCCCGATACCGATCATGGTGGCGAGGGTGGGGGAGACGGTCGCGAAGGTGGTCGTCGCGGCGAGCAGTCCCAACAGCGCCAACCCGCAGACGGCGCAGATCAACGCGGTGACCAGCGGGAGTGCGGCGGCGATCACACTGCCGAACCCGATGAGCAGGACGACGATCGCCACCCCGAAGCCGATGGCCTCGCTGAGTCGGTCGTTGGGTTCGGGACGGGCGAGTTCCCCGAGCGGCCCGCCGTACTCGACATCGACGCCCGCCGACCGCAGCGGCTGAACGGCGGAGTCGACCCCGTGCAGATAGGAATCGCCCAGGGTGGACGGCTGCACGTCAAAGCGGATGGTGATGTACGCGGTCTTCCCGTCGGTCGACAGGGGGCCGACACTGCCCGTGGACGGTACGGCCAGCGGATTCTGCGCGGACAGCACGTCCGGCAGCTTCGACAGGCTCGCCACCACCGTGCCGATCTGGCTGCTCACGGCGGTCAGCGGCCGGTCTTCGTCGTGCAGCACGATCTGCGAGCTGTATCCGCCGGCCTGCGGCTCGTGCTCCTGGAGGACGTCGACGCCGTCCTGCGACTGGGTGCCGGGGAGCGAGAAGTCGTCCGAGTAGTCGCCGCCGTAGCTGTGGTGGAGCACCTGGAGCCCGGCGAGGGCCGCGACCCACAGCACGATCACCACCACGGCGTGGTGCGCGCACCACTCGCCGACGCGACGCAGTACGCCCTTGTGCACGGTGGGGGTCGCGCGGTCGGGGCTGTGCGGCATCGACATGCGTACTCCCGGCCCGGGGCGACGCTCGCGCGTCCGCAACAGAAACCACCTTGGACACTCCGCATTCAAGATCGGTCCTTGGCGCGGGGCACGTCGGGGCGGGGGAACGGGTGACGTGCGAAGGGCCGGACGGCGGATCGCCGAGGCCGTTCACGGGTCGGGAACTTCGGCTGTGCGGGTGGTCGGGAACTCCTGGCGGTGATCGCACGACCACTGGGGTGATGCGTTCCGCTCAGGGAGGTCGATGCGATGACGAGTACGGACTGCCAAGGAGCCACGGCCCGGGAGTGGTACGGAGATGACTCCCTCTGGGTGGACTTCGCGCCCGCCATGTTCTCCCCGGACCGCGGCCGGTCCGCCGCCACCCTCGTACGGGAATCCACCCTGCTCGACCATCCACCCGGCACCCGGGTACTGGATCTGTGCTGCGGTCCGGGACTGTTCCTGGGGCCGCTCGCCGAGCGCGGCTACGAGGTCACCGGTGTCGACCTCAGCGCCGCCATGCTGGCCAGGGCGTGCGAGGCCGTGGATCGGGCGGGTGCCGCGGTGCGGCTGGTCAGGGCCGACATGCTCGACTACGTCGAACCCGATGGGTACGACCTCGTCCTCAGCCTGTTCACCTCCTTCGGCTACTTCGCCGACCCGGCCGACAACCTGCGAGTGCTGCACAACGCCCGGCGCAGTCTCGCCCCCGGCGGGCGACTGCTGGTGGACGTCATGGGCAAGGAGGTCCTCGCGGGCTGGATAGGACGCCCCCAGGTCGTGGACCTCCCGGACGGCTCGTACGTCGTCCAGCGCGACACCGTCCTCGACGACTGGCGGCGACTGCGGACCGACTGGACCCTCGTCCGCGGAGAGCGCGCCCGCACCGCGTCCATCCACTGCACCCTCTACAGCGCCGCCGAACTGCACCAGCACTTCCGGGAAGCCGCATTCACCGAGGTGGAGGTGTTCGGTGACTTCGACGGCGGGCCCTACGACCAACGCGCCCGTCGGCTGATCGTCCAAGGCAAGCGCCCCCGCTGACCCCCCACACTCACAGCCAGGAGGTCCCATCCGCATGCCCCCCACGACACCGGCGATCCCCCGACCGGCCCCGCCGGACGCAGCCGATGCGGGCCCAGTCGCGACGGACGCAGCCGTACCGCTCGAATCAGTCCCGCTCGACTCCGTACCAGTGCACGCGCACATCACGGACGCACTCAAATCCGCCGCGTTCATCCGCCTCTCGGGATCGATCGTCCTGGCGCGCTTCGAGACCATGAAGGTGTACGCGGCCCTCGGAGCGGTGCGCGCCCTGCTGGAGTCCGGGCGGATCACACCGGGCCAGACCCTGGTGGACAGCTCCAGCGGGATCTACGCCCTGGCGCTCGCGATGGCGTGCCACCGGTACGGACTGCACTGCCACATCGTGGCGTCCACGACCGTGGACACCGTGATGCGCGCACAACTCGAAGTGCTCGGGGCCACGGTGGAGCAGATGCCGCCGTCGCAGAGCCTGCGACTGGACCAGGAACGGCGGGTGCGGCGGGTGCACGCCCTGTTGGCGCGGCGGCCGGATGTCCACTGGATGCGGCAGTACCACGACGGCGTGCACCACACCGGCTATCGCGAGTTCGCGCAGCGGGCGTCCGCCGCACTGCCGAACGGGCATCTGACGGTCGTCGGCGCGGTCGGCACCGGTGCCTCCACGGGTGGGCTGACCACGGCACTTCGTGAGCGGGGGCGGACCGTACGGCTGGTGGGCGTACAGCCCTTCGGCAGTGTCACCTTCGGCAGCGAGGGGTTCAGCGACCCCGAGGCGATCATCGCCGGGATCGGGAGTTCCATCCCGTTCGGGAACGTACGGCACGAGCTGTACGACACCGTGCACTGGTTGGACTTCCGTCATGCGATGGCGGGCACGGTGGAACTCCTGCGTCGCCATGCGGTCTTCGCCGGGCTCTCCACCGGAGCCGCGCACCTGGTGGCGCGTTGGGAAGAGGCACAGGAGCGGAACACCACATATCTGGTGCTCGGCGCGGACACCGGCCACCGCTATACGGAACGGGTCTTCGGGCGCCATGAGGAGGCGCAGGACCCGGCCGGGCTACGACCCGAACGCATCGACTCGCTGGAGCAACTGCGTCCGCCGTGGTCGGTCATGGAATGGGCGGGCAGGCCGGCGCCGTCTGGTGCCCAGGTGACCCACGACCCCCATGGGTCTGCACCGAAACCCACCTCGGCGGGCACCCGGTCGGGTGCCCCGTGGACGGCCGAGAAGACCCTGTGGACCGCGGGGGACGCACGATGACGATCGCCTCGCTCGAATCGCTCTCCTTCGGCCTGGCCAGAACGGTGGAGGCCGCCACGGCCGCCGGTCACCGGCTCTGTCTGCTCACCGGAGACCGCGGCTACTACCACCATGAGTTGACCGCGCTCCCCGATGGCGCCGCACTCGATGTGGTGGATGTCGACACCACCGACCTGGATGCTGTGCGCAAGGTCCTGACCGCACTGCCCGACCTCGCCGGGCTGATCAACACGACGGATACCTGGAGCGTGCCGGCCGCCGACCTCGCCGCCGAACTGGGGCTCCCCGGGCCAGATCCGGCATCGGTACGGCTGCTGAGGAACAAGGCCCGGGTCCGGGAGGCACTGCACCGGGTCGGATTGAGCCGCGGTTCGTCGACCGCCGTGCCCGATGCCGTCATCGCCGCCGCCCGCGCCGGGCGGACGGGCCTTGCCGCGCTGTGTCCGGCGCTCGTGCCGCCCGTGGTGCTGAAGGACTCCGCCGGCACCTCGTCGCGGGGCGTCTGGATCGCCCACGACGAGCAGGAACTACGGGCGGCGTTGGTGGCGGCGGGCGCCATGGAGCTGCGCGGCGAACTGTTCGCCGAGCCGTATCTCGCCGGGCCCCTGTACAGCGCGGAGACCCTGAGCTGGGACGGAGAAACCCGGCTGCTCGGTGTCACCAGCCGGCACACCTCGCGCACTCCCGCCGTCCGGGAGGAGGCCGCGGCCTTCCCCGTGGCGCTACCCACCGCAGAGCTCGCCGCCGTCGAACAGCGGATGGCGGCCGTGCTCGCCGCGGTCGGACACCGGGAGGGCTTTGCGCACATCGAGTTCGTCCAGACCGCGCAGGGGCCGGAACTCGTGGAGATCAACCGCCGCATCGGGGGCGCACTGATCGGTGAGGCTCTCTGTCTCGCGCTGGGCACCAATGTCTATGAGGCACTGGTCGATGCGGTGTTGGGCCGTCGGCCGAAGCTGATGGACACACTGCCTGGGCCACGGCCCGGCCCTGCGGTCGCCTTCGTCCTGGTCTACGCCGACCGACCCGGTGTGGTGGAGGGCTTCAGCGGGCTGGACGGACTGCGGACGTTTCCCGGCCCACCACGGTGGTACCCGGTGCGCGTGCCGGGCGACGAGGTGCCCAGCGTGGCGGACCAGCGCGGCTGCACGGGCATGGTGCTGGCCGAGGCGCCCACGGCCGAACTGGCACAACACCGGGCGTGGAGCGCCGCGACGACGGTCCGCGCGGTACTGAAGACGGTCCTCGGTCCCTAGCATCCTTCTCCGGAAAGACGCTGGCCGGATGGGCGGTTGCGGCATCCGTGCACTCCTCCCTCGCGGGTGCCGCACCGACCGGGTCGGGTCGAGGACGACCGAGGGGGGCGGCACTCGCGAAGGTCTTCGAGTGCCGCCCCCTGAGGGCCTGGCTGACGCAGCCTGACGCTCCTGGTCAGACAGGTCATCCGGCAGGAAACCGGTGGGGTGGCTCACCCCTGTCGGCGCATCTCCTACGCCGCAGCCAGGACGGCCGGTCCTGGCTGCTCTAGCCACACCCGGGCCAGATCGCGACGGGCTCGCGCCACCCGTGACCGTATGGTCCCCACCGGGCAGCCCAGCAGATCAGCGGCCTCGACGTACGACAGACCGAGTAAGCGCGTCAGGACGAACGCCTGCCGTCTGCCCGGCTCCAGCACACGCAGGGCATCCCTGAACGCCACCGACTCCTCGAAGCCGGGCAGATGGCGCGGTTGGGCACGGTCGGCGGCGCCGAGCCAGTCGTCGGTGTCCGCGATCCGGGGTCGTGCGGCAGCCCTGCGGTAGCGGTCGACGACCACGCGTCGGGCGATTGCGAGGAGCCAGGAGCGCGCACAGGCCCGCCCGGCGAATCTCGGCAGACTGGGCAGCGCCCGCTCGAAGGTCTCCTGGGTGAGGTCCTCCGCCGCCCGCCCGTCCGCCGTGAGATGGGCGACGAACCGGCGTACGTCGTCATAGGTGGCCTGGACGAAGAGTTCGGCGGCCTCACGGTCGCCTTGGCCCGCTGCCAGGGCCCAACGAGTGATCTCCGCGTCCCGGTTCAGGGCAGCGCTATCCGTTCGAGGATATTGAGAAAGCATGACAAAACGTCCTTCACGTCCGGGCGGAACCGCACAGGTGGCGCCCGTAAGGGTGTTGAGGTGACGAGTTCAGGACGGAAGGAGCGGTGGACCGCGCCGGGGGAGCGTGCGCAGCAGTTCCACCGAGACCGATAGCTGGATCGGGCGGCGGTCGGCCGGGTGTGCGGGCGGCAGCGGGGGCGGGGGTCGTACGCCCAACAGCGCGGCCCGGAGGAACCGCAGCCCGCGGGCGCCGAACAGGGAGAGAGCGAAGGCGAGTTGGACCAGGGCCCGTTCCCCGCGCCACAACCACCAGCCGAACACGGCCCCGGCGAACAAGTGCGCCAGGGCCATCCCGCCCGTCAGCGCCGAACCCTCCAAAGCTCGGCTCAGGAAGTCCAGTTCCATCGAGAGCGGCCCATGGGGCGGCTGCTCGACCGGGAGGGCGGATCCCCCATGGCCTGTGTGGTGCGCCATACCGGGTCCGTGGTGGGCGGGGTGCATCGAGCCGTGCCCCGCGTGATGGGCAACCGCATTCGAAGGCCCGTGGTCGGCTCCCCGACCCCCGCCGCCGTGGGACACCATCCCGAACAGCACATGCAGGAACGCCTGCCCGGCCGCGCTCGCGCCCATCACGAACGCTGCCCCGCGCGCCTTGCCGGTCAGCCACCAGGCCGCCGCGCACACCGGGGGCAGGGCTAACGCATATCCGGCCACGGAGGGTGGGACACCGGACGACAGATCGTGGCCGAGCCCGGACACCACGACGCACACAGCGGCCAGCACCGCGGTGTGTGTGAGGCGGAGGAGGCGTCCGGCTGCCATGGCGGTCATCGTGCCAGTGCCCCCCGGGCCTCGGGGAAGCCCAACCGATGCGGATACATCGGACGATCAATGGGTTTACCCGGACACCGATATCGAGTGATGCACGTCACATGCGCGGGTGGGGAACTTTTCCGTGCGCACCACCGACTGCTCCAGCGAAAACCAGCCGACGAGCAGCCGACGAGCAGCCCACGAGAGCGGAGCCCAGCGCATGCAGGCGAACGAGGCAGGTGCGGAACATGCTGCTCCCCCAGCGGAATCCCACCCCGAGGAGCCGGACCGGCGGACGAGCGGTGCGGCCGACCGCAGCCGCCCGGCACCGGTGACCCTGCGTTCCGACCTCCGAGCCGGTCTCGTCGACGGTGTGATCGCCCTGGTCGTCACCGCCGCAGTCTTCGCGATCCTCTACGCACGCATCGAGGCGAAGACGTCGTCCACGGTGACGGTCATGCCGTTCATGGCCGATGCGGGCGCCTTCTGGATGTACTTCCTCAGCCAGGCGTTCGGCTGGTCCGCGTTGCTCTGGGCGTGGGGGACGGTCGTACTCGGACTACTCCTGTCCGGCCCCCGCCCAGGGCGACTGCCCCTCTCCGCACCCACCCTGGAACGACTCCACCGCACCACGAGCCTCAACACCATCGCCCTGATCTTCGCCCACGCCCTGTTGTTCGGGGCAGAGTTGGTCAATCACAACAAGGACGGCCTGCTCGGCGCCATGGGTACGGCCTTCGTCGAGGTGTTCGTACCCGGCGGCTATGACTCGGGCACCGGCCGGATCGCGATCCCGGTGGGCCAAGGAGCCCTCTACCTCGCCATCCCGCTCGGCCTGCTCTTCTACGTCCGGCACCGGATCGGCCCCAAGACCTGGCGGGTCATGCACCGATTCGTCCTGGTCGTCTACGTCCTGAGCGTGTGGCACACCCTGCTCTACGGCACGAACGTCTGGTACGACGGCTGGTTCCGCACCACGATCTGGCTGCTGCAACTCCCCATCGCCGCACTCTTCCTGATGCGACTGCTCCGCCCGGCCCGTCGCTCGGAGCGGCTCCGCGGCCTCGGGGACCGCAAGGGGTCGGCGACCGGCTGGAGCCTACGGTTCGCGGGGCGGGCGGCTGCGGTCGCGGTGGTCGTCGTGCTGCTCGCGGTGGTGATCACCGGACGGGACGGCGGGCGCGCCGAACCCCCCGCGGACACCACATCGACGCACAACCACGACTGACCGAGCCGAGCAGACCCGATCGCGGCACGACGGCCTCAGCTGAGCGAGTCGTTCTCCCGCTGCGCCGCCATCGCCTTCCGCCGCCAACGCTTGGCCCAGGCCCACAACATGACGATCACTCCGATCGCCAAGACCGGAGCGACGTACATCAGAGGCGAAACCGCCGCTTCGGACGCTGCCATGCCCTTGCCACCTTCTCCCACTGCCTCGACTCGACCTCGTCCGGTCGGCTTCTCTCCCGCCAGTGACTCACACCGGCTGACACCGGGCGACAGTGGGTGTGCCCATCCGCCGCTCACAACGAGCGACGGCCGGTGTGCCACCTGCCGTTCGCCCCACGGAGCCGTAGAACAGTCTTGCGGATCGCCGACCGGGCTGCCACGATCCCTCCCATGACCCATGGAAAGGCGGACACCGCCACCCTCCGGTGAGCGCCGTGTCACATGCCCACGGGACGATGTCCCGACCCCCGTCCGTCACCCGGACCCGCGGCCCGCACCGGCCGCCCCTCACCCCAGAAGAACGTTTGACGCTCGTCGACACCCTGTGCCGGGAATGGCTCGCGCACGGAGTCTCCACCCAGCCGTCCGACCGCCCCCGCGCAGAGGCGGCCGTGACCGCCCTCTACCGCCTCATCGACGCACCACCGCCGCGATTCGTCTGGGTGCCGTCCCCCACCGCGGCGCTCCCCCTCCTGCCCCGGCGCCGGGACGACCCGTCCACCCCCGCCGCACACACGGCTCGGACGTCCACCACTGACAGCCGCCCGCCGGTCGCCAACCGTCTCGCCTCACTCCAAGCCGACCTCCGCGAACGGCTGGAGGCGCGCATCCTCCCCCGCTGGTCCTTCCGAGCCGAATGGGAAGCGCTGCGCACCACCGTGCACACCTCGATCCGCGCGCCCTTGCGCATGGCCCTACTGCCGCCCACCGGCAGCACCCCCGGACTGAACTGGCACGGACAGCACGACGCCCACTGGGTCGCCCGCTTCGCACTGCACGCGCGGGCCGGCCACACGGTCTACCTCCCCGACGACGCCGCCGAACTGGCGCTCTGGACGGATCTGGCCATGTCCACCGGATGGTGGTGGCCCCGCGCCGGGCTGTGCGTGATGGCGGAACGCCCCACCGGCATCCACCTCGAAGCCCTGCCCAACAGTGCCCGCGGTGAACAACGCCTCCACCACGACGACGGCCCCGCCCTACGGTTCGCGGACGGCACCGGCATCCACGTACTCCACGGCACGGTGGTGCCGCAATGGGTGATCACCGGGCCCACCGTCGAGCTGATCCACGGTGCGCGCAGCATCGAGGTCCGCCGCTCGGCCATCGAGCGCCTCGGCTGGGACGACTACATCGAACAGGCCGGGCTGCGGTTGGTCGCCACCGCACCCGACCCGGGCAACCCGGGCGCCCAACTCCAGCTCTACGACGCACCGCCCGAGGTCTGGGGACGTTCGCGCGTGCTGCTGGCCGTCAACGGTTCGGTGGAACCCGATGGTCGACAACGGCGCTACGGACTCGGCGTGCCGTCCTACTTCGACGATCCGGTGGCCGCGGCGGGCTGGTCGTACGGGCTCACCGGGGCCCAGTACGCCCAACTCGCACGACGCACCTGACGCCCGCCCGCTGGTGTACCACTGCGACGTCCTCGCGAGCCGTCAACGACACCCGGTTCGCGAGCCGTCGGGCTGCGTCGGGCCGTTGCCTGCCCCCCACCGATCCCCACACCCACTGACCCACACACCCAAGGTGATGCACATGACCATGACCCTCGCCGAACTCACCGCACGCACCGGTCTCGATGTCCTCGGCCATCTGGAACGAGAGATCACCATCCCCGTCGTCGTCGGCCTCCAGGCCCAGGGCGACCTGATCGTCGTTCCGTACGCTCTCGTCGAGGCGAGCGTGGCCGAACACTCCTGGATCACCTGGCGGGACGTGCCAAGGACCGGGATCGAACTGCTGCGCAGCGCGGGTGGCGGCAATCCGCACACCCTCACGGCCGATCCCGGCACCTGCCGGTGGACCTCCCAGATCAGGGACGAGCGGGGTCTGGCGATCGGCATGCTGGAGACCACGGCCGTCGCCTACCTCATCCACCCCGAACACGGCGCTACGGGCATCGCTCCCGGAAAGTACGTGGTCCGGCGCCAACGCGAGCGCGGTGACCGCAGGGCCGGAGGCACCAGCCGACTGATCGCGGACTGATCGCCGGTTGATCGCCGACCGAGCCGAACAGGCGGCGCTTGTAGCATTCGGCCGGAGTACAGGTGTGTTCGTGGACCGTGAGGAGACCGGTGTGACCAGCGCCGATGCGTCGCAGAGCCCCACCGACGGGCCGGTGCCCGCCCGGGCGGGAGAGAGCAAGGGCGAACGCACCCGGCGACGCATCCTCCAGGCGGCCCGTCGACGGTTCGCCGAGGTCGGCTATGAGCGCGCCACCATCCGGGCCATCGCCGAACAGGCGGGCGTCGACAAGGCGTCCGTCATCCAGTACTTCGGCACCAAGCAGGAACTGTTCCGGGAGACCGTCGACTGGGAGATCCCGGTGGCCGAGCTGACCACCGATGACCCCGGGCAGTCGGTCGAGAACTATCTACGCACCATGCTGGGTGCCTGGTCCAAGGACCCCAACAGTCCGATGACCGCACTGCTGCGCACCAGTCTGACCAGCGAGGACGCCGCTGAACTGCTGCGGGAGCGCGTGACCGCGCAGGCGATCGACCCGATCGCGGCGCAAATCGACGATCCGGACTCCCGCCTCCGTGCGGCCCTGATCGGCGCGATGATGATGGGCATCGCCACCCATCGCCATCTGCTGCGGATGCCGGACCTGGACGGGGCGGACCTGGAGGACGTGCTGCGGTTGGCGGTGCCGGTGCTCCGGGCGCTGATCGATCCGGGCGAGACATCGGGCGAACGGCCCGACACCAAGAACTGAGCTCCGTCTCGTGTCCGCGGTCCGTCGTCTACCGTCCGCGGCCTGGTTCCCCTTCGCCATCGAGGCCCGCTACAGACCCCTGTAGTGGGCCTCCGTGCTGCCCGGGGCCCTCCCGCATCCCTCCCGTACTCGTCCCGAGGTCCTGTCGTGACCTTTTCTCAACGTCTGGTGAGAAATAAAACTAAACACCTGTCTACTTTTACCTGGTGGCGCTTCAGCGGCGCCCCCTGAACCCACCGGGAGAACCATGTCCAGCGACAGCACGGCCGCGGGCCACAAGGCCGCACCGCCCTCCGGCGTCCATCCACACCTAGGGCTCGCGCTCATCGTCATCGCCGCGGCGCAGCTGATGGTCGTCCTCGACGGCACCATCACCAACATCGCCCTGCCCAGCATCCAGGCCGATCTCGACGTCTCGGCCTCCACGCTCGCCTGGATCGTGAACTCGTACGCCCTCGCCTTCGGCGGTCTGCTGCTCCTCGGCGGCCGAGCCGGTGATCTCTTCGGGCGCCGCAGGATGTTCCAGGTCGGCATCGTCGTCTTCACCCTCGCCTCCCTCCTGGGAGGAGTGGCACCCAATGAAGAACTGCTGATCGGGGCGCGCGTCCTCCAGGGCGTCGGTGCGGCCATCGCAGCGCCCACCGCGCTCTCCCTGATCGCGACGAACTTCCCCGAGGGCAAGCCCCGCAACAAGGCCATGGGCGTCTATGCCGCCATGGCCGGTCTTGGCTCCACGGTGGGTCTGCTGCTCGGCGGCATCCTCACCGACTATCTCGACTGGCGCTGGGTCTTCTTCGTCAACATCCCCATCGGTATCGCGATCCTGGCCGGCACCCGTGTCCTCGCCGAGGGCGAGCGCAACCGCGGAAGCCTGGACGTCCCCGGCGCGATCACCGGCACCGGCGGGTTGATCGCCCTCGTCTACGCCATCACCCGCAGCGGTGAGCACGGCTGGTCGGACTCCCTCACCCTGGGTTCCTTCGCCGCTGCCGCCGTGCTGCTCGTGGTCTTCCTGATGCTCCAGGCCCGGACCGAGTACCCGATGATGCCGCTGCGCCTGTTCAAGGACCGCAGCCGCTCGGGTGCCTTCCTGACCATGCTGTTCATGGGCTCCGGCATGTTCGCCACCTTCTACTTCCTCACCCTCTACATGCAGCAGATCCTCGGCTACAGCCCGGTCAAGACCGGCTTCGCCTATCTGGCGTTCAGCATGGGCATGGCCATCGCAGCGGGCCTCGGCTCCAAGCTGATCAGCCGCTTCTCGGCACGGCAGATAGCCGCCCCCGGTCTCCTGGTCGCCGCGGTCGGCATGCTCTGGTTCAGCGCCCTGGAGCCGGGCTCGTCGTACGCGACGCATCTCGCTCCGGCGATGTTCATCACCGGTCTGGGACTGGGCTCCGGCTTCGTGCCCATGACGCTCGGGGCGGTCAGTGGCGTACGTCCGCAGGACACCGGCATCGCGTCCGCGCTGCTGAACACCGCACAGCAGGTCGGCGGCGCGCTGGGGCTGGCCGTACTGACCACCGTGTCGACGGTCGCCGCCGACGACCGGCTGCCCGATGCGGCCGGATCGCTGTACCGGGGCGCGGCAGCAGGTGACCAGGCGCTGTTGGCGCGGGCGGCCGATGCGCTGACCCACGGTTACACCACGGCCTTCACGGTGGGGGCCGCACTCTTCGTGGTGGCCCTGGTGATCACCCTGACCATGATCAATGCGGGCAGGCAGCAGGATCTCCCGGAGTCCGCGACGGGCGGGGCGGCCAAGGAGACGGGCGGGGCGGCCAAGGAGCCGTCCGGCGGAAACCCCGCCGGTCCGTCCGGCAGCACTTCCGCCACCCCCACCACCGCAGGCGCGGCGGACGGTTCGGTGGACGCCTGAGATCACTGGTCCCTCGCCGCGCGGCTCCACCGCCGGTGAATCCTGAAGGCCGACGGCCCGCTCTGCTGCTGAGAGCGGGCCGTCGGCATGGAGTCCGTTCGAGGGCGTCAGCCCTGATCAAGCCCCGCGGCCGGTGCCCTCGTGGGCCAGGTCCACGGTTGCCGCGATCAGTTGGTCCAGCGCCCTGCGGGTGTGCGCGCCGGGCGCCCCGCTGCCGCCCTCCATCAGCACACCCATGCACAGTCCATCGAGCCCGGCCAGAAGGAAGCGGGTCAACTCCTTCGGCGGCGTCGCGTACTGAAGCCCCGTGCGCTGTGCCGTGTCCACGAGCGCGGTGACGGCGATGTTCGTGATGTCCTGCTGGTACTTGTGCACCACTTCGCATAGCTCCGGCCGCCGCAGCGCGAAGGCGATCAGCTCCAACCAGAGCAGATTGAGCTCGGGCCGCTCGCACACGTCCGCCCAGAACACCTCGGCCGTGGCCCCGAGGGCCTCCTCCAGGCTGGTGGCATTCCGCACGCCCTCCTGCACCCCGCTGATCAGCCCCTCGGTCAGCGACTCCAGCACTGCGCGATAGAGGTCCGCCTTGGTGCCGAAGGTGTAGTGCACGGTCGCCTGTGCCACGCCCAGTTCGGCGGCGATGGCGCGTGTACTGCCCGCCGCGACGCCTTCCCGCGCCATGAGTTCGATGGCGGCGGCGATGAGCTGAGGGCGCCGTTCCGCGGCGGTCACATGTGCCATACCAGCCACTATATCGACACGGTCAAGTGTTCATGTCACTCGACATTGTCACCTGACAAAGTCGGTTGTATGGTGAATGCGGGGCGGGTGGTGAACCGCCGTGAGCCGCTGTGCGTGCCACGCATTGCCACCACTGAGGACCAACGAGGACCACGAGGGGCAGAGACCGATGAATTCGACGACACTCCGCCGACCGACCACGACCCCGGTAGCGGCACCCGAACGCGGGGCCATCCCGGTCATCGGCCATGCGCTGCGGGTGCCGACCGACTCCTTCACCCAGTTCGCCATGGACGAGGCACGAGCCCTCGGACCGATCTACAACCTGCGGATATTCAGCCGCGAAAGCCTCATGGTGTCCGGCGTCGACCTCGTCGCCGAACTGTGTGACGAGACCAGGTTCCGCAAGTCGGTGGACGACCTCGCGACCGTCCGGGAGTTCGGCGGGGACGGCCTCTTCACCGCCCTCGACCACGAGCCGAACTGGCGCAAGGCACACAACATCCTGATGCCCGCGTTCTCCTTCAACGCCCTCCGGGCGTACCACCCCACGATGCTGCTCGCGGCACAACGTCTTCTGGCCAACTGGGACGCACGTACCGGCACTCCGGTCGACGTCGCCGATGACATGACCCGACTGACCCTGGACACCATCGGCCTGTGCGGATTCGGCTACGACTTCGACTGCTTCGGCGGCGACGAGGAACACCCCTTCATCTCCACGATGGTCCGTGCCCTCGCCCACGCACAGAAGAAACTCGGACACATCCCCGGACTCGACTTCCTCTACGCGAAATCCGAGAAGCGCCACCAGGCCGACATCACCGCCATGAACGAACTCGTCGACGACATCGTGCGCCGCCGCCGCGGGGAGCTCACCGGCCGGACGCTCGACGACTCGGCACCCGATGACCTCCTGTCCCTCATGCTCCAAGCGACGGACAAGGACACCGGCGAGACCCTCGACGACACCAACATCCGCTACCAGGTGATCACCTTTCTGATCGCCGGCCACGAAACCACCAGCGGTGCACTCTCCTTCGCCCTCTATTACCTGCTCAAACACCCCGAAGTCCTCGCCGCGGCCCAGGCCGAAACCGATGCGCTGTGGGGCGACGACCCCGGCCCCCACCCTTCGTACGAGGACGTCGGACGGCTCACCTATCTGCGCCAGGTGCTGAACGAGAGCCTGCGCCTATGGCCCACCGCCCCCGCGTTCTCCCTCGAACCCCTGGAGGACACCCACATCGGCCGGGGATATCCACTGCGGCGCGGACAGAACGCGGTCGTGATCACACCGATGCTGCACCGCGACCCGGCCTGGGGGGACAACCCCGAACTCTTCGACCCGAGCCGCTTCACACCGGAACGCATGGAACAGCGCCCGGCCCACCTCTACAAGCCCTTCGGCAACGGCGAACGCTCCTGCATCGGACGCCAATTCGCCCTCCACGAGGCCACACTGATCCTCGGGCTGATCGTCCACCGCTATCGGCTGCGCGACCACGACGACTACCAGCTCAAGATCAAGGAAACGCTGACGCTCAAGCCGGACGGCTTCTCCTTGACCCCGGTACGACGGACCAACGACGAACGCCGACCCGCGACGACCACCACCCAGGCCCCGACGACCCCGGAAGCGCCACCCACCACGACGGGGTTGCGGGCGCGCGGCACCACCCTGACCGTGCTCTACGGCTCCAACCTCGGCACCTGCCGGAGCCTTGCCGACGGGCTCGCGCAGCAGGGCACCCGCCACGGCTTCACCACCACCGTGCAGAAACTCGACGACGCCGTCGGCCGACTCGACCCCGAAGCCCCGGTGCTGATCGTCGCCGCCTCCTACAACGGACGCCCCACCGATGACGCGGCACGCTTCGTCAACTGGCTGGAGAACAACGATCCGACCGGGCTCCCCGCCGTACCGTACGCAGTCCTCGGAGTGGGCGACCGCAACTGGCCCGCGACCTACCAACGCATCCCCACCCTGATCGACGAACACCTCGCCGCCGCAGGTGGAACCGCCATCGCACCACGGGCGGCCGTCGACGTCTCGGCCGATGTCGCAGCGGAAACCGACCGCTGGAGCGAGCACGTGTGGTCGACCCTGCTCGACCGCTACGGCCTGCCCGGCGAAGTGGACGACACACCGGCCGGTACGCGCTACACCATCGAGGTCATGTCCGGCCCGGAAGGCCCGCTCCCGCCGACCGACGACCTCCAACCACTACTGGTCCTGGCCACGGGCGAACTCTGCGATCTGACACACCCGACGGGCCGCTCGAAGCGCTTTCTGCGCCTGCGCCTCCCGGAGGGCGCGGAGTACCGCAGCGGCGATCACCTACTGGTACGCCCGGTCAATCCGGCCGCCCTGGTGGACCGTACGACCGCACTTCTGGGACTCGACCCCGACCGCGTCGTCCAACTGTCATCGGCCATCGAGAACCCACCGCTACCGGTGGACCAACCCCTGAGCGTACGGGCGCTGCTCACCCACTTCGTCGAACTCGGCCAGCCCGCCACCCGACGCCAGATCAGGGCCCTGGCAGCGCTCACCCCCTGCCCGCCCGATCGGATCGGTCTGGAGCACCTGCCCGAAGGGTCCACCGCAACCATCCCTGACCTGCTGGAACGCTTCGTCTCCTGCCGTCCCACGCTCCCCGAACTGCTCGACGTCCTCGCCCTCATGCGGATGCGCCACTACTCCATCTCCTCGTCCGCGGCGCAGGCCCCGGACACGGTGGAGTTGATGGTGGCGGCGGCGCCCGTACCGCACCGCGGCGGGCAGGGCACTTGGCTCGGCGCAGGCGCCGCCTATCTGGCCGCCCAGGAACCAGGGGATGTCGTGGACGGCAGGATCGCCCCTTGCCAGGAGCCCTTCCGCCCACCGTCCGACCCGACGACCCCGGTGATCGCCATCGCCGCCGGTACGGGCCTGGCCCCCTTCCGCGCGCTGATCGCAGACCGGGCGCTGGCGGTCTCCGGCAGTGCGAACGTACCGGCCGTCCCCCTCTATCGGGCGCCGCTGCTCTGCTACTTCGGCTGCGACCACCCGGACGTCGACTACCTCCACCGCGATGAACTCGAAGCGGCCGAAAGCATGGGAGCGGTCAGCATGCGCCCAGTCCACTCGGGAACCCCACGCGACGGCATGCGCTTCGTCCAGGACCGCATCGCGTGCGAGGCTGACGAGATCTGGACCCTGCTCGAAGCGGGCGCCCACATCCGCGTCTGCGGGGACGGCCGCGCGATGGCCCCGGGGGTACGGGACGCCTTCCGCACGATCTATCAGGACCGTACGGGTGCGAGTCCGTCCGATGCGGAGGAGTGGCTGAGCGCTCTGATGACGTCGAACCGCTATGTGGAGGACGTCTGGACGAGGTGAGCCGGGGGCGCTGCCCCGGGCCCCGGTGCCGGCTTTGACCCCTGTCCCGGCTACGGGCTCAGCGTCGCGTCAGCGGTTCGCAGCCCTGAACGGTGACGACCCCATCCGCCTTGGTCAGCATGATGATGACCCGCTCCTTGGCGTTCGCGGTCTTGAACTGCGGGAACTTGGCGTCCGATGTGGGCTCGGTCGTGATCGTGCACAGCTCGAACAGCCCGGGCGCCGCGCCCTTGCTGGTGTAGGTGCCGGGAGGGATGTCCTCGCCGACGATGTAGTCGCCGTCGCCGTACTGCTTGGCCTTGGGCGCCGACTTCTTCTTCGGCGCCTCGGCCGGCTTCGGCGGGGTCGGCTTGGGCGGAGCTGAGGACGGCGTGGGCTTGGGCGCCACGGCCTTCTTCGGCTCGGCCGGCTTCGCGGTGACGGTCACGGTCGCCGTCGGCCCCGCGGCCGTGACCGTCACCGTGGCCTCAACGACCTTGGCCTCACTGGCCACGGTCCCCTTGTCGTCGTCGGCCGTGGAGCCGATGATCGCAAGAAGCGTCACAAAAGCGAACAGACTGCCCCCGCTGATGCCCACGATCGCCCACAGGGACATGCGCTTCCTGACGGGAGGCGGTGGCTGATACGGGTACGGATACGGATACGGCGCTTGAGGCCCGCCCGGCTGCGTCCGCTCGGGCTCCGGGTACTGCTGGCTCATCCGCCGATCCCCTCGTACGGGTGGTGTGTTCAGAATATGGGGGGATGGTGAACATATCGGTGCTACGGGACGCGGAGGTGGGCCTATGGGGATTTGTTACCGGCCCGGTACGCGAGCAGGGTGCGGTGAACTCGCCCTCGTGTAGGGGCATTTCGACCCGCCGATGAAGCTTGCCGCCGGCCCGCCCGACACAAGCCCCGCGATCGCGGGGACCACGGTGCGTCGACGTCGCTCATCTCCCCGAGGTCGGAATCAACCCCGCATCGCGGGGACCACCCTTGGCACATGGTGTGGGTTATCGCGCCGATGGGACCACCCCCGCGCCTGCGGGGACCACTGCGGGAGTGTGGGAGCAGATCACCAGGGCTCCGGGCCACCCCCGCGCCTACGGGGACCACGGGAGCGCGCCACCGTGACCGGACGTACTGCGGGGGCCACCCCCGCGCCTACGGGGACCACACTTTCTGACCTGCGGTGATTCTAGCGATCTCGGAGCATTTCATTCGGTCGGTATCCCAGCTGCCCCGGCCCCGCTCATCGTCGCTTTTCCCTTCCATGCCTGCCAGCTCAAGACAGGGTCCATCCGTCCCCATCGATCTCACCTGGCATCCAAGTGAACAAGAACGGTCAACTCCCGTCGGCTGTCAGTGTTGCGTCTTAGGCTCCGGAATCAACCTACCGAGGGTGAAGGGGGCGACATGTCTGGATCGAACTTCAAGGGCACGGAAGGCAGCGACCCCGTCCTACCCGGTAGTCGCCCCAGCGCCGCGCACACCCTTCCCGTTGGCGCGATCGTCCCCGACCCCGACCGCTACCTCCACCTCCTCTGGGGCAAGTCCGAGGAGAAGGCCGGGGGGACGGCCAATCCTCTGCTGTCGCACCTTCTTGACACCGCTGCCGTTGCCGAACAGCTCTGGGACACCTATCTCGCCCCCGCCACCCGGCGCATGCTCGATCACACCGCGAGCGGCGGCGGGAAGGGCAGTGGACGGGCGTTCTTCAGTTGGCTCTGCGGGGTTCATGACATCGGTAAGGCCACTCCCGCGTTCCAGCGACTGTGGCCCAAGGGCGCGCAGGCTGTTCGGGCTGCGGGGCTCCAGTGGAACAGGCATGTGGTCGACAGCAGCCGCTGGCGACACGACCGGGCCGGAGCACATCTGTTGTGGCGGCTGTTGCCCGTCGGTGGGTGGCAGGAGGAGCACATCGAGTGGGTGTGGCCGCTCGTCGCAGGACATCACGGCGCGTTCCCCGGGCTGCACGCCACCAAGCCGAACTCCCGCGACCTCGTGGGGCGCGATCCCTGGCCCGCGGTGCAGTCCGCGTTACTACGGCACTTCACCGAGCAGTTGGGGTTCCAGGATCTCGCCGCGGTGCAACCGCAGCACATGCCATCACGTGCCGATCAGCTCCACCTCAGCGGCCTGATCGTCATGGCCGATTGGATCGCCAGCGACGAACACCACTTCCAGGGCGTTGACGACTTTGAGCGCCTGACCTTTGACCATGCGCGGCAGCGAGCGGCCGATGCCTGGAAGTCGTTGCGCCTGTCCGGTGGCTGGGGCCAACTCACCCTTCCCGGGCCCGAGGTGTTTGCCGAACGGTTCGGCCATGGTGCCCGACCGTCGCAGATCCTCGTCATGGATGCGGCCCGTCGTATGGAGGCTCCGGGGCTGCTGATCGTTGAGGCGCCCATGGGGGAGGGCAAGACGAAGGCGGCGCTGATGGCCGCCGAGATCCTCGCCGCCAGGTTCGGCGCTGACGGCGTCTTTGTCGGGATGCCCACCCAGGCCACCAGCGACCCGATGTTCAGCAACGTACGCGCCTGGACCAGGGCCATCGACGCCGATCTCGCCGACCGGGTTGCGCTGCTGCACGGCAAGCGGATGTTCAACAAGGAGTGGCGCGAGCTGTTGGAGGGCGCTTCGGGCGACCCGGACGCCCGTTTCGGGGTCGACGAGTACGGCGACTGTCATGACGACGACCCGGACGGCCGCACCCCGACGGCCGAGGGATGTCCCCGGCCACGCGGTCCTGCCGAGTGGTTCCTCGGGGCCAAACGCGGACTGCTCTGCCCCTTCGTCGTGGGCACCATCGACCAGTTGCTGTTCGCCGCCACCCGCACCAAGCATGTGATGCTGCGCATGGCCGGACTGGCCGGCAAGGTCGTCGTCCTGGACGAGGTCCATGCCGCCGATGTCTATATGTCCCAGTTCCTCAGGGAGGGGCTGCGGTGGCTCGGGCAGGCCGGCACCCCCGTCGTCCTGCTGTCGGCGACCCTCCCGCCTGCGCAGCGCCGTGAGCTCGTCGACGCCTATCTCGCCGGGGCGTCGACCCGCGAGGAGTTCACCGCCGAGGCTCTGCCCGACCCGCTCGGCTATCCATCCGTCACCGCGGTCTGGACGGCCCCGGACGGTTCGGGACCGCGCTATGACGTGGACAGCGGGACGGGTTGGCGCGACGATCTGAAGGTTGCCGTAGAGCTGCTGCCCGAGCGCATCCCCACCCCACAGACCTCCGTCGAGGACCGCCAGGCTGCGCTGGCGGACGCCAACGCCGCCGTCGTGGAACTCCTCCGGAGTGAGGTCGGAGCCGGAGGCTGTGCGCTTGTCATCCGCAACACCGTCGAGCGCGCCCAAACCCTTCACACCGCACTGCGCGACCACTTCGGTGACGATGTGCTGTTGCTGCACGCACGACTCGCCGTCGACGCCCGAGCCGATCGCACCGCGGCCTGTCTGCGGCTGCTCGGTGCGCCCGGTGACTCGGCCGTCGAGACCTCACGTCCTCGGCGGTTGATCGTCGTGGCGACCCAGCTCGCCGAGCAGTCCTTCGATGTGGATGCCGATCTGCTCATCAGCGATCTCGCCCCCATGGACCTCCTTCTACAGCGCATCGGCCGCCTCCACCGACACAACGGCACCAGTCGACCCGAACGCCTCAGCGATCCGCGTGTGGTGATCACCGGGTTTGAACACGACCTGAGTAGTAAGGAGTCCTTGCCGCGGTTCCATGGCGGGTCCGAGTTCATCTACGGACGGCATCTGCTGCTCCGCACGGCCGCCCAGGTCTTCGATGCTGTCGGCCGTGCCGTTCCTTGGAGCATCCCTTCGCAGGTGCCCACGCTCGTCGCCGACTGTTACGACCTCCCTCCGAGGCTCATCCAAGACGTGCAGAACGCCGAAGCGGCAGCGGACACCACGAGCATCGAGTCAGGGCCGGACGATTCCCTGATCCTGCCTTCATGGCGGACCGCGGCACAGGAGTTCCGGGCGGAGTGGGAGACCGAGCAGCGCAAGCGGGCCGCGAAGGCCGCGGGCTTCCTCCTCACCCGGGCCGGTGACCGCGAGGGCGAGACCCTCGCGGGCCTGCACTACGCATCGGTACCCGGGGGCGGCCGGGACACCGATCTCGATGCCGTGGTCCGCGACGGTGCACCCAGTACGGAGGTGATCCTCGTCGTCCGGGACGGCGAGACCTACCGCACGCTTTCCGGCCGCGCCCTGACCGTGAACGGCGAGGTGTCCGACGAACAACTCGACGATGTCCTCGGCGGTACGGTCCGTCTGCCGCCCCGCTACACGGACGCGGCCGTACGACTGCCCCCGCTGCCCGGCTGGCTCAGCCATCCCCGCCTGCGCTATAGCCCCGCCCTCGTCCTTGACGCGGAACACCGCTCGGCACCCCTCGCCGACCGAATACTCCGCTACGACCACATGCTGGGCCTGGTCGAGGAACGGCCCATAGCGGGTACACCCGCACGGTGAGCGGGACTTTACGACAATATGCAAACTTCCTGCCAAATCCCTTGTGAATGAGTAGAGTTACTGCCGCCTCACAGGGAGAGGCAGTGCTTGGGGGGAACCAAGTTGTTCAATCTGCTGGATGAGCCATGGCTGCCCGTGCGCCATGGTGATGGAGCCGTGTGCGGCGGCTCCGAGGCGGTCGAGGACATCGGAGTACGCCGGCTGCTGCTGGAGGCCGATCGGTTCCAGGACCTCGTCGTCGACCTGCCCACACAGAAGCCTGCGCTCTACCGGCAAGTGCTTCTGCCCATCGTTGTCGACGCGTTGGGCAGGCCCACGAAGGCGGGCGAATGGGCCGCCTTGTTCGAGGCGGCGGCCTTCACCCCGGTACAGCGCGCCAAACTGAACGACTACCTCGACGAACACCGGCACCTCTTCGACCTCTTCGACGCCCAGCACCCCTTCGGCCAGGTCGCCGACCTCAGGACCGGCAAGGACGAGACCAAGGGTTCGGCGCTGCTGGTGGCGACGGCGGCCACGGGCAACAACGTGCCGCTGTTCTCCTCGCGCACGGAGGGCGATCCACTGGAGTTGACCCCGGCGCAGGCCGCCCGCTGGCTGCTGCACACCCACTGCTGGGACACCGCGGCCATCAAGACCGGCGCGGTCGGCGACCCGCTGATGAAGGCCGGCAAGACGACGGGCAATCCAACGGGGCCGCTGGGACAACTCGGTGTCGTACTGCCCCGGGGAAGGACGGTCTACGAAACGCTGCTGTTGAACATCCCGTTCGGGCAGGCGCTCCTCTCCACCGATCAGCCGCAGTGGCGCGGACGGTCCCGGGACGTCCGGGCGGAGGACTCCTGTGCCACGGCCGTGTGGCACACCCGCCCGGCCCGTGGGCTGCTGGATCTATGGACGTGGCAGTCGCGCAGGATCAGGCTGGTCCCGGAGGAGACCCCTGATGGGACCAGGGTCACCAGGGTGATCGTCGCCGCTGGCGACCGACTGACCGTGACCCCTGACATCGAGCCGCACACCACCTGGACCACACCGCGCATCCCGGCCCGACCCAAGAAGGCGGCGGCCTCACCGAAGAGCACCAAGTCCCCCGCGCTCGAACGGCCACGCCAGCACCGCCCAGGGCAGGCCGCCTGGCGTGGTCTCGGCGCACTGCTGGCCCTCGGCAGTGTCACCGAGCACCGGGACGCGACCACCAAGACCGCCGGGTTCCGTACCAGCGCTCTCCTCGGCAACCTCGCCGAGACCGCGGACCGTATGTCGAACGCGTACCCCCTCCAGGTCGAGCTGACGGGGATCGTCTACGGCAACCAGTCGGCGGTCATCGAGGACGTCTTCTTCGATGAACTCCCCCTGCCGCTTGCCGCACTGGACCCGGAGGGTGAGGTCTGTGAGGTCCTGCTCCAGGTCGTGAACCAAGCGGAGGAGCTTGCGACAGCCGTCAACCACCTCTCCGCTGATCTACGGCGTGCGGCCGGTAGCGATCCGATCCCCTGGGACAAGGGACAGCGCCCAGGCGACACCTTGCTGCACGCCCTCGATCCCGTGGTGCGCCGACTACTGGTCGGTCTACGGAAGGCCGACGAAGCCGCGGATCGCGCCGCGCAGGGGGGTGACAACGAGGGTGACGTGTACGACGGGCAGGGACCGGGACTCGGAGACGGTGGGGCCGGCCGGTTCGAGCCGGGCTGGTCGGCATGGGAACAGAAGGCCGGACAGCTCACCTGGACAGTCGCAGAGCAGGTCTTCGCCACCGCCTCCCCCGGACTCTTCACCGGTCGGAAGGCAGGCAAGGAGGGCAAGGAGGGCAAGGAGATCGTGCACCGTCTCAGCACGGCTGAACGGGCGTTCCGCATCAAGCTGAACAAGATCCTTCCGCGGAGAGCGGCGCAAGGACGTCATCCGCGTCCCCGTGTCGAATGACCCCAACGCCTTCCGGGCGCTCGACAGGGATGGCAGCGGTGGGGGTCTGAATCCCGGCCATGCCTCGGGCGCCCCGCCCAAGCCCGTACCTGTACTCGTACCCGTACCCGTGCACCAGAGCTGGCCAGCGCCGGCCCGGTGTCAGCACAGCCAGCCGGCATGACCAGCCGGCATGACCGCCAACCGACCTGTGCCCGAACAACACCTTCCCGAACAACCAGAACCACCCACAAGTCAGACCGATCGAAGGGGGACCGACCGCAGTGCCCACCAATGCCCGCGCCGATACCGATACAACCGCCCGGGTCGCCCGCCGCTACTGGAACCAGCATGTGACCGGAGACGGCAACTGGCGCAGGGACGCCTTCACCGGGTCCGAGCTCCGCGCCGCCGGTGAGGACCTCGCCGCCCTCCGCTCCGGGCTGGGGCGCCCGGCCGCAACCGTCCCCGCCCTCTGGCGGTACTACACCTCACCCGTCGACGGCCGGGTCACCCGCGAACTGGAGGCGGAACACGCGGCACTCGCCCTCTACGGTCTTCACCAGCAGAGTCAGAGCGTCCCCATGCACCGGCGAGGCATCACCATAGGTGCCGCACTGCGCGCCCTCCATCGCAGTGGCCGGTTCAGCGAAGAGGCGGTGGACCGCCGTGTCGCCGCCGCCGTGCACACCACTGCCGTCCCGGCCCTGCTCTATCGACTGCGCGGACTGATCACCCAGCTCAGGTCCGTACAACAGCCCATCGACTACGACCAGTTGATGTCGGACGTCTGGCGCTGGAGCCACCCCGAACACCGGCAGCGCGTGCGCCGCGAATGGGGGCTGGCCTACCACGCCTGGGGTCCCTCCTCACAGGACCAACCTGGCGCCGGACGCAACGGCGAGGGCGTCGCCACCACATCCGCGCCATCGACCCTGTGATGCGAGCCGAGAACACCCCGGAGGACCCCATGGCGCTCCCCGCGTCCCGTACCTACATCGACATTCACATCCTTCAGACCGTCCCGCCCGCCAATCTCAACCGTGATGACCAGGGCAATCCGAAGGAGGCGTACTTCGGCGGGGTCCGTCGCTCCCGGGTCTCCTCCCAGGCGTGGAAGCGTGCCACCCGCACCCACTTCACCGAGCGACTGCCCCGGCAGGACCTGGCGACCCGTACCCGTCGGGTGGCCGCCGCGCTGGCCGAGCAGATCGCCGACGGCGACACCTGCGATGCCCAGACTGCGGCCCGTCTCGCGAACGCCCTGCTCGCACCGCTGAAGATCAGCGCGGGCAAGAAGGAGGGCGACACCGCCTATCTCTTCTTCTACGGCCGCCGCCAACTCGCCGCCGTGGCCTCCCTCGTACGCGACCGGGTCGCGAAACTCGCAGTGCTGGACGACACCGCGTTGGCCGAGGAGATCAAGAAGCTCCCGGTGCAGGAGAAGTTCAGCTCCGGGCACCCCGTGGACGTCGCCCTCTTCGGTCGGATGGTCGCCGACATCCCCGCCCTGAACGTCGACGCCGCGACCCAGGTGGCACATGCCCTGTCGACCCATGCGGTGGAGCTGGAGTTCGACTACTTCACCGCCGTCGACGACGAGCAGAAGAAGGGGGAGGAGACCGGCGCCGGCATGATCGGCACCATCGGCTTCAACTCCGCGACCCTCTACCGCTATGCGTCGGTGGGGCTCCACCAGCTCCGCGCGAACCTCTCCGACGAGGAAGCGACGATCAATGCCGTGGGGGAGTTCCTCACCTCCTTCGCCCGCTCCATGCCCACCGGCTACGGCAACTCCTTCGCCCACCGCACACTGCCCAGCCTGGTCGCCGTCGTCGTACGCACCGACCAGCCGGTCAACCTGGTTTCCGCCTTCGAGGAGCCCATCGCCGTCCCCTCGGGCATCGCCGCCGCCTCCGCTCGCAGCCTTGCCCAGGAGCACGCCAGAGCCGTCAGGGCCTGGGGCGACACCCCCGCGCTCACCGCCCTCTGCCACACCTTCGACGAGTCCGACGACACGGCGAAGCTGCTGGAGAGCGCCTTCGGCGAAGCGATCGCCTTCCCCGAACTCCTGTCCCGGGTCCGGTCCCACCTCGCCCAAGTCCCCCAGCGGGCCGCACGATGAGCGGTCCTCACGAGCGCCCGGCGGTCCTGCTCCTCAGATTGGCCGGGCCCCTTCAAGCGTGGGGCTCACGCAGCGCCTTCAACCGTCGGGAGACGGGCGCCGAGCCCACCAAGTCCGGTGTGATCGGACTACTCGCCGCCGCCGCTGGATACGCCCGTGAAGACCCTCTGGACGAACTGCTGCCGCTGCGTCTCGGCGTCCGCGTGGACCAGCCGGGCACTCTGCTGCGCGACTACCACACGGTCAGCGACTACCGGGGCCGCCCGTTGCCCCAGGCCGGGGTCACCGCCAAGGGGATCCAGAAGCCGACGGCACCGGCGAAGAACACCCATGTCACCACCCGCTACTACCTCCAGGACGCCGTCTTCCTCGCCGCCGTCGCCGGCCCGCGCGAACTACTGACCGGCCTGGACGGTGCGGTGCGCGCGCCCGCCTTCCCCCTTGCCCTCGGCCGCCGCTCCTGCCCGCCGACGCAGCCCATCTCCCTCGGATTGCGCGCGGCCGAGTTGGAGGAAGCGCTTCGGGCGGAGCCTTGGCAGGCGTCCCGGCGAGCCCGTGAGCAGTACGCCAAGCAGTGGGGTCGAGACCGGGGCAGCAGTGGCTCCCTCTACCCGGCACGCGTCGACCGCTCGGTCACCGTCGAAGACCCGGACGGCGATGACGTACTGCACGACGCACCCGTCTCCTTCGACCC
This sequence comes from Streptomyces sp. NBC_00690, assembly GCF_036226685.1. Classification (NCBI taxonomy): domain Bacteria; kingdom Bacillati; phylum Actinomycetota; class Actinomycetes; order Kitasatosporales; family Streptomycetaceae; genus Streptomyces; species Streptomyces sp. NBC_00690. Next base: position 4,596,109 of record NZ_CP109009.1, read on the forward strand.
TCGCGCCCGCCGCTTCACCAGCCGTCGTGTACGGCATGGCTGGCTCAGCATCCCCACCGGCTTCCCGCGCACCGACGACCTCGACCCCGAGGGCGCCACGGACGACGGCGCCACAAGCGCCGGCCATGACCCGTTCGCCCTGCTGGGCTGGTGACCTGCCATGACCTATCTATCCCGTATCAGGATCAATCCCCTCCGGGCGGAGAGCCGCCGACTGCTCTCGAACCCGCGCGCCCTGCACGGCGCGGTGATGGGAGGAGTGCCGGGCGCCGCCGATGCGGAACGACTGCTGTGGCGGCTCGACGCCGACGACCCGCACCGGCCGTACCTCTTCGTCCTCACCCGCTCCAAGCCCGACTGGACCCATATCGTCGAACAGGCGGGATGGCCGGACGCCGACGGTGAACACGCGGCCGTACGCGACTATGCACCGCTGCTCGACCAGATCGCGACGGGCCGGGAGTTCGCGTTCCGCCTGACGGCCAACCCCGTACAGAACTCCGCGTCCCCGGTGAATCCCACCGCGGCGCAACGCTCCCGCCTGGAAGCGGCGACCGACGATCAGCGGGTACGTGGCTTCCGGCTGGCCCACCGCACGGCCGCGGCCCAACTCGACTGGTTCCTGACGCGCACCGAGCGCTGGGGCTTCGCCGTCCCCGAGGCCCGTACCGACCCACCGGCGCCCGGAACCCTCCCACCACCGCCCGACGACGCCCACGCCCGGCCCGAGTCGGCCCCCTCGGCCCGGGAGGTCCGCATCACCGACCGCAGCCGCCACTCCTTCGCCAAGAACGGCCGCGGCCCACGGGTCACCTTCCACACGGCGACCTTCGAGGGCCGTCTACGCGTTGTCGACCCCGATCTCTTCACGGCCCGACTCCTCGGAGGCATCGGCCCATCGAAGGCGTACGGCTGCGGCCTGCTCACCTTGGCCCCGCTCCCTGGAAACCCCAGGGGCTGAGTGGAGGATCTGCACCGGCTCGTGGACCGAGCACCGCGGCGGCTCGCCGACTCCGGCACGGCATGTGCGCGCTGATCCGTCCGAACGGCGAGCCGCGGCCCCATACGTCCGGCCCCTCACGGAGCTGGAGGTACTGACCGTCCCCCTCTGCAACCGCTGTTGGGGATCGAACCTCTTCTCCATGTGTGGAGATGTCCGCGGTAACGCACGTTGCAGGAGGGGTAGTTTCACAAGGACATATGGAAACGAGGAACAGATGGCCGAGATCAAGTCGGGTCGGACCTTCAGCACCTACCTGGACGGCAGTCCGGTCGAACTGCCCGCGACCATCAACGGCGTACGGGCGGCACTCCCGCCCGATCTGCGCATCACGTTCGACACCGAACTCGGCGACGCCGCCGCCGAGGACCTGTTCGTACTGATGGCCGAGTGGGCCCAGAAGACCCGCCCCGACCTGCTCGCAGCCAAGGAAGCCATCTTCAAGCGCCTGGCCCGGGGCGACCACTCCGGCCTCATCTCCGCAGAAGAGGTGTCCGAGTATTTCGGCCCGGGTGGGGTGGGTACCGAGTGAGCACACTTCGCGTCGCGTACACGGATGTGGCGTTCGACGCCCTGAAGAAGATGAGCTGCGACCGCCGCGCCCGCTTCGGCCAGGAGATCAGCCACCTCGCCGGCACCCCGTACATCCACGGCAGACCGGTGGACGACCTGTTGGACAAACGCCGGGCGGTACTGGCGGGGACGGTGACGGACTACTGGGTGAGCGTCACGGTCCTGACGGTCACGGTCGTCTCCATCGTCCACACGGACTGACCCGGGACCCGCCACCATCCTGCGCGGTCCAGCTGGACCCCCGCACACCGCGCGCAGTCGGCCCCGGGCCCCGGCCTCACCCTTGACGGCGAGGCCAGAGCCGGTGCCCCGCCTTACTCGTCCGTCGAGGTGCCCTCCGTCACCGCCGTGCGCAACACCGCCAGCACCGCGTCCAGTTCGTCCGCCCGCACCCCGCCCCCCTGGGCGGATTCCGCCGAGCCGCCGCCCCGACCCCGTAGTGCCGCCTTCACCAGAGTGCCCGCCGAGAGGCCCAGTTCGCGGGCGCGGGTGTTGAGAGCCACCGCCAGGATGCCCTTGCCCTCCGTACGGGCCGCCACCGCCGCCACTGACGGTTCGGTGCGCGGCAGGGCATCGCGGATCGCCTGCGACAGGTCGCGGGCGTCCGAGGCCGTGCCGTCGATGAAGGTGGTGGCGAGCAGGGTGCCGGAGAGGTTCTCGGCGGATGCGGCCAGGTCGGTTGCGCGGGACAGTGCCGCCTCCCGCTTCAGGCGGGCGTTCTCACGGTCCGCTGCCTTGAGACGGGACAGGATGGCCTCGATCCGGTCCGGGAGTTCGGCGCGCGGGCCCGGGACCTGTTCGGCGATGCGGCTGACCAGGTCGCGTTCGCGGGCCAGATAGTCGAAGCCCTCCAAGCCCACCACCGCTTCCAGCCGGCGCATCCCCGCCCCCACCGACGATTCCGCGGTCAGCGACACCACCCCGATCTGTGACGACCGTTCCACATGGGTACCGCCGCACAGCTCCCGCGACCACTCGCCGCCGATCTCGACGACCCGCACCTTCTCCCCGTACGTCTCGTCGAACAGCGCCAGCGCGCCCTTTCGTTTGGCCTCCGGCAGGGTCATCCACTCCACGCCCACCGGCAGGTCGCGCCTGAGCGCTCGGTTGGCCGCCTCCTCGATGTCACCGCGTACGAGGGGTGACAGCCCGCCGCGCCAGGGGAAGTCGAGACGGAGATAGCCGGGGCGGTTGTACGAGCCGGACTGGAGCGCGGTCGGGCCGAGGACTTCGCGCAGTGCGGCGTGCAGCACGTGCGTACCCGAGTGGGCTTGGCGGGCGCCCAGGCGCCAATCGGCGTCGACGGCCGCGCGCAGGGTGTCGCCCGGGGCGAGGTCGCCCGCGGTGACTCGGACCTGGTGGGCGACCAGACCGGGCAACGGACGTTGGACGTCCAGCACGTCCGCCTCGACCGAGGCCCCCGTCAGCCGGCCGGCGTCGCTCTCCTGCCCGCCCGACTCGGCGTAGAAGGGGGTGCGGTCGAGGAGTACGGTCACCACCGCACCGGCCCTGGCCGCCTTCACCGGGCCGTCGGGCCCCAGCACCGCCAGCACCCGGGAGTCCGTGGTCAGCGTGGACCACGCCTGCCAGTCGGTGGGGCCGTGTTCGTCCAGGACGGCGCGGAGGGCCGCCGTGTCCAGCGGGGCGGCGCCCTTGCGGGCGCGGGCGTCCGCGCGGGCCCGTTCGCGTTGGGCCGCCATCAAGGCCGTGAAGCCCTCGCGGTCGACTTCGATGCCCTGCTCGGCCGCCATCTCCAGGGTGAGGTCGATGGGGAACCCGTAGGTGTCGTGCAGCAGGAACGCCTGTGCGCCGGGCAGTGAGCGCCCGCCGCTGTCCTTCACCGCCGCCACCGCCGTGTCCAGCACCGTCGTGCCCTGTCGCAGGGTGGCCCGGAACGCGTCCTCCTCCGCGTCTGCCTGGTCCGCGCTGCGCTCGTACACCTCGGCGACCTCGGGATAGCTCGCCGCCATGCAGTCCCGGGCCGCCGGCAGCAGTTCCGGCAGCGCCCGGTCCTCGTAACCCAGCTGACGCATCGAACGCACCGCCCGCCGCAGGATGCGGCGCAGGACATAGCCCCGGCCCTCGTTGCCTGGGGTGGTGCCGTCGGTGAGGAGCATCAGGGCGGTGCGGACGTGATCGGCGACCACGCGCAGCCGTACATCGGCCTGTTCATCGGCCCCGTACCGTACGCCCGCGAGTTCCGCCGCCCGGTTCAGGATCGGGCGGGTCTCGTCGATCTCGTAGAGGTTGTCGACGCCCTGGAGGAGGGTCGCCATCCGTTCCAGGCCCATGCCGGTGTCGATGTTGCGGCGCGGCAGTTCGCCGAGGATGGGATAGCCGGACTTGCCGGGGCCCTCGCCGCGTTCGTACTGCATGAAGACAAGGTTCCAGAACTCCATGTACCGGTCCTCGTCGACCTCAGGACCGCCCTCACGGCCGAGTGCGGGGCCGCGGTCGTAGTACAGCTCCGAGCAGGGACCGCAGGGGCCGGGGACGCCCATGGACCAGAAGTTGTCCTCGTCGCCACGGGCCACGATCCGCTCGTCGGGCAGCCCGGCGAGCTGCCGCCACAGCCCGCGCGCATCGCCGTCCGAGTGGTGCACGGTGACCCAGATGCGGTCGGGGTCCAGTCCGTACCCGCCGTCGGTGAGGGGTTTCGTCGACAGTTCCCAGGCGTAGGCGATGGCCTGTTCCTTGAAGTAGTCGCCGAAGGAGAAGTTGCCGTTCATCTGGAAGAACGAACCGTGCCTGGTGGTCTTGCCGACTTCCTCGATGTCGAGGGTGCGGATGCACTTCTGCACACTCGTCGCCCGCGGCCAGGGAGGCTCTGCCGTTCCGGTCAGATAGGGCTTGAAGGGGACCATTCCCGCGTTGACGAACAGCAGCGTCGGGTCGGGTGTGGGCAGGGGTGCGCTGGGGACGACGGTGTGGCCGCGCTCGGCGAAGTAGTCGAGGAAGCGGGTCCGGACTTCAGCGGTACGCACGGTTGCTCCAGAGGTGTCAGTGGGGGGTGTTGGCCGGGTGGCGCGGACCGAGGAAGACCGCCACGCTCCTGCCATCGGGCGCGGGATGGGTGACCTGCCGCCATCCTGCGCGCCGGTAGAAACGCAGGGCGTCGGCGGCGCGTACGGACGTCAGCAGCCAACTCCTGCCGTCCGGCGCGTCCGCCGTCACCGTATCCAGCAGTGCTCGCGCCACGCCGCGGCCACGCGCACGCCGGACCACGGCGAGTTCATCGACCTCGATCGCACCGCACAGCCACGCGCCGGTGCGCACCGGTCCCAGCGCAGTGTGCACCTGCGGATAGCAGCGGCCCATGGGGAAGGCTTCCGGTGCGGTCCAGGCGGTGGCGAACCCCACCGTCGATCCGTCGGTGTCGAAGGCCAGTGCGTAGCGGAATCCGGGATCTCTGCCAGTAAGAGGAGCTAACAGAAAGCTGTGGTGGAAGCCATGTCCTCTTCCCCTGGCGGATCGTTGGGCGGGGTATGGGGAAGGGGAATGGTCCGCCGTGGGTGGTGTCGGACGACCTGTGGATGCGGGTCGAGCCGCTGCTGCCGGTCAGGCAGCGCCGGTCGTGCAACCCGGGGCGGCTGCCGCTTGATGACCGCGGTTGCCTGCAGGGCATCTTGTTCGTGCTGCACACCGGGATCCAGTGGGAGTGGCTGCCGCAGGAGCTCGGGTTCGGCTCCGGAATGACGTGCTGGCGGAGGCTGCGGGACTGGCACGAGGCCGGTGTCTGGGACCGGCTGCACCAGCTGCTTCTCACCGAACTGCATCGCGCGGGGAAGCTGGACTGGTCCCGGGCGGTGATCGACGGCTCGCACCGCCAAGCCCGTCGGGGCGGCCCAAAACCGGGCCGAGCCCGGTCGACCGCGCCCGGCCCGGCTCGAAGCACCACATCATCACCGATGCCGTCGGCACACCGCTTGCCATCACCCTGACCGGCGGAAACCGCCACGACGTCACCCAGCTACTGCCCCTACTCGACGCGATCCCCCGCATCCGCGGGACCACCGGCCGGCCACGCCACCGTCCCCGGCAGCTGTTCGCCGACCGAGGCTACGACTACGACAAGTACCGCCGACTGCTGTGGAAGCGCGGCATCAAACCAGTCATCGCTCGCCGGGGCGTGCCCCACGGCTCCGGCCTAGGCACTGTTCGGTGGGTCGTCGAGCGCACGAACGCTTGGATTCATGGCTTCCGACGGCTACGGATCCGCTGGGACATCCGCGACGACATCCACGAAGCGTTCCTGAAACTCGCCTGCTGCGTGATCACCTACAGACGAGTCCAGGCATTGTGTTAGCTCCTCTAAGAAGCAATGCAATAAGGGTACGGGGGGTGCTCACCTGACCGAGGTGGCGAAGGGGGCGGACAGTAGAGTTCCGGCATGTCAGGCCCCTGCGGTCGGACCGCTCACCCACTCCACCACCGGGACACGCCGTGACATCAGCAGCCGACGACGCCTCCTCCGTGCACCCGCCCGCGGTCACCGTGGTCGGCATCGGAGCCGACGGTTGGGAAGGGCTGCCCGAGGCATCGCGCACCGCGCTCCTCGGGGCCGAGGTGCTGATCGGCGGCCCGCGTCAACTGGAACTGCTGCCACCGGACTGCGCCGGCGAACGGGTCGCCTGGCCCTCCCCGCTGCGCCCGGCCGTCGCCGGGCTGCTCGCTGCCCACCGCGGGCGCGCGATCGTGGTCCTGGCCAGCGGCGACCCCATGTTCTACGGGATCGGGCGCGCGCTCACCGAGGAGTTGGGCGGCGCCGCACTGGACGGAGGTCCGGAAGGAAGTCGGGGCGGAAGCCCGGGTGGACTGCGGGTCCTGCCGCACCCTTCGTCCGTGTCGTACGCGTGCGCCCGACTCGGCTGGCCACTGGAGGACACCGAGGTCATCACCGCCGTCGGCCGTCCCGTTGCGCGGCTCGCCGCCGCACTGCACCACGGACGCCGACTGCTGGTGCTCAGCGCCGGGGCACACACCCCCGACGAGGTCGCGCACCTGCTGCGCGAACACGGCTACGGACCGAGCCCGATGCGGGTACTCGCCCGACTCGGCGGCCCGTCCGAGTCATCGACCACCGCGACCGCCGACACCTGGACCCACTCGCTCGCGGACGCCCTCAACATCGTGGCCGTCGAATGCGTCCGCGCGCCGGACACCCCGCACATCGGAGCCGTACCCGGCCTGCCCGACGACGTCTACGAACACGACGGCCAGCTCACCAAGCGCCATGTCCGCGCGGCCACACTCGGCGCACTCGCGCCCGCGCCCGGTGAACTGCTGTGGGACATCGGCGGTGGTTCCGGATCGATCGCCATCGAGTGGATGCGTACCCACCCGTCCTGCCAGGCGATCACCATCGAACGCGACCCCGTACGCGCCGAACGCATCGGCCGCAACGCCGATCGGCTGGGGGTGCCCGCCCTGCGCGTGGTCACCGGCCGAGCCCCAGCGACGCTGGCGGACCTGCCCGTGCCCGACGCCATCTTCATCGGCGGCGGACTGACCGCACCCGGCCTGCTCGACGCCTGTTGGGAAGCACTGCCAGAGGGCGGGCGGCTCGTCGCCAACACGGTGACACTGGAATCGGAGGCGCTGCTCGCCGACCGCTACCGGCGCCACGGCGGCGAACTCGTCCGGCTCGCGGTCGCCCACGCCGTACCCGTCGGCGGCTTCACCGGCTGGCGCCAGGCCATGCCGGTCACGCAATGGACCGTCACCAAACCCTCATCCGTCATGGGAGACCACAGATGACCGTGTACTTCATCGGCGCAGGCCCGGGGGCCGCCGACCTGATCACCGTGCGCGGCGCCCGTACCCTCGCCGCCTGCGGGGTCTGTCTGTACGCGGGCAGCCTGGTGCCCCGCGAACTCCTCGACGAGTGCCCACCGGACGCCCGACTCGTGGACACCGCCCAACTCGACCTCGACCAGATCGTCGCCGAAGTCGTCCGAGCCCACGAAGAAGGCCATGATGTGGCCCGCCTCCACTCGGGCGACCCGTCCGTCTTCAGCGCGGTCGCCGAACAGATGCGCCGCCTGGACGCCGTGGGAATTCCGTACGAGGTCATCCCGGGCGTACCGGCCTTCGCGGCGGCGGCAGCGGCACTCAAGCGGGAACTGACCGTGCCCACCGTCGGCCAGACCGTCATCCTCACCCGCGTCTCCCAACGCGCCACCCCCATGCCGGAAGGCGAGGACCTGGCGACCCTGGGCCGCAGCGGCGCGCTGATCGTGCTTCACCTTGCGATGCGTTACGTGGATCGGGTGGTGGACGAACTCCTCCCGCACTACGGCGCCGACTGCCCGGCCGCGGTGGTGGCGTACGCCTCCCGCCCGGAGGAGGTCATCCTGCGGGGCACGCTGGAGACGATCGCGGCCCAGGTGAAGGAGACGGGCATCCTGCGCACGGCGGTCATCATGGTCGGCCGCACCCTGGGCGCCGAACAGTTCAGGGACAGCCATCTGTACTCGCCGGAACGAGAGCGCGGAGAACACGCCTGCTGACGGGTGGTCAGAGCCTCGACTCACTACATTGGGACACCGACAGCGCATGACCGGGCGTGCCCCGACCACGATCGGGGAAGTCGTCGTCCTGCCACCGAGAACAGGCTTGGCAGGGGGCGTTGTTCCTGAACGGGAAGGTTTCCGATGATGGCTGAAGGCGACAGGCTGTGGACCATCCGCGGTGGTGAGAAGGTCAGCGTGCCCGCTACGGTGGCGGGCATTCGAGACGTTCTCCCGGACGATGCCCGGAAACAGTTCCTCGACGAGGTCTTCTCCGCGAACGTACACACGATCGAACAAGTCCTGCGAGAGTGGATCGTGCGGATCGCCTCCGAACCGGAGGACGACGAGACCTTCGCCGAGCTTCGAGCACGCGACCAGGAAAACCCATGAGCCGGTACGAGATCGCGTATGCGCCCGTGGCGGACACGGCGCTGAAGCACATGCAGTCGGCCCACGAGTTCCGGACGGAGATGTTCCGGACGCTCGGCAGGGATCCGTACGGCCATAGATCCCACCCGGTGGGCGGAGAGAAGGACCGCCGCCAGGCGATCGTGGCCGGGGTGATCGTCGTGTACTACGTGGCCCAATCGGTCCTCAAGGTGACGGCGGTCCGGCTGATACCTCCACCGTGAGGGGCGCTTGAATGGTCTGAGGTGGGGGGTGTGACCCCTTACACCGGGGCGAGTTCTCGATGCTGGACGGGGTCGATCCGCGAACTGTCGGGGGTGGTCCCTCCGCCACGAACGGCCCCGGCGATATCGCGTACGGTGCCGGACGGGGTCATTGCACATCGACGCCATGGGCGCGGGCCAAGGCGTCGAGACCGTCGGCCCAGCCCTGGCCGATGGCGCGCAACTTCCACACAGGGGATCCGTCCAGGGTGTGCCGGTACAACTCGGCGACGACCATGGCGCGTATGTCCGGGTCACTCGGCGGATGGAACGCCCAGGCAGCACCGCTGCCGCACTCCATGCGCAGGGAGGCATGGGTGAGAGCCCCGCAGGCGAGGCCCGATTCGACGTTCATGTTGACCGCCACCGCAACGCGCCGAACCCGTGCGGGCAGGGCCGCCAGCTGAATGCTCGCGCTCTCCACGATGTCGGGACCTTCTGTGTGTCGGCCCAGAAGACGTACCGCCCCGGCGGCGGCGGATGGCTGGTTGTAGAAGACGAAGTCCTCGTCGCCGGCGACCTGTCCGTCGCCGTCGGTCAGGAAGAGCGTCAGATCGGCGTCGGCTCCGGCGAAGGAGAAGGCGACCAGCAGCCCTCGCCACGCCTCTTCGGGGAGCGTCAGGGTCTGTCCGGGAACGAGAGACACCACGGGCTCACGCTCCATGACCATGGTGGCTGCCGTCGGTGAGGCGACGATCGTCTCCCGCCACTGAGCGAAGGGCATGATCCAGTACGGGTCGGAAGGGAACTCCGGATCGACGTCGGGGCCACCGTCATGCAGCCCGATGTTCAAGTTGGCCAAGGTTGAACCTGCGGAGTCGGGTTCGTCCCTGGCATGGTCCAGCAGGTCCTGAAGGCCCGGCATCCGACGGGTGTTGAGGGGCTTGACCGTGCTGGAAGTGTTTCCCGCCGCGGTCTTCTTGACCGAGCAGAGCACGTCCTCACCTATCTCCAGGAACCGAAGCGCGTCGTCCGGACCTTGCCAGGCAGTGCTTTCGATGGCTCGGCGGGTCCAGCGCCCGTATGCGACCACGCCGAGCCGCCGAGTCTCGGGCATCCGGGTCAGCACGGCCAGATTGATGGCGGTGATGCCCGGAGCGGTTGCGAACCCTTCCTTCAGGGTGGCGATGACATGGGACCCCATGACAGTGAGCCACCGCTCAGTCAGTTCACGTTTCCCGAGGTCCCTCAGCGTGGGCCGGCCGGCCGGGGTGGCGCCCGGGGCCTGTGTGGGCAACGCGTCGATGTCCTGCTGCCGCATCACGACGGACATCACCGATCCGTCCACGCCGACAGCGCAGCCTGCGGCGGGATTGTCGGCGAAGGCCGCGTTCACGGCCTCGCAGACGATTTCCTCGTCGTTGCCGGTCAGAGCCCGCCACCACTGCTCGGCGTCCGCCAGCAATTGCTCGTGCGCGCCCCGTAGGCGCGCCTGCTGGTCAGTCAGATATACGGGGGCGTCCTGCTCGGCCGCATCTTTGGCCACCGCACGCTCGGAGCGCGCGAACACTCCGAGTCCCCGCAGATGGAACGCCTGGGCCTCGGCGCGGGCCCACTCGACCCCCAACATGGGAGGCCCGGCCACGACGGGCGGGCGGGCCGGCGGGAAGGTCTGGAGATGCACATGGGTCATGCGCTGCCAGAGTTGCTGCAACTCGATGATCGCCGCGTCCCGCTGTGCGTCGTGCTCTGACCGAACGGCCCGCTGCCGCGCCAGGTCGAGTTCCTCGGCGGACGGCGCGACACTCCGGTGCGGCGCAGTACGCCGGGTGCTGGTGCCCCGGCCCGGGGACGAGGTGGGACGTGCGACTGGCCGAGGTGGCGGCGCCACCCGCGTCGATCCGGCACCGGGCGCCGCCCGACCTCCCTCGCCCACCATCCCGACCTGCGCCGTGCGCGAGCCGACCGAAACCCGCACCCCGCGGGTGGAAACCCGCACACTCATCCCCGGAACACCGACACGAAATCCGAACCCCATGGTGCATCCCTCCCGGGCCGAGTCTTTCATTCGCGAAGCAACCCCGTGATCTTGACCAGCCGATCCCTCGTGCCGAGGGTGCGACTGCCGGGTCGGTCGGCTCGACCGGGCAGGGTCTGCCTCGGGGACGATGAGTGCGGGTACGCGCAGTTTTGCCGCCCATCGCCAGCTAGCATCTTGGACGAGATCGAGGCGTTGGGTTGGGTCGGTCCACGATGGGGCGTGGTTAGGGCTCAGATTCCAACCGAATGAAAACGTCCATGATCGCCGACATCGCAGCAGGCCAGGAAGTGTGGTCCCCGCGGGCGCGGGGGTGGTCCCCGGGCTTCGACCTCTCGTAGCTTGGTGCGGTAGTGGTCCCCGCGGGCGCGGGGGTGGCCCCTCGTGATGCAGGTGGTCGGCGAGCAGGACGTCGTGGTCCCTGCGCGCGGGTGGCCCCGGTCGTCTGGGTGGGATGGTGACGACCGGGGCCCGGGAGCGGGTGAGTGGCCGCTCCCCTTCCTCGGGCCGGTGACACCGGGGCCGGACCGAGGGGTGCCCGCTCCTGTGCGGTCCTCCGCAGCGTCGGGGGACGCTGCCGCAGGGAGCGGGGGTGTGTGGTGGCCCGCCCGACTCTCCGACCCTCAGCGGAAGTCGGGCGGACCGGTTGACCGCCCCGCATGATGAACCCGCGAATTTAAGTGGCCAGGTATTCAGGGGGCGGACATCTTCAGTGCTGGTACCGGACCAGCATCAGCAGCAATGCAGTGGTTCCGAGGAATCCGCCGAGGAAGAACAGGGCGACCGCGTACGAGCGGAGTCGTTTCATGTGGTCACCCTCAGATGGAGCGCGGGAGCCTTGGCACACCATGTGCTTGGCGATCCTTCAACGTGGCGGAGGATCGCCATCACCCTCATGCCGAGCCTTCTTGCCGGCTGCTCCGTTCGTTCACCTCGGTCAGAGCCGGCCGAATCCGGTCAACCACACTGGCCGGCCGAAGGTCCGCCCTCACAGCGGTCCACTCAATCCCACCTCCAGGAGGACGGAGCGAGTAGCGGTCATCCTCCATATCCGCACCGGTGTCCATGACCACACCTAAAGCCTTCTGGGTGATGTCGAACACCAATTCCCCGACGCCGAGTTGGGGTGTATTCGCTACCTTCTTGCCAGACATGGCTACTCCTCTCCGTAGTGGAACCACTACCGGGTGCCATGAGCGTGTCCTAGAGTCAGAACCTGTTCAACGTGGCGTGGTGGCCACATAAGTTGGGGTCGCTGTGGTGAATCGCAAGGAACTGGACCCGGAAAGCAGCGCGCAGGCAGCCTTCGGCGCACGTCTGCGCAGCACCCGCGAGGCTCGCGGGTGGAGGCAAGAGGATCTTTCCGTCCATATGGGCATTTCCAGTGGGCATATTTCAGGCGTCGAAACTGCGCGCAAGATGCCGTCTTTACACTTCGCGAAAGCTGCTGACCAGGCGTTGGGCTTGGCGGGAACAGTGGCCACATTTGAACGTCAATGGCGCGAGATGCAGCACGGCAGCTTGTTGGAAGGCTTCCCCGAGTACGTCAGCTATGAGGGCCGGGCCGAAGAGGTTCGGCTCTTCGAAGTCGGCCTGATTCCCGGACCGCTGCAGACGCGGGAGTACGCAGCAGCCATCGAAGCGGGCCATGTGCGGCGAGGGGCGATCGCTGCTGAACATGCCGCTGAGCGAGTTGAGTTCCTCATAGAGCGGCAGGCCGCGTTCGTACGGAACCCACCGCCGCTCGTGATTGTGGTCTTGGACGAGAGCTGTATCCGACGCACGATCGGTGGGCACGACGTCATGGACGCGCAGCTTTGCCAACTGCTGGAGTTCGCCGAACAGTCCAACACTTCGTTGCAAGTCGCGCCCTATGCCATGGGGGAACTGCGCCCCTTCAACCGATCCGTGAATCTGTTGACGCTGTCAGATCGATCGGTGGTGGCGTATGTCGAGTCCCAGACGCAGGGTTACCTGGAGCGTGATCTCGCCTCCGTTCGTCCACTGGTGAGGGCCTACCATCAACTACAGACATCGGCACTGTCGCAGGCAGAGTCTGTGGCCATGATCAGTGAGGTACGAAAGGGCACCCCGTGACGACCGAACCATCCAATTGGATCAAGTCCTCATACAGTGGTAGCGGCGGTACCTGCATTGAGTGGGCCCCCAAGGACGTGAACGTCACCGGCATTGTTCCGGTACGTGACAGCAAGCGCCCGAACGGTCCCGTTCTGATGGTTTCCGCTTCGGCGTTCGCCGGGCTGGTCACCCTCGCACGGTCCGCGAACCTCTAGAACCGCACCGCTCCGGGCCCCGCCGTTCCCATCCTCCGGAGCGGCGGGGCTCACCCAAGTTCCGTGCAGGTTTGCCTTGATGTCTGATGCGGCGCTTCGCCCGTTGTTGCCCGCTAGCATCTGGACGAGGTGCGTGTGTTGGGCTGGATGACCCGCGATCGGGCGTGGTTGGGCCCGGAGTCCAACTGAATGAAATCGTCCATGATCGCTAGAATCACCGCAGGTCAGGAAGTGTGGTCCCCGCACGCGCGGGGGTGGTCCTGTGTCCTCCCGATTTGGAACGTTGAAGGCTGTGTGGTCCCCGCACGCGCGGGGCTCCCCCTCGACGACCCACCCCCGCGAACACCGCCCTACCCCCGCGCCCCTCGTCACCCCCTGTGCTTGGCTGGACCGCAGCCCCACCCCAGCTCACCCCCTCCCCCCCCCGGAGCCCCCATGCACCTCCTCATCCTCGGCGGTACCACCGAGGCCCGGCAGCTTGCTGAGCGGTTGCAGATGAGCGGGGTGGCGGGGCTACGGGTCACGAGTTCGTTGGCCGGGCGGGTGGCTCGGCCGCGGATGCCCGTGGGGGAGGTGCGGGTTGGGGGGTTCGGTGGGGTGGAGGGGATGGTGGCGTGGGTGCGTGAGCACGGTGTGGGGGGCATCGTCGATGCGACGCACCCCTTTGCCGAGAACATCAGCTTCAACGCTGCCCGGGCCGCCGCCATCACCCGCGTACCGCTGCTCGCACTGCGGCGGCCGGGTTGGACGGCCGGGGAAGGGGATCGGTGGCACTCCGTGGGGTCCTTGGTGGAGGCGGCTGAAGTGGTGCCGCGGCTCGGGGAGCGGGTGTTCCTGACCACCGGGCGGATGGGGCTCGCCGCGTTCGCCGGGCTGGAGCGGACGTGGTTCCTCGTCCGGTCCGTCGATCCGCCCGAGGCGCCGGGGCCGCCGCGGATGGAGGTGTTGTTGGACCGGGGGCCGTTCACCCTCGACGGGGAGCGGGAGGTCCTGCGCCGGCATCGGATCGATGTGGTGGTGACCAAGGACAGCGGTGGGGCGGCGACCGCGCCCAAGTTGGCCGCCGCGCGGGAGGGCGGGTTGCCCGTGGTGGTGGTGCGGCGGCCTCCCGCGCCCGAGGGCGTTGCGGTGGTGGGTACGTCGGATGAGGCCGCCGCCTGGGTGGTTCAGCTCTGTGCCGGCTCCGGGGCCTCCGGGTAGCGGCGCGGGGTCCACACGATTTCCGTTCCGTTGCCGCGCCGGACGGCCTGGGTCTGTGACGAGCCCACCAGCAGGACCGTGCGCATGTCGACCTCGGCCGGGTCGAGTTCGCCGAGCCGGACGATCCGTACGGACTCCTCCGGGCCGCCGATGTCCCGGCCCAGTACCACCGGGGTCTGCGGGGAGCGGTGTTCCAGGAGGAGGTCCCGGGCCTTGCCGACCTGCCAGGTGCGGCTGCGTGAGCCCGGGTTGTAGAGGGCGAGGACCAGGTCCGCAGCGGCTGCCGCCCGTAGGCGTTCCGCGATCACTTCCCAGGGCTTGAGCCGGTCGGAGAGCGAGATGGTGGCGTAGTCGTGGCCGAGGGGTGCACCTGCGCGGGCTGCTGCCGCGTTGGCTGCGGTCACCCCGGGGAGGACCCGTACCGGTACGTCGGCGTACTCGGGTTGCGATGCCACCTCCAGTACCGCCGTGGCCATGGCGAACACTCCCGGGTCGCCACCGGAGACCACGGCCACCCGGCGTCCGCGTGCCGCGAGTTGGAGCGCGAATTCCGCCCGTTCGGCCTCGACGCGGTTGTCCGAGCCGTGGCGCTGCTGGCCGGGGCGCTCCGGTACGCGGTCCAGATAGGTGGTGTAGCCGACGAGGTCATCGGCCGCGGCGAGGGCTCCGCGGGTCTCGGGGGTGAGCCACAGCGGTCCCGCGGGGCCGGTCCCGACGACCATGACCTCACCGGTCGTCGCGGTGCGTACGGGCGCGTTCGGCATGGCGCCGATGCGGCTCGGCAGCACGGCGACCGAGAAGTACGGCACCGAGTCGGCCGCCACATCGGCGAGGAGGGCGGTGCGCTCGTCGGGCATGGTGGCGCGTTCGACGTAGCGCGCCTCGTGGAGGCGGTCGGTGCGCTCCAGGGCGTTGCGGACCTTGGTGAAGGTGCGGCCCAGTTTCATCACGACGGCCGAGTCGGTCGCGGCGAGCCGGGCCGCCAACTCCTCCTCGGGCAGGGTGCCGGGCAGGATGGTGAGCACCTCATCGGCCTCCACCAGCGGCTCTCCGAGGCGGGCGGCTGCCGCGCTGACCGAGGTGACTCCGGGGATGACCTCGGTGGGATAGCGGTGGGCGAGCCGCTTGTGCATGTGCTGGTAGGAGCCGTAGAAGAGGGGGTCGCCCTCGGCGAGCACGGCGACCGTGCGGCCGGCGTCGAGGTGGGCCGCGAGCCGATCGGACGCCTCTTCGTAGAAGTCGTCGAGTGCTCCTCGGTAGCCGCCGGGGTGGTCGGTGGTCTCCACCGTCAGCGGATACATCAGCCGTTCCTCGATCTGGTCCGCGCGGATGTGCTTCGCGGCGATCGAGCGGGCGATGGAGCGTCCGTGGCGGGCCGAGTGGTAGGCGACGACATCTGCGGCGGCGATGACCTCCACGGCGCGCAGGGTCATCAGCGAGGGGTCGCCGGGGCCGAGTCCGACGCCGTAGAGCCTGCCGGGGGCGGCCGGGGCGCCTGTCGAGGCTGGGGCGTGGTCGTTGGGGGCGTTCACGTTCACTCTTCCTCGCTGGCGATGGCGTTGAGTGCGGCTGCTGCCATCGCGCTGCCGCCGCGTCTGCCGCGTATCACCAGGTGCTCCAGGCCGGACGGATGGTCGGCGAGGGCGTCCTTGGACTCGGCGGCGCCCACGAACCCGACCGGTACGCCGATGATCGCGGCGGGTCGGGGTGCGCCCTCCTCGATCATCTCCAGCAGTCGGAACAGGGCGGTGGGGGCGTTGCCGACGGCGACGACGGCGCCTTCCATCCGCTCGCGCCACAGTTCCAGTGCGGCGGCGCTGCGGGTGGTGCCGAGGTCGGCCGCCAGTGCGGGGACGGTGGGGTCGGAGAGGGTGCAGATCACCTCGTTGTCGGCGGGGAGCCGTTTGCGGGTGACTCCGCTGGCGACCATGGCGACATCGCAGAGGATGGGGGCGCCCGCGCGCAGGGCTTCGCGGGCCTGTGCCACCACCTGGGGGGTGTAGGAGAGGTCGCGTACGAGGTCCACCATTCCGCAGGCGTGGATCATCCGTACCGCGACCTGGCTGACATCGGCCGGCAGGCCGGTGAGGTCGGCCTCGGCGCGGATGGTGGCGAAGGACTGGCGGTAGATCGCCGGTCCGTCCTTCTCGTACTCGTACACGGTGTGGTCTCTCTTCGGCGGGGACGGGGACGGTCGGGTCATCGGGGACGACGGGCGTGGGCCACGGTGTGGGCGAGGGCGGCGGCGGACGTGTCGGTGGGGACCGTGGTGCCGTGGGCGACGGGGGGTGGATCGCCGCAGACGCGGGTCACCCGGAAGCTGCCGTCGGGGGTGGCGAGGGCATCGACCCGGTCTCCCGGGGGGCGTCCGCAACGGCGTTCGCAGCCGGACCAGTAGACGGGGAGTTGGGTGAACCTCCCTGCTGTGGAAGGGAGTTCCCATGAGACCACGGCCTCGGCCATGGCGCGGACGTCGGCCGAGGACTTGGCGCATCCGGGCATGCCGATGCAGGCGCCGACACCGTTCCAGGGGGAGTCGGCCGTGGTGATCAGCCCGGTGGCGGCCAGTTCGTCGAGGGCGCTGCCGGCCTGGTCGCCTGGCATGCCGGTGACGATCACTCCGCGCCAGGGGGTGAGGCGCAGTTCGCCGTCGGGCGTCTTCCGGGCGGTGCTGGTCAGCCGTTCCCACTGGGGGCCGGTGAGGCGGCCGAGGGGGGCGCCGATGGAGAGCGCGGCCGGGGAGGTGGCGGCGGGGGCGCTGGGGCGGATGGCCTCAGCTGGGCCGCTCGGGCCGCGCGGGATGCACAGAAGGGACGGGAGGGATGGGAGAGACGGGAAAGATACGGAGGGCGGCGTGGGCGGGACGGGCGGGGTGGGAGTCGGTCGGGGGTCCGGTGGGGTGACGATTCCGTACGGGGGCGGGGTGGCGGTCTCTCGCCGGGGGTGCCGTCGGATGCCCGTCAGGGGGATGCCCGCCTTCGCGAGCCGTGCCAGGGTCCCTTCCCGCAGTCGTGCGCCGGTGTCAGGGAGGTCCCGTACGCGCCAGACCTTGGCCTCGGGTGTGAGATCGGCCGCATCCAGGAACGTTTCAGCACAGAGCAGCGCGGCCCGTGGAGCATCGTCCGAACGGGACAGCAGCAGTACGTCATCGCTGTCCCCGATCCGCAGTCCGGCGCCACCGTCGTGGTCCCTCGCGGTCCGTCCGGATGTCCCGGCGGCCAGCAGGGTCACATCCGCGCGCAGGGCGTCCACGTCCCCGCGTCCGTCGTCCAGGGCGAACAGGAAACGCCCCGACAGGGCCGCCGCCCGAGCGCTGGCGCAGAGCAGTTCGTCCAGTGCCCTCAACCAACCCCGTACGCCGGGCCCCGAGCCGCTTCCGTCCAGTCCGTCCAGTCCGGCCAGGGGCGAGGCCACGACGTTGCGCACCCGCTCATGGGTCGCGGACGGCAACAGCCCTGCATTTCCCAGGAGCTGGGCCAACTCTCCGCCGCACTGCTCGCCGAGTCCGCGCAACTGCACATTGCCCC
This sequence comes from Streptomyces sp. NBC_00690, assembly GCF_036226685.1. Classification (NCBI taxonomy): domain Bacteria; kingdom Bacillati; phylum Actinomycetota; class Actinomycetes; order Kitasatosporales; family Streptomycetaceae; genus Streptomyces; species Streptomyces sp. NBC_00690. The sequence continues at coordinate 4,613,864 of NZ_CP109009.1, forward strand.
GGGAGGTGAGGTGCAGTTCGCCGTCGCCCAGCCGTCTGGCCGCCGTCAGCAGTGCCTCGGCCTGCGCCGGGCGCAGCACACCCCCGGGTATCCGGATCCGGGCCAGTGCGCCGTCGTCCGCCCGGTGCAGCCGCAGGGAACCGGGGCAGGCGTCACCGCGCACCCCGGAGGGGGTCGTACCGGTGGCGCCGGCTTGGGCCGGGCGGGGTGAGGTGGGCATGTCGGCGAGCATACCGACCAGCCACGACCGTCATTTGGGACGGTATGAGCCACACCAGTAAGACGGTATGAACCGCACCGAAAAGGCGACCCTTACTATTTCGGGGACGGGCCACCCGGTCCGGCAACGCAGAAGGCGACAGCGGAGGAAGCCCGGTGTGAATCCGGCGCGGTCCCGCCACTGTGAGCCGGCCGGACGAAGGCAGTCGTCGGGGCGGCGAGTCAGGAACTCCCGTCGTCCGACACTGCCCGGGGCGTGGACACCCCGAGGAAGGCCCGATGCCGTATGCCGCACGCACCGAAGACCCCTTCTACCGATGGACCGGCCAGCCCCCCGAACCCCCCGGGCGACGCACCCGACATCGTCCTGTTGTCGACGTCCGACACCGATCTGCTCAGTGCCCGAGCCGCCGGTGGACCGGTCGGCTTCCGCTATGCCAACCCTTCCCGCACCGCCCTCGACGACCTGCCCGCGCTGCTCGAAGGCGCCGGGCTGGTCGTCGTACGACTGCTGGGCGGGGTGCGTGCCTGGGAGGACGGACTCGACCGGATCCGGGCCAGCGGTCTGCCGCTGGTGGTCCTCACCGGTGAACAGGCGCCCGACGCACAGTTGATGGCCGCCTCCACCGTCCCCATCGGCATCGCCGCCGAAGCCCACGCCTATCTCGCCCACGGCGGCCCGGCCAACCTGGAGCAGTTGGCGCGATTCCTCTCCGACACCGTCCTGCTCACCGGCCACGGTTTCGACCCGCCGGCACCCGCACCCTCCTGGGGGCGGCTGGAGCGCACGTCCGCTGCCGGGGACGGCCCCACCATCGCCGTCCTCTACTACCGCGCCCACCACATGAGCGGAAACACCGCGTTCGTGGACACCCTGTGCGGTGCGATCGAGGCGGCGGGCGGCCGGGCGCTGCCGCTGTACGTGGCCTCGTTGCGGGCGCCGGAGCCCGAGTTGATCGAGGAGTTGCGGGCGGCCGAGACGATCGTGACGACCGTGCTCGCAGCCGGTGGCACCCGGCCAGCCGAGGCGTCCGCCGGCGGTGACGACGAGTCCTGGGACGCGGGTGCGCTCACCTCGCTCGACGTACCGATCCTCCAGGCCCTGTGTCTCACCGGATCGCGCGCCGACTGGGAGGAGAACGACGAGGGCGTGTCCCCGCTGGACGCGGCCAGTCAGATCGCGGTGCCCGAGTTCGACGGGCGGTTGATCACCGTGCCGTTCTCCTTCAAGGAGATCGACGCCGATGGGCTGCCGGCCTATGTCGCCGACCCGGAACGCGCCGCCAGGGTGGCGGGGATCGCCGTGCGGCACGCCAGGCTGCGCCGCATACCCGCCGCGGACAAGCGCCTTGCGCTGGTCCTGTCCGCCTATCCCACCAAGCACTCGCGCATCGGCAACGCGGTCGGGCTCGACACCCCCGCGAGTGCGGTCGCGCTGCTGCGGCGACTGCGCACCGAAGGCTACGACTTCGGCACCGAGGACGTGCCCGGGCTGGCGTCCGGCGACGGTGACGAGCTGATCCGGGCCCTGATCAACGCGGGCGGGCACGACCGGGAGTGGCTCACCGAGGAGCAGTTGGCCCGCAACCCGGTCCGCATCCCCGCGGCGGACTACCGGCGCTGGTACGCCACCCTCCCCGAGGAGCTGCGCACCGCCGTGGAGGAGCACTGGGGGCCGCCGCCCGGTGAGATGTTCGTGGACCGGTCGCGCAATCCGGAGGGCGACATCGTCCTCGCCGCCCTGCGGCACGGCAATCTGCTGGTCGTCATCCAGCCGCCGCGCGGCTTCGGCGAGAACCCGATCGCGATCTACCACGATCCCGATCTGCCGCCATCGCACCACTATCTGGCCGCCTACCGCTGGATCGCCACCTCCGACGCCGAGGGCGGCTTCGGCGCCGATGCGATGATCCACCTCGGCAAGCACGGCAATCTGGAGTGGCTGCCCGGCAAGAACGCCGGACTGTCCGCGGCCTGTGGACCCGATGCCGCGCTCGGCGATCTGCCGCTGATCTACCCGTTCCTGGTCAACGACCCCGGTGAGGGCACACAGGCCAAGCGCCGGGTGCACGCCACCCTGATCGACCACCTCGTACCGCCGATGGCCCGTGCCGACTCCTACGGTGACATCGCCCGCCTTGAGCAGCTGTTGGACGAGTACGCGCAGATCTCGTCCATGGACCCGGCGAAGCTGCCGGCGATCCGCGCCCAGATCTGGACGCTGATCCAGGCTGCGAAGCTCGACCACGACCTCGGACTCGCCGACCGACCCGACGACGACGGCTTCGACGACTTCCTCCTCCACGTCGACGGCTGGCTGTGCGAGGTCAAGGACGCCCAGATCCGCGACGGGCTCCACGTCCTGGGTCAGGCACCGGCCGGTGCGGACCGGGTCAACCTGGTGCTGGCGATCCTGCGCGCCCGCCAGATCTGGGGCGGTACGACCGCACTGCCCGGGCTGCGGGAGGCGCTGGGGCTCGATGAGTCGGCGGCGACCCGCACCACCGCCGACGAGGCCGAGGCGAAGGCCCGCGCCCTGGTGCAGGCGATGGACGACGCGGGTTGGGATCTCGCGGCCGTACCCGCCGAGCACGGTCAGCAGGTCGCCGACATCCTGCGGTTCGCGGCCGTCGAGGTCGTGCCCAGGCTCGCGGCGACCACCGACGAGATCGATCACACCGTCCGTGCCCTGAACGGCCGTTTCGTGCCCGCGGGGCCGTCGGGTTCGCCGCTGCGCGGACTGGTCAACGTGCTGCCGACCGGTCGCAACTTCTACTCCGTCGACCCGAAGGCGGTGCCGTCCCGGCTGGCCTGGGAGACCGGGCAGGCGCTCGCCGACTCACTGCTCAACCGCTACCGCACCGACAACGGCGACTGGCCGACATCGGTGGGACTGTCCCTGTGGGGCACCAGTGCGATGCGCACCGCGGGCGACGACATCGCCGAGGCGATGGCGCTGCTGGGTGTCCGCCCCGTCTGGGACGACGCATCGCGGCGGGTCACCGGACTGGAGGCGATCCCGCTCGCCGAACTGGGCCGGCCGCGCATCGATGTGACCCTGCGCATCTCGGGCTTCTTCCGGGACGCCTTCCCGCATGTGATCGGGCTGCTCGACGACGCCGTACGACTCGCGGCCTCGCTGGAGGAGAGCGCGGACGACAACTTCGTCCGGGCACACACCCAGGCCGACCTCGCCGAGCACGGCGACGAACGCCGCGCCACGACCAGGATCTTCGGCTCCAGGCCGGGGACGTACGGGGCGGGCCTGCTCCAGCTCATCGACTCGCGCGACTGGCGTACGGACGCCGATCTCGCGGAGGTCTACACGGTGTGGGGCGGCTATGCGTACGGCCGTGAGCTGGACGGGCGTCCGGCGCGCGCCGAGATGGAGACGGCGTACAAGCGGATCGAGGTCGCCGCGAAGAACACCGACACGCGGGAGCACGACATCGCGGACTCGGACGACTACTTCCAGTACCACGGCGGCATGGTGGCGACCGTGCGCGCACTGCGGGGCACCGCCCCGGAGGCGTACATCGGTGACTCGACCCGTCCGGAGACCGTCCGCACCCGCACCTTGGTGGAGGAGACGTCACGTGTCTTCCGGGCGCGCGTGGTCAATCCGAAGTGGATCGAGGCGATGCGACGCCACGGCTACAAGGGGGCGTTCGAACTGGCGGCGACCGTCGACTACCTCTTCGGGTACGACGCGACGACGGGCGTGATCGCGGACTGGATGTACGACAAGTTGACCGAGACGTATGTCCTGGACGCGCAGAACCAGGAGTTCCTGCGGCAGGCGAACCCGTGGGCGCTGCACGGCATCGCGGAGCGTCTGTTGGAGGCGGAGTCGCGGGGCATGTGGGAGAAGCCGGACCCGGCCGTCCTGGCCGCCCTGCGGGAGGTGTTCCTCTCCACCGAGGGCACCTTGGAGGACGAGGCGGAGGCGGCGGGCGGCGACGCCTGAGCCGACACCGGCCCGGACGGCCCCTCGGTGGGGCCGTCCGGACCCGTCGACCGGTGGTGGACGGCTACTGCTCGTTCCGCCAGCGCGGTCGTCGGGCGTTGGTGATCGTCCGCAGCACCCATTCGACCGGTCCGTACGCATGGCGGCCCATCCACCAGCGGCTCACCACCAGTTGTGCGGCGAACAGGGAGAGGGCGATCAACACCGCCGTGGCCGGGCCCACCCGTCCGACGAGGGCGAAGCCGAAGCCCGTGAACAGCACGGCCAGGACGAGCGACTGGCTGAGGTAGTTCGTCAGTGCCATCCGCCCGGCAGGTGCCAGCGCCCGACCGATGCGGGCACCGCGGGCGGTCGCGACCAGTTGCAGCACGGTCGCCGCGTACGCGGCGGTCAGCAGCGGAGCGGTCAGCAGATCGACGGCGACCGCGAACGACAGGAAGTCCATCCCCTGGGTCCCCTGTGATGCCCAGGCGTAGAAGACGGCACCGGCCAGACCCACCGGGAAGCCGATCCACTGGAGCCGCCGCAGCAAAGTGCGGTGCGCTGACACATTCGCCAGCAACTCCTTCTTGCCCGCGGCGAGTCCCACCAGGAACGCGGCGAGTGCAGCCGGCCCCTGGAGCAGGACGATGATCAGCAGGACGTCCGACAGCCTGGCCAGGTTCTCGCCGATGACGGACGCGGGATCGCCGCGCAGCGCGGCCAGCGTGTCCTGGATGCCCGCCGCGGTCTCCGGGGTGTCCACGGAGGCACCGCCGTCGAGCCATATCAAGAAGCCCAGCAGCAGATACAGCAGTGCCGTGATCCCGAACAGCAGGATCGCGGTGCGCAGCGCCGATCGTGGCCGGGTGCCGCGGGCGGCCAGCAGGATCAGTCCCAACAGGGCGTACGTGGTGAGGATGTCCCCGGGGAACAGCACCACCGCGTGGAAGACGCCGATCGCGAGCAGGCCGGCACAGCGGCGCAGGAAGCGGGAGGTGAACCGGGCGCCGCTGCGTTCGGCGGACCGCATCTGCAAGGTGAAGCTGTAGCCGAAGAGGAAGGAGAAGAGCAGGTAGAACTTGGACTCCAGTAACACCACGGTCAGTTGGAGTGCGCTACGGTCCAGCGGGCCGTCAAAGCTGGGGTCGTGCACGCCTTCCAAACGGTGGGCGGAGGCGATGAAGGTGATGTTGACCAGCAGGATGCCGAGCAGTGCGAAGCCGCGGAGCACGTCCACGTCCGCGATGCGCTCCACCGGGCCGCGTACCGTCCGGGTGTTCGTCTCGTGGGCTGTGGGGCCGGGGAGCTGCTGTTCCCGTGGAGCGCCGCCCGCTTCTCGTGGAGTTCCGTCCGCTTCTTGTGGAGTGTCGTCCGTCGGCGACCGTTCGTCTGCCGTGTGACTCATGCCGGGGCCTTTCGTGGTCGGCGGCCCGCCCGTGCAGGGGCGGGCCGTGGGTCGGGTCGGTGGATCGGGTCGGGTCGGGTCGGTGGATCGGGTCGGGTCGGGTCGGTGGTGGCCGGTCTGGAGGACGCAGGGGTGACCGGGGTACCTGTTCGGGTACGGGCAGCGATGGGCGGTGATGGGTGGGAGCGGGCGGTTCGGCACTCTTCCGGAGTTGGAAGCTCCGGACCTCGCCCGGTGCCGCCTGGCCCGGTGCCGCTCGGCCCGGTGCCGCCCGGCTCGGCAAGGGTTCACCGCACGGCCCGGTGCCGTGAGGGCTCCCCCCTGGAGTTCGCCGGGCGGGGAGGGTCTGCCGGGAAACACGGTGGCTGTGGGACCATGCCCCCTTCATGGCGTAGCGCGGTGGCGGGGGGAGTGCGTACGTGTCCCTGGTGGTCTGTGTACACGGCATCGGCCAACAGTTCAGTGGTGAGGACGAGCAGCACAAACGCTGGCTCCCGGCCATGAACGACGGTCTGCGACGAGCCGGTCATCCGGTGCTCGCCCCCGAGGACGTGTCCTGTGCGTTCTACGGCGATCTGTTCCGGCCGCCGGGCCGACGGCTCTCCGGCACCCTTCCGCCCTATGACGCGTCCGATGTGGCCGAGGGGTTGGAGAGCGAACTGCTGCTCTCCTGGTGGGAGGAGGCGGCCCGGGTCGACGAGGCCGTGGTGTCGCCGGGCGAGCGCACCCTGATGCGTACGCCCCATGCCGTCCAGCGGGCCCTGGACGCCCTGAGCGGGTCGTCGTTCTTCGCGGACATCGCCCTGCGGGCGCTGATCGCCGACACCAAGCAGGTGCGGGCCTATCTCACCGACCCCTCGGTGCGCGCCGCCGCACAGGAGCGGGTCGCCGCGTCGATCACCCCGCGGACCCGGGTCGTGGTGGCCCACTCGCTGGGCAGCGTGGTGGCGTACGAGACGCTCGCCGCCCACCCCGAGTGGGCGGTGGACACCCTGGTCACCCTGGGGTCGCCGCTCGGCATCCGCCATCTCGTCTACCATCGGCTGCTGCCTGCGGGCGGTGTGTGGCCCGGCCCGGTGCGGCACTGGACGAACATCGCCGACGCCGGCGATGTGGTCGCGCTGGTCAAGGACTTGGCCGGACCGTTCGGTCCCCGGGTGGAGAACCACATCGTCCACAACGGGGCGCGGGCGCATGACGTGGACCGCTATCTGAACACGGTGGAGGCGGGGCGGGCCGTGGGGCGCGGCTGCCACGGGAACTGAGGGGTGATGGCGGGGTGACAGGGGACGACGGACCGGCGCCCGATGAGCGTGCCGAGCCGCGACGGTTCCTGATCGCCACCGCCGTCCGACATCTGACGGACGCGCCGAGCTACGACGTGCCCGAACTCGCCGACGACGTCCAGCGGATGGAGGATCTCTTCCTCCGCGACCTGGGCTATCGGCGGGGCGCCGACCTGGGGCTCGACCCCACGCGGAGGGAGTTCCTGCACGCGCTGCGCACCTTCGCCAAGGCGCCCGACCGACGCGCTGACGACCATCTGGTCGTCTATCTCGCCTGCCACGGCGCCGTCACCCTCGGCAGCGGTCTGCACCATCTCCTGCTCGCCGACACCGACCCCGACGACCTGCCGCACACCGCACTCCCCCCGAGGGACATCGCCCGCGCGCTGTGGGAGGAGACCGGGCTGCGCCGAGTGCTGATCTTCCTCGACGCCTGTCACTCGGGCGCCGCGGCCGACACCATCATCGACGCGGCACACGTCGCCCGCCAGTTCACCGGTCCCCGTGGGGCCTCTCCCGGCAGTGAGGCGCTGATCGTCGTCTCCTCGTCCCGGCGCAAGGAGGAGACCTCGCCCGGGGTGCTGACGAACGCCCTCGTACGGGCCGTGCACGCCTCGTCCACGGCGGGCAACGTGCCCGCGTTCCTCTCCCTCAACACCGTCTTCGGCGTCATGTCCGGCGACCCGGCCATCCCCGACCACATGAACCTCAAGTGGGATGTGGCCGACGCGTCCCTCGATCTGCCGGGCTTTCTGCCCAACCCGCGGTACGTGGGCGGTACGGAAGGCCGCAGGCTCGACGAGATCGACCGGTTGATCGAGCAGAACGCCCGCCAGGACGCACAGCGGGAGGAGGAGTTGCGGGGCCACTTCCTGCCGCGCGCCCGGGGCACCGACGTACCCGACGACGACGTCTGGCACTTCACCGGCCGGCACCTCGCCCTGCGCGAACTCACCCACTGGCTGCGTCCCGAACGGGCCGCCGAACGGCTGGTCGTGGTCACCGGGGACCCCGGATCGGGCAAGTCCGCACTCCTGGGCCTGGTCAAGGTGGTCACCGACCCCGACTACCGGCCTTCCGTCCCCCGGGAGGCCCTCGCCCTGCCCGCGGACTGCCTGCCCGCCGCCGATGCGGTGGACGCGGCCGTCCTCGCCAGTCACCGCACGACCCGCGAAGTGCTCGACGCCCTCGCGGCGGTGGCCGGCCTCGTCGCCCGCTCGGCCGGCGAACTGATCACCCGCCTCCAGGGGCGCACCACCCCCCTGGTGGTGATCGTCGACGCCGTGGACGAGGCGGTCGACCCCGACTCCCTCATCCGGGACCTGCTCGCCCCCCTCACCGATCCCTCGCTCGACCTGCCGCTGAGACTGCTCCTGGGCGCACGCCGACAGATCGTGGAACGCCGACTCCCGCACGCCCACCGCATCGACCTCGATGAGGACCGCTACACCGACCCGAGTGCGGTACGGGGCTATGTGACCAAGCTCCTCACCGACCCCGCGTCCGCCGTCGCGAGCCGCCCGGCACAGCACATCGACGGGGTCGCCGAGGCCGTGGCCGAGGCCGCCGGGCACTCCTTCCTCGTTGCCCGGATCACCGCACTCACCCTCGCCCGCGACCCCGAACTCCCCGACCCCCTCCAACTGTCCTGGCGCGCCGACCTGCCCCGCTTCCCCGGCGATGCCATGGAACGCGATCTGCGCCAGCGCCTGGGCGACCAGACCACCCGGGCCCGCGATCTGCTGCTCCCCCTGGCGTTCGCCCAGGGTGCCGGTCTGCCCTGGGCGGGAATCTGGCCCCGGTTGGCGAGCGCGGTGAGCGGCCGGAGCTACGGCGACGCGGACATCGCCTGGTTGCGGACCCATGCCGGCTCCTATGTGGTGGAGGGCATCGAGAACGGTGAGTCCGTCTACCGGATCTACCACCGCGCCCTCATCGAACACCTCCGGGAGGGCCAGGACACCGAACGTATCCAACGCACCGTCACCGACACCCTGATCGCGGTGGCCAGGGAGTGGGCCCACCCGTATGTGCGTCGCTATCTGCCGCTCCACGGGGCACAGGGCGGCCGGTTGGACGAACTCGTCCACGACGCCGCGTTCGTCCTCTCCAGCGACCTGGAGCAACTCCTCGCCGCGCTGCCCGCCCTCCGCACCTCCGATGGGGTCACCGCCGGCCGGGCAATCCGCACGGTTCAGGACGGACTGAGGGAGGCACCCGGGCAGCCCGAGACCCGCGCCCGCCTGCGGTGGGCCGCCGTCTGCCACCGTGCGGAACGCCTCGCCGCCTCCTGCGATGTGTCGGGACCGATGCCCTGGCGCACCCGGTGGGCCGTGTGGAGCACGGAGCAGCAGAACTGGCGCTTCACCGCACCTGAACTGGGTCTGGATGCCGGGGCGGTCGTGGCATCGGCGCGGGGGCTGACCTTCGTCGGTGTCGAGAACCGCGACGACCCCGTTCGCTGGGCCCTGGGCTCCGGCGTCCGCGAGGACTCCCGGCACAGTCGCAGCAGGACCCCGCGGACGGGACGGGTGTGGGCGACCGCCGAGTTCGACGCACCCGTGGTGGCCTTCATCGGGGACGCCCGAATGGGCGTCCGTGTCGACGGTTCCTCTACGGAGCCGTTCCACGACCTGGAGGTGCAGGACGTGGACTCGGACGACTCCTTGGTGCTCAGCTTCCGCAAGGGAGTACGCGACGGCGCAGGAGAGGTGGTGGAGTGCGCGACCGTCCCCGGCCTCCTCGTGCTCAGATACGTCGATGGCTCGCTCGCCTGGCGTCCCGTACCGGACTTTCAGTTCACGTCGAGGATCGTGAAGGACACACACCGCTTGGCCGAGGTGCCGTTCGCGCCCACGGGTCATCTCTGCGTCGCTGTACGACTGCCCGACCCCTGTATCGCGATCGGCGTCGACGAGCGCGTACTGCTGTGCCGGGACATGGTCGAACCCATCGAGATACGGCCCGGACACACCGTCAACTGCGCCACCGGGGTCCATCCGCACGTCCTCGGGCCGCTGCTGGTCAGCGGCGGCACGGACGGGCGCGTTCAGGTCAGCGCGGTCGCTTCCGGCCAACCGGTACGCACCCTGCTCGACGGAGGGCCACCCGTGGCGGCCGTCAGCGCCCTCCGGGTCGGACCGCAGTGGTTGGTCATCGCCGTGACCGACAACGGCACCCTGCACCGCTGGGACCTGGACACCGGCCGCCGCCTCGGCAACCCCCGGCGCGTGGGACGCGGCGGTCCGGTCCGCACGACCACCGGCCGCCTCGACGCCCGTCACTTCGCCGTCGTCGTCCATGGCTCGGGCCGCGGTGTGCAGATGTACGACATCGTCACCGGCGAACGGATCGGGGGCCATGTCTCCACGGGGGAGATCACGGCCCTCTACGAGACCCGTGGCGAGCAGCCCGCGGTCTGTGCCGGGGGACGTGACGGGCTCGTCAGGATCGTCCACTCGGGCACCGCATCCGATGCGTTGCTCGTGCCCGCCCACCATGGGAAGGTCCTCGCCCTCGGGGCTGTGAGCGTGGACGGTGGCGAGGACGCACTCATCAGCGTGGGCGAGGACCACCAGATCCGTTGTTGGCAGCCGCGGACCGGGGACGAGCTATGGACCAGCCGGGTCACCGCCGACGACCGGTGGCAAGGGACCACCGCGACCTGTGCGGCCGTTCACTCCTGCTCCGACGGAACCGCGGTGGTGGTCATCGGCGATGCATCCGGTGCCCTCCACACGCTCCAGCTGGCCGACGGCATCGTCGTCCACGAAGCCTCGCCCCGGTGCGAGCCCATGATCACCGCGGTCTGTGCCGGGGTGGTCGGCGACCGCCGGGTCACCGTCGGTGCCACCGCGGACGGCGAGATCCACTGCTGGGACCTGGACGGCGACCGATGGCTCACCCGCTGCCGGCCCCCGACCGACGACCCCGAGTGGATCACCAGTCTCGCCCTCGCCCCCGACGGCTCCGGTGTCCTCGTCGCCGGCACCGAAGGGGGCATGCTCCTACGCTTCGACCTCCCGTCCGGGCGGGCGCACGGACCCGCCCACCGCGCCCACCGCGCCCGGGTGAACTCCCTCGCCTTCATCGACGACGGGAAGGGCGGGACCACCGTGGTGAGCGCATCCGACGATCGTGCGGTGACCGACTGGGACCTCGGTACGGGCGCGTTCGTCGAGCGGGCGACGGTACGCGTGGTCCCCGCGGTCAATGTCCTCGCCGCACGGGCGGTCCCCAACGGCGGTACGCGCACCGTGCTCGGCGGTGACGACAGCGGCACGGTCAAGGTGGTGTGGCGGTTCTGGAGGGACTCGGCCTGGCGCATCGACGACCTGGTGGAGCACACCTGGCCGCCGTCCGCGGTCTGCACCGGACCGTCGGGCCAGATCGCCATCGGCGGCATGCGGGGCGACCTCCAACTGCGCGACATCGCCACCGGGCGACTCCTCGCCCGGCTGCGATCGGTCAGCGACCGCCCGATCCGTCAACTGGAAGGCTTTCGCACCCCGGTCGGGGACCGCTATCTGGCCACGCTCAGCAGCAGCGGGATCGTGGAGCTCTGGGACCTGACCTCGGCCTCCTTCCGCGATGCGGGTCGAGTGCTCCCGACCTCGCCGGCCTTCGGCAACCTGAGCACGCTCCACCGGCAGGACGACGTCACGCTGTTGTTGTCCCTGCGGCAAGGCCATGAGATCCGGGGCCATCGATTCTCCGCGGACTCAGGTGCGTTGCCCACCGACGGGCTCCCGATCCTGTTCCCGGCACCGGCTCCCATTGCGGGGAGTGCCTTCCGGAGCGTCGAGCCACGGTGGCCGCTTGTCCTCGACGGACGTCGACTGCTGTTCATCCAGTACGAGCAGGGTGACATCGGCCTCCACGACCTCGACACCCAGGGAAGTTCACGGCGGTTCCGGCTTGCGTCGGGCAGTGAGATCGTCCGGGTGGTGGCCCTGTCCGACCGGCCGGAACCCACGGTCCTGGTGTCGTCCCGGACACTCACGGCCGTCTATGGCATCCGTACCGTCCTCGACTCCTTCGACGCACCCCGACGGCGTCTCCTGCCCGCGGGCCGCAAGGCACTGACCCCGATCGCCAGTTGGCCGGTGCCGAGCCGCTGGGACGGTGGATTCATCGGCATACTGCCCGGTGGACGCGACTACGTGACGGAGGAGACGGGACGCCTGTTCGTGCAATCCCTCTCCGGCGAGGACGAGCGCCGGGAGATCGCCTTGCCGTTCACCGTGCGGGCGGCAGCCCTTGGCCCAGGCGGCGAACTGGTCGTGGCCGCACCCAACGGGGTGGTCCTGATCGACCCCCTGGAGCCGGCACCGACGGACGAAGCAGCGAAAGGGACCGCTGGCGCGCGAGCCTGAGCCCGCGCCTGGGTTCGTCCGGTTGTACGGCACGGCACCCGGGAGCCACGAACGGTCGCGACGAAGGCTGAATCCTTTCACCACCTCCGCGTCTCTTATGCATGTGCGGACGACAGCGTCAGCACCGAGAAGTGGAGGCATCGTGATCCTTGGACTTTCCCTCGCCGTCGCCGCCGTGCTGCTCTGCGCGTGCACGGTCGTCGTGCTGCGCCGTCGAGGACGCGGCCGTGGCTGACTCCCACTGGCCCGGTCAGCAACTGATCTCCGCAGCGCAGCAGGGCGACCCCGAGGCCACCGCCGCGCTGGTGTCTGGCTCGCACCCGCATGTGCGGCGGTTCGCCCACTCCCTGTGCGCCACCCCGCAGGACGCGGAGGACGCCGCACAGGAAGCCCTGATCATCCTCTACCGGAAGATCGGCATGCTGCGGGCGTCCGGGGCGCTCGCCTCCTGGATGTTCCGCATCGTCCGCAATGAGTGCCTGCGCAGGACCCGGCTGATGCTGCGCCACCACGGGCCCGTGCCGGATGCGGTGGTGCCTTCGTTCGAGGAGGACGTGTTCCAGCGCCTTGAGGCGGGCCGGGTGGCTGCGGCGATCACCGCGCTCCCCCTCGATCAGCGGCAGGTGCTGATCATGCGCGACATCCAGGGCCACAGCGGACGGGCGGTCGCCGACGCACTGGGTTTGAGCAACGCGGCGATGAAGTCACGGCTCAGACGGGCCAGGGAAGCCGTCCGCGCCGCACTGTTGACCTCGGCGGACGAGGGCCCCGGAGGTCGGCGTGACTGAGCCTTCGAGCCCTCGTACGGCCGCTGGCCCAGCCATTCCAGCGAACTGGGCCGGCGCGACGAGCCCAACCGGTCCGGCCGGCTCGGGGAGCTTCGCCAGTGCCTCGCTCTCCCGTCATCTGCTGCGGGGCGCGGTGGGATTCGGTGGGCTCGCAGGGGCGGTGCTGCTCCTCCCCGCCCTGGGCTGGGCCAGTCTGCTACTGGTGCCCGTGGGCCTGCTGGCGCTGCGCGGCTGCCCGATGTGCTGGACGCTGGGGTTGGTCCAGACGCTCTCGATGGGCCGGCTCCGTCGGTCCTGCACGGAGCAGGGCTGCGAACTGTCCCCGGCGGACGCGGCGCCTGGACGCACCGCAGCACCGGAACCCACCGCAGCGCCGGAACCAACCACAGCACCCGAATGCAGCCCAGCGCCCGCATCCGTCGTGGCGGTCGGTGACCGCCTGCGATAGCGGCGACCTGACCTGACCTGGCCTGTCCCGCCCTGCCCTGTATCGCCCTGCCTCGAATGGCCGACGGCCGTCCGTACGACGCTCGCCCCCGCGTACCGACCGTATCGGTGTCAATCATGGCTGTCTCGGGCAAACCAGGGCGATACAGGGGGCCGATGGCCCTCCCACCATGGCCCTTCGGCCCCTGGCAGCCCCTGCCGATCCGACCGAGACTGAAGGTAGGGACGATCACCGCCCGCCCCGGTGTGGGGGCGGTGCAGAGCGGCAACATCCGCTGCCGTCCCCGTCGGCCGCCCGGAAGCCGAGGCGGTCGCGCACCGAAGTGAAGATGGGAGCGCAGTGATGAACGGACCGGTCGTCGTTGGGGTGGACGGCTCGAAGTCGAGTCTGGACGCCGTTGATGCGGCAGCGCGCGAGGCCCGGATTCGCGGGGTCTCACTGCATGTGGTGCACGCGTTCATCTGGCCGAAGATGCATGTCTCGCTCGGCCCTTCGCCGATGGGTCCGCCCGACGGCGGACTGCGCAACATCGCCGAGCGCGCACTGAACGAAGCGGTGGAGCATGCCCGTGCCACCGCACCCGATGTGGAGGTCACCCAGGACCTGATCACCGGTGAGGCCCTGAGCGTGCTGGAGGCCCAGTCCCGCAAGGCATCGCTGGTCGTCGTCGGCAGCCGGGGCATGGGCGGCTTCATCGGCCTCCTGGTGGGTTCCACGGCGGTGCACCTCGCCACTTACGGACGCTGCCCGGTACTGATCGTGCGCGGTACGCCCGACCCGGATGGGCCCGTCCTGTTGGCCGCCGACGGCTCCCCGGAGGGTGAGTCCGCGGTGGGCTTCGCCTTCGCCGAGGCTTCGATGCGCGGCGCCGAGTTGGTGGCGCTGCACGCCTGGGGCTCCTGGAGCGAGCGTGGCGATGACGACCCGGGCCACCCGGACAATCTGGTGGACGGTCTCGACCGGCTCCAGAACACCGAGGAGCGCGTACTGGCGGAAGCACTCTCGGGCTGGCAGGCCAAGTACCCGGATGTGACCGTGCGTCGCGAGATGGTCCGCAGCCGCCCCCGTCAGGCGCTGCTCGAAGCCAGCGGGGGCGCACAGCTGCTGGTCGTCGGCGCCCGTGGCCGCGGTGGGTTCACCGGGCTGCTGCTGGGTTCGGTGAGCCAGGCCGCACTGCACCACGCGAACTGCCCGGTCGCCGTGGTCCGCGCCGGCCAGATCACCGACGAGGACTGACCGGCCCAGCCGGCCGCCCCAACGGTCCCGCGGTGTGAACACACCGCGGGACCGTTTGTCATATGCCGGCGACCACCGCCGATCGCGCACCACCGGAGCCCGGGTGCCGCGTGCCGCGTGCGTATGGAGTGACTCAGTGGATGAGTCGGAAGCTCCGCCAGGGCTTGGCACGGGGTGCGGTGATGTCCGACGACATGGTCGCCACGTAGATCGAGTCACCGCCGGAACAGTCCGCGGTCGGGTAGAGGACGATGTCGACGAGGCTGCCGTTCTCCACGGACACGGCTCCCGCGGACGCCAGTTTGTGACAGCCGCGGACGAGCGGGCTGTGGATCGTCACATGGTTGTCCTGCGTGGTGTCGTAGGAGACGGGACCCACGGCAGTCCGGCCGAGGCCGGAGCAGCCCGCAAGGGTGAGGGCCAGCAGCGCCGCTCCAGCGGCGCCGGCGAGCCGCCGGGTGGGGATCACGGACATGGGCGGGGTCCTTGTCTGTGCGGGAGTCCTGCTGTCCTGCTGAAGATCACCTTGCCGGGTTCCCGGGAGAGCGGCATCCGGGGCGCGGCTGCCCGGGGTACGCGGGGTCCCGCCTGGCGGCGGTTCGAGCATCCGGAGCGCACACGGCCGCCGATCCCTACGCCTGTATCAAGATCATAAAACTGGCTATCACGTAATTTTCACTTCACTGCACAACCTTTACCCCGCTTCCCGGGTCGGATCAGCTGAGTCAGCAGACTCAGACAGACCTAGGGCCCCTGGTGACACCCTGCCGTGTCCCGGAAGC
Organism: Streptomyces sp. NBC_00690; assembly: GCF_036226685.1. NCBI lineage: Bacteria > Bacillati > Actinomycetota > Actinomycetes > Kitasatosporales > Streptomycetaceae > Streptomyces > Streptomyces sp. NBC_00690. The sequence goes on from NZ_CP109009.1 coordinate 4,629,352, forward strand.
GGCCCCATGCATTGGGAGATACATGCGCATTCGTGCTTCTGTCGCGGTGGTGACCGGCGCTCTCGCGCTCACCGGTCTGGCAGTTCCCATGGCGCACGCAGACGCCGGCTCGGACTCGTGGAACGCGCCCCGTTCGAGCGCCAAGGTCTCCGCGGCTGGTGCTCCGACCATCTCGAACGTGGTGGCCAACGGTGGCAAGGCGATCGTCGTCGGCGCCACCGCCAAGAAGGTCGTGAAGGTCACGTACACCGTGAGCGACCCGCAGGGCATCGGCTACGCGGACGTGGCCCTGTGGCGCGGGTCGAACTGGGACGAGCCCACCGCGTTCCTGGTCACCGGTGGAGCGGGTGCGACCTGCGGCACCGGCACCAAGGTGACCTGCACGTCCACCTTCACCATCGACCCGAAGATAGACCTGTGGAACGACCAGGCCGGTACGTGGAAGATCGCTTCCTTCGTCATGGACAAGAACGGTGCCGGCATCGAGCGGACCAACGTGGGCTCGGCCGTCGTCCAGCGTGAATCCAAGCTGACGGTGAACGCCTCCCCGGAGCCGGTCACCAAGGGCAAGACCATCACCATCACGGGTTCCCTGACCCGCGGTAGCTGGGACACCAACAAGTACGTGAGCTACGGCAGCCAGTCCGTGAAGCTCCAGTACCTGAAGAAGGGCACGTCCGCCTACACGACCCTGAAGACCATCAAGGCGGACAGCAAGGGCAACCTGAAGACGACGGTCAAGGCCACCTCCGACGGCCACTACCGCTACGTCTTCGCCGGTACGTCGACCACCGCGGGCCAGAACGCCGTCGCCGACTACATCGACGTGCGCTGACGAGCTGAGACCGACGTCGCACCGTCGGCCCGGACCGGGGGGTCCGGGCCGACACCGGCACCGCGCTTCGGCGGGGTGACGGGCCGCAACACGGCAACTCATCCGCTCTGACGAGCACGCACGAACGGCTTGCACCCAACAGTGCGGGCTCGCCGGGGACAGAACCCTGACGGGCCCGCACGGATGCCGGCCAATGGGTCCCAAGCCCACGGGGGAGGCTTGGGACCCATTGCGTTCAGGACGTGGGAGGCACGATCGCCCAGGCCGCCGCGGGCGCCGACTCGCTACCGCCGGCATGGACGGCGCTCACCCAGTAGAAGTGAGTGGTCCCGGCACCCGGATTGGCGTGCTGGTACGAGAGTGCCGAGACGGGCTGATCGGTCAACTTCTCGTACGTCTTGGTCACCGGGTTCCAGTGGTGGACCAGATATCCCACGGCATCGGGGACACCGTCCCACGACAGCCGCACGGTCGAACCCTCCAGGACCGACTCCACGGTGTGGGACGCTCCGGGCGGGGTGGGAACCGAAGGCGTCAGGTCCAGCTCATTGACGAACACGAAGTTGGCGGTGCGGGTCCACTGGTAGTTGGAGTTGCCCGCGTTGTCCACCGCATCGATGAAGTAGCAGGTTTCCTGGCCGTCCGGCAGTTCTACATACCGGAAGGCCGTCGTGGACGGGGCGAGGTGCTCCCGCTCGTAGGCGAAGCACACCGCCGGCTGATCGGGCTCGCGGCGCACTTCGCCGCTGTAGACCGTGTACCGCTTGAGATCGGATTCGGTGTTGGGGTCCCAGTCGAGCTCAGCGCCGTACTCGGTGGCCCGCACCGTCAGCCCCTTGACGGCGGCCGGTGGAGTGAGGTCCTTCGTGGGCGTGGTGACGGTCGCGACGGCGGAGGCGTTCGACTCCCGGCTGCGGTTGTCATGCGCCTTGATCACATAGTGGTACGTCGTACCCCATCCCACCGACGTGTCGACGCAGCTGTACTCGCGCCGGCCGTCGGGGAGCGTGACCGAACCGGTGAGGCAGCGCGTCGGTTCCACGGTGGTGTCCACCGGGAGAGAGGTGGAGCGATAGACGTGGAAGTTGTGGATCGCACCGTCCGTGCTGCGGTTGACCCGCCATTTCAATGTGGGCCGATGAGTACCGGTCCCGACCACGGCCGTCACCTCGTGCGGCGCCGCGACCAGGCGACTCTCTTCCGTGAACGCGTACGGGGACATCCGCCCGGCCCCGTCGACCGCAGCCACCTGATACGTGCGGACCACCGAACGCAGTGCGGTGGTGTCGGTGAACGTGGTGGAGCTGACGGTGCTCGAACCCGTGCCGCCGGTGGGCTTGTTCCACACGATGGTGTAGCGAACGGCACCCTTCACGGGCTTCCAGGTCAACTGAACACCGGAGTCGGTGCCCTTCGCGGTGAGCCCATCCGGTACGGCGACGAGCACCGTCGTCACCGGTACGTCCACACTGCCCGCCGAGGAGTTGCCGGCTCGATCGTAGGCGCGGACCTCGTAGTAGTAGGTGGAACCGGGCTCCAGCGCGAGGTCCGTGTGGGAGGTGGCGGTCGTGGTGGCCGCCAGCCTGAAGGTGGTGGACGTCTTGCTGCGACGGTAGACGCGGTAACCCGCGAGGTCCATCTCCTTGTTCGCCGCCCAGGACACCTTGGGCCGAGCGGTTGCGTGGTCGATGGCCACCTTCACCCCACCGGGCACCAACGGCTTGACCTTGTCGACCGCGGCCGTGGTTCGCGGTGCGTAGGTGAATTGCACATTCGCCGATCCGGTCCAGCTCGCATAGTCGATCCGCATGCTGTGCCGGCCGGACGGAATGGTGAGGTTGACCGTCTTCGACTGATTGCTCGACCCGTTGCGCCAGAGGTCGATCTTGCGCGATCCGTCGATGTACACGCGAATTCCATCACGTGCCGCGACGGACAGCGAGAAAGGGCCACCCGAACCGAAGTCCCGGGTCATGGACCACCGTACGCCGAAGTTGTCCCGCGGCAGCCCGCTCGCGGGTGCGCCGGTGCCCCAACTCTCATTGATCGTCGAGTCGCAGTCGGTCTTCTTCGGGGTGCCCGACAATGAGGTGTTGGAGAAGAACTGCCGCTGGAATGCGGGTGAGACACAACTCACGGCAGCCGAAGCGGACGTGGTGGTCACGGCGGTGACAAGCCCGCCGACTGTCGTGGCGACAGTGAGTGCGGCGACCGTGCGAAGTCGGCCGCGAGGTATCAGGGTCACGCGTGAATAGCCCTTTCCAGCCCGGATGACACAAAGATGCGATGAGGGGTGGGGGATTCTGTTCGGCGGCTCCAGCCAAGCCGAAATGCGCATCGAAGATGAGACTTTACTTGCTCAACACATATGTATACAAGAAGAATTGACCGATAGGGCGATCTTCCTTGCAGTCACGCGGTGATGACCCCGAGTGCCCGTTCGGTGCTTGGATTCCCGCAATGACAGCGGGAGGAGAAGAATTTGCTCCGACGCGCCCTCACTATGAGTCATTGAATCCAGCCTGCATGTCACAATTCGTGTTGGACTAGGTGTCAGTCTTGCGCCCTTCATGAGGGTCGCGCAGCAGCCCGGACAAGGCGAGGACCCACGATGGTGAAGGGCTCATCCACCGCGCAGAACCAGCGGAAGGCGAGGACCGTCTTCGGCGAACTGCTCGGTTCGGCGCGCCCGGCCACGAAATCGGCCGAGCGAGGCATCGGCGGGACCGAAGCCGACCAGCCCTCCTCCGTCATCGAGACGGTCCTGATGTCTTGCGGGCAGGCCGAGAGCCGCGACCGCCCTTTCCCCGAGGAGGACCGGTCGTCCCTCTGTGCGCTTCCCGGATCCACCATCACCAGGGGGCATTGAGGACCTCCCCCGACGTGACGAAATGAGCGCGACGTCAACGTCGTGGCAGCGCGGTAGCCGATTTCACTGATGGACCTTGACGGTTCGTACAGGGCCTCTCGCCCCGTGAAATCCCTGGTACCAGCGGCAAATCGGAGGAAGAAGCCAGTCGGGTGGACCCGGCGGGCCGACGACCCCTGCCGAAATGCAGTGACGCACCTCCCGGCAGGCTCGTTAGCGGCGCATATGCGGTTCCGCGCCGACTGCCGCAAGCCACCTTTGGAGACTCGTTGCTCAGCCCCGCTATGCCCGCGTCGACCAAGCAAGACTTCAAGAGTTACGCGGCTCCCTCACTCGGATACGCCCTCTTCGCCACCCGCTGGCTCCAAGCCCCGCTCTACTTCGGGCTGGTGGCCGCCCAAGGCGTCTACGTCTACAAGTTCTTCAATGAACTCTGGCACCTGGTGCTCAACATCATCAGCGGCCAGGCCGACGAAACCCACGTCATGCTCGCCGTGCTGAAGCTCGTCGATGTTGTGATGATCGCAAATCTGTTGATCATGGTCATCGTCGGTGGCTATGAGACCTTCGTGTCGCGCATCGGCCTCCAAGGCCACCGCGACCAGCCGGAATGGCTGTCGCACGTCAACTCCAACGTGCTGAAGGTGAAACTGGCCACCGCCATCGTCGGGATCTCGTCCGTCCACCTGCTTCAGATGTTCGTCGATGTGTCCCACACCTCACAACACTCGCTGTTGTGGGGCACCGTGATCCATATGGCGTTCATCCTCTCGGCAGCGATCCTCGCCTATATGTCGGGCCCCATGGAGTCACACGGCCATGCCGGACCTGGTCTGGGAGGTCCACCCCACCGTGATGGGGACAGCGGATTCGCCGATGCCAGCGAGCCGTGCTCCATCCTCCAGGAGATGAGCGGACCGGTCCCACCCCCACGGCGCACGATCCCCGCGCAGGCCAACGCCACCGCTCGCACCGTCAAGAAGATCGAACAGCCGCAGCCTGCCCAGGCCACCGAGTCCACCACCATCGAAACCCGGGAGGCCGCGGGCGCCGATGCCAGGATCGTTGCCGCCGGCTTCCCCGCGCATAAGTCGTTGGAAGGCTTCGACGCCGACCGTCAGCGCCCCCACGACTGGGAGACCATCACCCGTCTCGCCGCCCTGGACTTCGTCGACGCCCATGCCAACGCCGTCTTCCTCGGCCCTCCCGGCACCGGCAAGACCCATCTGGCCATTGCGCTGGGGATGCGGGCCTGCCGTACCGGCCACAACGTGCGCTTCGCCACCGCCACCGAGTGGGTGGCCCGCCTCACGGAGGCGCAGAACACCGGCCGCCTCACTGAGGAGTTGACCCGACTCGACCAGTACGACCTGATCGTTGTGGACGAGATCGGTTATGTACCCTTCACCCCCGAGGCGACGAACCTGCTGTTCCGGTTGGTCTCCCACCGTTACGAACGCGGCTCGGTCCTGGTCACGGGCGACAAGTCGTTCGGCCGCTGGGCCGAGGTGTTCGGAGATGACCCCGTCACCTTCGCCATGATCGACCGACTGGCACACCACGCCGATGTGATCACGCTCAAGGGCGACAGCTACCGCCTCCGCAGCTACCACCCCGACGCCGCCCTCATCAGCCCCGACGCTTGATGCCCTTTCGTGGCTGTTCGACCACGGCTACGGATTCCGCCTGAGAAGCAATTACGAGAGCCCCGTCCGGTCGGTCACCGGACGGGGCTCTCTGATGCGTGTTGTGCTTCAGTTCATCTTCTGCGCTGTGCTGTGGTGTTACAGCTTGGCGGCGCGGGCGAGGGAGACCAGGCCGGCGAACGCGTTGGTGGAGATCATCAGTACGGGTCCGCTGGGGCGCTTGCTGTCCCGGACGGGGACGATGCCGGTAGCGGACACGTGGTCGGGGGCCCATTCCACGCACTGACCACCGTTGTCGCTGTATGAGGATTTGACCCAGTTGCAGGGTTCGGTCGTCACGGGGTGCCCTTTCGTAGCTGTTGGATCATGGCCACAGACTCGGTCTGGGGGAGTGCGTGCTTCTGCAACTGATGGTAGGCCGTCAACGTAGGCACCACGGAAGGCCCGTCACGTTCGAGATGCCCCCGAGCTGCGGACTCTGCGTAATAGACGAGCGAACGATCGGCCAGTGTCAACACCGTTATCGGCAAGTTGAACGGGCGACGCTCCCCCATGGCGAACGGGGCGATTTGAAGAGAAGCGTTCGGTTCCTCCGCGAACTCCAACAGCCTGTCGTATTGAGCGCCCATCACTGCGGAACCCCCAACGCTCCGACGGATGCAACCTTCGTCCAGCACCACGAAGATCAGAGGTGCGGGGGTTCGGACAAGTTTCGCTTGCCGCTCCGCGATCAGTTCGGTGCGCTCTCTCGCCTGGTCGTTCGTGATCGCGCCCCGCTCGACATACGCGTTCGCTAGTACCACCGCGTACTCGGGAGTCTGAAGCAGGCCAGGGATGACACCTACCTCGTACAAACGGATCTCCACGGCCCTGCCCTCGTACCCGATGAACCCCGAGAACCCTTCCAGAAGTGCCCCGTACTTCATGCCTAACCACTCACGTTCGAAAGACTCTTCGGTTCCGGCCAGGCCAAGTACCACGTCAGCGCGGCGACAGAACGGCAAAGTTGCAATCTTCAGCCCAGTTTCGACATGGGATACCTGGGTCGGCGAATACTGCATCTCGGCGCCGAACTCTCGCTGTGTCCACCCCCGTTGTTCGCGCTCGCGGCGGAGTCGGGCCCCCAGGGCTGCTTGTGGACTCGCGTCCGGATTCAGTTCCTTCCGGTTAACCATATGTTCCCCAAGTTTGGTTGCCGGTTCCCCTAGTTGAACCGCTCTTCACCCTAGGTCAACCTGAATTCCCCCGGTAGTGAGTCCACTACGGAGAGGAGTGGTCATGCCTGGCAGGAACCTAGCGGATCAAGCAGATAGGACGCCCCGGCTCGGCGTCGGTGAACTGGTGTATGACACCGCCGAGAAAGCGTTGGGGGTGGTCATGGACACGGACGACGGGGATGGTCGCTATTCGCTCCGTCCGCCCAAAGGCGGGATTGAGTGGACCGCTGTGAGAGCGGATCTTCGACTGCCCAGTGTGGTTGACCATCTTCGGCCCGCTCTCACTGAGTTGAATGCGCGCAGTAGTGAGGGCTCGTCGCGGGGATGACCCGCTCATTCCAGCTCTGAAAGCGTCCCCCCCCCAAGTGCATGGACCTGTGCGGGTTCGTCGCGTGGGGCGGTCAATCCGGTCCGCCCGACTGGGCCATGGACAGCGACAGTCAGGCGGGCCGGACCCCCTGAACCCCCTCGGCTGGTGGGTCGGTCCGTCCACCGAGGGAAGAGAGGGTGCTCCGCATCCTCTGGCCCCGGTCGTCATCGGTGCCCGGACGGCCGGGGCCGCTACCTCTCACGGCAGGAAGCATGACGAACAACAAACAGAACACAACCCTCGACAGACTTCGCACCGCGCTGGACACCCTGGCCAAGTGGCCCGATGTGAGTTGGGACGAGGTGTCCCGAGTCGCCGGCGAAGTCGTTCCACTGGTGTGGACGGCGCTGAAAGACCACGGTGTCTGGTACCAACTGGAACCGGCTGACCGGGCGGCCCTGTACTGGTCACTCTCCACAGGTCAGAGCGTCCAGACACACCGGCCCTCACCGGTTGCCGACTGGCGGACCGTGCTCGATGAACTATCCCGAGAATGCGCCTACTTCGCTGTTCACTGCGAGGGAAAGCACGAACGGTGGGCGGCAGCTGAAGGGCGGTACGAGGAGAAGGAAGGGGCAGCGCAGTTACTCGACTGGTACCAGGGATACACCCCCGCTTGGCGTCCCGAAGTGTTCCGGATACTCGAAACGGAACACCAAACGCTCCGACACCGGGAGGACGGGCCGCCGGTCCTGTCGCACGTGTTGAGCAGGGTGCATGACCGAGTCTGCGATCGAGACACACCCCGGCCCGACGAAGGGCACTACGGGCACTACGCCAGAACCGCACTGCGGCTCGCGTCGCTGCCCGAGGGATGGCAGATCGAGACCATGCGGCGGATAGCCGCAGGAACCCTGCCCGGTCACGCGGTGGACGGTGCGTTCGACGCGATCAACCTGCTGCCTCGCCACGGCGTGGAGCTCTCTCCCATGCCCCCGCCCTGACCGGCCCATCAGACTCCGTCCCTGCCGAGCGTTCCCGCAGGCACCCGGCAGGGGCGGGCCCTTCAACACACAAGCGACCTAGCGGTCTACCGCCGTACAAGCACCAACAGAAACGCCCCGATGGACCGGGCCTAATCGGTCGCATCGGGGCTCACCGAAACAGCTAATTGGAGCTGAACGACGTATGCGCGACTTTATCGTGTGCGCCCTCGCATGGGCGCTCTACCTCGTCCGTCCCACTCGCCTGACCGGACAACCCCCCGTCCGCACGGCCCCGACCGTCATCCCGCGGCGCGCATCGACGCACGTTCCCGGCCTTTCGGTGTGGGCGCGTCCATGGACCGGCCCCAGTGCGGAACTCGCCCGGTCGATCTTCCGAGCCGAAGAAGCGAACGCACTCACGCCCGAATGCCGCGAACGCTACTTCGCCACGGCCTGGGCCGAACACGGCTATGACTACCCCTATGTCGCCGTGGGCGTCCACCAGGTCCGTACGGGGGCAGTGGCATGACCCGCGATGCACTCACGAACAAAACGCCCAAAGAAGTTGGCGCGACATGCTGCGTCTGCAAGCGCTGGACCCTCGCACCCCTGCCCGTGCGCCATGTTGAGCGAATGAGCGGTCCACCGATGACCCTGTACGCATGCCCCACACACGCCGCGACCCTGACACCCGCACCGGTGCCCGGCGAGCTTGAGCCGGACACATAGGCCCCTCTCAGACAGAAACGTCATGGCCCCAGGTGGATCAGGGCGGCCCGGTCGAGCAGGTGTTGTGGACGGGTGGAGTCGATCTGGCGGAGGGCGTTGTGCAGGGCATGGGCCGCACGATGGGCGTGGGGGATTCCGTCCGGGCGGATGAGAAAGCGGTAGAAGTGCACGGCGATCTCGGTGGCCATCTCATCCGTGATCTGACCGAGGCTGGCGATCACATGGCGATAGCCGGCGGCCTGGAAGGCACTGGCTATCGACCAGGCGGCGCCGCCCTCCGCCACCCCGACGGACAGATGCGTATCGCAGGCGGACAGATAGGCCAGGGCGCCGTCCAGCACGAGATCGTGCGGCGGGAGGTCGTGCTGGGTGAGCCTCACCTCGTTGAGGTGGAGTCCCGAAGGCAGGTCGCCACGGTGTGATCCATGTCCCGAGAAGTGGAAGAACTGGTGGTCCGAGAGGGCTGCCACCACGCGCTCCGTCGTCGCCTCGGCACCGGTCATCAGCGTCGCACCCGGGATGAGTTCATGGATGCGCTCCACTTCCCTGGAGGCGTTCTCCAGCGAGGTGTCCCCGACGACCAGCAGCATCCGCCGTTCGCCGCCTGTTCTGCTGCCGGCGCTGCTTCTGCTCCGCTCCTGGCGACGGCCGTCGATGAGGGCCTGGATACCGGGTGTGTAGGAGTGGACGGCAAAGTCCATCGCGGTCCGTGGGCGGCTGGTGTCGTACTGCCCGGCGGCATGGAGCGGCAGGGATGCGAAGGCGCCGGTGGGGAACCACCACAGACGGGGTGGGTCCTCATCGGGGACGAACAGCCCGTCGGGTTCCTCCGGTGTGCGGGCGGAGCGAGCAGGGCTCTCTGCCCGTTCGGAGCGGGGGGTGAGCTGAAGTTCGTGGAGGATCTGTCTGACGGGGTTGTGCCACAGCCACTCCAGCACTTCCAGCGCCGCCCGGACTTTCGCCGGGTCTGCCGGGTCGCTCATAGCCGCGGTGTACCGCTGGGCCTGCTCGGTCAGGCTTCGGCTATCGAGTCGTACCAGTGGGAGGACCGACAGTCCGCGCCGCCCGGTCAGGATCAGCGCATCACAGCGGCGGTCCGCGGGATTGAGAACGACGATCGGCCCTTCCTCCGCCGCGTCGATCAACTGCTGGACGTCGAGGGTTGGGAAGAGGCTCTCCAAGCCCGGAGCATGCCGGATGGAGTCGACCAGGCCGTTCAGTCGGTTCGCCAGATCGGGAGAGGACACCGCCCTCGTCTCCTCGCCGAGACGGAGATCGAGGTGGAGCAGGTTCCAGAGCCATTCCAGCTCCGTCACCAGACTGGGTCCCGCTCGCCTCAGCACCTGGGTCACGAAGTCGGCACCGCGATTCCACAGCTGCAACAGCGCGCTCTGTTGCTCCAGGTACGCCAGTGCGCGCTTGGGTGCGCCCGCCTCGATCGCGTAGGCGGCTGCCTCCTGCCCTAGCCGGGCCCACATGGTGATGAGGTCGGCGCGCTCCCTTCCCGGGAGGAGTACGGCGGTCGCCATGGCGTGGGTCGCGTCGTCGTAGCCGCGCAGGACGGCGTCGGAATCTCTGAGTCGTACGGCCAGTGTGGTTCGCAGCAGATCGGCTCTCAGCCGTAGCAGCGGTGGCGCGCTCGACTCCCTGGACAGATGGGCGGCGTCGCGCAGCGCGTCGCTGAGTTCATCCGTCGATGCGCGGGGATCCCGCTGGACCGTGATGGCCCTGAGGAGCACCGCTTGCCATCTGGTCAGGTCCTGGTCGGTGTGCAACGTCATCATGGAGTCGAGGAAGCGCGAGGCTTGTCGGCCATCCTTGCCGCGTGGGCTGAGGATCTCCCGTTGGAGCAGCGCGGAGGCCAGCCAGACCGTGTCGGAGCGGCTCCCCTGGCTGTCATGAGTGGACCGGCGCTCGGCTTCTGCGAGGATTGCGACCGCCTCATCGAGTACGGCAGGGTCGCCCACCAGTCGATGGTGGGCGAGGAGCGATTCCCTGAGTAGTCCGTCCGCCCGGCTCCACCGCGGCGGAGCCGGGTACGTCTCCTCCGCCAGCGCCACGGCCTCCCGGGCGTTGGCGATGGCCCGCTCGACCGTCGCCAGGTCACCGGTCACCGCGACGTCGTCGAGTTGGCATCGGGTCAGGGCGCTCAGCGCAGGCAGCAGCGAGGGCCGGTGGCGGCGTTTCACCACGGCCTGGAGTTCCTTGATGGCACGGGTGAGGTCGCGGTGCTCTCCCAGCAGGTGGAAGCGGATGCGCAGGGCGTTGCCGAGTTCGATTCGGAGCGTCCCACGGCGGGCCCGGGACGCAGGTGTGAGGGAGATCGCTGCTCGCAGGTCGCTCAAGGCCGATTCGAGGTCGCCGCGGCCCGCGGTCATACGGAGCAGCGCCAGGGACACGGCAGCTCGGGTGGCGAGTCCCTCCGCCTGGACGGACGCCGGCCATCCGGGTGCGGCACAGAACTCCGTGATGAGCGCATGGGCCCTGTCGAACTCGTTGATCTCCTGAGTGGCCCCGAAGACCATCAGATGGAACTGGGCCAGGGCCAGTTCGATCAGCGTCGACGGCGTGCCGATCTGCTGCGCTGCGGCGGATGCCAGAGCTCGGGCCCGATGGAGGTTGAGGGACCGTGGATCTGCCTCGTGTTGGGCGATCAGCGTGCGCAGGAGTTCGCAGACCGCCTCCGTGTTGCCCTCTTCCTGTACGAGCCCGGCTTCCACTGCCACATTGAGCACTTCCACCGATCTCATGAGGTCGTCGAAGCGTCGCGAGTGGAAGTACCGTTCGCGCAGGGCCGCTCCGAGGACGATGGGGACGCGTCTGGATGTGGGGCGCGTCTCGTTGAGTTCGCCGGCGATCCCAACGGCCTTGTCCAGGGAGTCCCGTACGCCGAAGTGCAGGCCGTCGAGGTAGAACGTCTCCGCGATCAGCACTCTGAGGGTGGACTGCTGGCGTGGTGCGTAGTTCGTGTCGAGCGCGTAGCGGGCCAGCCGTGCGGCCTCCTTGAGGAGTTTGTCCTCGTTCGCCTGGTGGAAGCGGGTGATGAGACGGTCGAGTTCCCTCATCAGGCGCGGTGTCACCACATCGAGCGGTGCACCGGTACGCATCAGCTCGTGCAGCACCTCCCACTCCGATGCCTCGTCCACCTGCCCGATTTGGCCGGGCGGGTCGAGGCGATAGAGCTCACCCCCTCCCGTACGGAGGTTGACCGCACCCGGCCCCACGGGAACGCGGACCACCGCGCCGGCCTCGATCCGTACCGGGGGTTGGGCCCGGCTCGTGAGGACCTCCACCATCCGGGGGTGGGTGTCGGGTACCAGGATCGCCACCGCGTCCGGACCCTGGACCTCGCCGATGAGGAGGTTCCTGCCCTCCCTGCGCAGTCCGAGCCGGACCCGGCCGACGGCCGGGGCGATCGTCGCCACGTCCGCGAGGGTCAGGTCCGGTGCCGGTCCCAGCGGGAGGGAAGGGGCGTGGGCGCGGGTCGCATTGGCCAGGCTCCAGGCGGTGGCGCTCGTCCGGGCCGCTTCGGGCAGTCGCTGCCAGGCGCCGGCGAACCAGCCGGCGACCCCGCTGCGCTGTTCCCGGACGAGGGCGTGCAGAGCCCGGCCGAGGTGCTGTTCGGCCTTGTCGGTGTCACCGGTCAGGCTCGCCCAGGTGATCTGCTCCTCCAGGAAGAGCGCGGGTGAGAGGTCCTGGTGGTGGTCGGAGAGAAGGGTGAAGACCTCCGCCATCCCCGGCTCGGCTGCCAGCCGCCGGGTGAGTCGCCCCCGTAGATAGGGCAGGCACTCGGGCAGCAGGGCGATGGCGTCGTGAGTCCGGGCGCCCACCCACTCGCAGAACCACAGATCGGCCTCGGCCCCGACATCGAGGTGCGGATGGAGACCCAGCCGTACGGCACGGATCAGTTCGGGCTCGATGCGGGTGGCGATGCTGAGCGTGGTCGCCAGCTCCAGAGCCCCGGGCGGGGGCGCGGGCGGTAGGCCGTCGGGGAACTCGATCACGGCATCCTCGCGCTGATCTGGCCGGTGGTGGTGGTCCGGTCCCAACTCACGAGCGGCAGCAGCGCATTCATCCAGGCCGGCCAGCGCGCGGGCGGATAGGGGACGAGGGCGACGGGCTGGCAGCCGGCACGGGTGACGAGCGCGATGAACTCCTGCCACTCCTCGGGGGTGCTCCGCCCATGGGCGTAGGGCTGTGCGCCGAGACCGAGGTCGGAGAGCAGCAGGATGCGCTGGCCGCCCGTCGGCGGGGTGTAGTCGGTGCGGGTCCAGCGGGCGCCGGAGCCCGTGCCGCGTTGCGGGGCGTCGGAGAAGTACCCGACGTCGACGAGTTCGCGGCCGACGACCGAGCGGATCTGGCGGACCAGATGGTCCTGGTCGCGTCGGAAGGGCTGCATGGTGCTGCCGCGGTCGACCAGCACCTGGACGCCGTAGCGCAGGGTGCGCACCTGCCTGCGGGGCAGTTGGACGACGGGGCGGCAGCGGGCGAGCGTCTCGATCAGTGCGTCGATGTCGATCGGCCCGTCGTCCACCTGCTGGGCCAGGGCCGCCCGGATGAGGCTGCTGGTCCAGCGGGGGACCAGCAGGGGGATGTGCGGGCGTACGGTGCGTTCGGTCGTGGGGAGCGCGAGGCGTTCGACCGGATCGGGTGCGGGGCTCGTGGTCTCGATGCGGCGGGGCTGGAGCAGCGGGAGTTCCGCCAGGGCCCTGCTCGGCTCGGGCTCCTCAACGGTGTCGGGTTCCGCAGGCTCGTCTTCGCGGTGTCGTGGCGCCCGTTCGTTGTGGTCGTCGGACGGGTGAGCGGGCTGGAGCGGGGGAGCGGGGAGGGGTTCGTCGTCGAGGGGTGTGACGGCAGTGGTGGTGAAACCCAACACCCGCAGCACCTGGACCTGTTCCTCCTCGGTCTGCGCCGTTTCGAGCGCTCGGACCGCGTCCCCGATCCAGATCTGCGGGCGCACTCTGCTCACCCCTGCTTCTGGGGTGATTTGGTCAGGGTGAGGGTGCGGATCAGTTCCCACTTCGGGCCACCGGGCCGGATGTCGAGGGCCCGGCAGGCACGCAATGCATCCAGGTACTCGGCAGTGCTGGGCAGCCGATCGCGCCGGGCGTCACGGCCCTCCCGTGCGCTCATCAACTCGATGGCCAGCGCCTCGGCCAGTCGCCGGGTCGCTGTGTCCCACTCCTGGCCCTCGTGGCGCAGATGCATTTCGGCGATCCGCAGCAGGCTCGCGCCGGTCGGCGCAGGCAGGGTGAAGGTGACGCACCGCCGGAGGAACGCCTGAGGCAGTTCCCGTTCGTCGTTGGTGGTGATCACGACCAGATGTGCGCCGACGGACGGCTCCCGACAGACGGTGGTTTCGGTCTCGGCAACGGTGAACTCCTGCGAACCGAGCGGTACGAGGAGGCTGTTGGGCACGTCCGGGTCGGCCTTGTCGATCTCGTCGATGAGGACGACGGCGTCCTTGGCCTGGCGCTCGTGGGCGAAACGATCCATGGGGTCGTGGGCCGCCGGCGCCCTGAACAGCCCACCGCGGGTGCGGGCGGACTCGGGCGCCAGCGACCACCACAGCACACCGGGCCGTACGTACTCGGCGTCCTGGAGGTGGGAGCGGTGCGCCTGGGCGTCCGCGAGCCGTCGCACGCTGTCGAAGGTCCACAGCAGATCGGTGGCCCGGGTCCGGGAGGTCACCACGTGCTCGTAGTACCGCATGCCCTCGGTGCGGGCGTAGAAGGGGGCGAGGGACGACTTGCCCGATCCGGGCTCACCGCTCAGCAGCAGCGGTCGATCGGTGGCCAGCGCGACCTTGATGGCCAGATCGAGTTCGGCAGGCATGTCGTAGAGCTGACCGTCCCGGGGATCGGGACCGTGGGGAGTGGGCGGGGCGGTCACGAGTGCTCCTCGGATGTGTCGGTGGGCCGGCTCGGGGGGATCGGTGGCGGCGTCCATCTAGTACCTGCCGTGGAGCCGGTCCGGCAGCTTCCACAGCCGTCGGGTGAGCTGCTTCGCTTCGTTTTCGTCCTGGCCTTCGAGCAGGGGCTTCAGCACGATCGGATTCTTGAAGGCGGCCTGGACGTGCGCATCGGGCAGAGCGGTGCCCGTGGCCACCACCACGACCAGCCAGGAGAACTTTCCGTGCAGCAGTTTGACCGCCTCGGCGAGGTCGGTCGTGGGCGGGTCGGGCTCCCGGATGATGAGGTAGCGGACGTCCTCGCGCAGATTGGACGGGAGGATGCGGTCCTCCTCGTCGTCCGCGTCGAAGAACTGTTTCCACACGGCGTCCTCCCAGTCGCGGAACCTGGCCGCGACCACGTCCTCCCCCGCGGGCATGGGGCCGCCCACCGACACCATCTCGTAGCCGCGGGTGGCATTGCAGGTCGCCCGGCGTATGTAGTGCTTGGCGGTGTCCGGCTGGCGGGCGTTGAGGAATACGGTCATGTCCCGCGGCTGGGTCGCCGATGCCGGCAGCACCCCTCGTGCGGCCTCTTCGCTGACCCAGGTGGTCTCCAGGGAGGCGATCAGCCGTCGGAGCGTGTCGGTCGACAGCGAAGGCGCCACTTCGTGGACCGCGTGCGACATGCGGTCCACGGGTGCGACCAGGAACTGGTGCGCCAGGAAGAGACAGCCCCCGTTGAGCTGGGGCAGATGCTTCTCCTTCAGCTTCAGCGCGGTCGCGGCCTTCACCAGACGGCCCGTGTGCTGGGCCTCGCCGAGGTACTCCGAGAGCGTGTTGAGCCAGGCTGCCATCGGGTCGTTCTCAGACGCCTGCGCGGGCAGTTCGGCGAACTGCTTGAGGACCAGTTCGGCGATGCTCCCGGCGTCCTGCGGTGCGCCGCGTGCGGTGCGCGCGAACTGGACCGGTCGCAACTCCTCCATACCGGCGTCCTTGACCGAGCCGGTGGACAGATCTCCCAGGAGCACGGGCACCACGGTCAGCCGGGCGCCCAGAGCCCTGCGCCACATCAGGATGTTGACCTCGCGGCGCACCCAGAAGGACTTCAGCGCCTTCTCGTTGATGAGGACCACGGCGGCGTGACAGCGGGCGAGCCAGTCGACGATCTCCGGACGCCACTCCTGGCCCGGCGGGATGTCCTCCTGGTCCACGAGGGGTTGGAAGCCCTTGGCGGCGAGGCCGTCCTTGATGGTCTCCAACACCGTCATCGCGAACTCGTCGCCGCGCGCACTATGGCTGATGAAGACGTCCCTCACGTCGTCGATTGTGATCCATTGTCAGCCGATTCGGCAGGGAGTCTCACAAACCGGCGTCGAACTCCGGTTTCACGACGATGATGCGCCACCGCCGCAGTTCCTCCGCAAGGGTCAGCTCCACCCGGACCGCCAGCGCCCTGAACAGGACCACCGCATCAGGGGTGGCGGGCTTGGACAGCAGGGTGCGCAGGGTGTTCTCGTGCCCCAGCAGTTCCTGACGGGTCTCCCGGTAGGAGGCGGCCAGCCGCTGGGCGGCGAACAGGTTCTGGATCGCCAACACGGCGTTGCACAGGGGCGGGAGGCCCGCGGCCAGCAGGGCGACGATCGCCGCCGTCGTCGACGGGGTGTGACCGTCCGGGCCGGCCAGCAGCAGGGCGGCGTAGCACAGGGCGACGGCGATGCCGGCGAGCACCATCGCCTTGGCCACCCGGCCGAGGGACCTCTCGGTCCGCTCGCACTTCTCGACGGACAACTCCATGAACAGGGCCTGACGCCTTATGCGGTAGTCCAGATAGGTCCGCATCCGGTCGACGACGTCGGGCGCGGGACCCTGCTGGGGGGAATTGCGGCGCCACACCTCGTCCTGCCAGTGGTGCTCGTCGCCGAGCGTCGTCCGATCGGCGAAACGGTTCAGTTCGTCGAGTTGGGCCTGTTCGGCGTTGGAGAGGACGTTCAGCCGGGCGTCGCGCACCCGCTCCGCGTCTTCGGAGGACAGCCCGAGATAGGGCCCGACCCCGGCGAGGAGCAGAAACATCTCCCGGCGGAACACCTCGCCCCGCATCCGACTGACCACCCAGGGCCTGGAAGGCTCCTGCCCCGTCCAGATGGTCCAGATCATGGCGACCAACAGCAGGCACTCGGCCAGGATGAAACCGATCGCCAAGGACTCGCCGTTGTTGAGGAACACGGTCTGCACGGTCAGGAACAGCACGGCGAGCGCCGGCAGCACCGCAAGGCGGATGCCCACGGCCCGGAAGTCGCCCTGGTGATCCACCGGATCATTTCCGGACGGCCGTCGCAGCACCCCCGCATAGTCGATCGGCGGACGGACGTCCGCTCCAGGCGTCCAGGCGTCCCGCTGCGCCCGGCTGGCTCTCCTGCGCCGTCGATGTGCCCATTCGCGTCCGATGCGATAGCCGCTGTCGATCAGTACGAGCAGCCAGAACGCCCCGGCGACCGGGGTGAGGACCAAGAAGGCGGACAACCCGGTGATCGAGGCCGCAACGACCAGCCCTGCGAAAACGACCGTACTCGCGACAACGACGACAGCCCGTGCGGCAGCCAGCATGTTCCCCCCTACAGCGGCGCGTCACTCGACGCTATCGAAGATTCCCAAGCTGCTGCTCCGGAACCCTGGACCCCCGAACGAGGCGTCCCCGTTCGCCAGCGGCTTCGGCGCACGGTCTTCGTCGGGAGGCGGGGGCCGAGGGCCGGGGGCAGGGGTCGGGGCTCGGCCGGACGGGGGAGCTCTCGCCCGTCCGGCGGCCGTGCGCGGCCGTGCGGGTGCCGGCCGTGCCGGACGGTGGTGCACTGGATCGGGTCGTATCCGGCATCAGGGCCGCACGGCGACGGCCAACGCACATCGGAGGCAACCGTGGAGCCGTTCATCGCCCTCGTCGTGGGGCTCGTCGTGGCCCGGGTCATCGGCTGGGCCGGAGTGGACGCGCTCGACAACTGGCAGAACGCCCTCAAGGTCGGCGTGGCGCTGATGTTCCTGCTCGCGGCGTTCGCCCACTTCCACCCCAAGCTGCGTCCGCAGATCGTCGAGATGGTTCCGCCGGTGTTGCCGCGACCGGAGCTGCTGGTGAACATCACCGGCGCACTGGAGATCGCCGGGGCGGTCGGCCTGCTGATCCCCGCCACCTCCACCTGGGCGGCGATCGGCCTGATCCTGCTGATGGCGGCGATGTACCCGGCCAATGTCTCCGCCGCCCGCCGAAAGGTGGCCCAGGGCGATCCGATCGGACCGCGTACGGTCTTCCAACTCGTCTACATGGGAGCTGCGGCGCTCACCCTCGTCTGAACCGCCCGTCGAGCGCGGGAGCCGTGCGCTGCGCCCGTGGCGGGATTCCCGCGCCACGCCTGTGCCCGGGGTCGCCGCCGGGCGGGGCCGGCGGGGTGCGGCTCCGGGCCGCCGAACTGTCTGGCCCTACGTTCCGTCGGAGCCCGCACCACGGGCCTGGACCAGACCGGATTCATAGGCCGCGATGACCGCCTGCGCCCGGTCGCGGACGTTCAGCTTGGCGAAGACGCTGGTGATGTGGTTCTTCACGGTCTGGACCCCGATCTGCATGCTCCGGGAGATCTCGCCGTTGTCGAGCCCCGAGGCGATCAACCGCAGCACCTCCACCTCCCGCGGGGTGAGTTCGGAGAGGTCCTTGGAGACGGTCTGCTCGGTGATGAAGGTGGCGATCAGCCGGGTCAGCATCCGGGGGGCCACGACCGCCTCGCCCATGTCGACGGTGTGCAGCGCCGAGGCCAACTCCTCCGGGGACACGTCCTTGGGCAGGAAACCCGATGCACCCGCTCGCAGGGCGCGGATGACGTACTCGTCGATGTCGAAGGTGCTCAGGGCCAGCACCCGGCACTCGGGCAGTTCGACGGTCAGCCGTTCCGTGGCGCGCACCCCGTCGAGCACGGGCATCCGGATGTCCATGAGGATCACCCGGGGGCGCAGTTCATGGGCCGCGGCGATGGCCTGTTCGCCGTCGGCGACCTCACCGACGACCTCGATGCCGGGTGCGTTGCGCAGGATCAGGGCCAGGCCGCGACGGACCAGGGGCTGGTCATCGGCTATGAGCACGGTGATCATCCCGGAACGGTCCGGAGCGGTCGGTACGGAGGACGGGTCCGGGCCGGGGCGGTCCACCTGCGGGGAGGTGGTGCCGGTGAGGGCCGGGGTGCCGTCGGCGGGGGCGGACAGTGTCATCGGACCCTCACTCCTCGATCGTCGTTGTGGTCGGTCAGCGGCACTGTCGCCGTGACCCTGAAGCCGCCCTGGTCACGCCTGCCGACGTCCAGTGAGCCCCCGTGCACGGCGACTCTCTCGCGCATTCCCAGCAGACCGTATCCGCCGCCCGTCACGCCCTGGGGGCGCTGGCCTCCGGCACCGTCGTCGGTGATCTCCAGGGTGATCCGGTCGGGCAGATAGCCGAGGTGGACATCGGCGCTGGCGGGGCCCGCGTGCTTGCGGACGTTGGTCAGTGCTTCCTGGGCTATCCGGTAGAGGGTGAGACCCACGGTCGTCGGCAGTGGCTGCGGCTCACCGGTGACGACGAGCCGCGCGGACAGACCGCTGGCCCGGGACTCGGCGATCAGGGCGTCGAGGTCGGCGACGCCCGGCTGCGGCTGCGAGGGCGCTTCCTCAAAGGTGTCGTCGCCCCGCAGCACACCGAGCATCTGTCGCATCTCGCGCAGCGCCGTACGGGCGGACGCCTCCAGGGTGACGAGTGCCTCCCTGGAGGTCTCCGGGTCCTGTTCCAGATGGGTCCTCGCCCCTCCGGACATCAGATACATGGTGGTGATGTGGTGGGCCACCACATCGTGGAGTTCCCGGGCGATACGCCGTCGCTCCTGTGCCACCGCGCGCTCGGCCAGGAGTTCCCGGTTGAGGTCCAACTGACGGCGCCACTTGCGGACCCACCACCCCAGGATGACCACGAAGAACAGTCCGAGGCACTCTCCCGCCAGATCCTGCGGGCGCATGCCGTTCCAGAGACCGCGGAAGACCTGGACCAGTTGGATCACCACGAAGGCGAGTGCCACCGTGCGTGGAGGGCAGAGCCTGGTGATCGCGTACATGGCGAGCAGGGTGGGGACGCCATTGCCGTGGGCCATGGGGGTCGCCAGGCTCGCAACGGTCTGGAGGGTCAGGATTCCCACGAGCGCGGCCAGGGGATGTTCGCGCCGGATCAAGAGGGGCAGTGCGGACAGGACGAGCAGGATCACACCTACGGGCGTGATCTGTTTCCCGTTGGCCAGGCTCGTCCCCGTGTAGTCGAGGATCTCCAGTGCGGCGACCACCAGGACCAGGACGTCCCCGCGGAGCCAGGAGAGCGCCGGGGACATCAATCCGCGTTCGCCCGCGAGTTGCCACCACCACCGAGGGTCCAGCCGAACACCGCGGGCCCGGACGGGGACCGCGGTACGGGGGTCGGGGCCCATCGGGGCGCCTCCTTCACACAGGTGGAACGGGGATACGGGAACGGCGGTGGCGGTCCGACCTGCTCGGGAGTGCATCGTCCCTCACACACTTCCGAGCAGGTCGGCACGGCCGCCGAGGGAGACCGAGGGTGTTGTGGGGCGGGCCCCCGTCGGGTGACGGTCCCCCGGAATCGTGCGGTCCATCGCATCACATCCCACCGTCGTCGCCATCCTCACCTGGGACGACACCCACCCAGGACCCTGGTCCTGGGTCCCGCGCACCCCGGACCCCGGTCCGGACCGCGGCCCCTTCCCCCGGCCGATGCCCCCGCGATGCCTTCCCTGATGGGCTGTGGAGAGTCCGAAGGGTCCGTGCAGCCAATTGCCGAGAGAAGAAAAATGATTCGCAGTCTGACATCGTTCGCGACGCGTCGTCGGTGGGTGACGATCATCATCTGGACCCTCCTGGGCGCGGCGCTGACCGTCGTAGGGCAATCCATGATGTTCAGCGCCACCGATTCGCAGGCGGGTGACTTCCTGCCCAAGGGCTACGATTCGGCTGCGGCTCTGAAAATAGCCGAGGACGAGTTCGACGCGAAACCCGACGGCAATGCGGCGACCGTTCTCGTCGCCAGGACCGACGGGAAGAAACTGACCGTCCAGGACCGCAAGGAGATCGGCGAAACCACCGCTGAACTGGGCGATCGTCGAGTCGTCGGGCCCAAGCCCGAGATGCCGCTGATGAAGGACCACTCCCAGACTCCGCGGGTGTCCGTGGGCCCCATGGCCCCTGACGGCTCCTTCCAACTGCTCTCGGTCTCCGTCACCGGAAACATGAACGACCCCGGGCTCCGGGAGATCTATCGGGAATTCCGTGACACCGCCGAGGAGGAATTCGGCGACAAGGGAATGCGCGTCGGATTCACGGGCGGCATCGCCAGCACCACGGACACCGTGGAAGCCGGCGAATTCCGCGAGAAGATCATCGGCGTTCTGACGGTGGGCCTGATCGTCCTGCTGAACGTACTGGTGTTCCGCAGTGTGCTCGCCGCGCTGCTCCCGTTGATCGCGGTGTCGTTGATCGGTGGCGTCGCCGCCGGAGCGGTGGCCGGATCGGCGGAGCTCTTCGACATCAAGCTCGATGCGTCCACACCGTCCCTCATCACCGTTGTGCTGCTGGGCATCGGCATCGACTACTTCCTCTTCCTGCTCTTCCGGTTCCGTGAGCAGTTGCGCACCCACCCGGAGCAGGACGCGGTGACGGCGGCGACCGAGACGGCGGGACGGGTGGGCAACGCCATCCTGTCCGCGGGGCTCACGATCGTCGCGGCGTTCGCCACACTGGGTGTCGCGAGCTTCGGGCAGTTCCGGGTCCTCGGCCCGGCGATCGCCATCTCCGTGCTCGTGATGCTGCTGGCGAGCCTCACCCTGATGCCCGCACTCCTGGCGGTCAGCGGACGTGCCATGTTCTGGCCCTCGAAGGCGTGGAAGAAGGAACGCCAGGGCGGCGTCAGTGCCCGCCTCGGGCTGGAGATCACCCGACGGCCCGTGCGCTACCTCCTCGGCACCCTGGCGTTGCTGGGGGTGCTGTCGGCCGGTGTGGTCGGTGTGAAGATGAGCTACGACCCGGCCGGTCTGCCCGAGACGGACGCGGTCAAGGTCGCCGCGGAGATCTCCCGCAGCCTGCCCGCGGGCGCCACCGATCCGCACACCGTCTACGTCCGCAGCGAGAGCGGCACCCTGCGGCCGGACGCACTGTCCGGTCTGACCAACTCGCTCGCCAAGGTCGAAGGAGTGGGGCAGGTGGCTTCGCCCACCCTCAACCCCGATCGCACGGCCGCCCGCATCGATGTGATCCTGGCCGTCAAGTCCGACACCCAACAGGCCCGTGACCTGGTGTCCGGCCCCGTACGATCCGCCATCGAGAAGAACACCCCCGAGAACACCGAAGCGCACATCACGGGCACAGCGGCCGTCTTCGCCGACATCGCGACCGCCGTGGAGAAGGACCTACGGCTGGTCTTTCCGATCGCAGCCGCTCTGATCGCCCTGATCCTGCTCCTGCTGCTGCGTTCGGTGCTGGCCCCGCTGGTGCTCATGATCGCGGTGGGACTGGGATTCGCGGCCACCCTCGGTGCGGGCACCTTGGCCTTCCAACACCTGCTGGACCGACCGGGCATCTCGTTCACACTGCCGTTGGTGCTGTTCCTCTTCGTCGTCGCACTCGGCACCGACTACAACATCCTCATCAGCGACCGGATCAGGGAAGAGATGGACAAGCCGGTCTCCGTGCGGCACGCCGTGGCCGAGGCCGTGCGTCACACCGCACCCGCCATCGCCACCGCGGGCCTGGTGCTCGCGGGTTCCTTCGCCAGCCTGGTCGCCAACCCGGCGACCCAGGAGGTCGGCTTCGCCACCGCCCTGGGCATCGTGTTGTCCTCGTTCGTGCTGTCGATCGTCCTGGTCCCGGCGGTGGCCGTACTGCTGGGCCGTGGACTGTGGTGGCCGCGGCGACCTGACCGCACCGCGGGGCGCCATGCCTCGGAACGCCAGGAAACCCAGCCAGCCGAGCAGGCCCACCCGTACCCGGCGCAGCAACTCCACGACGAGTACCCGGTCCGCTAACACGGCCTGGCACATCGACGACCGTCGGCCCGGATCCCCGCCCGCCTCACCAGGAGGGGAGCGGACGATCCGGGCCAGCGGTTGTCGAGAAGTCCGGCGTCAAGGAGTCCGGCGCTGCGGCGGACGAAAAGATCGTCAGCCGGGGCGGGTTCAGGCGAGCAGCTTCTCCTTCGCCTTCTGGAAGTCATCGTCGCTGATGACGCCCCGCTCCTTCAGCTCCGCCAGTCGGGCGAGGTCATTCACCCCGTTGCCTCCGCCACCACCGGAGCCGGCTGCATCGCGGACGTACGCCTTGAAGGCGGCGTCCCGGTCCTGGACTGCCTGGAGGTCGCGCTTGCCCATGGACTTGCCCCGGACGATCAAGTAGATCAGGACGCCCACATAGGGCAGCACGATGACCAGGACGACCCAGCCGGCCTTGCCCCAACCGTGCAGCTCGTGGTCGCGGAAGATGTCGCCGACGACCTTGAACAGCAGGAACAGCCACATGATCCAGAGGAAGAACCAGAGCATGGTCCAGAACAGGTTGAGAAGCGGATAGTCGTCCACGGTCGGCTCCGTTCACTTGGGACCGCGATGTGCTGCCGGGGCAACGCCCGGTGCGTCCGCAGGGGCGGTACCCCGGTCCCGGCCCCGTTGCGCTCGTGGGGTCGGCACTGCGGGGCGCATCGGACCCCGGTGCGGGGCAGCTCCGCCGATGAGCCCGGGCCACTCCGTTCCGGGAGTCGTTGGCTTCAGTCAAGGAGGGACCGGTGGCCGGCGCACCTTCATCTACGCCGTTCGGGTGTTCCTCTGCTGTCGACAGCCTGCACGGTCGAGGGTTCCGTACGGACCGCGGGCCTGGCCGGCCAGCCGCGGGCGGTGTTGCCGGCCGGACGGCCAGCACGCGATGATTTTCGTCCGCCGCGACCGGTACGTATGGGTTGTGCTCCTTCTCGCTGCTCACTCAAGTGCGCCTACCGGCGCGCAGAGGGGTGAGTCCTCAGCCGGTGTCGTTCCGGCGCAGCTCGCGGACATAGCGGCCTGGGGTCACTCCGTACTCCTTCGCGAACGCCGCCACGAAGGCCGACGGGCTGGCGTACCCGACGCGGTGGGCGACAGTGGTGACTCCTTCGACCCCCAGCAGGACCCGGGCCGTCCGCAGTCGCAGCCGGGTGCGCCAGTGGGTGTAGGGCATCTGGAACTCGCGCAGGAAGTCGCGCTGGAGGGTCTTGGCGCTGATGTGGAGCCGTGCCGCCCACTCGTCGAGCGGGGTGTCGTCGCTGGGGTCGTGCGAGAGCGCCCGGGCGACGGCCAGGGCATGACCGTGCCCAGTAGGGCCGGTGGGGCGGGAGTCCTTAGGGGTCGCCGCTGGCCGGCCGGGTCGGGTGGCGCTCGCGGTGACCTCGAAGGACGAGGGGCGCAGGGCCGTCATCAGATGCTCCCGGGCATCCAGCGCTGTGTCCTCGTCGCACCCCGGGCTGCCCATCGTCTCGATGAGCCGCGCCACCTCGCGGTCGATCTCGACCGGGCCCGTGCGCAGGTCCGCCAGTGCGTCGGGCGTCTGGCGCAGACAGATCCGGTAGACGGTCTGCCGGTCCGACGCGCGCACCTCGTGGTTCACGGCCCGTTCCGACCAGAACCCTTCCTGCGGGCCGACGAAGCGGCTGTGCCTCCCGTAGACCGTGGACAGCATTCCGTCGGGTGACCAGTAGAGCTGATGGAGGAAGTCCTGTCGGTTGGCGCCGAACTCCAGTGCTCCCGCTGAGAGATAGCGGAACACGAGGATGCCGGAGGGGCGCCCGAGCCCGTATCCGTACTCCTCACAGCGGGCCGGAGCCGTTCTGATGTGTCCTGTGGCCGACATGAACTGTCCTGTCATCGACATCGAAACGAAATCAGGTAAGGCTAGCCTAAGCAAGTCGCCCGCAGGTTCCGGGGTGGCGTACTGGCTGTGCACCCCGAAGGAACGCGCTCATGTCCTCTCGTCCCTCACTCCGTCTCACCGGAGCTCTGGCGCTCACGACCGCCCTGTTGGCCGGTTGCGGCTCGTCCGACTCCGACGCCTCGTCCACGGCGGACAAGACCCGGGTCTACGCGGCGGACAACGGCAAGATCAAGATCCCCGTCAAGCCGGAGCGGGTCGTCGCCACAGGCTATGCGGTGCCGGTGCTGATCGAGGCGGAAGCGCCGCTGGTGGGCATATCCACCTGGGACCGGGGGCTGGCGATGATGGAGAAGGACGACCTCGCCACCTACAACAAGCTGAAGAAGGTCGCGGGCGCCATGGCCGCGGAGACGAACTACGAGGCCATCGCCTCCGTCAAGCCGGACCTCATCGTCATCGGAGTGCCCAAGCCGGTGCTCGCCGACATCGACATCAAGCGGCTTGAGACCATCGCCCCCGTGGTCGCGATCGGTCCTACCCGGCCGTCCGCCTGGCGTGAACTGTCCGAGCGGCAGTCCGATGCCGCCGGTCGTCTCGACGACTTCGAGAAGGGCCGCGAGACCTACAAGAAGAAGTCCTCCGAGCTGACCGCCAAGTACGCCGATGCACTGGGCGGCCTGGAGTTCGGTCACGTCGGCGGCTACGGAGACATCGCGAAGGGCACCTTCCAGCGGGAGTTCGGCTCGTCCTGGGGCACCAACATCGCCCAGGACATCGGGGTCAAGTACCCCGGTGAAGTGGCCAAGAAGGGTGGCGGCGCACTCGATGTCGCCGAGTTCCCCTCCATCGAGAAGCTGCCCCAGAGCCTCGGCAGCGCCGATGCCATCACCTACTCCGTGGAGGACGACGGATCGGTGAGCGAGGCGGTGCAGTACGTGCTCGACTCCAAGCTGTGGAAGAACCTGCCCGCGGTCAAGGCCGGCAAGGTCTTCCCGCTCAAGTACACCGAAGCGGCCACCTACACCTCCGCCCTGAAGACCCTGGACGCCGTCGACGAGGCGCTCGCGCCGCTGCTCAAGCCATGAGCACGCCCCCACAGCACCACCGCCATGAGCCGCAGGGCCGCCAGGACCCGGGCGGCCGGGTCGCAGCCCACCACCGGGAAGGCCGCGGTATCGCCCGCATCGGGTACCCGATCGGCATCCGCACCGTCGAGGTCCTCCGCACAGAGCAGTTGAACCCGCACATGCTGCGGCTGACCCTCGGTGGGCCCGCGCTCGACGGCTTCCACACCCACCAGGCCGACGACCACGTCAAGCTCGTCTTCCCCGATGCGGACGGCGCGCTCCGGCTGCCCACCGCCAACGCGGAACTCGCCCTCGACTGGCCCCGCCCCCTGCCCACCACCCGTAAGTACACCGTCCGGCGCTTCGACGCCGACACCCGCGAACTGGACCTCGACTTCGTGGTCCACACCGGCGGCATCGCCTCCGAGTGGGCACGCGCGGCCCGGCCGGGCGATCAGATAGCGATCGCCGGCCCACCCGGAGCCAAGGCGTTCCCGCACGCGTACGACCACTACGTGTTCGCCGTCGACGCCACCGCCCTCCCTGCCGCCGCCCGCTGGTTGGAGGAGTCGTCGCAGGACGTCTCGGCGGACCTCGTGATCGAGACCGGCCACTCCGAGGAGCACGCCTATCCGCTCGCCCACCGCGACGGGGTGCGCATTACCCGCCTGGTGCGCGAGGACGACCGGTCGCACCTCGCGGCGACCGTCACCGCACTGACCCTCCCCACCTCGGCCACCTCGTCCGCTCCGCGGATCTTCCTGTTCGCAGCCGGCGAGGCGGAGGACATCAAACCCCTGCGCGCCTGGGCCAAGGGCCGGCTGGACGCCCTGTTCACGGGGTACTGGAAGCGCGGAGTCGCCGGCCTTGAGGACTGATCCGCCGACCGTCGCCGCGAAGACTGCTCCACACCCCGCCAGGGGAGCGGAGCAGTCTCCGGCGTCCGGGCCCGACCGCGCACCGGGGGAGGGGCCGGCCAAGGCCGTGTTCCTCCTCGCCGGTGTCGCCCTGCTGCTGCTCGTCGCCGGTGCGAGCGTCGGCATCGGCGCACAGACGGTCGCCCCCGCCGACATCTGGCGGTCCTTCACCGACTACACCGGCGCCGACCACCAACTGATCATCCGCGACATCCGGGTGCCCAGGACGGTCCTCGGCATCGGCGCCGGAGCCGCCCTCGCCGTCGCGGGCGCCCTGATGCAGACGCTGACCCGCAACCCCCTCGCCGAACCCGGCATCCTCGGTGTGACCGCGGGCGCGGGCTTCGCCATCACCCTGGGCACCGTCTTCGGGATCGCGCGGTCCCAGCCGGCGCAGTTGGCGTTGGCTCTCCTCGGAGCGCTGCTCGCCGCGCTCGCCGTCCACTTCGTGGGGCGGACCTCGCCACTGCGGCTGGTCCTCGCGGGCATCGCCCTCAGTTCCGTACTCGCCGGCGTATCGCTCGGGTTGCGGCTGGTGTTCCCGGATGTCTTCGACCACTTCCGGTTCTGGGCCGTCGGTTCACTGGCCGGGCGGGAGCAACTGCCGATAGCCCTGCCGATGCTCACCATCGCCGCCGCACTCATCGCGGCGATGGCCCTCACCAAGGCCCTGAACGCCCTGTCGTTGGGGGAGGACGTCGCCCACGCACTCGGCATCCACGTCGTACGCTCCCGGATCGCGGTCCTCGCGGTGATCACCGTGCTCGCCGGCGCCGCCACCGCGGTGGCCGGGCCGATCGTCTTCCTGGGACTGATGGTTCCGCACATCGCCCGACGGCTGGCCGGCGCCTCCGTGCCCTGGCTCATGGCGTACTCACTCGTCCTGGGCCCGGTGCTGCTGCTGGTCTCCGACATCGGCGCCCGAGTGGTGCTCACCACCGGTGAAGTGCCCGTGGCCGTCATCACCGCCTTCCTCGGCGCCCCGGTCCTCATCTGGACCGTCCGCCGCCACGGGGCGATGGCCCCATGAACCTGCTCACCCAAGACGCTCCGGCGCTGCCGAGGGCCTTCGGCCCCGAACGTCGTACGGTCATGGGCTGTGCGGTGCTCCTCGCCGTACTTCTGGTGCTCGCCGTCGCCGGCCTGTGCCGGGGGGACACCTGGAACACCCCGCTGGAAGCACTCGCCGCGCTCACCGGACGGGGTGAGTCCGTGGTCGTCGTACAGGAATGGCGACTGCCCCGCGTCACCGCGGGAATCGCCTTCGGCGCGCTCCTCGGCTGCGCGGGCGCCGTCTTCCAGAACCTCACCCGCAATGCGCTGGGCAGCCCGGACGTCATCGGCCTCGACGCCGGCGCCTACACCGGCGCCCTCGTCGCGATCACCGTGCTCGCCGGGACCTCCGCACAACTCGCCGTCGGCTCGGTCATGGGTGGACTCCTGGCCGCTGCGGTCATCGTGCTGCTGTCGGTGCGCTCCGGGATCAGCGGGATGCGGCTCATCGTCATCGGCATCGCGGTCAACGCCATGCTCACCGCGTTCAACTCCTGGATCGTGCTCCGCGCCGAACTCGACGTCGCCTTCGCCGCCGCCGGCTGGAGCGCGGGTTCCCTCAACGGCATCGGCTGGGACGACCTCACCCTGCCCCTGTGCGTTGCCGTGGCACTCGCGGCACTGCTCGTCGGGGTCTCCCGCGCCATGCACCAGACCGCGCTGGGCGATGAACTCGCCATCACCTCCGGCGTCAGCCTGGGCCGACACCGAATGCTGACCATCGTCGCCGGAGTGGGGTGCACCGCCATCGTGACCGCCGTCGCAGGACCGATTGCCTTCATCGCGCTGGCCGCACCCCAGATCGGCCGCCGTCTCACCGCGGCGCCCGGCGTGCCCCTGCTGCCGTCCGCCCTGACCGGCGCGGTGCTGCTGTTGGCAGCCGACCTGGTCGCCCAGACCCTCATCGCCCCCATCGCGCTCCCGGTCGGAGTGGTGACGACCGCGATCGGCGGGCTCTATCTGCTCTGGCTGCTCATCAAGGAAGTCAACCGACCGTGACCGCACGACTGACCGCACAGGACCTCACTCTGGCCTACGGCGACCGGACGGTCGCCACCCATCTCACGCTCACCGTCCCCGACGGCGCGTTCACCGCGATCGTGGGCGCCAACGCCTCGGGCAAGTCAACCCTGCTGAGGGCCTTCGTCCGGCTGCTCAAGCCCACTGCCGGAACGGTCTCCTTCGACGGGCGTGACATCGCCGTCTACAAGCCCAAGGCGATCGCGCAGCAGATCGGATTCCTCCCCCAGGAACTCACCGCGCCGGACAACCTCCTGGTGCGCCAACTGATCGCCAGGGGACGCTTCCCACACCGCTCGGCGCTCTCGCTCGGCACCGCCGATGATGAACGCGCCGTGCGGGAGGCGATGGCGGCGGCCGGTGTCACCGAACTGGCGAACCGCCAGGTCACCGAGCTCTCCGGGGGGCAGCGCCAACGTGTCTGGGTGGCGATGGTGCTGGCGCAGGAGACCCCGTATCTGCTTCTCGACGAGCCGACGACCTTCCTCGACCTGGCCCATCAGTACCAGTTGCTGGCCCTGCTGGCTGAGCTCCGGGACAAGGGGAGGACGGTGATAGCGGTGCTCCACGACATCAACCAGGCGTGCCGGTTCGCCGATCATCTGGTGGCGATGAAGGAGGGCCGTGTCTTTGCCGAGGGGCCACCGTCCGAGATCGTTGACGCGCCCTTGATCGAAGAGGTCCTCGGGCTGCCCAACGTCGTCGTGCCGGACCCGGTGACCGGTACCCCGATGGTGGTCCCCGTCACCTGACAGCCGCCTCCCGGCAGGGCCTGCCCCGATCCCCCGCCATCTGACAGCCGCCTCCCGACCCCGCCCGCGCCGATCCCCCGACCCCGACCCGCGCCGGTGGACGCAGCCGTGGAGCCGTCGGTACGAAGCCGGCTGCGGGTGGTGCGAGATCCGGCCCCTCTGGGCGGACACCCACCCGCGGCGCAGGCGCATCCGGCCGTGTTGTCAGCGCACCTACGGCTGTGCGTGCCCTCCTGAGGACCGTGGCGGGTGCGCGGTATCCGCAGGACCGGGCGGCATCAGCAAAGCGGAATCACTCCCTCCGGCGTGGGTGGCAAGGCGTATTCAGGACGCCTCCACACAGTCCATTAGTCGTTGTGCGCACATGGGCACCCTGGCGGCCGGGTGCGGCTTGGCCGACGATGGGGCCGCCGGTGGACTCCCACCGACGGCGGTGGGCCGGGGTAGGCGAAGGGAGTCTCGATGAACGAAGAGATCGAGCAGGTAGAGGAAGCCGAACTGCCCGAGTTCGCGCTGATGGTCGACCTCCCTGACTAGAGAGCTGGCGCAACGTCCACAGTGCGGCGGACCTCTTCGGTCCGTCGCACGTCGGGCCGCCCCGCAGCCGGACACCCCTGCCGTCCCCGATCAAACCGGGGCAGTCCCCCCGTACGACACCCTGTGCCCGCCCGTTGCCGTACCGCCGCGGACCCGGTGGCCGGCACTCGTCGGAGCTCATGTGCTTCAGGGTGCGACCCGGGCCGCCCGCACCACCCACAGCACCGTTCGAAGGCCGAGGAGGGGGCGGTATGCACGTAGAGCCGGATGCGGTGGACGCCGTCGACGAACGCATCGGACTGCTGAAGCTCCTGCGTGATGTGCTCGAACGGGCGGGGCTGGTGCCACCATCGGACGATCGACTGCACCACCCGGCCGCCGTGGACGCCGTACACACCGCACAACGCGCCCTGCGGTCAGGGCGGCTCGACGACGACCGACGGCAGAGCGTGCAGGACGTCCTCGATCGACTTCCGCCGCCCGCCTTCGGACCGGCCGCACCACAGAGCCACCTCCACCGCAGTGTGATGCGCGCCCTGCGCTCGATCCCGCCTCGCCAGGACGCCGACGGAGCACCGGTCACCATCGACATCGCGCCCTGGCGACCCGCGGAACACGAGGTGTTGAACCGGACGGTCACCCTGCTCGACCGGATCTGGCCCGAGTCCCTCGCCGAACTGCGGGCCACGGTCATGGAGATCGCCCTGCTCACCGGCAATGCGATCAACGGGTACACCGACTTCACCGTCCACGGCACCGTATTGATCAACCGTACGCGGCTGACCGACGCCGCCGACGGGCTGCCCGGGCCGGTGCGCTTCGCCGAAGCCCTCGTGCATGAGGGCGCCCACACCCGGTGCAACGCCGCCGCCGTGGCCGACCCCTTCCTCCAGCCCGAACCGGCCGCGGACTCCGGCCCTTCGAGCGGACACGTCCTGGTCGCGACACCGCTCCGAGCCGACTTCCGACCGCTGAGCGGCCTCTTCCAACAGACCGTCGTCCTCGCCCGGAGCGTGCAGTTGTACCGACGGCTCGACGACCATCACCCCGCGATCGACACCCGAAGGACCCGACTCCTCGACTCCGCCGACCAGGCCGTCACCACCCTGACCGCCCACACCGGAGCGCTGACCCCACGGGGCCGGAAGGTGCTCGCCGAATGCGCCGCCGTACTGGGAAGCCAGCGGTGACCGACTGGACTCCGCAGCTGTTCACGCCCTACCCGGACCACCCCGATGTCGTGATGGCCCGGATCGCCGCCCGATCCGCCGCGTTCGGCGCCACCAGCGCGGCCGGGGGCGCGCCCGTACTCGTGGGCAGCGCCACCGGGCACCGCCGCGAGCGGGTGGCCGCTGGCGCCCGCGGTGAACTGCTGGAGCGCCTCGGCAATGTGATGGCCGGACGGGAAGCCGAAGCCGCCGCCGAGACGGTGGGCACCCTCGCAGAGCTGCGGGAGGCAGGGCACCCGGTGCTGGAGCCGAAAGTGCGGCCCGACGCCCGAAGGCTCTGGGTCCGGGGGCGTACCGTCCGGGGCGCCGATGTTCTGGTCGCCGCCAGTTCGGTGTTCCTCCAACACCGCCCACCACCGCGGTGCGAAGGCGTCCCCGCGGTGGGCTCCACCGGTGTCGCCGCCCACCCCGATCCCACCGCGGCAATCCGTCACGCCGCCTGGGAGGTGCTCGAACGTGATCTGGTCCGCCGCAGTTGGTACGGGCTCGACCCGCAGCCCCCGGTTCGACTCACCACCCGGGTGCCATCACCACTGGCCGAACTGATCCTGGCCCAGCAGCTGGTCGCGACCGCGTTCCGCGTCCCCGCGCCGACCGGTGCCGTCTGCGCCGTGGTGTGTCTGCACCGGCCCGACGGCTCGGGTCAGACATTCGGTGCCCGATGCGGACCGGCGACCGCCGTTCCCGCGTTGGTGGAGACGGCGGCCTACGAGGCACTGATGGTGCGGTGGAGCATGGACACCCCCGTCGCCCGACGCACCTGGGACCAATGGCACGGCAGCAGCCCGCCCACCACCGCCGTCCAGCACGCCCTGTGGGCCTACCACCGGCAGGACAGCCTACGACTGTGGGGAGTGCGGACCCACGAGCGACCGCGGGACCGTGACACCCCCTACCGACCGCGCCGGTTCACGAGCGCACTGCCCGACGGACCCACCGACCGAAGGGCAGCAGCCCCAGGGGAAACAGACGCGTTCACCGACCCGGCCGGTACCGGGCCCGATCCGCTGGCCCTCCTCGCCCGGCACACCGGCCGCGAGGTGATCACCGTCGAGACCACCGCCAAGCCCGCCCGGGACGCGGGCGTACGCGTGGTGCGCGTGCTCGCCCCCGGAGCCGGCCCCCTGCCCTCCCGTACCGATTCCGGCCCACCACACCCCTTCGGCTAGGAGCCCATGAACCCCGACCACCCCACCTCACGGACCTGGTACGCCATCGAGTTCGCCGACGACTACGACCGCTGGTTCGGCAAACGCCGCACCAGCGGCGCAACCGTGGCCGCACTCGCCGGGCTCGCCGGGCCCGGCCCCGTGCTCGAACTCGGCATCGGCACCGGACGGATCGCCCTGCCCCTGCGGGAACGCGGACTCGACGTGCACGGCGTCGACGGCTCCGAGGCCATGGTCCGACGGCTACGGGCCAAACCGGGCGGCACGAAGATACCGGTGACCATGGGCGACTTCGCGGAGGTCCCCGTCACCGGTGAATTCTCGCTGGTCTTCCTCGCCGGGGGCACCTTCGCCGAACTGCCCGACCAGGCGAGCCAAGCACGCTGCTTCGAACGAGTCGCCCAACACCTCGCCCCCGAAGGGGTGTTCGTATTCGACGCCCATGTACCCGAAGCCCTCGCGGTGGCCACCGGTCCCGAGGTGGTGATGGAGGGCGAGGACCACATGGTGTTGTGCTACCGCAAGCTCGACCCATCGGCGCAGCGGTACCGCTCGCACTACGTCATCCACGCGGACGGTGTGACCCGACACATGCACGTCGAGTTCCGCTACGCGGGCTGCGGCGAACTCGATCTGATGGCGGGCCGGGCCGGCCTCAGGCTCAAAGAGCGTTGGGGCGACTGGGAAGGCGCGCCCTTTGGCCAGGGCAGCTCGTACCACGTCTCCGTCTACGAACGCGGCGACCGTGACTGACCGGCCGATGGAGCTGCGTCGTACCGACCACCTGCCGGCCTTTCCCTTCCCCACCGGAGAAGGACTCGCACCACTGCCCGAGTTCGCGGAGCTGCGCCGCAAGGACCCGGTCGTGAGGGTGCGCCTCCCCAGTGGGGACACGGCCTGGCTGGTGACCCGGCACACCGATGTACGACGCGTCCTGACCGACCCCCGATTCAGCCGCTCCCGCGCCACCCGCGGCACGGGCCCCCGGATCAACCGCACGCCCACACTGCCCGATTCCATCCTCGCCGCCGATCCCCCCGACCACTCCCGGCTGCGCAGACTCATCGCACCCGCGTTCACCGGCCGGCGCGCCGAGGCGATGCGCCAGGACATCGCCGCCCTGAGCGACCGGTTGCTGAACGACCTCGCACGGCAGCCGTGCCCCGCCGACCTCGTCACCCACTTCACCCGTCCGCTGCCGCTCGCCGTCATCTGCGATCTGCTGGGCACACCGCGGGTGGACGGCGCGCAGCTCGACCACTGGAACGAGGCGCTGCGCAGTGTCACCGCGCTGAGCGACGCCGAGGTCACCGCGGCGGTCGACGAGATCACCGACTACCTCACGGCGTTGATCACACACAAACGCGGCCACCCCGCCGACGATGTGCTGAGCGCGCTGATCGCCGCCCGGGACGAGGACGACCGGCTGAGCGAAGCGGAACTCGTCTCGTTCTGCATCGTGCTGTTGGCCGGTGGCTACGGCACCACGTCGAACCGGCTCGCCGGACTCGTCCATCTGCTGCTGGACCAGCCGGAACGCTATGCGCTCCTGTGCCGCGAACCAGCACTCATCCCGGATGCGGTCGAGGAACTCCTGCGGTACGCGCAGGCCACCCTCGGCGCCAATCTGCGGGTGGCCACCGAGGACACCGTGCTCGGCGGGGTGAGGGTCAAGGAGGGCGAGGCGGTCATCGCACCCACCTCATCGGCCAACCACGACGAACAGGTCTACCCGGACCCCGAACTGCTGGACCTCACCCGGGCGGCACCCGCGCACCTCGCCTTCGGACACGGCGCCCACTTCTGTGTTGGCGCCCAACTCGCCCGCGTCCAACTCCAAGAGGCGATCGCCGGTCTGACCCGACACTTTCCCAGCCTGTACGGAGCAGGCCGACCCGACTGGACACACGGTCTGACCACCCGTGCGCCCCGAACGCTGCCGGTGGGGTGGTGAGGCCGATGTCACGACGGATCGAGATCGACCGGGATATCTGCATCGGGTCCGGGCTGTGCGCGGCGACCGCTCCGCGACACTTCGCCCTGGGGGAGGACCGGCGCTCACGCATCCTGCCCGACGCGGGCGAGCCGGACGAAGAGGTGGCGGACGCTGTGGACTTCTGTCCGGTGGAGGCCATCTCCCTGCTGTCCGAACCATGATGGCTGTCGTGCTCATGGTGAGGGGCGCAGCTGCGAGTGGCCGAGTTGCTCCCCTACCCCCTCCACATCCCGTCCTCCGTGGCCACTTGACCTCGCTCCACCGGGGCGAAGATGCCGACCAGTTCGCGGAAGGCGGCCCGGTAGGCGCTGGGCGTGGTGCCGTTGAGGCGTTGGAAGTGGTGGCGCAGATTGGCGGGCGTACCCAGCCCGGTACGCGTCGCGATCTGCGCCACGGGAGCGTCGGAGTGCTCCAACAGCCACTGCGCCCGCCGTACGCGCGCCCGCAGCAGGTACTGGAGTGGCGTGAGCCCGGTACGGGCGCGAAAGCCCCGGCTGAGGCTGCGGACACTGGTCCCGGCGTGCTCGGCTATCTCCGCAAGGGTCAGCGGATGCCGGAGATTGGCCTCCATCCATGCGGTGGTCGACGCGAAGTGGCACTCGGCACCGCTGTCGGCGAAGGGTCGCCGAGCTGAACCCTCGTCCGGATCGCTCGCCCTGAGCGTCTCGGACGGATCGGGGAGCATCAGGAAGAGCTGGCGGTCGGCCTCCACTGCGACCGGCACGCCGTGCTCCTCCTCGACGATCCGCAAACAGAGGTCCTTGCCCCCGAGCACCCCGGCCGAGGTGAGGAACGGCCCGTCCGCCACGACGAAGTCCACGGTGTCGAGTCGGATCCGGGGATGGCGCCGGGCCAGTTCGGGGACACGGGCCCAGTCGGTGGTGGCTCGGCGTCCATCGAGGAGCCCGGTGGCGGCTAACACGAAGGCACCGGCTCCGATCGCACCGATACGGGCGCCTCGGGCGGCAGCGGCACGAACAGCATCGAGCACAGCGGACGAAGGGGCGGCGGGGCACTCCCGGTACCCGGTGAGGATCACCGTGTCGGCGTCTTCGAGCCCGTCCAGACCTCGATCGGGTGTGATGCGGAACGCGCCGGGCGGGGCAGTGATGACGTCCGTCGCGGAGCAGACGCGCAGTTCGTAGGGCGGTCCGCGATGGAAGCTGCGCGACGCGGCACCGAAGATCAACCCCGGAGTGCTCAGTTGATGTGCGGGTACGCCGTCGAGGGCGAGCAGTGCGACCACTGACATGGCCAGAATTTAACCCAGGGTGGCATCGCACCGCTGTTTTCGACCTGATCGGCGCACCGAGGATGGGGGAACGCGCAGCGAAGACCGGGACCGTCCCGGTCCGTCGGCCCCGGAAGCGCGATACGACCACCCGTGCATCGAACGAAGGACACCGTCATGCCCCCATCCGCCCAGCACAACTCCACGGCGCCCGACAACCTCAGCCACCGCCCCGTGCGCAAACTGCTGGCCGGCGCGATCACCCTCGGTGCGGCCACGGTGTTGTGCACCACCGGCCTCAGCGGCAGCGCGGCGGCCATCGTGGGAGGCCAGGACTCCACCGGGAAGTATCCGTTCATGGTGTCGATCCCCATGGCCGTTGTCGGATCGGAGCTGAAGGGGGTCTGCGGCGGTGCCCTGATCGCACCACAGTGGGTGGTGACCGCCGCCCACTGCGCACAGGAGAAGCTCTCGTATCCGACCGGCACGGTCCGCATCGGGAGCGATCGACGCCACTCCGGTGGAACGGTGCGCACCATCGTCGCCAAGGTGGTCCACCCGCACTACGACAACACCGGCGACAAGCGCGGGTTCGACGACATCGCCCTGCTGCGACTGGACCGCCCCGTCGTGCGCCAGCAGCCGATCCGCATCGCCGACCGCGCTCCCCAGGTCGGTGCGGTCACGCGCATCCTCGGATTCGGCACCACGGTGGACGCGCCCGAGCCGGAGGGCTGGAAGTTTCCCGAGCGACTCCAACAACTGGACACCCGAAGGGCACCCGCGGCGCAGTGCCTCGACATCAACGAGGGTCGCGAACTGTGCACCGTGAGCCTTATCCCCAAGGCCATGGGATGCGCGGGTGACTCCGGTGGACCGCAGATCCAGCGCATCGGTGGACGCTGGCAACTCGTCGGTGCCACCTCAGGCGACGGCGATCGCGCGGCCAATCCGCGGTGTGCGGGCGGCCCTGGTATCTGGACTTCCCTCCCGGCCTACAAGCACTGGATCGCCAAGACGGTCGCGACCCACCGCTGACCCCGTCCCGCTCGCCGTACGCCGCCCGCTCGACGCCCCGACCTCGCCGGATACCGTCCAACCATGTCAACGGTCGCCCTGCTCGCCCTCGACGGGATACCAGCACACCAGCTCAGCACTCCCGCCCTGGTACTCGGCGCCGCCGCCCGCAGTAGCGCCGAGGTCGCCTACGACCTCAGGATCTGCGCCGTTCCGCACACCGTGACGACCGCGGAACCCGCCCCCTTGAAGGTCACCGCCCCCTGGGGCCTGGAAGGCATCGCGAGGGCCGACACGGTGATCCTGCCCGGCCACGACGCATTCCTCGACGAGCCACCGACGGGAGTGCTGGCGGCCCTGCGGGACGCGGCCGGGCGGGGCGTTCGGATCGTCGGCGTCGGTACCGGGGTGTTCACGCTCGCCAGGGCCGGCGTCCTGGACGGCCGCAGCGCCACCACGGTGTGGCGTCACACTTCGGAGCTGGCCCTACGCCACCCCCGGGTGGCCGTCGACCCGTGCGGGACCGTCGTGGTCGACGGCCCCTTCCTCACCTCGGCCGGACTATTCGGCGGAATCGACCTGTTCATCCGCCTCGTCGAGCAGGACCACGGCCCGCTCGCCGCCGCCGAGACGGCACGTCAACTCGTGCTGCCCATCGCCGCCGAGGCAGGGGCCGCGCAGGACGAACTCGACCAGGCGATCGCCGCGACCGCCGGACTGGAGCCGACCGTACGGTGGCTGGAGGCTTCGCTGCACCGCCCGCTCACCCTCGCCGACATCGCCGAACACGCCCGCCTCAGCGTTCGCAGCCTCAACCGCCGCTTCGCAGCCCACACGGGGCAGAGCCCCCTGCAATATCTGCTGCGTGCCCGGTTGGACCGGGCCCGCCAGTTGCTGGAGTGCGACGACATCACGATCGAGGAGATCGCAGCCCGGGTGGGTTTCGGCTCGTCGAGCAGCTTCCGCCGCCACTTCAAACACGCAACGGGCGCCACCCCCAGGACCTACCGCACGGTCCGGCGGCCGGCCAGAGGCGCCTCAAGAACCGTCGCAGGCACGGTCTCGCCGCACCTTGAAATCCGTAACTCGACTGTGGAAAAGCCTGGTTGAGGCATTTGCCGCATGGCGCATGAATCCTCGGTCTGGTTACGATCCGATGAGCGGATCGTGGCGGAGGGGGCCGTTTCCTATGACTGCACTGAGTGGAGAGCCGGAGGCGAGCATCACCAGACCGGTGCGGGTGCCTCTCGAAGCGGACCGGATCAAGCATCTGGAGTTCATCCAGGCGGTCATCACCCGCCTCGGCACCAACTCGTTCCTGGTCAAAGGCTGGGCGCTGACCCTCGCGGCGGCGTTCCTGGCCGTGTCCGCCAGTCGGCCGAGTTGGCAGATCGCCGTGGTGGGTCTGGTACCCGTGTTGTGTTTCTGGTTCCTCGACGGATACTTCCTGCGTCAAGAGCGGCTGTACCGCCATCTGTACGACGATGCACGGCGTCCCGACAGCACGGTCGAGATGCTCTCCATGAACGTGGGGCCCTACCTCCTGCGCACTCCCTGGCTGCCGGTGACGATGTCGAAGACGCTGACCCTGTTCTACGGCGCCCTGGTCGTGGCCGACCTCGCGATCGTCGCCCTCGCACGGTGAACGGCGCTCCGGCCCTCACGGCTGGCCGGAGCCGGTCACCTCGGCGATCCGCGTAGCCAGCCCGTCCAGCCCCCCGTCCACACCGTGTTCTTCGGGCGTCCGGTTCGCCTTGGGCGGCCAGATGCTGCCCATGGCATCACCGGGCCAGCGCGGCACCAGATGCACATGGACGTGGAAGACGGTCTGGGAAGCCGCCGCGCCCGCGGAGTTGATCACGTTCATTCCGTCGGGCGCCAGTACCTCGTACAGTGCCCTGCCGACCCGCAACACGGACTGCGTGAGCCGTGCGGCCGTGGCGTCGTCCAGGGCCCAGAGATCAGGCGCATGCGAGCGGGGGATGACCAGGGTGTGCCCGCGGACCGCGGGTGCCAGCGGGAAGAACGCCAGCGTATGGGCATCCTGATGAACCACGCGCGCTCTGCTCGGATCGGCGACGATGGCGCAGAACGCACACTCGGTCATTCGCCCTCCCCCCATCGGCCGGCGTCAAGCGGACACCCCGCCCACACCGGTTCGGTGCAACCCCTCATCGGATGCTCCCCGTTCGGCACCATCCGTGCACCCATCTCTGGTACCAAGCAGGAGAGGAGCGACGCGAGGCACGAGGAACGGGGAAGACCGACATGGGCGGCATCTTTGTCAACTACCGAAGGGGACCACACCTTCCCGTAGTACAGGAGCTCCGCGAGCGACTCGTCCAACATTTCGGCGCAGACCACGTCTTCTTCGACACTTCGTCGATCATCCCGGGACGACGGTACTCGGACGAGTTACGCGAGCGACTCGCGGACTGCGAAGTCCTCCTCGTGGTCATCCACGAAGGCTGGCTGGACGCCCGCGATGAATCCGGCGGACGTCGGCTGGACCGCGCCGACGACTGGGTGCGGCGGGAGATCGAAGGGGCGCTGGCAGCCGGCAAGGTCGTCATCCCTCTGTTGCTGGACGGCGCGGTCGTACCGCTGTCGAGCCAACTCCCCAAGCTCATGGCCGATCTGGCGCTGCGGCAGGCCCAGAGCCTCTCGGTGAGCCGGTGGCACGCCGACCTGGCGCAGCTCTGCGCAGTCCTGGAGGTCTCGGTGAAGTCGCCGTGGACGGTGCTTCCCTGCCCGTCGCCGCCCAAGCCCCCACCGGGGCCCTGGCTGGGGATCGGCACGGCTGCGCTGGCTGCCGCACTCCTGATGGCCCTCGTCCTGGGCCCACTGGCCGACCTGCCGGAGAATCCGGGGTCCGACCGGCCGGACGGCGCGACCGATGTGCCCCTCGCATTCATGGCAGCGGGGTGGTCGGTGCTGCTGATGTGCGCGCCGGTGCTCGCCGTCCTCGCCGTACGGGGAGTGTCACGCTGGTCGGTGAACGACTGGGAGCGCGAGTTGCAGGCCGTTCCCCACACCGTCTACGTACGACGGACCTATCTGGCCGCTGTCGCACTCGTCCTCCTGGCGCTGTTGGGCGCCTTCACCCTGAGGGAACAGGGCATCCTGCCCGCCCTGGGGGTGTTGCTGGTGGTGATCGTCTCGGTCGCCCACACGGCCGCCGGTTCCCTCCGCACCCAGCGGATGGAGGCGGACCAGTGGCGCAACTGGCCGCACGCCCTCCCGTCCCCCGTCACCCGTCAACAGTTGCGCAGGGCGGTCGCGCGCCTGGAGACACGGGCCCGCAGTTGGTCGCATCCGCTGAGCCGGCAGCAACGGGAGAAGGCGGAATGGGTACTCCAGGACTTCGACCAGGCCCTAGCTGCCATCCGCGCCGAAGGCAGTCGCTCCCGACTGGCGTGGTTGCGCCGGGAGCAGCCATGGCTGTTCAGCCTGTACGCACTGTGGGTGACGCTTAACACCGGACTGACCACGGCCGCGGTCCTTCCGGTCCTGGCGGCCGGCGACGGATCGCGGCGCCTGTACGCACTCCCGATCATGGCGGCGCTGCTCAGCGGCGCACTCGGGCTGGCCACGATGGAGATCGCCTACCGCCAACAGCGGTGGCTGCGCTCCACGGTGGTCCGAGAGGCCGAAATCCGGGTGGCGGAGCTCGCCGTACGCGTGACGGAACTGAGCTCCCTGGCGCGCACGCGCCCCACACGGCCCGCCCCCCGCCCGGAGGACCAGGAAGAGCCCGGCTAGGCCCTTTCAAGGAACCGAGTCCTCTTGGGACGCCGTGCCCCCCCGGAACCGCGTCACTCTTTGGGCGCCTGCCCAGCCGGGCGGATGCGCTCAGCGAACCCCGTCGTGCGGTGTGGTTGAGGCCCGGCGGAACTCCGCGTTGATGCGCTGGGCTTCTTCGAGCTGGTCCTCAAGGATGACGATGCGACAAGCCGCCTCGACCGGGGTGCCTTGATCGACGAGTTCCCGGGCTCGGGCCGCGATGCGCAGCTGGTAGCGGGAGTAGCGGCGGTGCCCGCCTTCGGAGCGGAGCGGGGTGATCAGACGGGCTTCTCCGATGGCACGGAGGAATCCCGGGGTGGTGCCGAGCAATTCGGCCGCCCGGCCCATCGTGTAGGCGGGGTAGTCATCGTCGTCCAGCCGTCCGCCGAGCGAATCATCCGCTGTCATCTGCACCTCTTCTTGGGAACGCGTCGAGGGGCCCTGGTGCCGTGTGGCACCAAGGGCCCCGAAGGAAATTGAACACCATCAGCCGGCTCTAGTGTTGCGCCGACCTTCTGTTTCCGCCCTCTCGCCTCGAAGGAGGAGAGGAGTGCGGGGATCGTGACTGCCTGACCGGGGACCACCATCCATTCCTGGGCCGTGCTGACCCGGGCCGTATGTGTTCCTCGCCCGGGCGATCCTGATGGCGTCTTCTTCCTCCGTTCTTCCTCTGGTTCAACGCTGTGTCTCACCGGTGCTCTGCGCACTGGCGCTCCTGCTGCGGCGCCCCTGAATCCTGCGGGCCACCTGGTACGGCCGTCAGTTCCGTCGCCGGTCAACACCGAGCTTGGCTTCGGAACTCCACTGCCGCACCGCTCTGCGAACTGCTCGTACCGCTGCCCGCCAGTTCATCTCTGCCGGGCTGTTCGTCCTTGGCTACAAGAGAAACCATAGCTATGCGATCACCCAATGTCTACTGTGGCCGGGATAGATTTTCTTGCTCTCGACGGTGAAGGAATCCGACTCGAAGGGTGTAGGTGGCGGGGCCGCGGATCGGGGCTGAGGCCGGCACCAGGGCGTGACCAGGCAGGACCGGGGCGGGACCGGGGCGGGACCGGGATGCAGTGATCGTGCGGGCGCACAAAGAAGGCCCGACCGGTGCGCACCGGTCGGGCCCTCTTTGCTGTGCTGGTGTTCTGTTGTCCTCAGTCCCCGCAGGTCAGACGGACACGGGCGTGCCGAGCATCGCGGATGCCCGCTGGAGCGAGGTGAGTCCGCGCGGCGGCTTGGTGGTGACCTCGGGCAGGCCGCGGCAGGTGAAGCCGAGCAGCATCATCGCCCGGACCACCTCGGCGGAGCTGAAGTCGCGGCGGTCCTGGCGGGTGATGACCTGGCCCACCTGCTTGATGGGGAACTGGCGGCGGCCGATGATCACGTACTCGCCGACGACGGGCTCGGGCTTGACGGCCTTCATCGACGCCAGCACACCACTCTTGGTCAAATCGAACGGGAATCGGGCGATGACGCAGCGCATGATGCCTCGCAAGTCAGAAGAGGGGGATGTCCACCACGGTTGCGGCGGATCGGCAGGAAGGGACGTCGGTTGCGAGCGTGGGGCCGGGTAAGCGTCCCACGGTCGCCGCGCAGGTGCGGGGCCGTGTCCCTGATCCGGCAGAAGAACCACAAGGCCCTCCCGCCGGAGCTGAGAGCAATGCTAGGCCGCCGCGCGGAAGGTGGACTGCCGTGCGGTGGTGCGACCACGAGCCGAACCGCCGCGGCGGCGCCGACCCCGGGGGGTGGCACCATCACGCTGGGGTCGTTCGACCACGGGGGCGGTGATGACGACCGGGACCCCCGACGGGGTCCGGGCGCCGGTGATGCGGTTCAGGGCCTCGTCGCCGGGGCGTACCTGAGTGGTCTGCGGACGGATTCCGGCATCGGCCAGCAGACGGACCATGGCGCGGCGCTGGTTCGGGCTGACCAGGGTGACGACACTGCCCGACTCGCCCGCCCGGGCGGTGCGACCGCCGCGGTGGAGGTAGTCCTTGTGGTCGGTGGGCGGGTCCACGTTGACGACGAGACCCAGGTTGTCCACGTGGATGCCGCGCGCCGCCACATTGGTGGCCACCAGCACGGTGACGTGCCCCGTCTTGAACTGCGTCAGGGTGCGGGTGCGCTGCGGCTGGGACTTGCCGCCGTGCAGGGCGGCAGCCCGTACACCGCTGTTCAGCAGGTGCTCGGTCAGCCGGTTGACGGCGTGCTTGGTGTCCAAGAACATGATCACCCGGCCCTCGCGAGCGGCGATCTCGGTAGCCGCCCGCTGCTTGTCCGCGCCGTGGACGTGCAGTACGTGGTGTTCCATCGTGGTGACCGCACCCGCGGACGGGTCGACGGAGTGGACGACCGGGTCGGTCAGGTAGCGGTGCACCAGCAGATCGACATTGCGGTCCAACGTGGCGGAGAACAGCATCCGCTGCCCACCGGGCCGCACCTGGTCGAGCAGTGCGGTGACCTGGGGCATGAATCCCATGTCGGCCATCTGGTCGGCCTCGTCGAGAACCGTGATGGCGACCTGGTCCAGACGGCACTCGCCGCGGTCGATCAGGTCCTTGAGCCGGCCCGGCGTCGCTACGACGACCTCGGACCCGCCGCGCAGCGCACTGGCCTGCCTGCCGATCGGCATTCCGCCCACCACCGTGGCCATCCGCAGCCGCATCGACCGGGCGTAGGGGGTGAGGGCGTCGGTGACCTGCTGCGCCAGTTCGCGCGTCGGGACCAGCACCAGGGCCAGCGGCTGACGCGGCTCGGCCCGCTTGCCGGCCGTACGGGCCAGGAGCGCGAGGCCGAAGGCGAGCGTCTTGCCGGAGCCGGTCCGACCACGCCCGAGGACGTCCCGACCCGCGAGGGTGTTCGGCAGCGTCGCACCCTGGATCGGGAACGGTACGGTCACGCCCTCGGCGGTCAGTGCGGCCAATAGCTGTACGGGCATGTCGAGCTCGGCGAACGCCTCGACGGGAGGCAGCGCGGGGGTGACGGTGACCGGGAGCGCGAACTCCTGCTTCACCGCGGCCGGCCGACGGCCGGAACCATTCGAACGGCCGGGGCCGCCGGAGCGACTCGGGGCGCCCGAGCGGCTTCCACCGCGTCCCGAGCCGGAACTGTTGGTGCGAGTACGGGCGGAGCGGTCATTGGTGCGTGTGCGGTTCATGCGGAACCTTCCTCGATGCGGCACGTATCAAGGAATTCCCGCAGCAATGAGCGGCGCGGAGAATCGCAAGAATGAGCCGAATGAAATGCGAAAGCGGACCCGGTCGGAAAATGGGTGCTCGCGTGTTGCATAAAAGCCTTTGGGAGCCGCGTACAGAAGCGGCGGTGTGTTGACCGTGGTGGTCCTGCCGGACTTGGGTCCGGGGCGTGGGCGAAGTGTCCGCCCAGAATTTGGGGAGCCATCTCAATCCCGGCCGGGAAGACGTTCACGGCACCTGGGGAGCGGCTACGCCCTGAAATGCGCGTAGCTGGGGCCCGCACCCCAAGGATGCGGGCCCCAGCTACGAAGTACGCGTCAGCGTCAGGCGGGAACGATGTTCTCAGCCGTCGGGCCCTTCTGGCCCTGCGCGATGTCGAAAGTCACCTTCTGGCCTTCGAGCAGCTCACGGAAGCCCTGGGCGGCGATGTTCGAGTAGTGGGCGAACACATCGGGGCCGCCACCTTCCTGCTCGATGAAGCCGAAGCCCTTTTCCGCATTGAACCACTTCACGGTGCCAGCAGCCATTATTTGTTCTCCTTCTGGGGCAGTTCGCCGAAGCCAGCACTGTGCGGACTCCGCGTCGCCGCGATGATTGCCCCATCCGGAAATGACCGGAGATAAAAAAGCACTCTCACCGTCGCAGTAGTCGGGTGAGGGTGCTTGAGATTTTGGGAACCACAACTGCAACTGAGATCGACAGTAGCATGACGGCATCAGCAACGCACTGCTGATGATTTCGCGCTGCTTTTTGTGTGAGGTACTCTCACCGCGCCTCGCGTTAATTTCTCATCTCGCGGTCATAGATATTGGCTCGCCCGGGGCGAAGTGTTTCGGTGAAGGGCCCGGCCGGTCCAGTACGAAAATCAGGTGCCGGCCCTGCGCTCGAATTTTCCGCAAAATGTCGCCGCACCGGCCCTGAGCAGCGACAACGCCGAGCGGAGCACTCTTCACGGAGGACGGGACACGGCGGGCAGCAGCCTTGGTCCGGGTACGCGGGCCGCTCCGTACGACGCCACTGAGGGAGTGCATCCGGCCTGGTGGTGGCGAACGGGCCGGGGCCGGACGGGTGATTCGTGTCGCAGGCTTCCCAACGGCACGTCGACCGTGGACTACGACACCGGGCCCTTCTCCCGGAGCTCCGGATCGCGGCGCAGGGC
This sequence comes from Streptomyces sp. NBC_00690, assembly GCF_036226685.1. NCBI lineage: Bacteria > Bacillati > Actinomycetota > Actinomycetes > Kitasatosporales > Streptomycetaceae > Streptomyces > Streptomyces sp. NBC_00690. The sequence continues at coordinate 4,673,903 of NZ_CP109009.1, forward strand.
CTTTGCGTACCAGGCTCCGTAGCGCGCCCCCAGCTGCGCGGCCGACGCGCCGTGGAGGTAGACGCTGAGCCCGACGGTCACGGCGATGACACCACTGACCACGTCCGTGTGGGGGAGCTCCGCTTCGAAGGCGATCAACCCGAAGACGACGGACGCGAGCCCACGCGGGCCGAACCAGCCGATGTAGGCCACCGTGGGCGGGCGGAGCCCGGCACCGATGAGGGAAACGGCGACCGGGACCATGCGGATGACGGTGAGGCTGAGCACCGCGTAGAGCGCCATCCGCCAGTCGGCGTGCTCCAGTACCGGCCCCAGGATCACGGCACCGAAGAGCAGGAAACTCAGTGCGGCCAACAGTTCGCCGAGTCGGTCGCCGAACTCGATCGTGCGGCTGACGTCGGCATCCTTGGCCGAGGCGCGATCGGCCGATGTTCCGCCGCGCAGTACGGAGCCGAAGGCGAGGCCCGCGACCCAGGCTCCGATGAATCCGCTTCCGTCGATCACGACGCACAGCGCGTACGCCGTGGCGGGCACGGCCAGCACCAGGATCTGTCGCCAGCCCGTGGTGCTCCAGCGCCGGGCGGCTGATTCGCGCAGCACGACCGCGCCCAGCCAGCCGGCCGCAAGGCCGATGACACTGCTGGCCACCAGCGCGAGGAGGAACGCCTTCAGCGGCCCGTCCTGCCCATGGTGTCCGTCACCGGCAGCGGCCAGGGCCAGTACGAAGAACGGCAGCACGATGCCGTCGTTGAGACCGGACTCCACGCTGAGCCCGTGGCGTACCGGCGCGGGGACGCGCTCGTCCGACACGGCCTGTTGTCCCAGTGCCGCATCGGTGGGGGCGAGGACGATACCGATCACCGCGAGCTCCCACATGCTCGGACCGGGCAGCACCGCCCAGGCTCCGAGCCACCCCAGGGCCATGGTCAGCGGCAACCCGACCATGAGCAGACGCTCGGGCAGCGAGCGTTCCCTGCGCAGTTCCTGCCGTCGGATCGCGGCGGCCGAGGTGAACAGCAGCAGCGCGAGGGCGCTTTCCAGCAGTGCACGGGTGATCTCCCCGTCCTGGGCGCGATCGATGAGATCGAGGCCGAGGGGTCCGATGGCCAGACCACAGGTGACGAGCACCATCGGACCGGAGACCGGTGTGGTGGCCAGCCGCCGCGACACGGCCGCGTAGCCGGCGATCACTGCGCCCGTGGCGATGACGGCCCATGGATTCACCGGTCCTCCTCCGCGGACCGACGTGTCCGCCATCCCTGGAAACCCACCGCCGCGCACTGTCTCGTCAGCTTGGGCCAGGCAGGCGGTCCCGGGCGCGGTGGCGCTCCGGTGGTTCTCCTCGTTCCCCTGGTTGCCACGCACGGACTGCTGTACCCCGCGGTGGTGGATCGCCCCCGGTGCAGGAGGGACCAGGCAGTGGATCGTCCAGGCGAGGCAAAGGCCCGATGGCGGAACGCCCGGTGCGACGGCCGCCCGTCAATCGTCCTCGCCGTGAGTCCCCGAGGGCGGTCTGCTGGTGGCCAGCCAGGTGCGGGCCGGCCCGGCCGCCGCCTCCGTGTCCACGGTGAGGTGCAGTCGGGTGCCGCCGCCGGGAGCCGGATAGCTGCGCTGCTCGGTTCCTGCGAAGCAGCGCCGTAGGACTTCGGCGACCGCACGGGCGGTTTCGGGCGCGGCGGCGACGATGCGGACCTCGGCGTGTCCGGCCTTCGGCAGTGCCGCGGAGTCGTCGGGTTCCAAGGCGGGGTCCTTTCCTCAGGTCGCGTGCCCCATCGACCGCGGCTCATGGACTGCGGCACATCGACACGGCGACGCCTGCGGCGTGGTGTCCGCTGCCCGGTCCGGGGGAGGCCGACGTCATGGGCCGGGATCTTTGACGCGCGACGGTTGCATGTGTTTTGTCGGAAATGCCCGACAGGGCATTGTGCTCCAGCCGCCGTCGAGTACAAGAGCCGCCCCGCCGCCGCACTGAAGCCCCACCGGCCGATGCACACGGGTCCCATGTGCTCTCCCGTACGTCCGCACGGTTCGGAACCCGTCCCCCGACCTTCGGCCGCCCGCCCCCGCGGTCAACTCGGGGCAGGGCCGAGCCGGTCCCATGCGGAGGGTGCGGGCAGCCGGGGTGGTGCGCCGAGATGGCCTCGCGAAGGGGTGTCCGCGGCAGTGGTCGGGGTCGGGGTGTGGGTATAGGTCTGGGGCCGGGTGTGGGTTGGCAGGGTGTGGTCAGGACGGCCGTCGGGATGGTCGTTGATCCAGGCCAACCCGCCGAGGTCCAGTTGCTGCCGGGCCCGGGTGACGGCGACGTACGCGAGGCGGGCGTCGTCCAGGCTGAGCTCGCCCGGCAGGGGGTTGCCCTCCAGATCGCGTTCTTTGGACAGCGGGGGATCGAAGTCGGTCGAGATGCGGACCGTGGCCCACTCGCGGCCCTTGGCCTTGTGGGCGGTGGACAGGGTGACTTCGGCGTCGCCCTCCGCGTGCAGCTTGCCCACCGCGTCCAGGACCTTGTCGACCCCGTGCTCGTCGATGATGTCGACGAGCGGGAGCAGATCCTGTCCGGCCGGGTCGTCCAGGGCGTACTCCTGGAGCTCCAGCCAGCTCTGGAACAGCACGAGCTCGGGGTGGCTGGTACGGCGTCCGGCCTTGAGGTCGCCGGCCGCGCGGGCGAGCTCGCGCAGTGGGGCGGCTCCCCCGACCAGGGCGACCCGTCTGCGCTCCTCCAGTAGTTGGAACACCTCCGAGATCGCACCGCTGTTGGTGCGGCACAAGATGGCGTCCGCCCGCTCCAGGGGACCGATGCGGGTCTCGATCGTCGGGGTGCCGCGCAGGCGGAGCGGGGACTCCACGATCGTGAGCCACCGATTCGCCTCCTCGGCGAGCACGGGGCCGAATCGGAACGACTGCGAGAGCGTGAGTTGCCGACCCTCGAAATCGGTCATGACATCACGGGCGCCGCGCCAGCCGTAGATCGCCTGCGCCGAGTCCCCCACCATGATCAGCTGGGCGTGGGAGCGCTGGGCGTTGAAGACCTCCTCCATCACCGGGTTGGTGTCCTGTGCCTCGTCGAGGAGGAGGAAATCGGCCCGGATGACGGGTTCCTTCAGGGCCCAGATCTTCAGTGCGTGGTTCGGGTTGAACCGCACGAGCCGCCCGGCGGAATCCTGTACATCGGCCCAGGCCCGGCGCGCGTACGGCAGCACCAGGCGCGCCAAGTCCTCGCGGTACTCCTCCGCCAGCCCCCGCAGCCGGGGTACGTGCCGTGCACGGATCTCGGTGTCCGCCGAATAGCAGAAGCGGTTGAGCGTCTCCAGCGTCACGTACGAGAGGGTCTTGTGGGTGATCTGCCGGGTCCCGAGCCGCAGCGACATATTGCGTGCGATGCCCAGGCGCTGTCCGGCCTTCCAACTCGGTTCGCGCGGTTGGCCCAGGCGTTCGCCGTAGTGGGAGCCGATCGCCCGCATGGCCAGCGAGTGGCCGGTGCGGCACTGCACGTGCGCGGGGAACTTGCGCTCCGCGTCGGTGACGACGGACCTGTTGAACGCCAGGAACATGCCGCGGCGGCTGTCGCTGCGGGCGAGCATCGCGAGCGTGGTGGTCTTGCCGGTACCGGCGCCGGCCTGGAGCACGAAGTGCTCGTCGTCCCGCATGGCGTCGATCGCGCGCTGCTGCTCGTTCGTGGGCGGCGGGCCGAGGGACCTGCCCGCCGTACGGGGGCGCCGCACCGACACACTGCCGTCCGCGGCGGCGGCGGCCCGAGCGGAACCAGGTCCATGCTTCTGAGCGGGTTCCGGTCCGTGCTCCTGAGCGGAACCAGGTCCGTGCTTCTGACCGGGGGAGCGGGCCAACATCTCGACGTACTGCTCGGCGAGGGCGATGCCCCGGTCGAGTAACTCCTGCGAAGCCCCGACCCGGGTGGTGACGCCCAGCTTGCGGTTCAGCCGCCGGTTGATCTCGGCATGGCTGAGGCCGGTCCCGCGGACGATGGTGGCGATCAGCCGGTTCAGGGTCTGACCGGGCGTCTGCGCCTTTCCGGCCCGGCCCGGCACGGTGGGTCGATCGGCACCGGGGGTGAGGGACGCCCTGGGATCGGCGGCCGTCGGGTCGGTTTCATGCTGCGGCCCTGTGCTCACGGTGATCCGCCTCCCTGCGGGCTTCGCCGAGCAGGGTAGCGGGCCCGGGTACGCAGAGTTGCTGCATTGCACCGGAGAGTTGTTCAGCCGTTGCGGTCGTCGGCCTCGCCCCAGACGGGGAGCTCAGGAGCTCACCCGGCGCCCACAACACACCGTCGACTGCCGTCCAACTGCTGCCGGGGCACGCCGTCCGGCACCGGTCGATGCCGTCGACCCTTCGCAGTCCACTGATCGACGGCACCCGACGGACGGCGATGTGAACTCATCGACCCCTCTCACTCGTTGAGGAAGTCCGCACATCGATAGGGCCCCATCTCGATGCCTTCCTCGGGGTCCAAGGTGACCTCGACATCGTCGAACATGACCTTCGGATCGAGTACGGACTGGGCGCGCGCCAGGGTGCACACCAACTGCCCGGTGCCCTGGTCCTGCCCCGACCCCGTGTACTGACCGGAGAGGTCCAGTGTGACGCGGGTGCCCTTTCCGGTCGCCGTGTAGCCCTCGATCTCATAGACGGAGGCGAGACCGTCGCGCTGCTCCGTGGGCGACGGCCCCTGCGCGAGCAGTTTCATCACCGAGTTGAGGTTCTTGATCTCTGTGTCGATCAGGGACACCCCGCGCAGCCCGTTGGTGGAGGCGAAGTACAGCCGTATCCCGCTCGTCAGCCCCGACGCGGGCTCGCCCGCGTCCACCACCCCGGTCGGCTGGACACCGCACCCCATGAGCCCGATCCCCAACGCGGCGACCACCAACCCCTGCCGGACCTTCACTCCAATTCCTCCCCCGTACGTCGCAGGGGCAGCCGTAGGACGAACACCGCGCCGCCCCCAGGACCATCGGCCACATCGATCGTGCCGCCGTGCAGTCGTGCGTTCTCCAGCGCGATCGCCGTACCGAGGCCGCTGCCCTGTCCACTGGCGTCGGCCGCACTGCGCGTACGGGCCGCATCCGCCTTGTAGAACCGTTCGAAGACCCGCTCCCGGGCCTCAGGCGGCAGCCCGGGACCGTGATCGGCGACCTCCAGCACCACCGTTTCCGTATTGGTTGCGGCGCGGGTCGGCACGGTCCTGAGCGTCACCGTGACCGGTGGCGCGCCATGCCGTAGCGCGTTGCCCACCAGGTTCGCGACGATCACATCGATGCGGCGGCGGTCGACCACCGCCCGGACGCCCTCATCGAGGTGTGTCCGCACCCGGTCCGTCCAGCCACGCAGCGCCAGTGACGCCCGTACGGTGTCCGCGAGATCCGTTTCTGCCGCGTTCAGCCGTACCACCTTCGCGTCGAAGCGGGAGATCTCCATCAGGTCCTCGACCAGCCGTGCCAGTCGTGCCGTCTCCGCGCCGACGGTACGCGCCGCACGCGCCGCGTCGGGCGGGAGTTGGTCGGCGTCCTCCTCCAGGACGGTTGCGACCATCGTCATCGCGGCCAACGGAGTGCGCAGCTCATGGGAGACGTCCGCCACGAAGCGACGTGCCTTCGCCTCCTGTTCGCGCAGTTCCGCATCGGAGGTCTGGAGCGCATCGGCGGTCTCGTTGAACGTCCGCGCCAGCTCCGCGAGTTCGTCGTGTCCGCGGACGGAGACCCGGCTGCCGAGGTCCCCGGCCGCCAGTTCACGGGTGGCCCGGCCCAGCTTCCGTACCGGACGCAATACCGTCCCCGCGGCCAGCAGCGCCAGAACGGCGGCCAACCCCACCACCGGCACGATGCCCGCGCGCACCGAATCCAACAGGGCGGCGGTGTCCTCGTGTTCGGCCCGCAGATCGGTGATCGCGAACACCTCCAGACCGGAGACGCGCTCCTGCCCCTCGCTGTCGTGGATCAGCACGGGCACGCCGACGACCAGATAGGGCTCCTCCCGCCACATCACCCGCTGGAACCGGGCGCCCTTTCCGGACCGTACGGCGGCGCGCAACTCGGCGGTGATCCGCCCCTCGGTATCGGCCAACGAGTCGGAGACCGCGGAGAGGCCCTGGAAGCGGGCGACCACGAGAGGGGCCCCGATGCCGTTCGACACCTTCGTCGCGAACCGGGTCAGCGACGCCTTGTCGGGCGGAATGTCGAAGTCGGCGGCGACCGTGGTGATCTGCTTGCGCAGGTCGTCCACCGCGGTGTTCTGCGTGCGCTGCAAAACGGCGGTACGGGCCTCCCGGTACGCCAGGGCGGTCGAGGTCACCGCGCTGATAAGGGCGACGAGGACGAAGGTGACGACGAGCCGAACCCGCAGCCCGCCGACGAGCCGCCGAGGCCGCCACCTCTTCGGGGCGCCACCGCGCCCGGCCCGGCCGGTGCGTTTCACAACGGCCCGAAGCGGTAGCCGAAGCCCCGCACCGTCTGGATGAACCGCGGCTTCGCCGGTATGTCCTCAATCTTGGCCCGCAACCGTCCCACGGCCGCGTCCACCAACCGGGAGTCACCCAGGAACGTGTGGTCCCAGACGGATTCGAGCAGCTGCTCGCGACTGAAGACCCGGCCGGAGGAGGCCGACAATTCCAACAACAGCCGCAACTCGGTGGGCGGCAGCGGAATCGGTGTGCCGTTCTTGGTGACGGTCAGCCCGGCGCGGTCGATCACCAGCCCCGCGCAGTCGACGTCCGTGCGCTGGGCCTGCCCGGACGGTTCCGCCCGCCGCAGCGCGGCCCGGATGCGGGCCTCCAGGACGGTCGCGGTGACCGGCTTGACCACATAGTCGTCGGCGCCCACCTCCAAGCCCGTCACGATGTCGTGATCGTCACCGCGAGCGGTCAGCATGATGATCGGCAGCGTTGTGGTCCTGGCCCGGATGCGACGGCACACCTCGAAGCCGTCCAGGCCCGGCAGCATCAGGTCCAGCACGACCAACTCGACCTTCCCGCCGCCCGGGCGGTCCAGCAGCGCCAGGGCGTCCTCGCCGGTGGCCGCGGTGTCGATGTCGTACCCGTGCCGGCGCAGCACGAGCTCCATTCCGTCCCGTACGGACGCGTCGTCCTCGATGAGCAACACATGCGGCATGCCGTCGATTATGGGCACCGAGACTGCCCGTCCGCTGCCCCGGCAAAGGATCGATGTGCAGGTCGGAGGCATTGTTACGTTCCCATCATGTGGCGATGGATCCACCATCATGTGAGGTGGCGAGGGTTGTGGACATGATCCAGAAGACGACTCCCCGTGCCACTGCCGGGCTGCGCCTGACCGCCCTCATCGCCGTTCCCGTACTCGCCTTCTCGGTGGCCTGCTCCGGCGGTGACGACAGCTCCAACGGCGCCAAGAGCCACGGCATCGCCGATGTGCCGGACACCTCGGCCCCCGTGCCATCTGCCAAGACCGAGACGAAGCCGGACACCCGCGCCAAGGGCAAGAGCGCCTTCTACGAAGCCCAGATGACGTACGTGCAGTGCATGCGCGCCAAGGGCGGCTACCCGGACTTCCCGGACCCCAAGCTCAGCGGCCACTTCGACTGGGCGAAGATCAACGAGATCGGCTCCCAACCCGGCCGCAACGAGGGCATCAGGGGCGGCAAGAACCGTGCCTGCGTCGATGAACTCATGGCGGCGATGGACGCCACCCCCAAGATCGACCAGCAGAAGGCGTACGAGTCGATGCTCGCGCACGCCCAGTGCATGCGCGACAACGGTATCTCCCAGTTCGCCAACCCGACCATGAGCGCCGGTAATGCCCAACCCGGTGGCCAGCCGAACCCGATGTCCCGGGCCTTCGACGAGGAGTCGCCGCAGTACAAGCAGGCCCGCAAGGCGTGTGAGTCGAAGCTGCTCGAAGGTCTGGACGGCATGCAGTGAAGCGTCGCACCGCCCTTCTCACCCTCGGCGCGGCGACCGTCGTCGGCGCGGTCGTCACAGGCGTCCTGTTCCTTGGCGAGGGCGGTGACGCGGGCGCCTCCGGCAGGGGCGGCGACCTGCCGCCCGGCACCACGACCGTCGTCCGCACCGATCTCGTGCAGTCCAAGACCGTCGACGGCAAGCTCGACTTCGCACAGCGCCGCGTCGTCAAGTCCGCCGTCGAGGGCACCGTCACCGTGGCCGCATCCGAAGGGAAGACCCTGACCATGGGGCAGGCGCTGTACGAGCTGAACGACAAGCCCGTCACCCTCCTGTACGGGCCCGTCCCGATGTTCCGCGAGATGAAGGCGGGCGATCGGGGCAGCGATGTGCTCCAGTTGGAGCGCAATCTGCGCGACCTGGGATACGGATCGAAGCTGTACGTCGACGTCCGGTACGACAAGGACACCGAGGCCGCGGTCAAGCAGTGGCAGAAGTCCCTCAACCGCGACACCACCGGCAGGGTCGGCAAGGGCGATGTCGTCTTCCAACCCGGGCAGGTCAAGGTGGCGTCCGCCGATGCGGCGCTGGCTGACCAGATCGCCCCGGGCGAACCGGCCTTGACGATCGCCTCCACCAAACCCGTCGTACGGGCTCAACTGGACCAGAAGGACGGCGCGCTCACCCGAAGCGGCACCAAGGTCGAGGTCACCCTGCCGAGCGGGAAGACCGTGACCGGCAAGGTCACCGGGACCGTACGCCCCGAAGAGGCCGCTGCCGAGGGCCAGGCACCAGCCCCCGAGGGGATCACCGTGGAAGTCGTCCTCGACGGCGGTGCGGGTGCCGCATCCGGCGAGGACACCAAGGCGCCGGCGAGCGTGAAGTTCGTCAGCGAGGCCCGCAAGGGAGTGCTCGCGGTCCCCGTCGAAGCGGTCGTCGCCCTCCGCGGTGAGAACGGCGGCTACGGGCTCCAGATCATCGAGGGCACCACCTCACGGATGGTGCGGGTGGAAGCGGGCATGACCGCCGACGGACAGATCGAGGTGTCGGGGCCGGACGTGCGCGAAGGCATGAAGGTCGGAGCGGCGAAGCCATGACGACCTCAGCGGACACGGTGATCGAACTGAGGGACGCCAGCAAGTCGTACCCGGGAGGCGTCCACGCCCTGCGCAGGGTGAACCTCACCGTCGAAGCGGGCGAACTGGTCGCCGTCGTCGGCCCGTCAGGCTCCGGGAAGTCCACGATGCTCCATGTCATGGGCACCCTGGACAGGCCCACCACGGGCACCGTCCGTGTCGCCGGGTACGACGTCTCCGAACTCTCCGACGCCCGACTCTCCACCCTGCGCGCCCGCCACATCGGCTTTGTGTTCCAACACTTCCACCTGGCGACGGGACGCGACGCGGTGGACAACGTCGCCGACGGACTGCTGTACGCGGGCGTACCGCTGAAGGAACGGCGACTGCGCGCACGCGAAGCGCTCGCCAAGGTGCGACTGGACCACCGCTACTCCCACACGCCCAACGAACTCTCCGGGGGCGAGAAACAGCGCGTCGCCATCGCCCGCGCCCTGGTGGGAAACCCCAGGCTGCTGCTGGCGGACGAACCGACCGGAGCGTTGGACACCGCGTCCGGGGAGATCGTCATGGAACTGCTGCATGAACTCAACGGGGCCGGCACCACCATCTGTGTGATCACCCATGACCACGACATCGCGGACTCACTGCCGCGGAGGGTGCGCTTCAAGGACGGCGAGATCGTCTCGGACTCGCGTTCCGTCCCTGTTCGGGACTCAGCCTCTGCCCGGGACTCAGCCTCCGCCCCGGAATCCACCTCTGTTCGGGAATCGGCCCCCGTCCGGGACTCCGCCTCCGCTCGGGAAGGGGCCGGTTCATGAGGAACGACCTCAAGCCCTCCCGCCTCTCCCTCCGCGACATCCTCGGGCTCGGCGCGGTCGGTCTGCGCGCACGGCGGGCACGCGTGGTGCTGTCGGCACTCGGCATCGCCATCGGGATCGCGACCATGGTCGCGGTCGTCGGTCTGTCGGAGTCCAGCCGCGCCGATCTGATGGCCCAACTCGACCGCCTCGGCACCAATCTCCTCACCGCCGAGGCGGGCGAGGACGAGAACGGGAAGCCGATCAAACTCCCCAAGAGCGCGGTCGCGATGGTCGAGCGCGTCGGTCCCGTGCAACACGCCACGGGCACCGCCGACATCGACGCCCGGATCCGCCGCAGCGATGTGGTGCCCGAGGAGCGCAGCGCAGGAGTCATCGCCCAGGCGGTCGGCGTCGACCTGCTGTCCACCCTCGGCGGCGAGGTCGACCGCGGCACATGGCTGGATGCGGCCAGCGAACGCCTCCCGACGACGGTCCTGGGCGCGGTGGCCGCGGAACGCCTCGGCGTCACCCGCACCGGTGAGACGATCATGATGAACAGCACGCGGGTGGTCGTCGTCGGCATCCTGAGACCCCTTGAACTGGTCCCCAATCTGGACCGCGTCGCCATGGTCGGATTCCCCGCCGCCGAACGTCACTTCGCCTTCGACGGCCATCCCACGACCATCTTCGAGCGCTCCACGGACGCCTCGGTCGAAGACGTGTGGGCGATCCTGCCCCGCACCATCAGCCCCGGCAACGCGGCGGGCGTCAAGGTCTCCCGCCCCTCGGACGCCCTCGCCGCCAAGGCCGCAACCAACGAGGGCCTGACGACCCTGATGCTCGGCCTCGGCGCGGTCGCCCTCCTGGTCGGCGGGGTGGGGGTCGCCAACACCATGGTCATCTCCGTCCTGGAACGCCGGCAGGAGATCGGCCTGCGCCGCGCGCTGGGCGCGACCCGCAATGCGATCCGACTCCAGTTCCTGACCGAGTCGCTGCTGCTGTCGGGCCTGGGCGGCATCACGGGCGCACTCCTGGGCGCGACGGCGACATACGGCTTCGCCCAAGCCCAGGGCTGGACGACGGTGGTCCCACCCTGGTCCCTGGCGGGCGGCCTCGCGGCCACCCTCCTGATCGGCGTGATCGCGGGCCTCTACCCAGCAATCCGCGCCTCCCGCCTCCACCCGACGGTGGCACTGAACGGGACGTGAGGGGGGCGGGAGCCTTCGAGGGGGCGTCGGAATCAACGTGCAGTTTCGACCCCCTCGCGCACCAGACGGATGCTTCTAGTCCTCTTCTCGACCTAGGGATCCTCTTCTCGACCTAGGGAGAGGAGATAAATGGTCCTTGGACCCCCGATGGCCTTCTCTGGGGCATCCGGGTCACTGGGTCTCCAGAAAGTCTTCCACATACTCGACGAGATTTCGAGGGAGTCGAGTGAGATCCATGTCCCGAAGCCGAGGCATGTATTCCGGGCTTGCGAACCCACTCGACCCCAACTCTACGAGGGCATTGAGCTGAGCTTCCATGACGTTGAGATCGCGCTCGCAGGTCGCGGTTGTTGAGATGACTTCCGCGAGCATCCGGACATCACTCTCCGAGTAGCTCCCCAACCAGTCGGGAACGCGATCGGCACCCACCTCCCGCTGTTGGGAATCCGGATCTGTCAATTGGCGGATCAGTTCCACTAGTTGGGTCGAGGTCAGAGGAATAGCTACTCCGTCGGGCTAATAGGGTCTGGTATTGGGTGATGGAAGTGAGTTGGTCCGTAGAACTAGGCGTTCAGAAGGAGGGTGCGATTTCTGGAGCGAACCCCATAGGCGCGGCATATCTAGTGAAGTATCACTCAAATGCCTTGGACTGCTCCATGAGATCGTGCACTCCTTGCCTCAACTCGCTGTCCGTCAAGTCTCCCGGCTCCTGGAGAGTCGGATCGATGGCGAAGTCTTCCAGCAGTGAGAAGACATGGTCGAGAGCTGTCACGATGGGCGCGCGAAGCCTTTCGCCGCTGTTTTGTGAGAGACGCCGAGCGTCTAGCCAGGCACGGGCGAAGTCCGACGCCGTAGAGTTGCCTGCAACGAATGCACGCATCAACTCCACCTGCCGATAGGCGCTTGTCCCTGCGGGCAGATCCTTTACTCGCGACCAGGCGAAATGTCGAACAGGCAGCGACTTTGCCACGCCTTGCAATGCAGGATACTTGCGGCCTGCCGCACGGGCATAGCGGGCGAAGCGGGCGCGGCCTGCGTCTATTCCTTCCGGGGCAGCCCCAAGGAGAAATTGTGAGGTGCCTGCCACGAGCGCGTATCCGGGCTGAGGGAAGAGAATTGCTCCAGATAGATCAGATGGTGCCAGCAAGATGGGTGGGCTGCCCCCCTCCAAACTGACTGCTGCTGAACCCAGGCCGGAAAGGCGGCGAGGCCGCTTAATGAGCCCTTCTTCTACGGCGGCGATCAGGATGTCATCTACCCTCTGCGATTGGCACCCTTTGACGATACGCTGAAGAAGAGCCTGATCCATCTGTTTTCCGGCGGCTACGGGAACGATGCTCTTGCTGCCACGGGACAACCAATCCTCAGGAAACTCGCCACGGCTGGAAAGTACTTCAGAGAAGCTCCCTTCGTCGCCGTTCAGAAAGCTTTCTCCTGTTACCACAAGAACCCCTTGTCGATTCCTACGGCGATGTTCGGTGCTTCGCCGCGCGCCGTCCCAGTGGGGCGTGGGAAGAGTGCCAGTGCGTACCGTCGGGAGTGACCGCCGAGGCCAGGCGGTCTTCCGTGCCCCGCAGTACCGACTACCGAACCGTCCCGACCTCGCCCCGAGCCGCCGGCTCACCCCGGAGGCATACCCGCTGCGACCCGCGCAGAGCGCTCTTGCCAGTACGCCTGTTCCTTGATGCCCACACCGTCCAGTGAATCCCCGGCGCGCGCCAAAAGGACCAGACCTACGGTGATCACGCCTTCGAGGAGTTCCCTCAGGGGCTGATTGTTCGATCTTTCATGGCTGGTGGCAAGCGAGCTGATGAATTCCAGGAAGAGTCGGTGATCGATCTCGCACTCGTCATCGATGATTTCTCCGATTCCGGACTCCATCGAATAGGCGCGAGCGACAACACGTGCATGACCGACGAAGATTTCAGCTACTCGGTTGGAGGGGTTCCATACATCCTGCCCCGAGATCGCTAGATAGCAACTCATCCGGCCCACCTTGTTCTCACATCAACTCCAGGATTGTTCTGCTGCCAAGTCTGGACAGCGCTTTCCACCGCTCCTCTGAACTCAGGAGTGGCGCCGGGGGCGACGAAGTCGATCCCAATCGGGGCTTCTTCCCATCCGTCGAGGTGGGATCGCGCACGCACATATGAGTCGAGCTTCTTGAAGACGTGCTTTTCCCAGCCCACTCCGCAGCATCCTCAACCGCGTCCTCCACCACATCCGGCGTGATGTCACTGACAAAGTCACCAATACCCACCGTCAGCTTCCCCCGCCTTGTTGCTGCTGCGCGCGTTCCTCGGGCGAAGGCCCGAACTGGTCATCCACTGCCCGGTCGAACTCCTGCTGGTCCACACCCAGCATGTCGTTCAAGATCCGTGATTGCCGCCCGCCACTTCCCTCCGTCAACAAGGCCCGGCCCGTGTCCTTCCACACCTGGGCGCCTTCCTCCTGCGCGCGGTCGAAGGACTCCTTGCTGTAGTCAGGACTGAGGTAGTCGGGGGTCATCAGATCGCCCCAGTTCTGTTTGACGATCTCGTCCTCGGAAGCGTGCGGATTGCCGACACCGGCATTCACCACGATCTTCAAGGTGCCCTTGCGGTATTGGTCCTCTTCCCACACCAGTCCCGCAGCCAGCCCCAGGGCGGCAGCCAGCGTGTTGGCGTCCTGGATCAGCGCGCGTACTCCCCACTCCCAGCGCTCGCAGAAGTCCTCGAAGTCGGTCGACAGTCCGTGATGCCCAGCCTCCATCCCGGTCATGGCCAGCTCCGAGAACCCCTTGCCCAGCACCGAGCCCGTACCGGTGCCCACCTCGCGCAACTCGGACACCGCCGCCCGCAGACCCTCGGTGACCTTGCGGATCGACTCCGCGTCGAATTTCAGATCCTCCGCGCCGCCCATCAGCCCTGCCCACCCTCGTCGACGGCGGCCGCGTCCGGGACGATCCCCACCACCGGCGGGAACAACATCGCCCCTTCCGGATCCGCGATGTTGACCGCCACCCCCGCCGGCTCTCCCATCGCCGGCACGATCTCGTCCAGCAACCGCGCCCCACGCAACTCGGCGAACTCCCACTCCCGCCCCGACTCACTCCGAGCCGCGGCAAACCGCGCGAACGCCTCTTCGTCGGTGAAGGCGCACACCCACCTCACCCCACTCAGTGAGGCCGTCCACAGACCCCCGCCTTCGAACGGCACCAGCAGCAAGGCCCTGCGGAACTCCCCGACCAGAGCGCGGGGATCGCCGACCCCGGCTCGTCGCTCCTCAATCCGATCGGTCAGCTCGGTACTCACTTCGAACCCCCGTAACGTCGCCTCCGACGAGCCTGCCCCAGGGCTCGGTCGAACGTCCAGAGAACGTGGGGACTCACAGCTGGGTCAGATGGAACTTGAACGGAACGTTCGTGTGGACGACGAAGCCGTGAAGGCTCGATTGCTCGCACCCCAGCACCATCCGCACCGCACGGACGTCGCCGGTCCTGCGGTCAGCCAGCCACTCGGCTCACAGCTGACCCAGATCCACGGGCTCATCGCGACTCGACCAAGCGGCCTCGACGGGGAGGCGCGCCCGGGTGTTCTGGGCGAGCCAGCGGTGAATGACCTGCTCATTGGCGGTCACGACCTGCTGGGTGGCCCAGCGGGCGGTCTCGCGATCGGAGTAGGTCGCGGAACGGGTCAGCATGGTCACCTTCTTCCAAGACACCCGGAACGGTTCGTCCCCGCCCCGGGCGTGTAGTCATTCGCGTCAAATGCTCAGTTTGCGTTGAACGACCAGAAGACCCCGACCTCGTCCGCGCTCACGGCGATCAGTCCGAGATCCATCATGTGGTCGGTGAAGGCCCGGCCACCGGCGAGTTCATCGGCGAGGAAGTCCGGTGAGGTGGAGACCCTGGCCAGATCGGAGGAGGTACGGAAGACGGCGTCGGCCAAGACCTCGTTCCGGTCCCCGGGATGGTGTTGCCCGATCCGTCCGGGTCGGGATCGCCCCCGGAGTCGACCGCTTCTGGGGCGGGTCGCCGGGCATCTGTTCGCGTATCCGCACACGCGTGTCACAGGACGTCGACAGGGACAACCGGCTCGGCGGCTTCCTCGCTCCTGTAGTGCGAACGGACAGCCCGTCCGCCAACTGCACCAGCCGAGGGGACACCCACCATGCCCGAGACCTCAACTTCCCTGATCCGTCGCCTTCGTGGTCGGGCCATGGGACTCGCCGTGGCCGGTACCATCCTCGCCCTCGCCGCCCCCCTCCCGGCCACGGCCATGGCTCCCAAGGCTCCTGCCGCGGCCGACCCGGTCTCCGTCCTGTCGTACACCGCCAAGGAGCGCAAGGCGGCTCTCGCCTACTGGACCCCGGCCCGTATCAAGGCGGTCGGGAAGTCCGTGGACCTCGGCCCCACCGGCCCGAAGACGAAGCCCTACCGGGGCGCCACCCTGAAGACCGTGGGGCGGCTCTTCTTCGTCAACGCCAACGGTGACGACACCTGGTGCACGGCCACCGCAGTGAAGAGCACCAACAAGTCCGCCGTGATGACCGCGGCCCACTGCGTACGCCGGGGCTCCTCCCCCTACAACACCAACATGGACATGGTGTTCGTCCCCGGCTACCACAAAGGCAAGATGCCGTACGGCGCCTTCGCGGTCCGCAGCGCCGTCACACCGCGCACCTGGGAGAACGACTCGGTGAACGACATGTCGGCGCTGGTCGTCGACGCCGACAAGAAGGGTCGCAAGCTCACCGACGTCGTGGGCAGCCAGGCCATCGCCTTCAACCGCACCGTCGGCGGCACCATCTCGGCCCTCGGCTACCCCGCCACCCGCCCGCAACTGGGCGAGGAACTCCTGCGCTGCGTCGGCACCGCCAAGAAGGAACACGGCGCGCAGTTCATCCCCTGTGACATGACCGGGGGAGCCAGCGGCGGCCCGTGGTTCGCCAACTTCAACACCACCACGGGCAAGGGCACCCTGGTCTCGGTCAACAGCACGATGGACTCCTTCACACCGACCAAGATGTACGGAGAGATCCTGGGCGCCACCGCCAAGAAGGTGTACGACCGGGCCCAGCGCGCCTGAGTCGCGGCCGGCTGGGCGGGGCCCGCGTTGCACCAGCCATTGACATCCTGCGGCGGGATAGGGCAAGTGGTATCCGCCTCCGGTGCCCCGGAACAGGGACGAACCAGGGGAGCCGGTCCCCCGACCGGACTCCAGGAGCACTTGCGCAAGGGGAGGTGCAAGAGGAAATGACCTACATCGAACGCCTATGGGGAGACTTCGAGCTGCCCCTCAAGGACGCCCTTCACTATGCCGACGGGCACTCCTACGGTGTTGCCCTCGACTCCGCCGCACCGAGGGGCTTCACGGTGCTCTCCCTCTTCGACCTCACGAAGATGATGGAAGGTGATCCGTCGGGGGTGTCCTCGGTGGATGGGCTCACAGCTGTGGACCTGGGAAAGAAAGGGCTGCTGTGGGGCGGGGAGGGTTCGTACGGGTCGGAGGGCTTCATTGCCCGCTTGACCGCCGACCGTGCGCTCATGTGGGCGATGTTCTTCCTGGAGTCCAATCCATTTGATCGGGTTCGGCTGTCCGGCAACATCGCTGCCTTCAGCTCCACCTCGGGACACAAGGTCGTGGTCGACATCGACGATCCGCGAACGCCGATCTCCGGAACCGAATCGGCTCGAACTACGTAGGGGATATCCCGCTCCCCTTTCTACGCTTCCGCGGTGGGGAGAAGTACCCGTGCAATGGCTCGACGAGCGGTGGCTCGCGGCGACAACGGATGAGCCACACCGACGGCTGCTGTCGCTGCACGTCCTGCCGACTCAAGGGGAGCGTCGCGACGCTCAGCGCGCCGGGTGGCAGGCCCGGCCGATGCCCGGGCGACGAAAATGCACTGGTGTGCGGGGCCGACGGAACCGGGTAACGTCTTTGTCATGTTCTTCCAGACGCCGATTTACGAGTGAGCGTGTGACGGGCCCCTGCTGACGCCCTTCGATGCGTCGCGCCCGTCCCCCACCGATGAATCCGTAGATCACTTCACACCACTACCGGGAGGAACCCCGTGACCGTGAGCAAGAACATCAACAATCCCGTGGGCAT
Organism: Streptomyces sp. NBC_00690; assembly: GCF_036226685.1. Classification (NCBI taxonomy): domain Bacteria; kingdom Bacillati; phylum Actinomycetota; class Actinomycetes; order Kitasatosporales; family Streptomycetaceae; genus Streptomyces; species Streptomyces sp. NBC_00690. The sequence continues at coordinate 4,690,964 of NZ_CP109009.1, forward strand.
GGGCGGCGGGCAGCGCAAGAAGCTGTCCCGCGCCGAACGGCAGAACAACGGTCCCCACCGCAACCTCGACCGCCAGGGTGCCGCCGACCAGAAGGCGGAGCTGGTGCGCAAGATGCGCGAGAAGGCAGGCGCAGCTGAGGACACCGCGCAGACGGGCGACGACGACACGACTCAGAGCTGACGCAGGGCGGCACAGCGCGGGACACCAGGCTGCCCAGAATGTCAGCGAATCGACGCCGCGGCTTGCGGCCAGCTCCGATCACGGCCGCGCACACTCTGCCGTAGACACGGGCGGCTTCGACGTCGAACGGAACGGGGTCGAATTCGTTCTCGGCACGTTGAAGGACGTCCATGGCGAGCCTGCGGCCCTCGAAGATGGCGGCCAGGCGCCCGAACTGGTCGGCGCTGACCCTCGCACCGCCAGGGGCCTCCTTGCGCTTCTCGCAGCAGTACAGGCAGTCGATGTCGCCCGTCTCGCCGCGCGTCTTGACGATGACTGACACCGCGGTGCCGGTGTCATCGGCGTCCAGGCTCCGGTAGAGCCCGCCGATCATGTGGCGCTGCTCTGTGCTGAGGTTCATCGACTCCCCCTCCTATGCTGCCGTGGCTGGATGCGCTGCTGTGAGCCCGGCTGGCTGGCTAGTCGGACAAACGCCCCAGCAGGGCGCCCTGGCCGGACTGGAGAATGTGCGCGGCCTCCAGCGGGAGCCAGAAGCACTCGAAGTGAGTGGGCTTCTGCTCGCCGTCGTGGTCCTCCTGACTCCTCCACCGCTCCGGGGTCGGCTCGGTGAGCTCCAAGTGGAAGACGTGCCGGTGCTGGATCTCGAACCGGTACGGGCTGATGTCGTACTCGGTCTCGCCGAGCTTGCGAACGATCTTGAAGTCCGACCGGCCGGTCTCCTCGCTGGCCTCGCGCAGAGCGGCGGCCTCCGGAGTCTCACCGGGACGGATGCTGCCTGCGGGGACCTGGATGCCGACCTCCTCATAGGAGTAGTCGGTGTGGCGGAAGACCAGCAGGCGCCCGTCCCGCACGGCGTAGACGAGAACCTTTTCCTTCGTGACTTTCTCGGGGATAGCGAAACCTCCACTTGGTACAGGAGCTGATTCCTGGCCCGGCCCAGAAAGGACCAGGGACTGCTTATCCCCGTGCCGACCATGACCGGTCAAGTGCTGCGGGCAAGCCCACGAGTCTAGGGCCCCAACTTGCCCGTCTAATCAGCGTCATTCAGTCGATGGGACGCTCTGCAAAGAGCCCCCCGCTTGTTGGAGTCACGGTCCGACGCCTGGCCCTCGTTCGGGCATGCGATACCGACCCCGCTGTTGGTGTACGCGCCCTCACCGCCGCCCGATCGGCTACTTCGTCCACACGATCGGAGGGCAGGCGTCGAACCCGATCGCTGCCTTGATCCGCCCTTCGGCCATCTGCGCTCCGGGGCAGATCGAACTCCGCCCAGCAGCGCTTGCCCGTCGCCGTCAGATCGGCACCGTGGCGGTTGGCGAGAACGGATATGAGATACAGGTCGCGCCCGGACTCGGCAGAGACTCGGCGAGATGTCCTTCGCTCGCATGGACCTTGCCATGGCGCGGTTGGGCCGAGGCGACATCGACGGAGCCGGAACCCAGATCCACACCGTCTTGGAGGTGCGCGCCCGGCGCCGCACCGAGAGCGTCGACCACCGGCTCGGCCGTTTCAGCCGTCGGCTCGCGCTGCACCCCGGGGCCGGATCACCTGTCACGATCGGCCTTCGTGAGGTGATCATTGCTCATCAGGAACGCATGCCCGCTCAGCTCCCACCAGGAAGCAGCCAGTGACCGGGGACCTGGTGGCACCTCTCTTCAAGGACACCGCAGTGGGCTCAGCCCTGCGGAGGGATCGCGCCGCGTACCTCCCGTCGGCTAGGACAGGCCGTCGAGCGGCCTGAGGAAACGGCGCTCGTAGCGCTTGATGCAGCGGGTGTCGCGGGCCAGTTTGAAGGCTTGCAGGCACTCGGGGTCGGACATGCTGTCCGAGCGGTACTGCTCGTATGTGGCCAGACTGGGGAAGGAGAACAAGGCGAAGGCAATGTCGCTGTCGCCCTCACTCGGCAGGAAGTAGCCGTGGTGCGTCCCGCCGAACCGGTTGACGAGCCGGACCCAGCGGCGACCGTACTCCTCGAAATCCTCCAGCTTGTCAGCGTCAATCTCGTACTTCAGGTGAATGGTGATCATGCCTGCATGATGCCGTGTCACGGACGGGCACTACATCGTCCGGCGGCCACTGGACACTGTGGCTGTCCATGCCCGTTGATGTCTGCGGTGGGTGTCGGCGCAGGGGCGCACCCTGCGTGACAGTCCGGCGATTGCGCTGGTGGACCGATTCTCCACCTTGGCCGTCCAAGAGTCAGCGAGTGTGGGTCGGCCCGATGGTCGCGATTGCGGACGCTGCCGGCGATCGCGCCCTCGCCCACCGAGCCGCCGCTCACGCCAGCCACAACACAAATACTCAAGCACAAATACTCAAGATCGATTAGGTCACGGGCCACGGTGGCACAGCCGCGAGCGATCGCCGGGCATGCCGCCCGGCCGCGTGCCCTCGGATCCCCAGGCCGATCCCGACCAGGGTCAGCACGATCCCGAGCGGCACCAACACCGCTGGCACGGTGAAACCCTTGTGCACTCGCCCGAGCACCCCGGAGGCCGCGACGCTGCCCGACTGCTTGTCGAGGAAGTATCGCGAGTCGTTCGAATTCCCCCGGTGATCGCCCAGCAGGAACAGCCGCCCGTCCGGCACCTTCACGTCGTATGGTCCGGTTGTCGGGTTCACTTCGCCGCGCATCACATACGGTTCGTCGATCGGCTTCCCGTTCACCGTGATCCGACTTCCGTCGCTCACCACATGATCGCCGCTCATCCCAATGACCCGCTGCAGGGCCGGTCTCCCCTGATAGCGATCGGGCACATGGACGAGTAGGACATCACCCCTACGTATCTCGCCCGCGCCAATGCGCTCGATGACCAGCCGCTCGCCTGGGCGGTACGTGGGCTTCATCGCCTCGCTCATGACGGTGGCCCCCTGGTAATTCGTGAAGAAGTACCCGATGCCCCCCAGCGCCAGGACCAGCCCGAGGGGCACAAGTAACCAGGCCGCAACTCTTAGCCCGCTGCCCACTCCCCGCTGCTGCATGAACACCCCTCCTTTGAAAGTCCCGAGGCCAGGCGGACCGGTAGAGGCTAAGCGGCCTCGAGGCGGGAACGCACCTCGCCCGAAGGGAGAGTGTCTAGTAAACGCGGATCTGTTGATCACGGAGACGGCCAAGTGAGTGAGATGACGATCGAGCAGGAGTGCGTGGCTGAGCCGGTCGGTGTGGCCACGTCGGACGAGCAGTTGATCGCGATACTGATCGATCGGGCCCCGGCGGATGCTTGGTGGGTGAGCGGGGCAAACCGTTCCGGCGGTCCGCCTTCGGGCGGAGGTGGCGCAGGGCTCGTACGACGGTCGGTCTGCCGGGCGACTTCCGTTTCTACGATCTTCGTCACACCGGCCACACTCTCGCGACACGCTCCGGTGCGACCCTCAAGGACACGATGGTGCGGGCCGGGCAGTCGTCGGAGAGGGCCGCGCTCATCTATCAGCACTCGGATCTTGAGCGGCAGAAAGAGGTAGCGGGCGGACTGGACCGGATGGTGCGGCTGACCCGTGAGAGGCTCGCGAGGAGCGCGAAAAGGGTTCAGGTGGTGCGCAGGTGGTGCGCGAGCCCTAGAGAGGTCTAGACAACACGAAACCCCCGGGTCTCCGACCTGGGGGTCTTCTTTGGAGCGGGTGACGAGAATCGAACTCGCGCTCTGAGCTTGGGAATCACAGGTCTTTCGGGCCTGGATGTGACCCTGACCTGCAGAAACGGCTACATGCGCATGTCTGCGTAGTCTCTCGGGCTGACCGCTGTTGACCGTGGCGCCCCGCCCTATCTGGCACGGATCTGGCACGGCGCCACGCGATGACGTAGCTGAGCTCCTCAGTCTTCGTCGAGTACTTCCGACTCGTAGAGCCGGTGATGTCGTCGAGCAGCGAGAGTGCCCACCCGGCACAGTTCGCAGGTTCAGTGTCCACAACGGCCTTCTTCGTCGCCTGCGAGAGGTCGCCCTTGAGCTGATTGGTGAAGAAGCGCTTGGTGAAGGCGCCGTGGGCAGATCCATCTTCGCTGCGCAAGATGCCAATGCGTCACGCAGCAGGGTGCGCAGGCAGGCGTCGATGCCAGCCGTGGTGAAGACGACGGCGGCACGGGCCTGATCGAGGTGAAGTTCAGTTGCCCCGCGTGGGTCGTCCTTGGCGGCTCGCGAGTCTCGGGTAGAACCCGTACACCACTTCCCAGGATGCAACCACTCGGCACGCGGAGGTCTGCCGCCATCCCGCAACCCCCGTCACCCAACCGCAGGTTCATGTGGCGCTCTGGGCGCCTTGCTGTACTTGGGGAATGACCCAAACCTCTGTGAAACCCGCAGCACTTCAGCATAATGGTTGAAAGGGGTCATCCCCAGTCTCGTGCGTCATCGGGGGAACAGATGCGGCATGCTGAGCAACGGCGTCTTCTGCACCACGCGGTTGTGATCGTCCCGGGGATCATGGGAAGCGAACTCGTCGACACGTCCACGGGAGATGTTCTCTGGGGTGTGCCCGAACTGTTTCGTTACACCATTAGGCGGCACCGCCGAAGACTGCGTTCCCTCGCTCTGACCGACGAGGAGCGCGCCGGTCGCATCGGACGGGTGACGCCGAGAGCTCTGCTGTCGGTGTGTGAATGGCTTCCGGGCCTGGGCGGGATCGAGCCCTACAGCAGATTGGTCGGCCGGCTCCGGCGCGGGGCGGTACACCCGGCGGCCGTTTTGCCGTTCCCCTATGACTGGCGGCTCTCCGTACGCCACAACGGAGCTCTGCTGGCCGAGGCCGCCCATCGTCATCTGGAGGCGTGGCGCGCGCATCCCGCCCACACTGACCACATGATCCGTACGGGGGAGGACCGACCTGCGGGAATCCTGTTCGTGGCCCATTCGATGGGAGGGCTGCTCATCCGCGAGCTGTTCCACATCCCCGGCGCCGCCGATGAGATCCGAGGGGTGATCACTGCGGGCACGCCCTTCCAGGGCTCGGTCAAGGCCGTCCTCATGATGAACTCCGGCCGTGGTGCGCCGCTGCCGCTGCCAGCCGATGTGCTGCGCGAGATCACCCACACGATGCCCGGTCTGTACGACCTTCTGCCCTCCTACCGTTGTCTCCAGGATGGCGACGACATGCGGGCCCTGACTGTTTCCGACATCACCGCGCTCGGCGGCGACCGCGGCCTCACGGAGGATTCGCTGGGATGGCAGCGCGACCGGGCGGGCACCGCTCTGTCCAAGCACAGCATGATCGTGGGTACGGAGCAGCCGACCGCACAGAGCTTCCGGATGGACGCCGGTCGAGCGGTCGCCCAACACCACATGGTGATCCGCCGTCACGGCGAGCTGCGCCGTGACGAAGGCGGCAAGCCGGTCACGGAGGACCGGCGTGGGGATGGCACCGTCTACCGATTCGCTGCCCACCTGCTGGGCGTCCGGGAGATCCCGGTCGCCCAGCAGCACGGATCCCTTCCGCGCAGCAGCGGCGTCCTCGACGTGGCCGTAGGCGCGCTGAGCGGGCTGCGTCACCCTGAAGAGCTGGGCGATGTGCTGGGCGACGGGCGTTATGGGCTCGACGCACCGCACTGGGCACTCGTGGGGGAGCCCTTCACGATCCGACTCACCGGGACCGACGACCCGGCCGCGGTTGACTGCCTGGTAGAGGAAACCACAGGTTCCGGATTGACGCTCCGCCCGGTGCTGCGCCGGGACCGGGACGTACCGGGCTCGCTGTCGGCCCACTGCACGGTGCCGGGGCCGGGCCTGTACCGGGTCGAGATCTCGGGCGGCAGCGAACCCGTCTCCCAGCTGGTCCTCGCAGGTTCCGCCGCGGACGGCGACTGAGCACATGGACACGGAGCACGGTGCGGGCGCCGACGAGGACATGCGGGTCTTCCCGATCCACGCCCTGCCTATCAGTACGCTGCGGACGATGGAACCGCTGGCAGCCGAGAAGGAGGTGGAGGAGATCTCCGCTGTCCTGGCCCAGCTCGGCGGGCAACCCGTCGACTGGGAACTCGGCTTACGGGAACCGGATCTGGCGATGGTCGACGCGCGGCTGGCGGACTGGGCGGCGGGCGGCGGGGCCCGTACCTCCGCGGTGTTATGGATCGGGCACGGACAGTCCAAGGCCTCCGGGACCTCGTTGCTGGTCCCCGGGGTGCCGGGCAGTGCCACGGACGCGTGCTTCGTGCCGCAGAGCCTCGCGCGACACCTCCACGACGAGAGCCGACGCCGACACGTCGAGGGCGGTCACTGGGTTCTCGTTGTCGTCGAGGCCTGTGGGGCGGCCGGGTTTGTGGAGCAGGTCGCCACCGAACTGGGGCATCTGAAGGCCACCCAGGACACGGCCCTGCTGCTGATCGCCTCGGGAGCGGACATGGGCACCGGCTACCGGGGCGCCTTCCGCAGGAAGATTACCGAGGTCCTCGACGGATTCACCGACCAGGACCTGGACATCGACCCCCTCGACCTGGCCGGCCGGCTGGGAAAGTCCGCTGACTTCGTCGTCTACACGTACGGCCTCTACGGAGCACTGCCGCTGCGTCGCCGAGTTGCGGTGCCCTGCCTGGTGAGCGCCACAGTCCAGGACTACGGCAGACTCAAGCGCCTCCTGGCAGGAACCATGGACAGCACCCTCGCGCACTTCCTGCGTAACGGCATGGGCAGCGGATTCGCCGAGATGTCCTGGGGCTTCACCGGCCGTGGGCCCGACCTTGAGGTGATCGCCGACTGGGCCCACAACCCAAGCGGTTCTGGTGTACTGATCGTCACCGGTTCGCCGGGTGCGGGGAAGTCGGCGCTGCTCGGCAATGTCCTGTTGCACGCGCATCGCGACATCGGCCAGGCACTCGCCGCAGCGGTCTTCGCCGAGCGGTTGCGGCCGGATCTGCGGCTGCCGGACTTCGACGCGGTCCTGCATCTGACCGGGAGCACCCTGCACGACATCACCGGACAGGTCGCCTCGGCGTTCGGTGCCGGGCTGCCTGACCAGGCGCACGACACCCAAGAACGGATCGCCGCCCTCATCGTCGCGGCGCAGGCCCGTGCGGCGACGGCTCCGGTGTTCTTGCTCGCTGACGCCCTGGACGAATCACGTGAACCGATGCTCGTGGCCGGACTGCTGCGTGAGATCGCCTCGGTGCCTGGAGTGCGGCTCCTGCTGGGCACCCGCTCGTCTGCGCAGGAGCAGCCGAGCCGCGGGCAGGCCGGTGGCGAAGAGCTCCTCGACGCGCTCGGCTGCTACACCGGGCGCGCTCAGATACACCGGCTGCGGCGCGAGCCGCAGGCAGTGCGCACCTTTGTGGAACTGAGCCTGGGTCAGGGTCTCGGTGATCGGTACGCGACCGGGCCGGACCCTGCCGACCTCGTCGGCAGGATCGCCGACCTGGTTCGGGACCGGATCGCCGACGGGTCCTGGGAGTTCTTGCAGGCGTCGCTGGTCGTGCAGGAGATCCTGCGGGCACCCGATCTCCTCGAGCCGGGCCGGACGGCGGATCTCGAAGCCCTGCTGGCCCACGATCAACACGGCCTGTTCAACGCCGCCGTGGCACGTATCACCAGGGACTTCCCGCCGGCCGGGCCGCTGCTGGCCGCACTCGCCCATGCCAGGGGCCGCGGTCTGCCGCGGGCCGACCAGGTGTGGGCCACCGTGGCCGGTGCGCTCGCTGAGGACGGCACCGTTCCGGCCGACGCGGACATCTCGACGCTGCTGCACCATGCCGCCGCCTACGTCCTGCTCGACGGCGATGACCGGCGCAGCGTCTACCGGCTCGCACACCGGACCTTCTCCCAGCCTTTCCTGGCGGACGACAGCATGGAGCGCCGCCTGTCGATTGTCACGGCGCTGGCCTCGCTGGCGGCGGACCGTTCGGATGCCGCCCCCCGTGCTCCGCTGAACGGTTATCTCTGCCGTCACCTGTCCGGGCACGCCGCTGATGCCGGTCCGGCGGGCTGGCGGGAACTGGCCCGGTACCGCCAGGTGCTGGACCGGATCGACATCCCGGCGCTGGCGGTGGATGTGCTGGGTGCCCGGCTGTTCGGATCGGCCCCTGGGGGACTGCCCGGGGAGGTGGCTGGCACCTTCGACTCGGCGGATCTGATCCGGGCGAGCAGCCTGGCCGACCGGCCCGGTCTGCGGCAACTGGGAACCGCGCGGGCCACGGGCGGGCTGCCGGAGGCCGGCCCGGAAGCGGCCTGGAAGGTGTGCTGGAGCCGGGTGCGACGGCATCCCCCGCACCTGAAACTGAATGGCCACAGCTACCCGGTGAGTGCGCTGCGACCCTGGGGGCCGGGATCGCCGCTGATCGCCAGCGGCTCGGAGGACGGCACCACCCTGCTCTGGAATCCGTGGACCGATCACACCCCGGTCACCGTGCTGCCTGGCCCGGCGGACATTGCGGGCACCCCTGGCCACAGTGTCCTGGCCCTCGCCACGGTGTACCCGGACGGTGACGAAGGCCTGCTGGCCGTGGCCCACCAAGACCGCCGCTTACGGATGTGGGACAGCCGGGGCAGGCCGTTCGCTGACGAATTCGAGATCGACACCCCAACCTTCCTCACCGGTATGACGGTGCTCAACGGCGACCGTCGACGGCTGGCGATGGCCGGCTGGAACGGTTACCTGGCGCTGCTCGACCCCCACAGGCCCGGTATCAGGCCGCGTACGGCCGACGACCCCTTCGGCGGAAGGGTGCACAGCCTGGCCGCCGTCACCGGCCCTGATGGGGAACCGCGCCTCGTGACCGGCATCGAGGGAGGTTCTCTCGCGCTGTGGGATGCCTCCGGTGACGGGCCCCGGCGCCTGCGATCCGTCAGGACCGGCACCGAGCCCACCTCGTTGGCCGTGCTGTCCGACGCCCCGGGGCACAGCCTCGTGGCCGTCGCGAATATCGAGGCCGCCGAGCAGCCGGGACGGGCCGACGCCTCGTTGCACTTCTGGACGCTGTCCGGGAACGACCTGGTGCCGGCCGATGCCCCGCTGCATACCTGCCACGACGCCTTGACGGCCCTGACTGTCCTCGCGAACGCTGATGGCACGCCCCGACTGGTCACGGCAGGCAGGGAAGGCTCAATGCGCCTTTGGGATCCTGGTAGGCGAAGCTCGATGGCATTGCTGCGCAAAGGAGCGTCGAAGGGGATCACACGGATCACGCCCATTGCGGGGCCCTCCGGCCAGTCATTGCTGGCCACCTCGGGACCCGGTGATCGCACGCTTCGGATCTGGGATCCCAGCATTCCCGACTCCTCCACCACGCCAGCCGGCGAGACCTACAACCGCCGGGTCGCCGCGCTGGCCCGCGGCGTCTCTCCCGACGGTGTCGAACTGGTTCTGATTACGGAGACGGACGGCACCGTCCGGGCCTGTTCCGCCGCCGACGGGAGCGATCACTCCGTCCCCCGGCCCGTCGTACCGGCACCCCGGACCGCGACCCCGGTACGCGTGCACACCAGCCACGAGGACACCGTCACAGCGTTCACACGGCTTTCCCGAGACGTCCTCGGCCGGCCGGCGGAGGCCTCGGGGAGTGCGGACGGCACTGTTCGGCTGTGGGACATGGAAAGTGGGCACGAGCTCCGGGTGCTGCGCCTGGGGTCGGCCTGCCGGGCGCTGGCCGCGCTCGACGGCGGCCGACTCGCGGTGGCGCTGGACGACGGACTGCTGGTTGTGGAGATCACGCCTGACACTCGGCGTAAGTAACAGGGATGGGGAACCGGTGGACGTACCTCTGGACGACACGCCCGCGGAGGTGGTGGACTCGCTCTTTGTTGGGCCCAAGGCTCTTTACGGCCCGTACGAGGTCGTTGCGGGACCGGAGACGGTGTTGGACAAACGGCTGTTGCGAGTGACGGTTCAGCGGCCCGGAGACGATTCCGACACCCGTGAGGTGTCGCTGTTCCTCGATGTCCACTCCATCGCCGGTGAGTTGTGGGAACACGAGGTCCGAAGCCTACTGCGGCTACAGGCGTTGGGACACCCGGCGCTACCGGAAATCGTCGACGGCAGCTTCGACGTCGCAAAACACGTCGCCTTCACCATGACGCGGGAGGAGGGGACCCCGCTGAACATGGCCTGGGAGGACGACTTCCCCCAATGGGCGGCCGAGTACCGGATCCCCGCCTTCGAGCAGTACAGCCTGCTCGTCGACGCGCTCAGTCAGCTGCACGGTTCCCGCATCATGCACCGCAATCTGACCCTCGGGGCGATCAGGGTACGGCGGGACGCGAGCGATCCGGCCCGGACCACCCTCGCCCTGGCTCGCTTCGAGATGAGCGCTCTGCTCGGCAATCTGTTGCGCTCCATGAATGGCCCGGACCAGGCCGCGAAGTATCGCGAACTGGTGACCACCCTGTATCTCACCCCGCCTGCCGGTACCGAGCGCGCCCAGCACCTGGCCTATCTCGCTCCGGAGACCTATCCGTCGCTGTTCGACGACGACCTGGCACCACGGCGGGACTGGCACAGCACCGACGTCTTCGGTTTGGGGGTCTTCGGCTGGGAGCTCTTCTGCGGCCCGCTCTCGATCGTGCTTCCCGGCCCCTACTCGGCGGTCGCCAACGCCGAGGACAGTGCCCTCCCGGAAGCCCTCGGGGTGCTGCACTCGGCGATGCGCTCCCATCTGAATGTCTCGAATTCGGTGCCGCGCGCACTGCGCATGGTTCTGCTCGACATGCTCGATCCCCAGCCGGTCGGCCGGACCTCTTCGTTCGCGGCCGCCCGCGCCCTGGAACAGAACTGGGACAACATCTGCGGCGTGTGGGAGGAGCGGAAGGAAGAGGAGCGCGCTTACCTGGTGGCGTTCATGCCCGAGCAGTCCGTGGACACCCTCTACCGCAACCGCCAGTGGATCTCGCACAGTCCCGAGGAGCCTGCGGGCCGCGACGAACTCCAGGCCTTTCTAGAGAACGAGCTGCGTCAGGCCGAACTGGTGTGGAGCCAGGGCGGGGCCGAAGGATTCGTCCCGGGCAAGGAGATCGGTCTCAAGGAGGCCGAATGGGTCCTCATCGGCGAACAGGCGGTCTGGTTCTGCGCCTTTCTCTACGACGAGACGCTCACCGGCCGCCGCCGTACCGAGCACAGGGAAACCCTCGTCATCAAGTACCTGCTGGACCGGCGGTTCGCCCAGGAAATCCTCGCAGCGCGTCCCAGGCGCCGTGTCGGCCGTCTCGATCTGGTGTCGTTCAGGGTGGGGCAGGACCTGAGCCGCAAGCGGGCCGGACGGCCGTCATGGGAGACGCTGACAGACTCGGTGCGGTCCGGTCGCGTCCTGCAGAACCCTGGGGACAGGGAACTGTTGCGGTCCCTGACCTTCATGCTCGAATATCAGCGCATCGCCCAGCGTGCCCGGCAGTACCCCTTCCTGCGGACGGATGACGGCACTGGCGGCACCCAGGTGCTCCAGTACGACGCGCCCCGGGACCGTTCCTTTCTGCACGGGTCCCCCCTGCTCACCGCCTATGCGGCCGACAGGGGACGCAGGCCGCTCCTGGGCGACTTCGCCAAAGCGCTCCTGGAGGAGAACGAGAACGGCACGGTCGACCTGTCCGTGGTGTCCGGCGAGGGCACCCCGTACTTCGGACGGGACAAGATCACCGTCAGGTTGGAGGCCAGACTCGACGACGATTCCGTGCGGGTGACCCGGCCTGGGGGCGGGTCGATACCGAGAAGTGGCTGGCTGCGCCCGGCCGGTGACAGCGGCACAGCCGTCCAACTGGGCCGCCAGGCACGCGGCCTGGAGTCGCTGCGGCAGAAACCGGGGCTGATGCGAGCGCTGCACCGCCCCGCCTCGATCGATCTGGGCCGGGGGCGGTGGAGCGAGGAGGACGAAGAGGACGAACAACTTCTGGGTCAGGCACCAAGGATCATCCAGGACATGCTGGCGCTGCACCCCTTTTACGCGCTCCAGGGGCCGCCGGGCAGTGGCAAGACCACGGTCGCGGCGCGCGCCCTCCAGCGATATCTGCGCAACGAGCGGGGAGCGCGAGTCCTGGTCAGTGCCCAGTCGAACTTCGCTCTGGACCACCTCGGGATGCGGCTGACCAAGCAGCTGAGGAAGGAGATCGCGGACGACCGTATCTTGATTCTCCGTGAACTCCCGGACAGTAAGGGTCCCGAGGATCTGCCGAAGTCGCTGCGCCCGCACACCCTCGAAGCCCTGACGGCGAGGCTGGTGAAGAATATCCGTCAGACGGCCGAGCGGCTGAAGCGCGACTCGCGGGAGGCCGGAGAAGTGTTCACGTCCGCCGAGGAGGCATTGGTCGACGAATGGGTGCGTAAGGCGGAATCCAACCAGCTCGAACTCTCCGAGCGGATCAAGGCCGGCGCCAGCATCGTGCTCGCCACCTGTTCCATCGCCGGCACCATCACTGACAATGTCCGCGACCCCTCCGATGTTTTCGACTGGGTCATCATCGAGGAAGCGGCCAAGGCCTGGCCTACCGAGATCATCATGCCGCTCGTTCTCGGCGTGCGCTGGACGCTCATCGGCGATCACCGGCAGCTTGGCCCGCACCGGCTTAGCGATGTCCAGAACTTTCTGGACACGCTCGAGGGCAATGAGAGCGAGCACATCAAACGCCACTTCGAGGCGAAGGACCGCTATCTGGAGCATCTGGAACTCTTCGGGTCCTTCTTCCAGGACCGGCCCGAGCCCTCCGCCGCGAAGGCAAAGCCGCCTCTGGACAGGCTGGACATGCAGTTTCGTATGCATGGGGACATCGCCGAGCCTGTGGCCCGCACCTTCTACCCGCGGCCCCCTAGCGGGGACACATCCGGGACCGACCACACAGGTCTGCCTGTCAGCTTCCTGCAGTCGGCCGAAGGCACCCGCCGGGCCCACCGGTTCAGGGAGCCGAAGTATTTGCGCGGTGCCCCGCTGGTATGGCTGGACACCTCCACCCGCACTGACTGCGATGACACTCCGTACTGGACCAACCAGGGGGAGATCAAGCTGGTGGAAGAGCTGGTCGAGAAGTTGGTTGGGTCCGCGCGCAATCCGGACGACACGCCGCTCGCCGTGCTGACCCCCTACGCCGGGCAATTGCGGGAGATGAATAAGCGAGGATCACTGAGCGGACTGGTGCATACCGTCCACTCCTTCCAGGGCAACGAGGCGGAGCGCGTCGTGGTGTCCCTGGTGCGTTCTACGGTGCATGGGACCAGCCCGCGGAACAACGTCGGGCACGTCGCTCAGCCCGAACTCGTCAATGTGCTGCTGTCCCGCTCCATGGATCTGCTGGTGGTGGTGGGTAATCTGCCGCACTTCGAGCGGTACGGCGGCAAGAGCTGGGAAACCGTCACGGCTGCTTTCACCTACTTCGGGAAGATCGTCGATGCGGCGACCGGGGAGGTGCGGTGAGCCAGATCGCCGAGATCGCCGTGCCCTGCCGGGTGGTCACGCTAAAGGTGATGCTCGGGGCGGAATCCGGTGCCACCACCTTGGAGGACCTCGTGGCGAGAGCCGTCGTTGCCGGTCGCCGGAGCGTCGAGGAACAGGCCGGTCTCTTCTCGCTGCCTCACCGGGTGATGCTGGACGTCGTCCACGGGCTCTGGAGCAAGGGCTACGTGTCCGTTGACTTCTCCGAGGGGACGCTCGAGGTCACCGATATGGCCAAGGAACTGATCGCAAGCGGAGCCTCTCTCCAGGACGCCTCGTCGCGGCTGGAGGACCGCAAATTCCTGTTCGAGCCGGTCACCGGCATCATGTTTCCCCATGACCTGGGACTGCCCTGGGCCCCGCGCGGCAGTCTGCAGATGCCGGTCAGCCAGGGCATCAGTGCGAGCGACCTGCCCTCTGCAGAACTGCTCCGCGTGGTGCGGACTGCGGTCCGGCACGACCAGCGTACGAAGGGTTTCCGGCAGAACGTGCTGGATGTGTCCTTCGGCAACCCGATGCTGAGCGATGACGGCAGCACCCGCTGGCTCTCGGTACAGGCCACCGTGTTCAGGGATCCGGACACCAGGCGGCTGTCGGTACAACTGGCGGACACGCCCGGATGGAACCAGCAGGCCCGGGCACGGTTCCAGGCCCAGATCGCCGAACTGGCCGAGCGGCGCCCAGACAGTTCGTTCATCACGGAGCTGGACGGCCGGGCCGCCTTGCGGCCTCCCCCACCGGAGAACCTCAGTCGGCTGGTGACCCGAATGACTGAGCTGGTCGAACAGCTGGCGGGGACCGAGTTCCCGCAGATGGGGCTGAAGCAGCAGGAACTCGTCACGGTCGCACAGAAGATCGGTGAGCGGGTGGACGACGCCGAGCGCTTCCGGGCCGTGGCGGAGGTCGTCGCGGCCGGTGCGGGGGTCCGCTGGGTGCTGGATGATCTCATTCGTTCCGCCGAGCACCAGCTGGTGATGTCCGTGCCCACGATCGAATACGGATGTCTGAACGACATCCTGCCGGACCTGGAGGACGCGGCCGGACGGGGTGTCACTCTGGTGTTCCTCTGGGGGCCCAGCATGGCCGCGGACTTGGCGGACAAGGTCAAGACGGCTCTGTTCGACCTCCGGGCACGGTATCCGGAGCAGGTGCTCATCGCGGACCGCAGTGCCCGCACCACGGCATCGGTGGTGATCCAGGACGATCAGCGCGCCTACGTCGGCTCGCAGGGTGTATTGACCTTGGGAGCGGGCACCGGGGTCCTGGTTAGGTCGGCCACCGACGGGTCCGAGCCGCCGCTTTGCGTGGTCGACCTGCTCATCTGGGCCCGGCGCAGCTATCCGTACTGGCGGATTGGCCAGCGCATTGCTTTTCGCGCCGAGGAGTTCCGCCGCACCGGGCAGCCGGCGGCCGGTGACGCAGGCTGGTTCGCGACCGAGAGGCTGCCGGGTCTCCCGGACGGCTGGGAGGCGGACGAAGTCGCCGCGCGCGCGGTGTGGGCGGATGCCTGGAGACGGGAAGGCCGCCGGTTCGCCGCCGCCGTCGCAGAAGTGCACCGCGGGCACCCCATTGTCCGGATGACCAGCGACGCGGCCTACCGCGATCTCGTCCAGTACGCACTGCACAGTGCGGCGGATCGGCTGGCAGTCACCGATGACCATGCCGAGAACGAGATCTGCGGCGACAGCCTGGCGCGTGTGCTGCGGGCCAGAATGGACGCCGGGGTCGTGGTGCACCTCCACCACCCGGTGCTGAGCCGGGCGGCCGGGCTTTCCCAGGCGTACGCGGATGTGACCAGGGACCTTGGCCACCTGCACACACTGCGCCAGAGCAAGGCACGGGCCCGCGCCGTGGTCCACGACCATGAGGTCCTGACCGGTAGTTACTCCCCGCTCGGGGACCGTACGGCCCGCTCCTCCATGGGAGCGCGCAGCGGGCACGTCGGTCTGCACATCACCGGGTCGGCCTTCACCGAGGCCTTCACACGCGAACTCGGTATCGCCGACTGGTACGGCAGCGCCCAGGAGCCCCCGCCGGCGGGGGCCGGGAGCGGCCAGGCCGCCGCGGACCCGCTTTCCGTGCTCGCCGGACCCCCCGACCGCGAGGTTCCCTGGATGATCCTGGAGGACCGCCGCGCCGCGGGAGTGCCCGATCACGTGCTGCGGGCAGAGGCCGCGACGACGCTGCGCGACCACACCTCGCCTGGTCCCGACCGCGACAGCTGGGCGAACTGGCTGCTGGAGGACGCCTGGCGCAGGCACGCGTTCGTGGAGGCATGTCTGCTCTCCCAGTATCTCGGCGAGGACACCGTTGTACCGCCCGCCCTTGGCGTGGTGGCGGTCCCTGTGGAGCACGGGCCCGTCGGTGAGCTGCTCTTCTTCGCGGCGATGGAACTGCAGGACAGGAATGCGCATCGTACGGTCGCACTCATCGGAGCGATCGCTGAGTTGCTGCTGTGGGGCGGACCGGGGGGCGCTGAGACGTACGACATGCTCATTCAGGGCGGCGCGGGCACGGATCGGCTGCCGTCGGCCTGGCTGGCTCTCGGGGAGCGGGCGAGGGAGTGTCACGTGGACGGCGTAAAGCCTTTGCCGCTCGAGGAGCTGGCCCGGCGAGCCGACCTTGATCTCAAGGCGAACCGCGCCGCCGCGGGCTGGAGTGATCTCGCACGTCGTATCGGCGACCTCAAAGAGGCCCGGCAGGCATTCGCCTTCACCTCAGGCCGGTACCTGCATGACAGCCTTGTCGCTGCCGACGGTTTGCTGTCCCGGATTCTTGCCGCCGCCAGCCCGGGCACCACGGCCGGGGCCCGACAGGCGCTGGCCGAGTCACTCCCGAAGGACGTCCGCAAGGAACTGAACCGCATCGTGGCGGACGGAGGCTATGACGCCATCAACTGGAGCAACCACCTTGCGTTCGCGGAGAAGATCAAGCACTGCCTCAGGGACGCCCGTGAACTGGCGCGGCTCTCGGCCGCTGTCGAGGCCGGGATGGCGGGGAACCCGGTCGGTTTCGTCCACGCGGAACTCGCGCGCACGGTCGCGAGCAGTTGGGACGAGCTCTTCCGTGAGACGGAGGCGCTCGGGCCGCTGCTCCAACTGCCGGGGATGGCGCTTCTCAAGCAACTCAGGCCGTTGGACCGCTCATAGCGCACAGCGCATGGCTCACAGCTCAGAAGGAGCAGACCGTGAACACACCCCTGCGTGATCTGCTGGCGTCCTGGCCCGGACGGTTCCGGCACCGGGGTGTCCTGCTGGCTCTGCACGGCGGAGCGGAGGAACCCGTCCCCAGTGAACTGGGGCTGGCCGTCCTCGACGGATTCGGTCGGCGGGATCCCGCTGGGACATGTGAACAGCTCATCCTGGAGGGTGAGTTCACAGTCGCGGAGGTGATGCTCAAGGACTGCCCCGATCTGGGTCCGCGCACACGTGACCTCCGCCAGCTGCTCGTGACGGCGCGAACCCGGAGCCTGGAGGTCACGCGTCTGGAAGGCCGGACGCACTCTCGCCGGGCGGCGGCCGCCGGAGTGGACTTCGCACTGGACGACATCGAGGACATTGGCCGGACGGCGACGAGCAGCTGGCCGCGGGCCCTGGCGCTGCTGGGCCGGCGTGCCGCCGAACTCGCCGGACTGATCGAGGAGCGCGAACGTGAACTCCGGAAGCGGATCGCCGGTCACGAGGGGACCACGCCGACCCCCGGACCGGCCCTGGAGACGCTCATCAAGGCCGGTCACCTCAGCACCGTCCGGTCGCTGCTGGACCTTGAGCCGACGGGCGTCCCGCTTCCCGAGTCGGTGCCCCCGCTGCGCGCCTGGACCTGGCGCGAGGACAGCCCGGAGGACCTGCTTCGCTGTCACCTGGACCCCTCCAGACACCGCCCCGCGGGGTTCTCGCGCTGGGAGGCGGCTGATGGCGCCGGGCCGCTCCTGGAGGCCTACGGTGAGCTCCACCAGGACAGCGTGGCCTCCGTCGCCCGCTTCGCGGCCGCGCTGGGGCGTTTCCTCGGTGACGACGGACCGGAGCCCGCAGTCGATCGGTTCGAAGGCGGGTACCTGACATCCGTGGGTGGTCTGTTCACGGGCGCGCCGCTGTCCCGGCTCCACCCCACCGGGCGCATCGACCTTTTCGTGGCAAGCCCGGACACGGACACTCCTCCCGCCGGCCTGGTCACCTTGCCGCCACACCTGGCAGTCGGCCCCGCCTTGGAGCGCTCCGGCTACCTGGATCGCCAGAGGAGCGCCGTGGTGACGCTGCGCGACATGCTGCGGCTGGTCGTCGTCTCCGAGCACAGGGCCGCCTCCCTTGTCAGGGTCGCGGCCCAGCAGTGGCCGGTGACTGCGCTTACCGGCGAAACGGCCAAGGAGTTCCACCGGGTCCTCGGCGGCGACAGTGGTACCCGCTGGCAGACTCTTCGCTGGATCCTCGACCTGACGGCGACGGGGGACGCTGTCACCGCGGACGTCATGTCGTCCTGCACGGAGATGGACGCCGGGCTGTTGCTCGTCATGCTCGATCGGGCTGGTCGCTCGGAGGGCCGGGGATGGTGGGGTACGCCGAATCCGGACCTGCATGTGTCCTGGCAGGAGGACATCGCTCTGATGCGGTCACTTGAGGACGAACTCCTCTCACGATGTCCGGACATCGCCGCCCAGGTCGCCTTCTGGGCCGCGCTGACAGTGGGAACGGCGGACGGCCGCGCTGACCTCGACGACATGGTGGCCATGGCGGAGAGCTCGGTGGAAGGGCGTGACGCGGGGGCCGCCGTGGTGAACGGGGCGGCCGCCCTGGAAGGGAACGGGACCTTCGTCAGGGACGCGAGCGGTGATCTGTTGCTGAGGCCGTGCGGGGTGACCCGGGCGCTGGCGTCCATCGCAGAGGAGCGGCTGACCCGGGCGGCGCAACGGCTTCCCACTGGTGCTTCCGGGCAGTCCGCCCGTGCGGAACTCGACATGTTGGAGGGCTGGCATTCGAACCGCTACTTGCTCACTCCGTCCTTCCGGGATCACCAGCTCCTGGTCCGGTCGGGCAACGCGACTCAGGCCGAACTGCTGGAGAGCACGCGCGCCGTACGCGCCGACACGCAGGCAGCGGCCCCCGTCGGTTCCGCCGGCACGGCCGTTCTCGACATCCTGCTGGCCTCCATGGCGGCTGAGTTGCGCGGCCACCGCCCCGAGGTACGCGTTGAGGCGCGTGCCCCCGACCGTACCCGTATTGATCTCGGGGATGACAGCCTCCGGGTCATCCTGTACGAGCTCCTCGAGAACGCAGCCGAGGCAGTGGGGCCGCAGGGCGGTGGCACGGTGCAGGCGTTCGTAACTCAGGAATACCCGGATGTCATCGTCGACATCCGGGACAGTGGCCCGGGGCTGCCGCCGGAGGTCCATGGCCGTGAACACCAGGTATTCCGCCGTGACTGGTCAACGCGGGGCCCCGGGCGTGGTGCGGGCCTGTTCCGAGTCAGGCACATCCTGCGTCAGCTGCCCGGTGGGGAGGCCGACATCACCGCTGTGCCGGGAGAACCGACGCACCCTACCCTGAGGGGGGCTCACTTCCGCCTTGTGCTCCCGGCTGCCGACTATGGATGATCGCGGTTGTTGTTATGGCGAGAAGCGGCCCCTTGGACCGAACATCGCGCGTTCTGGCAAGGATGTGGCACGCGCGTCCGATCTCCTTGTCCGTTGCTGGTGCCGGCCCCATCGATCACGGTGCGTGCACACTTGGACGGGACTGTAAAACGTGGCTCTGTCTCACATTCGGTGGTGACGGAGGGTGGCGTTATCCGAGGAGGATGCGGTGGCGGAGGAGGTTGAAGCCTGCTCGTCCGTGCATCTGGCGGGCGATCCGTTTGGTCTTGGTGTTGATGCCCTCGGTGGGGCCGTTGCTGTAGGTGAGTGTGACCGCGGCGATCACAGCGTTGCGGTCTCGCTCGAGGCCGCGGGTGAAAGCGTGCAGGTACGGCAGGTCGGCAGTAAGGACCTGGGTGATCCAGCGATCGAGCGCGTCGGCGTTCTCTGGCTGAGGTTTCAGGAGCGGGGCGAAGGTCCGGACGGCGGTGGCCAGGTGGGTCATCTCGGGGCAGGCAGCGGTGAGGCGGGCCAGGAGATCGCGATGTCCGGCCTTGAGGTTCTCGGGCCTGGTCAGCAGCATCCGGGCCAGCCTGCGTGGGGAGATGTGACTGCGGTCGGCGTCCGCGCGGCCTTGGTTGATGTACTTGTGCAGGAGGTTGAGGCAGCCTGTGAAGCCGAGGGCCTTGATCTCTTCGAAGAGGTTCTGGACGGGGACGGCGGGGTCTTCAGCCCGGCGTTTGCGCAGGTGCTCGCGGTGGGGATCGACGAGGCTGGACCGGTATTTTGGGACGCGGAGCATCCGCTCGGGCCGGTCGGCTCGGGCATAGCGTTTGACGGTGTTCAGGGCCAGTTGCAGGCGGCGGCCGCATTCGAGGAGGCCCACGCCCTGGTTGAGCAGGTCGTGGACCTGATGCCAGCGTTCCAGTGTGGTCTGTGCGCGCGGTCCGTCATACAAAGGTGCGTCGAGTACGGTGGCCCAGCAGTTGCTGTGTGCCTTCACCTCGCTCAGGGCGACTTCGCACAAGTTGTGCCACACATGCCAGCGGTCACCGACCTGCACGGCGTCGGGCAGGGCCCGGCGGATGGCTTCCGCGTAGGTGGTCGATCCGTCACGACACACGACCTCGACGCCTGGGTGGGCACGCAGCCACGTTTCCAGAGTGCCGGCGGTGCGGTCGGGCAGGACATCGATCCGTTCATGGGTCTCCGCGTCGATCACCACGGTGGCATAGTGGTGCCGTCGGCGCAGAGCGAAATCGTCGACGCCGATCACTCGAGGAATCCGGCTGGCCGGCAGAGGGATGCTCAGCAGGGCACGGAGGGCTGTGTGTCGGGACAGACCCATGGCCATTGCCGCCAGTAAACGCGCTCCAGCCCGGCCCGCTAACTCCTTCACCACCGCCTTGACCTGCCTGGTCAGACGGGTAGTACGCCGCTGATAGCGCTGCAGCACCCCGGGCACTTGCTCGCGGAAGGTCTGACAGCACCCGCGCGTGGGACACACCAGACGTCGCACCCGCACGCGGAGCACGATCTGCCGGCCGTCGACTGGCACATCGGCCACCTTCCGCCAGTGATAGCCGTGCACCTGCCCTGACGGCACCCCGCACGCCGGGCAGGGCGCGGGCTCTTTCGGGGTCCGCGCCCTCACTACGACCCGCCCGCCCTCATCGACCACATCCTCAATGACCAGCGGAGATATGCCCGAAAACACCATCTGCACAAGCTCGTTGACGTTCATCACACCGACATCAACGACCTTAGCCACCCTCCGTCACCACCGAATGTGAGACAGAGCCGTTCGATTGACAGACCCGATCTTGACAGTGGAGTCGCCCTTGCGGAAGTAGATCTCTCCACGACTCAGCCCGTATGACTCCTTAGGGTGGAAGTCTTGCCGGACGAGGGATGGTGTGCGGCGCTTGCGCCGTTTCAGGGCTGCTCGGACCAGCACCAGCGCGAACCAGCGGGGCTCGCCGGTGTACCGGAGCTGGTGTTGCACGATGTCTACTTGGAGGTCCAGGCCGCTGCCGCGGCGGATCTTGTCACGGAGAAGCTTCGCGTCGTAGGAGAGTTCCTCAGTGAGGCCGACTGGTACCCAGGTTTTGTCCTGTACCCCGATCACCAGGTAGCCGCCGCTTGTGTTTTTCATGGCCAGCGCGTCCCTGGTGAAGGTTGCGATCCCGTAGTCGTTGTCTAGGTGCAGTGCCTGCTTGAAGTCCAGCCACTCGCACTCGCCGCGACAGTCGATGAGGTACTTCAGCGCGTCAAGGCTGAGGTCGCCCTCGCGCACCATTCTCTCGATCTTGGACAGGTTCACGCTGCCGCTCCTTCCCGCTCGGAGCGAGCAGCGTACTGCCTGTACTCCGGTCCAAGTGTGTCGAGTTGGGGTGCGCGCACCATCGCTGACTCCAGCTCTGCATCCCTTGCCGGACCTGCAAGATCAATCGTGATGCGGCAGTGAGATTTCGTGGTTGGCCATGTATCTGCCTGGCCGTGGTGCCGTCGGAGGTTGCCCGTTTTGATGCGCCTTGCACCGCGCGCTCACTGAGGAGTTGTGCCAACGGCTGTTGCGTATTGATGCCTTACTTGGCCTTGGTGGGCTGGATCTGGACGAGAGCACGTCGTCGCGTGTACGAGAATCGCCACGGTGGAACAGGTGGACGCAAGGACCGATCTACTCGTACCGCGATGGCGGCTGATGGTTCTTCCCGGCGCGTACGGGCCGATGCGCCCGGAGGAACTGTCGGAGCTCCGGCGCCGGGGCGTCGACCTGGACGAGCTGACGATCCGGCTACGGATGGCGGCTCCGGAGCTGATGAGCGGGAAGCAGGCGGAGGGGCCGACGAAGTCCGAAGCCGGTACGCGTGTGGTGGTCCTGCCCGGCTCCCTGCGCGAATGACCTGGGACCGGAGCGGGCTGCCGGATGGCTTCCGCTTCTACGATCTTCGGCACACGGGGCACACCCTGTCGACGCGGTCGGGCGCGACGCTCAAGGACACGATGGTTCGGGCCGAGGGCAATCTGGATCGCGGCGTTCTGATCTTGCTGGGCCCTGGTGAGCAGACCGCCCCACTCGGCGATTTCCTGGCGGGCACGCTCCTCGCGCGATTGGAGCGGCGGCACCCTTGCAGTCCAGCGCGAGCCCCACCAGATCTCGGCAACGCCGGGACACCGACGGCCGAACTACTCGCCAAGGATTGTGGTCCTTGCTGCTCGTGCCATGGCGCTCTGTTGAGGCCCAGGTAGCCCCGTTCGGTTCCAGTGGAACAGGACATGCCGTTCTGTGATGTCTCGTATGCCTCGTTCGAGGTAGTTGGTGCGGGCGGCCTCGCCTAGCTGCTTCCCAGCGCTGTGGAAGGCTTCGAACCATGACGACAGGTCTGCGAGCGGCCCACCGGCTTTGAGGAGACTGCTGTCGCGCCCTACGTCGAGGGCCAACAGCTTCAGCAGATCGGGCTTCATCGCGCGGAGCCGATTCAGCGGTGTGTTGGGTGCGAGCGGTCGGCGGCGCTCCACGTTGTGCCAGATGTCGCCTTGCTCGGACCACTCCTGGCCCGCCCCGCGCATGAGGGTGCTGAGGAGTAAAAGGGAGAGTTCTTTCCGGCCAAGGGGAAGCGTCGCTTGGCCGGAATGGCGACTGATGTATGTCAGTATCTCGCGGCTGTCTGCGTGGAAGAGGTGGTGGGCGATGTCGATACCTGCAGGTCCGCCGAGCACGTAGGTTTCGGGTTCGTAGATCGACTCCTGCCAGCGGTCGGCGGCGCCTTGGGCGGCCATGGCGTCGAACTCCTCCGTCATGAGGTTCTGTACTGCGCTGACAGAGGCCGAGGGGCCGGGCCGGATGCGAAAACGCCAGCAGGGAAACTTGCGCACGAACCACCACGCAGCGATGGTGCCTTCGGCCTCTGCCTGCTGGAACACCGGCCAGAGATGGGTGATGACGGACTGCTCCGCTGTGTGCCAATCCCGGAACTGGACGTACACCTGGAGCCAGTCGGGCTGGGTGCTGGCGTCGAGGGCGGCCCGGCCGGCGGATTGGTAGACGTCGATCGCCTCTTCGAGGCGACGCACATCCAGGGAGGCGTCGGCTGCGGCCTTGGAGACAGGGGTTCCACCGAGAACGGCGTGTATGGCTCGTTCGATCTTCCCGGCTGAACTGTGCATGTGGGCCTCCTCGTGGGAGCGTCAGGTGATCAGGAGGCTGGCGTCCCACACGGAGGCCGGGATGCCGCCGTTTGCGGACGCTTCGAGGGCGAGTGCCGCTCCGGTTGGGCCGCCCAGGAAGCCGTTTTCGCGGGTCGGGTCTTGGGCGAGTAGCTGATTTCGGAGCTGGGCGAGGGCCGTAGTGAAGATGCCGGATGGGGCGTCCTGGGCGGCGCGGTGGGTGATTTGGAGGAGGCCGGCTGTCCCGTGGCAGAGGCCGGACTCCTGGACCCGGGCCATCTGGACGGGGTCGGTCAGGCAGCGGAGGAGGGCGTCCTCGGCCATGCGCTGGCGTTCGGTTTCCTGGAGGGCGAGAGCGGCGAGTTGTTGGGCACGGGCGAGGCCGGGAGTGGCGTAGCACCAGGACGGTGGGGCCGGCTCGGGCTGGAGGAGGGTGCCGGTGTGCTGCTCGGGGAGTGTGATCCAGCGTGGCCACCACAGACCCGTGGTGTCTTCTCGACGGAGGCCGTCCAGCCAGGCGCAGATTCTGGTCATGGCCTCGACGTGGCCTTCGACGGTGATGCCATGGCGTTTGGAAAGGGCGAGGAGCGCCAAGGGGCCGGCGATGCCGTGGGCCATGCCGACGTTCGCGTGGCCGTCGCAGAACAGGTCCGAGGGGGTTGTGGTGGGGCCGTGGTTCACCCACCAGCCGGGGAGCTGGGCTGGGTCGCCGGCGAGGGGCTGGACCAGTCGGACGAGGTAGGAGAGCACGCCTTGAAGCTGCGGGCCGAGGGGGTCGCGGCGGAGCCAGTAGGCGCCCAGGCCGGTCAGCCCGTACAGCACGTCGAACTCGGTGGCTTGGGGTCGCTCACCCCGATCGATCCGAGCGTTCGCCATGGTCAAGCGGCGGTCCGTGACTGCGGCGACGCTGGCGTCCAGGGTGTGGAGAGCGCCCGCGTACCGGTCGGTGCCGGCGGCGGCCGTGTGGAGGACGAAGGCGACGGCGGGTGCTCCGAAGAAGAGGGAGGCGTCGTCCCCAGCGAGGAGACCGTGGGCGGTGACGGTACGGAGAATGCTGTGGACGTCGTCCCAGGTGCCAATGCCGCTGTGGGCTCGTTCGATGAGGAGCAGAGCTTCTCCGGCCGCGCCTCGGGACAGTGATTGGGAGCGGGCCGCTCCTTCCGTCGACCTGGCGGTGTTCACGGCGTGCCTCCCTTCCGTTGAGCGAGCCAGGAGAGAGCAACGGCGCGCGCGAGGCGACGGCACTCGCTCTCGCACTCCTCGTCAATGCCGATAGCCCGGATGTGGTGCATGTGGAGCAGGGACGCAAGCACGGAGTCCGGGTCGTGGTCGGTGGATGCGTCGAGCTGGGATCGGTAGGA
Source organism: Streptomyces sp. NBC_00690 (assembly GCF_036226685.1). NCBI lineage: Bacteria > Bacillati > Actinomycetota > Actinomycetes > Kitasatosporales > Streptomycetaceae > Streptomyces > Streptomyces sp. NBC_00690. The sequence continues at coordinate 4,715,569 of NZ_CP109009.1, forward strand.
GATCAGGACGGCCCCACGGTGGGTCCACGCTGAGGTCACCGCGGCCGGGGTATTGCCAGGGGCGGCGAGGTGCAGGACCTCTCCGAGGACGGCGCGGGGAAGAGCCGGCCCAGGCACTCGGTCGGTGTGGTCGGTCAGCCAGCGCATCCCGGCCTCGGTGCTGCCGGTGAAGGCGCTAGCCAGGTCGACGAGGCTCGCGGCGGTTGCCGCCTGTGGATGGAGACCGTGTTCGGGGGTGAGCTGCGCGATCACGGCGGCGGAGTCGGCTGCGAAGACTGCTTCGGCTGCGGACATGGTCGGGCCAGCACCGTAGCGGCCGGTCTCGTGGAAGTAGGTGTCCCACTGGAGACGGTTGAGCAGGCCGTCTTGTCGCAGCGCCTCGGCCCAGGCGGCGACGCGTTCGGCGGTCGCACCGAAGTCCTTCGCTCCGGAGAGGCGGAAACGGAGGCGTAGATGCGGGTTCGGGTCGCGGTAGCGCACGAACCACCACTCGGGCGGGTCCGGCCACGTCTCGAAGAGCCGGGGCAGGTGCGCTACCAGGAGGGAGGTGAAGCGATCCGGGTGGGCGTACAGCTTGGCGTAGGCCCAAGGGCTGCTTCCTGGGAGGTGCCCGTGGGAGCTGCTGACCGTTCCGGCGGCAGGGGGAGGAGTGGGTGCCTGGGTGGAGGCGAGCGCCAGGGTTATCTCGTGGGCGCGTCCGCCGAACCATCCGTACGCGGTCGGCTCCGGTGCCTCATACAGGGTGGCGTGGCCGGTGCGGCCTAGCTCATCCCTCACGAGCTGGAGATGGCTCTCCGTGTTCAGGTCCACGTGCAGACGCTGGTCGGAGTCCCCGAGGCAGACGGTCTCCGGTAGGCCGTACCGGGCTCGCCAGGAGTTGCCGTCGACCAGATCCTGTGTGGTCACTCGCCACCGCGCGGCGGAGAGCACGGTGCGGCCGTAGCGAATGCGGGGGAGGTACGGGAGGCGGTTGGCGGCTCCCCAGGAGAAGGGGGACAGGACGGCGGCGTGGGAGCGGGGAAGCTCGGAGAGGAAGCGCGCCAGGGGGTGGGTGACGTTGGTCAGCTGCACCGCGTTGAGCAGGGCGGGTTCGACGGCTCGGCCGCGGGAGAGTGAGACGAGGCGCAGGCCCTGGATGTCGCCTCGTACGGCCAGGTCGTCCAAGGGGAGTCCGGGCCGGTGCTCGGCGAGGGAGATCACCGCCGGAAGGACCTCGGGTGTCCTGCCGACGTTCTCGGTGCGTGGCCACAGCGGTGGACTGGATACCTGGGCTCGCAGCGCGCCGACGGTGAGCGTGGGCAGCGTCGAGTATGTGGTGGCTACGCGGTCGCGGTCCATTCCGTCGAGGAGGTCGAGGAAGCGTCCGGTGACGGTCCCGGCTCCGAGAGAGAGCCCCTTCAATACGAGCCGGAAGTCGCCGCTGTTCAGCGCGGCGCGGGTCGGAGCGTGGACGTGAAAGGACAGTTCGGTGTGGGGAGGCAGTTCGGCTGGAGTGCCGACCGATAGTCGGCCGAGGTCGTGGTCGGTGAGCACGACCTCGCGGGCTCCCTCGGCGGTGGCCCGTTGCACCAGAGCGAGGAGTTGCTCGTCCTGATCGGTCAGGTGCGGGGCGGGCTTCTCCAGCAGCGATCCGCGGTATCCGGCGGGGAAGCCGAGCCCCCGGGTCGGATCGATGAGTTCCCGTACGGGGACGAGGGCGCCTGGCCCGTACCGTTCCAGGAATCTGCCGAGGTAGTCGCGCCACACGGGCGGCCCCGATGGCAAGGGGCTCAGACGGACGATGGCCCCCATCGCCTGCTCTGCCTCTCGCGCCACCTCCAGGGGAAGGACGACATCGCAGTCCAGCCGGAGATCGACGGCCAGCGGCTGCTCCACGACATGGCTCAGGGACGTCATCCGCTCGGTGACGGACGCCCGGACAGCGGATCGTGCGGCAGGCGCGACGCGGTTGTGGCGTGCGAGCGCCTCCTGGATCTCGTAGAGGTGACGGACCGGCTCTTCCACCTCGGGGATGGTGTGCGCCCGTACGGTGATCAGTTGTTCCGTCACATGACCGAGCGCGTCCGTGACCGTCATCGGCGACCGCAGGCTGGTGATCAGTACGCGACGGGCGACGAGTTCGTTGAGCAGCTCGTCGACCGTCGTGGCCGGTACTCCGGGATACTCGGCGGCGATCTTCTCCGCCAGGGTGCCCACAAGCAGCGGTGACCGGGCGGCGTTCAGAGCGATATCGACGGCCCTGGTGTGGCGCAGGCTCACCTCGGCGGGCCCGTCCCCCTGCCCTTGAGGCTGCTGCTGGTGAGGCACGACGAGCTGCCCGTCACGTACGAGGCAGGTGTTGTCCGCCAAGACCGGCAGACGGCGCAGCAGCTCGGGGCACGACTCCAAGGAGGTGATCACGTCCGACAGCCAGACGGCGTCGGCCCGTGCGACGGCCTGGTGCTGATCGCCCCAGCGCAACGAGGTCTCGGCACCGAAACGGGCGGGGGCGACGCCGGCGAAGAGGCCGAAGGGGGTGGCCCGGTGCCGCATCCGCAGGAGGTAGCGGGCGAGGGACATCCCGGCCTTGCGGATCTGGCGTGGCCTTTCGATCTCACCCGCCCGTATCGCACGTAACCGGCGGGCGAGAAGAGGGCTCGCCACTTCGATGGCCTCCGCTACCGGCCCCTCGGACCAGGCGGTGGTCAGCCAGTCCCGCCACTGGTCCCTGTCCGCAGGCGTGTTGCCCTGTGCGTCTGGCCACGGCGACAGTTCCAATCCGTCCTGGTACACGGCGGCGCGGATCAGCGCGGCATCTGTGGAGTGGTACAAACGTCCTCCCCTCAGGGGTGCGGGGGCCGGTGCCCGAGCCTCACGAGACTCGGGCACCGGCCGGGTGTCAGCCGTTCAAGCAAGTGCTGTTGGAGCAGGCGCTCTCACAGGTGCTGGTGCAGTTGTCGCTGGTGTCGTTCATCAGCTCGGGGATGATCCGGCCCTGCGCGACGATGCTGATGTCCAAGTCGAAGTCCGACGGGGACAGCGCAGTGGTGCTTGCTTCCATCTCGGGGTTCCCTTCTTTCAGACGGGTGGTGCTGGGCTTCCTGTCCTCACAGCCTGGATCGGCTGTCAGGGCCAGGAGATCGTGACCCGCGTGTGCCGCTTGTCGATCACGCGGCCGGCGGGGAGAAGGTCGTCGGCTGTTGCCGCGGGGAACGCCTCGATGCGCGCCCGGTCGGTACGGTGCTCGCGGTCCCAGGTCTGGATCTCCTCGGCCAGGCGCTGCGCGACCTTGCTGGCGTCGGGACCGTGCCCATACACCCCGAACTCGAACAGGGTTCGTTCCTCGCTCGTCGGTCGTACGGTCCGGTAGGCGAAGCTGTCGCCGTCGACGAGCGTGGCGACGCCGATCGGGGAGACGGAGGCGACGATGCCGCGTTCGCGGGCACCCAGCTTGGCGCTGAGGAGCGTGAAGCCGTCCAAGGCGGTGGCCAGCCACAGATCCAGGTTGTCGTTCGACTCGAAACCGCCGATGGTCACGCCCGTCCACACCTCGGTGCGCGGCTGGTGCAGGGCGTCCCGGAGGCGGCCCCCGTTCACCTGCTGACCGTCGTCCAGCTTCAGCGCGACCTCCGCGCCCTCCTCGTCATGGAGGGGAACGAGCCGCATCCGGTTCTCGCCGACACCCTGCATCGGCACGAAGCCGCACAGCTCGTACTCCCGGCTGACGAGACGGTCGCCGACCCGGTTGAAGGCGACCGACCGGGTCAGGCCGCGCATCCGCAGGGGCACGACGATCCGTCCGCCCTCGGCGAGCTGGTCCACCCACGCGGGCGGGATGTCCCAGGCCCCGACGGTGACGATGATCTTGTCGTACGGTGCGTGCTTCGGAACGCCGCCTTCGCCGTCGGCCAGGACGACGTTGACCCGCTCGTACCCGGCCTCGGTGAGGAACCGTTCGGCGCGGGCGGTGATGTCCGGGTCGATGTCCGCCGTGGTGACCTCGCCGGACTCGCCGACCAGCTCGGCGATGTACGCGGCGTTCAAGCCTCCGGAACCGATCTCCAGGACACGGTCACCAGGGCCGATCTCCGCCTGCTCCAGCATCAGGGCCTGCACCCGCGAGGCGGAGACCGAGCTGATGTGGACGCCGTCCTTGTCCTTCTTGGTGATCACCGCGTACTCGGCGGCGTACGCCTTCTCCAGCGGCACCTCGGGCGCGAAGACGTGGCGCGGGACCTTCCGGAGCGCGGCCTCGACGCCGGGGGTACGGACGGCCTCCAGCTCCCGCAGTTTCTCGATCATCTCCTCGCGAAGTTGCTCGATGCTGGTGGCGGACTGGCCTTCGCCGGGTTCCGTCGTACGGGACAGGTCGGTCACCTGGTATCTCCTTTGTGCTGTGCGCTCTGATCGGTAGGGCGGCGCTGGGCGAGTACCGGCGCGGGGTGCCCTGCTCCACGCGAGAAGGCGTGTGCCGCTTGTCCCGCGCCGGGGACGTGTTGCCGCTCGAACCTCAGGATCCGTGGATCGTGGCACGGTTGAGCGGCGGCCAGAGGAGTATGTCCGGCCGTCTTCACGAGATCCGGCGGCCTGATTCCATCCTGAGTTCGAAGGAGAGAGGCAACCGAATGGGCGCGTGCCGGCCAGTCCGACAACGGAGCGACTGCGCTCATTCGCCGGTTGATCTCTTCGACGGGCACCTCGGCGATCGTGATCGTCTTGAGGTTGAGGGCACCGGTGGTCATGAGGCCATCACGGCCTTCCCGGGAGTCTCCGTCCTGACCTCTGTGTCGAGGATGACGGGAAGGTGATCGGAGAGGGCGCGCACAGCGGGGCTGTCGTACGTCCGATATACGGTCGCGGGCAGACCGCGGATGAAGATGTGGTCCAGTCGAAGGGGTACGGGCTCGTTCGCGTAGGCGTAGCCGACGGTCGCCGCTCGATCCTCCCCGGTGAGGGATTGGGGATCGGCCCAGCCAGAATTGATCAGGACCTGGATCGCCCGTCGGTCCATGGCACCGAATCGGCCAGCGTCGTCGACCTGCCGGTAGCGCGAGTGGAGATTTCGCGGCACCAGATCCCAGTCCTCCGGGTCGGTGTCGTACGCCCCGGAGCAGTTGAGATCGCCCAGCAGCATCGCCCGGGACGGCATGCCGGGAAACGCTCCGGCGTAGTCGGTCAGCCAGCGGGCCTCACGTAGCCGGGTCTCGCCGTCGGTGTGGGTGAAATGGGTGGCGAAGGCGAGAAGGTCTCGACTGCCATCCTCGGCGCCGACGGGACGGAGGCGTGCGCGGATCAAGGCGTGGTGGAAGACCTCCACGCCCAGAATTCTTCGCCCGACCAGGTGCAGGGTGGATGGGCGGTACAGGAGGGCGGTGAAGTTGCGGCCGTCCCCGATGAACGAGCGGGCCATGCGGACGGGTGCCATGCCCAATGTGCGAGCCATCCAGAGCAGGCGGCGCTCCTCCTGCTCGTCCCACCCGGTGCACTCCTGGAGGGCGAGAACGTCGGGCTTGAGACCAGCCAGGATCTCCGCCTGCGTGTGCAGGCGCTCCTCGGAGGTTCCGTCCACGCCGCCGCAGTAGAGGTTCCAGGTCACGGCGCGGAGCTTCGTACCGGCCCTCTTGCTCGGAGGCGCATCGATCGCCGGGGCGGGCAGTTGGTGCAGGTTCATGGATCCCCATGGGTGGCGAGTTGTCGATTGCTTGCGGCAGCCCTCCTCGGCTCGCTTCCTGGCCGTGGAGGTGATCAGGCCGAAGAGAAGCCGGGAAGGACTCTGTGGTTCCTGAAGACGCACGGAGTGAAAGCCGGACAGGAACCTCGGTCCTTCGCTGTCCCTCCCCACGGGGCCGGGCGGACCGGGCGGTGAGGTCATTGCTGCAAGAGCAGCGGGTGGATCAACGGCGGCAGCGGCCAGCGCCAGTCGAGAGCCCGGCGGAGAAGGTCGGGGTCGACGAAACGGTCGTCCTTGTACGGCCTTAACCAGTACGGGCCTTGGCCCGAGGAGCCCCCTTGGCCGGGGAGCACAACCTTGCCGCGGCCCCGGCAGATGGCCAGCGGGTGACGCCACTCGCGGGCAGTGCCGGGCGGAACATGCCAGAGGAGGTACGGCCAGCGGGCATCCGTGTGGACGGGACCGCAGCCGTATTGCTGGTGCCGGTCCATCCACCGAAGCAGCGCCCGGCCGTCCATGCCACTCGTCGTGAAGACGATGTCGAACGAGACATCGACCGTCCACGCGTCCCGCTCCTGCACATGGCGGTCCTGGAAGAGCCGGATCCGCACGGCGAGAGCATCCATGTCGCTGACGGCATCCTGCGGAGGCAAGGCCAGTAACTCGGCCGGCAGGCTCACCGCAGTCCCCCCTCAGCGGCCACTCCTGTTTCCGGGCAGAGGAACTTAGCCCAGATGTCTTTGCCGTCCTTGTTCACCGAGACCCCGAAGTCGTCGGAGATGGACTTGACCAGGAGCAGTCCCCGCCCATCCTCCGAGGTTTCGTCCGGCTCGGTGGAGTCATTCGGTACGGTCGTGTCCGCGTCGGTCACCACCGCCACCAGCGCGCCCGGAATTCTCAGGACCAGCAGCTTGGCATCCTTCGCCGTGGCGTCGCGCGGATCCACCGCGTGGTCAAGGACGTTGGCGAGGAGTTCATCGATCGCCAGCACCATCCGGTCGCGTATGTCTTCGAGGTTGGAGACTCCCCACAGCACCAGATGGGCGCCGACGATGGACCGGACGATTCCCAGTGACTGCGGGGTCACCGTCAGGTCTATGTCGAGCGTGCCGGGCCGGCTGGTGGTGCCGGCACGCGTGCCGGGCACGGGCGGTGTCGCTGTGAGGAGGTCGGCCATCCTGATGTACTCCGCTCTGCCAGAAGCACAGCACCAAATTTCGGTTGCGGTGTGTACTGGTCTCGAATCGGTCAGCCACCATTCAGTCAGCACGGCGAAGGAATGTGCAGATCCCGATGCCGAGGGTTCCGTGCCTCGGCATCACGACTCGGGGGCAGAGGTATGCCGCAACCAGAGAAGAAGCTGAATCCTGCGGAGTCTCCCCGGGAGTGGTTCGGGAGCGAGCTGCGGCACCTGCGGAAGCAGGCCCGCCTCTCCGCTCGCCAGTTGGGCCGCTTAGTGCAGGTCAGTGACGACGTCATCCTGCAGATCGAGCACGGGAAGTACCCCCACTGCCGCCTCGAACTCGCCCAGTCGCTCGACCGGATCCTGGAGACCGGAGGGACATTCGAGCGCGCCTGGCCGATGGCCTTCCGGAAACCGGATGCCGAGAAGAAGGCCATTGATGCCGAGGAACAGCGTCGGAGGGCTGGTGAGGAAGGCGTTCACGGGGGTGGAGGGCGCATCCTGGGGAGAGCCGTCTCGCCTGTTTCGAACGGGAGTCCTGAGCCAGTGGATCGCCGTGCCTTTCTCTCTGTCAGCACCCTGGCAGCCCTCGCCCCACTCGACCTCGCCCGGCTCGTCGCGCCGACCACCCCGTACGAGCTGCCGTCCACCATCACCCCGGCCCATGTGGACCAGATCATCGCCGTAGCTTCCAACCTGCACATCTGGGACAACCGGTTCGGCGGCGGAGGACTGATCGGCGAAATGGGAAGCCGCGCTCTGGAGTGTGCGGTCGGCCTGCTCTCCGTCTCCTGCCCCTCGACCCTGCGCACTGAGCTGCTGGCCGCCGTGGCACGGCTGGGCATGGTCGTCGGTGCGACCCACTTCGACATGTACGCCCATGACGACGCCCGGGTCGCTTTCAAGGTCGCCGCTGACTGCGCTGAGGAAGCCGGCAACTGGCACCTTCGTGCCAAGACGTACTCCTTCCTCGCCCGTCAGGCCGTGTGGATCGGCGACCCCGACGACGGCCTGACCCAGGCGGAGAAGGGTCTGGTCCGCTCCGACCGGATCACCGCGACCGAGCAGGCGATGCTGCACACTGCCCGCGCCCGCGCGTTCGCGAAGATGCGGAATGTCCAGGCCGCACTCTCCGCCGTCGGTGCGGCCGACGACGCCTTCGCGCACTCGCGCCCGGAGGAGGACCCACCGTGGATGGCGTACTACGACGCCGCCCAGCACGCGGGGGACACCGCCCACGCCCTCTTCGATCTCGCACTCGTCGGCCAGGACCCGGCAGAGGCGGGCAAACGGTTCCAGTCCGCCGTCCGTGGTCACGGTGATGCCTTCGCCCGCTCCCGTGCCATCTCGTGCACCAAACTGGCCTCTTTGATCATGGTCAAGGGTGATCCCAGCGAGGCGGCGGCCATCGGGCACAGGGCGCTGGATGAGTCCGGTCGGCTCACCTCGCGGCGCGCTGCCGACGATCTGCGCGAACTGGCCCGGTACGCGGGCAAGCATCCGACGATCGGCGAGGCGGCTGCCCTGAGGGAACGCATCGCCGCCGCACTGCCCGCATGACGGCCACAGCGACGACCGGTCGGGCGGTACTGGAGGAGGCGTGCTCCGCTGTCGGCTTCGAGGCGACTGGCGCGGAGCCCCTGCGGATCGCCGAGAACCAGGTCTGGCGACTGCCGGGCCGTGTGATCGCGCGGATCTCCCGGCCGGGCCAGATGCCGGCGGCGGTCAGGGAGATAGGCGTGGCCCGGTGGCTCGCGGGCAGTGGCATCCCGGTGGTGAAACCGGTCGAGGTCGAGCAGCCCGTGGAGGCATCGGGCCACCCGGTTACCTTCTGGGCGGAGCTGCCACCGTACGAGCCCGGCACGGTCATGGACGTCGTCAGAATACTCACGCGGATCCACGCCCTGCCCGTCCCCGAGGGCTTTGACCTGGGCCTGCTGGACCCGTTCGTCCGCCTTGAAGAACGTATCGACGCCGCGAACACCCTGACGGCAGATGACCGGGGGTGGCTGCACCAGCGCCGCGAGGGTCTCCATGCCCAGTGGATCGCCCGACCCTCCGGTCGTCCTGACTGTCCCGTCCACGGCGACGCGTGGGTCGGCAATGTCGTCCGCACCTCTTCCGGCCCCATGCTCATGGACCTGGAGCGGTTCTCCGTCGGACCGCCGGAATGGGACCTTGTCTCGACCGCGGTGAAGCGGACGACAACCGGCACGATCGCGGCCGCCGAGTACGCCGAGTTCTGCCGGGCCTACGGAACGGATGTCACTGAGTGGGAGGGATATCCCCTCCTCGCCAGTATTCGGGAGCTCCGTATGGTCACCTATGCGGCCTTCCACGCCGCCAGGCATCCGGAGTGGACGGCCCAGGCGCAATACCGCGTCGACTGTCTGCGAGAGAGAGCTGGGCCTCGGCCATGGCGCTGGCACGGAATCATGTAGCGCCGGGCTACGGCGATTTCCACCGTGCGCCGGCCAGCGGCGCGTTGTCTCCCAGCCGTGCCCAGACCTCTGCGGCCCGGGGTAGGGCCACGTCAGCCCGCTGTGCGGCTTCGCGGTGTCGGCGCCACCCGTTGCCCCTTTTACCGCGGGCGCCCGCCACGCCGGTTCGCCAGTCGCGGCTCAGCCGTACGGCCATGCGGACATGCCGCCGGGGCCAACGCTGAGTCGCGTCGGCCCCGGCGGCCCTGCTCAGAAGGTGTGCGGTGTGAAGGGGCGGATGGGCTCGGTCATGAAACGAAACCGCCGGTCGAATTCGGCCCTCTCATCCTTGTTCATGAGGTTGACGGCGTTGCCGAGGTTCTTCGTGGCGAGCTGCTCCATGAATGGGGCGAGGAAGCGTTGCAGGGCATCCAACGCTTCGTCCTTCGTACGCTTGTACTCCATGTAGCGAGAGTGCTGCGCCTTCAGCTCTTCGAGCTCGGCACGGGTTGCCTGCAAGGCGGTGGCCTGCTCCTCCTTGGTGAAGGGGCGGCCGTCGCGGTGGGACCAGGTGTTGGTGTCGGGTCGGTATGTGAAGTCCGCGTCGCAGAGGAGGGCGACGATGTGGGGTCGGATTTCAGTTTCGGGCATGCGGGTGCTCCTCGAAGGGGTGTGGGAAGGGCGACGTATCAATGGTCTGGAAAATCCCCGGTTCGGCTGACCGGGGATCGTCGGTTATGTTTCGCCGCTCGCCCTTGATCAGAGCCGTCGGGCGGAGTCGCTCGCTGCCTTGGCCGTCAGCTCCATGGCAGGAGCCGGGAGCGGGTTGCGCCGGCTACCTCGGGCAGCCGGATCGTGTGGGGTTCTTGGGATGGTGGGCAGGTTGGCGCTGCGGCGCAGGCGCCAGACGAGGACATCGCTGATCGATGTTGCGGTGTCGAGCTCTCGGCGGCTGGTGGCTTCGGCGAGCAGGGCAGTCGGGTCGTGTCCGACGCTCTCGGCATCGGCGAGAGTGGCGGCCAAGGCGTGCCAGCCCGGTTCGGCCAGAACGCTTTCGGCCAGTTCAGGCAGCGCCTGGTGGACGAAGCCGGCCTGCCGTTGCCGAACATGCGGGGCCAGACGTTGGCCTTGCTGCCGGAGGACGGCCATGGGTTGGGCGGCTGCTGCTCGGTAGGCGACGCGGAGATGTTCGGCGGCTTGCAGCGCGGCAACGGCCTGCTGGGCGTGATTCCTCTTCGCATGCCAGGCGGCCACCGCTACGGCGAAGAAGAACGCCATGTCGATCAGCATCGCGGTGGTGGCGCCGTCCTCGCCTCGGCCCAGAGCCGGTCCGCTGTGGATGAGGTCGCGGGCGGCCTGGCGTAGGGCTCGGTCGTGGCCGCGTTCGGCGCGTACGTGGGAGCGGGCTGCCCGCTCGAACACGGTGGCCGCTTGATTCAGCTGGCGGCGGGTGTGGGCCGCGGAGGTCTTGGCGAGGGCGTCGAGGACTTCGCCGGCGGCTGCGATCTGGGCGGCCACGGTCCCGTCGTCGGCCTGATCGATGAAGAGGACGGCCTGCCAGATGGCTCCGGTGGCGTCGAGGCGGGCGGACGCAGGAGTGCTCGCACGCACGGACGGCGGCTGGGTGGGTGCGCCGGTCCAGCGTTCGCGAAGGCGGGGCAGGGAGAGGTCGGGTGCGAGCTTCGATCCGGAGTAGTGGACGGGTGCCCCGTCCTTGTTGCGGTCTTCGGGCAGGGCGACGGTGTAGCCGAGGGCGTCGCCGGAGGGGGCGATGCGACGGTGGATGAGGAGTCCGGCGGAGGCGAGCCGGTCGAAGAACTCCGTCTCCGAGGCGGTGCCCGCCGCGGCTCGGCGGACGGTCTCGCGCAGTTCCTCGCGGGCGGTGCGGTCTCGACCCCGGCGCTGGGCTTTGTGGCGTTCGGCGCTGGTGGGGCGCTTGGCACCGGTGCCGTCCCCGGGCGCCACGCGGTGCAGGTCGTAGTCGGCCTCGATGCTGCGGCACTCGGTCTGGGCGCGCTGGCCGGAGCGGTGGTGGTTGGGCTTGCGCCCGTCTTCGCGTACGAGTGTGGCGATGAGGTGGATGTGCTCGTCCGCGTGGCGGATCGCCGCCCACCGGCAGCCCGCGCCATCGCCTGGGTCGATTCCGGTGGCGGCGATGACTCGGTGGGCGATGTCCGCCCACTCGGCGTCGGTGAGCGTTCGGTCGCCGGGGGCGGCGCGGACGGAGGCGTGCCAGACGTGCTTGTCCGGCCGCGTGTCCGCGGTGCGAAGGCAGAGGGGTTCGTCGAGGAGCTGCTGGAGGTCCTTCTCGGTGGCGTTCGGGTCGCGGCCGGGGTCGGGGGCGAGGCCGTCGAAGGAGGCGACGAGGTGCGGGTCGGTGTGTTCCTCGCTGCGGCCAGGGCCGTACAGGTAGGCGATCAAGCCGGCGGTACTGGTGCCTTGTTTGTGGATGGACGGGATCAAGCGGCTTGGGTTCCTTCAGCGGGGTTGGTCATGCGGGCGGTGACCTGGCGGATGCCGTCGGCGGCGCGGTGGACGGCGGTGATGGTCGTGTCGAGATCGTCAGGGGCGAGGCCGAGGTGCAGGGCGCGGGCGGCCTGGTTGAGGTTGTTGTTGGCGTGTCCGAGCTGGCGTCGGAGGGCGAAGAGCGTGGTGAGGATGTCCTGCTCGGAGGAGATGGCAGCTGCGGTGCGGTCGAGGTCGCGGGCGGCGGCGAGGCTGGAGGTGGCGAGGAAGCCCGCGACGCTCATGCCGACGGCCTGGGCGCCGGCGGCGATGCGCTGGTACTCGGGTTCGCTGAGGCGGACGCTGTGAGCACGACGCTGCTTGCGCGCTCGGATACGGGGCTTGCCCCGGCGCCTGCCCGGCTGCGGTCCGCCCCCGGTCGCCGCCGCCCCGTCCTGCGCCCCCTGGCGCGGGACGGGGCCCGCCACTCCCGGGGCGGGTTCTGGTTCGGACGCACCCCCTGCGGGGGAGTGTCCGAACCTCCAACTTGCTGCGCTGGTGGCTGTGGTGGTGCTCATCTGCTCGCGGTCGATGGAGTGTTCGCTGGGCTGATCGTGCATGTCGGCTTCTCCGTGTGGTGGCCATCGAAGGACTGGTGGCTTGGGCCTGCGGGATGTCCGCTGCCGGGTGTGCGGACCGGACCGCATCGGAAGAGACGAGGCAGGGACCATGAGGGGTTGGACGGTCCCGATTCCGGTCCCCGTGAGGTGGTCCGCGATGGCGGGGACGGTCTGCCCACCTTGCGGACCAAGGTCGACGGTCCTCGGGACCGGGCTGGGACCACCGCCCTGACCTGCGGAAAACGCGGTCCGCAGACCGGTCCGGTCCGCGCGGACCAGTTGTGTACTGCTGTACGTACCGGTCCCTGATCGCCCCCGGACCAGCCCTCGGGACGGTCTCCTGCTTGGTCCCGGACCGTTCCCCTTGCGGACTGGGCATCCCGTGGAAGGTGGTCCGCCGGTTCAGAGTGGCGGCGGACCACCTTCAGTGCGTTGGGCAGACAGATCCGCTCAGCGAGCGGGCGACGCTGACCGGCGGCGGTCCGGGCCGCTGAGGATGACCCGGCTGGTCATCTCCGCGAGGCGGGAGGCGACCCGGTCGCCGACTGCGGCGCGGAGGACGTCGGTGGGCAGGTTGGTGGTGATGAGGGTGGGGAGCATCTGGACGTAGCGGCGGTTGATCAGCCGGTACATCAGCTCCTCGGTCCACTCGGATTGTTTGGCCGCGCCGAGGTCGTCCAGGATCAGCAGTGGGCAGCGGCCGAGCACCTGGAGTTCCGCTTCGGGGTCCTGGCCGGGGCGGGGGCGCAGGCGAGCGTTGAGGTCGGCGGTGGTGATGGCTTCCCAGCGCAGGCGGACGCCTGTGGCGAGGAGCGAGCGGACCGCTCCGTATGCCTGGTGGGTCTTTCCGGTGCCGGTCGGGCCTGTGATCAGCAGCGAGGGCCCGTGGGCGATGCCGCGCGTGCCACTGGGGCCGGCTCGGCCGGCGTGGGCGACCTGATCCACCCAGGCGGTCACCGCGGAGTTGTCGGCGAGAGCGTGCTGGTAGCGGGGTGGGATGCGGGCGGCAGCCAGCTCCAGGGCGGTCACGGGCGCCGAAGCGGGCTCCGTCGGAGTGGTGTCGGGGTCGATACCCCGGGCGGCGAGGATGGCTGCGAGCCGGTCGGCCAGAGCGCCGACCTGCTGGGGTTCTCGGATGGCGGTGGTCACAGCTCACCGCCGTACGCGGCTTCGACGTCGGTCGGGTTCGTGTAGGTCCGGTGGATGGCATCGGAAGCGGTGGGTCGCGGAGTGTTCATGGCCTCGTTGACGAGGCTCGGCAGCAGGCTGGCATGCAGGCTCTTGGTCCGCAGTCGGTCGAGTCCGGCCCGGATGTGGTCGGCGTCGATGCCCTCGGTGAGGAGCTTTCCGACCTCCCGGCCGAGGTGGCCGAGAACGCTGCTCGGTGGGCGGTGGGTGCAGGCGGCGGTGTACTCGGCGATGAGCTCCTTGGTGGAGACGGCCGGGTGGATGGGGGCGCTCGCGCCCCCCAACGGAGTAGTTCCTAGATCCCTGTTCCTAGGTCCTAGATCCGGACCGTGAGGGCTCACGGAGAGGTCCCGGAGTCCTCCCTGAGGCTTCCGCGAAGGCTCACTGAAGCCGCCTTGGCCTGGGATTTCTTCATTCACGGAAGCCTCCGGCAGTGAGCGTGAGGGCTCGCTGAGTCCTTCCTGAGCCTTCACTGCGGCCTCCGGGGCGGGTCCGTGATCCTGCCGTGAGACCGTGCCGGGTCGGCCACCGTCATGGTGGGGACAGCCGGGGTGACGAACCCCGCTCGGACGGTTGATCTTCTGATGTTTGGCGAAGGTGACGATGTGCAGGTACCGCTTGCCGTCGCTGCCCTCGTACCGGCAGATCAGCTCAGCCGTGTCGAGTTGATTGAGGTCGTCCTCGACGCCTACGGGGCCGTGCTCGGGCCGCAGGGACCAGAGCAGTCCGGCGATGACGGCGGCTTGGTCACGGAAACGCCCGTGGTCGTCGGCCTGGGTCAGCAGGCCGAAGAAGGTCCGCTCGGCGGTGACGGTCACCTCGGCGAGCGATTCGGAGGAGAAAGCTTCAGGCTTGATGGTCCGTATCCGTGCCATGTCTATCGCCCCGCCTTCGTCGACAGGGCGCGGATGGACAGGGATGCTGCTACGGCAGTGGCGGCCGTAGGGTCGGGCACAGGCGTTCCTCACCCGGTGGTTGATGGCTGGCACCATCGCTCACCGTCTTGTTCGTCGCGGAAGGGCGAATCGGTAGGGGACACCCGGCTCCCGGTGCGAATGTGCCGGGAGCCGGTTCATTTCCAGGCGCACGTACACACAGCCACACCATCCCGCGAAAGTCCAGACATAGCTCTGAACCGCTGTACAACTTTCTGGCGAGGTGGATTTCGGGTGGTGATCAAAACTGTAATCGGCGATCCGCTGTTGACGAAATAGCGCCTCTCGGCGGGCGCATCCGACACCGCGTATCGCGGCGCCCCGTCCACGGGTCAGTGTCCCGATGGGTCACAAGCCGCAGATCAGAGCCGTGATTGACCTCCTCGCTCGCCCCGGTCCAGGGCCCATGGAAGTCCTGGACCGCCGACTGCGCGATGAAGGGCCGCTATATATAGCGCACGATCCCCGGTTAACGAAATCGGGGATGCGGAGCTACAAAAATGGGTATGGCGAAACGACCCATTCAATTCAGTCCAGCAGTAATCCCGGCCACCCTCACCATCGAAGCCATCCTCATCCGGCGAAGCGTTGGTCAATGCCGGCTGGGCGGCCACGGCGCCGCGCCCGGCAACCCGATTCCCTCACGCGTTCAGCGCTCTCGGCATCGCCGCCATGCCGTCGGGCTCACCGACATCGCCATGGACCTCAGGGTCCCGTTGCCGGGGTCCCCGCGACGGGGGACCGCCTCGTAGCCCGGTTCTCGCAGAACCGATTCGCCCTTCCGCGACCAGCGATTCATGGTGACGCACGGGCTGCCAGGCCCCCTACGCGCGCCAGAAGTGGAACCTCCTTGCGCAGAACCGCCCCAATCTCCGCCGCCGCGCTCACCAAGCCTTCCGCAGGGGAGGTGATCCATCAGACCGACCGCCTGCTCACCGCCGACGAGGCCGCCGAACGACTCGGTACAGGTGTGCGTTTCGTCCGGCGCCTCATCTCCGAGCGGCGTATCCGCTACGTCAAGCTCGGCAAATACGTCCGTATCCCGGAGAGCGTCCTCACCGCCTTCGTGGAGGAACGGACCGTCGAACCCGTTCGCGTCCGGCGCTCCCGCTACGGGAGGGCTGCCTGATGGCTCGACCGCGCAAGCGAGCTCCACGTCGCAGCTTTGGGGCGATACGGAAGCTGCCCTCCGGCCGGTACCAGGCGCGCTATCCCGGCACTGACGGTGTGCTGCGCGCGGCCCCCGAGACATACGAGACGAAGAGTGACGCCGAGGTCTTCCTCTCCCAGGTCCAGGCCGACCAGACACGCGGTGACTGGATCGACCCGACCGCCGGGGAGGTGCTGTTCGCCGAGTACGCGACGCGCTGGATCGGCGAACGGGGCGTCGCGCCGACGACGGACGAGCTGTACCGCAGGCTCCTGCGGCTGCACTTGGAGCCGACGTTCGGCGCGCTGCACGTGAACAGGATCAGCCCGGCCCGAGTCCGCACCTGGCGGGCCGAGCGGCTCAGGGCCACGGGTTCGACGACGACGGCCAAGGCGTACCGACTGCTCAAAGCCGTCATGGAGACCGCCGTCGAGGACGACATGATCCGCAAGAACCCGTGCCGCATCCGGGGAGCCGGCCGGGAGGAAGCGGACGAGCGCCCCGTCGCCTCGGTCGCGCAGGTCTTCGACCTCGCGGAGGCGATCGGGCTGCGGTGGCGACTGATGGTCCTGCTGGGCGCCTTCGCCTCGATGCGTCCCGAGGAACTCGCCGAGCTCCGCCGCGTCGACGTCGACCTTGACGCAGGATCGGTCCGGGTGCGCCGGGCCGCGCCTGAACTGAACACCGGCCGCCGTGTCATCGGTGATCCCAAGTCCCGTGCAGGCAAGAGGGAGATCGTGCTGCCGGCCTTTGTCCACGCCGATGTGCGTCAGCACCTGGAGTGGTTCGCCGAGCCGGGACCCGACGGGCTCGTCTTCGTGGGAGAGAGGGGCGCGGCTCTGCGCGGGACCACCTTCGGGCGCAAGTGGCGCAGGGCCCGGGACAAGGTCGGGCTGCCGGAAGAGTTTCGCTTCTACGACCTCCGGCACACGGGCAACACGCTCGCCGCCGACACCGGCGCCAAGCTGAAGGACCTCATGGTCCGGGCGGGTCAGTCGTCCGAGAAGGCACAGCTGATCTATCAGCACTCCACCAAGGAACATCAGCGCAGGCTCGCCGCGGACATCGACGTCGATGTCCGCCGGCAGCGAGCCGCGGCGACACCGGGCGGTGCGACGGTCCACCCGTTCATCCCCCGCCCGCCCGCCGCCGCTCCCCCGGCAGCCAGGAGGCGGTGACTCACCAGATGTTCGATCGAAGCGCCGGACCTCGGCCAGATGGTCCGGCGCTTTGCCATCTCCGGCTGCTCCGCGCCCGCGTACACCCGCACCGTCAGGCGCGAGTGGTGCACGCCACAGGAAGTCGATCTCGCGGTACGGGTCGGCGGAGCGTCAGCGCTTCGCGTGGTCGGCGGCGAGGCCCGTTCGGGCACGGCTGACGGTCCCTTATGGCACGCGAATGGCACGGCACCCGAAATTGGTCTAGACAACAAGAAAGGCCCCGGTCTCTGACCAGGGCCTTCGGTAAAGAGCGGGTGACGAGAATCGAACTCGCGCTCTGAGCTTGGGAAGCTCATGTTCTACCATTAAACTACACCCGCGCAATCGACCGCTCACTCGCAGTCGCAACGCCGCTCACTCTACCCCATTCCCGGCCCCCGGCGTGTGAAGCCGGTGGGCTCTTTGTGGGTCGGTGGGGGTGATCGGGATGCGGGGCGCGGGAGTTGGGGCGTACCGTGGCGGCTCGGAGTGCCGGTCGTAGTGCCGGGTGGTTGATCCCCTAATGTGGTCGTTCGTCCGCATTCTCTGGGGAAGGGACTCGATGGACTTGATGGAGCGCACCGTCGTCCGCTGTGCCGAAGGGCATGTGTTTGCCACCGCCTCGTTTCCGATGCAGCAGCTCGGTGCTGCGCGGATCGGGCCCGGGCGGCTTGTGCGGTGTCCGCGGTGTGCGCGGCTGCGGAGTGTCGTGCTGGTGGAGTCCGCCGCCAAGCGGTAGATGGCCATGAGGGTAGGCGCGCGGAGTCGTCCGAGTGGGGCGGGTCCGCGCGCTCTGCGTATCCTCGGGGGGTGCTTCTCTCAGACAAGGACATCCGGGCCGAGATCGACGCAGGTCGTGTGCGTATCGATCCCTACGACAAATCTATGGTGCAGCCCTCCAGCATCGATGTGCGGCTCGACCGCTACTTCCGGGTGTTCGAGAATCACCGCTACCCCCATATCGACCCCGCTGTTGAGCAGATCGACCTCACGCGTACCGTCGAGCCGGAGGGGGACGAGGCGTTCATCCTCCACCCCGGTGAATTCGTGCTCGCATCGAGCTATGAGGTCATTTCGCTGCCCGACGACCTCGCCTCTCGTTTGGAGGGGAAGAGTTCTCTCGGTCGGTTGGGGCTGGTAACCCATTCCACCGCGGGCTTCATCGATCCGGGATTCTCCGGGCATGTGACCCTGGAACTCTCGAATTTGGCGACGCTGCCCATCAAGCTCTGGCCCGGGATGAAGATCGGGCAGCTCTGCATGTTCCGGTTGAGTTCTCCCGCCGAGTTCCCGTACGGCAGTGAGCGCTATGGCTCGCGCTACCAGGGACAGCGTGGGCCGACGGCGTCCCGTTCGTTCCAGAACTTCCACCGGACGCAGGTGTGAGCCGTGGGTGACGTGCGAGAGAATCTGACGTACGAGAAGTTCGGCGGCGCTGTCCGGGAGCTGGCGCAGACCATCGCGGATGACGGCTACGAGCCCGACATCGTGCTCTCTATTGCCCGGGGTGGTGTCTTCGTCGCGGGTGGGCTGGCCTACGCGCTCGATTGCAAGAACATCCATCTGGTCAACATCGAGTTCTACACCGGAGTGGGAACCACTCTGGAAATGCCCGTGATGCTCGCTCCCGTGCCGAACGCGATCGACTTCTCGGACAAGAAGGTTCTGATCGCCGACGATGTCGCGGACACCGGTAAGACGCTGAAGCTCGTTCACGATTTCTGTGTCGACCATGTCGCGGAGGTTCGCTCCGCCGTGATTTACGAGAAGTCGCACTCGCTCGTGAAGTGTGAGTACGTCTGGAAGCGTACGGACGACTGGATCAATTTCCCCTGGAGCGTGGAGAAGCCCGTCGTTCGCAGGCAGGGGCAGGTTCTCGATTCATGAGTGTCGGTCCTGTTGAGGGCCACCGCCCCAACGGCTAAGGGCGGTAGGGCCTGAGCGGGATTCACCAGAGACAGCGAACACGAAAGGGCCCGTCCGGTGAATCGGACGGGCCCTTTCAGCGGTTTCTGCGAGGGATCAGAGGGTTCCCAGCTTGATGATCGACAGCAGCGCGATGAGCTGGATCGAAGCCGCGCCCAGTGCCTTCGGCCAGGGCAGGTCGTGCGACCTGCTCACCATCAGGGTGAAGAGGGCGCCCGCGCCCAACCAGGTAGCCCAGCCCAGCAGTTGGACCAGGGAGTTCTCGCCGCCCAGGAAGAGCGCGAACAGCAGTCGCGGCGCATCGGTGATCGACATGATCAACATGGAGAGCCCGACGGTCGGCTGCCAGGCTCCGGTGCCGCCGAGTTGGCGTGCGAGCGTATGGGTGACCGCGCCCAGGATGAAGCCGGCGATCACCAACGCGACACCCGTGGTCAGCACGTACGGGACCGCCGATGAGAGCGTTGCGTTGATCGTCTCTTCGCGGGCCTTGTCGAAGCCGAAGATGGCGAGCAGGCCGTATACGAAGGTCACGACCAGCGCCGGACCCCACACCGCGTAGTCCCGCATCTGCCAGAACGTCGCCTTGGGGCGCAGCACGATCCCGCTCAGCAACTGCTTCCAGTGCAGCCGGGGACCCGCCGGGGGCGCGGGCGAGCTGCCCGCCTGGTAGGTCGCTCCGTCGCCGTAGGGGTCGTCGATGCTGAACGCCTGGGTGTGACCCGCGCTGTTCGCGTACGGGTCGTGCTGAGGGGGCCCACCGTGCTGACCGCCGTGGTGCGGGTCACCGAAGTACTCCGGCTCGCCGTACTGCGGTTGATGGCCCTGCGGGCCTGCGCCTTGGGGCCACTGCGGCGGCTGCTGTGGCTGCCGCGCATACGGCGGCTGGCCGCCGCCACCCGGGTGGGGTGGTGGTGCCTGTCGAGGTTGCTGCTGCGTGCGGTTGTCCCGGCCGCGTCCGATCCTGAATCCAGCCACGCCTTTGAACGTACCCGTTCGATCCGTGCGGAGTACCGGCGCACAGTGGTGAGCGCACCCTTTGCGGCCGACCTGTGACATCCCTTAGGGGAACCCTGGGGGGCCTGCCCCAGGTCCCCGGGGTGCGCGCGGGCCTCAGCGGAGGAAGATCGCGGTACTGAAAGTCACGAGCGGCTCCGTGGCCTTCCTTCGCGTTCCGTAGAGCGCGACCACGTCCGTCCGCTCCTTTTGATGGGTACGGACCACCACATCGCGGCGTTTGTCCCCGTCGAAGTCGGCGTAGCGCAGGAAGTCCGTCTCCCCGCCCGCCGGCGCGGGCGCGGCGGGGGGCTTGAGTGCCTTCGTACGGTAGGGGCCGCCTGCTTCGGCAGGGCCGCGGAGGCCGCCCAGGAGCAGGGTGCCGGTGAATGCCTGGCCCATCTGCGGGGGGCGTTGGGTGATCACGAGATCGTCGTAGCCGTCGTCGTTGACGTCGGCGTCGCCGGCCGGTGCGGCGAGTGCGGCGCCACCGTCGGGGATCGGTGCGGGTGCGGCCTTGGGGGCCCCGGCCCTGGTGAAGGGGCCGCGCAGATAGCTGATGCGGCCGGCCGATGCGGTGACGGCGAGGTCCGCGCTGCCGTCCCCGTCGAAATCGCCGCAGACCGGGTTGTCGGGCCACTCGTCGCCGTAGCGCGCGCGGTCCGGGATGCGCAGGACCACGGCCTTGCCGCCGATGCCGTCCGGGGAGCCGAAGAGCAGTTGCAGCGGTACGGGCGGGCGGCCGACTCCGTTGTACGGGGGGTCGGTGGCGACCACGAGGTCCGCGAAGCCGTCCCCGTCGAGGTCGCAGGAGACTTCGGCGTCGAACGCGGCGGGGAGCACGCCTTCGATGGGTGCCGCGTTCTCCCGCACGGTGAGCAGACGGTTCACGGCCGGATCGAGGGCGCGCGGCCCCTCGGTGCCGTAGACGATGCCGATGCCCGCATCGTCTCCGTGGCTGTCTTGTTCGTCCTTGACCAGGTCATTCAGGACGAGGTCGCGGTGGCCGTCGCCGTTGAAGTCGTCGGGGAGCTTGCTGCCCTTGCCCTGGGGGATCGGTAGTTGGGGTGCGGGTGTCCGGCTTGCGGTCGGTGGTGCGTCGCCGTTCTTGGCCGATTGATCAGGGTCGTCGGTCGCCGAGCAGCCCACCAGAAGGGTGAGGCAGAGGGCCGGGGCGACAGCCCGGACCATGGCTTTCGCCCGTGTTGTGGGGGTGGGACGGTAGTGGATCAACGCACCGGCCGACCGCCCTTCCCTCGTACGCACCCCGGTCCACCGAGCTCCTGCACCTGTTGCCACGACATCCGTCCCATCTCCGTTTCGCCGCCCCATGATGCTCCGTCGTGCGAACGTCCGTACAGCCGGGAGGCCATGGATGCGTGGGCGGCTGTCGTTCTGGGTGGAGGGGATCTGTTACGGGTGAAGTGGGTTGATTGTGAGTTTTATTGAGTGAGGTGGGCTTTGTGCTGAGTGGTAGGGAGGGCGGGGCCAACATTGTTCCGCCGGGGTGGGCACCGCGATACCGCTCGCCCGATCGGTGCCGGGGCACACGAAGAGCGGCCGGCACCGCCCTGAGGCAGTGCCGGCCGCTCCACACCAGCGGAACTCGACAGCGAATGGCAACAACTGGAGCCAACGGCGATCAGGCCGCGGCCTTACTGCACCGGCTCCGGTTCCGGTGCGTCCGTCGGTGCCTTCGGGGCTGCCGGTGGGTCGGACGGGGGAGCCTTCACGGAGTCGAGGAGCAGCTGTGCCACATCCACGACCTGGAGGCTCTCCTTGGCCTCGCCGCTGTTCTTCTTGCCGTTGATCGAGTCGCTCAGCATGACCAGGCAGAAGGGGCAGGCGGTGGAGACGATGTCCGGGTTGAGGGAGAGGGCCTCGTCCACGCGCTCGTTGTTGATGCGCTTGCCGATGCGCTCCTCCATCCACATCCGCGCGCCACCTGCACCGCAGCAGAAGCCGCGTTCCTTGTGGCGGTGCATCTCCTGCTGGCGCAGGCCGGGGACGGCGGACATGATCTCCCGCGGCGGGGTGTAGACCTTGTTGTGCCGGCCGAGGTAGCACGGGTCGTGGTAGGTGATCAGCCCGTCGACCGGGGTGATGGGCAGCAGCTTGCCCTCGTCGATGAGGTGCTGGAGCAACTGGGTGTGGTGGACGACCTCGAACTCGCCGCCCAGCTGCGGGTACTCGTTGGCGATGGTGTTGAAGCAGTGCGGGCAGGTGGCGACGATTTTCTTCGCCGACTTGGGCTTGAGCGTCGAATCGTCTTCGTCATCCTCGCCGAAGGCCATGTTCAGCATCGCGACGTTCTCCTGGCCGAGCTGCTGGAACAGCGGCTCGTTGCCGAGGCGGCGCGGTGAGTCGCCGGTGCACTTCTCCTCGCCGCCCATGATCGCGAACTTGACGCCCGCCATGTGCAGCAGTTCGGCGAACGCCTTGGTGGTCTTCTTGGCGCGGTCCTCCAGGGCGCCAGCGCAGCCGACCCAGTAGAGGTACTCGACTTCGGTGAGGTCCTCGATGTCCTGGCCGACGATCGGCACCTCGAAGTCGACCTCCTTGGTCCACTCGACGCGCTGCTTCTTCGCCAGACCCCAGGGGTTGCCCTTCTTCTCCAGGTTCTTGAGCATCGTGCCCGCCTCGGAGGGGAACGCGGACTCGATCATCACCTGGTAGCGGCGCATGTCGACGATGTGGTCGATGTGCTCGATGTCGACCGGGCACTGTTCGACGCAGGCACCGCAGGTGGTGCAGGACCACAGCACGTCCGGGTCGATCACGCCGTTCTCTTCGAGGGTGCCGATCAGGGGGCGTTCGGCCTCCGCGAGCGCAGCGGCCGGTACGTCCTTGAGGGCCTCGGCTGATGCCTTCTCCTCGCCCTCCATGGTCTTGCCGCCGCCGGCCAGCAGATAGGGGGCCTTGGCGTGCGCGTGGTCGCGCAGGGACATGATCAGCAGCTTGGGGGAGAGCGGCTTTCCGGTGTTCCACGCGGGGCACTGGGACTGGCAGCGACCGCACTCGGTGCACGTGGAGAAGTCGAGGATGCCCTTCCAGGAGAAGTGCTCGACCTGGGAGACGCCGAAGACGGCCTCCTCCGCGCCCTCTTCGTCGTCGAAGACCGTCTCGAAGTCGATCTCCTTGCCGTGCGACACCATCGGCTGGAGCGGGCCGAGCGCGGAGGCGCCGGTGGCGTTGCGCTTGAACCAGATGTTGGGGAAGCCGAGGAAGCGGTGCCAGGCGACGCCCATGTTGGTGTTGAGCGAGACCGTGATCATCCAGATCAGCGAGGTCCCGATCTTGATCATCGCGGTGAAGTAGATCAGCGTCTGGAGCGTGGGGACGCTCAACCCGTCGAACGCGAGGACGAGGGGGTACGAGACGAAGTACGCGGCCTCGTAGCCGTCCACGTGGTGGATCGCGCCTTCGAGCCCCCTCAGGACCAGGATGGCGAGGCCGATGGTGAGGATGACGTACTCGACGAAGTACGCCTGCCACGCCTTGGAGCCGGCGAAGCGGGACTTGCGACCGGCGCGCGAGGGGAGGTTGAGCAACCGGATCGCCATCAGCGTCAGGATGCCGACGACGGTCATCAGACCGATGAACTCGATGTACATCTCGAACGGCACGAAGCCGCCGAGGACGGGGAGCATCCAATCGGCCTGGAAGAGTTGGCCGTACGCCTGGGCCAGTGTCGGCGGCAGGGTGAGGAAGCCGATCGCGACGAACCAGTGGGCGAAGCCCACGATGCCCCACCGGTTCATCCGGGTGTGCCCCAGGAACTCCTTGGCCAGGGTGATCGTGCGCCCTCGGGGGTTGTCGGTGCGGCTGCCTGCGGGCACGGGCTGGCCGAGTTTGACGAAGTGGTAGATCTGCGCGACGGCTCGGGCGATGAGCGCAACGCCAACCACGGTCAGGACCAGCGACACGATGATCGCGGCGAGTTGCATTTCGGGACTCCTCGGGCCTGCGAGGTCTGGAAAGGTCCAGCGGGACGACCGCGGAGGGCGGCCCACGGGACAGGTACCCGCATACTACTAAGCGGTAACTTATTCGATTCGTGCTGAGCGTACCCAGTTCTGCCGTCGCACTGTAGTTACCGGGTCGGTGATCTGTGTCGCTCAGGCAAGCCTTGCCCGACTGTGTTCCCTATGGTCGGGGGCGATGCGCGGGCCTCGACCGCGTACGCAGGCGGGCACGGTCCGCAGCAGGATCATCAGGTCCAGGCCCAGCCAGCATTCCTGCGCGTAGTGCAGATCGAGGATCGCCATCTCCTCCCAGGGCAGCCCTGAGCGCCCGCTGATCTGCCAGAGGCCGGTGATTCCCGGACGTACGGCCATTCGGGCGCGATCCGGGCAGGTCGCCGCCTTCTGTGGGGAGAGGGGGCGCGGGCCCACCAGGGACATCTCGCCGCGGACCACATTGACCAGCTGGGGGAGCTGGTCGAGGAAGTGGTGGCGCAACCTCCGTCCGAGCGGCGTCGACGGCGATGCCTGGAAGGCCAGCATGTCGAACGGTGTGCCGCCCAGTCCGACCCGGCGTCTGCGGACGAGGGCGGGTCCGGGGCGGCTCACCCGAACGGTCGCGCCGACGGCGAGCAGTAGGGGGGATAGGAGGATCAGGAGGGTCAGGGCGCCGAGGAGGTCGAGGGCCCGCTTCGCAGGTGCCACCGTCTGTCGGTCGGGCATGGCGCGCCTTTCCCCCTCGTTCGGTGGCCCGGCCCGGGGCGTTACTGCCGGTCCGTCCCTGAGGCTGCCGGCCCGTCCATGAGCTGTGGCCGTTCGGTCGCCACTATCGGATCATTTATGGATATTGCGGGCATGACTCTTGCAGATGGTGCGGGAGGGGTTGCTGCGCCACGCCTATGAAGGTCGGGAGAGGGAAGCTGCACATAAGTGCTGGATAAAAGTTGAGTGGGGTGGACTCAGGTCTGTTGACTCGTTCGCAGGGTTCGTGCATCCTTGAGCCAGATCCACTCAAGTAGTCAGCTGGAGGAATTGACATGGCACGTGCGGTCGGCATCGACCTGGGCACGACTAACTCCGTCGTCAGCGTTCTGGAGGGCGGCGAGCCCACCGTCATCACCAACGCCGAGGGTGCCAGGACCACGCCGTCCGTCGTCGCCTTTGCGAAGAACGGTGAGGTGCTGGTCGGCGAGGTCGCCAAGCGCCAGGCGGTTACCAACGTCGACAGGACCATTCGATCGGTCAAGCGCCACATGGGCACTGACTGGAAGATCGAGATCGACGGCAAGACGTTCAACCCGCAGCAGATGAGCGCCTTCATTCTGCAGAAGCTCAAGCGTGACGCCGAGGCGTACCTGGGCGACAAGGTCTCCGACGCGGTGATCACCGTTCCCGCGTACTTCAACGACTCCGAGCGTCAGGCCACCAAGGAGGCCGGTGAGATCGCGGGCCTCAACGTCCTGCGCATCGTCAACGAGCCGACCGCCGCAGCCCTGGCGTACGGCCTCGACAAGGACGACCAGACCATCCTCGTCTTCGACCTCGGTGGCGGCACCTTCGACGTCTCGCTGCTGGAGATCGGCGACGGCGTGGTCGAGGTGAAGGCCACCAACGGTGACAACCACCTCGGTGGTGACGACTGGGACCAGCGTGTCGTCGACTACCTGGTGAAGCAGTTCGCCAACGGTCACGGCGTGGACTTGGCCAAGGACAAGATGGCCATCCAGCGTCTGCGCGAGGCGGCGGAGAAGGCGAAGATCGAGCTGTCCTCCTCCACGGAGACGTCGATCAACCTCCCGTACATCACCGCGTCCGCCGAGGGCCCGCTGCACCTGGACGAGAAGCTCACGCGCGCCCAGTTCCAGCAGCTGACCGCTGACCTGCTGGACCGCTGCAAGACCCCGTTCCACAACGTCATCAAGGACGCGGGCATCGCCCTGTCCGAGATCGACCACGTGGTGCTCGTCGGTGGTTCCACCCGGATGCCCGCCGTCGCAGAGCTCGTCAAGGAGCTGACCGGCGGCAAGGAAGCCAACAAGGGTGTGAACCCGGATGAGGTCGTCGCCATCGGCGCCTCGCTCCAGGCCGGTGTCCTCAGGGGCGAGGTCAAGGACGTCCTGCTCCTCGACGTGACCCCGCTGTCCCTCGGCATTGAGACCAAGGGCGGCATCATGACCAAGCTCATCGAGCGGAACACCACGATTCCGACGAAGCGCTCGGAGATCTTCACGACGGCCGAGGACAACCAGCCGTCCGTGCAGATCCAGGTCTACCAGGGCGAGCGCGAGATCGCGGCGTACAACAAGAAGCTCGGGATGTTCGAGCTGACCGGTCTGCCGCCGGCCCCGCGTGGCGTCCCGCAGATCGAGGTCTCCTTCGACATCGACGCCAACGGCATCATGCACGTGACCGCGAAGGACCTGGGCACGGGCAAGGAGCAGAAGATGACCGTCACCGGCGGCTCCTCGCTGCCGAAGGACGAGGTCGACCGGATGCGCCAGGAGGCCGAGCAGTACCAGGAGGAGGACCACCGCCGCCGCGAGGCCGCCGAGACGCGCAACCAGGGCGAGCAGCTGGTCTACCAGACCGAGAAGTTCCTCAAGGACAACGAGGACAAGGTCCCCGCCGATGTGAAGACCGAGGTGGAGACCTCGATCACCGAGCTGAAGGAAAAGCTCAAGGGCGAGGACGTCGCGGAGATCCGCACCGCCACCGAGAAGGTCGCGGCCGTCTCGCAGAAGCTGGGGCAGGCCATGTACGCCGACGCCCAGGCGCAGCAGGCCGCCGGCGGTGCCCAGGGTGACGCCGCGGGCGCGACTGCGGACAGCGCGGACGACGTCGTCGACGCCGAGATCATCGACGACGACAAGGACACCAAGGGTGGTGCCGCGTGACGGAGGAGACTCCGGGATTCGACAAGCACGGTGAGCACGACGAGCACGAAGTGAACGACCCGAGCGAGGCGAATTCCGCCGGCACCGAGGCAGACGGCGCCGCGTCCGACGACACCACCGGGACCGACGTTCCCGCCGACAAGGCGGGTGCGTCGGCCCCGGCGGGGGACGCAGCCAAGGTCACGGCCCTGACCGCGCAGCTGGACCAGGCACGCACCGCGCTCACCGAGCGCACGGGCGACCTCCAGCGGGTCCAGGCCGAGTACCAGAACTACCGCCGTCGGGTGGATCGGGATCGGATCACGGTCAAGGAGATCGCCATGGCGTCCTTGCTGACCGAACTGCTTCCGGTCCTGGACGACATCGGGCGTGCCCGGGAGCACGGGGAGTTGGTGGGCGGCTTCAAGTCCGTCGCCGAGTCCCTGGAGACCTCGGTCGCCAAGATGGGACTCCAGCAGTTCGGCAAGGAGGGCGAGCCCTTCGACCCGACGATCCACGAGGCGCTGATGCACAGCTACGCGCCGGACGTCACCGAGACCACATGCGTCGCGGTGCTCCAGCCGGGGTATCGCATCGGCGAGCGGACCATTAGGCCCGCTCGGGTCGCGGTGGCCGAGCCCCAGCCGGGAGCGGCCGGCGGCAAGGACGAGGCGGCGAGCGACGAGGAGAGCGGTGGCCCGGACGAGGGCTGACGCGTTGACAGCAGTGACGGTTCGGAAGGAGGGACGTCGATGAGCACGAAGGACTTCGTCGAGAAGGACTACTACAAGGTTCTCGGCGTCCCCAAGGACGCCACCGAAGCCGAGATCAAGAAGGCGTACCGCAAGCTCGCCCGCGAGTTCCACCCGGACGCCAACAAGGGCGATGTCAAGGCGGAGGAGCGCTTCAAGGAGATCTCCGAGGCCAATGACATCCTCGGCGACCCCAAGCGGCGCAAGGAGTACGACGAGGCACGCGCCCTCTTCGGCAACGGTGGCTTCCGACCCGGGCCCGGCGCTGCCGGTGGCTCGTTCAACTTCGACCTGGGTGACCTCTTCGGGGGCGCCCAGGGCGGACAACAGCCCGGGGCCGGTGGAGCCGGTGGCTTCGGCGGCGGGCTGGGAGACGTCTTCGGCGGTCTGTTCAACCGCGGGGCGGGCGGCCCGGGCACCCGGGTCCAGCCGCGCCGCGGCCAGGACATCGAGTCCGAGGTCACGCTGAGCTTCACCGAGGCGGTCGACGGGGCCACGGTTCCGCTGCGGATGTCCAGCTCCGCCGCCTGTGCGGCGTGCGCGGGCACCGGCGACAAGAACGGCTCACCCAGGGTGTGCCCGACCTGTGTCGGCACCGGGCAGGTCTCACGCGGCGGCAGCGGGTCCTTCTCGCTGACCGACCCGTGCGTGGACTGCAAGGGTCGCGGGCTGATCGCCCAGGACCCCTGCGAGGTCTGCAAGGGCAGCGGGCGGGCCCGCTCCTCGCGCACCATGCAGGTCAGGATTCCCCCGGGCGTCTCGGACGGGCAGCGCATCCGGCTGCGCGGCAAGGGCGCACCCGGAGAGCGGGGCGGTCCCGCGGGAGACCTCTACGTCGTGGTGCACGTCGGCGACCACCCGGTCTTCGGCCGCAAGGGCGACAACCTCACGGTCACCGTGCCCGTCACCTACCCGGAGGCGGTGCTCGGCGGTGAGGTGAAGGTGCCCACGCTGGGCGGCCCTCCGGTCACCTTGAAACTGCCCGCGGGGACACCTAACGGGCGGACCATGCGAGCACGCGGCAAGGGAGCGGTCCGCAAGGACGGCACCCGCGGGGACCTGCTGGTCACCGTCGAGGTCGCGGTTCCCGAGGAGCTGAGCGACAAGGCGAAGGAAGCGCTGACGGCCTACCGCGAAGCCACCGTGGACGAGGACCCGCGGGCCGAGCTGTTCCAGGCCGCGAAGGGAGCATGAGATGGACGGCCGGGCCGGACGCAGTCGTAACCCGTATCAACTGACCGACGAGTCACCCGTATACGTGATCTCCGTTGCAGCCCAGCTCTCCGGTCTACATCCGCAGACCCTGCGGCAGTACGACAGGCTGGGTCTGGTCTCGCCCGACCGCACGGCCGGGCGGGGCCGTCGTTACTCCGCCCGTGACATCCAACTCCTGCGCACCGTCCAGCAGCTGTCGCAGGACGAGGGCATCAACTTGGCTGGGATCAAGCGCATCATCGAGCTGGAGAACCAGGTCGCGGCGCTCCAGTCCCGCGTGGCGGAGCTGTCCGCCGCGGTCGAGGGCGCTGCGGCGGCGATGCAGCAGCGCGAGGCCCAGGTCCATGCTTCGTACCGGCGCGATCTGGTGCCGTATCAGGACGTCCAGCAGGCGAGTGCCCTGGTGGTGTGGCGACCCAAGCGGGTCGACTAGCCCTTTGGGTACGGGTACGGCGTCACGGCGCTGTCCCGTTGCCCACGGCGGGGCTCAGGTGCGGCCCACATTGCCGTTGCCGTCCATCAGTCGTGGCTGCTCAGTCGTGGCCGCTTTCGCCCGGTTCCTTGAGGGGTTCGCCCCCGGGGCCGGGCTTTTGCGTTGGCGAATAGATGGCGTGGGGGGGGCGGGCTTCGAACGTTGGGCGCGTGGGCCATAGAGGTCGGCGGCCGGTGTGGCGTTTGTTGTACGGGCCGTCCGTGGGTACGTGAGGCCAGCGGGGCTTCGTACGGAGCGCACGAGCGGGTGCGCCACCTCCACGGCATCTCGACCGCCCAACCGCTCGTTGACGGTCGTTCCGCACGGGTCACGCACGGGGCCGTGTGCCTGGTTGAGAGCGGCCTTGGGGGCGGCTTCCGTCACGGAGGGTGGCAGCGAGTGGTTCTCACGCCGGCCGGCCCCGCGACGGGCGTTGTTCGCGGAGAGTAGGAGGGCCCGGGGCGAGAAGGCCCCGTGGAGGGCTTCCCTGCGGGTTCCACCGGGCTTGCCCGCATTGGGGCGCCCCCGGGTGGTAGCCCTGCCCGATAGGCCCTCAGAAGGGCGCCTAAGCCCCTGGATGCAACCTCCGTGCCCATAGGAGCCATTGGCTGCCCCAAGGGGCCGGTCTGCGGCCGTATGCCCATCGGCACGGCGCCCGGGCGGTGCAACGGACGACCCCGCCGTTGGCTCCTTAGGCTCCTTCGGCTCGGTCGGTGCCGGCTTCGCCCGGTCCTTCCCCCGTTTGGCCCCCGTCCGCTGATGTTTGCCGCGCTTCTTCGGCGGCCGGCCGAGCGCCCCTCGCGATGTCGCGAGAAGCGCTCGGCCGGTGCCCGTCGACTCATCCGTCGCGCCCGTCATTCTTGAGCCGGGGAGCGATGGTTTCAGGTCGAACTATGAAGACCTTGTCCTCCTCTTACGCGCCCATATATCGGACATTCATCAGGAATCGTGATCCAGAATCCCCGATTGGGCGATCAAGAAGCCGAGTTGCGTACGGCTACCGCTCCCGAGCGACGACCCGAGTTTGGCGATGTGGGCCCGGCAGGTCCGCACGTTCATCCCCAGGCGGCGGGCGATGGCCTCATCCACGTGGCCCTCCACCAGGAGCTTGGCGATGGAGCGCTGGACGCCGGTGATGCCGTCCAGGTCGGGACCGTAGGACACGGGCTCCTCCCACGGCAGTCCGTGCAGCCAGAACTGCTCGAACACCCCGACCAGGTACTCCACGATGCCCTTGTGTCGCAGCTCAAGTGCCGAGAGCCGATCGCTGCTCGCCGGGATGAACGCCACCTTGCGGTCCACGATGATCAGCCGGTCGATTATCTCCTCCAGCGTGCGCACCTCCACGCCCGACGGCCCGACCTTCTCCATGTAGGCGAGCGTGGCGGGGTGGTGGCGCGCGGTGTGCTGGTAGAGCGTGCGCATCCGTACTCCCCGCTCGATCAGGGGCTCCACCCTGCGCAACGCCTTCTCCAGGATGTGCGGCTGTCGGCCGCTCCCGGGCTGCACCGTCAGCAGCTCCTCCGTGCAGTCCGCAGTGACCTGGTCGAGGGTCGTGTTGATGCGGTTGAGGCCCTCAAGGACGG
Source organism: Streptomyces sp. NBC_00690 (assembly GCF_036226685.1). Taxonomy (NCBI): domain Bacteria; kingdom Bacillati; phylum Actinomycetota; class Actinomycetes; order Kitasatosporales; family Streptomycetaceae; genus Streptomyces; species Streptomyces sp. NBC_00690. The sequence goes on from NZ_CP109009.1 coordinate 4,746,141, forward strand.
TTATCCCTTGCGGCACGGTGGAATTCTGAGCGGTGAAGGCCATGAATGGCTCAAGTGCGTCGGTCAGAGCGACCGTTCGTCGTCGCCGCTCTTGGATCTCACGCTCAATGGGGTGTATCAGCTGTGTCAGCGCGGTCGTTGGTGGGACCGGGCGCAGCCATTGAGCGTCGTCGGGATCAGGGTGCAGCAGGGCGAGGTCAAAGAGACAAGGTGCGGGTTCCGCTTCTGACCGGGCGATTCTCCCGGTGCGCAGAGCGGTGATGTACAGACGTTTCCCCACCTCGCACAGCTCACCGTCTGTGTGAGGGTGTCCGGATTCGCCCCCATTCGACGTCATATGCACCCCCTCAGGCTCCTGCAATTCAGGAACATGATGCCTGCCGTCGCTGGTGCAAGCGTTCGGAGTGAGACATCGTCTTATGCGCGGGGGAGGAGGAATGATCAAAAGAGGTGGAGATCACCCATGTCTAGGACGCTACGTGCTCTTTGTGCTCTTGCCATAACGGCGGCCACGCTAGGCGCGGTGGCCTCCGGTGAATACTCCTGGGACAAGCCGGGTACCGCGGTGACCCACGCGGAGCCCTCCTGGGGTGCTGCTCCACCCAGTGGTGCGGTCACTCTTGGTGAGCCCTCTTGGGGCGGCAAACCACCGGCTGTCGCTGGTGTGTCCTCTCGGAGTGTCACTTCGAACAACGGCACAGAAGCATGACCGTTCCACCGGACGACCGGGTCTTCCGGCGTGAGATGGCTACGGCATACCGCTCGGGGTGGCATTTCATCGACCTCGTCACGGCAATCCCCCACCGTGGCGACTCGTTGATGGTCACTTTGTTCGGAGAGCCGATCGTCGTGGCGCGCGAGGAGGACGAGGACGTCCGCGCATACCGGTGCCTGCGCAGGCCCCGCGGAGCGCCGCAGCCCGTCCGGTGCGCCATCCGGTACGGAATGATCTTTGTCAACCTCGACCAGCGCGACCAGCAGATGGTCGAGCCCGACACCACCACCGCCACCCCCCGCAGTGCCTGAGCGATTCCCCCGTCGAAAAAGATCGCTCGGGTACTTCCCCCACACAGTGGTGCCATCGCGGACCTGAAACGCGATGGCACCACTGTGCTTTTCCCGTGGGCCCGTCCGCCAAAGGACGGGCCCACGGTGCGTTCCGTACCGCCTTCGTGGGCCCGTTGGCTGTGCACAGGCCGTGCAACGGCCATGTAGAGGTCGCCCGGGTGCCCGGGGTGGATGGTTCCGAACGGCGGAAGCCGTCGATGCCTGCTGGCCGGGTGCGAGCATGCGCCCCCCGATGTGAGCCGGGTGTGATCCCGGTGGTCCTACCTTCTGGCACGCACCGGGCGGGCCGGGCGTTCAATCGAGTCGTCAGCGGGCTTCATGGACGGTCGTCGGCCCTATGGGCGGCGGCTCGTTCAAGAACAGCGGGAACAGGAACAGCGGGAACAGGAACAGCGGGAACAGGAACAGCGGGAACAGGAGCGGCGGGGGCCAAGAGTGGCGGCGGACGTCAGGCGCGCCCGAGCGCCTTGTCCACGGCGATCTCGATCAGCACCCGGTCCGGGTTGGGCCCGGGTGTGCGCCCGTAGCGCTCCGCGTACCGCCGTACCGCGTCCGCGACCAGCTCCGGTTCCGTACGGACCCGGGCCAGGCCCTCCAGGGTCGCCCAGCGGGCGTGGTCGAGCTGGCACACGGCCACCCGGGCCCCGTCCGCACCTCCGCCGGCTTCCGCTTCTTCCGCTGATCGGAGGACATGGGCGATCTTTCTGCTCTGGCGATTGGTGATCACTCGTGCCAGGCGCTGATCGTGGTCGTAGGTCACGCCCACCGGTACGACATGAGGACTACCGTCCGGTCGCAAGGTCGTCAGGGTGCACAGATGGCGCTCCTGCCAGAACGCCAGATACTCGGGGCTGAGGTGGGATAGGTCATGGGCCATGCGTACAGCGTAGTTGCGCTCCGTGATCGACCATGGCTCGGGATGGCGGGATAGCAGATGGCTGGCGCAACGAGGTTGAGTGGAATACGCTCAACTTTATGCAGGTTGTATGAGTCAGTGCTAGTGGCTGTTAGGGATGAAGCGATACCTGCACGGAGGAGAGAGCGCGCGTGGACGCCGAGCTGACCAACAAGAGCCGGGAAGCGATCAACAACGCCACCAGTCGGGCCGTGACCGATGGGCACCCCGATCTGACGCCGGCGCATCTGCTGCTGGCCCTGCTCGCCGGCCAGGAGAACGAGAACATCATCGATCTGCTGGTCGCGGTCGAGGCGGACCAGGCCGCCGTGCGCGCCGGGGCCGAACGGCTGCTGGCCGGACAGCCGAGCGTCACCGGTTCCACCGTCGCGCCCCCGCAGCCCAATCGTGAGTTCCTCGCCGTCATCGCGGATGCGGCCAAGCAGGCCAAGGAACTCGGCGATGACTACCTCTCCACCGAGCACCTGCTGATCGGCCTCGCCGTCAAGGGCGGACAGGCAGGCGAGGTGCTGGCCGCACAGGGCGCGAGCGCGCAGCGGCTGCTCAATGCATTCGAAACCGTACGGGGAGGCAGGCGCGTGACCACCGCGGATCCGGAGGGCCAGTACAAGGCGCTGGAGAAGTTCGGTACGGACTTCACGGCGGCTGCCCGGGAGGGCAAGCTCGACCCGGTCATCGGCCGTGACCAGGAGATCCGCCGGGTTGTCCAGGTGCTGTCCCGACGCACCAAGAACAATCCGGTCCTCATCGGCGAACCCGGTGTCGGCAAGACCGCCGTCGTGGAGGGACTCGCCCAGCGCATCATCAAGGGTGATGTGCCCGAGTCGCTGAAGAACAAGCGGCTGGTCTCGCTCGACCTCGGGGCGATGGTCGCAGGTGCAAAGTACCGCGGTGAATTCGAGGAACGGCTGAAGACCGTCCTGTCCGAGATCAAGGGCAGCGACGGCCAGATCATCACCTTCATCGACGAACTCCACACGGTCGTCGGCGCGGGCGCCGGCGGTGACTCGGCCATGGACGCCGGCAACATGCTCAAGCCGATGCTGGCCCGCGGTGAACTGCGGATGGTGGGTGCGACGACGCTCGACGAGTACCGGGAGCGGATCGAGAAGGACCCGGCGCTGGAGCGCCGCTTCCAGCAGGTGCTGGTCGCGGAGCCGACCGTCGAGGACACCATCGCGATCCTGCGCGGGCTCAAGGGCCGCTACGAGGCCCACCACAAGGTCCAGATCGCGGACTCCGCGCTGGTGGCCGCCGCGACCCTCTCCGACCGGTACATCACCTCGCGGTTCCTGCCCGACAAGGCCATCGACCTCGTCGACGAGGCGGCCTCCCGGCTGCGGATGGAGATCGACTCCTCGCCCGTCGAGATCGACGAGCTCCAGCGGTCCGTGGACCGGCTGCTGATGGAGGAGATGGCCCTCAAGAACGAGTCGGACCCGGCGTCCAAGCAGCGGCTGGAGAAGCTGCGCCGCGACCTCGCCGACAAGCAGGAGGAACTGCGTGGGCTGACCGCCCGCTGGGAGAAGGAGAAGCAGGGCCTCAACCGTGTCGGCGAGTTGAAGGAGAAGCTCGACGAACTGCGCGGACAGGCCGAGCGGGCCCAGCGCGACGGCGACTTCGACTCCGCCTCCAAGCTGCTGTACGGGGAGATCCCGACCCTGGAGCGGGAGCTCGCCGAGGCGTCCGAGGCGGAGCGCGAGGCGGCCAAGGACACCATGGTCAAGGAGGAGGTCGGCCCGGACGACATCGCCGACGTCGTCGGCTCCTGGACCGGCATTCCGGCCGGGCGGTTGCTGGAGGGGGAGACTCAGAAGCTGCTGAGGATGGAGTCCGAACTCGGCCGACGGCTGATCGGCCAGTCCGAGGCGGTCCGTGCGGTCTCCGATGCGGTACGGCGCACCCGTGCCGGCATCGCCGACCCCGACCGGCCGACGGGATCGTTCCTCTTCCTAGGCCCCACCGGTGTCGGCAAGACCGAGTTGGCGAAGGCCCTCGCTGACTTCCTCTTCGACGACGAGCGGGCCATGGTCCGCATCGACATGTCCGAGTACAGCGAGAAGCACAGCGTGGCCCGTTTGGTCGGTGCCCCGCCCGGTTACGTCGGCTATGAGGAGGGCGGCCAGCTCACCGAGGCGGTGCGCCGTCGCCCGTACAGCGTGGTGCTGCTCGACGAGGTGGAGAAGGCGCACCCCGAGGTCTTCGACATCCTGCTCCAGGTGCTCGACGACGGACGCCTCACCGACGGCCAGGGCCGCACGGTCGACTTCCGCAACGCGATCCTCATCCTGACCTCCAACCTGGGCAGCCAGTATCTGGTGGAGCCCTCGACCAGCGAGGACGAGAAGAAGCGCCAGGTCCTGGAGGTCGTACGCGCTTCGTTCAAGCCCGAGTTCCTCAACCGGCTGGACGATCTCGTCGTCTTCTCGGCGCTAAACCGCGACGAGCTCGAACTGATCGCGAAGCTCCAGATCGAACGGCTCGCCAAGCGTCTCGCGGAGCGCCGACTCACCCTGGAGGTCACCGACGCCGCGCTCGCATGGCTGGCCGACGAGGGCAATGACCCGGCATACGGGGCACGCCCGCTGCGCCGGCTGGTGCAGACGGCCATCGGGGACCGACTGGCCAAGGAGATCCTCTCGGGGGAGGTCACGGATGGGGACACCGTGCGGGTGGACCGTGTCGACGACGGCCTGATCGTGGGACCGGTCCCGGTCAAGAGCCTCTAGGTCGTGTCTGCAAGGTCCCGTCTGTCTGTCGTGCCCTGACACGCACACTTACTGCGCAGGTCAGCTCAGAGCGGATACCTGTGGATAGCGGGGGCGGGGTTGCCACCCCGGCCCTGCCATGGGGGAGGATGGCGGCATCCGTACGAAGGGAAATCCACGGTGACCATCGATCCGTCCTCGATTCCGAATTTCGGGGGCCAGCCCCAGCCTCAGGCCGCAGGACCGGCGGGCCCCGTCGTTCCCGACCAGGACCTGGTCAAGCAGCTCCTCGACCAGATGGAGCTGAAGTACGTCGTCGACGACGAGGGAGACCTCGCCGCGCCGTGGGAGGAATTCCGCACGTACTTCATGTTCCGCGGCGAAGACGAGCAGCAGGTCTTCTCGGTGCGGACCTTCTACGACCGGCCGCTGCCGGTGGAGGACCGGTCCCAGATCCTCGATCTGATCGACGACTGGAACCGCCGCACCCTGTGGCCCAAGGTCTACACCCACCTCCACGAGGACGAGGAGGGCGGCGCCACCATCCGGCTCATCGGTGAGGCGCAGATGCTCATCGGCACCGGCGTCAGCCTGGAGCACTTCGTCTCGTCCACCGTCAGTTGGGTGCGCGCGGCGATGGAGTTCGAGAACTGGTTCGCGGAGGCGCTCGGCCTCAAGCCCGAGGACGAGAAGCCCTCCGACGACGCCTGAGCCCCCCGGGGTTCGTTGGCGCCGGTAGCCGAACGCCGTCCGTGTTCGGGCGGCGCGTCGCACCAGGCGCTCAGGAGCGTCCCTAGAGTGCGATGGGCGAGAGCGTCAGCAGGTACGTTCCATAGGCGAACGACAGCCCGGCCAGGGCGACGGTCACCACGACCGCCGTGCTGGGCCGGGCTTTCGTCAGTGCCCGGGCGGCCGGGATCAGCAGGGGGAACGCCGGCAGCAGGAACCGCGGCTTCGACTCGAAGAACCCCGAGCCGCCGACGGTGATCAGTACGAGTACCGCGGTGTAGACGAGCAACGCCGCCGGTGGTCGCTCCAGGACCAGCAGGGCGAACAGCACCACCGACACGGCGACGACGAGCAGCGCCATCACCAGCGAGAGCAGTGTCGGGCGCAGGACGATGTCGCGCACCACCCGCAGGGCGCCGGCTCCGAAGTCGAATCTTGAGGTCCAGCCGCGCTGTACGGCGAAGTAGCCGCCGAACGGATCGCCGGTGCGCACCCCGACGTACAGCACATAGCCGCACCAGCCGAGGGGTGCGAGTGCCGCCGCTGCCCAGATCCGCCAGCGGGGCGGGCCGGCTGCTGGCGGGGTGCGGTGGGCCCGTACCAGCGCCCAGCCGGCGACGACCAGCACGGCCAGTGCCACCGCCACCGCATTGGGCCGGGACAGTCCTGCGAGTGCGGACAGGGTTCCCGCCCAGAGCCAGCGGTCGGTGAGCACGGCGTACAGCGACCAGGCGGCCAGCGCCGTGAGCACGGGTTCGGTGTACGCCATGGAGAGCACCACCGAGTGGGGGAGTAGTCCCCACAGCACCACCAGGGCGGTCGCGGTCCGGCGCCCGTAGAGTCGCTCGCCGATCGCGTAGATGCCCCAGGCCGCGGCGCCTGCGGCGGTCCAGGAGACCAGGAGTCCGGCGCTGCCGCTGGTCACGGGCGCGATCGAGGTGATCGCCCGGACGAGCCCGGGATAGAGCGGGAAGAACGCCACATCGCTTTGGACCGCGCCGTCCGGCCAGCGCAGGACGCGGCCGTAGCCGTGTTCCGCGATCAGCATGTACCAGTCGGAGTCCCAGGCGCGGGCCAGGATGCGTCGTGGTTGTCGGTCGATGTGCCAGGCCCACAGCGCCATCGTCAGCAGCCCGGTGAGACGGGCCGCGGCGAACAAGCCCAGGGCGGGAGCGGCGCGCAGCAGTGCGGCGCGCAGACGGGGGGTGGGCTCATTGCCCGCGGCGACGGTGAGGCTCCGGGTGGGCTCGGCGGACGTCTCGGCGGACAGGGGGCACCTCCGGGCACGCATACGAGTCGGACAACCCGACCATGATCGGACCGGCCCTCTCCTATGGGCGGCGACCGGCCGACAGGCCCGTGTTCCCACCCGGTCGGCTGACACCGCGATGGACGCCGGCCCTGAGTCGGCCCCGTACCCGCCCGGCGTATGTCTGGTCTCGGCCGGGACGGGTGCGGAGGTGAGTACGGGGCATGGGCGGGGTCCGAACGGTCCGGCCGGAGCGGGTGCCGCCCGTCGACAAGGCTCGTGATCAGTACGGCTAGGCCGTGTTCTGGATCATCCGCTGGAGCACCCTCAGCGCGGTGACGTAGTCGGCGTCGTCGATGCCCTCGTGGATGCGGGCGCGGATGGCCGGGGCGTGCTGTTTGAGATCGGTACGGGCCTTCTCTCCCGCCTCGGTGATCCACAGTCGCGCCTCGGCGTCCCGGGTCAGCCAGCCGCGCTGCAACAGGACCTCCGCTTCTGCCGTCAGGTCGTCCTCGGGCCTGAGGTAGGAGCTCATGGCCTGCTGGAGTTCGGGGATGGTCATGCCGTGGCCGTCGGGTGAGATGTCGTGCTTCGACAGATTGCGCAGCAGCCAGAACTGCGGCTGGGTGAAGCCGTGTTCGCCCTGTCGGGCCCGGGTGAACGAGATGAGGGCCTCATAGGCCGTTCCGGTCCAGTAGGCGGCCGGTTGTGCGGCGAGTTCGGCGTCGGAGAAGTCGGTCGTCATCTGGGGTTCCCCCTTGGAGCGCTTGGCTGGTGAGGAAACCGTAAAACCTCAACAATGGTTGAGGTCAAGGCCGTTCCCGGTAGTCCTCCGTCCGCGAACTCGGGCGCGCACGACCGCGGCGAGAAGACGGTGGGTGAGGGGCGCTCAAGGGTGGTGGGCGCGTGGTGCGGCTCATCCGCCCGGGTGCGGCGCACGGGCCGCGGCAGAGCCGTCGCGGATCACCTCGCCCGTGAGGTTGCCATTGGCTCCCGAGCCGAGGAACACCACCAGCTTGGCCACGTCGTCCGCGTCGGAGAGCCGTCGGGTGGGCGTTCTCGTGGCGAAGCCGTGCACGACCGCCGCGGGCAGGGGCGGTCGACTGTCGGTCAGGGTGAGGCCGGGGGCCACCACATTGACCAGGATTCCGTCCCGGCCGGCTTCCCAGGCCAGTGAGCGGGCGAGTCCATGGAGGCCGGACTTGGCGGTTCCGTAGGGCCCGGGCCCCGGGACCCCCTCTTCGGCGACGCTGGAGGAGATCAGCACGATGCGTCCCCACCCGCGGGAGCGCATACCCGGTAAGACTGCTTTGACCTGGGCCGCAGCGCCGATCAGATTGGCGCCGATCATGGACTGCCACTCCTCCAGGGGCACGTCCTCGAACCGGATGTCCGGGTGCGGCGGGCCGTCGCCGCCCCAGTGCACCGCGTTGGCCACGAGGACGTCGATGCCGCCCCACCGGTCGACGACCGCGCCCACGGCTCGTTCGACGGTGTCCAGGCCCTCCAGGTCGAGGTGGGTGGTGAGGGCTCGACCGCCGACGGCCTCGATCCGGGAGGCGACCTCATCCCCCGATCGGGATTTGCTGCGGTAGGTGAGGGCGACCCGTGCGCCCTCCCGGCCGTATGCGAGGGCGGTCGCGGCACCGATGCCGGTCGACCCTCCGGTGACCAGGACCACACGGTCCTTGAGTGCGGTGTCCATCGCTGGGCTGTCCTCTCGTCGTGCGTGACTGCATACCGGGGGTTCGTCGAGCGAGGCCGGTTCAGGCTCCGGAGGTCTGCGCGAACGGGCGGGTGGCCAGGGGTGACCGGGCCTCATGCGGCAGCTGGGTCATGGTGTTCCCCTGCCTTCGAGATGATCTGATTCAGAAACCAGATTAGAGTCAGATCGTCTCAAGTCAAGACGATCTCAGGGTTTTGTTATCGTGCAGCCATGGCCCCTCCCCCTCCTCCCGCCTCCGGTCGGCCGTCCGGCAGTGGGATCCATGACGATCTGCACTGGTTGTTCGCCCGGATCAAACAGGGGCTGGCCACCGCGGCGACCGCGGCCGTGCGCGAACACGGCATGAGCCACTGGGGATACACGGTTCTGATCGCCGTCGCGGAGTCCCCCGCGCGGAGCCAACTGACCCTCGCCCGAGCCGTATCGGTGGACAAGAGCAAACTGGTCCTGGTCCTCGACGAGTTGGAGACGGCCGGGCTGGTCCGCAGGCGGCCGGACCCGTCCGACCGCAGGGCCCGCATTGTGGAGGCCACCCAGCAGGGGCACCGCACCCTCAATGCCGCACGCCGCGACGTCGAGGCCATCGAGAGCGAGCTGCTCGCGGACCTGGACGCCCCGGCCCGTACGGCACTGCGCACGGTGCTCCAGCGACTCGCGGGCGAGCCCGTCGAAAGGATTGAGGGCGGACGGCCGACGGGCCACTCCTGTGCGCCGCCCGGGGCGTGATGGGCGTACGCGAAGGCCCGCCGCACCCCCGTCCGTGCGGGACAGGGAGGTGGGCGGGCCGATCAAGCGGGCGAACGGGCCGCTGCCGAGGTCGTGGTGAGTCGGTGGTGAGTCGGGCGGCGCCCGTGCGCCGTCGAGCAGGCCCGTCCGTCAGGCCAGCCGCTTCAGCCGGGCCACCGCCTCCTCCAGGACGTCCTGCCGCTTGCAGAAGGCGAACCTGACGAAGGGCGCTCCCTCGGTGCGGTGGTCGTAGAAGACCGCGTTGGGAATGGCCACGACCTGGCAGCGCTCGGGGAGCGAGCGGCAGAACGCAAAGCCGTCTTCCTCACCCAGGGGCCGGATGTCGGTGGTGACGAAGTAGGTTCCCGCCGGGCGGTAGACGGTGAAACCGACGTCGGCCAGCCCGGCGCTGAGCAGATCCCGCTTGGCCCGCAGATCGTCGCGCAACTCTTGGAAGTAGCTGTCCGGCAGGTGCAGCGCCTCGGCCACGGCGTACTGGAACGGGCCCGCCGACACATACGTCAGGAACTGCTTCGCCGACCGGACCGCCGTCACCAGTTCCGGGGTCCCCGTCAGCCAACCGACCTTCCACCCGGTGAAGGAGAACGTCTTGCCCGCCGAACTGATCGTCACGGTCCGCTCCCGCATCCCCGGCAGACCGGCGAGCGGGATGTGTTCGCCGTCGAAGACCAGGTGCTCGTACACCTCGTCCGTGATCACCAGCAGATCGCGCTCGACGGCGAGTTCGGCGATGGCGGTGAGCTCCTCGCGGGTGAGCACCGTGCCCGTGGGGTTGTGCGGTGTGTTCAACAGGAGGAGCCGGGTGCGGGGGGTGACCGCGTCCCTGAGTTCATCGAGATCGAGGTGGTACGAGCCGTCCCGCGGGTGCAGTGTCACCGGGACCCGCTGGCCTCCGGCCAGTGCGATGCACGCCGCGTACGAGTCGTAGTACGGCTCCAGCGCGATGACTTCGTCGCCCGGTTCCACCAGCGCGAGCAGCGAAGCCGCGATCGCCTCGGTCGCGCCCGCGGTCACCAGCACATCCGTGTCGGGGTCCAGGGCGATGCCATGGAAGCGTTGCTGGTGCTGTGTGATCGCCTCGCGCAGTTCGGGGACGCCGGGGCCGGGCGGGTACTGGTTGCCCCGGCCGTCGCGCAGGGCGCGCACCGCGGCCTCCCGCACCGAGTCGGGGCCGTCGGTGTCGGGGAAGCCCTGGCCGAGGTTGATCGAACCGGTTCGGGCAGCCAGCGCCGACATCTCCGCGAAGATCGTCGTGCCGAACTCCGTCAACCGACGGTTGAGCAGCGGTCGCGCTCCGGGCGCTGATGGATCCATGGTCGCCATCCTCTGCGGAAGCTCTGGAGTTGCTCAAGTCTGCTTTGACGTCCTTGGGCCATGGGGATTGTGACTTCACACAGGAAGCGGCCGGGCCCGGAGCGCGAGCGAAGGGCAGGGGGGCCTGCTTCGGGGGACTCCGGGGATTCTCGGAGGTGACGGAGGGTGGAGCGATGACTGCGTTCCTCTTGGTGGTGGCGGGAGCCCTGTTCCCGGTCGTCGTGCTGGCAGTGATGGCGATCGTGTTCAGGACGCGGAAGGTCAAGGCCCGTCGGTATCGCGGTGCGTCCGCGGGCAGCACTGCGGGCGGGAGCAGTTCGGGGGGTTGGTGGGTGAGCGACGGGGGTTCGTCGTGGACCGGTGGCTCGTCCTGCGGCGGAGGGTCGTCCGGTTCGTCGGGTGGCTCGTCCTGCGGCGGTGGCTCGTCCGGTTCGTCGGGCGGCTCGTCCTGCGGGGGAGGGGGCGGCGGTTGCGGGGGCGGTGGCGGAGGCTGCTGACACGGGGCAGCAGGTTCGCCATCGAGTGACCAGGTCAGCGGACGATCCGCGACCCTCGGGGCGCCTGGCGGAGCACCTCTTCGCCAGGCGCCTCTTTTCCTGGCGATTTCCTAGGATTCTCGCTGTTTCACAGGCTTCCTGGCCATCCCGCACCGATTTCAACGGTTTTTACCAGGGTGCTTTGTTGAACAGTTGAACCGTAAGGCCCCCTAGGGGATGGAAACCACTTCAAGTTGGGTAAAAACACTGTGAGCGACGCGTACTTCGTGATTCCCTCGCTGACGGAACCTGTTGGAACCATCCAGCCCTCGGACCGGTTTTTCTGGGCCCGAGCAGGCGGTCCCCCACCTTCTTGTACTTCCGCTCAGGGGCGCCCAGGTCCACGTGTCCACCGCCGAAGCGTGTTTGCGGAGCCGACCCATGCTCACGACCCTCAGTACCGCCTATACCGACACCCGTGCCGACGACCTCGCCTGGGCGCTCGGTCGGGAGCCGCTCCCTGCCCTAGCCGTCCTCGACCTGGAACTCTCCGGGGCGAAACTCCAACTCAGACTCCTCGGAGCCTCCCACCAGGTGCTCTTGGAGGAGGAACAGGGCAGCTGTTCGGAGACCGTTGCCTGCATGCCCGGCAGCAGCACACCGCTCCCGCTGGGCGTGGCGAAGAGACTCGGCGACTGGGAGTACGAGTTCGCCGCCCGCGTCGAGACGCTCTCGCGTGGGTCCTTCGCCGGCCGGGCCCAGGAGTTGCTGGCCCTCGTCGCCGACCATCCCAACTCCCTCGCCGGGACCTTCCCCGGCTCCCCTCACGCCTTCACCGCGATGATGGCCCAGCACCGGGAAGGCCAGGTGCGTTGGCGCACCTGGCATGCGTATCCGCAGGAAGGGCGGCTCGTGGTCACTCGTACGCGGGTCGGTGCGGTTCCGCGAGGTTCCCGCGCCGAACGGGTACCGGAGGCCGTGGGGCGGTGAGCCACCGCCGCGGTACCCGCGAGATGCACACGTGTGGGTGACAAGATGCGCACTTGACGTGACATAGCGTTACTGCATGGTCGACCCGCCCCAGCAGCTGTCACCACCCCAGGGCTCGGTGCGGCTGCCGGTGCGGCCGTCGGCAGGGCGCAATCTCGTCCTGCTGACCGTCTTCGTGTGCGCCGCCTGCGGGCTCGTCTACGAACTCGAACTGGTCGCCCTCGCCTCCTATCTGATCGGCGACTCGGTCACCCAAGCCTCCGTGGTCCTGTCATTGATGGTCTTCGCCATGGGCATCGGGTCACTCCTCGCCAAGAGGCTGCGCTGCCGTGCGGCCGTCGGCTTCGGAGTGCTGGAACTGGCCCTCGCCCTGGTCGGTGGCTGTTCCGCACTGGTGCTCTACGCGTCCTTCGCATGGATCGGCGAGGCCCGTTCCGTACTCGTGGGCTTCTCGCTCGCCATCGGCGTCCTCATCGGCGCAGAGATCCCCTTGCTGATGTCCCTGATCCAACGCATCTCCAGACGGGACGCGGAAGGCACCGTGGCCGACCTCTTCGCCGCCGACTACGTGGGCGCCCTCGTCGGCGGGCTCGCCTTCCCCTTCCTGCTGCTGCCCTGGCTCGGCCAACTCACCGCCGGACTGCTGACCGGAGCGGTCAACGCACTCGCCGGCGGTGCGCTGGTGCTCTGGCTCTTCCGCCGCGAGCTCACCCCCCGCTCCCGCGGCTGGCTGCTCGTCGCCAACCTCGTCGTGCTCTGCCTCCTCGGCACCGCGACCGTTCTCGTCGACGACTTCGAGGAGGCCGCGCGGACCGCGGTCTACGGGGACCGGGTGCGGGTCGCCGTCCACACCGGAGTGCAGGAAGTCGTCCTCACCGGAAGCCGTTCCACCTCCCTGGAACTCTTCCTGGACGGCCGGCTCCGTGTCAGCGGGCGCGACGAGTACCGCTACCACGAGGGATTGGTCCACCCCGCCGCCTCCGGCCCGCGCGGTCGGGTGCTCATCCTCGGCGGCGGCAACGGGCTCGCCGCCCGCGAGGTGCTGCGCTACCGCGACGTCCAAGCGGTGACCATCGTGGAACTCGACCCCGCCGTCGTGCGTCTCGCCCGTACCGATCCGGCGCTCGCCGAGCTGAACCGACACGCCTACCGCGACCCCCGGATACGCGTGGTGCACGCGGACCCCTTCGACTGGCTGCGCGCCCCGCACGGCACGTACGACCTGGTGATCGTGGACCTGCCCGACCCCGGCATCACCCAGAGCACCAAGTTCTACTCGCAGGAGTTCTACGGGCTCGCCGCACCGGTGATCGCCCCAGGTGGACGGATCGTCGTCCACGCCGGACCGCTCGTGTCCCGGCCGCGTACGTACTGGACCGTCGAGGCGACCCTGCGGGCCGCCGGATACGGCACACGTGCCTACCGGGCCACCGGGCGGCGCTCCGGCTTCGCCGCCGGCCCCGACCGGGCCCACGACACCGCGTCCGCCCCCCACGACTGGGGCTTCCTGCTCGCAGCACCCGGACGCACACCGCCGTTGCGGCTCGCCCCCGAAGCGCCCCCGCTGCGCTCGCTCACCCCGGACGGACTCCTCGCCGACTCCGGGTACGCGCAACGCACCCGCTTGGCGGGACTCGCCCCCTCGACCCTCGTCCACCCGCGCTACGGAGACTGAAACGCAGACGTGGTGGGCACCCCTGGGTACGCTCGGGCCCATGGACCATGAGGTGTTCGTTCCGGCTGCGGTGGAGACCGTCAGGCAACTGCTGAGGGACCCGGCGCGCATCGCCCGCTGCGTCCACGGGCTCCAACAGGACGCCGCCGGCTCCACGGCGGAACCCGAGGCCGGCGACGGTGTGATCTCCGGCCGGCTCAAAGTGCGGGTCGCCAACCACTCGATCACCTACCGGGGCACCCTGCGCATCACCGAACGCGGAGGCGACTTCGTGGTGGAGGCGAGCGGCACCGAGGTCCGGGGCACGGGCTCCGCCCGCACGACCCTCACGATCGGCCTGTCCGAGGCCGAAGGGGGGACCGCCCTCCATTTCAGCGGCTCCGTCGAGGCCGAGGGCCGGTTGGCGGAGCTACCGGACGATGCGGCGCACCAATCCGCACACCGCCTCCTTGACCGCTTCGCCGAACGGCTCGCGGGCCAGGCACCCGGCACACCGGACCAGCAAGCCGCGCAGACAACCGGCATCGAGGACCGGGGGTCCGAGGGGCCGGGCCCGGTGAGTCGTGAGGACGCCGAGCGGTTGGGGATCGTGGGCGACGAGCCGGCCGACGCGAAGGCAGCCGGTCCGAAGGCCACCGACCCGGAGGCCGAGAATCCCGATGAGGGGGACGCGAAGGCCGAGGACGGGGCATCGCATTCCCCTGACTCCGCTGACTCGGCTGACTCCGCAGACTCGGCCAGCGAGGCATCGGCTGAGACATCGGCTGGGACGTCCGCCGGGGCCGAGGTCGAGTTCGTCGATCTCGAAGGGCTGGCCCTCGAAGAACTCAAGGACTTCACCGCGATTCCCGAGGAGCCCCCGGCCGAAGCCGCCCATGCGCGGCGCACCATGATCGGCCGTAGCGCCGAAGAGGTGGACCACGCCCCGCCACGCGGTCGGTACGCGCCCGTCCCGGCACCCGACGGGAGCGCTTCGGGCCTGCCGCTGCGCTGGATCGCGCCCGCTGCCGCACTGGCCGTCGCATCGGCGGTCGTCGTCAGCAGGGCACTGCGCCGTCGTCGGTAGTCGCGCCGCGAGCGACGCACGCCACATGACGGGCGGTGCGTGACGGCGATCCGTCCACCGGGGACGGTCGCCGGGTGCCCCGGCAGCGGCGCCAGTAGGGTCGAAGGGTGAGCAGCGAAGAGAGCGTCCGGCTGGCCGCCGGAGACGTCGAATTGACCGTGCACCCCCACAACGGCTGCCGTATCGCCAGTCTGAGCGTCGGCGGCACCGAACTACTGCGCCAAGGCGACCAGTACGGCTGCTTCCCGATGGTGCCCTGGTGCGGACGGGTCGCCGAAGGACGGTTCCGCAATGGCGGGGACGTCCATCAGCTGCCGCTCAACTCCCCGCCCCACGCCATCCACGGCACCGGTCGGGATACTGCGTGGCGCACCGCCCGGGCAGAGAAGGACCAAGCCGCCTTCACCTATGAACTCGGCTCCCCCTGGCCCTATCCCGGGCGGGTCACCCAGCTCGTCGAGTTGACCGCCGATTCCCTCACCCTCACCTTGGGCGTCGAGGCGTACGAGAGCTCGTTCCCCGCTCAGGTCGGCTGGCATCCGTGGTTCCTGCGCAATCTCGGCGACGGCGGCCTCGACGCCCGAATCGACTTCACGCCCGCATGGCAGGAGGAGCGCGGCCCCGACCATCTGCCGACCGGGCGCCGCATCGACCCGCTGCCCGGTCCCCGGGACGACTGCTTCGGCATGCCCGACGGCGTATCGGCGACCGTGACGTGGCCGGGACAGCTGGAGTTGGCGGTCACCAGCCGCGCCGAGTGGGTCGTGGTCTACGACGAGCAGCGCGAGGCCGTCTGTGTGGAACCGCAGTCAGGGCCGCCCAACGGGCTGAACACCGCACCGCGCCTCGTCACCCAGATCGACCCCCTGGAGCTCTCCACCACCTGGCGCTGGCGTCGGCTGTCGGCCGCTTAAGCTCATGGGCATGACTGACGTACGCGCTGAGCTGCTCCAGCAGATCAAGGACAAGGCCGTGGTGCACGGCCGAGTGACCCTCTCCTCGGGTCTTGAGGCCGATTACTACGTGGACCTTCGTCGGATCACGCTCGACGGCACGGCCGCGCCGCTGGTGGGACAGGTCATGGCCGATCTGACCGCCGAACTGGACTTCGACTGTGTCGGCGGACTCACCCTGGGCGCCGACCCGGTGGCCACGTCGATGCTGCACGCCGGCGCTGCCCGCGGCCGGCACATGGACGCCTTCGTCGTCCGCAAGGCGGCCAAGGCGCACGGCATGCAGCGCAGGGTCGAGGGCCCCGACATCAAGGGCCGGCGCTGTCTGGTGGTCGAGGACACCTCGACCACCGGTGGTTCGCCGCTCACCGCCGTGGAGGCCGTCCGGGAGGCCGGTGGCGAGGTGGTGGCCGTGGCGACGATCGTCGACCGGGCGACCGGCGCCGGCGAGAAGATCAGCGAGACGGCGGGCGTGCCCTACCTCTACGCGTACTCCCTCGCGGAACTCGGTCTGAGCTGACGGATCTGAGCTGACGGATCTGAGTTGACGGGTCCGAGCTGTCAGGGCTGAGCTCGTGGGTTGATCCGTCGGGCTGACTGATGGGGCCCCTGAGCCGGCGGATCCGAACTGCCGAGCTCAGGGTGCGGCCTGGACTTCCTCCGGCCGCATGCCGGGCCGCATCCGACTCCATCCGCGCCGTACTCGGGCTGTGTCGGGGGCTGTATCCGGGCTGCATTCTGGCCGCACCGATGCCGCATCCAGGCTGCGTCCAAGGTGAGGGGCCCGATCCAGCCACCCCGGCACATCCGCTGCGGACCACATCTGAGCTGCGGAAATGCATAGGATCTTGCTCTTTTGGCGGAAACCGCAAGATCGTCTCGATTGGGCGGGCACCCGCTGTGCGGGAGTCCCGTGGGGAGTCTGGAAAGATAGGGGCTGACGATGACGTCGCCCCAAGGTCAGGGCCCATATCGCCAACCCGCACATACAAGGAGCGGACAGATGCCCATCGCAACCCCCGAGGTCTACAACGAGATGCTCGACCGGGCGAAGGCAGGCAAGTTCGCCTACCCGGCCATCAACGTGACCTCCTCCCAGACGCTCCACGCCGCACTGCGCGGCTTCGCGGAGGCCGAGAGCGACGGCATCATCCAGATCTCCACCGGCGGTGCCGAGTTCCTGGGCGGCCAGCACAGCAAGGACATGGTCACCGGAGCGGTCGCGCTCGCCGAGTTCGCGCACATCGTCGCCGCGAAGTACGACGTGACGATCGCGCTCCACACCGACCACTGCCCCAAGGACAAGCTCGACGGCTTCGTCCGTCCGCTGCTCGCCGTATCGGCCGAGCGCGTCGCCAAGGGTGAGAACCCGCTGTTCCAGTCCCACATGTGGGACGGTTCCGCCGAGACCCTCGCCGACAACCTCGCCATCGGCCAGGAGCTGCTGGCCCAGGCCGCCGCCGCCCGGATCATCCTCGAAGTGGAGATCACCCCGACCGGTGGTGAAGAGGACGGCGTCACGCACGAGATCAACGACGAGCTCTACACCACCGTCGACGACGCGCTGCGCACCGCCGAGGCGCTCGGACTGGGCGAGAAGGGCCGCTACCTGCTCGCCGCCTCCTTCGGCAACGTCCACGGCGTCTACAAGCCGGGCAACGTCGTCCTCCGTCCCGAGCTGCTGAAGGACCTCCAGGCCGGCGTCAGCGAGAAGTACGGCAAGGCCCAGGGCAGCCAGCCGTTCGACTTCGTCTTCCACGGCGGCTCCGGCTCCACCGCCGAGGAGATCGCTACCGCGCTGGAGAACGGCGTCGTGAAGATGAACCTCGACACCGACACCCAGTACGCCTTCACGCGTCCGGTCGCCGCGCACATGTTCACCAACTACGACGGTGTGCTGAAGGTCGACGGCGAGGTCGGCAACAAGAAGACCTACGACCCGCGGACCTGGGGCAAGCTCGCGGAGGCCGGCATGGCCACCCGCGTTTCCGAGGCGTGCGTCGCCCTGCGCTCCACCGGTACCCGGCTGAAGTGACCTCGGCCTGACCGTCGCCCCGGGCGGCGAAGGGCTTGCTGACGACCCGGTGCTCCCTCGCGGAGGCACCGGGTTCGTTATGTCCGGGCAGCTACGAAGATCGCGTCCGGGTAGCCATGCAGAGCGCGTCCAGACGGGTATGCAGGGGCGCGTCTGGACCGACATCGAGGTCAGCGGCCCCGGCGCCTCCAGAGACCTGTACGGCCTCGTCGGGCCGCCACGGGTCCCGGGCGCTCCCGGTAGTCGCCCGTGCCCCCCGCTGCGATGATCCGCGTATGGATGACCGTCCGGGAGACATCAGGCTGTCCACCCCCAAGGGCCGTTGGGTGATCCTCACGACCGTTCTCGGCTCCAGCATGGCCCTGCTGGACTCGACCGTCGTCAATGTGGCGCTCCCGCGCATCGGCGAGGACCTGAACGCGGACATGGCGGTCCTCCAATGGACCATCAACGCCTACATGCTCGCGCTCGCCGGGCTCATCCTGCTCGGTGGCGCCCTCGGCGACCGCTACGGGCGCCGGAGGGTGTTCGTCATCGGAGTGATCTGGTTCGCCCTGGGGTCACTGCTGTGCGGAGTCGCCCAGAGCGGCGAGATGCTGGTGCTGTCGCGGGCCCTCCAGGGCATCGGCGGGGCGCTGCTCACCCCCGGGTCCCTCGCCCTGATCCAGGCGAGCTTTCACCCGGATGACCGCTCGCGCGCCGTGGGGTTGTGGTCGGGGCTCGGCGGTGTCGGTGCGGCGATCGGGCCGTTCGTCGGCGGCTGGCTCGTGGACGGACCCGGCTGGCGATGGGTGTTCCTGATCAATGTGCCGCTGGCGGCGATCTGCGTACCCGTTGCCCTGCGGCACGTGCCCGAATCCCGTGACCCGGCGGCGCACGACACCCACTTCGATGTGTTGGGAGCGGTGCTCGGCGCGTTGGCGTTGGGCCTGGTGACGTACGGGCTCATCGCACCGCAGTGGGTGGCGGGGCTCGCCGGAGTGATCGTCGCCGTGGTGTTCGTTGCGGTGGAGCGAAGGCGACCCGACCCGATGCTGCCCCTGTCGATCTTCCAGTCGCGGCTGTTCACATCGGTCAACCTGGTGACGCTCTGCGTGTACGCCGGGTTCGGCGGCTTCTTCTTCCTGGTGGCGCTCCAGTTGCAGGTGGTGGTCGGGTACTCGGCACTAGGCGCCGGGCTGGCACTGCTGCCGACGACGGTCCTGATGCTGTTGTTCTCGGCGAAGTCGGGTGCGCTCGCCGAACGCATCGGGCCGCGGATCCCACTGACGGTGGGCCCGCTGCTGTGCGCCGCGGGAATGCTGCTCATGCTGCGGGTCGGGCAGGACGCCTCGTACCTCGCCGACGTACTGCCCGCACTGGTCGTGATGGGCCTGGGCATGGTGACGCTGGTCGCCCCGCTGACCGCGACCGTCCTCTCGTCGGTGGACACCGCCCGGGCGGGGATCGCCAGTGGTGTCAACAACGCCGCGGCCCGGGCCGCCGGTCTGCTGGCGGTGGCGGCGCTGCCCCTGCTCGCGGGCATGGGGCCGGAGGCGTACCGCTCGGCGGATGAGTTCGGGGAGACGTTCAACAAGGCGATGCCGATGTGCGCGGGGGTGCTGGTGCTCGGGGCGCTCATCGCCGTGGTGATGGTCAGACGGCCCGCGCCGACCCCGGACGGCACCGAGGTGCGCCCGGAATGCCGGGTGAACTGCGGAGTAGGCGCACCCCCGCTGGAGCCCCGGGCCGCTGAGGCGCCCCCGGGGCTCCAGCGGGGGTGAGCACCACGGCCCTCCGGTCCCTGGTGCCGTCGGACCGGTCGTCCCCCCGTTCCGGTGATCGGGGTGGGGGCCGCCGTGGACTTCGGCGCCGCCTGGGACACTGGGGGCATGGGCATCCATGAAAACCTCCTCGGGGGCCCACCCCCGACCCACCTCCCCGACGACCCCGAGCCGCGCGAGCTGCTCGCCTCCGGCACCTCCCCGGCCGAGGTGGCCGCGAAGTACCCGACCTCTTCCCTGGCCTGGGCGCGGCTCGCCGACGACGCGTTCGAGCGTGGCAGCGTCGTCGAGTCCTACGCGTACGCCCGTACGGGCTACCACCGCGGATTGGATTCACTGCGCCGCAGCGGTTGGAAGGGACACGGCCCGGTGCCGTGGGAGCACGAGCCGAACCGCGGTTTCCTGCGGGCCCTGCACGCCCTGGCCAGGGCAGCCGGAACGATCGGTGAGCAGGAGGAGTACGAGCGCTGCTCCACCTTCCTGCGGGACTCCTCGCAGACCGCTGCCGACACCCTCGGCTGAGCCCCCGCGCCCGCGCCCGCTGCGGGAGATGTGACACGGCCCGCGCCCCCGGAACGATCACGGGGTGCGGGCCGCGGCTTATGATGCGATTGGGGACCGGGGCTCCCACACCAACAGGAAGGGGCGCGGACCGCTACCCGGACGTCTAGGAGACAGCGATGTCACATGACGCTGCCCCGCATCTGGATTTCGCGGGCACCACTCCGTACGAGGACTACGTCCAGGCGGATGTCCTCACCCATCTACAGCACACCCTCTCCGACGACCCGGGAGAGATGGTCTTCCTGGTCACCACGCAGGTGATGGAGTTGTGGTTCACCGTCATCGTGCACGAGTGGGAGACGGCTTCCCGCGCCCTGAGCGAGGACCGGGTGCCGGCCGCCATAGACGCGCTCAAGCGCTCCGTGCGCGAACTGGAGGCGCTGAACTCCTCCTGGAAGCCGTTGGGCCAGCTGACCCCCGCCCAGTTCAACTCCTACCGCGATTCCCTCGGCGAGGGCTCGGGTTTCCAGTCGGCCATGTACCGGCGGATGGAGTTCCTCCTCGGTGACAAGTCGGCGTCGATGCTGGTGCCCCACCGTGGTGCGCCGCGCGTCCACGCGGAGTTGGAGAAGGCCCTCCAGCAGCCCAGCCTGTACGACGAGGCGCTCCGGTTCCTCGCCCGCCGCGGCTTCGCCGTGCCGAGCGCGGTCCTGGAGCGGGATCCGGCCCTCAAGCACGAGCCGTCCACCGAGGTGGAAGCAGTGTGGGCGGGCATCTACGCCGATCCGGACGGCCATGCCGAGGCGGTACGTCTCGGTGAGGCGCTGACCGACGTGGGCGAACTGGTGTGGCGTTGGCGCAACGACCATCTGGTGGCCACCCGCAGGGCGATGGGTTCGAAGACGGGCACCGGAGGCTCGGCCGGGGTCGCCTGGCTGGAGAAGCGGGCCCGCAAGAACGTATTCCCCGAGCTGTGGACGGCGCGCAGCCATGTCTGAGGCCCTGAAGAAGAAGGCCGCCGCGCTGGACGCGGCCGATGAACTGCGCTCGCGGCGCGCCCTGTTCCAACTCGGCGATCGTGACGAGGACGTCTATCTGGACGGCAACTCACTGGGCGCACTGCCCGTGCACGTGCCCGCTCGGGTCGCCGATGTCGTCCAACGCCAATGGGGTGAACTGCGCATCCGCTCCTGGGCGGAGAGCGGCTGGTGGGACGCGCCGCAGCGGGTGGGCGACCGGATCGCCCCCTTGGTCGGCGCGGGCCCCGGCCGCGTGGTCGTGGGCGACTCCACCAGTGTGAATGTGTTCAAGGCGGTGGTGGCGGGCGCCCGGCTGAATCCGGGACGCACCGAGATCGTCGTCGACGCCACCACCTTTCCCACCGACGGCTATCTCGCCGCCTCCGCGGCGCGGCTGACCGGATGCAGGATCGTCGCCGTCGATCCCGGTGAACTGGCGTCCGCACTGGGTCCGGCGACGGCGGTGGTGCTGCTCAACCACGTCGACTTCCGCACCGGCCGCCTGCACGATCTGCCGTCGCTGACCGCCGCGATCCAGAGCGTCGGCGCGCTCGCCGTGTGGGACCTGTGTCACAGTGCGGGAGCCCTGCCGGTGGGCCTGGACGCCCACGGGGTGGACCTCGCCGTCGGCTGCACCTACAAGTACCTGAACGGAGGTCCCGGTTCACCGGCGTACCTCTATGTCGCCGAGCGCCACCAGCGGGCCTTCGACAGCCCGCTGCCCGGGTGGCACTCCCATGTGGACCCCTTTGCGATGGCACCCGAACACACCCCAGCGGACGGGGTGGCCCGGGGCAGGGTCGGTACGCCCGCGATCCTCTCGCTGCTGGCACTGGAAGCGGCGCTTGAGGTGTGGGACGGGGTCTCGATCGATTCCGTACGGGCGAAGAGCCTGGCCCTGACCGACTTCTTCCTGGAGTGCGCCGAATCCCATGTGGAGGGCGGTGTCAGCGGCCCGGACTCGCCGGTCTCCCTGGTGACCCCGCTGGCGCACTCCGAGCGTGGAAGCCAGTTGGCGTTGCGGTGTGCGAAGGCTCCGGTGGTGATGGAACGGCTCATCGAGCGCGGTGTGGTCGGAGACCTGCGGCGGCCGGATGTGCTGCGGTTCGGTTTCACTCCGCTGTACACGGGCTTCGCGGACGTCGAACGAGCCGCATCCACACTCGCCCGGGTGTTGGCGGAGGTCGCCGAGGATCCCACTGCTTGATCCGCCTGGCCAACCTGACCAGCGGGGACTGATAGCGTCCCCGCTGGTCAGCACATTTCCGCGGTGACCCGGTTGGGTCCGCGGTCAATTCCGAGACAGCTTCGGAAGGTTGGAAGCACAATGCCGGACCCCGTCGCCCGTGACACCGCCGAGACCGAGTCTGCCTTCTCGCATCCCGCCGTGGCCCCGGACGTGTCCATCGCGTACGGCGAACACCCCGACCAGGTGGTCGATTTCTACGCTCCCCGCGGCGGACAGCACAGTGTGCCGTTGGTCGTCGTGCTGCACGGCGGGGCGTGGCGGGCCCGCTACGACCGGCAATACCTGACCCCGTTCGCCGACTTCCTGGCCCGTCGTGGACTCGCGGTCGCCAATGTGGAGTACCGACGCGGGCGGAACCTGCCACAGCAGGGCGGGCAGGGCCCGGTCGCGGGCCGATGGCCGGAGACCTTCGACGACATCGCCGCAGTGCTGGACGCCCTGCCCGAACTGGTCCGCACCGCACTGCCGCAGGCCGATGTCCGGCGCACGGTGCTCACGGGCCACTCCGCGGGAGGTCAGTTGGCGCTCTGGGCCGCTGCCCGGCATGTGTTGCCCATCGGGTCCCCCTGGCGACTGCCCGCCCCACCACCGCTGCGCGGGGTGGTGGCACTGGCGCCGATCGTCGACTTCGCCCGCGCCGTGGAGCTCGATGTGTGCGGTGGAGCCGTGGCGGAACTCCTCGGTGACAGCGACGAGTTCACGGCACGCACGGCCCAGAGCGACCCCGCCGCGCTCCTGCCCACCGGGATCGCCACCGCTGTGGTGCAGGGACGGGACGACCTCACCGTGCCCCACGAGCTCGCCGAGTCCTTCGTCGCGGCGGCGGCCAAGGCGGGGGAGACGGTGGGACTGACGTTGCTGGAGGAGGTCGGGCACTTCCCGGTGATCGACCCCGCGGCGGACGCCTGTGCGGTGGTCGCCGAGGAGATCGCCCAACTGGCTTTTTGAACCGGTACCCGGACCACATCAACGGGTCGGGGAATCGAGGACGGAAGCTGACCGCAAGCCTTCCTACCTTCTTCCCATGACCTACCTAGTGACCGGGGCGACCGGAACCGTCGGCTCTCAGATCGTGCAGCAGCTGTTGAACCGCGGCCACTTGGTCCGCGCCCTGACCCGCAACCCCGAAACCGCCGCGTTCCCCGCCGGAGTCGATGTCGTCCAAGGAGACCTCACCGATCCCGCGTCCCTCGCCCCTGCCCTCGCGGGAGTGACGGGTCTGCATCTGATCACCTTCGGCGGACCCTACTTCGCGGACCTGGAGAGCGGTCCGCAGATCCTGGAGCTCGCCCGCGCCGCCGGGGTGCGCCGCATCACCGTCCTCCACGGCGGCGGACCCACACCGCTGGAGACCGCCGTGCGCGAGAGCCACTTCGTGTGGACCGTCGTCATGCCGGTGGAGTTCATGTCGAACGCACTGTCCTGGGCCGACTCCATCCGCACGGACGACGAGGTGCGCGAGCCGTTCGTGAACCGGCTCAGCGCCATGGTCCACGAGTCCGACATCGGCGCGGTCGCCGCCGTCGCCCTCAGCGAGGACGGCCACGCCGGTGGGGAGTACGTCGTCACCGGCCCGCAGGCGCTGACCGTCGAGGACAAGACACGGGCGCTCGCCGCCGCCCGCGGGAAGCCGATCCGTCTCGTCGAACTGACCGAGGACGAGGCGCTGGCCCAGTGGCGAGCGGCCGGGCAGCCGGATGAGGTGATCGATTTCCTGCTCATGGTCTACCGCGACACCCCGGCCGTCGGACGCACCGTCGTGGACACCGTGGAGAGGGTCACCGGGCACCCGCCGCGGAGCTTCGACGAGTGGGCGAAGGACCATGCGGAAGAATTCCGTGGCTGACCTGTCGTCCGTAAGGAACCCCAGGTAGTCCTTGGGGCGGACGCGGCGGAATCCATAGTGATGGTGACGACCGCGTCCGCCCTTCCCCTTACCGTTCTGTAGGTGACCGAGAAGACCAGACCCCCCGAATACCGCCTGGCCATGGGGGCCCTGGGCGGCCTCCGCAAGGAGCTCGTCCTCAACGCCTTCGCCTACCGACCCCTGCCACCACTGAGCCCCGAAGGCCCGCTGCTCCGCCGGCTGCCGACACGAATACGCCGCCTGGCCGTGTGGGCGCCCCATGGCGCCGTGGCCATGCTCTGCTTCTTCACCCTGTTCGCCTGGGGGGCCTCACGGGTCACCGGCTTCAGCTCCACGCTGAGCGTGGCGGTGCCCATCCTCGCCCTGGCGATGACGCTGGTACGGCCCGTCGGCGGGTTCTGGATCTCCATCGCGGCCGTTCCCCTGGTCAATGCGACGGGCGGGTACGACGGGGGAGCGTGGCCCTGGCCGCCCACCCTCTTCTTCGGCCATCTCTGCGTGCTGACCGTCGTCACCCTGCGCACCCGGCCCCGCTGCGCCGTGTGGATGTGGCTGATCACCGCGGTGGCCGGGTACTTCACCGAGTCCCTGTTGGACCGCTGGGCCCCGACCAACACCTCCCAGCTGCTCTTTGCAGCCGCGGTACTGATGCTGCTGGCGACCACCTACCTCGTCCGCAAGGACGCCAAGGAAGAAGTCGCAGCGCAGCAGACCGTCACCGCCGTCGAACGCGATCGGCGCACCCTCCTGGAGGAGCGCACCACCATCGCCCGCGAACTCCACGACGTCGTCGCCCACCACATGTCGGTGGTCGCGATCCAGGCGGAAGCAGCCCCCTACCGGGTCGAGAACCCGCCGCCCGAACTGGAGCAGGCATTCGCCACCATCCGGGAGAACGCGGTCGCCGCCCTGACCGAGCTGCGCCGCATCCTCGGTGTGGTCCGCGCGGAGGACTACGAAGCCCCGGACGCGCCCCAGCCGGTGCTCGCCGACCTAGGTCAGCTGCTCGGCAATGTGAGCGAGGCCGGTCTGCGCACGGACAAGACCATCACCGGAGCCGTGCGCGAGCTGCCCCCGGGCGTCGAACTCTCGGCGTTCCGGATCATCCAGGAGGCACTGAGCAACGCGCTGCGCCACGCACCCGGATCGACGGCGAAGGTCGAGGTGTCCTACGTGCTCGGCGGCCTTGGACTGCGGATCGTGAACACCGCCCCGCAGGGCCTGGTCAAGCCGTCACCGGGAGCGGGACACGGCATCACCGGGATGCGGGAGCGTGTGACCATGCTCCAGGGCGAGATGACGGCCGAGCCCACCGAGGACGGGGGCTACGAGGTGACCGCCTTCATCCCCGTGCCCGCAACCGCCACCGAGGAGACCGTATGACCGCCCCGAAGATTCGTGTACTGATCGTCGACGACCAGATGATGGTGCGCGAGGGCTTCTCGGTCCTGCTCAATGCGATGCCGGACATCGAAGTCGTCGGGGAGGCCGTCAACGGGCGGGAAGCGGTCGCGAAGGTCGCCGCGCTGGTTCCGGACGTGGTGCTGATGGACATCCGGATGCCCGAGCTCAACGGCATCGAGGCCACCCGCGAGATCGTCGCAGGGGGCGAGAAGTCGAAGGTGCTGGTGCTCACCACCTTCGACCTCGACGAGTACGTCTACCAGGCCCTGCGCGCGGGGGCGTCGGGCTTCCTCCTCAAGGACGCGTCCGCCCGGCAGCTCGCGGACGGGGTCCGGGTGGTCGCGGCGGGGGAGGCGCTCCTCGCGCCGACCGTGACCCGGAGACTGATCACGGAGTTCTCCAAGCTCGGCGCCATCCCCAAGGCGCCCGCGCTCTCGCAGGTGGGGGACCTCACCGAGCGGGAGACCGAGGTGCTGGTCCTGATAGCCCAGGGGTTGTCCAACGCCGAGATCGCCTCGCACCTGGTGGTCGCCGAGTCGACCATCAAGACGCATGTGAGCCGCATCCTGGTGAAGCTCGGACTGCGGGACCGCACCCAGGCCGCCGTGTTCGCCTACGAGGCACGGCTCGTCACCCCCGGGTAGTCACAGCCAGTGGTCACACCCGGACGGTCCCGCCCGACGGGCCGAGATCGGGCACGGCCGGCAACGCCTGGACGGTCCGGGCCCGAAGGGGCGACCACAGCGCCGGTCACCGCCCACCGACCGGCTCAGCTCGCAAAAGGGCTGGTCACAAACGGGTTGAGCCTTCTCGCGGACACTGGCCCCCATGGGGTCGACGGGGTTAACGTCCCGCTATGAGCGCACTTTTCGAACCTTGGTCACCCTCCTTCGTCGCTGATCCGTACCCCGCGTACGAGGAGCTGCGGGCGCAGGGGCGCGTGCACTGGTTCGAACCCACGCGGCAGTGGCTCGTACCGCACTACGAGGACGTCTCCGCACTGCTGCGCGACCGGCGCCTGGGGCGGACGTATCTGCACCGCTTCACCCATGAGGAGTTCGGCCGCACCGCGCCGCCCGTCGAACACGAGCCGTTCCACACGCTCAACGACAACGGCATCCTCGATCTGGAGGCACCGGACCACACCCGCATCCGCCGACTGATCACCAAGGCGTTCACCCCGCGGACCGTGGCCCGGCTGGAGCCGACCGTGCAGCGGCTGGCCGCCGAGTTGGTCACGGACTTCGTCCGGGACGGCGGCGGCGATCTGCTGGCCCGGGTCGCAGAACCGCTGCCGGTGGCGGTGATCGCCGAGATGCTGGGTGTCCCCGAAGCCGATCGGGCACTGTTGCGCCCCTGGTCGGCCGATATCTGCGGCATGTTCGAGCTCAGTCCCTCGACGGAGACCGCGGAGCGTGCGGTGAGGGCGTCGGTGGAGTTCTCGGCCTATCTGCGGGAGCTGATCGCCGAGCGCCGCAAGGAGCCCGGCGACGATCTGATCTCCGCGCTGATCGCCGCCCACGAAGAGGGCGACCGGCTCAGCGAACAGGAGATGATCTCCACCTGTGTGCTGCTGCTTAACGCCGGGCACGAAGCCACCGTCAACACCACGGCGAACGGCTGGTGGACCCTGCTGCGGCACCCCGAGCAGCTGGCCCGGCTCCGGGCCGACCACTCCTTGGTGCCCACCGCCATCGAGGAGCTGATGCGGTACGACACCCCGCTCCAGATGTTCGAGCGCTGGGTGCTGGACGACATCGAGATCGACGGCACGGTCCTTCCCCGCGGCTCCGAACTGGCGCTGCTGTTCGGCTCGGCCAACCGGGACCCGCAGCGCTTCCCGGACGCGGACCGGCTCGACCTCGCCCGTACCGACAACGCGCACATCACCTTCGGCGCTGGCATCCACTTCTGTCTCGGCGCACCGCTGGCCAGGATCGAGCTGGCGGCGTCCTTCGGCGAGCTGCTGCGGCAGGCCCCGACGATGAAGCTGGCGGCCGAACCGCGGTGGAAGCCGGGGTATGTCATCCGCGGTGTGTACGAGCTGCCGGTGGAGCTCTAGGTGGAGCTCTAGGCGGAGCTCTCAAGGGGTTGCGTACGAGTGGGTCTGTACGGGACGGTCTGTACGGGTCGGTCTGTACGAGTGGGTCTGCTCGGGGGCGTCTTCGCCGGCGTCGAGCAGTGCGCCGGTGATCGGGGCGATTCCGGGGTCCCATGAGCTCATGTCCGAAGGTCCCTTCTGCACAGTGCGACCAGTCCGGCGCAGCCGGAAGCGGCGGCCAGCGCCGTGAGCACCAGCAGCGGGGGCCACTGCACGGAACCTCCCGGGAGCTTCGGCAGCTGACCGAAGGGGGACAGTTCCAGTACCCGGCCGGGCAGGTCGAGCGCCGGCCCGATCCAGCCGACGGTGAGACAGACGCCGGCCACGACCCAGGCCGCTCCGGCGGCCCGGGGGACCAGCCCGTACAGCAGCACCGCGATGCCTCCGAGCAGCCAGACGGCGGGCAGTTGGGCCAGTGCCGCCGCGACGATCGCCCCGTGCCGCTCACCGTGTCCGAGGGCCAGACCCAGCCCCGCCGCACCGAGGACCACGACCGAGCCGCCGAAGGCGACGGCCAGATGGCCGGCAGCCCAGGTCGGCCGGCCCACCGCGGTCGCGAGGACGGGTTCGGCCCGCTGGGCGGCCTCCTCGCCGTGCAGCCGCAGCACGGAGGCGACCACGAACAGCCCGGCGACCATGCCGCAGAGCCCCACCATGGCGGCGAGGAACGCATCGGTCAGCCCGGTTCGGCCTCCCATCCGCTCGAAGACGGCCCTGGCCTGCTCGTTCTGGCCGACGAGCTCGGTCGCCCCGTCCGCCAGTGATCCGAGGGCGAGCCCGGCGACGAGGAATCCGAGGGTCCAGCCCAGCAGGGCGCCCCGCTGGAGTCGCCAGGCCAGCGCGGCAGGGCCGGTGAGCCGGCCGTGGGCGGGCCCGGGCCGGGTGGGCAGGAAGCTCATGCCCACATCGCGCCGTCCGGCCAGTGCGTACGCCAGGGTGCCCTGCGCGGCGACGGCGAGGACGAGCAGGAGCAGCACCCACCAGCGCTCGGTACCGAAGGGGCGTACCTGTTCCGCCCAGCCCAGCGGGGAGAGCCAGACCAGGGCGGAGGGCTCGGTGGCGGCGTCACCGGCGGCCCGTAGGGCGTAGGCGCCACCGAGGACGGCGGCGGTCAGCCCCCGGGCGAGCCGGGCGCTCTCGGTGAGCTGGGCCATCAGCGCCGCGGTGGTGGCGAAGAGCATCCCGGTCCCGCCGATGGCGAGCCCCAGTGCGAGCGCCCCGGCCGCCGATCCGCCCGGGCCGGCCAGGCCCGCGGTCACCAACAGGGCGATGCCGGCATTGCCGACCGCCGCGGTGAGCAGGGCAGCGGTCAGTGGTGCACGGCGCCCCACGACGGCGGCGGACAGCATCTCCTGACGGCCGCTCTCCTCCTCGTCACGGGTGTGCCGGACGACGATGAGCAGGCTCATCACCGCGGCCATCAGCGCCGCGAAGCCTCCGAACCGCCAGCTGACCAGACCGCCGACGGAGTCGCTGAAGACCGGCCCGTACAGCGCGCGCAGCGAACCGTTGGTGGTCATCGACCGCAGGAGCTCAGCGCGGGCGGCGGGGGTGTCGTAGAAGGACTCGATGGTGCCGGCGCCGCTGACGACCAGGGCGGAGAGGACCAGCACCCAGATAGGGAGCAGGACGCGGTCCTGGCGCAGGGCGAGCCGCAGCAGGGGTCCCGTACCGGCGAAGGGGCTGTTGCCGGGGCGCCGGGTGTGGAGCGGGGAGGTGTCCGCAGTGGTGGTCATCGGGGCGCCGTCCGACCGGTCCGCTCATCGGCGTAATGGCGCAGGAAGAGTTCTTCCAGGGTGGGCGGGCTGCTGGTCAGCGACCGTACGCCGGCGTCGGTGAGGGAGCGCAGAACGGTGTCGAGCTGGTCGGTTTCGACCTGGAGCGTGATGTGGTGGCCCCGGACGTCGAGGTCGTGGACGCCGCTGAGCCGGTCCAGTCCGCTGGGTGCGGTGGCCAACTCGGCCGTGATGCTGGTGCGGGTGAGACGGCGCAGTGTGCTGAGCGAACCGGTCTCCACCCGCTCGCCCTGCCGGATGATGCTGACCCGGTCGCAGAGGCTCTCCACCTCGCTGAGGATGTGCGAGGAGAGCAGGACGGTCCGTCCGCGGTCGCGTTCCTCGCTCACGCAGTGCTGGAAGACCTCCTCCATCAGCGGGTCGAGTCCTGAGGTGGGTTCGTCGAGGATCAGCAGATCCACATCGGAGGCGAAGGCGGCGATCAGGGCGACCTTCTGGCGGTTCCCCTTGGAGTAGGTCCGCCCCTTCTTCGTGGGGTCGAGTTCGAACCGCTCGATCAGTGCGGTCCGCCGGTCGGGGTCGAGACCGCCGCGAAGCCGGCCGAAGAGGTCGATGACCTCACCCCCGGAGAGGTTGCGCCACAACGTGACGTCACCGGGGACGTACGCGATGCGCCGGTGGAGTGCGACGGCGTCCTGCCAGGGGTCGCCGCCAAGGACGCGGACGGCCCCGGAGTCGGCGCGCAGCAGACCCAGCAGGACGCGGATGGTCGTGGATTTTCCCGAGCCGTTGGGCCCGAGGAAGCCATGGACCTCGCCGGTCTCCACGGAGAGGTCGAGGCCGTCCAGGGCGGGGGTGCGCCCGAACGACTTGCGGAGCCTTAAGACGCTGATCGCCTGAGTCATGTTCCGAAAGTACGCTCACTTCACAAATTTGTGAAGATTGGGAAGCGTATAAAATTGCGTGCGGTGCCCTGGGCAGGGGAGAGGATCGGACCATGACCGAAGAGCAGCCCCCACGGGCGAACTCCCAGCGCGACGAGAAAGCGGTGTCCGACTTCGTCGAGCGGTTCGCCGCCCAGCTGACGGACGCGGGAATGGCCCGGATGCCCGCCCGGGTCTTCGCGGCGATCCTGTCCTCGGACGCCGGCACCATGTCAGTTGCCGAACTGGGTGAACAGCTCAAGATCAGCCCGGCCGCGGTCTCGGGAGCGGTGCGCTACCTCTCCCACGTCACGATGGTCTCCCGCGAGCGCGAGCCCGGATCACGACGCGAGCGGTACCGGGTCCACAGCGACCAGTGGTACGAGGCCCTCGGCAACCGGGACCAGATCGTCAAGCGCTGGGAGGACACCATGCGCGAGGGAGTGGCGAGCCTGGGGCCCGACACCCCCGCCGGGCTGCGGCTGGCCGAGACGCAGGACTTCTTCCACTTCCTGGGCCAGGAGCTGCCGCTGCTGTTGGACCGCTGGCGGGAGCACCGGGAACGGACCTACGGGGGGTCCGTCGCGACCTGACCGCCGCGCACGGACACGCCGAAAGGCCCGAGGCTCGCTATGAACCGTCTCGCACGGACGGGCTCGCACGAACCGTCTCGCACGAACCGTCTCGCACGGACGGGCTCTCGCACCAGGGAGGATCAGCCCTCCGCGCCGGACGGCAGTGTCAGCCCCCAGGCTCCCGCCTGGAGCGTCCACGTCCTGGTGCGCACCGGACCCGTGACCATGATGTCCGCCCGATAGCGGAAGTCCGGGCCCGAGACCGTGACTGTCAGCGCCTTCGCGGTCAATGGCTCGGCCGAAGGGCCTGGACGCACCGGCTGGACCGGCTGCACCACCACTTCGGCCCGGCCGCCCACCGCCCGTACGGTCACCGACTCCACCTCCCGGTCCAGATCGGTCAGCACCACCCCGTCCACCTCCACCCGCAACCGATGCGGACGGACCACCGACGGCGCTGGCACCGGTCGCACCAGGCCGCGGACCAACGAACGGCAGCTGTGCCACAGGGAGCCGGCACCGGCGGGATGTTTCGATCCGGCCACGGGGATGGTGAGATCCCCCACTACGACCCCGTCGCTCTCGTCCACCAGCAGGTCCAACCGCCGCACGGATCCGTCCAGCACCGTGCGCGCCGCCGCGACCGCTCCCTGGGGGACGCCCAGCGCGTGCGCCAGCGCCACCGCGGGCCCCGGACCCACCGGCACCAGGGACAGAGCGCCGTTTCCCAGCCATCGATCCCGGTACAACAGGGCCACCGCACGCAGCAGTGCGCGGTCGTCCCCCACCACGACGGGTCGCCTCGGGCCCCTACGGGCGAGGGCCCGGGCAAAGTCCTCGGGCCCCTCAGGAAGGCAGATTTTCGCCTCCGAGCCTCCGAGCAGAACATCTTTCGCGATCCGCACGGACTCGCCGTCACTTCGGCGGGCGACCGGGTCGATGACCACCAGCAGCTGGTCGTGAGCCGACACCTCGGTCCTTCCTCGGGTAGCATCTTTGTGCAAGAGCCCCTTGCGCTATTGCGCCAGGGGCTTCGTCTATTCCGGGGCAACCGGTCCGCGGACTCAGGCACGGCTCACGCCCCCTGACCCTGGACATGCCCCGCCCGGAAGGGGTGTACGCCTGTGCCCGCACTTGTGCTGCTCGGTGCTCAGTGGGGTGATGAGGGCAAGGGAAAGGCCACCGACCTGCTCGGTGGATCAGTGGACTATGTGGTGCGCTACCAGGGTGGCAACAACGCCGGCCATACGGTCGTCGTCGGCGACCAGAAGTACGCGCTGCATCTCCTCCCTTCCGGCATTCTCTCACCGGGGTGCACCCCGGTCATCGGCAACGGTGTCGTGGTCGACCCGGCCGTCCTGCTCTCCGAGCTGAGCGGGCTCAACGACCGTGGCGTCGACACGTCCAAGTTGTTGATCAGTGGCAACGCTCACCTCATCACTCCGTACAACGTCACCCTCGACAAGGTGACGGAACGGTTCCTCGGTACCCGGAAGATCGGCACCACCGGTCGGGGCATCGGCCCCACCTACGCCGACAAGATCAACCGTGTGGGCATCCGCGTCCAGGACCTCTACGACGAGTCCATCCTGGTGCAGAAGGTGGACGCCGCGCTGGAGTCCAAGAACCAGCTGCTCGCCAAGGTCTTCAACCGACGCGCCATCGAGTCGGGACGCATCGTCGAGGAGATGCTCCAGTACGCGGAGCAGCTGCGGCCGTACGTCGCCGACACCACGCTGATCCTCAACAACGCGATCGACAACGGCAAGGTCGTCCTCTTCGAAGGCGGCCAGGGCACACTGCTCGACGTCGACCACGGCACCTATCCGTTCGTCACCTCGTCCAACCCGACCGCGGGCGGCGCCTGCACGGGCGCGGGCGTGGGACCGACGAAGATCAGCCGCGTCATCGGCATCCTCAAGGCGTACACGACCCGTGTCGGGGCCGGTCCCTTCCCGACCGAGCTGTTCGACGAGGACGGCGAGGCGCTGCGCCGCATCGGCGGCGAGCGGGGCGTCACCACCGGCCGTGACCGCCGCTGCGGCTGGTTCGACGCGGTGATCGCGCGCTATGCGACTCGCGTGAACGGTCTGACGGACTTCTTCCTCACCAAGCTGGACGTCCTCACCGGCTGGGAGCAGATCCCTGTCTGCGTGGCGTACGAGATCGACGGCAAGAGGGTCGAGGAGCTGCCGTACTCGCAGACGGACTTCCACCACGCGAAGCCCATCTACGAGATGCTGCCCGGCTGGTCCGAGGACATCACCAAGGCCAAGACCTTCGACGATCTGCCGAAGAACGCGCAGGACTACGTGAAGGCGCTGGAGCAGATGTCCGGAGCGCCCATCTCGGCGATCGGCGTCGGCCCCGGCCGCACCGAGACGATCGAGATCAACTCCTTCCTTTAGGAAGGCGTTCGCAGGGCTCCCCAGCGGCTCTTGGCGTGCGCGGTACGGGTGCAGGGCGTGGCGCCGAACGCCCTGCACAGGCCGGCACCGGAGCGGGGGAACCCTGCCGTGCGATGCGGTGAACGATGCCCGGGCGGACCGACCCCGCCCGGGCATCGTGCTCTTTCCGGCCGGCTTCCGCCGCCCGTCGTGTCAGGCCCCCGGAGCTCGATCGCAAGACCGTGTGCCTCTCGTCCCACCGGCCGGGATCGGGCCGACGCCGATCACCGCCGCTTCGGGCGCTAGCCTGCGGCTGTGCCTCTCATTGACGATCGTGAGTTCCCTGCCGCCCTCGCAGCCGTGGCCGAGGTCGAGTTCGAGTACGACGACGGCGACGGCGTCGATCTGTATCCCTTCGACGAGTTCGTCTCCGCAGAAGAGACCACCGACTGGTTGCGCGCCTGGACCGGCAACCAGGAACTGAACGGCGCGGCCTTCCGGGTGTTCGGCAAGGACGGCACCGGCGGGCAGGTGGCGCTCTGGCTGGTGCGGCCGGATGCAGCACTCATCGAACAGCCGGTGGTATTCCTCGGTTCGGAAGGGGAGACGGGGGTGATCGCCCGCTGCCTCAGCGACTATCTGTGGTTGCTGGCCGACGGGTTCGGTCCCTTCGAGGTGGTCGAGTACCCGACCCGTGACCCGCACCCGCAAGAGGGGCTGACCGCGATAGCGGAGCGCCATGCGCAGGGCCCGCGCCGTTCGGCGCACGAGGTGATCGCCGCGGCTGCGAAGGAGTTCCCCCACTTCCAGAAGACCATCGACGACCTCTGCCGTTGAATCCGGCTGACGACGTGGACGTGGACGTGGACGTGGAAACGGGCCCGGGCGGCTGGACCGGGCCCGTGGGAATCAAACGCTCAACAGCCGTTGCGCAGCACGCTCCAGGTGATGGGCCCGACGATCCCGTCGACACCGATGCCGCACGCGGCCTGGATGTCTCTCACCGCGGCTTCGGTACGGGGGCCGAAGTTGCCGTCGACGCCGGTGGGCCCGACGTCGAAGCCCCAGTACTGGAGCAGACACTGAGCCTCTCTGACCGCGTTGCCGGTACTGCCACGGCGCACGGTGGGTGGGGTCACGGCACCGTGGTAGCCGCAGTAGACGGCGGGGACGGGGGAGGAGGGCGCCACGGACGCTTGGGGCTTGGTAGCGGCGGATGCCGGGCTGGCAGCCAACGTGGTGAACGCGCTCACCACGAGCGATACGACAGCCAGGGACATTCCGACTCTGCGCAGGCTCATCAGATCTCTCCAATCGCTCCGGACGGTTCAGTCACCTCCCAGGTCGCCATGAGAGGGCTGAACACGCCAAGCGAAACCACCTGAAACCGCCCTGACGGGGGAGTCGGGAGCAGGGGCGTGCGCACCACTGCCGACCGTGCCCCGCAAGCGGCGGTCAGGGCGCAGACGTCCCGTCCGACGCCGGAGGGCTGGCGCCGGGCTCGATGCTCGAACGCATGTAGATACGGGTGGAGCCGGGTGTGAACTCATGGGCGTAGATGTCCAGACAGTGGTGAACATTGCGTCCCTCGGGCGTGGTGACGTCCCCCTCGCAGAGCCCGCCCAGCCGCATTCCCGCCACGATGGTCTCCGGCTCCCGCAGTCCCAAACGGGCGAAGGGAGCCATCGGCTCGTAATCCTTGCCCTTTGGGTTGAAATTCTTGATCAACGTGGTTCCCGGTGGATTCAACGCCTCCAAATAGGCGTCAGCCGGCTTGCTTGGCAGGGTGAACGCAAGAAGAGAGGTGTCCACGCGATCGCTCTTGTATGCGGCACGCCGATCCGATGCCGTCTGCGGAACGGTCACACCGAGCAGTTCGATCGTCCATGCCGGAGTGGCTCCGGTCAGCCAACAGCAATCCTTCTCCTTCTGCACCTGCTCGGACATCACGCGGTCGCCGAGGTACTGAGCGAGGAGGGCGCCCCCACCGACGACCACCACCAAGGTGGCTGCGATGACGGTCAGCCGGGTGGCGAGGGGGAGTTTCCGGCGTTCACCGGAGTTCGGGTGAGTCATCGGCTCGGGTCCGTCCGTCCGCCGTCGCGACCGGGGTCGGGCGGCTGCGGAAGAGGGTCGGTGTTGGGCGCTGGTCCGCCCAGATCGTAGTGCTTGACGGAGCTGCTCCCGGCCATATCGAACTCCTTGGCGTGCCCGACGACGTGCTGCCGACCCATTTCACCGTCCGGGATGGACACGGGGCCGATCTCCACTCCCTTGCCGGCATCCCAGTTGTACCGATCCCAGGCATTGGCCTGGTAGTCGAGGCCGACTTTGGGTTGGCCGTTGGCGTCCGGTACGACGGTGATCACTCCAGTGATGTTGGACCGGGTGGAGCCGACTGCGTAGTACCAATTCGGCTCTGTGTTCTTGGGGAACGTGTAGTCCTCGTTGCCGGTCTCGATGGGAATCGCCACCGGCCGTCCGCCGTTCTTGTGGAACTCTTCCAGGGCTTGCTCGCGCCATCCTTCCTGATGGCGTCGAATCTGATTGTCGATATGGCCTCTGAAGTTCTCGTCATCCGAGAGCATCCTGTCCACGGGCAATTCCAGAGGGTCTCCGCTTCGGCCGAGGTAGTGATCCATGTGTTTTCCTGCGTCATTGCTGCCTGCCCACTCGGAGCCCGTGATGAGGAGGTGCATCTTCTCCCTGGTGAGCCACTCATCCGCGCCGGGGCTTTCGGAGTCGAATCTCCCCGACCCTCGATCCGGCGCCGCTTTCTTGACGCTTGGGTTCAACAGGCCGCCTGCGAGCAGGTCATCCCGGTGCTTCAGCCACAACTGGGCCCGCCCCTCCGGGCTCAAGGACTGCCACAGCCTCCGCATTTCTGCCCGTTGCTTGTCGTTCGCCTCGTCTCCGAGCGCCGCAAGTTTCATCGCTCGCGGAAGTTGGTCCTGATCGAGCGAGGTGTACGTCGCGTGTCCGGCGTTGTGAGGGTCGCCCCCGTGGGTGGCCTTCAGCGCGCGGGTGGCTGCGGCGTCGACCTCTGCCGCATGGGTGACCAGACCGGTGAGGGTGTCGGCGTACCACTGGATCAGATCTTCAGTCCGCTGCGACGGGCCCTTCGCATCACAGATCGTCGATGCGACCCGCACAGTGCCGTTGCCGGCGTCCGAGACGATGAGGCCGGGGTCCGGTTCGGCCCGCGTCGGATCGCCGGCTGCGGCTTGCCGCACCAGTGACTTCACCCGGCTCTGGATGCGGGTGAGTTCCGAGTGGGCGTCATCCAGTACGTTGTGGACGCTCTGGGCCTGCGCATGGAGATCGGCGAACTCCTTGACCGCGCTGCGGACGAACTCCCGGGTGACCGAGGCATTGACCCCTTGCCATCGTGCGGCCTCGGACTTCTTGAGCATTCCTTCGCTTGCGTCGGCCTTGAGTTTGGCGAGTGCACCCGACCATCGTCTTCCATTCCGCCACGGCTGTTTCCAGCTTGCCGAGATCTAAGGAAATGAGGTCGGAGTAGCCGAATGTGCTCATCTCAACTCCTCGTTACTTGATGAGTCGAGAGATGTCGGATGCCGCGACGGCTGTTCCGTTGCGGCGACGCAGGCTTGCCGCGATTTCGGCTTCCTCGTTGCTGTGTGACTTCTTGGTGTAGTCCAAGTGGTTGGATATATGGGCACACATCTGGAGGAGGGTCTTCACCTGGGTGTCCCACAGGGAGAGAGTGGTGGAGAGTTCACCACCCATGGCCAGATTGTGGTTCGAGCATTCCTGCGCTGCCCGGGCGGTCGATCCGGATTCGCTCTTTCCGCTGCCGGCGCCAGCGATGTCCGAGCCCTTGCGCAGTTGATCGTGCAGGCGGAACGCCTCGCTGCCGACCGCCCCGAGATCGTCTTGGGTCACTTCGAGATCCGGCTCGGCGCTGCCCGAACCCCCACCCGGATCCGGCGCGACCTGATTCAGCTGCATTGCTGTCGCCTGTCGGTCTTTGGTGGTGGCGACCGCTTCAGCCCACTCGCTATTGAACGTCATACCTGCTCCCCGTTCGCGTGCTCAATGCGAATTACTCATGCTAGTAAGGGAGTTGGCGATGAGCGAGCTAGTTCGTCCGGTTGTACGTCAGCGGTGAGCCGCCCGATCCCACCAGTTCGCGCACCAGGGTGCCGGACCCGGTCAGTTCCAGTCGGCTCCACTGGCCGGGGGAGCAGGAACTGCGATCGCCCTCGTCCAGTCGGGTCGGTCCCAACTCCATCGGGGAGCCGGCCTTTTGGAGGGTCGCGGACCAGCGGCAGTCGTAGGTCGGTCCCGTGCCGGTCAGCACCATCGTGCGGGCGCCCGTCTCGCCCTGGCTGATCACCATCACTCGGGTGTGGGTGCCGTCCTCCGCGCTGAAGGTGGTGGTCCAGGTGCCGAGGAAGCCCTCCGGTACGGCCCCCGTTGGGCGGGGTGATCGAGTGGGGGAGGGGTTGCTCGCCTGGGAGGGGCCGGCTGCGGAATTGCTCGGTCGGGCGTCCGGTTCCGTACGGTCGGGGCCCTTCAGGGCGTAGTACACCCAACTCGCCGATGCCACCGCGATCACCACGGCCACCACACCCAGGGCGATGGCGCGCACAGGGGAAGTCGAGGCGCTGGGGGCCGGTGGCGGAGTGTACGGCGGGGGCGACACCGGGCCGGGGGCGTGCGGTGTGTGTGGGGCGGCCGGTGCGTGGGGCAGACCGCCTGCGGTGCCGGACCCTGGTACCGCACCCCAGGCCGGAGTGGGGCTTTGCCCAGGTGCCGCGGGGAAAGCGGGGTTCGGCCCCTGGACGAACGGCTGGACGGACGGCTGGACGGACGGCGTCCGGTGTCCTGGGGCCTGCGCGGGGCCGAAGCCGGGCAGTGGCGCCTGGCCCGCTGCTGCGGCAGATCCGGGGGGCCGGTGTCCTGGATTGCTGGCGTCGGGCGCCAGTTGGGCGGCGGTGGTGGTGCCTTCCGGGGGTTGTTCCACCTCCAGCAGGCTCACCGCATGACGTCCCAGCCGGGCTACCAGCGCCGCGGGCAGCCACGGTTCACCGTCGTCCTCGACGGGGACGCGCTCCAGGATCTCTGCGAGTCCCGGTCGCTCGGACGGGCTCTTGTGCAGACATGCCCGCACTAGGTCGGCGAGGCCCTCCGGCACGTCCGTGAGTTCCGGTTCCTCCTGTGCGATGCGGTACATCACCGCGTGCTGACCACTGTCCGGCGACCCGAAGGGCAGCCGGCCCGTGGCCGCGTACGCCAGTACCGAGCCGAAGCAGAAGATGTCGGACGCCGCGGTGACTCGGGTGGCGCGCACCTGCTCGGGGGCCATGAAGCCGGGGGAGCCGATGACCGAGCCGGTACGGGTCAGACCGCCGTCGGTGGCGGTCTCCAGGGCGCGGGCGATACCGAAGTCGATGACCCGCGGCCCGTCGAGCGTGATGAGGATGTTGGAGGGTTTGAGGTCGCGGTGGATCAGGCCCGCGGTGTGGATGTCGGTGAGCGCGTGGGCCAGTCCGGCGGCCAGGATGCGGACCGACCGCTCCGGCAGCGGCCCTTCGGCGATGACCGAGTGGAGCGAGGGGCCGGCGACGTACCCGGTGGCGACCCAGGGCACGGCCGCCTCCGTGTCCGCGTCGAGTACGGGGGCGGTCCAGTTGCCGCCGACGCGACGGGCCGCCTGGACCTCCTGCCGGAAGCGGTTGCGGAATTCGTCCTGTTCGGCGAGTTCCCGGCGCACGAGTTTGACCGCGACTGTGCGTCCCCGGTCGCTGCGGGCGAGGTACACCTGCCCCATCCCGCCCGCGCCGAGGCGGGCCAGCAGGCGGTACGCACCGATACTCCGTGG
This sequence comes from Streptomyces sp. NBC_00690, assembly GCF_036226685.1. NCBI lineage: Bacteria > Bacillati > Actinomycetota > Actinomycetes > Kitasatosporales > Streptomycetaceae > Streptomyces > Streptomyces sp. NBC_00690. Next base: position 4,785,169 of record NZ_CP109009.1, read on the forward strand.
GTCCCCGGGCGTGAGTGGTTCCATCGCCGCAAGTCCTCCCCCAATCGCGACATCTGCGGACGGGCTGAGGATAGTGCGCTTGTCACCCTTTCCGGATCGTCTCCATCGCCTTGGACAGTTCCTCCAGGACCCGAGCGGTCTCCGCGAACTGTTCCGTGCCCAGTACCTCCGCCAGCCGCGCCGCGAGTGCCGCATGCCCGGGGCCGAGCCGGTCGACGGCCGCCCGCCCCTCGTCCGTCGGTCGCAGCAGCTTGGCCCGTCGGTGGGCAGGATTGGTCTCGTACGCCGCGAGCCCACGCTCCACCAGCAGATCGGCGATCCGTTGCACGCTCTGTCGGGTGATCCCCATGTCGCGGGCGATCCCGGCGACGGGTAGTGGCTCGGGAAGGACGGCTCCGAGCACCTGCCACCAGGCCGCGGTGAGCCCCGCGGGGGCGGCGAGTTCCTCGGACGCGGCCAGGAACTGGCCGTTCAGCCGGAAGATCCCCAGCGCCGTGCGGCTCAGCAGGTCCTGCTCGGCACGGCTCATGACGCGCTCACCCCGGCGGAACCCTCGTCCTCCCCTTCGAGGACGGCGTACGCGGAGGCGTCGGAGTCGTGGAACAGCCGGTACCAGGCGTCCAGCTTCTTCCCCTCGTACACACCGAGCCGGGCGAAGACCTCCCGGGCGAAGGCGATCGGTTCGGTCGGGCCGGCGGTGATCAGGTCACCGTCGGTGACGGCGTCGGCCTCCTGGTAGCGCTCGCCGCCCCCGTACCCGGATGCGGCGAGGTAGTACGACACCGCACTGGTGTGGTCGCGGTCGTCGAGCAGCCCTTCGCGGGCCAGGCCCAGGGTGGCCCCGCAGATGGCGGCGACCGGGACGCCCGATGCGAGGAACTCGCGCGCCTTGGCGGCGAAGGGCGCGAGGTCATGACCGGTGTCCCACCCGGTGGAGCCGGTGAGCAGGAGCAGGGCGCTGTCGGCGACGGCCGAGCCGGTCAGTTCGTCGAGGGCCAGATCAGGCTGGATGCGGATGCCGCCCATGGTGGTGACGGGGTCGGTGGTGAGGCCGACGGTGCGGACGGTGAAGCCGTGCTGGGTGAGCTGGGAGGTGGCGTATCCGGGCTCCCAGTCGGCGAAGTCGTCGTAGACGGCGAGATGGATGGTCGTGCGGGTCATGGCGTCCTCCTCGGTGAGCCGGCAGGCCCCAGCGGCTATGACAGAAGGCTGTCACGTTGGCAGCATGCTGTCAATCTTGATCGAGCCACCCGACAGAACGACGAGGAAAGCGCCCCAGGACAGACAGGATGGTGATGTCGAGCGCCGCCGGGACGTCCGTAGGCTCGCCGGCATGACCGCTCAAGCCCACCCCGCTGATCCCCAGGCCGGCGCCGCCGTGAAGGCCGCAGACCGTGCGCACGTCTTCCACTCGTGGTCCGCCCAGGGGCTGATCGATCCGCTCGCCGTCGCCGGCGCCGAGGGTTCGTACTTCTGGGACTACGAGGGCAAGCGCTACCTCGACTTCACCAGCGGCCTCGTCTACACCAACATCGGGTACCAGCACCCGAAGGTCGTGGCCGCCATCCAGGAGCAGGCGGGCAAGCTGTCCACCTTCGCGCCCGCCTTCGCGGTGGAGTCGCGCTCGGAGGCCGCCCGGCTCATCGCCGAGCGCACCCCCGGCGATCTGGACAAGATCTTCTTCACCAACGGCGGCGCCGAGGCGATCGAGAACGCCATCCGGATGTCCCGGCTGCACACCGGACGCCCCAAGGTGCTCTCCGCCTACCGCTCGTACCACGGCGGCACCACGACCGCGATCAACGTCACCGGCGACCCGCGGCGTTGGGCGTCCGACAACGGCACATCCGGAGTGGTCCACTTCTGGGCGCCGTTCCTCTACCGCTCGCCCTTCTACTCGACCACCGAGGCGGAAGAGGCACAGCGCGCCCTCCAGCACCTGGAGGACACCATTGCCTTCGAGGGTCCGGGAACGATCGCCGCGATCGTCCTGGAGACCGTCCCGGGCACTGCGGGCATCATGATCCCGCCGCCCGGCTACCTCCCGGGCGTACGCGAGATCTGTGACCGGTACGGGATCGTCCTCGTCCTCGACGAGGTCATGGCGGGCTTCGGCCGCACCGGCAAGTGGTTCGCGTCCGAGCACTTCGACGTGGTCCCCGACCTGCTGACCTTCGCCAAGGGCGTCAACTCCGGCTATGTGCCGCTCGGCGGGGTGGCGATCTCCGAGAAGATCGCCGCCACCTTCGAGACCCGCGCCTACCCCGGCGGACTCACCTATTCCGGTCACCCGCTGGCCTGCGCCGCGGCCGTCGCCACCATCCAGGTCATGGAGGACGAGAAGGTCGTCGAGCACGCGGCCCGCATCGGCGAGACCGTACTCGGCCCGGGGCTGCGCGAACTGGCCGAACGCCACCCGAGCGTGGGCGAGGTCCGCGGTACGGGCGTGTTCTGGGCCCTCGACCTCGTACGGGACCGCTCGACCCGCGAACCGCTGGTGCCCTACAACGCCACCGGCGAGGCGAACGCCCCGATGGCTGCCTTCGCCGCCGCGTGCAAGGCCCAGGGCCTGTGGCCGTTCGTCAACATGAACCGCACCCACACCGTGCCGCCGTGCAACGTCAGCGAGGCGGAGGCCAAGGAGGGCCTGGCGATCCTCGACGCGGCGCTCACCGTCGCCGACGGGTACACCGTCGAAGGCTGACCCCCGACACAGCCGAAGGGCGGGCCCGGAATCCGGGCCCGCCCTTCGCGCATGAGCGGCTATCCGTGCTGTGCCGCCGCCCCGATCCTCGGGTGTACATGAAGGGACCAGTACCCCTCCCCCTCCACGGTCAGGAAGCGCGGCCCCGCGCTGAGCGGGACGGTCTGCGAGAAGGGGCCGACCGCCCGGCTGAGCAGCGGTTCCGGATAGTCGTCGTACTCGTCCTCGGTGGGGAACAGCGGTCTCGTCTTGATGGTGATGTCGTCGTGCCGGGACTCGCTGCCCCAGAACCGCACATCGAGGTTCGCGGACGGCCCCAGATACGCGAAAACCTCATTGCCGCGTCCTTCGACGGCGAGAGAGCCCAAGCGCCGTATCGCAGAGAGCGGATGGATCACCACGGTCCAGTTCTCGCTGCCCTCGACCAGCAGGAGCAGCCGTCCTTCGGTGGGGACGCGAGCGATCGCCCGACCGCGGAAGTCGGTGAGGCTGGTGTTGAAGTACATGTCGTCCGGCTCATGGCGGGCGGTCAGCGAGTGCACCGAGAAGTAGCCGTCCCCCTCGTTCCGCGCCTCGATCAGGGCCGGCCCTGGCGGCAGGGGGGCGTCGACGGCGAAGGTCAGCGTGCCGTGCCCGCGCTGGGTGAACGGTGGGAACCCGGGGAGCGCGCTGAACGGATCGGGCACGGGGGCAACCGGTGGCGCCGGCGGTTGGTACGCGGGCTGCGGATGCGACGGCGGCTGCGCATACGGATACGGGTACGGCAGCGGTGCGGGGGGCTGCTGATCTGCTCCCGGGGGAGCGGGCTGCCGGTACCTGGCCGGGGCGAGCTGCGGCGTGAAGGCGGCGGGAGCTGCCGGCTGGGGGTGGAAGGGCCCCGGCACGGCCGGCTGCTGAACCGCGGCGGGAGCGGAAGGGGGGTGAAAGGCGGGGGCGGGAGCGGAAGGGGGGTGAAAGGCACCGGGGGCGGGCTGGGGAGCGGGCTGAACGGGCGCCTGCTGTGTGGTCGACGGCTGCGCCACCACGATCCCGAAGTCCGTTGCGAGGCCCGCGAGTCCGGAGGCGTACCCCTGTCCCACCGCCCGGAACTTCCACACCCCGTCCCGCCGATAGAACTCGCCGAGCACGAAGGCCGTCTCCGTGGTCGCGTCCGTCACCGCGAAGTGCATCACGACCGCGCCGTCCGGCCCGAGGGCCTGCACGAACAGCCCGGGCACCGAGCCGAAGACACCACCGTCGCAGGACGCCGAGATCACCACGCGCTGGATGACGGGCTCCACCGACGGGAGATCCAACTCCAGCCACTCGGCGCGCTGTCCGACACCTTCCGCGGTCCCCACGTGCCGTACCGAACCCGACGGATGCTGCGGCTGGTTGTAGAACACCAGGTCAGCATCGCCCCGTACCTTGCCCGTCGCGTCGAGCAACAGGGCGGAGGCGTCCACCGCGGGGACGCCGGGCGCCGTACTCCGACCCACTGCGACCCGTAGTCGGGACGTGGGGACGGGCACATTGGCGCCTTTGATGATCTGGGTCATGGGGCACATGCTGACAAACGGCCCCGGTGAAGTCGATGGGGAAGCGGCGTGAAGGTGCCATCACGCGGAGAATCGATGGGGCGCGGGAACCCAACCCCAACCCCCAGCCCCGGTTCGGGCCCGGTTCGCGTTCGGGCCCGGTGCCCGGCCGGAACGGGCACTGGCCCCTGCCTGGGCACCGGCGTCTATGAGGGGCCGGCCACCGCTCAGGACGGACGGGGCGCGGGCTCCACCTCCAGGAAGCGCCGTCGGCGTGGACCCCGGTACAGCAGCGCCTCCCAACCCGCCTTCACCAGCGCGTCCGTGCACCGTCCGAGCTCCGACTCCTCCTCCTGCGCCGCGCCGCTCCCGCTCGGTCCCAGCCAGTCCACGCACACCGTGCCCGGCCCGTCGCCCGACCGCACGCGGTATCCGGTGGCCACTCGCGTACCGTCGGCATCGACCGCGGACGGTGGGAGACCGGCCGCCTCCAGTGCCAGCGCCACGGCGCGTACCGTCTGGGTCAGCTCCCAGGCCGCGGGAGCCGTCCCCGTCAGCCGTCGGATCTGTAGCAGCCCCGCGAACGCCTGACGTACGTCCGCGGCCCGCCCGGCACCCTCCGTCAGCCCCGGGGGGCCGTCTCCCGTTGCCGCTTCGAACACTCCCTCTGCCACCTGTACCTCACCTGTCTCGTACCGACTGGCTTATCGTGTCCGGGACCCCCGCGAAGGAGAAGCCATCGATGCCCAGCCCCGGCAGCACTTCCGTCACCCGGAGCACGCTGCGGCAACAGATCGCGGACGCGCTGCGTGACGAGGTGCTGGCCGGGCGCTTGCTGCCCGGGCAGGAGTTCACGGTCAAGCAGATCGCCGAACAGTACGGGGTCTCCGCCACTCCGGTACGAGAAGCCCTGGTCGACCTCTCCGCTCAGGGGCTGCTCGACTCGGACCAGCACCGGGGATTCAAGGTCCACCAGTTCTCCATCGCCGACTACCGCAACATGGTCGACGCCCGGGCCCTGGTGATGGAAGGCGTCATCCGCCACGCCGAACGCAACGGACGCACCCGGGTGCGGCCCAAGTCGGTGCTGCCGGTGCGGCGTCGGGCCGAGGAGGCCGCCCGCGCGGCCCGGTGCGGCGATCTGGACATCCACATCGGATACGACCTGCGGTTCTGGTCCGAACTCGGCTCCATCACGGCCAACTGCTACATCTCCGGGTTTCTGCACCAACTGCGCGTACAGGGATGGGTGTTCGCCGTGCCCCATCTTCGGCGGGACACCTGCCGGCGCGAGTGGTTGTGGAGCGGACACGAGGATCTGATCGACGCTGTGACGCTCGGCGACATGACCGCGGCACGCGCGACCATCAGCGGGTACAACGAGCAGGCGCTCACCTGGGCCGATCGGTTGGAACGGTGAGCGCGGAGACCGATCGCGCGGAAACGCAACGCGGCGCAGCGTCCGATCGCCCAGAGCCCCAGCGCCCGGAACTCGATCGCCCAGAGCCCCAGCGCCCGGAACTCGATCGCCCAGAGCCCCAGCACCCAGAGCTCGATCGCCCAGAGCCCCAGCACCCGTCCGACGGTCCGTCCAACGGCCCGTCCAACGTTCCAGACGGGCCGGACCAGGACGAACAGGCACCCGAGGACCGGCCCCCCGCGGCCGACGACCGGACCGAAGCGGCCTTCGCCTCGCCCCTCGTCGACCACTCCGGCGAAGGGGGCGGTGTGCAATTGAGCATCGTCGTCCCCGCCTACAACGAGGAGGTCCGACTCCGCCCCACCCTGGACGCGATCTGCGCCCACCTCAAGGCTGACGCGGACCGTTGGGGCGAGTGGGAAGTGATCGTCGTCGACGACGGCTCCACCGACGCCACCGCGACGATCGCCCGCGAAGCCGCCGTCAGCGAGCCCCGCATCCATCTGCTCTCCGCGGTGAACGGCGCGAACCGGGGCAAGGGCGATGCCCTGCGCCGAGGTGTGCTCGCCTCCTACGGACGCCAGGTCCTGGTCACGGACGCCGACCTCGCCACCCCCATCGCCGAACTGGACGACCTGGCCGATGAACTCGCCGCCCACGACATCACGGCCGCGATCGGCTCCCGCGCCCATCCCGATTCCCAGATAGACGTACACCAGTGGCGGGTCCGCGAATGGCTCGGCCGCATGGGCAACGGGCTGATACGGGCGGTCGCGGTTCCCGGCATCCATGACACCCAGTGCGGATTCAAACTCTTCGACGGAGACAAAGCCCGAGCCGCATTCGCTGATTCACAGCTGAACGGGTGGGGCATCGACGTCGAAATACTGAGATTCTTCCGGCGTGCCGGGTGGCCGGTCGTGGAAGTCCCGGTTCGCTGGTCGCATCAATCCGGTTCCAAGCTCAAACCACTGGACTATGGCAGGGTCCTCCTCGAACTCCTGCGACTGCGCACCCGCTCTCTGCACCGCATCGACCTGCTGATCGCCACCCTCTTCCTCCTGGCGTCCTTCCTCCTCTATTCGGAACTCTGGCAGGACCTCGACCGCGGATATCTCAGGGACGCCGGCCAGGACCAGAACCAATGGGAGTGGTTCTTCAGGGTCACGGCCGACAATGTGGTCCATCTCAAGAACCCTCTGTTCACCACGCTTCAGGGATATCCCGAGGGCGTGAACCTCATGGCGAACACCGTGATGCTCGGCCTCTCGGTGCCCCTCACCCCGGTCACCCTCCTGTGCGGCCCTGAGGTCACCTGGGCGCTGGTGCTGACCTTCGGACTCGCCATGACCGCGGTGTGCTGGTTCTGGCTGATGGTTCGTCGGCTGGGGGTGGGGCGCTGGGCTGCGGCCGTCGGCGCCGCCTTCGCCGCCTTCGCACCGCCGATGATCTCCCATGGCAACGCACACCCCAATTTCCTCGTCCTCTTTATGATCCCCGTGATCATCGACCGTGCCCTGAGGCTGTGCGAAGGCCGTGCACCCGTACGCGACGGAGTGCTGCTCGGCCTTTTCGCGACCTATCAGATATTCCTCGGCGAAGAACCGCTGCTGCTGGCGGCCATGGGAATGCTCTTCTTCGCGATCGCCTATGCGATCGTGCGTCCGGAAAAGGCGAAGGCCGCCTGGCGGCCGTTGCTCCATGGAATCCTCATCGGCCTCGCGGTCTGCCTTCCCCTCGTCGCCTTTCCGCTGGCCTGGCAATTCTTCGGCCCCCAGAGCTATACGCACGTCATGCACGGCGCCGACACCCACAACAGCCCGCGTGCCTTCTTTGAATTCGCCGGCCGCTCACTCCTCGGTAGCGATGAGACCGCCGATCCCCTGGCGATGAACCGCACCGAACAGAACGCCTTCTACGGCTGGCCGGTCCTCCTGTTGGCCACGGGAATCGTCGTTCTGCTCCGGCGTGAGGCACGGGTGAAGGCCCTCGCCCTGACCGCCCTCACGGCCGCCTTCCTCTCGCTCGGGGTCAAGGTCCGCATCCCCCACACCGACATCGTGTTCACCGGCCCTTGGCGGCTGCTCGCGAACATGCCGCTCCTGGAGTCGGTGATCGAGTCCCGGACGGCGATGATCTGCGCACCGGTACTGGGCATGCTGCTGGCCATCGCGGTGCATCGGCTCACCCTCGGATGGACATCGAGGTCCCGTCGGCCGGCACTGCGCATCGCCGGCTGTCTCGCCGTCGCAGCCGCCGTGCTCCCGGTGGTCCCCACGCCCTACCCCGTACGGGAGCGGGCCGAGGTCCCCGAATTCATCACGGCGGGCATGTACCGGCCGTACCTCGCTCCCGGGGAGTCGGTCGTGGTCGTACCGCTGCCCTACCCCGGGAACGCCGAAGCCCTGCGTTGGCAGTCGTCCACCGGCCTCGACTTCTCCTTGGCCGGCGGCTACTTCAACGGCCCCTGGGGACCTGATCGCATCGGCATCTACGGCTCCACCCCGCGGCACACCTCGAACCTGCTCTACGAGGTGCGCGACACGGGAGTCGTACCGGAGATCGGGTCGGCCGGCCGAGCTCAGGCGCAACTCGACCTGAAGGCGTGGCGGGCGGGTCTGGTCATCCTGCCGCCGGAGTACCACGAGGAGGCGCTGTACCGCACGGTGTCGGCGCTGCTGGGACGGCCGGGGGAGAAGATCGCCGGGGTATGGGTGTGGGACGTGGGAAAACCGCGCGGGGCCCGATGGTGATTTCCGCGCCAGCCGGGTACGAGGCTGGGAAGGCGGCCTTCGCACAACGTATCCCTGGCACTACTCTTCTCTGACCGTCGGGCGCGCCGCGCCCCAACCCGCTGGAGAGCGAGCCTTCCTTGGCCTGTGACCTGTGGCTGGTCCCCCTCGTCGACGTGCTGTGCCACAGCCCCGACAACCCCTTCGCGGAAGAGATCGCCTCCTACGACAAGGCTCTGACCACCGCCGGGCTACCGACGGTCCCCGTCTTCGCCTATATGCCCGGGCTGTCCGGCGATGTGGCCCCCGTCGCGGGTTTCGACTACGACGCCCTGCACTTCCTGCGCCGTGCCTATCTGCTCCAACTGTGCGGACTCGCCGTGACCCCCGTGGACGAACTGGGAGGGGACTACGAACAGTTGCTGGAGATGTTCGAGGCGACCGCGCAGGGCTCGCACCTGGTCTGGCACTACGACCACGCCGGCGCCTACGTCCCCGTCGACTTCACGGCACCGCTGTTCAACGACGAGTTGCTCGCGGGAGGCGGACCGCTGGGTTCGACCCAGGGGCTGCTGAGGGAATTGGAGTTCGTCGCGCCGGCGATCGGGATCGACCCGGCCAACCCTCCGGCGCCACCAGTGCCGCCCGAGCGCCCGACGACACTGGAGGAGCCGGCAGGGCCCATAGCCCCCGACGACGGACCGTTCTCCAGGGAACGCCACGTCTGGTTGGGCCTGCATGCGGCGGCCATCCGCAGCCTGGGACAAGGTTCCATGATCGTGTTCAGCTGACCGGAGCGGCCCGGCCGGACGCCCCGGCGAAGGCACTCGGCGCACGCCCCACGCAAGACCCCGGGCGCCTTCGGCGGAATCATGGGCCCGGGGTTTTCGCTGTTCATCGGGGGCGGGTCGCGGAGTTCATCGGCCGTCGAACACGTCCTAGCGCGGAGTCTCCGGGGGGCGCTGCCGCGGCATGTTGGGACGCGTTCCCGGTGGGAGCAACGCCCGACTCCCGGGCATCCCGCCCTCCAGCGGACGCGATGCCCCGGTCGGCGACAGCGGAAGCGCCTGGAGCAGCAGCGGCGCCGGCGCCCCCGCGAACTCCCGCATCCAGTCCGCGGTCTCCGCCTGCACCAGTTCCGTCACGTCCTCCGAGAAGCTGCGCAGGACCCCGAGACAGCGTTCTGCGGCTTCGCTCGCCGTGCCCTCCGTCGGCCCGAGGACCTCGCGCACGCTCTCGGACGCCCAGTCGAACTGGAGCCGCTGGAGGCGTCGCTGCACCGCCTGCGCGGTCGCCACATTGCGCATCCAGCCCGAGGTGACCCCGAAGTAGCGGTCGCAGGCCAGACACGCGGCCCCCAGCAGCAGCGAGAGATATCCCCAGCCGGCCGCCCCCGCCACCATGCCGGTGAGGTCCAGCAGCGGCAGTGTGGCCCCGGTGGCGACCCCGAGGGCGGCACCCGCACGCAGCATGCGTCCGGTACGTCTCTTCCACACCCGGTCGGCCAGGTACCACTCCGTCGTCCGCAGCGCACCCGCTTCCACCCACCGGTACAACTCGTCCAGCCGTTCCGCGGGCTCTCCCCAGTCGCCGAGCGGAAAGGGCCTCCCGGCCAGGTCTCCGCGCGCTACCTCGCCACGCTCCTCCCGGGCCGGCCCCCCGGGCTGCATCTCCGGCTGGCTCACCGGGGCACTCCTCTGTGACTATTTGGCCATGACCGCTACCGAGTGCGATTTCACGCTACTCTGAGTCATTTGGCGTTATGAAATATGTACGAACGTGCCCGATCTATGCAGCGCACGTTCTGGTGCGCATGTCTTTCCTACCGCCAAATGGTGGGCACTGGGGCGGAAATCCCAGTATTTCCGACCATGTATACGTCGTGATCAGGTAGAGGACCCGCAGGATACTCACACGAAAGAGTTGTCGTCTCTGCGTGCAGCGAGCCGCGCGGTGACCACGTAGGCTCGGCGTACGAACACCGTTGTCGAAGCGCCAGGAGTGACCCGTGATCCCCGGTGGTGGTCAGCCCAACATGCAGCAGATCCTCCAGCAGGCCCAGAAGATGCAGCAGGATCTCGCTCGGGCCGAGGAAGAGCTCGCGCAGGCCGAGGTCGACGGCCAGGCCGGCGGCGGTCTGGTGAAGGCGACCGTCAATGGCTCCGGCGAACTGCGCGCCCTGGTCATCGATCCGAAGGCCGTGGACCCCGAGGACACCGAAACGCTGGCCGATCTGGTGATCGCCGCCGTCCAGGCCGCGAACGACAATGCGCAGACGCTCCGGCAGCAGAAGCTCGGCCCGCTGACGGAGGGCCTCGGCGGAATGCCGGGACTTCCCTTCTGACGGGGCGTGTGAGCAACTAGCGTACGTACGAACCGTAGAAGCACGGCAACCGAAGGAACCGGAAGAGGCAATCCGTTGTACGAAGGCGTGGTTCAGGACCTCATCGACGAACTGGGCAGGCTGCCCGGCGTCGGTCCCAAGAGCGCGCAGCGGATCGCCTTCCACATCCTCCAGGCCGAGCCCACGGACGTACGTCGTCTCGCACACGCGCTGCTGGAAGTGAAGGACAAGGTCCGCTTCTGTGCGGTCTGCGGGAACGTCGCTCAGCAGGAACAGTGCAACATCTGTCGCGATCCGCGCCGGGACCTCTCCGTCATCTGTGTGGTGGAGGAGTCCAAGGACGTCGTGGCGGTTGAGCGGACCCGGGAATTCAGGGGTCGCTACCACGTTCTTGGCGGGGCCATCAGCCCCATCGAGGGGGTGGGCCCCGATGACCTGCGCATCCGCGAGTTGCTCACGCGTCTCGCCGATGGTGCGGTCACCGAGCTGATCTTGGCCACCGACCCCAATTTGGAGGGTGAGGCGACCGCTACCTATCTGGCTCGAATGATCAAGCCGATGGGTTTGAAGGTCACTCGGCTGGCCAGTGGTCTGCCTGTGGGGGGAGACTTGGAATACGCCGACGAGGTCACGCTAGGGCGTGCCTTCGAGGGGAGACGACTTCTCGATGTCTGATGCCATGCTGCACGCGGTGAATCAGGACCCCGCGGATTTCGCGGTCCAGATCGCGGACTCCATCGAGTCCTTCATCGTCGCGACCACGGAAGTCGCCAAGGGCGATGAGCCCGACAGCGCCGTGCCGTTCCTGCTGCTGGAGGTTTCGCAACTCCTGCTGACGGGCGGCCGACTGGGCGCACACGAGGACATCGTCCCGGACGAGCGCTACGAGCCGGACACCGGCCCGGAACCGGACCTCGACGAACTGCGCGAGCGGTTCGCGGTCCTGCTCGACCCGGTCGACGTCTTCTCCGAGGTCTTCGACCCCTATGAGCCGCGCAAGGCCCCTGTGGCCTTCCGAATCTCGGACAACCTCGCGGACATCGTCACCGACCTCCGCCATGGGCTGGCCCACTACCGAGCGGATCGCACCAGCGAGGCGCTGTGGTGGTGGCAGTTCTCGTACTTCTCCAACTGGGGGCCGACCGCCTCCGCGACCCTGCGCGCCCTTCAGTCGCTGGTCTCCCACGTCCGCCTCGACCAGCCGCTCCAGGCGCTGGACGGGCTGGACACCGACGAGGACGTGCCCGAGGACGCACTGGCGGAGGAAGCTGGCAGGGTGATGGCCGAGGAGATCGCCCTACCGCTGGGTCTACGGACCACCTGATCCGCACTGACCGCCCTGCTCGACCGTCATGGAGGCGGTCGAGCAGCGTTCGTTTCTTCTGGTGCGGGTGTGCGTGCTGTGAGCCGCCGCACATCTCCGCGTAGGTTCCTCATGGCCGGGGCAAGAGTCGTCCAGAGCGACCGTGATCACTTGCTGAGCGGGGCATCTCACCATGTGACTGCCCCGAGACGCGTCACGGCCGCTCGTTAGACTGAGCCGACCGCAGCACCCGGCTGTGGTGGACATACCGAGCGAGGAGCGCACGTGGGCCTTGTCGTGCAGAAGTACGGCGGCTCCTCCGTTGCCGATGCCGAGGGCATCAAGCGCGTCGCCAAGCGGATCGTGGACGCCAAGAAGAACGGCCACCAAGTGGTCGTCGTGGTGTCGGCGATGGGTGACACGACGGACGAGTTGATCGATCTCGCGGGGCAGGTTTCCCCGATCCCTGCCGGGCGTGAGTTCGACATGCTGCTGACCGCAGGAGAGCGCATCTCCATGGCGCTGCTGGCCATGGCGATCAAAAACCTGGGACACGAAGCCCAGTCCTTCACGGGCAGCCAGGCTGGCGTCATCACCGACTCGGTCCACAACAAAGCGCGCATCATCGATGTGACGCCGGGCCGGATCCGTACCGCGCTGGACGAGGGCAACATCGCCATCGTTGCCGGATTCCAGGGTGTGTCCCAGGACAAGAAGGACATCACCACCCTCGGACGCGGTGGTTCCGACACCACGGCCGTGGCGCTCGCCGCCGCACTGGAGGCCGAGGTCTGCGAGATCTACACGGATGTGGACGGCGTCTTCACCGCCGACCCCCGCGTGGTCCCCAAGGCTCGGAAGATCGATTGGATCTCCTCCGAGGACATGCTGGAGTTGGCCTCGTCCGGCTCCAAGGTGCTGCTGCACCGCTGCGTCGAGTACGCACGTCGTTACAACATCCCGATCCACGTCCGCTCGTCCTTCTCGGGGCTGCGCGGCACTTGGGTCAGCAACGAGCCGCAGGGAGACCAGCAGGTGGAGCACGCCATCATCTCGGGAGTCGCCCACGACGTCTCCGAAGCGAAGGTCACCGTCGTCGGAGTGCCGGACAAGCCCGGCGAGGCCGCGGCGATCTTCCGCACCATCGCGAACGCCGAGATCAACATCGACATGGTCGTTCAGAACGTCTCGGCGGCCACCACGGCCCTCACCGACATCTCCTTCACCCTGCCCAAGACGGACGGGGCCAAGGCGATCGACGCGCTGGAGAAGGCGAAGGCGTCCATCGGCTTCGACTCGCTGCGCTATGACGACCAGATCGGGAAGATCTCGCTGGTCGGCGCGGGGATGAAGACCAACCCCGGAGTCACCGCTTCCTTCTTCGAGGCACTCTCGGACGCAGGCGTCAACATCGAGCTCATCTCGACCTCTGAGATCCGCATCTCGGTCGTGACGCGCGCCGACGATGTGAACGAGGCCGTGCGCGCCGTACACAGCGCCTTCGGTCTCGACAGCGACTCGGAAGCCGTCGTCTACGGCGGCACCGGGCGATGACCGGTCACCGGGGCGATGACCGGTAAGCCGACCCTCGCGGTCGTCGGAGCAACCGGCGCCGTTGGTGCGGTCATGCTCCAGATCCTCTCGCAGCACAAGGACATCTGGGGCGAAATCCGTCTCGTATCCTCTTCGCGCGCGGCCGGTCGAACACTGGTCGTACGCGGGGAGGAGTGCGAGGTCATCGCGCTCGACGAGGCAGCGCTCACCGATGTGGCGGTGGCGCTCTTCCTCGTGCCGGTGGATGTGTCCGCGCATTGGGCGCCGATCGCCGCCGCCAAGGGCGCTGTGGTGGTGGACAGTTCCGCGGCCTTCCGTCTTGACGACGATGTGCCCCTGGTCGTGCCCGAGATCAACCCCCATGCCGTACGGGTCCGCCCGCGCGGCATCGTCGCCAGCCCGCACGACACGACCCTCGCCCTGTTGCCGACGGTGGGGGCGCTGCACGCCGAGTTCGGTCTCAGGGAACTGGTCGTCTCCTCCTACCAGGCGGCCAGTGGCGCCGGACGAGAAGCCGTGTCCACATTGCGAGACCAGTTGTCCCTGGTGGCGGGCACCGATTTGGGGATGCGGCCGGGCGACGTGCGTCGCGCCGTCGGCGAGGACGCCGATCCCTTCGCCGCACCCCTGGCCCTCAATGTGGTGCCGTGGTCCGGCACGCTCCAGGACGGCGGCTGGTCCTCCGAAGAACTGGGTCTGCGGGCGGAGACCCGCAAGATCCTCGGGCTGCCCGGCCTGCGGGTGGCCGCGACCTTCGTGAGGGTGCCCGTCGTCACCACCCACTCCTTGGCGGTGCACGCGCGCTTCGAGAGCGAGGTCACGGTCGCGCGAGCGCACGAGATCCTGGACACCTCCCCCGGCGTGGTGCTCTGTGACGACCCCGCCGCAGGGGACTTCCCCACCCCCGCCGATGTGGTGGGCACAGACCCGACCTGGGTTGGTCGCGTACGTCGATCACCGGACGACCCCTGCGCGTTGGACCTCTTCGTCTGCGGTGACAACCTCCGCAAGGGGGCGGCGCTGAACTCCGTGCAGATAGCCGAGGCCATCGCCGCGGACCTGCCGTACTGAGCCCGGCGATCCCTCTGTGATCTCGTTCCGTCGGTCGCCCGTCGCCCGTCGGTCGTCCTGCCCGCTGTTGCCCGGCCGTCCTGCCGGTCACCGTATGGTCCTGCGGAGAGCGGATGATGATCAAATTCCCTGGTCACCCTGGACAAGAGCCCACCTGGCGTTTGTAGGATCGACCCACAGCTATGAGTGACCTGTGCGGAACTTGAAGGTCTGTACCATTTGGTCCGGACTGGGGGATGCCTCAGAATTCGCTGCCCCGGTCTGCAACCAGCGGCCGGATGAGGGCGTCTTTGCGGTCACCTCTATACGGTGCTGCGGAGAATGGGGCATTGGGGAAGAGCGAGTACGCATGAAGTCTGCAGGAACACCGTCAAAAGCGGTGGCGTACGCGTACAACCCTCACGGGGGGAAGCGTGTCCAACATACGTGGCAGAGGTACTCGACATCCCAGGGGTGGTCCAGGTCCGCGGCGCTTCCATGCGCCTGGTCCAGGGCGGTTCAACGACCCCCGTCCGCGGCGCTGCTGTGCGTCCGGTTCGCAAGCCCCGTACACGGGCGCCCGGCGGCATGCCGGTGATCGCACCCATGCCCACCCCCCGTACCACCCGGCTGCCCTCGCAGCGCGAGGGTGCTGACGAACAGATGGCCGCTGGTACGACCGTCGATCACCTCACCGAGACCTACCGGGCTCATTACCGGTCGCTCCTCGGTCTCGCAGCGCTCCTGCTGGATGACACGGCCTCCTGCGAGGACGTTGTACAAGAGGCGTTCATCCGTGTGCACTCGGCCCGCAATCGGGTACGGGACCCTGACAAGACCCTCGCCTATCTGCGGCAGACGGTGGTCAACCTCTCGCGATCGGCCCTGCGCCGGCGCATCCTCGGGTTGAAGCTGCTCTCCAAGCCGATGCCGGACATGGCGAGCGCGGAGGAAGGGGCGTACGACCAACTGGAGCGGGACGCCCTGATCAAGGCGATGCGCGGACTCCAGCGCCGTCAGCGGGAGGTCCTCGTTCTGCGGTACTTCGCGGACATGACGGAGGCGCAGGTCGCCGAGACGCTGGGTATATCCCTCGGGTCGGTGAAGGCGTACGGCTCACGGGGCATCGCGGCGTTGCGCGTTGCCATGGAGGCCACGGCATGAGCAGTGACAGGGAAGACACCGAGCGGGGCGGGCCGGACGGGCCGTCGGACGACCGGACTGGAAACGGAATTGTGAACAACGGGCCGGATATTGAGCCGAGCGGCCACGAAGATCGTGAACGCCGTGACATCGCGCGCACCGACGATGCCGAGGGCGATGGCGCCGGGGTCGGCGAGGCTGGCAAGGTCGGCAAGGCTCAGGGCGTGCAGGACCGCGCAAGCTCCGTCGACCACGGCGAAGGCGACACCACGGATGAGCCGAGCGATCCAGGGGGTGCGAGCGGCCGGGTCGATCTCCCAGGGGTGAATGGTGCTGATCCCGTTGGGAAGCCCGGTGTCGATCCTGTTGGGAAGCCCGGTGCCGATTCCGTCGGGAAGCTCGGTGCTGGGGAGAAGGCCGACGCAACTGCCGGTGGCACCGCCGAGCCGACCGCTTCGGGCGACGGCCGGATCGACGATGAACCTGCTGGTGAGGAGCCTGCGCCGAGCAGTGCGGGTGGGTCCGGTGGACTGGCCGCGCTGGCCGCTCTGGTCGGACCGGGTGCATCGAGCGACCCCGGTGCACATGCGGGCGCGAACGACGGTGCAGGCGCGGACGGCGGGTCCGGTACGGGAGCGGCTCGCTTCGGCGATGGCGGCCCGGGGGATGACGAAGAAGCGATCCGCCACCTCCTCCAGGGAGTTGTCCAGGACCTCAACCCTTCGGCCGGTGCGCTCGACCATCTGCGCAGGGCCGTACCCGCCCGACGTGCCCGCAAGCGGCAGGCATTGGTCGGAGCGGCTGCCGCGGTCGTGCTGATGGGCACAGCCGTTCCTGCGTTCGTCCATGTCGCAGGCTCGGAAGGCGGCGGTAACGCCCGACCGATCAATGCCGGACACGGTCAGACCGCCCATGGCGGAACCGAGTCCGTGACGGGTGAACCGGAAGGCAACAAGGCCACGACCGGCGGTCCCACCGTCGGAAGCTCGGGCACGCCCCAGGGCACCGGCAGCCCGTCTTTGTCCCGTGGCACCACACCGGGGAAGGACGCCAGCAGCGACGGCGCCACCGGCTCCCCGGAGCGGAGCCCGGAAGAGGTTCCGGACGGCGTCCCGGTCTGCGCCGCGGAGCAATTGCAGTTCACCTCGGCCCAGGCGACCGGTCCGGACGCCGAGGGCAAGGTCTATGGCTCGTTCAAGGTCGCCAACACCTCCACCGCCAGCTGTGCGGTCGAGGGGCCTGGTCAGATCGGCTTCCAGGCGATGGGTGCCGCCGACCACGGGAAGATCAAGGTCGTGGACCACACGGCCGGAGACGCGGCGACCGGTCTTCCCGATCCCTCGCAGGAATCGCCCTCCCTGCTGCTGAAGCCGGAGGGGGGATACGAGGTGAAGTTCGCCTGGGTGCCGAGCGAGTCCTGTCCGACGGTTCCCACGACCCCGACGGATCCGCCGACCTCGCAGGAGCCTTCCCCGGGGACGGGCGGTGGCCAGGGCTCTGTTCCGGACAACACGGAGACCCAACTCCTCACCACGGAGAACGTTCCGCAGGATGGCAGCATCTCGGTGAGCCACACGGCGGAACCGGGGGGCCCGAGCACGGACACCACCATCGCCAACGCCTGCTCCGGCACCCTCTACCGCACGGGCATGCTGAGCTAGGAGCGGAGCCGGCCCGGTGGGCTCGCGGGTGTTCGCACGCTGTTCGGCCGGCTGTCTGTCCGCTGTCCCGCGGGTTGGCCAGGTTGGCGATGCATCCCTGCTGTGCCCTTGGCCCACGCGCCGCGGGTCGGTTCACGAGACTACGAATTGCGGACGCGGGGATGGCTGATGGCGTTCCGGCGTGGGCCGCTGCGGCGCGATGATTCGTGCGGATGCAGCGCAGGACGAGCGGGGCCGTGGGCGTGGTTCGCGGAACGAGTTCGCGTTGCGGTTGCGAGGCGTCTCGTTGAGCCGGCCCCGGACGTTTGCCCTGCTCGCCTGCTCGCCTGCTCGCCTGCTCGCCTGCTCGCCTGCTCGCCTGCTCGACAGGGTGACTGGGCTACGGGACGGGGTGTTTGAGCGGGTGCCGCGTTTCGTTGCTCAGTGGCGTGCTTGAGCCGGTTCGCCGGTGCATTGCACGACTCGGGCATTGAGCTGGCCTTAGACGGTTGGCGCCGCCGCGAGGACAAGCACTCTTCGCCGTCTAGAGCGGATGGGTCTCCAACCCGAGCCGCCTGTCGCGTACCGTCTCCGCCTCGCGTCGCACCAGACGGAACCACATGAACAACACGAACGCGGCGAAGACGAACCACTCCCCGGTGTACCCCAGGTTCTGGAACGCCTTCAGGTCCAGCCCACTGCCTTCGGGGATGGACGCAGGCACTGCCACCAGTCCTGCATCAGCCTTGGTCAGCGTGACCCATGCGTCATGGACGTCATCCGGCACCAGGTTGACCAGCGACGCGGCACTGATCATCCCCAGCTGACCGCTGGGCAGCCCGCCACCTGTGTGCACCCCGTCGGTGCCCGCGTTCTCATTGGCCTGAAGAGCGCCGACCACCGTGACCACACCGTCCGGCACTGCGGGTGCCGGCGCACCCTTGGCCAGCCACCCCCGTACGACAGGAAGGGTCCGGCCACCGTCCGTCTTGAGGAGGGTCAGGACGTAGGAGCCGCTCTTTCCGTCCACGGTCCGGTCGGGTACGAGGAACTGCTCCCCGTACACACCGGTGGCACGCGCATGCCGGCCCGAGGTCTCCTTGTCGACGGGAAGCAACTCGTCCAACGGCTCGACGGCCATCTCACCGGGAGCGGGAGCGTCCTGGGCATCCCGATGGGTCTCGACCCGGTCCTCGAACTTCCCGAGCTGCCAGGAACCCATGAAGATGCAGAAGGGGATCGCCAGCACGACGAAGACGTTGATGCCCCACCAGCGGGGCGTCAGCAGGAACCGGTACACCCCCCCACCGTACGGAATGCGACTGCCGGCCCGTGTGCCGCCCCCCTCCCCGAAGGTCATTCGGCCCTGCGCGTGGCTCCCTGCCGTCGGTCAGCACTCCGGGAGGTCGAGGGCCCGGGTGGATGCGTACGATCCACCCGCCCCTCGCTCCCGGAGTCGGTGTGCTCGACTCACCAGCTCACCAGACCACCTCGTGGAGCAGATCCCCTCGTGGACCAGCTCACTCCGCGCACCGGCTCGGTGCCGAGGCGCGATCAGTCGCGGCCCGTATTGCTCACCACCTCCGCGAGATGGGTTTCGGCGAAAGCGATCTCCAGAGCGAGCTGCTTGATCCGCTCCTCCACCACCAGCGAGCCATGCCCTGCGTCATAGCGGTACACCTCATGGACCGCCCCACGCGCGGACAGCCGGTCCACGTAGTTCTCGATCTGGCGGATGGGACAGCGCGGATCGTTGACGCCCGCCGAGATGTAGACGGGCGCCCGCACCGCATCCACATAGCTCAGGGGCGAGGACGCCTCGAACCGCTCCGGCACTTCCTCCGGCGTGCCCCCGAGCAAGGTGCGGTCCATGGCCTTCAGGGCTTCCATCTCGTCGTGATAGGCCGTGACGTAGTCGGCGACCGGCACCGCCGCGATGCCCAGCGCCCAGGCGTCGGGCTGTGTCCCCAGACCGAGCAGGGTGAGATAGCCGCCCCATGATCCCCCCGAGAGGACCAGCCGGTCCGGGTCGGCCAGCCCGGATAGCACGGCCCACTCACGGACGGCCGCGATGTCCTCCAGCTCGATCAGCCCCACCCGGTGCTTGAGGGCGTCCGTCCACTCCCGTCCGTAACCCGTCGACCCTCGGTAGTTGACCCGAACCACCGCATAGCCGTGGTCGATCCAGGCGGCGGGCCCCGACGCGAAGGCATCGCTGTCGTGCCAGGTCGGACCCCCGTGGATGTCGAAGACCGTCGGCACCGGACCGCTCGCCCCCGCGGGTCGCTGCACCAGTGCATGGATCCGCCCTCCGGGGCCCTCCACCCAGACGTCCTCCACCGACACCGACTCCGGCGCCTTCATCCCGGGCGGGTCGAGCACCACGGCACCGTTCGTCGATCGCACCTGCGGCGGGAGGGCAGCCGACGACCACAGGTACTCCACCTCGCCTCCGGGGCGGGCCGTCGCGCCGGAGACCGAGCCCGCCGGGGTGTCGATCCTGGCCAGCTCCCGCGTCGACAGGTCGTAGCGCCACAGCTCGCCACGGGCTTCAAAACTGTGGGCTACCAGCAGACCCGACCCGTCGGGATACCACTCCGCAGAGACGTCGCCGGGCAGATCCAGCGCGAGATCCGATTCCTCACCCGAGGCGATGTCCCAGATCATCGGCTCCCAGCGACCACGCCGTTGGTGCGCGACGAGCAAGCGGGTGTCCCCGGCGACCGGGGCGAAGCCCAGCACCGCGAGCCCCAGCTCCTCGGTGCCCCCCTTGGTGTCGTCGAGTTCGGCCACGGGGATGCCGTCCAGGCGTAGGACACGAAGCGCCGAATGCATCGCGTCACCGTGCTCGGTGTGTTCGATCGCGACCCATTCACCGTCGTGGGACAGATCACCGACCCCCGCGGATTCGCGGTGGCGATAGATCTCAACGGGCTCCGCACCCTCCCGCACGATGTGCAGCGTGGTGCCCTCCTCATCCGTGGACCGGCCCACCACCGAGGCGCCGTGGCGTCCGATCGCGAGCCCCGCCGAGTAGGAAGGCGGCAGCCCCGGCGCTGCGGGGGAGTCATCCCCACCGCCGAACGGCTGCTTCAGCCAGACCCCGAACTCATCCCCGTCGGTGTCCGAGAACCACCAGATCCATTGCCCGTCGGGGGACAGCACACCATCCGTCGTACCGCTCGGACGGTCGGTGGCCTGCCGCTGCCCACCGGTCGAGCGATCCCAGGCGTACAGCTCGTACGTCCCCGTGGCATTGGAAACGAAGAGCGAGCGATCGGGGGCGTCCTCCGCCCAATCGGGGAGGGAAACGCGCGGTGCCCGGAAGCGCTTCTCCCAGTCGGGCATGGATTCAGTGGTCTCAGTCATGACCCCATTCTGCGTCGGACCCCCGACAAACCGTTCGCTTCCTCCGCAGCCTGTGGATAACTTCAAAGCATGGACCAACCTTTGCCCCCGGACTGGCGTGCCATCAACCGTTCCAACTGGGACGAGCGCGTCCCCCTCCACGTCGCCAGCGAGTTCTATGACCTGGACGGCGTTCGCGCGGGCAAGGAGGCGCTGCGCGACTTCGAGATCGCCGAGGTCGGAGACGTCGATGGCCTCACGCTCCTCCACCTCCAGTGCCACATCGGCCAGGACACCCTGGCATGGGCCCGGCGAGGTGCTGCCCAGGTCGTCGGCCTCGACTTCTCCGAACCAGCGGTGGAGGCCGCCAGGGCTCTCGCCACCGACCTCGGCTTCGGCTCCGACCGGGCGTCGTTCGTGGCCGCCGATGTGTACGACGCGGCCGAAGCCGTACCGGACAGCTCGTACGACATCGTCTACACGGGCACGGGCGCGCTGAGCTGGCTCCCGGACATAGAACGCTGGGCCGAGGTCGCCTCGTCCCTGGTGGCTCCCGGTGGTTTTCTCTACGTCGCCGAGTTCCATCCGCTCACCGACATCCTCGACGATGAGACCGGCTCACGGGTCGTGCACGACTACTTCGCGAAGGAGCCCTGGATCGACGACGCCCCGGGAACCTACGCCGATCTGGACGCCGAAACGGTTCACAACCGCACCGTCGAATGGCAGCACCCCGTCGGGGCCGTCGTTTCGGCCCTGTGCGCCGCCGGCCTTCGGCTGGAGTTCCTCCACGAACACGAGGTGTCGCTCTTTCCTCGCTTCGCCAACTTCCGGCAGGGCGACGACGGCTACTTCCGATTCCCGCCGGACCGCCCCCGTATCCCCCTGATGTACTCCCTCAAGGCATCGCGGCCACTCCACCGCTGACACCGCCCCCGGCTGCTGCGGTCGGCGTGCTGTGTTCCGTACCGCGGGTGCGTCTTAGGGCTTGTGCGGGCGCGGCAGTCGCACCACGGCTCGGCCGCCGTCGAGATCGACCGTGGAGCGATGAGGGGGCGCGCCGTCCTCCTCGTCGTCCTTCAGCAGCAGGGCGCTCTGCCGCTCACGCAGCTCGTTCTGCTTTCCGGCGGAGAAGGTGGCGTGCAACTGCTCGAACCCGGTCGCCGACACCTGCCCCTGGCGCTTCCCCAGCCCGGTCGCCCGCATGATCTGGTCGGCGAAGGCTATGAACACCAGAATGATCACCAGACCCGGCAGGGTCATGAAGACGATGAACTCCATGTCGTCGCTCTCTTCCGCATGCCCGGCTCAACCAGCCTGGGCTGCTGCATCCGGTGCAGCTGTCGCATCCGGTGCGTGTGATCGGCATACGGCCACCGCTGCTGCGAAGCCGGGGTCCACGGGTACATCTGCGAGCAACCAGTCCGCGTTCACCGCGGGCTGTGGACCGGCGCCCACATAGGTCAAGGACAGGTCTTCGTTCAGCCCCACACCTCGCGCCTTGAGCACGGACTCCTTGCGGGTCCAGCACCGGGCAAAGGCGAGGGGGCGCTGGTCGGCCGGTATCCGCTCTATCTCCCGGCGTTCCGCAGGGTGGAGTTGAGGGGTGACGTCGACGACTGTCGTCGGGCGTGGCAGAGGCTCGACATCGATTCCCACCGGGTCGGATGCGAGGGCGATCAGGACCATTCCCTTGGTGTGGGAGAGGGAGAAGTGCACGGCGTTGCCCGGGAGGACCGGCCGTCCATGGGGGCCGTCGCACCGGGTGCAGGGATCCCGCTCCATCACAACGGATTCCGGGGCCTGTCCCAGCCGTGCGCCGAGAAGGCGGCGCAACGCCACATGCCCAACGGCGTAGGCGTCCCGGTCCTGCGGGCGGATGAACCCGTCGAGTCGCGCCGACTCCTCCGCGTCCAGGACGTCACGGTGGGCGAGGGCATCGACGGCGTGCTCCGCGACCCGACCGACCCAGAGCAGTTCCACCCCTGGGAGAGACGCCGTCTGCTCGCTGTTGAGAGGTGCCTCGGTCGCCATGTGGTGCCCTTCTCCTGGGGGAGCACAAGAATATCCGGGCCAGCCGAGGGAGAACCGGGAGTCGTCGGCCAACTTTGCCGTACCGAATGCGCATGCCGGACGGCTGTACGTCTCTGCTAGGAGCCATCGTCCTAGCATCGCCGGCGGCCACGGACTGTGCCCGTCGAAAGCCG
This sequence comes from Streptomyces sp. NBC_00690, assembly GCF_036226685.1. NCBI lineage: Bacteria > Bacillati > Actinomycetota > Actinomycetes > Kitasatosporales > Streptomycetaceae > Streptomyces > Streptomyces sp. NBC_00690. Next base: position 4,808,131 of record NZ_CP109009.1, read on the forward strand.
GTTCCGGTGAGTACCTGCACCGCCGGATTTCGCGGGACTGGCGCGATCGGCTCTTGGGGCAGTCGGTGATGGGCGCTGTTGATGCCGCGGCCTGTGGTGGCCGCGAAGTGACGAGGACATGGGGAAGCGCATCCGTCCGGGTGGGACTGCCGAGCCACCCGGACGAACGCACGACCACATATGGAGCGACCGGACTTAGATGTTCACACCGAAGTCCTGGGCGATGCCCCGCAGGCCGGAGGCGTACCCCTGGCCAACCGCGCGGAACTTCCACTCGGCACCGTTGCGGTAGAGCTCGCCGAAGACCATGGCGGTCTCGGTCGAGGCGTCCTCGCTCAGGTCATAACGGGCCAGCTCGTTGTTGTCCGCCTGGTTGATCACGCGGATGAAGGCGTTGCGCACCTGCCCGAAGGACTGGCCGCGGCTCTCACCCTCGTGAATCGAGACCGGGAAGACGATCTTCTCGACGCCGGCAGGCACTCCGGCCAGATTCACCTTGATCTGCTCGTCGTCGCCCTCGCCCTCACCCGTGAGGTTGTCACCCGTGTGCTCCACGGAGCCGTCGGGGCTCTTCAGGTTGTTGAAGAAGACGAAGTGCTGGTCGGAAACCACCTTGCCGTTGCCGTCCACCAGCAGGGCGCTGGCGTCCAGGTCGAAGTCGGTTCCGGTGGTGCTCCGGACGTCCCAGCCCAGGCCCACGACAACCGCAGACAGGCCCGGGGCCTCCTTGCTGAGCGAGACGTTGCCGCCCTTGGAAAGGCTGACACCCATGGAAATCCCCTGCGCAATCCGGCGCGGGCCGCGCCTCTCTTGACGATTCCTTGCCCAACCCGGCCAACGACCGACCGTGCCCTCCAGTTCCCCGCCCTGGAACTCAATATATAAATCTTGACTTATATAAGCGATAGATGCACTGTAGGCCCATGCACGCGTTCGATGTCCTAGGTGATCCGGTACGCCGTCGAATATTGCAGCTCCTTGCAGCCGGCGAGCAGCCGTCGGGCGCCATCAGCTCCGTGATCCAGAACGAATTCGGCATCAGCCAGCCCGCCGTCTCCCAGCATCTGCGGGTGCTCCGCGAGAACGGCTTCACTTCGGTCCGAGCTGCTGGGACCCGGCGCCTCTACGCCGTCGAGAGCGAACCCCTCAAGGAGGCTGCCGACTGGCTGGACCAGTTCCGGAATTTCTGGGAACAGCGACTGGACGCCCTCGGTACCGAACTGGCACGTGGCAAACGCGATCGAGAGCGCGAGCAGACGAGGACTGAACAGCGCGAATCAGCGCCGGAGGAGCAGTGATGAGCGACATCGTGAACCAGATCAACGACATCCACCGGAAGGTGGGCACCAAGCAGATCCCCGAGGGCGAGGCCCGGACGATCCTGCTGAGCCGCACTTACGCCGCCGCGGCTGAGGACGTATGGGACGCGGTGACCGCCCCTGAGCGGATCAGCCGCTGGTTCCTCCCCGTCAGCGGCGATCTGAAGCTCGGCGGTCACTACCAACTGGAGGGCAACGCGGGCGGTGAGATCCTCCGGTGCGAGCCGCCCCAGGTGCTCAAGGTGAGCTGGCTGTTCGGCGAGGACCCGGGCTTCAGCGAGGTCGAGGTCCGGCTGACCCCCGACGGCGATGGGCGGACGCTGTTCGAGCTCGAACACATCGCTGTCGTCCCCCCGGAGATGTGGGACCAGTTCGGCCCGGGTGCGGTGGGAGTGGGATGGGACCTCACCGCGATCGGCCTGGGACTCCATCTCGCAGGCGGCTCGATCGAGAACCCGGCGGCCTGGCAGCTCTCCGACGAGGCCCGTGAGGTCATGACGCGCAGCAGCGAACAGTGGGGCGAGGCATACCGCGCCTCGGGCGCCTCCGCGGCAACCGTGACGGCTGCCGTCAGCGCGACAACGGCCTTCTACGCACCGGAAAAGCCCTCGGAGGAGTAGCCGGGCGACCAGCTGTTGGCGTACGGACTTTTCTCCCCAGTCGCGTACGAAGAATGTCCCCAGCTCTGACCGCGGACAGCAGCACGGCAGCGGATCTCGGTTGAGATCGATGCCCCGACCAAGGACACTCGCGCGATGAGCCAGAGCACATCGTCTGAACCGATCGAGCGAGGGTGGGACGAGCCCTGGTATCGGGTCCGCATGGAGGACTTCCAGGCGTCGTTCCTGCCCGGCGACGGCGAGGGCTTGGGCGAGGTCTGCAACGTCGATGTCTTCGTGAGCCTGAAGGATGGATCTCGTTGGACCGCGACGGTGTTCACCGTCGCGGAAGTCAAGCGCCTGATGAATCTCTGGGCAGGAACCGACGAGGCCCTCGGCGGCCGGTACTTCTGGGTCTCGGACGGCCTGATCGTCAGGGATCCCGGCATCGACAACATGACCGACGTAATCGCCGGACTGATCGAGAACGGCGAGTTCTCCGAGGTCTTCCAGCGGGCGATCAACAACTGATCAAGTGCTCGGACTCCGGAAACAACGTGGGTCGTCAGGCCACGTCGTTGTCCCGCTCGATCGCCTTGAGTCGGTTCTTGAGCCGGTAGCTGGGGTAGCCGACCTCATCGACCGCGAGAACGCCGGGCCGCAGGTAGGTGCCGAGCTTGTTCGTCAGACGCCCTGCGGCCTCGACGGCTTTGAGATTGCGGACCATGTCGTCGAGGCTCGTGAAGTAGATCGAGTAGCCAGCTCGCTGAACGAAGCGCACCGTAGCGCGCCGACCTTCCAAGCGGAGGCAGCCCGGGCGCAGTCGTTCGGTGCGCGAAAGTCAACGACTTCAAGCAGGGATATGAGTACACCGTTGACGGGGACGAGAAGAACCACTCCTTTCCCATCGATCTGGCCGACCAAGAGGGAATCGCGGGCAGTCATCCCATCGACAAGCATGTGGGAAAGACGGATGAGCAATTGGCTCAGCGTCTCAGAGATCAACAGATGGTCCGAGCGAGCGGATGGAACTGTTACCCCGAGGGTGATCTCCACGTCTGCGGATTGCGCATCGGCACAACGACTCACTCAGACGGTTCTCGGCGACGTGGACAATGCTTTTCTCATTGAAAGATGGATCGCCCGCCAGGAAGCCAACTACAACCCCAATTCGAAGCCTAGTTGCGAACTGCGCTTCCCCAATGAAGTGACGGGGCGATCAACAAGCCGTGCGGACTACGATGCGCATGGCCTCCAGGCTCCCGCCCGCGATGTGTACGGCGTGAAGGTGGCACTCAAGTACGTTCAAGGCATGGACCCGCCCTTCGTCGTCCTCAACTCGATGCCGGAGGCTTAGCGTGAGTCCTGTGACCGCATACACCGGAGCCGTCTTCAACAACGGATCGATCCGCCGGCTTCTCGACCTGGCCATCGATTGCCGCCGTGCGGGCGGACCTTCGCTGGAAGACGAGCTAGCGCGCTTCTGTCGCACCATCAGAAACTCGCCAGAAGCCGAATGGGCCATACCGCTGGCAACAGTGTCGGCCCTCCTCGATCTCCTGTCTGAGATGCTTTGGTCGGCGAATCCACCGAACGTTCCGGCCGGCTTTGAGCAGAAATTGAACGATGCGTCGGACGAACTCGCGGGCCCGAATTTCCTCACGCTTCTGGCTGGTTTGATCCGAATGCAGGATCAGGAGGCAATGCCGGATTTCAAGAGTCTGCCGATGGCGGCCTGGGAAGCGCGATTGATGTTCCCCCGGATGCGGCAGTTCTCGTACTGGGTCGACTCCGGAGAGTACGACGACTTCGAGGAGGGTCTGCGGGCCGGGGCGGCCAGCGAGCATCCGCACGGCTGTCACCAGGAGATGTCAGGGTTGGCAGCCGAACTACAGAAGGCCCTACTCCTCTTTCCGACACCGGATTCCTTGCGCGCGGGACTCGGTGTCGCCATCCCATGGGCATCCGTACCTATTCTGCAAGCCATCCTGCGGGCTATCCACATCCATTTCACAGAGCAGCACTGAGGTTGCATCCGTGTCGACTCCGAACCGATCCGCCTCCTATCCCGACCGGGAGACCGCCCAGTGGGCGACTCAGCAGGTCGTGACCGCGAACGAGCAGTGCATTCATCGGTGGCTGGCCCAGTCGACTCGGCCGCGACTCACCATCGAGGCCGCCTGGCCCTCGCGGCCGGAACCCATCGGACGCGTACTGCTCCAGGCGATGATGCTCGCAGGGCGGGACGCCGTCGATGTCCGGGCCGCCCGTGTGATCCTCAGACGGACCATCGAGAACCCACATGACTTCACCGTGCACGCCACGTTCCCGATCCATCTCTAGAGGCGGCATCCGTGTCCCTGAATCCCCTCGAACACGACCGCAAGTACGGAGAGTTGCATCATGTGGTTCGGTCCTTTCTGGGCCGAACGGCGGACGATGACGAGCCACTCACGGGGTACCTCCGCCACACCTGGCGCACCCGACCCTGGGCCATCGCCACGGCGGAGCACCAACTGCGGGAGTACGCCGTCAACCCGCCAGGGAGGCTGCGGCGACGCCTCGGTGAGTTCTACCCCGTACCGGATGTCGGTCTGCCCGATTCTGAGGTCCAGGCGTGGTTGGTACGCCTGGCTGATCGACTCAGAGACAGTGTTGAGACCGGCCATGCCCCGTCGCCCGCCACCCCGCAGACCCACTGGGAGTGGCACGCCCGCTTCCCGGAGTTGGCCCAGTTTCTCGGCGGCTGGTTCTCCCAGGACATGCCCGAGGAGTTCGAGGATCACGACGACGCACTCCGGGACTACTTGGACAACACCGACCCGGGGCTGATCGCCCAGCTGACGGGCGAGTTGTATGACTTGCTGACTCTCCCGCTGGACGAGCCCGACTATGCGCTCGCCTTGGCCGAACTGGGGATGGAGGTCGACCCGCCCGAGCAGTATGCACCCGGGGGTTGGCTCGTCGAACTAGCCGCACGGCTCCACCGAAGGTGACAGGTCCCCCCTTTTTTACGTGTCCTTTGGGGCGGATACGGCTGGGCTAGCGGTCGATGAAGGCTTGCTCCGCGGGGCTCAACGGAGGGTCGGCCAGGTGCGGAAGTTTTCGCCCGACCGCCATGGTGAGCAGCATGTCGGGGGCGAACAGCCGGGTCGGTGGCCGTTCCATGCTCATGACGTCCAGGAGGGCACGGAGGGCGCGCGGGTTTCTGGATCCTGTGTCGACGGCCCGGTCGATGAACTTGGCGAGGGCGCGTTCGAAGGCGGTGGGCGGGGTGTCGGAGGCGCCGGGGTAGAAGATGTCCTGACCGACGGCGAGGCTCCACGCTGTGTGCACCGGGCCGGCCGCGGCACGTTGGATGCGACGCGCGGTTCCGGGGGTGGTGATCGGGTGTCGGTGGATCGTGGCGCGGAGGGCGACGGCGGTCTGTGTGGCGACGGTGAGGCCGTGCCCGTAGACCGGGTTGTAGCCGGCGACGCTGTCGCCGATGGCGGCGAACCCTTCGGGCCAGTGCCGGGCCTTTTCGTAGTAGCGGCGACGATTGGCGGTGCTGCGTGAGGTGGTGACCTCCCCGAGGGGTTCGGCTTTGGCGATCAGGTCGCCGATGATCGGGTGGTCGAGGCCGCGGGCGAAAGCGACGAAGTCCTCGTCGCTGGTGGTGGGTTCCCCACCGCGGGTGCCGGCGAGGGTGACGAGCCAGCGGCCCTTCTCGATGGGGAGGATGATTCCTCCGCGGCCGGGTGCTTGGGCGGGGCTGGCCTGGACGTTGACGAGGGGGAAATCGGCTGCGCCGTCGGGGGTGCGGTAGATCCGGGTGGCGTAGGTGACACCGGCGTCGACGACCCGTTCGGCCACCGGAAGCAGTCCCAGGGTTTGGAGCCAGACGGGAGCGTGGGACCCACGGCCGGTCGCGTCGACGACGAGATCGGCCTTGAGGACCGCTTCGGTGGCGTGGTGGCGTATTCGGACTCCGTCGACGCGATCGGCGGTCCCGGTGAGTTCGTCGACGGCGGTGTCTTTCCTGAGGGCGATCCTGGGGTGGGGGAGCACCCTCTCCCGGATCGCGGAATCCAGGAGGTCCCGGCTGCATACGAGGTTGTGGTGGTGTGAGCCGTTGAAGCGTCGGAACCACTGCCCGGACGGGGCCTTGGACACGAGGCCGGTCATGATGGGCACCAGGCGAGCACCCTGGCCGGTCAGGTCGTCGACTATGCCGGGGAGTAGTTCCTCAAGGGCCTTGACCCCGCCGGACCACAACATGTGTGCGTGGCGGGCTTGAGGGATGCCACGGCGGGGGTGTGGGCCGTTCGGGAGGGTGTCGCGTTCGATGAGGGTGACGTCGGCGACGTCGGCCAGTACATGTGCGGCGAGTAGACCGCTCACCCCCGCACCGATGACGATGGCGTTGGAGCTGGGGGCGGAGGAGTCACTCAAGGGAGATCGCTCTTTCTGTTGAGGCCACCTCTGTGAGAGGGGCAACGACGGTGGCCCGTTCCCGGAGGGCGCAGGAGAAGGGGTCGGGGGCGGCGAGGCCGCCGCTTCCATGAGCGGTGGTTCGATGCCGGGGCCGATCGACCTGGGATCCCCTGTTTCGCCGCCAGAGAGGAAGAAGACCCGTTCGCGGCCAGGCGCATGGGCTTCAACTTCCCCTTGGCTTCCCATGAGATGTGCTTCGGCTGACGTCTGGAGCTCTCGGGGCGAGGGCCCGCTGCGCATTCTCCATCAAACGATCATGAGTCGCGAAACCCACTCGGTTCACTGGGAGTTGCCGGGCGCTGATGGTGTCGTCGACTCGGCTGGGGTGACATCCGTAGCGAAGAACCACGATGCCCGATCAACACGGTCATGGAGGCGCGCGACGGCATTCGATGCCCTGGCCCACCATGAGCTGAGAACTCTCGTCGAGCTTGCGTCAGCGGTTCATTGGCTCGCCGATGGCCTCGTCGACTAGGCACGGAGCCCAGGTCGTCGTTCACGAACAGATGGATGGCTGGACCACTCCCCAGACCGCACTGCGTACGGCTCCTTGAACTCGCCGGCCCTCTCCGTCTCATCCGGCACGGACTGGAGCGGGGAGACTCCCAAAGGACCGTGCAGGATGGGGGCCGCCTACAGCCCCGGAGGACCAGGCCAGCGACTTCCGCACCGCTTCGGACAGGGCTGCTGCTCGTGCGTCGTCGGACCCTCCGATGATCCCGTGCTCGAGGTCGGGGTCAGGTTGAATCTGTGCTGCCCGATCTCGGTGCCGGGCTGTCGCAGCAGCGCGCCGACGAGGCGACAACCGCTGACCAAGATCACACCCGACTGACACCCAACAGCCCCCAGAAACGCGATCAGGGCCGGTTTCCTGTGAAGAAAACCGGCCCTGATCTGCTGTTTAGCTGTCGGGGTGGCGGGATTTGAACCCACGACCTCTTCGTCCCGAACGAAGCGCGCTGCCAAGCTGCGCTACACCCCGATGTCATCACTCGCGTGGCGACATCGATTACTTTAGCCCACCCACGCCCCCAGGCGAAATCCGGTTTGCGCGGCCCCGGGGTCGTCCGCAGGGTGTCCCGGCTGGGTTTTTGGGTGGGGCCGGGGTCAGGTCTTTTCGACCAGGGTGAGCAGGGTTACCTCCGGTGGGCAGGCGAAACGTACCGGTGTGTAGCGGCTCGTTCCGCAGCCGGCGGAGACATGGAGGTAGGAGGTGTTCCCCGCTGCCTCGTGGGTCGACAGGCCCTTGACCCGGTCCGTGTCCAGGTCGCAGTTGGTCACCAGCGCCCCGTAGAAGGGGATGCACAGCTGGCCGCCGTGCGTATGGCCGGCGAGGATCAGGGGGTAGCCGTCGGCGGTGAAGGCGTCCAGTGCGCGTAGGTAGGGGGCGTGCACGATCGCCAGGGAGAGATCGGCGTCCTTCTCGGGGCCACCCGCGACCTTCTCGTACCGGTCGCGCTTGATGTGGGGATCGTCGAGGCCGGTGAACGCCAGCTCGTACCCCTCCAGCTTGAGCCTGCCCCGCGTGTTGCTCAGGCCCACCCAGCCTGCGGCGTCGAACGCGTCCCGCAGTTCTTCCCAGGGGTTGTGGACCACGCCGACGGCCGGCGCGTTGCCGTTCAGCCCGTGCTTGCCCTGGGCCTTCTCGAACAGGTACCGGGCGGGATTGCGGAGCGTGGGCCCGTAGTAGTCGTTGGAGCCGAAGACGTACACGCCCGGGAACTCCATGAGCGGGCCGAGTGCGTCTAGGGTTTCCGGGACTCCCTCCGGGTCGGAGAGGTTGTCGCCGGTGTTCACCACGAAGTCCGGCCGCAGGCCCGCGAGGGACTGGAGCCAGGCACGCTTCTTGCGCTGGCCGCTGACCATGTGGATGTCCGATACCTGGAGCACCCGAAGAGGGCGCATTCCCTTGGGCAGGACCGGGACCGTGAGCCGTCGGAGGCGGAAGGAACGGGCCTCGATGCCGGCCGCGTAGGCGATGCCGGCCGCTCCGACTGCCGTGATTGCCAGGGGAACTCCAAAGCGTGCGCGCATATGTCCATCGTCGCAGACAAGGGGGTACGAAGTGACGGGGTGGGTCGAGTTAATGATCACTCGGCCCTTGCGGGTGCCGCTCGGGCGGGAGTCCCGGACCGTTGTCGTAGGCGAGCGCGGACGCCGGACCTCCGCGAAATGACCGGGCACGTCCGCATCCTCACCTGCCACACTGAGCCGTATGACCACGCTCAAGTCCAAGCTCCACGATGACCTGATCGCAGCGATCAGGGCCCGCGACGAACTGCGCACTTCCACCTTGAGGCTGACCCTCTCTGCCATCACCACCGAAGAGGTGTCGGGCAAGAGTGCCCGCGAGCTCTCCGACGACGAGGTGCAGAAGGTGATTGCCCGCGAGGCGAAGAAGCGCAGGGAGGCCGCGGAAGCCTTTGCCAACGGTGGACGGGCGGAGCAGGCCGAGCGCGAGCGGGCCGAGGGTGAGCTGTTGGGCGAGTACCTGCCGCAGCAGCTCACGGATGACGAGCTCCAGCAGATCGTGGCCCGGGCCGTGGACGAGGCCAAGGCGGACGGTGCCGAGGGGCCCAGGGCCATGGGTGCCGTGATGAAGAAGGTGAATCCGCAGGTCGCCGGGCGGGCCGAGGGCGGTCGGGTGGCCGCCACCGTCAAGCGGCTCCTCGCGGGCTGACCGCGGGGTCGTCGAAACAGTGGCCCGAGCGGTGGGTGGGCAGGTCTCGGCACCTGATCATTTTCGTTCGGGACGGGTGGTTGGTTGCCCCGCGGGGCAACCACCGCCCCTGCATCGACCGGTCAGCGGGAGAGCCCTCGCAACCTCGTGATGCGCAGCAAAGTTCCGGATGTGGACCGGTGACCGGCCCCCGACCCGTCGAAGGGCCGACACCAGACACATCGGACGTACTGAAGGGCCGAGGCATCACCATGCCTCGGCCCTTCAACACTTTTTGTCAGTCTCCTGCGCCGTCGCCGCCGCCGTTGTCCCCGCCGCGGTTGTCGCCGCCCCCCGTCTGGTCCGAGGGAAGGGAGATACCGGGCCAGGGCTGCTGACCGTCGCCGCCGGATCCGCCGTTGTCTCCCGGCCTGCCGTCTCCCGGCTTGCCGTCGTCGGGCCGGCCTTCGTTGCCGTCGCCTCCGCCGTTGTCCTCGCCGTCCTCGTCCGGCTTCTTACTCGGATCCGGACCGTCGGGGATCGACACCTTGTTGAAGGTGGGTGCGTCCCAGCCCTCCAGCGCGCCGTTCATCGCGTCCCGCCAGATGGGGCCCGGGACCTGACCGCCGAAGACCTTGGAGTGATAGACGTCGCCGATGGTGATGTTCATCATCTTCACCTGCTGAGTGGGGCTACCCACCCAGACGGCCCCGGACAGGTTGGGCGTGTAGCCGACGAACCACGCGTTGCGGCGCTCGTCCGTCGTACCCGTCTTGCCCGCGTTGTCGCGGCTCGACAGACCCGCCTGCTGGCCCGTGCCGGAGTCGACCACACCGCCCAGCAGGGTGTTGATCGTGTCGGCGGTCTGCTCGTTCAGCACCTTCTCGCAGGTGCTCTGCGGCACCTTGAGGCTTCGGCCGTCCGCCGTGCGGATCGACTCGATGGCGGTGGGGCTGCAGTACGTCCCCCGACTGGCGAACGTCGCGTAGGCACTGGCCATCGTCAGCGGCGAGATCGCGGTCGAGCCCAGCGTCAGCGGTGAGGGAGCGACCGGCAGTTTGGTGCCGTCGCCCTGGGTCACCCTCAGCTTGTCGGTCATCTCGACGACCGGGCAGAGCCCTATGTCCTCGATCATCTGGACGAAGTAGGTGTTGACCGACATCTCCATCGCCTTCTTCAGCGCGTACGGCCCCACCTCCTTCTCGTTCTCGTTCTCCAGGACTTCCTTTGCCGAGTTGTGCCAGGTCCCGCCGTCGCACATGGGGATCGAGTCGGGGTACGGCATCTGGTACGGCGCCGGATACACCTGCGTCGGGGGCCTGCCCTGCTCCAGGGCCGCCGCCGCCACGAACGGCTTGAAGGTCGATCCGACCGGGAAGCCGTAGTTCGAGCCGCCGGCCTTCTTGTCGACGGAGTAGTTGATCTCCGTCTCGTTCTTGCCGTATCCGTACGGGCGGGACTGACCCATGGCGAGGACCTTGCCGGTACCGGGCTGGACGATCGTCACCGCGGTGGCGACCTTGTCCGACTTGTACACGTGCCTCTTGATCGACTTCTGGGTCGACTTCTGCGCCTGCGGGTCGAGAGTGGTCTTGATCGTCAGCCCGCCGCGGTCCCAGACCTTCCGGCGGTCGTCACGGGTCTTGCCGAAAGCCTGGTCGGACAGGAAGGACTTCCGCACGTAGTCGCAGAAGAAGCCCGCTCCGTTGACCGCGGTGATGCAGCCGTTCTTCGGCTCGCTCACGTTGAGCTTGATCGGGGTGGCCTTGGCCCGTGCCGCTTCCTCGGGGGAGATGTCACCCACCTCCAGCATCCGCTGGAGGACGATGTTGCGGCGCTTGGTGGCCTCTTCCGCATCGTTGACCGGGTCATAGCGGCTGGGCGACTGGACGAGACCGGCGAGCAGCGCGGCCTGTTCCAGATTCAGGTCCTTCGCCTTCTTGGAGAAGAAGCGCTGGGAGGCTGCCTCGACGCCGTAGGACTTCTGGCCGAAGTACGTGATGTTCAGGTAGTTCTTGAGGATCGTCTTCTTACCCAGCTCTTCCTCGAGCTGGATCGCGTACTTCAACTCCTGGATCTTGCGGCCGAGGGTCTGTTGGGTGGCCTCGGCGAACTTCTCGGCGTCGTCCCCCGCTTCCTCGACGAAGACGTTCTTCACGTACTGCTGCGTCAAGGTCGACGCGCCCTGAGCGACCTCGCCGCTCGTTGCGTTCTTGTTGAGCGCCCGCAGCACGCCCTTGAGGTCGATCGCCCCGTGCTCGTAGAAGCGCGAGTCCTCGATCGCGACGATCGCCTTCTGCATGTGGGGCGAGATGTCCTTGAGCGGCACCACCGTGCGGTCGCGTGAGTACACCGTGGCGATCAGGCCGCCTTTGGAGTCCAGGATGGTGGTGCGCTGACTCAGCGGGGGGGTCTTGAGGTTGGCAGGGATCTCGTCGAATCCCTTCACCGTTCCCTTGGCCGCGAGCCCCAGTACCCCGAAGGCCGGCAGGGCGATGCCTGCCAGCACGGCTCCGGAGAGCACGCTGACACCGAGGAACTTGGCGGCTTGCTGGGTCCCGGTCAGACCACCGCCCGAGCGCTTTTTTGGCATGAAGGCAGCCTACGTTCTCATTCGCCGGACATACGTATAGGCCTTGGCCTAAGCTGCTCTCAACTGTCACAGCAGTGCGGTTTTGTATCAAGGCATTCCCCGATTCCGCAGCGAGCCTGTTGCAAAGCGCCTAGTCACAAGGGCGGCAGCGGAGAGCGAAGCGGAATCGCAGGGTCCGTGTCCGAATTCGCATTCAATCCGTCTTATGCGCCCTCTGGTGCGTGCTGTGGCTCAGCTCTTCTGCCCCGGTTTGCCGGGTTCCTCACGCATGTCCTCTGCTCACCCCCCCGAGTGATCTGTTCCGTGCGCATAGTCCGTTCGGGCCATTCAAGATTGGGCCCGAAGGGGGTGTTGCGCTGTGCCTGCCTTCCGTAACGTCCTCAACTGGCAGCGGTGAATATGCCGCTGCCGCCGTGGGGGAGCCTCGATTCGGGAGAGGACGGCGCCGGGATGGGCTGGGTAACCGACTGGAGTGCGCAGGCAGCCTGCCGCACTACCGATCCGGATGAACTGTTCGTTCAAGGAGCAGCGCAGAACAGGGCCAAGGCGGTGTGCACCGGATGTCCGGTGCGGACCGAATGCCTGGCCGACGCCCTCGACAACCGGGTGGAATTCGGTGTCTGGGGCGGAATGACCGAAAGGGAGCGGCGTGCACTTCTGCGCCGACGTCCCACGGTCACCTCGTGGCGCAGACTCTTGGAGACCGCGCGCACGGAGTACGAGCGCAGTGCGGGCATTCTGCCCGTTGGTCTCGATGACGATGAGACCTACGAGACGTACGCAGCTGTGGGGTAGTCACAGCGGGGAGATCCCCCGCGGGTGCACCACCTCGCACGATTCAGTCGACATGGAATCCACCCGTGTCGGAACACAACAGAGGCACCACAGGTACTACGGATAGGACGGGCAGGACAGGCTTGCGGGAGCCTGTTCGCCGAGTCCCTTCATTTGCCGGGCTCTGTACCGGGCCGCGGGCCTCATATGTCGGCTTCGTGCTGCCATGTGTGATGCTGCCACTCTTCTTACGCCGTGCCGGCGAAGCATCCGGCTCCGGGCGATGCGTCCCGGTCCTTCAACTCAACCGCCCAGCGTGGTGACGCCCTGTCAGGGGCTAGCGAGGTCACCCCTTGCATCATTGCCGGATGCCAGTCCCGGGCACGGTCGCCATGGGCATCGAGCAGGTCTCTCTCACTGGTGCCGTTTCGACTGTCTAGCCCTTCGGTCCGTATCGGTCGCGGGGGAGCTGACCGCAGGTCCGAAGTATCCAGCGCAGTCGCCAGGACTTCACTGTCCGGCGATCGAGTCTCCTGCGGCGGCCAGTTGGTCACCGATGGCCCTCAGGCCCGCGAGGTCGTGGACATCGCCAGGGAGAGCTGAGACCTCGGCTACTGCCACTTCCGGGTGCAGCGCGGTGAAACGGTCGCGCGTTCGCTGCTCACGCGCGAGTACCTGCATCCTTTCCGCATGAAGACGCAGCAGACCGGCCGTCAGTTGCTCGGCAGTGGGGTCCGCTGTGGTGGATACGACCTTCTGGGGCACGTGGGCATCATCCATGGGCTGCGCGGTATGCGCGGTGTGCTCGGGAGTGTTGTCCTGCTCGGGGTTGTGCGCCGGTGTGTGGCTTTCGGGCGGGGGTTCGGGAGAGGCGCCCGAAGCCTCACGAACACCAGTCTTCCCGCCCCCCTGATCCACAATGCCCTCACCATCAATATTTTCTGACGTAATTCCCGAGGCGAGGATCTCCGCTGCTGCGAGGGCCCGTTCGGCGGAGAACTGGGCGGCTCGGCTTCCGTGTACGCGGTTCAGCACCAGCCCGGCCAGCGGCATCTCCTCCTCCGCCAAGCGCTCCACGAAGTACGCGGCCTCCCGCAGGGCGTCCCGCTCCGGAGCGGCCACGACCAGGAACGCCGTACCAGGGGCCTGAAGCAGGCGGTAGGTGGCATCGGCGCGGGTGCGGAAGCCCCCGAACATGGTGTCCATCGCCGATACGAACGTCTGGACGTCCCGCAGCAGCTGACCGCCCAGCAGTTTTCCCAGGGTGCCCGTCATCATCGTCATGCCGACGTTGAGGAACTTCATCCCCGCCCGGCCACCCATCTTCGCCGGGGTCACCAGCAGCTTGATGAAGGTGCCGTCGAGGAATGATCCCAGTCGCTTGGGAGCGTCGAGGAAGTCCAGGGCACTGCGTGACGGAGGCGTGTCGACGATGATCAGGTCCCACTCGTCCCGAGCGCGCAACTGCCCCAGCTTCTCCATCGCCATGTACTCCTGCGTACCGGCGAAGCCGGCCGAGAGTGACTGGTAGAAGGGGTTGTTCAAGATGGCCTGGGCTCGCTCGGCATCCGCGTGCGCCTCGACGAACTCGTCGAAGGTCCGCTTCATGTCGAGCATCATGGCGTGGAGCTCACCGGACGAGCCATCGACGTTGCCCTCTATGCCCTTCACCCGGCGCGGAGTGTTGTCGAGGGAATCGATGCCCAGGGACTGGGCCAGTCGTCGAGCCGGGTCGATGGTCAGCACTACGACACGACGGCCGCGCTCAGCTGCCCGTACCCCGAGCGCCGCTGCGGTGGTCGTCTTGCCGACGCCTCCGGAGCCACAGCAGACGATGATGCGGGTGGCGGGGTCATCGATGAGCGGGTCGACTTCGAGAGGCGTTGCCGACGCGTCCAAGGTCATGTGCCGGTCCCTTGCTTCCGCAGTTCCTTCGACAGTTGGTAGAGCCCTGCGAGATCGACGCCTTCGCTCAACAGGGGGAGTTCATGGGTGGGCAGGTCCAGCCGGCTCAGCGCCATACGCTGGTCCCGCTCCAGACCGACCCGCTGGGCGTGATCGGCCGCCTGCTCCAACAGCGGAGCGACAAGTTCGTCGGCACCGCTCACGCCCGCCGCGACGAGGGTTCTGGCGATCTCGGACCTGCGGTCACCCGCGGCACTGTTGACCGCCTGCTCGTCTAGGAGGTGCGGACGGACCATGTTCACGATCACACTGCCGACCGGTAGATCGGCCGCGCGCAGCTCCGCCACCCCGTCCGCAGTCTCCTGGACCGGCATCTCCTCCAGGAGAGTCACCAGATGGACCGCGGTCTGGGGGGACTTGAGGACCCGCATCACCGCCTGGGCCTGGTTGTATATGGGACCGAATTTCGCCAGCCCCGCCACCTCGTCGTTCACATTGAGGAACCGGGTGATCCGGCCGGTGGGTGGCGCGTCCATGATGACGTGGTCGTAGGCGTAGGCGCCTTGTTTGGTCCGCCGGCGAACGGCTTCGCACGCCTTGCCGGTGAGCAGTACGTCTCGGACTCCGGGCGCGATCGTGGTGGCGAAGTCGATGGCGCCGAGCTTCTTGAGCGCCCGGCCTGCGCTGCCAAGCTTGTAGAACATCTGGAGGTAGTCGAGCAGCGCTCGTTCCGCGTCGATGGCCAGGGCGAAGACCTCACCGCCACCGGAGGCGACGGCGATCTTTCGCTCCTCATAGGGGAGCGCCTCCGTCTCGAACAGTTGGGCGATGCCTTGCCTCCCCTCGACCTCGACGAGAAGAGTTCGCTTTCCCTCGGTTGCGAGGGCGAGCGCGAGGGCGGCGGCCACCGTGGTCTTACCGGTGCCACCCTTGCCACTGACCACCTGGAACCTGCTCACGCATTCGAGCCTAACCAGTTGAACCACGACCTACGCACGAGGTGGTGTGCGGGCTGCGTCACGTGGGCATTGCCGGCCGTGCTTCGGGCGGGCGTTCCTCGGCTCCTGGGGCGCTCCGCCCGATGCGGGACCGCAGCCGTTGATCCCGTCCCGCAGATCGAAGCCCTGCGGGCTCCTCGGGTGCGGAGAGACTGTGCTCTGCGGCTACAGTCGCCTCCATGACCAAGTGGGAATACGTCACCGTGCCTCTTCTCGTGCACGCGACCAAGCAGATTCTGGACACCTGGGGCGACGACGGCTGGGAGCTCGTCCAGGTCGTGCCCGGGCCGAACCCCGAGCAGCTCGTGGCCTATCTGAAGCGGGCGAAGTCGTCGTGAGCGGCGCCGTAGAAGCCAGGCTGGCGGAGCTGGGCCTGACCCTGCCGGAGGTGGTGCCACCGTTGGCCACCTACCAGCCGGCCGTGATCTCGGGCTCGTACGTCTATACCGCGGGCCAGCTCCCGATGGTCGAGGGAAAGCTTCCCGTCACCGGCAAGGTGGGGGCCGAGGTCACTCCTGACGAGGCCAAGGAACTGGCTCGCACGTGCGCGCTGAACGCACTGGCCGCGGTGAAGTCGGTCACCGGCGATCTGGATCGCATCGCGCGGGTCGTCAAGGTCACTGGCTTTGTCGCGTCGGCAGCTGACTTCATCGGTCAGCCTGCGGTGCTCAACGGCGCCAGCGAACTCCTCGGCGAGGTCCTCGGGGACAAGGGTGTGCACGCACGCAGTGCAGTGGGCGTTGCTGTGCTGCCGTTGGATGCACCGGTCGAGGTCGAGATCCTGGTGGAGCTCACCCAGGTGTGAGGCCCTCAGGGCGGACTGCGGAGTTCGAACAGTGTGGCGCTGTGCTGAGGCCGCACTGATGTGTGATCCGCCTGGTGTGTGATCCGCAGCCAGAGCCGGTTTTAGGCTCGGTGGGCCGGTCACCTCGGCCTCGATGGACGCCTCGTCCGATGGCCTGAGGGCGCCGTTGCATGAGGTTCTGAGTGTGGGAGGTCCGGTCGGGTCACCGGCCGGACCGCTCACTGCGGCCCAGGGCCGATGTTCCACGTGAAACCTCGCCCCCGCCGCCTGCTCCGACCCGTACGCAGGGCCGTTGTGCCGTCCCGTACACAGTGCTGGTGGCAGTAGGCCCCGGTTGAGGCAAGGGACGGCTGAGACCTCCCGGTGCTCCTGTGGGCGACCGGGTGACCCCTCGAACATCCACGCGTCAGCGCATACCATCCGGCCATGTCCAATGGTCAGTGGTACCCACCGGAATGGCCGGACCGGATTCGCGCCCTCGCCAGCGGCGACCTCGCCCCTGCGGCGCCCCGCCGGGCAGCAACCGTGATGCTGCTGCGCGACACGGTGGACGGTCCTATGGTCCATATGCTTCGCCGGCGCGCCTCCATGGCCTTCGCCGGCGGCGCTTACGCCTACCCGGGTGGCGGAGTGGACGACCGGGACTCCCGTCCGATCGGTTGGGCAGGCCCCTCCCTGGCCGAGTGGGCCGCCTGTCTCGGCGTGGACGAGGCATCGGCACAGGCCATCGTGTGCGCAGCGGTCCGGGAGACCTTCGAGGAAGCGGGCGTCCTTCTCGCAGGCACCACGGAGGACACGGTGGTCAGCGATACGACGGACGACACCTGGGAAGCGGATCGGCAGGCCCTGGTCCTTCGTGAACTCTCCTTCGCCGACTTCCTGGACCGCCGCGGATTGGTGGTGCGGTCGGACCTGCTCGGTGGCTGGGCCCGGTGGATCACACCCGAGTTCGAACCACGCCGCTACGACACCTGGTTCTTCGTCGCCGCGCTCCCGGCGGGCCAGCGCACCCGGAACGCGTCCACCGAGGCCGACCGCACGGTGTGGATCCGGCCGGCCGATGCGGCCGACCAGTACGACCGTGGAGAACTGCTGATGATGCCGCCCACCATCGCCACACTGAGGGCGCTGGCTCCCCATGCCACGGCAGCGGACGCCCTCACAGCAGCGCGACACCAGGACCTCACCCCCGTACTGGCGACCGCCCGGATGGTTGGCGGGGAACTGCTCCTCAGCTGGCCGGGACATGAGGAGTTCACCAAGAACATCCCCATAGGGGGCCCGCGATGACGGATGCCGCGGCCCTGCCCGGGCAACCTCGCGGCGGCGCCCTTTCCGGGCCCGCCACGGCTCGTACGATCAATGTCCTGGCGCCCAACCCCTCCGCCATGACCCTCGACGGCACCAACACCTGGATCGTCTTCGAACCGGATGCCGATGTGGCCGTCGTCATCGACCCGGGACCGCTCGATGACGTTCATCTGCGCAATGTCATGGCCACCGCCGAACGGGCGGGCAAGCGGGTCGCGCTGACGCTGCTCACCCATGGACACCCCGATCACGCCGAGGGCGCGGGGCGCTTCGCCGAGCTGACCCGGACACCCGTCCGCGCCCTGGACCCCGCACTCAGACTCGGCGACGAAGGTCTGGCCGCCGGCGATGTGATCCGGACCGGTGGCCTGGAGTTGAGGGTCGTTCCCACGCCCGGCCACACCTCGGACTCGCTCTGTTTCCATCTACCGGCCGACGGCGCGGTCCTGACCGGGGACACTGTGCTGGGCAGGGGCACCACGGTCGTCGCCCACCCGGACGGCCGGCTCGGCGACTATCTGGACTCGTTGCGCCGACTGCGTTCGCTGACCGTCGACGACGGCGTCAGTACGGTGCTTCCGGGCCATGGGCCCGTACTGGAGGACGCCCAGGGCGCCATCGAGTACTACCTGGCCCATCGGGCCCATCGGCTGGCTCAGGTGGAGACTGCGGTCGAGCAAGGCCACCGTGAGTCGTCGGACGTGGTCGCGCGGGTCTACGCGGACGTGGACAGAACGCTCTGGCCTGCGGCGGAGCTGTCCGTCCTGGCGCAGTTGGAGTATCTGCGGGAGCACGGGCTGATCTAGCCCGTACTGGCCGGGTGCGAGGTCCGTACGGTCGGGTGCGAGCCTTGTGCACCGCCCGGCGCAGTGATCCGTGCGAGGGCGGGAGATTCGCTCTGCCCACGGCCGAACTGTCCTGGCCCCCCGAGCGTCTGAAGCCATGGGCTGTGTTTTACGCTCCGCTTATATCTCGCATTTGACCTTGGGGGGACCCGGAGTGTTCGTTCTCTTCGTACTGCTGCTCATTGCTGCGGCCGTACTGTTCTTCGTCGGCCGGAGCAACGACCAACGGGGGCTCAAGCTAGGCGCTCTGGGCGCGCTGATAGCCGGGCTGTTCGCGGGCGTGGCCAGCTGCGTGCACATCATCAGTGCCTATGAGGTCGGCGTTCCGGTCACTTTCGGCAAGGTGGGGAAGCCACTGACCTCGGGCTTGAACATCACGTCACCGTTCACCGATATCACCACCTTCTCCACCCGTCCCGTGGACCTCAGCCTCTCGGACAAGGACGTCGTCGAAGTCCGCTCCAACCAGGGCGGTGTGATGTACGTGGAGGTCACGGTCAAGTGGGCGGTGACCCCGGCCAAGGCGGTTGAGCTCTACCGGCTCGCTGGCAGTGAGGGCGCCATCCAGCAGCGGTTGGTCTTTCCCGACAGCCGAGAGATCATCCGCAATGTCTTCGCTCGCCACACCAGCGAACAGGGCTACAGCTCCGCTCGGGAGAAGATCAACGGTGAGATCGGTGATCTGATTCGGGAGCGACTGGCCCCCCGGGGCATCGCCGTCACCACGGTCAACCTCCGCAATGTGAAACCGTCCGACCAACTGCAGGGTCAGATCGACCGCAAGATCCAACAGCAGCAGGCGACCGAGCGGGCGACCGAGGCGGCTCGTACGGCCACGGCGGAGGCCGAGCGCCGCAGGATCGAGGCCGAGGGCATCGCCCGGGCGAACAAGATCCTGAGCAACTCGCTCACCGACAAGATCCTCATCAACCAGTGCATCGACGCCTTCAAGGAGGCGGCAGCCAAGAACCCGGTGTACGCGGTGCCCTGTGGGGGCAGTGGCGCCAACCCCCTGATCGTGGACGGCACCAAGAAGCAGTGACGGCCAGATAGCGCGAGCCATACGGCAAGGGCCGCCCCGGGAGCAATCCCGGGGCGGCCCTTCCTGTTGGCGCGAGGCGGTGCCGGACAGCGTCCGCACCTACCTGATCAGCGAGAACGCTTGGCGAGCCGTTCCACGTCCAGCAGGATCACGGCTCGTGCCTCAAGCCGCAGCCAGCCACGCTGCGCAAAGTCCGCGAGTGCCTTGTTCACGGTCTCTCGGGAGGCGCCCACCAACTGGGCCAGCTCCTCCTGGGTGAGGTCGTGGACCACGTGGATCCCCTCCTCCGACTGCACGCCGAAGCGACGCGACAGATCGAGGAGCGCCCGGGCGACGCGGCCAGGAACATCGGAGAAGACCAGGTCCGACATCTGGTCGTTGGTCTTGCGCAGTCGCCGGGCGACGGCGCGCAGCAGCGCTGTGGCCACCTCGGGTCGTACGTTCAGCCAGGGCTGGAGGTCGCCGTGGCCCAGACCGAGGAGCTTGACCTCGGTCAGTGCCGTCGCGGTCGCGGTGCGCGGTCCGGGGTCGAACAGCGAAAGCTCGCCGATCAGCTCGCCCGGGCCGAGGACGGCGAGCATGTTCTCGCGCCCGTCGGGGGAAGTGCGATGGAGCTTCACCTTGCCCTCGGTGACCACGTAAAGGCGGTCACCGGGGTCGCCTTCGTGGAAGAGTGCGTCGCCGCGGGCGAGCGTCACCTCACTCATCGAGCCGCGGAGCTCCGCGGCCTGCTCGTCATCGAGCGCCGCGAAGAGCGGGGCGCGCCGCAGAACGTCGTCCACGAGTTCTCTCCTTGTCGACCTGCTCAGGGACCGTGGCCCCCATGATGCCGGACCGTACGGTGCCCGTCCGGGGGACACCGCGTGGGACAGCGTGGCTGCGGCAGACCCCTGGCAAGTAAATATTCGTGCGATCAATCACAACAAGTCTGACGCACTGGAGCGTCTGTTCGTGCGGCAGGGGCCCGATTGGGTCCTGATTACCTGTGACCGGGGCGGATGTCAGTGGTGGACCGTAGGGTGGCCGAGTGTCCAATTTGCCGGTGAGAGCGCAGGCCGAGGGGGCTGGAAGAGTGGCCGAAAAGCAAGATTCCGCTGTGGGCGAACATGCGCCGTCCGGTGCTCCGAAAGCCGCAAAGAGCGCGAAAAGGTCGGGGGCCCGGAAGCCTGAGTCGCGGTTGGCGATGGTCCGTCGCGCCCGCCGGATCAATCGCGAGCTGGCCGAGGTCTATCCGTACGCCCATCCGGAGCTCGACTTCCGCGACCCCTTCGAACTCCTCGTCGCGACGGTCCTCTCCGCTCAGACGACCGACCTCAGGGTGAACCAGACCACGCCCGCGCTGTTCGCGAAGTACCCCACCGCCGACGACATGGCCGAGGCGGCACCAGAGGATCTGGAGGCGATCATTCGGCCCACCGGATTCTTCCGTGCCAAGGCTCGGTCGCTACTCGGCCTCTCCGCGGCGCTGCGGGATGACTTCGGCGGCGAGGTCCCCGGCCGGCTGGAGGATCTGGTGACCCTGCCCGGGGTCGGACGGAAGACCGCGTTCGTGGTTCTCGGCAATGCGTTCGGGGTGCCCGGCATCACGGTTGACACGCATTTCGGCCGTTTGGTGCGGCGGTGGAAGTGGACCGAACACGAAGACCCGGTCAAGGTCGAGGCGGACATTGCCGCGATCTTCCCCAAGTCTGAGTGGACGATGCTCTCGCACCGAGTCATCTTCCACGGCCGTCGGGTCTGCCACGCGCGCAAGCCGGCGTGCGGCGCCTGCCCGATCACGCATCTCTGCCCTTCCTACGGCGAGGGCGAGATGGACCCGGAGAAGGCGAAGAAGCTGCTGAAGTACGAGTTGGGCGGGCAGCCGGGCCAGCGGCTCAACCCTCCGGCGGACTATCCCGGCCGGCCCGCCCCTGGGTTGCGGGAGGCCGGATGAAGGAACGATCCCTGCGCTGTGGGGCGTTGTGAACGAGGGGGTGCCCATGCGCACAGGAGACGACACACACGACACGACATACGAGACGCCTCGCGCCAGCGTCCCGTTCAGTCCCGCGGTGACGGCGGCGGGGAGCACGGCCGTGTTGCCCGGGGCGGCAGCTCCCGGCGATGTCGTTGCGTCCCGTCCGCCCGGGGCCGGTGATGTCGCTGCTCCGCCCGGACGCGAGCGCTCGGGGACGCTTCCGACAGGGCAAAGCGTCGCCCCGATACTCCGGGCGAGGGCAGCCGGTACCGGCGCAGCCGATGTGGACGACCGGGCGGTGACCGGGGCCCCGGGCAGGGCTCCCCGGGGCCCGGCTGACAGCTCGGACGGGGCCGGGTCGCATGCCGGGTCCGCGCAGGCTGCTCCCGCCCTTCGTCCCGCGGCGTGCGCAGGTGACCCCGCTGATCCGCGGCATGCACCCCGCGAGGGCCATGAGACGACCGGGCATGATCGGTCGCGCCGGGCGCCGAGCTCGTCCAGACATCGAACCGCCGCGGACCGTGTGTCTCCCACGGACCGCACGCCTCTGGACCCCCAGACCGTCTGTGGGCCCGAGGTGGCCGTCACCGCCGACGGCCTGCCGACCTGGCTCCACCCCGTCGCACAGAGCGTGGGCGGTGTCGCGCCCGAGCAGCTGAGCCGATTCCTGCCGCCCAAGAACGGCAGGGGACGACAGTCCGCAGTCCTGGTTCTCTTCGGAGAGGGCGCAACCGGCCCCGAGCTGCTGTTGATGGAGCGGTCCGGCACTCTGCGCGCCCACGCCGGCCAGCCCTCGTTCCCGGGCGGCGCCCTGGATCCCGAGGACGGCGACCCGACGACCACCGGACCCCTCAGGGCCGCCCTTCGAGAAGCCGAGGAGGAGACCGGGCTCGACCCCACGGGGGTGCAGGTCTTCGGTGTCCTTCCCAAGCTCTACATTCCGGTGAGCGGATTCGTCGTGACGCCCGTACTGGGATGGTGGCGCACACCCAGCCCGATCGGAGCGGTCGATCCCGCAGAGACGGCACGCGTCTTCACCGTGCCCGTGGCAGATCTCACGGACCCGGCGAACCGGGTCACGACCCTCCATCCGAGCGGTCACCTCGGCCCGGCGTTCACCGTGGAAGGGGCCCTGGTCTGGGGCTTTACCGCAGGGGTGATCGACCGACTGCTGCACTTCGCAGGCTGGGAACGGCCTTGGGACCGCGAACGCCAGGTCCCGCTTGACTGGCACCCATGACAGGCTGACCCTCCGAACCTGCCGGCTCGAAACCGGCGACGACCGGACCGGGGTCCGGCGTTGAAGCGATGGATCTGCGAGGCAAATGACGGTGAATGTGCTGGACATCCTGCTGCTGGTCGCGGCCGTATGGTTCGCGATCGTCGGCTATCGGCAGGGCTTCGTCGTCGGCATCCTCTCGGTGATCGGCTTTCTCGGCGGTGGGCTGGTCGCGGTCTATCTGCTGCCCGTGCTCTGGGCAGAGGTGACCGACGACGGCTCCGAGGTGTCCACGACCGTCGCTGTCGTCGCCGTTGTGGTCGTCATCATCTGTGCCTCGATCGGCCAGGCGTTCACCACGCACCTCGGCAACAAGCTCCGCCGATACATCACCTGGACCCCCGCCCGGGCCCTGGACGCCACCGGTGGCGCGCTCGTCAACGTCATCGCGATGCTCCTGGTCGCCTGGCTGATCGGATCCGCGCTCGCGGGGACCGCGCTGCCGACGCTCGGCAAGGAGGTCCGCAGCTCCAAGGTGCTGCTGGGAGTCTCCCGAGTGATGCCCGACCAGGCGTCCACCCTCTTCACCGACTTCACCACGGTCCTCGCGCAGAACGGACTCCCGCAGGTCTTCAGCCCCTTCTCCAACGAGCCGATCACCGAGGTGGAGCCCCCCGACCCCGCTCTGGTGGGCAGTCCGGTCGCAGAGCGTGCCAAGAAGTCGATCGTCAAGGTCGTGGGGACGGCACAGAGCTGTAGCAAGGTCCTCGAAGGAACCGGGTTCGTCTTCGGCGAGCGTCGGGTCATGACCAACGCCCATGTCGTGGGGGGTGTCGACGAGCCGACCGTCCAGATCGGTGGCGAGGGCCGTCGCTACGACGCAAAGGTCGTGCTGTACGACTGGCAGCGGGACATCGCCGTACTGGACGTCCCCGACCTCAAGGCCAAGCCGTTGCGATTCGCCGATCCCGACGCCAAGACCGGGGACAGCGCGATCGTGGCGGGCTTCCCCGAGAACGGAGCGTACGACGTGCGCTCGGCACGGGTGAGGGGCCGCATCAACGCCAACGGGCCCGACATCTACCACCGCGGCACGGTCCGGCGCGATGTCTACTCGCTCTACACGATGGTTCGGCAGGGCAACTCGGGCGGTCCGCTGCTCACCCCCGACGGTGAGGTGGCCGGAGTCATCTTCGCCCGTTCACTGGACGATCCGAAGACCGGCTATGCCCTGACGGTCGATGAGATCACCGAGGACATCTCCGCGGGGCTCTCGGCCAATCAGCAGGTGGACAGCCAGGGATGCGCGCTGTAGCCCTCTGACCGGGCCTCCAGGGCCCTACGGGAGCACGGGGAGGGTGGGCTCTCCCCTTAGCGCTGCGGCGTTGCTGCTGGACGTCGGACGGCCAGGCCCCGAGGGGCGGTCGGCGGTTGTACAGACCGATGGCCGGGCGCGGATCGGTGGTGTGCGAGCCGACGGTGTGCGGGCAGTGCAGCGCTGACCGACCGAGTCGCACGCCCGAGCTGCCTGGCCGTGGCCTCCTCCTCGCGCTGAGCCCACGGGGGCGTGTGGAGTTCCCGGCGTGACGAAGCGCGGCGAAGCGCGACAAGGCGTGCCGGGACGAGCCGGCTGCCGGGATGGGGCAAGTGCCGTGCGCAGCCCGAAGCAGCGCACCTGGCCTTGTCCACTCCGTCAGCGGCAGACGCCCGGCACTTGATCGACGGCGGTCACTACAAGGCGAGTCCGCTCGACGGCGAGGGCGCCGCAGATGGCTGGATCTCGCCCGGCAGGTCCTAGCCGCGCGAATGCCGAAGGCGAGCTGAGACCCAGCGCGCGCGCCGCCTCAGAATTAGTGGAATGCCCATGCCCTGTGCAGAGTGCTCAGGCCCCTGACCTTGCGGGCCATCACTGCTGTGGGTGCTCGGACCATTGGCCGAGCGACGGTTGCGTGCGGCGTCACCGTAGTCGTACGTCCAACCCATACCGGGACCTGTGCCCGTGGCCCAAGGTCGGTAACCGTACTGAGGGCAGCCAATTGGCCTATGCGCCAGGCAAGTGGCTGTTCGTCGGATGCGTGTTCCCTCGCCTGTTCTCTGTTGCGGTCGGGGCGCCTCGGCAGAGAACCGACCCGGCGACGAATCGTCAGTTGGACCACCTTCGGCAACCGTCGCCAACTCGGCAGAGCTCCGCGACTGCTCCCGCTCCCGCGCCCGTTACCGGTCCGGTTCGGGATCCTTGAGCCAATTGATCAGCTCCGACGAGAAGGCCACCGGATCCTCCTCGTGCGGGAAGTGCCCGAGCCCGTCGAACAGCCGCCAGCGGTAGGGGGCTTCCACGTACTCCCCCGACCCGGCGGCGCTTCGCGTGCGCATGGCCGGGTCCAGAGAACCGTGCAGATGGAGGGTGGGCACCCGAACCGGCCGCTTCATCCGACGATTGAACTGGATGCCGTCCGGGCGGGCCATCGACCGCACCATCCAGCGGTACGGCTCGATCGAACAATGCGCCGTCGACGGGATGCTCATCGCCCGTCGGTAGGTGTGCAGCGTCTGCTCATCGGGCGGTTTGGGCCCTGACCAGCTCTCGATCAGCTCTCCCACCAGGGTCGCATCGTCCGCGACGAGTTGACGTTCCGGCAGCCAAGGGCGTTGGAAGCCCCAGATGTACGAACCGGCCCTGCTCTGCGAGAAGTCCGAGAGCATCGCCGACCGCCAACGTCGAGGATGCGGCATGGAGGAGACCGCGAGCCGGCGCACCAGCTTCGGCCGCATCACCGCCGCCGTCCACGCCAGATAGCCACCGAGATCGTGCCCCACCAGCGCCGCGTCCGGCTCGCCCAGCGAGCGCACCACCCCCGTGATGTCGAGGGCGAGGTTCGCCGGGTCATACCCCCTGGGCGTACGGTCGCTTCCTCCCACACCCCGCAGGTCCATGGCCACTGCCCGGTAGCCGGCGTCGGCGAGCGCGGTCAACTGGTGCCGCCAGGTCCACCAGAACTGCGGAAAGCCATGGAGGAGCAGAACCAGCGGCCCGTCGCCCATTTCGGCGATGTGGAAACGCGCGCCGTTGGCCGCCACGTCGCGATGGGTCCAGGGACCGTCGATGCGAACGGGACTTCCACTACCGGTGTCAGGGGCGGTCATGCAGACGAGCGTGCCATACCCAAGCATGTCGTGTTTGCCATGCCTGTCCGCCCGGGAGCGCCGGGGCGAGCCCTGGTGAACGGGAGGAGGACCCGACAGTCCACACATCTGATCCGAGTGGCCCAAGGGGCCTCAGCGGCGAACGCGTGATGCGGGAGCGCCGGTCAGCGGGCCGTCGCACCGACTTCCGCGCCCGACACCTTCACCAGGACGACCTCCTGCGGCGCACGCGGGTGCGGCTTCACGCCCTGGAGCACCGCTGCGGTCTCCTTGGCGGAGGCGATCGACTTCTCCGGCGGCTTGACCTTCTTGAACTTGGCGACCGCCAACAGCGCCAGTCCGCCGGCCAGCAGCAGGAACGCCACACCAACGATCAGGAACGACCAGGCGAGACCGAGCCCCAGATTGTGGATTCCGTACGCCGCGGCAAAGCTGAGCACGGGTAGCGAGAAGAGCACGAACACCCCTGCGACGATCAAGGCTGCTCCGCCCGTGACGCCGCGCTTGACGTCCTGTCGGAGCTCCGCCTTCGCCAGGGCGATCTCATCGTGCACAAGTGCCGACATCTCGGCGGTCGCCGACGCGACCAACTGCCCGAGGCTCCGCTCTGCACTGGTGCCGGGGTCGCTCATCGCTACTCCCTCTTTCCTGGCTCTGCTGCGGTGTCCGGGCGCTCCTGGAGTGTCCTGGAGACCGGGACGCTTCTGAATTGTCCGGGGTCCGTTATCAGATCATGCCGGACGCTCACGGTCTTCGCGCGACGCCCCCGAGGCTTCCTGTCCGCCGCCGGCTGAGACGCCTGCCAGCCGACGGTGCTCCGCGGCCCTCTTCTCGTAGATCTCCGCCATGCGGAGGTGGTACGCCGGGTCGTCCTGTTCGTAGATGTCGGGAATGCCATCCTGGTCGTCGTCGCGTTCCTCGTCCGCGATGAGCGCCCGGTACTTGCGTACCCGCAATTTGAGAAGAACACCGGCGAGTACGGCAGCAATCAGTGAGCCCATCAGAACGGCAGCCTTCACCTGATCGGTGAGCCCCGCATCGCCGGCGAAGGCCAGTTCGCCGATCAACAGGGACACGGTGAAGCCGATACCGGCCAGGGTGGCGACGGCGAAGACATCCGGCCAGGCCAGATCCTCGTTGAGTTCCGCTCGGGTGAAGCGGGCTGCGAGCCAGGTGCCGCCGAAGATGCCGAATGCCTTGCCGACCACCAGGCCGAGGACCACTCCGAGCGTTTCGGGCTTGGTGAAGACGTCGCCGAGTACGCCCCCGGAGACACTGACGCCGGCCGAGAACAGGGCGAAGAGCGGTACGGCGAGCCCTGCCGACAAGGGACGCACCAGATGTTCGATGTGCTCGCCGGGGGAGTGGTCCTCACCCTCCCGGCGGGAGCAGCGCAGCATCAGGCCCATGGCGACGCCCGCGATGGTGGCGTGGACGCCGCTGTTGTACATCAGGCCCCAGATGACCAGGGCCAGTGGGACGTACACGTACCAGCCGTGCACTTCCTTGCGGAGGAGAATCCAGAAGAGGACGAGTCCGGCGAAGGCGCCGCCGAGTGCGGCGAAGTTCAGATCGCTGGTGAAGAAGACGGCGATGATCAGGATGGCGAAGAGGTCGTCCACCACGGCGAGGGTCAGCAGGAACGCGCGCAGAGCGGACGGGAGGGAGGCACCGAGAACGGCGAGTACGGCGAGGGCGAAGGCGATGTCCGTGGCGGTGGGAACGGCCCATCCGTCGGTTGAGCCGCCTCCGATCGTGTTGACCGCGAGATAGACCAGTGCGGGAACGGCCATGCCGCTGAGCGCGGCGATCACGGGAAGGGCGGCGGCTTTGGGGTCGCGCAGTTCACCCGCGACCAGTTCGCGCTTGAGTTCGATGCCGGCCACGAAGAAGAAGATGGCGAGCAGACCGTCGGCCGCCCAGTGCTGTATCGAAAGGTCCAGGCCGAGCGACTCAGGGCCTATGTGGAACGAACTGAGGGACTCATAGCTGCTCGACAGGGGAGTGTTGGCCCAGATCAGGGCCACGATGGCGGCGATGAGGAGCAGGACTCCGCCGACGGTTTCGGTGCGCAGGGCGTTCGCTACGAAAGTGCGCTCCGGCAACGACATCCGGCCAAGGAACTTGCGGGGGCTCGGCGAAGTCATGACGGGTGTACCTCCGGTAGGTCGGGCAGGGCAAAGCACCTGCCGACCAGACTTCCCGGCGCACCTAGGTTCACATTGTCGCGCTCTTAACGCGCGGCTCACCATAAACCTAAGGAGACGCTCGTGGGTATCCGGCGATCATCTTTGTGATCTTACTTTAGGGGCATAGCAGACTTTCTGGGCACCTGGAGTGGCGTTCGGAGGGTGAGGAGCAGGGGCCCGCACAGACCACGGGCACCCCGCGCCGGAGCTGCGGGGTGCCCGTGGTCTGTCTCCCGAGGCGACCGTCCAAGCGGCGTCGCCCCGGGGGAGCGTCAGTCCTCGGAAGGCGCGCTCGGCAGACGGGACTGGATCAGATCCATCACCGACGAGTCCGTCAGCGTCGTCACATCGCCCATCTGACGGTTCTCGGCGACATCCCGCAGCAGTCGCCGCATGATCTTTCCGGAACGTGTCTTGGGCAGCTCCGCCACCGGCAGGACACGCTTGGGCTTGGCGATCGGGCCGAGGGTCTTGCCGACGTGATTGCGCAGGTCAGCCACCAGGTTCTCGTCCTCGGTCGCCGTGCCCCGCAGGATGACGAACGCGACGATGGCCTGTCCGGTCGTCTCGTCGTTCGCGCCGACGACGGCCGCCTCGGCGACCTTGGGGTGGGAGACCAGCGCGGACTCGACCTCGGTCGTGGAGATGTTGTGACCGGAGACCAACATGACGTCATCGACCCGGCCGAGCAGCCAGATGTCGCCGTCGTCGTCCTTCTTGGCGCCGTCCCCGGCGAAGTACTTGCCCTCGAAGCGGGACCAGTAGGTGTCGATGAACCGCTGGTCGTCGCCCCAGATCGTGCGCAGCATCGACGGCCACGGCTCGGTGAGGACCAGATAGCCGCCACCACCGTTCGGGACCTCGTTGGCCTCGTCGTCGACGACGGTCGCCGCGATTCCCGGCAGGGCCCGCTGGGCGGATCCCGGCTTCGTCTCGGTGACGCCGGGCAGCGGCGAGATCATCATCGCGCCGGTCTCCGTCTGCCACCAGGTGTCGACGATGGGGGTGCTGCCGCCGCCGATGTGCTCCCGGTACCAGATCCATGCCTCGGGGTTGATCGGCTCACCGACCGAGCCGAGGATGCGCAGGCTGGAGAGGTCGAACTTCGCGGGGATGTCGTCTCCCCACTTCATGAACGTGCGGATCGCGGTGGGCGCGGTGTAGAGGATCGTGACCCCGTACTTCTGGATGACCTCCCAGAACCGGCCCTGGTGCGGGGTGTCCGGCGTGCCCTCGTACATGACCTGCGTCGCGCCGTTGGCCAGCGGGCCGTACACGATGTACGAGTGCCCGGTGACCCAGCCGATGTCGGCGGTACACCAGTAGACGTCCGACTCCGGCTTGAGGTCGAAGACGGCGTGGTGGGTGTAGGCGGCCTGGGTGAGGTAGCCGCCGGAGGTGTGCAGGATGCCCTTGGGCTTCCCGGTGGTGCCGGACGTGTACAGGATGAAGAGCGGGTGCTCCGCGTCGAACGCCTCGGGGGTGTGCTCCGCGGACTGGCGGTCGACGATGTCGTGCCACCACACGTCGCGGCCTTCGGTGACGGCCGTGTCCTGGCCCGTGCGACGGACCACCAGTACGTTCTCGACCTGGGGGCACTTGGCGACGGCGTCGTCGATGGCGGGCTTCAGCGCCATCGGCTTGCCACGGCGGTAGCCGCCGTCGGCGGTGATGACCAGCTTGGCGTCGGCGTCCAGGATGCGGGAGGCGACGGCATCGGCGGAGAAGCCACCGAAGACCACCGAATGGGCGGCGCCGATTCGGGCGCAGGCCAGCATCGCCACCGCGGCCTCGGGAATCATCGGCAGATAGATGGCGACGCGGTCGCCCTTCTGCACACCCAGCTCGGTCAGGGCGTTCGCGGCCCGCGAGACCTCGTCCTTCAGCTCGGCGTAGGTGACGGCGCGGCTGTCTCCGGGCTCGCCCTCGAAGTGGATCGCCACCCGGTCGCCGTTTCCGGCCTCGACATGGCGGTCCACGCAGTTGTAGGCGACGTTGAGTTTGCCGTCCGCGAACCACTTGGCGAAGGGCGGGTTGCTCCAGTCGAGGGTCTCGGTCGGCTCGGTGGCCCACGTGAGCCTCCGTGCCTGCTCGGCCCAGAAGCCAAGCCTGTCAGCCTCGGCCTGCTCGTACGCCTCCGCTGTCACATTGGCGTTCGCGGCCAGCTCGGCCGGCGGCGCGAACCGCCGCTCTTCTTTGAGAAGATTTGCCAGGCTTTCGTTGCTCACGACATCTCCCTTTCCCAGGGCGTCCTCTGTGCGTATGTGTCCGAGCCCATAGCTCACCAGCCCAGGGGGTCGGGTGACAAGAGCCTTCCAGAAATTGGTTTAGACCTTTTGAGTCTTGGTTGATGCTATGAGACGGCCCCTCCTTCCCGGGCGGCGGGAAGGAGGGGCCGTACGGTTGCACGGATGCTGCCCCGGGGTGGTTCATCTTCGGCTCTCGATGGCTGATTCTCCTACGAATGGCCGGGAGTCGCTGTGGGGGAGCTTCAGGTTCGGACAAGCGTCTGATCCCGCTCATCCACGGATGGGTGAGGGCTGCGGTTCTGGCCCGAGGGCTTGCCCAGTGCGAGCACCCTGTGAGCCCACTTCGAGCCCTCTGCATGTTCTGCTGCGTGCTCGGTTCCGACCCGGACCGATCGAACCCACTCGGGGCCGGTGCATCGATGAGGCGGGGGCGTTCGGGCCCCGACCCCCGCTCCGGTGGGTGTCTCGCTCCGTTTTCGGACTGCGGCGGCAGCAGTGAGGATGAACGTATGAAAGCCGAGACCGCGTACCACGGTGAGATGGGGAAGCAGTTCGCCGCCCAGGCCACGAACAGTGCCTACAACGCGCACACCGATCGGCCCGCCATGCTGGGGCTCGCCGGTGATGTGGATGGGCTGTCCGTTCTGGACCTCGGGTGCGGGGCCGGCCACTACGCCGCGGATCTGCTGCAGCGAGGTGCCGCGACGGTCGTCGGCGTCGACGGGAGCGAAAGCCTGCTGCGTGCCGCGCAGGACCGCATCGGAGCCGGGGCCGTCCTGCACCACCATGATCTGGAAGAGCTGCTCACCTTCTTGGCCGACCAGTCGTTCGACCTGGTGGTGATGGCCCTCGTCTACCACCACATAACCGCCCGTGAACAACTGCTCGCCGAGATCCGGCGTGTGCTGCGGCCGGGCGGGGCCCTGCTTGTCTCGACGACCCACCCCACCGGCGATTGGACCTACTTCGGCGGTTCCTACTTCGCGGATGAGCAAGCCGAGCTGCCTTTCGGCGACGGATTCGCCCTGAACTACTGGCGGATGACCCTGGAGAAGTTCCTCGGAGAACTGCTCGGTGCAGGGTTCGTGCTGGAACGCCTCCTGGAGCCTCGGGCCGAGGAGGAGGCTCGCCGGGTTGATCCGCGCCGGTACGACAAAACGCACAGCCAGCCGAGCTTCCTCTCGGTCAGGCTGCGCCGCCCCTAGCGACTTCGTGTCACTAGGGGGGAGCATATGCAGCCCGCGCTGGTTCAGCCGCGGCCTGCCACCAGCTCAGACATGTGCCTTGACCAGGGCCGACGATGCCGGTGCAACCCGGGTGAACACCGCGTCAAAGTTGTGATCGTCACTCTTGGCCAACAGATACGCCTGGGCCTCGCCGCCGTGGAAGTACATTCCGTGGAGTTCCAACGCGCCCTCAGCGAGTCTGCGTGCGACCGATTCATGCGCCCGTAGATGATCCAGTTGCTGGACCACATTGGTCAGGCACAACTGCTCCAGGGCGTCGGTCGGCAGCCTGCCGGAGATCCGTGCCCAGGAACGGTGTCGGCTTCTCATCCGCTCCAGGCTCGGCCGGCCATGCCTCAACCATCGCTTCCAAGGGGTCTGTGTGCCTCCGGGAGGAGTGGTCAGCAGCGCCTCCATGGCGCCGCAACCGGAGTGGCCACAGACGGTGATGGAACCGACCCGCAACACGTCCACCGCGTACTCGATGGCTGCGGCCACCGAGTCGTCGCCGTTCTTCGCACCGGGCAGGGGGACCAGATTGCCCATGTTGCGCACGGTGAAGAGATCGCCCGGGCCACTGGCTGTGATCATGCTGGTGACCAGCCGGGAGTCGGAACAGGTGAGAAAGAGCTGCGACGGCCGCTGGCCCTCCCGCTCCAGTCGCGCCAACTCGTCCCGCACCAGTGGGGCCGTGTCGCGCTGGAAGGAGCTGAGCCCGTCAGCGAGTTGATGGGTGGTGGGACCCTGCACCCGGGCTTCGCAGTGGTGGTTGCGCCAGGGAGTCCACGGGCGACAACAGCCATGGGTCTCCGACGCGGGTTCACTGATGCGACCCCCGGCCCGACCAGTGAACTCCACCGTGCCGCCCTGTCCCACATGGGAGGACTGCCAGTCGTGCAGGGCCTCGTAGGCGGCGTGGTCCATGAAGGACCCGTCCAACTCGACGACGCACTGGGCGCCCACGGGTACTAGGCTGAGCGCCCTGGTCAATCGGGGAACGGCGAGGAACGTCAACTGTCCACGCACCTGGACCCGATGGACGCCGTCGTGCTCCTCCTCCGTGATCCTGGTCCGGGTCAACCGGTGCAGCGCGACCGCGACGGCCACGGCGACGCCGATGATCACTCCCTCCAGTACCCCGGTGAGCACGACCGAGGCCAAGGTCACCGCATAGACCAGGACTTCGCGATTGCGTCGCACGGTCCGCATATGGGTGATGTTGACCATCTGCACACCCACGACCATCACCAGCGCCGCGAGCGCCGCCAGCGGGATCAGATCGAGCACAGGAACCAGCAGCACCGCGGCCAACACGATCCACAACCCGTGCAGCATCGTGGAGTTTCGACTGACGGCGCCCGCCGACACATTGGCCGAACTGCGCACGGCCACGCCGGTGATGGGCAACCCTCCCAGCGCGCCGGAGACCACATTGGCGGCACCCTGCCCGGCCAACTCGCGATCCAGATCTGCGCGGGGGATGCGGACGTCCTGGTCTTTGCGACCACCGATCAATTTGTCGACTGCCACGGCCGACAGAAGCGACTCCACACTGCCCACCAGGGTGATGGTCAGCACGGCAGCGAGAAGGCCGAGCGCCGGTCCCTGCGGCATCCCGGGCAGTGCATGACTGCTCCACGACGGCAGATCGACACGGGGGAGATGCAGCCCGGCTAGGACGGCGAGCGTGGTTGCGGCGGCCACCGCGGCGAGCGCGCCCGGGATCTTGCGGACGATCCGGCCTGCTGCGCCCGGAATCCGCGGCCAGGCCAGCAGTACCGCGACGGTCAGGGCGCTGACGGTGATTGCTGCCGGCTGTAGCGCCGCGAGTTGGGCGGGCAGCGCGCGGACGTTGGCGATCGCCGAACTCTGCGGTGTGCCGCCGAGGACGATGTGGAGTTGCGCCAGGGCGATGGTGACGCCGATGCCGGCGAGCATTCCATGGACGATCGCAGGGCTGACGGCGAGGGCGGAACGGGCAACCCGAAGGGCGGCGAGGCCCAGTTGCGCGAAGCCGGCGAGCACCGTGATGGCGCAGGTGACCCGCCAGCCGTACTGCTGGATCAGGTCGGCGGTGACCACCGTCAGTCCTGCGGCCGGTCCGCTGACCTGGAGCGGGGCGCCGCCGAAGCGGCCTACGACGATGCCGCCGACTGCTGCGGCGACGAGTCCCGCTTGCAGTGGTGCTCCGGTTGCCAGCGCGATGCCCAAGGAGAGGGGCAGCGCGATGAGGAACACGGCGATCGATGCGGACAGGTCCGCGCCGCTGATGCGGAAGCGGGTCGGACCCGTTGGTGGCTCGTGGGAGCGGCCTCGGCGAGTTCGCTGGGCCTTGCTGGGCTCACGAGGTGGTTCGTCGGTGCGGGTGGGGACGCAGGCGGACATGGTTCCCGTCTCCTCCGGGGCAGCGCGGTCGCGGAATGTGGGGACGCGGCCGTGGGTCACGGCGTAAAGCGGCGGGAGGCTCAACTTTCAGTAAATTGATCGTAATGCAGAGTAAAGACTGAGGCATGATTTCCTGCGCAAATAGGGCAATGGTTCACCCGTTTCAGTGATTAGTGCGCTTAATGCGGCCCGTCGCAGACCTTCCTTCGCTCACCCAGTGCGACTTTGTCGGCCATCGATACCGGTCGGAAAAACACAAAGTCATATGAAATGAGGTGAGCGGATGAAATCCGCCGTACAAAGGGTTGCCGTCGGCGCCGCCGTCACGGCGCTGGTCGCCGGGGTCGCGGGCTGCTCGGTCGTCGGGAAGGACGCCCAGCAAGAAGGCGCGCCAGGTGCGAAGAAGGCCGCAGCGCCCAAGCTCGCGCCACGTCTCATCGGCGACGGCTCGACTGCGTACACGGGAGTTCAGCCGGCCCAACTCAAACCGGAACGTCTCAAGGCGGGTGAGAAGCCACCCCAGTTCGTCGTGTTCTCCTGGGACGGGGCCGGCGAGGACAGTCAGAAACTCTTCTCCCACTTCCGCAAGGTCGGCAAGAAGTACAACGCGACCATGACGTACTTCCTCAGCGGTGTTTATCTGTTGCCCGAGGCGAAGTCGAGCCTCTACCTTCCGCCCCAGCACTCCGCAGGTCGGTCGGACATCGGATTCAATGACGCCGAGGGCATTCGGGACACCGTGCGGGAGTTGCGCGGTGCCTGGCTGGAGGGCAACGAGGTGGGCACCCACTTCAACGGCCACTTCTGCGGTGCGGACGGCGGGGTGGGGACCTGGTCGGTCGACGAATGGAAGAGCGAGATCAGCCAGGCCAAGTCCTTTGTGAAGAACTGGAAGACCAACTCCGGCCTCACTGCGGAACAGCCCCTGCCCTTCGACTACGAGAAGGAAATGGTCGGGGCGCGCACGCCATGCCTTGAGGGTCAGAAGAACTTCGTTCGCGCCGCCAGCGAACTCGGCCTCCGCTATGACACCAGTGGGGTCAATGACCAGATCTGGCCCGAGAAGGAACTCAACGTCTGGGACCTCTCCCTCCAGCTGGTGCCGGTGCCCGGTCGGGACTTCGAGACCCTGTCCATGGACTACAACTTCATGGTCAACCAGTCGGGGACGGTCAAGGGCGACCCGGCCTCCCATACCTACTGGGGCAACCAGATGCGCGACGGCCTCGTGCAGGCGTTCGATCGTGCGTACGAGGGCAACCGGGCGCCGTTGATCATCGGCAATCACTTCGAGTCCTGGAACGGCGGCACCTATATGCGCGCCATCGAGGAGACGATTGCCACGGTCTGTGTGCAGAAGGACGTCAAGTGTGTGTCCTTCAAGCAGCTTGCGGACTGGCTCGACGCTCAGGACCCCGCGGTCCTGGCGAAACTGAGGACCCTGAAGGTGGGGGAGGAGCCCAAGGGTGGCTGGGCGACGTACCTCACTGCCGCCCAGCCTGCGAAGTCCGGCCGTGAGAAGGCCAAACCGGTCAAGCCCGCTGCTCCCGCAGAACCCGCCAAGCCCGCCGCGCCGGTGGTTCCGGCGGGCAAGCCGGCGGAAAAGGACTGATCGAGCGGCTCCCGCCCAAGCGTGGGGCCCGAGATCAGGCCGGTAGTGGAGCGCCGACCTCCGCTACTCGCTCCCTCAGTACGAAGGCGGGGTCGACCTGGGCCGCCAGGTCGACCCCCGTCTTGGCATTCCCCCAACTCTCCGCGTTCCTGAGATGGAAGTGGACCATCTGGCGCGTGTACCGCTCCCAGTCACGCTGGTCGTACGAGTCGTCGGCAGCGTTCTGAAGGGCCTGGAGCGACATGCGATTGTCCGCTTCCAGTAGTTCGAAGGGGCGCGGTCGACC
Organism: Streptomyces sp. NBC_00690; assembly: GCF_036226685.1. Taxonomy (NCBI): domain Bacteria; kingdom Bacillati; phylum Actinomycetota; class Actinomycetes; order Kitasatosporales; family Streptomycetaceae; genus Streptomyces; species Streptomyces sp. NBC_00690. The sequence goes on from NZ_CP109009.1 coordinate 4,843,724, forward strand.
CTTCTCCATCGCCCGTACCCAATCGGAGTGGCCCACGGTGATCAGAAGGTCGTCACCTACCTCCTCGCGGAGGAAGTCCACGTCGTCCTGCCCCTGGACCTTGTTGCCGACGACCTTGAGCGATACGCCGAAGTCCCGTGCGTACTCCTTGTACTGACGGTAGACCGACACGCCCTTGCGGGTGGGCTCGGCGACCAGGAACGTCATGTCGAAGCGGGTGAACATCCCGGAGGCGAAGGAGTCCGATCCTGCGGTCATGTCCACGACCACATACTCATCGAGCCCGTCGACGAGATGGTTGAGGCACAACTCCACCGCCCCCACCTTGGAGTGGTAGCAGGCCACACCCAGGTCGGACTCGGTGAAGGGGCCGGTGGCCATCAGCCGGATGTCACCGTCGTCCAGCCGGACGGTGCGTGCGCACGCGTCGTAGATGGGATTGTCCTCGTCGACCCTCAGCAACTGCGAACCCTCGCCCGGAGGGGTCGTCTTGATCATGCTGTCGGGCGAGGCGATACGGGGATTGGAACCGCGCAGGTACTCCTTGATCAACGGGAGGTGGGCGCCCATGGCCGGCAGTTCAGCCGCCTGCGTCTCATCGAGCCCGAGCGCTGCTCCGAGGTGCTGGTTGATGTCGGCGTCCACCGCGATGACCGCAGCTTCATTGGCGGCCAGATGACGGATGAAGAGCGAGGACAGCGTGGTCTTCCCGCTGCCGCCCTTCCCTACGAAAGCGATCTTCATGTTCACCTAGGGTAGTAGCTCTATGTCGCCCCGCTGTCATGCAGCGTGAAGAAGACCACTCCAAGGTGGGGTGCGCGCCGAGGGCGCGTAGCCTCGCTGGCTATGAGCACGCACGCTTCGTCCGCTGCATCGGCAGGGTCCGTTCCGTCGGATGCACAGCCCCGCACCGCCGCACCCTCTTCTTCTGCGGCTGCCGTCACTCCGCCGACTTCGGTCCGTGCCGACGTCAGAGACGGCATCGGATCCAGTGCCCCGTCAGGGGAGCCCGGAGCAGGGGAACGGCACGTTGGCCAGGACATCTCTGGTGCGGACGGCGGAGCCTCCTCTGAGTCCGGGGCCTCCCTGCCGCCTCCCTCGCCCCGAGGGGGAGCGACCCCGAGTGGGAAGGTTCCGCGTGGAGCGGGGGCCGATGCTTCGGTGCCGTCAGGGAGCGACCCATTGGTTGCTCTGGCGTCCCTGACCGGTGTCCCGGAGGCCGTCGAGGCCATGCGCAAGGCTGTCGATCGTGTCTATGGGCACCGTGTCATGCGGCGTCGTAGCAACGAGGTGACCTCCGAGGCCGCGCTGCGCGGAGCGCGTGGTTCCGCCGCGCTGGCTGGGGCTGACTGGGCCTTGGAGGAGGTGCGCAGGCGTACTGATTTCAGTGGTGACCCCGAGGCCCGCATGGTGGGGGCGGCGCTGCGATTGACAGCGGAGGCGGGGCAACTCCTCTCCGTCTGGCGGCAGTCGCCGCTGAGGGTGCTGGCCAGGCTTCATCTGGTCGCTTCGGGCAATGCCACGGAGGAGGTAACCGTTGGACGTCCACGGCTCGTGGGCGAAGCGGTCGACGAACCCTTCATCCAGGCGCCGCTGCCCAGCGCGGATGAGGTCGCGGGGCGACTGGACGGACTGGCTCGACTGATCATTTCAGGGTCTTCCGCGCCCGCTCTGGTGATCGCTGCCGTCGTTCACGGCGAGTTGTTGGCGCTGCGCCCGTTCAGTTCTCACAACGGTCTCGTCGCACGGGCGGCAGAGCGGATTGTGCTGATCGGCAGCGGGCTCGACCCCAAGGCCATCTGCCCTGCGGAAGTTGGCCATGCCGAGCAGGGGCAGGCTGCCTACAGTGCAGCCTTCGAGGGATATCTGTCCGGTACGCCGGAGGGTATGAGTGATTGGTTTGCGCACTGCGGTCGTGCGGTTGAGTTGGGTGCCAGGGAATCGACGGCGGTCTGTGAGGCGCTCCAGCGGGGGGCGGCCTGAGCCGGTTGCGGTATTCCCTGGGGTGGGTGCCTCTGGAGCCGCCCGATCGTGCCCGGCTCGGTGTGTCACTCGCCCTCGGGAGAGTTCCCCCAGGTCACCCGCCCTTGAGGAAAGCCCTGCCTGCGATGTGATGCGCCTGTGTGGCTGGCGGATGCTGTGCGGGCTGGGAATCGCGCTGGGTGGGAAGGGCCTCAGGGGCGCCCCGGCTCGTGCTGCCAAGTGGGCGTGGCTGCCGGTCAGCGGCCGGTGGTGTGCTCGTCGGAGCCGCGCTGAGGGCGTGTCGACATGGTTGCGGCGGTACCGATATCCGGCACCGCCGCTGGCATGTCCACCGAGTTACCAAGCGTCCTCGAAGATGTGCCCATCAGGTCGGGAACTCTTGCCCGTCACCTGGTGCGGCTGGCCCGTATTCGACGGGTCGACGTCGCGTGGGTGCTCAGTTTTCATGCTTCGGTCCGTGGGGCCTTAATGCGTTTCTCGGTGATCCTCTCGGATGTCCTTGGTCTCGCGGGCCGTTGAATCCTTTGTACTCCGGTACACGAGGAAGCGGAACCCCTGGCTCAAGTTCTTTACTTTTAGCTTCAAATACGGGCAAGTCGGTCGGCTATGCCTTCGAGGGCCCCGGCGGCTGCTTGCGCGGCTGCAGTGCGCCGGCGGCTCGCGTACCAAACGAGCCCCGCTGTCGCTGCTGCCGCACCCACTGCGGCAGCAGCAACCAGAGCTGGCCGGGGTGGCATCGAGAAGGCAGGTAGGCGTTGCTTGAGCCGGACGGGTCGGTTGAAGACGAGAATCGGCCAGTCTCGTACGGTTGCTTCCCGGCGGAGAGCTCGGTCCGGGTTCACGGCGTAGGGATGGCCGACCGACTCCAGCATGGGAATGTCGGTGATGGAGTCGCTGTAGGCGTAGCAACGTGAAAGGTCGTACCCCTCGGACTCGGCCAGTTCTCTGATGGCCTCGGCTTTGGTGGGTCCGTAGGCGTAGTACTCCACCTCCCCCGTGAAGCACCCGTCCTCGCCGACCACCATGCGCGTCGCCACGACTCGATCGGCGCCCAACAGCTCACCGATCGGCTCGACCACCTCCGCGCCGGAGGTGGAGACGATCACCACGTCCCGGCCGGCCGTGTGGTGCTCCTCGATCAGGGAAGCGGCCTCGTCGTAGATGATCGGGTCGATGAGGTCGTGAAGGGTCTCGGCGACGATCTCCTTCACCTGCTGGACGTTCCAGCCCTTACAAAGCGCGGAAAGGTACTCGCGCATGCCCTCCATCTGGTCGTGGTCGGCACCGCCAGCAAGGAAAACGAACTGGGCATAGGCGGTGCGTAGTACGGCCCGCCGGTTGATCAGGCCGCCTTGGTAGAAGGACTTACTGAAGGTCAGTGTCGAAGACTTCGCAATGACCGTCTTGTCCAGGTCAAAGAACGCAGCTGCGCGAGGCAAGGAGTGGTTATCCACGAGCAGAGCATAGGTGCCCGCCATTCGGCGTACGCCCGGGCGTGTGGGTTTGCCTGAGAAGGCTCTCGGGTACACCATGGAAGTCACGGATCGTTCGCGACCGTGCTAACCCGGTCCGGCTCCTCCCCCCCCGAGTCGGCCGGAGAGACGACCCCCGCTCTCCCCCCCGGCGGGGGTCGTCGCATGTCCGGGCGGGTTTTCTCTTGTGGGTCGAGATCCATTTTGATGGCTGACCCCCCTTCGTGGGCCGTTTGCGTCCTGGGCATCCACCACTCTGCAACGTCACTGTGCGTAGTGGAAGAGGTGCGGCTGGGAGTCACCGGTATGGACTACCGAGTTATTCACAGGCGGCTAGTTGTCCACAGCTTTTGAGCAAGATCCACACGATTTTCCGGTGTGCTCCACCGTGATTCCAGCCGCGGCAGTTCGCGGACAACAGGAATCGCCGATCCCGTTTCTAGGCGAGATCGAAGTAAGTGGGGGGCGAAGTGGCTGGATCACTCACGTCTAAGACGGTCCCGGTCGTCGAAGGTCCGCGGGAAGGACCTCTGATCGTCACCGAGGACACGGACCTGCTCGACGATCTGCTGCGGTTGTGCGCCGCAGCGGGAGTAGAGCCGGAAGTGCATCACTCGGTGCCGGAACACAGGGGCGGCTGGGAAACGGCTCCCCTGGTCCTCGTCGGCGACGATGCGGCTGAGCGTTGTCGCGGGGCGACCCGCAGGCGAGGCGTACTGCTGGTCGGCCGAGATCAGGACGATCCGAACGTCTGGCGGCTGGCGGTGGAAATCGGTGCCGAGGGCGTGCTGCGCCTGCCGGATGCCGAGGGGTGGCTGCTCGACCGGATCGCCGACGTGGCCGAAGGTGTCGCTGCCCCGGCCCTGACGGTCGGGGTGGTCGGAGGCAGCGGTGGGGCGGGGGCGTCGACACTGTCCTGCGCCCTGGCGATCGCGGCTGCACGGGCGGGCCAGAGGACCATGCTCATTGACGCTGATCCGTTGGGCGGAGGCATCGACGTACTGCTGGGCGGTGAGCGAACAGAGGGGATGCGATGGCCTGATTTCGCCGAGTCCAAGGGGAGGGTCGCAGGTGGCGCGCTGGAGGAATCGCTGCCTGAACTGCATCAGCTGAGGGTGCTCAGTTGGGACCGTGGGGATTCGGTGCTCGTCCCGCCGGAAGCCATGCGGTCGGTGCTGGCCGCTGCGCGCCGCCGTGGGGGTGTGGTCGTCGTCGATCTGCCGCGCCGGGTAGATGAGGGAGTGGCAGAGGCACTTGCCCAGCTTGATCTGGGGCTGTTGGTCGTGCCGGGCGAGTTGCGGGCGGTGGCCGCCGCCAATCGAGTGGCATCCGTGGTCGGGATGGTGCTTCAGGACCTCCGGGTGGTCGCCCGAGGCCCCTACGGCGCGGGACTGGACGAGGCGTGGGTCGCAGCCTCGCTGGGGCTGCCATTCGCGGGCGAGGTGCCCTGGGAACCCGGTCTGCCCTCAGCCCAGGAACAGGGAGCGCCACCGGGTGGATCGCCAGGACCCTTGAGCCGGTTCTGCGGGGAGTTCTGGGGACGGGTGCTGACGGGGAGCGCTGCCTCATGACCACCGGACTGCTGGACGCCGTACGACAGCGCCTGGCCGAGAGCGGTGCCGAGCCCACGCCCGCACGAGTTGCCGCTGCGCTGCGGGCTCACGGGCGCTTGTTGGGCGATGCCGAAGTGCTCGGCGGTACCGAGACGCTGCGCTGCGAACTGGTGGGCACGGGGCCGCTGGAGCCGTTGCTTGCCGACCCGGCGGTGACGGACGTCCTCGTCTCCGCGCCCGACCGGGTGTGGGTCGATCGAGGGCGCGGCCTGGAACTGACCAGGGTCACCTTCACGGACGCGGCTTCGGTCCGCAGGCTGGCCCAGCGGCTGGCGGCAGTGGCGGAACGTCGGTTGGACGACGCGCGCCCCTGGGTGGACGCACGTCTACCGGACGGGACCCGGATGCATGCGGTGATCCCCCCGGTGGCGGTCGGTTCAACCTGTCTGTCACTGCGCGTGGTTCGCCCCCGGGCGTTTTCCCTGGAAGAACTGGTCGAGGCAGGGACCGTACCGCCTGGAGGCGATCGAGTTCTGCGTGCGCTCATCGATGCCCGGGCGTCTTTCCTGATCAGTGGAGGGACGGGCACGGGCAAGACCACGCTTCTTTCGAGCCTGCTCGGACTCGTCGGCGAGCACGAGAGGTTGGTGCTGGCCGAGGATTCGGGGGAGTTGCGGCCCGATCATCCGCATGTGGTCCGTCTGGAGTCGCGCACCGCGAATCAGGAGGGAGCGGGCCAGGTGACGCTGAGGGAGTTGGTGCGGCAGGCGTTGCGCATGCGCCCGGACCGACTGGTCGTTGGTGAGGTCAGGGGGCCCGAGGTCACCGACCTGCTCGCAGCCCTAAATACGGGACATGAAGGGGGTTGTGGAACAGTTCACGCAAATGCCGCAGCGGACGTTCCGGCTCGCCTGGAGGCGTTGGGGATGTCCGCGGGACTCGACCGGGCCGCTCTGCACAGTCAGCTCGCCGCGGCCTTGTCGGTGGTCATCCATCTGACACGGGACCGGGACGGCCTTCGACGGCTCGCCGAGGTCCATGTCCTGGAGCGGAATGCGGTCGGGTTGGTGCAGACGGTTCCCGCGCTGCGCTGGCAACCCACCGGGTTCGCCCCCGAACAGGGCTGGCCGCAGTTGTGCTCCCGGATCGGTGGCACACCATGAGGGCACCTGAGCCGACTCATGTCGCAGCTGTCTGCGCGGGGGCCATGGCGTGGTTGGCCATGGGACAAAAGTCGGGCGTGATGCGGTCCCGGCTCCTCCTGTCCGGTGGTGGCGAGTTCCGGCCGACTCTCTGGTGGTCAGGAGCGGGTCTACGACCATGGATGCAACGAGAGCTGCTACGACGGCGGGAATGGCTCTGTCTGCCGGTGGGCTTGCTCCTTGCGGTGCTCGGTAAGTCGGTCCTGCCCTTGCTGGCAGGTGCCGCGGCGGTTCCGCTGGTGAAGCGCTGGCTCACGGCACGGGAACGGGCCGGCCAACGGGATCTTCGTGCCGAAGCGGTGATCACCTTCTGTGGGTCGTTCGTCGGTGAGCTGCGCGCGGGGCTCCAGCCGGCCCAGGCACTTCTCACGGCGGCTCGAAGCACGGGGGGCCTCGGTGCGGCAGAAGCTTCGGTGTTGGCAGCCGCCCGGTTCGGCGGCGATGTGCCGCGCGAGTTGAGGGCTGCTGCCCGGGAGCCGGGAGCGGGGGGACTGGCCGGAGTGGCCGCCTGTTGGCGGGTCTCCGTGGACGGAGGAGTAGGGCTTGCGGCCGGTCTCGATCGACTGGAGGCCGCGCTCCAGGCCGAACACGATCAGCGCGCCGACGTAACTGCCCACCTGGCGGGTGCCAGATCGACGATTGCTCTGCTGGCGCTCCTGCCCGTGGTGGGGCTGGCCATGGGGTGGGCATTGGGTGCGGATCCGCTGCGCGTACTGCTGCACACCCCGGCGGGACTGGCCTGTTTGCTGATCGGGGGAGCCTTGGAGACGGCCGGGGTGTGCTGGGCCGCGCGCATCGTGCGGAAGGGGCAAGTGGCTCACACGGGGAGCGGGCCGTGAGTGATGCGGCGCAGATCTTCGGAGCCGTCGGACTGGCCCTTGCGGTCCCTCTGGGTGTGGGTGTCTCGCTGGCCCGCCGCAGCCGCGCACGCAGGCTGCGAACAAGAGTCGAACACTTGGTGGGCAGGGAACGGATCCAACCGGCTCGGCTTCGCAGCTTCCCGTTGCATGCAATCCGGCGTTGGGCGGCCCCGCTGGGGGCAGCAACCGCAGGGTTTGTAGTGGTCGAAGATCTGCTCGGCGCAGTTCTGGGACTGTTTGCCGCCTATGCGGTGTGGCGCCGGCAGCGAGGTCGTGATCCGGGGCCATCGCCGGACGAGGACGACATCGAGCGCCAACTCCCTCTTGCAGCAGACCTTCTGGCGGCATGCGTGTCGGCGGGAGCCGGCCCACGCGAGGCCGCTGAGGCCGTCGGTGACGCATTGGGTGGACCGGTCGGTGAGCAACTAGTCAGGGTCGCAGCTCAGTTGCGGCTGGGCGGCGAGCCCGTTGCCGCCTGGGGCGGGTTTGCTCGGATACCTGGCGCCGCCGCGTTGGCCCGATGTATGGAGCGCGCGGATCTGACCGGAGCGCCCGCGGCGGAGTCGGTGTCGCGGTTGGCGGAACGACTGAGGGCTGACCAGGCGCGGGTGGCGGTCGGCCGAGGGCGCACCGCGCAGGTGTTGATCACAGCACCGGTGGGGCTGTGCTTCCTGCCCGCCTTCTTGGCCGTCGGTGTCGCACCGGTTGTCATCGGCCTTGCCGGCGGACTGCTGAACGGCAACTGAATGAACAAACCACGGGGGTTGAGATGAAGCGAGTAGTACGACGTCTGGGGTCCGCCCTTCGCTGGGCACATCTCAGGGCTCGGCTCAGGGCGGGTCGGGGGGACGGGGGCATGACCACCTCCGAGTACGCGATGGGCACGATCGCGGCCTGTGCCTTTGCGGCCGTGCTCTACAAGATCGTCACGAGTGGAGCCGTCTCGGACGCGTTGGGGTCGCTGGTGGGGAAGGCGCTCGATGTGCAGTTCTGAGCGGGGTGATGAGTCAGCGGATCGGGGTTCGGTGACCGCAGAGGCAGCCGTTGCCGTACCAGCGCTGGTGATCTTCACCCTCTCTCTGGTGTGGGCCCTGATGTCGTCAGCGACGCAGATCCAATGTGTGGACGCCGCTCGGGCGGGAGCCCGTGCGGCGGCCCGTTCCGAGCCGACCACCACCGTGCTTGCCGCGGCGAAGTCCGTAGCGCCGGAGGGGGCACGGGTCGCCGTAGAGCGGGAGGGGGACCTCTGGCGGGTCCGGGTGGACTCGCCGGCGCCCGGGCCGGATGGATTGGGGATCATGCTCAGCGCAGAGGCCGCGGCTCACGCGGAGGACGCCTTGGTGGGCGCCGAGCCGGTTCCACCAGGGGTGAAGGGAGCACTGCAATGACGGTGGGACATGGCCTCCCCGTTGCACGCGCCCGGATACCCGCCACGGACGACCGTGGTTCGGCAACGGTGTGGACCGCCATGGCCGTGACCACCCTGTGCCTCGTCTTCGCCGCCGTACTGGCGCTGGGCCAAGCCGTGGTGACCCGTCACCGAGCGTCCACCGCAGCCGATTTGGCGTCACTCGCCGCCGCGAGCCATGCGTTGCTCGGCCCGGCTCCCGCCTGCGCGAAAGGGGTGATGGTGGCCCGGGCGCAGGGGGCCGAGGTGGTGCGATGCGCGGTGCGGGGCGAGGTCGCCGAGGTGACGACGAGGGTCGCATTCGGCCCGTACACGCCCGAGGCGAGGGCCAGGGCGGGTCCGCCGGAGGCGATGGAGTTGCCGGTTGCACTCTCCGGCACACGCGGAATCGAAGGGGGGTCTACTCGGTACTGAGCGGGGCGCCTTTGAGGAGCTCCGTCAACAGCCGGACAGCGGCCCGTTTGTGGAGAGGTTCGTTGCCGTTGCCGCACTTGGGGGACTGAATGCATGACGGGCAGCCCGCCTCGCATTCGCAGGCCGCAATGGCCTCCCGGGTCGCAGCCAGCCAACCGCGTGCCGTGTGGAAGGCCCGTTCGGCGAACCCGGCGCCTCCCGGATGCCCGTCGTACACGAAGACCGTCGGCAGCAAGGTGTCCGGGTGGAGCGGGACGGACACCCCGCCGATGTCCCAGCGGTCACAGGTCGCGAAGAGCGGCAGCATCCCGATGGAAGCGTGCTCAGCCGCATGTAGGGCGCCGCCCAACTGCTCGGGATTCACCCGGGCGGCGTCCAACTGGTCCTCCGTCACCGTCCACCAGACGGCACGTGTGCGAAGGGTGCGGGCCGGCAGGTCCAGCTTGGTTTCGCCGAGCACCTCGCCGGTGATCAGTTTTCGACGAAGGAAGGAGACCACCTGATTGGTCACCTCGACGGAACCGAAGCACAGGCGTCCATCGCCCCAGGGGACCTCGGTGTCCGTTGCGAGGACGGTGATGGCCGTCGTGTCACGGGCGGTGGTCGAGTACGGCGGGTTGGCCTCCTCGACGAGGGCGACGGCGCCATGAGGGTCGGCCAGGTCGAGTTGACGCACCAGATAGCTGCGCCCCTGGTGGAGGTGGACGGCCCCCTCGTGGACGGTGGTGTGGGCGGCCGATTCGTCGACCGTGCCGAGCAGTCTGCCGGTCGCGGCTTCCACGATCTGCACCGGAGGGCCGCTCTCGCCCCGGATGTCGGTGAGGTCCGCAGCCCGTTCCCGGCGGGTCCAGTGCCAGCCGGTGGGGCGACGGCGCAACAGTCGAGCCGCCACGAGTTGGGGCATCAGGTCCGCCGCCGCCGGACCGAAGAGTTGGAGATCGTCTTCAGTGAGCGGGAGTTCGGCTGCCGCGGCACACAGATGGGGGGTGAGGACATACGGATTGTCGGGATCGAGGACCGTCGATTCCACCGGCTGATGGAACAGCGCTTCGGGGTGGTGCACCAGATAGGTGTCCAGAGGGTCGTCCCGGGCCACGAGCACCGCCAGGGCACCGCCTCCCGAGCGCCCGGCGCGGCCCGCCTGCTGCCACAGGGACGCCCGGGTGCCCGGGTAGCCGGCGATCACGACGGCGTCGAGGCCGGAGACGTCCACACCGAGCTCCAGGGCCGTGGTGGCGGCCAGGCCCAGGAGTTCACCGGAGTGGAGCGCCCGCTCCAGCGCCCTGCGCTCCTCGGGCAGGTAGCCGCCACGGTAGGCGGCGACCCGCCGAGGCAGCGAGCGGTCCACCTCCGCCAGGCGTTCCTTGGTGATCAACGAGATCAGTTCGGCGCCCCGGCGGGACCGGACGAAGGCGACCGTGCGGATCCCCTGCACGGTCAGGTCGGTGAGGAGGTCCGCCGTCTCGGCGGTGGCCGTACGGCGTACGGGAGCGCCCTTCTCGCCATGGAGTTCGGTCAGCGGCGGTTCCCAGAGGGCGAAGACGAGTTCACCGCGGGGAGAAGCATCATCGGAGACCTCCTGGACGGGCAGGCCCGTGAGCCGTTCCGCAGCCACCGAGGGCTCCGCTGCCGTGGCCGAGGCGAGGAGGAAGACGGGATCGGCGCCGTAGCGCGCACATATCCGGCGCAGCCGGCGCAGTACCTGGGCGACATGGGAGCCGAAGACACCGCGGTAGGTGTGGCACTCATCGATCACGACATAGCGCAGGGCCCGCAGGAAGGACGACCAGCGGGGGTGTGAGGGCAGGATGCCGCGATGGAGCATGTCCGGGTTGGTCAGGACGTAGGTGGCGTACTGCCGGACCCATTCCCGCTCCTCGAAGGGAGTGTCGCCGTCATAGACGGCGGGGCGGATCCGGTTCCCCAGCGGAGCCGCGAGCTCCTTCACCGCACGGCACTGGTCGGCCGCCAGCGCCTTCGTCGGCGCCAGATAGAGCGTGGTGGCTCCGCGACCGTTCGGGGCCTCTGAACCGTCAAGGAGGGCCGTGAGGGCGGGCGCCAGATAGGCCAGCGACTTCCCGGAAGCCGTTCCCGTGGAGATGACCACCGATTCTCCGGCCAGAGCGTGCTCGGCCGCGACCGCCTGGTGCGCCCAGGGTCGGTCGATGCCCGCTTGCTGAATGGCGTTGATCACTTCTGGGCGGATGCGGTCGGGCCAGGAAGCATGGCGTCCCGGCCGCGGGGGCAAGTGCTCCGTATGAGTGATGCGCGCAGCCCGGCCCGCCCCTGCGGCGAGTCGGGCAAGGACTACACCGGGGGAGGGGCGGGTTTCCCCGCTCTCGGGTGGTCGATTGGGACGGAGATTCTTGGCCATCGGCACCGAGTGTGTCACTGGCGTGACGGACAATGGTCCCAAGGCGTCGTGCATGGCTGCTGGTAAGTGATTGAATGCCATCGCGGCTGGCGACCGTCCTCCGGCTCCGCCGGGGAGACCTCATTGGGGGCGGCCGCTCGATAGCAAGGTGCTGGAGGATCCGTGGACCTGTCCCTGTCGACTCGCAATGTGTCTGGGCCTGCAGGCGACCGTACGGTCGTCGAGGTCGGTGGCGAGATTGATGTGTATACCGCGCCCAAGCTGCGCGAGCAGTTGGTCGAGTTGGTGAACGACGGCAGCTATCACCTGGTTGTCGACATGGAGGGCGTGGATTTCCTCGACTCCACTGGGCTCGGTGTGCTGGTGGGCGGCCTGAAGCGCGTTCGCGCGCATGAAGGGTCGCTGCGCCTGGTCTGCAACCAGGAGCGCATTCTCAAGATCTTTCGGATTACCGGCCTGACCAAGGTGTTTCCCATTCACACCACGGTCGACGAGGCCGTTGCTGCCACCGACTGATGTCGGACGGTGGTTCTGACCGGCGGAGGCTGGTCAGGACCACCGGGAAGCACCGAGAGAGCAAGGGGCACCGGGCACCCAGCCCGGGCCCCTGAGAAGCACGCCCGTACGTCCGAGGGGGATCGCATGGCGACCGTCGAACTGCGCTTCAGCGCCCAGCCTGAGCATGTGAGGACCGCCCGTTTGGTGGCCGCTGCCGTGGCGCGACGGGCAGGTGTCGACGAGGCCGTACTGGATGAGGTGCGCCTCGCGGTCGGTGAGGCGTGCAGTCGGGCCGTTGGTCTGCATCGAAGCCATGGTGTGGATGCGCCCATCCGAGTGGTCTTGACCGACGAGGAGAAGGCTTTCTCCATCGAGGTCGGGGACGAAGTTCCCCTGCCAGGCACCAGCGGTCCACCGGACGCATCCGGTGCTGCGCGTGGTGTCGATGAGGACGCCGACGGTGAGGACGAGATGGGCCTTGCGGTCATTCGGGGGCTCGTCGACGACATGGACGTCAGTTCCAGCGACGTCGGTGGTGTCATCCGGATGAACTGGCCGACCACCCCTGCCATTCTGTTGCCCTGAGGCATCTGCCCCTGAACCGTTGTATTTCTACGTTCTGCACCGACCTTCGCCAGCCCTGCTGGTGCTGACGTTCGGCCGGCACGTGGCTGGCTTCTTGATGCCCGTTTTGCGTGACTGGCCCGGGTCGTCCGGGCTGCCCGCCCTGCAAGGGCTGCCTCGGCCGTCAGCGAATCGGCCGCCAGTGAATTGGCGCCCGAGCGTCCGTACGGCAGCCGCCTGATTCATGGCCGGCTACTCCTCGCGACCTTCGTGGCCCCAGCGGATCCCTCAGTGCCCAGCGGATCTCTCAGTGACGAGGGCCGTGGGGTCTTCGGCGCCTGGGCGAGATGGTCGCGTGCCGCATCTCACTTGCTCTCATCGGCCACAAGCTCATCGGCCACAGGCGTTGGCCACATGCATGCCAGCGGGTGAGCTCCAGGGCCTCGGTACCCCGCATGCCCGAGCGGGCCCCTGGACGAGCCTCTCCAGCCCGTGAGGCACTCGTCCCCGCCCCAGGCCCCAGTGCCGCCCCGCCGCGCCTTCAGCGGCCATCTGAGCCCCGCGGGGCCGGGGTGGGCTATGCGCCGCGGGGCCGGTGTGGGCCATGCGCCGCGCCGGCGTAGCGACTGTGCCGCGCGCATCGCGCCCCATAGCCGTGAAGGGTTTCCCCGTCCTCGACCCGCCGGTTCCTGTTCTCGCGCCTGACGCAACGGGCGCGAGAGGACGAGCCTGGTGCCGCCATGGCCGCTCGAATGTCCTTGCGCTTCTCCTCGGCCCGGCGCCGGCGGTCCCGCTCCCGGCAGTCCCGCTCCGGGGAGTCCCTGCCTGCCGTCGGCGCGGAAGGACGACAGCTCGGTAACCCGTTCGGCGTCCAGCACCACGTCCGTCCGGGAGTGGGCACAGGTGCCGCGGGGAGGCCGGGCATCGCCGTGAGACCGCCCCGTCGTACCGCCCAGGCGACGAGGCGGGCCGGGTGCAAGCCGCCGTCGATCGGGCAACACGCCGTGACAGACGTATTGGCGCCCATCCTCAGTAGTTGTCGGCCACCGCTCGTTTGGGTCCAAGTGATACCCGTGAGACATCACCGCAGGGCGTAAGAAATTCCAGTTCGTGAACCTTCCGACACTGCTGAGCTGCAACTCTTTCCATTTCTCTAGATCGTTCATGGGAAGTCAATGCCTTCGCCCCATTACTCCATTCGGAGTGTTTTTTGGGACTGGATCATTTGATGAGCGGCAAGTGAAGGTCAATTGGATTTGTCGCGCCCTGTTTTGATCGGGTTCCGCTCCCTACAATCCGTCCACATCTTGAGCTCTGGACGACGTCAAGGAGGACGAATGGCGGGGCTCTACACCTCAGAACTGGCCGACCACCCCACCTCACTCGCAGCCGCGGTACTCACGGACGACAATCGCCTGATCATCATTGTCGTCGCCGCCGTGGCACTGGCAGCGCTCGTCGTTGCCCAGCTCCTGGTCCGCCAGGTACTGGCGGCCGGCGAGGGCACCGATTCCATGAAGAAGATCGCAGCAGCGGTCCAGGAAGGCGCAAATGCCTATCTGGCCCGTCAGTTGCGCACACTCGGCGTGTTCGCAGTCGTCGTGTTCTTTCTCCTCCTCCTACTTCCAGCGGACAACTGGTCCCAGCGCGCCGGGCGCTCGGTGTTCTTCCTGGTGGGTGCGCTTTTCTCGGCAGCCACCGGATACATCGGCATGCGGCTCGCCGTACGGGCGAATGTGCGTGTGGCCGCGGCGGCGCGAGAGGCCACACCGGCGCCGGGTGAACCAGAAAGGGATCTGACCGCCGTTGCACACAAAGCAATGAAGATCGCTTTCCGTACGGGAGGCGTGGTGGGAATGTTCACCGTGGGCCTCGGTCTGCTCGGGGCCTCCTGTGTCGTTCTCGTCTATGCCGCCGACGCCCCCAAGGTCCTGGAAGGCTTCGGTCTCGGCGCCGCGCTGATCGCGATGTTCATGCGTGTCGGTGGCGGAATCTTCACCAAAGCCGCTGACGTCGGCGCCGACCTCGTCGGCAAGGTCGAACAGGGCATCCCCGAGGACGACCCCCGTAACGCGGCCACCATCGCCGACAACGTGGGCGACAACGTCGGCGACTGCGCGGGAATGGCCGCCGACCTCTTCGAGTCGTACGCGGTCACGTTGGTCGCGGCGCTCATCCTCGGTACGGCCGCCTTCGGCGACGCAGGACTCGCCTTTCCGCTGATCGTCCCCGCGATCGGCGTGCTCACCGCGATGATCGGCATCTTCGCGGTGGCTCCACGGCGCTCCGACCGCAGCGGTATGACCGCGATCAACCGGGGGTTCTTCATCTCCGCGCTGATCTCGCTCGCCCTGGTGGCGGTGGCGTCCTTCGTCTACCTTCCGTCCACGTTCGCCGAGTTGGAAGGAGTCACCGAAGCCGCGGTCTCGTCACACGAGGGCGACCCCCGGATCTTCGCCCTCGCCGCCGTCGCGATCGGGATCGTGCTCGCCGCCCTGATCCAGCAGTTGACGGGGTACTTCACCGAGACCAACCGACGGCCCGTCAGGGACATCGGCAAGTCCTCACTGACCGGTCCTGCGACCGTCGTCCTGGCCGGGATCTCCATCGGCCTGGAATCCGCCGTCTACACAGCGCTCCTGATCGGGCTCGGTGTGTACGGAGCCTTCCTGCTGGGCGGCACGTCCATCATGTTGGCGCTCTTCGCGGTGGCTCTCGCCGGTACGGGACTGCTCACCACGGTCGGCGTCATCGTGGCCATGGACACCTTCGGGCCTGTTTCCGACAACGCCCAGGGCATCGCCGAGATGTCCGGAGACGTGCAGGGCGCGGGCGCGCAGGTCCTCACCGACCTGGACGCCGTCGGCAACACCACCAAGGCCATCACCAAGGGAATCGCCATCGCCACCGCCGTACTGGCGGCTGCGGCGCTCTTCGGGTCGTACCGCGACGCCATCGCGACCGCGGCCCGGGACGTCGGGGAGAAGGTCGGCGACGGCGCTCCGATGAACCTTGTCATGGACATCTCGCAGCCCAACAATCTGGTGGGCCTGATCCTGGGCGCCGCGGTCGTCTTCCTCTTCTCGGGGCTGGCGATCAACGCGGTGTCCCGGTCGGCTGGGGCCGTGGTGTACGAGGTGCGACGGCAGTTCCGTGAGCACCCCGGGATCATGGACTACACCGAGAAGCCGGAATACGGTCGGGTCGTCGACATCTGCACCAAGGACGCCCTGCGGGAACTGGCGACTCCCGGGCTACTGGCCGTGCTCACGCCCATCGCGGTCGGGTTCTCCCTGGGTGTCGGAGCCCTCGGCGCCTTCCTCGCGGGAGCGATCGGCACCGGCACGCTGATGGCCGTCTTCCTCGCCAACTCCGGAGGTGCGTGGGACAACGCCAAGAAACTGGTGGAGGACGGCCACCACGGAGGCAAGGGCAGCGAAGCACACGCCGCGACGGTGATCGGCGACACGGTCGGCGATCCCTTCAAGGACACGGCGGGTCCGGCGATCAACCCCCTGCTCAAGGTTATGAACCTGGTCGCGCTGCTGATCGCTCCGGCGGTGGTCCAGTTCAGTTACGGAGACGATGCGAGCGCGGGCGTCAGGGCGGTGGTCGCGGTCCTCGCCGTGCTGATCATCGTGGTCGCGGTCTACATCTCCAAACGGCGCGGCATCACCGTCGGGGACGACGAGCCCCAGCCGGCGGAGCGGAGCAGTCCGACGCCCGATCCCGCGGTGGTCTCGTAACAACCGATTGACCGTCACCCTTCCAAAGAGCGGGCGGACGCCATCTCATGACGTGGCGTCCGCCCGTTCGTCATGGTGTTCAGCCGCCTGCCGTGAGCCTTCTCTCTCCTGATGCAAATGGCGCAATGAGGTATGAACCGGATGCAGGGCGCGCTGTGGTCGCCCACATGGCGTGTATGTTCCGGGGCCGAGGAGCCTTGGAAGGGACCCAATCCGGTGAACAAGAAGCTTGCGGTCGCGCTGACCAGCAGTGCGGTGCTGGTACTGGCGCTGTCGGGTTGCAGCAGCGACGAGGACAAATTCACGGTCGACGACTGGGCCAAGAAGTACTGCGACGCGGCACAGCCCCAGATCAAGAAGCGGGTCGACGCCGAACAGCTCATCCGCTCGACTGCGTCGGACGGCAAACCGGCTGACATCCAGTCCGCGGACTCCAAGGCGTTCCAGGACCTCTCGGATGCGGACAAGGGCCACGCCGCAGCGCTGAGGGCCGCTGGAACCCCGCCCGTCGACGGTGGGGAAGAGCTGGTCAAGAGTGCCGCGGCCGAGTTCGACGCCGAGTCCACCGCGTATTTGAATCTGAAGAAGCAGGTGGACGCACTCGACGTCCAGAACCAGCAGAACTTCGCCGATGGCCTCAAGCCGATCGCGGAGGGGCTGGCGAAGATCGAGGTGAACCAGAGCGCTCGGCAGAAGTTGCGGTCGGGGGAGACCGGTACGGCCATGGCGAAGCAGCCGGGCTGCAAGCCCGTGAAGCCGAGCCCCGCGGCCAGTTCGGCCACCTGAGCGCGGTGGCCCGCGGGAGCTGACGGCCGACGGCGCGATGGCCCGGCGACACGCCCGGCCGAGCCGGCAGCGGACCGGCTCACCGGGCCTGGCTCCCTCCCGCGGGCACCGGGGCTGACGGCTGTCATCGGCACCGCCGCCCGGGCTCCGGTTGCGACGTTGCCTGCCCTTCGCCCGAGCGTTCGGCCCGGCGGGCGCTCCGGGCAGGGAAGGCCCCGGCCCGTTCCTCGGTGGGCGGGGCAGCGGTTGTCAGTGGCGGCGGACACAATGGGCGGGTGAGTACGACCGATGCCTCGCCCGACCTTCCGTCCGCCGTCCATGCGCTCAAGCTGCGTGAGGCGTTGCTCCTCGGCGACTTCACCGTCGATGGGCTGCTCGATCTCCTGGGTGGGTCCGCGTACGCCGCGCTCGCCCGCAGTGAGACCGTGCCCGCCCTGAGAGCCACGCGCGGCGGGGCGGCTCTGGCCGGACTCGTTCGGCTGTTCCTGCTCCAACAGCCCGTGGACGAGGCGCAGGCCGGTGCCGTTCTGCCGCTGGAGGAGTGCTTGGCCGACGGCTGGGTGGTCCGTTCGGACGGCCTGGTCCGGGCGACGGTGGACATCCGTCCGTACGGCGGTCCCGAAGGCCAGGACTGGTTCATCGTCTCCGACCTGGGCTTCGCGGTCGGTGGGGCTGGCGGTGCCAGCGGGCAGAGAGAGGCGGTTGTCCTCGGTGTCGGAGGTGCTTCCACGACGCTCGCTGGCATCACCGTGCGCAACCCGGTGTCCGCCGCGCTCGACATCGGTACCGGCTCCGGCATCCAAGCGCTCCACGCCGCACAGCACTCCGGCCGGGTGGTGGCCACGGATCTGAACCCCCGTGCACTGGACTTCACCCGACTGACTCTCGCGCTCTCCGCGGCTCCCGCGGCCGATCTCCGGCAGGGCTCGCTCTTCGATCCGGTCGGGGAGGACACCTTCGACCTGGTCGTTTCCAATCCGCCCTTTGTGATCTCACCCGGCGCGGACGCCCGGCTGACCTACCGCGACGGCGGCATGGCGGGGGACGAGTTGTGTCGTTCCCTCGTCCAGCGGGCGGGGGACCGGCTGAATTCCGGCGGATATGCGCATTTCCTCGCCAACTGGGAGCACGTCGAGGGCGAGGAGTGGCAGGAGAGGTTGCGTTCCTGGGTGCCCGACGGCTGTGACGCGTGGATCGTCCAGCGAGAGGTGCAGGACGTGACGCAGTACGCCGAGTTGTGGCTGCGCGACAGCGGTGACCACCGCGGCGACCCCGCCCGCTACGCCGAACGGTACGAGCGATGGCTGGACGAGTTCGAGGCGCGGGGCACCCGGGCGGTCGGCTTCGGCTGGATCACCCTGCGGAAGTCGGGCGTCGATCGGCCTTCCGTGGTGGTGGAGGAGTGGCCGCATCCGGTGGAGCAGCCGCTCGGCGAGACCGTACGGGCGCACTTCGCCCGGCAGGACTATCTGCGCGACCATGACGACGCGGCCCTTCTCGCGGACCGCTTCGTCCTGGCCGCCGACGTAGTCCAGGAGCAGGTCGGTCAGCCCGGCGCCGAGGATCCGGAGCACGTGGTGCTCAGGCAGCACCGCGGCATGCGTCGCGCGACCAAGGTGGACACGGTCGGCGCGGGGTTCGCGGGTGCCTGTGACGGGACGTTGAGCGCCGGCCGGATCCTGGACGCCATCGCCCAGTTGATCAATGAGGACCCCGTGCTGCTGCGGGACCGCACGCCACAGGCACTGCGACTGCTGGTTGAGGAGGGCTTCCTGGAGCCCGTCCCATCAACCGATCCGACCGTACGGTGATGTTTCGCCCTGAATAGCCTGGATGCCCCGCAGTGGTCGGGGAGGAGGCGGCTGCCGCGTTCGGCAGTTCTGCGGTCGGTCGCTGCCTCAGGGCTCGGGCGAGTGAGGGCGGTTGATCGCCCGAAGCAGAGGGGGCGGGTCGGATTCGGCTGCCGGGGCGTTGTACGGGGGCGGATCCGGAAGCCGTGCACAGGCCGGGAGCCTCTTCGTGTGCGGCTACCGCTCGCACCAGGGGAGTTCACTCACCCTTGGAAGAGACCTGGAAGAGATGTGGAAGAGATCAGGCCATTGTTGGGCTTCGGGGGTTGTCTGCGACGGCATTGCTGTCCGACTCCGCGTAGGGGCGCGGGCTCGGACGGATGTGCGGTGCTTCGACCGCACCTTTCGACCGCCTCCGAGCGCGTTCGACCAGGCCCCCGGGCAGCGCGGCGTCCCTAGCGGACGGTTGGCCGAACGGCTGCCACCCGCCGTGGTGAACGCCGACACCTGCCGTGTGGAACGTTCGGGCGCCCGGGGAAGTACGAGACAGCACCAAGAACAGCCCAGGAAACGCCAAATAGTGAACCCAAAGCCCAGAACCCCAAGCCCAAAAAGAGGAGTGCCCTCCTCGCTCGGGTGAACCCCGGTGGTGTTCATCCGGAATTGGTGTCCAGGACGTCATGAACTGCCAGCCTCAGCCGCGGGGAATCACCCCACGCCACCTCGATGGCGGCACGGGCGCAGGACGGGGCACGGCATGGAAAGTGGACCAGCGATCTTTGCAGGGGCGGCGTTCTCGCTGTTCGGGGCCGGATTGTTGCTGTGGACGGCGGTCCGGTCCACCCATCGCGCACCGGTTGCCCATGGGGTCCATCCCGGGATGGCCGTCGCCCTCACCGTCGTATTCGGCGCTGTGTCACTGGCCCTGGGCGTCTGGTGCTTCGGCCGGGTCTGAGTAGCCGTGCCTGAGGTGTAGCCGTGCCTGAAGAGAGGACTATCCGGCAGTGGTGTGCCCGCCGCCCGATCGGGCCGGGTCCCTGGATGTCGGCCATCCCGTGTGCCGGGCGGAGGCGCGACCGCTGGTTCGTAGCCGCCGATGCTTGCCGGTGAACGCAAGGATGAGCGTGCCGATAGGCATGGCAGGCGGACCTCTCCTCATCGACGGCCTCGGCAGAGGCTCGGTCGACGCTGCCTCGATGCGTACTCTTGAGACGAATTTTGCGACTGTTTGAACGCTGCCCGACCGGCCTCGATCCTGGGACTCCTGGTTCTGATCAAGAGCTGTGATCGATGAGGGGCGCCCTCGGGGGTGGCCGCCCGACCTGGACCGCCGGCCTCGTTTCGGCGTCCTGGAGTACGTGCCCGACCTCCCACCTTCCGCGGTCGGCGCCCGGCCACCCTCCATCGGGGCGCCAGAACAGTGGCGTGTCGGGCCGGGCGGCAGGAATGCCCGGACTCGGGTTACCGTTCGAGTGGCCGTTGCGGGCTTTTACCGTTTGACACGGGGGCGGGTTGTACCGTCACACTCCGCAGCGGCAGCAGGAGCGCCAAAGTTTCGAGCAGTGCCCAGCAGTGCCGCAGCAGTGTCACGACGTGCGTCATCAGCGTCGTACTGCCGTGTCTGCCCAGCCAAGCATTCAACCGGAGAGAAGAGCGAAGTTGTCCCCGACCAGCGAGACCGCACAGGGCGGCCGACGCCTCGTGATCGTCGAGTCGCCAGCCAAGGCGAAGACGATCAAGGGCTACCTCGGCCCCGGCTATGTCGTCGAGGCGAGCGTCGGGCACATCCGCGACCTCCCGAACGGCGCGGCTGAGGTGCCCGAGAAGTACACCGGTGAGGTGCGCCGACTCGGTGTCGACGTCGAGCATGACTTCCAGCCCGTCTACGTCGTCAATGCCGATAAGAAGGCGCAGGTCAGAAAGCTCAAGGAACAGCTCGCCGACTCCGACGAGCTCTATCTGGCCACCGATGAGGACCGCGAGGGCGAGGCCATCGCCTGGCATCTGCTGGAGGTCCTCAAGCCCAAGGTCCCGGTCCACCGGATGGTCTTCCACGAGATCACCAAGGAAGCGATCCGAGAGGCCGTCGCCAATCCGCGCGAGCTGAACAAGCGCATGGTCGACGCCCAGGAGACCCGTCGCATCCTGGACCGGCTCTACGGCTACGAGGTTTCGCCGGTCCTGTGGAAGAAGGTCATGCCCCGGCTGTCCGCAGGCCGGGTGCAGTCCGTCGCCACCCGCCTGGTCGTCGAGCGTGAGCGTGAGCGCAGGGCGTTCCGCTCCGCCGAGTACTGGGATCTGACCGGGACGTTCTCGACCGGCCGCGCCGGCGATCCCTCCGACCCCTCGACCCTCGCCGCCCGACTGAACACGGTCGACGGCAAGCGCGTCGCCCAGGGGCGGGACTTCGGCCCGGACGGACAGCTCAAGTCGGGCCAGGCCCAGATCCTGCACCTGGACGAAGCACATGCCCGTGCGTTGGCCGTCGCGCTGGAGAGCACCTCGTTCTCCGTCCGCTCGGTGGAGTCCAAGCCCTACCGCCGCTCTCCGTACGCACCCTTCCGTACGACGACGATGCAGCAGGAGGCGTCGCGGAAGCTGGGCTTCGGTGCCAAGGCCACGATGCAGGTCGCGCAGAAGCTGTACGAGAACGGCTTCATCACCTATATGCGTACCGACTCCACCACGCTCTCCGAGACCGCGGTGTCGGCGGCGCGCGCCCAGGTGACCCAGCTCTACGGGGCCAGCTATCTGCCGGACAAGCCCCGTGTCTATGCGGGCAAGGTCAAGAACGCGCAGGAGGCCCACGAGGCGATCCGCCCTTCGGGTGATCGTTTCCGCACTCCGGCCGAGACAGGTCTGACCGGTGACCAGTTCCGGCTCTACGAGCTGATCTGGAAGCGGACCGTGGCTTCCCAGATGAAGGACGCCGTCGGTAACTCGGTCACCGTACGGATCGGCGGCGCCGCGGCGGACGGCCGCGACGTCGAGTTCACCGCGTCCGGCAAGACGATCACCTTCCACGGCTTCATGAAGGCGTACGTCGAAGGGGCCGACGACCCGAACGCCGAGCTCGACGACCGCGAGCGCCGGCTGCCGCAGGTCGCGGAGGGTGACGCGCTCGCCGCCGAGGAGATCTCGGTCGACGGCCACGCGACCAAGCCGCCCGCGCGCTACACCGAGGCGTCGCTGGTCAAGGAGCTGGAAGAGCGCGAGATCGGTCGCCCTTCCACCTATGCCTCGATCATCGGCACCATCCTGGACCGCGGCTATGTCTTCAAGAAGGGGACGGCCCTCGTGCCCTCCTTCCTGAGCTTCGCCGTCGTCAACCTGCTGGAGACGCACTTCGGCCGGCTCGTCGACTATGACTTCACCGCCAAGATGGAGGATGACCTCGACTGCATCGCCCGGGGCGAGGCGCAGTCGGTGCCGTGGCTGAAGCGTTTCTACTTCGGTCAGGGCGCACAGGCTGCCGGTGCCCCCCAGAGTGACGCCGCAGCCGCGGGCAACGGGGACGGCGACCACCTCGGCGGTCTCAAGGCCCTGGTCACCGACCTCGGCGCGATCGACGCTCGGGAGATCTCCAGCTTCCCGGTGGGCGACGGCATCGTCCTGCGCGTCGGCCGCTACGGTCCCTATGTCGAGCGGGGCGAGAAGGACCAGGAAGGCCACCAGCGCGCCGACGTTCCGGACGACCTCGCTCCGGACGAGCTGACGGTGGAGTACGCGGAGGAGCTGCTGGCCAAGCCCAGTGGGGACTTCGCCCTGGGCACCGACCCGGTGTCGGGCAACGAGATCGTGGCGAAGGACGGGCGCTACGGCCCGTACGTCACCGAGATCCTGCCCGAAGGCACCCCGAAGACCGGCAAGAACGCGGTCAAGCCGCGCACGGCCTCGCTCTTCAAGAGCATGTCCCCGGACACGGTCACTCTGGCCGACGCCCTCAAGCTGATGTCCCTGCCGCGCGTCGTCGGCAAGGACGCCGAAGGCGTTGAGATCACCGCGCAGAACGGTCGGTACGGCCCGTACCTCAAGAAGGGCACCGACTCGCGCTCCCTGGAGAACGAGGACCAGCTCTTCACGATCACGCTGGACGAGGCCCTGGCGATCTACGCCCAGCCCAAGCAGCGCGGGCGGGCAGCGGCCAAGCCGCCGCTGAAGGAACTGGGCAACGACCCGGTGAGCGAGCGTCCCGTGGTGGTCAAGGACGGCCGTTTCGGCCCATACGTCACCGATGGCGAGACCAACGCCACCCTGCGCAGCGGTGACAGCGTGGAGGACATCACTCCGGAGCGCGGCTACGAGCTGCTCGCCGAGAAGCGCGCCAAGGCTCCGGCCAAGAAGACGGCGAAGAAGGCTCCCGCCAAGAAGGCCACCGCGAAGAAGACCACGGCCACGAAGACCACGGCCACGAAGACGGCTGCCAAGACCACCGCGAAGAAGACGGTGGCGAAGAAGGCTCCCGCCAAGAAGGCGACCACGACGAAGACCACGGCGTCGGCCAAGGCCACCGGCGACGCATAGACGCCCGAAGGCTCATCGCCGCATGGGCTCACTGCACGAGTCCACCGCATGGGTTCGCCGAATAGGTCCACCGAACGGGCCTTCACGACCAGCTTCAGCTCCGGTCGTGAAGGCCCGTTCGGTTGTTTTACCCCCTGCGTCCTCTTCCGTGTGGATGGCTGCGCTGTGTGGAGAATGTGACGGTTGCGTCGCAAGGGTGTCGAGAGGTCGGCGATGGCCTGCGGCGGAGCCGGCAGACCTGTCCAGAAACGCCCATATGTTCGGGCTGACACCTCGGGGAGCTAGGCGCTCCGGATAGGCTGGGCGGATGACGCGAGCCGAGCAGCCAGCCAAGCAGCAGACGGTCGAGGGCACCGTCTCAGAGACTGCCTCAGACTCCGACGCCCTTGCCGCGGACTCCCGCGAGCGGGCGCTGCGCTCCCTGCTGCGCGTCCCCTCACTGCGTCGCCTGTGGAACGCCCAGGCGGTTGGAGCGGTCGGCGATGCCCTGGCCGTTCTGGTGCTGCTCCTGCTCACGCTCCAAGCGGCGGTGGCGGAGGGAACCCTCGGTGACGGCTATCGGGGTGCGGCCTTCTCCGTCGCCGCCGTTCTCGGCGCACGCATCCTCGCCACCTTCCTCTTCGGCGCGGTACTGCTCGGTCCGCTGACCTCGCTCACCTCGCCCAAGGGCCCCCTGGATCGTCGCTGGACCATGATTGCGTCGGACGGGGTGCGATTGGCGCTGCTGATCGTCGCCCCCCTGTGGCTCGACTGGACCCCGGCGAACGCCGTACTGATGCTGCTGGTCACCGTGTTCGTCCTGGGCGTCGCCGAACGCTTCTGGACCGTCGCCCGAGACGGAGCCGCCCCGGCATTGCTCCCCGCGCCGCCCCTGGAGGGCGCTGCGGTGCGTCCCCTGCCGGACCACCTCGACGCCTTGCGCAGGCTCTGGCTGCGTACGGGATTCGTCGCCATTCCGATCGCCGCCGTGGTGCTGCTCGTCGCCACACTGGTCGGCAAGGCGCTGGGCACGGGCGTCGACTGGTTCTCCCTGCACCAGGCGGCCCTCGGTTCGTACGTCGCAGCCGGGCTCTTCGCCGCATCCGTCTCCGTACTCGCCTTCGTCACCCTGCCTTCGTCGCCGACACCGCGCCCGCGCTCGCCGCTCGAAGGTCTGCGTCGACCGTCCGCCGTCGGCGGTGACGGCGTCGAGAAGGGCCGTACGGGCGCGGTCCCGCTCTTCGTCATCGGCTGCGCGGCGGTCGCGGGTGCGGTCGCGGCAGCCGTTGCCGTGTCCGTGCTCCACGCCGTCGACCTGGGTGGCGGCCCGCTGACCTTCGCCCTTCTCGTCCTCGCTCTGACCGGTGGTACGACCCTCGGAATCCGCGGGGGTGAGTCGGTGCTGCCGACGCTCTCCCGCCGACGTCTGCTGGCGCTCGCCCTCGCCGTCACGGGGATCGCGCTGCTGTCGATGGGGCTGGTGCCCGACACGGCGACCGTCGTGTTCGCCGCGGTGATCGGCGGTTTCGCAGCCGGTGTCGCCGCGAAGACCGGTCATGCGCTCATCGCCCAGGAGTGCGAGGACCCCCGGCAGGCCCGGATGAACGACCACCTCCAGGCGGTCGTGCGCGTCTCCATCGCCTTCGGAGCTCTCGCGGCGGCCCTGTTCGCCGCGGCGATCGGACCGCAGCGACTGGCCGGCGGCGACCTCGCTTTCGTCCGCGGCGGTGCGGCCTTCAGCCTGATGCTGATGGGTGCGCTGCTGCTGCCCGTCGCGGCGGTCCTGCTCGCCAAGACGGACGACCGCTCCGGCGTACCGCTGCGTCGCGACCTGACCGAGGCACTGCGCGGCGGGGCCGACCCGGCACAGGCGATCGCCCCCACCGGTTTCTTCATCGCACTCGAAGGCGGCGACGGCGCGGGCAAGTCCACGCAGGTCGAGGCCCTCGCGCGATGGATCCGCGCAAAGGGCCACGAGGTCGTCGTCACCCGTGAACCCGGCGCCACCCCTGTGGGCAAGCGGCTGAGGTCGATCCTGCTCGATGTGTCATCCGCGGGACTCTCCAACCGTGCCGAGGCCCTGCTGTACGCCGCCGACCGCGCGGAACACGTCGACTCGGTGGTGCGGCCCGCCCTCGAAAGGGGCGCGATCGTCATCTCCGACCGGTATATCGACTCCTCGGTCGCCTATCAGGGCGCGGGCCGTGATCTGTCGCCGACGGAGATCGCCCGTATCTCGCGCTGGGCGACGGACGGTCTGGTGCCGAATCTGACGGTCCTGCTCGACGTCTCGCCCGCGACCGCGCGGGAGCGGTTCACCGAGGCCCCGGACCGGCTGGAGTCGGAGCCGGCCGAGTTCCACGGACGGGTGCGCTCCGGATTCCTGACGCTCGCCGCTGGCGACCCCGGACGCTATCTCGTGGTGGATGCGGGACAGGACCCCGAAGCCGTGACCACGGTCGTACGCCACCGGCTCGACCAGTTGCTCCCCCTCTCCGAAGCCGAGGTACGGGCCCAGGAGGAGGCCCGTCGCAAGGCGGAGGAAGAGCTGCGCCGCAAG
Organism: Streptomyces sp. NBC_00690; assembly: GCF_036226685.1. Classification (NCBI taxonomy): domain Bacteria; kingdom Bacillati; phylum Actinomycetota; class Actinomycetes; order Kitasatosporales; family Streptomycetaceae; genus Streptomyces; species Streptomyces sp. NBC_00690. The sequence continues at coordinate 4,869,437 of NZ_CP109009.1, forward strand.
GCCGAGGAGGAAGCCGCCCGCAAGGCCGAGGAAGAACGGCTGGAGCGCGTGCGTGAGGAGCAGCTCGCGAAGCTCCGCGCCGAGGAGGAGGCCCGCCGCAAGGCCGAGGAGGAGGCCGCACGCCAGCGCGAGGAGGAGCGCAAGGCGGAAGAGGCCCGTCAGCGTGCCGAGGAGGAGCGCCGGGCGGCCGAGGAGGAGCGGCGCAGGCGGGAGGCCGAGGAACGGGCGAAGCACGAGGAGCAGGAGCGACTGCGCAGGCTCGCCGAGGAGCAGGCACGGCTGCGCGCCGAGGCCGAGGAACGGCGGCTGGAGAAGCAGCGCAGGGCTGAGGAGGCCCTGCTGCGAGCTGAAGAGGCCCGCTTGCTCGCCGAAGCGGCTGCGGCGGCCAAGGCTGCGAAGGAGGCGGCGGAGGCTCAGGCGGCTGAGGAAGCTGCCGCGAAGGTCAGGGCTGCGGAGGAAGCGGCTGCCGCGAAGGCTCGCGCGGCGGAGCGAGCTGCCGCGAAGGCCAGGGCTGAGGAAGCAGCGGTTGCGGCGGAGGCCGCCCGGGAGTCCGCGGCTCGGGAAGCCGAGCAAACTGAGCGAGCCAAGCGATCTGAGCGATCTGAGCGATCTGGGCATGCTCAGGATGGCAGTGCGGGAACGGCTCGCGGTGCCACCGCGAAGAGCGGGGTGACCTCGGGCCATGAGGTGACCGTGCCGACGCCGATCGTGGACCCGACCGACCCGACCGACCCGACCGACCCGTCCGCCCAGGAGATCACCGTGCCCACCCCCGTGGTGGGACCCAATGATGTGACGCAGGAGGTCCCCAAGATCTCCGGGAGTGCTCCTGCGGATCGTGAACTGGACGAGACCGCGGTTCTGCCGCCAGTCCGTGACGAGCGGCTGGACGAGACCGCGGTTCTGCCACCCGTCCGTGACGAGCGGCTGGACGAGACGGCCGTACTGCCGCCGGTGCGGGACGAAGAGCCGACCGATCGGGTGCCTCCGGGGATCTTCCGGGACGAGCAGCCGAAGCGTCGGCCGGCCGGTTCGGCCCGCTCGACGGGTTCGGGCGGCCGGGGCACCGGTCGCAAGCCGCGGTCGGATTCCGGTCCGACCTCCCGCCCCCGGTCTGCGGAGGAGCCGCGATTGTCGTCCGCGGGGTCGGGTCTCGTGGGGCCCAACGACCGCACGCGGGAGCTGCCCCAGATCGACCCGGACACCGGGCGTCCGCGCCGCCGTTCGGACTGGGCGGAGGAGACCCCCCTCGACGATCTGCCGACGCTCGCCGATGAACTGTTCGGTTCCCAAGGGGACGACGACGAGCGGGGCAACGGCCCTGGCCGTCGGCGCGGGCGATAGCAGAAGCGGGCCCTCCGTCGGCTGGGCTGTCACTGCCTCAGCGGCTCCCGTACGGGAGCCGCTGACGTCTCGGTGGACGGCACTGTCAGTCCCCTGGCGCACAATGGGAGCCCTCAGCACAGAAGGCAGGTGACCGGCAGATGGCGGTTTGGGATGACCTCGTCGGCCAGGAGCGGGTGCACAAGCAGCTCAGCGCCGCTGCCCGTGACGCCGATGCGCTCGTCACCGCCGAGGCCAGTGGGGAAACCCTCGCCGACACCTCCACGATGACGCATGCGTGGTTGTTCACTGGCCCCCCCGGCTCCGGATTGGCCACGGCCGCCCGTGCCTTCGCCGCGGCGTTGCAATGCATCAGCCCCGACCGTGCCCTCGGCGGGGCGCCGGGCTGTGGATTCTGTGACGGCTGCCACACCGCCCTCATCGGTACGCACACGGATGTCCAGGTCGTCCGTACCGACCTACTGTCGACCGGCCGCAAGGTGACCCGAGAGCTCGTCCGGCGCGCTCAGCTCTCCCCAGCGGTCGGCCGCTGGCAGGTGATCATCCTGGAGAACGCGGATCGACTCACCGAAGGCGCCGGCAATGTCCTGCTGAAGGCCGTCGAGGAGCCCGCTCCCCGTACGGTGTGGTTGCTGTGCGCGCCGTCACTGGAGGACGTGCTGCCCACGATCCGGTCCCGATGCCGTCATCTGATGCTGCGTACGCCCCCCGTCGACGCGGTCGCCGATGTGCTGATCCGTCGGGACGGCATCGAGCCCGAGGTCGCCGCCGCCGCCGCTCGCGCCACCCAGGGGCACATCGACCGGGCCCGACGGCTCGCCACCGATGAGCGGGCTCGTTCCCGTCGGGCCACCATCCTCAAACTGCCCCTGCGGGTCGATGACGTCGGAGCCGCGCTCAAGGCCGCACAGGAGTTGATCGACGCCGCCGCGGACGATGCCAAGCAGGTCGCGGAGGAGGTCGACACCAAGGAGGTCGATGAGCTGAAGGCAGCCCTCGGCGCGACACAGGGCGGCCGGATGCCGCGGGGGACTGCGGGCGCCATGAAGGAGTTGGAAGACCAGCAGAAGAGCCGTAGGACCCGCACCCAACGGGACACCCTGGATCTTGCACTCGGCGATCTCACCAGCTTCTACCGCGATGTGCTCGCCCTCCAACTGGGCTCGGAGGTAGCCATCGCCAATGGGGACGTCCGGGACGGCTTGGAGCGGATCGCCCGTTCCTCCACACCGGAGAGCACCCTGCGGCGGATCGAGGCGGTGTTCGCCTGCCGGGACGCACTCCAGAAGAACGTGGCCGCTCTGCTGGCGGTCGAATCCATGGCGATGGCGTTGCGCGCGGGTTGACCACCGCGGAAGCGCGCGGCACCGGTTCGACACATCCCCAGTTCGACTCCGTGCTCCACCACGTCCCGATGGCTGTTCGTCGCACGAAGAGGTACCCACCTACCGGTTGAATTCACCCGTAAGAGCACGGATGGGCAACTTTTCCCGCAGTCGCCTACGCTCCGGGGATGGACCCAAGGCGCATGCTCCGCAGCTCAGTCCTCGCCGTGACCGCAGCCGGCCTGCTGTTGTCGGGCTGCACCGGAACGGATCCTTCCAACAGTTCCTCGGTATCCACTCCCGAGGGTGGCGGTTCGGGCTCGGGCACGAGCGCCGCCCCTGTCGCCGAGCTCAAGCCGTACTACGCGCAGAAGTTGGCCTGGCGGGAGTGCGGGGTCCCCGGATTCGAGTGCAGCACCCTGAAGGCGCCCCTCGACTACGAGAAGCCGCAAGGGGAGTCCATCAAACTCGCGGTGGCCCGTAAGAAGGCCACCGGACCCGGTGCCCGGATCGGTTCGCTGCTGGTCAACCCCGGTGGCCCCGGCGGGTCCGCCATCGGATACCTCCAGGCGTACGCGGGCATCGGCTATCCCGCCCAGGTCCGTGCCCGCTACGACATGGTGGCCATCGACCCGCGGGGGGTCGCCCGCAGCGAGCCCGTCGAATGCCTGACGGGCAAGGAGATGGACGCCTACACCCAGGTGGACCAGACGCCCGACGACCCGGCCGAGACCAATAGGCTCACCACCTCCTTCAAGGCATTCGCCACCGGATGCGAGAAGCGCTCCGGCACGGTCCTGCCCCATGTCTCCACCGAGGATTCCGCGCGGGACATGGATGTGCTGCGCGCCGTACTCGGTGACCGGAAACTCGCGTACGTCGGAGCGTCGTACGGAACCTTCCTGGGGGCGACGTACGCGGAACTCTTCCCCGACCGGGCCGGACGCCTCGTCCTCGATGGCGCGCTCGACCCTTCGCTGCCCGCCCGTCAGGTGAACCGTGATCAGACCGCAGGGTTCGAGACCGCCTTCCGCTCCTTCGCGACCGACTGTGTGACACGGACCGACTGCCCGCTGGGCACCACGTCGGTCGCGGACGCCTCCGCCCGCCTCAAGGAGTTCTTCGCCGAACTGGATGCGCGCCCGGTGCCCACCGGTGAGAGCCGTGAACTCGGCGAGTCGCTGGCCACGACCGGTGTGCTCACGGCGATGTACGACGAGAACGCCTGGCCACAGCTGCGGGAGGGACTGGCGAGCGCGATGGAGGGCGACGGCGCCGGTCTGTTGGCGCTGGCCGACAGCTACTACGAGCGCGAGAGCGATGGCTCGTACACCAATCTGATGTACGCCAACGCCGCCGTGAACTGTCTGGACCTGCCCCCCGCCTTCAGCCGTCCGCAGGACGTGGAGGAAGCGCTCCCCGACTTCGAGAAGGCATCGCCGGTGTTCGGGCGAGGGTTCGCCTGGGCGGCGCTGAACTGCGCGTACTGGCCCACCCCCGCCACCGGCACACCGCACCCCATCGAGGCCAAGGGAGCGGACCCGATCCTGGTGGTCGGCACGACGAAGGACCCGGCGACCCCCTACAAGTGGGCTCAGGCACTCGCCGACCAGCTGGCATCGGGTCGGCTGCTGACCTATGACGGGGACGGGCACACGGCGTACGGGCGGGGCAGCGAATGCATCGACTCGGCCATCAACGCCTACCTCCTGAAGGGCACGGTCCCGCAGGACGGCAAGCGCTGCCGCTGATCCACCGTGTCGCCTTCGGTCGACCCCTGAGCGGCGGGCGGGGTCAGTGCCCGGACGTGGCGGTGAATCCTCGCGGCACCAACCACGCCACCAGTACGGTGACCACGGCGACGATCCCGGCCGAGACGAAAGCCGTCGTGGTCAACGCGTCGTCGAAGGCGATGCGTGCGATCTCCAGGATCTGCCCGCCCCCGCCTTGAGCCAGCTCGAACGCACCACCGATCGACTCCCGGGCCTGCGCCGGCTGCCCGATCATGTGGTCTGCATAGACCGCCCCGTGAATCGACCCGAGCAGGGCCACGCCCAGTCCGACGCCGAGTTCATAGCTGGTCTCGGAAACCGCCCCTGCCTGTCCGGCCCGGGCCGCGGGAACGGCCGATACGAGAACGGACGACGCCGTGGTGATCGCGAGTCCATCCCCGAGGCCCAGCAGCACCAGGACGACGGCGACGTATCCGTAGCTGGTCGGCTCCGGTGAGAGCGCCAGGACCAGGAATCCGGCGACGACACCCCCGAGCCCCAGCGTCATGAGGGCGCGGACCCCCAACCGGTCCATCAACACGGGAGCCAGCAGCGATCCGCTGAGCACGGCGAGTGCTGCGGGCAGCGTGCGCAACCCGGCTTGGGAAGGCGAGTAGCCGTGGACGTACTGGAGCCAGAGCGACATGAGGAAGAGGGCCGCCCCGATCGCGAGCATCGCCATCAGGATGACCAGGGCCGCAGCGGTGAAGGCCCGGTTCCGGAAGAGCCGTACATCCAGCAGCGGATCGGGCAGTCCCAACTGTCGACGGGCGAACACCACCAGGACGAGCACTCCGACAGCCAGTACGACGATGTCCACGACACCCGGACTGCCCTTGGCGATGTGTTTGATGCCCCAGGCCAGCCCCACCACCCCGACGACCGAGAGGAGTGCGCTCGGCACATCCAGCGGGGCATGCCCCGCGTCCTTGAACTCCGGAAGCAGCCAGACGCCGGCGACGAAGGTGGCGATGACGACCGGAACGTTGAGCCAGAAGGCCGCGGCCCATCCGTACTCCTCCACGAGCACTCCGCCGATCAGCGGCCCCAGGGCCGCGCCGGCTCCTGCGACGGCGGCCCAGATGCCGATGGCCCGGGCGCGCTCGCGGGCGTTGGTGAAGATGTTCCGGATGAGGGAGAGCGTGGACGGCATGACCATGGCCCCGCCCACCCCGAGCAGTACCCGGCCCCCGATCAGCTGCCAGGTGCTGTTGGCGGTGGCGGCGACGATGGACGCCAGCCCGAAGATCACGATCCCGCCGAGGAAGAGGCGCTTACGGCCGTACCGGTCACTGACCGCACCGGTGGTGACGAGCAGACCGCCGAGGACGAGCCCGTAGATGTCGATGATCCACAGCTGTTCGATGGCGCTGGGCTGGAGGTCGTCGATCAGCGAGGGCAGGGCGACGTTCAGGATGGTGGCGTCCAGCGCAACCAGCAGCAGACTGGCGCACAACACCGCCAACATCGCCCACCGCTCCCGCCCCGGCTGCCACGGAGCATCGGCGGCGGCCTGCTGGGTGGCTCGGCCCATGGTGCCTCGCTTCATCGGGAGAGGGCTGGGGGTGTCCGTGCGACGGTCGTGAGGAGGCGCATGACGGGGTCGAAGGGATGAATGGATCTTCGTAAAGTATGTCCCGTTTTGCCCATCCATGCGCAAGTGGAACTGGGTCGATCGAGCCTCCCGTCCGGGGCCCTGGGTGGTTCGGGGCACGCACAACAACCCTGTAGACTCATCACCGCTGCTGATGCCAATGTGTCTCGCAAGAGCCGGTATCCCGCAGCTTGCCGCCTTAGCTCAGTTGGCCAGAGCAACGCACTCGTAATGCGTAGGTCTCGGGTTCGAATCCCGAAGGCGGCTCTGAAGGACCCCAGGACTCACTCGCCGTGACCTGGGGTTTTTCTCATTCTCGGGGATGATTTGCCGGTCGTGGCGGTTTCCCCTCTGTGGCCGGCCGGTCCAAGGGGGCGCAGGTGCAGCGGCTGTGCGGCGGGGTGCGCGGAGGGTGCCGCAGAACTGCACCCGGAGCGGTCCGGTGGCGCACTCCGGCGGGTGGATCAGCTTGGTGGAATCGGTCCGTCCAAGGTCGACTCGTCAGTTGACGTCGTGCCGGATGCGTGGGACTCGATCCAGCTCGTGATCCTCCTCCCGCAGGTGTCAGCGGCACACGGCGAGTCGGCAGGCCGATAGCGATCCTGTCTCGGGTCGCCTTCCCGGCGCACTGCTGTCACGAGCGGACCCGTCGGTCCTCAGCGCCGTGCACGGACCGCGGTCGGTACCCGGGGGCTTGCCGGGTGCGCGAGCCGATGGCCTGTCGGTCTGTGGCCAGCACTGCACCTTGACCACCCGCCACCCGCCAGTGGCCTACCCGGGTGGGCAGGCCATTCAAGTGGGTTTCGTTGGGCTGTGCAGGGTTGCCCGCGCCGGGCGTGGGGGTGATGTGCGGGACAGGGCTGATGCCTGTTCGGGGGATTGGTATCCGTTCGTGCTACCAAGCGCTGTTGGGGACCGGTCCGGTGAATGGAGTGATGGAACTGATGCGTGGTTCTTCTGGCAGACGGCGGCTGAGCGCCGTCGTCTGCGCCACGGCCGTCCTGGCGGCCCAGGCGGTGGGCCTTGCCGCCGCGCTGCCCGCCCCACCACCGGCGGCCAAGGCGGCGGAGGTCAGAACGGTGCCGGGGACCCCCGGGGTGCCGCAGGCGCCGAGCGTCGTCTACGCCGAGGACTTCGAGAACAACACGGGCGCCACGCCGATCCTGTTGCCCGCCTACGTCGGGGCGCCTCCGCAGAACGAGACGTACACCGCGGACCCGGTGTGGCTGAACCCGGCGCGTTGCAACGGCATCATCCTCAGCCAGTCGGGTGCGGACCAGCCCGCCTGTCTGGCCCAGAGCCCCGTCGCCATGAATGCCCTCAAGGCGCTGGCCGGGGTGCTGGGGCAGGTGAACGGCTCGGCGACGCCGGCGACCAACCATGTGGTGTCGGCCTACACCGACGGGGACAGCCCCGGCGCGGACAAGGTCGAGTTCCAGACGGTGAACCCCATTGCGATCCCCACGACGGGCCGGTTCATCACCTTCTCCGTCGACGCGGCGGCGCTCAACTGCGCGGTCTCCGCACCGCTGCTCAAGTTCTACCTCACGGGCAGCGGGCCGGACATCCCGACCTTCAGTTCGCCGATCAACCCGTGCACCGATCCGAGAGCGCAGAATTTCTACGGTGGCCTCGTCAAGGCCGGATCGTTCCCGAGCAATGGATCGGTCCTGTTCACCGGTGCCTCACTGGGCTTGAAGATGCTCAACGGCCAGGGCAGCGGCGACGGCAACGACCACGCCTTCGACAACATCCGCATCCTCGATGTGACACCGCAGTTGGACAAGTCGTTCGATCCGGCGACGATCACCGCGGGCGGGGTCTCCACCCTCACGCTCACCGTCACCAACACCACCGACCTCGCGGCGAAGGCCGGCTTCGGCCTCACCGACGCCCTGCCCGCCGGATTGACGGTCGCGGCCACCCCGAATGCGGCCACCACCTGCGGCGCGGGCACGGTCGCGGCCACCGGGGGCGGCACCTCGTTCTCCCTGACCGGCGGCGCGCTGACCGCCGGCCAGGCATCGTGCACGGTCACGGTCGATGTGACCGCCACCGCCTCCGGCAGCTATGTGAACGGGCCCGGTCAGACGACCGTGACCGGCCTCAACCCGCCGGCGGACGCAACGCTCACCGTGGGCTCAGCCCCCTCGATCACCAAGGCGGTCACCGAGGCGTCGTTCGTGGCGGGCCAGGCGCTCCACTACACGTACACGGTGAAAAACAACGCTACCCAGCCGCTGACGAACATCCAGGTCACCGACACCGGTCCGGGCAGCCCGACGGTGACCTGCCCGGCGGGACCGCTGGCCGGGGGCGCCTCGGTCGACTGCACGGCCACCTATACGGCGACCGCCGCAGATGTCACGGCGGGCCAGATCGTCAACACGGCCACTCTCACCGTGACCGACGCGGGCGGTGAGACCGTCACCGTGGGCAGCAACCAGGTCACCGTGCTGCCGCGGTCTCTGACCATCGGCAAATCGGCCACCGAGCAAGAGTTCACAGCGGCCGGCCAGACGCTCCACTACACGTACACCGTCACCAACACCGGCGGCGTCACGCTGACCGGGGTGAGCGTGAACGACCTCACCCCCGCGGTCACCGTCTCGGCCTGCGCGGACACGACCCTGGCGCCCGGCGCCATGACCACCTGCCAGGGCACCTACACCACGACCGCCGCCGATGTCGCCGCCAAGAACATCCCCGACCAGGCGACCGTCACCGGCAACGACCCGGGCGGACAGCCCGCGAACGCCACCAGCAACGAGGTCAACACTCCGCTCGCCGCCCTCTCCGTGGTCAAGGGCGCCACCGAGACCCAGTTCAGCGGACCCGGGCAGACGATCCACTACACCTTCACCGTCACCAATACCGGCGCCGTACCGCTCACCGCCCTCAGCGTCCAGGACAACGGCCCCGGCACCCCGACGGTGACCTGCCCGCCCGGCCCCCTGGCCCCGAATGCGTCGGTGGACTGCACGGCCACCTACACCACCACCGCCGCCGACGTGACGGCCGGCCAGATCGTCGACACCGCCACCGCCTCGGCCACCACCCCCAGCGGCAGGAACGTCACCGGCACCAGCAACACCGTCACCATCCCCTATGTCCCGCCGCGCGGCGTTGACCTCGCGGTGGTGAAGACCGGCCCCGCGTCGGTGGCGCCGGGTGGTGAGATCACGTACACGATCGTCGTGACCAACAACGGGCCGGGCGATTCGACGGGCTGGACCCTCACGGACACCATCCCCGCAGGCGTCACGGGGGCGTCCACCCAGAGTCCGGGCTGTGGCATCGGGTCGGGCATCCTGACCTGCACGGGCGGTCCGCTCGCGAACGGCGACAGTGTCACGGTCGCGGTGACCGGCACCGCCGCGGCGAACGCCACCACCATCGAGAACACGGCCAAGGTCACCGGCAAGGACCCCGACCCCGACCCGGGCAACAACACCAGCACCAGCACCACCGGCGTGACCAAGTTGGAGATCGTCAAGAAGCAGAAGGGCTCCGCGACCGTCAGGGCCGGGAGCGAGGTCGAGTACACGATCACGGTCAGGAACACGGGGACCGCCGCCTACACCGAGGCGAACCCGGCGACCTTCAGCGACGACCTCTCCGAACTCCTCGACGACGCCCGCTTCAACAACGATGCCACCGCCACCCGCGGCGATGTCTCCTACAGCGAGCCGCTCCTGGAGTGGTCAGGCGCCCTCGCCCCCGGGCAGACGGCGACCATCACCTTCTCCATCACCACCAACGCCCGCCCTTTCGGCGACCTCCAACTCCTGAACACCGTCACCTCTGACACTCCGGGCAACAACTGCCCCGCCACCCGAAGCGAAGCCACCCCCGACCCGCGCTGCACCACCAAGGGCACGGTCGATGCCAGAGACAAAGACAAGGAGAGCCCCCGCGCCACCCGTCGGGGCTGACCGCTGACCACTGATTGCTGTCCGCTGACCGTTGACAGCCACGGCCCGGGCACCCACGCGCGTGGGTGCCCGGGCCGTCGTCCACTGCTCATCCGCTTCTCGGCTCGCCTGAGGTCAGCCGCCGGTGCGCCGGCCCCAGACGTAGACCTCGTCCCCGAGCCGGAGTCCGTTCCAGAGGGCTTCGGCCTCGTCGTAGCGGAGGTTGACACAGCCGTGGGAGCCGGGGTCCTCCCAGATGTTGCGGTAGCTGCCGTGCAGTGCTTGACCGCCGTCGAAGAACTGGGCGAAGGGCATGGGCCCTTCGTAGAGGGTCGACCAGAACTCCTTCTGCCGGTCGAAGATCTGATGCCATCCGGTCCTGGTCGGATAGTCCGGCGACCCCGTACGTGCGGGCACCGGCCGGAAGATGACCTTCCCGGCGTCCTCCACCCACAGGATCTGCCGGTTCATGTCGACACAGACCACCGTGCCGGAGGTGTCCGGGCACCCGGCGATCGCGTCCCCCTCCGCCACGGCCCGCTCCCACATCACCGCGCGGTACGTGAACAGGCCCGCGTACCCCTGATCCGGGACGATCCCCAGCTTCCGTTGGAATTCCTGGATCACCGAACAGTCCCCCGCGGACTGAATCCCGTCCACCACCAGCCCCAGGTGATCCTCCACCTCCTCCTGATACGGACCCGTCGACGTCGTGCACGTCACGGCACCCTGGGGCCGGGAGGGCTTTAGCTCCGGGCGGGCCGCGGTACCCAACGCGGTACCCAACACAGAGGAGACAGGTCCCGACCGGGGCCGCTGTCCGTCATCGGTCTGCCCCGCCGCCGAGCCGACGGCCGCGGTCGGGGCCGCGGCGAGAGCCCCCAGGCAGACGGTGCCTGTCAGCCCCCACAGAAGGCGGGCCGCTATTCGGAAGTTGGTCATCCCAGGCTCCTCGACTCCCGGTCACCCTCGCTTTCGCGGCAGTCTCCGGGCAGGGTTCTGTGTCCCGTGAGCGGTAGCCGCTGATGGCGGCTGTCAAACAGGCCCGGCCGTGGCCTCACTCCGACGCATCAGCGATCCCACCCCATTGGTCCGGACCGTCCAGGTGCGACTGAGGATGCCGGTACCGCCGACCAGTCCCTGCCCAGCTCAGCGGATTCGCGAGGTGTGTCGAAACGAGGGCCGCTTCCGCGTCGACAGAGTGCGCGGGTGACGACCTGTTCCCGTGCAAGACGTCAGAGGAGGCCCCTATGAACACCACTGCCCGCCCCGGGATGCCCACCACGGCGCTGGTGAGTCGCCGGGGTGTCGTCGCTGCCACCCCGTCGGTGATCTTCGCTCTGCTCGCCGCACCGGGCGAGCACCCGGGCTTGGACGGCACCGGTGAGGTGCAGAGTGTCATCGAAGGGCCTCAGCGGCTGGAACTCGGCTCGGTGTTCCGGATGCGGATGAAGGGCTACATGACCGCGAACACCGTCGTGGAGTTCGAGCACGATGCCCTGATCGCGTGGCGACACCGCGGCCGGCACGTGTGGCGTTGGCAGTTGAGGGCGGTGCCCGGCGGTACCGAGGTCACGGAGACGTTCGACTACACCGCCAAGCGGGCGCGGCGGCTGGTACGGCTGATCGGCATCCCGAAGCGGGCGGGCACCGCGATGGACAAGACACTCACCGCGCTACAGGCACGGTTCGCCTGAGCGGCGGAGTCGTTTCCATGGCCAGGCTGCCCGGGCGCCGAACAGTCTCGATGCCCACGCTGCCCGGGCGCCGAGTTGTTTCGAGGGCTCGACCGCCCGGGCGCCGAGTCGTTTCTATGCCCCGGCTGTCTGGGCGCCGCAGTTCCTGGCCGGCGAAAAAGATGCCTGCCCTACGCTGTCGAAACCCTCGCCGACGTGCGCGTCGAGCAGGTGAGAGGCGGCACAGCCGCCGCAATGAAAGGGAACGCCATGCGCTACATCCTGATGTCGCACGTCGACGATTCCGCCCTGAACGCGATGGCACCCGAGGCGTTCCAGGCCACGATGGGACGATTCGTCTCCTTCACGCAGGCGCTGGCGGAATCCGGGGTGCTGCGTGGTGCCGAGCAGTTGCAGCCCGCCGACACGGCGACGACGGTGCGCAACCGGCAGGGGGAAGCCCTGCTCACCGACGGACCGTACGCCGAGTTGGCGGAGTCCTTCGGCGGCTTCTGGATCGTGGAAGCACCCGTCCTTGACACCGTGCTGAAGTACGCGGCGGACTGCCCGGCCGCTGACTTCGGCTCGGTCGAAGTCCGGTCCCTGGCCGAACTGGGCTGAGCGGATGTCCGGCCCGGTCGAGGTCGCCGTCGAACAGGTCTACCGGGAGGAGTGGCCCACCCTTGTGGCCACTCTGGCCCGGTGGACCGGTGATCTCGACCGGGCCGAGGACGCCGCCGCCGAGGCGGTCGCCAAGGCGTTCGAAACCTGGCCCCGCGACGGGATTCCCAACCGGCCGGGCGCCTGGCTACAGACCACCGCCCGCCGCAGGATCCTCGACCGGCTGCGCCGCGACCGCGTCGCCGTGGACAAGCTCGCCACCCTGGCCCATGAGCTCCGCGACGAACCGGGAGCCGACAGCGTCAGCGACCCCGACGATCCGTTCGGCGCCGTGCGTTGGTCCGACGCCGCTGCGGAGGACCTGCTCCGGCTGGTGTTCACGTGCTGTCACCCCGCCCTGGCCGCCTCCGCACAGGTGCCGCTCGCGCTGCGGCTGCTGTGCGGGCTGACCGCAGCCGAAACCGCCCGACTGCTGCTCACGACCGAATCCACCGTCGCCCAACGCCTGGTCCGTGCCAAACGCAAGATCCGCGATGCCGGCATCACCCTGGGCATCCCGCCCCGCGCCGCCTGGCCGGACCGACTTGACGCGGTGCTGACCGTCATCGGCCTGGTCTTCACCGAAGGGCACACGGCCGTGGAAGGCCCGGTACTGGTCCGTGGCGCCCTGTGCGATGAGGCACTGCGTCTGGCCGTTCTGCTGCGCAGGCTGCTGCCCGACGAACCCGAAGTCCTCGGTCTGTCGGCGCTGCTGCTGCTCACCGACGCACGACGCGACGCCCGCACCGAAGGCGATGACCTGGTCCTACTCGCTGATCAGGATCGCAGCCGCTGGCGTTGGGACGACATCGACCAGGGACTCCACCTCGCCACCATGGCCCTGCACCGAAGTGGCACCCGTCCCGGCCGATGGGTCCTGCAGGCTTGCATCGCCGCCCTCCAGGTCCAGCCCGTGCCGGACCGGGAAGCCATCGTCACCCTCTACGACCGGCTTGCCGAACAGACCCCGTCCTCGGCGGTCCTGGCCAATCGCGCCGCCGCGATCGCCCTGGCCAGGGGACCTGCGGCCGGTATCGCAGCTCTCCACGGCGTTCAAGCCGCCCCCGGTGACCACCGGCTGCTCGCACTCCGTGCCGAGCTCACCGCAGAACTCGGCCGGCACCCCGAGGCACGGCAACTGATGCACCGCGCGATCCAAGCCACCCGTAACGACGTCGAGCGCCGTCACTTGCAGCGACGACTCGACACTTGGACCCACCCCAACGTCTGAGTACAGCCCTCTGAGGAACTGCAACAGGGGGACCGCAGTAAGGCGTGTCGTCGCTCGCCGCGCGGGATGATGCAGAGCCTGGGGCCGCTGTGGCATCCGTCCACGACGCCCGTCGGGAGTGTCCGCTTGAGCAATGTGCACCGGCCGGAGGACCTGGCCGTCGTCTCCGCCGCCGGAACCGGGTTGGTCTGGTACGCCTCCTACGGTTCCAACATGGACCTGGAACGCCTGCGGTACTACCTCGTCGGCGGTAGGCCCATGGGGGCTGCGCGGACCTATCCGGGGTGTCGTGATCATCGTGCGCCCCGGCGTTCGATGGCGTTGGAGCTGCCCGGGGCGCTCTACTTCGCCACCGAGTCGCCCGTGTGGACCGGGGGAAGGGCGTTCTACGATCCCGATGCCGAAGGGGTCCTCTGGGCGCGCGCCCATCTCATCACTGCGCAGCAGTTCTCCGACATCGCAGCCCAGGAGATGGGCCGAGCCCCCGGCGTGGACCTCGATCTGGGGACTGCGCTGACCGAGGGGCGGTCCGTTCTCGGCCCGGGACGCTATGAGACCTTGGTGCGCCCGGGGTACTTGGCGGGGGTTCCGGTCTTCACGTTCACCGCTCCCTGGCGATCCCGCGGCGCTGTGCTCAACAGGCCGTCGCCGGCCTATCTACGACACCTCGCCGCCGGGCTCCTGGCCTGCGGGGCCTGGGAGCGCGCCGCCGTGGCCGAGTACTTGGCGCGGGCTCCGGGGGCGGCCGGTGCATGGACGCCGTGCGAGGTGGCGCAGTTGATCTCTGTACGACCGTGATCTCTGCGCGACCGTAGTCTCCGTGCGACCGTGACGGGTGACGGGTGACGGGTGACGGGGTCGCGTCGATGGAGGTGGCGGTGCGGCCGGTCCGCTGGGCGTCAGCCGCACCGCTCAATGGTCCTGCTCAGAGCTCGCCGCTTTCGACAAGCTCCGTGGTGACCTGGTTCCGCAGCTCAGGGCAGTGCGTATCCACGGCGATGAGCAGCAGTTTGTGGGCGTCGGGCTTGATGGTGTTCCAGTCTTTCCCTGAGGGGTACAACTTCCCCTCCTTCTCATCGAAGAGGTACTTGACGCTGCGCCCTGCCTTGAGCCCCTTGCACCATTCCAGTGGGAAATGGGCGAGGTCGGTCTCGATGGGTGCGTAGTCCGTCCAGCCTTCGAAGTCCGCGCTCAAGGCGCCTACGAGGAACCGCTGTTTGGCGCTTTCGGTACCCCCGGGGGAAGGAGCCGTTGTTCCCGGCGTAGTCGTGCCGTCTTCGGTCCCGCAGCCCACGAGCGATGCGAGCAGCAGGGTCGTGACGATGGCCGTGGTGGTCGTTGTGGTGCGCATGGTCCCCCTGGACGTGCGTGGCTGTACGGGACATGGTGAGGCCACAGGAGGGTGAATGGTGGGTGGTGCGTCCGGATTGTGACATAGCTGATATGCGTTCTGTAGGGCCGACCTGCACATAGTGCAATGGTGTACAGAGCGGCGTTGAAAATTGGTCTAGTAGTTTCGAGCATGGCGGAAAGCGGGCGTTTACGGGCGGTTGCGGCGTTCAACGCCGGGAGGGCCAACGGCTTTCGGACAGCCTGGCGCGGGGTTGTCGTCGGCCATGCGGGAGTGCTCCATGAGTCCGAGCCGGCGGGAAGGCAAGCCGGAGAGCGAGCCCGGCATGATCCACAAAGCAGGACCCTCGGTCGTACCGGTGCTGGTGGTGCCCGAGTGGCTGCCCCGGTGTTGGAGTCGGTGGGCGGGGCGGTTGCCCACCCCGACCCACCGACCCGCTCACCCACCGATCCGCGCACTCAACGGCTCACCCGGTTTGTGTCCTAGGCGGACTTGGCCGGCGCCAGGGCTTCTGGAGCGTGATCCACGGGGGCGAGTCGGCCCGTTCTGTGAAGGGCGTTGAGCGCCGCCGCGCACAGGAGGCCGAGGGCGATCAGCGAGATCCACGGCAGCGCCGACAGTCCGGCGCCGCGTGCGGTGTCCAACGCCACTCCGGTGAGCAGATTGCCGATGGTGATGCCAATGCCGCAGATGGTGTTGTAGAGCCCGTAGTGGGTGGCGACGAGTCGGTCACCGCTGAGCCTGACGATCGTGTCCATCTCAAACGGGTACGCGATCATCGTCCCGAAGGCGAGCAGGAGCGCGGCCAGCGTCGGGGGCACGGCTGCGAAGAGCCAGCGGCCCACGTTGCCCTCCGGGACGGGCAGTGCGGTGGCGAGCAGCAGAGGAGTGAACGCCGTCGCCATGGCCAGAAGTCCCCACACCAGCGCTCGGCCCGCCGGCATCCGTGCTGTGCACCAGGCGGTCACCCGGGTCTGGTAGACGATGGTCGACAGTCCGGACACGGCGAAGAGCACCGC
Source organism: Streptomyces sp. NBC_00690 (assembly GCF_036226685.1). Lineage (NCBI taxonomy): Bacteria > Bacillati > Actinomycetota > Actinomycetes > Kitasatosporales > Streptomycetaceae > Streptomyces > Streptomyces sp. NBC_00690. Next base: position 4,885,323 of record NZ_CP109009.1, read on the forward strand.
TACGGCCGCCGTGCTCGCACCACCGTCCCCACCCACGCGACGCACTTCGAGGGGGAGCGCCAGGTACACCTGGAAGGTCAGGACGTACGAGCCGATCATCGCCGCGGCAAACAGCAGGAACGGGCGATTTTGGAAGATGCTCCGCCATGAGGTGAGCACGGACCCCTCGCCTCGGGCGGACGGTTTGTCCGAGGCCCGGCGCGCGGGCAGGCTGCGGATCTGTACGACGCTCAGCACCGCGAAGACGGCGGCCGAGACCAGGCAGGTGACCCGGAAGTCGACCCCGGTGAGCACCATTCCGACCAGGGGCCCCAACAGGATGCCGGCCTGGTAGAAGACGTTGAAGAGGGCGAACGCCTCCACGCGTCGCTCCCCTGCGTCGGCTGCCAGATAGGCGCGCACGGCCGGATTGAACAGGGCACCTGCCAGCCCGGTCGCCGCCGATGCCGCGAGCAGCGCGGGCAGCGACTGGACAAGGCCGAGGGTCGCGAAACCCACGGTCCGCAGTACGCAGCCGGCGACGATCAGCGGTTTGTAGCCCAGTCGATCCGCGAGGGTGCCGCCGACCAGGAACATCCCCTGTTGGCTGAAGTTCCGTACGCCGAGGATCAACCCGACCGTCCAGCCGGCCAGCCCGAGGGTGCCGGAGAGATGGGCCGCCAGGTACGGCATCAGCATGTAGAAGCCCAGATTGATGGTGAACTGATTCACCATCAGCAGCTGCACGCTCTTTTCGTACGAGCGGATCTGGCCGATGGTCGATCTCATCGGTCCGTACCCTCGGTTCCTGCCGCTTTCTTGGTGCTCGGGGAGGACGCGGCACGTTCGTCCGCGCGCCCGGCGCCGTTGGCGCCCGACGGCTCCAAGGGGTCGACGACGGCCGGGCAGCGGGTCCAGCGGACGACTTCCTTCTCGTCCATGCGACCCACCACCTCGGGTTCCACGGCCGGCCGCTCGTCGAGCAGCCCGTGCGCGGAGCAGTAGTCGTCGTCGTACACCGTGCTCAGATAGCGTTCCGGACCGTCGGGGAAGACGGCCGCGATCCGGGTGTCGGCCGGCTGAGTACGTGCCAACCAGCCCGCGACCAGGGCGACGGCTCCCACACTCCAGCCTCCGGTGGCGTAGTGGGACGCGGCGAGTTGCCTGCACGTCCAGACCGCCTCGCCGGGTGCCACCCAGTGCACCTCGCTGAAGTGGTCGTAGGCGACGTTGCGCGGGTAGATGCTGGAGCCGAGCCCCCGCATCAGCCGGGGGCGGGCGGGTTGGCCGAAGATCGTGGAACCGATGGTGTCGACTCCGACGAGGCGTAGCTCGGGGTAGAGCTGACGCAGCACCCGGGATACGCCGGCCGAGTGGCCGCCCGTGCCCACGCTGCACACGAGGACGTCGATGTGTCCCAGCTCGGCCGCGAGTTCCAGGGCGAGGGGGGTGTATGCGGTGGTGTTGTCGGGGTTGTTGTACTGGTCGGGGCACCAGGAATCCGGATGCCGGTCCATCAGTCGGGTGACGCGGTCCCGTCGGGCCTGCTGCCAGCCGCCGGTCGGATGCGGGTCGGAGACGACATTGACCTGTGCTCCGTAGGCGGTGAGCAGGCGGGTCATGGAACGCTCCAGACCGGGGTCGGTCACCAGGGTGACGGGGTGACCGTAGACCATCCCGGCCAGGGCCAGCCCCAACCCCAAGGTGCCGCTAGTGGATTCGATGATGCGGGCGCCGGGCTTGAGCTCGCCCCGAGCCCTGGCACGTTCGACCATGTGGAGGCCCGGTCGGTCCTTGATGCCCCCGGGGTTGAACCCCTCCAGCTTGGCCCAGAATCCGCGGTCCGAGGGTGTGAAGGGGGCGGAGATGCGCAGGACGGGGGTGTTGCCGACCAGCCCCGACAGCGCGGTGCGTGCGGGAGCGGTCGCCGTTGAGGCGGTGAGGGAGGAATCACCGAGGAGCGACGCGCCGGGTAGGGCGCCGACGGCCGAGGGGTCGCCGCGGTGGTCGAGGGGAGCGGCGTTCGTGGACGGGTTGGTTGATCGGCCCGTCGTCAACGGTGCCGTGGTGCCGGCCGTGGGGTTGGTGGAGAGGGAGGACATGGGTTGTGGGCTCTCTTCGGTCGATGGCGTCATTCGGCGGCTGGGCGAACCGGCCTCCTAGATCCGCCACCGGGAGATGCGAAGAAGGGTGAGCCGGCCGGTTCTGGTGCCGTGAGCAGTCGGCGGCGACCCGCGGAGGTCTTGGACGGCCGCCCTGCCCGGGGCCGGTGGATGCCCTTCTGCCGTATGGGTCGTGGGGGCGGACGGGGCTTGCTCGGCCGGCTTGATTCGCGGACTGCGGCTGTCCGGTGGACACGAGGGGCTCGGCGCGACGGGGGCGTGGCCCGTGGTCGCCTCGGCGATCAAGGGCAGGGCCGGGGGTGCCGGTGTTCCCGAAGGGGAGTGCCCGACCGTTGCGGAATGGGTGGAACAGCTTGCGGCGATGGCGACAAGAGCGGTGAGGACACCCAGGGTGAACGCTCTGCGCATTCTCGACCAGACGCTTGCGGGAAAAGTGGTACGACGAGACGGCATATGTCCTCCGAGCCTCTCCCTTTCGCATGCCGACTCACGAAGTGAATCGTTGGCGGAGGGAGTAGCGAAGGGGCGGAAATGGCCTGAGGAAGAGGATCGAGAGAATTACCGGGGCAGCACTGATGGACCCCGTGGCGCAGTGGGGTTGAATGGAGTGCAGCGGTTTTTTGAGAGTTCTCGATCGGCGGGCCAGGGGTTGTCCCGGCCCGCGGAATGCTCAGGGTCTAGATCCGCAGGACGTCGTGTGCCTGTGCGTCGCCGGGGATGGCCGCAGCGCCCGACGAACCGTCGAGGGAAGGTGCGGGAGGCGACCAATCGCTGTGCGGACACTGTGTCAGTGCAGCCGGGCACGGCATGGGCGACGACGGAGTGAGCTGCGGTTGCGTCGGCATGCACTGCTCGACGTGGTGCGCGGAACTACCCGTGTGCACCTCGTTGGAGGGCCGGGCGCCGTGGCTGCCCACCGTCGGGGGGCCGGCGTCGGCCGTCAGTTCGTGTGATGTGGTTCCGCCGCTGCTATTCGAGGTCGGGATGACGACCGGTAGCGGGACGGAATTCACTGTCGAGAAAGCGGTGCTGGCCGGGTGATGGGTGACGCCTTCGGCGTTCGTGCCGTGCGTGGACAGCAAACCCAATACGAGCAGGGTCAGCCAAAGGAAGTGCAGCGGACCACGAAAGTTCGCGGGCCGCAGAACACCGATGGGTGGCCGCGCCGTAATCATGCCGTGATGATAGCCGGTTGAGTGCGATCAACGACAACTCGCCTTCGGTGTCGTCGAATTCGATGTGATGGACATTTGTTGCACCCGGGTACGGAGGGGGGACAGCTGCTCGCGTATGTGTCGAGTATTTTCGGACTGGTTGCGCGGTGGGGACTGTGGTGAGCATGTGATGAATGGGTCTTGAGTTACGCAGCATCGCCCACTGGCGAGAGTGGCGAGCGGCACGTCGTCCGGGTGGGGAGCCCAAGGAAAGACCGTGGTCGGAGCCGGTTCGGTGAGGGGCGAGCCTGCTGTGGGCAGACCTAGATGGCGGTGTCCGGCGCTACCTCTATCTGAAGCCCTCCACAGATGGTGCGACGTCATGATTCAGCCGTACCTCCATGACTGATTCCGCGAAGGTAGGGCCATAAGGGGCAAGCGAGACAGTCTCTGATGATCCGGGAGATCGCGCGGTGAGCCACCAACGGCTTGCGGCACGGGCGAACTGGGCATCCCGAGCCCGCGCCGGCGAGCTGGTCGACCAGGCCCGCGAACACCCCTCAGCCCCGCTGCCCAACCCCGTGCCCGCGAGTCGATCGCCTCGCCCACCCGGGGGCCGCACTGGCGCAGCCGTCCCCCGTTCGGCTGCGGCACTCGGGTCCTTTTCGCCCGCTCCATCACGCGGATGCGCCACTGCGGGGCATACCTGAGCCGACAGCCGCGAACCGTACGAGGAGGGAATGCCATGGCCGAGGGCATCCAGACGGTCATCTATCCCGTGAAAGATCTGGCGAAGGCGAAGGCGCTGTTCAGGGCCTTGCTGGAGGTCGAGCCCGCCGTGGACGAGCCGAACTACGTCGGTTTCCATGTTGCCGGGCAGGACATCGGGCTCGACCCCCACGGCCATGGTCGAGGGATGACCGGGCCCGTGGCCTACTGGCATGTGAACGACATCGAGGACACCGTGCAAACACTGCTCATTGCCGGGGCGGAAGAGGTCGAAGGCGTACGGGACGTGGGTGGCGGCAAGCTCATCGCCACCCTGAAGGACGCCGACGGCAACCGGATCGGGCTGCTCCAACCCGTGCCGCCCGGTCAGGGTGCAGCAGCGAACAAGTAACCCCGGAACCGGACCGTCCGTCGGGGGTGATCACCTACGGTGAGGGCCGTCGCGGTCGCGGGGCGTATCGGGCTCGGTCGGTAGCAGCCGGACCGGACTCCGTCGCCCGCTGTCGACGGTCCACCATCGACAGTCGGACACGCTGCCCCTCGCGGTGATGGACGGTGTGACCGCGAGGGGGCCGCCGTACCGTGTGCGCGAGCACTTACCGTGAGCAACTGTCCTCAGGAAGGGCCCTCAGACAGAGCACTCAGATACAGGGCGCTCAGACAGGGCACTCAGACAGGGCACTCAGACAACGCTGTCAGGCAATGCCCTCATAGCAGCGGTTGTCGCGCATCGTCGTTGTGCACGGCCGTCCGGCGCCCCTTCCCGTGGTGGCGTTCCCGAGGTCCATCACCCGGTGATGGGGGTATGCCCGGCGTATCCCGGCGCCGGGTGGAGGGGCTTCTGACGCCGGGTGCTACTTGGCGTCCGCGTAGCACTTCACCACCGCGGTGGTGAAGGGAAACCTCACGGGCGTGTGGCCGAACGCCGTCCGACCCGCCAGCTCTCCGGCCTCCTGAATCGCCGCCACCACGCGCTCGGCCTCCTCCTGTGGGCAGTGCACGACCACTTCGTCGTGCTGGAAGAAGACCAACTCGGCGCACATTCCCGCGGTGGCCCGCCGAAGGGCCGCGAGCATCAGCAGCGCCCAGTCCGCCGCACTGCCCTGCACCACGAAGTTTCGGGTGAAGCGGCCCCGAGCCCGGGCGTTCGTGGAGGCGTACCCGGGGGTGAAATCGCCCGCAGCCCCGGACGAGCCGGGCATCGACATCGAATCCCCCGAGGGCGACGGGTCCTCCTGGGGGAGACCGGCCTCCCCGTCGTCATCGGAACCCACGGCGCGCGGGCTGGTCCGCCCGAGCCAGGTTCGTACGAGCCGGCCTTCCTCACCGGCCCTGGCCGCCTCGTCCACATAGGCCACGGCGGCGGGGAACCTCCGTCGCAGGGCCGCCAGATTCTTGAGGCCGTCCCCCGAGGTCTGGCCGTAGATCGCCCCGAGGAGCGCCAACTTCGCATGTTCCCGATCGCCCGAGAAGGCGCGGTCGGACAGCAGTGCGTAGAGATCGCCCTTGTGGCCCGCTATCTCCATCAGCCCCGCATCACGAGAGATCGCGGCCAGCACACGCGGCTCCATCTGGTCGGCGTCCGCGACCACGAGCCGCCAGCCCTCGTCCGCCACCACCGCCCGTCTGATCACCTTCGGGATCTGCAGTGCGCCTCCGCCGTTGGTCGTCCAACGACCCGAGACCGTGCCGCCCGGCAGATATCCGGGCCTGAAGCGCCCGTCCCGCACCCAGTCCTGAAGCCAGCTCCACCCATGGGCGACCCAGATCCGGTACAGCTTCTTGTACTCGATCAACGGGCGGACCGCTGGATGGTCGATCTCCTCCAGTTCCCACCGCCGGGTGGAGCGCACCTTCACTCCCGCCTGAGAGAACGCCTTCACCACGTCCGCCGGGAGATCCGGTCGCACCCGTCGGCCGAAGGCCCGCGATACCTCGTCTGCCAGCACGGCGAGGCGGCGGGGCTCTCCACCTCCCGCATACCGCTCGCCCAGCAGGTCGTGCAGGACCTGGCGGTGCACGTCCGCGCGCCAGGGCAGCCCTGCGCGGTTCATCTCGGCGGCCACCAGCATGCCGGCCGACTCCGCGGCCGTCAGCAGTCGCATCCGCCCCGGATGCTCGGCCGCGTCATGCCGGCGCAACTGGTCCCCGTACACCTCCAGCAGCGATTCCAGAGGCACCGTCACGGGCTGCGGTTCGAACAGGGAGGACTGCGAGCCGGGCTCGGCTGTGCGCTGCGGCGGGTCGGCCGGGACCGGACCGTTGTGCAGCCGGGCGAGGGCGGCGGCGGCTGAACGTGGTTCACCCAGCCGTCCTTCATGGCCGAGCAGAAGTTGTTCCGCGCCCTCGATGTCGTAGCACCGCTCCACGCGGACTCCGGCCGACAGTAGACGGGGGTAGATCTCCGCCGTCGATCGCCAGACCCATCGATCGACCTCCGGCCGTGATCGCACCGCCGTGATCAGATCGGGCTCGTCGACGACGGGCCCCGCGGGCAGCCCATCGGGGCGGAGGGGGACCAGCCGTGCTCCGTCCCCCTCCGTCGCCAGTGCCCAGCGTCCGTCCATGGGTCTGAGTCTGGCAGCAGGGTCTGACAGAGCAGGGGTGCGCCGCGTGGCCGCGGGTGGCTCGGATCGAGGTCGGGCGAGCCGGACACCCGAGTGCTCGCCTTCCCCTCCTGTACGGGGGCTCCCGGACCATCCGGTGCGCTCATGGCTCGGTGGAGGGTCCCGATCCGGGTCAGTCGAGGTTCCGCATCACTCGGGCTGGGTTGCCCACCGCGAGCACTCCGGCGGGTAGGTCCTTGGTCACCACCGAGCCCGCGCCCACGACCGTGTTCTCCCCGATCGAGACTCCGGGACAGACGATCACCCCGCCGCCCAGCCAGACGTTGTCTTCGATGGTGATCGGCTCGCCCTTCTCCCAGCCCTCCTTGCGGCGGGCTGCGTTCAACTCATGTGTCGGGGTCAGAAGCTGTACGTTCGGGCCCATTTGCACATGGGATCCGATGGCGATGGGTGCGGCATCGAGGAACACGGCGTTGAAATTCACGAAGACGTGGTCCCCGATGGAGATATGGCTGCCGTAGTCGCATTGGAACGGCGGTCGGATCAATACCCCTTCGCCCATCGAGCCGAGCAGCTCGGACAGGATCGCCGTCCGTTCGTCGGGCTTCGCTCCGCCTGCTCCGTTGTAGGCCGCACACAGCTCGAAGCGGCGCTGATTGTCCGCGATCAACTCGGCGTCCTGGGGCAGATACCAGTCACCTGCGAGCATCCGTTGCTTGTTCTCTCCCATGCGTGAGCCTCCTGACTCCGAAAGCAAAAACGTTTGGGGTGCCAGATTTACTGCATGGAGTGTCCATTCTGGTCCCCGATGGGTCATGCGGATCTCTAGGATTGACCATGTCTGTCTGATGCAACCAGGGGTGGGGGATCATGGCGCGCGCCATGCGCAGAACCGTACGCGGTGCTGGTATCGGTGTTGTTGCGGTAGGGCTGTTGGCCGGCTGTTCGGCCGGGACGGAACCGAAACCCGATCGGCCGGTCGGCAATGCGCAGAAGGAATCGGCGACGAGCAGTCCAACCGCGAAGGCCGTCGTGGCAGGGGGGAAGGTCGGGATCAAGGGTTCGCCCTGTGAACTGCCCGTCTCCTTTGACCACGCCGCCGATTGGACCGCCGAGGCGGTGAAAGAGGACACCCAGTTCGGGCTGACCTCCATGGGTCCGGTCACGCTCAAGTGCGAGATCGACGCCAAACCGGCTGGAATCGTGGGCTTTCTGCGGATCTGGGTCGGCGGGAAGGCGGGAGACGATCCGAACGCGGTGTTGAAGGAGTTCGTCGCGGAGAACGCCAAGGATCGCAAGAGTGAGGTGTTCACGAAGGGGATGGCAGGGGAGTTCAAGGTGGCGGAGGTGAGTTACCTGAACGTCAATGAGTTCCTGGACACCCCCAGGAAGGAACGGGCCTTCGCGTTCTCCACACCCAAGGGTGTAGTTGTGTTCGATTTGGGGGGAATGGACTCGTCGGAACACGACGCGATGCTGCCCGCCTATGAACTGGCGAGGAAAACGCTCACCTCCAACTGAAATCCGACAGCGAGGGGCCTGTGCCCCTCGCTGTCTTCCGTTCCCGCATCAGGTCGGGAATGCGGGCAGCGGCCCTTCGGCCCCCGCTCTCACGACTCGCGAACGGTCCGAACGGCCTCTTCCGTGATCCCGCCCTCGGTATCGGTGCAGCCGACCCTGTGGCCGTGGACCGCATGGCACGGACGTTTCCCTTGACGCACGGGTGCCGCTCTTGAAGGCGTACGTCCTTTCTCCTGCGTGGTCCGATCGCGTCACGCGAAAAGATATCCACAGGCTGTGGACGAATTGGGTGGTTCGACAGCACAGCCGTCTACCGTGGCTTGTGTGGGAGGGCACCCCCCGCCTCCGCTGGAGCCGGACCGCAGGGCATGGACCGGCTTCCACCTGCGATGATCGTGGACAAAGGAGGTGAAGGCCGTGACTGTGCTGGGCGACGCGCTGGCCACTGCGCTGTACGGGGAGGACGACGCCTCCTTGGATCGGGCTGCCTCCCTGCTGGCAGCCGATCCTGGTACGGACGCCTTCCTTGAGCGACGTGGCGCGGAGTTCGTCCGTCAGGCATGGGAGCGCGGCTGGCAGCCCGCGGACCTTCTGCGACTCGTCCGACGTGAACTGACCGAGCCGCACATCCGGCTGCTCGGCGCCCTCGTCCTCGCCGAGACCGGAAGCTATGCCGCCCTTCCTCCGCGCTGGGCGGCGCAGCTGGCGGAGCTGGACGGGGCGGGGTGGCGGGCGGACCGTTTCTCGCGGGCCACAGCCGTGTTGGAGCTCTATCGAGTCCTGGTCCGCCTCCCGTCGATCGAACCGGTGGGCCCGGTGCCCGGGGAGCCGTTCGTCGCACCCTCGGGATACGAACCCCGCATGCTGAACCGCATACGTGCGCTCCTGGCCAAGGCGGAAGCGACGACGTACCCCGATGAAGCGGAGGCGCTCACCGCCAAGGCGCAGGAGCTGATGTCCCGTCACAGTGTCGACGATGCGTCCCTGGCCCCGAAGTCCACGGTGCCGTCCGCCTGTCGCATCGGAGTGGATCCGCCCTATGAGACGGCGAAGGCCATCCTGCTCGATGCGGCGGCCTCGGCGAACCGCTGTCGCGCGGTGTGGAACAGCACCTTCGAGTTCTCCACCGTGGTCGGGTTCGAGGGGGACCTGGAATCGGTCGAGTTGCTGTACACCTCGCTGCTCGTCCAGGGCACGGCCGCGATGGCGCGCGCCGAAGGAGCGCAGCGAGCGGGTGGACGCAAGCGTACGAAGACGTTCCGTCAGTCCTTCCTCATGGCGTACGCGGCACGGCTGGGGGAGCGCCTCGCCGCAGTCGCACAGGGGGTGTCCGCGCCACAAGACCTGCTCCCTGTCCTGGCCACCCGCGAAGTCGCCGTGACGGCTCGTACCGACGAACTGTTTCCGCGTACGACGACGACCCGCGTACGCGGTGTCACCGATGAGGCGGGCTGGCTGCACGGCCGGGCCGCGGCGGATGAGGCCCGTGTGTCACCCGAGCGACGGAAGCTGCCGCACGGTTAGTACCGGCATTCCGTGCGCGGGAATCGGTTGATAAGTGTCCAAAGTGGCTAATCTCACCCCATGACCTGGCTTCGAGCCCTCAAGGACACCACCCGCTCCGGGCTCACGCTCGAACGGCACCGGCTCGAACCTCTCGTCGCCTTGCGCGGGGCCGTCGGACTGGCCCTGGTTGTGGGGACCGCCCTCGCCCTCTTCGGTCCAGTCGTCGCCGTCAGCTCGGCGTTCGGTGCGTTCCAGGCCGCGATCGCCACGCTTCAGCGCAGCTGGCGCCCTCGTCCCGTACTCGCCCTGATCTCCGGGGGCACGCTCGCCGTCTCCACCTTCATCGGCTATCTGGTCGGCTTTCAACTCCCCCTGTTCGTCGCGCTCCTCTTTCTCTGGACCTTCGCCGCCGGTCTCGCATGGGCGATCGGCCCCACGACCGGAATCATCGCCGCATCCAATGTCGCGATCATGCTGGTCACCGTCACGCTCCCCACCTCGGTGGCGACGGCCGCCGGCCATGCGGCCATGATCGCGGTGGGAGGGCTGGTCCAGGCCGCGCTGATCGTCCTGTTCCCCGTACGGCGCTGGGGCGCCCAGCGCGACGCGCTCGCCGACGCGCTCGCGGCCGAAGCCGACTACGCGCGGCGGCTGCGTCACGACCCCACCGCGTCCTTCGACCCCGGTCCGCTGATGGTCGCCCGCAGCGCCGCCGCCGTCACGCCTCGCGAAGCCCGCCGCAGACCAGCGGAACTGCGCGGCACCCGGGCCGTCGCCGAGCGGATCAGACCCGTACTTGCCTCGCTCGCCGATCCCGCCGTCGGTGCATCGCCCGAGGGCCCGGAACGCGAGCGGGTCCGGGACGTGTTGGCCGCAGCCGCAGCCCTCCTCGACGCGGCGGCCCGAGCCGTCCGCTACGGCGTACCCGTCCGCATGCCGGCGGGGGCGATGGCCGCGCTCAAAACCCCGGACACCGTCACCGTCCTGAGCGGTCCGCCGCGGCGAGCGGCGCTGCGGCTCGTCGCCCTGCTCGACGACGTGGTGGAGGAAGCCGAAGGGGACGGCACCGAGGAAGGGCCCATTCGCGACCGGCCGTCCCTACTGAGCCTGCTCCCCGGAGCCTTGCGTTCCGTGCGGGGCGAACTGCGTTGGAGCTCGCCCGTGCTGCGGCACGCCATCCGGGTCTCGGTGGTGGTGTGTGCCGGATACGTCCTCGGTGCGGCGCTCTCCCTCGGACACGGCTACTGGGCGCCGATGACCTCGGTCATGGTGATGCGGCCCGACTTCTCACAGACGTACTCCCGTTCCGTGGCCCGCTTCGGCGGCACCCTCGTCGGGGTCGGTCTGGCCACGGCCGTCGAGCAGGTCGCCCACCCTGGGGTGGCGATCTCCTGCGCACTCGCCATCCTGTGCGCCTTCGGCATGTACCTCGTCATGCGAACCGGATACGTCGCCTCCAACATCTGCACGTCCGCCTATGTGGTCTTCCTCCTGGGCATGGCGGGCGAGGAAGCGGGACAGACCGTCCCCGAACGCGTGCTGCTGACCCTGCTCGGCGGCCTGCTCGCGATGCTGGCGTACGCCCTCTACCCCGCGTGGGAGACCCCCCGGCTCCGCAATCGGCTCGCGGACTGGCTGATGGCGGACTGCCGCTATGCAGCGGCTGTCGTCGACCACTACGCCAACCCCGCGGACCGCCCCGGTGAGGATCTGCGGCAGTCGCTGCTCGATGCCCGTGATGCCCGGATCGCCTGGCAGGAGGCACTGGCCCGGGCGATCCATGAACCGGTGCGCGCCAGGGGGCTCACCCGGGCGGCTGCCGAGTCCGCGGATCACGCGTTGGGACAGTTCGGCCGGGGGGCGATGCTGATGGAGGCCCATCTGCCCGAGCACGGCGCGGTGCCCGTTCCGCCCGCTGCGGAGCTCGCCGATGCGCTGCGCAGGGACGGCGAGCGGGCGTCGCGGGCGGTCAAGGAGCGTCGCAGCTTGAACTGGGACCGGGTCCAGCAGGCGCTGGCCGCTTGGGATGACGATCACCCCGTGTTGGGGAGCGGAACGGTCCTCCTCACCGAGGCGCTGAAGGAGTTGACCACAGCGCTCGACGAAGGAGTTCGAAGGTGAGGGCCTCAAGAGAAGGACAGAAGATGGCGCTAGCCAGTCGGCAGGGCTTGTTCTGCCGCCCTCAGAAGGGTGTCCTTCGGGCCGGCGGCCCAGGAGATCACCAGTGTGGCGCCGTCGCCGGACTCGATCCTGCCGATGGTCCGCTTGGTGTTCCCGTCGACGCACTTCAAAGTCAAGGTCAACGGCGAGGTTGGCAACGGCGAGGTTGGCAACGGCGAGGTTGGCGACGACGCGGTTGGCAACGGGGATGCTGACGCCGACGTACGGTGATCGGCCACTTCGCCCGTGCATGCCCGACCTTCGGTGACGAGGGCGGCCTTTCGGCCCGTGATGGCCAGGTCCACCTTCTTGCCCCCGGTCGTGCCCGTCCAGGCACCCTCCACGCGTGCGATGTCGGGATCGTCGGCGCCCTGCTGCTCGCCCTCCAGTTCCGTGCCGCCCGTGGTGTTCGAGTCCGCTGAAGTCCAGGGTGTGGGCTGTTTGCCGCGCTGAGGGCCGGTGTTGTCACCTCGGTCGTCACCGCTGCAGCCGGTGGTGAGGAGAAGGGCTGCCGAGGCCAGGACCGATGCCGCTGCGGAAGAACGTCTGCGCACGTCACCGCCCCTCTGGGATATCTTCGCTGACCGCGCCAAGCTATCAGGGGCTCTCTTGAGCTCGATCCGGAAAGTGCATCCGGAGGGCCGTCCGGAAGGTGCGCCGGCGAGGGCAGCGAGAGAGCATGGCCGTGCACCTGCACGCCCGTCGGCGCCCCTGCCCGGAGGGGTGGTCGCCACGGTCCGTACTCCCGTATCGGGCCGGGCGGTGCACATTGCCTTCTCGATCGGTGCACGGTGCGTTGGGGTGTTCCGAGTACGCTGCACACTCAAGGCCCGAACGCGAAAGCCGTCCAGCGTCGGGACCTGCCCCTCGGTCCATCGGGCCGGCGGAGAACCACGAAGCCAAAGATCACACTCGGACGGTGAACTCCAACGTCCCCTCATCCGTAATGGGTTGGGGCTGTAACCGAAGCAATACCCCGCGTGCACGTGCATCTGCGCGTGCCAACGCTTATGCATTCGCACGTGAAACACAGCTATGATCCGGGACAGTTGACACATGCACCTTGTACCCCGGGAGCGACTCGTGCACCACGCGTACAACGGCATGGCGGCCACAGAGCTCCATGGGGTCGTCTGGCAGAAGAGCCGACACAGCAACTCCCAAGGATCATGCGTGGAGTTCGCCAGACTGCCCGGTGGGGGCGTCGCCATGCGCAACTCCCGCCATCCCGACGGCCCCGCGCTCGTCTATACGCCTGCCGAGATAGAGGCGATGTTGTTGGGCGTCAAGGACGGGGAGTTCGACCATCTGATCGCGGGGAGCTGATCCCGCATCGCCCAGGGTCCACCAACCCTCCTTGCGCACAGGGGAGTTGGAGGGCCTTACGGTGGGGCCGCCCATGACTCCCGCGGCGCCGCAGAACGGAATCCCGGTCGGGCACACCGGCGTGTGGTCGCAGGTGGCGTCGCCACCTGCGGTCGCCGCCGGTGCACCCGCCGCCGAGTGGACCGGTGCACCCGCCGTCGGACGAGGATGTTGTGGGGGAGTCGTGAGCCATGGGGCGGTTCCGGGAGCCCGCCGCGCGCCGCTGCCATGGACCGCGCTCCGGTCGGCGCTGATACGCGCCGTCATCTGACAACGCGCGCCGCCGGTCGCCGCTGCTGAAGCCACGGTCGAGCACTGCTGAGGATGCATCAGATCCGATCGAGTGCCCGCGGATGGAGAGAAGCGGGCCCGCCCCCCGAAAGCCGGGCCCGCTCCCCGGCTTGTCGGCCCGGTCCTGTACCGGCTCAGTGCAGCTGGAACAGGGCCCACACGACTTTGCCGTGCAGGGCCCCCGCGAGCGGATGCCACCCCCAGCTGTCGCTGAAGGAGTCCACCAGGAACAGGCCCCGGCCGGATTCGGCCGTGCCGCGGGGGTCTGGGAACGGCACATCGTCGTCGAACGGCGTGCCGGGGGTCTCGGGGCTCGGGTCGCGCACCGCGCACACCAGACGTCCGGGCCAGCGCAGCAAGTGCAGTCGTACCGGCGGGTGTTGGGCGTCGTCGGCCGCATCTTCGGGCAGTGCGTGCCGGAGGGCGTTGGTGACCAGTTCGGAGACGACGAGGGACACATCGTCGAAGCGCTCGCTCAGTTCCCACTGTTGGAGTGTCGACTTGGTGAAGTGCCGTGCTCCGCGGACCGCTTCATAGCGGGCGGACAGCGAACACGAGGCCGAGCTTGAGACCCGTGAGGGACCCGTCGGTGGAAGGCCCTGCCTTAACGGCTTGAGCATGGTCGATCCATTCGTTCCCATGCGAGGCACTCCCTGGGGCAATCGCGGCTGTGGCGCTATAACACGAACGAGCACGCAGGTGCGGTGTAGACCATCGTTCCGAATGCGATGGGCAGATGCAAGGGCAGATGCACGTGCACGTGCCCGACCTGTCCCTTGCATGGTGATTCTTGGCTATATCTTTCCCGTGACTCTTTCATGGTCTTCCCAAGTGCTTCCTATTTCCGTAACTGAATGAGTACGCCCCGAAGTGTTTTGGTGGCAGAATCCCGCACTTGGGGTCTCGGGGGTGACCCACTCTGTAGGTAGGTACGCAGCGGACCGAACGAGACAAAAGGCGAAGGATGGGGAGGGTGGGAGTCGTGACCGCAGGCGAGTCGTGGGCCGCAGGGCCAGGGGGCGGTTCCGTGGTGCGGCGCATCCTGTTGGGTTCCCAGCTGAGGAGACTGCGCGAGTCGCGCGGTATCACCCGTGAGGCAGCCGGCTACTCGATCCGCGCATCGGAATCAAAGATCAGCCGTATGGAGTTGGGCCGGGTGAGCTTCAAGGCGCGGGACATCGAGGATCTGTTGACCCTCTACGGGGTCGCCGACGACGTGGAGCGCGAGTCCCTGCTCGGCCTCGCAAAAGAGGCCAATGTTGCCGGCTGGTGGCACAGCTACGGCGATGTGCTCCCTGGCTGGTTCCAGACCTATGTAGGACTGGAGGCCGCCGCCTCACATATCCGGCTCTACGAGGTGCAGTTCGTCCATGGACTGCTCCAGACCGAGGCGTACGCCCATGCCGTCGTCACCCGCGGTCAGCCGGGTGCCCGTCAGGCGGACGTCGATCGACGCGTCGCACTGCGCCTTGAGCGTCAGAAGCTGCTCGTCTCGGAGCGCCCGCCCGAGGTCCATGCGGTGCTCGACGAGGCTGCTCTGCGCAGGCCCTATGGGGATCGCGCAGTGATGCAGGGGCAGTTGAAGCATCTGATCGAGATCTCGGAGCAGCCGAACGTCACTCTTCAAGTGATGCCCTTCAGCTTCGGTGGTCATGCGGGCGAGAGCGGTTCCTTTGCCATGCTTCGATTCCCCGAATCGGATCTGTCCGACATCGTCTATCTGGAGCAGTTGACCAGTGCGCTCTATCTGGACAAGCGCGAAGAAGTCGCCCAGTACGAACGGGTGATGAAGAGACTGCAAGAGGACAGTCCGGACCCGGCCGAGAGTCGCGATGTCCTCCGTGGTCTACTCCAACTCACATAAAGCGCAAGTATAGTGACGTGTCATCAGGCACGTTTATGTGAGGTTCCGACGACGGGTGAGGAATCGAGTCCTATGTCCCTGTTCACCGATCTGGCCTACCAGTACATCGATGGCGAGTGGAGGCCCGGTAGCGGCTCCTGGGACATCATCGATTTCAACCCCTACGACGGGGAGAAGCTCGCATCCATTACCGTGGCCACGGCCGCGGAGGTGGACCAGGCGTACCGTGCTGCCGAGCGTGCGCAGGTGGCATGGGGTGAGACCAGCCCCTACAGTCGGCGGACCGTCTTCGAGAATGCGCTGCGCATCATCGAGGACCGGGAACAGGAGATCACCGAGGCGATCATCGCCGAACTCGGTGGTACGCACCTCAAGGCCGGCTTTGAACTGCATCTCGCCAAGGAGTTCCTGCGCGAGGCCATCCAGTTGGCCCTACGGCCCGAAGGCCGGATCCTCCCCTCCCCGGTGGACGGCAAGGAGAACCGCGTCTACCGACTGCCCGTCGGGGTCGTCGGAGTGATCAGCCCCTTCAATTTCCCCTTCCTCCTGTCGATCAAATCGGTCGCGCCCTCACTGGCGCTGGGCAATGCCGTGGTCCTCAAACCGCATCAGAACACGCCGATCTGCGGCGGTTCCCTGGTGGGCAAGGTTTTCGAGGACGCGGGTCTGCCGCCAGGACTGCTCAATGTCGTGATCACCGACATAGCCGAAATCGGCGATGCATTGATCGAACACCCGGTGCCCAAGGCGATCTCCTTCACGGGGTCGGACAGGGTCGGCCAACACGTCGCCGTGGTCTGTGCGGCGAATTTCAAACGCGCCATCCTGGAACTTGGCGGAAACAGTGCATTGATCGTCCTCGATGACGCGGATATCGACTATGCAGTGGATGCGGCTGTCTTCAGTCGATTCGTGCATCAGGGCCAGGTCTGCATGGCGGCCAATCGGGTGCTGGTGGACCGCTCGGTGGAGAAGGAGTTCACCGAGAAGTTCGTGGCCAAGGTGCGGACGCTCAAGGTGGGCGACCCTTCGGATCCCGCGACCCACATCGGTCCGCTGATCAATCCCCGACAGGCCGATGCGGTCACATCCCTGGTGGCCCAGACCGTGGCGGCGGGTGCCATCGCTCTGCTGCAGGGCACTGCTGAAGGCAATCTGGTGGGGCCGTCGGTGCTGACCGGCATCGCCACCGATTCTCCCGTCCTCGGACAGGAGATCTTTGGACCGGTGGCGCTGATCGTGCCGTTCGACGGGGAGGACGAGGCGGTCCGGATCGCCAATGACACCCCGTACGGGCTCAGCGGCGCGGTGCACACTGCCAACATCGAGCGGGGTGTCCGGGTCGCCAAGCGCATCCACACCGGCATGATCCACATCAATGACAGCACCGTGCACGACGAGCCGATCGTCCCCTTCGGCGGTGAGAAGCACTCGGGCAGCGGGCGGCTGAACGGCGAGTCGATGATCGAGGCGTTCACGACCCAGAAGTGGATCTCGGTGCAGCACGGTCGCTCGCAGTTCCCGTTCTGACCGCACCGGCTCTCGTCTCCACCAGGGCCGTTCTGCGATGACGCGCTCTGAAGGCATTGAGGACCGAACCTGTCCTCAATGCCTTCTAGTGTTTGCGGTGTCATCAGGAAGGCATCGGCCTCTCCTGGAGAATCAGGTTCCCCGTCGGGGGCCGGAAGGGCGGACCCATGGTCACTCACGTACCCGCGGAGACTCCGGGCGACGAGCGCGGAGCACTGCTGCTCTTCGTCGAGGCACAGCGAGGGGCGATTCGGCGGTCGGTCATGGGGCTGACCGAGGAACAGGCGGCCAGCCGTCCCAGTGCCAGCGAGTTGTCGCTGTCCGGCCTGCTCAAGCATGTGGCCGAGGCTGAACTGAACTGGTTGAGGCTGGCCCAGCAGCGACCCAACGAGAAACAGCACACGAAGGAGACCTGGGCGGACAGCTTCCGTCTGGTCGACGACGAGACGATTCCGGGCGCGCTCGCCTTCTGGGATGCGGTCGCGCGGGAGACCGAGGAGTTCATCCGGTCCGTACCCAGCCTGGACGACACCTTCCCGCTGCCCGAAGCCCCCTGGTTCCCCAAGGACGGTCGGGTCTCGATGCGTTGGTTGATGATCCACCTCGTGGAGGAGATCGCGCGCCACGCAGGCCATGCGGACATCATCCGGGAGTCCCTGGACGGCGCATCGGCCTTCGACCTGGTGGCCCTGGAGCGGCAGTCAGCCGCAGGATAGGGGCCTTCGGGCCCTGGCTCGGACGAGTCCGGACAGGGCCCCGCCCGCCTATCGGTCCGCTGCCCCCGGCGCGTCGTGCAGTACCGCCAGCCGGTCCAGATCGTCCCGTACCGCCGTGCGCTCCTTCGGCGTCAGCGGGACGGAGGCCGCGCGTTCCAACAGCCGCTGTGCGAGCGGAGCATCACCGAGCCGATGGGCGATGTCGCCGCGCAGCACCAGCAGCCTCAGCAGTTGGGGCGCGGTGGGCTGTTCGTCCGTCAGCCCGAGCACGCGATCGATGATCTTCGCTGCTCCCGGTAGGTCCTGTTTGGAGTCGGCGAAGAGATCGGCCGTGTGCAGGGCCCGACCGAAGGTGTCCTTGGGCGCGGGGCGATGGTGTCCGTCCGTGCCGGTGCTCTGCCCGATGCGGAGGGTGTTGCCGGTGGGGTCGGTGATCAGGAACTGGCGCATCCCGTAGGACATGTCCTTGAGCGGTCCGATGCGAGGAAGGCCGCGGGTGGGGACCTTGCCGAGGTCGGCTCTGAGGCCGTCGCGGAAGGACGTGTGGAGCCCGTCCACATCATCGGTGAGGATGTAGCAACCGGAGTGGGACGCGGTGGGGTCATACCCCTTCATCCCGTAGAACTGGAGCTCGATCGAGCCGCGCTCGACCACGGCGTACGCATACGGGCTCTGTTGACGGAAAGTCGTCTCGAATCCCAGGGCGGTGTAGAAATCGACCACCGCCTGGATCAGGTCTGAGCGGCACGGGAGGAGCGGGATGGCCTTCTCGGTCATGCTTGCAGCGTAGTCAAATTTGAATACACTAGTCAAAGTTGTAGAGAAGGGTTTCGGTCGATGTCAGCGATCCGTCTGCTGGTCCTCGGAGCCGTGCGCCAGCACGGACGGGCGCATGGCTACCAGGTCCGCAACGACCTGGAGTTCTGGGGCGCGCACGAGTGGTCCAACGCCAAGCCCGGCTCCATTTACCACGCGCTCAAGCAGATGGCGAAGCAGGATCTGTTGCGCGCCCACGAGGTGGCCCCCTCCACGGTCGGCGGCCCGCCGCGCACGGAGTACGAACTCACCGAGCAGGGATCGAAGGAGTTCTTCCGGCTGCTCCGGGAGTCCCTGACCGCCTATGACCAGCGGCTCGACGTGCTGTCGGCCGCGGTGGGCTTCATCGTGTACCTCCCCCGCGCCGAGGCGGTGGAGCTCCTGGAGGAACGCATCCGGGGGATCGAGGACTGGCGGTCCTCCGTCACTGAGTACTACACCCCCGAAGCCGGCCCCGAGTCGCTCGGCCACATCGGGGAGATCATGAGCCTCTGGGTGGCGTCCGCCGACTTCGGAGCCGAGTGGACGCGCGGTCTGATCGAGCGCATCGAGCGCGGCGCGTACACCTTCGAAGGGGAGGGCGATCCGTTCCGCGGGGTCCTCGCCGAGGGTGAGGAGAACCCCTATGCGACGGGCGAGGTCCATGCCGAGGACGCGCGGTAGCGCCTCTGGTTGCCGGACCCTGCCATGTGTTGACGGGTGCGCCCGCGCTCAGTGGTGGAAGGCGGTGGCCTTCGCGATGTCCGTACCCAACGGACCCGGCTGCTTGCGCAACTCCGGCAGCAACCGGTCCAGGTCCTCGGCCAGCAGATCCGCGAGATCAGCGGAGAACCCGTTGCGGCACACCACACGCAGTACGGACAGGTCCTCCCGGTTCTTCGGGAAGGTGTACGCGGGAACCAGCCAGCCCTGTTCGCGCAGCCGCCGGGACACGTCGAAGACATCGAAGGTCTTCACTCCGGGGGCCGTGGTCACGGCGAAGACCGGGAGTTCGTCGCCCCGGGTGAGCAGCCGGAACTCATCGATCGATGCGAACCGGTCCGAGAGCTTGCAGGCCACGTCCCGCGATGCCTGCTGCACCGCGCGATAGCCCTCCCAACCCAGTCTCAGGAAGGTGTAGTACTGCGCCACGACCTGGGCGCCGGGGCGGGAGAAGTTCAGGGCGAAGGTGGGCATGTCGCCGCCGAGGTAGTTCACCCGGAAGACCAGTTCCTCGGGCAGTTCGTGCTGGGAACGCCACAGCGCCCAGCCGACACCCGGGTACACCAGGCCGTACTTGTGCCCAGATGTGTTGATCGATGAGACCCGGGGCAATCGGAAGTCCCAGATCAGGTCCTCGTCGAGGAACGGCGCGACCATCGCGCCCGAGGCGCCGTCGACATGGACGGGGACATCCAGTCCGGTCCGCTCCTGGAGCGCGTCCAGCGCGGCGCAGATCTCCTGGACCGGCTCGTAGGACCCGTCGAAGGTCGAGCCGAGCACGGCGACCACACCGATGGTGTTCTCGTCGCAGAGGTCGGCCGCTGCCTGCGGGTCGAGATGGAAGCGGTCGCCCTCCATCGGCACCAACCGGGGCTCGACCTCCCAGAAGTTGCAGAACTTGTCCCAGCACACCTGGACGTTGATGCCCATGACCAGATTGGGGCGGGCGGCCCCCGGGTACCGGTCGGCGTTGCGTGCCGACCAACGCCGTTTGAGCGCCATCCCCGCGAGCATCGCCGCCTCACTGGAGCCGGTGGTGGAACAGCCGACCGACGCGGCGGGATCCGGTGCGTTCCAGAGGTCCGCGAGCATCGCGACGCAACGCCGCTCCAACTCCGCCGTCCGCGGGTACTCATCCTTGTCGATCATGTTCTTGTCCCGGCACTCACCCATCAGCACCCCGGCCTGCGGCTCCATCCAGGTGGTGACGAAGGTGGCGAGGTTGAGCCGGGCGTTCCCGTCGAGCATGAGTTCGTCGTGGACGATCCGATAGGCGGTCATCGGCGGCATGGGCCCGTCCGGCAGCCGGTGGGTGGGCGGTGCGGACGTCATTCCGCTGACGGGGTCGGCCTCACCGAAGAAGGGGTTGAGCATGCGACTGCGCGGTTCCCCGTCGGAAGTCGACCCGCTGCCCCGTGTGCTGTCGGCGCCCCTGTGGAGTGACATCAGCCTCGCCGCCTTCCGGTCGCCGCGTCGCGGTGTTCCCTCCGGTCAGGCTCGTACGGTGAAACCGGGCCCGCAACGCGGGACGGCCACCCGGGGCCGTCCCGGGCGGCTATCTCTGCCTCAGTCAGCAGTGACCTTCGCGATGAACGCGTTGAGGTTGTCCAGGCTCCGGACGGACTTCTCGGCGAGGGTCAGGCTCTCCTCGTACCGGGTCATACGGAGCTTCGGCTGCCGCTTGCCCCGGATGTAGAGCGAGCAGGCCAGATCGGCACAGACGTAGAGCCCGACCGTGTTGCCGTCGCGCCCCCGGGCCCCGCTGAGGGGCGCCACCAGCAGGTTCACCCCCGATGAGGCATGGCCGGTGAGACAGATGCCGCAGAGGCTGGTCTTGACCGCGCTGGTCCGACTGGCCGCGGGTACGCGCAGGGCGATGCCCAGTGGGCCGTCGGCGCGCGAGACGACGATGTACGCGCGCAGCGGCGCAGCCGGGTCGATCCACCCCAGGAAGTCCAGGTCCTGCCAGGCGAGCTCATGGAAGTCAGCGGGGAGCTTGAGCCGGCCCGCCTCTCCCTTGGAGCAGTTCACCAGGGACGTACGAATCTGTTTTTCGGTCAACGGGTCCACTGGGGGACCGTACCCAAGCCCGTTGGTGGATGACATCGGGTTTTTGCTGCCCTGCCGCGCGCCCGCCGCAGTGGCCGCGCTCGTGCACAGGGCAGCGACCGGCCACACGCGTCGGTGGAGCGATGGGCGGTGGCCGAGCCGGTCAGCCGCGGGGTGCGATCACCGCCGCCGTGCCGTACGCGCAGACCTCCGTGCCGACGTCTGCCGCCTCCGTCACATCGAAGCGGAACATCAGCACTGCGTTGGCTCCCCGCACCCTGGCCTGCTCGATGAGTCGGTCCATCGCCTGGTTGCGGGTCTCCACCAGCGTCTTGGTCAGCCCCTTCAGCTCGCCGCCGATCATGGACTTGAGGCCCGCCCCGATCTGGCTCCCCAGATGGCGGGAGCGGACCGTGAGCCCGAAGACCTCACCGATGATCTGCCGCACCTCGTACCCGGGCACATCGTTGGTGGTGACCACCAGTACGTCCGGGTGGGGTCCTTGTCCACCGCCGAAGTCGTCGATGCCCATGCCATCCGCCTTCCTTGGCGGGGGATCTCCCGTGCTGAGGGATTCCCCCATCGACCAACCGTCCCTCCGGCCCCAAGGGAGTTCGTTGGACTTTGAATGCTTTTTGGGGCTTTACCGAGGAACCTCTGTCGTACAGCTTTGTACCGGTGCTGGCACAGTGCATCCTGAGGGGGCCGTTGGAACGCCTAGCAGGGCCGATGCGTTGATAGCGTGGGTCGGCGGCTGTCTTCGCCGATCCCCCGATCACCGATCTATGGCAGATCTCTGACTCATTGGAGCCAGGACCTCGTGACTACCCTCGCGCTCGGACCGAGCTGGCTGGACCCGGACTACCTGATCAACACCTTCGGCCTCGTCGGCGTCCTGGTCATCGTCTTCGCCGAGTCAGGTCTGCTCATCGGGTTCTTCCTGCCGGGTGACTCGCTGCTGTTCACCACCGGCCTGCTGGTGACGACGGGCACGCTCGACACTCTGCCCCTGTGGGCCATCTGTTCCCTGATCGTCCTGGCGGCGGTCATAGGGGACCAGGTCGGCTACCTCTTCGGGCGCAAGGTCGGCCCCGCCCTCTTCAAGCGCCCCGACTCCCGCCTCTTCAAGCAGGAGAACGTGGAGAAGGCCCACGAGTTCTTCGAGAAGTACGGCCCGAAGTCGCTCGTCCTCGCGCGCTTCGTCCCCATCGTGCGGACGTTCACCCCGATCATCGCCGGTGTCAGCCGGATGAACTACCGCTCGTTCATCACGTACAACATCGTCGGCGGTGTGCTGTGGGGCGCGGGCGTGACCCTGTTGGGCGCCATGCTCGGCAAGATCGACTTCGTGCACCAGCACATCGAGAAGATCCTCATCCTGATCGTGCTGCTCTCGGTGCTTCCGATCGTGATCGAGGTGCTGCGCGCCCGCTCCCAGGGCAAGAAGGCCGCGGCTGCCGCTGCCGTCACCCCTGACGAGGGCGGTCAGGGCCCGGTGCAGCGCGGTCGGCACGCCAAGCGCTGAGCGCTCCTGCCCCTCGTTGACTTTCCGCTGCGGTCCCCGCGTACGAGTCGTACGCGGGGACCGTGCGTTTTAGAAGCCTCGGGTCCGCTTCGCCGCCCGTCGCGGTTCCGTCAGCTCGGCGCCACCGCGTACGCGCAGGAAGAGGCGGGAGATCTCACCGCCCAGGTTCACCCCGATCGCGATGGCCAGTGCCAGCGCGGCGGCCTTCGAGAGGGACGCGAGGCCGGTGTTCAGTTCGCCCTGGGCGATGGCCAGCAGACCGAAGTACGTTGCACTACCGGGCAACAGCGGTCCGATCGCCGCCGTGACATAGGGCAGTGCGGAAGCAAATCGATAGCGCGACAACATCTGCCCGAACAGGCCCACCAACCCCGCTGCCGCGGCCGTCGCCGCGACCGGTGGCACGCCCGCCGTGTCCGCTAGTGCGCCGTAGACCACCCAGGCGACCCCGCCGTTCAAGGTCACCAGCAAGACCGTGTCCCGTTCCTGTTGGAGCAGCACGGCGAAGCACAGTGACAGCGCCATCGCGGCCAACAACTGGACCTCGGGGCGTTCGATGGCGTGCACCGCGGTCTCGGGGGTGAGGGTCGCATCCAACGCGAGCCCCAGATAGAGCACGCACAACACCCCGACCACGATCCCGACGATCAGATAGCCGACCTCCAGGAGTCGCGCCGCTGCCGTGATGTAAAAGCCGGTCAGGCCGTCCTGGACGCCCGCGACCAGGGCGCGTCCGGGAATCAGGGCGAACAGTCCACCGGTGATCACCGCCGAGGCCCGCACATCGAACGGGGACAGGGTGAGGGCGACCCCCATCGCAGCGGGGGGCATGGCCGCGGCCACGAACTGGTAGAACTCCGGCAGCCCACGCCCCGCGAACAACCAGGCCAACCGGTCGCCGAGCATGGCTCCGATTGCTGCCGCCAGGAAGACCAGCTCATTGCCGCCGACTAGGACGGACGCCGCTCCTGCCAGCAGACCGCCGGCGACCGTGAGCGCCCAACCGGGGTACGGGTGGCGATTGCGGCGTATCTCCGCGAGCCGGCGGTACGCCTCCTCCAACGTCACCCCGGTCTCGGGGGTGCTGATGTCGTGCACCAGTCGGTAGACGGCGGCCAGTCGGGTGTAGTCGGTCGCCCTGCGGCGAACCGTCCGGTTGGCGGTCACCGGGTCGTCGACCAGGGAGGGCTGGTAGGTGATCGACAGCAGGGTGAAGGTGACGGTGGGCTCGCAGCGGTCGAGTCCGTAGGAGTGTGTGATCGCAAACATCGCGGCCTCGACGTCCTCCGCGCCCTCGCCGCCCGCGAGGAGCAGTTCGCCGATCCGCAGGGTCAGGTCGAGCACGCGCGGGACGGCCGGTCCGCCCTCTTCATGGCGTTGGGCGGTCTCCGGGATGGGTCGTTCCCCCACCGGCATCCGCAGCATCGTGCGCATCCGGTCCTGCCAGGGGGCGTCCTTGACCAGCCGCACCTCGGCGATGCCCTGGGCCGGAGTGAAGGCCGGTGGGGAGTGCCGGGCGCTGTACGTGCTGGGGGGAGCGAAGGCGGAACCTTCCTGCTCGATCGGGACCTCGGCGGTCGTACCGGCCGGAACGGAGAACTCCGACGTCGGCTGGTCCTCCTCCGGGGCTTCGGGAACGCCCAAACCGGCAGGCGGGGTGAAGGCCGAATGGGCCTCGTCGGACAGGGGCTTCTCCGAGCCCTGTCGATCGGCGACCTGCGGTGACCGCCCCGTGCCGTCCCGGCCACGACGGTCCTGTCCCCGTGCGTCCTCCGGACCCCGTGGCCCGGGGTCCCGTGGACCTCGACCTTCCGGCTCCGCCACCACGTACCGTCCTCACTCCCTCGGCCATTGCCGGTTCAGGGCCAGTATGTGCGCGAACCCGAAGGCGCGCTGAGGCGTCGCCCCGCTTCCGCGGCATCCCGCCCCCGGGCCCGTACGCAGGTGATCTGCTGCCCACGCACCACGGGCGGGACACCCCCGAAGGGTGGCCCGCCCGTGGTGGCGTCGTGGTGCCGCGGTGTCAGTGTGCGCCGCCCTGCGCCTCAAGACGCTTGTAGGAAGCCTCGATCTCGGCCTCGGCCTCGGTCCGGCCCACCCAGTTGGCGCCCTCGACGGACTTGCCGGGCTCAAGGTCCTTGTAGACCTCGAAGAAGTGCTGGATCTCCAGGCGGTCGAACTCCGACACGTGGTGGATGTCGCGCAGGTGCTCGACGCGCGGGTCGGAGGCCGGTACGCAGAGCAGCTTGTCGTCGCCACCCGCCTCATCGGTCATGCGGAACATGCCGATGGCACGGCACTTGATCAGACAGCCGGGGAAAGTCGGCTCGTCCAGGATGACCAGCGCGTCCAGCGGGTCGCCGTCCTCGCCGAGGGTGTTCTCGACGAAGCCGTAGTCGGCCGGGTAACTGGTCGAGGTGAAGAGTCGACGGTCCAGGCGGATACGACCCGACTCGTGGTCCACCTCGTACTTGTTCCGCGAACCCTTCGGGATCTCGATGGTGACGTCGAACTCCACGGGTGGCTCCTCCATGATCAACACATACGTCCGGTGATGCTGTGCCCTCCCGGGGACATCCCCGGACCCCCAGACGAGTGGCCGATGGCCCTGACCGGGGGTGCCGTGCTCGCGGCAAGACGCAGTTCTGGTGATTAAGTGTCCCTCACGCAGGTGTGTGATCGCGAAAGGGGCTGGTCGAGGTGCCGGTGCTCAGGACGTGGCAGCTCGCCGCGGGCGCCGCCGTGGTGGGGTTGGCCCTCGCCGCCGGGGCGGTGGCCGCGGCCGGTCCCTGGGACTCCGGCCAGCGTAAGGCCGAAAAGCAGTGGGCGGCTGCACGGAGTACGTCAGGTGGCGCAGATCACCGCCAACCGGTCGACCAACGGCCCGCACCCGCCCCCAGCGCACCCGGTGTGCTCACCGCGATCGGTACCGTTCGAGCCACCACCGGGCCGGCCGACGGGAAGCCCGTCGTCGGCCTCGGCAAGGAGTTGGGCACCCTCCTGCGCGATCCCGGTCTCGGACCGCTGCGTGCGGCCAGCGTCGTCGATGTCTCCACCGGACGACAGGTCTTCGGGCAGGACGCGGCCAAACCGATGGCGCCCGCATCCACCGTCAAGGTCGCCACCGCCGTTGCCGCCCTGGCCGCGTTGGGGCCCGATCACCGCATCCCCACCACCGCGGTGCTCTCCGCCGACGGTCGGGAGTTGACCCTCGTCGGGGGCGGTGATGCCACTCTGAGCCAGTCCGCCCTCGCCACTCTCGCCGACCGTGCCGCCACCGTTTTGCGCCAGCGGTCTGCGACGGCGGTGCGGCTCACCTACGACAAGTCCCTCTACCGGGGGCCGGTCCGACACCGCATCGGCAAGAACGGCAACCTGGCGCCCGTCACCGCGCTCATGGTCGACCAGGGGCGCAAGGACCCCACCGCGACCGGCGACTCGGAACGGGTCGCCGACCCCGCGGGCGCCGCGGCCCGGGCCTTCGAACAACTGCTGGAGGCGCGCGGGATCCGGGTGATCACCAAGCCGGCCGCCACCGTGGTGCCCCGTACGGCCGAACCCGTGGCGCGCGTGATGTCCGCCCCGCTCTCCGCCCTGGTCGAGCGGATGTTGACCGACAGCGACAACGACCTCGCGGAGGCACTCGCCCGACAGACCGCGCTCGCCTCCCGACATGAGGCGAGCTTCGCCGGTGGCGGACGTGCGGTGCACCAGCGATTGGCCGGCCTCGGCCTGCCCCTGACGGGGGCACGGTTGACCGACGGCAGCGGACTCGACCGTTCCGCCAGGGTCTCCGCGCGCCTCCTGACCGCACTGCTCAGCCGAGCGGCCGATCCCTCGAAGCCCGAATTGCGATCGGTCCTCACGGGCCTGCCCATCGCCGGATTCAGTGGGACGCTCGAATCCCGTTACGCGGACGCATCCCCGGGGACAGGGCTGGTTCGCGCCAAAACGGGGACGCTCACCGGTGTGAGCTCACTGGCCGGAACGGTGGTCTCCGCCGACGGTCGGCTCCTGGCCTTCGCCTTCCTCGCTGGCAAGACCCCTTCCCGCGACGAGGCCCAACCGGTGCTCGACCGGCTTGCGACGGCCCTCATCTCGTAGCGCTTCGTCGTGCTTGCGGTGAACCATCAACAGGCATCAACAGGCGTCAACAGGCGTCAACAGGCGTCAACAGGCATGGACACCCAGGGGGAGCCGGGGACTGCGCCCCACCGCCGGGTGCACGTACGCCCCGCGGTGCCGGTGCCGGTGCCCGTGCCGGTGTCTATACCTGTGTCTATGCCTGTGCCTGTGTCGGTTGCATGGGGCTGAAGCCTTCTGCCGGACCGATCCCGCCCCACCGGCACGGCCCCCGGTCGGCCGAACCGCCCGCGTCCCACCGCGGCCGATCCGCTCCCGCCGCCGCTCACCCGTTCCACCAGGCGGCTTTCATCACCTCACCGCAGCCCGGACCCACCACGTACGGTTGACGCATGACGAGCATCGGTGGTGCCGAGATGGTCGACTGGAATCTCGCGGTGGCGACCGCGACCCGCCTCGTGCGGCCAGGGCCTGACGTGAGCAAGGACGAGGCGCGTGCGGTCGTCGCCGAGCTAAGGCGACACGCAAAAGCCTCCGAAGAACATGTGCGGGGCTTCACCCGGATGATCCCCGAGAGCCATCAGCCCGAGGACACCCCCGTCCTGGTGGTGGACCGGGCCGGCTGGATCAAGGCGAACGTCGCGGGCTTCCGCGAACTGCTGAAACCCCTGTTGGAAAAGATGCAGGACCGCCGCTCAGGCGGCCCCGGCGGCGCGGTGCTGGGCGCAGTGGGGGGCAAGGTCACCGGTGTCGAGTTGGGGATGCTGCTGTCCTTCCTCGCCTCCCGGGTCCTCGGCCAGTACGAGACCTTCGCGCCGGCCACCCGTGATCTGCCAGCAGGTGCCAACGGTGGTGGACGGCTCCTGCTGGTCGCCCCCAACATCGTGCACGTCGAGCGGGAACTCGACGTCGACCCCCATGACTTCCGGCTCTGGGTCTGCCTGCACGAGGAGACCCACCGCACGCAGTTCACTGGAGTGCCCTGGCTGCGCGACCATCTGCAAGGGGAGATCCAGTCCTTCCTCGGAGAGACGGAGATGGACCCGATGACGGTCCTGGAACGCCTCCGTGAGGCCGCCCAATCACTGTCGGGGGCACGTCCCGAAGGCGAGCGGGACGACGGCGGACGCTCCATCGTGGAACTGGTCCAGACCCCGGCACAGCGGGAGATCCTCGGCCGGCTCACCGCCGTGATGTCGCTGCTCGAAGGGCACGCGGACTTCGTGATGGACGGCGTGGGCCCGGCCGTGGTGCCGTCGGTGGCCGAGATCCGGGAGAAGTTCCAACAGCGCAGGGCGCGCGGAGCGAGTCGACTCGACCAAGCGCTCCGCAAGCTCCTGGGCCTCGATGCGAAGCTGCGCCAGTACCGCGACGGAGAGCGCTTCGTCAGGGCCGTTGTGGAGGAGGTGGGCATGGACGGCTTCAACCGGGTCTGGACCTCTCCCAACACCCTCCCGACCAAGTTGGAGATCGCCAAACCCGCCGACTGGGTTGCGCGGGTGCATCGAAAGGCAGACTCCTAGGCGGCGGAGGGCTGTGCGCCCTCAGGGGGTCGGGGGACGCCCCCCGGAGGGCGCAGCATCACCCATCCGAGGGACCGTAGCCCGTAGATAGGCGTGCGATGCTCGGGGAACGGCTCGGTTCTGTCACCATCGACGCACTCTGAGTGACTTTCTCCCACTCGGAAGCGTTCGAGTCTCAGAACCACCGAAACATCAGACCTCGAAGCTCCGAAGCTCCCGCTCCGACTCGACCGAGGCACCCCCCATCCTCTCCACGAAGGGCACCGGACATGGGTCCCCATCCAGCGGTCGCGGCGATACGCCTGGCGGTCCGCCGCGTACTCCACGACGTACTCAACGAATACTCCTCCCACCTCGCGCAGGGCACCCCCGCCCAACCCGCCGAGCGTGCGACGCGCCTGAGCCACGCGGCTGCTGCCGCCTGTGCCACCGCCTCTGTGCCGGCGGCGCCCTCCGGAGCCGCGAGCCCCGCGGCGCGCTCCGGCTCCTTCGGCTCGGGGTCCCGCGACCAGGCCCCGTTCCATCCCGGCTGTGCCACCCCCGCCGGACAGCTGCCCCTCGTGCTCGTCGCCTGCTCCGGTGGCGCCGATTCGATGGCCCTCGCCTCCGCACTCGCCTTCGAGGCCCGCAAACTCTCCGTCCGCGCCGGCGGCATCACCGTCGACCACGGCCTCCAGGACGGTTCCGACCTGCGTGCCGCCGAGGTGGCGGTCCGGCTCTCCTCGATGGGACTCGACCCCGTCGAAGCGGTCACCGTGGAAGTGGGGCGCGAAGGCGGCCCCGAAGCCGCCGCCCGGGACGCCCGCTACGCAGCCCTCGACGAAGCCGCCGAACGCCACGGCGCCGCCGCCGTGCTCCTCGGTCACACCCGCGACGACCAAGCGGAAACCGTCCTGCTGGGTCTCGCTCGCGGTTCCGGTATCCGCTCGCTCTCCGGAATGGCGGCCGTCTCCGGCTCCTACGGGCGCTACCGCCGCCCCTTCCTCCACATCGACCGGCAGACCGCCCGCAAGGCGTGCATGGTCCAGTCGCTGCCCGTCTGGGACGACCCCCACAACGCCGACCCCGCGTACACCCGCTCCCGACTGCGTCACGAGGGCCTGCCCGCCCTGGAGAAGGCGTTGGGCAAGGGCGTCGTCGAAGCCCTGGCACGCACCGCGCAACTCTCCCGTGACGACGCGGACGCCCTCGACAGTTGGGCCGCCGATGCGGAGGCATCCGTACGGGACGACAGCGGCCAACTGGAATGCGCCAAGCTCTACGCCCTGCCGCCCGCCGTCCGGCGCCGGGTGTTGCGGCGGGCCGTGATCGAAGCGGGCGCGCCAGCCGGCTCGCTCTTCGCCCGTCACATCGAGGAAGTCGATCGGCTCATCACCGGTTGGCGGGGTCAGGGGGGCATCAATCTGCCCGGCCGCGTCGAGGCGCGCCGGCAGAGTGGCAGACTTGTCATTCGGCAAGGCTGACGCAGTCGCGGCACAAGCACAGCTGCTGAGGTCACCCGGGAACGCTCCCTGAGCCCAGGCATGCACCGCGCTGGGCCCGCGGACACGCCCGGACCCCGGATCGCCAGGCCGTGCTGAACCGGGGCAGCCCCGGAACCCGCTCGAAAGAAAGCGACCGCGTGAACGAGAAGGACATGGGCACCGACCTTCAGTCGGTGCTCATCACCAAGGAAGAGATCGACGCGAAGCTGACGGAGCTCGCCGCGAAGATCGACGCTGAGTACGCGGGCAAGGATCTGCTTCTCGTCGGTGTCCTCAAGGGCGCAGTGATGGTGATGGCGGACCTGGCACGGTCCCTTTCCAGCGCCGTCACCATGGACTGGATGGCCGTGTCGTCCTACGGCGCGGGTACCCAGTCCTCCGGCGTCGTCCGCATCCTCAAGGACCTCGACACCGACATCAAGGGCAAGCACGTCCTGATCGTCGAGGACATCATCGACTCCGGGCTCACCCTGTCCTGGCTGCTCTCCAACCTCGGCTCGCGCGAGCCGGCCTCCATCGAGGTCTGCACGCTGCTGCGCAAGCCGGACGCGGCGAAGGTCGCGATCGACGTGAAGTGGATCGGGTTCGACATTCCGAACGAGTTCGTCGTTGGGTATGGGCTTGATTACTCGGAGAAGTACCGCAATCTCCCCTTCGTCGGTACGCTCGCGCCCCACGTTTACGGCGGCTGAGCCAGGAGGGGCGGGGCTAACGGGAACCATGGCCCGTCTCGCGCCGTTGGAGCATGGGAGGGCGGGTTTGTCAGCCGTACCGTGCGGTCACGGTGGCGATGCTGGGGTACCGTCCGAAGAACAGTCTTTTCTCACAGCAGCATTTACCTACGGGCAGGAGGGACGGGGCGAATCCGCTCCGTATGGATGGACGTGAAGCGATACTTCCGTGGGCCGGTCATGTGGATCGTGCTGGCCGTCCTCGCCGTGGTCGTGTTGATGAATGTCGTCGGCTCGTCCGGCGGCTACAAGACAGTGGACACCGGCCAGGTCGTCCAGGCGATCGACAAGAACCAGGTCGACTCGGTCAAGCTGACCACCGGCGACGAGCAGATCATCAAGGTCGACCTCAAGGACGACGTCAAGGTCAAGGGCAGCAACAAGATCCAGGCGAGCTACATCGGCACCCAGGGTGCCGATCTCGCCGACAAGCTTCAGGCGAAGTACGAGGCCGGTGACATCGAGGACGGATACACCGTCTCGCCGTCGAAGCAGAGCCCGTTCATCTCGGTGCTGCTCTCGCTGCTGCCCTTCGTGCTGATCGTCGTGGTCTTCCTGTTCCTGATGAACCAGATGCAGGGCGGCGGCTCCCGAGTCATGAACTTCGGGAAGTCCAAGGCCAAGCTGATCACCAAGGACACTCCGAAGACGACCTTCGCCGATGTGGCGGGGTCCGACGAGGCCGTCGAGGAACTCCACGAGATCAAGGAGTTCCTCCAGGAGCCGGCCAAGTTCCAGGCGGTCGGCGCCAAGATTCCCAAGGGCGTGCTGCTGTACGGCCCGCCCGGTACGGGCAAGACGTTGCTCGCCCGTGCCGTCGCCGGTGAGGCCGGCGTTCCGTTCTACTCGATCTCCGGCTCCGACTTCGTCGAGATGTTCGTCGGTGTCGGTGCTTCCCGAGTGCGCGACCTCTTCGAGCAGGCGAAGGCGAACGCTCCGGCGATCGTCTTCGTCGATGAGATCGACGCCGTCGGGCGGCACCGTGGCGCCGGTCTCGGCGGTGGGCACGACGAGCGGGAGCAGACGCTCAACCAGCTCCTCGTCGAGATGGACGGTTTCGATGTGAAGGGTGGCGTCATCCTGATCGCCGCCACCAACCGCCCTGACATCCTCGACCCGGCGCTGCTGCGGCCCGGCCGTTTCGACCGGCAGATCGCGGTCGACCGTCCGGACATGCAGGGCCGTCTGGAGATCCTCAAGGTTCACCAGAAGGGCAAGCCGGTCGCTCCGGACGTGGACCTGGGCGCTGTCGCCCGGCGTACGCCCGGTTTCACCGGTGCTGACTTGGCGAACGTGCTGAACGAAGCCGCGCTGCTCACCGCACGTGGCGACAAGAAGCTGATCGACAATCACGCGCTGGACGAGGCGATCGACCGTGTGGTCGCGGGCCCGCAGAAGCGGACTCGCATCATGTCGGACAAGGAGAAGAAGATCACCGCGTACCACGAGGGCGGTCACGCCCTGGTCGCGGCGGCTTCACCGAACTCCGACCCGGTACACAAGATCACGATCCTCTCCCGTGGTCGGGCCCTGGGTTACACCATGGTCCTGCCGGAAGAGGACAAGTACTCGACCACGCGCAACGAGATGCTCGACCAGCTGGCCTACATGCTGGGCGGGCGCGCGGCCGAGGAGCTCGTGTTCCACGACCCGACCACCGGCGCTGCGAACGACATCGAGAAGGCCACGACAACGGCCCGCGCGATGGTCACGCAGTACGGCATGACCGAGCGGCTCGGCGCGATCAAGTTCGGTGGCGACAACACCGAGCCCTTCCTGGGCCGGGAGATGTCGCACCAGCGGGATTACTCCGAAGAGGTCGCGGCACTGGTCGACGAAGAGGTCAAGAAGCTCATCGAGACCGCGCACAACGAAGCGTGGGAAATTCTCGTCGAGAATCGTGACGTCCTCGACAACCTCGTTCTCGAACTGCTGGAGAAGGAGACGCTGGGCAAGGAACAGATCGCGGAGGTCTTCGCGACGATCGTGAAGCGTCCGGCTCGCCCGGCGTGGACCGGTTCCTCCCGTCGTACGCCTTCGACGCGTCCTCCGGTGCTCTCGCCGAAGGAGTTGGCGCTGACCAACGGCGCCAACGGGGCGGTGGCGGGGAACGGCTCGACACCCACCGAAGCCGCACCGAATGTCGAAGCGGCACCGGAAGAGCGTCCGGAGAGCTGAGGTCAGGGGCGGTGTCGCTCTGATCACACCGCTTCCAGGATGGCTGCCGCGTCCCCCCAGGTTTTAGCCTGGGGGGACGCGGCATTTGTATGACCGCAGGCCAGAGCAAGAGGAACGAGGCACACATGACCGACCCGGTGACGCTGGACGGCGAAGGTACGACCGGTGATTTCGACGAGAAACGAGCCGAGAACGCCGTACGCGAGTTGCTCATCGCGGTTGGGGAGGACCCGGACCGAGAGGGTCTGCGGGAGACCCCTGCGCGGGTTGCCCGGGCCTATCGGGAGATCTTCGCAGGTCTGTGGCAGAAGCCCCGCGATGTGCTCACCACGACGTTCGACCTTGGCCATGACGAGATGGTCCTGGTCAAGGACATCGAAGTCATGAGCAGCTGTGAGCACCATCTGGTCCCGTTCGTCGGGGTGGCGCACGTCGGCTACATCCCCTCCAGCGACGGGAAGATCACGGGCCTGTCCAAGCTGGCCCGGCTGGTGGACGTGTTCGCTCGCCGTCCGCAGGTGCAGGAACGGTTGACCACGCAGATCGCGGACTCGCTCATGGAGATCCTGGAGCCGCGCGGGGTCATCGTGGTGGTCGAGTGCGAGCACATGTGCATGACGATGCGAGGAGTCCGCAAACCGGGTGCAAAAACGATCACCTCGGCGGTCCGGGGGCAGCTGCGGGACCCCGCGACCCGTAATGAGGCCATGACTCTGATCATGGCCCGCTAGGTGTATTGACCCTCAACGTTATTGACGCGGCTGATGGGCGGGTGTCCGCCGAGTGCGGTGTGGCTGCGGTGGTGGTTGTCGGTGTGGAGGAAGTCTGCCAGGGCCTAGAGTGCTCGGTCCCGCTCGACCAGGGCGCTGCAAGGCCGCAGATCCGGGGCATTGGGTTCGGGGGCCACGTGTCCGGGGGTAGCGGGGGAGCAGGGCCAAGGGGCGTCTCAGGGGCGTGGCGGCTTGTGGCAGGGCCCTGCTAGCGGCTCGGGCGGTGCCTTGTCGTTCCCCGGTGGGGCCAGGGTCCCACTCTTCGGTGGGGTGAGGCTGAATCCACCGAAGATTGGTGGAGTCTAGGCGTGCGCCGGGCCCGGCCCGGTGCTGCTGCCGGGATCGCTGTCGTCGGGGAGGCGGCACACCCGCTCCAGGAAGAACGCCGCTGCGATCACCGCGATCCCGGCCACGACGGAGAACCCCGCGTAGATCGCCTGGTCCCGTCGGGACGGAATGTCCAGCGAGCCCAGCAGGAACACTCCGGTCCCCCCGTACATCCCGCTCACCAGCGCCGCGACCAAGGCACTCGCCTGGCCGAAGACCACCGCTCGCGCGGCCATCAGCGGTTCCACTCCCTTGGCTCCTGGCCGGCGCTCCCGCTGGGCCTTCAGTCGGGAACGCAGGGACAGCGCCGTGGCCGTCAGTACGGCGGCGATCGCGGCGAGCACGATGGGAGCGGCCAGGGGGACGCTCGGCAGACTGCCGAAGGACTCCCAGAGGCGGGCGCCGGCCCAGGACAGCACGCCGGCACCGACGAAGAGACCGGCCAGCACTCCGAGCCGTAGTTGCTTCACCGAGAGAGCACGCCCTTCCTCACCTTGCCGTCCCAACCTTGCCGTCCCACCTGCAAAAGATCATGCGAAGGTGCACGGTGGAGCGCACCTTCAACGCAAGAGCCTAACGACTACTCCGGCAGCCGAAGTTCCAGATCGGTGCGGGCGAGCACACCGCTCTGGCCCACGCCCTGCAGCAGCCCCGCCACCGGACCATGGCCCGGCAACTGAGCCTCCGGGTCGACTTCGAGCCAGGGAGCCAGCACGAAGGCCCGCTGGTGGGCCCGTGGGTGGGGCAGGGTGAGCGCAGGATCGTCCGACTCGACGTCTGCGTACGTGACGATGTCGACGTCTATGGTCCGCGGGCCCCAACGCTCCTCGCGAACCCGGTCGAACGCCTCCTCGATGGCCTGTCCGCGCTCCAGGAGGGACACCGGCGGCAGGGTCGTCTTCAGCACCACCACCGCATTGAAGTAGGACGGCTGCGAGCCGGGGTCCACACCCCAGGGTTCGGTCTCGTACACCGGGGAGACGGCTTTGACACGGACCCCGGGGGTGTCCTCCAAGGCGTCGATCGCGCCCTGGAGGGTCTCCAAGCGGTTGCCCAGGTTCGAGCCGAGGGAGATCACGGCCCGCTTGGGGTTGGACAGGGTGGTGTCTGCCGCGTCCACCTGCTCGACGACGGAAGCCGGAACCGGCTGCACGGTGGGGTCGCTCATACTCGGCTCCGGGTGATGGTGATGGTGACATCGTCGAAGGGCACCGTGATCGGTGCGTCCGGTTTGTGGACCACCACCTCGACCTCTTCGACGCCGTCGTGTTTGAGACAGGTTCGGGCGATGCGCTCGGCCAGGGTTTCGATGAGGTCGACGGGCTCGCCCTCGACGACCGCCACGACCTCCTCGGCCACGACGCCGTAGTGCACGGTCTTCGCGAGGTCGTCGTCGGCCGCTGCGGGGCGGGTGTCGAGGCTGAGCACCAGATCGACGATGAAGGTCTGCCCCTCCTCGCGCTCCCGAGGGAAGACGCCATGGTGCCCGCGGGCCTTGAGGCCGCGCAGCGCGACACGATCCACGCGAATCACTCCTGCTGTCGTAGGTCTGACGGGCAGCGGACCGCTGCTGAGCAGTCCGTGTCCCCATTCGAATCTACCTGCGACCACTGACACCATTCGCTCACGGGGTGCGGTGGCGGGGCTGCTGGCGGCTGGATCGAGCGTTTGCCCGGGGCATGATCGGCCAAACCTCAGGACGGGGCGCATCGGTCGTCGTTCATGTCGTTCATGGGGTCGGCGACCACTGAGCGGGAGGCGTTGCTAGGCCGGGGACTCCTCGTCGTCCCCACCCGTCTCCTCGTCGTCGCTCTCGGTGAGGACGGGCGAGCCATGATGCGACCAGATCCGCCATCCCTCCGGCGTGCGGCGGAAGACGTTCGTGGCGACCACCAGCTGACCCACGAGCGGTCCCAGCTCGCCGCTTTCCTCCGCCGGCCCTCCGCTGAGGATGTTCTCCGTGCAGGTGACGAGTGCGGTGTCACCGGCGAGGCTCACCTGCACATCGGTCAGGAAGAACTGGATGTACTCGGTGTTGGCCATGATCAGTGCATAGGAACGCAGCACTTCGCCCCGGCCCGAGAGCACGGGCCAGCCGGGGTGGATACAGGAGATCTGGTCGTCCAGCCAGAGATCGGAGAGGGCCTGGAAGTCCCCTCGCTCCATCGTTTCGTAGAACGTGGTGTTGGCCTCTTCGACCAACTCGATGTCGGTACGGCTCACCGGGCGGCCTCGACGGCGTGCGCGACCCGTACGGCGTCGGCGGTGGCATGCACCTCATGGACCCGTACGGCCCAGGCGCCCTCGTGGGCGGCTATGGCGGAGACCGCGGCGGTGGCCGCGTCCCGTTCCCTGGCGCGGGGTGGTGTGCCGTCCTTGGCCAGTACATGGCCGAGGAAACGCTTCCGGGAGGCGGCGACCAGCAGGGGGCGACCGAGGCTCCGAAGATCACGGAGGTGGGCCACCAGCGCCAGATCGTGCGCGGCCTCCTTGGCGAAGCCCAGGCCGGGATCGATGACGATGCGATCGGGGTGGATGCCGCCGTCGACCACGGCCTCCATACGGCTGCGCAGCTCAGCGGTGACCTCGGCGACCACGTCCTCGTAGACCGCTCGGCTGTTCATGTCGTGGCTGAAGCCCCGCCAGTGCATCACGACGAAGGGCACCTCCGCGGCGGCGACCGCTGGAACCATCTCGGGGTCGGCGAGCCCCCCGCTGACGTCGTTGACGAGGGCTGCGCCGGCGGCGACCGCCTCGGCGGCCACCCGGGCCCGCATGGTGTCCACGGAGACGGTGGCGCCTTCGGCGACCAGGCCGCGCACGACGGGGACGACGCGGCGCAGCTCTTCCTCCTCGTCGACCCTGCTGGCACCGGGGCGGGTGGACTCACCGCCGACATCGACGAGATCGGCTCCGTCGGCGACGAGGTCCAGGCCGCGTTTGACCGCGGCGGTGGTGTCGAACCAGCGACCGCCGTCCGAGAAGGAGTCGGGTGTCACATTGACGACTCCCATGACCGCACAGCGACCCCACTCCGGCAACCCGCGCAACGTACTCATACGTCCAGCCTAGGCCCGCCGGCCGACAGTCGCGGCCTCCGGTGCCGCTCCACCTGCGGGCAGTGGCCCGTGACGCGTCCTGCGATACGAGCCGGTCCTTGTCCCGTCACGGCCGCTCGGGACCGGTGGGGACCGTACCGATCGAGTCCAGTGCGACCGCGGTACGGGGAAGGTCCTGGGCATCGGCGTCGATGGAGCGCCGCAGCGCCTCATGGAGCTTCCCCGGGGTGAGGACCCCGAGGAAGCGTTCCGACTCCCCGTCGACGACCGCGATCCACCCCGCGTCGTGCTGCAACATCGTGGCGAACGCCTGCTTGAGCGAAGCGCCCAGCGGTAGCCGGGCATCCATCCGACGCGCGCGCTCGCGCACCGTCGTCGACCCGACCGCGGCGTCGCGTGCGTGCTCGGCGGAGAGCCAGCCGTGCAGATGACCAGAACCGTCGAGGACGACGGCCCAGCGGGCGCCGAGTTCGCCGGGCAGCGGATCATCGAGGCGCACGATCGGGGGCTGCTCCAGATCGCCCTCCTCGATGGGGGTCACCGACAGGCGCTTGAGGCCGCGGTCGGCGCCCACGAAGTCCGCGACGTACGAGGTGGCCGGGGTGCCGAGCACCGCTGCCGGGGCGTCGAACTGCTCGATCCTGCCCTGTCCGTAGACGGCGATGCGGTCGCCGAGTCGCACGGCCTCCTCGATGTCGTGGGTCACGAACAGGACGGTCTTGCGGACCTGCGACTGGAGCTTGAGGAACTCGTTCTGGAGGTGCTCGCGCACCACGGGGTCCACGGCGCCGAACGGCTCGTCCATGAGCAGGACGGGCGGATCGGCGGCCAGTGCCCTGGCCACTCCGACGCGTTGGCGCTGGCCGCCGGAGAGCTGCTCCGGGTAGCGGTCCCCGTAGACGGATGGGTCGAGACCCACTAGGTCCAGCAGTTCGGCGGCCCGGGCCCGGGCCTTCGACCGCTGCCAACCGAGCAGATGGGGCACGGTCGCGGTGTTCTCCAGAACGGTCTTGTGGGGGAAGAGGCCGACCTGCTGGATGACGTAGCCGATGCGGCGGCGCAGGGTGACCGGATCGACGGTGGAGATGTCCTCGCCGTCCACGGATATCCGCCCGCTGGTCGGTTCGATGAGGCGGTTGACCATCTTCATCGTCGTGGTCTTGCCGCAGCCGGACGGGCCGACCAGGGTGACCAGTTCGCCCTGGGCCACCTCGAACGACAGGTTGTCCACGGCGGTGGTCCCGTCCGGGTAGCGCTTGGTGACGTTCTCGAAAAGGATCATGGTTCCCTCTTGTGGCGGGTGCTGTGTGAAGGCCGTGTTGCCGGTCTATGACGCTCTCGGACGATTGTCAGTGGCCAAGGTTATGGTCGGCAGACATACGTTCGGCGTGGATGGGGAGGAGGGGAACATGAGTATGCGGCTGGCCGCTCAGGGCTGTCTGGCGGCCAATGACTGGATCTGCGGGGAGTATCTCCGCAGCCGCAGCCAGGAGTTGACGGATGCGACGGTCGAGCATCTGTGGATCACCGTGGCATCGGTCGTCATAGG
The DNA here is from genome assembly GCF_036226685.1 of Streptomyces sp. NBC_00690. NCBI lineage: Bacteria > Bacillati > Actinomycetota > Actinomycetes > Kitasatosporales > Streptomycetaceae > Streptomyces > Streptomyces sp. NBC_00690. The sequence goes on from NZ_CP109009.1 coordinate 4,923,624, forward strand.
ACTCGTGGTGGCGTTCCCCCTGGCCCTCCTCGCCCGCGCCAAGCCCGCCTTCGCAGGGGCGGTGCTCGGGCTCACGACTTTGCTCTACACGATTCCGTCGCTGGCGATGTTCTCGTTGCTCCTACCGGTCTTCGGACTGTCGTCGGCGCTGGTCGTCACGGGTCTCGTGCTCTACTCGCTGACCATCTTGGTCCGGAACATCCTGGCCGGCCTTGCGGCGGTGCCCGCCGAGGCGCGGGAAGCCGCCCGAGGCATGGGCTACGGCCCGGTCCGACTCCTGTGGGAGGTCGAACTGCCCCTGGCGCTGCCCGCTGTGATGGCCGGGCTGCGGATCGCGACGGTCTCCACGGTGGCCCTGACGACCGTCGGTGCGCTGGTCGGCAAGGGCGGACTGGGCAATCTCATCGACGACGGAGTGCAGACGACGTTCAAGGCGCAGGTGCTGACCGCGTCCGTGCTCTGTGTGCTGCTGGCGGTGACGGCCGATCTCCTGCTGCTGGGGATGCAACGACTGCTCACGCCGTGGACGCGCACGCCCAAGGCACGGGACACCACCTCAGAGGCGCATTCCCGGGAACGAATACCGCCGGCGGGGCATGGCGCGGCGCGACTCGGGGCACGGCGAGAAGAAGCGCACGCCGTTGAAGGGGCGAACTGATGGGAGTGCTCGCCGACGCCTGGACATGGCTCACCACCGGGGCGAATTGGGAGGGGGACAGCGGTGCTTGGCACCGGCTGGGGGAGCATGTGTACGTGAGCGGGATCGCCCTCGTGCTGGCCTGCGCCATCGCCCTACCTCTCGCTCTCTGGCTCGGTCATCTCGGGCGAGGGGGAGCACTCGCGATCAACGTGTCCAACGCCGGCCGGGCGATACCGGTGTTCGCCGTGCTCGCCTTGTTCATGCTCACACCGCTGCGTACGGCGGGCTATGCACCGACGATCATTGCCCTGGTGCTGTTCGCGGTGCCCCCGCTGCTGACCAATGCGTATGTGGGGATGCGAGAGGTGGACCGTGCGGTGGTGGAGGCCGCCCGCGGCATGGGGATGTCCGGCTGGCAGCTCTTCTTCCGGGTGGAGCTCCCCTTGGCCTATCCCCTGTTGATGACCGGTCTGCGTTCGGCAGCCGTGCAGGTGGTGGCGACCGCCACGATCGCTTCCATGGTCGGCCAGGGCGGGTTGGGGCGGATCATCACCGCGGGCTTCAACACCTACGACACCGCACAGGTGGTGGCCGGAGCACTCCTCGCGGCCGGTCTGGCACTGCTGGTGGAAGCGGTGCTGGTGGCGGCGGATCGGTTGTTGAACCCCCTGCGGAAGCCCGCACAGGGGCAGCGGAAGGAGTCGGGTCCGGTGCCTTCCGCCGTCTGAGCACCCACCAGCGTCCGACAGGGTCAGAGGAGCCATGGCGGGCCAGAGCAGCCCGTGGCGAGCCGGCAGCGTGACCAGCGCTGGTCAGTCGTCGCGCAAGCCGTGGTCGGTGGATGACGCGTCCCAGCAGCGCCCGCCACCTCCGCGATGTCCGGTGGCACGCCTCGACCTCGCCCTTCGCCCCATCCTCTTCGCCCCATCCCCTCGCCCTCGATATGCGATACGCGATAAGACCCCGTGACTCCTTGGAGGAGACCCCGATGCGCAAGACCTCTCGTACGGCGGGAGCGGTACTGGCCGTGGCGGCCCTGGTGGGTTCGCTCGCCGCTTGTGGCGGTGACAGCCTGGAGAAGTCGGAGGGTGACCAGAAGGGCGCCGGCTCGGGCAAGAAGGGCTCCCTGACCATCGGCGCCGCCTCGTTCACCGAGGCGAAGGTCCTGGCCGAGTTGTATGCCCAGGCCCTCGCCGACGTCGGATACAAGACGTCGATCACCACCGTGAAGAACCGCGAACTGTACGAACCCTCGCTGGAGAAGGGCGAGATCGACATCGTGCCGGAATATGCGGCGACGATCGCGGAATTCCTCAACGCAAAGGTGAACGGGCCGAAGGCGCCCGAGGAGAAGCCGGTTGCCTCCAGCGATGTGAACGCAACCGTCGCCGCGCTCACCCGGCTCGCCGAACCACGCGGTCTGAAGGTGCTTCCGCCGGGTGAGGCCGTCGACCAGAACACCTTTGCGGTGAGCAAGGAATTCGCCGAGAAGAACGACCTCAAGACGCTTTCCGATCTCGGGAGGTCGAAGCTGAAGGTCAAGATAGCCGCCGGGGACGAGTGCGAGGTCCGGCCGTTCTGTGCACCCGGTCTCAAGGCCACGTACGGCATCGACGTCACGGGGGTCGACCCCAAGGGTGTGGGGACGCCGCAGTCCAAGCAGGCGTTGCGGGACGGCACCGTGCAACTCGCCCTCACCACGACCACGGACGCCGTGCTCGATGGACTGGTCCTCTTGGAAGACGACAAGAAACTCCAGAACGCGGACAACGTCCTGCCCGTGGTCAATGCCAAGGACGCGGGGAGCCCGGAGATAGCCGAGGCGCTCGGAAAGCTCACGAAGGTACTGACGACCGCCGATCTGGCCGAGTTGAACCGCAAGGTGGACGCCGAGCGCGCGAAGCCGAAGGACGCGGCCAGGGAGTATCTGGAGTCGAAGGGGCTGCTCAACTCCTAGGAGAGTGGGTCCCGGAGCTGGTTTTGTGTCAGGCACTGAAAGCTCCGGGACCACAGTGGTGGTTGAGCTCATTGAGGTTGAGGGTGAACCACATCGGACGTTCACCAGAGAAGACGAGAGAATTGAGTACCCACCATCCCCTTTGACGTCTACGCACGGTAAATTTCTGGCCATGCCACGTGGACGCCACCGCCATTCCCCGCCCCTGCACAGGATGCTGCCGCCGGTCGCGGTCGCCGGAGCGTCGGCGCTCTGTGCCGTCGGCTCGTGGACGTTGGTGGATCCCGTGATGCTGCGGACCCTGGTCGCGGCTGCCGCAGCGGCGGCCGGCACTGGCGCGGTGATGATGCGTCTGTGGGACCGTGAAGCCGGCCGTCAGGTGGCCGACCTCACCCGCGCCCGAGCTCATGACGCCTGGCAGTCCGAAGAGCGCATAGCCGAGTTGGAGACGGACGTCGAGGATTCGCGCGAACTTCGCGCCAAGCTTGACGCGAAGCTGCGCGCCAAGCGGGTGGAGCTCGCGGCACTCCGGGGCGAGCACGCCGCGTTGTTGCGGCGGTATGCCACCGCCGAGACCGAACGGGCCGGAGCGCTGGAAGAGCGTCGACAGCTCACGATCGAGGTGGCGATGCCCAAGGGTCTCGCCCAGATCGGGTCCGCGCCCACCGCCGATGTCTTCCTGCGCGCCCGCAAGGCCCTGGAGGAGCTCACCGACAGTGCCACGGCGCAGCGGCAGGCGGCCGAAGCGGGCGTTCAGGACGCCACGGAGCCGCCCGCGGAGGTGGCGGAGGCGACCGATGCACCTGAGGTGGTGGCGGAAGAGCACCCGGACGCCGCCTCTGACGACGGCTCGCCCGAGGCCGACGAGCCGGTCGAGGACGAGCCGGTCGAGATCGTCGACGAGACGGACGGTCCACCGCAGGAGCCTGTGGCCGAGATGGAAGCGGAGCACAGTCGTCCGGCTATTGTCCCTGCCCGACGCGCTTCCGGTGCGAAGGCTGTCACGCCGTACGGGCCGCGTCGTCTTCCCGAACCCCGACCCGAGAGCGGGTTCAACTTCTTCGGCGCCCAGCGGGCGGGCGGTACGGTTCCGTCCCAGCGGGAGGGAGCACCGCCCACGGAGACCGAGCCGGGCAGCACCGCCGCCGTACCGCCAGTGGCGGACGGGTCTCGATCCGGCCCCGCCGCGCTCTCCCTGACCCTGCCTCAGCAGACTGCGTCTGCCACGACGCCCCCTGGCCGTGGTGCGGACCGCCGTGGCGTCGCCGAGTCCGGAGTCCTGGACGACGTACAACAGGCGGACCTCGCCGATGTGGTCGGCGAAGAGACCTTGGCCGCTCAGCGTGCCGACCCGGCGCGGGCGGTGGGCGACGTCATCGATCTGGCCGCACATGAGGAGCCGCAGCAGGAGCGGGTGCCGGTGGGCAAGCTCCGCAAGGCGGTCAGCTCGTAGGCCCAGCGCCAGCGCGCGCCCCCGCATGGGACGCGTCCCGCTCAGCGCCGGGTGTGGTGTGCGGGGGAACGGTCTGCCGACCTCCGGACCGCAACGCGTTCCAACAACGGGCCGTCGCTGCTGTCCCCGAGCGAGCGAGCGAGCGCGGGTCGGGCGGCCAGGGGCGTACACGATGCATGCAGCCGGCTTCCCGAGCCCGGCCCCACACCATGACCCCGGTTCGACGGGTCGACGCCGCTCCTCGGTACGCCCCGCCGCCCCGGCCCTTCGACGAACGACCTTCGACGAACCCCCTGCACGGACGCTCGTCGTCGCCCGCGCCTTCGAGCCCTACTTGTCGATGTCGCCCACGACGAAGAACAGCGACCCGAGGATGGACACCATGTCCGCGACCAGCGTTCCCGGTAGCAGTTCGGTGAGCACCTGGATGTTGTTGTACGAGGCCGAGCGAAGCTTCAAGCGGTAGGGCGTCTTCTCGCCCTTGGAGACCAGGTAGTAGCCGTTGATACCGAGCGGGTTCTCGGTCCAGGCGTAGGTGTGGCCCTCGGGCGCCTTCAGCACCTTGGGCAGCCGCTGGTTGATCGGTCCCGGCGGCAGTTGGGCGATGCGGTCGAGACAGGCGTCCGCCAGGTCCAGAGCGTTGTGCGTCTGGTCCAACAGCACCTCGAACCGTGCCAGGCAGTCGCCCTCGGACCGGGTGACCACCTTGAGGGTGTCTTGGAGCTCGCCGTAGGCCAGATAGGGCTCGTCGCGGCGGAGGTCGAAGTCCACTCCCGACGCCCGGGCGATGGGGCCGCTGACCCCGTAGCCGTGCACCGCGGCGGCGGACAGCACGCCCACGTCCCGGGTCCGTCCGCGGAAGATCTCGTTGCCGAGCACCAGCCGGTCGTACACGTCCATCCGGGATCGGACATCGGCCACCGCATGGCGCACCCGCCCGGTCCAGCCGGCGGGGAGGTCCTCCTTCAGCCCGCCCACCCGGTTGAACATGTAGTGCATCCGCCCGCCGGAGATCTCCTCCATGACGCTCTGGAGTTCCTCCCGCTCGCGGAAGGCGTGGAAGACGGGGGTGATGCCGCCGAGTTCCAGCGGGTACGAGCCGAGGAACATCAGATGGTTGAGTACCCGGTTCAACTCGGCGAGGAGCGTACGGGTCCACACGGCCCGCTCGGGGACCTCCATGCCCAGCATCCGCTCGACGGCCATCACCACGCCCAACTCGTTGGAGAACGCCGAGAGCCAGTCATGGCGGTTGGCGAGCATCGCGATCTGGCGGTAGTCGCGGGCCTCGAAGAGTTTTTCGGCACCCCGGTGCATATAGCCGATGACGGGTTCGGCGTGCCGGATGACCTCGCCGTCCAGGACGATACGAAGGCGGAGGACGCCGTGCGTGGAAGGGTGCTGCGGGCCGATGTTCAGCACCATGTCGGTGCTCTCTGCGGCTCCGCCGATTCCGAGGGTGGTCTCCGTCATGGGGTCAGTATCCCCCCATCCCTCCATCCGCCTGAATGCGGCGCTGTCGGAGCCCGGTCCCACGGACCGGCCGACTGCTGATGCGGCTCCCGCTCCTCGGCCAGAGCCGCGAACCACCCGCTCGCCCCCGACCCGGCGGTCCCGGAGGAGGCCGGTTCTTGTGTCCTGCCCAGGGAGCCGCCCCCGCCGTCAGCGGACCCGCACGGCGGTAGCGGCCCACGGGACATGACATCCAACCGCAGGTGCGGACCCCCCTCAGCCGCTGTTCGGCCGCACCGGCTGCTTGAGCCAGACGAAGTCACCGAGCCCGCCCGGCAGCAGCAGCTCAGCCGCCTCGGACGCCTCGGACAGCGCGCGCAGGTATCCCGTCGGATCGCTGGTCGCCCGGGCGATCGGCGGACGCTCGGGCGCCACCCCCAACCCGCGCAGGGCCTCGCGCTGGGTGGCCAGCACCGCCCCGGGCAGTGCGCAGGCGTCCAGGGCCACGTGCGCGGTGAGATCACAGCTCCCGTCCGGCACCGGTCGCACCTCCCTGCCTCCGCGGAACCCGGCCAGCGTGCCGAACAGCGGACGGGCCGCCGCCGAGTGCGCGTAGTCCACCGCCACGGCCAAGCCCTCGTCCAGCGTCGCCACCGCCCGTGCCCACGCCGCATCCCGCGGTCGACCGATCTCCGCGCGAGCTCCCGGCTCCGTCAGCGGCCACCAGCGCGCCAGCCATTCGGCGTCCGCCCCTGCCACCGGTGGACCGAGGCGTTCCGTGCCGTCGGCGGCGACGAGCACCTGTCGCACCACCCCGTCCTCGTCCGCCTCAGCCACGTCCACGGGCACGTTGTCCAGCCACTCGTTGGCGAACAGCAGCCCCCGGACCCCCTCAGGCGGCCGGTGCGTCCACTCGATCCGGGCGTCGAGCCCCGCCGGCCGCGAGGCCCGCTCCACGGCGTACGCCCGTACCGGAAAGTCGTCGGGGAGGGCCGCCAGCACTCCCGTCAACAGCTCGCCCCGACCCGCACCCATGTCCACGATCATGGGGTCCCCCGCACCGGGGCCCAGTTCCGCGGCCGTCTCCCGGAACAGCCGGGCGACGGCCGCGGCGAAGAGGGGGGAGGCGTGCACCGAAGTACGGAAGTGTCCTGCCGGCCCCTCGGGCCGGAGGTAGAAGCCGCCGGGCCCGTACAGAGCGGCTTCCGTTGCTTCCCGCCAGCCCTGCCATTCACACGTCTCGTCCGTCACAACGGCAAGTCTCCACCTTGCGGAGTACGCCTCCGCTGTTCGGATCGCTCTGGCGGTTGACCCCGTCGGCTGTCAGGGTTCCCTACTCTGGGTTACGTGCAGCGTGTTTATGAGTTCATCCGCAGACACCCGACGGGCGTCGACGCCTTCTGGGGCATCGTCCTCTTCGGGTTCACCGTGCTGTGGGTGTGGGGGGGCGCCGACGAGACGGGACCCACCTGGGCCGCGCTCCTGGTGGGTGTGGCGCTGAGCCTGGTTCTCGCGCTGCGCCGCCGTAGGCCGGAGCAGATGCTGGTGCTCGGGGCGGTCACCGGTGTCGCACAGCTGATCCTGGACGTTCCGGTCAATACGGCCGACTTCGCGATGTTGGTGATCATCTACACCGTCGCGGCGCGCGACCGCTCCCGCTGGGCCTCCCGCCTCGCACTCGCCGGCGGCCTCGTCGCCGCGCCCCTCGCCCAGTTGCGTTGGCCGAGTCCCGAGGTCACGACGACGCAGCAGGTCTTCTTGGTGATCTTCCTGGCGGTGCCGTTCGCGCTCGCCTGGGTGCTGGGCGACTCCATACGCACCCGCCGTGCCTACTTCGCCGAACTGGAGGAGCGCGCCACCCGGCTGGAACGGGAGCGGGAGGCGCAGGCCAAGGTCGCGGTGGCGGCCGAGCGGGCCAGGATCGCCCGCGAGTTGCACGATGTGGTGGCCCACAACGTCTCGGTGATGGTCGTGCAGGCCGACGGCGCCGCCTATGTCCTCGACGCCGCACCCGACCAGGCCAAACAGGCGCTGGAGACGATCTCCACCACCGGCCGGCAGGCGCTCGCCGAGATGCGGCGGCTGCTCGGCGTGCTGCGCACGGGCGATGACCCGGAGAGCGGCGAGTACGTTCCGCAGCCCGACGTCCAGCAGATCGAGGACCTGGTCGAGCAGGTGCGCCGGGCAGGACTGACGGTGGACTTCAGGATCGAGGGGACACCTCGTCCGCTGCCCAGCGGCGTCGAACTGACCGCGTACCGCATCGTCCAGGAAGCCCTCACCAATACGCGCAAGCACGCCGGCCCGGAGGTCGGCGCGAGCGTGCGGCTCGTCTACTTCGACGACGGTCTCGGGCTGCTGGTCGAGGACGACGGTCGCGGCTCGGCGCACGAGCTCTACGAGGACGGCGGCGCGGACGGCCAGGGGCACGGGCTCATCGGGATGCGGGAGCGCATTGGCATGGTCGGCGGAACGCTGGACGCCGGCCCACGGCCCGGCGGTGGCTTCAGGATCAGCGCCCTGCTGCCGCTGAAGACCGCGTAGTCCGCACCGGGCCCGTCGAGCGTTCGTCGCACCGGGAGCGCGCGGGCCCGGGCCGTGCTGCGGTCGGTGCCCCTGCGTGGAGCCGGGGCCCTCGCCCGCACTGACGCCCCTGCCGCGTGACCTACGTACTCTGGCGGTATGACTGATGCCACAGCCGGACCGCCCGCAACGCACGTAAGAGTCATGCTCGTCGACGATCAGGTGCTGCTGCGCACCGGCTTTCGGATGGTGCTCGCCGCCCAGCCGGACATGGAGGTGGTCGCCGAGGCCGGCGACGGCGCCGAGGCGATCGAGGTTTTGCGGTCGACGGCCGTGGACGTGGTGCTGATGGACGTGCGGATGCCGCGTCTGGACGGGGTCGAGGCCACGCGGCGCATCTGTGCCCAGCCCGACCCGCCCAAGGTGTTGATCCTGACCACGTTCGACCTGGACGAGTACGCCTTCTCCGGGCTCAAGGCCGGGGCCAGCGGCTTCATGCTCAAGGACGTACCGCCTGGTGAACTGCTGGCGGCGATCCGCTCGGTCCACAGCGGCGATGCGGTCGTGGCGCCCTCCACCACCAGGCGACTGCTGGACCGGTTCTCACCGATGCTGCCCAGCAGTGTGGGCGAGCCCAAGAACAAGGACGTGGACCGGCTCACCGAGCGCGAGCGCGAGGTGATGCTCCTCGTCGCCCAAGGGCTGTCCAACGGTGAGATCGCGGCCCGGCTGGTGCTGTCGGAGGCGACGGTCAAGACCCACGTCGGACGCATCCTCACCAAGCTGAACCTCCGCGACCGGGTGCAGGTGGTGGTGCTCGCCTATGAGACGGGATTGGTGCGCGCGGGCGGCGGGGCGCACTGAACTGACCGTCAGTTCCCGACCGGCGCCCACCGGTGACGGCCGCCGTCCTTAGGGTCGATTCCATGTTGCTATGGATCAACGGCCCTTTCGGCGGTGGCAAGACCCAGACGGCGTACGAGATCCACCGCAGGTTGCCGGGCAGTTTCGTCTGTGATCCCGAGCGGGTCGGATTTGGTCTGCACGGGATGATGCCGCCCGCGGTACGCGGCGACTTCCAGGACCTCAGGGCCTGGCGGTCAGGGGTCTTCGAAGCGCTGGACGTCTCCCTGCGCTCCCATCCGGGGGTACTCATCGCACCGATGACGGTGGCGGAGCCGGCGTACTTCGAGGAGACCGTGGGGCGGCTGCGGGCGGCGGGGCACGACGTCCACCACTTCGCACTCCTCGCCGAGCGGGCGACCGTACTGCGCCGGCTGCGGGAACGGGGGCTGGGGACCGGCCTCAAGCGCGAGAGCTTCGCCGTGAGCAAGCTGGACCACTGCCTCGACCGACTCGGCGGGCCGCTCTTCGCCGAGCACGTCCACACCGACCGGGTGAGCGTCCCGCAGGTCGCCGATCTCATCGCCGAGCGCGTGGGGCTGCGGCTGCGGCCCAACACCGATGGGCCGCTCACCCATCGACTGCGCAAGGCATGGACGGGCATCCGGCACATCCGCCTGGGCTGACCGCCCACCTCGCCATCACGAACTCCGTCAGGCCAGTCGGCTGAGGAACTCGTCGACCGCTGCCCGTACGTCCTGTGCCGTCCATGTCAGGCCGGGTTCGGCCACCGTCAGTTCTGTGATCGAAGTCCCTGGAGGCGCTCCCTCCGGGGCCCACCAGACACGGAATAGCGTGACGCCCGTACTCTCCGCCTGCTCCGTCGCGGCCTTCTCCAGCCGGTCGGGCTCATAGGGCAACCAGACATGGAACTGGTGGGTGTGGGGCACCTCGGGAACGATCCGGAACCAGGGCACCCGTGAATCCCGCAACGCCTCGTGCAGCGCTGCCGCCACCGTCTTCGCATGGGCCACATACGAGGGCAGCCGCGGAAGCTCCCGCTCCATGCCGAGCAGGGCCGACAGCGCCGCCGGGTACTGCTGGAACAACTGGCCGCCGTAGCGGTGCCGCCAGGCCCGGGCCTCGGCGATGACATCGGTCGGACCGGCCAGTGCGGCGCCCGACAGCCCCCGGAGCGACTTGTAGAACGAGACGTACACGCTGTCGGCGAGGGAGGCGATCTCCGCCAGGGAGCGACCGAAGTGCGGGGCGCACTCCCACAGCCGTGCGCCGTCGAAGTGCACCACTGCATCGCGTTCCCGTGCCGCCTCCACCACCGCCACCAATTCGTCCCAGGACGGCAGGAGGAATCCCGGCTCCCGCAGGGGTAGCTCCACCATCAGAGTGCCGAAGGGCTCCTCGAAGTCCCGTACCTCATCCGCCGTCGGCAATCTCGGCTCCCGTACGGGATGGACCGTGCGCAAGCCGCTCACCACGCTGAACGCATTCCGCTCATGGACCTCCGGATGCGCCAGTGGATGGAGCGCGACCGTGTTGTTGCCCGTGCGCCCCGCCCAACAGCGCAGCGCGATCTGCTGGGCCATCGTCCCCGTCGGGAAGAACGCGGCGGCCGGGAACCCCAGGAGGGCGGCAGTCCGCTCCTCCACCGCCTCGACCACTCCGTCCCCGTAGAGATCGGCCCACTCGTCCAGGTCGTACACGTGTTCAGCGTCCGCGGCGAGGGCCGCCAAGCGCTCCCCGATGCGATCCTCTGTGGGCGGCTGCCACAGCTTTCGGTGTGAAGCCCGCCATGCCGCCCGCCGACGCTGCTTGTTGTCCGGTCCGCTCGTCTCCGCCATCCGACGATCATCCCCGAGAGGGCCGGAGTGGCGCCGCACACAGCCTGTGGACAACCATCGGGGGGCAAGTGGTGCTGGCGTAGCATGACGGGACATCGTCCGGTACCCGCCGCGGACTGGAACGGAAGGTCTGCACCGCGTGAATGCCACAGCCCCCCAAGAGCCACTCGACCCCCGGGACAGGCCCGCCCGTCTGACCGTCGGCGTCGTCGGAGCCGGCCGGGTCGGACCGGCCCTGGCCGCCTCGCTCCAGCTCGCCGGACACCGTCCCGTCGCTGTCTCGGCCGTCTCCGAAGCCTCCGTCCGCCGGGCCGCCGTCCTGCTGCCGGACGTTCCGATCGTCCCGCCCGCCGAGGTGCTCGCCCGCGCCGAGTTGGTCCTGCTGACCGTCCCCGACGATGCGCTGACCGGTCTGGTCGAGGGGCTCGTCGACACCGGGGCGGTCCGCCCCGGTCAACTGCTGGTGCACACCTCCGGGCGATTCGGTGTGCAGGTGCTCGCGCCCGCGACCCGGGCCGGCGCACTGCCCCTCGCCCTCCACCCTGCGATGACGTTCACCGGCACCAGTGTCGATGTGCAGCGACTGGCCGGATGCTCCTTCGGGGTCACCGCCCCGGTCGAGCTGCGGCTCGCCGCCGAGGCGCTGGTCATCGAGATGGGCGGAGAGCCCGAGTGGGTCGACGAGCAGTCCCGCCCGCTCTACCACGCGGCCCTCTCCCTCGGGGCGAACCACCTGGTCACGCTGGTCGCCCAGGCGATGGAGCTGCTGCGCACGGCAGGAGTGGCGGCGCCCGACCGGATGCTCGGCCCCCTGCTCGGAGCGGCCCTGGACAACGCCCTGCGCTCGGGGGACGCCGCGCTCACCGGACCCGTTGCCCGCGGTGATGCGGGGACCGTCGCCGTCCACGTGGCGGAACTGCGCAAACACGCCCCCGCCACCGTCGCGGGCTATCTGGCGATGGCGCGCACCACCGCGGACCGAGCGCTCGCCCACGGCCTGCTCAAACCCGAGCTGGCCGAGGACCTCCTCGGCGTACTGGCAGACGGCGGTCAGCCCGCGGGCGGCGAGCGCCCGTGAACGACCCCCATGAGACGCGTGGGACGGGTGAGGCGGGTGGGATGAGCGGCCAGTCCGACCGGCCTCCCGTCGAACCGGCCGCCGTCGCTGCACCGGTCCCGGAGCGCACCCGTCCACTGGGCTCCATCACCTCGCGCCCCGCCGGTTTCGAGCTGGTCCCGACCCTCGATGACCTGGGGTACGTCCTCGAACACCTGGCCGCGCCCGGCCACACGGCCGTCGTCATGACGATGGGCGCCCTCCATGAGGGGCACGCCGCGCTGATCCGTGCGGCACGCGAGCGGGTGGGCACCAAGGGCTTCGTCACGGTCACCGTCTTCGTCAACCCGCTCCAGTTCGGCGCGGGTGAGGACCTCGATCGCTACCCGCGCACCCTCGACTCCGATCTGACCGTCGCGGAGACGGCGGGCGCCGACATCGTCTTCGCCCCGTCCGTGGCGGAGATCTACCCCGACGGCGAACCCATGGTGAAGGTCACCGCCGGCCCCATGGGGGAGCGCCTCGAAGGAGCCAGTCGCCCCGGCCACTTCGACGGGATGCTCACCGTCGTCGCCAAGCTGCTCCATCTCACCCGCCCCGACCTGGCGTTCTTCGGGCAGAAGGACGCCCAACAGCTTGCCCTGATCCGACGGATGGTCCGCGATCTCAACCTTCCGGTCGAGATCGTCGGGGTGGACACCGTGCGCGAGGAGGACGGGATCGCCCGCTCCAGCCGCAATCGCTACCTCTCGGCTGCCGAGCGGGGCACCGCGCTGGCCCTCTCCCGCGCCCTGTTCGCCGCCCAGGACCGTCAGGCCGCACAGCAGGCGCTGCTCGCCCGGGCCGAAGCCACGCCGGGGAACCTGGCCCGCGCCGCCGCCCTGTCCGCACTCGGCGAGGCCCGAGCCGCAGCGGATGCCGCCGCCGTGGCCCAGGCCGCACCGGCCGGTGCCGACGCCGTGCGCGCCGCAGCCCGTACGGTGCTCGACGACGCCGCACGGGCCAACCCGCCCCTGGTCCTCGACTATCTGGCGCTCGTCGATCCGGCCACCTTCACCGAGGTCCCCGACGACTTCGAGGGGGAGGCGATCCTCGCCGTCGCCGCGAAGGTCGGTGCGACCCGCCTGATCGACAACACCCGCCTCAGGTTCGGAGCCACCTCGTGAGCACGCCCCACCCGCACGGCCCGGGCATACGGCTCAACGCCCCCGCCCCCGGCTGGTCCATCGCCGCCGACGTCGTCGTCGTCGGCTCCGGGGTCGCCGGGCTCACCGCGGCCCTGCGTTGCGCCGCTGCGGGCCTGTCCACGGTCGTCGTCACCAAGGCCCGTCTGGACGATGGCTCCACCCGCTGGGCCCAGGGCGGCATAGCCGCCGCGCTCGGCGAGGGCGACACCCCCGAACAGCACCTCGACGACACCTTGGTCGCCGGCGCCGGCCTCTGCGACGAGGAGGCGGTCCGGGCCCTGGTGACCGAGGGCCCGGCGGCGGTGCACCGACTGATCGCCACCGGTGCCGTCTTCGACACCTCCGCCGCCGGCGAGATAGAGCTGACCAGGGAGGGCGGCCACCACCGTCGCCGCATCGCCCACGCAGGCGGCGATGCCACCGGCGCCGAGATCTCCCGCGCCCTGGTGGAAGCCGCCCGCTCAGCCTGTCTGAGCACCATCGAGAACGCCCTGGTGCTCGACCTCCTGACCGACGCCGAAGGCCGTACCGCGGGAGTCACCCTCCATGTGATGGGTGAGGGGCAGCACGACGGCGTCGGAGCGGTCCACGCCCCCGCCGTCGTCCTCGCCACCGGCGGCATGGGCCAGGTCTTCTCCGCCACGACCAACCCCGCGGTCTCCACCGGCGACGGTGTGGCCCTCGCACTGCGTGCCGGCGCCGAGGTGTCCGACCTGGAGTTCGTGCAGTTCCATCCGACCGTGCTCTTCCTCGGTACGGACTCCGAGGGCCAGCAGCCCCTGGTCTCCGAGGCGGTACGCGGAGAGGGCGCACACCTCGTCGACGCCGACGGCGTCCGCTTCATGCTCGGCCAGCACGAACTGGCGGAACTGGCGCCCCGGGACGTGGTGGCCAAGGCCATCATGCGCCGGATGCGCGAGCAGGGCGCGGACCATATGTACCTGGACGCCCGCCACTTCGGGGCCCGGATGTGGGAGCACCGCTTCCCCACGATCCTCGCGGCCTGCCGTGTCCACGGCATCGACCCGGTCACCGAACCGGTCCCGGTCGCCCCCGCCGCCCACTACGCCTCCGGTGGCGTCCGCACCGACCTCCACGGCCGCACCACGGTCCCCGGACTCTGGGCGTGCGGCGAAGTCGCCTGCACCGGTGTCCACGGCGCCAACCGGCTCGCGTCCAACTCCCTGTTGGAGGGCCTCGTCTTCGCCGAGCGCATTGCGGCGGACATCGCACGCAGGTCCTCGGCCGGCACCCTCACGGCCGGCGTTCCCCACCCACCGGGCACACCGTCCGTGCTGCCGTTGATCGACCCCGACACCCGCCCCGCGATCCAGCGGATCATGTCGCTCGGCGCGGGGGTGCTGCGCTCCGAGGAGAGTCTGCGGGAAGCAGCGGCGGCCCTGGAGGCCGTGCACACGAGCGCGGTCAGCAGCGACAGCGCCCAGCACGCCCGGCACGCCAAACATGCAGAGCCCGGCGTCGACTCCTGGGAGACCTCAAACCTGCTCTGTGTCGCCCGGGTGCTCACGGCCGCCGCGCTTCAGCGCGAGGAGACCCGCGGCTGTCACTGGCGCGAGGACCGCCCCGACCGCGACGACCAGGAGTGGCACCGCCATCTGATCGTGCGGATCGCCCCCGACCGCTCGCTGGTGGTCACCCGCACCGAGCACACCGCCTTCCCCGCGACGGCCCTCGACCCACTCCCCGAACACCGGGCCGACCCCGTCTCCCCACCCGAACCGCCGACCGTCCCCCACGTCCCCAGGGAGCACCAGCCGTGAGCACGCCCGAAGAACGTCCACTCCCCGTGGACGTACCGCTGATCCAGATCGGCGCCGCCGAGCCCGAAGGCGGTGGCTGCGGGGACTCCTGCGGCTGCGCCCAGGGCGACGACGAGGAGTACGAGTGCGGTCTTGACCCCGCGCTGGCCGCGCTGCTCGCCGAGGCCGGTCTCGACCCCGTACAGATCGAGGACATCGCCTATCTCGCGCTCAGCGAGGACCTCGACGGCGGTGTGGACGTGACCAGCGTCGCAACCGTCCCCGAGGAGGCCGTGGCCACCGCCGACTTCACCGCCCGTGAGGCGGGCACGGTGGCCGGACTCCAGATCGCCGAGGCCGTGCTGTCGGTCGCGGCGACCCATGAGTTTGCCGTGGAGCGCCATGTCGACGACGGCGACCGGGTCGTCGCAGGGCAGAAACTGCTCTCCGTCACCGGCAGCACCCGGGATCTGCTGACCGGCGAGCGCAGCGCACTGAACATCTTGTGCCGCCTCTCCGGCGTCGCGACCGCGACCCGCGCCTGGGCGGACGCCCTGGAAGGGACGAAGGCGAAGGTCCGCGACACCCGCAAGACCACCCCTGGGCTGCGCGCCCTGGAGAAGTACGCGGTCCGCTGCGGCGGCGGCGTCAACCACCGGATGTCCCTCTCGGACGCTGCCCTGGTCAAGGACAACCACGTGGTGGCGGCCGGCGGGGTGGCCGATGCCTTCAAGGCCGTCCGGGACGCCTATCCCGATCTCCCGATCGAGGTCGAGGTCGACACGGTCCACCAGGTCCGCGAGGTGCTCGACGCGGGCGCCGATCTGATCCTGCTGGACAACTTCACTCCCGCCGAGACCGAGGAGGCGGTGGCGCTGACCGACGGCCGGGCGGTCCTCGAATCGTCGGGCCGACTGACCCTCGCGAACGCCCGCGCCTACGCCGACACCGGCGTCGACTACCTCGCCGTGGGCGCGTTGACCCACTCCGCTCCGATCCTCGACATCGGACTCGACCTACGCGAGGCTGAAGTCTGATGCTGCTCACGATCGACGTCGGCAACACCCACACGGTCCTCGGACTCTTCGACGGCGACGAGATCGTCGAGCACTGGCGGATCTCCACCGACGCCCGACGCACCGCCGATGAACTCGCCGTCATCCTCCAGGGGCTGATGGGGATGCACCCCCTGCTCGGCGTCGAGTTGGGCGACGGCATCGAGGGCATCGCGATCTGCTCCACGGTCCCCTCGGTCCTGCACGAACTGCGCGAGGTGACCAGGCGCTACTACGGCGACGTGCCCGCGGTGCTCGTCGAGCCGGGCATCAAGACCGGCGTGCCGATCCTCATGGACAACCCCAAGGAGGTCGGCGCGGACCGCATCATCAACGCACTGGCCGCGGTCGACCTCTACGGGGGCCCGGCCATCGTCGTCGACTTCGGTACGGCGACGACGTTCGACGCGGTGAGCACGCGCGGCGAGTACGTCGGTGGGGTCATCGCCCCGGGCATCGAGATCTCGGTGGAGGCACTGGGCGTCAAGGGCGCCCAGCTGCGCAAGATCGAACTGGCCCGGCCGAGGAGCGTGATCGGCAAGAACACGGTCGAGGCCATGCAGTCCGGCATCGTCTACGGATTCGCCGGCCAGGTGGACGGTGTGGTCCGCCGGATGAAGACCGAACTGGCCGCCGCGGACCCGGACGACGTCACCGTCATCGCGACGGGCGGGCTGGCATCCATGGTGCTGGGAGAGTCCTCAGAGATCGATGAGCACGAGCCCTGGCTGACGCTGATCGGCCTGCGCCTGGTCTATGAGCGGAACGTCTCCCGCATGTGACCGCATCCGGCCTCGGGTCGCCCGAGCCAGCCGCTCGGAGCGGCCCGGCCGGCGCGCGCAGGGGGCCGGTGGAGCCCTGACGGCACGTCCACCCGAAGTGGCCCTCCTCGGGACGGTCGCCGGCGCTGAGAAGCGGTGGAGGCGCCCGATGCGTGGCGCCTCGGCGGTGCCTGTCCGGGGGCTCGCCACCGCAACCGGGTGCGCCGCGCCCAAGCGCCCGTATTGGGTTGATTTCCACTTGTTCGCACGTATCGTCACCTCATGCCCACGCCATACGGTTCCCGCGGCGGCATGGCCTTCAGCGCAGACGAGCTGCGTGTGCTCCGACGCGCCCTCGCCGTCGCCCTCCATCCCACCTCCCTGCCCGACGAGGACATCCGGGACTGCCTGCGCCTGGCGGAATCCGTCGACGAGGCGGTGTTCGAGGCCGGGCGGCTGCACGCCTTCCTCCTCGCCGACCTGACTCGCTACCGCGCAGCGCTCCCCGGCTCGCTGACCGGCTATCTGGAACTGCTCCAGGACGCCCTCGCCGCCGGCTACGACCCCTGTCCGGACGACCTCGCGGCCCTAAGGGCGTTGCGCGGCAATCCGGTCGCAGCGGCCGTCCTTGAACGCTGCCAGTTGCTGGCCGAGCAGTCCGTACGGGCCAGGCTCGGCCGGTGGACCGCTCCCGCCCCGCGTGCGCGGTTGCTGGCGCTGCCTGGCGGCCGGGCGGCGGACGAACGCGATCCGGATGCGAAGCCGGAGCCGCGCCCCCAGCCGAGGCCGGCTCCGACCAGGCCCGAGGAGCCCGCTCCCGGCGAGCGCCCGGTGCCCAAGCCCTCCGAGGTCTTTCCGCCGCGCCGTCGCCCTGCGCCCCCACCGGAGGAGCGCGCCGCGGGGTAGCTACTCTGGGAGGCATGGACTACGTATCCGCCCTGGTGCCTCCCGTGGTGATGGCCGCTCTCTTCACCGCCCTGATCGTGACGATCGTCAAGAGTCAGGGCGGTCCGAACAAGTCCAAGGAAGACGCGATCGTGGATGCCACGATCGCCCGCGCGGAAGCGGCCCGTCAGGGCGGCGGGGATAGCTGACTCAGGAGCAATACCTGGGGCGCAGGACGTACGACACACTCAGTTTGAGTCGTACGTCCTTTTTGTTACGTCATTACCGAGCATTCCAACTTCTCCCACTATGGTGGGAATGTGCCCCGCCAATTGGGAGAGCTCGAAGATGCCGTCATGACACGGGTCTGGCAATGGAACCGGCCGGTCACCGTCCGGGAAGTCCTGGAAGACCTCCAACAGGACCGCTCCATCGCCTACACGACCGTCATGACGGTAATGGACAATCTCCATCAGAAGGGCTGGGTCCGCAGGGAAGTCGAAGGCCGTGCCTATCGATATACGGCCGTCTCGACTCGGGCCGCGTACTCGGCGGCCTTGATGAACGAGGCGTGGTCCAAGAGCGACAACCCTGCCGCCGCACTCGTGGCCTTCTTCGGCATGATGTCGCCCGAACAGCGTGAGGCGCTGCAAGCAGCCGTCCGCATGGTCGGGGGTGAACCGGTCCCGAACGCGGCCGAAGAAGGCGACTCGACTGAAGAAGGGGTTGCATCCCCCGAAGCCGAAGCCGAAGCCGAAGCCGAAGGCGCTGTTCGTAGGGGCGACTCCGATTTGGTCGAAGGCGAAGTTCCGGCCGTTGTTGACCCGGATCTCGCCGAAGACGCAGTTCCTGGTGAGGGTCCCCTTCTCGACCAAGACGCAGTTCACGGCGACCATCCCGCCGACGGCCGGACATCCTCGGGGCGATAGCGTCGATGCATGTCTAATGCAGCGGCAAATGCCATCACCGTCAGACGCGCCAGGACCGGCGATGTGGGTGCGGTCCGCCGACTGCTGGATCCGTACGTGAGTGAAGGCATCCTGCTCGACAAAGCGACAGTGACTCTTTACGAAGCCATCCAGGAGTTCTGGGTTGCAGAACGGGACGAAGACGGTACTGTCGTCGGCTGCGGCGCTCTCCACGTCATGTGGGAAGACCTCGCAGAAGTACGCACACTTGCGGTCGATCCTCTCTTCAAGGGCACAGGCATCGGCCATCAGGTGCTCGACAAACTGCTGCACACAGCGCGCTGGCTGGGGGTTCGCCGGGTTTTCTGCCTGACCTTCGAAGTCGACTTCTTCAGCAAGCACGGCTTCGTCGAGATCGGCGAGACGCCGGTCGCCGGAGATGTCTACGCCGAGCTGCTGCGTTCCTATGACGAGGGTGTAGCCGAGTTCCTCGGGCTCGAACGCGTGAAGCCGAACACCTTGGGCAACAGCCGGATGCTTCTGCACCTGTGATCACCACTTGCCTGGGAGCTCTATGTCCGAATCGCGCATGTTTCCCGTCTTCTTGAGGATCTGAACCTCTGCCAAGGGTTTGTGTTTTCCAGGGAAAAGCGGTTTCCTTTCCGCGTACTGCATTTTCGATGAAAGGAAATCCGGTGGCACAGAAGGTTCAGGTCCTTCTTGTCGACGACCTCGACGGCGGCGAGGCGGACGAGACCGTGACGTTCGCTCTCGATGGCAAGACCTACGAGATCGACCTCACCACCGCCAATGCGGACAAGCTCCGCGGGTTGCTTGACCCGTATGCCAAGAGCGGGCGGCGCACGGGTGGCCGCGCTGCTTCGGGTCGGGGTAAGGGCCGTGCGGCGGCGAGTGGGAACAAGGACACCGCGGAAATCCGCGCGTGGGCCAAGGCGAACGGCTACGAGGTGAACGACCGCGGTCGAGTCCCCGCCACGGTCCGTGAGGCGTACGAGAAGGCCAACGGCTGAGTAGCAGCCGTCTTAATCGGCCAGGTATTCGCAGGCCGCGTATTCGTACGCGCTCGTTCCCGCGGCCGTGCGCATATTCGTACCGAGCAAACGGATGCGGTGGCACTCGGAGGCGACCGCATCGAGGAGACGGACGAGATCGGGGCCCCCGCCCCGACCTGTTTCGGTCCCGCGCCCTAGCGGGTTCAGGGCCGGAAGTGTCGGTTCCACCTCACACCCCGGCACGGGGGGCCGCAGCCAGACGGCGGCCTCCCGAGAGCCGGTCCTGCCTGGTGGGGGTGGGGCGCTCAGGCGTCCGCCCGCACCGACGGCGGTCAGATCCAAGGTGATCCCGCCCCATTCCAGCCAGTCGAGCAGCCCTGGAAGCTCCTCAGCGCTCCCCGCGGCCACCAGTAGTTGCATTCGGTCCCCCGCCGGCCCGGAGAGTGCCACGGGCCCGTTCAGCTGCATCTGGTCGAGCACCGCCGTTCCCGCTGCCGCCGGAAATTGCAGTACGTCGAAACGCACCCCGGTCCGTAGCCATACGCGGGAAGACCGATGGCCCCCGCGGCAATGCGCGACGTGGCAATGCGAGGCATTTGGGTCGCCTGTGACTTCTGGGTCGCTCGGGTCGGTGGTTGTCGCCCAGCCCAGTTCCGTTTCGTACCAGCGCGCCCATGCCACTTCCCTTTCGGGCGGCGATGCGACGGCCTCGCGGGGGGAGCGGGGCCCCGGAACGGTGAAAGTCATGTCCCGGGAACTCTCGATCCGCCGTAGGAGTTACGCAGAGTGCGCAATGCATTGCTCAGAGTGTCGCAGATGGGGGTGTTCGGGGGCATTCGAGCGCACGCGGTTGTTCGCCCGTAGCGGAGGGAACCGGTGTGCGCCGCATGGACTGTCAGTGCTTACGGGTAAGACATCCCTAGTGGGAAGGGGCGACACGCTCGCAGGGAGCGCTTACGTTCGCCATCGGCGTAGTGATGGAGAGGGTAACTGCCTGGCCTGCGGGAACATCGTCTCGCACCATCGGGTTGGAGCAGTTGTCGGCGTTCAGGGGTCAGGAGGCCACAGACGGGTGTCGGCAGTTGGAATGAGCGGTCCCCGCTTGCGGGACTAAGCTGCGGAAGGACAGGGAGGGGACCGACCCCTTACTGCCTGACCGCTCTGAGGAGCGATTAACGATGTTCGAGAGGTTCACCGACCGCGCGCGGCGGGTTGTCGTCCTGGCTCAGGAAGAAGCCCGGATGCTCAACCACAACTACATCGGCACCGAGCACATCCTCCTGGGCCTAATCCACGAGGGTGAGGGTGTCGCCGCTAAGGCCCTGGAGAGCCTCGGGATTTCGCTCGAGGCGGTCCGCCAGCAGGTGGAGGAGATCATCGGTCAGGGCCAGCAGGCCCCGTCCGGGCACATCCCCTTCACTCCCCGTGCCAAGAAGGTCCTGGAGCTTTCGCTCCGCGAGGCCCTTCAGCTGGGCCACAACTACATCGGCACCGAGCACATCCTGCTCGGCCTGATCCGCGAGGGCGAGGGCGTCGCGGCCCAGGTCCTCGTGAAGCTGGGCGCCGATCTGAATCGAGTGAGGCAGCAGGTCATCCAGCTGCTCTCCGGCTATTCAGGAAGCAAGGAAGCCGCCACTGCCGGCGGCCCGGCCGAGGGCACTCCCTCGACCTCGCTCGTCCTGGACCAGTTCGGCCGCAATCTCACCCAGGCCGCACGGGAGTCCAAGCTCGACCCGGTCATCGGGCGCGAGAAGGAGATCGAGCGGGTCATGCAGGTGCTGTCCCGCCGCACCAAGAACAACCCCGTGCTCATCGGCGAGCCCGGCGTCGGCAAGACCGCCGTCGTCGAGGGCCTGGCCCAGGCCATCGTCAAGGGCGAGGTGCCCGAGACCCTCAAGGACAAGCACCTCTACACCCTGGACCTCGGTGCCCTGGTCGCGGGCTCCCGCTACCGCGGTGATTTCGAGGAGCGCCTGAAGAAGGTCCTCAAGGAGATCCGCACCCGCGGCGACATCATCCTGTTCATCGACGAGCTGCACACGCTCGTCGGCGCGGGTGCTGCCGAAGGCGCGATCGACGCGGCCAGCATCCTCAAGCCGATGCTCGCCCGCGGTGAGCTCCAGACCATCGGTGCCACCACGCTCGACGAGTACCGCAAGCACCTGGAGAAGGACGCGGCCCTGGAGCGCCGCTTCCAGCCCATCCAGGTCGCGGAGCCGTCGCTGCCGCACACCATCGAGATCCTCAAGGGCCTGCGCGACCGCTACGAGGCCCACCACCGGGTCTCCATCACGGACGAGGCCCTCGTCCAGGCCGCGACCCTGGCGGACAGGTACATCTCGGACCGCTTCCTGCCGGACAAGGCGATCGACCTGATCGACGAGGCCGGCTCCCGGATGCGCATCCGTCGGATGACCGCACCGCCGGACCTCCGCGAGTTCGACGAGAAGATCGCCGGAGTCCGCCGCGACAAGGAGTCGGCCATCGACTCCCAGGACTTCGAGAAGGCGGCCTCCCTCCGCGACAAGGAGAAGCAGCTCCTCGCTGCGAAGACCAAGCGCGAGAAGGAATGGAAGGCCGGCGACATGGACGTCGTCGCCGAGGTCGACGGCGAGCTCATCGCCGAAGTCCTGGCCACGGCGACCGGCATTCCGGTCTTCAAGCTGACCGAAGAGGAGTCCTCCCGACTCCTGCGCATGGAAGACGAGCTGCACAAGCGCGTCATCGGCCAGAAGGACGCCATCAAGGCGCTCTCCCAGGCCATTCGCCGTACGCGGGCGGGTCTGAAGGACCCGAAGCGTCCCGGTGGCTCGTTCATCTTCGCCGGCCCGTCCGGTGTCGGTAAGACCGAGCTCTCCAAGACGCTCGCCGAATTCCTCTTCGGTGACGAGGACGCCCTGATCTCCCTCGACATGTCGGAGTTCAGCGAGAAGCACACGGTTTCCCGTCTCTTCGGTTCTCCGCCCGGATACGTGGGATACGAAGAGGGCGGTCAGCTCACCGAGAAGGTGCGCCGGAAGCCGTTCTCGGTCGTCCTCTTCGACGAGGTCGAGAAGGCCCACCCCGATATCTTCAATTCCCTTCTGCAGATCCTGGAAGACGGTCGTCTGACCGACTCCCAGGGCCGGGTCGTGGACTTCAAGAACACGGTCATCATCATGACGACCAACCTCGGGACCCGGGACATCTCCAAGGGATTCAACCTTGGCTTTGCCGCACAGGGCGACGTGAAGTCGAACTACGAGCGGATGAAGGTCAAGGTCAACGAGGAGCTGAAGCAGCACTTCCGGCCCGAGTTCCTGAACCGTGTCGATGACACGGTCGTCTTCCACCAGCTCACCGAGGAAGACATCATTCAGATCGTCGACCTCATGGTCAACAAGGTGGATGAGCGGCTCAAGGACCGTGACATGGGCCTGGAGCTGAGCCCCACGGCCAAGTCGCTGCTCGCGAAGAAGGGCTACGACCCGGTCTTGGGTGCCCGGCCGCTGCGCCGGACCATTCAGCGGGAGATCGAGGACGTGCTGTCGGAGAAGATCCTCTTCGGCGAGCTGCGCCCCGGTCACATCGTGGTCGTGGACACCGAGGGCGAGGGTGAAGAGAAGAAGTTCACCTTCCGCGGTGAGGAGAAGTCCGCGCTGCCGGACGTCCCGCCGATCGAGCAGGCCGCGGGCGGTGCCGGACCGAACCTCTCCAAGGAGGCATAGCCTCCGCGAGGTGCCGTCAGACTGAAAAGGGGCTGCCCCGGATTCCGTACTCATGGGTACGGGCCGGGGCAGCCCCTTCTTTCGCGGTCCGACGCCACGCGGTCGAGACGGGAGCACCCGCTACCGACAGGGCGCACCGCGCGATTGCATGCCAGCCGAGCAGACCGCGCAGCCCTAGTGGGCTTCCGAGCAGTTACAGCCCCTTGGGTGGCTCACGTTCAGTCGTTCCCCGAGCGCCGCCCTGCCGGTGAGCCGGTGTTCCGACACTTCGGTGATCGCCACCCTCAGCCCGGGCACCGTGCGGAGCGGGGACAGATCTAGGCTCTCGTCTCCCACCAACACCGGGTTGTTCAACAGGAGCCTGCGCAGTGCGGGAGCCCGGGCCAGCGCCGTGAGGTCTTCCGTGCGCACCCGGATCCTGGACAGGGTCAGTTCCGTCAGTGAGGTCAGGGCGGGCAGCGCCGTGAAGTCCGCGAGCTGGGTGCAGTGTTCCACCGACAGTTTGGTGAGGGTGTTCGCGCAACCTTCCACTGCCGTCAGATCGGTGAGCAGCGAGTTGTTGTCCAAGCTGAGGGAGCACAGCTCGGACGCGGCGAGGGCTCGGGAGAGCAGCGTGGGCGCGATGGACCCGGTCACTCCCACGTAGCGGGCGTGCGGGAGCAGCTGCAACTGCGCGAGCTGGGCCTCGTTCGTGAGATACACGATGGTGTTGGCCAGGTCGAGACCGGACAGGACCTCGCGCGCGTACTCCTCGGGTGGGAACCGTGCCCAGTCACGGGTGAGCAGGTACTCGCCGTGCGGCTCGCCCCGGGCGGCGAGTGCCAGGCGGCGGGCGTAGGGGACGGCCGAGCTTCCGCCGATGACGCTGACCAGTTCCGCCAGCTGCCCCCGCTCGGAGATGCCGAGCTCCTCGGGGGCCGGCAGCAGAGGCAGCACTTGGCTGCCGAGCCGAACGGTAGAGCGCCCAGCGGCTCTCGGGAAGGAAGCCCTGGCGCAACCGGTGGAGTGCGCAGATCACGGCACACAGCAGTGGGGTGCGGGCGAGGTCCCTGAGCGCAGGATTGAGGTCGAACTGCTGGAGGAGTCCGCGTTCCAACTCGTCGATGCCCTGCACATCCTCGTCGTCGAGCCGGGCCGCCCGGTGCCAGGCGGCGCTGAACGCCCGGATGCCCTCGTCGTGCAGGGGGAGCAGGCTCAGTTCTTCGAAGCCCTCGGAGCCGAGCCAGTCAGGGGCGACGGCGAGCGGACGTACGGTCACCAGGCATCGGGTCAGGGGGAAGCGGTGTACCAGGCGGGAGAGCCAGCGGTGCGCCTCCTCCCTGTCCTCCTGCGGCACTTCGTCGAGCCCGTCGACCAGGAGGAGTGCCCGACCATCGGCGAGGACCCGTCCCGCCCAGCCGGCGGGAGCTGCGTCGATCATCAGACGCGACACCCCGGCGAGCTGGGCGGGGGAGGGGAAGCCGTCGCCCTGGGCGCGCAGGCTGCGCAGGGGGACGACGAAGGGCACGAGTCCATTGAGTTGGGCGAGTCGGTCGTCGAGGGTTCCCGCGGCTGCGTGGGCGGCCAACCACCAGATCAGCGTGGTCTTGCCCGCGCCGGCGTCCCCACGCAGAAGGACCCGGGGGCGGGTGCCGAGCAACTCTTCGATCTGTTGTGGGCCCGAGCCGTGTTCCTCGTGGGGCGTCGGGAGGCTCCAGTAGTCGCGCGGGACCGCGGAGTCGATGGACGCCCTGCGCCCGGCACGGGATTGGGGACGGGCCTCCAGGCTCAGATAGGCGGTGTCGAGGTCCCATTCCGTGTCGTTCCTGCTGAGTTCGTCCAGTCCGAAGATCTTCGTCTTGCGGTACTCCGCCCTGAGGGCCTCCCCGTACTCCTCCTCGTAGTGGGTGTCGTCGGGGTGGGTCTTTCGGAGTCGTTCCAGTCGGGGCGGGGCGATGTTGTCGGATCGGCGGGTGAACCAGTCCAGAAGGTCGGGATCGGTGAAGACGAGCCCCGCCGGTACGCACTCCACGCGGAGGTGGTTGCGCCCCTGGGGTACCTCCTTGACGATGCCGAGCAGTGCGTTGCCCGAGTAGACCGGGCTGCCGGAGAGCCCGGCGAGGGGCGATGGGCCGCCGGACGCTTCGACCGCGGGAGGCTGGTCGAACGCGAAGGTCATCGTCTTGCGGACGATCCCGGCGAGGGGCAGTACGGTCCCGGTGTACTGGTCGGCGTCGAGTTTCTGCCCTTCTTAGCGCTGGACGCGGGGAAAGCCGACGATCTCGCAGTGGGGCAGCGGTCGGTCGGAGGTGACCTCGCACATCGGTACGGGGGTCTCTTTGAGCAGCCAGGTGGCGCCTGACAGCAGTGGTTTGGGGCTCTGTAGCAGTGCCGCGTCGAGGCGTGGGTTGGACCACACGACCTGGCAGTGCACCGTTCCCGTGCGGCCCGGTAACGCGACCGCGGCGGTGTGTGCGGAACCGACCACATGCGCGCAGGTGAGCACGGTGGTCGCGGTGATGATGGCGCCGCTGCCCTGGCACTGCCCCATGACGGCCACGGCGCGGCGTCCGGGTGAGGCCCGGAAGGGGCTCATGGGCGGTTGGCGGGTCCGGCCGTCCCGAAGTCGGCTGTGTCGCCCGCCTCGTCATGGCCCACCAGCCAGCTACCGCCGGTCCGTGCGTTCTTCGGGGTGAGGGTGAAGGACACCCGATGGGTGTGCCCGGTGGACCTGGTGGTGTCGCCACCGGCCTCCAGCACCCAGGCTTTCGCCTTGAGTCCGCCGCTGCGGTCCTTGCGCAGCTCGATGGTGAACTCCATCTCGATGTCGCCCACTTCGAACAGGACGGGCTGACCGGTTGCGCGCCCCGCGGCGTCGACCAGTTGTTCGCGGACGGCTTCGATCGCGTCGGCCAGTTCGATGGCGGTGTCGTTGGCATGGCTGTCGCTCATGGCCCGGACGGTACCGAGACCCGGCCCGGGCCATGATTGGTTTCAGCAGAACGTCGGCTTCTGCCAGGAGCATTCCCGGTCAGCGGTGGGATCGGTGGTGCGGGTGAGGGCCGGAGTGATGGACGGGACTGTTTCCGTGGTCGTGTCGGTACGGGCGAGCGTGACCACGATGGCGTCCTCGATGCTCTTCACCGAGGACGCCAGATAGTTGTTGAGGACGATGCTGAAGACAAGCTCTCGCCCGTTCGCGTCCGTGACATACCCGGAGAGTGCCGAAGCACCGGTCAGGGAACCGGTCTTGGCCCGTGCGTTGAGAGCTGCGGGGGTGTTGCACATCCTGGTACGGAGGGTTCCGCCCGCGGCCCGGTCGGGGCCGCAGGCGAGCGGCAGGGAGGCGTACCAGTCGGCGTACCAGGGGGCGTTGCGCACGGAGAGCAGGAGGGTGGCGAACTGTTCGGCCGGGAAGAGGTTCATCCGGGACAGACCCGATCCGTCGACCTGTCGTAGGTCGTCGGTGGTGACGCCTTCCGCGCGCAGTCGGGTGGCGATCGCCGAAAGCCCGGCGCTCCAGGTGCCGCGGCCTGCCGTCTCGTACCCCATGGTCTTCGTCAGGGCTTCGGCGTGCATGTTGTTCGACAGCTTCATGAACGGGTGCATGAGCTCCCGCAGGGGCATGGAGCGGTGTGAGGTCAGCGATTGTGCGGAGGTGGGGGTGGCGCGGCCGAGGCGGGTGCTCTCCGTGACCTTGACTCCGTGGCGCGTGAGGGCGTCATGGAAGACGGCCGCGGCATAGCCGGTGGGTTCCCAGACGGTCACCCACTCCTTGGTCGCTCCGGCCCCGATCGGGATGTTTCCGCTGATGGTGATCGTGTTGTTGCCGTGGCGCCGCTGTACGGACAGGGTGTCGGAGCCGCCGGCGGCCACCGTGCTGCCGCTGATGTCCAGCTTCACATAGCCGGTCTTCGGCTCCACGGTCACCTTGGGCTTGTCGCCGGCCTTCGCACCCGGGACCGCTTCGACGATGACCGTGCCGGAGTCATAGTCGGTGTCGGGGGCGATGGTGAGGGCCGAGGTCTGGGCGGAGTAGTACGAGGACTGGTCGTCGACGGCCCAGGAGCGGCCGAGGCGTTGGGTGTCGAAGCGGGTGTCGTCGGCGACGAGCCGACCGGTGACCTTGGTGATGCCGGCGGTGGCCACGGCGGCGGCGAGCTTGTCGTAGTCCTTGGCGAGGGTGGTGGGATCGCCGCCGCCGCGTAGGTACAGGTCGCCCTTGAGGGTGGCGCCGTCACGGGTGCCGTGGGTCAGGACGTCGGTCGAGAAGCGGTACTGCGGGCCGAGGACGCCGAAGGCGGCGACGGAGGTGGCGATCTTGGTGTTGGAGGCCGGCATCAGCCGGTCTCCACCGGCGCGTTGGTAGAGCCGTTCACCGGTGTCGGCATCGGCGATCACCACACTGGCCGCGCCGCCGTCGAGCCGGGCGTCGGCCAGGATGGTGTCGATGGCGCCCTTGAGCCCGCTGTTGGAGGTGCCGGCTCCGGCAGGGCTGCTGAAGGTGAGGGTGGTGAGGGCGAGTGCGGTGGTCAGGACGCAGCCGAGCCCGGTGCGGAACGGGCGGACGCGGGGGGTGCGACGATCGGTGCCCATCACGGATCTGGTCATGTCCGGAGCATTCCGGATGGGGGCGGGCGCGGGAAGGACGCCGGCGTTCACTGGCCTGTCATGGTCCTCAGACGTCCCCCGAACGGCTCAGCGCCGGTGATGTGGAGGGGGATGCCCCCGCCGGACTTGAGGGTGATCGTGAGATCGGGGAGTTCGGCGAGCGGGGTGAGGTCGAGCGCGTACTCCCGTACATCGCGTACGACCATGGACAGTTGGCGCAGTGCGGGGAAGACGCGGGCGAGCGCGGCCGTGTTCAGATGGCGGTCCAGCGATTCGATGGAGAGCGAGGTGATGCGCTCCGTGGTGTCGGTCGCCTCCAGATCGAGGATCGCGAACGCACGGACTGTCAGGCTCTGGAGTGCGGTCATCCCGCTGGTGGCGCGGATCAGCGCGGACATGCGCTGTGGAGGCATCAGGAACAGCGTGGTCACGGTGTCCCATCGGGACAGGGCGGTGTGGTCCGGGTCGTCCATGGGCTCCAGGCCGAACACCTGGAGGTCGGTGACCTGAGGGTGCGGCCCGCTCAGGGCGAGCTCTCCCTGTCCGATGTCCAGTCGGCGCAGCGACCGGTCGGCGAGCTCTGCCAGGCTGGTGAGTCGGGGGCAGTCGATGAGGGCGAGGGCGCTGAGGGCGGGGCGGTTCCGGAGGAAGCCCAGTTCGGTGATCTCATGGTTCCCGTTGAGCCGCAGTGACCGCAGCCCGGTGCGCGGCAGCCGGGCGTCCAGGGTCTTGCCCGAGTGGCTCCCGAACAGCGCCACGACGCCGACGGTGGGACTGCAGTGCTCCAGTGCCTGTAGTTGGTCGTCGCTCCACACATTGAGTACGACGTCGTCCAGCCGGGTCCGGGCGAGCACTCTGCGGGCGTACAACTGTGCAGGGAAGCTCGCCCAGACGTCCGCCAGGGCCCGTCGGACCGGGGCCGCCGGATGTTGGGCGAAATCCACCAGCCGTTCCAAGCCGGCCTCCTCGCCGATCGCCGCGATCGTCTCGATCACCATCCGGTCGACATGGGGGCGTTCGGAGGCCCCCGGCAGCAGGGGGAGCACAAAGGCGCCGAGGCTGGTCAACTCGTGCACCTGACCCGAGGTCGTGGGCGGCATCAGTGCACGGACGCGATCCTCCGACGCGGTGAGGACGGTGTCGTCGAGGAAAACGGCGGACGCGGCGCAGTGTGCAGCCAGGATGTGCAGGGCGCGCCGGACGCCGCTGCTCGCCGCCTCGTCGCCCCGGGCGATCAGGCCCTTGACCAGTGCGCTCACCCGGTTGCGATCGAGGTGTCCGACGGCGAGGTGGATCACATCGCGCCACTGTTCGTCCGGCGCGTGCCGCAGCAGTTCGCCCAGGCTGTCGGTGTCGGAGAACTCCTTGGCCGCCAGATAGTCCTGGAAGGTGCGGTGGATGAACTGGACGACACTGCCCGTGCGTTGTTGGAGCAGTCCGCTGCGATTGATCAGATGGGTCAGGATCTGTTCCGGGGTTCCCTGGTCCCGCACCTGCCGCATACTCCGGGTCGCCAACCCGATCTGAGTGACGGCCTCGTCGAAGGTCAGTTGGGTCTGGCCGTTGCGCACCAGCCAGACGGCGATGTGCTGGAGCAGCAGCTTGTTCTCCTCCACGCTGAGGACCAGCCCTTCGGGGGCGTGGATGCCGCGCCCGCTGTCCCGTTTGCCGAGGAGCATGTCGAGCGTGGCCTTGTAGAGCTCCCAGCGCGTGTGTGGGAGGGCGCCCTTGCGCTTGCGGTGGAGCGCGCAGATCACCGCGCACAGCAGCGGGGTGCGGGCGAGGTCGCGCAGCACCCTGTTGGTGTCGAACTCGCGGGTCAGCCGTTGTTCCAGCTCGCTCAGGGCATGGGCTTCGGCATCGGCGCGCCGGCGGTCGAGTGCCGCGTACTCCAGGGCCGCGGCCCGGTGCCAGGCCCGTACGAACGCCTTGATGTCCTGGTCGCTCATCGGCAGCAGCAGGAGGTCGGCGAAGCCTTCGGAGGCCAGCCAGCGTGCTTCCACCGCGCCGGGACGTACGGTCGCCAGGGCGCGGCTGCTGTTGAACCGGCCCAGCAGGAGGGTGAGCCAGCTGCGGGCCTTGTGCCGATGGGCCTGGGGGAGCTCGTCGAGGCCGTCGACGAGGATCAGGGCCCGCCCCGACTCCAGTACGCGGGTGGCCCAGCCCTCCGGCGCCCGTCCGATGGGCAGCCCGGCGACCCCGGGGAGCTCGTCCGGGCCGGGGAACGGTCCGCCGTGGGCATGGAGGCTGCGCATGGGGATGACGAAGGGAACCAGCCCGTTGAGCTCGTCGAGCGCGCCGGGGAGCGTTCCGCAGGAGGCATGGGCGGCGAGCCACCACACGAGGGTGGTCTTGCCCGCCCCCGCCTCGCCCCGCAGCAGTGTGTGCTGGCTGAGGCCGAGGAGGTCTTCGATGCGCAGTGAGCGGGGTACGGGGGTGTCGATCGGACGCGGCGGCCCCGGGTCCGGGCCCTCGTGGGGCTCCAGCTCGACGGCTTCGAGGCTCACATAGGCGGTGTCGAGGTCCCAGCTGGCCTCGCTGATGCCCAGCTCGTCGATGCCGAAGACCTCCGTCTTGCGGTACTGGGCCTTCAGGGCGCTCGCGTACCCCTCCTCGAAGGCGGCGTCCTGCGGATGGAAGCTGGAGAGCCGCTCCAGCGGGGGCAGGTCGAGGACGCCGGGCCAGTGCTGCTCGACGGGGAGTGCATCGAGGGAGGGCCGAGCCGCCCGGGGGCGGCGTCGGAGCGCTGAGAACCGCCCCAGAAGGGAGCTGCGACGCAAGATCTGGTGGATCGCCTCCACCGGGATGGCCTCCAGGTGCTGGTGACCGTCCGTGTCGCGTACCCGGGTCACCATGCCCACCAGGACCGAGCCGGCGAGGACGGGCGCGCCGGAGAGCCCGGCGAGCGGAGAGGTCTTGTGCGGGGCGCCCGGGGAGTGGTCGAGCCAGAAGGTGAGGACGCCGTGCATCCGTCCTGCGATGGGCAGAACGCTGCCCGTGTACTGGCCGAAGTCCAGCCGGTCGCCCTGATAGCGCTGATGACTGGGGAAGCCGATCGTCTGGCAGCCGGCTAGGGCGTCGTCCCTGGTCAGACGGGCCCATCGGAGCCGGCCGAGCCGATCGGACGGCACGATGTCGTGATCGGCGATCAGTAGGGCGGCATCGACGACCTTGGGGTCTCCCAGGAGGAGCGCCGCACCGCCCACGCGCTGGCCGAGCCCGGGGTGGGAGATCTCCACTCGGCCGGAGCCGGAGACATGTGCGCAGGTCAGGACCGTTCTGGGGGTGAGGAGTACCCCTGTGCCCTGCTGTCTGCCATGGACCGCGACCACCCGTGCCGTCATCGTGCCGTGCATCGCTCCGACCCCCTTGAGTCCTGCCCGAGGCTAGTGGCGCAGGCCACTTTCCGGGCGGGGAAAGGGGGTTGGGCCGGTGACAAGGCACACAGGCCCTTTCGGGCTTACTACTCGGAATAGGAGGGGTGTTCACGGCCTCCCGCGAGGACCGTTCCTGCGCCTCTTCGGGACTTTGGTCCCGCGCCTCCCGAGCGCCCGATCGAGCGGGTGTCCGGCGGTTCTGGTGGGGCGCCCCGGGAGGCGTACATGCGGTTAAACCCGATCTAGCGCTGATATCTAACTGGATTCTCGACAAACAGCGCGAACATGATCAAAAACTGTCAAGGGTTGCGATGGAGGACCGTTCAACTACGACTTTATGTCGTAGATGGGGGGGTTGAGGCGATATGGGCGATTCGGTTACCAAGGGATAGCCAAACGCCCGGTGCGAATCCTCGTGCCGGGTCCCCATGTGCCTGGAGGCTTCTCCCGTATGTCGCGCTTCATTTCCCGTCGCCCCCGCCCGTCCGCTCTCCGTACCCGTACCGCCGTTGTCGCTGCTGGTCTGGGAGCCGTGACGGTCCTCGGCACAGGAGCTGCGATTGCCGCCGAGACCGGTACGGCAGCCAGCAAGCCCGTCGCCGTGAACAGCACCGCGAACGCGGTCGCCGCCCAGGCCCAGGCCCAGTCCCAGGCCGCCGCGAAGACCGTTGCCGCGCAGAAGGCCGCCGCTGCCAAGAAGGCGGCTGCCAAGAAGGCCGTGGCCGCCAAGTCCGTCGCCGTCAAGAAGGCCGCCTCCGGGTGGACCAAGCCGGTCTCCCAGTACGTGGTGAGCGCCACCTACGGCAACGCCGGAAACATGTGGGCGAGCAAGCACTCCGGCCAGGACTTCGCCGTGCCGACCGGCACCGTCGTCAACTCCGTGGGCCCCGGCACCGTCGTCAAGGCCGGCCCGAACGGCGCCGGTGACGGACCTGCCTACGGCAACGCCGTGGTCGTCAAGCACGACAGCAACACCTACTCGCAGTACGCCCACCTCTCCCGCGTCGACGTGAAGATCGGGCAGCAGGTCCAGGGCGGCCAGCAGATCGCCCTGTCCGGTAACACCGGCAACAGCAGCGGCCCTCACCTGCACTTCGAGATCCGCACCACCCCGAACTACGGCAGCGCCATCAACCCGGTGAGCTACCTGCGTGCCCAGGGTGTGACCCTCTGATCCGATGAGCTGCGAACCTGCACCTCCTCATCCACGCGCCGCCGCCCTCGGGCGGGCGCGAGAACGGCCCCCGGTCTTCACCGGGGGTCGTTCGTGGTTTGCGGTCACCCTGCCGTGACGGTCGACGGTCGACGGACCCGGATACCCGGTGGTGTGTGAGCCAAAGGCACTCAGGGTCATGGCCGCCCCCGGGGCACGACCCTTCCGGCCGCGCTGGCAGCAGCCTCGCACGGGGTCATGCTGTGTCGGCAACCGTGCACAGGCCGTGCCCGTGCCGCTCCGATCGAGGCGCCTACCCCTGTCGCGGCAGCATCGGGAAGCTCCCGCTGTCCGTCGGAGCGTGCTCCGGCAGCCAGAGCACCGCGATCGCGCCCCCGGCCGCAGGAGCGTCGCCCACCAGCGGCACCGCCGGCGCCGCGTTGCGGAAGGTGAGCCGCGCCCCCAGCACCCGTGCCTGGCCCGAGGCGATCGTCAGCCCCAGCCCGTGCCCGGTACCGGCTCGATCGCTCGCTCCCGTACGGAAGCGGCTCGGCCCCTCGCGCAGGAGCGCCTCCGGAAAGCCGGGCCCGTGGTCGCGCACCCGGACCACCCGGCCCTCGACGGTGACCTCGACCGGTGTCCCCCCGTACTTGACCGCGTTCGTGAGCAGATTCAGCAGGATCCGCTCCAGTCGACGGGGATCGGTGTTCACCCGGGACTCGTGGACCACCTCGATCGCCACGTCCGGGTTGAGGGCCGACACCCGGCGCGTGACGAACTCACCGAGGGCTATCTCCTGTAGCTCCGCCCGCTCCGACGCACTGTCCAGCCGCGCGACCTCCAGTACGTCCTCCACCAGGGTCCGCATCGCCTGGGCCCGGTCCCGTACGAGCTCCGATGGGCGGCCCGCTGGCAGCAGCTCCGCGGCCGTCAGCAGGCCCGTGACCGGTGTGCGCAGCTCATGGGCGATGTCCGCGGTGACCCGCCGCTCCGCCTCGATGCGCGCGTGCAGCGCATCGGTGAGGGCGTCGATCGCCCTGGCGAGATCGTCCGTCTCGTCTCGTACGACACCGCCGATCGCATCCCGCACCCGGACGCCCGTATTGCCCTCCGCCACGTTCGAGGCGGCTGCCGCGGCCTTGCGCAGCCGGCGCGAGAGCTGGCCGCCGATGAGCACGCCGAGCGCGCTGCCCGCGAGGACCACCGAGGCCGAACCGATGATCAGTGCCTGGTCGAGGTCCCTGAGCAGGGTGGAGCTCCGCCCCGCGAAGCGACTGTGCAGGGAGAGCACATCCCCGTTGGCCAGCGGGACGGCGGCCCAGATCACCGGCGGGCCGTCATGATCGTCCTCCACGAAGGTGCCGCGGCGCTTCTCCTTCATCAGCCGCTGGAGTTCCTTGGGCAGCAAGGGGTCATTGATCTTGCTGTTGAACCGGGGGTCGCTCTTCTTCGACGTCTCGTGCCAGCGCTGGGCCATCGAGAGCCGGTCCATCTGCACGTCTCGGGCGTTGTCCAGCATCGAGACCCGGGCGGCGTTGTGCACGACCAGGCTCAGGGCCACGGCGATCAGGGCGCCCACGGCCGCGATCGCGACACTGATCTTCCAACGGACCCCGGTGCGCAGCGCGAGGCGCCTCATGCTTTGAGCTTGTATCCGAAGCCGCGAACCGTCTCGATCCGGTCTTGCCCGATCTTGGTGCGCAACCGCTGGACATGGACGTCCACCACACGGGTGTCACCGCCCCAGCCGTACTCCCAGACCCGCTCCAGGAGCCGATCGCGGGACAGCACGGTTCCGGGAGCGGCCGAGAACTCCAACAGCAGCCGCATCTCGGTCGGGGTCAGAGCCACCGGCTCGCCCCCCTTGCGCACCTCCATGCCCTCGGTGTCGACCTCCAGCTCACCGAAGGTCAGCAGGGCACCCGGGGGCTGCTCCCCGGTGGTGACCCCATCCCCGCTCGCATGGCCGAAGCGGCGCAGCACCGCACGGATCCGGGCGACCAGGACCGCCCCGTCGAAGGGCTTGGTGACGTAGTCGTCGGCTCCTGCCTCCAGCCCGAGCACCACGTCGATGGAGTCGGCACGCGCCGACAGCATGATCACGGGCACGGTCGACTCATCGCGGATACGGCGGCACAGACTCACCCCGTCGAGTCCCGGCACCATCACGTCGAGCAGGGCGATATCGGGGCGCTGGGCGCGAAACGCCTCCAGGCCCAACAGTCCGTCGGGCATCGCGGTGACGAGGAAACCCTGGCGTTCCAACGCCAACTGGGTCGCCTCCCGGATGACGTCGTCGTCCTCGACGAACAACACATGTGTCTCGGCCATCCGGTGCTCTCAGTTCTCTCTGGGGGGTTCCGGCGGCTCGGTGGCGAGCAAGTCGTCTCCGTCGACGGGTCCGCTGTACTCATTGCGGACCCAATGCATTTGGGCGAACCTTCCGCTCGTCCAGTGGTACGTGGTGACCTCCTCGGCGGAGGGCTCCTCCACCGGGTCGTTCTCCACCCAGACCTGTTTGGTGACGACCAAATCGCCGCGGTCGATGGCGGAGACCACCGCGGGTTCCTCGGAGGTGAAGACATTCTCGTACCGCGTGCCGTTCATCCGGTACACATACGTGCCGACCCCCACGGAATCGACGCAGCTCATCACATTGACGACCACATCGGGTTGGGTGCCGCCGGTCATGTTCCCGTACGAGGTGTCCACCGGGTAGTCCCTGCCGCACGGCTTGAGGTCGGACTTGATCCGTTTGCTGACCTTCGGATCGTCCTTGACCAGCCGTACCGGGTTGACCCGGTCGACCTGCTGCGTGCCGCCAGCCGAGACGTTCGCCGACGGCACGCTCTTGGCGTTCTCGGCGTGGGCGGAGCCCTCGTCCTTGACGCCGGTGCCCCCCGCCGAGCAACCGGCCGTGAACATGCCGAAGGCGGCGAGGACGACGGCGGCCGTACCGCCCGCCGCTCGCCGTCCTCTACCGCGTCCGTTCTCCGAGTGCTCCCGGGTCACCAGGCCGCTCAGGCCGCGCACCGCTCCTGCCCCCGTTCGTCCTGCCTGTCCTGTCCATCACCGCACCGCAAGCGCTGCAGACCGCCCCGGTCCTGGGTCGGGACCCGCAGCTCGCCGGCTTCGGGGCGACGGTTCGTCGGACGGTCGGCCCGCTGCGCGGCCTCGTGCTCGATCCGCTCCCGGCGCTCCAACTCGCGACGCTCCGCCTCCTGGCGCTCCAACTCCTGCCGGAGCCGGGCCAGTGCCCGATGCAGTGTGCTCTTCACGGTACCCGCCGACATGCCCAGCGCGTCAGCCGTCTCCTCCGTGCTCATCTGCTC
Organism: Streptomyces sp. NBC_00690; assembly: GCF_036226685.1. NCBI lineage: Bacteria > Bacillati > Actinomycetota > Actinomycetes > Kitasatosporales > Streptomycetaceae > Streptomyces > Streptomyces sp. NBC_00690. Next base: position 4,959,136 of record NZ_CP109009.1, read on the forward strand.
CCAGTGCCGCAACACCACCACACTGCGCTGCTTGGGCGCGAGCACCTTCAGCGCGTCCATCAGCAGTGCGCGGTCCGCGCGCTGGTCGCTGCCGTCGTCGATCCGGGCGTCCGGCAGTTGGTCGGTGGGCACTTCCTCCAGCTTGCGGGCGCGCCACCACTCCGTCCGGGTGTTGATCATCACCCGGCGCAGATAGGCGTCGGCGAGCGACTTGTCGGCGATGCCGTCCCAGCGACCGTAGGTGCGGGCCAGTGCGGTCTGGAGGAGGTCCTGGGCATCGACGGGATCGGGCACCAGCCGCCGGGCGCTGCGCAGCAGTGCCTCCTGCCGGCTGCGTACGTACTCTTCAAAACCGAGCACCTCGCCGTGCGCCATTCCAACCGCCTCCGTCCCCGTCACCAGCACTGCGTTCCTTATGCAGGAGAAGTTACGGAGCGGTTGTCACGGGCCTGTGCGGAGCAGCCCTCGAAGGGCGCACGGCCATCCATCGGTTGTGTAACAGCAGATGTTTCGGTGTCGATCACCCGGGGAAGCAGACCTGGTCGGGATCAGCCCGGGAGCTGGTACAGCCCGCCTTCCAGCGGTTCGACCAGCCCGTCTGCGACCAGTCCGTCCAGGGCGCGGGCCCGCTGCACGGGCTCGTGCCACACCACGTCCAGGGCCGTCTGCGGTACGGGCTCCGAGGATTCGCGGAGCACGGCGAGCAGCTTGCCACGCACCTGTCGATCGGTGCCCGCATAGGTCTGGCCCCGCCGGGGCGCGCCCTCGTGGGCAGGCTTCCCGGCCAGCCGCCAAGAGCACTGTGCGGCGATCGGGCAGCGGGCGCAGTCCTCGTTACGGGCGGTGCAGACGAGCGCACCCAACTCCATCGACGCCGCAGCCCACCGGGCCGCGGTCTCCTCGTCATCGGGGAGCAGCGCACGAGCGAGCTTGCGCTCCGCGGCCGTCGTGGCGGTCGGCGGGTACTGGATGCCGGATGAGGCTCGGGCGAAGACCCTGCGCACATTGGTGTCGAGGACGGCATGTCGCTGCCCGTACGCGAAGGATGCGACGGCTGCCGCGGTGTACTCGCCGATTCCGGGCAGGGCGAGCAACTGTGCGTGTTCGCGGGGTACGTCACCGTCGTGTCGTTCTGCTATCGCCTGGGCGGCTCCGTGCAGGCGCAGCGCACGGCGGGGGTATCCGAGACGTCCCCAGGCGCGGACGGCCTCCCCGGGCGCCTCGGCGGCCAGATCGGCGGGGCGGGGCCAGCGGGCCAGCCACTGTTCGTACACGGGCAGGACCCGGTTGACCGGAGTCTGCTGCAACATGAACTCGCTGACCATCACGCCCCACGCGCCCGCCTCGGGGCGACGCCACGGCAGATCGCGGGCGTGCTCGTCGAACCAGGAGATGACGGGGGCGTGGAGGGATGCGGCGTCGGTGGGGGCGAGGGCTGTGTTGGTGTCAGTCATGGCACACCGATCCTGGCACGTCCCGGCTGGCGGATGGTGCATCCGCTCCGGGCCGTGGGCCGAGCGGCCCAGAGGGTGTACCGGGGTGGCCGGGGGTGCGGTGCGAACCAAGGGGCACAGGGGGCGCTAGAGGTGCAGGGTGTGCCTGATGCTGGTGGTGCAATTCGTGCTTCTGAGCTGGTGGTGCACAGCGCCCCGGATGCCGGCTGTCGACGCTCAGGGCCGGCCCTGCGACGACCCATGGGCCCAGGTCCGGCCCGCACCCGGCGGGACACAGCTGCGGATACGGCCTAGCGCCGATGCCGATTCCGTACCGGTGCTGCTGCTCCGCCCGGACCGGCGAACCAGACGACCACACCCGTACGACTGGTGCGCATCGTCGTCAGCACTGACTGGGCCGGGCGGCGCAGCGCCAGGATGAAGACCACCGCCACCAGGGCACCGAGGACCAGACCCACCATCACGTCATGGGGGTAGTGCACTCCGACGAAGACCCGGGAGAACGCCATCAGCACCGCCATCGGCACCGTCAGCAGGGCGATCCGGGGCCAGGCGATCGCCAGGGCGATGGCAGCGGCGCCCGCGATCGAGGAGTGGTTGCTGGGGAAGGACCAGTCACCCACCGGAGGGCAGGGGACGAGCGAGGCCGCTGCGTCCGCCACCGTGCGACAGGGGCGGTCCTCGTCGACCACCGACTTGAACGACTCGCTGACCACATAGCCGGTCGCCGTGGCGAGGGGGGCGAGGACGGCCACGGCTATCGCCGGTGGGGGTCCCACGCGCGCCCGCCACCAGGCGACAAGGAAGAGCGCTCCGAACAGGAGCAGCCCCAGTTCGGTCCAGATCTCGGCGAGTTTCTGGAACCAGGTCGGGGTGGTGTGGGCGAAGTCGGTTATGTCGCGGTAGAGGTCGCGGGTGATGCTGCTGTCCATGGTTCAGGGACGCTACCTGGTGAGGGGTCATCCCCTTGATGCCGGTCGCGGGTTGGGACGGCAACACCGCACCGCCACAAGGGGAAGATTGGCTTCCATGATGATGATCCGGAGAACTTGGGGTGTAGGCGGCGGGTAGGGCCGGAGTTGGGCGTGATCTCTCGTACAGTTTGGTTCGTGGGATCTCTGCGCAATCCGATCGGGCCGCTCCCCTCCTCCATCTACTGGCGACGGAGGGCTATCGCGCTGTGCTTGGCCGCGCTGCTCCTGGTGCTGGTGGCATGGGCCGTCACCTCGGACCGGGGGAACGGCGGCAAGGACGACGGCGTCAACGGCTCTGCCTCACCGGCTCCTTCGATCACGCCAGGACCTGATCAGTCAGGCCCGGCAATCAGTGAGCAGCCCGGGGGGCGCGAGAAGCCGGGCGGTTCCCCCTCCGGCTCCGGGAGCGGATCGGGCTCTGGTTCCGGCTCAGGCTCTGGTTCTGGCGGGAGCGAGGGTTCCGCCAGCGGTGGTACGGAGGGCGGGGCCGCGAACGGCGGCCAGGGTTCCGGTGGCGCCGCAACCTCGGGCGGTACGGCGGGCCAGCAAGTGCCCGCGGGTTCCGATCTGCCCAACTGCCCCTCTTCGGCACTGAAGTTGACGCTGCGCAGCGCGAAGGTCTCCTATGAGGCGGGGGAGAAGCCCTCGTTCCAGCTGAGTGCCTCCAACACCTCGTCGACGACGTGCAAGGCGGACTTCGGGCCCAAGGCCGCCGTACTGACAGTCAAGGACACGGGCGACGAAGAGGTGTGGTCGTCCAAGGACTGCCCTCGGCCACAGGGGAGCGTGCTGCTCCGGGTGCCCGCAGGTCAGACGGTCACTCACACCGTGCAGTGGGACCGCAGGCAGAGCGAGCCCCGGTGTGCGACGCCGGCCGCGGGTGCGGTCTCGGCGGGCACCTATCTGGTGGAGGCGAGCTTCCCCGGAACCGCGGTGCTGCCGGCGTCCTTCCGCCTGGAGAAGGACTGACACACCGGGCGGGCAGAACGGCTGGACCGAATGCGCCGGCCTTGGCCATGCTCCGACCCCGCGGCGATGGCCCTTGAAGGCACAGCCGAGTACGGGGCAGCATTGGAAGGCGTAGCCGAGTACGGCCCGTGACCCGCCGACCGTGGGACCTTCGGTACGGGACGGACGCCCCCGGGTGCCGGGAAGCGTCCCTAGACGTACCGCTCAAGGATCGAGGACTCCGCCAACCGGGACAGTCCCTCCCGGACGCTTCGGGCCCGGGCCTCGCCGACTCCTTCCACCGCCTGGAGGTCGGCCACGCTCGCGGCGAGCAGCTTCTGAAGTCCACCGAAGTGTTCGACGAGCCGCTCGATGATCGCTCCCGGTAGCCGGGGGACCTTCGCCAGAAGGCGATAGCCACGCGGGGAGACCGCGGAGTCCAGCGTCTCGGGAGAGCCGCTGTACCCCAGAGCCCGGGCCACTATGGGCAGTTCCAGGAGCTCGGTGTGGGTGAGCGCGTCCAACTCGGCGAGTGCCTCGTCGACCGTGCGCGACCGCTTGGCCGTCGGCTCCGGCACATAGTCGCGCACGACCAGTTCCCGCTCCGGTTCCACGCCGGCGATCAACTCATCGAGTTGGAGGGAGAGCAGCCGACCGTCGGTGCCCAACTCCACCACGTACTCGGCGATCTCGGTCGCGATCCTGCGGACCATCTCCAGACGCTGTGCGACGGCCGTGACGTCCCGGACCGTCACCAGATCCTCGATCTCCAGCGCGGAGAGCGTCCCCGCGACCTCGTCGAGGCGGAGCTTGTAGCGCTCCAAGGTGGCCAGTGCCTGGTTGGCGCGGGACAGGATCGCTGCCGACTCCTCCAGCACCCGCCGCTCACCGTCCACGTACAACGCGATGAGCCGCATCGACTGGGATACGGAGACCACGGGGAACCCGCACTGCTTGGAGACGCGGTCCGCCGTGCGGTGGCGGGTGCCGGTCTCCTCGGTGTGGATCGACGCGTCGGGGACCAGTTGCACCCCCGCCCGGAGGATCTTGGACATGTCCTTGTCCAGGATGAGTGCGCCGTCCAACTTGCACAGCTCGCGCAGACGGGTGGCGGTGAACTCGACATCGAGCACGAATCCGCCCGTGCACATCGACTCCACCGTCTTGTCCATGCCGAGGACGATCAATCCGCCGGTGTTGCCGCGGATGATGCGCTCCAGGCCATCGCGGAGTGCGGTGCCTGGTGCGACCGCGCTCAGGGCGGCGCGGATCAGTGCTTCGTTGCCGGAGCTCGCGCCGGACTTTCCGGATGCTGATGCCCGGTCGTTGGCTGCCACTGCACTCCTCCGGCTCGTACGGATGGGCGAGACCAGGGCAAAGTCTACCGGCGTAGGTCCCCATCCCGTGGGGCGTCCGCGCTCTCTTTGCTCGGAGCTCTTCGGGGCGAGCCCACGGGCCCACCTGCCGGACCCTCTGCGGAGGGTCCGCTACCGCTTTTCTGGCGACCGCGGGGGAGCACTCTGAGGGCGTCTCCGAGGGTCGCCACTTCCGTCACTTTCATCCCCGGGGGGATCTTTCCGGGGTCGGTCGGGACCAGGGCCTGGGTGAAGCCGAGCCGATGAGCCTCGGCCAGTCGCCGCTGCACTCCGGTGACGCGCCGGACCTCCCCGGCGAGTCCCACTTCGCCGATGGCTACCAGGTTCTTGGGCAGGGGCGTGTCACTGGCCGCCGACGCCAGGGCCAGGGCGATCGCCAGATCCGCTGCGGGCTCCGAGAGCTTCACACCGCCGACCGTGGCGCTGTAGATGTCCCGCTTGCCTAGTGCCGTGATGCGGCCCCGCTGCTCCAGGACCGCGAGCATCATCGAGACCCGAGAGGTCTCCAACCCCGAAGTGGTGCGCCGCGGGGACGGGATCTGCGAGTCGACCGTCAGCGCCTGGACCTCGGCGACCAGGGGGCGCCGCCCTTCCAACGTCACCGTCAGACAGGTCCCGGGGACCGGTGCGTCCCGGCGAGTGAGGAAGAGCCCGGACGGATCGGTGAGGCCGGTGATGCCCTCGTCGTGGAGTTCGAAGCAGCCGACCTCGTCCGTGGCCCCGTAGCGGTTCTTCACTCCACGAACCAGCCGAAGTCGCGCATGGCGGTCCCCTTCGAAGGACAGCACGACGTCGACCAGGTGCTCCAGCAGGCGCGGTCCGGCGATCGCGCCGTCCTTGGTGACATGACCGACGAGCAGGGTGGACATCCCCCGCTCCTTGGACGCCCGGATCAGGGCGCCCGCCACCTCCCGCACCTGGGCCATGCCGCCGGGGGCGCCGTCGATCTCCGGCGAGGCCACGGTCTGCACCGAGTCGAGGATCAGCAGGGACGGCTTCACCGCGTCCAGATGCCCCAGCACGGAAGAGAGATTGGTTTCCGCGGCGAGATAGAGATGGTCGTGGAGCGCTTTGATCCGATCAGCGCGCAACCGAACCTGACTCGCGGACTCCTCGGCGGTGACATAGAGGGTGGGATGGTCCTCGCTGGCCGCCTTGGCGGCGACGTCCAACAGCAGGGTGGACTTGCCGACCCCCGGCTCACCGGCGAGCAGCACCACGGCACCGGGCACCAACCCACCACCGAGGACCCGATCCAACTCGGGCACGCCGGTCGAGCGGGCGGTGGCCTGTCTGCTGTCCACCTGCCCGATGGGGAGCGCGGCGGTGGAGACCCGCCCTGCGGCGGTGGTGCGCACCGCGGGGGCGCCGTACTCCTCGACCGTCCCCCACGCCTGGCATTCGGGGCAGCGGCCAAGCCACTTGGCGGTGGTCCAGCCGCACTCGGTACAGCGGTAGGACGGCCGGTCCTTGGTGGATTTCGTACGGGCAGCCATCCTCAGACCGTAGCGCCCCGCACTGACACTGGTGGCCAGCGATGGGTTTCGCCCGCCGGCTGCGGCTCAGCATGCACGGCGTACCGAAGGTGTTCCATGGTGCTACTCGGCCCTCGTCAGCCCCCGGCCAGGGCCCGACCAGCCCCCGGTCAGGCACGCTCAGAATTCACCATTTTCGACCGTGAGTCACCCGAATGCCCCAGCGCAACAGGGGCGCAATTCGCCATTCATGTCCCCCTTCGAGCGAACTGTTCACCCGTACGGATTAAAAGTGCTCAAGTGGTGCGAACCGGATGTTGGTGTACGCCTACGGTCACCGCGTGATGAGCAGCGGTCTGGAGCCACCCACGCAAGGCAGCGGCGTACACCCACATCCCTCGCACCGTCGTGCAGCGCGACCGGTCACCGGGCGGGCCGCGGCGCGCTACGGCCCCTATCTCGACGGGCTGTTCACCTACTGCCTCTCCGCCCTCTGCGACCACGACGCGGCGACCGCGCTCGTTGCCGAGGTCCTCGTCACCGCCGAACGGCATCACGGCCGTTGCCCGGCACCCGGACCCGAGCGCACGGCCTGGCTGTACGCACTGGCCCGATGGGCCTGTCTACGGGGACTGACCGAACGCAGGAAGACCCGCGCGGGTGCGCACACCGGCCGCCCGCCCGCACCGCAGGAGACCCAGACGTCACAGGAGACGGCGGAACGGCGTCGGGCGGAACTGGCACTGCTGGCCTGGCCCGAGGCGGCCGGCACCTCGCCCGAGCAGCGGGAGGCACTGGAACTCGCCGTACGGCACGGCCTCAGCACCCGGGAAGTCGCCGCGGTTCTCGGACTCGATCCGCCGGGGGCACGCGAGTTGCTCGCGGCTGCGGCCTGCGAAGTGGAACGGACCCGGGCGGCGCTCGCCATCGTCGACCGGGGGGACTGCCCCGCCATCGCCCGGCTCACCGGCGATCATCTGGTGCTGCTCTCGGCCGCGCTGCGCACCGAACTCGTCCGCCACGTCGACGACTGCCCCCGCTGCCGTCGGGCGGCCGAGCGCGAGGAGGCGCGGGGACCGTGGCCGGGGTCGGCCACCCCGGCCGCCCTCCCGCTGGCCAGGGCGCCCCGGGCCGACATCGACCGTGCGCTGTGCCAGTTGCCCCGTACCCGGTCGACGGCACTCCGCTTCGGTTCGGCAGGCTTCCCGCTGAACCCGAAGGACCATGCCGCCCGCCGCAACCGACTGCGTGCCAGGGCGGTGACGACCACGGTCGTGGCGACGGTCGTGGCGGCACCGGTCCTCGCGCTGTGGGCCGCGTACCGAGGGGCACCGCTGACGGGGGAGGGCCGCCCGGGAGGCACCTCGGTCAGTGCGACCGAGGCCGAGGAGGACCGGGGCCTGGCCGGCGCGCCCGACAACCGGCACGACCGCTACGAAGGTGCGGGCCAGGCGGAGGCCGGACCGCGAGCGGCCCGTACGACCGGTCTGAACGAGCCGGACGTCTCGGTCGAGGTCATCAGCACCGGATCGCCCGCCTCGCCCACCGCCCCCGGCCACGGCGGCCCGGAACGCCTCGCCGTCCGGGCCGCGTCGGCAGCCGGCGGGACCTCGATCACCCTGCTTGCCACCGGCAGCACACCGGTGAGTTGGTCGGTGGGGATGTCGGCGCCCTGGCTCACGGTGAGTCGAACGTCGGGCGTTCTGCGACCGGGGGAGTCGATCACTCTCACGGTCACCGTTGACCGGTCGCGCGAACCCGTCGGGGCCTGGCGGGCGCGGGTGTCGGTGGCTCCGGCGAGTGCGACGGTGCTGATCGAGGGGCGCGGCTCACCGGTCCCACCGGAGTCGCCGTCCCACTCGCCCACCCTGCCCGCTTCGCCCTCGCCGACACCGTCACCGACGCCCGAGACACCGTCGCCCTCGCCGCCCTCCTCGCCACCGGCCGGATCGCCGTCGCCCCCGTCACCGTCGCCCGAGACACCGCCGGCCTCGGGCACCTAGACAGCTCCCTAGTCCGCGGGATGCGGGGCCAGCAGGGGCAACTGGGTGGCGAGCCGTGCCTCACACAGTCCGGCCAGCACCTCGTACCCCTCCTTACCCATCAGCTCCGTCAGTTCGGGCCGGTACGTCACATAGACGGGCTCCCCCGCCCCGTGCGCCGAGGTGGCCGATGTGCACCACCAGTGCAGATCATGGCCACCCGGCCCCCAGCCCCTTCGGTCGTACTCGCCGATCGAGATCTGGAGCACCTTGGTGTCGTCCGGCCGCTCGATCCAGTCGTAGGTGCGCCGCACCGGGAGCTGCCAGCAGACGTCCGGCTTGGTCTCCAGCGGCTCGCGGCCCTCTCGCAACGCCAGGATGTGCAGGGAGCAGCCCGCGCCGCCGGCGAACCCCGGGCGGTTCTGGAAGATGCAGGACCCCTGCCAGCGCCGGGTCTGGCGCGCCCCGCCCTCCTCTGCCTCCTCCGCCTCTGCTGAGCTATCTGCGTCGTCTGTGTCGTCTGAATCGTCGTCGTCCGGGGCGGCCTGGACCCAGCCCGTCTTGGTTCCCACGTCATGGAACTGCCAGACGTCCGGAGTGAGCCGTGCCACATGGCCGGCCACGCGCTTCTCATCGTCCTCGTCCGAGAAGTGCGCGCCCAGCGTGCAGCACCCGTCATCGGCCCGACCTGCCTCGATCCCCTGGCAACCGCTGCCGAAGATGCAGGTCCAGCGGGACGTCAGCCAGGTCAGATCGCAGCGGAAGATCTGTTCGTCGTCGGTGGGGTCGGGGAACTCCACCCAGGCGCGCGGGAAGTCCAGCCCCTTCTCGTCGCCCTGTACCTTTTGTGAGAGCTGAGGATGGGCTTTGCCCTGCTTCGCCTTTTTCGTCTTTGCCACAGGCCAAGGGTATGTCCGAGACCGCAGTAGCGTTCGGTCCATGAGACTCGGAGTCCTCGACGTCGGTTCGAACACGGTGCATCTGCTGGTAGTGGACGCGCACCCCGGCGCCCGCCCCCTACCCGCACACTCGCACAAGGAGGAGTTGCGACTGGCTGAACTCCTCGACGACAAGGGCGCCATCGGCCCCGAGGGCGTTGACCATTTGATCAGTACGCTGCACAAGGCGGTCCAGGCCGCCGAAGACCAGGGCTGTGAGCAGGTACTCAGCTTTGCGACCTCAGCCGTGCGCGAAGCCACCAATGCCGACCAGGTGCTCTCCCAGGTCAGAGAGGCGACCGGGGTGCATCTGGAGGTGCTCACCGGCGCCGAGGAAGCACGCCTGACCTTCCTCGCCGCCCGCCGCTGGTTCGGCTGGTCCGCGGGAAAGCTGCTCGTCATAGACATCGGCGGCGGTTCGCTGGAGATCGCCTACGGCATCGACGAGGTCCCGGACGCCTCGGTCTCCCTGCCACTGGGCGCCGGTCGACTCACCAAGCAACTGCCCGGCGACCCGCCCACGCCGGAAGACGTCCGCGCGCTGCGTCGCCATGTACGGACGGAGATCGCCCGTACGGTCGGCGAGTTCAGCCGCTTCGGCAGGCCCGACCACATCGTGGCGACGTCCAAGACCTTCAAGCAGTTGGCCAGGATCGCCGGGGCCGCCCGCGACGCCGAGGGCATCTACGTACACCGCGAGCTGACCCGCAAGTCGCTCCAGGACTGGATGCCCAAACTGGCCGAGATGACCATCGACCAGCGCGCGGCGCTACCGGGCGTGGCCGCGGGCCGTGCGCGCCAACTGCTGGCCGGTGCGCTCGTCGCGGAGGCCGCCATGGACCTGCTGGGCGCGGAGGTGCTGGAGATCTGCCCCTGGGCGCTGCGCGAAGGCGTGATCCTGCGTCGCCTCGACCACTTGCCGGTCGGCTAGGAAGCGGGAGCCCAACAGCTCCCCGATGTGGAATCCCCGGCCGTACGGGCTCCGGCCCGGCGGCCTTCCGCCACCCACCGTGCCGCTTCGTCGGCCGCCCCGTGTCCACACATGTCACCGGGTGCGGATGGCTGCCGGTGGTACGAACAGGGGCGGATCTCCTTCACCCCGCCCCACGGCCGCGAACGCCACCGTGCAGACCCCGGACCGGTCGCTCCCTGCTCCGCGGCCCGCCCCCGGCCCCGTACCCTGTCTGCGTGGTGGAACCAGTGGCGCGCACCCCGGGCGCGAGGGACGTGAAGGTCGTCCTGTCGACGGCCTCCGTCTATCCGGAGTCGACGGCGACGGCCTTCGAGATCGCCGCGCGCCTCGGCTACGACGGCGTCGAAGTGATGGTCTGGACGGACCCGGTCAGTCAGGACATCGAGGCGTTGCGCCGGCTCTCCGACTACCACCGGGTGCCGATCCTCGCGGTCCACGCACCCTGTCTGCTGATCACCCAGCGGGTCTGGTCCACCGACCCCTGGACCAAGCTCCAACGCGCCCAGGCGGCTGCGGAGCAGCTGGGGGCGTCGACGGTCGTCGTCCACCCGCCCTTTCGCTGGCAACGCCAGTACTCCCGCGACTTCGTCAGCGGCCTCTGGCGGATGGCCGACGAGACGGACGTGCGCTTCGCCGTCGAGAACATGTATCCGTGGCGCTACCGGGACCGCGAGATGCTGGCCTACGCGCCCGAGTGGGACGTCACCAAGGACGACTACCGCCACTTCACGATCGACCTCTCGCACACGGCCACCTCCCGGGTGGACACGATGGCCATGGTCGACCGGATGGGCGACCGGCTGAGCCATGTGCACCTGGCCGACGGCAAGGGGTCCGCGAAGGACGAGCACCTGGTGCCCGGGCGGGGTGACCAACCGTGTGCGGAACTGCTGGAGCGTCTGGTGCGAACGGGCTTCGACGGCCATGTGGTCGTCGAGGTCAACACGCGCCGGGCGATGTCGGCGGCCGAACGGGAGGCCGACCTCGCCGAGGCGCTCGACTTCACCCGCCGCCATCTGGCCGCCCATGCGCCGACCGACGCACGGAAAGTGCCCGGCCCATGACGGACGCCCCCGCTCCGCGCCGCCGCGGACGTCCGGCCCGCGCCGCTGCCCAGGAGGGTCCCGGTGCGCGGGAGCGCATCCTGGACGCCGCCCGCACGGAGTTCGCCGAGCGGGGCTACGACAAGACGACCATGCGCGGCATCGCCCGGGCGGCGAATGTGGACGCGGCGCTGGTCCACCACTACTACGGCTCCAAGGACGACGTCTTCGCCGCCGCCATCGAGGTGTCCTTTGAACCGGCGCTGGCCGTGACGGCGATCCTGGGCAAGGGCACCGAGGGGATCGGCGAACGCATCGCGCGTTACTTCATCGGCGTCTGGGAGAACCCCGTCTCCCGTGGCCCCCTGCTCGTCGTCATCCGCTCCGCGCTCACGCACGAGGCGGCGGCGAAGGTCCTCAGGGGGTTCGTGCTGCGGCGGCTGCTGGAGCGGATCGCGGCCGAGCTGGAGGTGCCGAACCCGAAGTTCCGTGCGGAGCTCGCGGCCTCCCACATGATCGGGATCGCGGTCCTGCGCTATGTGATCCAGGTGGAGCCCTTGGCGTCGGCCGATCCGGAAGAGATCATTTCCCAGGTGGCGCCCACGCTTCAGCGCTATCTGACCGAAGCCTGAGCCCGAGCGGTCCCGCGCGCAGCCCCGGCCGCGTACCGTTGCATCGAACCCCTGAATGCGGCGGTGGCCGTCCGGCCCGCCCCCGTGGCCCCGTACCGGCCGCCCACGGGCTGACGGGAGTGCCCGCTCCCTGAGCAGTACATCCCACATTGCGGACATAGTGTCCAGATCTTGGTCCGTCGGCGTACGCTCGTGGGTGGCGACAAGTCTCTTACTACCGAGGAGCGAGCGACGATGCCCGAGCTGAGGTCCCGCACAGTCACCCACGGCCGCAATATGGCGGGCGCCCGCGCCCTTATGCGTGCCTCTGGCGTAGCGAGCGCGGACATCGGCAAGCCGATCATCGCGGTCGCCAACTCCTTCACCGAGTTCGTCCCCGGCCACACCCACCTCCAGCCCGTCGGCCGGATCGTGAGCGAGGCCATCAAGGCGGCAGGCGCCATTCCGCGTGAGTTCAACACCATCGCGGTCGACGACGGCATCGCCATGGGCCACGGCGGAATGCTGTACTCGCTCCCGTCCCGCGACCTGATCGCCGACAGCGTGGAGTACATGGTCGAGGCGCACTGCGCCGACGCCCTGATCTGCATCTCCAACTGCGACAAGATCACCCCGGGCATGCTGAACGCCGCCCTGCGGCTCAACATCCCGACCGTCTTCGTCTCCGGCGGTCCGATGGAAGCCGGCCAGGCCACCCTCGTCGACGGAACCGTCCGCAAGCTCGACCTGGTCAACGCCATCTCGGACGCGGTCGACGAGAGCATCTCGGACGAGGACATCCTCCGCATCGAGGAGAACGCCTGCCCGACCTGCGGCTCCTGTTCCGGCATGTTCACCGCCAACTCGATGAACTGTCTGACCGAGGCCCTGGGCCTGTCCCTGCCGGGCAACGGCTCGGTGCTCGCGACCCACACGGCACGCCGCGCCCTCTACGAGAACGCGGGCCGCACCGTCGTGGAGATCACCCGGCGGTACTACGAGGAGGACGACGCCACCGTCCTGCCCCGCAACATCGCCACGCGTGCCGCCTTCGACAACGCCATGGCGCTCGATATCTCCATGGGCGGCTCCACCAACACGATCCTGCACCTGCTGGCGGCGGCGCAGGAGGCCGAGTTGGACTACGACCTCGCCGACATCGACGCGGTCTCCCGCCGCGTCCCCTGTCTGGCCAAGGTCGCGCCCAACGTCGCCCCCCAGGGCACGTACTACATGGAGGACGTCCACCGGGCCGGGGGTATCCCCGCGATCCTGGGCGAGCTCTACCGGGCGGGCCTCCTCGACGAGGACGTCCACACGGTCCACTCCCCTTCCGTCAAGCAGTGGCTGGAAACCTGGGACGTCCGGGGCGGCTCCCCGTCCGACGAGGCCGTCGAGCTGTGGCACGCCGCACCGGGCTGTGTGCGCTCCGCCGAGGCGTTCTCCCAGTCCGAGCGGTGGGAGACGCTGGACACGGACGCCGCCCTCGGCTGCATCCGCGATGCCGCGCACGCCTACAGCAAGGACGGCGGGCTCGCGGTTCTCAAGGGCAATCTGGCCGTCGACGGCTGTGTGGTGAAGACCGCCGGTGTCGACGAGTCGATCTGGACCTTCGAGGGCCCCGCGGTCGTCTGCGAATCGCAGGACGAGGCCGTCGACAAGATCCTCCGCAAGGAGATCAAGCACGGCGACGTGGTCGTCATCCGCTACGAGGGCCCCAAGGGCGGCCCCGGCATGCAAGAGATGCTCTACCCCACCTCGTTCCTCAAGGGACGCGGTCTGGGGAAGACGTGCGCGCTGGTGACGGACGGCCGCTTCTCGGGCGGTACGTCGGGTCTCTCCATCGGCCACGCCTCTCCGGAAGCGGCATCGGGCGGCACGATCGCGCTCGTCGAGAACGGCGACCGCATCCGCATCGACATCCCGAACCGTTCGATCGAGCTCCTGGTCTCCGATGAGGACCTGGCCGCCCGGAAGGCGGCTCTCGGCGGCGTGTACGCGCCGAAGAACCGCGAGCGCAAGGTGTCCGCGGCCCTCAAGGCATACGCGGCGATGGCGACGAGCGCCGACAAGGGCGCGGTCAGGGACGTCAGCAGGCTGTCCTGACCCATGGTCCTCAACTCCGCGGCTCGCGCCCGGGGCGTGGACGCCAGCAGTGGAACGATCGGGCCCGTCCGGCAGCCGTGCCGGGCGGGCCCGGTGCTTTCCGAGGGCCCGGGCCAAAGTCGGTCAGGCCCGGCACGCCTCCTCGGCACCGCCCAGACCCCGCAAGCCGTCGACCGTCGAGCAGCGCAACGGGCCGCGGGGCCTACCAGCGCCTGGGATCCTTCGCGTCCACGGCGAACACCGATCCGTTCGGCGCCGTCCCGAAGACCCGCCCCGACGTCACCACCGGCTCGTACAGCACCGAGGAGAAGGTGTAGCGCCCGTCGTTCATCCGCGGCTCGGTCTGCCCGATCAGCCTCCCGGCCACCGCGTCCACCGCGAGCAGCCGTCCGTCGCCAGCCGCCACGTACATCGTGCGGGCATCGCCCGCGGGGCGGGACAGATGGGTGACCGAGGTCTCCAGACGCCACAGTTGAGCGCCCGCCTCCACATCGATCGCCAGCAGTGCTCCTCCCGAGCCGCTCAGCCGGACGACCTCGCCGACCACCGCCGCTTGGGCCTGGTCGACGGGTACGTCGAGGGCCACCCTGCGGACCTTGCGGGCACCGGGCTTCGTACCGAGCCGCACCACGGCGTCCGTGTAGTCGTCGGCGTTGGTGGAGAGCAGATGCAGCGCGTCGTCCGTCGCCGACACGGGGGTCAGCGTTCCGGTGAGCCGCTCCTGCCACAACTGTTTGCCGTCCGTGGGGTCGACGGCGATCACCGAGGTCGACGCACCGTCTCCGGAGGGGGTGGCCGCGAAGACGGGACCCCTCCCGTGCGGCGTCGAGATCCACTGCGTGCCGACTCCGCCGTGGCGCTCTTCCCACCGACGGGCACCCGTTGCCGCGTCGAGTGCCCGTACGGTGCCGGTGCCCACGAGCAGCACGGTGTCCCCGGCATGGCGCACGGCCGAGTACGCCGAGGTCTTCACACTCCAACGGACCGCGCCCGACGCGGGATCCAGGGCCTCCAGCAGACCGGCGTTCGGTGTCACCACATGGACCAGGCCGCCCGCGAACACGGGTGCCTTGACCCGCCCGTCCTCGCGGGCGCTCGGATCAGCCCCGGGCCCGGGCCCAGACTCGGTACCGGCCCCGGCCTTCGACCAGAGCGTTGTGCCTCGCTGCGGGTCCAACCGGGCCGCTGTGACGCCGGGCGCGGCGCAGTAGAGGGCGGAGCCGTCCGAAGGCGCCGTGCACACCGGGGTCTTGTCCTCGCGTCCGGCCTTCCCGAGGAGAACGTCCCAGCCCGTGAAGCCCCGGCTCACCACCACCGAATCCTGCGATGCGGAGACCTCGACCTCATCCTGGGCGCGCACCACCAGAACACCGGTCACCACCAGTGCCACGACGGCTGCGCCCGCCGCCGCCCACCGCAACCGGTGACGCTGCCAGACGGACCGTCGCCGGTCGGCCTCGGGGGCGTCCTCGCTGGGGTCGGGCGTCCGGGGAGCCGGTATGTACGCCTGGGTGTCATAGCCGCTCGACGGGGTCGAACTCCGCAGCGCGACCATCACCTCATGGGGGGTGGGCCGCTCGTCCGGGTCCTTGGCGAGACATCGCCGCAGCAGCGGTACGAGGTCCTCGGGCACCCCCGCCAGATCCGGTTCATCATGGACGACTTGGTACGCGACGATGTACGGACTGTCCGAATCGAAGGGGCCGCGCCCGGTCGCGGCATGAACCAGGACCGCCCCCAGCGCGAACACATCGGCGGCGGGACCGACTTCCCTCGGCCGCTGGAACTGCTCCGGCGCCATAAAGGGCGGAGTCCCGATTAGTTTCCCGGTCTCGGTGCGCAGATCGCTGTCCGAAGGGCGGGAGATACCGAAGTCGATCACTTTGGGGCCGTCGGAGGCGAGCAGCACATTGCTCGGTTTCAGATCGCGATGGACCACCCCCGCCCGGTGGATGTCGCGGAGCGCTTCGGCAAGACCGGCCCCGATCCGACGTAGCTCCATACCGTTCAGCGGGTTCCGCTTGACCTGTTCTGCAAGGGTCGGTCCGTCGATGAACAAGGTGGCCATCCAGGGCCGTCCGGCCTGCGGGTCGGCGTCCACGACTGATGCGGTGAAGGCCCCGCTCACCTTTCGCGCCGCCGCGATCTCCTGCCGGAAGCGTGCTCTGAACTCCGGGTCGGATGCGTGCTCACCGTGGATGACCTTGACCGCCAAGCGGAGCCCTGAGTCCGAGGTGGCGAGATGCACCACTCCCATGCCGCCGGTTCCCAGGCATGACTCAAGGCGGTATTGCCCGGCATATTCCGGATGTTCCGCTTCCGGAGACTGTCCGGTACTGCGCAGTGGTGGCATCTCCACCCCCGTGTTCTTGGAGCGCACGACTGGTCGGAGCCTAGTCGATGGTGCGTGCGATCCAGGGATGGCTTGTTGCCCTCCGCGGGGCGTACCGTACGGAAACGCCTATACAGCAACGGGGGAGTTTGCAATGGGACTTGAAGAAGTACGTCCGGAAACAGATGGTGCAGCCGAGGCGGGCGATGTCTCGCCCCGCAGCTCCACGCGCTATCCGGTCGCACCCGGCTACCGGGTGAACGTCCGCAGCGGACCGGGGACACAGCACGACATCGTCAGGGTGCTGCCGTACGGGGCACGCGTGCCGATCAACTGCCAGAAGCCGGGGGAATGGATCACCGGTCCCTATGGCACGACCAACATCTGGGACTGCATCGCCAACGGCCAGTTCATCTCCGATGCCTATGTGCAGACCGGCAGCGACGGGTATGTGACGATCCGCTGTGCCTGACACCGGTGGCGCGTTGACGCCCTCGGGGCCGTCGGTCGGTTCGAGGGCCTGGGTGGTTCGGGCTGTCTGGATGGCTCGCGTCGCTCCGTAGCGCTCGGAGTGTTCGGCTGGCCCCCGGTGACTTCGACCGGCTCTGACGCTCCGGGTGCCTGGGGGCCTCTGCCCCAGGCACCCGGAGCGTTGGCCGTGTCCGGTGGCAGCAGGGCAGCGAGCCGCCCGGGCATCGTTGGGTCGCCCGGGTATCGGCTTTGCGTGGGAGAACGGGCCCCCGGGGAGATGCGCCCCAGGCCCGTAGCCGCAGGCACTTCGCCACGCGCAGCGCCGTTCCACGGGTCCGTCCGTGCCCACTGAGCCGCGCCTTGCGATAATCGGCGCGTGAGCGAGCAGAGCACCACCACCAGCACCGCCGGTCCGGGGCAGGGCGCCGAAGCGGAGACGGGCCCCCGGCCCGAGCCCATCCGCTTCTTCGGCACCACCTGGGTGGACCGTGACGGGGGATACGGGCTGCGCCGCGCGGGCCTCGCCATCGGTGCCCTGACGGCCGCCGTCGCGGGAGCGCTGGTCCTGCGCTTCGCCTACCAGGGCCTGACGATCGCCGAGGTCGGGGGCTTCGTCAACGCACTGGTCATCGTCATGCTCGCGGCGTGCAGTGCGATCGCCTTCCGCAAGACCTGGGAGGGTTTCACCCGTCGCCCGACCGGCCCGATCGCCGCACCCGACTCGCTGCGCAGCCTCAAGGCCGTCGGATTCATCGGCGTACTCCTCGCCTACGCGGTACGTGCGCTGCTGGAGGCCCCCGGTGAGTCGCTGCACCGCGAGGAGTACGAGATCGCCCGGGCCCGGTACGACCGGCGCCGCAAGGCCCGCACCGGCAACCCGGCCACCCGCAAGGGCAGGGCGGGAAGGTCCGCCAGGGCGCGCCGCCGATAGGGCTGATAGAGCCGATAGAGCCGATAGACCGGACCCGCCGGCACGGAAAACGGACGAGCAGCAGACGAGCAGCGGACGAGCCAGGATGGATCTGCCATGACCGAACCCACCTCGCCGGCCCGGGCGAGGGCGCTGTCCTTCGACACTGCGGCGGCCCACTACGACAGCGCGCGCCCCGGCTATCCGCCCGCGCTCTTCGACGCAATCGAGGAGATCACCGGCCGTTCGCTCCACGGCATGCGCGTCATCGACGTGGGCGCAGGCACCGGCATAGCCACCCGGCTGCTACGAGCCCGGGGTGCACGGGTTACCGCGGTGGAACCCGGTCCCGGCATGGCCGCCCAACTCCGCCGCACCCTCCCCGACACCCCGCTCGTCCTCGGCTCCGGCGACGCCCTGCCCCTGGCGGACGGCAGCGCCGACCTGATCACCTACGCCCAGTCATGGCACTGGACGAACCCGGCCCGCTCCCTGCCCGAGGCGCTGCGGGTGCTGAGGCCAGGTGGGGCGCTCGCACTGTGGTGGAACGTCGCCGATCTGACCGTTCCCTGGATCGCCGCCCAGGCCGCCCGCATGAGCACCGAATTCGCCGACGGGGCGTACGGCGCCCCCGGCGACTCACGCCGGCTGCCCGACCAGGTCCCCACTCGGGAGCGTGTCGTCTCCTGGACCCGGGAGCTCTCCGTTGACGCCCATCTGGACAATCTCTCCAGTCACTCCCTCTTCCTCACCATGAGGCAGGACGAAGCGGCACGATTCCTCGCCCGCGAACGGGCCGAACTGCTCAAGGCGTTCCCCGACGGAGTCCTGCACGAGGAGTACGAGGTCCAGCTGACCGTCACATTCCGTCCGGAGCGACCGTCGCACGCGTCGAACCCGCACGCGTAGAACCTGCTGCACGCGTGGAACCCGCCGCGGACGCAAGAACGCACCGAGGAGAAGGGCAAGGGGGGAACGATGGCCGCACTGGCCGAGTTCGAAGAACAGCGCGGACGGCTGTGGGGCATCGCCTACCGCATGAGCGGGTCCGTCGCGGACGCCGACGACGCCGTGCAGGACGCCTGGCTGCGCTGGTCGGGGCTGCCCGACGGCACGGCGGACGACCCCCGGGCGTATCTGACGACCGTGATCAGCCGTATCTGCTACGACCGGTTGACCTCCGCCCGGGCGCGCCGCGAGCAGTACACCGGCCCCTGGCTGCCCGAACCCCTGGTCACCCAGGAAGGCCCGGAGGAGCGGGCGGCCCTCGATGAGTCGGTGAGCATCGCGCTCCTGACCATGCTGGAACGGCTCGGCCCCACCGAGCGCACCGCACTGATCCTCCACGACGTCTTCGCCGTGCCCTTCGCCGAGATCGCCGAGGTGGTCGGCCGCAGTCCCGATTCCGTACGGCAGTCGGCCTCCCGCGCCCGCCGTCGGGTCCGCGCCGAGGCGCCCGGCCGTCCGGTGGCGCGTGCCGAGCACCGCAAGGCCGTCGAAGCCTTCGCAGCCGCCGTGGTGGCAGGGGACTTCGAGGCACTTCTGAACATCCTCGACCCCGATGTCATCTGGCGGTCGGACGGCGGCGGCAAGGTCATCGCCGCTCGGCTGCCGGTGCTCGGCGCCGAGAAGGTGGCCCGCTTCGCCCAGCATCTGATGCGCGACTTTCACCCGGACCGGATGTGGATGGTCATGCGGGAGGTCAACGGCGCGCCGGGAGTGCTCGTCGCCGACCACACCACCGGCTATACGGCCGTCTTCTCCTTCACGGTGGACCAGGGGCGCATCCAGGAAGTCAACGCCATGCTCAACCCGGACAAGCTCTCCCACCTCGATCTGGATGCCCTGCGCTGATCTGTGACCGGTGCCATGTCACAGATCAGCGGCCCACCTCGTCCCCCTTACATGACGACGAAACGCGACAAGCAGCAGATCATCGTTCTCGGCGCGGGCTATGCGGGATTGCTGGCCGCGCTGCGGCTGGCACCGCACGCCCACGTCACCCTGGTCGATCCGGCCGACCGCTTCACCGAACGGGTACGTCAGCACGAACTCGTCGCCCGACCGGCAACGAACGATCTCCCGCTGGCCTCGCTCCTGCGCGGCACCGGTGTGCGCCACCTCCCCCGACGGGTCACGGCACTCGACCCGCTCGCCCGGAAGATCACCACGGACGACGGACAACTCCTCGACTACGACTGTCTGGTGTACGCCCTCGGCAGTCGTACGGCCGTTCCGACCGGCGTCCCCTCTGTACGTTCCGCACCTCGGCAGTCTGCTGGATCCCCACTCACCGGTGAACTCGCGCCGCTCGAAACCGCGGACGCCTCCCCTCGCTCCGAACCGGCTGCCCCGCAGGTCTTCACGGCAGAGACCACGCCGGCCCTGTGCACCCTGACCCGAGACCGCAGCGGCTTCCTGGCCGTCGTCGGCGGCGGGCTGACCGGGATCGAACTGGCCGCCGAGCTGGCCGAGTCACGACCTGCTTGGGACGTACGCTTGTTGACCGCGGGTGAACTCGCGGTCGGCCACTCGACGCGGGGCCGGGACCACGTTCGGAGGGTGCTGACGGCGCTGGGCGTACGCATCGAGGAAGGGCACACCGTGGCGGACCCGCTGGACGTGGACGCCGATGCGGTCGTGTGGGCGGCGGCCATGGTCCCCCATACGGCCGTGGCCGCGGAGGCTGGCCTCGCACTGGATCCAGCCAGCGGCCGGGTCGCCGTGGACGCATCCCTCCGCTCGATCAGTCATCCGGAGATCTACGCGGTCGGCGATGCCGCAGCCGCCCACTCGTCACGGGCGGGTTCGCTGCGCATGGGCTGTGCCGCGGCGCTGCCCACCGGCTCCCATGCGGCGACCGCGATCATCGCCGAACTCCGGGGCCGTGCACCCGAGCGGCTGGACTTCGGCTACCGGCTCCAGTGCGTGAGCCTGGGCCGCCGCGACGGCCTGGTCCAATTCGTCCGTCACGACGACAGTCCACGGGACCGCGTCCTCACCGGTCGTACGGCCGCTTGGGCCAAGGAACGCATCGTCCGTTCCACGGTCAGCGTGATGGGCCTGGCGCGGCGAGCTCCGGACACCATCGGGCGGCTGCCGGGCTTCTGACGAAGCGCTCAGCTACCGAAGCACTCCGTGTTTGCCGAGGCACTCGGCCCTTGCGAGGCACTCGGCCCTTGCGAGGCGCTCAGCCTTTGCGAGGTGCTCAGCCTTTGCGAGGAGCGAACCGTCCGGACAATCCCACGAACAGCCAGACCAGTACACCCATCCACAGTGCGTCCTCCACACCGCCCATGAAGCTCCGCGCACTCAGCGTCGTGTTCACCACGACATCGGCCAGGGCCATCGACGCACCGGGCACCATGGCGACTCGCCAGGGGTGCTCGCGGGCCCAGCGCCGTATGCGTCGATCGCTGGGGGAATCGGTGTCGACCGCGACGGGCAACCCGGTGCTGTCAGTGGATCCGGCCGTCAGTGAAGCCGCCGACCTGCCGCCGATCACGGCCCCGGCGCCGCCCACGACGAAGAACAGCATCAGCGCGAAGGACAGGGCTCCGGCGAGCAGTTCCAGGCTCACGCCTCCCAGGGCGCCGAGGCCGAAGACGACGACGCCTCCCGAGCCACCGGTTGCCGCGGCGGTCCGCCAGGGGCCGAGCGTCGTCGCCGCGACCGCCAGTTGACGCCGCTCGGCCTTGGAGATCTGGCCGTGCTGGTTCATGTGTCCGCTCATGCCTTCAGCTTTCTCTGGGTGCCCCCCGAAGCGCCATGGGGGATCCCCCTGACGCACCCCCCATCTCTTGACGGGACGGTCACCCGACAGCATTATTCATCACATGATGAATTCCTCTGATGTGGCCGTCCTGGCCCGCGGTCTCACCGTCGTACGAGGAGCCCGCACCGTCCTGCGCGGCATCGACTTCACCATTCCGCCCGGTCGAATCACCGGCCTGCTCGGCCCCTCCGGCTGCGGAAAATCCACCCTGATGCGCGCCGTCGCCGGCACCCAGGCAAAGGTCAGCGGCACGCTCGACATCCTCGGCAGCCCGGCCGGTCACGCCGCGCTCCGCTCCCGCATCGGCTATGTCACCCAGGCGCCCTCCGTCTACGACGACCTGACGGTCCGACAGAACCTGGACTACTTCGCCGCCGTGCTCCACCCCGGACGGCACCAACGAAAACTCCGCCAGGACCACGTCACCCGCTCCATCGCCGATGTGGACCTCACCTCCCACACGGACGCCCTCGCGGGACGCCTCTCCGGAGGCCAGCGCAGCCGGGTCTCGCTCGCCGTCGCCCTACTGGGCACGCCCGAACTCCTCGTCCTCGACGAACCCACCGTCGGACTCGACCCCGTACTGCGCCGAGACCTCTGGAGCCTCTTCCACCGGCTCGCAGCCGACCGCGGCACGACGATCCTCGTCTCCTCCCACGTGATGGACGAAGCCGAACGCTGCCACCGCCTCCTCCTGATGAGAGAAGGCGAGATCCTCGCCGAGGACAGCCCCGCTGCCCTCCGTCTGCGCACCGGCACCGAAACGGTCGAGGCGGCCTTCCTCCATCTGGTCGACGCGACCGGCACCCGCCCCGCTCCCGACCCGGGCCTCCCGCCGCACCACCCACCCGGGGGCACCACGGCAGCGTCCCCAGATCCCGGCACCCAGCCCGAAAAGCCGACCGCAACTGAAGAGTCGACCGTGACCGAAGAGTCGACCCGAACCGGTCAGGAGAACGCCCGATGAGCATCTCCCGCACCCTCGCCACCGCGGCCCGGGTACTACGTCAACTGCGCCACGACCGAAGGTCCATCGCCCTGATGGTCCTCGTCCCCTGCGTGATGCTGTTCCTCCTGCGCTATGTCTTCGACGCCAGCCCCCGCACCTTCGACTCCATCGGCGCCGCACTCCTCGGGATCTTCCCGCTGATCACGATGTTCCTGGTGACCTCCATCGCCACCCTGCGCGAACGCACGTCGGGCACCCTGGAACGCCTGCTCGCCATGCCCCTCGGCAAGGGCGACCTGATCACCGGCTACGCCCTGGCCTTCGGTGTCATCGCCATCGCCCAGTCCCTCCTGGCCACCGGCCTCGCACTCTGGGCTCTCGGCCTTGACGTCGTCGGCTCCCCCTGGCTGCTCCTGCTCGTCGCCCTCCTGGACGCACTGCTGGGCACGGCGCTCGGTCTCTTCGTCTCCGCCTTCGCCACCTCGGAGTTCCAGGCGGTCCAGTTCATGCCGGCCGTGATCTTCCCCCAACTCCTCCTCTGCGGTCTGTTCACCCCCCGCGAGAACATGCAGCCCATCCTGGAGACCATCTCCAACGCACTGCCCATGTCGTACGCCGTCGACGCCATGACCGAGGTCCTCCGCCATCCCGACCCCACCGGTGCCTTCGTCCGGGACGTCCTTGTGGTCGGGGGCTGCGCCGTCCTGGTCCTCGGTCTCGGCGCCGCCACCCTGCGTCGCCGCACGGCCTGACCGGGCGCGACAGCAAACACAGCCGACACAGCCATCACGGCCGCGACAGCCACCGGCCAGGAAGCCCCGACCCTCCCCTTGGACCGCACCCCACCCCCATCCCCTTCGATCCTTGGCATTTCCTTCCGATCGTTTCCTCCTTCACTTCTGACAGGACGATCAGCCCACGGAGACGGTGCCGCCGGGCGGGAGCAGCTTCGCGAGAGCGGCCCGCCCCCGAGACAACCGGGCCTTGACCGTCCCCGTCGGCGAGCCCGTCTCCTGTGCGACCTGCTCCACGGTCAGATCGCACAGATGGTGCAGCACCACGGCCCTGCGCTGAGCCTCCGGTAACTGCCGCAGGGCCTGGACGATCACCAGATGCTCCAGCCCCGGCTCCAGCACCCGCTCCGCCGCGCCGTGGCCGCAGACCAGCTCGCGCCATCTCCTCGCCCTACGCCAGCGGCTCACCGCGAGCCGCACCGCCACCGTCCTGACCCATGCCTCGGGAGCCCTGTCCGCCAGGACGGACGCACGACGACACCAGGCCCGGACGAACGCCTCCTGAACCACGTCCTGCGCCTCACCGTGATCACCCGTCAACGCGGTCAGTTGTCCCACCAGCCTGGGGAACGCGGTTGCGTACAGGGCGTCGAACTCGTCCTCCGTCACGCGCCGTAGGAGCCTCCCTCGGGCCATCAGGTTCCACAGGAGCCATCAACACCCTCAGCCGTACCGCCCTGTGGACGTCACGGCGCCACCGCGGCGCCAATGCGAGTATGAGCAGCACGAACCCCCATCGGCGAGGTGAACACAGCCCATGACCCAGACAGTCGCAGTCCTCGGCACAGGCAAGATCGGCGAGGCCCTGCTGAGCGGGATGATCCGAGCCGGATGGCGGCCTTCCGACCTTCTGGTCACCACCCGTCGCTCGGATCGCGCAACGGAACTCCACACCCGCTACGGGGTCGAACCCGTCACCAATGCAGAGGCCGCCAAGCGGGCCGACACCCTCATCCTGGCCGTCAAGCCCCAGGACATGGGCAAGCTCCTCGACGAACTCGCCCCGCACGTCACCACCGACCGCCTGACCATCAGCGCGGCTGCGGGAATTCCCACCTCCTTCATCGAGGAGCGCCTGTCACCGGGAGCTCCTGTCGTCCGTGTCATGCCCAACACCCCGGTCCTCGTCGACGAGGGCATGTCCGTGATCTCGGCCGGTAGCCATGCCACCCCCGATCACCTCGCGCACACCGAAGCGATCTTCGGCGGAGTCGGCAAGACCCTGAGGGTTCCCGAATCCCAGCAGGACGCGGCCACCGCCCTGTCGGGCTCCGGGCCCGCGTACTTCTACTTCCTCGTTGAGGCCATGACCGACGCCGGAATCCTCCTCGGCCTACCGCGCTCGCAGGCCCACGACCTGATCGTCCAGGCCGCCATCGGAGCCGCGGTCATGCTCCGCGACAGCGGTGAGCACCCCGTAAAGCTCCGTGAAGCCGTCACCTCCCCCGCGGGCACCACCATCAGCGCCATCCGTGAACTGGAGAACCACGGTGTCCGCGCCGCACTCATCGCCGCGCTTGAGGCTGCCCGTGACCGCAGCCGAGAGCTGGCCTCCGGCAACGGCTGACCCGTGCACCCACCGCCGCGACGCCTCGGCGGTGGGCCACGCGGATCAGCCTTGACGAGGCTGCTGGTGCCACCGACCCTCTGACTCAGGCGCCGGGGAGCAGTCCCATCGCCGCGTAGGCGGCATCGACTCTCGGGCGGGCCATGGCCCTGGCCCTCTCGGCACCGCGCTTCAACACTTCATCGACATGCCCCCCGTCCGCCGCAAGTTCCGCGTGACGCTCCTGCACCGGCCTCAGCAGCTCCACCACGGCTTCGGCCGTGTCCCGCTTCAACGCTCCGTACGACTCATATACACCGGCCAAGGCTTCTGGGTTCCCTTGGCAACAGGAGGCGAGGATCTCCAGCAGATTTGCGATGCCGGGGCTTCGCTCGCGGTCGTACTCGACCTCGCGACCGCTGTCCGTGACCGCACGCATGATCTTCTTGCGCACCATGTCCGCGTCGTCCAGCAGATAGACGATGCCAGCCGTTGCAGCGTGGGACTTCCCCATCTTCGACAGCGGGTCCTGAAGGTCCATGACCCGAGCGGCCACGGACGGATGGGTGGCCTTCGGCACCGTGAAGGTGTGCCCGTACCGCTGGTTGAACCGCACGGCTAGATCCCGGCTGAGCTCAACGTGCTGCGTCTGGTCCTCGCCGACCGGCACTTCATCGGTCCCGTAGGCGAGGATGTCCGCCGCCATCAGCACCGGATAGGTCAGCAGGGACAGCCGGACACTCTCCCCGGCGGCC
The DNA here is from genome assembly GCF_036226685.1 of Streptomyces sp. NBC_00690. NCBI lineage: Bacteria > Bacillati > Actinomycetota > Actinomycetes > Kitasatosporales > Streptomycetaceae > Streptomyces > Streptomyces sp. NBC_00690. The sequence continues at coordinate 4,984,548 of NZ_CP109009.1, forward strand.
CGAGCCCGTGCCCCCTTCTCCTTGTACTGGATCATGCGCCGCAACTCACCGTCGGTCGCCGTGCACTCCAATAGATAGGAGAGCCGGGTGTGCTCCGCCACGTGACTTTGGACGAACACGGTGCACAGTTCTGGGTCGAGCCCGGCGGCCAGCATGAGCGTCGCCGCCTGTCGGCTGAGCCTGCGCACGCGTCCCGGGTCGTGGTCCACGGTCAGCGCATGCAGATCGACCACGCTGAACAGCGCGTCCGACTGGTGCTGGTCGACTTCGACCCAGCGGCGCAGCGCTCCGAGATAGTTGCCCAGCGTCAGGTGCCCCGTGGGCTTGATGCCGCTGAAGATTCGCTTGGTCACCGTTGTCCCTCTCCTGCCGTGGCCGCAGCGCTGGCGGCCGGCTCCTGGGGAGAGCAACAAAAAGGCCGCCGAGGCGGCGGCCGATGAGTACGCGCGTAGG